>NZ_JBBOTW010000001.1:590000-5022500 GCF_038050415.1 Bacillus sp. FSL M7-1020 | reverse complement strand
TCTTCAACAATTTCCATACCTACTACTTGGTCCTCTTCGCCTAGTGTAATAGCTTTTACACCAGCTGCATTACGGCCCATAGAACGCACATCTTGTTCATTGAAGCGAATTAACATACCGTTGCTTGTCCCTACGATAATATCTTTATCGCCAGATGTTAAACGTACAGAAATCACTTCATCTTCTTCACGAAGCGAAATTGCAATTAAACCGTTCGTACGTATATTTGCAAATGATGAAAGTGGCGTTCTCTTAGAAATACCTTGTTTCGTTGTAAAGAATAGGAACTGGTCATCACCAAACTCACGAATTGGAATAATGGCATTGATCCACTCACCCTTATCTACCCCTAATAGGTTAATAATCGGTAGCCCTTTCGCAGTACGACTATACTCTGGAATTTCATATCCTTTCGTACGGTATACTTTACCCTTGTTTGTAAAGAATAAAATATGATCATGGGTGGACGTTGTTAATAAATGTTCAACAAAGTCATCATCATTCGTACCCATTCCTTGTACACCACGTCCCCCGCGGTTCTGTGTTTTGTACGTAGAAGCTGGCAACCTCTTAATATAACCGTTATGAGTTAACGTAATCGCAATGTTTTGCTCAGGAATTAAATCTTCATCTTCAATAAATTCCATACCGCCAATTGTAATTTCTGTTCGTCTCTTATCATTGAAACGTTCTTTTACTTCTGTTAATTCTTCACGAATAATCTCAAGAACTTTCTCTTCATCTGCTAAAATCGCTTTTAATTCAGAAATTAACTTCATTAAGTCTTGATATTCTTGCTCGATTTTTTCACGTTCTAATCCAGTTAAGCGTTGCAGACGCATGTCTAAAATTGCTTGCGCTTGTTTCTCACTTAAACCGAAACGTTCCATTAAGCCCTGCTTTGCAATATCTGCCGTTTTTGAACTACGAATTAACGTAATAACTTCATCAAGATGATCTAAAGCAATTCGTAACCCTTCTAAAATATGAGCACGTGCCTCTGCTTTTTCTAATTCATAAGCAGTACGTCTACGGATTACTACCTTCTGGTGCTCCAAATAATGATATAAGTTTTGTTTTAAATTTAGTACTTGAGGCTCTCCATTTACAAGAGATAACATATTAATACCAAAACTTGTTTGAAGCGCTGTATGTTTATATAAATTATTTAATAGTACATTAGCATTAGCATCACGACGTACTTCCATAACGATACGCATACCATTACGATCTGATTCATCACGTAAATCTGTAATACCTTCAATTTTCTTATCGCGAACTAATTCTGCGATTTTTTCAATTAATCGTGCCTTATTAACTTGATAAGGTAGTTCCGTTACGATAATAGATTGTTTACCGTTTGACTTCTCTTCAATTTCAACCTTAGCACGAAGCATAATAGAACCGCGACCTGTTTCGTAAGCTCTTCGAATTCCACTTCGCCCTAAAATTAAACCTGCCGTCGGAAAGTCTGGCCCAGGAATATATTCCATCAATTCCGCGATAGTAATATCAGGGTTATGACTTAATGCCAGCACACCATCAATTACTTCGCCAAGCTGATGCGGCGGGATATTTGTTGCCATACCAACAGCAATACCTGTCGTACCGTTTACTAATAAATTAGGGAAACGCGCTGGTAATACAATCGGCTCTCTTTCCGAACCATCATAGTTATCTTGATAATCAATTGTATTTTTTGAAATATCACGTATTAATTCCATAGAAATCTTAGACATTCTTGCCTCTGTATAACGCATTGCCGCTGCTGAATCTCCATCTACAGAACCGAAGTTACCATGCCCATCAACAAGCATATAACGTTGACTGAAATCTTGCGCCATACGTACCATCGTTTCATAAACAGCTGAATCACCGTGGGGGTGATACTTACCAATTACTTCACCAACAATACGTGCTGATTTCTTATACGCTTTATCAGCTGTAATTCCTAAATCATTCATCGCATATAAAACCCTACGATGCACAGGTTTTAATCCATCACGAACATCTGGTAATGCACGAGATACGATAACACTCATTGCGTAATCTAAAAATGAGGTACGCATTTCATGACTAATATTAATTTCTCGAATTCGTGCTTGTTGTTGATTGTCTGACATCAACGAGCACCTCCTCTTACATTTCCGTTACACATACATTGATTTATATGTAGAAGACAGGAATGCTTAGATTCCTGTCATTACTCATTTAAATATCAAGGTTTTTCACGTATTTTGCATTCTCTTGGATAAAGTTACGACGTGGTTCCACTTTATCACCCATTAAAATTTCAAACGTTTCGTCTGCTTCTATTGCATCTTGAAGAGAAACTTGAAGTAACGAACGTACTTCTGGATCCATTGTCGTCTCCCATAGCTGAGTTGGATTCATTTCTCCAAGACCTTTATAACGTTGAATTCCTGGTTTCGGCTGGGCTGGTAGCTCAGCTAATATCTTTTCAAGTTCTTTATCGTTATAAGCATATTGAATTTTTTTACCTTGTTGTACTTTAAACAAAGGTGGCTGCGCAATATATATATAGCCACACTCAATGATTTGACGCATATAACGATAGAAGAACGTTAATAATAGGGTACGAATATGCGCACCATCAACATCGGCATCGGTCATAATAATAACTTTATGATAGCGTGCTTTTTCAATATCGAAGTCTCCACCGATATTTGTACCGATCGCCGTAATAATTGTACGAACTTCATCATTTGATAAAATTTTATCTAAGCGTGCTTTTTCAACATTAATAATTTTACCTTTCAGTGGTAAAATCGCTTGGAAATGACGATCGCGTCCTTGTTTTGCAGATCCACCCGCAGAGTCACCCTCTACGATATAAATTTCACTAATTGCTGGATCTTTAGAAGAACAGTCTGCCAATTTCCCTGGTAAACTTGAAACTTCTAAAGCACTCTTTCGGCGAGTTAGCTCACGAGCCTTTTTAGCTGCTACACGCGCACGCGCTGCCATCGTTCCTTTATCTACAACTTTACGTGCAACATTGGGATTTTCCAGTAAGAACTTTTCAAAAGCCTCTGAGAATACTGACTCCGTAATCGTTCTCGCTTCACTATTTCCAAGTTTCGTCTTCGTTTGCCCTTCGAATTGTGGATTTGGATGTTTAATTGACACGATTGCTGTTAAACCTTCACGAACATCTTCACCAGTTAAATTACTATCCGCATCTTTTAAAATGTTATTTTTACGGCCATAATCGTTAATCACACGTGTTAGGGCAGTTTTAAATCCTACCTCATGTGTACCACCTTCATACGTATGAATATTATTTGTAAATGAGTAAATATGATTTGTATATCCTTCGTTATATTGAAGCGCAACTTCAACTTGAATACCATCTTTTGAACCCTCTACATATACAGGCTCTTCATGAATTGGTTGTTTTGAACGATTTAAATGTTCAACATATGATTTAATTCCACCTTCATAGTGGAACTCTTTCTTTTGTTTATGTTCACGTTTATCTTCAATTGTTAATTTAATATTACGATTTAAAAACGCCAACTCACGCATACGAGTCGCTAGCGTATCAAATTCATATTCTGTCGTCTCTTTAAAAATTTCTGGATCCGGTTTAAAGCGAGTTATTGTTCCAGTTTTATCTGTATCACCGATGACTTTTAAATCTGCAACCGGAATACCTCTTTCGTATTTTTGGTAATGAATTTTACCGTCACGATGTACAAATACTTCTAGTTCTGTTGACAAGGCATTTACAACAGATGCACCAACACCATGCAAACCACCAGAAACCTTATAACCGCCACCGCCAAATTTACCACCAGCGTGGAGGACAGTCATAATAACCTCAACTGCAGGACGTCCCATTTTTTCTTGTATACCAACTGGGATACCACGGCCATTATCCGTTACAAGAATACTATTATCTTCTTCAATACTAACGTTAATTTCATCGCAATATCCTGCTAATGCTTCATCGATACTATTATCAACAATTTCCCATACAAGGTGGTGAAGTCCTTTCCCACTCGTAGATCCAATATACATACCTGGACGTTTCCGAACTGCCTCTAGTCCTTCAAGTACCTGTATCTGACTTTCATCATATGCATTTTCTTGCATTTGTTTTTGTTCCATTGACACAAAGATCACCTACTTTTCCATTTAAACAGGGGTTTATGCCCTATCTATTTCACAATCTACCGTGCCGTTCGTTACATGAATTGTTTTCGCGTCTTTCAATGTTTCGTGTTCAATTCCGTCGACACTCGTCGTTGTAACAAATGTTTGCACCTTTCCTTGAATTGTATTTAACAGATGTGATTGACGATAATCGTCTAATTCTGATAAAACATCATCCAGCAAAAGGATTGGATATTCTTTAACCTCTGAATAAATCAATTCAATTTCAGCTAATTTTAGGGATAGTGCAGTCGTTCGTTGTTGTCCTTGCGAACCAAAGACTTGAACATTTTTACTATTAACGAAGAATTGTAAATCATCACGATGAGGACCAATTAAAGTCGTACCACGGAAAATTTCACGTTGTTTCACAGATTGAAAACTTTCATAGTATACTTCTTTTATTTTCGACAAATCCATTGATTCTGATACATCTACACTCGGTTTATAAATAATTTCTAATTCTTCTAATCCACGGCTTATACCACGATGAATTGGGGCTGCCCATTCTTGCAGTAAATGTAAAAAATCAAAACGCTTTTGCAATATTTTTGCACCGTGTTCAATCAGTTGCAGTGTAAATACATCCAACATCGTTTCCTCATTTTTACTATTCCCTTGCATTTTTTTTAGCAAGTGGTTTCGTTGCGTGAGCACTTTTTGATATTGACTTAATTCATACAAATAAACAGGAGCTATTTGTCCTAATTCCATATCTAAAAAGCGTCTTCTTACTTGAGGGCTTCCTTTTACAAGATTTAAATCTTCTGGGGCAAACATGACAACATTCATTTCGCCAATATATTGACTCAACTTTTGTTGTTCAAGTTGATTTAATTTTGCCTTTTTACCTTTTTTCGAAATATTTAATTCTAAAGACAAAGAACTATTTCTCTTTTGTAATTTCCCTTTAATTTGACCGAAATCTTCATCCCAACGGATAAGCTCGCGGTCATTGGAGGTTCTATGAGATTTCGCCATCGCTAACACATAAATAGCTTCCATCAAATTTGTTTTCCCTTGCGCATTTTCGCCGATAATTACATTCACTTTATCTTCAAAGGAAAGCTCTAATTTTTCATAATTGCGATAGTTTTTTAATTGTATTTCTGAAATAAACAAAGGGCTCCCCCTTTATGCCTGAACTTGGAAAGTTCCGCTACCCGGAATTTCAATAATATCGTTCGCATATAACTTGCGACCTCTTCTGTTTTCAAGTTCTTGATTCACGTACACTTCATATTCTTGTAAAAACCATTTTACAGCGCCACCTGTATCGATTACATCAGCTAACTTTAAAAATTGTCCTAGTGTAATATACTCTGTTGAAATTTTAATACGTTTCATAAAATCGCTCACTTTCTCAAAGTGTTCATTCTTTCATTGTACTAAATAAACTAGCATTAGGAAAGTAATACCCCAAAATCAAATAAGGGCTACTAGCATCTTTAAACTAGCAACCCTTATTTTCTATCTAGTAAGTACGAACTGGTAAAATTAATTGAGTAATTGAATCATCATTTACTGTACGAATTAAGAATGGTCTCATTGCCCCAGTAAAGCTAATCTTAATCTCTGTACTATCTAAAGCTTTTAATGCATCCATCATATATTTTGCACTAAAAGATATTTTTAATTCTTCTCCATCTACGTTTTCACATTGAACTTCTTCCACTACTTTTCCGATTTCCGGAGAATTAGAAGAGATTTCCAACATTTTTTGTTCTAACGTTGATAATTTTACAACATTATTGCGGCCGTCCCTTGCTAATAGTGAAGCACGATCAATAGCCTGTAGAAATTCTTTTGTATTCACAAAAATATCCGTCTTACTCTCTGCTGGAATTAGACGTGTTGTATCAGGATAATTTCCTTCTAACAATCTTGAGAAGAATAATAAATGTTTTGTACGGAATAATACTTGATACTCCGTAATAACGATATCTACCATTTCTTCCGACTCATCTAGAATTTTACTTAATTCATTTAGGCTCTTACCTGGAATTACAACATTTGCTTGAAACGCATCTGCAATATTATATCCTTCGATTTTTGCTTTTCGAAGCGCTAGTCTGTGACTATCTGTTGCAATACAAATTAATTCGCTGTTATATACCTTCCAGTTTACACCTGTCAAGATCGGTCTTGTTTCCGAAGTAGAAACTGCAAATACAGTTTGTCTAATCATATGTTTAAGTAAGTCTGTTGGAATCTTAAAAACATGATGTTCTTCAATCTGTGGTAATAATGGATATTCAGCAGAATCTAAACCATTTAAGTTAAACTCTGATTTTCCAGATTTTATTTTTGTCATAAAATGATTTTCCACAGAAATTTCGACAGTGTCTTTCGGTAGTTTTTTTACGATCTCACTAAAATATTTTGCTTGTAAAACAATACTTCCTGATTGTCCTATTTCTACAATCTCTTTTCCGTCCTCTTCGACGGGAATAAACGATTCAATAGAGATGTTTGCATCGCTTCCTGTTAATGTAACCCCTTCTTCAGTAGCGACAACTTTAATTCCTGTAAGAATTGGAATTGTTGTACGAGAAGAAACAGCCTTCATTACATCCTGTACACTTCTTACAAGATAGTCTTTTTGTATTGTAAAACGCATAAAGAAAAACCTCCGGTAAGTATAAGATTTTATTTAATTAATAAAGATAAAAAATAGTAGTAATAGTAATAGGGCTTGTGGATATGTGGATAACCCCGTTGAAAGATGTAAAAACAGTCTATCTACATGTGGATAGACTGTGCGTAAAACAAGGAGAGTTATTCACACTATTCAGCTACTACTTTAAAATATCATTAATTTCTTCGACTTGTTTTTGCAATTGCGTATCCGTTTTTAGTAGCTTAGAAATTTTTTCATGGGCATGGATAACGGTTGTATGGTCACGTCCACCAAATTCTTCACCTATTTTAGGTAAAGAGGAATCTGTAAGTTCGCGTGATAAATACATTGCAATTTGACGAGGAAACGCAACTGATTTTGTACGCTTTTTCGCTTTAAAATCTTCTAATTTTACTTGGTAAACGCCCCCGACAGCTTTTTGGATATCATAAATAGAAATAATTTTTGGTTTAGAATTTGGAATAATATCTTTAAGTGCTTCAGCTGCTAAATCAGCATTAATATCTTTGTTAATTAAAGATGAATAAGCTACAACTCGGATGAGCGCACCTTCTAATTCACGAATGTTTGAATCGATTTGATTTGCGATATACAGCATAACCTCGTTTGGTATATCAAGTCCTTCAGCTTTTGCTTTTTTACGTAAAATCGCAATTCGCGTCTCTAAATCTGGTGGCGTAATGTCCGTAATGAGTCCCCATTCAAAGCGAGAACGAAGACGATCTTCTAAAGTTGGAATTTCTTTTGGTGGCCGATCACTTGAAATTACAATTTGTTTGCTTTCTTCGTGTAATGCATTAAATGTATGGAAAAACTCTTCTTGAGTTTGTTCTTTTCCAGCAAGAAATTGAATATCATCTATCAATAAAACATCTACATTGCGATATTTATTACGAAAATCGACTGCTTTATTATCACGAATAGAGTTAATGAATTCATTTGTAAATTTTTCGGATGATAAATATACAACTTTTGCGTTTGGATTGTGTTCAATTACATAATGACCGATCGCATGCATTAAATGCGTCTTTCCAAGCCCAACGCCCCCGTAAATAAAGAGAGGATTATATGCTTTAGCTGGAGCCTCAGCTACAGCTAATGAAGCAGCATGGGCAAAACGGTTACCAGAGCCAATAACAAATGTATCAAATGTATATTTTGGATTTAACATGCTCTGTGGTAAATGAGTAGAATCATCTTGTGCTCGATTTTTTTTTATAGGAGGAAGATCGATATCCTCTTCAGCTTGACTTTGGGGAATAATAAAGCGAATAGCCAATTTTGCCCCTGTTAAATCATAAAGTGTTTCCGAAATGAGTTCTGAGTAATGAGATTCTAGCCAATCACGAGCAAATTCATTTGGAGCTGTAATCGTTAATACGTCTTTCTTTAAGTTATGTGCTGTTGTTGACTTCAACCACGTTTCATAACTAGGTTTACTGACCTTTTTTTCAAGTTCTTTTAAGGCACTATTCCATAAATCAGAGATGTTTTCCAAAGGTGTCCCTCCTTTACTAAGATGGTAAAAGAATAAGGTTGCGCAACAAATGTACAACCCAATAAATAGTAAATGTATATTTATACGAAACGTCTTTTAAAACCTAAAAACGTCGTTTGTATATGAGATAGGGTTTTCGACAAAAAAAGCAAATGTGGACAACTATTTACCCACATGTGATTAAAACTGTCCACATGTTATACACAAATTGTGGATAAAATAAACATGTGGGAAACTTATTCAAAGTGAAAACACAACTATAATATCAAAAAAAAGTAGCTATAGCAATGAAATTAAGAAAGTTATCCACAAAATCAATACCTTGTGGAATAAACTTGTCCACAATACGATATACTGTGTAAAAGTAAGAAAAAAGTTTGTGGATATAAAAAACATAAAAAAACATTTATCCACAAGGAAATATAAGAACTGTGAAAAAGAATGTGAACAGGTTCAAAATGAATATTTGATGAAAATTTCGAGAACCATTGACATTTTCCTAGTTGATTAACTATAATTTATAAGACTGTCTTTAACAGATATTCCTCAGGGAGGTGTCATATAATGAAAAGAACTTACCAACCAAATAAACGTAAGCGCAGCAAAGTACATGGTTTCCGCAGCCGTATGAGCACAGCGAACGGACGTAAAGTGCTAGCAGCTCGTCGTCGTAAAGGAAGAAAAGTATTATCTGCGTAGACCACTGATCGTTCAGTGGTCTTTTTTTCTAATAATAGTGAATTTCCGCTGATGAAATACAGGAGTGTCAATTGATATGAAGAAAAAAAATCGTATAAAGAAGAATGATGAATTCCAGGAGGTTTTTCAAAAAGGAAAATCAAATGCGAACCGTCAGTTTGTTGTATACCAACTAAATAAAGAAGAACAGCCAAATTTTCGCATCGGTCTTTCTGTTAGCAAGAAGATAGGAAACGCAGTAGTTCGTAATCGAATTAAGCGTATGATCCGTCAGTCCATTACAGAATTGAAAGATGAGATAGATTCTGGAAAAGATTTTGTTATAATAGCAAGGAAGCCTTGTGCAGAGATGACATATGAAGAAGTAAAGAAAAGCTTAATTCATGTCTTTAAACGCTCTGGTATGAAAAAAATAAAAAAGTAGCGTAAGGAAATGAATTACACTATATACATACCGATACAAGGAGGAGTAGGCTTTGAAAAAGAAATTAGGTTTACTAGCCATGGTTGTTGCGTTAATGGCAATTACTGCTGGCTGTAGTGAAGTAAATCAGCCAATTACACCGAAAAGCACTGGGATTTGGAATGAATATTTTGTATATCCACTATCTCAGTTAATTACGTATTTTGCTGAATTATTCGGTAAGAATTATGGTTTAGCAATCGTCGTTACAACTCTTATCATTCGTTTTGCATTATTACCACTAATGATCAAACAAACGAAGAGTACGAAAGCAATGCAAGCATTACAACCAGAAATGGTGAAGTTAAAAGAAAAACATAGCTCTAAAGATCAAGCAACACAGCAAAAATTACAACAAGAAATGATGCAGTTATATCAAAAAAATGGTGTAAATCCATTAGCCGGTTGTTTACCGATATTTGTTCAGATGCCTATTTTATTCGCATTTTACCATGCGATTATGAGAACATCAGAAATTAGTAAACATACATTTTTATGGTTTGATTTAGGACAGGCAGACCCTTACTATATCTTACCGGTTGTTGCAGCGATTACGACATTTATTCAGCAAAAGCTTGCAATGGCAGGAACTGCTGGTCAAAATCCACAAATGGCAATGATGATTTGGCTTATGCCGATTATGATTTTAATCTTTGCAATTAACTTCCCAGCGGCATTATCACTTTACTGGGTTGTTGGTAATATCTTTGGTATCGCTCAAATGTACTTTATCAAAGGGCCAGAAATTAAGGCTAGTAAGGCTGGAGGAGCAGGTAAGTGAGTGTAATTACTGCTAAAGGACAAACAGTCGAGCTGGCAGTAGAAGATGCTTTAAGGCAATTAAACACTTCAAAAGATCAAGTTGATATAAATATTATCGATGAGGGTAAAAGGGGATTCCTAGGCTTATTTGGGAATCGTCCTGCAGTAGTAGAAGTTGTATTGAAGAAAGATCCCATTCAAGAATGTGAAGAGTATTTAAAAAATGTTATTCGCAACATGGGTGTGGAAGTCGAGATTAGTAAAATTGTAAAGGGACGCGAAGTTGAATTTACAATTTCTGGTGATAATGTAGGTGTTTTAATTGGAAAAAGAGGTAATACGTTGAACTCTTTACAGTATTTGACAAAACTTGTCGCGAATCGCCATACGAAACAATATATTGGTATCACACTAGATGCTGAAAATTATCGTAGTAAAAGAAAAAGTACGTTAGAATCGCTTTCTTATCGATTAGCAAAACAAGTGTCTAAAACGAAAAAAAGAGTTGTTTTAGAGCCGATGCCATCTTTTGAACGAAAAATTATCCATCAAGCATTATCTAATCATCAAGATATCAATACAACTTCTGAAGGAAATGAACCACATCGGCATGTTGTAATATCTTCCAAATGACCGGTTACTCAAATGAGTGCCGGTTTTTTTGAGGGGAAAACAGATGTGGATAACTAAAAACACTAAACTTATCCACTGTGAATAAGTTTAGTGTTTTTTACATGAGGACATAATAAAATGAGTTATTATTCTTTTGTAGATAGGTTCGTTATGGTATTCTAATAATTTAGTGAAGAAAATAATCGTGTTGAAATAGAGATAAATAAGCAAGTGAGGTGAAAGGACATGGAATTTGATACAATTGCTGCGATTTCCACAGCGCTTGGAGAGGGCGCAATTGCCATTGTTCGAGTAAGTGGGGATGATGCGGTTGAAAAAGTTAATCGTATTTTTAAAGGGAAGGACTTAACAGAGGTTCCTTCTCACACAATTCATTATGGTCATATTGTTGATTTAGATACAAATCAAGTTATTGAAGAAGTTATGGTGTCTATTATGCGTGCACCAAGAACTTTTACACGCGAAAATATAGTAGAAATTAACTGCCACGGTGGACTTGTTTCGGTAAATAAAGTATTGCAGCTTATTTTAGCGCAAGGAGTACGATTAGCAGAGCCTGGTGAATTTACAAAACGTGCTTTTTTAAATGGTCGTATTGATTTATCACAAGCAGAAGCTGTCATGGACTTAATCCGTGCAAAAACAGATCGTGCAATGAACGTAGCGATTAATCAAATGGAGGGGCGATTATCTAAATTAATTGGCCGCCTGCGTCAGGACATATTAGAAACGCTAGCTCATGTTGAGGTAAACATAGATTACCCAGAATATGATGATGTGGAAGAGATGACACATAATATTTTAATTGAGAAAGCGACACATGTTCGTGCTGAAATTGCAAAAATATTAGAAACATCGAAGCAAGGGAAGATTTTACGTGAAGGTATTGCTACTGCAATCATCGGTAGACCTAACGTTGGGAAGTCATCGCTATTAAATAGTCTCGTTCAAGAGAAAAAGGCAATTGTAACTGATATTGCAGGAACAACTCGTGATGTTATTGAAGAGTACGTTAATGTGCGTGGTGTACCACTTAAACTTATAGACACAGCCGGGATTCGTGAAACGGAAGATGTTGTTGAACGAATTGGGGTAGAACGTTCAAAAGAAATGATGAGCCAAGCAGATTTAGTGTTAATTGTCGTAAATTATAGTGAGGCTTTAACAAATGAAGATGAAGATTTATTCCGTGCGGTACAAGGAAAAGATTTCATTGTTATTGTGAATAAGACGGATTTACCGCAAGGAATTGATATGGAACGTGTTGCAGAATTGGCTGCGGGAAATCGTGTTATTACAACATCCTTAATCGAGGAGCAAGGAATAGATGAGCTTGAACAGGCGATAGCTGAGCTATTCTTTGAAGGAACAATTGATTCTGCAGATATGACATATGTTTCTAACGCAAGGCATATCGGACTATTAACACAAGCAGAAAAGACAATTGGAGATGCAATTGAGGCAATAGAAAATGGTGTTCCGATTGATATGGTACAAATTGATTTAACGAGAACGTGGGAAATACTTGGTGAAATTACTGGTGATACTGTCCATGAAAGCTTAATTGACCAGTTGTTCTCTCAATTTTGTTTAGGAAAATAATATGGCGATGTTTCAGAAAGATAGAGATTATTAGGAGGAATAAATAATGGGATACAATGCCGGTTCATACGATGTTATAGTAATCGGTGCAGGTCATGCAGGATGTGAAGCTGGTCTTGCGGCAGCACGAATGGGCTCCAAAACATTAATGTTAACAATTAATTTAGATATGGTAGCGTTTATGCCATGTAACCCTTCTGTTGGTGGACCAGCAAAAGGGATTGTTGTTCGTGAAATTGATGCATTAGGCGGAGAAATGGGACGCAATATTGATAAAACGCATATTCAAATGCGTATGTTAAATACAGGTAAAGGACCAGCTGTACGTGCACTTCGAGCACAAGCAGATAAGTTCTCTTACCAACATGAATTAAAGAAAACAATTGAAGAAACACCAAATTTAACTTTGTTCCAAGGAATGGTAGAGCGTTTAATCGTTGAAGATGGCGTATGTAAAGGGGTAATTACGCAAGCGGGTGCTGAATATACAGCAAAAACAGTCGTAATTACAACTGGAACATTTTTACGTGGTGAGATTATTATGGGTGATTTAAAATATTCGAGCGGTCCAAATAATCAGCAACCATCTATTACATTATCTGAGCATTTAGAGGAGCTTGGATTTGATCTTGTTAGATTTAAAACAGGTACACCTCCTCGTGTAAACAGCAATACAATTGACTACAGTAAAACAGAAATTCAACCGGGTGATGATAAACCACGTGCGTTCTCTTTTGAAACGACGAAATTTATTATGGATCAAATTCCATGTTGGTTGACATATACAAGTACGGAAACACATCGTTTAATAGATGAAAATTTACATCGTTCAGCTATGTATTCTGGTATGATTAAAGGAACAGGACCTAGATACTGTCCTTCTATTGAAGATAAAGTAGTAAGATTTAATGATAAACCACGTCATCAAATTTTCTTAGAGCCAGAGGGACGCAATACGCAAGAAGTATACGTACAAGGTCTATCTACAAGCTTACCAGAAGATGTACAGCGTGACATGCTTAGAACAATCCCGGGGCTGGAAAATGTCGAAATGATGCGTACAGGTTATGCAATTGAGTATGATGCAATTGTGCCAACGCAATTATGGCCAACACTTGAAACGAAAAACATTAAAAATTTATATACAGCAGGACAAATTAACGGAACTTCTGGTTACGAAGAAGCGGCAGGACAAGGGCTTATGGCTGGAATTAATGCGGCATGTCGATCTTTAGGTAAAAAAGAAGTTATTTTAGGGCGCGAGGATGCTTATATTGGTGTCTTAATTGATGATCTTGTAACGAAAGGTACAAATGAACCATATCGTTTATTAACATCTCGTGCAGAGTACCGTCTATTATTACGCCACGATAATGCGGATCTTCGTTTAACTGAAGTTGGTCGTGAAATCGGATTAATTAAAGAAGAGCGCTATGAGCGATTTACAAATAAAAAGTTACAAATTGAACAGGAAAAGGAACGTTTAGGTAGCATTATTATTAAACCACGTCCTGAAGTTCAAGAATTAATTCGTAGCATTGGTGGAAGTGAATTGAAAGACGGAATACGTGCAAGTGACTTATTACGTCGTCCAGAGATGACATATGAGCATATTCATCTTTTAGTACCAAGCGAAGTAGAATTAAGTGATGAAGTTACGGAACAAGTTGAAATTCAGACTAAGTACGAAGGATATATTGAAAAATCATTACAGCAAGTAGAGCGTATGAAGAAAATGGAAAATAAAAAAATCCCTGTGGATATTGATTATGATGCAATTTCTAGCCTTGCTTCAGAAGCTAGACAGAAATTGAAAGATGTTCGTCCACTTTCAATGGGGCAGGCTTCACGTATTTCCGGCGTAAATCCAGCAGATATTTCCATTTTACTTGTGTATATTGAACAAGGAAAAATTGCGCGCGTATCGAACCAATAAATAGTAAGGAGCTATCGCTAGATGAACATAGAACAATTTCAATCTATGCTAGAAGAGAAGGGTATCACCCTCTCTTCTAGGCAGTTAGAGCAGTTCAAAATCTACTTTGAAACATTAGTAGAGTGGAATGAAAAAATGAACTTAACGGCTATTACGGAAAAAGAAGAAGTATACTTAAAACACTTTTTTGATTCTATTACAGCTGCTTTTTATTATGATTTTTCAAAACCATTCTCAATTTGTGATGTTGGTGCAGGGGCTGGATTCCCAAGTATTCCTTTAAAAATCTGTTTCCCGCACTTAAAAGTAACAATTGTAGACTCATTGCAAAAACGTATTAATTTCTTAAATCATTTAGCACAAAAGCTAGAATTAAGTGACGTTGCATTTTGTCACGATCGTGCTGAAACATTTGGGAAAAAAGAAGGTGTACGTGAATCGTACGATATTGTAATGGCACGTGCAGTTGCGCGTCTTTCTGTATTAAGTGAGCTATGTTTACCACTTGTAAAAGTCGGAGGAACATTCATTGCGATGAAGGGTGCAGCAGCAAACGAAGAAATTGAAAATGGCAAGTATGCTTTAGAGGTGCTTGGCGGAGAGTTAAAAGAGATGTCTACGTTCCAATTACCGTTTGAAGAAAGTGAACGTAATATTTTATTAATCGAGAAAAAGCGCAAGACACCAAAGAAATATCCACGCAAACCGGGAACACCCAATAAATTACCTATTGAAAAATAAATCTTATTAGACGTAAGATTAAATTATATAAATGAAAACGTAAATGTTTCATAGGAAACATTTTATGTAGAATAGTCAATAGGCCTAAAAGGTGGTGGAATATGTATGAAAAATACGTTTTCTCGTTTATTTGGCTTTGGAGATAAAGAGAGCGAATTCGAATTACAAGACGAAAGCCATGAAGAAATAGATAAAAAGGTATATGAAGAAATACAAGAAATTCCGATCGTAAATATTACTCCTAATCGTTATCAACCACGAACGGTTTTTGACGATGCACGTATCGACGAGTTGGCATTAACGATTCGTACACACGGGCTCATTCAGCCGATTGTTGTGAGGCAGTATGAGGATGATAAGTACGAGATTATTGCTGGAGAAAGACGTTTTCGCGCAGCAACGAAGTTAGGCTGGGAAAAGGTCCCTGCGATCATAAAGAACTTAAATGATACAGAGACGGCTTCTGTAGCGTTAATTGAAAATTTGCAACGTGAGGAATTAACAGCAATCGAGGAAGCTGTGGCATATCAAAAGCTGATTGAGTTACATAATTTAACGCAAGAAGCATTGGCACAACGACTTGGAAAAGGACAATCTACAATCGCAAATAAGTTGCGATTGTTAAAGTTGCCTGAAGAAATAAAAAGTGCATTGTTAGAAAAAAGTATTACAGAACGTCATGCTCGTGCTCTCATTCCTTTAAAAAATGAGGAATTACAACTGAAAGTTTTACAAGAAATTGTGGAAAAACAACTCAATGTAAAACAAACAGAGGAACGAATCGCGAAATTACTAGAAGAAGTAAAACCGAAGCGCAAGGCGAAGCAAAAAGCAGTAAGCCGAGACGCGAGAATTGCTATGAATACAATTAGGCAATCATTACAAATGGTGGCTGACAGTGGTTTAAATGTTAATTCTGAGGAAGAAGAATTTGATGAGTACTATCAAATTACGATTAAAGTTCCGAAGAAAAAATAATAATGATGTGTTAGAGACCTTATCCTACTGGAGAGGTCTCTTTTGCTATATTTTCTTGTTAATGAAGAAGGAGTTTAGAAATAAATTTTGAAGTTTAATAAGGACGGAAAAGAAAAACTTTTATTTCATGTTACAATAAACGTAATTGTTACTAGAATAAGATAGAAAGGTTGAAAGTAGGTGACATCATGGGAAAAATCATTGCTATTGCTAATCAAAAAGGCGGTGTTGGAAAAACAACAACATCTGTTAATTTAGGGGCTGGATTGGCGCAAGTAGGTAAGAAAGTCCTTCTCGTAGATATTGATGCTCAAGGAAATGCAACGACTGGTGTGGGAATTGAAAAGTCAGAATTAGACCAATGTATTTACAATGTTCTTGTGGAAGATGCAGATGTTCAGGGAGTTATACGGAAAACCGCAACTGAAAACTTAGATGTTCTACCCGCTACAATTCAATTGGCTGGTGCTGAAATTGAATTGGTACCGACTATTTCCCGGGAAGTACGTTTGCAAAGGGCATTACAGCCAGTTCGTGATGAATATGATTACATTATTATCGACTGTCCCCCGTCTTTAGGGTTATTAACGATTAATGCATTAACAGCAGCAGATTCTGTTATTATTCCTGTTCAGTGTGAATATTACGCACTCGAAGGATTAAGTCAGCTATTAAATACAGTTCGACTTGTACAAAAACATTTAAATAAAGATCTAGCAATTCAAGGTGTATTGTTAACAATGCTAGATGCCCGTACAAATTTAGGGATTCAAGTTATAGATGAAGTGAAGAAATACTTTAGGGATAAAGTATACCGTTCCATTATTCCACGTAATGTTCGCTTAAGTGAGGCACCAAGTCATGGGAAACCGATTATGCAGTATGACGCTAAATCAAGAGGGGCAGAAGTATATATAGATTTAGCAGAGGAAGTGATTGCAGGTGGCTAAAGGTTTAGGAAGAGGGATTAATGTGTTTTTTCCTGATTTAGATGTGAAAGAAGAAGAAACGATTCAGGAGATTATCGTAACTGAATTAAGGCCGAATCCATACCAACCGCGTAAGCACTTTAATAAAGCTGCGATTGAGGAATTAGCGGCTTCTATTAAAGAACACGGCATATTACAACCGTTAATTGCTAGAAAGAGTATTAAAGGATATGAAATTGTTGCAGGTGAAAGAAGATATCGTGCTGCCAAAGAGGCTGGACTTGAAAAGGTACCTGCCGTTGTAAGGCAATTAAACGAGCAGCAAATGATGGAATTTGCTTTGTTAGAAAACTTACAACGAGAAGATTTAAATCCGATGGAAGAGGCAATGGCATACCAGATGTTAATGAATGAGCTAAATGTAACGCAAGAACAATTAGCGAAACGTCTTGGTAAAAGTAGACCTTACATTGCAAACTATACTCGGTTATTAAGCCTCCCTTCTTTCGTACAAGATATGATTGCAAATGGTCAACTTTCAATGGCTCATGGGAGAACTTTACTTACAATCAAAGATGAAGAACAATTGAAGTCCTTATTGAAACGCATTGAAAAAGAAGGATTAAATGTTCGTCAATTAGAGAAAATCGTCCAAGAGATTAATCAACACGTTTCACGTGAAACAAAACAAGTGAAAAAAGAGCGAAATATATTTTTCGTAGAACGTGAAACGTTCTTAAGAGAAAAGTTTGGCACAGATGTGAAAATTAAAGAGACGAAAAAAGAAAAAGGTAAAATCGAAATTGAATTTTTTAATAAAGAAGATTTAAATCGTATTTTAGAATTATTATCACATAAAAATTAAAAAGCAAACCATCTTATTATTTATAGATGGTTTGCTTTTTTTAATGCAGATAATTTTTGATCCGTCTCTTTTATACTTTGTGCGATTACATCGGCCATTTTCATCACTAAACTTAATCTCGTATTTTGAAGAACAAAAAACTCCATAAAACCATTTAAATTGACGATGCCGTGTATATGCAAATCACCAACTGCAGGTAATTTCTTATTCATCGCAGCACCAGGTTTACTAGGTCCTTTTCCAGTAGTAATTGAACCGATATTTTGAGACTTTCCTAAACATGCATCAACGGCAATTATAAAGGAAGTAGGATTTTCTTTCTGTATATTTTGAATTTTCTCTTCTAGATTCAGTGCATGCACTGGTTCATCTAGTGTACCGAACACTTGGAAGTTTTTGATTTCTACTTGTTCTAGCTTAGTGCCAACTAATGGGCCGAGTGCATCACCGGTGGAACGATCTGTTCCGATACAAACGAGAATAAGTGGTATATTAGTTTGAATAGGAATATGGGAAAGCAAGAAGTTACTGATTGTCTCGGAGGCTTCTAAGTCTTGGTGCATAACATTTTGAGTTTCTTTTTCGAAAAAAGGTAAGCGAAAACTTCCAATATTCATGAAGCACCCATCCTTTTAATAAATTTTCAAAATATGTTATATGGCGAATAAAATGGAAAACTATAAGTGCGTACTTTTTGCAAAATGTAAATGAAAACGGAAATAATAGTACTAGTATATATATATTCGTTCCATTTTATACCTGGATAGAAGTTAACAAATGCAATTAAAGTTATAAATTTTTTCAGCAATCAGAGAGACTTCTGATACAATAAGAAGAATAACTAAAAAGAAATTTTGGCTGGAGAGGTAGAGATACATGGATTTATTAACGAAGTGGTTTAATTCTACGAAACAGTATTTATTGGATGCTGATCGTTGGGCTCATATTGGAGTTGCGACATTAAAAATATGTATTATTTTAACAATTGGTGCAGTTGTTGTGCGAGTTGCAAGAGCGGTTGTACGAAATGCGTTTCGCATGGGGAGCCGTTCTCCAATCCAAATTTCAGAACGTCGTACAGTTACGGTAGCGAAATTACTTGAAAATATTGTAGCATACGTTGTTATGTTCATTATGCTAATTGCGATTTTAGGTGTGTTTAATATTAATGCATCAGGTTTATTAGCGGGTGCCGGGGTAATTGGTTTAGCAGTCGGATTTGGTGCTCAAAGTTTAGTGAAAGACGTTATTACAGGTTTATTTATTTTGCTAGAAGATCAGTTTTCAGTTGGCGATTATGTTAAAATCGGTCAATTTGAAGGAGTCGTTTTAGAAATTGGACTCCGTACAACGAAAGTAAAGAGTTGGACAGGTGAAATTCATACTTTACCAAACGGAAGTATTGTTCAAGTTACTAACTACTCAGTTAGTAATAGTGTAGCATTTGTTGATGTATCTATTTCATATGAGGCTGACATTGCGAAAGCAGAGCAAGTTATTGAGGATTTATTAATAGAGTTACCTGCACAATACGAAAAAATGGTAACGACGCCTCAATTATTAGGTGTGCAAACATTAGCTGCATCAGAAGTTATATTACGCGTTATTGCTGAAGTAGAACCGATGCAACATGCAGTTATTGCAAGAGCACTTCGTAAAGAGATTAAAAATCGTCTAGATTTACATGGAATTGAAATTCCATATCCACGTATGGTTTTATATAATCGTGAAGAACTGGTTAGTGGAAAAGCACTTTAGTATCGAGAGGGGTTTGGAGAGTGGAGCAAAAGGAATATAACTTGTACGACGTTGTGGAAATGAAGAAAGCCCACCCATGTGGTGAGAATCGTTGGAAAATTATTCGTATGGGAATGGATATCCGCATTAAGTGCGAGGGATGTGACCATTCAGTAATGATTCCTCGAAGAGAGTTTGATCGTAAGGTGAAAAAAATACTTGTGAAGCACGAAGAATAGAGAAAAAGTAACAGTTGCAGTAGGTGGCTGTTGCTTTTTTCGTTTGGAGGAAACTTGTCATTTTTTTCGTTACTATCTATAATGATGAAAGATTGAGACATAGGAGTGAAAAATATGGGATTAACGGCTGGGATTGTTGGATTACCTAACGTAGGGAAGTCCACTTTATTTAATGCAATTACACAAGCAGGAGCAGAATCTGCGAACTATCCATTCTGTACAATTGATCCAAACGTAGGAATTGTAGAAGTACCAGATGAGCGTTTAAATAAATTAACGGAATTAGTAGAACCGAAAAAGACTGTTCCGACTGTATTTGAGTTTACTGATATTGCAGGTATCGTAAAAGGTGCAAGTAAGGGCGAAGGGTTAGGAAATAAATTCTTATCTCACATTCGCCAAGTAGATGCAATTTGCCAAGTTGTTCGTTGTTTTGAAGACGAAAATATTACGCACGTTTCAGGAAAAGTAGATCCAATTGATGATATTGAAACAATCAACTTAGAGCTAATCTTAGCAGACTTAGAGTCTGTTGATAAACGTATCGAGCGTGTTGCGAAATTAGCAAGACAAAAAGATAAAGAAGCAGTATATGAGCATGAAATTTTAGTGCGTTTAAAAGAAGCTTTCGAAGAGGGGAAACCAGCTCGTACTGTTGAATTTACAGAAGAGCAAATGAAGATTGTTAAAGGCCTTCATTTACTTACAACGAAAGAAATGCTATACGTAGCAAACGTAAGTGAAGATGATATTATGGATCCTTCTGAAAATAAATACGTACAAATGGTAAAAGAATTTGCAGCAAATGAAAATTCACAAGTAATTGTTGTATGTGCAAAAATTGAATCAGAAATCGCTGAGTTAGATGAGGAAGAGAAAAAAGTATTCCTGGAAGAACTAGGCATTGAAGAATCTGGTTTAGATCAGTTAATCCGTGCTGCATATGACTTATTAGGACTTGCTACTTACTTCACAGCTGGTGTGCAAGAAGTGCGTGCATGGACGTTTAAACAAGGTATGAAAGCACCACAATGTGCGGGCGTAATTCATACAGACTTTGAGCGTGGATTTATTCGTGCAGAAACAGTTTCTTATGATGATTTAATGACAAACGGTTCTATGACAGCTGCAAAAGAAGCTGGAAAAGTACGTTTAGAAGGAAAAGAGTATATCGTAAAAGACGGAGATGTTATGCACTTCCGTTTTAACGTTTAATTTAATATTTCCTAGGAAAAATAAAGATATGAACTTGGCAAATATATTATGTGTTTGCCAAGTTTTTTACGTATTGGTGAGTTGATTCATATAACTTACTATGATATAATCTAAACTCGTGAGTAATTACTATAAATTAATTGCTCCTTGCCCATTATGGGCCGTTTAGACCAAAAGGAGGTGAAAGTGTAATGAGAAAGTACGAAATTATGTACATCATTCGTCCTGGCGTTGAAGAAGAAGCTCAAAAAGCTTTAGTTGAACGTTTTGCAGGTGTTTTAACAAACAATGGTGCAGAAATCATTAACACGAAAGAGTGGGGTAAGCGTCGTTTAGCTTACGAAATCAACGACTTACGTGAAGGTTTCTACATGATCTTAAACGTGAACTCTAACGCAGAAGCGATTAACGAATTCGACCGTTTAGCTAAGATCAACGAAGATATCCTTCGTCATATCGTTGTTAAAGAAGAAGAAAAATAATTGATATATAAGGGAGAGTGGTTCGATTGATGAATCGTGTTATCCTCGTTGGTCGTTTAACTAAGGACCCTGACTTACGTTACACGCCCAATGGTGTTGCAGTAGCTACTTTTACGTTAGCTGTGAATCGCGCATTTGCGAATCAACAAGGTGAGCGTGAAGCTGACTTTATTAATTGTGTAATATGGCGTAAACAAGCAGAAAACGTGGCAAATTATTTGAAAAAAGGTAGCTTAGCAGGCGTAGACGGACGTCTTCAAACTCGTAATTACGATGGACAAGATGGTAAACGTGTATATGTAACAGAAGTTCTTGCGGAGAGCGTACAATTTTTAGAGCCGCGTAATGGCGGTGGGGAGCAACGTGGTTCATTCAATCAGCAACCATCAGGAGCTGGTTTCGGTAACCAAAGCTCTAACCCATTTGGTCAATCTAGTAATTCAGGCAACTCAGGTAACACTGGAAACTCTGGATTTACGAAGAATGACGATCCATTTTCGAATGTTGGTCAACCGATTGACATTTCGGACGACGATTTACCATTTTAATGGTATGAATCGGCTATTTTTAACAAAGAATGGAGGGAATAGACATGGCAGGACGCAAAGGTGGACGTGCGAAACGTCGTAAGGTGTGTTTCTTCACATCTAACGGCATCACTCGCATTGACTATAAAGATGTTGATTTATTAAAACGTTTCGTTTCTGAACGTGGTAAAATTTTACCTCGTCGTGTAACAGGAACAAGCGCAAAATACCAACGCAAACTTACAGTTGCAATTAAACGTGCTCGTCAAATGGCACTTTTACCATATGTTGGTGAATAATAGCGTATGAAATGCACAGTAGAGTCGGACTCTACTGTGCATTTTGCTATGCTTTTCTTTTTTGAAAGAGAGGTTAAATCATGAAACAAACAAAATTTATTACTGAAGGCGCAGCGTTATTAGCTATATACGCGATATTATTGCTTGTGTCTTTATACGTTCCGGTTTTAGGTACAGTTGTAACTTTCGCATTACCATTACCGTTTATATTGTTTACGATAAAATATAGGTTATCCAATGCTTTTATAATTTTTACAGCTGCGCTTTTTATTACCGTTATTGTGAGCCAGCCCTTGAATCTAGTGAAGACAATAATGTTTGGATTGATAGGGATTGTTTTAGGATCCATGTATAAAAAAAGAAAAAAGCCAATAGAGATCTTGATGGCAGGAACCCTTGCATATTTAATTGGTTTTGTGCTCATTTATGTTGCAAGTATAAAGTTTTTTAACATAGATTTAATGAAGCAAATACAAAATATGTTTAATGAAAGTATGGCGCAAAGTGAAAAGATGGTAAGCGCTGCAGGTATGCCAATTAGTAAAGAACAAAAAGAGTTATTTGGACAATTCAATGAGATATTACAAACACTATTCCCGAGTTTACTTGTAATGGTTTCTGTTTGTTTTTCTTGGATTACAGTGCTCCTATCGGGTAGTGTCTTGAGGAAGTTAAAGTATGACGTTATATCTTGGCCTAAATTTAAAGATATACAATTGCCAAAGAGCATTGTCTGGTATTACGTTATATTTATTTTGTTAGCAACTTTTATAAAGGTAGAACCAGCATCATATTTATATATGGTATTTTCCAACCTATATGTCATATTTGCACTATTGCTCGTACTGCAAGGTCTGACATTTATCACCTTTTTAGCGCATAGAAAAGGATTTACTAAAGGTGTTCCTATTATTAGTTTTATTGTATGCATGTTTATTCCGATGATGTTTCCTCTTGTAACAATCTTAGGTATAATTGACTTAGGGATTTCATTGCGTTCTAAAATAGGGGGATAAAATAATATTCCTTATACTATTTTAATCTGTAAAACTAACTGGAAGGTGAGTTAGTTTTACTTTATAGGAGTTGTATACATGCCTGAATTTTATAAGAAACAGTGGTTTTTATATCCTGTTTATGTATTGGCATTTTTTGTATTTGTGCTAATTTCACTCCTCTGTTACTTTCATTTAATTATGGGAATATCAGCCTTTTTTATCTTTTGTATTGTACTTTTTGTCGTTATACGATTCGAACTTACTTTCCAAAGAAATTTTGAAAAACATACGACAGATATGATTACAAGGGTAAAGAAAGTGAGTAATGAAGCATTTAACCAAATGCCAATTGGTATTTTGTTATACAATAAGGATTATGGGATTGATTGGGCAAATCCTTATTTATCATCATGTTTGGGACAGCATGCATTAGCCGGTTGGCACCTTTACGATGTATCAGAAACATTACTCCTTTTTATTAAGGGGGAAACTTCTGACGATATAGTTTCTTTAAATAATCGAAAGTTCCGTGTTTTTGTAAGGAAAGAAGAAAAGCTAATTTATTTCTTTGATGTAACGGAACAAACAGAAATTGAAAAGATGTATGAAGATCAACGCACTGTTTTAGCTGTTATTTATTTAGATAACTATGATGAAGTTACACAAGGATTAGATGATCAATTACGTACGAATATAACAAGTCTTGTGACGTCACGTCTAAATGAATGGGCTGTTAAGTATGGCGCTTATTTAAAACGTGCATCTTCAGAGAGGTTCTTCGTTGTACTAAATGAAAGTATTTTAGCACAAATGGAGAAAGGCAAGTTTAACATTTTAGATCAAGTGCGTGAAGAAACATCTAAAAGGAATATACCACTTACGTTAAGTGTGGGTGTCGGATCAGGTGATATGCCTTTATCAGAGCTTGGAGCAATGGCTCAATCTGGTTTAGACCTTGCGCTTGGACGTGGTGGGGATCAAGTAGCTATTAAACAAGCGACAGGTAAAGTTAAATTTTACGGCGGTAAAACAAATCCAGTTGAAAAGCGTACTCGTGTACGTGCTAGAGTTATTTCGCATGCATTGAAGGATTTAGTATTAGAAAGTAGTAATGTCATTATAATGGGACATAGGGCCCCTGATATGGATGCAATTGGTGCTGCGATTGGTATTTTAAAGGTAGCTCAATTAAATGAGCGCAAAGGATATATTGTGTTAGATGAAAATGATTCCGATAAGGGAATTAAACGTCTGATGGATAAAGTGAAACAAAATGAAGAACTATGGTCTCATTTTATTACCCCAGATCAAGCGATGGAATTTGCAAATGATGAGTCCTTACTTGTTGTTGTGGATACACATAAGCCTTCTATGGTGATGGAGGAAAAACTGGTTCGTAAAATTGAAAATGTAGTGGTGATTGACCATCATCGTCGTGGAGAAGATTTTATTGAAGATCCATTACTTGTTTACATGGAACCATATGCTTCTTCGACGGCAGAACTTGTTACAGAATTACTTGAGTATCAACCGAAAAATTTAAAGATGACAATGTTAGAAGCGACGGCATTGTTAGCTGGTATTATTGTTGATACGAAAAGTTTTACGTTCCGGACGGGTGCTCGTACGTTTGATGCAGCTTCTTATTTACGCTCGCATGGTGCAGATACTGTACTTGTACAAGAATTGTTAAAAGAAGATATGAATCAGTATTTACGAGTTGCAAAAGCTATTAAAAATGCGTACATTTATAAAAATGGAATTGCTATTGCAAAAGTTGATAGTGATGACTATTACGATCAAGTGCTTATTGCACAATCAGCGGACACGCTATTAACGATGACGGGTATTATTGCATCATTTGTTATAGCGAAACGTGGGGAGAATTTCATTGGAATTAGCGGCAGGTCTTTAGGTGAAGTGAATGTGCAGCTAATTATGGAGAATCTAGGAGGTGGCGGGCATTTGACGAATGCAGCCACACAAATGAAAAATGTTACAGTAGATGAAGCTGAGGGGAAGCTTCGATTTGTTATTGATGACTATTTACAGGGAGGCACACAATCATGAAAGTAATTTTTCTAAAAGACGTAAAAGGTAAAGGTAAAAAAGGAGAAATAAAAAACGTACCAGATGGTTATGCAAATAACTTTTTACTAAAACAAGGATTAGCTGCTGAAGCGACAAACAGCAGTATGAAAACTTTAGAAGCTCAAAAGCGTAAAGAAGAAAAAGATGCAGCAGCAGAGCTTGAGAATGCAAAAGAGCTGAAAGAAACTTTAGAGAAATTAACTGTGGAACTGAAGGCGAAATCTGGAGAAGGTGGCCGTTTATTTGGTTCTATCACAAGCAAACAAATCGTAGACGCAATGCAAAAATCACATAAAATCAAACTTGATAAACGTAAATTTGAAATGGATGATGCAATTCGTGCATTAGGTTATACAAATGTGACTGTAAAATTGCATCCGCAAGTAACAGCAAAAGTAAAAGTTCATGTTAGTGAACAATAAAAATAAATTAAACAAGGAGGATTGCGTATGAGTGATGTAATGGCTGATCGTACCCCTCCGCATAATATAGAAGCTGAGCAGGCAGTCTTAGGTGCCATATTGATTGATCAAGATGCGTTAACGTCAGCATCAGAACTATTGGTACCTGACTCATTTTATCGAACGAAACATCAAAAGATCTTTGAAGTGATGCTTGGCTTGTCTGATAAGGGAGAGCCAATTGACTTAGTAATGATGACGTCAGCGATGGCTGATCAAGGATTACTAGAAGAAGTTGGTGGGGTTTCTTACTTAGCAGAGTTAGCAGAGATTGTTCCAACTGCTGCTAACGTAGAGTATTATGCACGAATCATCGCTGAAAAGGCGCTTTTACGTCGTTTAATTCGAACGGCGACTCATATCGTGTCTGATGGATATGAGAGAGAAGATGATGTGGACGGCCTTTTAAATGAGGCTGAGAAAAAAATATTAGAAGTATCTCATCAAACGAACGCTAAAGCATTCCAGAATATTAAAGACGTTCTTGTGGATGCTTACGATAAAATCGAACTTTTGCATAATCAAAAAGGTGAAGTTACAGGAATACCAACTGGATTTACTGAATTAGATAAGATGACCGCAGGTTTCCAACGAAATGATTTAATCATAGTAGCGGCGCGTCCGTCAGTAGGGAAAACTGCATTTTCATTAAATATCGCACAAAACGTAGCAACGAAAACGGATGAAAATGTAGCGATCTTTAGTTTGGAGATGGGCTCTGATCAGCTTGTTATGCGTATGCTTTGTGCAGAAGGTAATATTGATGCGCAAAGACTTCGTACTGGGTCATTAACTTCTGATGATTGGGCGAAGTTAACAATGGCGATGGGAAGCCTTTCAAATGCCGGTATATATATTGATGATACACCAGGGATTAAGGTAAATGAGATTCGAGCAAAATGCCGTAGATTAAAGCAGGAACAAGGTCTTGGGATGGTTTTAATTGACTATTTACAGCTTATTCAGGGAAGTGGGAAGTCGGGCGAGAACCGTCAGCAGGAAGTATCTGAGATTTCGCGTACATTAAAAGGGATTGCGCGTGAATTACAAGTGCCTGTTATTGCCCTTTCACAGTTATCCCGTGGTGTTGAATCTCGTCAAGATAAACGCCCTATGATGTCTGATATTCGTGAATCGGGGAGTATTGAGCAGGATGCTGATATTGTAGCATTCTTGTATCGTGAAGATTACTATGACCGTGAAACGGAAAATAAAAATACGATTGAAATTATCATCGCAAAACAACGTAATGGTCCGGTAGGTTCAGTAGAGCTTGCGTTTGTTAAAGAATTTAATAAGTTCGTTAACTTAGAACGACGCTTTGAGGATGGGGCATAAAGGCAGTATAAAAAAGAAACACATTTCTTATAATAAGATGTGTTTCTTTTTTTATAGAGTAAAGATAAGGCTTTCATAAGGTGAAAATATAATTCTTACGAACGAAAATGATTTTTAATAAAAAAATGTTCGCTTTTTTGGTTGACTTCTTTTTCGGTTTTGGTACAATTATATTGTTTGAATAGATCGTTTGAAAATTGCGGAGGTGCTTTAATAATGTCTTCAGTAGTAGTTGTAGGAACACAATGGGGCGACGAAGGAAAAGGTAAAATCACTGATTTTCTTTCTGAGCATGCGGAAGTAGTTGCAAGATATCAAGGTGGAAATAACGCGGGACATACAATTGTTTTCGGCGGAGTTAAATATAAGTTACACTTAATTCCATCTGGTATTTTCTATAAAGAGAAAATTTGTGTAATCGGAAATGGCTTAGTAGTAGATCCAAAAGCATTACTTGAAGAGTTAAAATACTTACACGACCGTGGTGTAAGTACTGATAATTTACGTGTAAGTAACCGTGCACACGTTATTTTACCTTATCATTTAAAACAAGATGAGTTAGAAGAGGCTAGTAAAGGTGATAACAAAATCGGTACAACGAAAAAAGGTATCGGTCCTGCATATATGGATAAAGCTGCTCGTATTGGTATCCGTATGGCTGATCTTTTAGACCGTGAAGCATTTAAAGAGAAGCTTGAGCGCAATTTAGTAGAGAAAAATCGTTTATTTGAAAAAATGTACGATACAGAAGGTTTCAGCGTAGAAGAAATCTTTGAAGAGTACTTCGAATATGGACAACAAATCGCACAATATGTATGCGACACATCTGTTGTATTAAATGATGCACTAGATAACAATCACCGTGTATTATTTGAAGGTGCACAAGGTGTTATGCTTGATATTGACCACGGTACGTACCCATTTGTTACATCTTCTAACCCGATTGCTGGTGGTGTAACAGTTGGAACTGGAGTTGGTCCGGCGAAAGTTACTCGCGTTGTAGGTGTATGTAAAGCATATACAAGCCGTGTTGGTGATGGTCCATTCCCTACTGAACTTAATGATGAAATTGGTCATCAAATTCGTGAAGTTGGTCGTGAATACGGAACAACAACTGGTCGCCCACGCCGTGTAGGTTGGTTCGATAGCGTTGTTGTAAGACATGCGCGTCGTGTTAGTGGTTTAACGGATTTATCATTAAACTCTATTGATGTATTAACAGGTATTCCAACTCTTAAAATCTGTGTTGCTTACAAATATAACGGAGAAGTTATAGATGAAGTTCCAGCAAACTTAAACATTTTAGCGAAATGTGAGCCTGTATATGAAGAGCTTCCAGGTTGGGAAGAAGATATTACTGGTGTGAAATCATTAGATGAGCTTCCTGAAAATGCAAGAAAATACGTAGAGCGTGTTTCTGAATTAACAGGAATCCAATTATCTATGTTCTCAGTTGGACCAGATCGTAACCAAACGAATATCGTTCGTAACGTATACGAAGTTTAATTGATATTTTTAAGAAAAACTCATGTCCGCATGAGTTTTTTCTTATCTTTTATAAAAAAAACAAAAAAAGTATTGCAAAAGTGAAAGATGATATGTTATGATACATCTTGTCGTCACGAAAATATGACGTTGGTGAGTATGAGCCATTAGCTCAGTTGGTAGAGCATCTGACTTTTAATCAGAGGGTCGAAGGTTCGAATCCTTCATGGCTCACCATTTTATTTTTCGTGGCCCGTTGGTCAAGTGGTTAAGACACCGCCCTTTCACGGCGGTAACACGGGTTCGAATCCCGTACGGGTCATGTTTTTTTATGTTTATTTTTGGTCCCGTGGTGTAGTGGTTAACATGCCTGCCTGTCACGCAGGAGATCGCCGGTTCGACCCCGGTCGGGACCGCCACTTTTGTTTATACCACCATTAGTGGTTTTATATATAGTTTTGGCTCGGTAGCTCAGTCGGTAGAGCAGAGGACTGAAAATCCTCGTGTCGGCGGTTCGATTCCGTCCCGAGCCACTCTCAGGATATTAAGTGGGCCCACTTAATATCCTTTTTATTTTGTGTAGTTTTACAAATGTGGGTAGTTATTTTACAATAGGATGAGGAGCCTCTAGCAGTTGAAGCTAGAGGTTTTTCTGTAGATCGTATAGGATTCCGTGTAAAGGTGGATCATACATGAGTCTATGAGAATAGAGGAGAGAACACTTAAATAAAGGTTGCTGTCATATAGGGATATACTATAGAAACATCAATATATTTAAGAATCATTGACCATATTTTTATGAGGAGGAAATAGACGATGATGGGAAAGAAAATTTTAGTAGTTGATGATGAAAAGCCGATTGCAGACATTTTGAAGTTCAACCTAGAAAAAGAGGGTTTTGAAATTGTAATGGCACATGATGGTGATGAAGCAATTGAGAAAGCTAATGAAGAACAGCCAGATATGGTTTTATTAGATATTATGCTACCAGGAAAAGATGGTTTAGAGGTTTGTCGTGAAATACGTAAAAACTCAGAAATGCCGATTATTATGCTTACAGCGAAGGACTCTGAAATTGATAAGGTATTAGGGCTTGAGCTTGGAGCAGATGATTATGTAACGAAGCCATTTAGTACGAGGGAATTACTTGCTCGTGTGAAGGCGAATTTACGCCGCCATCAACAAGGTGGTGCAGCAGAAAAAGAAGAAAATACTGAAATGGTTATTGGACCAATTATTATTAATCCAAATGCTTATAGTGTAACAAAGCGTGAGGAAAATATTGAGCTCACACATCGTGAATTTGAATTGCTACATTATTTAGCAAAACATTTAGGACAAGTTATGACACGTGAACATTTATTGCAAACAGTTTGGGGTTATGATTATTTTGGAGATGTGCGTACAGTGGATGTAACAGTACGTCGTTTACGTGAAAAAATTGAAGATAATCCAAGTCATCCTACTTTAATTGTAACTAGACGTGGGGTAGGGTATTACTTGCGTGACCCAGAGCAGGAATAATATATGAAAAAGGTTGGTTTTTTTCAATCCATTCATTTAAAGTTTGTGCTCATATATATGCTATTAATATTAATAGCGATGCAAGTAATCGGTGTATATTTCGTAAGAGAATTAGAAAAAAGTCTTGTACAAGGCTTTAAGGATTCCCTGACACAACAAACGAATTTACTATCGTATAATTTAAAGCAAGAATTTACAAAAAGTCGTGAAAAAACAGATCCAGAATCATTAGATGACGCTATAAAAAATTCGATTCAAAAGTTTGCATCGGATCGTAAGAAAGATATTCAAGAAGTAAGTGTATTTGATTCTAATAGAAAATTAATGGCGATTTCAGACACGGCTAAGCAAAATAAGATAGGCAGAACATCGACAGATATAGCTGTTCAACGGGTAATTGTACAAAATAAACTAGAATCAAAAATTGAGAAAGATGGAGGAACTGGCCATCGAGTTCAAGTGATGATTACTCCTATTCAAAGCGATAAAGCTGGGGAGGTACTTGGTGTCATTCGTATTGTTGCATCTATGGAAGATGTATACAAACAAATGAAGGATATAAATCAAATTTTTGCTACCGGAACAGTGATTGCTTTGTTAGTAACGGCTGTACTTGGGATTTTACTAGCTCAAACAATTACAAGACCAATTTCAGATATGCGAAGGCAAGCAATTGAAATGGCAAAAGGAAATTATTCGAGAAAAGTAAAGGTCCATAGTCATGATGAAATTGGCCAATTAGCATTATCTTTCAATAATTTATCAAAAAAGCTACAACAAGCTCGTTCTTCAACAGAAAGCGAAAGACGTAAATTATCATCTGTTTTATCACATATGACAGATGGAGTAATTGCTACTGACCGAAAAGGGGATATTATTTTATTAAATGACCCTGCGGAAAAGATGCTAAATGTTTCGCGTGAAACGGCGCTGGATCAATCGGTTTTAGAAGTATTGGGGATACAGGAAGAATTTACGCTCGATCATTTATACGAAGAGCCTGATTCTGTTTTATTAGATTTTAGTACGAGAAATGAACCATACATTTTACGTGCTAGTTTCTCTGTTATTCAAAAAGAGACGGGGAAGGCAAATGGTTTAATTGCTGTATTATACGATGTAACGGAGCAGGAGCGTATAGAAGGGGAACGCCGCGAGTTTGTGGCGAACGTCTCTCATGAATTAAGAACACCATTAACAACGATGCGTAGTTACTTAGAAGCGCTGACAGATGGTGCATGGCAAGATCCAAATATTGCACCGCAATTTTTAACAGTTACACAAGAGGAAACAGAAAGAATGATAAGGCTTGTAAATGCGCTGTTGCAACTATCTAAGCTTGATAGTACAGAACATCGTTTGATGAAAGAGTGGGTCGACTTTACTGACTTCTTTAATAATGTTATTGATCGCTTTGAAATGTCTAAAGAGCAAAATGTAAGTTTCAAACGATCTTTCTCTAAAAAATCTAGATTTATTGATATGGATACGGACAAAATTACACAAGTGTTGTATAACATTATTTCTAACGCATTAAAGTATTCGCCAGAAGGTGGAACAGTAACATATCGCTTACGTGATCGAGGGGAGTTATTAGAGATTAGTGTAAGTGACCAAGGTATGGGTATTCCGAAAGAAAACGTAGATAAAATCTTCGAACGTTTTTATCGTGTGGATAAAGCCCGTTCAAGACAAATGGGTGGTACAGGTCTTGGGTTAGCTATTGCAAAAGAAATGATTGAGGCACATGGTGGTTCTATTTGGGCGAAGAGTGAGGAAGGAAAAGGAACGACGATTTATTTCACACTGCCACTGGCACCAGATGAAGAGGACGATTGGGAATGAGTATGGAAAACTTTAAAACGATAGTTCTAATTAATTTAGTTGTTATTAGTCTATTTTTAACTTTTAATTTATGGACATATGTTCCCGATTCCACTTCTGTGCAAAATACAAAATTTGTTCAAGGTAATGAAGAGATAAATCCGATAAAGATTTCAGGAGTTGTTCGCCCATCCTCTGTTATTGTTCATAAAGAAAAAAATCATTACGTAAGTGAGAATACGAACAACGTGAACTCACTTTATAAAATTCTTGAAAATGGAGAATTACATGATTTTAGGGAAATAACAGGCACAGTTCCTAAAGGGGATTTTCTTTCTTATGTACACGGAGAAGAAAAGATTGAATTTGTTTTTCCTACAAATGTGCCACTTGAGACGATTAAAGACATGTTCAATATTAAAGATAAAAATTTAGAATCTAATAGAAGTTTTAATCGCATTGTAATCGATCCTTCTCGAAGCAAGGACCAAGAAATTAAAGTTAATTTTATTTCTTATGATAATCCTCGTAGAATATATCAAGCGATGTTGAGTGGTGCTTATGTAAAGGATGTTATAAACGACCAAAATCGATTTATTACATTAGCAAAACCATATTTTGAATATCAAGTAAATGATACGAAAAAACTGTTTTTACCAGATGGAATTACGGAATTAAATCAGATAGAGTATTTTGTGTCTGGGTTAGATGTGGATTCATTTAAAAATGTTTTATTTAGTGATCCGCGTTATTTAAGTCCTATTACCGAGAAATCAAAGGAAACATTTACAGATGGTATTCGATCTATGGAAATTGATAAGTTGAATTTAATGTTGAAATATAAAAATTCCGCAGTATATAGTGATAAAGTTACAGATAATGCGATGCTTTTGAAGAAAAGCTTCGACTTTGTAAGTGGGCACAGTGGTAACTTAAATTCTTATCGTCTTGATTATATTAATAAGGGGAAAACCTCATTCCGTTTATACGAGGGCGGTTTACCTGTATTTAATGCAGATGGAATGGCTGAATTAAAACAAGCATGGGGTTCAGGCGAAATCATGCAGTATGAGAGATCTCTTTTTGATTTCAATATTCCTTTACCTAGTACACCCACTTCTCTTGCATCAGGTCGTACAGTGATGACATCATTAGAGAATAATCCGGAAATTGACAAAAATTCAATTCAGGATGTTGGTATTGGTTATAAAATGTCATTGAAATCTTCCGTGAACGGAGGTCCTGTGAACGGAGGAGAGATCAGTATTTTACAGCCGATATGGTATGTAAAATGTGATGAAGAGGGTAAACAAAAAATATATGAGTGGAGTGAGGGAGGACTAAATGGATTGGGATCGAATTAAAACGATATTTATTGTGACCTTTTTTGTTTTAGACCTCTTTCTTATCTTTCAGTTCATTCAAAAGCAAGATAGTAATCAGTTGGAAATTGTGACAGAAACAAAAATTGATCAACAATTAAAAGAATCTAAAATTACTATGGGGAGTTTTCCTAAAGAGCCGAAAAAAGAGTCATTTATTATGGCGAAAAATAAAAACTTTAAAGAAGAAGATGTGCAATCTTTAAAAAATCAAACAGCGCATCTGCAAAATGAATATACGATAGAAGGTAAGTTGAAAGAGCCATTTTTAAATGCAAAATCATTATCTAAGGATAAATATAATGATTTCTTAAAAAACAGTGTCCTTGATGGGCAGAAATACGAATTTGGAGCAATGAAAGACTCTAAAATTTATTTCTTCCAAAAGTATAAGGATAAGCCGATTTTCCACAATAATCATGCAATGATTGTTGTGGATTTAAATGAAAAAAACGAGCTTGTTTCGTATACACAAACAATGTTAACGGATTTGAAGGAAATGGGCGAAAGTGAAAAAACGAAAGAACAAGAAATTATCACTGCTCAAACAGCTTTGGAAAATATATATTTAAAAAATAAAATTGCAGAAAATACGCACGTGAAAGAGGCGCAGATTGGATATGCGGCTCTAGCTGAATCATCTTCTAATATACAAGTGCTAGCTCCAACTTGGAACTTAAAGACAGAGCAGAAAAAGGACTTTTTTGTGAATGCAATTGAAGGACAAGTTATGGAATTAGGGGAAACTCAAGTGCCGGAAGAACATAATGGAGTGAGAAAGAATGAGTATGCATTTTAGTGTGCTTGCAAGTGGAAGTACAGGGAATATGCTATATGTAGGAACGGATGAAAAAAAATTACTCGTCGATGCAGGTTTAAGTGGTAAAGCAACAGAGGCTTTATTTAAACAAGCAGAACTGAATATAAATGATGTATCAGGTATTCTTGTCACACATGAGCATAGTGACCATATTAAAGGATTAGGTGTATTGGCGCGTAAATATGATTTACCAGTTTATGCGAACGAGAAAACATGGAATGCAATGGAACATTTAATAGGAAATATTCCAACTGAGCAAAAGTTCATTTTCTCAGTTGGGGATGTGAAAACATTCGGTGATATTGAGGTCGAGTCATTTGGAGTTTCCCATGATGCGGCAGAGCCGATGTTTTATGCTTTTCATAACAATAATAGAAAATTAGCCCTTATTACAGATACAGGATACGTGAGTGACCGTATGAAAGGTGTTATTAAGGGAGCTAATGCTTTCGTATTTGAAAGTAATCATGATGTGGAAATGCTTCGTATGGGACGTTATCCGTGGAGCATTAAAAGACGTATTTTAAGCGACGTTGGTCACGTTTGTAATGAGGATGCTGCGTTAGCGATGGCAGATGTAATTACAGATGAGACAAAACATATTTATTTAGCACATTTAAGCTTAGATAACAATATGAAAGAACTAGCGCGTATGTCAGTATCGCAAGTGTTAGAGGAAAAAGGATTTGGAGTGGGAGAATCCTTTGAAATTCATGATACAGATCCAAAAATGCCTACGAAAATTCAATACGTATAATTCTTCATTTTAGTAAACAATAAAGGTGAATATAGTTGTTTTCAGGAAGATAGGTGAACAAATATGTCCTTTATTGATGAAGAAAAGTATCGTATAAAACGTGCAGGTAAAAAGAAGCATAAAGGTATTGTCATTTCTAGCATAGCAGGAACAATTGTAGGGGCTTCATTATTTGCATTTGGGGCGCCTTTATTTTCGAATCATGCTGGCACGCTTCCGCAAGCTGAAGCAAGTGGAAGTAACATGGCTGAAGCTCAAGGGATTAAACAGGTTAGCTTTGTAGACGCTGTTGATCGCGCTTCTGAAGCTGTTGTTGGTATTATTAATATTCAACGAGACAATTTTTCAGAGGCAGATTCAGAAGCCGGTACAGGATCTGGTGTCATTTATAAAAAGACAGATGGACAAGCTTACATTGTAACAAATAACCATGTCGTTGCTGGAGCAAATCGTATTGAAGTAAGTCTAAGTGACGGTAAGAAGGTCCCAGGGAAAGTATTAGGAACCGATGTAGTCACAGATTTAGCTGTACTAGAAATAGATGCGAAGCATGTGAAAAAAATAATTGAGATTGGCGATTCTAATAAAGTTCGTCGAGGAGAACCGGTCATTGCGATTGGAAATCCACTCGGACTGCAATTTTCGGGGACCGTTACACAAGGCATTATTTCAGCTAACGAGCGTATTGTTCCTGTAGACTTAGACCAAGATGGTCATTACGATTGGCAAGTAGAAGTATTACAAACAGATGCAGCGATTAATCCAGGTAATAGTGGTGGTGCACTTGTAAATGCGGCAGGACAATTAGTTGGTATTAACTCAATGAAAATTGCTGCAAAAGAAGTGGAAGGAATCGGATTAGCTATTCCGGTTACTAGAGCCGTTCCGATTATGAATGAACTTGAGAAGTACGGGAAAGTAAGAAGACCTTATGTTGGAATTGAACTTAGATCATTAAATGAGATTCCGAATTATTATTGGTCCAAAACATTACATTTACCAGGCAATGTAGCAGAGGGAGTTTGCATTTTAGATGTGAAAAGTCCTTCACCAGGCGCGGATGCTGGTTTGCGAGAACATGATGTTATTGTAGCGGTAGATGGAAAACCAGTAAACGATATTATTGGGTTCCGTACGGCCTTATATGATAAAAAAATTAATGATAAAATGACTCTTACGTTTTATCGTGGTACAAAAAGAGCAACAACAACGGTGAAATTAGGCATTCAAAAATATTAAAAACAGGAGGGCCTACCTCCTGTTTTCTATTGTAGAAAAGTGAGGTGAAGAATATGAATTTACCTTGTTGTTTAGAACATGTTGAATTAGCGTTAGATATTATTGTTGATGAATGTGAAGTTGCACCGGTTATTAACAATGTGGATAACTCAGAAAAAGATAAAAAAACATGTGAATTTTGTCAAAATGAGGCGACATATGTTGTATCGAACACAGATTCTCACACAATATGTGGGTAACATTTGTGGATATGTGGATAAGTTATGTGGATAACATGTTTGTAAGGTGGGGAATAAATGTGAATATCTCGATTATTTCAATCGGAAAATTAAAGGAAAAGTATTTAAAACAAGGTATAGCAGAATATTTAAAACGATTATCTGCGTACGCAAAAGTAGAAGTAATTGAATTGCCAGATGAAAAAGCACCAGAAAATTTAAGTGAAGCCGAAATGTTAATTGTAAAAGAAAAAGAAGGTATACGTATACTGGATAAAATTTCTGATGATACGCACGTGATCGCATTAGCGATAGAAGGAAAACAAAAGTCATCAGAAGAATTTGCAGTAAGCCTAGATCGTCTTGCTACATATGGAAAGAGTAAAGTTGCCTTTGTAATTGGTGGATCACTTGGACTAAGTTCAGAAGTAATGAAGCGTTCCAATGAATCTCTTTCTTTTTCGAAAATGACATTACCACACCAATTAATGCGATTAGTATTGCTTGAGCAAGTGTATAGAGCGTTTCGTATTAATCGTGGTGAACCATATCATAAGTAAATTTCCATTTGTATATAAAAAGAGTAAAAAAGACCATTGGATAAAAATCACCGATGGTCTTTTAAACATTAATAGGTGGTATGCAGATTTCCTAAAATAAGTATGTTTCTATTTCTAAAAAAGTATGCTGTAATATGAAGAGGAAAAAATTATAAGTAGTCAGAGAAGTGAGGAATTAAAGGTGAAGAAGTTTAAGAAGTTTTACTTAGAGATTACAAGTGTATGTAATCTTGCGTGCAGCTTTTGTCCGCCGACGGAAAGGCAGAAGCAATTCATTTCTGTGGAGGATTTTGCTAAAAGATTAGACCAAATTAAACCTCACACAGACTACATTTATTTGCACGTGAAGGGTGAGCCGTTGCTCCATCCAAAAATAGATCAACTGCTAGATTTAAGCCATGAAAAAGGATTTAAAGTTAATATTACAACGAACGGAACGTTAATTAATAAGAGAAGGCATAGACTGTTAAATAAGCCTGCTCTAAGACAAATGAACTTTTCCCTGCACAGTTTTGATGGACATCCAGGTTCGCAAGATAAAGAGGGCTATGTAAGAAGTATACTTGCCTTCATTAGGGAAGCAACAAGTCAATCAGATTTAATTGTTTCGCTAAGGTTATGGAATTTAACTCAGGATAATAAGACAAATGCTGAAATCCAGAAAAATAGAGAGCTATTATCCATAATTGAAAATGAGTTTGATCTGCCTTATCAAATTGAAGAGAAGCTTACACCAGGAAAAGGTATAAAAATTGCGGAACGTGTCTTTATTAATCAAGATTATGAATTTCAATGGCCGGCATTGCATGAAGAAGAGGATGATGGAAAAGGATTCTGTCATGGTCTTCGAAATCAAGCGGGTATTTTAGCAAATGGAACGGTTATTCCTTGCTGTTTAGACGGTGAAGGGATTATTAATCTTGGGAATATTAATAATGATTCATTTTCTAACATTATAGAAGGTGAAAGAGCAACAAACATTGTCGATGGATTTTCGAAAAGAGTTGCAGTCGAAGAGTTATGTAGGAAATGTGGATACCGTAAAAGATTTGGAAAGTAAATATGAAATAAGCCCTCATAAAGAAGCGAGGGCTTATTTTTTTATTCTTGATAAGAACGCTCTAATTCATCAATTAAGGAGCCAACGTAAGAAACAGCTTTACGGATTGCATCTGGTTTTGACATATCTACTCCGGCATGTTTCATTAATTCAAGTGGTTTCATTGTACCACCAGCGCGAAGTACATCTAACCAGCGATCAACGGCGGGCTGCCCTTCTTCTTTAATCATTTGGGCTACTGCGGTAGATGCAGTTAGACCTGCAGAATACGTGTAAGAATATAAGCCCATGTAATAATGAGGTTGGCGCATCCAAGTTAAGCCGGCACCTTCATCGATTTCTACAGAATCCCCCCAGAATGTAGAAAGGACATTTGTTTTTATTTCGGTTAAACTTTTAGCTGTAAGTGCTTGTCCTTCTTCTGCTAGAGTATATACTCTTCGTTGGTATTCGCCCTCAAGTAAGTGAGTAACAAAGTTATGATAATATGTGCCAAGTAGTTGTAGAATGACCCATCTGCGCATTCTCTTATCGTTAGTTGTTGCAAGTAAATGTTGGGCTAGTAATAATTCATTCATTGTTGATGGTGCTTCAACAAAGTACATAGATGGACGTACATTCATAATGCGCTGGTTTTTATTTGCTAAATAAAAATGCCCAGCATGACCAAATTCATGTGCTAATGTGAAGCATCCGCGCATCGTATTTTGCCATGTAATTAAAATATATGGATGAGAACCATATGGACTTGAACAAAATGCTCCTGTTGATTTGCCTACATTATCTGCAAGATCTACCCATCTTTCTTTGAAGCCTTTTTCGATAATGGAACTATATTCATCTCCTAATACTTTTAAAGAATCTTGAATGAGTTTGCCTGCTTCTTCGTAAGTAATTGCTGGATTAAATTCAGGATCTAAAGGTGCATGTAAGTCGCAGAAAAGCATTTGATCGAGTCCTAATACTTTCTTTTTTAAATCTGCAAAACGGCGCATATGAGGCGCTAATTCTTTATAAATAATATCAAGTTGATTGTTATACATTTCAAGTGGAACTTTTTGCGGCTCTAAAAGCATATGAGTAACGGATTCATATTTGCGTAAACGAGAAAGTGTCACTTGTTTTTTTACTTCAGTAGCATATGTTGTGGCAACTGTATTTTTATATCGCTTCAAAGTGGAAACAAACGATTCATATGCTTTTCTACGTATGTATGCGCTTGGAGAGAATTCATAATTGCTTTCAAATAATGCAAATGACAAAGGGAATTCGTTTCCTTGTTCGTCTTGTATAGGATTGAAATCCATATCGGCCAATTTAGTCATGCCGTAAATTTTGTATGGAGAACTATGAACTTCGCCAAGTGCAGCAAGTGCTTCTTCTGTTTCAGGTGAAAGAGTGTGCTGCCTTTTGCTCAGCACTTCTAGTAATGATTTACGAAAAGGGTTGAGTTTTATCTCCTCAATTAAATATTTTTCAATCGTGCCTTCTTCAAATGAGAGAATTTCATTATGAATAAAGGATAGTGCTGTATGTACTTTCGTTCCTAGAGCAGAAACTTTGGAAGAGTTCGCTTGAATAACTGGATCTGTCCGATCAGCAGATTCTTTTAGGTTTGCATATGAGCTCAGTTTTGTTAATTTCATTAAAAGCTCTTCCTCTATAAGTAAGCAATTTAGTAAAGTAGTGGAGCTAGTATGCAAGCGTCCTTTAAATGCACCAAGTTTCTGTATATCATTTTCTAATACGTTTAATGCAGCGTGCCACTCGGCATCAGATTTATACAAATCAGAAAGATCCCATGTTAGTTCAGTAGGAACTTCTGCGCGAATAAGGCGATTTTCAATTACATTTTTCATTTATTATAGCCCCCTTATTTTAAGTATTTAAAAATATGATACTAGAAAATTCAGTAAAATAAAAATATTTAACGGTTTTATACATAAAAAAGAAGGACAGGCATACACATGCTTGTCCTTCGAGCTCAATATAAGAATTAATATACTTTATCACCGTTGAAAATAGAGTTTTTCACGACAACATAATCTACAGTACGAATAGCATCTAATTTTGTTCCACCAGCGTAAGAGATAGAAGATTGAAGATCTTGTTCCATTTCGATTAAAGTGTCTTCTAAAGAACCTTTATGCTCCACGAACATTTTCTTACCTTCAACGTTTTTCTTCTCACCTTTTTGGAATTCAGAAGCTGAACCGAAGTATTCTTTATAAAGCTTTCCATCTTTTTCGATTGTTTCCCCTGGAGACTCTTCATGACCAGCGAATAGAGAACCGACCATAACCATAGTTGCCCCAAATCGAATAGATTTAGCTACATCACCGTGTGTACGAATACCACCGTCAGCAATAATCGGCTTACTTGCAGCTTTTGCACACCAGCGAAGTGCAGCTAACTGCCAACCACCAGTTCCAAAGCCTGTTTTAATTTTAGTAATACAAACTTTACCGGGTCCAATACCAACTTTTGTTGCGTCAGCGCCAGCGTGTTCTAATTCTCTTACCGCTTCTGGAGTTCCAACGTTTCCAGCGATAACAAAGCTTTCTGGTAAATGTTTTTTAATATGTTGAATCATGTTGATCACAGCATTAGAGTGACCGTGTGCGATATCGATTGTAATGTATTCAGGTGAAAGTTGCTCAGCGGCTAATTGTTGTACGAATTCGTATTCGTCTTCTTTAACACCAACGCTGATTGAAGCAATTAATCCACGTGATTGCATATCTCTAATGAATGAGATTCGTTTCTCTGGTTGGAAACGATGCATGATATAGAAGTAATTATTTTCAGCTAAATAAGTTGCGATTCTTTCATCTATAATCGTTTGCATATTTGCAGGTACGACAGGTAATTTAAATTTATGTTTTCCTAAAGTGACAGTTGTATCACATTCAGATCGACTGTTTACAATGCATTTTGCAGGAATTAATTGAATATCTTCATAGTCAAATACGTTTTCCATCATTTACACCCCTAAAATACGAATATTTTATTTGTTTCGTTTGAAAATGTTCGTCCAAAGGATAATTTACATTATTTTCACTAATAAGTCAAAGGTTTTAATGTTTATATAAAAAAATTAAGTTGATTTAAGTCTACTGTAGGTTTATATCGTCAAAATTTGTTTTAACATAACATGATTTAATGTAAAATTATGTGTGGTATAGGAAAAATCAAATATGTAAATTTAGGAGAGCTGTTAATGAAACGATTAGTGTATATGGACTGGTTGCGTGTGTTAGCGACAATCGCAGTAGTTACAATTCATGTCTCCGCTGGTTATGTTTCCACATTGGATGCAAATAACGTTTCGCGTTGGTTGTCTGGGAATCTTTTTGAGTCACTTTCACGCGCTAGCGTTCCAATCTTTGTGATGATTAGTGGGGCTTTATTATTAAAGGGTACGAAAGATATTTCTATTGGAGAATTTATACAGAAACGTGCAAGTAAGGTAATTATACCTTTTGTAGCTTGGAGTGTTTTATTTTATTTATACGGAGCTTATGCAGGATATTTCCCGCGTTCTATAAAACAGGGGATAAAATATTTTCTAACAGATAGTATTGGTGGACATTTATGGTTCATGTACATGATTGTAGGGATATACTTAATTACACCTTTACTGAAAATTTTTGTGAAGAATGCTCAAAAGAAAGAGATAGAGTATTTTTTAATTTTATGGTTATATGCATCTGTTGTCGTTAATTTGGCAAAATATTATTATCCTATCAACTTTAATATTGAATTATTTTACGTTACAAATTATGTAGGCTATTTCCTTCTTGGTTATTATTTATCCAATTATGATATTGTGAAAAAGTGGAGGAATTTGGCTTACATTGGAGGAATTGTAGGATTTATTATTACATTCTTTGTTACATATTATTATACAGTTCAGGCCAACGGACAATTGGATCAGTTTTGGTATGGATACTTTTCTCCAGGTGTTGTACTTATGGCGATTAGTTTATTTGTATTTTTCAAATATTCTTTCGGAAATTCAGAAAGAAAATTACCATTTGTATTACGCGGTATAAATCAAGCGAGCCTTGGTATTTATATCCTTCACTATTTCTTATTAAATAACTATCTGTACAGAGTATTTCCAAAGGTGAATGAACATGCACATGCAATATTGGCAATACCTATTAATGTAACAATCACAATTGTTCTTAGTATGGTAATTACTTTAGTATTGCAAAGAATACCAGTTGTAAAAAAATTAGTTCCATAAAAGATGAATACAATTTAGAGGGGCAGACTTATAATTAAGGCTGTCCTTTATTATTTAAGAATTATACGTAGATAAATTGAAACTTAAATGAATTGAAAACATTGATTTAATATAGTATCTTGGTATAACTTGACGTTAGATATGGAGAGTATAGTTATTTAAATATAAAATTCAAATGAGGTTAGTATATGAGTAAAAAGGAATTTAGTAATTATGCATTAAGTAAAGAAATAATACGAGCACTTACTGGTTTAGGATATGAACATCCAACAGAAGTGCAAGGAGAGGTTATTCCAGTTGCATTGAAAAAGAAGGATCTTGTTGTAAAATCGCAAACTGGAAGTGGAAAAACAGCTTCATTCGGTATTCCACTTTGTGAAATGGTGGAATGGGAAGAGAATAAGCCACAAGCATTAGTTTTGACGCCGACGAGAGAACTTGCTGTTCAAGTGAAAGAAGATATTACGAATATAGGCCGCTTCAAAAGAATTAAGGCTGCGGCCGTTTATGGTAAGTCTCCATTTGCACGTCAAAAATTAGAGTTAAAACAAAAGACACATATCGTAGTAGGGACTCCTGGCCGTGTGTTAGATCATATTGAAAAAGGTACCCTTTCTTTAGAATGTCTGAAGTATTTAGTCATTGATGAAGCAGATGAAATGCTAAATATGGGCTTTATTGATCAAGTAGAGGCAATTATTGATGAATTACCTACAAAGCGAATGACAATGCTATTTTCGGCAACACTTCCAGAAGATGTTGAAAAGTTATCCCGTACGTATATGGATTCGCCAACGCATATTGAAATTAAGGCTGCCGGGATTACCACAGACAAAATTGAACATACACTTTTTGAGACGAGAGAAGAGGAGAAGCTTTCACTTCTTAAAGATGTAACAACAATTGAGAATCCAGATAGTTGTATTATTTTTTGCCGTACACAAGAAAATGTAGATCACGTATTTAGACAGTTAAACCGTGTTAACTATCCTTGTGACAAAATACATGGTGGTATGGTGCAAGAAGATCGTTTTGAAGTTATGGACGATTTTAGAAAAGGAAAGTTCCGTTATTTAGTAGCGACAGACGTAGCTGCTAGAGGAATTGATATTGATAATATTACACATGTTATTAACTATGATATTCCGTTAGAAAAAGAAAGTTATGTACATCGTACGGGAAGAACGGGACGAGCTGGCAATAAAGGAAAAGCTATTACATTCATAACTCCGTATGAAAATAGATTTTTAGAAGAAATTGAGGCGTACATCGGCTTTGAAATTCCAAAGGCATATGCACCTTCAAAAGAAGAGGTTATGAAAGGGAAGGCAGTATTTGAGGAAAAAATACATGCTAAACCAATTATAAAGAAAGATAAAAGTGCAGACTTAAACAAAGGGATTATGAAGCTGTACTTTAATGGTGGGAAGAAAAAGAAAATTAGAGCGGTAGATTTTGTCGGCACAATTGCTAAAATTAAAGGTGTTACAGCAGAAGATATAGGAATTATTACGATACAGGACAATGTTTCTTACGTTGAAATATTAAATGGAAAAGGACCAATTGTTTTAAAGACCATGAAAAATACAACGATTAAAGGGAAACAATTAAAAGTCCATGAAGCAATTAAGTAAATAAAAAAACTATCCACTGTAACAGGTGGATAGTTTTTTTATTTACGATTCTTTTAAATCGTCCACTAACTTCTCTGCCAATCGTCTGTACATATTACTCATCGTCACGAAGGATGTTAGTAATAAAAACTTTTCTAGCTTTTGATCTTCTAAGGAGGAAATCTCATTTACTTCCCTAATACGGTTATTTACGTCCTGGTTAAAGGTTTCCACATTGGTTTCAGTAAGAGCAAGATAATCTTTATAGAGAGTATTTAATTCGAATGTATCATCGTTTAGTAAAGGTACATTTATATTTTCTAAGGAGCTTTTTATGTCATTAATGGAAAGGGCTCCTTTTAATTGGTAAATCAAGCTAATTAAAATCATATGCTCTTTTGAATACTTTTTATTTTTAATAGGGATGAATAGTTTCCCTTTTGCGTAATTGTTAATCATTGTTTTTGTTAATACTTTTTCATCATCAGTTCTTGTTGTATCCGCATAAGTATTCTCAAATAGTTGAACAACTTGGTCTACATATAAGTCGACATTTGGGATATCCTCAAGTTTAATATTTTTTTCTAAATGTAATGATTCAAGTAATTTATTTATATTTTCCACGTAAAACCCCTCACTTTTATCACTTAGTGGAACTGAATGTTTAGTATATCTTTAAATATGGTATTACGAAACAAGTGAATTGTAAATGTTGACTAGTATAAATAATGCGTATATAATTACATGTAGTTATTAAAACTACATGTAATTATATGAGGGGTGTTTATATGAATGCTTATGTAAGAGAACCGGTTAATGCATTTACTCACTTAGGAGGAGCTGTATTAGCATTTATTGCATTATTAGCTATGCTTGTGAAAGTTTCTGTTAAGATGCCATCTTTTGCTGCAATTACAGCTGTTATTTTATTCGGTATTGGGATGATGGTCCTTTATATGGCATCAGCTGTGTATCATAGTGTTGTAGCCAGTGAACGTGTTATTTATTTCTTTAGGAAGTTAGATCATTCTATGATTTTTATATTAATTGCAGGTACATATGCACCCTTTTGCTTAATTACATTAAGTTCAGCAAATGGTTTACTACTATTTTGTTTGGTTTATGCAACTGCGATTTGTGGTATTGTTTTTAAAATGTTTTGGTTTAATTGCCCAAGATGGTTATCAACAGGAATTTATCTTCTGATGGGTTGGTTAATTGTTCTATTCTTTGCACCGCTAGCTGAGAATTTAAGTACAGGAGGTATCCTTTTCTTAATACTTGGAGGTATTTTTTATACAATTGGTGGGTTTATTTACGGTGCTAAGCCAAAATGGTTGGAGTTTAAATATATGGGACACCATGAAATTTTTCATGTTTTCGTATTATTAGGAAGCCTGGCACACTTTTTAAGTGTATATTGTTACGTAATTTAACAAATCAGAACGTTTGGATAGCTTTTACTAAAATTTTTGGGTAATAAAAAATGATATAGAAAAATATAGATGTTGAAGAGCTACATAACTTAAAGGTTATGTAGCTTTTTATATAAAAGAAAATTTAAAATATTTAGAATTTATATCTTGGAATATGATAGGATAGATGTGTATTGAGATTATAAAATTTTATAATTGATGATAAGTGGGGGACTATATATATGACGATACTTATAACGGGTGGAGCAGGATATATTGGTAGTCATACGTGTATAGAATTATTAAATAATAATTATAAAATTATAGTCGTAGATAATCTTTCAAATAGTTCAATAGAGTCTTTAAACCGAGTAAAAGAAATAACAGGGAAACAATTTAAATTTTATAATGAAAGTGTTTTAAATCGTGAAAAAATGAATGAGATTTTTTTGGAAAATAACATTGAAGCAGTTATTCATTTTGCTGGCTTCAAAGCAGTTGGGGAATCTACTACAATTCCGCTTACATATTATTATAATAATATTATAAGTACGATTATATTATGTGATGTAATGCAAAAACATAATGTGAAAAAATTTATTTTTAGTTCGTCTGCAACTGTATATGGAATTCCAAAAACATCACCAATTACGGAAGAATTTCCATTAAGCGTGACAAATCCATATGGGCAAACAAAGTTAATGATAGAGCAAATTATGCGTGATGTTGCAAAAGCTGATGGTGAATGGAGTATCGCGTTACTTCGTTATTTCAACCCATTTGGGGCGCATCAAAGTGGTCGTATTGGAGAAGATCCAAATGGGATTCCTAATAATTTAATGCCATATGTAACACAAGTAGCGGTAGGGAAGTTAAAGGAATTAAATATATTTGGAAATGACTATCCAACAAAAGACGGGACAGGTGTTCGTGATTATATTCACGTTGTTGACCTTGCAAAAGGACATGTAAAGGCACTTGAGAAAGTGCTTGAAACTACAGGAATAGATGCATATAACCTTGGTACAGGGAAAGGGTATAGTGTATTGGAGATGGTTAATGCTTTTGAGAAGGTTTCGGGCAAAAAAATACCGTATAAAATTATCGGGCGTCGTCCTGGGGACGTAGCGATATGTTTTGCTGATGTATCTAAAGCGAAGCGAGAATTAGGATGGGAAGCGGAATATGGATTAGAAGAAATGTGTTTAGATTCTTGGAGATGGCAGGTAAATAATAAAAATGGCTATCAAATGATTTAAGGAGGATACTTTATTTTTATTGTATTTATGTATAATAAAGGAACCAAAGGTCAGTAATAGTTTTCGTTGAGGAAAAGAAAATGAAAGAGAGTATTACTGACCATAGCACTTCAATAGGAATTTAATCTATTGAATGCTTTTATAAATTGGTGATTTGGAAAGAGAACTTAATGAATTCGAACAAGTTGTTTATGATATACGGTATTACCTTCTTGGCTTGCGTATGGCGGTATGCTTCGTCCAAAACAATTTGCGATAATATTGGAGTGGCTAGGATAAGAAATACGAATTTCATACAAGTCAACAGCGTCACCTAAATCAGCATAAAAAACTGCTAAGTTGTTCCCTTGTAAAATATATGGAAATACTACTTCCGCATTTTCACCAATTAGTACAGGTAATTTTACAGGATTAGAATAGTTAGACCAATCCCAAACCTCTATACTTACATAGTGTGCGTAAAATGCATCTAAATTTACAATGTTTACTACTGCTGAAACAGTTGCAGGCTCTCTTGTTAATACACCTGTGGAGTGAAAAACAGGTTGATTTGGATAATGAAGAGGCATAAATATCAAACCTTCCTTAAAATGATATGATTGTACTATATTTTATGCTAGGCATTAGTAGAATGAGATAGGGAAAATGTATCATTCTATTCATTTTTTATAGAAATTAAAAACGTATGATTGAAAAGTATTCCAACACTTGTATCCTTGTTTGAGTCCGTTTATAATCAAGGAATCCTATTGCATATTTTGATAGGGTTATTTATTATTGAAAGCGTTTTAAGTTTGCTCTTTTTTAAGGTAGGAAGTCTGACTTATTCAGATGAAAAATTATGTATGTAGTTTTAAATGGGAAGAAAAATAATATAGGTATCACTTTAAAGTGTGGGGAGGTTAAAAGTGTGAAAAGATAAGATTTTCACACGAATATATATGGGTTATGTAGGATTATTACTTTCAGGTGCAGCTTTATTTTTAAATAGTCTTGTTATATTAGGAAAAGCAGAGATGAAAAGCGCAGGTGTTTTTAATTTATTTGTGGGGGCATTACAAATTATCATTCCGTTCTATTTGATTATGATTTCTGATCAAAGTAATTGGACGGTATATTCATATGCAGCTACCTTTTTATTTGGATTAACCTATTTATATGTAGGTGTTACTTTTATAAAGGGAATGGATAGTAGTGGTCTAGGATGGTTCTGTATTTGGGTAGCGATTATTGCTTTATTCTATATGGTCGTTTCATTTGTTCAATTCAACGATGTTGTTAATGCGTTAACATGGTTTATGTGGGCATTACTTTGGTATTTATTCTTTGTATTAAATACACAAAAAAAGAATATCAATCAATATCTTGGAAGAATTGCTTTCGTACAATCATGGGTAACATTGACACTGCCTTCACTCTTTTATTTTATGGGAGTTTGGGGAGAGGGATTTGTATATGAACTATGGGTTTATGTATCAGTAATTTCTATTTTATATTTCTGTTATTGTATTTTTAAATATCGAGTACGTTAATGCGTCATATGTAGAAAAAACATGGAATCGTTAAACTGATTCCATGTTTTTTTATTTTAGCATTTATAATAAGGGAGGTAGTATTTTACAATTTATGAAAACGGGGATGATGAAGGTGAAAAAAGTATTGGTACTAGGGGGAACAAGATTTTTTGGTAAACATTTAGTAGAAGTGCTGTTGCAAGTTGGACATGATGTAACGATTGCGACGAGGGGAGTTACTAAAGATTCCTTTGGAAGTGCAGTAAAAAGAATCATCGTAGATAGAGAAGACGAAAAAGAACTAGCAAAGCGTTTAGAAGGTAAAAGTTATGATATTGTATACGATAATTTATGCTATAGCTCAAATGCAGCGAAGAGAGCATGTGAAGTGTTAAAAGGAAAAACTAAGAAGTATATTATGACATCTTCAATGGCTGTCTATGAGCCTGCGCTAGGTCTGTTAGAAGAGGACTTTAATCCATATGAGTATGCAATCACGTATGGAGATAGGAATGATTTTAATTATAGTGAAGGTAAGAGATTAGCTGAGGCAGTTGTATTTCAACATGCAGCATTCCCAGTTGTTGCAGTGCGTTTTCCAGTTGTTATTGGAGAAAATGATTATACGAAAAGATTACAATTTTATGTTGAACATGTTGTGAAACAAGAGCCTATCGTTGTGGATCATGTAGATGGAGATTTGGCATTTATACATGAGAAAGAAGCAGGAGAGTTTTTAGCTTGGTGTGGGATGGAAAACATAGAAGGGCCGATTAATGCTTGTAGCAACGGGGTAGTTTCTACCAGAGAAGTTATTCGTTTCATAGAAGAAAATACGGGGATAAAAGCTCTCATTCAAGAAGTAGGAGATAATAAAGCGCCTTATAATGAAGTAATTAATTGTACGTTACATAATGAAAAGGCTCGTGAATTGGGATTTCCATTCCGAGAGTTGAAACTAGAAATGAAAAATATTTTACGCCATTACATAAATACAATGAAGTAATCATAAATCCCCCGGTGGCAATCCGGGGGATTCTGGAGGATTTCGACAATACTGATTTTACATTACCAAATTTACCTTATACGCACGACTAATGTTTTTGTGATTGAATTGCTTGTAAATATTTCTCGTTTACCCGGTCCCAGTTCACTGTATGCCACCAGTTGGTAACAAACTCTGGGCGCCGATTTTGATACTTTAAATAATAGGCATGTTCCCATACATCAATGACGAGTAACGGGATCTTCCCTTCTTGCAAAGGTGTATCTTGATTCGGTGTACTCATAACAGAAAGTTCTTCACCGTCAAGAACAAGCCATCCATATCCACTTCCAAAACGACTAATGGCCGCTTTGGACAGTTGGTCTTTTAAGTTGTCAAAGGTATTGAAATAATAATCAATTCCTTTTGCAACGTCTCCATTAGGATCGCCGCCACCTCGAGGGCTCATCACTTCCCAAAAAAGACTATGACAATAATGACCACCACCGTTATTTCTAACTGCTGTAATAATTTCCATTGGTAAATCATCCAAATTACATAGTAACTCTTCTAAAGATTTATTATGTAATTCAGTATAGTTTTCTAAAGTAGCATTTAAATTGTTTACATATGTCGCATGGTGCTTTCCGTGATGGATAGAAAGTGTATTGCTATCAATATATGGCTCTAATTCATCATAGTCATATGAAAGTTTTGGCAATTGAAATGAAGACATAATATTACCTCCTTTCTAGTTTAAAAGTTGGCCTAGGTAAAAAAAATTTACCTGAGTCAAAAATACACTTATTTTTCATAGAAGTCAAGAGGGATTTCTATAATTTTCTGAAAATATTACAATAAAAGTAACACTTTCACTTTCGTTTGTGACTATTATCCTTTTTGCTTATACTGTAAATTAGTAGCGTTTGTTGAAATAGAAGGAGATTGTTTATGAGTAAAACGAAACAATTAATAGAGGAAGCGAGTAATTTTATTACTACTTGCTATAAAGAGCTTAATAAAGAGCAATTCATAGAAGAGCGTATAAAAGAAATTCACATGGAAATAGAGAGAACGGGAACGTATGAGCATACATTTGAAGAACTTGTTCATGGTTCGCGAATGGCATGGCGTAATAGTAATAGATGTATTGGAAGGCTATTCTGGAGTAAGATGCACATATTAGATGCACGTGAAGTGAATGATGAAGAAGGTGTATATAATGCGTTAATTCATCACATTAAATATGCAACGAACGACGGGAAAGTTAAACCGACAATTACAATTTTTAAGCAATATGAAAGTGAAGAAAATAATATACGAATTTATAATCATCAATTAATTCGATATGCAGGATATAAAACAGAAATGGGAGTAATCGGTGATTCTCATTCCGCTACATTTACGGATTTTTGTCAGGAACTTGGCTGGCAAGGAGAAGGTACGAATTTTGATGTATTACCGCTTGTATTTTCTGTTGATGGAAAAGAGCCTATATATAAAGAAATTCCAAAAGAAGAAGTAAAAGAAGTACCAATTGAGCATCCAGATTACCCAATCTCATCTTTAGAAGTGAAATGGTATGGAGTGCCGATGATTTCAGATATGCGTTTAGAGATTGGTGGTATTTCTTATACGGCAGCTCCGTTTAATGGATGGTATATGGGGACGGAAATTGGAGCTCGGAACTTAGCTGATCAGGATCGTTATAATTTACTTCCAGCAGTTGCAGAAATGATGAATTTAGATACATCAAGAAATAGCACGTTATGGAAAGACAAGGCATTAATTGAGTTGAACATTGCTGTATTATATTCATTTAAAAAACAAGGAATTAGTATTGTTGACCACCATACTGCTGCACAACAATTTCAGCAATTTGAGAAGCAAGAAGCTGCCTGTGGTCGCGTTGTAACAGGAAATTGGGTATGGTTAATACCGCCATTATCGCCAGCTGCCACTCATATTTATCATAAACCGTATCCGAATGATATTTTGAAGCCAAATTTCTTTCATAAATAATATTTAGTATAGGGGGGATTTCCTGTAAAATATAAAATTTTTTTAATTACTGTTATGTAGCAAATGGAAGCCTTTACTCTCGGTTATTTTTGGCAGGAGCTTTTTGAACCAGGGAGTTCCTTATGTTATAATCAAATTTCTGTTTCGAAGACCTTATAGACATATAAGGTCTTTTGTTTTGCTTTTTTATGTAAGAGGAATAGAATATTTCTTTTAAATAAGGGGTTTAGCATATTTTTAGGGACAACATAAGTATGTGGAAAATTGATGAATTATTATATTTATATAATAATTGTGTTTTGGATTTAAACAAGAAAACATAATAAAGTTGTTTTTTTAGATTGCTGAGGAAGGAGGATGTGTAAATGAGGATGAAGAATCAAAAAACAGATTGGCCTGTATTTCTTATTAGTGGTGGTTCGCTTTTATTATTTGTAATCGCAGTTTTCTTAAATAAAGGTTATGTAGAGGGAGCTATTAATCGCAGTTTTGCATTTTCAATTAAGTACTTCGGGGCTTTTTGGCAGATTTTATTGTTAGGTACATTTATTGTTGCGATGTGTATGACATTCTCGAAATATGGGAAGGTCAAACTAGGTAATTTAGAAAAACCTGAGATTAGTACGGCAAAGTGGCTTGCTATTATTATGTCTACACTACTTGCCGGAGGTGGCGTTTTTTGGGCAGCGGCAGAGCCAATGTACCATTTGATGACGGTGCCACCAATACATGAAGGTATATCTGCTGGAACGAAAGAAGCAGTCATGCCTGCTTTAGCACAAAGTTATATGCATTGGGGATTTTTAGCTTGGACGATTTTAGGTACAATTAGTGCGGTAGTTATGATGTATGGACATTATCATAAAGGTATGCCGTTAAAACCTCGTACGCTTTTATATCCTATTTTTGGAGAGAAATTGCGAAAGAGTTTGCTTGGAACGATGATTGATGCATTTGCAATTATTGCAGTAGCTGCAGGAACAATTGGTCCGATCGGATTTTTAGGCTTGCAAGCAAGTTATGGCTTACAAGCATTATTCGGAATTTCCGACGTGTTTACTACTCAATTAGCAATTATTATTTGTGTGGTAGCTGTTTCTACTATATCTGCGGTAACGGGTATTGATAAAGGGATTCAAATAATAAGTGATTTAAATGTTAAACTAGCGATTTTATTGATGGTGTTTGTGTTATTCTTTGGACCAGGTGGATTTATTATTGATTCATTTGTTTCTTCGTTTGGGTTTTATATAAATGAGTTTATACCAATGAGCACATACCGCGGGGATACAGGTTGGTTAGGATCTTGGACAATCTTTTTCTGGGGATGGTTTATTGGATATGGACCAATGATGGCAATTTTAGTAAGTCGAATTTCAAGAGGAAGAACGATTCGCGAAATCATCGTTGCAATTGGAATTATTGCACCTATTATTACAACGTTCTGGTTCACTATATTGGGGGGATCGGGTGTATTTTATGAATTAATGAAGCCTGGATCTATCTCGAACGCTTTAAGTGAATCTGGTATGCCAGCAGCTATGATTGCAATTACAGAGCAACTGCCACTATCTAATATTATTGGACCGGCATTTCTTTTATTAACGATTTTATTTGTAGTAACAACAGGAGATTCAATGGCTTATTCCATTTCAATGGCAGTGACTGGAGATGGAGATCCTAGAATTAGCTTGCGAATTTTTTGGTCGCTTATTATGGGAGCAGTTGCAGCAATTCTTTTATATATGGGAGAAGGAAGCATTAATGCATTACAATCTTTCATTGTAGTGACAGCTGTTCCGGTATCAATTTTGTTATTCCCGATGCTGTGGCTGGCACCTAAAGTTGCAGGAGAATTAGCATTGAAGCAAGGCATTGTACAAGAAAAAGATAAAACTGCTTTCTTATTCCAGAAAGCTAGTAAATCAAAATAAATGATAAATAAACACTGAAAAGAGGAAGCATTTTAAATGAGATGCTTCCTCTTTTTCGTTTAGTCTAATACTTTTCCCTTTGTTTCTGGCACACATAATAACATTGTAATTAATCCGATTGGATAGATGATGAAAATTAAGGATAATGCTCCAAGTAAATTTCCGCCTGTAGCGAGTAAACCGATAATAACAGGGCCAAATCCAGCTAAACCACGTCCTGTACCGAAAATAAAGTTTTCCGCTGTAGAGCGAGCTTCGGCGGGATAGTTTTCAGCTAAAATGGCTCCGAATCCGCCCATCATTCCATTTGCAAAGAATCCGAGCAATGCACTTCCCCATAATAATAATGTTGAATCTGTGAATAGGAAGAAGTAAATAAGACAGTATATAGTACCACCGATATAATAGATTGCAAAAGTTTTACGACGACCAATTTTATCAGCCAGAATACCAAAGGTTGCAATTCCAATGAGCATGCCAATCGTAGAGATGAACATCCAACCGCTCGCCTTTGCTAATGTATAGTTATATTTATTTGCTAAAATAGTTGGCATCCATGTGAAAATCCCATAATATCCGAAGTTCTGGATAAACGACATAATAATAAGACCAATTGTTGTTATTGTTACTTTTTTATTTGCAAATAACTTTTTAAGTGGGAATTTTTTTAGTTGTTTTAGATGTTCTGCTTCAGTAGTTGTTAAAATACCATCAGCTTCTTTTTGTAACAATTCCTTTTTGTAGCGTTGTTTTTGCTCCCATATTTTCGGTTCACTTAAACTTTTACGTACATAAACAGCTAGTAAAGCTGGAATTAGTCCGAATAAGAAAACAGCTCTCCATCCAAAATACGGGACAATAAATGCTGGAAGAAGTGAAGCTACTAAAACACCAAATTGCCATCCAAGTGCAACGACCGATGTTGCCTTAGCACGCATTTCTTTTGACCATGTTTCAGTTACGATGGCCATTCCAATTCCGAATTCACCACCAACTCCCATTCCAACTAAAAAGCGAAGAATTAATAATTGCCAGTAATCTGCTGCGAAATAAATGAGTGCTGTTGCTAGTGAAAATAGTAAGATGGTGAAGGCCATTGTACGGATACGACCAAATAAATCAGCGATAAACCCAAATAAATAAGAACCAATTAGCATACCAATTGTCGTAGCTAATGTTAAGTTCCCACCTTCAACAGGGCTTAAATGAAACTCTTTTAAAATATAGACGAGTACGAAAGATAAGAGCAGCATATCTAAACCTTCTGCGGCGTATCCTAGTGCAGAACCAAACAGTGTTTTATATCTTTTCTCTTTCGTCTCCTCTGTTGTTTGTACATCAGTGGTGATGTTCATTATTATTCCTCCTTATTTTCTTCTACAGTCGCTATGGAAGAATAACAAAAGGCCTTCTCACCTGATATGATGAGAAGGCCCAAAAAGCATACGTATCTCTAAAAAAGAACATACGTATATAGTATTCCGACTTCCTTCTCAACCTCACGGGGTTGGGTTAAAGGACTGTATGATATTACTTTATTTTTAGCACTCTTCTATTACATTGTCAAATAAAGAGGAGATTTCCATGTGTAAAATATTTCAAAAAACATTTCATTCTTCTTGACGCCTACTTCGTTATTTTCCCATAATAAAACTAACTAAATAAAAAGGAATGAATCAAAGATGTTAAATTTAGTACTCATGATGATTGAACGCGTCGGACTTATCGTTATTTTAGGATTTTTACTCTCTCATATTAAAACGTTTAGGCGCCTTCTCCATAGGCAGGACGGATATGTAGATAAGCTTAAGCTTATTTGTATTTTTTCTGTGTTTACAATTGTAAGCAATTACACCGGTATTGAAATAGCAGGAAATACGATTATGAATGAAAATTGGCTACAAGGTGTTTCTTCATCAAGTACCATTGCGAATACACGTATTATGGGTGTGGGTATTAGTGGTTTACTTGGTGGACCAATCGTAGGAGTTGGGGTAGGAGTTATCGCTGGTATTCATCGTTATATGCTCGGTGGTACGACAGCGCTAAGTTGTGCAATTTCTTCTATTTTAGCAGGGATTATAACAGGGTATATCGGATACATTTTCAAAAAATATAACCGTACAATTACACCTAAGTTTTCAGCAATTTTAAGTGTTGTTATCGTTTCTTTAGAAATGATTATGATCCTATTAATTGTAGAGGATGGAATTAGTATTGTGAAAACAATTGCGATACCAATGATCCTTGTAAATAGTTTTGGAAGTTTTATTTTACTTTCTATGATACAAGCTATTTTGCGTCAGGAAGAGAACGCAAAGGCACTTCAGACCCATAAGGTATTACGTATTGCTGATAAAACGTTACCGTATTTTCGCCAAGGCTTAACAGAAGAATCGTGTAAGCATGTGGCACAAATTATTCACCGCTTTACAGGGACAGATGCGGTATCCTTAACAGATACAGAGAAAATATTAGCTCATGTTGGATTAGCATCAGATCACCATATTCCTTCACATAGTTTAATAACTGGTTTATCGAAAGAAGTGTTAAACACAGGGAAAATAATGAAAGCAAAATCACGTGAGGTTATTAATTGTCAACATGAAGGTTGTCCCTTGCAAGCGGCGATCGTTATTCCACTCACTTCACATGGAAATACGATAGGGACATTAAAACTGTATTTCAAAAATCCTAACCAATTAAGTCGTGTGGAAGAGGAATTAGCAGAAGGGTTGGCAAAAATATTCTCTACACAACTTGAATTAGGTGAAGCTGAATTGCAAAGCAAATTATTGCAAGATGCGGAGATAAAAGCATTACAAGCACAAATTAACCCGCACTTTTTATTTAATGCGATTAATACAGTATCAGCTTTATGCCGAACCGATGTAGAAAAAGCAAGGAAGTTATTATTACAGCTTAGTGTGTATTTCCGCTGTAATTTGCAAGGGGCACGTCAGTTATTGATTCCACTAGAACAAGAATTAAACCATGTACAGGCATACTTATCACTAGAACAAGCAAGGTTCCCAAATAAGTATGGAGTAAAGCTGTATATTGAGGAAGAGCTAAAGACAACTCTAGTACCACCATTTGTTCTTCAATTATTGGTTGAAAATGCATTGCGGCACGCTTTTCCAAAGAAACAACCAGTATGCGAAGTAGAAGTGCATGTGTTTGAAAGAGAAGGTATGGTTCACTTTGAAGTGAAGGATAATGGGCAGGGAATTGAGATAGAACGTTTAGAACAATTAGGGAAAATGGTAGTTTCATCAAAGAAAGGGACTGGAACAGCTTTATATAATATTAATGAACGTCTAGTCGGTTTATTTGGGAAAGACACGATGCTTCATATTCAAAGTGAATTAAATAAGGGGACGGAGGTTACCTTTATAATTCCAAAAAAAGTAGGGGAGGAAGAACGGGTTGTTAAAAGTATTAGTAGTTGATGATGAGATGTTAGCACGTGATGAGCTAAAATACTTATTAGAAAGAACGAAAGAAGTTGAGATAATTGGTGAGGCTGATTGTGTGGAAGACGCATTAGAGGAACTAATGAACCATAAACCAGATATTGTATTTCTGGATATTCAATTATCCGATGATAATGGATTTGAAATCGCAAATATATTAAAAAAGATGAAAAATCCCCCTGCGATTGTATTTGCAACGGCCTATGATCAATACGCATTACAAGCATTTGAAGTAGATGCGTTAGATTATATTTTAAAACCATTCGATGAAGAACGCATTGTACAGACATTGAAGAAATATAAAAAGCAAAAACAAGCGAAAATAGAAACGAAGCAAGAAATAAAGGGGACAGAGGTAACAGCAGAGATGCATAAATTAGCACTGCCAATTGAGGAATCAATCGTACTTGTAAATATTGAAGATATTATATATGTAGGACTCGTAGATGGAAAAGTAACAGTAAAAACAATGAGAGAAACATATGTAACACACGATACACTTGTAATTTTGGAAAAAAAGTTACCACAAACAAGTTTTATGCGTGTTCATCGTAGTTTTATTGCAAATATTAATCATATTACAGAAGTGCAGCCGTGGTTCAATTCTACTTATAATTTAATTATGAAAGAAGGATCAAAAGTACCTGTTAGCCGTACATATGCAAAAGAACTTAAAAAGCTGCTTCGTATTTAAGAAGCAGCTTTTGTATTTCATCCTCTTATTTTTGTAACTGATTCTGTATATGTGACGCTCTGTTTTGTAAACGCTTACTAAAACGTGTACATCTTATACAATAAAGGTACCAAATCGAAAGAGGTGGCCAAAATGAGTACGAAAAAAGTATATAGTTTTTTATCACAAGCATTCATATTCTCAGCTATTATGTTAATTTCTAATATTATTGCAACACATTTACCAATTCCGATGCCTTCATCGGTAATCGGGTTAGTCATTTTATTTAGTCTATTATGCTTAAAAGTTATTAAATTAGAGCAGGTTGAATCACTCGGAACAGCTTTAACAGGTATTATCGGATTCCTTTTCGTCCCATCAGGTATTTCAGTTATTAATTCTCTTGGTGTAATGGGACAATATTTTGTACAAATACTAACTGTAATTGTTGTCGCAACAATTATTTTACTCGCTGTAACAGGGTTATTTGCACAATTTATTTTAGGAAAAGATGACAAAGAAACAAAAGATACAAAAGAATTGAAAGTAGTCAATAAAGGACGCAAGCACGGAAAAGTTGCGTAACCATTTTAGTATATATTGTTAGGGGGTAATGAACATGGCAAGTACAATGACTCCATATTTCGGAATCGTCGTTTCATTAATCGCATACGGAATCGGCACATTATTATTTAAGCACTCAAAAGGATTCTTCTTATTTACACCGTTATTCGTGGCAATGGTATTAGGGATTGTCTTTCTAAAGGTAGGTAATTTTACTTTTGAAGAATATAATACTGGCGGAAAAATGATTAGTTTCTTCTTAGAGCCAGCAACAATCGCATTTGCCATTCCATTATATAAACAAGTTGATAAGTTAAAAAAATATTGGTGGCAAATTTTATCGGCTATCGTGGTTGGATCTATTTGTTCAGTAATTGTCGTATTCATTGTAGCAAAGGCAATTGGTTTAGATACAGCAGTAATGAATTCAATGTTACCACAGGCAGCAACAACAGCAATTGCATTACCAATCTCTGAAAGTATTGGTGGTATTCCAGCCATAACATCGTTTGCAGTTATTTTTAACGCAGTTATCGTATACGCATTAGGAGCATTATTTTTAAAAACATTTAGAGTGAAACATCCAATTGCGAAAGGTCTAGCACTTGGAACAGCAGGTCATGCATTAGGTGTTGCGGTAGGAATTGAAATGGGTGAAGTAGAGGCAGCTATGGCAAGTATTGCTGTAACAGTAGTTGGGGTTGTAACAGTTGTCGTCATACCGATGTTCATGCCATTCATTGGATAGTAAAACTTACTTAAAAAATGAGAAAAGCAAGCTATTTGTAGGACACATTCCTACTGATGGCTTGCTTTTTATGTTACAGTAGTGGTAAGACCTATTGTTAGCAAAATGCAAGTTTCCTTAAATCTTCATTAATACTGTGTAGAATACGTTTTGAATTAGGTCATTGTATTGTAAAATAAGAAGTAAGCTACTGTATGGTTTTAGGAATTATATGATAGCTCATCTTCATATGAATGAATAAATTATAGGTAGAAAATAGAGAGAAATCTACTTATTAACGTTTTACTTTATAGGACAGGAGAGAGTACTCGTCGATTATGCAAATAAAAAACCTGTTTCAAAGCAAAGGATTTCAGAGGTTACTCGTATTAGTAATACTTGCTCTCGTGTTATATGGGTTGCAAAGTATGTTGAATTTAATATTAATTACGTTTATTCTTACGTATTTAATGGATCGATTCCAAAAGTTTATTTCTCGCAAATTAGATAATTTTATGCCCATTAATCGAAAACTCATTATAGCATTTCTATACGTAATGTTAATTGGTGGAATTGCTATTACACTATTTAAATATTTACCAGTATTAACGATACAAATTTCACAATTGATTTATCAATTTAACGTATTTTTAAGAAATCCACCGGATAGTGAATTGATTAAGTATGCGGTTAATGCTGTCAATCATATGGAACTTTCGAAATATGTAGGACAAGGCGTAGACATTTTGTATAAATCTATTACGAATGTTGGGAAGTTCGGTCTTCAAGTTTTACTTTCTTTAATTTTAAGTTTATTTTTCTTGTTGGAAAAGGCCCGTATCGTTGCTTTTACTGCAAAGTTTAAAGAAAGCAGGCTTGCAATTTTCTATCATGAAATTGAGTACTTCGGAAAGAAATTTGCACGTTCATTTGGAAAAGTAATTGAAGCACAATTTTTAATTGCGGTTGTTAACTGTGTTTTATCTGTTATTGCATTATGGATATTAGGATTTCCACAATTATTAGGTTTAGCGTTAATGATCTTCTTACTTGGTTTAATTCCAGTAGCTGGGGTTATTATTTCGTTATTCCCGCTTTGTATGATTGCTTACAATATCGGCGGTATTATGTACGTTGTTTATATTTTAATTATCGTAACAGTTATTCATGCACTTGAAAGTTACGTATTGAATCCGAAGTTTATGTCCCAAAAAACAAATTTACCGATTTTCTATACGTTTATGGTATTAATATTCTCAGAGCACTTTTTAGGTGTGTGGGGACTTATTATCGGTATTCCGATCTTCATTTTCTTATTAGATGTTTTAGATGTAACGAGTGATGAAATGGAGAGGGATATTGAAAAAAATAGAGTGAAGTAAAGAAAAAGCATCGATATTCGATGCTTTTTCTTTTATAACATTATGTTTCTTATGCCATACTGTAAGAAGAATATAGAATAGGGGTGAAATAATGGCTGTAAATGAAAAGATAGAATTGGCTACATTTGCTGGCGGGTGCTTCTGGTGCATGGTTTCGCCATTTGAAGAGATGGAAGGTATTATAAAGGTTGTTTCTGGCTATACAGGTGGTCATAAAGAAGATCCAACCTATAAAGAAGTTTGTTCAGAAACGACGGGACATTATGAAGCGGTACAAATTACATTTGATGCAAATAAAATGCCGTATGAAGAGTTGCTTCAAATATATTGGAGACAAATTGATCCAACTGACGTCGGCGGACAATTCCATGACCGTGGACAGTCTTATGAAACAGTGATTTTTTATCATAATGAAGAACAACAGAAAAAGGCAGAGGCTTCAAAAGAAGAACTTGCGAAGAGTGAGCGCTTTTCAAAGCCAATTGCGACAAAAATATTGCCAGCTGCTACATTTTATCCAGCTGAAGAATATCATCAAGGATATCATAAGAAAAATACATTCCGCTATGAGTTATATCGTAAAGGATCGGGACGAGATGCTTTTATTAAGCAACATTGGCCAAAGGATAATGCTCATTTAAAAGAAAAACTCAATGAGATGCAGTTTTATGTAACACAGGAAAACGGTACAGAACCACCATTTCGAAATGAGTATTGGAACCATCAAGAAGAAGGTCTTTATGTAGATATCGTTTCAGGCGAGCCATTGTTTACTTCTATAGATAAATTTGATAGTGGATGTGGCTGGCCGAGCTTTACGAAACCGGTGATGTCAGCTAGTGTGAAAGAAAAAATGGATGTTAGTCATAATATGACGCGCACGGAAGTGAGAAGTAAGGAAGGAGATTCACATCTTGGGCATGTATTTCCAGACGGCCCAGGACCAAATGGCCTTCGTTATTGTATAAATTCAGCAGCTCTTCGATTTATCCCAAAACGGGAGTTAGAGAAAGAAGGATATGGGGATTGCCTAATCTTGTTTGGAGATAAAAAATAACCTCGCTAATTGCGAGGTTATTTTTTTATTATTTTACTTTTTTCTTTTTAAACTTGCTTAATACTTCATAAACGATTGGAACGATAAGAAGTGTTAATAACGTTGAACTTGTTAATCCACCAATTACTGTTACACCAAGTCCTTTAGAAATTAAGCCGCTGCCTTCGAATCCTAATGCAAGCGGGATAAGAGCCCCGATTGTTGCAATTGCAGTCATTAAAATTGGACGAAGGCGTGTAGCACCAGCTTCTAGTAATGCTTCACGTGTGGATAAACCTTCATTTTCTTTATGAATAACACGGTCAATAAGCACGATTGCGTTTGTTACAACGATACCAATTAACATAAGCGCACCAATCATTGCAGATACACTTAACGTTTCACCAGAGATTAGTAAGGCAACGAGTGCACCAATGATTGTGAATGGTAGCGAGAATAAGATCGCAAATGGTGCAAGGGCACCACCAAATGTAACGACAAGAACGAAGTATACAATGGCAATCGCAGCTAACATCGCTAAGCCAAGTTGTTTGAATGATTCTTGAATATCCTTTGTAACGCCTCCCATAGAAACGTCTACACCAGAAGGAAGATCCATTTTATCTACTTCTTTTTGAACTGCAGCAGATGCTTTTGAAACGTCATCCGATGTTAATTTCGCACTAACTTCTGCATAAACGCGACCATCACGATGTTTTACTGTGTTAGAAGTTTCACCTTCTTTTACAGTCATCACATCTTTAACAGCAATTTCATTGCCAAGTGGTGTTGTAATTTTTCGATTTGTTAAATCATCGATTGTATCATAATTTTGTTTTTCAGCTTCTACATATACATTTACATCTTTACCGTCTTTTTTAATTGTTGTTAAAACAGGGCGATCATGTTGATTAGAAAGGCCCATTCCAATTTGAGCGGCCGTTAGACCCATTTTACTTAGCTTTTCTTGATCTGCTACTAAAGTGTACTCTGCATATGTTTTTGCAATACTAGAGTCTATGTCTTTTAAATCTTTGTTTTTCTTCATGATATTTTGAAGATCTTTTACGACAGGCTTAATGTCTTCCGAGCTATCTCCGTAAACGTATAGTTTAATTTCATTACTACCGCCACTTGCTCCGAAATCTTGGTTTTTCCATTCGCCTTTTCCAGACATCTTTTGTAAATCTTTCACGACTTGTTCTTTTTCTTTTTCAAAGTTTTTCGTATCGTTATCATATTGAACGAAGAACATTGCTTGATTTGATTGACCAGGACTCATTGGGTTTTCGCCACCTAATGAGAATTGAATTGTTTTGACGTCTTTATTATTTTGGAAGTGCTTCTCAGCTTTCGTTGCAATTTTTTCAACGTCTTCTAATGTTTGACCTGGCTCTGGATTGTATGTTGTAATAATCATTTTTTCTTCTTCAGAAGGTAAGAAGCTTACACCGATAATCGGCACAAGTGCGAGACTACCAACTAATAGAAGGACAGCGATACTTGATGTAATGATTTTATGATTTAAAGCCCATGCAAGTATGCGTTTATAACCGTTTGCTAATTTACTTGGTTTCTCTTCATGATGTACTTCTTTTTCTCTCATGCTCTCTTTTTTAAATAAAGAATGAGCTAGCATTGGTACGATTGTAACTGCTACTAGTAACGATGCTAATAAAGCGAAGACGATAGTTAAGGCGAATGGTAAGAACATTTCACCAATCATACCTTTTACAAGTCCAAGAGGTAAGAATACAGCAATGGTTACAATAGTAGAAGACATAATTGGGACAAACATTTCCTTCGTAGCTTCACGAATTAAATCTTTTCCGCGTAGTTTCTCTTCTGATAACGACATTCGTCGATAAATATTTTCAATAACAACAATTGAGTCATCGACAACGCGTCCGATAGCGACTGTCATTGCTCCAAGCGTCATAATGTTAAGCGTAATATCCATTTGCTTTATAACTAAAACAGCAATTAATAAAGAAAGTGGTATAGAAACGACAGAGATTAATGTTGTTCGGATATTTCGTAGGAACAACATAATAATAACAATCGCAAAGATAGCCCCGAAAATTGCTTTGCTAAGCATTGTTTCAACTGATTTCTCAATCGGTGCACCTTGGTCGAAGGTTGAGATGATTTCTAAGTCTTTATATTTTTTCTCAAGGTCTTTTACTTTATCTTTCACAGCATTTACAACATCAACCGTATTCGCATCAGCAGCCTTCACAATTTGAATTCCAATGGCTTCTTTTCCATTCGTTCGAGAAATAGATTCTGCTTTCCCAACTTCTTTAATGTCAGCAATTTCGTCTAATGTAACTGTTGGAATTCCATTCATAGCGGCTGGATTCATTTGCGGCGTTTGTGCACCGGCTCCAGCATTTTGATTACCTTGAGCGCTAGGTGCTGAAGGTACAGCTGGGATTTTTAGCTCTTTTAATGCTTTAATTGTTGTAATATTTCCATCTACAATAACTGATTTTTCCGTGTCTTTAAATGTATATAAGCCAAGTGGTAAAGATACATCCGATCCTTTAATCACATTTTTTACATTATCTTCACTTAAACCTAATTCTTTCATCTTATCTTTCTTGAAAACAAGTTGTACTTCATCTACTTGTTGACCTGAAATTTGAACAGATGCAACACCATCAAGTCCTTTTAATCCTGGAACAACATTTTTTTCTACATTTTCTGTTAACGTAGCTAAAGATTCATTTTTACTTGCTACACTTAACGAAATAACAGGAAAAGCATTAAAGTTTACTCGTGAAACTTTCGGATCTTTTACGCCTTCAGGAAGTTTTACATTCGTGAGAGCTTCTTTAATTTCTGTTTCGGCCTTTTCCATATTTTTATCAAAATCATACTCTACTTGAATAGAAGATGCGTTTTGAAAAGATGATGAACTAACAACGTTTACACCGCTTAAATTTTGCAATTGCTCTTCCATCGGTTTTGAAACTTTGTCAGCTACTTCTTCTGGTGTAGCACCAGGATAAACCGTAGTTACTGTTACAACAGGTGTTGTAATATCAGGAATTGTTTCCAGTTTCATATTAAGCCCAGAATATATCCCTGCAATGGTAACAATAATGGTTAGTAGCCAAACTGCGAACTTATTTTTTAATGAGAAATTGATGATTTTGTTCATGTTTGCGCTCCCTTTATATTGTATTGACCAACTGGTCAGTCTAATACATAATATAACTGACTGGTTGGTCAGTAGTCAATGAAAAGAGATGGTATAATAAAATCAAATTCGAGTTTATAATATGATGCGAGATTAAACGTAGGAGAGAAGATATGAAAGAAAAAGAGCGCTTAATTATAGAGATGGCTATGAAGTTATTTGCGACTAAGGGTGTAAATGCGACATCAGTGCAGGAAATTGTGACAGCTTGTGGTATATCTAAGGGAGCTTTTTATTTATACTTTAAATCGAAAGATGAGCTTTTATTAGCAACACTTCGATATTATTATGACAAGATTCAAAATAAAATGATGGATATTGAAAAAGAATCACTATTACCCCGTGAAAAATTTGAAAAACAATTGTGCTGTCAGTTTAATGATATACAAAAGCATAAGGAATTTATTATTATGCATGCGAGGGAAAATGCTATTCCATTTAATAAAGAAGTAGAAGAATTTATGATGAGGATGAAATTGGAATCTCATGCATTTTATCGAAATAGTTTGTTGTCTATTTATGGTGACAAGGTTATGCCGTATTTATTAGATTTAGTAATTATGGTAGAAGGGATCTGCCGTGGATATTTAGAATTAATTATTTTACAAGCGCCAGAAATTGATTTGTCCTATGTATCGGCTTTTATTTTAAAAAGGGTGGATCATTTAGTAGATGGACTTATAGAATCTTCGGAAGAACCTGTTTTACATGAAGAAAGACTTGGAGAGTTTCTTTGTAAATCAGAGCTTATTAAAGAACAAGTTAAGGAGCATTTTTTAAAAGAAATAATTGTTTTTAAGCGTACATTAGCTGATCAATTAGAAGATGATGAATTACTTATTACGCTAGATGTTTTAGAGGCAGAAATGAGATTGCCAAATCCAAGGGTCCCAGTCATTCAAGGGATGTTGTCTAATTTAGATGTATACCCAAATTTAAAAGAGTTCCGTTTGAGACTTATGGGGTATTACAATATAAAAAGGTAACAATGATAGTTTTCATTGTTACCTTTTTTATTATGCATTCACTTTTTCTTTTTTCTGTGCAGCCTCTTCTTGTTCAATATTGATCGTTTCTTTCACGATATAAATCGGACGGTTTTTACTTTCGTCATAAATACGAGCAATATACTGACCGACGATTCCAAGACCAAGTAACTGAATACCGCTAAAGAATGTAATAGCAACCATAATGGATGCCCAACCTGTTTGAGTACCATCGCCGATGATTTTCACAGTAATTGTATAAAGCAAGACAATTATAGAAATGAGAACTGATAATAAGCCTAAAGACATAACAATTCGTAACGGTTTTGTCGAAAAGGCAATGATACCGTCTGATGCAAATTTAATCATTTTCTTTAATGGATATTTTGTTTCGCCAGCAAAACGCTCGTCACGTTCATATTCAACATACGTTTGGCGGAAGCCAACCCAAGACATCATACCGCGAATAAAGCGATTTCGTTCTGTCATTTGATTGAACACATCAGCAACTTTGCGATCGATGATTCGGAAATCACCTGTATCTTTTGGGATATCGATATCAGACATATAGTTTAAGAATTTATAGAAATATTTAGCAGTTAAAAGTTTAAACCAAGTTTCACCTTTACGTTGTTTACGTTTTGCATAAACAACTTCATATCCTTCTTCCCATTTGGCAATAAGCTCAGGAATAACTTCTGGTGGATCTTGTAAATCTGCATCTATAATTACAATAGCGTCACCTTTTGCAGCAGCAATACCCGCTGTAACAGCTACTTGATGTCCGAAGTTACGTGCAAAATTAACAATTTTTGTACGGTAATCATTTGCTGCAATCTCAGATAAAATGTCCATTGTACGATCCGTACTGCCATCGTTTACAAAGACAAATTCATAATTAATATTATTTTGAAGCATAACGGACTTTAAACGATTATAACATTCCTGTGCTACTTCTTCCTCGAAGTACATAGGAACTACAACCGAAATTAATTTTTCCATGTTGTATCCTCCGTAGTTTTAATAAGTTGCTTAAGTTTAATTGGTAGCCTGTTCAGTTTGGTTGAATGTCCAAATTTTATTAAGGATAAAATTTATAACCATTCCAACACCAATTGCGAAGATTTGTGCAATAAATGCATTAAAGGTAAGTTTATCTACTAATATAAACAAACATAATGTATTAAAAGCCAATACAATTAAATTTACAGTTAGAAACTTAAAGAACATTGACGTGCTTTTATTATTAGGTTTAAACACCCAATTTTTATTCCAATAATAGCTATTGGCAACACCAATTAAATAGGCAATGGTATTCGCAACAAGATAGTTCATCCCGAGCTTTACCAATATCCCAAAACTAATAATTGTAATGAGTGTATTAAAGATTCCTACTAAACCAAACTTTAAGAGTTTTTCCATCATAGTATCCTCATTTTTATAGAATATATAAATAAAATAGGTGAACAGCGTTATTGTTTATATTTCACAATTACCAATTATAACATAGTTTGTATTAAGGTGTTATATGTTTTAAATGGATGTTATTTTGAAATTATAGAATAGTTTTTCTAATAATTAAGGAATTGTTATTTATAATTTGAATACTGCGTAATATAAAATCAAATATGGAAATTATGATTATATTAAGGTATAGTAGCAGGTAGTGTAATTCAAATATATTTTTTGAATGTGCGTCATTAATCAAAGAGTATAGAATGGATAGGAATAGACACTATAAAATTATATTTTGGGAAAATATAATTTTTTTTTTTATAAATAGTTTAAGGAGTGAGTTTTGGTGGAAAGGTTTTCAACAGGGTTATCAACTTTTTCTACGCGTGCTGTATATGGCATTTATAGTTTTTTCGTTGCTATATTAATTTTCGATTATTTCTCAAATACTGGAAAATATAATTATGTAATGATACTAGTCGGATTTTTATTTTTATGTACGATCGGAAACTTTATACTTAGAAAGGGATCGCTATATCTTGAAAGAGTAAACGAGAAAATATGTCTTTCGGCATTGTTAATTCTTTGTGTAATAGTTAAATCGGCATGGATTCTTACCTACAAGATTCATCCAATTGGTGATTATGCAACCTTTTTCTATACTGCAGAGGCGTTAGGACAAGATTTTGTTATTAGCAGTAGATATGTAGCGTTATTTCCACATATTTTTGGTTATGCTTCATTCTTAAGTATTTTTCTAAAAATATTCGGGTCAAGCTATATGATTCCACCTATTATTAATGTTGTTTTAACTACAATATCAATGGGATTAATATATTTTATAGCTAGAAAAATTGGTGGAGTGAGAACAGCTATAACAGCGAGTGTTTTATGGATTCTCTTGCCATCGCAAACAATTTATAATATGTTTGCAATTTCAGAACCGTTTTATTGTACAATATTGTTATTAACTTGGGCAATTATGTTAGTTATTCATGAGAAATTCCAAAATATAACTATTAAAAAGATTGTTGTGTACTCAATTCTATTAGCTGTATTACTTGCTTTAATGAATATGGTAAGGCCAATTGCAGCAGTACCAATTATAGCTTTAGCAATATGGATGTTTATTATAGATACAAAACATATCGGTAATAAAAAGATGCTTATTAACAAGATAACATATGTAGGTGTTATCGTTATTACATACTTAATGCTCTCTTCGGCAATAAATCATTATATAACATTACGTTTAGGTGAAGATATAGCATCAGTACCAGGGTACAATATTCATGTAGGATTTAATAAGGCGGCTTCAGGATCATGGAACCAAGCCGATTCAGACCTACTATTTTATTACAGTGATAAACCAGGATGGAGCGCAGACGATGCTCAAAAACAAATGCTCGAAGAAGCTAAAAAGAGGATAAAAAACGATAATATAGATTTCGGGAAACTATTTTATGATAAATTTATTATCTTTTTGGGTAACGATAGTCAAGCTGTCTCATATGCAGGGCCAGGACTAGATCATGAAGTACGATATAATATAATAACGAATGTTTTTTATTACTTTTTACTAGCTACTTCATTGTTCGGAGCATTATTAGCTATAAAAAACAAAAATAAATCTTCACTTTTCATTATTTGTTTATATACAATTGGGCTAACAATGGCACAAATGATAGTAGAAGTGGCACCGAGATATCATTATTCAGCTACAATACCTATGATACTTCTAGCTGCTTTTGGTATTAATTATATATACAACAAAAAAGAGATATAGATATAGTAAAAGGATAAATAAAAAAAGCAATTGTTTCAAAAGGGAGCATATGAAACCTTTTGGAAGCAATTGCTTTTTTATTTTTAAAATTTGAAGGATAAGAATTTACATGTGTTTGGAAGGACAGCTTATCGAGAAAAATAAATATCCCCTTGTATAAATGATATACTATGTAAGGGGATATTTATTAAGAATTAAGCTTTTTGCTGAGCCCATTCTTCTATATTCCAAACTTTTGTTACCCAATCTTCATAAAAGTCCGGTTCATGGCATACAAGTAGAATTGTTCCTTTATATGCTTTCATCGCCTTTTTTAGTTCCTCTTTTGCTGTAACATCAAGGTGGTTCGTCGGCTCGTCAAATAGTAACCAGTTGCTGTCTTCTCCCATTAGCTTACATAAACGAACCTTTGCTTGTTCACCACCGCTTAATTGGTTCAGTGGACGAGAAATATGTTCATTTTTCAAACCGCATTTTGCTAGCATTGCACGTACTTGGTGTTGGTCCATGCTAGGGAATGTATTCCAAACATCATCAATTGGTGTTATATTATCAGCTTTTACTTCTTGTTCGAAGTATGATGGATTTAAGAAGTCACCAAGACTTGTTTTTCCGCTTAATGGTTTGATCTTACCTAAAATTGTCTTTAATAGTGTTGACTTACCGACCCCATTACATCCAACGATTGCAATTTTTTCACCACGTTCGATTGTCATCGTTAATTTTGGTAATAACGGATGTGTATATCCAATCTCTACATTTTCTCCTTCAAAGACGAATCGGCTACTTGCGCGACTCTCTTTAAATGAGAATTCAGGTTTAATTGCTGTTTCAGGACGATCAATACGTTCCATACGATCGAGTTGTTTTTGACGACTCTTTGCACGACCTGTCGTTGAGTAGCGAGCCTTATTTTTCGCAATAAAATCTTCTTGTTTTTTAATAAATTCTTTTTGTTTTTCGTAAGCATTAATATGTTGGTTTTTATTAATTTCAGCAAGTTCTAGGAATTTTTCATATGTCGCTGTATAACGCGTCATTTTTGTAAACTCTAGATGGAAAATAATATCGACACATTTATTCATAAATTCCGTATCATGGGAAATTAATAGGAATGCATGTGGATATTCTTTTAAATAATTTGTTAACCAATGAATATGTTCAACGTCTAGATAGTTGGTAGGTTCATCTAATAGTAATACTTCTGGTTGTTCAAGTAGTAATTTTGCAAGTAACACTTTTGTACGTTGCCCACCACTTAATGCGGCAACATCACGATCTAAACCAATTGCGTCAATTCCAAGACCACGCGCTGCTTCCTCAATTTTCATATCTAATAAATAGAAACCCCCTGCTTCAAGAGCATCTTGTATTTCTGCCATTTGCTCAAGAAGCTCTTCTAATTCTTCAGGTGTAGCAGTTCCCATTTTTTCTGTAACTTCATTTAAAGCTTTTTCTTGTTCAAATAAAGGTAAAAACGCATCTGCTAATATGTCACGAATTGTGCGGCCAGGTGTTAAAATTGTATGTTGGTCTAAGTAACCATAATTTGTACCAGGTGTCCATTCAACTCGGCCTTCATCATGGATAAGTTGACCAGTAATTATATTCATAAATGTTGATTTACCAACACCGTTTGCTCCAACTAATCCAACGTGTTCTCCTGCGAGTAAGCGCATGGATACATCTTTAAATAATGTACGATCACCAAATGTATGGCCTAATTTTTCAACAGTTAATAAGCTCATAATGTCCTCCGTTCAATTCTAAATAGTGTCTTGAATCATGATACTAAATTCTTCGATATAATGCTATCATTTCAAAAATGTATATTTTTTCAAATAAGGAGTTGCATTATTTTGGAAAAAATATATAATATAATTGAACAGTGGTTAATTAAATCGTGAGGTATAAAAAATGTCGCCAAGAAGAGCAGTCAAACAAGAGTTAACAAGAGAAATGATTATGAACGTAGCAAGAAATTTATTTGTACAACAAGGATATCAGCACACTTCAATGCGTAAAATTGCGACGGAACTAGGGTATAGCCATGGTTCAATTTATTACCATTTTAAAAATAAAGCTGAACTTTTTTATGCGATGGTAGAACAAGACTTTCAATTGTTAAATGAAAAGTTAGATGAAATTAGTAAAAGAAACTTATCTCGAGAAGAGCAGTTAAAAGCAGTTTTATTTGGTTTTATAGAGTTTGGTTTGAAAAATCAAAGTCATTATGAAATGATGTTTTTAATTAAAAACGATGAGTTAAAGGAATGTTTGGCAGACGGCCCAAATGTTAGTTATGAAAAATTTGCAAAGGTTGTTTTTTCTTTATGTAATAAAAAAATAGATACAATGACGATATGGTCTGTCTTTTTATCATTACATGGGTTTGTCGCACATTATTGCGGAAGTGGGCAAACATTTGAAGAATTAAAGGGGCTTGCTCAAGTGCATGTAGAGTTTATTTCAAAATCGCTTCTAATGTAGGTGATTTTCTTTTTGTTATTAATTGAACAGTGGTTAATTAATTGGAGGGGGAACTTATGATGAGAAAAGCGTTAGTACTGGGAGCATCAGGAGCAATGGGTTATGCGATTACAAAGGAGTTATGTAATAGAGGGATTGATGTAGTTGCCTTTGCAAGAAATAAGGAGAAGTTGGAGAATTTATTTCAAGGAGAGGAACATATACAAACAGTAGCAGGAGATGTATTTGTAAAAGAGGATATAATAGATGCTGCGAAAGGTGTAGATGTTATATTCCATGCTGTAAATATCCCATATTCAGATTGGGAAAAGAAGCAAAATAAACTATTAAGAAACATATTGGAAGTAGCAAAAGAGAGTGATAGTAAGTTAGGGATCGTTGATAATATTTATGCATATGGAAGGCAAAATCAAAGGCTGGTTAAAGAAGATGCTGAAAAGAATCCTCATACGAAGAAGGGGAAAATACGATTACAACTTGAAGCGATGGCAAAGCAGAGTAGCGTCAAAATGTTTATTGCTCATTTTCCTGATTTTTACGGTCCAAATGCGGAAAGCACACTTGTTCATCATACTTTACATGGCGTACTTGCAAATAAAGTGTCTAGCTTTGTTGGAGATAAGAGAATTGCACGCGAGTATATTTTTACGCCAGATGGTGCAAAAGCGATGGTTGAATTAGCGTTATGTGAGGAGGCTTATGGACAACAGTGGAACATACCAGGTTGCGGTGTCATTACCGGAGAAGAGATGATGCAATATATACGTGAATTGACGGGATATACAAAACAAGTTATGACCGTAAAAAGAGGAATAATAAAGTTAATGGGTTTATTTGATAAGCAGATGAAAGAATATGTAGAAATGCTCTATTTGACAGAAAAACCGGTTGTATTAAGTGGAGAAAAATATGAAATGCTCATTGGGAAAGTACCTAAAACATCTTATCGCGAAGGATTAGAGGAAACAATCTTATCTATGCAAAAGAAATAAAAGGTGTAACCATTTCATAGAAATGGTTACACCTTTTTCATATGAGTTTATTTTAAATATCCACGAATAATCCCGCGTAAACGATTTGCATGGAATTTACGTTTATCATTAGAAATATTTTGTGTCATACGGAATGTGGCAGCAGCAACAGCACGTAAGAAATAAGGGAATCCATAATGTAAGCGAATCACTCTGCCAAAACCGCCAGCATAAGAAATGGCACGTTTTAATGATTGTTCATTTATAACTTCTTCTTTTACAGGATGGTATACGAACAGATCTTTTCTAAATAAACCAGTGTGGTCTTTTTTCATACCGCGTAGAACAAAGTCGGTTTCTTCACCAGCTCCATAAATCGTTCCAGAGCCAACACCTAAATCCTCGTCGAATGTACCTACATCTTGTACAAATTGTTTTGTAAAGAATAGTGTAAAAGAGGGACCTAAAAATCCATATTTGTTATTAAGAATAATGTCTGTATTAGGTGCAAGTATTAAAGAACCAGTTCCTTCAACATTAGTAGTGTTTGTTGATATAAACTGAACATCGTTATTAGAGTTGAAAGTTTCTAATATACTTTCTAAAACATTTGTTTCATAAATACAATCGTCATCTGGAAAAGCGATGATATCGCCATCCGCTACTTTTAATCCAGTATTTCGAGCTCTAGATAACCCTTTAATAGGTGTATAAATGTAGTTAATAGAAAATTTTTCTTTATATTCATCAAAGAGATCCGAGATTGGAGTATCATTTTGATCTACTACGATGAGTTCAAAGTTTTGGTAAGTTTGTTTTTCAAGTGATTTTAGTAAGTCAAGAATATCATCACGTCTGCCACAAGTAGCCATGATTAAAGAGAATTTCAATTTTAACAGCTCCTTTAAGAATTACGTTTAAGCTTTTTTAAATCGTGCTTGTATTTTTTCTATTAGAGTAAAGAGAATTTCATCCTTTGTTAAGAAAAGGATAAGAGCATATGTTAATCCGCATGCTACCATGACTAGGAGAACTTGTAGTATTTGCCCAGATACGAACATACGAATAACGAATGCTATTGGTACAAATGTTAGTGAATAAAATAGATATTTAAGTTTTTGCATATCAAATAATGTATAATTCACTTTTAATTTCTTTTTAACATAAATATATTCAAGTACAATTAATAAACTGTTAGCAATTGTAGTTGTGAAAATTGCTGTCGCTGGTGTAAGCACATGGAAGAATATTAGTGCAATATTAGATGCTAGGTTAATAAACCCGCAAATGAATAAGAAGCGTACTAAAATACCTTCCTTCTTTTTAACATAAATAATTTGATTCGATAAAATAGATTCAATACCAACTGTAATCATATAGAAAGCGAACACAATTAATGTATTACCAGCCCCAGCAAATTCTGATCCACCATAAATGACAACAGCTCCGTGAGCAATGAGCATTAAACCAATTGCGGCGGGAAATAGGGTAATAAAATACACCTTTGAAATTTTGTTTAACAAAGATTCATACTCACTTTCAGATGCATTTCCTGATAAGTAAGAAAGCCGTGGAATCGTTACTTGTACAACGCTTAACATAAGTGTATTAATAATGGTCATAATTTGAAAAGCCATAACGTAGTAAGCGACCTCTGCTTTTCCGGCGTATTCACCTAACACAAGACGATCTAATTGTGTATATAAAATATTAGCATTTGAAAAAATGACGACTAATAGCAACGGTTTTAAATGCGGGATAATGGTTAAGTTAGAAAAATCAAACTTTACTTGGCGTTTCACATATACAAAGCTAATAGAATGATTTAAAAATGTTGATAGTGCTAATAAACCTGCGAATGTTTTATAATCATCCACTCCATGAACTAGGCAGAAAAGCAGTACAACATAAATTAGTCGAACAATAACTGTTTTTTTAGTGATGAAGTCATAATTTTCATACGCTTCATTGAACCATTCCACATAAAATAGATTGGAAATAAAATTGAAGCCAAAAATAAGAAGAACAGGAAATAAGCTTTCATTTCCATATCCAATATAACTAAAGGTTAAAAAAGCACATAAAGCTAAAAGGCTAGTTGTAACATTAATTACATAGAGACTTGTGAATAATTGAGAAACTTTCTTTTTATCATTTTTAATTAAGCTAACTTCACGTAAGCCATATTGATATACACCAAAAACCGCGAATATGAAAAAGTAATTAAAAATAGTTTCAGCAAAGTTAACGGTTCCCATCGAATTGGCTCCTAGCATGCGGTATGCGTATGGACCAACTAAGATTGGAAGTATAATGTTAAACGTATTGAGTAGTATTTTATAAAAAATATTTGAAACAATAGACTTTTGCATAGTTTCACCTTTCCATTAAAGTAATACAATTTAATTAAAATGCGTTTTATATTAAAGTTTTTAAGTAGGGATAATTACTTCAACTAAAATGAAATTGTTTTTAGTTGGTAAAGAATAATGATCGTTCTTTATTGTATTTTGATATAGTAAAAAACAAGGCGTTTTCTACACAACTTGCAAATTTTTAAATTAGTTTGCTGACCGCCCGTATAAGTGTACCTTACATAAACTTTGTAAAGCAACTATTCCTCGATTAGAAGCGAGTTATAAATAGAACTTTATACACTAGAAAAAGTTAATATTGAAATAGCCTAGCCAAGATATGTATAAAAATATTACATAGTATTTGTGAAAAGACGTAGAGATTGTATGAGAGACTTGAACTGTTTATAAAGAAATGAGCGAATACAAGTTAGTTATCCGCTCAGAAGGTATTTTCGATATTGAAATTTTATACACTCCAAGGCTTATTTAAAGTTAATACCTCAGCCATTTCTTTGCTTTTTAAACGTCCTTTTTTTCGGGTCTCAGCACGTTCGGAACCAGTTTTATGCAACCAATGTTCTTCCTCAGTTTCTGGTAATACTTGAGGTACAGAAGAAGGTTTGCCATCTTGTAATGCTACGAATGTAATAAAGCAAGTAGCGGCGATACGGCGTTCTCCCTCTAATAAATTTTCTGCAATTATTTTTACGAAGACTTCCATAGATGATTTACCAGTATAGCAAACAAATGCCTCATAACAAACAGAGTCAGCTTGATGAATAGGTGTTAAAAAATCAACAGAATCAATGGATGCTGTCACACAATGCTTGCGACTATGCCTTGCTGCTGCAATAGAAGCAATACTATCAATTTCAGCCAATAATTTGCCACCAAATAATGTTTGATGGTTGTTTAAATCATTTGGAAAAACACGTGTTGTTTTAATTGCTTTTGATTCTCTCATAAATTTCTTTTCCATATATTCAGCCCCTAGTGTACATTTTCAATCAGAGTGACATGTTCTTTATGACATAAAAGGAAGGTTAGTTCCTATTTGATTTTACCGGGTATTTAAACAAGTAAAATGTATGAGTAGAGGAGTAATAATACTTTTGAAAGTATATTCATGTAACTGAAAGAAAATTTATTTTGTCTAAAGTGTAGTGTAAAAGAGGATTCGCTTACATTGCAAGTGAAAAAGTAATGACTATATATTTGTCATAGAAATTCCCTATCAGCCGTGTACCTATTCATGATAGAATCGTTTTGTTATGAATGGAGATAGAGGTGCAATGGACATATGAATCATATACAAACAAATTTTTCGTCTTTTTTCAGTAAAATAATGATTGGTGCGATGCTCGCATTTTTTGTTTATAGTTGTTGGTCAGCGTTTGAAACAAGTAAGCAATTTTTTGGAGGAAGTACAACGAGTGTAACAATCGTATTGGCAATTTTCGTCATCCTCATATTGTTAGTGGCATCAATTTTACAATATCGTTTTACAGATAAACAATTTTTTATTTTTCTTATGAGCGTATCTATAGTTGTGAGAGTTAGTATGGTTTTATTTGTAGATGTTCCGATCATCGGTGATATGAAAGCGATGTATGAGTCTGCAAAGCAGATTGCAATTGGCAATAATATAGAGAATATAACACAGTTACCCTTTATCATTTATGAATCGATAGTTATTCGTATATTTGGTGATACGGCATTTGTTTTACAGTTATTTAATATTTTGTTCTGTACAGGAACTGCGTTTTTAATTTATCGTATTGCCGCTATGGTTTTTGGGGAAGAATGTGGTCGCGTTGCGTCCGTATTTTACGCTTTATATATTCCAAATATATTTATGAGTTCCTTATTAGCGCCTGAATCGCTCGCAATATGCTTATTTTATTTTGCTTGTTACATACTTTTATATAAAGGATTAGATCATCCTTATATGTGGGTGCTTTCAGCGATTTTATTTGCATTTAGCAATATGCTGTTCCCAATGGGGTTATTTCTTCCTATTTTTATTGCGGTATATGTGTTGTTAATTGAATTGTTTCAATCCGCAACGAAACAAAAAATACTATTAAAGATGATAGGGATGCTTATTCTATTTTATAGTGTTCATTTTGGCGTGAGTTACGGAATTAAGACGATGGGAATGTCACAATATACGATTTCGAATGAGACGTATGTTCAATCGGTTTTAATCGGTAAAAATCAAAAAGAGGAAAAAATACCGGGAAATCAAACTGTAATAGAACATATTGATCAAAAGTTAAAAGAGATTGAGAGTGAAAGATTTAAACTGCTAAAACCAGTAATGAATCAGTTTTCAGATGAGGGGATAAATTCTATCCTATTCAAATGTGAAAAGCTGATATATATAGCAATAACATTATTCATGGCTATAGCTTTATTACATTTTCTTATTAAGAAACAAAAGAATGAAGGATACATGTTGTTCTTATTGTTGATTAGCGGATATGTATTGCTAAAAATCTTTCAAGTAGATATGGCATACTATAATATTATTATGCCAGCATTGTTTATTTTACAAAGCTTTGGTGTCTATATGAGTTATGTGTATTGTCAAAAAATATTTTTTAGAAAATAAAAAGAATCCAAAATGGATTCTTTTTTTATTGTTAGATGATGAAAAATCGTTATTAATATAAGCTTCGCCTTATCGGTTTAGTTCTAGTTGTAGACTATCAGCTGTTAGAGCCATTTTTGAAGAATCGTCTTGAATGCCCTTCATTACTTGCGAAATAGCTTCTAATTCATTTTCAATTTTTTTATTCTGTTCTTTCGAATTAGACATATCTTTTACGATTTCATGGAAGTATTGATCTGTCGCGTACATACTATCAGTTCCTTCAGATACGAGAGAACTAATCTGTTTTACAGAAGAAGAAACATGAATAATCTGTTCATTTGTTTTTTCAACGAGTTTTGTAACGTTGGAGATAGATTCTTTCGTTTGCTCTGATAATTTTCGGATTTCTCCAGCTACAACAGAAAAACCTTTGCCAAACTCTCCAGCACGTGCAGATTCAATAGCAGCGTTTAGTGCTAGTAAATTTGTTTGCTCTGCAATTGATTTAACGATATCTATGATTTCGTTAATTTTGTTAGAAATATTGAGAAGTTCATGAGTATCTGTAATGATAGTTTCCATATTTGTTTGAATGTATCCCATTCGTTTGTTTTGCTGATTTAATTGTTCTTTACCTTTATTAGCTTTTTCTTCTGATGTGGTTGCTAATGATGTACCGGTTTTGGCAATCTCTACAATAGTTTCGGATTTAGCAGTTAACTTTTGAATAGAAGAGCTTGTTTTTTCAGATACAGCTGCTAGTTCATTTGCAATATGTGTAATTGTCATAGCCGTTATTTCTTTTTCTTTTTCATGTTCTTTTTGAATTTGTTCATACTCAGATTCATAAGCTGCAAGAACAAGCTCTTGTTCAAGTGTGAATAATTTGTTTATTACATTTATAGAATATGAAAAATCATCGATTATTGTAATCTTTGTTTGTAAAATCTTTATGATGGAACGGAATAATTCTTGATAGGCAGCCGTATACCATTTTCTATGTAAGCCAATTTGAACATGTCTTTTGGCAATTCTGACACGTTGTTCAATAAAATCTTCGTGCATATCTCCACTGAATAATTCTTTAATATGTGTTTTTAAAGTTTGTTTTAGCTTTGGAATAGAGCTGTAACGTTCAATAATAGTAATTAAATTAGGTTGTTTTGTAATATTGGCATAGAATTTTTCTGTAATCCAATCTATTTCCTCATAAATAAAGGGCTGTAGTACTTTTACAATTTGTAAATCTTCCTTTGAAATATGTAGCATATCCATTTGAATCCTTAATTCGGAATTAGCAGGTACGTTAAAGGTTATTTGTTGTTCCTTACTTAATTCAATTATACTGGTGTTTGTTTTATGAGTATGTTTTTTAAAAACCCCAAGCATCGTTCTTCCCCCTGTTTGTGAAGCGTTTTCATTTTTGTTTCTAATATAATTATATATTTTTATATTCAATTACTCTATATATGTGTATAGAATAGTATATAAATTAAGAGAATTCTATGTAGAATTCTCTTAATGACCTTTATTAATTTTAGCATGTGTTTTAAAGAAAACAGGGAAATGTACATTATATATTACAGTGACGACACGAATAATGAATGTTACTAATAAACAAACATAGAAAGCTAATACGTGCGCCCCCATTGCATGTGTGATTAAGAAGCTAATTGCTCCTAATATAGAAGCGATTGCGTAAATTTCTTTTCGGAATACGTAAGGGATATCTTGGGCGCATATATCACGCAAAATACCGCCTCCAATCCCCGTAATGACTCCCATTGAAACAACTAAAAATGAGGCATCAACATGATGTGACATTGCCGCATTTGCACCAATGGCTGTAAAAACACCTAAGCCAACAGCATCAGAAAGCATAATAACGACTTGAAGTTTATTGATACGCTCAAAAAACATACAAGTAAATAGTGCTGATAATACGCTTACGAAAAAGTAAATAGGTTTTACAAATGCGACAGGAGGCAGGTTACCGATCATAATATCACGAATAATACCGCCGCCGAGCGCAGTAGCTACAGCTAAACAAAGGACACCGAATAAATCTAAATCTTTTTTTAAACCAACTAATGTACCAGAAATAGCAGCGGCGATAATGCCAAGAAACGTAAATATGTCGATTAATAACATGGCTGTAATCCCTTCCTCCTAAAGATGTTCCAGAGAAAAAATATACACTAAAGTTATGTAAATAACAATGCATTTTCGTTACATGTAGAAAAAAAGAAAAAATAAGGAAGGAAAGCGTTTGAAAATGCAAATTTACTTTTTTTATGAGGTAAGGTTGGATAGAAATGTGAGACGTTTAATTAAAAAATATATGTTATAATACATATTTGAGATGAGAAAAATAATAATAATTGTATAGAGTGAATTTAGGTATAAGTTATGGAGGTTCTAGATGTTAAGGGAAAATAGTACAAGTAATAAATTTGAAAATTTTCTATTAATCTTTATTTTGTTGCAACCCATTTTAGATTTGCTTACAGCATTTTGTATAATGGTTTTAAAAATTGATACGACTATTGGAGTTATTACACGTTTATTCGTTATGCTTCTAGGTGGAATATATATTTTAATTCAAACAAAGAAGAGAGAGAGTATAAAATATATATCGTATATAATTCTAGTTGGAATTGTTTTCACTATTGGGTTAATAAATAATAAATTTACAAAGAACCCTATGGTGTTTACAGAAGAAGTTAAGTTTATAGCAAAAGCTTTATATCCGTTTGTTATGCTTACTTGTTATGTGTTTGTTTTTAAATCTTTAAAAGAAAAAAGACATTCAAAAATGCTTGAATATATTACGTATGCATCGTTAATCATAGGAATAGTAATGGTAGTTTCGATTGCAACGGGAACAGATTACAATAGTTATACGTGGTTGAAATTAGGGTCTCGTGGTTGGTTTTATGCAGGTAACGAGCTAGGATCTATTTTAGCCATCATGTGCCCAATTGTTATTTTGTATTCAATTGAAAAAACAAAAAGTATAGGTAAAGTATATTATTGGATTCCTTCAGTTTTAGTTGTCTATTCACTATTTGCAATTGGAACGAAAGTTGGTGTAGGAGCCATCTTTGTGGCAATGGCTATTGCAGTTGTTATGTGCTTTATCCAGGCATTTACACAGCGTAAAGATGGAAAGAAAAATGTCTATTTATTAAATGGTTTTATTGCAATGACTGTTTTTGTAGGCATAATGGCATATACACCTTTTTCGCCATTCATGAAAAATATGGGATTCCATTTCCAATTTATTGAACAGCAACAGAGTGCGAAAAATGAAGAGAGAAAGAAAGAGGAAGCGAAAGAGCATAAACCTCCAGTGACAGAGAAAGAAAAGGAACAAGAAAAAGAAAGAGAGAAAGAAAAAGAGAAAGAAAAAGTAGCTGAGAAAAAGGAAGAAACTCAAGCTATTATTTTTAGTGGGCGTCAAATATTCGAGCAAATGTATAAAGATTTTTATAAGGAAGCCCCAATGTCTCAAAAATTATTAGGTATGGGGTATGCTGGTAACTATAAAGCAGATCCGAAATTAATTGAACGTGATTTTCATGATTGGTTCTATTCATTCGGAATTATAGGATTTATTTTACTGGTAGTTCCGTTCGTATACTTTGGTATTAAATTCATCGCATGTGTATTTACTAAGTTTAAACAAATATTTACAGTGAGGTACGCAATGGTAATTGCAGCAATCCTGTTAGGGTTAGGTATCTCATTTATCGCTGGACATATTTTAATGGCACCTGGAGTAAGTTTTTACTTAGTATTACTCATGGCATATTTAATAGTTGACTTGGAAATTGAATGATAGAAAAATAAAAGCTAGCATATGTTAGCTTTTATTTTTGTTATAGTAAATAAAAATAAAAATGGAGGATGTAAGAAATGAAAGTGTTGCATATTAATGCTGGTGCAGAAGAAGGTGGGGGGAAAACACATATTATTTCACTCTTATCTCAGTTTCCACAGAAAGAAGTGGAATTAATGGTATTTGAAGAAGGGGCGATTGCTAGAGAAGCGAGGAACCTTGGTATTCAAGTACATGTTTTTACTCAGTCATCTCGGTACGACCTATCAATTCTTTCAAAAATAAAATCATTTATTAATGAAAATCAATTTGACATTGTGCATACACATGGCGCACGAGCGAATTTCTACCTCTCCCTCTTGAAAAAAGGTATAAAAGCGAAATGGATAATGACCGTTCATAGTGATCCAACCTTAGATTTTATGAAGGGGGGATTAAAAGGATGGGTATTTACGAAATTAAATTTACGTTCTTTCAAGAAGGTAGATTTGTTTTTTGCAATTACGGAAAACTTTAAGGAAAATATAATAAAGCTTGGGGTATCAGAAGAGAAAATTTGTACAATTTATAATGGAATTGAGTATGATAATATTCCAGCAAAGGCTTATGATAAGAGTGAATTTGGTATCGATGAAGGAGTATTTACAGCGATCCAAGTAGCTCGTCTTCATCCTGTTAAAGGACATAGTATTTTATTTGAAGCGTTACAAAAAATTAAAATCCAAAATATAAAGATACTTTTGCTTGGTGATGGACCTATAGAAGCAGAATTAAAAGCGATGGTGAAACAAAAAAACTTAGAGGATAAGGTGGTTTTTCTAGGTTTTCGTACAGATTCAAAAGAATTATATGCATCTGCACACATTAATTTGTTAACTTCTTATAGTGAAAGTTTCCCTCTTGTTTTATTAGAAGCAGCTAATCAACGCTTAACATCTATTGCAACAAATGTGGGGGATATGAGAAAGCTAATAGTTGATGATACATATGGATGGATTGTACCGATTGGTGATGCAGATTCGTTAGCAAAATCATTAGAAAATGCTTATGAAAAGTGGTTGAATGGGGAATTAGAAGAGATGGGAAATCGTTTATATGATTACGCATCTACTCATTTCTCGCTAAAGAATTTGTATGAAGATACTCGTAGTGCATATAAAAAACTTTTATTGAAATAGAGAGGATATTTAATTATGGCAGTACAAACAGTTGATATTCTAGGCGTTCCTTTCTCTACAATGACAATGGATGAAACAGTCCAATATTTAAAGGAACAACTAGAATCGGAGCAAAATGATACCTTTCAGGTAGTAACAGCGAATCCTGAAATTGTTATGTGTGCAAAAAAGGATGAAAAGTTCCATAAAACATTATTAAATACAGATTTAATTACACCTGATGGTATTGGGGTTGTAAAAGCAAGTGGTATGCTTGGTACACCTGTAAAAGAGCGTGTAGCAGGTTTTGATTTAATGTGTAATTTGTTTGCGAAGTTATCAGAAGAGAATAAACCAGTATCCGTTTTCTTATTAGGAGCAAAACCACATGTTGTACAAGCTGCAGCGGATCATTTAAAGAAGACATATTCAGCTGTATCTATTGTTGGTACGCAAGATGGGTATTTTAAGCAAGAAGAAGAAGAGAATATCGTTTCTCGTATTCAAGAAGCAAAACCAGATCTACTACTTGTTGCACTTGGTTTCCCAAGACAAGAGAACTTTATCCAAAACAATAAGCATCGTTTAGAAACGAAAATGGCTGTTGGAGTAGGTGGAAGTTTAGACGTATGGGCGGGAGAGGTAAAACGCGCACCAAAGTGGATTCAAGCGATTCATTTAGAGTGGTTTTACAGGTTATGTAGTAATCCAACACGCTGGCGTCGTCAGTTAGTATTAGCGGAATTTTTAAAAGAAGTAATGCGTTCAAAAAAGTAGCGAAATCTCGCTACTTTTTTTTGTTGATTTTTGATAAATATTTTAAATTTTGGGAATGATGAAGGAGAATTTTTTACACGAAAGTATTTTACTTATGTAATTCACACATGTAAAATGATGTGTAAAGACACCTGTGTGAGGAGGACTTCTTGTGGGCAAGGTAAAAGAAATTTCGAAGCGAAAGCTACTTGGCATAGCGGGGCTTGGATGGCTATTTGATGCAATGGATGTTGGAATGCTTTCATTTGTAATGGTGGCACTCCAAAAAGATTGGGGATTAAGTACGCAAGAAATGGGATGGATAGGTAGTATTAATTCAATTGGTATGGCAGTAGGAGCGCTCCTTTTTGGGATACTATCGGATAAAATAGGCCGAAAATCAGTCTTTATTATTACATTATTACTATTTTCTATCGGTAGTGGTTTAACTGCTTTAACGACGACACTCGCGATGTTCCTCGTTTTAAGATTTTTAATTGGTATGGGGCTTGGCGGTGAGCTTCCGGTTGCCTCTACACTAGTATCAGAGAGTGTTGAAGCACATGAACGAGGTAAAATAGTTGTGCTATTAGAAAGTTTTTGGGCAGGTGGCTGGCTAATTGCGGCTCTTATCTCATATTTCGTTATTCCGAAATATGGTTGGGAAGTTGCGATGGTGTTGAGTGCGGTTCCGGCACTATATGCTTTATATTTAAGATGGAATTTACCAGATTCTCCGAGATTTGAAAAGGTCGAGAAAAGACCGTCTGTTATCGAAAATATAAAGTCAGTTTGGTCTGGAGAATATCGTAAAGCTACAATTATGTTATGGATTTTATGGTTTTGTGTTGTCTTTTCCTATTATGGAATGTTCCTTTGGTTACCTAGTGTAATGGTATTAAAAGGATTTAGTTTAATAAAAAGTTTCCAGTACGTACTTATTATGACATTAGCTCAACTTCCAGGGTATTTCACAGCCGCTTGGTTTATTGAACGTCTTGGGCGAAAGTTTGTTTTAGTTACGTATTTAATCGGTACAGCGTGCAGTGCCTACTTGTTTGGAGTTGCAGATTCATTAACAGTTTTAATCGTGGCAGGCATGTTACTATCCTTCTTTAATTTAGGTGCCTGGGGGGCATTATACGCTTATACACCTGAACAGTATCCGACAGCTATTCGTGGTACAGGTGCAGGAATGGCGGCCGCATTTGGCCGTATTGGTGGTATTATTGGCCCGTTATTAGTAGGCTATTTAGTTGCTGCACAAGCTTCACTTTCGCTAATATTTACGATCTTCTGTGGATCAATTTTAATTGGAGCATTTGCTGTAGTTATACTTGGGCAAGAAACGAAGCAACGAGAATTAGCGTAAAAGGAAAGGGGGGACCGAGGTGGTTTCCTTTTTTCTGTTTTTTTAGATAAATAATGGTATAGTAAGAAAAAGGGATTGTTTCTTATTAAAGAGAATGTATACAACAGGACATACGGACAAAGGAATTAGGTGGTTGGATAAATGAAAATTTTACTTATCATGGAAGAGGCAGAAGAGCGAAGGAAATTAGTTGAGAACTTTACTGAGAATATTCGAAATATAGAATGTTTTGAAGCGAATACAGGAACAGAATCTTTGTTAATAATGAAAAAACATACACCAGATTTTGTTTTTTTAAGTTCGCAATTAATAGATGGTACTGGTTTTGAATATGCGAGTTTATTACGAGAAGTAAATTGCTATACGAAATTTATTTTTATGGGTGAGGATATAGAAGAATCCATTACAGCATTTCGTTTTCAAGCATTTTATTATTTATTACGACCATTTCGTGAAGAAGATTTACAATTTCTTTTATATAGAATGGGTAAAGAGCAAGGAGAGAGAGCAAAGAGTTATTTGCGAAAACTACCGATAGAAGGTCAAGAGGGAATTAGATATGTTTTCCCAGAAGATATTGTATATGTGAGTAAAAATAAGGAGAATAAGACGGTTTCAATTTATACAACAAATAATCAGTATATTTCAACATATACACTTCAGGAATTGGAAAATAAACTAAATGTATATGATTTTTTACGTGTGCATAAAAGCTATTTAATTAATATGTCATATGTACAAGAACTGAAACCATATTATAACGGCACGTATAATTTATATTTAGACAGGTATGATGAGCAACCGATTCCAGTCAGCCGTAATTATGTAAAGCGCCTTCGAAATAAAATTGAATTATAGTAGGTAATGAGAGTATTTTAACATGATAAACTAAAAATCCTTCATGATAAGGAGGATTCAACTTAAATATTCAGAAAATTTAGTACAATCTCCACTAAGAAGTAGTATTGGGGGGATTGTATGTGAAGACGTTGAAGTCGATTTTACTTTGGGGGGTTATTACGGCAGTAGGAGCAGGTGCTTTTGGTGTAATAGCTTTATCACAAGGTGAAACTATTAATGCTGTGTGGCTCTTAGTAGCTGCAGTATGTGTGTATGCAGTTGCTTATCGATTTTATAGTAGATTTATAGCGAGAAAGGTTTTTGATTTAGATAATAATCGGCAAACGCCAGCCCATACATTGAATGATGGAAAAGATTATGTGCCGACAAATAAGTGGGTATTATTCGGGCATCACTTTGCAGCAATTGCTGGGGCAGGGCCTTTAGTAGGACCTATTTTGGCAGCACAGATGGGATATTTACCAGGGACAATTTGGATTATTGTCGGGGTAGTGGTCGCTGGAGCTGTACAAGATTTTGTAATTTTATTTGCTTCGATGAGACGTAATGGTAAATCGTTAGGTGAAATGATTAAAGATGAGATAGGCCCTGTGACTGGGCTCATTGCCATGATAGGTATTTTAGGCATTATGATTATTTTATTAGCAGTATTAGCATTAGTTGTAGTAAAGGCACTTATCGGAAGCCCTTGGGGAATGTTTACGATAGCGGCAACGATTCCTATCGCTATTTTAATGGGAGTATACATGCGCTACATTAGACCTGGCCGGGTTGGTGAAGGATCGGTAATTGGTATTATTCTACTTATTCTATCTCTTATTGGAGGTCAGTATGTAGCTGAAAACCCAACGCTTGCAAGTATGTTTACGTTTAGTGGTGAAACAATTGCTATTATGCTTATCGTATATGGATTTATTGCATCGGCATTACCAGTTTGGATGCTTTTGGCACCGCGTGATTATTTAAGTACATTTTTAAAAGTAGGGACAATTGTTGGATTGGCAATCGGTATTTTAATTGTAGCACCAGATTTACAAATGCCAGCAGTTTCAAAATTTATCGATGGAACAGGCCCTGTTTTCTCAGGTAACTTATTCCCGTTCTTATTTATTACGATTGCCTGTGGGGCGGTGTCTGGATTCCATGCGCTTGTTTCATCTGGTACGACGCCAAAAATGATTGAGCAAGAGGGGCATGCACAGCCAATCGGTTATGGAGCAATGTTGATGGAGTCGTTTGTAGCAGCGATGGCTATGATTGCGGCTTGTGTATTAACACCAGGAACTTATTTTGCAATTAACAGTCCGGCAGCACTTATCGGTACGGATGTATCTCAGGCGGCCCAAGTTATTTCTTCATGGGGATTTGCTATTACACCAAATGAATTAAAAGATCTTGCTGTAAACGTTGGAGAACAAACGATTTTATCACGTACAGGTGGCGCACCAACGTTAGCGATAGGTATGGCATATATTTTCTCACAAGTAATAGGTGGGACCGCAATGATGGCATTTTGGTATCATTTTGCCATTCTTTTTGAAGCACTATTTATTTTAACAACGATTGATGCAGGAACGCGTGTCGGTCGCTTTATGATTCAAGATATTTTAGGACATGTATATAAGCCGTTTGCGAAAACAGATTCTACATTAGCGAATGTAATAGCTACAACGTTATGTGTATTAGGTTGGGGATATTTCTTATACCAAGGAGTAATAGATCCACTTGGTGGAATTAATACATTATGGCCATTGTTCGGTATTGCAAACCAAATGTTAGCGGGTATTGCATTATTACTTGGGACGACAATTTTATTCAAAATGGGGAAAAAGGTGTATGTTTGGGTGACACTTATCCCGACTGTCGGATTGTTAATTGTAACAATGACAGCTGGTTATCAAAAGCTATTTCATGAAAATCCAAAAATAGGATTTCTATCTCATGCAAAGGTGTTTCAGGGAGCATTAGATGAGGGGAAAGTGTTAGCTCCAGCTAAAAATGTCGCTCAAATGAAACAAATTATTTTCAATGATTATATCGATGCTGCACTTTGTGGGATTTTTATGATAGTTGTAATCGCCGTATTAATTTCTGCAATTCGAATTTGGATTCAAGTATTAAGAAATAAGCCGATGCCGTTAAAAGAGGCACCATATATTCCTAGGGATGAAAGTGAGTCGAGGAATTATGCTTAAAAAACTACGGCAAGTATGGGGTAAAAGGAAACAGTTTATTAGTTTACTTGTAGGGGTACCAAGTTATGAAGCATATGTGGAGCATATGAAAAAGCATCATCCAGAAGAAGAGATTGTATGTCAGAAGCAATTTTTCGCTGAGGCGCAAGAAGCTAGATTTAATGCGAAAGGCGGCAAGATATCACGTTGTTGTTAATAAAAAAGGGACGAATCTTCGTCCTTTTTTATTTTTTGCTGTTTCACGTGGAACAGCAAAAATAAATAAAAAGCTTTGGGAATTATAGGGAGTTCGTATACAATAAAGTAAGGAAAGGGATAGACGAAAAAGTAGGGAGATTATTTTATGTTAAGGGATTTATTTGTAAACACAACAATCATTCTTTCCTTTATCTTTATTGGAGGTCAGCTTTTAAGAGATAGTCCATTAAAAGAAGGATTCTCTTTCTGGCAGAAATGTGTAGTAGGTATTTTTACTGGAATATTAGGTATATTACTAATGCATTTTGGTGTACATATTGAAGATATTATGTTGGATCTACGCTATCTAGCTGTTATTTTAGCAATTATAGTTGGAGGCCCGATAGCTAGTAGTATAACAGTTATTATGATTTTAATTACAAGGATAGTTTTTACTGAGTACTCTTTAGCCTCTGAATTGGCTTGCTATACAATTGTATTAAGTGGAATTGGTGTTATCTTTATTGCAAGAATGCAAATTTCCATTATGTTAAAGTTGATATGGTTACACGTATACTGCCTTTCTATTTTAGTAGTACCGATGTATATATTATTTAACGATATATCTGTAGTTGTACTGTATTTAATTTCAAGTATTACTACAGGCTACATAACATTCGTAAGTGCAAACTATGTTTTACAATCCAATGAGCTATTTCAAACGATGAAGCAATACGCAACGATAGACGCATTGACAGGTTTAGGAAACGTAAGGCAGTTTGATCTAGAGATGAATCATCATATTGGTAATAAACATATGGAAAATGATTCACTTTGTTTACTACTTATAGATATTGATCACTTTAAGTATGTAAATGATACGTATGGGCATCCTGCAGGAGACGAAGTGTTAAAACAAATAGGGTGTATTTTAAGAGGAATTTCAACATTTCCGGATTTGGTTTTTCGAAAGGGTGGAGAGGAATTTGCACTTTTGATACCGCAGAGGGGACTATCTTATGGTATTCATCTTGGGGAACAAATCCGTATAGCTGTTGAAAAACATTCATTTCAATTGTTAGATGGAACGAAAATAAAAATCACAGTGTCGGTAGGGATTTCAGAGTATAAAGGATCACAGGAACAGCTTATTCAAGCGGCTGATGACGCGTTATATTACTCAAAAAGAAATGGTAGAAATCAGGTCAATTCTGCATCTTAAAGGTAAGATGACCAGAAGATGTAAAGTTTATTAAAAAAACACCCACAGAGGGAACGTATTAGCTCTGCGGGTGTTTTTATTTATACGCTAGACAAGCTCTTTCGGTGCAACGAATTTACGATATGCACCATGATGAGTTGGTCCTACGTATTCGTTAATCTTGAATGAGTAACGAATAGCAGCTGTGATAAATTCTTTAGCAGTTTTTACTGCTTCTTTCACAGATTTTCCTTTTGCAAGTTCTGCTGTAATTGCAGCAGAATATGTACAACCAGCGCCGTGTGTGTTGGTAGTATCAATTTTTTCTGATTCTAGAAGATCGAATGTTTCTCCGTCATATAGGACGTCGATTGCAGTTTCTGTACCTAGTTTACTACCGCCTTTAATTAGGACGTATTTAGCACCTAAAGCGTGGATTTTCTTCGCTGCTTCTTTCATGTCCTCAAGAGAATTAATTTTCACGCCGCTTAATTGGTAAGCCTCAAATAAGTTTGGTGTTACAACTAATGCTTTTGGAACTAAAACGTCACGTAAGCAATCATTCGTTTCAGGATGTAATGCTTCATCTGCGCCTTTACATACCATAACAGGATCAACTACTACGTTTTTGAAATTATGCTTTTCAATTGTTTCTGCAACCATTTCAATAATTTCTACTGATCCAAGCATACCCGTTTTTAAAGCATCTACGCCAACACCTTCAATTGTTGTTTCTAATTGTGGTTTTAATGTAGAAGCTGGGATTGGGAATACGTTATGTGCCCAACCGTTATGTGGATCCATCGTTACGATCGTCGTAAGAGATGTCATTCCATATACGCCAAGTTCTTGGAATGTTTTTAAATCTGCTTGTATACCAGCACCGCCACTTGTATCAGAACCAGCGATAGTAAGTGCTTTATTTAATGTCATTATGAAATCCCCCTCAAGTGATATAATGAAAACTATGTTTTCACCATTATATCAATGTTACGAATAAGTACAAAGTGAAAAGTAGATGATTTACTTTAGAGGCGATTTAAAATCTTGTATGTAGGAGATTGAGCATGTTTCGAGATAATCGTACAAATGAATTAGTTATATTAAAAGAAATTGCAGAAACACTAAATACATCAAATGATACATATCATGTATTGCAAGCGGTGCTAGAAAAATTGCTAAGTGTAACAGGTTTGACGACAGGATGGATCTTTCTTGCGGATGAAAATGGGAAGTATACGAAGTTGATCGATTACCAGTTACCAGAGGCACTGACATATGAAAACAAACGCCCGATGTGTGAAGGTGAATGTTGGTGTTTACGTGGATTTGTAGATGGGAAATTAGAACGAGCTGTTAACATTATTGAATGTAAAAGAATTAATAATGCAATTGAATACAATTGGGGAGATACAGAAGGAATTCTTCATCATGCTACAGTTCCTTTAAAAGCAGGAGGAGAAAAGTTTGGCTTATTAAATGTAGCGAGTCCAGGTAAAACACATTTTTCAGAAGAAGAATTAGTATTGCTCCAATCCGTTGCTTTCCAAATTGGGACGGCTTTAAAACGAACGAAATTATATGAAAATGAAAAACGAAGAGCACATTATTATGTGAAATTGGAACGTTTTATTCAAGATTTAAAAACAATTCATAGGTTTAATGTATTACCTGAAAAAGTTGTAAATCACGTAGGTGAAGTATTTCAATGGAATCAAGTGGCGTTTTTTATTAGAGAAGAAAAAGAATTATCTTTGCGAGCGTCTTTTAGTCAGGAAGAGTTACAAGAAGATGTAAAAGAAGCGGCAAAGAAGGCGCTAGTAAAAGGTGAATCGGTTCTTTTAAAACGTCAAATTGGTCATAATGTACATCTAAATGGAGCTGTTATTGCTACGCCAATACATATTCAAAGCCATGTATTTGGTGTTTTATGTGTAAGTTTAAATAATGGAGAATTTGATGTGAATACAATAGATGTAATCCAAGCGCTATCGAATCATATTTCGTTAATAATAGAGAATTTAAGATTAAACGAGCAGCGTCGTGAACTTGTACGAATGGAAGAAAGAAATCGATTAGCAAGAGATTTACATGATTCTGTTTCACAGAAATTATTTTCATTAACCTTTATGACAAAAGGTGCTGAGGCAGTTTTAAAAGGTCAAAACGAAAAAGTGGATCGATCTTTGCATGACATGCGTGAACTAGCGCAAGGGGCATTAAAAGAAATGAGGACATTAATTTGGCAGCTTCGTCCGGCAGGATTAGAAAAAGGATTATTACCTGCTCTAAAGCAGTACGGTGAAAACTTAGGATTGAAAATTAGGGAGCAAGTTACCGGTGTTCGTGACTTACCTCGTGTGGTAGAAGAGGCATTATGGCGCATTGGACAAGAAGCGTTAAACAATGTAAGTAAGCATGCAGGTGTAAAAGAAGCGACGGTTTATTTTACAGTGACTGAGAAAAATGTATCATTAGAAATAGTTGATCAAGGAAATGGCTTTGTAGAAAAAGATATAAAAGAGAAAAAATCACTCGGTATGACTACGATGCGTGAAAGAGTAGAATTAGTTAGTGGAACAATTAAAGTTGTAAGTAGCAAGAAACGAACGAGCGTAAAAGTAAATGTACCATTATGATGTGAAAATGAGGGAAGTTTGTGAAAATAAAAGTATTGTTAGTTGATGATCATACAGTCGTTTTAAAAGGGTTAGCATTTTTCTTGAGTACACAGGAAGATTTAGAGTTAGTTGGAGAAGCAAATAATGGGAAAGAAGCATTAGTGAAAGTAGGAGAAACAAATCCTGATGTTGTACTAATGGATTTATATATGCCTGAAATGGATGGCGTTGAGGCGACAGCTTGTATAAAAAATGAATATCCAGATGTGAAAGTAATCGTATTAACTAGCTTTTCTGATCAGGCACATGTTTTACCGGCATTAAAAGCAGGAGCAAGTGGTTATATTTTAAAAGATGTAGAACCGGATCAACTTGTTGAAGCTATTAGAAGCGCATATAAAGGTAATATTCAATTACATCCCGATATTGCGAGCGCCCTTATCTCTCAAACATTGCCTCAAGAAGAGAGAGCAGAGGAACATTTCGTTCATGTAGATGTATTGACAGCAAGAGAAAACGAAGTGTTACAACTATTAGCAAAAGGGATGAGCAATAAAGAAATTGCCTCTGTTTTAGTTATTACAGAAAAAACGGTTAAAGCACATGTAAGTAGTATTTTGAGTAAATTAAACTTATCTGATCGCACGCAGGCAGCATTATATGCAGTGAAAAATGGGATTGTATAAGACGAAAGTCGTAAGACCTAGTTCGCCTTTAGGAGGTGGACTTTTTTTATGGAAAAATACGTCTATGTGAGGACGAAATTGTCTTGATATAAAGATAAAATATGTTTGTAAGCAACAAAACAACAATTACAAGGGATACCTTTTTTAAAAACATATAACAACGTAAGAGTGAGTATTAGGAGGAAGAAATAATGGCAACAGTTTTATTCGTAAAAGCAAACAATCGTCCAGCGGAACAAGCAGTTAGTGTGAAATTATATGAGGCATTTTTAGCAAACTATAAAGAAGCACATCCAAATGATACAGTAGTAGAACTTGATTTATATAAAGAAGAATTACCATATGTAGGCGTAGACATGATTAATGGTACATTCAAAGCAGGTAAAGGATTTGATTTAACGGAAGAGGAAGCAAAGGCAGTAGCAGTTGCTGATAAGTACTTAAATCAATTTTTAGAAGCTGATAAAGTTGTTTTCGGTTTCCCATTATGGAACTTAACGATTCCAGCAGTATTGCACACGTATATTGATTATTTAAACCGTGCTGGTAAAACGTTTAAATATACACCAGAAGGTCCAGTTGGACTTATTGGAGATAAAAAAATCGCATTATTAAACGCACGCGGTGGCGTATATTCTGAAGGTCCAGCGACTGAAGTAGAAATGGCTGTTAAATATGTAGCAAGTATGATGGGCTTCTTCGGTGCAACAAACATGGAAACAGTGGTTATTGAAGGACATAACCAATTCCCAGATAAAGCAGAAGAAATCATTACTGCGGGTCTTGAAGAAGCAGCTAAAGTAGCAAGCAAATTTTAATTGAAATTATAATCGCCACTCAAAGAAACAGCATTAACATAAACGTTAATGCTGTTTCTTTATATTTTTAACTCATCAGCAAGTTTTTCTAATTGACTTCGATCTTGTATATAATATGTTCGGCCTTCTTTTTTTAAATAATTTTGCTGGCAAAACTGGTTTAATACGTATAAAAGGTGACGATAACTGACGTTTAAGTATTCTGAGGCTTCGGTATGTTTTTCGGTATAGCAATTATTTTGTTCTGTTAATAGAATAAACGCCGCTAATCGATTTTCGAACGGATAACTATTGTTTTTTGCATAACTTTCTGTTCGGGCAATTGTTTTTTCGCCAATGAATTTGCATAGTTTCTGTAAAAAGGTAGCATCTTGCAATAAAAGATGCTGACAATCTTTAAGAGGAAGTGCTAAGCAAATACAATCATCGATTACCTCAACTGCTTTAGTAAAGGATTCTACACCAATTAATCCTAATTCTCCAATGAACGAAGGTGCTTGAATAAAGTTAATTAATGAAACCTTTCCGTTTTTGTGACTCATATATATTTTTGCTTTCCCAGAAATTAAATAATAAAGATAAGGGAAATCAACCCCTTCAGTACATATCTTTTCTTTCTTTTGAAAGGAATGTAGCTCAGCATACGGTAAGACATCAAAAGAAAAAAGAGTGTGGAGATTGTAAGTTTGCATGTAATGAGAAATTTCTTCGTTGTTTTTGCTGACTTTCATATTTTCACCTCATATTTAGTATGAGATATCGCCTATTATTTTTACAAGAAAGAATGATACGATTTACTTAAATTTGTTTTTGTAGAAAAGAGAGTGTGAGGGGTTTATGAAAAAATATAAAACATTGTTGTTTGATGTAGATGATACACTGTTAGATTTCCAGAAGACGGAGAAAGTGGCATTACGTATGCTTTTTGAGGAGAAAGGGATTCCTCTAACTAGTGAGGCTGAAGCGCGTTATAAAAAAGTTAATAAAGGTCTTTGGGATGTTTTTGAAAAAGGCGAAATCAACCGCGATGAAGTTGTAAATACACGGTTTTCCATTTTATTCAAAGAGTACGGGGAAGAAGTAGATGGGATATTATTCGAAAATAATTACCGTAGCTACTTAGAAGAAGGAAATCAACTCATACAAGGTGCATTTGAATTTATAAATCAAATTCAAAATGAGTATGATTTATATATAGTGACAAACGGCGTTTCTAAGACGCAAGATAAACGTTTACGCAATGCAGGGTTACATTCATTGTTTAAAGGTATTTTTGTTTCTGAAGATACAGGTTTTCAAAAGCCGATGAAAGAGTATTTTGATTATGTTTTTGAACGGATTCCTAACTTTGCTTCTGAGGAAGGGCTTATTATTGGGGATTCATTAAGCGCCGATATTAAAGGTGGATATGTAGCGGGAATTGATACTTGTTGGTTTAATCCAGAAAAGAAATTAAATGATAGCGAGATTGTGCCAACATATGAAGTGCATAGTTTTGAAGATTTATACGCTCTATTGAAGCGGCATGTGTAACAAAAATAGGCAGTGGAATTTTTGTCCCTACTGCCTACTTTTATTAATTTGTAGTTTCGTTCCGTTTAGGAAGCGGAAATGCATTACCAATCGCTGCTGCCCCGAGCATTGGTAATAGTAAATTAAGCGGGAAAAACATAAGTAATAGCAAAGTTATAGTTATTGGCTTTCGTAACGCATAGCTCGAAATCGCTGTCGTTACGATGGCCACAGATGCTACTGGATCTATAGGAAGAATAGAAGCTATAGCGTATCCAATACTTGACCCTGAAAATATAATTGGGAAAATATGTCCACCACGCCACCCCGTATTTAAACAAACGGCAGTAATGCATAGCTTTAAAACTCCTGAAAGAAGTAGTATCCAAAAGGATAAATACCCCCATTCAACAACTAATTCTTTTAATTGATGTTCCCCTGAAAATAATGTGTACGGAAGAAAAGTGCCTACAATTCCTAATAAAATACCACCGATAATTCCAAGTGTAATTTTGTACTTTGTAAAAGGATGAATTAACTTCTCTAATATGAATTCTAATTTGAAGTAAAAGAAACCAATTATAGCACCAATACTAGCAAGCGGGAGAAATGCGATCCATTCATTGAAAGAAAGTGAACCTTCTCCAAAATCAACAATAAAGGATCCTCGATTATCGAGTTTACTCAGTAGTAAATAAACAGAAAAACCTGCAAAAGTAGTAGTTAAGTATACTATTGCTTTTTTTCCTTTAGAAAATTCGTTAATTTGCTCACTCTCATTTTCATTTGGGGCCAAGTAACCGAATAATGGTGCATTAAAAATGACACTTAAAGTAGCACCAATTCCAACCTCTGTTAGTTCATTCATTCCCTTTAAAGCAAATTTAAAGCGATCACCAACCCATGTGCAAAGTCCGCCAATAATTCCAACAAGTGCGGCTTCTGGACCGAGACTAGCCCCAAATATTAAGACAATAATCGCAGTTAAAGTAGCTTGATGGACAAAACGGTATTCAATCCTACCTGTTTTTTTATATTCATCCATAACCTCTGGCATAAGACGTGGATATGTACCAAAGTATTTTTGTGATAAACCAACAAGAATCCCGCCGATTGTGGTTACGCAAAGGGTGTAATAAGGGGGGGAAGAGAAAACGCTAGGTAAATAACCCCAAATAAAATGGATCCCGATATTTATCGTAACTAAAAATAGCCAGACTGTAGCGCCTACTATGGATCCTAGAAGAATGCCATATAAGACGATTATATAATGCATGTCTTTTGTATTTGTCATGTTATACCTCCGTTATGCAAGTTTTAGTAGGAAAAGGTTGCAGATGTTAGTGTGAAATGGATTGAATATGTATAGTATCTTTTTGAGAGGATTGCTTATTCAACATGTAGGGCGATTTTTTGAATTTATAGTTTAAGTTACTTATTTAATTTTATAGATTGATTTGAGTTTTTTAAAGGTCTTTTTTGAAATAGAATGGAATATATTTCTTTTGTTGCTTTCTATAAAAACTGTTAACGTTTATTTTAGAACATTCGGAAAAATCGATTGACATTAGGAAATTATTGCTATAAAATCAACGGTAATTGCATAGTCTTATCAAGAAAAGGTGGAGGGACAGGCCCGATGAAACCTTGGCAACAGCCGTATAACGGAATTGTGCCAAATCCTGCAGGTAATAATCCTGAGAGATAAGAAAGAGCCTTTAGAGCGTGTTTTCAAACTGCTCCTTTCTTATTTTCAGGAAAGGGGCAGTTTTTTATTTTGTATAAAAGAAAGGAGAATGAGAGATGGGAGAATCATGGGGAAAAGGAACGATTTGTGTGCAAGGTGGCTATACACCAAAGAATGGTGAACCACGTGTTTTGCCGCTTTATCAAAGTACAACGTATAAATACGATACGTCGGATGATTTAGCAGCACTATTTAATTTAGAGGCAGAAGGATATATATATACGCGTATTGGCAATCCTACTCTAGCTGCATTCGAGCAGAAGTTATCAGATTTAGAAGGCGGTGTAGGAGCGGTTGCAACAGCTTCTGGGCAGGCAGCCATTATGCTAGCAGTTTTAAATATTTGTAGTAGTGGAGATCATCTTCTTTGTTCTTCAACAGTTTACGGGGGGACGTTTAATTTATTTGGAGTAAGTTTACGTAAGCTTGGCATTGATGTTACGTTCTTTAATCCAAATTTAGCAGCAGATGAAATTGTGGCACTTGCTAATGATAAGACGAAACTCATCTATGCAGAATCGTTAGGAAATCCAGCAATGAACGTTTTAAATTTCAAAGAATTTTCAGATGCAGCCAAGGAGCTGGAAGTACCTTTTATCGTTGATAACACATTAGCGACTCCTTATTTATGCCAAGCGTTCGAACATGGAGCAAATATTATTGTTCATTCTACGACGAAATATATTGATGGGCATGCAAGCTCTTTAGGTGGCATTGTAATTGACGGAGGAAATTTTGATTGGACAAAAGGGAAATATCCTGAGCTTGTTGAACCAGATCCAAGTTATCACGGCGTAAGCTATGTTCAAAACTTCGGGGCAGCAGCTTATATTGTGAAAGCACGTGTTCAGCTGTTAAGAGACTATGGAAATTGTATGAGCCCATTCAATGCGTATATTAGCAATATAGGCTTAGAAACACTGCATTTACGAATGGAGCGTCATAGCGAAAATGCTCTCGCAGTTGCCAAGTGGCTTGCTAACCATGAACGTATTGAATGGGTGAATTATCCGGGGTTAGATAGTAATGAAAATTACTCGTTAGCACAAAAGTATTTGAAAAAAGGTGCTAGTGGAGTTTTAATTTTCGGTATTAAAGGTGGATTAGAAGCAGCAAAAGAATTTATCGCAAATGTAAAACTAGCGACTCTCGTAACGCATGTAGCTGATGCAAGAACTTGTGTTATACATCCTGCTAGTACGACGCATAGACAATTAAGTGCTGAAGATCAGCGTTTAGCTGGTGTTACATCTGATTTAATTCGTTTATCGGTTGGTATAGAAGATGTTTCTGATATTATTGCAGATTTAGAAGCGGCATTAGTCGGAGGCAAACAACATGCCGATCATAATTGATAAAGACTTACCAGCTCGTAAAGTATTGCAAAAAGAAAATATTTTTGTAATGACGAAGGAACGAGCAGAAACACAAGATATTCGGGCATTGAAAATTGCTATATTAAATTTAATGCCAACGAAGCAAGACACAGAGGCACAATTACTTCGATTAATTGGAAATACACCGTTGCAATTAGATGTTCATTTGCTTCATATGGAATCACATCTGTCTCGTAATGTAGCGCAGGACCATTTAACAAGCTTTTATAAAACGTTTCGTGATATTGAAAATGAAAAATTTGATGGGCTCATTATTACAGGAGCACCAGTTGAAACTCTTTCTTTTGAAGAAGTAGATTATTGGGAAGAGCTTAAACGTATTATGGAGTATTCAAAAACGAATGTAACATCCACGCTTCATATTTGCTGGGGGGCACAGGCTGGTTTGTATCATCATTACGGCGTTCCGAAGTATCCCCTTAAGGAAAAAATGTTCGGCGTATTTGAACATGAAGTCTGTGAGCAACATGTGAAACTGTTACAGGGGTTTGATGAGTTGTTTTTTGCCCCGCATTCCCGTCATACAGAAGTACGAGAGAGTGATATTAGAGGGGGGAAAGAATTAACGTTGTTAGCAAACTCTGAAGAAGCTGGTGTTCACCTTGTTATTGGGCAAGAAGGAAGGCAAGTTTTCGCCCTCGGACATAGTGAATATAGTTGTGAGACGTTAAAACAAGAATATGAACGAGATCGTGACAAAGGGTTAAATATTGACGTGCCAAAAAATTATTTTAAACATAATAATCCAGATGAAAAGCCGCTTGTTAGGTGGAGGAGTCATGGGAATTTATTATTCTCTAATTGGTTGAATTATTACGTGTATCAAGAAACCCCTTATGTATTGTAAAAAAAGATTGTGTAACACGTGGCAACGTTTTCTTTGTAAGGATTACTCTTTATTTTTCCGAATGTTCAAAATACATTGTTTTTCAGATTTTTTACTCATATAATTTCATCTAAACACAATTTTTGAGGGGTGGACAGTATTATGAAAGAAATTCAGGTTGGTCTATTAGGTCTTGGGACAGTTGGTAGCGGTGTAGTTCGTATTATTACAGATCATCAAGAGCGACTTATACACCAAGTAGGTTGTCCAGTGAAGGTAACGAAAGTATTGGTGCAAAACATTGAGAAAGAGAGAGAGGTAGAGGTACCTTCTACTCTATTAACACAAAATGCAAATGAAATTTTAGATAATCCAAATATTGATGTTGTCATCGAAGTGATGGGTGGCATTGATGATGCAAAGGCATATATTTTACAAGCTTTACAAAGTGGGAAGCACGTTGTGACTGCAAATAAAGATTTAATGGCGTTACACGGAGCGGAACTATTAGCAGTAGCAAAGGATAATAAGGCTGATTTGTTTTATGAAGCAAGTGTAGCTGGAGGAATCCCGATTTTGCGAAGCATCGTAGAAGGACTTTCTTCAGATCTTATTACGAAAGTAATGGGAATTGTAAATGGAACGACAAATTTTATTTTGACGAAAATGTCAGATGAAGGGAGAGCATATAACGACGTGTTAAAAGAAGCCCAACAACTTGGATTTGCAGAAGCAGATCCAACATCAGATGTAGAAGGTTTAGACGCGGCAAGAAAAATGACGATTTTAGCTACTCTCGGTTTCTCTACAAACGTAGAGCTTGGAGATGTGAAAGTAAAAGGAATTACTTCTATTACAGAAGAAGATATTGAATATAGTAAGAGCTTAGGTTATACAATTAAATTAATTGGTCTTGCAAAGAGAGATGGCGAAAAATTAGAGGTTACAGTTGAACCGACTTTACTTCCCAATACACATCCTCTTGCGGCAGTGCAAAATGAATATAATGCTGTGTATGTGTACGGTGAAGCGGTAGGAGAAACGATGTTTTATGGGCCGGGAGCAGGAAGCTTACCGACAGCAACAGCGGTTGTTTCGGATTTGGTTGCTGTGATGCAAAATATTAGACTAGGGGTAACAGGAAATAGTGCTGTAGTCCCGCAATATCAAAAAGTATTAAAAGAGCCAGACGAAATTGTCGTGAAAAAGTTTTTAAGACTGCATGTAAAAGATGAAATTGGTGTATTTGCAAAAATTACTTCATTGTTCTCTGAGCGCGGAGTTAGCTTTGAGAAAATTATTCAAATGCCGCTTGAAGAGAAAGGGAAAGCAGAAATTGTAATTGTAACGCATCGTGCTTCTCTTGCGGATTACGAGTACATTCTACATACATTGCAAGGGTATGAAGAAATTGATTGCGTGAAAGCAAATTATCGAATTGAAGGGGATGCTAAGTAGTATCTCTTATCATAAAGTGAAACGGGGTGTCCATCCTAAGTTGATCATTAGTCTTCACCAATCGGGCATTTAGGGGAAGTTATCTCCCGCCTAACTTCTTTGCCTTTGCTGGACTTTGAGGTGGAAGTTTTACTGCCCACAAATAACGGGATAAAATAAAAAAGAGCCTATTAAGCAGCTTGCTTAATAGGCTCTTTTTTATTTAAAATCTGCGTACCAATTTGAATAAATGCTTGAATGATCCAACCTGTTGTAAAGGATAAGATAATTGTTCCAAAATAGATGGGTCCATCTAATAAGAAGCTTAATGTTAAAAATAGAAAAGCCAATGAAATCTCTGTTTTTCTAAACGTCCATTTTCTCTTCTCAGCAACTGTTAAAACGAAAGCTTCTTGAGGTGCTGCGCAAAGGTTTGTTGAGACATAAAGGCCAATGCCAGCTCCGACAAATAGATTTCCACAAATAAGTGTTATATATTTTGGAAGAGAGCGGATAGCGTCCATAATAATTGTAATGGAACCAATCCAGTCAACAAAAAGAGAAATAAGAATCATCGTTACAATTGTGCCGATTGTAATTTGTTTTTTATTCCAAAAGAGTACGATAAGTGTAAAAGCAAAGTTAATCATGAAAATCCAAAAACCAATACTTATCCCGAAATTTTGATATAGTGCAATAAAGAAGGAATCGTAAGGGCTAAGTCCAAAGGAAGTAATTGTCGTCATCATATTAATACCGATGGCGAGAATGAGTAAACCGCCAATAAAAAATATATATTCTAATTTGAATCGAAGCATAGTTGCATATCCTTTCTAAATGTATTTGCTAGGAAAGGATATATTGTGGAAAGCTTACCAGGTCAAGTGAGAATTTTTGAGGGGAAGGGGAAAATGAGATGACGAATATAAGAAAGATTGCTGAACTTGCCGGGGTATCGGTTTCAACCGTTTCACGTGTACTAAATAATCATCCATACGTGAATGAACAGAAACGAAAAGAAATTTTAGCGATTATAGAGGAATTGAATTATACGCAAAATGTGAACGCGATTCATTTAGTGAAAGGAAAAACGAATGTAATTGGTGTTTTATTGCCACACGTAAATGATCAATATTATAGTGCTATTATTGAGGGGATATCAAAAGAAACGGCAAAGAATAATTATAATATGATGCTTTGCCAGACAAATTACAGCGAAGAAAGAGAACTAGAAATTTTACATATGTTAAAAATGAAAAAGCTTGATGGGGTTATTATATGTTCCCGTGCCAATAGTAAGGAGAAACTTGAAGAATATACGAAATTCGGCCCGATTGTTATGTGTGAAGAAATAGATTCGAAATGCATTTCAAGTGTGCATATTGATTACTACAAAGTATTTTCGCATGGGATGAAAAGCTTAATAGATGTCGGTCATACACGTATTGGATATTGCATTGGAAGAAGTAATAGCATTAATAGCCAAAGACGAAAAAAGGCGTATGCGGATTCGCTTCAACAGAGTACCGTAACACCGTTAGAGACTTGGAAATTTGAAGAGTGTTTTACGGTGGAAGATGGACGTAACGTAATCAGAGAATGGGTTCGTATGTCTGTAAAACCGACGGCGTTTCTTGTATCTTGTAATCATATTGCAGCGGGAATGGTAACAGAAGCAAAAAAACAAGGAATTCGAATTCCAGAAGATATGACGATTATCGGATGTGACGATCAAGAGGTAGCAGATATATTAGGTATAACAACAATTTCCCATCCTAGTAAAAATGTCGGGATAAAAGCGTTTGAATTATTATATGAAAAGATTAATGCAGAGAAATTAGATGTGAAACATATAGAGTTATTACCAAAGTTAGTAAATAGAGAAACAACGTGATAGGGAAGGTGTGAAAATCGCTTTTCAAAATTTCGTTTGGTATAATTATGGACAATCTAAGAGGGCTAAAAGGGGTTTTGACATGAGATCAAAAGTAGTAAAAGTAATCCTACTCATTACAATTGCATCTTTTTGTTTATTTGCATATGGCTTTGTTTCAGGTGTAAATGATGTATTAAATCCGAAAGCTTCAAGTTTAATTAAGAAAACGGATGTAGTAGCAAAAGAGAAAAAGAAAACGGGAACATTGCAAGTCGTTAGTTTAGGTGATTCGTTAACGCGCGGCGTCGGTGATAAAGAAGGCATTGGCTATATTGGACGAATGAAAGAAGATTTACAAAAAGATTATAAGCAAAAGGTTGCACTAACTAACTTGGCAGTGAGTGGTGCGAAAATGCCTGATTTATTAAAACAAATTGAAAGCAGCGGTGCTCAATATTCAATTAAGCAAGCAGATGTGATCGTTTTAACAATTGGCGGAAATGATTTATTTCCAGGCTGGGAATCGCTTGGAAAGATAGATTTAGAAACATACCGTCCTGATACGGAAACGTTCCAAAATGAAGCTAAGAAAATTATAGAACAAATTCGTAAATTAAATACAGATAGCCCTATTTTTTGGCTAGGTTTATATAATCCTTTTGAAGATGTAGAAGATTTAAAAGGGTCTTCAAACATTGTTGTGGATTGGAACGCTTCTTTAGAGAAGTTAGCGTTAAATGATAAAAATGTATATATTACACCGACATTTGATTTATTCCAAAACCGTGGAAAAGATTTATTATACTCTGATCATTTTCACCCGAATGAAGTAGGGTACACATATATGGCAGAACGATTAGTTCAAAATGTTGTGAGTAAGTTAAAACTAGAACAAGGAGGGGGAAAATGACGACGATACTTTCCGTGCGAGACTTGAAGAAGGTAATTGGAAAGAAGACTCTTGTAGAGAATATTTCCTTTGATGTAAAGCAAGGAGAAGTGTTCGGGTTCCTAGGACCGAATGGTGCTGGAAAGACGACTACCATTCGAATGTTAGTCGGATTGATTAAGGCGACAGAAGGTACGATTTCTATCGGTGGTTATTCAATTAAGGAAAATTTCAGAGAAGCGATGCGTCAAATTGGGAGTATCGTTGAAAACCCAGAACTGTATACATATTTAACAGGATGGGAAAATTTAAAGCAATTTGCTCGTATGTTAGGTGATATATCAGATGAACGTATTATTGAAATTGCTCAAATGGTTCATTTGGATGAAAGAATTCATGACAAGGTAAAAACGTACTCACTCGGTATGAAACAGCGCCTTGGAATTGCGCAGGCGCTCCTTGGGAATCCGAAGTTGCTTATATTAGATGAGCCAACGAATGGTTTAGATCCAGCCGGGATTAGAGAACTTAGAGAATTTATACATACGCTTGTGAAAGAAGAAAATATGAGCGTGTTTATTTCAAGTCACTTGCTAAGTGAAGTACAAATGATATGTGATCGTGTTGCAATTATTCATAAAGGAAAAATGATAACAGTTGCCAAGGTTGAAGAGTTAATTAAAACAGCAAGTGATCGTGTAGAATGGATTGTTACACCAATTTCTAAGGCGAAAGATATGCTAGAAGCGGCCGAGGAAGTAAGAGAAGTGAGTGTAGAAGGCGAGCGATTACTATGCCGCATGGATATTGCATCTATAAGTAGTTGGAATAAACACTTTGTAGAAAATGAGATAGATGTGCATAGCGTTAAGGAGCTTGTATTTACGCTAGAAGATTTATTTATTGAACTCACAAGGGGTGAGCAGCATGCGTGAATTTGCGAATCTAGTTTTAAATGAATCAGAAAAGATTTACCGTAAGAAACGTATTTTTGTTGTCATGCTTATTTTAGCAATCTTGATCCCGCTTTTTGTGTATGCGCAGTATCGTGAAATAGAAACGACACAAAAAAGACTCGGTACAAAGGATTGGAAAGTTTCATTACAACAGCAAATTGTTGATTCCCAGAACCGGTTGAACAATTCTAGGTTGCCAGAAGAATGGCGTGATTGGTTAAAAGTAAGAGTTGAGCAACAACAATATTATTTAGATCATGATATTAACCCGATGGCACCGGGTGCACCGACTTTTGTCAGAGCATTTATTGAACAAGGAATTACATTGTTTATTCCGCTTCTCGTGATGATTGTCGCTATTGATATCGTTTCGGGAGAACGAAGTGATGGGACGATGAAGATGTTACTTACGCGGCCGATTCGGCGCTGGAAAATACTACTTAGTAAATACGTGACGATGTTATTTTTCATTTCGCTCATACTGTTTCTTGTAGGTTTGTTTGCTTACATATTATCAGGGCTTGTATTTGGGTACTCGGGATGGAATTTACCTGTTTTAACTGGATTTGTCATTGATAAGGAAACGTTAAATACGAATTTTGTACATCTTATTCCGCAGTGGCAATATATTTTAATGGCGTACGGATTAGCTTGGTTTGTTGCTATCGTTGTCGGAACTATATCGTTTATGGTTTCTGTTTTAACTCGCAATACACCAGCTGGTATGGGTGTTATGTTAGCTGCATTAATTGCAGGTGGTATTTTAAGTTCATTTGCAACGTCTTGGGAAGGCGCAAAATATATTTTTAGTGTGAACCTATCATTAACGGATTATTTATCAGGAAAATTACCTGCATTACAAGGTTTATCGATGGGATTTTCTTTGATGAATTTAACTGTTTGGGCAGTTGTTTCCCTTATTATTTCGTTCATAGTATTTACAAAACAGGATATGTTGAATTAATTAGACAGGAAGTGACAGTATGGAAAATGTTTTAAAAAATGATTGGGGGCCGTTATTGGCACCAGAATTTGAGAAAGAATATTATCGCGAATTGGCTAATTTTTTGAAAGAAGAATACAGTACACATGTTGTTTATCCAAAGATAGAAGATATTTTTAACGCTCTAGAGTATACAAGTTATGAAAATACAAAGGTCGTTATTTTAGGACAAGATCCATACCATGGACCGGATCAAGCGCATGGTTTAAGCTTTTCTGTGCAACCCGGTATTAAAACGCCACCGTCGTTGTTAAATATGTATAAAGAACTTCGAGATGAATATGGGTATGACATTCCAAATAACGGTTATTTAGTAAAGTGGGCAGAGCAAGGAGTTTTATTATTAAATACTGTATTAACAGTTCGGCAAGGTGAAGCAAATTCTCATAAAGGAAAAGGATGGGAGTATTTCACTGATCGTGTAATTGAGCTATTAAATGAACGTGAAAAACCAGTTATTTTCATATTGTGGGGACGCCATGCACAGGCGAAGAAGAAGTTAATTACGAATCCAAATCATCATATTATCGAATCTGTACATCCAAGCCCATTGTCAGCAAGACGTGGTTTCTTTGGAAGTAAGCCGTACTCTAAAGTAAATACGATTTTAGCTAATATGGATGAGAGAGAAATTGATTGGGAAATTCCAAATTTGTAAAGTGAAACTTTAATCAGTGGGGTTTTGTTCACCCCCTACTGATTATCAGCCCTCACCAATCGGGGTAAATAGAAAAGGTAGTTAACAGTCGTTAACTACCTTTTTATTATCATTGTTGCTCGTTCTTTAATTTTGCATCTAGTACAAAAGTACCAAATGGGATAACTGATGAAACGAATGCCCCAAGTGCCCATAAAATTGATTTACGGTGTACGATTGTTACTTGAATGACTGCAAAGATGAATAGAATAAATAGAACACCATGAGCCATGCCTGTAATTTTAACAGCTGTTGCAAATCCTGCGAAGTATTTCAATGGCATTGCTACAAATAATAGTAATAGGAAAGAAATCCCTTCAACTAGTCCAATTGCTCTTAATCGTCCGATTGGTGTAGATAACATGTAAAGTAGCCTCCTTTAACGTATGCTTGTTTATAGTAAATTTGTATTCTTTTTCAAAATAAAATAGTCTATTTTGTTTCATTATATACAAAAAGAAAGTTTACACTACGAGAATAGTGCAAAGTTCAAAATATAGTCACAAAAGCACGAGAATTTAAATAAAAACCTATTTGAAGTGTTTGACTTCAAATAGGTTTTATGAATGAAAATATTAAATAAGTACTTCTGTTTTTAAAACGAATTTCTCTACAACTTTTGCAACGCCATTGTTCATATTTGTATCTGTTACATAGTTTGCAATTTCTTTAATATCATCTGGCGCATTACCCATTGCAACGCCAAGACCTGCGAATTCAATCATCGCTTGGTCGTTATAGCTGTCGCCCATTGCGATAACTTCTTCGCGTTTAATACCAAGTTTTTGGATGAGTTGGTTTAGGCTTGTTCCTTTTGTAACACCATATTCAGTAAATTCTAAGAAGAATGGTTTTGAACGCATCACGCTTAATTGGCCTTCTAGTTGTTTTTGTAGTTTCTTTTCAACTTCAACAAGACGTTCAGCCTCTTTATTCATTAATACTTTTACTACCGGCTCTTTAACTGCGGCTTTAAAGTCATCTACTACAACAATTGGCATACCAGTAATATCGCCCTCAATTTCAGTATAAGGGTTATTTTCTTCCGTTACGATATCATCGCCCATATAAGTATGAATCCATACATCTTCAGTTTTACTAATTTCAAATAGGTTGTGAACGATTTCAGGAGATAGCGTACTACTAAAGATTTCTTCGTTTGTTTTACAGTTAATAATTTTTGCACCATTAAAAGATAGAATGAAACTGCCGTATTCTTCTAAACGAAGTTCTTTGGCTACATTGCGCATACCAAACGTTGGACGTCCAGAAGCAAGTACAACCTTTACCCCTTGCTCTTGTGCAGTCATTAAAGCTTCTTTCGTACGAGGTGAAATAGTATGGTCATCACGTAATAAAGTATCATCTAAATCTAAAACAATCATTTTATAAGTCATATAGAAAATTCCTTTCTTTAATTGAAATCAAAATACATGTTCATGAAGATGTTGAGGAATAATAGTAAGACATCAAACCTCTTTGAAAAGAAGTAGATAAATTATTATGAGTGTGTTGCTCATAATATTGGTTAATAATCATTGGGGATGAATAAAACCCCAATGATTAAAGTTTGATTTTATCGTAACAACTCTAAAGGTAGAGTGCAATAATGGAAGTTTTCCAATTTACGATAGTTGTTTTGCTGTGGAACGAGAAAATAGTATTTCTAGCAAGATTGCCATTACAGATCCAAGAACGAGACCGTTACTTAAAAAAGATGCTAGAAATGGTGGAAGTGTGGAATATGCTCCTGCTGGAACAAACATAACCCCGACTCCTGTAAAGATGGAAAGACCGGCTACTTTAAATAATCGTTCTTTATCCTGGACAGTTTCGTATTCTCGAAAGGCGAGGCCAATCATGCTTGCGAATACAGGATAAATAGCGGCATAACCAACTGCAACTGGGATTGCTGCAAAGAATGAAGTGATCTTTGGGAATATACTAACGGCAATAATAAAGCTTGATCCTAATATAAATGGAAGGCGTTTATAGATATTAGTCGTTGCAATAAATCCTGCTGATCCAGAAATAGCAACAGGTCCAATAGCTGAAAATAGACCGCCTAGCAATTGATTTATTCCCGTTATAATGCCAGCTTGTTTAAAGCGATCTGGAGCTGCATCTGTTTCGTATTTAGAAACAACCTTTTGTACAACACGAATACTTGCTAACATATTTGTTAGAAGTAATAGTGTAACGAAAATGACTGTAATTGCCATGTTCCATTCAACGCGAGGCATTCCGAAAACGAATAGAGATGGAAGCCGGATTATGTCTGTTACAGGTGTTACAGGATTAGATAATCCGAAGCATGCAAATAAAATCCAGCCGCAGACAATACTGAAGAGAACGGAATATTGTCCAATAATAGGTAGCTTCATAACGAAAAAGGATAGTAAAATAACAATGAGTGAAAGAATAAATACTTTTGGTTGTACTTCTGTATGTTGTCCATCAAGACCAAACATTCCTTTTAAGAAGGAGCCACTGAGTTGCGTGACAAGAAGAAATAAATATGTTCCAATAACTGTCGGTGTAAAGTAGCGAACTAGTTTATCAATGAGTCCAAAAACGCTAAGAATAATGCAAATAATACCGCTTAATAAGAAAGCATATTGAAGAACTTTAAGTGTCTCATTGCTTGATCCAAATAATATGACGCCTAAACTTGCGTAAAGGGAGAAAATTCCCCACCAAAGGCCAGCAGGACCTTCTTGAATAGGAAGTTTATGCCCAAATATAGCTTGCAAGAGACCAGCAAAGCCTAGAACAAATAATGTTCTTTGTATGAATGCGATAGCTTCAGCGCCATCAAGACCATAACTAGTTGCGACACTAATTGGTACAATAAGGCTTCCTGCTAAAATAAATAGTGCCCATTGTAAGGCGGAAAGAAATGTCTTCATTATATCAACCTCTTTCATAGATTCCGTATCTAGTATATACGTATTTTATTTCCACTGGCAAAGATTGTAGATAGAGAAAAGAGTTGAAACACGATATGAATGCACGTAAGCAATTATGGATAGCTGTTGTATGTATGACCTTTGTTGTAATTTTAGGAACACTAGGATTTATGACAATTGAAGAGATTAGTTTGTTTCAAGCATTTTGGATGACGATGATTACTGTATTGACTGTTGGATACGGAGATGCCGTTCCTGTAACGCAAGCAGGGAAAGTATTTGCGCTCCTTATTATTCCTGTTGGTGTTGGTATTGTTACATATGCAATTGGAGTAGTGGCAGCTATAATTATTGAAGGGAATTTATTTCATGCAGTGCGGAGGAAGAAGATGGATAAACAAATAGCACAGTTACAAAATCACATTATAGTATGTGGTTGCGGTAGAGTGGGGCTTCAAGTTGTACATGAATTGCAAGAAAAGAAAATTCCATTTGTTGTTGTCGATAAAGATGAAAGCATATTAGAGAAGGAAAAGCTTTTGTATATACATGGAGATGCGACGGAGGATCAAGTTTTACATCATGCTGGAATTTCAAAAGCGGCTGGTTTAGTTGCTATTGTTGCAAATGATGCTGAAAATGTATTTATTACATTAACGGCAAGAGGATTAAACGATGCAATTAAAATTGTAGCAAGAGCGGAAAAGCAAGAAACCGAAGAAAAATTAAGGCGTGCTGGTGCAAATAAGGTTATTAATCCATCTAGTATGGCAGGAATTCATATTGCAAAAGGTATTGCGAATCCGCTAACAGTTCATTATATTGATACAGTACTGTATGGAATAGAGCAATCATTTGTAATTGAAGAAATTTCAGTCGGAAACGATTCTATCTTAGTCAATAAATCGTTACTAGAGAGTGATGTGAGAAATCAATTTGATGTAACAATTTTAGCGATTTTGAGAAGTGGGGATATTATACATAATCCGACGGGGCAGGAAAAATTGCAAGAACATGATATGATAATAGTATTTGGTTCAGTAGAGAAGCTGGGGCAATTTGAGAAAGAACTACAAAGTACGAGGTGATAAGGAATGCAAATATCGAGCGATAAGATTTTAAATAAAATGGCGAATGAAATTGCAAAGGCAAAAAGTAGTGAAGGACAAAAATCAAAAGATCATTTATTAGTTGTGCGTGCTTTATGCGATTTACTATTAGATGAACAGGTTGAATCTTCTACGTATAGAGAGCCGCAAATTCAATCGCAAGTAATTAGATCGCAGCCTATAACAACAGTTCAACCAGTTCAACCAGTTATACCGGTTTCTGGAGAACCTGTGTATATAAAAGAAGAAGGGGCAAATGGTAATTCTTTATTTGATTTTTAAGGATTAAATCGTTTGGCTTATATGAAAAAATTGCTTATGATAAAAGTAAAAAAGGGGAATTAAGATGAAAATTTTCTTTTTACTAGGTTGTATTGCAGCGGGGCTATCTGTTGCGTTAGGAGCCTTTGGGGCACATGGTTTAGAAAATAAAATTTCTGCGAAAATGTTAGAAGTTTGGAAAACAGGTGTTACATATCAAATGTTTCATGCAGGTGGACTATTCGTAGTTGCTCTATTGATGGATAAGATTCAATCATCACTTTTAACTACTGCTGGTTGGCTTATGGTAGCTGGGATTATTATGTTCTCAGGTAGTCTTTACGCACTAAGTACGACAGGTATTAAGTTCTTTGGTCCAATTACACCTCTTGGTGGTGTAGCGTTTATTGTGGCGTGGATTTTAGTAGGAACTGCAGTAGTAAAAGGGTTATAAAAAAACAAAAGCTGGCATTTGCCAGCTTTTTTTTATGGTCTCGGAGCATAAGTTGCTTGTTGACTAGGTAAATACGTAATCTCTTCTGGGAATTCTACATAATCTAAGTAGATCATTAATAGTAAAAAACGTTTCCCTGATTGTGGTTCACTAATAACGATATGATCACGTCCGGCCGCTTCGATAATCCCTGTATAAGATTGTGTACCGAGCGAGCTACCACGCTCATAAGTCATTACAACTGTAGCTTGCTTTCCTTTATTTAAGCGAAGAATGTTTTCAATGTATGATTGCTCGAGCGGTAACATCCCTTGAGAAACTGCAAGTTGAGCCTGAGCAGCTTGTTGTTGCATTGCTTGCTGTTGTTGCTGTTGCTGCGCGGTCATTTGTTGCGGTTGTACGTAAGTGCCTGATGGTTGATAAAAACCTGTTCCATAGTACGGGTTTTGTTGCTGTGCCATTCAAAAATCCCTCCTCATTTTCATTCCCTAATATACGCTTGGACAGTCTCCGGCAGATGGCTGGAAGAAGCAGTGCTTTTTAAAGCGACCAGAATTTTGTTGGTCATACCAAGTTGGCGGACAAGGACCTTCAGGCCTAAAAAACCATAAGGCAAAGTTAGCGGGCCAAAAACGTTGTCCTTGAATGGTCCGTCTTGCTAATGCGATATCTTGCTCCCTCGCTCGCTGATAAAAATATCCTTTTTGAGTTGCCTCAAAACCACCAGGATTTTGATAAACCATTTGACGTAAATTACGTATCCTTTTAAAATCTAAACAATTTCCACGGACACGATTTACCCCAACGTTTCCGACCATTAGCATTCCTTGTTGCCCTTCTCCTTCGGCTTCAGCACGCATCAGTCTAGCTAATAACTTTACATCTTCTTCGTTATAAGCAATAACACCCATTATGTGTCACCTCTCTTTGTGGAATACCTTTTGGAAAGAGGTTTATCCCGCATTAATGGGCAGTAAGACTCCCACCTTGAAATTTGGCTGGAGCAAAGAAGGTGGGTGGGAGATCAAACTGCCCCTAAACGCTCGATTGGTGAAGGCTAATAATCAGTGGGGGATGAACAAAACCCCCACTGATTAAAGTTTCACTTTATCTCTAGATGAAGTGTGGAACAATTACTAGTTCATACGTATGAGGAAAAGGACTCAGATATGACAACCAAACGAAGTTTTACATTGAGAGAGGAAAATAAAAAAGCTAGCGTGTGCTAGCTTTTTATCATTAAAATATTTTGGACCATAAGTTTGAGAAGAAATCACCAACGGAACGCATTGTTAATACGAACCAATTTGCTTTTTCTACTTCTTCTGTCGTTTTTGCAGCAACCTTCATGCTCTTATTTCCATCTAAGAAACCATATTTATCAGTTGATTCTAAAACGATGGAACCCACCTTTGTATCTTTCTTAATAGGAGCAATTAAATGTCCATCTTCAGCGAGTGACTTATCTGCTTCAGTAGAAATTTTGTAAGGTGACTTGTCACCCTTTTTCGCAATTACTGTTATTTCTTTTTCAGGTGCAACAGTTACTTGATCTGCTTTCCCTTTTACTACAGAGATTGTATTATTTTTATCAATTTTCAGCTTTTGTTTTTCGAAGCTATTAAATCCATATTCAATTAATGCACGAGATTCTGTGAAACGTTCGTCCATTGATTTTGTCTTAATAATAACGGAAATAAGACGTAAATCACCACGTTTTGCTGTAATAGTGAATCCATATCCAGCCGTATCAGAACTTCCTGTTTTCAAACCATCTGACCCTTCATAAGCGAAAGCAGCACCTGGTAACATCCAGTTCCAGTTTTCCATACGAATTGGCTTCGGATGATTATCCGGGAAGTTTCTAAATCTTTGTTTTGTATCCTCTAGCATTTCTGGATACTTTGTAATAATTGTTTTTGAAAGAATACCCATATCGCGAGCTGACATGGAGTTTTCTCCATTCGGATCAGTTCCTTCAGGATGTTTCCCTTTTAAATCAGCGTTATTTAACCCAGTAGCGTTTACAAATTTATATTTCTTTAACCCTAGTTTTTTTGCATGGTCATTTGCAAGATTTAAGAAGTTTTTTTCGCTTCCTGCAAGAAGTTCTGCTAAAGCAATACTAGATCCATTCGCAGAGAAGATAACGATAGAATGATATAATTCTTTTACAGTATATTGACGTCCTTTTTCAAACGGTACGTTAGAGAATTCGTTATTACGAGAGACTTCATAAGCATAATCAGAAATATTTACTTTTGTATCCCAAGTAATTTTCCCTTCTTTAATTGCCTCTAAAACAGCATAAACAACAATTAATTTTGACATACTAGCGATAGCTAGTAATTCATCTGGATTTTGCTCATGCAGTATTTTTCCTGTATCTGCATCAAATAGAAGTGCAGCGGCTGCCTCAATATGTATTTTTTCTTCCGCATGGGATGTTGTTACTACTAAGGAAGAAATTGACAATAAAAGCAATAGTAAAATAGACAAGATTTTCTTCATATAGATTATCACCTTCGCATCGGTATTTAGCATATAGCTCGTATCATTTTAGCATAATTTTATATATAAAAAGGTTACAATTTTACAAGAAATTTGAAAAGAATTTGTCGATTTTTGTTCAAATTTGCGGAGAAAAGAAGTTTTTTGAGGAGAAATATAGAGGATAATAAAAAAAGGAACGAATTTCGTTCCTTTTTCACTATTTATATGTGTAAAAATTTTTCTACTTTTTCGTTCGGTAAAATGTTTCCAACGAAAAATGTTCCGAATTCACCATAACGAGCACTTACTTCATCGAAGCGCATTTCATATATAAGTTTCTTAAATTGAAGAACATCATCAGCGAATAATGTTACGCCCCACTCGAAATCGTCGAATCCGACTGATCCTGAAATAACTTGGCGTACTTTACCTGCGTACTGTCGACCAATTTTACTATGACTGTACATCATTTTTTTACGTTCTTCCATAGGAAGCATGTACCAGTTGTCATCACCTTGGCGACGCTTGTCCATTGGATAGAAGCAAATATGATTTGCTTTTGGTAATTCAGGATATAAGCGAGCTAAAATTTGTGGGTTTTGGTATGGATCTTCATCAGCTGGAAGATAGTTGCTTAGTTCAACAACAGATACGTAAGAATATGCAGGAACCATATATTCAGCTAATGTTGTTTTATTTAATTCTGTTTCAATTTCATTTAATTCTTCCATTGTTGGACGTAAAATCATAAGCATAATATCAGCTTTTTGACCAACAACTGTATACATTGCGTGACTACCTTTTTTTGCAGTAGCTACTTCGTTCCATTTTTCAACGACATTTAAAAATTCAGACACAGCTTGTCCGCGTTCGTCGCTAGATAATGTTTTCCATGCAGCCCAATCAATAGAACGTAAATCATGTAGACAATACCAGCCATCTAACGTTGTTGTTGCTTCACTCATTCTATTCACCTCAGTTAATGATAGTTTTACACGTTAACTATAGCATATATAGTTTTAAAATCATCTATATAAAGTTCCGGCACATAAAATTGTCACATTTATATTTATTAGAAATCGGGAGAAAATAAGGCTTAAGTAGGACATATTTTTAGGCTGAATTTTATGAAAATATAATCATTTTCATTTTATCTATTTTTTGGGAGCTATAAGTTTAAAATATAGAGGAAAAGCAGTATTCTTAAAGATAGAGTTTTTTAACATATGTAGGAGGGTTTATTCGTGAGCAACTTATTTACAACAGTAAAAGAAAAAGTTCGAGGAAAAGGCATTTCTATCGTACTTCCTGAAGGAACTGATGAAAGAATTTTAGGCGCTGCAGAGCGTTTAGCAAAAGAAGAGTTAGTAAAACCAATTTTAGTTGGTAATAAAGAAGAAATTAGCGCAAAAGCTGCTAGCATGAATTTAACATTAGCAGGCGTTGATATTTATGACCCAGCTACATACGAAGAAATGGATGCAATGGTAGCATCTTTCGTTGAACGCCGTAAAGGTAAAGCAACTGAAGAAGACGCTCGTAAAATCCTTAAAGACGAAAACTACTTCGGTACAATGCTTGTATACATGGGCAAAGCACATGGTTTAGTAAGTGGTGCAGCTCACTCTACAGCTGATACAGTTCGTCCAGCACTTCAAATTATTAAAACAAAACCAGGCGTTACAAAAACTTCTGGCGTATTCATCATGGTACGCGAAGAAGAGAAATATGTATTCGCTGATTGCGCAATTAACATTGCACCAAACAGTCAAGATTTAGCTGAAATTGGTATTGAAAGTGCGAAAACTGCTGAACTATTTGGCATTGACCCACGCGTTGCTATGTTAAGCTTCTCTACAAAAGGTTCTGCGAAATCTCCAGAAACAGAAAAAGTTGTAGAAGCAACTCGCATTGCAAAAGAAATGGCTCCAGAATTAACTTTAGATGGAGAATTCCAATTCGATGCTGCATTCGTACCATCTGTAGCTGAGAAAAAAGCTCCAGGTTCTACAATTAAAGGTGATGCTAACGTATTCGTATTCCCAAGCTTAGAAGCTGGTAATATTGGCTACAAAATCGCTCAACGCTTAGGTAACTTCGAAGCAGTAGGACCGATCTTACAAGGTTTAAACATGCCTGTAAATGATCTATCTCGTGGATGTAACGAAGAAGAAGTATACAAGTTAGCTTTAATTACAGCAGCTCAAGCACTTTAATTCTATAATGAATTGCTATGAAAAATGACCACCCTTAGGGTGGTCATTTTTATTTTTCTAAGCCAAGTGCTTTATTATTACGATCAATAATACGCTGTAAATTCGTCTCATATAAAGGAACTTCATCTACTGTTAATTGAGATGGTGTTAACTTTGGAGCGAATTGCTGTAATGTTTTTAAAAGACGCATCATTAAATCTTGTACTGTAATTGTTTCACCAAGTAATTCTGAGAGTGAGGCCATTGTACTCGGTACAATTTCGGGATACGTGAAGCGTGTTTCTTCTCCTTGAATTGCTACATTGTAAAAGTCGCGAACAAGCGCAGCGCGTTCCGATCCGCTTCCTGTAGCACATAAGTAAATTTGTACAGCAACCCCACCGCGAATACGGCGCTGAGAAATACCTGCGAATTTTTGGTCGCGAATACTTAAATCATAGCTACCAGGACAATAAGAACCAACAATTTCTTTTGCCTCGATTGTAACGTCGTAATCTTTTAACATTTCCTTAATTAAATGCCACATTGTATCGTATCCCAGATCAATATCGATACCTTTTTCTGTTTCTTGGAATAAAAGTGATACGTTTAACACACCTTCATCAAGTACGACCGCAAGTCCACCGGAATTACGAACGATAACATTGAAGTTGTTTTCTTTTAAAAAGGAAATACCTTCTTCTAAGTGTGGTAGGCGTGAATCTTGAATGCCGAGAACGATTGTATTGTGATGAACCCAAGAACGCATTGTTGCAGCGGATGCGCCATTCCCAATACTTGTGCATAATGTGTCATCCATTGCGAATGATTGCAAGGCATGGAATGTCGGTCCTAAACTAGACTGATCTACAATACGCCACTCTGGCTGAGATAAAATTGAACGGGAATTGCTCATATAACTAACCCCTTATCTTTAAAATGACAATCTCTATTATAGCAAAAAATGATGAAAGGAGTTTTCCCATATATAAAGAGAGATTTTAAAGTAAAAGAAGCGTGTGTGCTTGAAGTGAAATAATAAAAAGGATGCATTGCATGCATCCTTTTTATTCTGCAATTTTTTCTAAATTACCGTTTCGATCCATTCGGAAAGAAGTTTGCGAACGTTCCTCATCATCCATTACTGCTAATTTACGAGCGCGGTTCATAATATTCATAAGTGTTTCGTAATCCTCTTGTACAGTATGAGATTGTTGTTCTAATTTTTCTAGTTTCTTTTCTAGTTCTTCATTTCGCAAGATTTGTGATTTAATTTCTTGTTTCAATCTCGTATTCTCGTTTTCAAGACCGGTTACTTTTATATTTGAAGATCCAACAGTTTGTAAAAAGTAAATAACATCTTGCATTGTGATAGAGCTTTTTACAGCAGGGATAGTAGGCTCTTGATATAGACTAGCTTCTTTATATTGTACAGTTGTTTCCTCTTGTACTAGTTCTTCATAATCAGTTATCGCTCCTGAAGCTGGTGGTGTATAAAGTAAACGTTTTTTCGCTTGTTCACCGCTCGCAGCACGCATTTTATCTTTACGATGTTTTTTTGCTAGTTGAAGAGCCTGCTCATAACTATAGCGAACAACGGCATTCCAGCGGAAACCACAAGCAGCGGATGTGCGATTTAACTGATCTCCTACCTCCTCAAATGCATTTAATTGCGTACTTCCTTCTCTAACATGGCGAAGTACCGTTTCAGCAAGTAATAAATCATCCCCGTCTGTCCAAGCATCTTGTCTTACTTTCATAGATTCAACTCCCTTTCTTTTTATGAACTTCCTATTTTTATAATGGGCAAAAAAATGTGCTTTTATACAAAGCTTTTAAAAATATGGTAGATTTCGATGAAAGGAATAAAGTGAAACTTTAATCAGTGAAAGTTTTTTCCGTCTCCCGCTGATTATTAGGGGTTTTTACGGGCAGTGGATTTTCTACCTAACTCTCTCTCATTCGCCGAATTTTAAGGCGGAAGTCTTACTGCCCGCAAACAGCGGGATAAATTTTGCCAAGAATGATGGAAGCTTCTGTAGGAGAGCATAAAAATATGTAGCTTTATATGAAGGAAAGAGCGTCGCAAGGAAACTTGCAACGAGCTTAAAAGAGCGGTAAAATACCATTTAGTGTTTATTTTTAAATGTACTTGAGAAAAGTTTAAAATAGAGGAAGTGTTATATAATGGGAAACGAATTTCGTGTGTGCGATGATTGTCAGGCAACGAACGTTAAAACGTTAATTCCGAAGTTAAAAAAAGTAGATTCATGTGCAACGATTGAAGTTGCATGCCAGTCTTACTGTGGTCCTGGTCGTAAAAAATCATTCGCATTTGTAAATAATCGTCCAGTTGCAGCTCCAACAGAAGATGAATTAATTGTAAAAATTCAAGCAAAGTTAAATAAGTAAGAAAAAGAAGAGTGAACAGACTACTCTTCTTTTTTTATACCCATAAGAAGAATGAGTTATTCTATGGAAGCTTAATTGGTTATTACTGATAGTCAGTGACAGATGGACATCAACTGTTCATTACATTGTCAATTTATATGAATTTGTATTTCGAAATAATGGTTGACAGCCTTTTGAAGCGGTGGGTAGAATAGAAAGTGTCTGATTCTGATAATCATTATCAAGAATAAGCCAATTCACCTATTTTTTTATTACTATTTGAGAATAAATTTCATTTTATTAAATATATGTTGTTGGTTAGGATGGTTGAGGGATGGAAGCGAGCGCAAGGAGTGTAGAACAACAAGATGAGAGTGTTAAAGAGATTAAGAGCAGGCCGCTCATCGCTTCTATTATTTTAGTAGCGGGTACAATTTTGTTAGCTTTAAGCATGGCAGTTTCTATTTCGTTTGGCGCGGCAGATATTAGTTTAAAGACTGTATGGCAAGCTGTGTTTCAGTTTGACGGATCTATTACGCATCATAACGTAATTCAAGAACTTCGCATGCCTAGAGCAATAGGGGGCGTAGTTGCAGGTGCCTTTTTAGCAGTATCAGGAGCAATTATGCAAGGTATGACGCGAAATCCACTTGCATCACCATCGTTAATGGGGATTACAGATGGCGCTGTATTCGGGATTGCAATTATGTATGCATTCTTCCCTAATTCACCTTATTTAATGTTTGTTATCGCATCTTTTATTGGAGCTGCGTTTGGCGCAAGTATTGTATATGGAATTGGGTCTTCTTCACCAGGTGGATTAACACCTGTGAAATTAGCTTTAGCAGGTGCAGCAATTAGTGCTTTATTAGGGGCAATTTCATCTGGAATTGCGCTGTATTTCAATCTTGCCCAAGAGGTGAGTATGTGGAATGCAGGCGGAGTTGCTGGAGTGAAATGGCAAAGTATTAATATGTTAGTGCCAATTGGTCTAGTTTGTCTCTTTATTGCAATTATGATGTCGAGGTATATTACAATCTTGAGCTTCGGTGAAGAAATTGCGATTGGACTTGGTCAAAATACGACATTAATTAAATTTATCGGAACAGTACTTGTTCTTGTGTTAACAGGTTCTGCAGTTTCTATGGCAGGGTCAGTTGGGTTTGTTGGTCTTGTAATTCCACATATGACTCGTTTCCTAGTAGGCTCAGACTATAGATGGGTTATTCCATGTTCTGCAGTCTTAGGTGGATTGTTAATTGAGTGTGCAGATATGTTATCTCGCGTTATTAATCCACCATTTGAAACGCCAATTGGAGCAATTACAGCGCTAATTGGGGTTCCATTCTTCCTCTACTTAGCACGTAACGAAGGGAGAGGAAAAATGTGAGGACGAGCATTTTAACAAAAAAGAACGTTTCTGTTTTAACAATTTTAGTAGGATTAATCATTTCTATATTTCTTATTAGTTTAAATACAGGAACTTTTAAAATACCACCAATGGATGTATTAAAGTCATTGGTTGGACTCGGGGCTGAAGATCAGTCAGTTATTTTATTTGAATTTCGTATGCCGCGTATGGTTATCGCTATATTAGTAGGATCTGCGTTAGCCATGTCAGGTGCAATTCTGCAAGGACTATCAAGAAATCCACTTGCTGATCCAGGTATTATAGGTATTAACGCTGGAGCGGGATTAACGGTTGTTATATTCGTCTACTTTTTCTTTGGAAAAGTTGGGACAGGTACATTTTTATCTGTATTTATCCTTCCATTTTTCGCCCTAGTTGGTGCGATATTAGCGGCAGTTATTATTTACTTATTAGCATGGAAAGACGGCGTTTCATCGACTCGATTAATACTTGTTGGTATTGCCGTTGCGGCTGGATTTGGTGCCGTTAGTTTAATTTTCTCTATGAAGATGACATCTAACGATTTTCGTTTTGCTACGATTTGGTTAGCAGGAAGTCTCTGGGGTACAGATTGGAAATTCGTATTAAGTGTACTTCCATGGATGGTTATTTTCTTACCGCTTGCTATTAGTAAAGCACACATATTAAATGTAATGAATTTAGGCGACTCTACAGCTGTTGGCCTTGGTGTAAACGTAGAAAAAGAAAGACGTAAATTATTATTTATTGCAGTTTGTTTAGCTGGTGCATCTGTTGCGGTGGCGGGCGGAATAGGTTTTATCGGTTTAATGGCTCCTCATTTAGCGAGACGCCTTGTTGGTGGTAAACATCAAATCATGTTACCAACTGCAGCATTAATAGGAACGTTCTTGCTTTTATTTGCAGATGTAATTTCAAGAAGTGTGTTGCCAACTTCAGAAATACCGGTCGGTCTTGTTATTTCTGTAATTGGTGCACCATATTTCATATATTTACTTATGAGGACAAAATAAAGGGAGGCTTTTTGTATGGCAACTTTAGCAGTTGATTCGGTATCTGTTGGCTATAATGAAGGATTAATTATTGATGGATTAACAGTTGAAATTCCGGAAGGAAAAATTACAACGATTATTGGACCAAATGGTTGTGGGAAATCCACATTATTAAAAACGGCTTCTCGTATTTTGAAGGCGAAAAAAGGTACTGTTTATCTTGATGGAAAAGCAATTGAGAAACAGCCAACGAAAGAAATCGCAAAGAAAATGGCGATCTTACCACAAACTGCAGAAGTGCCAACAGGCCTTACTGTGTTTGAACTTGTTTCATATGGACGTTTTCCTCATCAAAAAGGATTTGGAACATTGAAAGAAGAAGACTATCGCTACATTCATTGGGCACTTGAAGTGACGGGAATGACAGAGTTCGCAAATCGTTCAGCAGAAGCCTTATCAGGTGGTCAACGTCAACGGGTATGGATTGCGATGGCTCTTGCACAAGGAACAGATTTACTTGTATTAGATGAACCAACGACATATTTAGATATGGCACATCAACTTGAAGTATTAAACTTACTGAAGAAATTGAACCAAGAAGAAGGTAGGACAATTGTGATGGTTATTCACGATTTAAATCATGCTTCTCGTTTCTCTGATCATATGATTGCATTAAAAGCAGGTAAGTTAATGAAACAAGGAACGCCAGATGAGGTTATGACAAGTGAAACACTTCGTAACGTGTTTGAGATTGAAGCGCAAATCGTTCCATGTCCAGTAAACTGTAAACCGATTTGTTTAACATATGATTTAGCGATGATTAGTAATCAATTGCGTAAAAAAGCATAAGTAGAACCCCCTCGTAAAGAGGGGGACTTCTAATGGACGTTGAGCTTCTTACTTATAAATGGGAAGTTGAACGCCCGTTAGAATGGGTCATTAACAACGGTTAATAAATATATATTGATTAATTGTTATTTTTGTTTCTTATAGTTCATCCTAAATTATAAGATAAATACAGCCAGAAGGAGTGGGAACATGAAGAATTTTAAAATGGCACTATTAGCAATGGTACTAGTGGTTACTTCTGTACTATTTGCAGCTTGTTCTAACAAAGAAGAAGAAAAGAAAGCAGATGCGAAGACTGAAGAGCGCACTGTAAAACATGCAAAAGGGGAGATTAAAATCCCTGCAAATCCAAAGAAAATTGCTGACCTTAGTGGTTCAACAGAAGAATTATTAATCTTTGGTATGAAACCAATTATTACAGCTAATACATCTCAAGAAAAAATTGATGCACATATTGCAAATAAATTAAAAGACGTTAAACCAGTTGGTTCTGCTTGGGGCGATAAAATTAACATCGAAGCAGTAGCTGCTGCAAAACCAGACTTAATTCTTGTAAATAATCGTCAAGAAAAGATTTACGATCAATTATCTAAAATTGCACCAACAGTTATGTTAAACACTCCATTAGATCAATGGCGTCCAAAGCTTGAAGAAGTAGGCCAAATTCTTGGTAAAGAGAAAGAAACAAAAGAATGGTTTAAAAAGTATGATGAAAAAGCAAGCAAATTACATGATAAAATTATCGCTAAAACTGGTGATGCAACATTCATGAAAATGGCTGCATATCCAAATGCATTCCGTGTATATGGTGACTACGGTTACGGTAGCGTAATCTTTAATGATTTAAAATTACCAGCAGTTAAAGGTACACCAACTGATAAACCATTAGTACAAGTACAAAAAGAAGCTTTAATCGATTACAACCCAGATTACTTATTTGTATTTACAACGGGTGACGGTTCTCAGCGTCTAAAAGAATTCCAAGAAGAATCAATTTGGAAAAACATGAATGCTGTTAAAAATAACCACGTATTTACAATTAAAAATGAAGATCTAAACAAAGGTTACTTCCCACTAGGAAAAGAAATGATCTTAGATGAAGTTGCTGAGTTCGTTTTAGGAAAATAATGTATAAAAAGAAATCGCTTTTACTTCGGTAAAGGTGATTTTTTCTTTATATAAGGGCAATTAATACAGTCTTTCATTTCTTTCTGTTTCCTATTTCGTTTATAATATATAGTAAGAATGCAGTAAAGAAAGGGGGATGTCGAAAAGTGGTATATTTAAACGACAAACTCAGCGAAACAAAAGTGTTTAAAGACCCAGTACATAAATATGTGCACGTGCGTGATCGTGTTATTTGGGATTTAATCGGAACGAAAGAATTTCAACGCTTGCGCCGTATTAAGCAGCTTGGAACAACATTTTTTACATTTCACGGTGCAGAGCATAGTCGCTTTACTCATTCGTTAGGTGTATATGAAATTATTCGTCGTATGATTGATGATGTGTTTGATGGCAGACCGAACTGGAATGCTGAAGATAGATTGTTATGTTTATGTGCGGCATTACTTCATGATGTCGGTCACGGCCCATTTTCTCATTCGTTTGAAAAAGTATTTTCATTAGATCATGAGAAATTTACGCAAAAGATTATCGTAGGAGATACGGAAATTAATCGTGTATTAAGTCGTGTGGATAAGGACTTCCCGCAAAAAGTGGCAGATGTAATTGCGAAAACATCTACTAATAAATTAGCGATTAGTATGATTTCAAGTCAAATTGATGCAGATCGTATGGATTATTTATTAAGAGATGCTTATTTCACAGGTGTAAAGTACGGGAACTTTGATATGGAACGTATATTGCGTGTCATGCGTCCGTATGGGAATCAAGTAGTTATTAAAAATAGTGGTATGCATGCTGTTGAGCATTATATTATGAGCCGTTATCAAATGTATTGGCAAGTATATTTCCATCCGGTAACGCGCAGTGCAGAAGTTATTTTAACGAAGATTTTACACCGTGCTAAATCATTGCATGAGAAGTATTATGCGTTTAAAAATCATCCTGTTCATTTCTATTCTTTGTTTGAAGAAGAAGTGACAGTAGAGGATTATTTAAAGCTAGACGAGAACGTAATGTATTATTACTTCCAAGTATGGCAAGACGAAGAAGATCCAATTTTAAGTGACTTATGCCGTCGTTTTATGAATCGAAATCTATTTAAATATGTAGAGTTTACAGATAAGCACGGTTTAGATAATTGGATGGAGCTAAGCAGCTTATTTAAAAAGATTGGACTAGATCCAGAGTATTATTTAGTTGTTGATTCAACATCGGATTTACCATATGACTTTTATCGCGCAGGAGAAGAGGAAGAGCGTCTGCCAATCTTACTCCTTATGCCGAACGGGGAACTTAGAGAGCTTTCACGTGAATCGGATATTGTTGAGGCGATTACGGGGAAGAAGAGAACGGACCAAAAGTTATTCTATCCGCATGATTTAATCTATGAAGATGGAAGAAAAGGAAAATATAAAGAGAGAATTATCGAGTTGTTAGAAGGCAAAAAATAAGAAGCAGCTAATGGCTGCTTCTTATGAAAGAACTTGAAATTATTTGTCGCTTAAGCGTTTTCCGCCAACTGCATAATGGTTTTTAGACATTTCTTCGATGAAAACAACGATGTTTTCTTCAGGAGCACCAGTTGTTTCGCTTACTGCTGCTGTTACTTTCTCAGCAAGAGCTTTCTTTTGTTCCTCTGTGCGTCCTTCTAGCATTTTCACTGTTACGTATGGCATGTACAATCGCTCCTTTTATGTAAGTTACACTCTTATTATAGCGGATTATGGGGAAGAACAATCGGAAAAAAATAATTTCTTTTTTGACATATTGAAGAGGAGATGAAGTATGGATCAGTTATTTAGATATCCATTGCACGAAATTCCGTTAGTAGCAATGGCGATTATTATTGCACTATCCGTTCATGAATTTGCACATGCATATGTGGCATATAAATTTGGGGACGATACAGCGAAAAAACAAGGACGTTTAACGTTATCACCGATGGCCCATTTAGATCCTATCGGGATGATTGCAGTATTAATTCTTGGATTCGGTTGGGCAAGACCGGTGCCTGTTAACCCGTATAACTTTAAAAGACCACGTCTTGCAGGGATATTAGTTTCTATTGCAGGACCGATTAGTAACTTAATTTTAAGTGCGATTGGTTTAATTATTTGGTATAGCTTATTAACATTTGGCGTACTAGACTCAATTCCATTTGCAGTAGCAGATACATTAGGTCGATTCTTCCAAATTTTTATTATGCTTAATATCGTTTTACTTGTATTTAACTTATTACCGATTCCGCCACTTGATGGATATCGCGTTGTGGAAGATTTAGCACCAGCAAATATTCGTGCGAAAATGACACAGTATGAAAAATATGGAGCAATTGCGTTATTAATTCTTGTTATTACACCGCTTAGCAATTACACAATTCAACCTATTTTCAATGTTGTCATTCCGTATGTATTCGTATTTTTACAAAGTATCATTGCGCCTATTTTTGGGCTTTTATAATTTTTAAGTGAGGAGGAAGTTACATATGACAGAGAAAAAGAAGAAAATCGGTTTTAATATCGTGAAAAATGATTCAACAGATGGACATGGTGGATTTGGTGTTGGGGCATTAAGCTTAGAAAACATTTCACCTGTATTTGTTGATGTACTAGAGAAAACTGCATTCGTTGATATCGGTGCGATGCATGCGCGTAGTACAGTAGAAAAAGGAATTAAGTTTTTAACAAATAAAGATGACGTTCCAAACGGAAAACCATTTTGGCTTGTTTGGGTAACAATTGAAAGAACACCGAACGGTGCTTATTACGCAGGGGTAACAGCTTGTGAAATGACAGTAGACCGTGAAATTCGCCGCGGATATAAATCACTTCCAGAGCATGTAAACAAAATGGATAAATCATTGAAGCGTCACATTATGGTTGAACATATGGATGAATCTTCTAAAAAAGTACTTGGTACGTTCTTGAAAGAACATAATGAAGCGATTTGGAACGAGTCTAGTGAAGAATTGCGTCATGCATTATTAAGTGAATAAAAAAATAGCTGACGGATGTCCGTCAGCTATTTTTTTTACCAAGGAAGATATTTTTTCCACCAACTTGTTTTTTTCTTTTCTTCACTTGTTTTTTCAAATTCATCTTTATCATCGACATGATCCATACAATATTCAGTAGGCTCGGTGCCTTTGGCGAAATACATTTTAACTGAAATTGGACAGTTCTTTGTAGCGATCTTGCCGTTTTCTGGGTTAATATTAACGGCTACGACATCACTTGGTTGTTTAAAATCCTTTTTAGGCTGTCCATCTAAGCCTTTCTCCATCGTATCGGTCCATATTTTTTTCGCATATCCTTGTTCTGCTACGTTTGAAATAGATTTAGGTTGATCGTATCCAACCCATACACCAGTTACAATTTGCGGAGTGAATCCAATCATCCAACTATCGGTTTCAGTAGAACCAGACTTTCCGGCATATGTTCTTGATAGTTTTGATAACATAGATTGACCAGTTACAGCGGCATAACTGCTTAGTTTTTTATTAAACATACCAGTCATCATTTCTTCCATCACAAACGCTTTGCTCTTATCGAGAACTTGTTTGCTCTCCAAATGAGCATCGTATAACATGTTCCCTTCATGATCCATAATACGGCGAATAAAGATAGGTTTTACTTCTTTTCCACCGTTTGCGAACATACTATAAGCATTCACCATTTCAATTGGTTTTACAGGAGACGTACCGAGAGCTAGGGAAGGCACATCTTTTAATGCACTCTTAATTCCGAATTGCTTCGCTGTTTTTGCGAGCGTGTCATCACCTAAAAATAAATTTGTTTTCACAGCGTATATGTTATCAGAGACTGCGAGAGCTTGTGCCATCGTTACGAAATCATCTGCGTAATAATCTTTATAGTTTTTCGGTTTATACTTTGAAACACCGTCACCTAAAGTGAATACAGTGTATTCGCTTTTTAAGCGCGTAGCAGGGGTGAATCCTCGTTCCAAAGCTGCGTAATATAGAAAGGGTTTAAATGTAGATCCAGGCTGACGGACGGCTTGTGTAGCCCTGTTAAATTGACTCGTATTATAATCAGTTCCTCCAACAAGAGCAGCCACTTCACCTGTTTTTGGATTCATAGAGACGAGGGCAGTTTGTATGTTTGCTGTTTCAGGTATATGATCTTTGACAGCTTGTTCTGCTACAGATTGTAACTTAGGATCTAACGTTGTATAAATACGTAAGCCACCTCGTTGTAAGGCTTGCTCATCCAGTCCGATATCTCGAAGAAGAGAAGCTTGTACAGCATCTTGGAAATAAGGCGCAACCTCTGCTACTTTTTTCGTATCAAGTGAGGCAAAAGTTAGCGGTTCCTTTTTTGCAGAAGCTGCTTGCTGCTTCGTAATATAACCTTGTTCTACCATTTCATCTAATATGAGAGATTGACGTCCTTTAGCACGTTCTTCTTTTAAAAAGGGAGAGTAGACACTAGGTCCTTTCGGGATTCCTGCAAGCATACTGGCTTCTGCTAATGTTAATTCTTTTGCTGTTTTATCGAAATATAGACGAGACGCAGCTTCGATGCCATAAGCACCATGTCCGTAATAAATTGTATTTAAATAACCTTCTAAAATATGATTTTTATTATAATTCACTTCAAGGCGGACAGTATACATTGCCTCTAATAGTTTCCGTTTCCACGTTTTATCATGATCTAAATATAGATTACGTGCGTATTGTTGTGTAATTGTACTAGCACCTTGCACTTTTGCCATCGCTTTTAAATCAGCAACAATTGCACCTGCAATACGTTTCATATCGAAGCCATGATGCTTATAAAATCTTTGGTCTTCAATAGAAAGTGTCGCTTCTTTTACATAGGGGGAAATTTCATTAAGAGAGACATTGTAACGCTTTTGTATTTCGTTACTTTGTCCAATAACTGTATCATCATTCGCGTAAAAGACGCTTGTTTGCGGGACTGCGACAGGAGGTGGTCCCATAATTTTCGCAACTATAATAATAACAAAAAAGGAAAAAACGAAAAAAAGAACACAAGAAAACATTACGGTGAAGAAAAGACGTTTATATTTTTTAAGTTTTGGATTCATAGTTTGATTCATCTTTTTCAGCCCCTCATTAATACAAACATTATTGTATTAGTATTGAGGATTTTCATTTATTTTAAACAATGAAATTTTGAAAACAAAAAAGCCCCTTCAATTAAGAAAGGAGCTCAAAGGCACGTGCTGGCCAATCGGTGATGATGACATCTACACCATAATCAATTATCGTTTGTAAATCTTTGTATTCGTTAATTGTATAAGGGCGGAAAACGTACCCTTGTTTTTGTGCTAACTGTACGAATTCTTTAGTTAGTAGCTGAAAGTTTGGATGTAAACCAGTTGCTTCTCTAATTTTTGCTTCAGCAATAGGATCAGCAAGTGGCGTATCATATAAAATTGCCCTTGGGATTTCAGGAGCTATTTCTGCTAATAATGAAACAGAGTCATGGTTAAATGATGAGAATACAATTTGATTAGAAAGATGATATTCACGAACAAGTGCAACAACTTTCTCTTCAATATTTGGGTAGTGAATCACATCTGTTTTTAATTCGATATTTAGTTGTAAGTTCGTTGTGGAAAGCCAGATGAAAACTTCGCGTAACGTTGGGATTTTTGCTTCATGGAAAGAAGGATCTTTATGGCTACCAGCGTCCAATGATTGTAGTTCCTCTACCGTTTTTTCAGAAACAATCCCTGCGCCATTTGTTGTGCGATCAACTGTTTCATCGTGGATTACGACAAGTTCGCCATCTTTTGATAGATGAACATCAAGTTCAATCCCATGAGCGCCAATGCGTTCAGCTTCTTGGAAGGCGATCATCGTATTTTCTGGATGTGTTCCTTTTACCCCGCGGTGAGCGAAAATAAGTGGTTTATTCATGTGAAAATCTCCTTATCATCTCTTTTCCTTCATTATGAAACCGCTATGAGAAAAATACAATTTATATGAAAAAAATTTACAAAAGTCTAACAGTTGCACAAAAGTTAACGTTAACGTAAAATGTAATAATTGAGTGAAGGGAGGAATAAACATGTATAAAATTGATGAAGTAACAAAGCAAGTTGGTTTAACAAAGCGTACACTTCGTTATTATGAGGAAATTGGTTTAATTCATCCCCCGGAGCGTAGTGAGGGGAACATTCGGCTTTATACGGATGAGGATATTGCAAGAATTAAAAGGATCGTGGAAGCGAAAGAAGTATTAGGAATCACGCTTCAAGAAATGCAACATTTCTTATCGTTAAAAGAAAGAATGGAACAAAGAAGAAATAGCGAGAATCCTCGCGACCGCGAAGTGATTCAAGAAATTAAAGATATGCTTGAGAAACAAGTGCAAACGTTGGATGAAAAAATGGAGCAAATGCAGCGTGTAAAGGCAGAACTTGAAGATAGTTTACATCGTGCAGTGACATTTTTAGAGAGCATAAAAGGAGAATGATTGAAATGGAGAGCAAACAAAAACTAGGGAGATTGATTACAGTGGTGGCTACTTTCCTTGCCTTTTCTGGTATAGGGGTAGTCGATCCAATCTTGCCAATTATTGCTGAGAAAATTGGTGCAACACATTGGCAAGTTGAAATGTTATTTACCGCATATATTTTAACGATGGCAATTATGATGTTACCAGCTGGTATATTCGCATCAAGATTTGGTGATAAGCGCATGATGACAATCGGTCTTGCAATTGTAACTGTATTTGCGTTTATATGCGGTATATCGCAAACGATTGCTCAATTATCTCTTTTCCGTGCTGGATGGGGATTAGGAAATGCGATGTTTTTTGCTACAGCAATGACACTTTTAATAGCATTAAGTAAGGAGGTTCATGAAGCAGTAGGATTATATGAAGCAGCTATCGGTTTAGGAATGGCAGGTGGCCCATTGTTAGGTGGTATATTAGGTGGACATTCTTGGCGTTACCCATTTTTCGCAACGAGTATTTTAATTTTCTTAGCATTTATTTTAGTATTCTTTTTTGTAAAAGAACCGGAGCGAAAAGTGAAGCGTAAAGCAGCGGGCGTAGGTGAATTACTTAACTTGGTGAAATATAAACCGTTTATGCAAGGTGCGATTTCAGGGATGTTATACTACTACGGATTTTTCGTCGTGCTAGCATATTCACCACTTATTATGCATTTATCAGCTATTCAATTAGGTTTTGTATTTTGTGGATGGGGATTAGCGTTAGCTTACGGTTCCGCAATTTTAGCACATAGGCTAGAAGGAAAATATGAACCGAAAACATTGTTAAAAGGTAGTTTACTCGTATTTGCGATTTTCTTAATTGCATTATTCTTTGTGAAAATTATGTGGTTACAAATCGTATTAATTGTCCTATCAGGATTAGCATCTGGTTTAAATAATGCATTATATACAAGCTATGTAATGGATATTTCACCTTATGAAAGATCTGTTACTTCAGGTGTTTATAACTTCGTTCGTTGGTTAGGAGGAGCGATTGCTCCCATTTTATCAGGAGTTATCGGACACACTGTTTCACCACAAAGTCCATTTTTAGTCGGTGGAGTTGTTGTATTAGTTGGTTGCGTTATGATCTTAATTCCGATTCGTAAACCGGTAGAAATAGAGACAAAAGCCCTTTCTTAAGAAAGGGTTTTCTTTCCTATTACAAGGCAAACCCTTTCCACATATATGTTAGAACCCTCTGACTAAAATATATTTTCGGTATTTTTGTACTTTTAACTATACATTTTGGATGTTTTGTTTTATTTTTGTTAGGGGACATTAATGATGTCCCTATTATAAATTTGCATTGAAAGGCGTGATTGTACGATGGAACTATGGTTCACTGAAAAACAAACAAAACATTTTGGGATTACGGCACGTATTAACCGCACATTACATACGGAGCAAACAGAATTCCAAAAACTTGATATGGTTGAAACGGAAGAGTTCGGAAACATGCTTATTTTAGATGGCATGGTTATGACAACAGAAAAAGATGAGTTCGTTTATCATGAAATGGTAGCGCACGTACCTTTATTTACACATCCAAACCCTGAAAACGTATTAGTTGTCGGTGGTGGTGATGGCGGTGTTATTCGTGAAGTGTTAAAACACCCAAGCGTAAAAAAAGCAATTCTTGTTGAAATTGATGGAAAAGTAATTGAGTACTCTAAACAGTACTTACCATCAATTGCAGGCGCATTAGATGATGAGCGTGTAGAGGTGAAAGTAGGAGACGGTTTCCTACACATCGCAGAAAGCGAAAATGAATATGACGTAATTATGGTAGATTCTACTGAGCCGGTAGGACCAGCAGTAAACTTATTTACGAAAGGTTTCTACGCTGGAATCTCTAAAGCGTTAAAAGAAGATGGTATTTTCGTTGCACAAACGGACAACCCTTGGTTCACACCAGAACTAATTACAACTGTGTTCAAAGACGTAAAAGAGATCTTCCCAATTACTCGTTTATACACAGCAAACATTCCAACGTATCCAAGTGGACTTTGGACATTCACAATCGGATCTAAAAAACATGATCCACTAGAAGTAAGTGAAGAGCGTTTCCACGAAATCGAAACGAAATACTACACAAAAGAATTACACAATGCAGCATTCGCATTACCGAAATTTGTTGGCGATTTAATTAAGTAAGAGCGTTAAATTGAAATAAATAAAGTGTAAGTAACTCATTTAAGGTGTTTGTCTAGAAGGCTTGAACATGCTAGTTACTTACACTGCTACAAATGAAGTAGTCTTCTTGTGATAACAAGAAGGCCCAGGTAAATCGAGAAAGAGGAGCAGTACGCTCCAAATTTGAGAAATAATGAAAGGTTGGGATACCTTAAGTTCCACATAAGGAGGAAAAGAATATGCGTTTTGATGAAGCTTATTCAGGTAAAGTATTTATTAAAAGTCATCCAAGTTTTGAAGAGTCAAAGGCGGTTATTTATGGGATGCCTATGGATTGGACAGTAAGTTTCCGTCCAGGATCTCGCTTTGGCCCTGCACGTATTCGTGAAGTATCAATCGGTCTTGAAGAATATAGTCCGTATTTAGATCGTGAACTAGAAGAGGTAAAATATTTTGATGCGGGTGATATCCCATTACCATTCGGAAATGCACAACGCAGCTTAGACATGATTGAAGAGTATGTATCAAAACTTTTAGATGCCGGTAAGTTTCCACTAGGTCTCGGCGGTGAGCACTTAGTGTCTTGGCCAATTTTTAAGGCAATGGCAAAAAAATATCCGGATTTAGCAATCATCCACATGGATGCTCATACTGATTTACGTGAATCGTATGAAGGGGAGCCTTTATCCCACTCTACACCAATTCGTAAAGTGTGTGATTTAATTGGTCCGGAAAACGTATATTCTTTCGGAATTCGTTCTGGAATGAAGGAAGAATTTGAATGGGCGAAAGAAGTAGGTATGAACTTATACAAATTTGACGTATTAGAGCCGTTAAAAGAAGTATTACCGAAACTTGCAGGACGTCCAGTCTATGTCACAATCGACATTGATGTATTAGACCCAGCTCATGCTCCTGGAACAGGAACGTTAGAGGCTGGAGGTATCACATCTAAAGAACTATTAGATTCCATCATGGCAATTGCAAATTCAAATATAAATGTAGTTGGAGCAGACTTAGTAGAAGTAGCTCCTGTCTACGACCATAGTGATCAAACACCAGTCGCAGCAAGCAAATTCGTGCGGGAAATGCTGCTCGGTTGGGTAAAGTAAAAGTGAAGCCGACTGTTTAGACCCGGTGACTAAGGTTCTTTCCTGCAAAAGGTGCTTTTTATCTTTTGGCAGGGAAGGTTCTTAGACGCAAGGGGCTAGGAGGCGTAACTGGATAGAAATAAAAGCGGAAGCGGCTCGCTCAGAATGTGAGGAGGATGGAGCTTCAGACGTAGAGGCGCTTTTTGCCTCGAAGGAAGAAGCGAAGCCACCGACCATTCTAGCCGCTGTAGCTGGATAAAGTAAGAGTCCCCTATGAATAGGGGCTTTTATTTTATCCGTTATGTGTCGGTAAGTCGATATATTAAAAAAATCGTCGATATAATCCCATTTACCATAGCAAGACATGAAAAAAAGAGTTATTCTCAAAAGGTGAGAATAACTCTTTTTCTTATGCAACCTTTTCTTCTGAAGCAATGCCGCGAATTTCATCAGCAGAGCGGATCGGATATTTGCGGAACACAATAGATCCGATGTATCCGACAATAGTGGTAACGATTCCACATAGTACAGCAGCGATCGTTACTTTTATAACGTCATTAAATCCAAACAAGACGAGAAGCCCTGGAATTGGTGATGCTGTTCCTGGCGCATTATTAACGAGCTGGAATAGCGATGTAATAATACCGGCAAGCGCGCCGCCAACGAAGTTTGTCATATAGATAGGAATTGGATTTGCTGAGACAACATCGGCTTGTGTTAAAGGCTCGATTGCTACAGCAATTGTATCTTTCTTTGAACAAATTTTTAGTCGTTTAAAGAAAATAAAGTTCATCGGGGCTGAGGCCGCAACGGCAAGACTGCCAATTGCCATTGGTAAACCTGTTAATCCAAGCATTGCAGTTAATGCCATAGAACTTAATGGAGAGGTAGAAATAACTGTTATTAATCCACCAAGCATAATACCCATAATGATAGGACTTTCTGTAGTTGCAACTGAAATCATAGAACCGATTTTACCAAGTGTTGCGTTAACGAGTGGATCCATAAGCATGGCCATTCCACGTGAGATTGGTGCAGCAATAAATAGGATTGCTAAAAACTCTACACCAGCTGGTAATTTCTTTTCGAGAAATTTCACGACGAAGGCACAAACGTATCCAGCAAAAAATCCTGGTAAAATACCGAATCCACTAGTAGCGATACCGATTAAAACAGCGTATACGGGTGAAACGCCGATTGCTAATGCTACTAAAATTGCTGCTGCAACACCGCTCATACTACCAGAAGCTTCTCCTACTGATTGTAAAAAGTCATTATGAAACATTTCTCCACCTATATAACGGTGAAATGCTTCAATAAGAAAACTTGCGATTGCTGCATTAGCTAAAGCACCCATCGCCTTCATTCCGTAAGGCGCACGGTAACTGAAAAGTGTAAATAGACAAAGTACAACAAGTAATAGTGCTAAACCTTGCAAGATAGCCATTTGAAAACTGTCTCCTTTGATTTTTGTAATAAAAATTTGTATCATTCAATAATAATATAAAAGTTTGTGAAACGGAAAAATTTTTTATTGGGAAATTGCTGTAAGGTGAAAAACCCTTACAATAATGTAAGGAAAGTGTAAGGCATTTCGATAGAGTATAGTATGCTTTTTTTCGTATAATACAGGTATAGACATACGGTTAGTGAGAAAGTAGTGCAAACAGGAGGCGCATTTATGAAATTGGTAATTAAAGTTTTAGCTGTGTTCGCCATTATTTTAGGAGGAACAGCATATTATTTAAACACGAAAACAGAAGGTGTGCATGCTTTTGTAGACAACTTCTTTTCAAATAAAGAAATACAAGATTATTATGCTGTTATAGATAAAAGCGAGAAAAAAGACGATGAATATTTGTATACATTTAAAGGATATACAGAAGATGGAAATTTACAAGTTATTAAAAGAATGGTGAACCGTGAATTGCATACGGGTGCTTTTATAAAAATTTATGCAAAAGGTATGCAGGGAAAAGGATGGGCTGAAATCCCGAAAGAATCAATCCCACAAAAAGCGTTGCAAAAAATAGAAAAACCATAAAAGGAGCGAAACGTTCGCTCCTTTTTTAGTGCGTTAAAATGGTGATAGCTGAACTTTCTTTATTAGAAATGATTTTTGCACGTCCGCCAATTGGGAAAGTGAAGATCGGAGTTGTATGTCCGAAACTTGCATTCGCAATAATAGGGATATGTGCAAGTTCAGGCTTTGAAGTAATCATTTCTTGAATGTCCTCTATCATACATTCTGCTCCTTTTTGCATTCTTCCTATAACGATACCTTTTACGTATTCAAAATCAGTTTGTTGCATAAGAGAATGTAAGTATCGATCGAAAGTTTTAAGTGTAGCTTTTCCCGTTAAACTATCTTCTTCAAGAAATAAAACTTTATCTCGTAAGCTTGGCATATACGGTGTACCTTGTAGTAAATGTAAAGTGCTCATATTTCCGCCGATAATATCCCCTGTAGCTTCTCCTTCTTGAATCGAAATATATCCTTCATTTTTAATAAATTCTCGATTTTCCTGATCTATATACCAAGAATCATCACTCCACGTTTCAGATGGTAGGATTTCAATAGAATCATTAGAAGTTAAGCATTTAAAAAAGTAATCGGTTGTATACGCAAGACCTTTCTCCATTCCAAATGAAGAGAAGTGAGGACCTGAATATGTAACAAGACCTGTTTTTGTATAAAGTGCGTTATGTAAAGCAGTAATGTCAGAATAGCCGCAGAAAAACTTTGGATTTTCGCGAATTAAATCGTAATCGAGATGTTTCAATAAGCCGTTAGAGTTATATCCGCCAAGTGTCGTCAAAATTGCTTTTACATTAGGGTCTCTAAATGCTTCGTGGAGGTCTTGAACACGTGAAGAAATAGAAGAGGAAGCGAATCGATCTATCTCATCAGCATATTTTGAGAATGTAACTTGAAAGCCCATGTCGGTTAATCTTTTTATAGCAAGGTTTCTGTTTTCATTTGAGACAATACTTAAACTACAAGATGGTGAAATAACTCTTATTTCATCCCCTTTTTTTAATTTTGTTGGTATCACAACATTCCCCCCTTTAATTAAAAGAATATTTAGATTTAAAAAATATTTTATCATATGAAATAAAGTGAGGGTGAATTATTTTTTGAAAAGGAGTTTTCCTGATTTTTCAGCAGACAGACAGCATCTTTTTTTGATATGATAGGAAAAGTGATTTATTATAAGTAGTATTTAATATCTATAACATTTGAAAGGTGTGCAAGACGTGAAGAAACAACTTGCAGGCTTGCCGGTACACGTTCATTTCGTAACAGAAATCCGTGAAGGGGCGAGGAAGGAAACCGTTGCTTTTGAAGCAAATGGTCAATACTATGTAAAAGGTCAAGGTACATACGTAACATTCCAAGAGCCGAACGAACAAGGCGAAGTGAAGACAATTATAAAAATTCAAGATGAACAAGTTCTCATTATGCGTTCAGGTGCTATTTCTATGCGTCAGGCGCATGTGAAAGGTGAATGGACAACTGGTACGTACACGAGTGAACTTGGTACGTTTGCACTGCAAACGAAAACTGATAACGTTCTTTTTAAATGGTCGGATGAAAAGAAAAAAGGACAACTCTTCTTAACGTACGCATTGCTTCTAAGTGAACAAGAAGCTGGCAGATATACAATTACAATTAACTTGAAGGAGGCAAAATAATGAATTCTTTAGAACAGGTAAAAGGATTGATTAAAGAAGAAATTCAAGCTGCTGTATTAAAGGCAGAATTAGCAACAGAAGAACAAATTCCAAACGTTGTATTAGAATCTCCAAAAGATAAAACAAATGGTGATTTCTCTACAAATATGGCAATGCAACTTGCACGTGTTGCGAAAAAAGCACCTCGTATGATTGCAGAAGAATTAGTTGCAAACTTCGATAAAGCAAAAGCTTCTATTGAAAAAATTGAAATCGCTGGTCCTGGTTTTATTAACTTCTATATGGATAATAGTTACTTAACAGACTTAATCCCAACAATCGTTAATGCTGGTGAAGCTTACGGTGAAACGAACACTGGTAAAGGTGAAAAAGTACAAATTGAGTTCGTATCTGCAAATCCAACAGGTGACCTTCACTTAGGACATGCACGCGGTGCTGCGGTAGGTGACACTTTATGTAACGTATTAGCAAAAGCAGGATACGATGTATCTCGTGAGTACTACATTAATGACGCGGGTAACCAAATTCATAATTTAGCTCTTTCTGTTGAAGCTCGTTACATGCAAGCGTTAGGTTTAGATAAAGAAATGCCAGAAGACGGTTACCACGGTGCAGATATTATCGGTATCGGTAAACGTTTAGCTGAAGAGTTTGGCGATCGTTATGCGAAAGCTGATGCAGAAGAAAGCTATGAGTTCTATCGTTCATACGGTTTGAAATATGAGTTAGCAAAACTTCAAAAAGACTTAGAGAGCTTCCGTGTTAAATTCGATGTATGGTTCTCAGAAACATCATTATACAAAAACGGAAAGATTGATCAGGCTCTTGCTGTATTAAAAGAGCGTGACGAAATCTTTGAAGAAGGCGGCGCAACTTGGTTCCGTTCAATGACTTACGGTGACGACAAAAACCGTGTATTAATTAAAAACGACGGTTCTTACACATACTTAACGCCAGATATCGCTTACCATCGCGACAAATTAGAGCGTGGTTTCGATAAATTAATCAACATTTGGGGTGCTGACCACCACGGTTACATTCCTCGTATGAAAGCTGCGATTCAAGCACTTGGTTACGATAAAGACACATTAGAAGTAGAAATCATCCAAATGGTACAACTATACCAAAACGGTGAAAAAATGAAGATGAGTAAGCGTACGGGTAAAGCAGTTACACTTCGTGAGCTTATGGAAGAAGTAGGCGTGGACGCAATGCGTTACTTCTTTGCAATGCGTAGCGGTGATTCTCATTTAGACTTCGATATGGACTTAGCTGTATCAAAATCTAATGAAAATCCAGTATACTATGCGCAATATGCACATGCTCGTGTATGCAGTATCCTTCGTCAAGGTGAAGAGTTAGGATTAGCTACAGGCGGAGACGTGAACTATAAACTTGTTACTTCTGAGAAAGAAGTAGAATTACTGAAAAAACTTGGTGAATTCCCAGCTGTAGTTGCGGATGCAGCGCAAAAACGTCTGCCACACCGCATTACAAACTATGCATTTGAATTAGCTGCAGCACTACACAGCTTCTACAATGCAGAGAAAGTATTAAACCAAGATAACTTAGAGTTAAGTAAAGCTCGTTACGAATTAATGAAAGCAGTACGAACTACACTTCAAAACGCACTAGCAATCGTAGGAGTATCTGCACCAGAAAAAATGTAATAGACAAAAGAAAAGATGCTTATTTTTGTTTAGAAGTGATATACGAGTTGACATAAAAACATCTATTCAATGTATAGACTGATTAGATGTCAAAGAAGACCAATGAAAAGCTGTATGGCTTGATAAGGGGAAGTTGAAACAGAAAAAGAGATGGCAAAGCTATCTCTTTTTCTGTGCCCAATTTTCTAATCTAAATATATGTGATAGTGATGAAGTGAAAATAGAAAAATACCAATTAACTATTGATTTTTAGGAACGATTCTAGAATAATAGACTGTTGGGGGTAAGATTATCAAAATCCATATATGTATTATTAGTTGTTGGAATGTTACTAGGAAATGGTGTGATTGTTTTGAAAGATATTGTTACAGCTATGCCAAATACTAAAATAACAATGCATCTAACCAAGTATCTAAACAATTAGTAATCAATCTTGAAAACTTCCAACTTAGTCAAGAAACTAGGGGTGGTATGTTTAAAATAGTACATATAGTACAATTAAAGTTTTCATGATTTGATAAAAAATAATGAAAGGATATAAATCTCTCGGTTTTGATAGTATCATCACATATAAGCTCATTTTAATTCTTCGACATAGCCATGGAACCCATTAGGCAAAGTGTTTTTTCTCGACACTCATTTATATACTCCAAAAATGAAAAGGCTGAATTTCGTATTTCTATACGATTTATATGAAATCAGTTGACAATCATACCCTTTTTTAGTTACCCCCAAATTCGTTCCACTGTATTCAAATTTGGAGAATATGACTTTCATCTTGCATAGGCAACCAATACTTCATCCAGAACGTTTTTAATTATATAATGCTTCTTGTTCTATTTGTTTCGGTGTGTAGGTTGGTTGTGTAACTAAACACAAAACGTTTTAACATATGCCCAATTTCACCTCAACTCATAATGACAGAAAACGCACCTTCAATGACATCTTTTAGAATACGAGTATCCTAGCATGTTTCACAGTCGTAACCTTCTTCGGCGGATATGCTAAATTCGATTATAGATTGTACTTCTTGGTATTCTTTAGGAGGATAAGTAAGGAAGTTGTCCAAATGCATATTTACTGTGAAATAGCTCTTCCATACTTGTCGGCAATAAATTTTTGTATTTATAGAGCAAGCGTTTGCGTTGGTGATGATAATAGCTATCAAACATATTTTAGTAGAGTGGCTTAATGACATTGATATAGTGGAATCTTTGTCATAGTATATTTGTTCTAGAATCTAGAAACATTTTATAGGGAGGATAACAGAAAGCATGTATTTAAAAAGGATAACTTCAATTTTTTCGATTATAATGATTTTCATGTTTACTATAGGTCAGAGTCTTTTACCTATAGTAGCAAACGCACAAGAATTAAATACATTAGGACTTGTGGATAGTTTTAAAATTGATAAAACAGATCTTTCTATCGGACAACGGACTAAAGTAACTATAAACTTCAGTGAAAAAGATAGTCTTAAGATGAAGCCTGGAGACACACTAACATTAACACTGCCTCCAGAATTAAAAGGATTAAATACAGAGTTTCTATTAGATGATTATGGTACTTGTAAAGTCACTGCAGGTACTGTGGTATGTACATTTAATGATAAAGTGAGTACACATCAAAATATTAAAGGGTATTTAAACTTTTTTGTGGAAGCTGCTAATGTAGGAACGGATGAAAAGAAAGAGATTGAAACCAATTTCGGTACAAATGTAGATAAGCAATCTGTAACAATTACCGGCCCAAGCAGTGGTGGGGGTACAGATCCTGGAAAGCCACCATTTTTTTATAAAACTGGTGATATGAACTCAGGTAAGAGCGATGAAGTACGTTGGTTCTTGAATATAAACTTGGCTAAAGAAGAGTTAAGTCGTGATATTGTTGTGACTGATAATTTACAGGAAGGTCAAACACTTAATAAGGATAGTTTCTATATAATTGTAGATGATTATATAGGTCGTCGATCTTTAACGCTACAAGAGCTTGAAAAGCAAGGTTACGGAACGATTACCTTTACTGGAGACAAATCATTTAAAGTTGTGCTTAATAAGGGTAAAGCGCGTCTTGCCTCCTTTTCGATTGGTTATACATCTACTATAACGGAAGCTGGGAAGAAGCAAGAGTTTTTTAAGAATGATTATACGATTGATTACCAAGTTCTAAACAAGGAACCAGTTACCGAATCGGGTACTCATCCAGTCGAAAATATGATAGCTGGCGGTGGTGCTGAAGGTAATGTGACTCCAAAAGGAACACTAAAAATTGTGAAGCATATTGAAGGGGATGAAGAAAAAGTAATCCCAAATGTTTCGTTTAAGTTGTATAAAGAGTCTGATGAACAAGTTGGAGATGTATATAAAACAGATGAAAAAGGGATAATTGAAATCCCTAATTTACAACCAGGTAAATATTATGTGAAAGAAGTTTCAGCTCCAGACTATGTTGATTTCGATCCTCAAGCAAAAGTAATTTTTGAAGTTAAATCAGATGCTGTAAATGGAGTTAAGTTGCCAATTCCGAATAAGTTGAAAACTACATCTATTGCAGGGACGAAGACGTGGAAAGGCGATAACGAGAAAGATCGTCCAAGTTCAATCAAAGTAGACTTACTACAAAATGAGGAAGTAGTAAACACGAAAGAAGTAACAGCGGCAGATGGTTGGAAATACAAATTTGACAACCTAGCAACGTATGATGCAAATGGAGTAGCGTACAAGTATGAAGTAAAAGAACAACCGATAGATGGATACACAACAGAAATAAACGGTTATGATATTACAAATACAAAAGTGGTACAAAAAACCAAAGTAGAAGGAACGAAAACATGGAAGGACGGAAATGCGGAAGGTCGTCCAACGATGATTAAAGTAGACTTACTACAAAGCGGTACAGTGATTGCGACGCAAGAAGTAAGCGAAGCAACAGGCTGGAAATATGAATTTAAAGATTTGGCGATAAACGATGCAGACGGAAAAGCATATAAGTATGAAGTGAAAGAACAAGCAGTAGCCGGATACGAATCCAAAGTCAATGGTTATGACATCACGAATACAAAAGTAGGCAAGACATCAGTTGCAGGAACGAAGACGTGGAAAGGTGGCACAGAGGAAGAGCATAAAGCCATCAAAGTAGACTTACTACAAAATGATACAGTGATTGCGACACAAGAAGTAAGCAAAGAAACAGGTTGGAAGTATGAATTTAAAGATTTAGTAGCATTCGATGCAAATGGAAAAGCATACAAGTATGAAGTGAAAGAACGGCCAGTAGCCGGATACCAATCTGACGTACACGGTTATGACATCACAAATACAAAAGTAGGCGAAACAAAAGTAGAAGGAACGAAAACATGGAACGATAACAATGCAACAGATCGTCCAAGCTCGATTAAGGTAGACTTACTACAAAACGGTAAAGTAGTAGACACAAAAGAAGTAACAGCGGAAACAAACTGGAAGTATACGTTTGAAAAACTGCAAGCATACGATGCAAACGGAGTAGCGTACAAGTATGAAGTGAAAGAACAGCAGGTAGCCGGATACAAGTCTGAATTAAAAGGTTATGACATCACAAATACAAAAGTAGGCGAAACAAAAGTAGAAGGAACGAAAACATGGAAAGACGATAACGCGAAAGATCGTCCGGAAATGATCAAAGTAGATCTTTTACAAAACGGTAAAGTAGTAGATACAAAAGAAGTAACAGCGGAAACAAATTGGAAGTACACATTTGAAAAACTTCAGGCATACGATGCAAACGGAGCAGCGTACAAGTATGAAGTGAAAGAACAAGCAGTACCAGGATATGAATCCAAAATAAGTGGTACTGATATCACAAATACAAAAGTAGGCAAAACAAAAGTAGAAGGAACGAAGACATGGAACGACGGAAATGCAACAGACCGTCCGACAATGATCAAAGTAGACTTACTACAAAACGGGAATGTGATTCAAACACACGACGTACTAGCAGTATTGGGTTGGAAATATATATTCTCAGATCTAGAAGCATATGATGCGGAAGGAAAGGCTTACGAGTATACAGTGAAAGAACAGCCAGTACCAGGATATGAATCCAAAGTAAGTGGTACTGATATCACAAATACAAAAGTAGGTCAAACAAAAGTAGAAGGAACGAAGACATGGAACGACGATAACGCAACAAATCGTCCAGAAATGATTCAAGTAGACCTCTTACAAAATGGTACAGTGATTGCGACGCAAGAAGTAAGCAAAGTAACAGATTGGAAATATGAATTCAAAGATTTAGTAGCGTATGATGCAAATGGAGTAGCGTACAAGTATAAAGTGAAGGAACAACCGATAGCTGGATATGAATCCAAAGTCAACGGTTATGACATCACAAATACAAAAGTAGGCGAAACAAAAGTAGAAGGAACGAAAACATGGAAAGACGATAACGCGAAAGATCGTCCGGAAATGATCAAGGTGGATCTTTTACAAAACGGTAAAGTAGTAGATACAAAGGAAGTAACAGCGGCAACAAATTGGAAGTACACGTTTGAAAAACTACAGGCATACGATGCAAACGGAGTAGCGTACAAGTATGAAGTGAAAGAACAGCCAGTAGCCGGATATGAATCCCAAGTAAGTGGTACTGACATCACAAATACAAAAGTAGCGAAATTGACAGTAGAAGGAACAAAAACATGGAACGATAACAACGCAACAGATCGTCCAAGCACAATCAAAGTAGACTTACTACAAAACGGTAAAGTAGTAGATACAAAAGAAGTAACAGCGGAAACAAACTGGAAATATGCATTTGCAGATGTAGAAGCATATGACGCAAATGGAGTAGCGTACAAGTATGAAGTGAAGGAACAGCCAGTAGCCGGATATCAATCTGACGTACACGGTTATGACATCACGAATACAAAAGTGGGCGAAACGAAAGTAGAAGGAACAAAGACGTGGAACGATAACAACGCAACAGATCGTCCAAGCACAATCAAAATAAACTTACTACAAAACGGTAAAGTAGTAGATACAAAAGAAGTAACAGTAGCAAGTGAATGGAAGTACACGTTTGAAAAACTGCAAGCATACGATGCAAACGGAGTAGCGTACAAGTATGAAGTGAAGGAACAACCGGTAGATGGATACGAATCCAAAGTCAATGGTTATGACATCACGAATACAAAAGTAGGCGAAACAAAAGTAGAAGGAACGAAAACATGGAAAGACGATAACGCGAAAGATCGTCCGGAAATGATCAAAGTAGATCTTTTACAAAACGGTAAAGTAGTAGATACAAAGGAAGTAACAGCGGCAACAAATTGGAAGTACACGTTTGAAAAACTGCAAGCATACGATGCAAACGGAGTAGCGTACAAGTATGAAGTGAAGGAACAACCGGTAGATGGATACGAATCCAAAGTCAATGGTTATGACATCACGAATACAAAAGTAGGCGAAACAAAAGTAGAAGGAACGAAAACATGGAAAGACGATAACGCGAAAGATCGTCCGAAAATGATTAAAGTAGACCTTCTACAAAATGGTACAGTGATTGCGACGCAAGAAGTAAGCGAAGCAACAGGCTGGAAATACGAATTCAAAGATTTAGCAGCATACGATGCAAACGGAGTAGCGTACAAGTATGAAGTGAAGGAACAACCGGTAGATGGATACGAATCCAAAGTCAATGGTTATGACATCACGAATACAAAAGTAGGCGAAACAAAAGTAGAAGGAACGAAAACATGGAAAGACGATAACGCGAAAGATCGTCCGGAAATGATCAAAGTAGATCTTTTACAAAACGGTAAAGTAGTAGATACAAAGGAAGTAACAGCGGCAACAAATTGGAAGTACACGTTTGAAAAACTGCAAGCATACGATGCAAACGGAGTAGCGTACAAGTATGAAGTGAAGGAACAACCGGTAGATGGATACGAATCCAAAGTCAATGGTTATGACATCACGAATACAAAAGTAGGCGAAACAAAAGTAGAAGGAACGAAAACATGGAAAGACGATAACGCGAAAGATCGTCCGAAAATGATTAAAGTAGACCTTCTACAAAATGGTACAGTGATTGCGACGCAAGAAGTAAGCGAAGCAACAGGCTGGAAATACGAATTCAAAGATTTAGCAGCATACGATGCAAACGGAGTAGCGTACAAGTATGGAGTGAAAGAACAACCAGTAGCTGGATACCAATCTGACGTACATGGTTATGACATCACAAATACAAAAGTAGGTGAAACAAAAGTAGAAGGAACGAAAACATGGAAAGACGATAACGCGAAAGATCGTCCGAAAATGATTAAAGTAGACCTTCTACAAAATGGTACAGTGATTGCGACGCAAGAAGTAAGCGAAGCAACAGGCTGGAAATACGAATTCAAAGATTTAGCAGCATACGATGCAAACGGAGTAGCGTACAAGTATGGAGTGAAAGAACAACCAGTAGCTGGATACGAATCCAAAGTCAATGGTTATGACATCACGAATACAAAAGTAGGTGAAACAAAAGTAGAAGGAACGAAAACATGGAAAGACGATAACGCGAAAGATCGTCCGAAAATGATTAAAGTAGACCTTCTACAAAATGGTACAGTGATTGCGACGCAAGAAGTAAGCGAAGCAACAGGCTGGAAATACGAATTCAAAGATTTAGCAGCATACGATGCAAACGGAGTAGCGTACAAGTATGGAGTGAAAGAACAACCAGTAGCTGGATACCAATCTGACGTACATGGTTATGACATCACAAATACAAAAGTAGGTGAAACAAAAGTAGAAGGAACGAAAACATGGAAAGACGATAACGCGAAAGATCGTCCGAAAATGATTAAAGTAGACCTTCTACAAAATGGTACAGTGATTGCGACGCAAGAAGTAAGCGAAGCAACAGGCTGGAAATACGAATTCAAAGATTTAGCAGCATACGATGCAAACGGAGTAGCGTACAAGTATGGAGTGAAAGAACAACCAGTAGCTGGATACGAATCCAAAGTCAATGGTTATGACATCACGAATACAAAAGTAGGTGAAACAAAAGTAGAAGGAACGAAAACATGGAAAGACGATAACGCGAAAGATCGTCCGAAAATGATTAAAGTAGACCTTCTACAAAATGGTACAGTGATTGCGACGCAAGAAGTAAGCGAAGCAACAGGCTGGAAATACGAATTTAAAGATTTAGCAGCATACGATGCAAACGGAGTAGCGTACAAGTATGAAGTGAAAGAACAGCCAGTAGCCGGATACCAATCTGACGTACATGGTTATGACATCACAAATACAAAAATCAAGGACGAACCAAATGTAGATCCAAAAGATCCAAGCACAGATCCGAAAGATCCAAGCACAGATCCGAAAGATCCAAGCACAAATCCAAAAGATCCAAGCACAGATCCGAAAGATCCAAACACAAATGCAGACGAAAATAGCGATTCAAAAGTTCCACCTACTACAGAAAATGATAAGCCAACATTACTTCCCAACACAGGAGGAACATCAGCAGAAATGAGTTCAATTCTTGGAGGTATGGTATTGTTCCTTTTAGGTGGAATCCTACTCGCTCGTCAGCGAATAAAATAATAAAAAAGCTTTAGATTATTGATTACACTGTAATCTGAGTAGCTGACAAATTAAAAAATTACTATTGATATTGCTCCCTTTGGGTAAGTATTCAAAAACACTTCACGATAAAGTGAAGGGAAGAATACAGCCTGAAGGGTTTTTTTATAGAAAAAAGAGAGCAATTTCAAGGTGGACTCAATCAGCGGCCCTAAAGTAATAACAAAACCGTCTTTAAAAAGCCTATTATCCATTGGGCCATAAGCTTAGAGCGTGGTATCGCATGTAATGTAAGGTCAATACTATACAATAAATGTGTTTTTATTTATATATTACGATTTTAATTATACACGATAATACCATGTAATAAATATGCTTTTATGCATATTTGTTTTTTTTTCTTTTTCAATAAATAGCCACCGATTAATCGGTGGCTTGAAATAGTATTAAGCGGCTTTTTGTTCTGTTTTCAAGGTAGATTGAAGGCTGTTATAGACGCCTGTACCAATGACCTCTAATGCCATTTTCATACGTTCTAGCGAAATATTTTCTAATACGTTATCTTGGGGTGTGTGATATACCTTTTCAATATGATAGATTAATGGATTCCAACTATCGACGCCCATCCAAATAAATAGTGCAGAAGGAATACCGACTTCAGCAAACGGTACATGATCACTAGAGCCAAATTTCCCTTGTTGTACGAGATCATTATTTAACTGTTTACCTGCTTGCAAGGCTGCGTCTGTTACAAGGTTTGGAGAACCGTTAGGCGTCATAGCATATAAATTTTTTGCCTTATCGTAATTTGTTGCAACCATGTCTGCGTTAAAGACACCTAAAATTCGATCACGTTCTTTTTGGGATAGACTATTAACGTAATAATCGGAGCCGAGTAAGCCAGTCTCTTCAGAACCAAAAGCAATAAAACGAATTTCTTTATCAGTTTCTACATTTTGAAAAGCACGAGCTAACTCTAATACTAATCCTGTACCAGAAGCATTATCGTTTGCTCCAGGTGCTCCAATGACACTATCATAGTGCGAACTTACAACGACAGCTTTTTCATTACCTGTACTGTTTTTTGGTTTCTTTTTAGCGATGACGTTTAAGGATTTTAAATTAGATTCATGTCTCGCTTTTAGGGAAAGAATTGTTGACCCTTTTTTAGCGATTTCTTCTTTAAATGCATTTCCTTGCGCATAAGCAAGACCGAAGACAGGGACAGACTGCTTTTTCGTTAGGCGAGGATTGAAAGTTTGTCCGTAGTTTCCACGACCGCCAATTAAACTGTATAAAAGAACACCTTTTGCTCCTTTACTAACAGCGTTTTCAACTTGTTTATTGTAGTCTGCAACTGTTGTTCCTCTTTCAAATAGAACAATCTTTCCATTTACTTCATTTGGAATATCCTCTAATTTTGTCCCACCTTGAACAAAGATAAGAGGAGCTGTAACAGTTTCTGTAGAAATTAGTGCGTTAGGAGCAGCGCCAGCTTGCCAATTACGCTTTGTGGATAATGGGGATTCAATAAAGCCAACGTATTGATCCGGCACTTGAAATGGCTGATATTCTACTTCATAACCCATTGATTTAAGTTGCATACCAACGTAGCGAGAACCCCATTCTTCTGATTTTGTTCCACCAGGGCGAGGACCAATTGTTTCGGATAAGAAACGGATGTGTTCGATGGCGCGACTTGCATCAACTTGTTTTGTGATAGGTGAAGTCTGTGTGATTTCTGACGTGGAATCAGCTTTGACTTGTCCAATTGGAGCCAAGCTAACAGCGAGTGATACAGCAAGTAAAGAGCTTACTATTTTTTGTTTTAAAGATTTTTTCATTTTTTCCTCTCCTATTCTTCTATTCTCTCTGACTGACAAAAGAAGACGGATAACGACTTTATTTTACCTTTATATTTTTTATTTTTCAATATTCTGACATTGATAAATAAAAAATACTATATGCATATTTGCATATTTTTGATGGAGATATGTATGCTATCATTTTAAATGAAGGTTCGCTTTCTGCTTGGAAAGCTCCTACATTGCATGAATCTAGTGTACCCAAACTTTAGATTATGTAGAGAAAAGAATCCACTGTAGGGTTTCTTTTCTCATGTTTGAATCATGTGATGATAAATATGTTTCCGCATTTCATAATTATCATCAGTGATATATGTAAGGCATCCATATGAAAATACGAGGCTGTTCAAAGGTTTTCCGTACTTTTGGGCAGCCTCACCCCGTTAAAAAGGTGATGCTTTGATGCATCACCTTTTATTTATATAAATTTTTGCATACCTAAAAGTAATAAAAAATAGCCGTTTGGTAGGTTTCTGCTACCAAACGGCTATTTTTTATATTTCTGTTAAAATTATCGGCTCACCACGTGTTACGACAACTGTATGCTCACATTGTGCAACAAGGCTTTTGTCAGGAGTAACGAATGTCCAACCGTCATCACCGCGCTCGATAATATGATCAGCTTTCATAGAGATAAATGGCTCTACAGCGATAACAAGACCGTCTTTTAGAAGTGCACTATCCATTGGATCATAATAGCTTAAAATGTGGTTTGGTGCTTCATGTAAACTAAGACCGATACCATGACCAGTTAAGTTTTGAATAACATTGTATCCACTTTTATGTGCGAAGTTTGAAACCGCACGACCAATTTGATTTTGTTTTGAACCAGCTTTAACTTTTTTCATTGCTGCCCAAAATGCGTCAACAGCTGCTTGGCAAAGTTTTTCTTTTTCTTCGTCTTTCCCAAGTACAAATGAGATACCCGTATCTGCATAATAACCATCAAGTGCGGCAGATACGTCGACGTTTACTAAGTCGCCTTCTTTTAATACACGATCTCCTGGAATGCCGTGAGCAACTTCTTCATTTACACTAATGCAAGTTACACCAGGGAAATCATATTCTTTTTCAGGTGCAGAAATAGCACCATGCTCATCTAATACTTTTTTACCGATCAAATCAAGCTCTTTCGTTGTCATACCTGGCTTCGCTTCTTTTTTCATTTCTTCACGTGCAAGCGCAACGATGCGGCCGATTTTTCGTAAGCTTTCTAAATCCTGTTCATTACGAATAATCATGAAAACCACTGTCCTTCCTCGAATATATATCTTACCCGATTGTATCATGTTTATTTTCGTCCTGCTACTCGCTTGCGGTATGCGGGTTGATTACTCACACAAAGAATACATGACAATTGTCATATCGATGTCATGACGCATCATACTGTTTCCTAACTTTTCCAAGGAATACAATGTAAATATAAGAAACAGCGGGGGTGGAGAGATGGAAAAGGTTATTGAGATAAATGGTGTTACTAAAACATTTAAACATAAAAACGCAGTAAGTAACGTTTCATTTCACGTGGATAAAGGGGAAATAGTAGCATTACTTGGACCAAATGGTGCGGGGAAGACGACGATGATTTCGATGATGCTTGGATTAAAAGATCCTACAGAAGGGACAGTTTCTATATTTGGAAAGAGTCCAAAGCATAGAGGCGTTCGTAATAGCCTTGGGGCAATGTTACAAGAAGTAAGTGTGATTGATAGCATTACAGTGGAAGAGGCAATTGAGCTATTCCGCAGTTATTATACAAACCCGGTAGCGAAAGAAACATTACTACAGTTATCAAATTTGGAATCAGAGCGAAAGCAAAGATGTGAAAAGTTATCAGGTGGGCAAAAAAGAAGATTAAATTTTGCACTCGCACTTGCTGGAAATCCAGATTTGTTATTTTTAGATGAGCCGACAGTTGGAATGGATATTACGTCTCGAAGAACGTTTTGGGAAACGATTAAAACGTTAGCAAGTGAAGGGAAAACGATTATTTTAACAACACATTATTTAGAGGAAGCAGATGCGTTGGCGAATCGTATTTTATTGTTTGCGAACGGAAATATTATCGCAGATGGCACACCAGATGAAATGAAAGCGACGATTTCTCGAAAAACGATCTCGTTTTATTCGAAAGAAAAAATCCCTAAGAGTTTACTAAAGGAATTACCGCATGTAACAGAAGTACAGTCAAATGAAGGGCGCTTCACTTTAACGACGGAAGATACAGATGCCACTCTACAAGCAATTTATCAGAAGAATCTACCTGTAACAAATGTTTCAGTTGAACGTGGAAGTCTCGATGAAGCATTTGAACAGTTTGTCGCAAATCAAAAGGGGGAAATTGCATGAAAGCTTTATGGATGCAATGCAAAATAGAAATTTTACGTACGTTCCGTAATAAATTATTTATCTTTTTCTCATTATTAATGCCAGTTATGTTTTACTACATTTTCACAAATGTTGTGCAAGTGCCACAAAACGGAGATGCGTGGAAAGCACATTATTTAATTTCTATGGCGACTTTTAGTATTGTAGGGACTGCACTTTTTAGTTTTGGTGTGAGACTTTCTCAGGAAAGAGGGCAAGGTTGGACACATCTTCTAAAAATTACACCGCTTCCTGAAGGGGCGTATTTAACAGCAAAAATTATCGCTCAAACAGTAGTAAATGCTTTTTCAATCTTAGTTATTTTTATGGCAGGGATATTAATTAATCATGTTGAGTTAACGGTAGGACAATGGATTGGTGCTGGATTATGGTTATTGTTAGGTGTGACACCATTTTTAGCACTCGGAACAGTAATAGGTTCCATTAAGAAGGCGGATGCAGCTGCTGGCCTAGCAAATATTTTAAATATGAGTTTAGCTGTAATTGGCGGGTTATGGATGCCGATTGAAGTATTCCCGAAAATATTAAGAACGATTGGTGAATGGACACCGACATATCATTTTGGAAGCGGTGCGTGGGATATTGTAGCTGGAAAATCAATTGGATGGGAAAATATCGCGGTATTAGGAGGTTATTTCCTTATATTTGTTGTAGTATCAATATATATAAGAAAAAGACAGGAAGCGGTATAAATGATAGAGAAGAGGATGGAAATTTTTCCGAAACATATGGGTTTTTTTCCGTATATGTGGCTCGTATATTTGTTATTTCCAATTTATAATTTAACACAAGTATCAGGATGGAAACTTGTAATGGGGATCGGTATGTTGATAGTCTTCATTATCACATACCGTCAACTTTATTTTGTTCAGAAGACGTTCGTTTTGTGGGCGTTTATTCAAATGATATTAACCTTTTTATTTGCCATATTTTATAATCCTTTCATGATATTCTTTGGCTTTTTCACGGCAAGTGCGATGGGCTTTGCGCGAAGTAAGAAAGTATTTCGAGTGCTACTATGTCTGTTAGTTGTAATGCTCGGAGCATTTGTATTTGTAAATATGAATCAACTAACACCGGCAAATTTAGTAAATATCGTTCCGATGTTTATTTTAATGCTTCTTACGCCATTTGGTATGCGTAATTTTAATCAGAAAAAGATGTTAAAGAACCAATTAAACGAAGCGAATGAGCAAATTAAAGATTTAGTAAAACGTGAAGAACGGCAGCGAATTGCACGGGATCTTCATGACACGTTAGGTCATACGTTATCTCTTATTACGTTAAAAAGCCAGCTTGTTGAGAAGTTAATCGTAAAAAATCCAGAGCGTGCAAGTGTGGAAGCAAAGGAAATTACACAAACATCTCGTACCGCTTTAAAACAGCTGAGGGAATTAATTTCTGATATGCGCATGATTACAGTAGAAGAAGAGCTTGAGCAAATAAAAGCGATCTTACAAGCTGCTAACATTGAGTTAGAAATAGAACAAGAAGCGAGTGCAAGTTCGTTATCACCGATTGAACAAAATATTTTAGGCATGTGTTTACGTGAGGCTGTGACGAATGTTGTAAAACATAGTAAGGCGACGCAGTGTACAGTTTCTGTATTAGAATCACAAGGTGAACTGATTTTGAAAGTAGAAGATAACGGAATTGGTTTAGAGGATCAAAACAATGATGGAAATGGTATTCGCGGCATGAAAGAACGAATTGCTCTTATTGATGGATTTGTTGAACTAAATACGATACATTCAGGGACGCTATTAACAGTAAAAGTACCAGTGGTCATTAGAACAGGAAAAGATGAGGTGAGGGTATGATTCGAATTATTATTGCGGAAGATCAACGGATGCTTCGTGGTGCATTAGGAGCCCTACTTGATTTAGAAGATGATATGGAAGTGATTGGGCAAGCTGCGAACGGAGAAGAGGCGTTAAAATTAATTGAATCGTTAAAGCCAGATGTAAGTATTATGGATATTGAAATGCCGATTCAAAGTGGATTGGATGTCGCTGAGACTTTAAAGAAAGAAAAATCATCATGCAAAGTAATGATTTTAACAACATTTGCAAGACCTGGTTATTTTGAACGAGCAATGAAAGCTGGTGTGCACGGATATTTGTTAAAAGATAGCCCAAGTGAAGATTTAGCCGCAGCGATTCGTAATGTAATGAAGGGAAAACGAGAGGTTTCTCAAGATTTAATGTTTGGTTTATGGCAGGAGCAAAATCCGTTGTCAGATCGTGAAAAAGAAGTATTGTTACTTGCTAAAGAAGGAAAGACTGCAAATGAAATTGCGAAAACACTTTATCTTTCACCGGGCACAGTACGTAATTATATTTCTGAAGTGTTAACGAAGCTCGATGCGAAAAATAGAATTGAGGCAATTACAATTGCGGAAGAAAAGGGATGGATATGAAAAGAAGTTTACCTACGAACGGTAAACTTCTTTTTTATTATTATACTTCTATTACTCTATTTATTTTTTGTAATGGTTTATAACCATGTGCTTCAAATGCTTTTGCAAATTCATTTGATACGGCATTTCCGTATAAATCTTTTGCAGCTTGTACGATGTGGGATTGGAGTGATTCAAAATCTTCAGCTGAAGTTGCGTAATTTTGCAATGTGCGCATAACAACTTTACTTACTTTTTCGTTGCCTTGTTTTTGAACAGCAACATTGTTATATGTTTTACCTTCAGCTAATTGATATAATACGTGGCTGATGATACCAGAATTTACGTGAGACTCTTGATTATTTCCATCGTTATAAAAATCTTGTAAGTTTGTATATAATTTATGACCACCGTCACCAATTTCTCCCGGGATGTCACGGATTGTTAGGCCACCTAGTGTATCGCCCATAATCCAGTTTCCCTTATCTTTCTTTACATAATATTCGATTTGTGTGCCCCAGAAATCTGCTAGTCCCTCGTTTAACGCAGATGTTTCAGCGCTTGGATATCTCACAATTTTATTCTTTGTCGTACCGCTGAATACAGCATGTCCAAATTCATGGGCTGTTACATCAAGGGCTGAAGTGAGCTTTCCGTTTAAACCATCACCAAATACCATTTGATTCCAAGCAGGGTGCCAAAATGCATTTACATAATCTTCTTTTACACCATCACTAACTTCAGTAGAATCAAAACCGTGTACACTAGCAACAACTTTTGAATCTTTATTATCGTAACTTTTTAGATTATGTTCTTTTTTGAAGTAGTCATAAATATCACTCATATTCTTCATAGCACCCGCTGCTTCTTTATCTGCAAAGTTAGGAGTGCTACTTGAAACTAGTGTCCCTGGATAACCAGCTTGACTATATCCGCCGAGAGAGTCCGCATAGTTTGCATTATAAATATATATGCCAGTTCCGCGTGATAAATCAGCTAAATAAAATTTTCCGTCAGTCCCTTTGGCGATATTGAAAGAGATGTTTTCTTGAAGTGCATTTTTTCCAGTTCCTTGCTCACTTGCGAGGGATAGTCTAGGTGATGTTACTTGATTTATAGTTTTATTCTCTTTATTTTTAATGAATTTTTCTTGGAAAAGTACCTCGCCAGTTTTTAAATCAAGGATTGCATTACCGTTTATAATTTGTTCATTGTTTTCGTAAGTAAAGGTAATAACAGTTGCAAATGTGTAATATCCATCTTTTTTCTTATAAACAACGGTTTCGTTGGTGAATTCTGTCTCAGTCGCATCGCTTGGAATTTGAAGTATATCGCGTAATTTAGATTTTACTTCATTTTTCGACAAAAAATTTGTTATAGTAAGATTAGGTTGTTGGTCTAAATTTTGGACAACTTTACCACTAACAGTTGTAATTACTCCATTTTTATCTACGTTTACAATAAGATCTTGACCATATACTTTATAGTTTTTGTAAGTTTGTGCAAGGCGAACTTCGGTTTGATTTTCTTTTGTTTCTTTATTTGTAGGTTGAAAATCAACATTTTTTTCAGTTGTAACTTGCTCTTGTTGAGCTTTAGCCCCGTTTACCTCACCTTTTAAATATTTTTTAGCAATATTCTCTTTCGTATCATTTTGAGGTTCTGTTAATTTACCGATTGTTAAACCAGGCTGAGCAATTTCAACTTTCACTTCATTTTTGTTTAATTCTTGGGCATGAATAGCTTCTGTGGATAAAGGACAAAGGAGACCGAATGTAACGAATGCACTAGCAAGTTTTCTATAATTCATCTATAACACTCCTAATCTATTGTATGTGAGATGAATTGTATGAAACATTTGCCAGATTTTATATATATTATGCATTATTTCATATCAAAAATTGTCGAATTCACATTATTGTAGTGGTATGACAACTCAAAAAATTAGATTGTTATAATGGGATGGTGAGTAAGTATGCACGCAGAAAAATTAGGAATTGAAATTAAGAAAATTAGGGTGATGAGAGGATTAACACAAAAACAGTTATCCGAGAACATATGTCATCAATCAGAAGTGAGTAGAATTGAATCGGGTGCGGTATACCCAAGTATGGATATATTGCAAGGTATAGCAGCAAAATTACAAGTTCCCATTATTCATTTTTATGAGGTACTCATTTATTCTGATATTGAGAGGAATAAGCAGTTAAAAGATCGAATTATTATGCTTTGTAAGCAAAAAAAATATAAAGAAATTTATAATAGGGTATGGAATGAACTGAAAAAGGAAGAATATCATCCCGAGCTTCAGCAATTTCTTCAATGGCAATATCATGTAGCAGCTTACGTATTGAAAAAAATTGATTACGAATATTGTATTTTAGAATTAAAGAAATTGCTCAATCAACAATTGGCAGGAATAGATGTATATCAGAATCTTTATATTGAAAACGCAATTGCAAACATTTATGCTGAAAATGGCTATTTGAAGAAGGCTATTGAGTTATTTGAAAATATATTAAAACAGTTAGAGACATTGCATGATAATAAAGAATTTGATGTAAAGGTGAGACATAATCATGCAAAAGCATTATACTCAGATAATCAATACGAAGAAGCGCTTTGCCACGCAAATAAAGCTATTGAACTATCGTGTCAAATTAATAGTATGACATTGATTGGACAGCTATACTTTCGAAAAGGTGAATGCCTAGCAAAGCTAGGGTCTGATAGAGCAGAAATTGAAGATGCTTACGAAAAAGCATGCTTCTTTTTTGATATGTTAGGAAACCACGCATTAAAAGAATCACTTATGAAAAAAATGAAAAAATAAAAAAGACCTAAAAAACAAATATGCATAATTGCATAAAATGTGGATAAATTTTCATGGTATATTTAAAGAAAAAATGCAGGTGATGGAATATGAAGAAACTGCTTATTGGTAGTCTATTAACGTTAGCGATGGCATGGGGTATTTCATTAGGAGATATAGCATTAGAGAAAAGCCAAATAATTTCTCATAATGATCAAGAGGTACAATTAGCTCAAGAGGTACCTTATGAGTACTAAAAAACAACCGTCTTACTTAGGCGGTTGTTTTTTTATGGAGTAACATCCAAACGTCTTTACTAGAAACAGGTTTGCTAATAAAGAATCCTTGAATGTGGTCACAGTTTTGTTCATAAAGAAATTTCCATTGTTCTTCTGTTTCTACACCTTCTGCAATAACTTCTAAATTTAATTCTTTTGATAGTGTAATAATGGAAGAGATAATTGCTTCCTCTAAAGGACTTGTTGTAATTCCACAAATAAATTCTCGAGCAATTTTTAATGTGTTGATTGGATATTTTGTTAAATAAGCTAAAGAACTATAACCAGTTCCAAAGTCATCTATTGAAATTTGAATACCGAGATTTTGAAGCTGCTCTAGCTTTGCAACTACAGATTGATTTTGGTTAATAGCGATACTTTCTGTAATTTCAATATCTAGTGCTTCCGGTTTTAGTTCTGTTTCTTTCAACACCTTTGAAATAGTTGGGATTAAATCTGTATGGTTAAATTGAACAACAGATAAATTCACACCAACTTTTAAGTGAGAAAAACCTTGATTATGCCATCTTTTTGCTTCTGAGCAGGCAGTACGTAAAATCCAATTTCCAAGTTCAATAATAAATCCTGTTTCCTCTGCTAGAGGAATAAATTGGGCAGGAGATACGATACCGAGTTTTGGATGTTTCCAACGAATTAACGCTTCAAAACCGATAATTTGTTTTGTTTTTGTGCTTACTTGTGGTTGGTATTCAAGGAAAAATTCATTTTGTTGTAATGCTTTTGAAAGTTCACCTTCTAAGAACTCAATCTCATTTTGTGCAATACTCATTTCTTTCGAGAAGAAAACAAATCTGTTTTTTCCATTTGCTTTCGCACGATACATAGCTAAATCGGCATTTTTCATTAATTCAGTTACATCGGTTCCGTAATCAGGATACATTGCAATGCCGATACTCGGTGTAACAGATAGTTCTTCATCTTTAATGAAGAATGGTTTGTTTAAAATAGTTAAAATCTGTTCAGCTATAAAAGCCGCACTTTTTTCTGAGTACATATCTGGTAATAGAATTGTAAACTCATCTCCGCCTTGGAGGGCAACGATATCTTTTGAACGCAAACATCCGCGTAACCTTTTTGCTACTTCAATTAGTAATAAGTCTCCGACATCATGACCGAGTCGATCGTTAATTTTTTTAAATCGATCTAAATCAAGAAACATGACGGCAACATCATTTGCGCTAGTTTGAGCTGTATTTAAAATAGTTTTTAAATCTTTTTCGAATTTGCGGCGATTTGGTAATCCAGTAAGTGCATCATGAAATGCCAAATGTTCTACTTGTTTTTGTTTTTCATATAAAGTCGTAATATCACGCGCTATCCCAAACATCCCAACAACTTCTTTATTTATAAAAGTAGGTATGAGTGTAATGTGAAGGTAATAGTAATAGCCTTCTTGTTCTTTCGTACGAACCTCTAAAGTTTGTGGTCTACCTTCTTTTGTTATTTGTAATGCTCTTTTTAGTAAGTCATGATCTTTTGGATCAATAAAGTGCAGAAGGGAATAGCTTGCTACTTCACAATAGTAAGCAGTAAATAAGCTTTCACAAGCTGTGTTAGATTGCTGAAAAACACCATGCATATTTAAAGAGAAAACGGCATCAGGATGATCTTCAAATAAAGATTTATAACGTTGTTCACTTTTTGATAACGCAGAAGCACCTTCTTCAACTTCATCTTCTAGTTGTGTAGTCAGCTGTTCATATGTATCAATTAAGACTTTATTATCTTTCCACATGTAAAGTTGTCGCAAGAATAATAAAATAAGTGATAATACAAGACCAATTAACATGAATTTATCATCCCAAGGCTGAATGATAATAAAGGAAAAAGTAATGATTATACTAAAATAAGGCAATATAAAGCGTACATAATCAAATCGATAATATTTCGTTTTTGTTTCATGTTGCATTGGCTTATCTAAAATGTATAGTATGGACGATAAACCAATTAATAAAATCGAAGCAGTATGTATTAAATAAGAGAATTCAGCAGAAGTTTTTATTCCTGTGTTTAACTGGAATAGCTGTATATATCCGTATACAAGAATGATAGTAAAGCCAATAATTAATGAAATTCTACTAGAAGAATATTGTTCTCTTCTATATAGGCTAATAACGGCGTAAATGACTAATGATTGTGCAATAAAATATCCAATTAAAACCCACGTATCCTTTGTTAACGTATGAAAGCTTGAAAGATCTAAAATAAAGGTTAAGGTAAAATAAATATTCATAATAACGATAAAGATACTATCGAATGAAAATTGAGCAAGGCCTCTAATAGAGTAATGTTTTATGAACTTTATAGCAAATCCAGAAAAGAGTAAAATATATTGTATGATGAAAAAAGGTAGTGCCTCATAAGAGAATAGGACTTGATCGCATATAGAAAGTGAATGAAGGAATAAAGTTATCTCCATAGCCAATCCACATAGGCAAGTACATAATAATAACACCCAAAATAATTTATCACCACGCTTCATTTTTTTAATTGCTTTATAGGAACAATAACAAGAAAAGATTGCGGCAAAACAAAATAAGAAAAGGATTCCAATTTCTTTTATGTTCCACTCATTTGGAATAAGGAATATCCAAAGAGAAAATACAATTATATACATCATGACAAATTGTACATATTTTTTTTGATTAATCATATGATGACTCCGTTTCAATAAAGTTGAATCGCAGGATGAAAATGCTAATTTAAATAATATCATATAAAATAGGAACTTTTTTACTATAAGAATTACTTTTTGAAAAAAACAACGCAACATGACAATTTACCATTGTAATGTTGCGCCATTTATTCTTTTGATTCCTTTTATAGAAGAAAGCTCACTTATTAATTGTAACATTGCTAAATCTTTCTGTTTACTTTCAATCATAATATCAAAATTATAATTAATTTTTTTTGCAATGTGTAAAAAGGGCTTAATAAATTCTAAATTAATATAATCTGCATGAGCCCTAAATTCTTTTTCTGATTTAGGAGAGGAAATATGAACTTTAGGTGGGATATTTGTATGTGACCAAGTTTCAAAAATTGCAGGAAGTAATTCTTCTAGTGATTCTTCGCAAAGATTAGCCATGTGATGATGATAATCAAATACGAAAGGGATCTTTTCTTTTTGGCAAATTGATAAAGTTTCAGCAGTTGTATATGTTTTATCATCATTTTCTAGAGTCATTTGTTTTTTTATATGTACAGGAAGTTTTTTTATGTTTTCATGGAAGCGTCCAACTGCTGCTTCTTTATTTCCGTAGGCACCACCTACATGAATGTTAATGTAAGAAGAATCTGCAATTCCTATCGCATGTAATACTTTATAATGATAGGTCATATCCGTAACTGCATTAGTTGTAATATGCGGCTTATCGCTTGTGAATAATGTAAATTGATTTGGGTGAAAACTTACTCGTAAATTGTGCTCTTGAATTAACGACCCTATTTTACGCCAAAGCGGCATGAATGCTCCAATATAATCAAATTCAACTTCAGGGTGTGTTGCAAGTGGAACGATGGAAGAAGAAAGACGATATAATGGGATTTCATGTGCGATATTGTAATGAAGGATACGTATTGTATGTTCTAAATTTTGCCTTGTAACATCGTACAGTTTATCCTCTCGCTCTTGTTTATTGAGTTTTTTAAAAGTTGTAAATGTCATCGTTTTAGCAGGAGAACAGTCCCACAATGCCATTGCATGTGAGACGTATCCAAACCGCATAATCATAAGGAATACACCTCTTTTATTCATCACCTTTCTTATAAGAAGAAAGCAAGTATCGTTCCTATCCATTCCTTTCCTCTATCTATAAGGGAAAGCGGGCTAACATCGTCATAGGAAAGTAATGACGCATTTTTTAAATCTTCATGGAATTTATTTTTTACCACCTGTATGAAGTGCCTATCGTATAAGAGGCAGTTGATTTCATGGTTACTATATAAACTTCTCATATCAAAGTTTGCAGTTCCAACATCGCAAATATCATCGTCCACTATAATAACTTTAGCGTGAAAAAAACCTTGTTGAAATGCGTAAATATTGCAACCAGCCCGTATTAACTTTCGGCAGTACGGGAATTTCGCTTCTCGAACGAGGGCATGATCAGCCTTTTCTGGAACGAGAATTGTTATTTGGACCCCTCTTTCTCGTGCTTTTAATAGAGCGTTCATAATTTTTTTGCCAGGAATGAAATATGGTGTACCGATAAAAAGTTCCTTTTTCGCACTTTTAATTAAATGTAAAAAGGTATGTTGTAAATAGGCACCATCGGTTGGAATGAATTGATGTAGGATGGTACCAGGTTCCTGTTTCGGAAAATAAAGAGGAGCATCCAATAAATTTTGGTTCGTATCATCCAACCAGTCATGTAAAAATTGTTTTTGTAAATCTTGAACGCCTTCTCCTGTAAGACGTAAATGATAGTCTCGCCATAATCCTAATTGCTCATTATGTCCCAAATATTCCTCGCCGATATTAAATCCCCCAATATAACTAATTTTCCCGTCAATCACTGTAATTTTTCTATGATTGCGTTGATTGGCAGAAAAGAAAGGGAAAGGGAATCTGACTTTATGACAAAAAGAAAAAGAGACACCATGTTTTTGTAGGGAACGAATTGCTTCATTTGATAAATAATGGCTACCAAATCGATCAAGTAACAGTCTTACTTCAATGCCTTCTTTTGCCTTATCAATAAGTAACTTTAAAAATTCACGACTGATCTTATCATTTTTTACAATGAAGAATAAAACGTGAATGTGGTGCTGGGCTTGTTTTATATCAGTAAATAAAGCATCGTATAAATCTTTCCCATATGTATAAAGGTGAAAATCACTTTGACGTAAAGGGAAAGTACGGGAACGCACACGTTTTAAATGAAGAAGTCTCCCATATGAAAGGTCAATTGTGATCCAAAGAGTAACGCATATGAATAAGAGAGAGAAATAGAACATGAGTGAAGTCCCTCCTTTGCATTCTTTTCACCTTCAGTGTGTTACAAATGATATGGGGAGTAAGAATGCTACCAAAAATTTAACTAGAAGATAGCCCGGTTTGTTCATTAAGGTTTCACTTTATCCCGCTTCAACGGGCAGTAAGACAATCGCCTTAAAATCCGCTGAATACGAGGAAGCTCGGTTGAAATCAACTGCCCGTAAAAGCCCGATTGATTTAACTAATAATTAGTGGGGGATGGACAGTCCCCATTGACTAAAGTTTCACTTTATAGTTTCACCCAAATAAACAGGTTTATTAAAAAATATGTTGTTGTATAACAAAAAACTGTTGACTGAATGCTCACTCATTATATAATGAAGGTAGGGGATAAAATTCAGAAAATTATATGTTTTTGAAGATTCTAAAAAAAGAAAGAAGGCTTACAAAGAGAGGGGTAGCATAAAAATGAATAGCTTACTGATCATTAATTGGCTGGCTGCCATTGCTGTTATTGCTTATGCGGGATATTTGTTTGTATATCTTATACGAACGAGAATGGCCTACATACAATTAGGAAAAAAGATTGAATTTGACCGTCGCTTCAAAGAACGTTGGGATCTTCTTAAGGTCAATGTTTTCGGTCAGAAAAAGCTGCTGAAAGATAAAAAGAGCGGCATTATTCACGTTATGTTTTTTTACGGATTTATTCTTGTCCAATTTGGAGCAATTGACTTCGTTTGGAAAGGACTCGCACCAGGATCGCATCTTCCACTTGGACCACTATACCCTGCATTTACATTCTTCCAGGAAATTGTCACACTCGTTATATTAATCGCAGTCTTTTGGGCTTTTCATAGACGTTATGTTGAGAAGCTAGTTCGTTTGAAACGTAATTTTAAATCAGGTCTTGTTCTTATCTTTATCGGTGGTTTAATGATTTCTGTACTACTTGGTAATGGGATGGGAATTATATGGCACGGCGAGGAACTTTCATGGAGTGAACCGATCGCTTCTGCAATCGCTTACGTTTTCTCGGGAATAAATGAAACCGTAGCCATTTCAGTGTTCTATTTTTCTTGGTGGGTGCATCTACTAATTTTGTTAACATTTTTAGTCTATGTTCCACAATCAAAACATGCACATTTAATTGCTGGACCAGCTAACGTTTTCTTCGGTCGTCTCTCAAATCCAGGGAAGCTTGAAAAGATTGATTTTGAAGATGAAACGCAAGAAACATTTGGTGTTGGTAAAATTGAAGACTTTAGACAAAATCAGCTTATTGATTTATACGCTTGCGTAGAGTGTGGGCGCTGTACAAATATGTGTCCGGCAACAGGAACAGGAAAAATGTTATCACCGATGGATTTAATTTTAAAACTTCGGGATCATTTAACTGATAAAGGAGCGGCGGTAACATCGAAAGCACCTTGGGTTCCAGTAGTTGCTTTTAATAATACACAAGGAAATCAATTAGCGATGATGGCAGCTGGAAAAGGGCAGCAAGAATCAGCAGCTACAGCGCTAGCTTACGATCCGAGTTTAATCGGAGATGTTATTACAGAAGAAGAAATTTGGGCTTGTACAACGTGCCGTAACTGTGAAGATCAGTGTCCGGTTATGAATGAGCATGTTGACAAAATTATTGATTTACGCCGCTATCTTGTTTTAACAGAAGGAAAGATGGATGCGGAAGCGCAGCGTGCGATGACGAATATCGAGCGTCAAGGGAATCCATGGGGTCTGAACCGTAAAGAGCGTGAAACATGGCGCCAAGGTGATGATGAAGTAACAGTTCCGACTGTAAAAGAAAAATCAAAAGCTGGCGAGGAGTTCGAATATTTATTCTGGGTAGGTTCGATGGGATCATACGACAATCGTAGTCAGAAGATTGCGATATCGTTTGCGAAGTTAATGAACGAAGCAGGCATCTCATTCGCGATTCTTGGTAATAAAGAAAAGAACTCTGGAGATACACCGCGCCGCCTTGGAAATGAGTTCGTATTCCAAGAGATGGCAACAAAGAATATCGAAGAATTTGAAAAAGCAGGAGTGAAGAAAATCGTTACGATTGATCCTCACGCTTATAACACATTCAAAAATGAGTATCCAGACTTTGGCTTACAAGCAGAAGTCTATCATCATACAGAATTGTTAGCTCAGTGGGTGAAAGAAGGACTCTTAAAACCTGTTCACGCTATTGAGGAGACAGTTACGTACCATGATTCCTGTTATTTAGGACGATACAACGAAGTGTACGAAGCACCGCGCGATATTTTGAAAGCAATTCCTGGTGTGAATCTTGTAGAAATGGCACGTAACCGTGAAACAGGAATGTGCTGTGGCGCAGGTGGTGGCTTAATGTGGATGGAGGAGACAACGGGTTCTCGTATTAACGTTGCTCGTACAGAACAAGCACTAGCTGTGCAACCATCCATTATCGGTACAGGTTGTCCGTATTGCTTAACGATGATTAGTGATGGGACGAAAGCGAAGGAAGTAGAAGAGAAAGTTCAAACACTTGATGTAACAGAGATTTTAGAACGATCTGTTATCGGACAGAAGAAAGAAGCAATGTAGTTTGTAAGCATGTATACAACTTTAGAAAGAGGTGCAATTATTGCACCTCTTCTCAACGCAAGGATACCGAGCGAGCGCTCGGTACTAAAAAAGAAACGGGGGAAAGAAATATGAATAAGACAGTTATTTTAAGTGCTGCAAGAACACCGGTTGGAAAATTTGGAGGATCTTTAAAAGATGTGAAGGCAACAGAACTTGGAGGAATTGCAATTAAAGCAGCGCTTGAAAGAGCAGATGTTTCTGCTAGTGATGTTGAAGAAGTTATATTTGGAACGGTTATTCAAGGTGGACAGGGGCAAATTCCATCTCGTCAAGCTGCGAGAGCTGCTGGAATCCCTTGGGAAGTACAGACGGAAACAGTAAATAAAGTTTGTGCATCGGGACTTCGTGCGGTTACGTTAGCAGATCAAATTATTCGTACTGGTGATCAATCACTTATTGTAGCTGGTGGAATGGAATCAATGAGTAACAGTCCTTACATTTTACGAGGTGCAAGATGGGGATACAGAATGGGTAACAACGAAGTTATCGATTTAAACGTGGCAGATGGTTTAACATGCGCATTTTCAGGCATACACATGGGCGTTTATGGCGGCGAAGTTGCGAAGGAAGACGGAATCTCTCGCGAAGCCCAAGATGAATGGGCATATCGTAGTCATCAGCGTGCGGTTTCAGCGCATAAAGAAGGGCGTTTTGAAGAGGAAATTGTACCAGTAACAATTCCGCAAAGAAAAGGCGATCCTATCGTCGTTGCTAAAGATGAGGCGCCGCGTGAAGATACAACAATTGAAAAGTTAGCGAAATTAAAACCTGTATTTGATAAGACATCGTCAGTAACAGCTGGTAACGCTCCAGGACTGAATGATGGCGGTGCTGCACTTGTATTAATGAGCGAGGACAGAGCGAAGCAAGAAGGAAGAAAGCCTTTGGCGACGATTTTAGCACATACGGCAATCGCGGTAGAATCAAAAGATTTCCCAAGAACGCCAGGTTATGCAATTAACGAATTATTGAAAAAGACCGGCAAGACAATTGAAGACATCGATTTATTCGAGATTAATGAAGCGTTTGCGGCAGTAGCAATTGCGAGTACAGAGATTGCAGGTATTGACCCAGAAAAATTGAATGTAAATGGCGGCGCGGTAGCAATGGGACACCCAATTGGAGCAAGCGGAGCGCGTATTATCGTTACACTTATCCATGCACTGAAGCAGCGCGGCGGCGGAATTGGAATTGCTTCGATTTGTAGCGGTGGCGGTCAAGGTGATGCAGTTATGATTGAGGTTCATTAATTTACGGCGAGAAAACGATTCATTTATTACAGACTTATATTAAGGGGGAAGAAAGAATGGGTGTACAAAAAATAGTTGTAATTGGTGCGGGACAAATGGGATCGGGAATTGCGCAAGTGTGTGCAATGGCAGGATATGATGTGAAGATTCAAGATTTAAAACAAGAGCAATTAGATAGAGGATTAGCTATCATTACGAAAAACTTAGTGCGTCAAGTAGAAAAAGGACGCATGAAGGAAGAAGAGAAAGAGGAAACGTTAAATCGTCTTACAGTAACTCTTGATTTAGATTGTGTGAAAGAAGCTGATCTTGTTATTGAAGCAGCTGTTGAGAAAATGGATATTAAAAAGAAAATATTTGCGAATTTAGATGAAATTGCTCCAGATCATACAATTTTAGCAACGAATACGTCATCTCTTCCAATTACTGAAATTGCAGCGGTAACGAAACGCCCAGAAAAAGTAATCGGTATGCACTTTATGAATCCAGTTCCCGTTATGAAGCTCGTTGAAATTATTCGTGGTTTAGCTACAGATGATACAGTTTATGAAACGATTGAAGATATTACGAAAAAAATCGGAAAAGTGCCAGTTGAAGTAAATGATTTCCCGGGATTTGTATCGAATCGTATTTTATTACCGATGATTAACGAAGCAATTTATACGTTATATGAAGGTGTAGCGACGAAAGAAGCGATTGATGAAGTAATGAAACTTGGGATGAATCATCCAATGGGGCCTCTGACACTAGCTGATTTTATCGGTTTAGATACGTGTTTATACATTATGGAAGTGTTGCATGAAGGATTAGGAGATAGTAAATATCGCCCATGTCCATTACTACGTAAGTACGTAAATGCAGGATGGTTAGGGCGTAAAACGGGCCGTGGTTTCTACGTTTATGAGTAAATCCCTCCTTGTATAGAGTAGTGGTCTTACCAAATTGTTAAAAGATATATAGCAAATGGAGGCGGAGTATATGAACTTTCGTTTTAATGAAGAGCAACAGATGATGAGGAAAATGGTTAGGGATTTTGCACAGAAGGAAATAGCACCCTTTGTTCCTAGCATGGAACAAGGGGTGTTCCCGACAGAGATTTTGCAAAAGATGGGTGAGCTTGGATTAATGGGTATTCCAGCGCCTGCAAAATACGGCGGCGCAGAAATGGATTTTATTTCTTACATTTTAGCAATTGAGGAAATCTCAAAAGTAAGCGCAACGGTTGGTGTAATTTTAGCTGTACATACGTCAGTTGGAATGAACCCGATTTTATACTTTGGAACAGAAGAGCAGAAGCAGAAATATGTTTCTAAGCTTGCGGCTGGTGAATATTTAGGTGCATTCGCCTTAACTGAGCCAAATGCTGGATCAGATGCAGGGAGTTTGAAATCACGAGCTGTCAAGAAAGGTGATAATTACATCATTAATGGATCGAAAGTATTTATTACAAATGGCGGCGAAGCAAGTACATACATCGTTTTCGCTTCTACAAATCCAGATGCAGGAAAAAGTGGTATTTCTGCATTTATTGTAGAGAAAGATACGCCAGGCTTAATTATCGGAAAAGATGAACATAAGATGGGACTTCTCGGTTCTCGTACAGTTCAACTTACGTTCGAAGATATGATAGTGCCGGCTGAGAATTTACTCGGTGAAGAGGGACAAGGATTCAAGGTAGCGATGGCGAATTTAGATGTTGGACGAATTGGAATCGGGGCGCAGGCGTTAGGGATCGCGGAAGCAGCGCTCGCATGTGCGATAGATTATGCAAAGGAACGAGAGCAATTCGGGAAGCCGATTGCGGCGCAGCAAGGGATTGGCTTCAAACTTGCAGATATGGCGACAAGTGTGGAGGCGGCACGATTACTTGTATATAGGGCTGCATCGCTTAGAGCACAAGGATTACCATGCGGTAAAGAAGCGTCTATTGCGAAGTTATTTGCTTCTAAGACAGCAGTTGAAGTTGCAATTGAAGCGGTACAAGTATTTGGCGGTTACGGTTATACGAAAGATTATCCGGTAGAGAGATTTTTCCGTGATGCGAAGATTACGCAAATTTATGAAGGAACGAGTGAGATACAAAAACTTGTTATTAGCCGTGCTTTATAAAGGGAAGAGGGGGAGACGGAAATGCATTTTAAATTATCAGAAGAACATGAAATGATAAGAAAAATGGTTCGGGATTTTGCTAAGAACGAAGTAGGACCAACGGCAGCTGAGCGTGATGAGGAAGAGAGATTTGACCGCGAGCTATTTGATCATATGGCGGAGCTTGGTTTGACAGGTATTCCATGGCCTGAAGAGTATGGTGGAATTGGAAGCGATTACTTAGCGTACGTAATTGCGATTGAAGAATTATCACGCGTTTGTGCTTCTACAGGTGTAACGCTGTCCGCGCATACTTCACTTGCTGGGTGGCCGATTTTTAAATTCGGAACGGAGGAGCAAAAGCAAAAGTTTTTGCGACCGATGGCTGAAGGGAAGAAAATTGGTGCATACGGTTTAACGGAACCGAGTTCTGGATCAGATGCTGGTGGAATGAAGACAATCGCCAAAAGAGATGGAGACCATTACATATTAAATGGATCGAAAATTTTCATTACAAATGGCGGTATTGCTGACATTTATGTTGTTTTTGCGTTAACAGATCCTGAATCGAAGCAGCGCGGCACGAGCGCATTTATTGTGGAAAGCGACACGCTAGGATTTTCGGTTGGGAAGAAGGAAAGTAAACTAGGGATTCGCTCTTCGCCAACGACTGAAATTATGTTTGAAGATTGCCGTATTCCTGTAGAAAATCTACTAGGAGAAGAAGGGCAAGGATTTAAGATTGCAATGCAAACGTTAGATGGCGGTCGTAACGGTATTGCTGCACAAGCAGTTGGTATTGCACAAGGGGCTTTAGATGCTTCTGTAGAATATGCAAGAGAGCGCCATCAATTTGGAAAGCCGATTGCGGCGCAGCAAGGGATTGGCTTTAAACTTGCGGATATGGCAACGGATGTAGAGGCTGCGCGCCTTTTAACATATCAAGCTGCGTGGCTTGAATCGGAAGGGCTTCCGTATGGGAAAGAATCAGCGATGTCAAAAGTATTTGCAGGTGATACAGCGATGAAGGTGACGACTGAAGCTGTGCAAGTATTTGGTGGTTACGGTTATACGAAAGATTATCCAGTAGAGCGTTATATGCGAGATGCAAAGATTACACAGATTTATGAAGGAACACAAGAAATTCAAAGGCTCGTAATTTCTCGTATGTTAACGAAGTAGGGGCAAAGGCGTAGGTATTTTCCTACGCTTTTTCCTTCCAAAAAATAATAGAGAGAGGTGAAGGGGATGGTTAAACATAATGTGCATGCGTCAGTAAAAGATGAAAAATTAGTTGCGTTAAGGCGTGAACAAATGATTAAAGGTGCGGTGCAACTGTTTAAGCAAAAAGGATTCCCGCGTACAACAACGAGAGAGATTGCAAAAGCGGCTGGATTTAGTATCGGAACACTATATGAATACATTCGTACGAAAGATGACGTGTTATATTTAGTTTGTGATAGTATTTATGAACATGTAAAAGAACGATTAGAGGAAGTAGTATGCACGGAGAAGGGAAGTATAGACAGTTTAAAGATAGCGATAACAAATTACTTTAAAGTGATGGACGAATTGCAAGAAGAAGTATTAATCATGTATCAAGAAGTACGGTTTTTACCAAAAGAATCACTCCCATACGTACTAGAGAAAGAGTTTCAAATGGTAGGAATGTTTGAGAATATTTTAGAACAATGTACAGAAAATGGAACATTTATATTAAATAAAAAAGAAATACAGCTTCTTGCGCATAACATTTTCATACAAGGACAGATGTGGGGATTTAGACGTTGGGCGCTGCAAAAACTGTATACGCTCGAAGAATATACAGAAATGCAAATTAGGTATGTGTTGCAAGGGGCGCATATGCTTCCGAAGTAAGGAATGGACAAATTATAATTTTATTACCATATAAAGTGAGGATGTTCATCCAAAGCCGATTAGTAGCCTTCACAAATCAGGCGTTTACAGGTAGCGGGGCTTCCGCCTAACTTCTTTGCTCCAGCCGAATGTTGAGGCGGGAGTTTTACTGCTCGCAAATAGCGGGATAAAAGTTTCCCGTTTTTTTTGTAGCATATTTGTGCGACTTTTGTTTATAATGAATAGTATGGATTTTTTTAAGCAGACCGTTATATATAAGGTTATATTTGATGAAAGGAAGTGCCGCATAAGTGAATTTTAAGCAATATTCACCAGAAGAGCTAAAAGAATGTTCAATGATTGAAGTTGTACATAGCGTTTTAGGGGATAAAAGACAAGCAACGACATTCAACGAGTTGGTTAAAGAAATCGCTCAAGTGCTGGGACTATCTCAAGAGCAAGTTAATGCGAAACTCGCACAATTTTATACAGATTTAAACATCGATGGACGCTTCATTAATTTAGGAGAAAATCGTTGGGGACTACGTAGCTGGTACCCATATGAGCAAATCGATGAAGAAATTCTGCCTCAGCCAAAACCGAAGAAGAAACGTAAAGTTGAAGAGGACGGTTTTGACGACTACATGGAAGACGAAGATGACTTCGACGATGCAGACGGAAATGTAGAGGAAGAAGAAGTAGAAGATTTGGACAAGGTTCTTGAAGAAGAAGACGGAGATGACGATGATCTTGATGATTTAGATGAAGATGATGAAGATGACTTCGCTGAAGAAGAACTTGAGTATGATGAAACTGAAGAAGAAGAGGAAGAACTGTAGTTCTTGACTTTTCATTATCGTCCATGTAGAATCATTTTTGGGCTCTTTAAAAAAGGACGATAATACTTTTAAAGTGTAAATATAAAAGAAAATTGCTCCCTACTTGTTACTTTTTGTGATGAGGGGAGCAATTTTCTTTTTTGTTTTTTGTTTAGAATACAAAAAGAGTCTAACAATAAGATAGATACAGTGTTATCTACATACGTTGCGCTTTGCAACGGTGATTATATAACAACAAGGTAGAAGGGAGCTTTTTCATGACTAAGTATATTTTTGTAACAGGCGGTGTAGTATCGTCTTTAGGTAAAGGTATTACAGCAGCATCTCTTGGAAGACTTTTAAAAAATCGTGGTTTAAACGTAACGATTCAAAAGTTTGATCCGTACATTAACGTAGACCCAGGGACTATGAGCCCATACCAACACGGTGAGGTATTCGTAACAGATGATGGTGCAGAAACGGACTTAGACCTTGGTCACTATGAACGTTTTATCGACATCAACTTAAACAAATACAGCAACGTAACAACAGGTAAAATTTACTCTTCAGTTCTTCAAAAAGAGCGTCGTGGTGAATATCTAGGAGGAACAGTTCAAGTTATTCCTCACATTACTAACGAAATTAAAGAACGTGTATATCGTTCTGGTCGCGAAACAAATGCGGACGTTGTTATTACAGAAATCGGTGGAACTGTTGGTGATATCGAGTCTCTACCATTCTTAGAAGCAATCCGTCAAATTAAGAGCGACATCGGTCGTGACAATGTAATGTACATTCATTGTACGTTAATCCCGTACTTAAAAGCAGCGGGTGAAATGAAAACAAAACCAACGCAACATAGCGTTAAAGAGCTTCGTAGCTTAGGTATTCAACCAAATATTATCGTTGTTCGTACAGAACTGCCTGTTTCTCAAGATATGAAAGACAAGCTTGCATTATTCTGTGACATCGATACAAAAGCAGTTATCGAAGCACGCGATGCAGATACTTTATACGCGGTTCCATTATCTCTTCAAGAGCAAAACATGGACCAAATCGTTTGCGATCACTTAAAATTAGACAATCCAGCTGCAGATATGACAGAGTGGACTGCGCTAGTTGATAAAGTACGTAACCTTTCTAAGAAAACAAAAATCGCTCTTGTTGGTAAATACGTAGAGCTTCAAGATGCATATATTTCTGTTGTAGAAGCACTTCGTCATGCAGGTTATTCATTCGACACAGATGTAGAAGTGAAATGGGTAAACGCTGAGCACGTAACAGCAGAGAACGTAAAAGAATTAGTTGGTGACACAGATGGTATTCTTGTGCCAGGTGGTTTTGGAGATCGTGGTGTAGAAGGTAAAATCGTTGCAATTCAATATGCTCGTGAAAACAAAGTTCCATTCTTAGGAATTTGCTTAGGTATGCAACTTGCATCAATCGAATTTGCACGTAACGTATTAGGATTAGAAGGAGCTAACTCTTCTGAAATTAATCCTGACACACCTTATGCAATCATCGACTTATTACCAGAGCAAAAAGATGTAGAAGACTTAGGTGGTACACTTCGTCTTGGTCTATACCCATGTAAGCTTTCTGAAGAAACGAATGCTTATAGAGCTTACAGTGAGCCGGTTGTATATGAGCGTCATCGTCATCGTTATGAGTTCAACAATCAATTCCGTCCGGATATGGAAAAAGCAGGATTTGTATTCTCTGGTACAAGCCCAGACGGTCGCCTAGTTGAAATCATTGAATTAAAAGATCATCCTTGGTTCGTGGCAGCACAGTTCCACCCAGAACTTGTATCTCGTCCAAACCGTCCACAACCATTGTTCCATGATTTCGTAAGTGCTTCTATTACGAATAAAGAGAGCAAGTAATAAAAAAGCGCCTGAAATAGGGCGCTTTTTTTAATATTCGTTTAACATTTCATCAATTGTAAATTTCAATCCGTGATAAGCAAATAAGGCTATCATTAAACTTGGGAATCCGTAGCGATTACCTTCATCGTCTGGAATAAGACCTTTTAACAGCTTTGTATCAATATGTACATCTGTATATTGTTCCAGTGATTCAATACCTTCTTGAATAGCAGAGATTCCAACGATAGAGTGGCCTTCTTCTTGAAGTTTTTTTGCAATACTTACCGCTTCTTCATCTGTTGAAAAACGGCTAATAAGAAGTACACGGTCTGCAGAAGTTACTTCTGCTTCTTTATCATTTTCAAATAAACGTTTCGCTTGCTGCATTGGTTCAGCACCGAATAGTGCTTCAGCAACGACACCATCCATTTCATTTGTACCATGTAAATAAATGAAGCCATCGCCAACTAATGCTTGAGCAAGTAGACGAGCGCTATCTTCTATATTCATTTCCTCTTTTTGAGAAACTCTGGAGAAATAACCACTTAATTGAGTCGAAAAAATTTTTAACATAATGTTACTCCCTTCGTACGTGTTCGCCGGCTTTCATTATAGTGTATTTTTTTAGAAAGGTGAAATCGTAGGGTAGCATAACAAAAAAGGAAACGGTAAAATAAGAAAGAATAGGAAGGAATTTGCCAAAGAATAGCGAAAATAAATCGTTAAGATATAAGAAGCTTTAAATCTTGTATTTATACAGAAAGGTTGGGAGTTATGGAAGGGAAAATTTTAATCGTTGATGATCAATATGGCATTCGTGTGTTATTACATGAAGTGTTCCAAAAAGAAGGTTATCAGACGTTCCAAGCAGCGAATGGATTTCAAGCTTTAGATATCGTGAAAAAAGATAATCCAGATTTAGTTGTGTTAGATATGAAAATTCCAGGTATGGATGGTATAGAGATTTTAAAGCATGTAAAAGAAATTGATGAGAGTATTAAAGTAATTTTAATGACTGCTTATGGAGAGCTTGATATGATCCAAGAGGCAAAAGATTTAGGAGCTTTAATGCACTTTGCTAAACCATTTGATATTGATGAAATTCGTCAAGCGGTGAGAAATGAGCTTGCTGTAGAGGCGTAAAAAATGAATTTTTTATAAAAAATATGGAAAAAAGCGTTTACATGGACTATTGAGCAGGTGAATACAGTTGAGTTTTTGAGTACAAGTTGTTATCCTATTGAGTGTAGAAAAAAGTCCGGTATGTAAATATACATATTTTACCTTATTCTGGTCATACTACCAGCGATAAGAATTTATCGGATACAAAAAACGTTTTTTAGGAGGATTCACCATGCCTTTAGTTTCTATGAAAGAAATGCTAAACAAAGCACTAGAAGGAAAATACGCAGTTGGTCAATTCAACATGAACAACTTAGAGTGGACTCAAGCTATCTTAGCTGCTGCGGAAGAAGAAAAATCTCCTGTAATCCTAGGTGTATCTGAGGGTGCAGCTCGTCATATGACTGGTTTCAAAACAGTTGTAGCTATGGTTAAAGCTTTAATCGAAGAAATGAACATTACTGTTCCTGTAGCGATTCACCTTGACCATGGTTCAAGCTTCGAAAAATGTAAAGAAGCAATCGATGCAGGTTTCACATCTGTAATGATTGACGCTTCTCACCACCCATTCGAAGAAAACGTTGAAACTACTAAAAAAGTGGTAGAATACGCACACGCTCGTAACGTATCTGTTGAAGCTGAGCTTGGAACAGTTGGCGGACAAGAAGATGATATCATCGCTGAAGGCGTAATTTACGCTGATCCTGCAGAGTGTAAGCACCTTGTTGAAGCAACTGGCATCGACTGCCTAGCTCCAGCTTTAGGTTCTGTACACGGTCCTTACAAAGGTGAGCCTAACTTAGGATTCGCAGAAATGGAGCAAGTTCGCAACTTCACTGGCGTACCTTTAGTATTACACGGTGGTACTGGTATCCCAACTGCTGATATCGTAAAAGCTATTTCTTTAGGTACTTCAAAAATTAACGTAAACACTGAGAACCAAATTGAGTTTACAAAAGCTGTTCGTGAAGCATTAAACAAAGATCAAGAAGTTTACGATCCTCGTAAATATATTGGACCTGGCCGCGAAGCTATCAAAGCAACTGTTGCTGGTAAAATTCGCGAATTCGGTTCTAACGGTAAAGCGTAAGAATAAAATTCCGTTTTGGAAACCGTCTAGTCTTTTAGACGGTTTCCTTTCGTTGTATAATGAAAGCGTGAACAAGTCTAAAGATTTTTATCATTTCGTTTTTGAAATAGAAAATAATGTGCATAGTCCTATTAATAAATGTGATAACGTATCTAAATTGATAAATTTTGCTCGATGAATAGTTAATCTTTATCTATTCGGAATATAGGAGAAATGGAGATAATGGTTTCCTATTTATTGAGTTTTGGGATGGAAAGAGTGATTGAGATTCTTAAGGGGAATCTTCTAATTCTTTTTATAAAGAATTTAGAAGGTAAATACATTCACAAGAAGGGAGCTCAATATGGAAAAATTGCTAATTGAAGGCGGAAGAGCTTTAAATGGAACAATTCGAGTGAGTGGTGCGAAAAACAGCGCTGTTGCACTAATTCCAGCGACAATTTTAGCAGATACTCCAGTAACCATTGGTGGAGTTCCTAATATTTCGGACGTGAAAATGTTAGGAGACTTACTAGAGGAAATTGGAGGGAAAGTAACATATGGGCAGGAGGAAGAGATGGTAGTCGATCCTTCTAACATGGTTGCGATGCCTTTACCAAATGGAAAAGTGAAAAAGTTGCGTGCTTCTTATTATTTAATGGGTGCGATGCTTGGTCGTTTTAAAAAAGCTGTTATTGGGCTTCCAGGTGGATGTCATTTAGGACCGAGGCCGATTGATCAGCATATTAAAGGGTTTGAAGCGTTAGGTGCACATGTTACGAATGAACAAGGTGCTATCTATTTAAGAGCAGATGAATTGCGCGGGGCGCGTATTTATTTAGACGTTGTTAGTGTAGGGGCTACGATTAATATTATGCTAGCAGCTGTCCGAGCAAAAGGTAGAACTGTTATTGAAAATGCAGCGAAAGAACCCGAGATTATTGATGTAGCTACATTGTTAACAAGTATGGGAGCACGCATTAAAGGTGCTGGTACAGATGTAATCCGAATTGATGGTGTGGACTCACTGCATGGTTGTCACCATACTATCATTCCAGATCGTATTGAGGCTGGTACGTATATGATTTTAGGAGCGGCATCAGGAGGAGAAGTAACAGTTGATAATGTTATTCCTCAGCATTTAGAGTCAGTTACTGCAAAGCTAAGAGAAGCTGGTGTTCAAGTTGAAACGAACGATGATCAAATTAAAGTGAACGGTAATAGAAGGTTAAAAGTAGTTGATATAAAAACGCTTGTATATCCAGGTTTCGCAACAGATTTACAACAGCCGTTTACGACGCTTTTAACAAAGGCGCACGGGACGGGAGTTGTAACGGATACAATTTACGGCGCTCGTTTCAAACATATTGATGAATTACGTCGTATGAATGCACAAATTAAAGTAGAAGGTCGTTCGGCAATTGTAACTGGTCCTGTTTTATTACAAGGTGCAAAAGTAAAGGCGAGTGACTTACGAGCTGGGGCTTCGCTTGTTATTGCAGGATTAATGGCGGATGGAATTACAGAAGTAACCGGACTTGAGCATATTGATCGAGGTTATGAAAATATAGTAGACAAGCTTAAAGGGCTTGGTGCAAACATTTGGCGAGAACAAATGACAGAGCAAGAAATTGAAGAGATGAAGAACGCATAAGTGATGCTTCCGCAAGTGGGGAGCGAAGTATCACTATTTGCGGAAGTACACTTTATAGAAAAATAAAGTTCACAAAATACGGCAGAAATATAAAGGCTTAAAGGAGAGGGATTATCGTGGAAAGAAGTTTATCTATGGAGTTAGTACGTGTAACAGAGGCTGCAGCATTATCATCAGCGCGTTGGATGGGACGCGGGAAAAAGGATGAAGCAGACGGTGCAGCAACGTCAGCTATGCGTGATGTATTTGATACAATTCCGATGAAAGGTACAGTTGTAATTGGTGAAGGTGAGATGGATGAAGCGCCAATGCTGTATATCGGAGAGAAATTAGGTACAGGGTATGGCCCGCGCGTAGACGTTGCAGTTGATCCTTTAGAAGGGACAAACATTGTAGCAGCTGGCGGATGGAATGCACTTGCCGTTATTGCAATTGCAGATCATGGTAATTTGTTACATGCTCCTGACATGTACATGGATAAAATCGCGGTTGGTCCAGAAGCAGTTGGAGCCGTTGATATTGATGCACCTATTATTGATAACTTACGTGCAGTTGCGAAAGCAAAAAACAAGGATATTGAAGATGTTGTAGCAACAGTTTTAAACCGTCCACGTCATCAAGCAATTATCGAAGAAATTCGTAAAGCTGGTGCTCGTATTAAATTGATTAACGATGGAGATGTAGCTGGAGCAATCAATACAGCATTTGACCGTACAGGTGTAGATATTTTATTCGGTTCTGGTGGGGCTCCTGAAGGAGTATTAGCAGCTGTCGCATTAAAATGTTTAGGTGGAGAAATCCACGGAAAGCTTCTTCCTCAAAATGAAGCTGAATTAGCTCGTTGTAAAAAAATGGGTATTGAAGATATAAATCGTATCCTTCGTATGGAAGACTTAGTAAAGGGTGACGATGCAATCTTTGCAGCAACAGGTGTAACAGACGGAGAGTTGTTACGAGGCGTTCAATTTAAAGGTAGCGTTGGAACAACACAATCTCTTGTTATGCGTGCAAAATCAGGTACAGTACGTTTCGTAGACGGACGCCATAGTTTAAATAAAAAACCGAACTTGGTTATTAAATAAAAAGTGCAAGCGGCTCGTTCAGAATGGAAGAAGCAAAGCTACCGACCATTCTAGTTGTTAAAACTAGATTAAATAATAAGCGAAGACAAATTTTCTTGTCTTCGCTTATTGTATTTGTGTCCCAACGTATTGATTAAAACTAGATAAAAGGGTTACAATAGTGAATATTACCCTACTTGAACTTATTGCCTTTCATTATTAATTATTTGCCTTCCGTATTTTTTCCCTTTACCCATGTGAAAAGAGAATAACGTTAAAGTGTGGTGTCTGAATGAATTTGTCAATTGCAGCATTAGAAAACATGAAATTAAAAGAGTTATACGAGCTTGCGAAAGAATTTAAGATTTCGTATTATAGCAAATTAACGAAAAAAGAATTAATCTTCGCCATTTTAAAAGCTCGAGCAGAAAAAGAAGGTTTCTTTTTCATGGAAGGCGTATTAGAAATTATTCAATCAGAAGGATTTGGATTCCTACGTCCTATCAACTATTCTCCAAGCTCAGAAGATATTTATATCTCAGCTTCGCAAATTCGTCGTTTCGATTTACGTAATGGAGATAAGGTTTCTGGTAAAGTACGACCTCCGAAAGAAAATGAACGCTATTTTGGATTATTACAAGTTGAAGCTGTAAACGGAGATGATCCAGAGTCAGCAAAAGAGCGTGTGCATTTCCCTGCATTAACACCATTATACCCAGATCGCCAAATGAAATTGGAAACGGAACCGAAAAAGTTACCGACACGCATCATGGATTTAATCGCACCAGTTGGATTTGGACAACGTGGTTTAATTGTTGCGCCTCCAAAGGCGGGTAAAACAAGTCTATTAAAAGAAATTGCACACAGTGTTACAACAAATCATCCAGAAGCAGAATTAATTGTGCTTCTAATTGATGAGCGTCCAGAGGAAGTAACAGACATTGAACGTTCTGTTAAGGGCGATGTTGTAAGTTCTACTTTTGATGAAGTACCAGAAAATCATATTAAAGTAGCTGAACTTGTGTTAGAACGTGCAATGCGTCTTGTAGAGCACAAAAAAGACGTTATCATTTTAATGGATAGTATTACCCGTTTAGCGCGAGCTTACAACCTCGTTATTCCGCCAAGTGGTAGAACATTATCGGGTGGTATCGACCCAGCGGCTTTCCATAGACCGAAGCGTTTCTTTGGGGCTGCGCGTAATATTGAAGAGGGCGGTAGCTTAACGATTTTAGCAACAGCGCTCGTTGATACAGGGTCTCGTATGGACGATGTAATTTACGAGGAATTTAAAGGAACTGGAAATATGGAACTTCACTTAGATCGCTCATTAGCTGAGCGTCGTATCTTCCCAGCGATTGATATTCGTCGCTCTGGTACGCGTAAAGAAGATCTATTAATTCCGAAAGAGCATTTAGACAAGTTGTGGGGTATTCGTAAAACAATGCGTGATACACCAGACTTCGTTGAAGGTTTCTTACGTAAACTTCGTCAAACAAAGACAAATGAAGAATTTTTACAAAACATTGTTGCAGACTCGAAAAGGTATGTAACAACTAAGTAAAGGGAAAAGATTGGGACTCGCTTATTTCGTAGTAAGCGAGTTTTTTTATGTTTTTTAGGTGATGTTAAAGGGAGAAGTAAGTGGGAGAACCTTAGCCAGTCAGAGCTGAACGAGCCGCTTGCGCTTTTAAATTGTATCCAGTTCGGGCGGCTAGCTCTTCGCATCTAAGAACCTTCCGCCCGAAAGGTAAAAAGCACCTTTAGGGCGAAAGAACCTTAGCCAGAGCTAAGCAAGCCACCTCCACTTTAAGATAATATCCAGCTCCAGCGGCTAGAATCTCCGGTCATTTCACTCTCTCGAAGCAAAAGGCGCTTCAAGGTCGAGAGTTTGAAGTGTCCTGGATTCTGAACGAGCCGCTTATGCTTTTAAATTGTATCTAGTTCCGACGGCTAGCTCTTCGTGTCTAAGAACCTCCCGCACTAAAGGTAAAGAGCACCTTTTGTGCGAGAGAACCTTAGCCAGTCAGAGCTGAACGAGCCGTCTCCACTTTTAATTTAAAAAGACAAAAACAGGTAGTTGCAAAATGAAGTTAGCCTTGTTATAATTTCATCATATGTGTTTCATCAATATAGTTGTGTATGCAGCTGAAGATGAAAAACTCTGTTTCGAAAATGATTCAGGGCGGAAGGAGATGAAAAGAATGAAAGCAGGAATTCACCCAGATTACAAGAAAGTTGTATTCATGGACACAAACACAGGCTTCAAATTCTTAAGCGGGTCTACTAAAGGCTCTAGCGAAACTGTTGAGTGGGAAGATGGTAACACTTATCCATTACTAAAAGTTGAGATCAGTTCTGATTCTCACCCATTCTACACTGGACGTCAGAAGTTTGCTACTGCAGACGGACGCGTTGATCGCTTCAATAAGAAATACGGTATCAAGTAATAAAAACATAAAACAGGCAAGTGTATGTATTCGCTTGTCTGTTTTTTTTGCGAAAATATTATACCTTTACCCTACTTTTAACTAAAAAGTAGATGAAAGGAGAGCTTCATGTACTTAATAAATCAAAATGGCTGGATTGAAGTGATTTGCGGTAGTATGTTTTCTGGTAAATCAGAAGAGCTAATCCGCCGTGTGCGCCGCACGCAATTTGCGAAACAACATGCAATTGTATTTAAACCATGTATTGATAATCGTTATAGTGAAGAAGATGTTGTATCACATAACGGATTAAAGGTAAAAGCAGTTCCTGTTTCAGCTTCAAAGGATATATTTGAACATATTACAGAAGAGTTGGATGTTATTGCAATCGATGAGGTGCAATTTTTTGATGGGGACATTGTGGAAGTGGTGCAAGTATTGGCAAATCGTGGCTATCGTGTCATTGTAGCTGGTTTAGACCAAGATTTCCGTGGTCTACCATTTGGACAAGTTCCTCAGCTGATGGCGATTGCTGAACACGTAACAAAACTGCAAGCAGTATGTTCTACATGTGGATCTCCGGCAAGTCGTACACAACGATTAATTGATGGAGAGCCGGCGGCATTTAATGATCCGATTATTTTAGTTGGAGCTTCAGAATCGTACGAACCACGTTGTCGTCATTGTCATGCAGTTCCTGAAAACAAAAATAAGTAAAACTCGCTTTGTAGGGCGGGTTTTTTTCAAAATAGAGAGAATGAGTGGTGTAAGCCGCTTGCGCTTTTAAATATAATTTGCGTTTTTTTGAGTAAGTACCATATACTATTTGTATTAGATACTAGGATGTAGAGGTGAATGATGTGTTAGATCGTTTGCAAGCTGTAGAAGATCGTTATGAGAAGTTAAATGAATTGTTAAGTGACCCAGAGGTTATTAGCGATACAAATAAGCTTCGTGAGTATTCAAAAGAACAATCTGATATGCAAGAAACGGTAGAGGTGTACCGCGAGTATAAAGATGTTCGTGAGCAATTACGAGATGCAAAAGCAATGTTAGAAGATAAGTTAGACGCTGATATGCGTGAAATGGTTAAGGAAGAAGTCTCTGAATTAGAAGGACAAGAGAAAACATTATCAGAACGTCTGAAAATTTTACTTGTTCCAAAAGACCCTAATGATGATAAAAACGTTATCGTGGAGGTTCGTGGTGCTGCTGGTGGTGATGAGGCAGCTTTATTTGCTGGTGATTTATATCGTATGTATAGCCGTTATGCTGAGGTGCAAGGTTGGAAAACTGAAATTATCGAAGCGAGCTATACAGAGTTAGGTGGATATAAAGAGATTATCTTTATGATTAACGGTAAAGGTGCTTTCGCGAAGCTGAAATTCGAGAATGGTGCTCACCGTGTACAACGTGTTCCTGAAACGGAATCTGGTGGACGTATTCATACATCTACAGCAACTGTAGCTGTATTACCAGAGGCAGAAGAAGTAGAAATTACTATTCATGAAAAAGATGTTCGTGTTGATACATTTGCTTCTAGTGGTCCTGGTGGACAGAGCGTTAATACAACGATGTCAGCGGTACGTTTAACGCATTTACCGACTGGTGTAGTTGTATCTTGTCAGGATGAGAAATCACAGATTAAGAATAAAGAAAAAGCAATGAAAGTATTACGTGCACGTGTTTATGATAAATTCAGACAAGAAGCGCAAGCTGAGTACGATCAAAACCGTAAACAAGCTGTTGGTACGGGAGACCGTTCAGAGCGTATTCGTACGTATAACTTCCCGCAAAACCGTGTTACTGACCATCGAATCGGCTTAACGATTCAAAAGCTAGATCAAATCCTACAAGGTAAGTTAGATGATTTCATCAATGCCTTAGTGATGGAAGATCAGGCGCAAAAGATGGAGGCAGCTGAGTAATGCGTGTCTATGAAGCCCTGAAATGGGCTTCTTCTTTTTTACAGGAAAATGGACGAGATGAAAATGCGGGAGAGCTTGTCCTTTGTCATGTATTAAAGACGAACAGAACAGGAATGCTCATGAATATGCGTGAAGAGATAACCGCGGAACAAGAGAAAAGTTTTGCAGAATTTATCCACAAGCACGTGGAAGGTATTCCAATCCAATATATGCTCGGTTATGAAATGTTTTATGGACGCTCGTTTTTTGTGAATGAAGAGGTATTAATACCAAGGCCTGAAACGGAAGAGCTTATAGTAGGAGTGCTAGAGAGAATTGAGCGTCACTTTGGTAATGAGAAACTTCATGTAGCGGATATTGGTACAGGTAGTGGAGCAATTTCTATTACGCTCGCTTTAGAAAATAAAAATCTTCATGTGTATACGGTAGATATTGCACGAGAATCGATTGAAGTTGCAAAAGAAAATGCAAAATCTTTGGGTGCAGAAGTAACGTTCTATCACGGTGATTTATTGTCACCATTTTATAAAATAGATCAAAAGTTAGATGTTGTTGTTTCAAACCCTCCATATATACCAGAAGAGGATTGGCGTGGTCTTTCTCCTGTTGTGAAAGAGCATGAACCAAAGAGAGCACTTGTTGGCGGTGAAGATGGATTAGATTTCTATCGCCGTTTTATGGAAGAATTGCCGAACGTGTTGCAGAAGAAAGCAATTGTGGCATTTGAAATTGGAGTAGGGCAAGGTGAGGATGTAAAGGAATTGTTACAACAAGCCTTTCCGCATGCTCATGTTGAAGTTGTTTTTGATATTAACGGAAAAGATCGTATGGTATTTGCAGAGATGGAGTAAGGTTCACACCTTACTCTATTTTTTTGTGGGGAAAATTCATATAGATTTTGAATTTAATAGTTTAGAAAGATGAAAGTCTGTCCACACTGTTTGTAGAGGGGACGGTGGAGGAAATGAAAAAACAAGTTATTGCTTATCTTCTTCTATTATTAATTGGTGCACAGTTACTTGTGCAGTTTGGATATATGAAAGCTGATGCGAAAGGGCCTTCTGTTATTCCGAAAGAGGCCGTTCGATTAAGAATTTTAGCAAATAGTGATTCAGATAAAGATCAGGCGTTAAAGCGTAAAGTACGCGATGAAGTAAAAGCGCAAATTGATGGATGGGTAGCAGATTTAACGTCATTTGAAGAGGCGCGAAAGGTAATTCAAAGTCATATTCCAGAAATCGAAAAAACAGTGAAAAACACGCTGAAAAAGGAAGGCAGTACAGAGTCATTCCAAGTGAAATTTGGTAAGAATGTAAAGTTTCCTACAAAGGTATATGGGAATTTTATTTATCCAGCAGGAGAATATGAAGCGGTACTCATTACAATTGGAAAAGGTGAAGGGGCGAATTGGTGGTGTGTGTTATTTCCTCCAATGTGTTTCTTAGATTTTTCAAGTGGTACAGCTGTAAGAAAAGAAGAGCATGTTGTGAAGGCTGAATCTCCTGAAGAAGATCAAGTGGAACAAGCTGAAGGGGATATAGTCGATTCACCAAAGATAGAAGAGGATAAGGTGAAGGAAAAGAAAGTTGTAAAACAGGAAGTAGCAAAAAAGGTAACAGCTTCTGAAAAGAAAGTAGTAAAAAATGAAATAAAAGTAGAAGAACAGCCTGTAAGTAAAGAAGAAACAAAAACAGTGGAAAAAGTAGAGAATCCTGTGGAGAAAAAGCAAGAAAAACAAAATGAGTATGTACAAGTAGAAGAGGAAGAAAAAAAGCCAGAAGTTAAATTATTTATTGTAGAAGCTTTTACATCTTTATTTTCTAAATAGTACTATTAACAAGTCCCTTCTCATATATAAAGATGAGGAGGGATTTATTATGAAGAAAGTGTATTTTGCTACGAAAGAGGATGTAGAAAGATTACATTCTTTTTTCGGACAAGCTAATAAAAAAGATGATAAAATAAATGAGTTATACGCACAATTTATGATTTTGGAAGAGGCGGAAGAAATACGAGCTGTAATTGGATATGAACAAAGTGAAGAAAATGCACTTATTCGTTCTTGTTTATTCACACCTCATGTGGATAAACAGACTTTCTTATATTTTTTCGAAATGTTTTTGCAGTATATGAAAGAAAAAAATATTCGACAATTGTACTTACTAACAAATCATCCACAATCTATAACAATCTTTCAGTTTTTTGACTTTGTCACTATAGAGAGAGAGAAAGTGCCAGAGGGAATTCGACAGCTAGAACACTTTTGTAAAAATATAAAAGAGCCGAATGCAATAATACTAAATTGTCAGCTATTCACAAAGTTATCCACGGATTAATTAGGTTTATCCACATTTTGTGGATAAACCTTGTTTGTCTTTTGGATAAATCTCATAGTAAACTAAAAATAGACAAGTATTTCAGGGTAGAAAAGGACGTGGAAAAAAATGCACACAAATATGTGGGTTGTGGATAATGTTGTGGAAAGAAAAAAATATTATCCACAGTTACAAGAAGCAGCAAGACTATTAAGAGAAAACGAAGCGGTTGCCTTCCCTACGGAAACGGTATATGGGCTAGGTGCAAACGCGATGAATGATGAAGCAATTGCGAAAATTTTTGAAGCAAAAGGGAGACCAAGTGATAATCCACTTATTGTTCACATAGGTACAAAATCTCAGTTAGATGGGATTGTAAATGAAATTCCGCCGGTTGCGGAGAAGTTAATGGAACACTTTTGGCCAGGACCATTAACGATTATTTTGCCAAGAAAAGAAGGTATTTCTGAGAAGGTGACGGCAGGTCTTAATACGGTTGGAGTAAGAATGCCGGATCATCCAGTAGCGCTCGCTCTTATTGAGGAGGCGAATGTACCGGTTGCAGCACCGAGTGCGAATCGTTCAGGGCGTCCAAGCCCAACGTTAGCTTCTCACGTATATGAAGATTTAAATGGAAAGATTGCAGGTATTGTTGATGGTGGGGCAACGGGAGTAGGCGTTGAATCAACTGTAATCGATTGTACAAGTGAGATTCCAACAATTTTACGTCCAGGCGGGATTACGAAAGAACAATTGGAAGCAGTAATAGGTACTGTTTCTTTAGATCCAGCTTTAAAGGACGAGAAGGAAAAACCGAAATCACCTGGAATGAAATATACACATTATGCACCGAAAGCGCCACTTAGTATTGTTGAAGGATCACGTGAGTTTATTCAGCGTCTTGTGGATAAGAAGAAGGATGAAGGATTTAAAGTAGGTGTATTAACGACAGAAGAATATCAGCATGTATATAGTGCAGATGTCGTATTATCTTGTGGTATGCGAAGTGATTTAGCTAGTGTTGCGACCAAATTATATGATGTACTTAGAACGTTCGATGCAAGTGAAGTGGATGTTATTTTTAGTGAGTCGTTCCCGAATGACGGAATAGGGAATGCAATAATGAATCGCTTAACAAAAGCAGCAGGACATCATATTATTACTGAATGATAATGTACGATTAGCAAACAGAATATTTCTCCTCGGATAAGCATATTTTGAAGTAGCACGTCCGAGGAGGGACATGAATGACGTTTGAACAGCTAATACCTTTAATAATTATGGCATTCGCCTTAGGGATGGATGCGTTCTCGGTGAGTCTTGGTATGGGGATGATGACCTTAAAGTTAAGACAAATCCTGTATATCGGTATGACGATAGGGATTTTTCATATAATCATGCCATTTATAGGAATGGTATTAGGTCGTTTTTTATCAGAGAAGTATGGGGACATTGCACATTTTGCAGGTGCTATTTTATTAATTGGTCTAGGGTTTTATATCGTATATTCGTCTATTTTAGAAAACGAAGAGACTAGAACAGCTCCTATTGGAATTAGTTTATTTGTATTTGCATTTGGCGTCAGTATAGATAGCTTTTCGGTAGGCCTTAGTCTTGGTATTTACGGAGCACAGACGATTATTACAATATTACTTTTTGGATTTATTAGCATGTTATTAGCGTGGTTTGGTTTATTAATTGGTAGACATGCGAAAGGTATACTCGGTACATATGGTGAGATAGTAGGTGGTATCATTCTGGTTGGATTTGGATTATATATCCTTTTTCCTATATAATTTTATGTAGGAGGGAATTATGAACACGCTATTGGAATGGTATGTTAAGTTTTTAACCTTCTTTCCTCGGTGGCTAAGAAGACTTATAATTTGGGGTATTATTTTGCAAATTTCGATGTTAGGTTGGATTAAGTTAATTCGTGAATGGTGAGATGGTTCCTTTCTGTGCATATTTTGTTTGTACTATATTTATTGCACTAAAAATTACAGATATAGAAAGGATGAGATGAATGACGAGATTGAAGCAAGTTTTTGGTATTATTATTAGTTTTTTTGTTTTTTGGTTTAGTATGCTCGGTGTACAAATGTTTGCTGAGTTTTTAGATATTGAGTCATTGAAGTTTGTTGCCGGAAAGACTGAGGCAGCGCGTACTTTTTATTCTCCATACCCTTTTTTAATTGTTTTTCTTATTACATTGCTTTCCCTATATTTCTTAGTAATTAAGCTTGGGAAACCGAAAAAAGAGAAATTGCCTACTTTAGAGGAAAAGAAGGAAGAATTATAAAAATAAAATCCCCCGCTTCTTAGCGGGGGATTTTATCATTGATTGATGGAAGTAATTAAGTTACCTTCGCTTTAAAATATATCCAGCTCCAGCGGCTAGAATGGTCGGTGGCTTCGCGTCTTCCTACGAGGCAAAAAGCGCCTCTACGTCAGAAGCTCCATCCCCCTCCCATTCTGAGCGAGCCGCTTCTGCTTTTAAACTGGCCGCACTAATTCAAATTGTTCTCCTAGTTTTGCGTAGTTGTGTCCTGCTAGACGGCTTACTGGTTTTAGTCCTTCTGCGTGAATGCGGCCTTTTTCGTATAGGTGTTCTGCGACGTGGAAACGAACGATGCGTCCGATTAGTAGATCGCAAGCTGGTGAGTCTTCCGTTCCGCCAAGAGGGATTGCGCGTTCTAGTACGCATTCCATTCGAATGTTCGCTTCTTTCACACCTGGAACAGAGATGACGTCACTTTTAATTGGTGTTAGTTTTGCTAGTTCGATTTCACTCTCGTTTGGCGGAAGGTTAGCTGCTGTTTCATTAATCGCTTCTATGTAAGATTCGTCAGAAATATGTACAACAAACTCTCCTTGTTCCATTGCGTTTCGGGAAGTATCTTTCGGTGTTCCTGCTTTTCGTTGTACAGAAACTGAAATAAGTGGTGGATTAGCAGCAACAATATTGAAATAACTATAAGGCGCTCCATTTAATACACCGTCTTTTGTTATAGAAGTAACGAATGCGACGGGACGTGGAATAATGCTGCCCGTTAATAATTTGTAATTCTCTTTTTCCGTTTGTTCATTTGGATTAATTGATAACATGTTTAAAATCTCCCTTCTGAATATGACGACTTATTGTTTGTTTACAAGATGTTAGTGGGAAACTCCTGCTGGAAATAATATTTTTTTAATGATGTAAAAAAGAGATTACCTCAATTATACTGAAGTAATCTCTTTTTAAGTAAACATCTTGAAATTGAGATAAATATTAAAGTAAAACGTATGCGCCAGGCCCGATTAAAGCGACACCAACAGCGACAGCGATTAACATTAAATTATATTCAAATCCGTCTTGTGTTACCCAGTAACCATTTTTTCCGTGAACAGTGAAGATTGCCATTAACATTGTTCCAACGATAAATAATGAACCAATTACAGTGAAAATACCTGATGCGAATAAGAAACCACCTAGTAATTCAGTTGCACCAGCCATAAATGCCATAAATACACCAGGGCGTAAACCGATTGATTCCATCCAACCGCCTGTTCCTTTTAAGCCATAACCACCGAACCAACCGAATAATTTTTGAGCACCATGACCCATGAATGTAATTCCTATAATAAGACGAATAATAAGAAGACCGAAATCCATCATTTTTGAAAACCTCCTGAAAGTTTATTAACTTACCTTATGTAAGTAATAATAAAATAGTTACTTACTTTAGTCAAGTGAATTTCGAAAAAAGTTTGAATTAAATTTTACAAATTAACGACAAAAAATAAAATGTAGTAAAGACCTCTAGACAAGTTGGGCGAAAAAAGAGAAAATATAAGTAGAAGTTAACTTCTTATTGTTATTCAGACAATCAGAATTGACTGGAATTTTGTGAAGCGCTACAATAAGAGTCTATTAGTAATGACGTAATTTATTTCGAAAGCGTTTTTACAGTATAATATTCGAAGTATGAAGTCTTACATGTATCCCGAGCTTTACTAGGGATTGCCCTATAAACTTTTAGGTAAATTATAAGGAGGACTATCCTATGTTTAAAAAATTATTCGGTCTTGGTTCAAAAACAAATGAAGAAACAATTGTAGCTCCATTAACTGGAGCAGTGAAAAATATTGAAGAAGTACCAGATCCAGTATTCGCTGGTCGTATGATGGGTGACGGTGTTGCAATCGATCCTACTGAAGGTGTAGTTGTATCTCCAGTTGATGGTGAAATCGTACAATTATTCCACACGAAACATGCTATCGGAATTAAAGCGAAAAACGGTACAGAAATTTTAATCCACGTTGGATTAGAAACTGTAAAAATGGAAGGTGAAGGTTTCGAAGCTCACGTTTCTGAAGGACAAGCTGTAAAAGCTGGAGATAAATTAATCTCATTCGACTTAGAATTAATCCGTGAAAAAGCGAAAAGCACGATTACTCCAATCGTTATTACAAACACAGATGCAGCTGAGTCTATTAAGACAACTGTAGGTGTAACAGCTACAAAAGGTTCAACAGAAGTAATGAAAGTTACAATGAAATAATTGTTGTATAAAAGGAATCCGTTTCATATGAAATGGATTCCTTATTTTTTGTTGTATGTTTAGTAGGTATGTTAAAATACTCTAGGCACTTGGAAATAGGGTTTCACATATATGTGGATAGGCGCATTTTTCTTAGAAAAATGCGCCTTTTGTATATTCACATTTCTTTTGTTCCATCCTAATGTAAGCTATTATTAAAGGGAAAAGATACAATATAAGGGGTGGGTTTGGATGAAACGAGTGTTATTTGTTTGCACTGGCAATACATGTCGTAGTCCGATGGCTGAGGCATTACTTCGTCATCATGGAGGAGATAAGTTTGAAGTGCAATCTGCTGGTGTTTTCGCCTATCCTGGAAGCGATGCATCGATATATGCGAAGGAAGCTTTAGCTGAAAAAGGAATTTCAATCGATCATGCCGCGCAGCAGGTAAATGAAGCTTTGCTTGATTGGGCTGATATTGTCGTAACGATGACGGAAAATCATAAGCAAATTGTACTTGGTCACTATCCGAGTGTTGAAAAGAAGTTGAATACATTATATGGACTAACTGAAGGTATAGGTAAAGACATTTCAGATCCTTTTGGAGGATCGCTTTCTATTTATAAAGAAACGTTAGATGAGATGGAAAAACTTGTACAAACTTTACTGAAAAAACATTCAGAGGGTTGATGTTTCGTGTATAATACGATATTGGAGATCACTTCGTCCTATTGAGGTAGCGAATGTGAAATGAAGATAATTGATTGAAACTTTGGAGGGGTAAAAATGAAAGTAGTAATAGCATCTGATCACGGCGGTATGAATATCCGTAAAGAACTTGTAAGTTTATTAGAAGAATTAAATATTGAATATATTGATTTAGGTTGTGAATGTGAAGCTGGTTCAGTTGATTACCCTGATTTTGCATTTCCAGCAGCGGAAATGGTAGCAAATGGTGAAGTGGATCGTGGTATTTTAGTTTGTGGGACAGGCATCGGTATGTCAATCGCGGCAAACAAAGTAAACGGTATTCGTTGTGCGTTAGTTCATGATACTTTCAGTGCGAAAGCAACGAGAGAGCATAATGACACTAACATGCTAGCAATGGGCGAGCGTGTAATTGGTGCTGGTCTAGCGCGTGATATCGCAAAAATTTGGTTAACAACTGACTATGAAGGTGGCCGTCACGAAAACCGCGTAGGAAAAATTAAAACATACGAAACAAAGTAATAGATTCTAACTATCAGTAGTGTGAAATATAATTTGGTGAACCAACCTGTGAAAGGAAGAGGCGTAATGACAGAAATCGTAAAGGTAAGAGAACAGCTACAAATATCGCTTTCTGATTTCCAAGAACAAGCTTCATTGCAAAGTGGTCAAATTTTTGTAGTGGGGTGTAGCACGAGCGAAGTGCTAGGAGAAAGAATTGGAACATCAGGAACGATGGAAGTAGCAGAGGCGATTTTTTCTGAGTTAAAACAATTTCAAGAGCAAACAGGTATTGCGTTAGCGTTCCAATGTTGCGAGCATTTAAACCGTGCTTTAGTAGTTGAGAGAGAAGTAGCGATAAAATATCAATTTGAAATTGTAACAGTTACGCCTGTTAGATCAGCAGGTGGTGCATTGGGGACATATGCGTATCACAATTTGAAAGATCCGGTAGTAGTTGAATTTATTAAAGCGGATGCTGGAATGGATATTGGTGATACATTTATTGGTATGCATTTAAAGCATGTAGCTGTTCCAGTTCGTACAAGTGTGAAGGAAATTGGAAATGCACATGTAACGATGGCGAAAACACGTGGAAAACTAATAGGTGGAGCACGTGCTGTTTATGCAGCGGAGGAAGAAACGATTACTTGCCGTTAAATGCGAAAAATGAGGAAGTCATATAGCAGCTTTTCATCATAGGATAAAAGGTATGTTGTCTGACTTTATAATAGAAGAAAGAAAAGACCGATTTTCGGTCTTTTTTTTCTTTTATGATATAGAAAGTCATGTTAGAATGTAGTTGAAAACATGAAGGTTCGAAAGAATTACAACCTGAATTTTCGTTTTTTCTGAATAAATAAGAAAAAACTGTTGGGAATTGATGTAATTCGTTCAGAAAAGGGGGATTTTGGTGGATCATTTAAAACGTCAAGATGAAAAGGTATTTGCTGCAATTGAGGCAGAACTAGGAAGACAGCGTTCAAAGATTGAGTTAATCGCTTCGGAGAACTTCGTAAGTGAAGCAGTAATGGAGGCGCAAGGTTCTGTTTTAACGAATAAGTATGCTGAAGGATATCCTGGAAAACGTTACTACGGTGGTTGTGAACACGTAGACGTAGTAGAAGATATCGCACGTGATCGCGTAAAAGAAATTTTCGGTGCAGAGCACGTAAATGTTCAACCACATTCTGGTGCACAAGCGAACATGGCAGTATATTTCACAATTCTAGAGCAAGGCGATACAGTACTTGGTATGAATTTATCTCATGGTGGTCACTTAACACACGGAAGCCCTGTTAACTTCAGTGGAGTACAATATAATTTCGTAGAATATGGCGTGGATGCTGACTCTCACCGTATTAATTACGATGATGTATTAGCAAAAGCGAAAGAACATAAACCAAAATTAATCGTAGCAGGTGCAAGTGCATACCCTCGTGTTATCGATTTCAAACGATTCCGTGAGATTGCAGATGAAGTGGGCGCATACTTAATGGTTGATATGGCACATATCGCTGGTTTAGTAGCTGCTGGTTTACATCCAAACCCAGTACCACATGCACATTTCGTTACAACAACAACACATAAAACATTACGTGGCCCGCGTGGTGGTATGATTTTATGTGAAGAGCAATTTGCAAAACAAATTGATAAATCAATCTTCCCTGGTATTCAAGGTGGCCCACTTATGCATGTAATCGCTGCAAAAGCTGTTGCATTTGGTGAGGTGCTTCAAGATGACTTTAAAACATATGCACAAAATATCATTAATAATGCGAACCGCTTAGCTGAAGGCCTTCAAAAAGAAGGACTTACACTTGTTTCTGGTGGAACAGACAATCACTTAATCTTGATTGATGTTCGTAATTTAGAAATCACAGGTAAAGTAGCGGAGCACGTATTAGATGAAGTTGGTATTACAGTGAACAAAAATACAATCCCATTTGAAACAGCAAGCCCATTTGTAACAAGTGGCGTACGTATCGGTACGGCAGCTGTAACATCTCGTGGTTTCGGTTTAGAAGACATGGATGAAATTGCTGCACTTATTGCTTATACATTAAAAAATCATGAAAATGAAGCTGCATTAGAAGAAGCACGTAAGCGTGTAGAAGCGTTAACGAGCAAATTCCCAATGTATACAGATCTATAATAGATTGAAAAAGACTGCTGAAACGTACTTGTTTTAGCAGTTTTTTTTGAGGACATATATTGTTTTTAAAGTATGTATACAAATGATGAATAAATTTTGGCGATATAATGAAGGATACAGCTCCCATTATTGGTAAAGATACTAGATAGATTCATCGTAAAATCATGATTTTGCCAAATTTGCCCTTGAATATTAGTAGCGTTTTCTTTACAATCGTAAATAGTGTAAAAAAGCGTGCAAACGCATGAATATCATCTAAAGGAGAGATTCACATGGGAAAACTGTATGTATTTGATCACCCGTTAATTCAACATAAGATTACATATATTCGCGATAAGAATACAGGTACGAAAGATTTTCGTGAATTAGTGGACGAAGTAGCAAGCTTAATGGCTTTCGAAATTACTCGCGACCTTCCACTTAAAGACATTGAAATTGAAACGCCTGTAAGTAAAGCGACAACAAAAGTGATCGCTGGTAAAAAACTTGGTTTAATTCCGATTTTACGTGCAGGTTTAGGAATGGTTGATGGAATTCTGAAATTAATTCCAGCAGCAAAAGTAGGACACGTTGGTTTATACCGTGACCCTGAAACATTGCAACCGGTAGAATACTATGTGAAACTTCCAACGGATGTAGAAGAGCGTGACTTTATCGTACTAGATCCGATGCTAGCAACAGGTGGTTCTGCAGCTGAAGCAATTAACTCTCTGAAAAAACGCGGTGCGAAACAAATTAAATTAATGTGTATCGTAGCTGCTCCAGAAGGAGTAAAAGTAGTACAAGAAGAGCATCCTGATGTTGATATTTATGTAGCAGCATTAGATGAAAAGTTAAATGACCACGGTTATGTAGTGCCAGGTCTTGGTGATGCTGGTGACCGTTTATTCGGAACGAAGTAAGACAACTGACGAGAGGGAATTCCCTACTCGTCTTTTTTTGTCCCGGGTATGCAGGCAGGGGAGGGGGATAAATATGCAACGTGTATACAACATAAGTTGCATACACAACACATATAATATAGAAGTCTTACGTCTAAGGAGCACTATATTATGGAAGGAAAGCGTTATATCTTAAAAATATAATAGTGACAAACTTGTGAACATTTCCTTCTATTATAAAGAGAAAACTGTTAGAAATTGCATATCTCTAACCAGTATTTAGAAGGGGAACGTTTTCATTTTTGGGAGGAAATGCCTAATACTCAAATTTTTTGATTTTTTACGATTTCTCGTTGACACTGTTAATACCCTATTGTATGCTAACAACGGGGATAGATGGTAGGGCTTTCAGTGACAAAAATACATCTATTCCGTGACGAAAATGTAAACTTTTTATTTTGTATAGGATTTATGCAAAAAAATGAGTTATTATTAACACATCGTGAATGAGGGTTACATATTGGAGGGATGAATCCTTGCAAAAAAACGACCGCAGCCATATAAAAGCTTATGCTTTAATGTCAGGAATTCTTGCTCAATTAGTCGGTTCTATTCTTATTGGAATCTTTGGTGGGCAGTGGATTGATAATAAGGTTGGAACGTTTCCATTGTTTCTTATTATAGGTTTATTACTAGGATTAGGAACAGGGGTATACGCAATGATTCGACTCATTCGACATTACTATTCGGGAGAGCAATGATGATAGACGTACATGGACTTGTCCAAAGACAAAAGAAATATATGTACTACTTGCTTGCGCTTCTAGTGCTAGGATGGGGATTCACCTCTTACAAGGATGTATTTCTTGGGCTGATTATCGGAACGATTTTCAGTTTTCTTAGTTTGCGCATCATTGCACGTAGAACAGACAAGCTGTTAGATCGCGTAACGAATGGAGAAAACGTGAAGTTTAAGGCAACAGCGGTAAGTACATATTCGAGATTCGCGACAATTGGGTTATTAATTTTATTTGCAGCCAAATATCAAGAGTTAATTGCGATGTGGGGCTTAGGTGTAGGATTGCTGACAGGATATCTTGTCATGATCATAGATTTTCTTTATTTAGAGTATAAGAGCAGGGAAGAGAGGTGAATTACTAGTGGAACACGGTAAATTAGTTGAATTTCTAGGTTTAACGTTCGATTTGTCATCAGTTATGATGGTTACTGTAGCAGCAGTTATTGTTTTCTTAATCGCAGTTATAGGAACTCGCAGCTTAGCTCTTCGCCCAACAGGAATGCAAAATTTCATGGAATGGGTGTTTGACTTCGTGAAAGGGATTATCAATAGTACGATGGACTGGAAAACAGGTGGACGTTTCTTAACGCTTGGCGTTACGCTTATCATGTTTATCATCGTATCGAACTTCCTTGGTTTACCATTCATGTATTCAACAGTTGAGGCTGGCGAACATATTGCATGGTGGAGATCACCAACGTCTGATCCAGCAGTTACATTAACATTAGCCGTGATGGTAGTTACCCTCACCCATTATTATGGAATTAAGATGAAGGGTACGAAAGAATACGTTAAAGGTTATTTCCAACCTATGAAATTCTTATTCCCATTAAAGGTTATTGAGGAGTTTGCTAACACATTAACGTTAGGTCTTCGTTTGTTCGGTAACATTTATGCAGGTGAAATCCTGTTAGGATTACTTGCTAAGTTAGGCGGAGCATCAGTTCTTGGAGCATTAGGTGCGCTTGTACCGATGTTAGCATGGATGGGATTCAGTGTATTCGTTGGATCAATCCAGTCATTTATTTTCGTTATGTTAACGATGGTTTATATGGCTCATAAAGTAAGCCATGACCATTAATATAATTTAAGTAAGAAAAAATTTATTTTTTTATAATACAAAGGAGGACAAATTAAATGAGTTTAGGTGTAATCGCAGCTGCAATTGCAATTGGTTTATCAGCATTAGGTGCAGGTATTGGTAACGGTCTTATCGTATCACGTACAATCGAAGGTGTTGCTCGTCAACCAGAATTAAAAGGCGCACTTCAAACAATTATGTTCATCGGGGTTGCTTTAGTTGAGGCACTTCCAATCATCGGTGTAGTTATTGCTTTCATCGTAATGAACAAATAAGGGAGACTCCCCTTACATAGATGGCGAAGAGTGTTTTTTGAACTTTCTTCGCCATTGCTTTATGAACGAAACGTATGTCTTTTTTTTTCATATGATCAATTTAGATATTTTGAAGGGAGTGAATCCTTGTGCCAACTTTATTATTAGGGGCTGCCATTCCATTTGGAACGATTGCTTATACATTGTTCATTTTCTTACTTCTATTAGTAATGCTACGCAAATTTGCGTGGGGTCCTTTAATGGGAATTATGAAAGAACGTGAAGAGCATGTTACTAGTGAAATCGACGCTGCAGAAAGAAGTAACGCTGAAGCGAAGAAATTAGTAGAAGAACAACGTGAAATGTTAAAACAATCGCGTGTTGAAGCACAAGAGTTAATCGAAAGAGCGAAAAAACAAGCTGTAGATCAAAAAGATGTGATTGTTGCTGCTGCGAAAGAAGAAGCAGAATCAATTAAAGCATCTGCTGTACAAGAAATTCAACGCGAAAAAGAGCAAGCGATTGCTGCTTTACAAGAACAAGTCGCTTCTTTATCTGTTCAAATTGCTTCTAAAGTAATTGAAAAAGAGTTAAAAGAAGAAGATCAAGTGAAGTTAATTCGCGATTATATTAAAGAAGTAGGAGAAGCGCGATGAGCAATGGGATTGTAGCAAAACGTTATGCTGTCGCTCTTTTTAAAATTGCAAAAGAAAAACACGTATTAGAAATGTTTGAAGAGGAATTACGCCTTGTACAAAACGTTTATGTAAAGAACGGAGAACTACATAGCTTTTTAACGCAACCGAACATTTCAAAAGAGCAGAAGAAAACGTTTCTTGCAAACGTATTCGGATCTGTTTCTGAATCTATTTTAAATACGTTATATATTTTAATTGATAACAAGCGCATTGAAATCTTACCTGAAATTGCAGATGAATATGTTGTTCTTGCTAATGAAGAACGTAACGTAGCGGATGCAACTGTGTATTCTACTCGTCTTCTATCTGAAGAAGAGAAGCTTAACGTTGCAGAAGCATTTGCAAAGAGAACGGGAAAAGATGCAATTCGCGTAAAAAATGTTGTAGATGAAGATTTACTAGGCGGCATTAAAGTACGTATTGGAAATCGCATTTATGATGGAAGTTTACAAGGAAAATTAGCACGTATTCAACGTGAATTAATGAAGAATAGATAGGGGTGAAGCACATGAGCATCAGAGCTGAAGAAATTAGCGCACTGATAAAGCAACAAATCGAGAACTATCAGTCTGAAATCGAAGTTAGTGATGTTGGTACAGTTATCCAAGTTGGTGACGGTATCGCGCGTGCTCATGGTCTTGATAACGTTATGGCTGGTGAACTTGTAGAGTTCTCTAACGGCGTTATGGGGCTAGCACAAAACTTAGAAGAAAACAATGTAGGTATCATTATTTTAGGACCTTACACAGAAATCCGTGAAGGTGACGAAGTTCGTCGTACTGGTCGCATCATGCAAGTACCAGTAGGGAAAGAACTAATCGGTCGTGTTGTAAACCCATTAGGTCAACCAGTTGATGGTTTAGGCCCAATCAATACAACAAACACTCGTCCAATCGAAAGTCCAGCACCAGGTGTAATGGATCGTAAATCTGTTCATGAGCCACTTCAAACAGGTATTAAAGCGATCGATGCTCTTGTACCAATTGGCCGTGGTCAACGTGAGTTAATCATCGGTGACCGTCAAACAGGTAAAACAGCAGTTGCACTTGATACAATCATTAATCAAAAAGATGAAGATATGATTTGTATCTATGTAGCTATCGGACAAAAAGAATCAACTGTACGTAACGTAGTAGAAACACTACGTAAGCACGGCGCATTAGATTACACAATCGTTGTAACTGCATCAGCTTCTCAACCAGCTCCATTATTATACTTAGCTCCTTACGCTGGTGTAACAATGGGTGAAGAGTTCATGTACAATGGTAAACACGTATTAGTAGTATATGATGACTTATCAAAACAAGCAGCGGCTTACCGTGAGCTTTCATTACTATTACGTCGTCCTCCAGGTCGTGAAGCATATCCAGGGGATGTATTCTACTTACATTCTCGCTTATTAGAGCGTGCAGCAAAATTAAGTGATGCAAGAGGCGGCGGTTCTTTAACTGCACTACCTTTCATCGAAACACAAGCAGGGGACGTATCAGCTTACATCCCAACAAACGTAATCTCGATTACGGATGGACAAATCTTCTTACAATCTGACCTATTCTTCTCTGGCGTACGTCCAGCGATCGATGCGGGTACTTCTGTATCACGTGTAGGTGGATCTGCTCAGATTAAAGCAATGAGTAAAGTATCAGGTACACTTCGTCTTGACCTTGCATCTTACCGTGAGTTAGAAGCGTTCGCTCAGTTCGGTTCTGACCTTGATAAAGCAACGCAAGCGAAACTAAACCGTGGTGCTCGTACAGTTGAGGTATTAAAACAAGGATTACACAAACCGTTACGTGTAGAGAAACAAGTTATCATTCTTTACGCTTTAACACGTGGATTCCTAGATGATATCCCAGTAGTCGATATCACTCGTTTCGAAGAAGAATTCCATGCTTGGTTAGATTCAAATGCAGCTGACTTATTAAGCGAAATCCGCACAACTAAGAAACTTGCGGATGACGACAAATTTGCAGCAGCAATTAACGGATTTAAAAAAGTATTCGTAGCTTCTGAGTAATTAATAAAAGCGGAAGCGGCTCGATTTGAATGTGAAGTGAAGCCACCGAGCATTCAAGCCGCTGGAGCTAGATAGTATATATAAAAGGCATCTCAGGTTCTGAGATTGCTGACGGTTATGTAGAGGAAAAGAGTAGGTGCACCTATTCTTTTCCTTCAATCATGAGCAAGAATATCTTGCAACGTAGATTAGGAAGAGGATTCTTACTAATCGTGCCAACTTCCGGAAAAAAGGTGGTGAAAACCTGTGGCATCTTTACGCGATATAAAAGCGAAGATTACCTCGACAAAGAAAACGAGTCAAATTACGAAAGCGATGGAGATGGTATCTGCATCTAAGTTAAACCGTGCAGAGCAAAATGCTAAATCTTTCGTTCCGTATATGGAAAAGATTCAAGAAGTAGTAGCGAGCATTGCGCAAGGAAGTAAAGGAATTAATCATCCAATGCTAAATGCGCGTCCTGTAAAGCGTACAGGATACATCGTTATTACATCTGATCGCGGACTAGCAGGTGGTTATAACAGTAACGTATTACGTACAGTTAGTAACGTGATTCGTGAACGTCATAATATGGATTCAAACCAATATTCAATTATTGTGCTTGGCCGACTAGGACGTGATTATTTAAAACGTCGCGGATTTAACATCATTGATGAAGTAGTTGGATTATCTGACCACCCATCATTTACTGATATTAAAGATCTTGCTTCTCGAGCAATTGCGATGTTCGCAGATGGTGCTTATGATGAGCTGTATATTTACTACAACCATTACGTAAGTAAAATTTCACAAGAAGTAACGGAAAATAAAATTTTACCGCTTACTGATGTGGCGTCTGACAAACCGACGACAGCTTATGAATTCGAACCTTCTGAAGAAGAAATATTAAAAGTATTATTGCCACAATACGCAGAAAGCTTAGTGTACGGTGCATTACTAGACGGTAAAGCAAGTGAGCACGCGGCGCGTATGACAGCAATGAAGAGTGCTACAGACAACGCAATGGAAGTTATCGATTCACTTACACTTTCATTCAACCGTGCACGTCAAGCAGCGATTACGCAAGAAATTACGGAAATCGTTGGTGGAGCAGCAGCGTTAGAATAGTAATAAAAAGTGGAAGCGGCTCGTCCAGAACAGGAGGGCATTGGAGCTCCTGACGAAGAGGCGTAATTTGCCTCGCAGGAAGGCGCGAAATGACCGACTGTTCTAGCCGCTGGAACTAGATTCAATAAAAAGTGGAAGCGGCTCTGTCAAAAGAGTCGCATAAGCTATAAACTAATAAAAAATTAAAAGCCGACTTCTCTTAGAAAGCTGGCTAATTAAAAGAAAGCTAGGAGGGAACCCGATGAATAAAGGGCGCGTTACGCAAATCATGGGTCCGGTTGTAGACGTTAAGTTTGATGGCGGAAAGCTACCAGAAATCTACAACGCCCTTACGGTAAAACAAAGCAACGAAAACGGAGCAAACATTAACTTAACATTTGAAGTTGCACTTCATTTAGGTGATGACACAGTTCGTACAGTTGCAATGTCTTCCACAGATGGACTTGTTCGTGGCACAGAAGTAGAAGATACTGGTAAAGCAATCTCTGTACCAGTTGGTGATGTAACACTTGGTCGTGTATTTAACGTATTAGGTGATGCAATTGACTTAGATGGTGAACTTCCTGCGGATGTACACCGTGATCCAATTCACCGTCAAGCACCTGCATTCGAAGAGTTATCTACTAAAGTAGAAATTCTTGAAACTGGTATTAAAGTAGTAGACTTACTTGCTCCTTACATTAAGGGTGGTAAAATCGGTCTATTCGGTGGTGCCGGCGTAGGTAAAACAGTATTAATTCAGGAATTAATTAACAACATCGCACAAGAGCACGGTGGTATCTCTGTATTCGCTGGTGTAGGTGAGCGTACTCGTGAGGGTAATGACTTATACCACGAAATGAGTGATTCTGGCGTAATCAAGAAAACTGCGATGGTATTCGGACAAATGAACGAGCCACCTGGAGCACGTCAACGTGTTGCATTAACAGGTTTAACAATGGCTGAGCATTTCCGTGATGAGCAAGGACAAGACGTACTATTGTTCATCGATAACATCTTCCGTTTCACGCAAGCGGGTTCTGAAGTATCTGCCCTTCTTGGTCGTATGCCATCTGCGGTAGGTTACCAACCAACACTTGCAACAGAAATGGGTCAATTACAAGAGCGTATTACATCTACAAATAAAGGGTCTATCACGTCTATCCAAGCGGTATATGTACCAGCCGATGACTATACTGACCCAGCACCAGCTACAACGTTCGCTCACTTAGATGCAACAACAAACTTAGAGCGTCGTTTAACGCAAATGGGTATTTACCCAGCCGTAGATCCATTAGCATCTACATCTCGTGCACTTTCTCCAGAAATCGTAGGAGAAGAGCATTATGAAGTAGCTCGTCAAGTACAGCAAACTTTACAACGTTATAAAGAGCTTCAAGACATCATCGCTATCTTAGGTATGGATGAGTTATCTGAAGAAGATAAGTTAGTTGTACATCGTGCTCGTCGTATTCAATTCTTCTTATCTCAAAACTTCCACGTAGCTGAGCAGTTTACAGGTCAAAAAGGTTCTTATGTACCTGTAAAAAATACAGTTAGTGGTTTCAAAGAAATTCTAGAAGGAAAATATGATGACCTTCCAGAAGATGCATTCCGCCTTGTTGGTGGCATTGAAGAAGTTATTGAAAACGCGAAGAAAATGATGGCGTAAGGCCTTAGGAGGGACGAAGTATGAAGACATTTCCAGTCAGTATTGTAACTCCTGATGGACCGGTTTACGAAAAAGAAGTAGAGATGGTAAGTGTAAAAGCAGAGAGTGGGGAAATGGGGATCTTACCAGGTCACATTCCAACTGTTGCACCATTAAAAATTAGTGCAGTTCGTCTGAAAAATGGTGGACACACTGATTATGTAGCAGTTAGCGGTGGCTTTATCGAAGTTCGTCCAGATAAAGTAACTGTATTATCATCATCTGCTGAAGAAGCAAACCATATCGATATCCATCGTGCAAATGAAGCGAAGCGTCGCGCTGAGCAACGTATGCAAGACAAACAAGCACATGTTGACTTTAAACGTGCAGAAATGGCATTACAACGTGCTGTGAACCGTTTAAACGTTTCCGATATGAAATAAAAAAATCCGTAAAGGTAAAACCTTTACGGATTTTTTTATTGTATTTTATGGATAATTTTACAAAAATGGTATAATTGCATTGATGGTTGTATAAGTAGAGAATGTACAACAATTTATATTTCATAAAGGGGATGAATCAATGATCGGTGAAATGAAACGAGAAGCGTTGCACTCTTTAAAGGGGAATTGGGGACTAGGTGTTGGATCAACGATTTTATATTTTATTTTAAGTTATGTTGTTTCAATGGCTGCAATGCTTATACTTTTAATTCCAGGACTTATTCTATTTTTTTTAATTGTTAGCTTCGCTGGTTCAATTGAAGGGGAAACAATATCAATTGGAGCAGCTATTACATTTGGGGTATTTTATTGTATCATGATAATTTTGAGTAACGCATCGTATGGTATTACATCATACGGTTATACGAATGTATGTCTACAGATTAGTAAACGAGAAGGTGCTAAAGTAGATTACTTATTCGAAGGATTTCGTGGTTTTAAAAGAATGATGAAAACAATGTGGGCAATGCTTGCGATTTTGTTATATACAGGTACATGGATTCCGATGTTGTTAATAGGCTTATTTGCATTGTTAGGTGAAGAAGGGAATACGTCATTTGCAATTGCTTTCTTCGTACTATTAGCTATTTCAATCGTTGGCATGATTGTGATGTATTTTTCTTATGCAATGACGTACTATGTAATGATTGGAAATCCAGAATATAGTGTGTCACAAGCAATGAAAGAAAGTAAGAGTCTTATGAAGGGACATAAGTTAGATTTGTTTCTTTTATGGCTTAGTTTTATAGGGTGGGTTATTTTAGCGATTTTGACATTTGGAATAGGTTTTCTTTGGCTTAGTCCGTATATGGGTACAACGACATCTCATTTTTATCGTTATATTTCAAAAGATGAATTGCGGTAAGAACATGCTATACTAATAGAATTGTTACGTATAGGAGGCTAATTATGATTAGTGATTTAAAAGGAGAAGCGTTAGACTCTCTAGAAGGAAAATGGGGCTTAGCTGTTGGGGCAACATTATTAATTTCAATTCTTATCACGATGTTTAGTTTTAGTGTTAAGTGGGGATTTTCTTCAACTTTCGGTTGGCAAGATACAACTGGTTCATTTTCGATAGATATTCTTACACTTTTTGTTACCGGACCATTAACTTTAGGGGGGTATTATCTGGCTTTAAATATCATTCGTGAAAAACAAGCTAGTATCGGCAATATATTTGTTTGGTTTACAGAGGGGAAAAGATTTTTAAAATCATTTTTAGTATATTTACTAGTGAATCTTTATCTTCTTTTATGGACTTTACTTTTCATTATTCCAGGCATTATTAAATCATTTTCTTATGCGATGACGTATTTTATTATAAACGATCATCCCGAGTATTCATTGAATCAAGCTATTACAGAAAGTCGTCGTATGATGGATGGGCATAAAATGGAGTATTTCATTTTATGTTTAAGTTTTATTGGTTGGTTTATATTAAGTTGTATTACATTAGGGATTGGATTCCTCTGGTTAATTCCATATTTCTATACGACAGCTTCAGCATTTTACGAAGAGATTGCAGAAGAATATTACGAGAAAAAAACCACAACAATATAAAGTGAAACTGTTATCATTGGGGGCTTTGTTCATCCCAAAATGATAATGAACTTTCACTCTCGCAAATAGCGGGATAAAAACACCCAGTGTGAACTAATTGTTCATACTGGGTGTTTTTTGTAGAAATTTTATAAACTGTTTACTTGTTAAAGGTTTACTGAAATAGTAACCTTGCATATATTTACAGTTGTTTTTTTGTAGAAACTTAAGTTGTTTTTCCGTTTCAATTCCTTCAGCAATGATAGAGAGATTTAAAGTATTTGCAAGAGAAAGGATAGTGGAAAAGATGGCTCTTTCTTCAGGGCGATGATCGGCTAGTTGTGTAAATTCTCTTGGTACCTTTAATGTATCGATAGGGAAAATTGATAAATAAGCGAGAGAAGAATAGCCAGTACCGAAGTCATCAATGGCCGTTTGAATGCCGTATTCTTTTAATTGCTTCAGTCTCGATAGTGTTTCTTTTTCATTAATCATCGCAATTCGTTCTGTTAACTCAAGTGTGACATGTTTTGGATCGACCTGCACGTCGTTTAATATTTGTGAAATGTTTTCGATTAATTGATTTTGTTGGAACTCTTTTGCTGATAAATTAACGCTTATTTTTAAATTTTGATAGCCAAAGGTATGCCATATTTTTAATTGGAGACAGGCTTCTTTTAATACCCAATGTCCAAGTGGAACGACTTGTGGCGTTTCTTCTACAATTGGAATGAACTCACATGGTGAAATGTCACCTAATAGTGGATGTTTCCAACGTATTAATGCTTCAGCGCCGATAATTTTATTTGTTGTCGTATCAATTTGTGGCTGATAGACGAGATAAAATTCCTTGTTTACTAAAGCGAGTGGCAAATCCTTTTCGATTCGAGCTTTTCGTTCTATTTTCTTATATAGTTCTTTCGTATAAAGAGAACTACGATTTTTTCCTTTATTTTTTGCTTCGTACATGGCCATATCGGCATGTTGTAAAATAGAAAGTGGGTCTTCGCCTGCTTCAGGGTATATTGCAATCCCGATACTCGGTGAGATTCGTAAATGCTGATTTTCGATTTCGAATGGTTTGTTCATGGCCACTACAATCATATCAGCTATTTTTTTTACATCTGTCCTTTTTTTATAATTTTCGATGAGGATTGTGAACTCATCCCCAGCTAGTCGAGCAAGTTTCATATGCTGTGTTGATAATCGTTCGAGCCTTTTGGCTACTGCAATTAATAGGAGGTCTCCCACCCGATGCCCGAGAGTATCATTAATAACCTTAAAGCGGTCTAAATCGAGAAACATAACAGCAAAGGAGCTTTTCGATATTTTTGCTCGTGCAATCGCCTTTTCTAAATATTGATGAAATGCACGGCGATTTGCAAGTTCAGTTAAAGTATCATGATATGCTAGGAAATTAATTTGTTCTTGTTGTTGTTTGCTTTCCGTAATATCTTTAATCATTAAGTAGACCCCTGAAATATGATCCTTTAAAAAGATGGGAACAGCTGTAACATGCAAGTAGTAAATATCTCTGTTTTTGTGATACGCTCGTATTTCTAAAGAGATAGAATTCCCCTTTTTTACGCGATGAAAGGCGTTAATAATTTCTTCTAAATCTTCTTCGTATATGAGTGAGTAGTAAGGTTGATTTAATAATTCATTCGTTTGATACCCTAGTAAAGTAGTACCAGCGTTATTAACTTTAAGAAAATTGCCGTACAAATCTAATGTGAAGATTGGATCTGGATGGTGCTCGTATAAAGATTTAAACATTTGTTGGTTATGATAGAGCTCATTTTTTTGTTCTACTAAATCTTCTGTACGTAGTTCAATTTGTTTCTCGAGTTCCAAGTTGAATTGCATTTGGGCTAGTAATAATATTTTATTTTGTTTTCGAACTAAACTATGGCGTATGAGAACGAAAGTGAAAGTTATTATAAGCCCGATTACTACAATGGGGGCAAAAACATATTCGGCCAATATAAAAATAATAAGCATTACTACAGAAATATAAGGTAATAATAATCGGATTGATTCCCAAAATTTAGGCGTTAATAGTACCTGCTCTTGTTTTTCAGGCTCTTTCGTATGAAGAATACAGGCGATTGCTGCTAGCACTAAAACAACTTGATAGAACGGAGTAACTGTAAACATAGAATACGCTGGTGTGAAATATTTTATATAAGCATAAATAGCATCTGTAGTAGCATACAAAATTAAAGCACTACCAAGAAGTGCACCAACTTGTTTTGGTAATAAGGATAATGGTCTGAATAAAAGGTTGATTCCAATTAAAAGAAAGAGTAAATCAGCCATTGGATAGGTAAGTTGAACAAATATATCGATATAGGATGTTGTGAAAACGTGAATGGTTTGCTCAATAAGTAAGTAGTAACTTAAAGTAAATTGGGCTGTAACGATAATACAAATATCACATATCATAAAAAGCTTTTCTAATAAGTCCCGGTTATAAATGATCTCGTATAGAAAGACAAGTGCAAAGCTAATTAAAAAAAGTAGGTAAAAAAAGTCAGACGGATCAACAAACGTATAGTAGTCCTTTAAAATTAAACGTTGATAGGAAACAACTATATCACCAATGAAATAAGAGAGAGCCCCAACAGATAATATGATCCAAAATAAACGGGATAACCCTTGTTTCGTATTTGTAAAATAAAATATATAACTACAAGCGATAATATCAATTAATAGGGTACTCATTCCAATTAATATTTGAAAGGGAAATGAGTATTCATATAGAAAGAGCATGGCTACGTAATGAATTGCGATAGAAAACAATAAAATGATTATAAGAATACTTACATGTGTTTGTTTTTTCATTTATATCACCTACGGTATATACATATAAACTTCCCTTTTTATTTTTTGTGATTGCCTAAAAAATATATATAAATTCTATACTTATTTTGCACAGGTATAGCGAGTTATAAAAATAGATTTTAATAATTCTTGTTTCTGTCCTCAACATATCGACATAGGAATTTGAAGTTTGCTATAATAAATAAAATAGTTTAATTATTTAGAAAAATTTAAAAATAATATTTGTCGCAACTGGGACATATTGTTTACTAAGTGAACTTGTTCTTAATTTAGGGGGGAGGGTTTCACAATGGCAAGTGTATATGAAAATAGTTATATGATCGTTTTGATTTTCTTGCTAGTAGGCATATTACTGCCGGTAGTGGCTCTTATATTAGGAAGGATGCTGCGCCCAAACAAACCAAGTGCAGCAAAAGCGACGACGTATGAGAGTGGAATTGAGCCTTTTCATGATGCAAATATTCGGTTTCATGCTCGTTACTATATTTTCGCTTTATTGTTTGTCATCTTTGATGTAGAAACTTTATTTCTATATCCATGGGCTGTTGCATATGACAAGCTAGGTTTATTTGCATTAATTGAAATGCTCATCTTTGTTGTAATGTTGCTAGTTGGATTAGCTTATGCTTGGAAAAAGAAGGTGTTACAATGGTTATAAATTTTGAGGCACTACATCCAAATGAGCGAGCGGAATTAGAGAGAAATATCTTTTTTTCTACATTGGAGCAGTTAAAAGGGTGGGCGAGGAGTAATTCTTTATGGCCGATGACATTCGGACTGGCATGCTGTGCGATTGAAATGATGGGAGTAGGTTCATCACATTACGATTTAGATCGATTTGGGTCATTTTTTCGGACTTCACCAAGGCAATCAGATGTCATGATTGTGTCGGGAACGGTAACGAAGAAGATGGCTCCTATTGTTAGGCGTTTATATGATCAAATGCCTGAACCGAAATGGGTTATTGCGATGGGATCTTGTGCGACTGCTGGTGGTCCGTATGTGAATTCATACGCTGTTGTGAAAGGTGTAGATCAAATTGTACCAGTTGATGTGTATATTCCTGGATGCCCACCAAACCCTGCAGCTTTAATTTATGGAATTAATAAGTTGAAAGAGAAAATTCGTTACGAGGCAAAGACGGGGAAGCAGGTGACGAATAAATGAGTAATCCAAATAAAGATTTAGAGGATCTGAAAAGAGAAGCTGCTAGGCGCGCGAAAGAGGAAGCGAGAAAACGTCTTGTTGCGAAACATGATGCGGAAATAAGTAAGCTTGAGGGAGAAAATCAAGAAAAAGAGAAAGCGCTACCAAAAATTGATGGAATGACTGTAGAAGAAGCAAAACAACGTGCAGCCGCAGCTGCGAAAGCAAAAGCGGCAGCATTAGCGAAGCGAAAAAGAGAAGGAACAGAAGAAGGAACAGAAGAAGAAAAGGCCAAAGTGAAGGCAACCGCAGCTGCGAAAGCAAAAGCGGCAGCATTAGCAAAGCAAAAAAAAGAAGGAACAGAAGAGGTAACGGAAGAAGAAAAGGCCAAAGCGAAGGCGAAGGCAGCCGCAGCTGCGAAAGCAAAAGCGGCGGCGCTAGCGAAGCAAAAAAGAGAAGGAACAGAAGAGGTAACGGAAGAAGAAAAGGCCAAAGCGAAGGCAGCCGCAGCTGCGAAAGCAAAAGCGGCGGCGCTAGCGAAGCAAAAAAGAGAAGGAACAGAAGAGGTAACGGAAGAAGAAAAGGCTAAAGCGAAGGCGAAGGCCGTGGCAGCTGCGAAAGCAAAAGCAGCGGCGCTAGCGAAACAGAAAGCTTCGCAAGGTGATGGAAATTTGGGAGATGAAAAGGCGAAGGCAATTGCAGCAGCGAAGGCGAAAGCGGCTGCGGCGGCAAGGGCGAAGACGAAGGATGCTGAAAGTGAAAAGGAAGATGTACCGAAGCAAGAAGAGCCGTCCGTTAATCAGCCGTATCTCAATCAGTATGTTGAGGTTATTAGGGGTAAATTAGGAGGTAGCACATTAGTAGATTCCTATATTAATAAACTTTCAAAAGATGTACCAACTCTTGTGGTGGATCCTTCAAAATATTATGAGGTGATGGAGTTACTACGATTCCATGAGGGACTTGCTTTTGATTATATGTCAGAGCTACACGCGACAGATTTTGTGACTCATATGGAAGTGTATGTTCATTTATTTTCATATGGAAAGAAACAGTCTGTAGCGGTGAAGGTAAAGCTGGATAGAGAAGAGCCGCAAGTTGAATCGGTAACAGCGCTGTGGAAAGGGGCTGATTGGCCGGAGCGAGAAGCGTATGATCTGCTAGGCATTGCATTTAAGGGACATCCGAATTTATCGCGTATTTTAATGCCTGATGATTGGGTAGGGTATCCGCTTAGGAAAGATTATGAACCGTATGATGTGGAGGTGTAACTTATGATTCGTACGGAAGAAATGCTTTTGAATGTAGGACCTCAGCATCCGAGTACACACGGTGTTTTCAGGCTTGTTATTAAGATTGACGGTGAAATTATTAAAGAAGCTACACCGGTTATTGGGTATTTGCATCGCGGGACTGAAAAGATCGCTGAGAGCTTACAGTATACGCAAATTATCCCTTATACAGATCGAATGGACTATTTATCAGCAATGACGAATAATTACGTCATTTGCCATGCTGTAGAGACGATGATGGGACTTGAAATTCCGGAACGTGCCGAATACTTGCGAGTACTTGCGATGGAGCTGGGAAGAATTGCGAGCCATCTCGTTTGGTGGGGGACAAATCTTCTTGATATAGGAGCGGTCAGCCCGTTTTTGTACGCGTTTCGTGAACGAGAGATGATTATAAATTTATTAAATGAATTATGTGGGGCACGGCTTACTTTTAACTATATGAGAGTTGGCGGTGTGAAGTGGGATGCGCCGGATGGTTGGATTGAAAAAGTGGAAGAGTTTGTTCCATACATGAGAGAGCAATTGGCAGGTTATCACGACCTTGTTAGTGGTAATGAGATTTTCTTGAATCGCGTGAAGGGCGTTGGCATATATAGCGCGGAAGAAGCAATTTCGTATTCTTTAAGCGGAGCGAATTTGCGGTGCACCGGAGTAAACTGGGATCTTCGCAAAGATGAGCCGTATTCGATTTATGATCGTTTTAATTTTGATATTCCTGTTGGAAGCGTGGGAGATGCTTGGGATCGCTACGTTTGCCGAATGGAGGAAATTGAAGAGTCGTTAAAAATTGTAGAGCAAGCAGTCCAGCAGTTTCCAAAGGACGGAGCCGTACTGGCGAAAGTGCCGAAAATTATTAAGGCGCCTAAGGGGGAAGCGTTTGTCCGTATAGAATCACCACGCGGAGAGATTGGTTGCTATATCGCTAGTGACGGAAAGAAAGAGCCATATCGTCTGAAATTCCGCAGGCCTTCTTTTTATAACTTGCAAATTTTACCGAAGTTATTGAAGGGTGAAAACATCGCCAATTTAATTACGATTTTAGGTGGAGTCGATATTGTACTTGGGGAGGTCGATGGCTAATGATTGAGACGCTCTTACAATCACCTTCAAGCTGGACGAATTTCTTCATTTTTTTCGGATTAGCAGTGCTTCTACTATTTGCAGTCCTTGGCTTCGTTACATATGGTATTTTGGCAGAACGGAAAGTGATGGGATTTATGCAAGGCCGGATTGGGCCAAACCAAGTTGGAGGGCGGTTCGGTTTACTGCAAACGGTAGCTGATGTTTTGAAACTATTATTGAAAGAAGATAGTATTCCGAAAGCTGCAGATAAACCGTTGTTCATATTAGCACCTGTCATTGCATTTGCGCCAGCATTTATGGTACTTGCGGTTATCCCGTTTACCGATAAATTTCAGTTCGCGGATATTGGTGTCGGATTGCTGTATTACATTGCTGTTTCTGGGATTACGACAATTGGTGTCGTAACTGGGGGATGGGCATCAAATAATAAATATTCCCTTTTAGGAGGGATGCGCGCGGCGGCGCAAATGATTTCTTATGAAATTCCGCTCGTAATGAGCGTAATTGGTATCGTTTTGTTAGCTGGTAGCTTGAATCTAAATGAAATTGTAGCGGCGCAGGAGAAAGTTTGGTACATTTTCGTACAGCCAATTGGATTCGTCGTTTTCTTAATCGCAGCAGTAGCAGAGTTAAATAGGACGCCGTTTGATTTACCAGAAGCGGAGTCAGAACTTGTTTCTGGATATCATACGGAATACTCAGGTTTTCGCTGGGCGTTTTTCATGCTTTCAGAGTATGTATATTTCTTCGGAATGGCCTCTTTAATTACAGTACTTTTTTTAGGCGGCTGGAACCCAGTTATGTTTCTTGGATTTATTCCAGGTGCTGTATGGTTTGCTTTGAAATTTAGCAGTGTAGTCTTTCTATTAATTTGGTTCCGCGTTACGTTCCCGCGTATAAGGGGTGACCAGTTAATGGAGTTTGGCTGGAAAGTATTATTACCAATCGCACTTGCAAATATTTTCTTAACGGCATTGATTAAGGAGCTATTCTTCTAATCTATGAAGGGGGTGCCAGTAAGAGATGAAAGGGTTATTTAAAGGTTTAAAATATACGCTGAGTAATTTGAGTAAGAAAAAGGTGACGTATGATTATCCAAATCAGCCGTTGCCATTGCCAGATCGCTTTAGAGGGATTCAAAAGTTTTATCCTGAGAAATGTATTGTTTGTAATCAGTGTTCTAACATTTGTCCGACAGATTGCATTCAATTGACGGGAAAGAAACATCCTGACCCTACGAAAAAAGGGAAAATTATTGATACGTATGATATTAATTTTGAAATTTGTATACTTTGCGATTTATGTACAGAAGTTTGCCCGACAGAGGCAATTGTTATGACAAATAACTTTGAACTCGCAGCATATTCACGTGATGATTTATTTAAAAATTTGCAGTGGCTCGACGAAAACGATGAAAACGTCAGGAAGGAGAATAAAGCATGAATGGCGAGTTTGTAGCATTCTTTATACTATCCTTATCTGCAATTATCGGTGGTGTTCTCATGTTGAACTTAACGAAAGTAATGCATATGATGCTAGCTCTCGTTCTGACATTTCTCAGCATTGCAGGTTTGTACTTTCTTTTATCGGCCGAGTTTATCGGAGTTGCACAAATTTTACTTTACTCTGGTGCAATCACAATTATTATGATTTTTGGCATTATGTTAACGAAACATAATGCGGAAAATGAATCACGTCTTACTCTTCGAAAATGGATTATCTTCTTTGCAGTTGTAGCATTTGGGGCAGTTATGTATTTCGCTGTTAATAGTATCGATTTTTCAAATGAAAGCACACAAGGAAGTTTACCTCTCCATGAAAAAAACACACTTCAAATCGGTACACTTCTCTATTCGAAATACATTATTCCATTTGAGTTAACCTCGGTTATTTTACTTGTAGCACTTGTTGGCGCGATTATACTTGCGAAGAAGGATGAGAAAGAGGAGGATTCCAATGAGTAGCGTTCCAGCTTCTGCGTATTTAACACTTGCGATTATTTTGTTTTGCATCGGTTTATTTGGAGCTTTAACGAAGCGAAACACAGTAATCGTATTAGTTTGTATCGAATTAATGCTAAATGCTTCCAATTTAAATTTAGTGGCGTTTAGTAAATTAGGTTTGTTCCCGAATTTAACAGGGCAAATCTTCTCGCTGTTTACGATGGCTGTAGCGGCAGCGGAGGCGGCGGTAGGGCTCGCCATTTTAATTGCTTTGTATCGTAATCGCACGACAGTTCATGTAGATGAAATGGATACGCTTAAAGGATAGCATTGTGACCGAAAAGGGGGAAGGAAACAATGATCGATTATGCATGGCTCATACCGCTTTTCCCGCTTGTTTCGTTTTTTTTACTTATTATGTTCGGGAAGAAAATTAGAGAAGGAAGCAGCGTACTTAGTATTTTCTTCGTCTCTCTCTCCTTTATACTCGCGGTACTTGTATTAATAGAAAGATTTTCGAAGGTCACAGTGAAGCATAAATGGGTATGGCTTAGAACTGGAGATATTGATATATCATTTGGCTTTGAAGTGACTGCATTAGGGGCTTTGATGTTATTTATCGTTACACTTGTGAGCTTACTTGTACATGTGTATTCAAAAGGTTATATGAAAGGTGACGCAAGATTACCAACTTTTTATGCATATTTAGGACTCTTTACATTTGCGATGCTTGGGCTTGTTATATCGACGAATTTGTTACAGCTTTATATATTTTGGGAGTTAGTAGGCCTCGGTTCATTTTTACTCATCGGTTTTTATTTCTTTAAGGAGGAAGCAAAGGCTGCTGCGAAAAAGGCTTTTATTATGACTCGTATTGGGGATGTTGGTTTATTTATTGGGATGATTTTAATCTTTTGGCATGCAGGTAGTTTTGAGTATGAAGCAATTTTTAGAGCGATTCATACAGGCGATCTGTCCCCGACTATGATAACGATAACGGCGATATTAATTTTTATCGGGGCGATGGGGAAATCAGGTCAATTTCCGCTTCATACGTGGTTGCCTGATGCGATGGAGGGGCCAACGCCTGTTTCGGCACTTATTCATGCGGCGACGATGGTCGCAGCCGGTGTATATTTAGTAGCAACGATGTTCCCGCTATTTTCGGCAAGTGCGGTGGCAATGCAGACGGTGGCAATTGTTGGGGCTTTCACCGCAATATTTGCAGCCTCTATCGGTCTTGTACAGACGGATATAAAGAGGGTACTTGCTTATTCTACAGTTAGCCAGCTCGGGTATATGATGCTCGCCTTAGGTTCTGCTGGTTATGTAGCGGGTATATTCCATCTAACGACACATGCCTTTTTTAAAGCGTTACTATTCTTGGCAGCAGGAAGTGTAATTCATGCTGTGCATACGCAAAACATTAATAAAATGGGCGGTTTACAGAAGAAGATGAAAGTAACGGGTACGTTATTTTTAATAGGTACACTTGCAATTAGTGGAGTTCCGCTTCTTTCGGGTTTTTTTAGTAAAGATGAAATTTTGGCAGCAACTTGGATGAGTGGCAATTACTTTCTATTTGTTCTAGCAGTCTTTGCGGCATTCCTAACAGCATTCTACATGTTCCGCCTATACTTTCTTGTCTTTACTGGGGAAGCGAAGACGAAGGAAGACGTGCATGACTCGCCGCGTATTATGACGTATCCGATGATTGTTCTCGGCGTTCTCGCGGTAGTAGCAGGATATATAAATACACCGTGGTTTGGAACGTTTCTCGGAGATTGGCTGACGAAGGATATACAATTTAAAGTGGAAGAAGCACATGGACCAGTTTGGATTATGATTGTTGCGACGCTCGTTTCATTTGGGGGGATTGCCCTTGCGTATTTCATATATGGAAAGAAAACTATCTCAAAAAATTGGGCAGGAGGAGAAAGGTCATTTCTTCATAAGCTCTTGAAAGAAAAATATTATGTGGATGAACTATACAATATGACAGTGATTCCTATTACGAAGGGAATCGCTCATGTGCTTCGCTTATTTGAAGTATATGTCGTGGAAGGGATTGCTGTTTTAATCGCAAGTTTGGTTAAAGGGGTAAGTGGCACATTGTCGAGGCTTCAAAACGGGAATGTACAAGTGTACGGCACTGTAACAGCAGTTTCGCTCGCGGTCCTCGTCATTATTTTGCTATATACGGGAGGGGATTTACGATGAATGATTTGTTGTTGACGTTCTTCATTTTCTCCCCACTTTTAGGGATTCTATTACTTGTATTAACACCGAAAAAAGAATCGCGTACAGTACGAGCGCTCGGTTTATTTGGGACGGCGCTTCCATTTGGGATAGCTACCGTCCTCGCTTGTACATATGCTTCTGGAAAGAGTCTATCGCTATTTGATGAAAAAGTGAAATGGATTAAATTTGGTGATTTTGCAGCGGTGGATAAAAGATGGTTTTCTATTTATTACGAGCTTGGAATTGATGGTTTGTCACTTGTAATGATGGTGCTGACAGCCCTTCTAGCGATGCTTGCAGCAATTGCAGCGTTTTCCATTAAAAGAAATTTAAAAGCATTTTATATGCTATTGCTCATGCTAGAAATAGGGATGCTCGGTGTCTTCGCTGCTAAAAATTTAATGTTGTTCTTTATTTTCTTTGAAATTACACTGCCACCAATGTTTTTATTAATTGGCAAGTGGGGGAAATTGTCGAGTGAAAAGGCTGCATATAGTTATTTAATATATAACGGCATTGGATCAGCTATTTTGCTCATCGTTTTCTCGATTTTGTTCGCGAAAACAGGTACGACAAATATTGCGGAATTGAAAGAGATATTAACAGGTGTAAGTGCTGGGGGAGGACAGATCGTCCCGAGTAGCATACAGCTTGGTGTATTTATTGCTATAATGATTGCCTTTGCAATTAAACTACCTATTTTCCCGTTGCATCGCTGGATGGTCAATGTGCATATTGAAGCGCACCCTGCTGTAGTTATGCTTCATGCAGGCGTTTTGCTAAAGATTGGAGCGTACGGGATGATTCGCTTCGGGAAGGGGCTATTCCCAGAATACTTTCGCGAGTTTGCCACGCTAATTGCGATTTTAGGAGTAATCAACTTATTGTACGGTGCCTTTTTAGCGCTCATCCAAACGGATTTTAGGAAGGTGCTTGCCTACTCTAGTATTTCGCATATGGGAATTGTTTTAATGGGGCTTGCGGCACTTAATGCACCAGGTACACAAGGGGCGCTATTCCAAGTTGTTTCGCACGGTTTAATTGCAGCCTTGCTCTTCTTCTTGCTTGGTGTTATAGAACAGCGCTTTGGCACGTCGGATATTACAGCGCTTGGTGGACTCGCAAAAAGTGTCCCAATACTTAGCGGCTTCTTCCTAGCAGGAGGAATGGCATCGCTTGGACTACCGGGGATGTCTGGATTTGTGAGTGAGTTTCTTGCCTTTCTCGGCTTATTCCAAGGAGAGCCAGTCATTGCTGCAGTCGGTGTACTTGGGATTATTTTAACCGCTGTGTACGTATTAAGAGCGACACTCCAAGTAACATTTGGTAAGAAAGAGTGGGAAGCGAAAACTGATATACACGGATGGGAGTACGTCCCGGTCCTATTGCTTATCTTCTGTATTATTGCCATTGGAGTAATGCCAGAAATACTAGGGGATCCGCTTCAAAATACATTGAAAACATTGGGGGTGAAGTAGGATGGATATGGATACGTTACTGAGCTTATCATGGCATCTCATGTTGCCAGAATTCATTATTCTCGGGTTTGCCATCCTTCTTTCCATAGGTGATTTGTTTTTTAAGCTGAACCATAGGTATGTGGCGCTTAGTGCAATCGCTGCTGTCATATTAGCAATTGTGTCATTAATTACGCTATACGGCGAACCAGCAGGAGATATTTTAAATGGATCGTTTGTGTTAGATGGATTTTCAAAAGGGTTTAAAACGTTGTTATTAGGCGGAGCGGCCCTCATCTTATGCACCGCAATGAGCGATGACAAGAAAAATCCAATTGAAGATAAGGGAGAATATTATTACTTATTTTTAATGGCCCTTCTTGGGGCGATGTTCATGGCTTCTAGTGTTGATTTTATTACACTTTTCGTCGGTTTAGAGCTACTATCACTTTCTTCCTATGTTTTAGTAGGAATACGAAAAAGGAACCGTGCATCAAATGAAGCGGCAATGAAATATGTCATTAATGGAGGAATTGGAACGGCGATTACGCTCTTTGGAATGAGTTATTTATACGGTATTACAGGCTCAACCAATATTGTGGATATGCAAAAAGTATTCACCGGGGAGCTAACTAGTGGTATTCAGTTATTGTTAGCTCTCGCATTTCTACTATTGCTCGTTGGGCTCTCGTTTAAAATTGCAACAGTACCGTTTCATATGTGGGCACCCGATGTGTATGAAGGGGCGGCTACACCTGTTACTGCTTTCCTTGGAACGATTTCTAAAATTGCTGGGTTCCTACTCATTATTCGTCTGTTCCTTATGATTTTTGCAAGTGTATCGGTGCAAGGAGACATGCAATCTTTATACGGGCGTATGAGTATATATATTGCGGTTCTAGCAAGTATTACGATGATTATCGGAAATGTAGTCGCACTAAAGCAATATAACGTAAAACGCCTATTTGCTTATTCAGGAATCGCGCATGCGGGGTATTTACTCGTTCCACTTGTGGCATTATCACCATTTACGATGGATAGCATGTGGTTTTACATGCTCGCCTATATGCTTATGAATATAGGCGCGTTTGCAATTATCCACGGTTTAATCTTACAAAGCGACAAAGAAAATATCACTATTTTCACCGGATTATATAACAGGTCGCCATTTACAGCGATAGTAATGACGATTTTTATTTTATCGTTGGCCGGGATACCAGGAACAGCTGGTTTCATCGGAAAGATTAACATCTTTTTAGGTGCACTTCATGTAGAGCCAGCTCATTACGTACTAGCTTCTATTATGATGGGTACGACAGTCATTTCATTCGTATATTATTTCCGTATTTTACAGCAAATGTTTTTCCGGACGGGAGAAGTAGAAGAGAAAATTCGTTTGCCATTAAATATAAAGGTTGTTATGAGTCTTTGTGCAATTTCGATTGTAATACTAGGGATTATGCCGATGATTGGATACAATTTCTTTTATGAATATTTTCCATTAATGAAAGATTTCTTCTTCTTGGGGAACGTGGTACAATAGTGAAAATAAAAGGTGTGGAGTCGGTACTCTGCGCTTTTTATTTTGTGTTAGCCGCAAATGAAAATGCATATAGGTATACGTTTTTTCGAGAGAAGTTTACGATGTAAAATGTAAGATGCTTATTTGCATTTGAAAAAGTGTGGCTCCTACTTATTATGGTATCGTTTTTATATTCTTTCGTAAGTAGTAGCCGAGTAAAAAGGGGTCGATTTTTTGGCACAACTTTTAGGGCAACAAGCACTGATTGCCATCGTTTCGCATTTATTGTTTATTACCATTACGTGGTGGGCCTTACAAGGTATTCACATCGAGCGTTTAATGAAAGCTGGAAAAGTGTTGCAGACGAGGGTATTACTCATCCTAATTACAATTGCAATTGGGACATCTGTAAGTAACTTTTTCCTTGATTATTTAGGCTATTCGAAGAGTTTAACGTATTTAGTAAAGTAAGTGTATAGAACCTCATATCTCCGTTAACAATGGGGATAGGAGGGGATGAAATTGAAGCTTAAAGCCATTCTTATTGTTGCCTTGAGTGTTGTTTTCTTTTTGGTTGGATATAGAGAGATGAAACCGATAAGCGATGAACAGAAAATGGAGAACATGATTAAGGCTTTAGAGAAAAATGATGCTAAAGTGGAGAAATGGTCATGGTTAGCGCGAGAAACAAAAACAATTTCTAACATACATACGTTTCAAAAATTGTTAAACGATGTGAAGGGGAAGGCAAATATTCAAAAATGGGACTTAGAGCAATCTCCAGATGGATATAAAGCTACATCCTATAAAAAGTTTGCTTCATATGAAGAACGAGTAGTAGTAACTTGGAGTAAGGAAAATACTAAAGAAAACACTTTCATTATTTTTGAAGTAAGTGGGGCGAAATGGGACCCGAAGCATGTTCAGAAAATGAATAAAATTTTTAATGAAAAACCTATAATTTACACTTGTGTTCAAGGTGTACTGAATGATAAGATTGAAGGTGTTTTGCAAAATAAAACCAATCAGGTTTTGAAAGATCTTTCAGCAAGAGCGATCGAACAAGTAGAAGAAAGAGCATTTGTGTCAGTCTCCGCATACAATAAAAAGTGGGATGACGCTCTTTCAACAAATAGAGAGAAAATAAATGTGCAAATAGCAATACGTTCTACAAACAACAAAGATACAATTGTGGTTGGCACACCGATCATAACTTCTGAGTATTGAGTGAATAGATACTGAAAAAAGGACACGGAGGGGAATAATTTGGAAAAGATCATCGTCCGTGGCGGAAAGCGGTTAAACGGCACAGTGCGTGTTGAGGGCGCAAAAAATGCTGTATTACCTATAATCGCTGCAGCCCTATTAGCGAGTGATGGAAAGAATGTACTATCTGAAGTACCAGTTTTGTCTGATGTATACACAATTAATGAGGTATTACGTCATTTAAATGCTGAAGTCGTATTTGAAAATAACCAAGTAACAATCGATGCTTCTAAAGAACTAAACATTGAAGCACCATTTGAATATGTACGCAAAATGCGTGCATCTGTTCAAGTAATGGGACCATTATTAGCACGTAACGGTCGTGCTCGTATTGCACTTCCAGGTGGATGTGCAATTGGTTCACGTCCAATTGACCAACATTTAAAAGGCTTCGAAGCAATGGGAGCAAAAGTACAGGTTGGTAACGGTTTTGTTGAGGCATACGTTGAGGGAGAACTAAAAGGAGCTAAAATTTATTTAGACTTCCCAAGCGTGGGCGCGACAGAAAACATTATGTCTGCAGCTACATTAGCAAAAGGGACAACAATCCTTGAAAATGCAGCGAAAGAACCAGAAATCGTTGACTTAGCTAACTTCTTAAATGCGATGGGAGCGAAAGTACGCGGAGCTGGAACTGGAACGATTCGTATCGAAGGCGTTGAGAAATTATATGGTGGAAACCACTCTATTATTCCTGACCGTATTGAAGCGGGAACATTCATGGTTGCAGCAGCAATTACTGGTGGAGACATCTTAATTGAAAATGCTGTTCCTGAACATTTACGCTCAATTACAGCGAAGATGGAAGAAATGGGTGTTAAAATTATTGAGGAAAATGAAGGTGTACGTGTTATCGGCCCAGATAAGTTAAAAGCGGTTGATATTAAAACTATGCCTCACCCAGGTTTCCCAACAGACATGCAATCACAAATGATGGCATTATTACTACAAGCTGATGGAACAAGTATGATTACAGAAACGGTATTCGAAAACCGCTTTATGCACGTTGAAGAATTCCGTCGTATGAATGCTGATATTAAAATCGAAGGTCGTTCTGTTATTATGAACGGTCCAAACAGCTTACAAGGTGCTGAAGTAGGTGCAACTGATTTACGTGCAGCTGCAGCATTAATCTTAGCTGGTTTAGTATCAGAAGGTTACACTCGTGTAACTGAATTAAAGCATCTTGACCGTGGTTATGTAGACTTCCATAAGAAATTAGCTGCATTAGGTGCAACTATTGAACGTGTAAACGAAAAAGTAGAAGAAGTGAAAGAACAAGAAGTTTCTGATCTTCACGCTTAATTGAAGTAGTCTCTATGTCTTTTGATATAGAGACTATTTTTTTTGGGTTATTACTGTTATAGTCAATAAACTCTATACTTATGCACGTACCAGTAAAAATATTTAGAAAATTTTCGTTTTATCTCGCATTAGCGGGCAGTAAGACTCCAACGCATTAAAACTTCAGTCTATACCGATACCCCCAAGTATGTTCTAAAAAATTCCGTAGTTCCATAAGAATGAAAGGAAGCCAACTTTATATTGGGGGAATAGGATGAAATTTTCAAAGCCATTTTTCATTATAGTAGTGCTTTTAATAGCGCTCGTTATCATTGTACCCGCTGCTCTTGTAATTCCGTTTGCGAAAGCAAAAATAGGAGAAGAAGCAGCTTCTAAAACTCCTCCAGCGATAGAAAGTATACCAGCTCCAGGGAAAGTGGATACAGCAGTTCAAGTTGCTGTATATCGCGACCAACAGAAGAAGGTAGAAACATTACCTGTGGAGGAATATGTGACCGGTGTAGTAGCTTCTGAGATGAATGCCAGTTTTGAAATAGAGGCGCTAAAGGCACAGGCATTAGCAGCAAGAACATTCGTGGTGCAGCGTATGCTAAGTGGAGAAAAGAAAAACAATGCAGATGTGGTAGATACGGTGAAAGATCAAGTGTACAAAAGCAAAGAGGAATTGAAAAAACAATGGGGCAATAACTACGAAAACAATTTAAAGAAAATCGAGGAAGCCGTTTCTAAAACCGCAGGACAAGTTTTAACGTATGAGGGAAAACCGATTTCAGCGTCTTTCTTCTCAACGAGTAACGGCCGAACAGAGAATGCAGCTGATTATTGGGGAAATGATTATCCGTATTTGAAAAGTGTAGATAGCCCGTGGGATCAAGCCTCTCCAAAGTTTACAAGCGAGCAAACGTTCACAGTAGCTGATTTTCAAAAACGTCTCGGTGTGAAAGTGCTGGCGGATGGAAAGGTTGGAAATATTAAAGATCTTACGGAGGGTAAAAGAGTAAAGGATGTAGCGTTCCAAGGGAAAACATTAACAGGAAAACAAGTTCGTGAAAAGTTAGATTTGCGCTCTTCTGATTTTACATGGAAACAAGAGGGCAATAAAATCATTGTCACGACGAAAGGCTTCGGTCATGGTGTTGGCATGAGTCAATACGGTGCGAATGGTATGGCAGCGGAAGGTAAGAAATATACAGATATCGTCGCTCATTATTATAAAGGCGTTGAAATAAAAACGATGAATGATTATGAGGGAAAACTGATGGTGAAGAAGTAGAACGTGAAAGGAGCTAATTAAGATTAGCTCCTTTTTTCATTATTTGTAGGTAAGTTTTTAAAAAGAGCACTTCGTGATTTACTCAAAACTTATATGGTAGAACAAAAATAGAGAATAAGGCTATCTGTTCATTTGGATAGCCTTATTTTTATGTGTTTCATAAAAATATCAAAATTTTCCATTAATTGTTTGGTATAATAGGATAAAAAGCATTTGGGGGAGACGAAATGGCGCTACTGGAGTTGAAACAATTAGGGAAGACGAACCAGTTACCAGTAATTGAGCTAGAGGTTGAGAAAGGACAATGTGTTGTTTTGCAATGTAATAACCATACAGCTAAAGTGTTGCATCGCATCATTATTGGTGAGGAAGAAGCCTCAACTGGCAATGTGCTATTTGGAGGCGAAGCGATTGGAAAGAAAAATTATTCCAGCATCGGTTTTTGTTTTTTGAAAGATGAAGCATATGATCGTTTGAAGGTGAAGGAATATTTTAAATTTTTGTTAGGGCTTTATGAATCAAAGATAAGTATAGAAGAAGTTGTACAATGTGTTGGTCTCCTAGATAAGTTAAACGTGAAAGTAGAAAAATTGTCATTTTCAGAGAAACGTCGCCTTCATATTGGACGAGTAATGATTCATAATCCGGATTTAGTTATTTTGGAAGAACCAGAGCAAAATGTAGATACAGAAAGTACGATTATTATTCGAAAAGCAATTATGAAAATGAAAGAGAAAGGAAAGGCGATTTTTATTACGTCCTCTTTCCTGTCAGACGCTCTTTCGTTAACAGAAGATGTATACATATTAAACAACGATGGTGTGAAAAAGGTCGAAATCGAGCAAGAAGAGGCGGAAGAAGTCGATGAAGAAAAAGTCGTTCAAATGATTCCGCAGATGAAATTAGAAAGAATACCAGCGAAAGTGAACGATAAAATCATTTTACTTGATCCGATGGAAATTCATTTCATTGAAACACAAAATGGAGTGACACATATTCATGTGCGTGAAGGTGATTTCGTATGTGCATTAACGTTAAGTGAACTAGAATCGAGATTAACAGGATTCGGGTTCTTTAGATGTCATCGCTCGTACCTCGTTAATTTACAACGAGTACGAGAAGTTATTACTTGGACACGGAACAGTTTTAGTTTAATTTTGGATGACGAAAGAAAAAGTTCAATTCCGCTTTCAAAAGGACGAATGGATGAATTAAAAGGTGTAATTGGGCTATAAAAAGTGCTCCAATAGGATCGAAATATGATTCATTCACCGGTAAAAATACTCCTTTTACCGGTATTTTACTGCGCCTACCCTTTGTTTTTCATATGATTGAGTCAAGAAAAGCGAAACATACAAATCGAAACTTGCGAAAGCAAATTTCATCTATAAAGAAAAACAAAGGGGATGACGAAATGACATTGGCAATTGAAATGAAAGATGTAATGAAAAGTTTCAACGAAAAAACGGCACTTCGAAATGTAAATATTGAGGTGAAGCAAGGAGAAATTTTCGGATTCCTCGGACCGAGTGGATCTGGTAAAACAACAACAGTAAAAATATTAACTTCTCAATTACTTCATAGTGTTGGAACAGTAAGAGTACTAGGGAAAGACATTACAGGACCAAGTAGCATCGATTATAAACGAATTGGTATTTTAACAGACAACAGTGGCTTATATGAAAGACTTAGCATTTATGATAACTTACTATTATTTTGCGACTTATACGATTGCAAAAAAGAACGAATCGATGAAGTGCTAGCACAAGTGAATCTATTAGATGATAAAAAAACATTAGTAAAGAAACTATCAAAGGGAATGAAGCAGCGCGTCACACTAGCGAGAGCGATCCTTCATAAACCAGATATCCTCTTCTTAGACGAACCAACATCCGCACTCGATCCAGTTAACGTACAAAACATTCATAAAATCTTAAAAGACTTAAATAAAGAAGGAACGACGATTTTCTTAACGACGCACAATATGGAAGAAGCAGAAACGCTTTGTAACCGTATCGCCTTTCTGTGCGGCGGAGAAATTGTAGCGCTTGATACACCAGAAAACCTTCGCTTACAATACGCGAAAGATCAAATACAAGTCGTATTAAAAGATAAGCAAAAAGAAGTAGTGCAAAAAGATGAATTAGGTGCAAAACGTATTTCAGAATGGATGAGAAAAGGTGAATTACTATCTATTCATTCACACGAGCCAACATTAGGCGATATCTTTATTGAAGTTACTGGGAGGGGATTATAATGACATTTTCAATGAGACGTGTATCAGCTATTTTTAGAAAAGAAGTACAAGATTTTAAGACAAATTCACAAGTGTTATTAATGGCATCTTTACCAATTATATTTGCATTTATATTTAGCAGATTTGGAGAAGGGCGCATGGGGGTTGGCATTATTACTTTAATGGCTTTTCTATTTGTTGCAGGGTTTGTTCAATCAATGGTAATTGCAGAAGAAAAAGAAAAACATACGTTACGTGTGCTAATGCTATCACCAGCTTCTTCTGTTGAAGTTCTTCTTGGGAAAAGTATATTAACAGCATGTTTGACGTTGGGCATTTGTATTGTGAACTTATTCATTTTGGATCAATTCGGTGGAAATCTTTTATTACTAGGATTTATTTTCTTATGTGGAACAATTCTATTTATTGTGATTGGAACAATGATTGGATTGTTAGCTGAGTCTGTACCGCAAACATCACTTATTGGAATGCCGATATTAATGACGATGTATTTAGCTGTACAATTTGAGCCAATGGTTGAAAATAAAGTAATTAAAACGATGATCGAGTATCTTCCAACATCTCATATTGCCAAAGCGATTAACAGCTTAGTAGAGGGAGCGGGATTTAGTAGTATTAGCGGACATGTCTTGAATGTTGGAGTGTGGCTTATTCTTTCGGTTGTTGCATGTTTAATCGTATATAAAAAGAAACAAATGGACTAAAAACTGAGCTGAAAATGCTCAGTTTTTTCTTTTTTCATCATTTCCTCGGAAATTTTACAATTTCTATACATATTTTTACATAATTTGTCGAAAAGTAATTAGTTATACGTTGTATAGGATACATGAATATTGTTCAAAATGATTGCTGAGGTGATGATGGAATGCGAGGAAGAAATAATAAAAAGTCGCAAAAGGTAGTACATTTATTTCAAAAAAGATGGGTGTTTCCGGCACTATACATTGCTTGTGCAGCGGTAATCCTAGTGGTTGCGCTATGGTTCCAAGGAGCTAATCCAAAGAAGACTCCGAACCACGATCAAGCAACACCGTATACACAATCGGAAGATCCAGCAATACCAGTAACGAAATCTTCAGAAGTAGTGAAAATGCCAGCAGCCGCTAATGCGGAAGTAGTCGTACAGAAGAAATTTTATGAAGATGCAGCAACTGAGGCGGAACAAGAAAAAGCACTTGTCTTTTATAACAACACATATTCCCCGAATAAAGGAATTGACATTGCTGCGAAAAATGGAAAAGAGTTCAATGTTGCTGCTGCTTTAAGTGGCACAGTAACAAAAGCTGAAAAAGATTCACTTCTTGGTTATGTTGTAACAGTTGATAGTGGAAATGGTGTAGCAGTTTCTTATCAAAGCTTAGGCAGTGTGAAAGTAGAAAAAGGTGCAAGAGTTGCACAAGGTGAAGTATTAGGAAAATCCGGTCTAAGTGCAATGAATAAAGAAGCAGGTTCTCACGTTCACTTTGAAGTACGTAAAGACAATGTGGCTGTGAACCCTGAGCGCTACTTAAATAAATCAGTAGCAGAAATTAAAGCTGATGCAGGTGCTACAAAGGCAACGAATGCTTCTGGTAAAAAAGCTGATGACAAATCTCAAAAAGAAGAGAAGTCAACGAGCACGAAACCAGAAAGTAAAACAGAAGATAAGTCTCAAAAAGAAGAGAAATCAACAAGCGGTTCGACTGGTGACAAAAAAGAAGAACCGAAGAAAGAAGAAAAATCAACAAATGGTTCTACAGAATCATCTAACGATTCTTCTTCACAAGAATAAGAAAGTGGAAAAATCAGTTCTCATTAAGAGAACTGATTTTTTTATTTTTATCCTGCTATTTACGGGCGGTAAGACCCCGATCTCAAAATTCAGCGAAAGCAAAGAAGTTAGGGTTGATTAACTGCCCGTAAAAGCCCGATTATTAGTTGAACTTTATATGAAAATAATCAATTTCGAGAAAAAAGTTGCAATAACAAGGAAAAATGACGAGATTCTCGAATATATATTACAAAAGGGAGGGGATACTGTGTCGTTTTTGTTTGTTCTGTCGATTGCTATTATATTATTGTTTGTTTTATTTACTTTGTATTATTATATTGCCGGTAAGAAGGAAGTTCCCCACCATCAATTGTTAGAAGAAGAATATGATCGAGAAGAATGACACCTCTTAAACAAGGTGTCATTTTTTTGCCAAAATAGTCATTGTTAACGTATTTCTCACAAAAAAACGTAATTTTTCTTAACTTAGTCCGCAAAAATAGTGAACATGTAGCATATATCAGTAGTGCGGGCAATACAATGGTATAAACCAAAGCAAAGAGAGTGTTTGAGGTGAGAAATCGTGAATCATTTCATTATAAATCCAAGAATGTTTAACGCTTACAAACAGCACTCACACTTACTTCTTAGTCGTATGCAGCGAGGCTCATTTCACACTTCTCACATCCAATTTAGGGAGGCGAGTGGTGTGCACGATTACATCAAAGAGAGAACTATCAAGATTGGTAAGTATATCGTGGAGACAAGAAAAACAGTGCGTGTAATTGCAAAGGAATTTGGGGTATCAAAGAGTACAGTTCATAAAGATTTAACAGAACGTCTACCAGAAATTAACCCAGAGCTCGCAAATGAAGTGAAAGAAATTCTTGATTATCATAAGTCTATTCGTCATTTAAGAGGCGGAGAAGCAACAAAGCAGAAATATAGAAAAGAAGATGTAGAAAAGCCTGTACGTCAATAAAGTGAAACTTTAATCAGTGGGGCGTGCCTCACTGATTATTAGTCTTCAGTAATCGGGCGTTTGCAGGCTTTTGGTCTTTCGCTCAACTCTTCTAAACTCGTTTGAGATGAGAGTCTTACCTTCCGTTAATATAAGATAAATATACGTTAGCAAACATTCCGCGTGCATTCGGTAATATTTTTCAGAAGAATTCTTTTTGCGAATATTACGTTTCTGTTAAATTTATGATAAAATCAGAAATTAGGTGTAAAAGAATTCGGGTGTAACCTGATTTTGAATATCGAGGAGGAAAAGACGGGAATGTTTGCGCGAGATATCGGAATTGACCTAGGTACGGCTAATGTATTAATTCATGTTAAAGGTAAGGGTATTGTATTAAATGAGCCATCTGTTGTGGCAATTGATCGTAATACAGGTAAAGTATTAGCAGTAGGTGAAGAAGCAAGAAGTATGGTGGGACGTACGCCTGGTAATATTGTAGCAATTCGTCCACTTAAAGATGGTGTAATCGCAGATTTCGAAATTACAGAAGCGATGTTAAAGTATTTCATTAACAAGTTGGACGTAAAGAGCTTCTTTTCAAAACCTCGCATTTTAATTTGTTGTCCAACAAATATCACATCAGTAGAACAAAAAGCAATTCGTGAAGCTGCTGAACGTTCAGGTGGTAAAACAGTATTTTTAGAAGAAGAACCAAAAGTAGCCGCAGTTGGTGCGGGTATGGAAATCTTCCAACCAAGCGGTAACATGGTTGTTGATATTGGTGGAGGTACAACAGATATCGCTGTACTATCTATGGGTGATATTGTTACCTCTTCTTCTATCAAAATGGCTGGCGATAAGTTTGATATGGAGATCTTAAACTACGTTAAACGTAAGTATAAGTTATTAATTGGAGAACGTACTTCAGAAAATATTAAAATTAAAGTCGGTACAGTATTCCCAGGTGCACGTAGTGAAGAGCTTGAAATTCGTGGACGTGACATGGTAACAGGTTTACCACGTACAATTACAGTATGCTCTGAAGAAATTACAGAAGCACTAAAAGAAGACGCGGCTATTATTGTACAAGCTGCAAAAGGCGTACTAGAGCGCACACCACCAGAACTATCTGCGGACATTATCGACCGTGGTGTTATTTTAACAGGCGGCGGAGCTTTACTACACGGTATCGACATGCTGCTAGCAGAAGAATTAAAGGTACCAGTATTAATTGCTGAAAACCCAATGCAATGTGTTGCGGTTGGTACAGGTATTATGTTAGAGAATATCGACAAATTACCACGTCGTGCTTTGAAATAAAGTGAAACTTTCATCAGTGGGGCACCCAACTGATTATTATTTCAAAAATAGCTGGATAAAGTAGAAGGAACTAAGGGGTAAACCTTAGTTCTTTTTTATTTTTCTATTTTTTTATTTCGATTTTTTGCGAAAATGAGAGAAAAATAAAGAAAAACGAAGAAAACAGGTGGAATATTCATATATATGGTTAAATTTAATATTTCCTTATTTGAAAACGTTTATAATATAATGAGTCGAATACGACATTAAGGCAAATAATGTTTCAATACATATTGCCTTTCCCTAATCTGGGCATACACTCTTTTCTACCTCCGTGTCAGTTGCAGGAATGTGCAACTATTTTAAGGGAATAGAGTGTGTGCATTTTTTTATATGGAGAAGTAAGTATACTAAATATAAAAATTCACTTTGTAATGACAAACGATAAACAAAATGGGATAATAACAATATGTCCAAGTGGTAAGACCAATATTACAAAAGGGGCGATCATTACATGCTAAATATAGAACAAATTAAAGAAATCATTCCTCACCGCTATCCATTTTTACTTGTTGATAAAATATTAGAAGTAGATGAAGGAAAAAGAGCGGTTGGAATTAAAAATGTATCTGCAAACGAAGAATTCTTTAATGGACACTTCCCTGACTATGCAGTTATGCCTGGCGTACTTATTGTAGAAGCGTTAGCACAAGTCGGAGCGGTTGCTGTATTAAAGAAAGAAGAAAACCGCGGAAGACTTGCTTTCTTCGCAGGTATCGACAATTGTCGTTTCAAAAAACAGGTACGCCCGGGTGATCAACTTCGCCTAGAAGTAGAAATGACACGTGTACGTGGCCCGATCGGAAAAGGAAAAGCAATTGCGACAGTAGATGGTGAAGTTGCATGTGAAGCTGAAATCACATTTGCAATTGGTGATAAAAAAGAATAGAGAACAAATAAAAAAATCTCCTTGTGAACGTACAAGGAGATTTTTTGTTTCTGTTATATAACGATGAAGAGATAAAATACAAACTAATCAGAAAATTACTTGTAAATAGCTGGTAATTACCATATAATTTACTTTATCATTTATTTAGAAAATAGGATAAGTGATAAAGGTAATGAAGAAGTAAGGGCATTGTCATATTGTTAAGGCACTTATATAAGACAAAGTAGAATGTTATTGATTATGATGAGATGTGGGGAAATTAGCAATACAAAATATTAATTAGACGTATGAAATCGAGCATAAGAGAGAGAAAAGAGAAATGTCGCATTTCACAAAAGGAGATTATGAATATGTTCGGGAGAAAGAAAAGAAAATCATTACGACAATTAATTACACATAAAGAACCTAAATCGCGTATTACAGAACAATATCGTAACATTCGTACAAACATTGAATTTACATCTGTGGATAGTCATGTTCGTTCTATTATCGTTACCTCGGCAGATCCAGGTGATGGGAAAACAACGACAATCGCAAACTTAGCAGTTGTTTTCGGCCAACAAGGAAAGAAAGTTTTATTAATTGGAGCTGATTTGCGTAAGCCGACGATACAAAACTTATTTGCCATTCATAGTTCAAATGGGTTAACGAACTTATTATCAGGACAAGCAAAGCTTATGCAATGCATTCAAAAAACAGATATAGAGAACGTATATTTAATGGCAGCAGGTCCAATCCCGCCAAACCCAGCAGAATTATTAGGGAGCCGGGCAATGGACGAAGCGTTGCTAGAAGCATATAACATGTTTGATATTATTTTAATCGATACACCACCTGTCCTTGCGGTTACTGATGCGCAAATACTAGCGAATAAATGCGATGGAATCGTACTCGTTGTACGCAGCGAAAAGACAGAAAAAGATAAAATCGTAAAAGCGCAACAAATATTAGATAAAGCATCAGGAAAACTACTAGGTGTTGTTTTAAACGATAAAAAAGAAGAAAAAGAGCAATATGGTTATTACTAAAATATAAAAAGCCAACAAAAAAATTGTTGGCTTTTTATTGTTTTCTGAAAATTATTTATCAAGTTATACACTATAAAAAACATGATATGATAAAATTTTGGGGAAATGATTGGAATGTGTTGTCAGATTTAAGATTATTTTGTAAGATTAAACTTGTTTCTTGTGAACAAATATAGAACTGAATGATTAAAAACGAAAAATGTAAGATTTATATGTTATAATTTTTCCTATGTGTAAATTTTAGAAAGTTGGAGGAACTTATGGAAGAAACAATTAGTTTGAAAGAGTTATTTCATATTTTAAGAAAACGTTTAGCAATGATCCTCGTAATCGCATTTGGTGCAGCTATTGTAAGTGCTATCATTAGCTTCTTCTTTATGACACCAATCTATCAATCTTCGACGCAAATTCTTGTTAATCAGAAGAAGCAAGAGGGTGCAATGATTCAAGCGGGTGAAGTTCAAACGAATATTCAATTAACGAATACATATAAGGTTATTATTAAAAGCCCAGTAATCTTAGATCAAGTAAATGAAAAATTAAATTTAAATATGACAGCACAAGCTTTAACTGAGAAGGTTAATGTTGCAAACGAAAAAGATTCACAAGTAATTTCTGTAACAGCTGAGGATAAAGATCCGAAAGTAGCTCGTGATATTGCTAATGCAACAGCAGATGTATTTAAAGGTGAAGTTGCAAAGATTATGAATGTCGATAACGTAACGGTACTATCAAAGGCAGAAGTTGCAGAAAATCTATCTCCAATTAAACCACGCCCAATGTTAAATGTAGCAATTGTTTTCGTTGTTGGTTTAATGGCTTCAGTTGGTCTTGCATTCTTACTAGAATACTTAGATAACACAGTGAAAAAAGAGGAAGATGTAGAAAGCCTACTTGGTTTACCGGTGTTAGGTATTGTAGCTCGTATGGATGAAGAAACATTGAACGTGAAATCGCACGCTCCATCATCAAGAAAAGTGAGGGGACAAACAATTGGCTCTTAATTTATTTAAAAAGAAAAAGAATCATCGTCAGCGTCGTCAATTAATTGCTCATCAACAACCGAAATCACCTATTTCAGAGCAATATCGTAATATTCGAACGAATATCGAATTTGCAGCTGTTGATACGAATTTACATTCGTTAATGGTAACATCTGCGAACCCAAGTGAAGGGAAAACGACAACGACAGCTAATATGGCAGTCGTGTTTGCTCAACAAGGTAAGAAAGTATTATTAATTGATGCGGATATGCGTAAACCAGCGATGCATCAAATGTTCCAAGTAGATAATATCTTTGGCCTAACGAACGTACTAACACATAGTGAACGTTTAGAAAAATGTGTACAACCGACATCTGTAGAAAATCTAAGCTTTTTAGCTTGTGGTCCAATCCCACCAAACCCAGCAGAATTATTAGGTTCAAAATCAATGAAAGAGCTTCTTGGACAAGCATACAGCATGTACGATTTAGTTATTTTTGATATGCCACCTATTTTAGCTGTGACAGACGCGCAAATTATGGCAAATGTATGTGATGCGTCTATTCTTGTTGTTCGTAGTGAAGCAACAGAAAAAGAAACAGCAGTAAAGGCAAAAGGGTTGTTAGAATCGGCTAAAGGTAAACTGTTAGGCGTTGTCTTGAACGATCGTGAACGTGATCAAGGCTTATATTATTATTACGGTGCAAACTAATTAAAAGAGCGAGATATGGGAAAACATATCTCCTTTTTTCCCTTGAATATGAGATGTCTCATATTCAAGGGAAAAAAATTTATATGAGAAAGGGAGGATGAAGCAAATGATTGATTTACATTGTCACATTTTATATGGCATCGATGATGGCGCACAAACCGTAACCGATAGTTTAGCGATGGCGCAACAAGCCGTAGTAGAAGGAATACATACAATTGTCGCAACCCCGCACCATCAAAATGGGAAATATATAAATGAACGTACCTCAATTATTCATGGGGTAAAACAACTAAATGATGAACTACAACAACATAGTATTCCACTTACCATTTTACCCGGGCAAGAGGTCAGGTTATATGGTGATTTATTAGAAGACTATGAAGCTGGCAAAATCGTTACTTTAAACGAAACAAATAAATATATATTCATTGAATTTCCATCTAATCACGTACCACGTTATGCAGAACAACTATTATATGAGCTACGTGTAAAGGGAATGATTCCAATTATCGTTCACCCAGAACGTAATGCCGAGTTAATCGAGCGGCCAGATAAGCTATATAACCTTGTAAATAAAGGGGCATTAACGCAAGTAACCGCGGGTAGTTTATTAGGGAAATTCGGTAAAAAAATTAAAAAGTTTTCACTACAACTTGTAGAACATAATTTAACGCATATGGTCGCATCAGATGCACATAACACAACATCAAGAGGATTTCATTTAGCGGAAAGCTACGAATTAATTGAGAAAGAATTCGGAATGAATGTTATGAGTGATTTGAAAGAAAATCCGTACTTAATAATTAGCGGGAAATCAATTTATAAAGAAGATCCAGAACAAATTCGTCGTAAAAAATTGTTCGGTATTTTTTAAATAAAGAAAAGGTGATGTCTCCTAACCGTTATCAACGGAGGCACTCGGTCGTGCTGTGGGTAGAAATTTTATTTCGTGCCTACCTTAGACGCTTGTCGTCGGGAGTATGACGTGAGGATGGGTTGGATGCCCATAATTTATTTCTAATAGAAACTCTACCTATGGAGTTATAAAAATGACTCTATAGGTAGGGTTTTTGTTATTGTTACATATAAATATATAAATATAGGGGGGCTAGATTTGAAAAAAGTAAAAAAAGCGATTATCCCAGCAGCTGGTCTTGGGACAAGATTTTTACCAGCCACGAAAGCGATGCCGAAAGAAATGTTGCCAATCGTTGATAAGCCGACAATTCAATACATAATAGAAGAAGCGATTGAATCAGGAATTGAAGATATTATTATTGTTACTGGAAAAGGAAAGCGCGCAATTGAAGATCATTTTGATCATTCCTTTGAATTAGAACAAAACCTTTTAGAAAAAGGGAAATATGAAATGCTTGAGAAAGTACAAGCTTCTTCAAGAATTAATATTCATTACATAAGACAGAAAGAACCAAAAGGGTTAGGGCATGCAGTATGGTGTGCACGAAAGTTTATTGGAAATGAACCATTTGCGGTATTACTTGGTGATGATATTGTACAAGCAGAAATACCATGTTTACGTCAATTGATAGATCAATATGAAGGTACACAATCATCCGTTATTGGCGTACAAACAGTGGCAGAAAATGAAACGCATCGCTATGGTATTATTGATCCAGTTGATCAAAACGATCGTCGTTATCAAGTGCTTCAATTTGTGGAGAAACCAGCTCAAGGAACAGCACCATCAAATTTAGCAATTATGGGTCGTTACGTATTAACACCGGAAATCTTTACGTTTCTTGAGAATCAACAAACAGGTGCGGGTGGAGAGATTCAATTAACAGATGCGATTCAACGTTTAAATGAAATTCAGCGAGTGTTTGCGTATGATTTTGAAGGAACGCGTTATGATGTTGGGGAGAAGCTGGGGTTTATTAAAACGACGATTGAAATGGCATTACAACATAAGGAATTAAAAGAACAATTATTAAAATATATGAATGATATAGTGCACAAAGAAATAATTCAATAAGATTATAAGGGAGAGGGAATATGAAGATTGGTGAAAATATAGCGAGAGAATATCAAGTTACATCAGATGATCAAATCGTTCAAGTTGAAAATAGACAATCTAAGTTATATTTAGGGAGTAAGTATATATTAGATGTTATATTCGCCTTATTAGGCTTGATTATATTGGCACCCGTTATTTTGATATTTAGTTTACTCATTATTTTAGAATCCCCAGGCTCTCCTTTCTATTTACAAGAAAGATTAGGGTTATATGGGAAAAAGTTCAAGGTTATTAAACTACGTTCTATGAGAAATGATGCAGAGAAAAATGGTGCAAAATGGGCAGAGAAGAACGATCCACGTATTACAAAGATAGGATTGTTTATCCGTAAAACAAGAATTGATGAGTTACCGCAATTATTTAATATTTTAAAGGGTGAGATGTCCCTTGTAGGCCCAAGGCCGGAGAGGCCCATGTTTACTGAAAAATTCGAACATGAAATTCCAGGATTTAAAAAGAGACTAAATGTAAAACCTGGATTGACAGGATGGGCGCAAGTAAATGGTGGTTATGAAATTACACCAAAGGAAAAATTAAAATTAGATATTTATTATATCAATCACGCAAGTATAATCTTAGATTTTAAAATTATTATTAAAACGGTTAGAGTTGTTATTACAGGTGATGGCGCAAGGTAATAAGTATTATATCGATTTAAAAAGAACAAAGATTGTGGTGAAGATGCTTGAATAGTTCAATTATAAAAAATATATTTTACTTATTTTTTAGCACAGCATTTACTAGGGCAGTTAATGCTTTTTCAATAATTATTTTAGCAAGCTATTTAGGTGCGAAAGAATATGGTGCATTTAGTGTAGCAGTTGCCTTTTCTATGGTTGCAGGGTACTTTACCGATGTAGGATTAAGTAATGTGGTTTTAAGAGAAGGTTCAAAAGGAAAAAAAGATGATTCCATAGTGATGTCAACTTATATTAAAATGAGGTTGATGTTACTAGTTATCACTTTATTAGCATCAACTATTATCATATATTTTCTTTATAGTAAAGGTAATCTTTCAAAAGTAATGTTTCTACTAGTACTGCCAACCGTTATTGGTTTATCTATGCAAAGTATATCAGTAGTATATTTTCAGCTGAAAGAGCAAATGAAGCAAATTGCCAAAATTAGGACATTATCAGCGATATTATCAGTTTTCTTTGTTGTGTTAGGAATGCTATGCAAGTTTGATATTAATAGTATCGCGTTTTTATATGGCTGTTCTTATGTTATAGCTGGAATATATGGATTATATATGTTATTTACTAAAAATTCCCTACGTTTTTCGAGTGAATTTGATAAGAGTTTATTAACTGGGGTACCTGCATTTATTATTAGTGGATTATTAATTATGATATTGCCCCAATTGGGACCGTTAGTATTAGAGAAAACAGTATCATTAAATGAACTAGGTAATTTTTCAGTTGCTTATAGGATTCCAGCAGCATTATATCAGATCCCAGGGGTAGTCGCAGGGGCTTTTTATCCAGTTTTATTTAGATATTATAATTCAAAGGATTTAATAAAACATAAGGAATTAAACTTTTTACAGGTAAAGATAATGGGTTTAATGGGAATATGCCTTTGTATTCCATTATTTCATTTATCTAACATTATAGTAGAGATTGTATTCGGTGAAGAATGGGATGCAGCTGCAATTGGATTGAAAATTTTATCCCTTATGTTATTTTTACAAAGTTTTAATTTTCCTTTAGCAGATGGTTTAACCACAAGGAATCTTCAATCAAAACGTACTATTACACAATTTTTAGCTGTGTTATTAGGAATAGTTTTATATTATGTTTTTAGCCTTAAATTTGGAGTGGTGGGTGGTGCTACTGCTGCAGTTTTTATAGAAGTAATTATGTTATTAGGGTTTATTATATTTAATCCTAATAAAAAAGAATTGATAATAAAAATTATGGTACCTTATTTTTCGGTATTTATAGCTTTTACATTAACATCAGCTTTTTATTTAAATACGTTTCCTATAATAGCAGCTTTGATCAATCTATTATTAGTAGTAGCATTAATTGTATTACTAGATAAGGAACTAAGATTTAGATTAATGAAGTATATTCAAAAGAAAAGAAATGTAGAGGTTTGATTATGAAAGTTGTTGATAAAAAAAGAAGTACAGTTCTCCTTTCTTTACTAATTTTTTCAGTTATGCTAGGCAGGTATAGTTTAGATATTGGATTTTCACTAAAACCGTATATGATTTTTATAGCTTTTGTACTGGTCTTTAGTTTACATCGATTTTATCTTCATAAATTATATACATATGAAATAATAATGTTTTTGTTTTATTTGTATTATAGTAGTACTGCGATAATTGCTAAATTTCCAAATGCCAGTTTCAGAATGATACTGGGAGTTATAATTATATTTGGAAGTTATTTTATGTTTAAATTTATTTTGGATGGTTATTCCATAAATGAGATTCAATCAAGTATAGCTAGTGCAGGGATTTTATTTAATCTTATAAGTATAATTTTATACTTAATTGGAATTGTGAGTTTAGGTTTTCATCTTGTTGGTAATCAAATTGAAGTATATGGGTTATTAATGGATCGTAATAGTCCCCGATTAATTGGACTTTTAAGTGATCCGAATCTTTTTGTTTTTTATAATATGCTTTTTGTATGCTTTTATCTCCATAATTTAGAAGGTTTGAAGAACAAGGTAGGATTAATGCTAGCTATTACCGCGTGCCTTTTGACTTTTTCAAGAGGAGCATTTTTAGCACTGTTTTTTGTAGGGATTATTTATGTGTTAACAAGTAAACCGAAAGTACTATTTAAGTTATCTTTTATTACGTTGTTAATAACGCCTATTATTTTTTATATAGTAGAAAATTGGTTCTCCATCGATTTAGTGTCAATTATACTTGAGCGTGCAAACTCTACAACAAGTGATGGGGGAAGTGGAAGATTAGATTTATGGTCAAGGGGATTAGGTTATATGTTAGATTCACCATTTTGGGGGATTGGAGCTTTTAACTTCCCACAATATAATTTGTATTTTTATGGTAAAGAAATGTATATGCATAATACCTTTTTAGAAGTTCTTACGGAATCAGGATTAATGGGTATCATGTTGTATACAATCTTTTGCCTCTCCATAATGTTTACAGTATTAAAAAAGAGTTTGTATAAAAAATATCCATATTTACTTACGACATTAGTGGGATACTTTATTCTTATGATGACTTTATCAGTAATAATTAATGAAGCATTCTTTTTATACTTAGCTATACTATGGAAGTGTTTGAAGATGGAAAATATTGATAATAAAAATAATAAAAATAATAAACCTATTATTAAGTAGAGGTGTACAGTAGCCGGTGAACAAGAAAATTAGTTTAATACTTCCAACATTAGGGGAAAGAGAAGAAGAGTTAAAAAGACTAATTGCTAGTTTGAATAAGCAAGTATATAAAGAATTTGAGGTAGTTTTTGTCACACAAGGTAATCATAATGAATTAGAAAAAGTTCTTAAACTAAGTAACTTTAAATACACACAAATTAGATTAAATAGAAAAGGTTTATCCTTAGCTAGAAATGAAGGGATAAAGCATATTACAGGAGAAATTGTAACTTTTTCAGATGATGACTGTTGGTATCCTGAAAATGCACTTGAATTGGTTGTGAAAGAATTTAAAAATAGAGATGTTGAGGCGCTAAGTTTTCAAATTTTTGATCCAAAGAGTAAGCAATATTATAAAGTCTACCGACAGAATCCAGTAGATGCCTTAGACTTACGTGGGGTTTTAAAAATCTCGTCTATCGAATTTTTCATCAATCTGAATAAGGTTAAAAAAGAGGACTTGAATTTTGATGAACGATTTGGATTAGGTGCACAATATCCATCAGGAGAAGAGAATATATTATTGGTGGATCTGTTACAAAAGAAATATAAGGTGTCTTATATTAATCAAATTATTGTTTTCCATAAAAAGAAAACATCAGAAACTAAGTTAATTAATTCTAGGACGTTTATAGGGAAAGGGCCGTTATTTAAAAGAATGAGAGGGACCATACCTGCTATATGTATGTTAACTGTCTTTTTCTTGAAAAAATTTTATTTAACTGAAAAACCCATGTCTTCATTTAGAAAAAGTTTAAAAGAATTGTTGAATTTTAAATGATAATATCAAAAAAAGATTTAAAGGAGCATTATTAAAATGGAAGTAAATTCAAGAGGGATTGAAAGAGAGTTTCAACCGCTTGTTTCAATTGTTACCCCATCGTATAACGCAAGTTCCTTTATTAAAGAAACGATTCAATCAGTTCAATCCCAAACTTATAAAAATTGGGAAATGATTATTATAGATGATGTTTCAAAAGATAATACTTGTGAATTAATAAAAGAAGAAATTAAAAAAGACAATCGCATTCGGTTAATTGAATTGCAAGAAAATGGTGGGGCGGCAATAGCGAGAAATACTGGTATTAATAATGCTAAAGCAAAATATGTAGCTTTCTTGGATAGTGATGATTTATGGCTACCAGAAAAACTAGAAAAACAATTAGCTTTTATGCAGAATAATGATATAGCCTTTTCATTTACGAGTTATCAAATTATGAATCAAGACGGTAATCCTACGGATAAGTTTGTTCATGTACCGGAGAAAATAAATTATAATGGCTTGTTAAAAAACACTATAATTGGATGTTTAACAGTTATGATTGATATCGAAAAACTAGGGAAGATACAAATGCCTAATATTAGAACACGTCAGGATACTGCAACATGGTTGAAAATCTTAAAACAAGGGCATTATGCTTATGGTTTGGATGAAGTTTTATCTAAATATAGAAAAGTTGAAAATTCTATATCCAGTAAAAAATTTAAAATGGCTAAAATGAATTGGAAATTATATAGAGAAATTGAGGGGTTAAGTGTCCCGAAATCTGCATGGTGTTTTATAAATTATGCCTTAAATGGAGTTGTAAAACATTTTATTAAATAAGCTTTAAAAGCCCTTTTTCTTCAAAGGGCTTTTTATTGTTCATAATTAAGGAGGATAAAAAATGAATATTGCTATTTTCGGTACAGGTTATGTAGGATTAGTAACAGGGGTTTGTTTATCGGATATTGGGCATCGTGTGACTTGTATTGATATCGATGAAAATAAAGTCGCAAGAATGAAACAAGGTATTTCACCGATATATGAACCAGGTTTAGATGAGTTAATGAGTAAAAATATTGAAGAGAAGAGACTTTTATTTACTACAGATTGCCGTTCAGGGATTGATGGAGCTGATGTTATTTATATTGCGGTAGGCACGCCACAAAAACAGAATGGCTCAGCTGATCTACAATATATAGAGCAAGTTGCACTAGATATTGCTCATAATCTTACAAAGGATGTAATCGTAGTAGTGAAAAGTACAGTTCCAGTCGGAACAAATGATTATGTTAAAAATCTAATTCAACAAAACTTAAAAGCAGATGTGAAAATCAACATGGTGTCTAATCCAGAGTTCCTACGAGAAGGATCTGCTATTCATGATAGTTTTTATGGAGATCGAATAGTTATTGGCACAGATGATGCAGAAACTGCAAATATTATGGAAGAAGTAAACAGACCATTTAACGTACCAGTTTTTAAAACATCAATTAGAAGTTCTGAAATGATCAAATATGCGGCAAATGCATTTTTAGCTACAAAGATTAGCTTTATTAATGAAATTGCTAATATTTGTGAAAAATTAGGTGCAGATGTAGAGCATGTAGCAAACGGAATGGGATTAGATAAAAGAATCGGTACACAATTTTTAAAAGCAGGTATTGGATATGGTGGCTCTTGTTTCCCGAAAGATACACATGCTTTAATACAAATTGCTGGTAATGTAGAGCATAATTTCGATCTGTTGAAATCAGTTATTACAGTAAATAATAACCAACAGGCATCACTCGTTGAAAAAGTGAAAAGTGTATTAGGCGATATGGAAGGAAAACAAGTGGCTATGCTTGGTTTAGCTTTTAAACCAAATACTGATGATATGAGAGAAGCAGCATCTATTGTTATTGCAAATGATTTAGTAAAAGTGGGTGCGAGAATCATAGCTTATGATCCAATCGCTACTGAAAATGCAAAGAAAATATTACCTAATGAAGTTCAATATGTATCTTCAGTTGAAGATGCAGTTGAAAATGCAGATGTAGCACTTATTGTAACTGAATGGAATGATATAAAGGAGTTCCCTATTGAACAGTATATCGAATTAATGAAACAACCTATTATTTTTGATGGGCGTAATTGCCATGGTTTAGAATATATGAAGAAATTTAATGTAGACTACTATTCAGTGGGAAGACCAGCTATAGTTCGTGAAAAAGTTTCTTTATAATTATAAAATAATTTACAGGAATGAGAATCTGTAAGACTAATTTTTATAAATTTAAAAGTCATTTTATTAACCTAGTTATTTTAAATTGTAGCTAGGTTAATTTTTATACGCTTATTATAAGGATATGTAGTGACAGGGAGGTTTGGAATCATGGCAATACTTGTAACAGGTGGAGCAGGATATATTGGTAGTCATACATGCGTAGAATTACTGAAAAGCGGTTACGAAATTATAGTAGTGGATAATCTTTCGAATAGCTCGGTAGAGTCTATAAATCGAGTGAAAGAGATAACAGGAAAACAATTTAAGTTTTATAAAGAAGACATTTTAAATCGCGAAGCACTTGATACGGTTTTTAAAGAAAATACAATTGAAGCTGTCATTCACTTTGCAGGCTTTAAGGCCGTAGGAGAATCAGTAGCAATTCCATTAACATATTATCATAACAACATTACAAGCACATTAGTGCTATGTGAAGTAATGCAGAAGCATAATGTGAAGAAGATAATCTTCAGTTCGTCTGCAACGGTATACGGTATCCCAGAAACATCGCCAATTACGGAGGAGTTTCCGTTAAGTGCAACAAATCCATACGGTCAAACGAAATTAATGATTGAACAAATTATGCGTGATGTAGCATTTGCAGATACAGAATGGAGTATCGCATTACTTCGCTATTTCAATCCATTTGGTGCGCATGAAAGTGGGCGTATTGGGGAAGATCCAAATGGAATTCCAAATAACTTAATGCCATATGTAACACAAGTAGCAGTAGGCAAGCTAAAGGAATTAAGTGTATTTGGAAACGACTACCCAACTAAAGATGGAACAGGCGTCCGTGATTACATTCATGTTGTAGACTTAGCAAATGGTCACGTAAAAGCACTTGAGAAAGTAATTCATACAACAGGAGTAGATGCTTATAATCTGGGCACAGGTACGGGGTATAGTGTGCTAGGGATGGTTGAAGCTTTTGAAAAAGTTTCGGGAAAGGAAGTTCCTTATAAAATTACGGAGCGTCGTCCTGGAGATGTGGCAGTATGTTTTGCTGATGTAGCAAAAGCAAAGCGTGAATTAGGCTGGGAGGCAACACGTGGATTGGAAGAGATGTGTGCAGATTCTTGGAGGTGGCAGTCTGAGAATAAGAATGGGTATCAAAAAGTTATTAACTAGGAAATTCGTTATAAGGTGCTAAAACTTTCATTGAGTTATCAATATAGTTTGGCTTAAAAATCGAATTACATGTATAATGTACTTTATATTTTGTAGTCATAATAATTTGATAGCAGTACCTGAAGAAGGAAGGTTAAAAGCATGAAAAAGAAGATCTTATTTTGGATATTAGGAATCGTAGGTGTACTAGTTATAGGTGGAGGAATTTACGCTTATAATATTTATTCTTCGGTTTCAAAAACATTAGATGAAGTCCATAAACCATTAAAGCGTGATGAAAATAATAAACAAGAAGAAAAAATCAATAAATCTGAACCGGTTTCAATTCTATTATTAGGTGCAGATGAACGCGGTGATGATAAAGGTCGTTCAGATTCTTTAATGGTCATTACGTTAAACCCTAAAAATAATTCAATGAAAACAGTAAGTATCCCTCGTGATACATATACAGAAATTGTTGGAAAAGGTAAAAGCGATAAAATCAATCATGCTTATGCATTTGGCGGCGTTGATATGTCTGTAGCGACGGTAGAAAAATTCTTAAATGTTCCTATCAATTACTACATTGAAGTGAACATGGAAGGATTTAAAGATATTGTCGATGCAGTAGGCGGTGTAGATGTTAATAATGATTTAGAGTTCTCTCTAGAAGGAAAACACTTTCAAAAAGGCAATATTCATTTAACAGGTGACCAAGCTCTAGCATTCACACGTATGCGTAAAGAAGACCCACGCGGTGACTTCGGTCGCCAAATGCGCCAACGTCAAGTAATGCAGGCTGTTATTAAGAAAGGTGCAAGCTTCTCTTCTTTATCAAGCTATGGTGATGTGTTAACAGCAATTCAAAAGAATGTGAAGACAAACTTAACACAAGATCAAATGTTTGATATGCAAAAGAATTATAAAAATTGTCTGCAAAACAGTGAAGATATCCAAATCTCAGGCGACGGTCACAAAGCCGCTGATGGCATTTGGTATTACTATGTTCCAGATGCAGCGAAACAAGATATAACGAATAAGTTAAGAGCGCATCTTGAAGTGACTAAGTAATATGTAATAACCCAACTCCTTTGGAAGGAGTTGGGTTTATTTTTGCATGGATTTATATTAATATTATATGTTGTGAGATTAATAGATGAGGTGAATCGATGAATAAGAAAGCAGTACTTGTTCTTGTTGTTTTTGTATTGTTTATTGCTTCGATTGTGAGCGGTAAATTGTACTGGAATAAGAAAGTTGCAAATGCAACAGGACAGACGAGTGAAGTGACAAAAACAAAGGCTGAAGTGAAAGATAGCGGAGTGAAGAAAGAAGAGAAAAAAGCAGAGAAAAAGCAAGATGCGAAGTCATCTTTTAATGAAGCATATGCGAAGAATTTGCCAGATGAAGTGAAAGAGAAGTTGAAGAAAGCTGCTAAAGAGAAAAAGGCAGTGAATCTTGTTATCGTTGGTGATGAAGCTTCTTCATCTGAAAAAGATGCTTGGGCAGCTAAGTTAACAGCTAATTTAGAAACTGCTTACGGTAAAGGTTTATGGAATGTGACAGTAAAGGAATATAAGGGTGAAAGCACAGAAGAGTTAATCGCAAATAAGCGTGATAAAGAGATTGCGAAAGAAAAGCCAGATGTGATTTTATTTGAGCCACCATTTATTACTGATAACGGTAAAACTGGTAATGGGAACTCTGTTGCGAGTACACAGAAGTTTGTTCAAGCACTTTCTACTAGTGCAAAAGGCGCTACAATTATGATTCAACCATCAAATCCAGTGTATGGTGCGAAGAATTACCCGAAAGCAATTGAGGCATTAAAGCAATTTGTGACGCAAAATGGTTATACATATGTTGATCACTGGGGAGCATGGCCTGATGCAGCAACAAAGGCTATTTTACCGTACTTACAAGAAGAGTTTGGTTTCCCAAGTGCTAAAGGACATGAAGTTTGGGCACAATATGTAACGGATTATTTCGTGGCTAAGTAATGAAAAGTACACAAAAGGTATACGAGAAATCGTATGCCTTTTATTTATGTAAGTACAGGGTTACTTTCCAAACTTAATGGTTATTTATTATAGCATAAGTAATTTGTTTTCATTTATACAACACGAACACTCCAAAAATCTGACTTTCCCTTTGAAAAATGTGGTGCCAAATAGTATGATGGTGTAGGAAACGGAGAAAATAACGGGAGATGTGTGAGTGATTTTATTCCGTTATATTATTTTAAATAGATGTTATTGCGAGGATTTTCATATGGGATTTAAACAAGAAGTTAGAAAATTTATTGAAGGAAATAAGCTAGTTCGTACATTGTTAAAAAAGCCTTTAGAATATCGTGCGAATAAGCAATTGCAATTAGTACGAAACAATATTAAACAATATGGAGTAGAGTGTTTACTATTAGTGCAAGAAGCTTTTAAAGAGCATGAACAAGAATTTTGGTTAGATTATGGCACGTTACTTGGAGCTGTGCGAGAAAAAGATTTCATAAGCCATGATTTAGATATGGATATTGGTACTTTTAATATAAGTGAAGAGAAGAAAAGAGCACTAGAGAAAACGTTAAATGATAAAGGTGTTAAGACGTTTAGGGAGTTCACAGTTGATGGTCATGTTGTAGAGCAAACTTTCACTTATAAAGGAACTCATATCGATCTTTTCTATTATTTTTCGGAAGATCCTAATAAAGTATGGTGTTACTTCTTTGAAGGAACGGATGAGATGTCGACGCAGGAAAGAGGAACTGAAAAGATCCTTACAGGGTGGAAAACGAAAACAGCAAGTTCTACATTGTTAGGAACGAAATTATTGCCATTCAAGGGCGAAGAATTCCCTGTTCCTTCAAATGTTGAAGAGTATCTTATTGAAAACTATGGTCCTAATTATATGATTAAGGATGAGAATTGGGATTTTGCAAATTCTGCTAGTAATATTAAGGTTGTGTCAGCCAATAACGTTGAGGCTATTTATAAATAAAAAGGAGTGCCCCTGTGCAAAATAAGCAGGGGCACTTCTTTTTATTTTAGATGATAGGAGAAATGTAAAAATGTATTTACTGAAATTTTACAACAAATTTACATTGCACCTTATTAGTGATAATATTAATGTTGCGTTCAAATTTTGAATGTATTATCGATGTTATGGGGGACCACATATGCAACATGTGATTGATATATTAGAAATTATTAATAAAGAACCACATTTAAGTCAGAAGAAAATTGCAGAACGTAGTGGGATATCTACCGGAAAAGTGAATTATATTATAAATGATTTGACGAAAAAAAATTATGTTGTTAGTGAAAAAAATGGAAAACATATAAGCTATTATGTGAAAGAACAGGGTCTTAAATTTTTGCAGAGCGAGTTAGCTACACTGCAGCAAAAAAAGATTCGTATTCATCAGCGAGAGTATAAAAAAGTTAAGCAAGCTGTTATTCTTGCGGCAGGAAATCGTAAGGAATTAGGTAAACCATCTGGGTTATTATCCATTGGTGATAAAATACTTTTAAATCGAAATTTAGAGATATTACACAATAACGGAATTGAAAAAGTTGTTATTGTTTCTGGATATAAAAAAGAAAAATTTGCTTCTTGGAATAAAGAGCAAGGAGTATACTTTGTAGAAAATCCGAAATATAAATGGACAGGCTCTATGGCTTCACTTTCAAGTGTTCAAAGTTTAATTACAGATGATTTTCTATTAATTGAAGATGATATTTTAATAGAAGAAGATGCGATTTCTCAATTGCTACAATATCCGGAACGGGACTGTGTATTGATTACGAATGAAAGTGGTTCTGGTGATGAGGCATTTGTAGAGATTCAAAACGGGAATTTGTATAAAATCTCGAAAGATGTTCATCAATTAAATCGTATTGATGGCGAGATGATTGGAATTTCAAAACTTTCTTATGATGTTTTTCTTAATATGTTGGAGTTGTTTAATCATAATCAAAATCCGTATGTGAATTATGAATATTTACTTCTTGATGTTGCAAGAACATATGATATTGGGCATATCAAATTACAAAATATTGTGTGGGCAGAAATTGATACAAAACAGCAATATGAAGTTGTGAGGAATAAAATTTACCCTCGTTTATTGAGAAAAGAAGCAGAGTTTAAAGAAAAACAAATTAAAGGCCACGTTATGGAGGCTTTAAATATTCCAGAAGATGCTATTACAAATATTCAACCATTTGGTGGTATGACAAATACGAATTTCAAGGTAAGTGTCGGGGATTCAGAATATGTACTTCGTATTCCAGGAAGCGGTACGGAAGAAATGATTAGTCGTCATGATGAAATGGTGAATTCTAATTTGGCAAGTGAGCTAGGAATTGACGCTGAGCTTCTATACTTTAATGAAGAAACAGGTGTTAAGTTAGCAGAGCTTATTTCAAATGCAGAAACATTGAATCCGAAAACGGCGCGACGTAGTGATAACATGCAGTTAACGGCAGCTATTTTGAAGGAATTACATGAATCAAGTGCAGCGATGAGTAATACGTTTAATGTATTTGAGAAAATTGAGCATTATGAAGGTTTATTAAGTAAATCAAATGGTTCAAACTTTGCTGATTATAAAAAGGTAAAGAAGCAAGTTATGCGATTAAAAGCAATGTATGAGAAAATGGATGTTCAGTTAACACCTTGCCATAATGATACTGTTGCTGAAAACTTTGTGAAAAACGGAGAAAACAAGATGTATTTAATCGACTGGGAGTATGGCGGCTTGAATGATCCGATGTGGGATATTGCAGCGCATAGTTTAGAGTGTGAATTCTCAGCTGAAGATGAAGAGTTATTTTTAGATTACTATTTTAATGGAAAAGTAGAAGAAATGCATCGACAAAGAATCTTATTAAATAAAATTTTCCAAGACTTTTTATGGAGTATTTGGACAAAGATTAAAGAAGCAGCGGGTAGTGATTTCGGAACATATGGAATGGATCGTTATACGCGGGCAAAAGAAAATTTACAGTTATTTTTAGAGTACTATGGAGGATACCAGTATGAATCGAAAGCAAAGTAGAGGGGTTTTTTATGGTGTGTTCTCCGGATTTGCTTGGGCTATAGATACGGTTTTAATTGGAATTATATTATCCTCGACAGTTATGTTGGAAACGGAGCAAGTTATATTCCTTGCGCCGCTTGTTAGCACATTTTTACATGATTTTATGTCGACATTGTGGATGATGGTCTATATGGGACTTAAAGGTCAATTACGAACAGCGCTTTCTAAATTAAAAACAAGAAGTGGTCGTTTCGTAATGTTAGGTGCTTTAATGGGCGGACCTTTAGGGATGACGTTTTATGTATTAGCTGTAAAGTATATAGGGGCTTCGTATACGGCAGCAATTTCAGCCATATATCCAGCCGTTGGAGCATTTTTTGCATTTATGTTTTTAAAAGAACGTTTACGCTCTTGGAATTGGTTAGGGCTTGTAATAAGCATTAGTAGTATTATTATTCTTGGCTTTACCGGTGATGGATTTGCAACACAAAACTACATGTTAGGTTTTATTTTTGTTTTGATTTGTATTATAGGTTGGGGATTAGAATGTGTTATTTGTGCCTACGGTATGAAGGATGGGGAAGTCTCGCCAGAAGAGGCGTTGCAAATTCGCCAACTTGTTTCGTCTGTAACATATGGACTGATCATTTTACCGACATTAGGCGGGCATTTTTTAACGAAAGAAGTTATGGTAAGTAGTGAATTTATCTTAATTATCTTTGTGGCGTTAATTGGGACGGCTTCGTACATTTTTTACTATAAAGCAATCCATGAACTGGGCCCAACGAAAGCTATGGGGCTGAATATTACATATTCAGCTTGGGCGATTTGGATTTCTATATTAGTAATGGGAACACCATTTTCTTGGAAATTAATTATTTGTTGTTTATTCATTATTGTAGGGGCTGTTTTAACAGTCGCGGATGCAAATGAATTTATTAAGAGAAAGAAATATAGAGGAGAGGTAGCATGAGAGCGATTTTATTAGCAGCTGGTATGGGGACACGCTTGCGCCCATTAACATTAACGAAACCAAAGTCATTAGTAGAGGTAAACGGGAAACCGATGCTAGAACGACAAATTGAATATTTACAAGAGATTGGTATAGATGAAATTATTGTTGTTACTGGATATTTATCGGAAAAATTTAATTATCTTGTTGATAAATATGAAAATATACGTCTTGTATATAACGATAAATATAATGTGTATAACAATATTTATACGATGTATGTAGTGCGTGAATATTTGGCAGATGCGTATGTGGTAGATGCTGATGTGTATTTACATCGTAATATATTTATTGAAAAACCAGAGTCATCTTTATACTTTAGTGCAAGAAAAGAAGACTTCCGCAATGAATGGATTATTAAGCACGATGAGAGCAAGAAAGTGTACGATATTGAAATTGGTGACGGTCATGATGATTACATTTTATGTGGCCTTTCCTATTGGTGTAAGGACGATGCGGATTATATCGTAAAAGAGTTAGAAAAAGCAGTGGAGCAAGAAGACTTTAGTGAGCTGTATTGGGATAATATTGTGAAAGATAATATTGGTCATCTGAATGTTCATTTATATGAAATTGATAGCAATGACAGCTTTGAAATAGATTCTGTCGAGGATTTAGAGAAGGTTGAAGAGAAGCTTGCCACTTTAAGAAGTTAGTTGTCGTTACGGTTCACATTATATTATTTTAAATGAATGTTTATGGTAAAATATAGGTAAGCATAAAATGTATGAGAGAAACTATATATTTGTTGTATTGAGTATAGTAGGAGGAATAACATGAGTTCAATTTTGGTTTGTGGCGGAGCTGGCTACATCGGTTCACACGCTGTGAAAAAATTAGTAGATGAAGGTTTATCTGTAGTAGTAGTTGATAATTTACAAACAGGTCATGAAGATGCCATTACAGAAGGCGCAAAGTTTTATAAAGGAGACCTTCGTGATAAAAGTTTCTTAAGAGATGTCTTTACACAAGAAAATATTGACGCGGTTATGCATTTCGCGGCTGATTCTTTAGTTGGTGTTAGTATGGAAAAACCTCTTCAATATTATAACAACAACGTGTATGGCGCACTTTGCTTATTAGAAGTAATGGACGAGTTTAAAGTAGATAAGTTCATTTTCTCTTCTACTGCGGCAACTTACGGCGAAGTAGATGTGGATCTTATTACTGAGGAAACTGTAACAAATCCAACGAATACGTATGGCGAGACAAAATTAGCAATTGAAAAAATGCTTCATTGGTATAGCCAAGCGTCAAACTTAAAATATAAGGTCTTCAGATACTTTAACGTAGCTGGTGCAACTCCAAATGGTATTATTGGGGAAGATCATCGTCCAGAGACACATTTAATTCCTCTTGTATTGCAAGTGGCGTTAGGTCAACGTGAGAAGATTATGATGTTTGGTGAAGATTATAATACACCAGATGGTACTTGTATTCGTGATTATATTCATGTTGAAGATTTAGTAGCAGCTCATTTCTTAGGACTTAAAAACCTACAAAACGGCGGAGAAAGTGATTTCTATAACTTAGGAAACGGTAATGGTTTCAGTGTAAAAGAAATCGTTGATGCAGTTCGTGAAGTTACAAATCATGAAATTCCTGCTGAGGTAGCACCGCGTCGTGCGGGAGATCCAGCACGTTTAGTTGCTTCTTCTCAGAAGGCAAAAGAGAAGTTAGGATGGGATCCTAAGTATGTAAATGTGAAAACAATCATTGAGCATGCTTGGAATTGGCATCAAAAACAACCGAATGGATATGCTAAGTAAATATAATAAGTGAAAGAGAGGGTATTGTCGTTCAACATATGTTCGACAATATCCTCTCTTTTTTTGTATGATTTTTGCTATACTAAACTGTACTATAATACAGGATGGAAGGAGGATAAGGATGAAAATACTTGTAGTTGATGATGAATCGAGTATTCGTAATTTGATTCGAATGCAGTTAGAGATGGAAGGATATGAAGTATTAGTAGCGGCTGATGGTAGAGAAGCGCTAGAGAAGTGGAATGAAGGGCCGGATGTATTGATTTTGGATGTTATGCTTCCAGATACAGATGGGTATGAGTTACTTCGCTTGTTCCGTGAAAAGGATAGAGATATTCCAGTACTCATGTTAACTGCAAAGAGTCAGATGAATGATAAACTGCTCGGCTTGCAACTCGGTGCGGATGATTATGTAACGAAGCCTTTCAATTATGCGGAGCTCATTCTTCGTGTGAAGAATATGAGTCGGCGTGTGAAGAAGGAGGGGGTCACTACAAGCCACGAAGTAATTCGAGCTGGAGAGTTAATAATTTGTCCTAAGGAAAGAAAATTACATGTTAGTGGACAAGAGATTCAGTTAACGTACCGAGAATTTAATTTATGTCAGCTGTTTGTTTCAAATCCACAGCGTGTATTTATGAGAGATGAGTTACTTGAGAAAGTATGGGGCTTTGAGTATATCGGAAATACGAGAGCGGTTGATATTATGGTGCAAAGATTGCGTAAGAAGCTTGGTACGAGCGGAGAATATATTAAAACAATTTATGGCGTTGGCTATAAGCTGGATTGTTAAGTGGTGATGATATGTCGTTAAAACGGAATATGGTATTTGGAATAGTTGGATTGTTGATTCCAATTCTTTTTCTTTTGTATACGGTTGTTTATATTTCACTAGAGAAGAATATGTATCATAATGCAGCAGATTCTCTTGAGAAGTTAAGTGTAGAGGCACAAATTTATACGATGAATTATTTAGAGAAAGAAGCAGAAATCGAGACGTTAGGTCCGAATTCGCTTTTAATTGCTTCGTACTTAGCGAAGCGGATGGATGTCCGTGTACAGATGATAGGAAAGAATGGAGATGTTGTTGCAGATACACAAAAAGGAGCGTTACTTCATCGAAATATTGATATTGAGAGTTCTTTGAAGGGTAAGAAAGCTTATGTTTTTGCGGAAGGAGAGCCAGCACCCATTCTTTTGTTTTCAAGCCCGGTTTATTATGGAAACGATGTCATTGGGAGTATTCGTTTTATAGATGAGTTAACGGGTGAGAAGGAAGTTTTAACAAATGTGAGCTGGACTTTTTTAATGACATCTCTTTGTTTAGTGGCTGCAGGTATTTTCTTTGCGGTTCGTTTAGCTAGGTCTCTTCATAGGCCAATTGATCAGTTGAGACAAATGGCAAAGCGGCTTGCGAATGGCGATTATGAAAGTAAGATTGAGCTAAATGAGTATGTGGAAATTGCACAGCTTTCAGCATCCTTTAATGCGATGGCTGATGGAATTGAACTGCATATTAAGCAATTGAAGGAAGAAAAAGAGAAACAGAAAGATTTCTTGGACCGTATTACGCATGAGTTGAAGACACCACTTACGGCAATTATCGGTTATGTTGATTTAATTCCGAAGTTACACTCGAAGGAAGATGTGAAAGAGAGTCTCCGGTATGTAGCTGTAGAAAGTGAGCGTCTATTATCACTTGTAGAGGAATTACTTAAGTCTTCAAAGTACGGGACGAGTACGTTTGAAGTGTCACCTACAGTTGTGAATATAAAAGAATTAGCAGAAGAAGCAGTTTCAATTGTGAAACCTCGTCTGCAGCAATTTGAGATTGAAGTGATAAATGAGTTAACGGATGTGCATGTCGTTGCGGATTTTGATAAGACGAAGCAAATTTTCTTAAATGTGCTTGATAATGCGATTAAATATAGTGATGCTACGCAAATTCGCATGAATGTAATTGTAAGTGAGCATGAGGCGAAGGTTTTTGTTCATGATGATGGTATCGGTATAGATGAGGATGTACTTGCCGAGTGGAATGGGTCTCCAGGAGGGAAAATGCTTCCTTCTAGTTATGGGAACGGCTATGGTTTGTATATTTGTCAGGAGATTATGAATAAGCAAGGTGGAAGTATGCGAATTGAGAGCAGTGAAGAGATTGGTACTACGATATTTATTACATTTTTGCTTCCAAGACGAATGGAAGACATAAAAAACCTGAAAGCGGTTAAATGATACATTTATGAAACAATTATGCGGTATTTTCGAAACAACGTTTTTTTATCTTGGAGGTAGGCAGAAATGAAAAGGCTATCATTTCAAATTCTTATGTTTGTCTTTTGTATCATTGTTTCTCTTGTTTTGTTTTATGTTGTGGAGAAACAAACATATAATCGAATCACAATTGTGAATGACAAACAAGCCGTTTTACAAAGAGTGAACGAATCTCTTCCAATTGAAGTGAAAGTAAGACATGAAAAGTGGGGAGAAATTGTTGTAACGGATGAAGTTCGTTTACATACAATTGTTTCATTCTTTGACCGAATTCGAATAGAACCGAGAGAGGCAGAGAGCCAAGAACAAGTATTTACTGGAGAAGTAACGTACTTGAATGGACATAGGCGTACTTTTGCAGTAGGTGACTTGTTCCAGTATGAGGCGAACGTATACGGAAAGAAGGGCACTGATCCGATGATCTCGGCATTTCAAACGTATTTGTTAAGCCTGTATTACACGCCCGAGCGTATTAGTGATTTCTTCGCTTCAGCAAAGGATGTCATAGTACGTCAAGGGAATGTAGTACGTACTATCAATCTTACGCACATGCTTGATTCTATTCGGTACGCAAAACAAATTACAGATTACGGAGAAATTCAGAAATTATTACAATCACAGAATGAACCGATTGCTTATATTACAGCTTATAAATCAGGTAAGCATGTAAAGAATGAGCGTGAAGATATTCTTACGATTTCTGTGTATCCATCGTACTTTGTTGTGCAATACCTCGGTGATAATAACGGGAATGTCATGTATATGAAAGGCTCTTTAGCAGAGTTATTCGTAAAGGAGAATGCGTCATGAGAAAGATAGCCTTTTTCTTCTTTTTGCTAGTAATTGGAGGAGCGATGTCTAGTTGCTCTCGAGATACAACCTCTATTAAATATAATAAAAGTGGTCTCCCTATTTTGGATGATCGTCATCTTGTTGCATATGTAGCGGCCCGTGAGGAAGTTGGTGAGGCATTGCTTTCATCATTTTGTAAACCGCGTGGATGTACGTATGAATTTATTCGTCTTTCGACAGAAGAACTTCTTCGAAGAGTGGAAGAAGAATCTGGAAATCCGAAAGCGGATATTATTATTGGCGGTACAGTAGATGCACATCAAATGATGAAGCAAAAAGATCTGTCTATTCCTGTGACGAGCCGGCATGCGAATCGTATTTCAAAAACTGTTAAAGATAAAGATGGTTATTGGTACGGTTACGAAGTAGAGAAATTGGCAATCGCAATTAATAAAGAGCGGTGGAACGAAGAAATAGCACCGCTTGGCCTACCGTATCCATCCAGGTGGCAAGATTTATTAAACTCTGCGTACACAGGAAAGATTGTTATGCCAGATCCAAATGTTTCGGGTACTGCATATACGTTTTTTCAATCACTTATTGATACTTTAGGTGAAGAGGAAGCGAAGGTGTATGTGAAGCATCTTGCAGGACAGGTTGGAGAAGTAACAGTGAATGGTTACATACCAGCGGAACTTGTGGCAAGTGGTGAATATATGATAGGCATCAATTTTATGGGAGATCAGAGAATGCTTCAAAAACGAGGCTTTCCTATTTTAAGTAACGAACCTGAGCAAACAGGTTTGTCTGTCAATGCGATTTCGAAACTAAAACGTGCACCGAGTGGTATTATTGCGGATTTATTTATTGATTATTGTTTATCAGAAGAAGCGGGTCACATTTTAGAAAAAGTTTCGTTTGGCGTACCAACGATGTTTGCGAAGAATGAGAAAGAAATAGAAGGGCAGCCGGTTAGAAGGACGAACCAAAATATATCAAATAGTGGAATAATCGAGATATGGAATAGACAGCGTCTCTCTCAAAAGTGAGAAAAGGAGACGAGAGTATATGTTTAAATGGCTTAAGCCAGCACCTGCAATTGAGAGATTACCAGCGGATATGATCGACCGTGTATATAAATTACTACGTATTCGTGTGTTGATCGGGATTTCAGTTGGATATGCTGCTTATTATTTAGTTCGTAGTAACTTTAATTTATCTACTACGTATTTAGTAGACGAGTTCGGATTTAGCACGACACAAATCGGTTTATTAGGGGCAGTAATGGCTGTTGTTTATGGACTTAGTAAATTCTTCATGGGGAATTTATCGGATAAGGCATTTGCTCAACGATTTATTGCAGTAGGTTTATTTTTATCTGGGCTTGTTAATATTTGTTTCGGCTATGCATCTTCCTTTGGGATGATTTTAACTTTACTTGTTCTAAACGGTATTGTGCAAGGTATGGGAGCACCACCTTGTAGTATTGTTATGACGAAATGGTTCTCAAAGAAAGAACGTGGTACGAAAACAGGTCTTTGGAATATTTCACATAACGTTGGTGGATTACTTGTTCCGCCATTCATTGGAATTGGTGTAGGCATTTTTGGTGAAAGTCATTGGCAAGGTGGCGTATTTATTTTCCCAGCGATTATCGCTATGGTAATTTCAGTTCTAGTATGGATTAATGCGAAGGATACACCAGAATCTGAAGGTCTTCCTCCAATTGATGAGTATCGTAATGACTATGAAAATCTTGAAAAAGCAGATAATGCTAATAAGATGTCATCAAAAGAAATTTTAATGAAATATGTAGTGAAAAATAAATTTGTTTGGTTCTTATGTATTGCCAATGCATTTGTTTACTTAATTCGCTTTGGTGTTATTAACTGGGTACCAATTTACTTAACAACAGTTAAAGGTTTTACAAAAACAGAAGCGCATGCGGCGTATTCAATATTTGAGGCAGCAGCGATTCCAAGTTCTTTAATTGTTGGATTTTTAAGCGATAAATTATTTAAAGGGAAACGTATGCCATTATGTGTTATGAGTATGGCCGGGGTTGTTGTTGGTACGGTTGTATATTGGCAAGCGACTAGCATACTTGTTGTGAGTATTGCAGTTTCTGTTATCGGTTGTTTAATTTATGTACCACAGTTTTTAATTGGTTTAAGTGCAATGGAATTAGTACCGAAATTTGCAGTAGGTACGACAGTTGGTATGTGTGGTCTGTTCGGGTATGTTGGAGGAAGCTTCGTAGCAAACGCAGCAATTGGTATTATTGTTGATCGTTCGGGCTGGGATGGTTGTTTCATGTTACTGTTGGCAGGCGGTATTTTATCAACAATTTTCTTACTGATTGTTCAAATGGGACATGAGAGAAAAAGTTCTAAAGTAGCATAATCGTTTATTAGGAAAGCTATCCAATTATAATTTTGGATGGCTTTTTCTATATAATATAATATTTCCTTAAAACTATCTTAAAAGATACGATGTCATATTTCTAATCATTGGAATTTTTGTTACAATATAAATGAATGTGTAAAACTTTGTAAAATGATTGTAATAATATATGATTATTTTTCAGAAAGTTTTATACAATTGTGATGTTTATTAAACTATTAATTTATAAAGGGAGAGAGAATATGTTACCAAATACGGTTCGTACTCCAAATAAGAAGAAAAAATGGATTATTATCGGAGTTATTGCACTAATTGTTATTGTAGCAGCAGTTAATATTTTTATTATGCAAGGTAAGAAGAAGGGCGCATCAACAACGGCTGATGCTGTAAGTTTTGAGAAAGTGACAGAGCGTAAGCTGAATAATACGAAGTTAGTTTCTGGTCAGGTGAAGCCTGGGAATATTGAAAGTTTCTATGCGGATCCGGCCAAAGGAAAAGTGAAAGATATTGAGGTAAAAGAGGGACAAGAGGTAGAGAAAGGTACGAAGTTATTCTCTTATGATAATGAAGAGATTAATCTTCAAATGAAGCAAGCTGAGCTTGATCAGAAGATGGCAGATATGCGTTATGATCAAGGGAAAAAGAAGATTGATTCGCTCAAGAAAGAAATTAAGAAGGTGAAAGATAGCGGAGCTGGGAAAGAAGTAACAGATCCGATGGAAGAGCAAGTAAGTGAGTTAGAAATAGCGCAAAAAACAACTGACCTTGAGAAAGAGAAAGGGAAGTTACAGAAAGAAGAGTTAAATAAAAAGCAGAAAGAGCTTACGATTTATAGTAATTTTGCTGGTGTTGTTCAAAAGTTAGATAAAGATGCGGCGCAAAGTTCATCTCAAGCGTTAGGTGGACAAGGGAAGGCATTTTTACAAGTTGCTTCTAAAGACCCGTTCCAAGTTCAAGGGACTTTAACAGAGCTTCAGAAGTCACAAATCCAAAAGGATCAAACATTCACTGTAACTGCGAAAGCAAATAATAAGAAGAAGTGGACAGGTAAGATTACAGAGGTAAGTGAATTCCCAACGAGTGCAGAGATGGGGCAAGCTGGTGGTGTAGGTGAAGCAACTCAAAATATGTCCCAATATACATATAAAGCAAGTCTTGATAGCCAAGACGGTTTATCTCCAGGTTACCATGTTTCATTACAAGTAAACTTAGAGAATAAGACGATGATTGCTGTTCCAAGTAAGAGCATTGTAGAAAAAGACGATGATGCATTTGTTTATATGGAAGAAAAAGGAAAGCTCCGTAAACAAAATGTGAAAAAAGGTGCTACTGATGGAGATTGGACAGAGATTACTGAAGGCGTAACAGTGGGGCAAAAGGTGGTTAAAAATCCTTCCGACAACGTGTATGACGGAATGGAAGTGAAAGAGAAATGATTACGCTAAATAATATTGCTAAGACGTATTATCAAGGGAAGCTTGCGGTACCGATTTTGCATGGTATTAGTTTAACGATTCAGAGTGGTGAGTTTGTTTCGATTATGGGGCCTTCTGGTTCTGGTAAGTCAACGCTTATGAACATTATTGGTTGTTTAGATCGTCCAACAGAAGGCGAATATATGCTGAATGATGTGAATATCTTAACAGCAGACGAGTCAAAGCTCGCTTTAATTCGTAATGAATATATCGGCTTTGTATTCCAGCATTTTAATTTACTGCCGCGTCTCTCTGCGGTGGAAAATGTTGAACTTCCGCTCGTATACGGTGGCGTGAAGAAAGCAGAACGTCGTAAGCGTGCCTTAGAGGCGTTAGGTAAAGTGGGATTAGCGGACCGCGTACATCATTTACCGAATGAATTATCAGGTGGACAGAAGCAACGTGTAGCGATTGCAAGGGCAATTGCGAATAACCCAACGTTCATTATGGCCGATGAGCCGACTGGTGCGCTAGATACGAAGTCTGGTGAGCAAGTTATGGATATTTTTACGAAGCTTAATGCAGAAGGTACGACAATTGTTATGGTTACGCATGAAGAGGAAGTAGCGGCTTATTCGTCTCGCCGCATTGTACTGCGAGACGGGAAAGTTACAGAAGATAGAAGGTGTGCAGTATGAGTTTACTAGATAGTATGAAAATTGCCTTATCGTCTATTTTAGCTCATAAACTACGCTCGGCTTTGACGATGCTTGGGATTATTATCGGTGTAGGCTCTATTATTACCGTCGTTGCGATTGGGCAAGGTGGGGAAGCTGCATTGAAATCTCAATTTGTTGGATCAGGTAATCAAACGGTTCCGATTCATTATAGTGCTGATATGAATGATCCTTTTGGTATGGGGATGGTAGAAGCACCGAAAATAACTGAAGAAGATATTTTTGAAATTAAAAAAATCCCAGAAATCTCACATGTTGTAACAACAAATTCAAGTATGGAACCACTTGATATTGAAGATAAAGTAGAAATGGTGAGTATTACTGGATTAGACAGTGAGTATTTTTCAGTAAATAAAGTAAAGTTGTTAAAGGGACGTTCTTTACAAGAATCAGATGTGGATCAAGGTAATAACGTTGTCATGATTAGTAAACAAATGGAGGAAAAGGTATTTAAGGATGCCAATCCAGTCGGTAAAATTATTGAAATGAAGGGTCAACCGATGCAAATTATTGGTGTCTACAAATCAGATAACGAGTTTATGGGAATGGGACCATCAGAAGCATTAATTCCAATTTCATTATGGCCGACACTGTATGGAAAAGATGAAATTCAAAATATTTCTGTTCAAGCAAAAAATGTAGATAACTTAGAAAAAGCAGGTAAAAAAGCTGCAGATGTCTTAAACAGTCGTAAACCGAGTGATGCAACTGGTAAATACGAAGTTATGAATTTAAAAGAACTTCAAGAAGGTATTTCAAAGATGACCGGCATTATGACGATGATCATCGGCGGTATCGCTGGTATTTCACTAGTCGTTGGTGGTATTGGTGTTATGAACATTATGCTCGTATCTGTAACAGAACGTACGCGCGAAATTGGAGTACGTAAAGCACTTGGAGCGACGCGTAGTAAAATTTTATTACAGTTTTTAATTGAAGCAGTTATGTTAACGCTTCTAGGTGGTTTAATCGGAATTGGTCTTGGATATGGCGGGGCATATATCGTTTCCACATTTGCGAAGTGGCCACCGCTCGTTTCATGGGAAGTTGTCGTTGGAGGAGTGCTATTCTCTATGACACTTGGTATTGTTTTTGGATTAATTCCAGCAAACAAAGCTGCGAAATTAGATCCAATTGAAGCATTACGTTATGAGTAATTAATAGTGTAGTAGAACTACACATTACCGTTCTAGTGGGCGGTTCGTAGCCTCTTACAATGAGGAAGTGAACCGCCCGTTAGAACGGGTTATATAAATAGAAGGAGGCGTTATAATGGAAGCGAATTTGAATACGCAAAAGGTTGGCGGAGAGAAGCCATCATTATTTGGAATGATTACTTCTCCTGGTGTGCAGTTTGAGAGAATGAAGACTAGTAATGCGGTTTGGGGTGCTTTTTGGTTACTGGTTTTATTAGCGGGGATCATAGGAGGACTTGCTTCTTATGTTTACTCTTTAACTCCGGAGGCGATTAAGGTTAATAAGGATTTAGGTATTACTGTTACGCCTGTAATGTCGTTTGGTACGGGTGCAGTATTCGGTGCTATTGGTATGGCGATAGGTTTCTTTATTAGCGCAGCAGTGTATAAAGTATTAATGATGTTAATGAGCAATGATACTTCTTATAAGAAATTATTAACAATTAGTGTGTATTCAAGCATTATTTCATTACTTGGTTTATTAATTAATACAGTTTTAGCACTTGTTTTAGGCGGATCAGGACAAGAAATGTATACTGGCTTAGGACCGATTTTCGCTTCAAGTGGTGGTGTTGCAAAAGGTATTGCAAATAACATTGAAGTGTTCACAATTTGGGGATTTGTTATTACATGGTTAGGTCTTCAAATTACGGCTGGTTTAAGTAAAAAGAAAGCAACAATTCTTATGGTTGTCTTCTTTATCTTAACTATTGGATTTGGCGCAGTAAAAGGCATGTTCCAATAATAATAAAATAAAAAAGGTGGCTCTTTAGAGTCACCTTTTTTATTTTTACCCTTACCTCAAATACCACCAACAAAATTTCAAATACTGCCTAGTGTAATTTCAAATTCCTTCGGTAGTATTTGAAATTACTCAAAGTGAAGTCTCTTCTTTATTTTTATATTGTAAAGGTACCGCGGAATAACAAAGAGGTATACCTTTTAGAAATAGGTACTATGTGAAGCCAGCGACTTTTACAGAGACGGTTGTTTTGTATGAAGGAATGATTGTAAATCAAATAAAGAAGTTAAGTATTTATCAAGATCATGAAGAGTATTATCAATGTGGTTTAATTGGTCTTTGGTATGCGTATGAAAGATATGAGGAGGGGAAAGGAAGTTTTCCTGCTTATGCGGTGATAACGGTACGTGGTTATATATTGGAAAGACTAAAGAAAGAATGTGTAATGCAGGAGAGGTATGTGTGCGTCGGAGAGTACGATGAACAATTTGAGTCTGAAGAAACGGGAATGAGAGCACAGGATTTTATGAGTGTGTTAAATAAGAGGGAGAGACACATTATTTCGGAACGATTTTTTGTAGGGAAAAAGATGGGTGAGATAGCCTGTGAAATGGGAATGACATATTATCAAGTGAGGTGGATATACCGGCAGGCACTTGAGAAAATGCGAGATAGTGTAAAGGGATAAAGAGAATAAATAGAATGGAAGATAAGAGAAAGATCACCTTCCATTCTATTTGTTTTAAGATAGTAAATGTGGCATGAGGTTTTATGAGTGTAGTGAATCTTGCATGTTCATTTGGGATAAAACATATCCAGCTTTCCATAATTGCTGACTTAACTTATGGGAACTAATTTGTATCGTTACGGTAAATCCGTTTGAGAAAAAAATTTTAGCTTTTTTAGTTTTTTTGAAAAACTCTATTGTATGGATATGCTTGTAGAACAACCAAATACAGTTTGGAGAAGCAGGAGATTCTGTTGGAAAAGCGCAAATATATTCCTTATGATTAATTGGAATCGGAACGTTTTGTTTGAATTTAAAGTTTGCTTGGACTGCATTACGTCTGCCCTGATAAGTAGAATAAACATCTGTTAGACAAGATTTCTGTATGAGCTGGAGAGCGGTTTGGCGGGAGTAAAGGTGCTTCCCGCTACTGTCGATAATTTTTGTACGGTAAGAGGGGTGCTTACATGGCTCTAACATCATTGTAGAACTAGAAATAAAAATATCATTTTCATTGTTCATTAGTATAATGCCTCCCTTGTAATCTTTATTCTGAATATAATTATATATAAATTTTGTAAAGTCACTATTAATATTCTGTTTTATATTGTAAATTTTAGTTATTCGTTTACAATCAACAGATGATAGTCTTTCTAATTTGCATCGCTTGTACATATATATGAAAATAGAAAAGAATAGGCGGTGATATAGCATGAAGAAAAAGTATATTATTATAGTGCTAGCTGTTGTTCTCCTAGTTTATTTAGCGAATAGTAATCCGAGTAAAGGAGAATATACGGATTGGGCAGCGAAGCAGTTTATGAAACGTAATGATGTAAGTAAGAAGCTAGATGAGGTTCAAAAAGAAAATGAAGAGGGTCTTCTTGGCGATTTAGCATCGGCAGGTAAGAAGTTGGCGAAAAAGTATGTTGAGCCACAAGTTGGATTATTAATCGACCATTATACAAAGCGAAATGATTATATTTTCTTCTCAACATATACGACTGATTTCGATTTAGGTGGAGAAAATTATAAATATGTATGCATCGGTTTTTCAAAGATTTTTATTCCGATTGAAATGCCGAAGAAAAAAGACGAATCTGCAAAATAATGCAGATTCGTCTTTTTCGTTTATTCCGCTGTTTGTGGGCAGTCAGACTCCTATCTCAAAATTCGGCTGGAGAGAAGAAGTTAGTTGGGAGCCTTACTGCCTGTAAATGCCCGATTGGTGAAGGTTAATAATCAGTAGGGATGAACAAAATCCCCACTGATTAAAGTTTTACTTTATAGAGTAATTGGAACTTCGGATATATTTTTTTCTACGAGACGGGCTCCTTTTTTTCGGGTATTTTCATCAATTGATGAAAATATAGATGACGCAAGAATGGTATCCATTACTTGATTTACGACTTGTGCATCGACGGGTGTGATGGGCTTATCGATAGAAAAAACAACTGTTTTTCCATCTTCTTTCGTGAAAATCAATTCGAGTACTTGCATGCTTTATTCCCTCCTTATTATTTATACGTTAGCAAGATCTGAAGTACTTACAAGTTGTACAGCGTGAAGTGATGATTCTTGTAAGGAAGCAAGGGCACGGGCTACGTTGTGTACTTGCTCTAAGTTTGCATTTGTTTTAACGCGTTTAAATTGTTTGTTCTTCAAAGTTGTTTTTCCATTCTTATCTAATCCATTGTTTAATACAAGACGTAGAGTTAAATCCATTACGATTGTTTCAACTGCCATGTTTATCACCCCCTTTCACTTTATAAATAGGGGGCAAATGTCATGTTTTGGCGTGAAATTTTTTCTTTTTTTTGGTACTCTTAAAAGACTAAGAGAGGGGTTTCGGAAGAATGAATCGTAAATGGTTATTTTGGATTCCTGTATTACTATGGATGGGGCTTATCTTCTATTCCTCAGCACAACCATATAAAAAACAGGATATGCGCTCGGATATTGAACAATATGTAAATGTTGAGTTTGTGAAAGAGCATTTTTCATGGGTATCTATCGATTATGGTGGAGGTACACCTGTTAGTATTGCAAATAAAGGTGTGGGCGGATTTGTTGAATTTTTCCTTCGTAAAGGTGCTCATTTTATGGTGTTCTTCATGCTCGGTTCTTTGACGTATTATGCTTTTCATCGATCGGGTTGTTCGAGAAAAAGATGCTTTATATATGCCCTTCTTTTCGTTGCAGGGTATGCAACATTGGATGAAATCCATCAATGGTTTACGGGAGACCGTACACCGATGTGGCAAGATACATTACTTGATACGTGCGGCGGATTGACAGGAATTATAATAAGTAATTGGTTTTGGAATAGAAAAAGGAGCTAATCTCATTTCGAGATTTGCTCCTTTTGTTTATACACCAAGTAATTCTTTTAATTCGTCTGTTGATAGTTCAGTCATCCAACTATCACTTGTAATGACCGCATTGTTTAGAGATTGTTTTCGTTCTAACATTTCATCAATTTTCTCTTCTAATGTTCCTGTTGTAATAAGTTTGTGAACATGAACGAATCGTTTTTGACCAATACGATATGCACGGTCCGTTGCTTGATTTTCTACAGCTGGATTCCACCAACGATCGTAGTGAATGACATGATTAGCGGCAGTTAAGTTTAAGCCTGTTCCGCCAGCTTTTAAGGATAAGATGAAAATGTCATACGTTCCGTTTTGGAACTGTTCGATCATCTTATCACGCTCTTTCTTCGGCACACTGCCGTTTAAGAAGAGGACGCGCTGACCAAATGTTTCCTCTAATATGCTCTTTAGCATGTTTCCCATGCTGATGTATTGGGTAAAGATTAAACAGCTCTCATTCTGATCTTTAATATTTTCGATTAGTTCCATTACCGTTTTTGTTTTCATAGAACGTTCAACGATATCTTTCGGTTCTGTTTCTTTTAAATAAAGAGCAGGGTGATTGCAAATTTGTTTTAGTTTATTCAACATTAGTAATATGAACCCGCGACGTTCAATCCCGCTTAGCCCTTCAACATTTTGTAATGTATCTTGAACAAGTTGCTCGTATAAGGAAGCCTGTTCACCAGTTAGTGGGCAGTAAGCTTTCTGTTCCTGTTTATCTGGTAAGTTTAATGCGACTGTTTGATCTTTCTTCGTTCGACGCAGTAAAAATGGTGAGATAAAGCGTTGGACTTGTTGGATTTTTCTTTCATCACGGTCTTTTTCAATCGGTGTGACGAAGCGGCGTTGGAATTGTCCTAAACTGCCAAGATATCCATGATTAATAAAGTCGAAAATGGACCAAAGCTCGGCAAGTCGGTTTTCCATCGGTGTACCAGTTAAAGCAATTTTATGATTTGCCTGCAAGTTGCGTACTGCTTTCGACTGTTTCGTATGTGGGTTCTTAATATTTTGTGCTTCATCCAAAATAACAGCGTCCCAGCATAACGAAGTAAGTTCTTCCTCGTCAAGTTGAGCTAACGCATAAGACGTTAATACAACATCTGCTGATTGAAGAAAATCTTTAAATGAATCTCCCTTATCGCGGTTACTTCCATAATGTAATTGAACGCGTAAATTTGGTGCGAAACGCTCAAATTCTTTTTGCCAATTTCCAAGAACGGATGTCGGCGCCACGATTAATGCAGGACCTGTTTTGAGCTTGTTTTCTTTTACATATAGTAAGTAAGAGATCGTTTGAATACTTTTCCCAAGTCCCATATCGTCCGCTAATAATGCCCCAAATCCAAGTTGTCGTAAATATAATAACCATTCAATGCCGTGTTGCTGATACGGACGAAGTGTTGCGTTTAGTGAAGTAGGGACATCTACTTTTGGAATATCTCCAATATGGAGTAGCTTTTGGAATAGCTCTTCATAATATCCGTCTAGTTCGATTTCAATATCAGTAAACGGACTATCTTCTTCCACAATTTCTGTTTCAGCAGTGTTTGATAAATGTTGCTGGAGGACATCTTTCATTTCTAGTCCGTATTTATCGGCACGGTTCATTAGTTTTCTTACTTCTTCAATAAAGGCTGGATCCAGTCGCATCCATTGACCATTTATATTGAATAATCGTTTGTTTTGTTCAATGAGTTCGAAAAATTCGCTTTCCGATAAATCAATTCCGTTCGTTGAAATGCGCCAATCAAAGTTAACGAGCGTATTCATGCCGAAGAAAGATTGTGTTTGTGCTGTACTTTGCTTCAGCTGTACACGCAGCTTCGGTTTTGCTGCTTTTAAATTTTGCCACCATGATGGTAATAAAATTGTAATACCAGCTGCAAGTAACTCGTCACTTGCTTCTGTTAAGAAATTCCATGCTTCCGTTTCAAACAGTTCTTTTCTGAACGTATCCTCTTCTTTTAGCCACGGTACGAGCTTACTAAAGCCTTCTTGCGTTTCCGTAATACGCTCTTCGTAATCGTGCCATCTTTTCGGTAAGGAATCGATGTTTTCATATACATATATGCGATGTGCCCCGCGCTTTGGTGCCACAATCGTTTCAAGCTTCCACATTTCAAATTCCTCTTGTGGTTCTTGCAGTCTTAGTCCAATTGTAAAGGGAAGGTCATCTTCAATGTAACCGATTTTTCGAAGCCAATCTTCTTCATGTAGCGCTGTTTCCAGCTGTCTTTTCGTAAAGTCGTAATGTTCGTATAGTCTCTTTGCATCTTCCCATCCGTCATTTGATCGGTTATCTTGCAATATACTTTCATTTACCGAGGTTGAGAAAAGCGTTGCTAATGTGTCATCTTCGATTGGTGTATTTTGAACTTTCCAAGATGGTTGTTTGGACCAACGTTCCATATCGGGTACGAAGCTACCGCTTACGAAGGCATCCCATAATTCATTTGCATCTTTCGTAAGTGCTGTAATAGGATCGTTCATTTGAATATGTGCAAAGGAGTTCATCGGTTTGTTTGCGATGTATTCAAATGCTTGTGCGTTTGTTAGCATAACACCTTGTTTCCCTTCAAAGGTTGCTTCTTTTAGAAACGTGCCATAGAAGGAAGTGGCGTGCCATGTAAATGCATTTCGTTTCCAACTTGTTACGGATAATGGAGTACCGCTGTCATCTTCGCCCCAAAGGAACCAACCTTGACTAACATGCTGGAGCCTAATTGTTACTTCAGTTTGATTGATCATCGATTAATTTTCCTTTCCGTAATTCCTCTTGTAGTGCACGAAGGCGTGAATGTAGATTGGCGATATGAATAATGAAAGCATCCCATTCATTGGTGCGTTTTAAACGTTTATATAATGTACGTAATTTCTTTAAGTAGCGAACTGCACGTCTATATGATTTACGGTTTCGTTCTTCAATGGCCTCTACAGCAGCAAGATGATAAAGAGGAAGTGCCGCTTCTGGCGCTTCTTTTTCAATATCTTTCAATGGCTCTTTCAATAGTTCAATTGCTTCAAATCCATATAAGAGATGAAGTTCGGACCATGTACGATACTGCTTCTTCGCGAGTACGTATTGTTCGTAGTTTGTGAAACTATACGGTAATAGTTCTTGTAAAATCATTTCGAATCCAGCTTGTTCATTTGTATGCGTTGCATATGTTTCGTACATGATTACAAATAACCGAACGATATCTTTTATGAAGATTGTATCCTCGTGCTCATGTATGGTTTTCTTTACTTGTTTATACGTAAACGAAAGCCAGTTTTTTCCGCGATCCCACTGCATGGCGCTTAATAGCTCTTCTAACCAATAGAAATAAAGACTTACAACAGAAGCAGGCTGTTTTTTTAGTAAGTCCATTGCTAGTAGGTCTTCGTCATTTAAAAAGAATAGATGAGAAGATGCTAATGCTTTGGAAAGTGGATTTATTTTCGTGTCAATTCGTTTTTCTTCTTCTTGCAGTTGATTTTTATTGTTTAACAGTTCACTCCATATGTGACGATAAATAAAAAATCTCTCCTGTGTATAGGCATCAGTGGAGAAGAATACTTCGTGAACGAGACGAGCAGTTTCTTGTAAAATTGATTCAGACTCTAAAGGAATCGCTTCTGATTGTAGGTCCCGAACGATGGATTCCACTTTATCCACAAATAGGCGAACGACGTTAACAGGTTGGTGATAAGAATACGTTTTATTTACTTCGAATGCCTGAATTTCTTCTAATAATTTTTGAAAGCAATAAAGTGCCGCGTGTAGTCTGAACAATTCATGTATCGCAATGATACGCGGAGCTTTCCGCTCGAGTTTCGTATAGAAGTCTGTAAAAATACTCATAAGAAAATACATTTGTTTATAAGTAAGCCGAGCTTGTTCTTTTTTAAATGATTCATATTCGTTGTCAAAATATGATTGCCAACTTTTATAATCCGTTTCTTCAAAAGCTGATGATTGCAATACTTGTCTTGCAGTTCGAATAGGAGGAAGAGAAGGTTTCGTATTATTTTTAAATAAAGTTAATACATCTCCTACTTGCCCGAAACTAGACGCTGCAGATAGTAACACAGCGAGCATATGCTCACATTGCGTTGGTGCGAAGCAATCGCAATAGCTTTCAGCGACGTTACGAATCGGGATATGAACGCTATATACGCTGCCTTCAGCATCTACAGTTCCTGATAGCGTGTAACCATCAAAGTCAACGTTGTAGACAACACCACTACGATATAGGTGCCGAGCTGTAGCGACATGTTCCTGATCAGCTGTTTGCTGTGGATCTAGTCCTTGAACGAACTCATTCGCAATCATCATAATTTCATCTTTCGTAATTGAGTGTTGCAGCATAATATTCCTCCGTACACATATTTCTTTCCTTTACCATTATAAACAAAAAATGCTCAAAACAGAAAAAATGAAATTTAGATTATCATATCGTAACTGTGAATGGGAAGATGCTGTATCATTCTCTTGGTACAAATAATACGTTGAAACCAGGGGAAGTATCTGGTCCGACTCGTTAACGTAAGAAAGACTATCTCTTGTAATTGAGATAGTCTTTTTGCGGTCAGAAGTGTGTCTGCTTTAATGTCGCTTGTACATACGGATCCTTTACTATTTGTTCGACTAGCGGTAGCATTGCTTGTTCGAATGGAATATCGATAGGAAATGGCTTTTGTGAGCCTGGTTTTATCCCGTATTGTACAATTTTGTAATGTATATTTCCTTCATGGCCGAGCACAATTAATTTATAGCGATTGTCATCGCCGGCGAGTGAAAAATCAATGGAAGTAGCATCATATGTTACTTCGTCTTTATATATATAAGGTTTTGGTGTGCCAATCCAGTCTACTTTTGCTTGTACATTCATGATAATAGCCTCCTCATAGCTATTATAAATAAATAAAAGCCAGCTCTCAACAAAGAGAACCGGCTGTAATTTAGCATTCATTGGTTATTTTAAAATTTTCACTTTAACAGTTTTGCGTCCCCATTTTTGGGCAGCGCTATCTGATCCAAGTAGAATGTCGATACGGTTACCTTTAATTGCACCGCCAGTATCTCCAGCGATAGCTTCTCCATAACCTTCAACCCATACTTTAGATCCTAATGGGATTACTTTCGGATCAACAGCGATCATTTTCATGTTTGGATTCGCAGTTAAATCATGACCCATTGCAGTTAATACACGGCCGCCATATGTGCCACCGTTTTCGCTCGGGTGAGCTGTATATGCTGTAGCTACAACTGTTAACTCACGACCACCAGAAGGTTCGCTAGTTTCAGCAGCTTTCACAGCAGGCTTAGCAGCTGGTTTTGCTTGTGCTACAGGTGCTTGAGCTTTAGCTGGTGCTGCAGCTTTAGCAGGAGCTGGTGTTTCTTGTTTCTCAATAACAGGTGCTGTACCTGTTAAGAAAGGAACATGAACATAAGCTGTTTTCCCGTTATATTCAAATTGTAACCACTCATTTTGTACTTGGTTCGTTGTTTCGATCATATCGTCCTTCTTCAACGTTCCAAGAATTTCTGAGTTTGTGTTCGCTTCAGCACGTACGTTTAATACGTTAGCTGTTACGTAGTAGATGCTTTTTGTGAACTCTGCACTTACGAATGCGTCTTTACCATCTAAAGTGATTTTTGACCATCCGTTCTCTGTATTTAGAACATCTATTTTATTACCGTTTAGTAATTTACCGACAACTTTTGATTCAGTAGTAGGGTTTTCGCGTACGTTTAGTACGTCTGTTGTTACAACAGTTTCTGCATTGGCAGATGATGTGAAAATCCCAAGACCAAAAACTGCTGCTGTTGCTATACCAATTAATTTTTTCATGATAGCCTCCATTGCGTTTGTTTTCGTGTCCTCATTATAGCAACAGATTTTTTCGGATTTGGGGAAAACACACAATTACAAACCATTCGTAATCAGTCGTTAACATCCTGTAATATAACAAAAAATATAGGAAAGCGTTTTTCATTCTATATGATTAGTAGGTTTCTAGTTATATTCAAAATATTTAATACAACATATTTTTTTCGTCGTAAATAAAAATGTTACGACAGTATTACAAAACGTTTACTATACAGTTACATTCCTTGAGTATTTTACCGTTTTATGGGTAATATAGTTATATAAACATAAACATTTCGTTTGTGAAGCTATAAACATGTGCTATATACTAGTAAAAAAACCGCATAATTGTTACAAGAAGAAAAGGTTGCAAGGAAGGAATTTGCCCTTTTTTACATATGTAACACATCCTTTTTTGGGAAAATACATTCCCATCCGCATTTTTCTCGCACAATTTGGCAGCAGTATTTCTACCTTGTAGCTCTTGCAGAGTGAAAAGGTTATACGGAAGGTAAGGCTGTCTATAAGAATTCTAATTGGTGAAGGTGAAAGTAAGAGATTTGAAAGAAAATCACCGCAAAAATTATAGTTTTCTATCCGATTTAACATATCGGAATTTATGTTATTTACAAAAGTGAAACCTACGAAGGGGGATTTGATGAGGAAACTGACAAAGACATTCATCGTTTCATTAACATTATGTATTGCATTTACAATTTGGGGGATTATTCCCGAATCTATTATTGGACAAGGTAGCCTAGGAAATGTAACAACTGCAATTCAAACTGCACTAGTTAGTAAGTTTGGATGGTTTTATATTATTTCTGTTTCTATCGTTTTAGGTGTGTCCATCTTTTTAATTGTCTCGAAATACGGTTCTATTCGTTTAGGTAAAGATGATGACGAACCTGATTATAGTTATATGACATGGTTTGCTATGTTATTTAGTGCTGGTATGGGTATCGGTTTAGTTTTCTGGGGTGTTGCGGAACCATTAAACCATTTATACGCACCTCCGTTTGGAGATGGTGCAACTGAGGAAAGTGCGCGTCTTGCACTGCGTTTTTCATTTTTCCATTGGGGATTACATCCTTGGGGACTATATGCGTTTGTAGCGTTATGTATTGCGTACTTCACTTTTAGAAAAGGAAAAGCAAGTACAATTAGTGCGACAGTAGGTCCGTTATTTAAGGGCGGGGAACATGGGCGTATTGCTCATTCATTTGATGTGTTAGCTGTGTTCGCGACTGTGTTTGGTGTTGCGACATCATTAGGTCTAGGGGCAAAACAAATTGCAGGTGGTGTTAGCTATTTAACATCTATCCCTAATTCATTAACGACACAGTTAGTTATTATCGCAATCGTAACAGTTCTTTTCATGTTATCTGCGCAAACCGGTCTTGATAAAGGAATTAAATATTTAAGTAATACGAACATTATTTTGGCATTTGCACTTATGATAATTGTATTATTTGCAGGTCCAACAAACTTTATTATGAATTACTTCACTTCAACGATTGGTTCTTACATTCAGGAATTGCCAGGCATGAGTTTCCGTTTAAGTCCATTGGATGAAGGCGGAAATCAATGGATCCAGTCTTGGACAATTTTCTATTGGGCATGGTGGATTGCATGGTCACCATTCGTAGGTACATTTATTGCTCGTGTGTCACGAGGGCGTACGATTCGTGAGTTTGTTATTGGTGTGTTACTTGTTCCGACCGTAATTGGTGCACTTTGGTTCTCTGTTTTCGGCGGGACTGGTATTCATATGGAGCTGTTTGGTGATGCGCATATCTTCGACAAAGTGAAAGAGATGGGAACAGAAGTAGGATTATTCGCTATGTTCGATCAGATGGGTAGCTTTGGATCAGCTTTATCAGTTTTAGGTATTCTACTTATTGCAACATTCTTTATTACATCAGCAGATTCTGCGACGTTTGTTTTAGGAATGTTAACGACGCATGGTAGTTTAAATCCACCGAACCGCATTAAAATGGTTTGGGGTATCGTTCTAGCCGCGATAGCTTCTACCTTATTATATGTTGGTGGATTAGAAGCATTGCAAACGGCAGCTATTATTGCGGCATTCCCATTCGTCTTTGTTATTTTCTTTATGATGGCAGCATTATTTAAAGAATTGCAAAAAGAAGGACGTATGAAGCAACATAAATAATAGAAGGAAAAGGGCTGATTTCATATCAGCCCTTTTTTATCCCTCTATTTGTGGCAGTAAGACACCCACCTCAAAATTCAGCAAAAGCAAAGAAGTTAAGTGGGGGATGAATAAAGCCCCACTGATTAAAGTTTCATTTTATATAGAAGAGATTTTAAATACAAATCAGGGAAATAAAATACTGTACTATATAAGTAGTATGCCTTTTATACGAAGAAAAAATGATAACTTTCGACAACATTCGATATTTTATGAATTCTATTCATATTTTTGTCAAAAATATGTCGGAAATGTGTTGTCACTTTTATGTATATGTGCTATATTATTTCCTGTAAGCGATTTCAAATAGTTTTAAAGCGCATTCAAGGGGGACATCTAGAATAATGAAACGTTACGAAAGAAAGTGGAAGCATATTTGTTTGAAACGTGTGGCACATCGAAATGTGCAAGAAAGCACGGAACCTAAGACTGAAACGCGCAAAGATCAGCAAGAGAAGCAATTGGTTCTACAAAAATAGCAATCACTTTTTCGTATATAAATGAAGGTCGATCGTTCGTTGGGGGATGGACGTGAAATTACTTTCAGCTAAGGGGTATTGTCTGATATATAATTTATACGGCAATAAATAAGCACAGAGCATACGGCGCTCTGTGCTTATTTTTATTATTTATCTTTTTTGAATCGAACGGTTTTATCCCAGCCGATGACTTGTTTCTTGCTCTTTGCACGTAAGTATAAGATTAGACTGCGAATAAATAAATACGTGAAGAGCTGTGCGTACGTAAAGTACATGATGACGCTAATAAAAATATTCGTCGGTGTAAAGGTTCGTTCGACGCTCTGGGCACTAAATAATTGCGAAACATATGTAATATATGCAACATACCACATAAATAGTAACGGAATACTATATTGAATCTGGAATATCCCGAGTAGTCCAATGACAAACCAAACGTTTGAAATGATTAAAAATAGCCAAAATACGACATACACTAACACTTGCTGTAAGGAATGGACAAGAAGTTTCCCTTTAAAGAAACTTAATGAAGAAAACATCTTTTCTAAAATATAGAGATTTCCTTGGAGCCAACGTGTACGTTGTTTAATAAGAATTTTTAAATGCTCAGGTTCTTGTTCCCATGTAATCGATTCTGGAACGATTGGTAAGAGATAGCCTTTTTGTGTAATTCGTAATGTTAATTCAGCGTCTTCTGCAATTGCATAAGGATCATAGCCACCAAGCTCTTCTAAGGCAGAGCGACGAAGAAGCATGTTCGTTCCTGTTAGTGAACCTGTTTGGAATAGTAACCAGCGTCCAGATTGCATAAGGAGCTGGAAGATTTGAAACTCTAGTGAAATCATTCGTGTCAGCCAGTTTCTGTTTTCATTGACTGTACGAACGTGTCCAACAGCCCCAACGGCATCTTTGGTTGTTTCAGCATGTTCGACAAGCATTCGCAGAGCATGTGGTTCAGGTTGATTGTCCGCATCGTAAACGCAGAAATATTCACCATTCGAAATACTAAGCCCATAGTTTAATACACGTGATTTTCCTTTTGGTTCACCAGGCGGGACACGAATGTGACGGATATGAGCATAAGCTTTGTCAAAGTCATCACCAATTTCAGGTGTTTCATCCTGAGAATTATCGTTTAATAAATAAACAGTTAGTTTGCCTGGATATTCAATCTTTGCCATCGCCTCTAATGTATCTTTAATAACGACCCCTTCATTATGGGCGGGTATTAAAATATCAACGCTCGGATAATGTTCTAGCGTACGATCTTTTCGTTTACTATTTCGGTGAATTAAGCCTGCGAGTGTTAAGAAAGAATAATAAACGAGTAAGCCAGAGAATAGAAAGGCTGTAAAAATAAGTACGTATTTAATTGAAAATGCGATGCTAATCCAAAAAACGAGTACACAGAATAAAAGAAATAAAAGGAGTATAACAAGCGTCATCATAATAATGTCGGTCCTTTACTTCCGATTTGCTCTCGCGAAATTTTTATATCTTGAATTGCTTCAGCAGCAAGCCATTGCCCCATTTTTGGCTGTAGGCGGTTCATTACAATGTTAGCACCGGCTTCATTTGTGTTTTGTAGTAAAATAACCAGTGTATTGCTATCGTATTCAGCAGCAAGGTCAAAGTCATTTCTTACCGTTTCAACTAATAATGAAGCTACACGGTCCATGACGCTTTCTTTCGTGTATTTACTAAAGGAAGCGAAATCGAAGTATATGATAATACCTGATTCATTGCGACGATTCATTGCAGTTATTAATAATGCTTGTCTTCTTTCGAATTCTTGTCTCGTTAATAATTTTGATTCTCCAATGTATTGTTCTAGCGTTCTCACACGCTCAGTTAATTCTTTATTCTCATGAATAACTTTCTTTAATAGATGTGTTGAGATATAAACAATGAAGAAGTTTGCTACCATCAGGAAGTGAGTAATAATGTACTCCCATTGATCTGATGTACTCCATAAGTAAAGCCACGCTTGATAGAATAAATAGAATACCGAAATAATGGTTCCCAATATGAAGAAAACAAATGCGGTTTTATCAGGCAAAAATAGAAATAGTACATTAACGATTACATATATAATTGTAAAAATGAGAGCATGCTCATAATGCGTCACATGTACAGTTGTAAAATAAAATAAAATTTGTAAAATCCACATAGAGAAGACTTTATAGAAATTATTTTTCACAAAACTTTCCTCCTTAAAGGTAATTCAGGCAAGGATACTTGTAGTATGCGCAATTAATAAGAATTAGACCATGTAACTGCAATTCTTTTTTAATAGAACAAAATGAAGTAGTATCTCCCTTGCACAAGAAAAAATAAACAGACTTACTAATTATTGTATCATAATGTTTTGATATTTAAGCATAAAGTATTTCGTATATATAAAAAATACATTTACACATACAAAAAACCCTCCTCTATGGAAAGAGGAGGGTTGATATAAATTTATAGGAACATCATACCTGCAACTGCTGCGTTTAAGAAGTTCGCTAGTGTACCAGCGATAACTGCTTTAATCCCTAATTGTGCAATTTGTTTACGGCGAGTAGGAGCTAACGTTCCAGTTACACCTAATTGAATTGCAATAGAAGAGAAGTTTGCGAATCCACAGATTGCGAATGTTAAAATCAGATTTGTTTTTGCAGAGAAATCTGCCATATGTGGTCCTAAGTTTGCATATGCAACGAATTCGTTGATTGCAAGTTTTTGACCGATAAAGCTTGCTGCTTGTATAGCTTCACCTGGAGAAACCCCAATTAAGATTGCAAATGGTGATAATAAGTAACCGAAGATTAAATCTAGGCTAAGTTTAATATCGAACCAAGAACCAACCCATCCTAATAATCCATTTAATAAAGCGATTAATGCGATGAAAGCCATTAACATTGCTGCTACGTTAATAACAAGTTGCATACCTTCAGATGCACCACGTGCAGCTGCATCAATAACGTTTGCGTCTTCACGTTCTGTAGAAAGCTCAACGTTATTATCTACTTCTTCTGTTTCTGGCATAATTAGTTTTGCAATTAATAAACTTGATGGAGCTGCCATAATTGCTGCTGCTAATAAGTGTTCTAACGGAATTCCCATCGCTGCATAGCCGACAAGAACTGACCCGGCAACAGCCGTCATACCACTTACCATAATAGTGAAGAACTCACTATTTGTTAAGCGTGCTAAGTAAGGTTTGATTAAGATTGGTGCCTCAGTTTGTCCTAAAAATACAGTTGTTACTGAGTTTAAACTTTCTGCTTTAGAAGTTCCAAGAAGTTTACTTAATGCACCACCAACGACACTAACAAATTTCTGCATAATACCGAAATGATATAAGATTGCTACTAATGAACTAATAAATACAATTGGAAGTAGTGCTTGAATAAAGAAGACAAATCCCCAAGGGCCTTTTGCGTTGACTAAATCCCCAGCAACGAACTTAATTCCCTCGTAAGAAAAATTAATTAATCCTTGAACACCATCAGCAGCGTGTTTTAAACCTGCTTTACCAGCATCCCAGCGTAATACGATAAATGAAAATGACATTTGTAATGCTAGCGCGATTAAAATTGTGCGCCAATTAATAGCTTTGCGGTTGGAAGATAGTAAAAAAGCAATTGCTAATACTCCAATCACGCCGCCAATTCCCCATAAAAGATTCATGCAGTGTATGCTCCTTCCTCATAGTAAAAAAGTGTATAAACCAGTTGTCTATACTTTTGCGAATATAACATCTTAAGTAACTTATCATAATGGACATCGGAGGTCAAACGTCTAACGAAAAGTTTAAATAAAAAGAAAATTCTTCAAAAAAACACATATGAAATGAATAGACATGAAATAGGTTATGTTTTTTGTGGGAATATATTCATTGTGATAACGTTTTGAGTGATTTTTATAGAATATAGTGTACGAAATAGGAAAATGAACGCATAATTTTTGTGTGGAGAGAGAACGAAAGGGGATTACTATATTGAGTTCTTTAAAAAAGAGCCTTCTAGTAATCTAGAAGGCTCTGAAACTATAACTTAAGGTGCTTTCGTATAACCTAAGAAGTGGCTCTTCCAATAAGAGTTACTTAATGAAGCGATTGCTACCCCTTTATCTCCAGATTGGATAAATGATCCGCCCCCAAGGTAAATTCCCATATGAGAAGGACCTGCTTTATAAGTGTTTTGGAAATAAATTAAGTCGCCTGGTTGTGGACTTGAAGTTTTCGGTAAGCTGCTCCAATATCCCGCAACACTTTGACGGCTAATGTTATGACCAAATTTCTTAAATACGTGGTAGATGTAACCACTGCAGTCAACACCGTTAGCAGAAGTACCGCCCCAAACGTATGGTACACCTTGCATAGATTTCGCGTATGCAAGTAGAGAAGAAGTGTCACCGCTGTTGTTGCCTGTATTGTTGTTGCCTGTATTGTTGTTGTTTTGATTGTTGTTATTTTGATTATTATTGTTGTTGTTAGGCTTATCTACTGCACCACCAACTGGTGTTTTAGATAGGAAACGTGTTCCGATATAACCATTTTGGCCATTGTAGTTAATTTTACTCCATCCAGAGTTTTCAGAGATTACTTGCACCTTCTGTCCTTGCGAAAGTGCCCCTATGATTCTATAATTTGTACCTTCGCCACTACGTACATTTAGTGCAGAAGCATTAATGTAGTAATCACCAATTGCACCTTGGTTAGGCTTTTCAGGTTGTTTCGGTTGTTCAGGAGTAGCAGTGCCACCTTTAACGAATTTTACAAACTCGCCACTCACAAAACCAGTTTTTCCTTGGTAATTAACTTTAAACCAGCTACCTTCAGATCCAACTACGTTTAATGTTGTACCATTTAACACGCCGCCAATTACACTATGGTAAGCAGCAGGGCCTGTACGAACACGTAGAGACGTTGCGTTAACAACGTAAGTACCACCAGTTTGAACAGTTACGTTATTGTTTTGATTATTATTTTGATTGTTGCCTTGTGAACCGTTTTCGTTAGAACCGCCCTTTGTTACGTAGTCTTTACTTATGTAGGCAGCTTGTCCTGCATAATTGATTTTGAACCAATCTTGAACTTCGCCAACGACTTGTACTACTTGTCCTTTTGTAATAGAAGCTACAGTTGTATGAGAAGTGCTAGGGCCTGTACGAACACGAAGGGAAGATACATTTACTGTATAGTTTCCGCTTGCTGGTTGTACAGTTTGTTGATTCGTATCGTTTGTAGCTCCTGTATTTGCAGAAACGCCTGATACGAACTGACCACTAACATAACCAGTTTGTCCATTGTGATTGATTTTCACCCAACCATTTTCTTGACCAATTACGTTTAATGTTTGTCCTTCATACACACGTCCTGAAACGGAACTGGAAGTGTTAGGAGCTGTACGTACACGTAATACATCGGCAGTAACTTTATTCTTTCCACCTGTTGTACTTACATTGGAATTAGTTGCTCCCTTTTTTGATACAAATTCGCCACTGACAAAGCCAGTTTTTCCATTATGGTTAATTTTGAACCAACCATTTTCTTCGCCAATCACGTTTAATGATTGACCGTTATAAACACGAGAGATGATATCTTGAGAAGTGCTTGATCCTGCACGAACATGTAATACATCAGCATTTACCGTGTAAGATGAAGTGTTAGGTGCAGAAGCTTGTACAGTTTGTGTAGCAGCTTTTTGTGTATTTTGTTCCGGGGCAGCTTGCACACTATCAAGTGTAGGTGCTGCTCCTCCTGCTACAGACACTGCGGCAAGACCGGCAAGGTATTTTTTCATAGTTTGTCGATTCCTTTCTGTCTGTAATGTAGTGAAGAAAAATTTACCAACTATTAAAAATTCTAAAAGGCATGTCGATTACTGTCAAGACTTATGCGGGAAACTGAATGTGACAAAAAGATTACAAGAAAAAATCAAGGTATGAATTTCTACCTTGATTTTGATTTAAATACATATATTAACATTATAGGAAATGGTAATTATTCGTATTTAAGAAGATGGTGTGTTTGATTTTAAAAGGCTTTGAGAAAAGGATTTTTGTATTGTTTTTGTAATGGGGCCAACTTGACCATCTCGAATCGCAGCTCCATCAAGGTGAGTCATCGGTAAGATTTCAATCGTTGTTCCTGTAAAGAAACATTCATCAGCTTGGTAAACGTCACGAATGCTAAAAAGTTCTTCTTGTACAGGAATGTGAAGAGTATTAGCTAAAGAAAGGACATACTGACGAATAATTCCATTTAAAATAAGATGATTGGCTGGATGTGTGTAGAGTGTTCCATTTTTAATTAAAAAGAAGTTGGAACGGCTACCTTCAGTTACAATACCATTTCGTACGAGAAGGGCTTCTTTACAACCTTTGCGTTCAGCTTTCGTAGCAGCTAATACATTTGGTAGTAAATTTAATGATTTAATATCACAGCGAAGCCAGCGAGTATCTGGTTCTGATATAGCACGTACACCATATTCAATCCATAAAGCCGGTCTTTCCTTTTTTGTGATATAGGCATAGATTGTCGGGGGAATGTCATATGAGAATGCATGAGTACGAGCTTGTACACCGCGAGATACTTGCAAATAAATGGTTCCATCTTCGTAGAAATTATTACTTTCAATGAGTTTGTACAGTAAGGTGATGAGCTCTGCTTTTGAGAAAGGGAGCGATAATTCTATTTCTTCTAGGGAGCGATATAGTCTTGTTATGTGCGGATCTAATAAGTGAAAGTTTCCGTTGTAGAGCCGCATTACCTCGTAGACACCATCTCCAAATTGCAAGCCTCTTTCTTCTAGTTCTATGTATGTTTTTTGTTTTGTTGTATCAATAACTGCATCATTCCAAAGTACAAATCTTTCATATGCCAATTTCCATCCCATCCTTTCGTAAGTACTGAAGTAAGGTGAAACTTTGATTAATCGAGCTTATACGGTTAGACCACCCATATGATTTTTGAATCCGGCCAAATTTTGAAGTGGGATTCCTATTGCTAGTTAACGCGGCATAAAATCGCTATAGTAATTTTTATGTAAGCAATACTCTACATATGACGTATATGTATTTGTAAATAATAGGGAAGTAATAGAGATTTATAGCATTTTGTATATACAAATTCGAAAATAAGAAATAAGAATCCTGCCTATAAATAAAAAAAAGCAACATTCATATGGAATGCTGCAAAAGGAGGGTAGCTATCTTTCATAGGGATATCATCTTATTGAAGGTTTTGTACATGAGAACAAAACACTTTAAAAGACAATTAAAAGAAAGTAGAAAACAAACGGTTCGCATATTTCTTTAAGGGATCTTATTGAAGATGAGAGATAAGAAATATGTAGAACCTCGTTTACATATTTTATTATAGAGATGTTTCGTTAATGTGGTGTGAATATTTGGTAAAGGTTATGTAATTTTAAAGTTAATGAATAGGAGAAGAAGGATAGCGGAAAATAAAAAAGAGGCTGAGATTACTCAGCGCTCTTCTTTTCTTCTTTAATAGCTGTTTTTACTTCACCAGTTTTAATCTTGTTACTTTCAGAGAAGCGAAGTAAGTCACCTTCAATGAGTTTGTCTGACATGTTCAATTCATTTTGGGCACGATCAATGAGTGGTTGAGATTCTTCTTTCGGTAATTGTACAACTTCGCCAGTAGCACGGTCGTAGAATGTACTGTTCGTGTACATGTACTTATCTGTAATGAAGCTACCGTCACGAAGAACAACGAATCCTTTATTATCAGGTGAGAATACGTCATGGCCAAATTGAATTTGATTCGTAGAATCTACACCAAGTAAGTTTAGAATAGTTGGTTTAATATCAATTTCACCAGTTGGTTTTGAAATTGTTTTACCTTCTTTTTGACCTGGAACGTGAATAAACATCGGTGTTTTTTGTAAGTTCATATGGTCAAATGCAGTAATTTCTTCTTTTCCTAAGAACTGTGCCATTGCACGGTTATGGTTTTCAGAAATACCATAGTGATCACCGTAGAATACGATCACAGAGTTGTCGTAAATGCCTTCTGCTTTTAGACGCTCAATAAAATGTTTCATTGCTTCGTCTAAATAGCGAGCAGTTACCATGTAACGGTCAAACACGCCATCACCAGAATTATATTCATCGATTAATTTCGTGTTGTCATCATAAGTGAATGGGTAATGGTTTGTTAAAGTAAGGAAGCGAGTGTAGAACGGTTGCTTCACTTCTTTTAACATATCGATAGATTGATCGAAGTATTCGATATCTTTTAATCCCCAATTTAATTTTGTTTCTGGCGTAATCTTGTAGTCAAGCTCGTTGTAGTAACGATCATAACCAAGTGCCGGATACATAATGTTACGGTTCCAGAATGTTGCGTTGTTTGCGTGGAATACCGATGTGTGGTACCCTTGCTGACGTAAAATTTCTGGAGTTGCTGTGTATTCGTTGTTACCGTGTGTGAAGAATACAGCACCACGGTCTAGTGGATATAAAGAAGTATCTACTAAGAATTCAGCATCAGATGTTTTACCTTGCCCAGTTTGATGGAAGAAGTTATCAAAGTAATAACTTTCTTTCGTAAATTGGTTTAAGAATGGTGTAACTTCTTGTCCGTTAACTGTTGCGCCAATTAAGAATGTTTGTAATGACTCAAGAGAGACAACAATTACGTTTTTTCCTTTTGCAGTACCGAACATATTTGGATCTGGTTTACTTTGTGTTGTTTTCACATAGTTTTCTGTTTCTTGTAATTTACTACCGTCTGCAAATGCCTTTTGTGAACTTGACTTCGCTTGTAAGCCAAGATCGTATGCTTGGTGTACATATAATCCTAAGTTTTTAACAAGCATAACGCGGTCGAATGAACGTGTTAATAGTTCTGGACGTTCAGCTTCTGCAAACCCTAGGTTTACGAAGAAAATAGCAACTGTTGACACGAAGTATAGAGAACGCATCGGACGTGCTACACGCTCTGTCGGTGCAAAGTTTTTCTTCTTCTTTAGTAAGATGAAGAATACGATAATATCCGCAAATGCAAGGATAATTTTGTAGTTAAATAATTCTTTCACACTAGAACCTAAGCTTCCAAAGTTAGAAGTTTGCCCTAGTACTGGTAAAGTAACGAAGTCATTGTAGAATCCGTAGAACATTACGTTACCAACAAGAATGAACGTTAAAACAAAATTAATTCCAAGTGCTATATAGTTACGTTTTTTTCCTTTTGCAAATAATGCAAGTCCCACAAACAGTAATGATGCTGCTAATGGACTAATGAATAAAATGAATTCTTGCATGAAAGATTCAAGTTTTAAATCAAAGCTTGTGCGTGTAATAATGTAGGTTTTCAGCCATACGGCTAAAGCTACGAATAAAGTGAAACGCACATTTTGAAATTGTGATTTCAAGGTTTCTTTCATTCATTTCCACCCTTTCTCTATCAGGCTTGGTCGATTTTGGAGCGAAAAATGCTAAAATAAAAAATACATAGTTTCTTTTGCCATAATTAGAGCTTCTATATTCACCCATATACGACTTTAACTATGCATACCCTTTTTTGGTTTCTTTTGCTGCTCATAAGTATAACGTCATTTCTGTATTATACAACAAAATTCATTTCTGAGAAACACTATAACATTTTACATTTTTTGTATGTGTTTTGTCACTACCAGAGAAAACTTTATCATTCGTTTATATGTCCGTCAACTAGAAAATATAACAAAGATAGAGAAGAATGTTAAGTGAAAGTGAAAATTTTCATGGTTGAGAAATAAGAAATGGAAATATGTAATGGTTTGTCTAGAAAACTATTATATGAAGGAAAGGGTATGAAAATTAACGAACACTTGTTCTTTTTAGGTTTGTTTGTTAAAATAAAAATTCATTGATAGATTATGTGTAATTTTGATGAACTTTTACTGGTAATATATTGTAGCTTATTTCTTTTGAAAAATAGGGGGGCTTTTACATGAAACAAAAATTTTCAGTTGAAGCGTTTTGGAAAAAAGTAAAACATGTTGCAAAGCAAGCCGGACAGTCGGTCATTTATGCCAGTTTATTACTGTTTTACGTTTTGCAAAGACCTGATGTTCCAAAGCGGGTGAAAATTATTGTAATTGGAGCACTTGCTTATTTTATTGCACCGATTGATGCCATCCCAGATTTCATTGCTGGAGTTGGTTATACGGACGATTTAGGGGCATTAACGGCGGCACTAATACAGGCGTCATTATATGTCAATGAAGATGTGAAAGATAAGGCACGAGTGAAGTTGGCAGAATGGTTTGGTTCGGATATAGACACATCATTTATCGATCAGAAATTAGATCAATAGGTGAGAACTGTCATAGAGTGACAGGGCGAACGTAAGCGAGGAAGTGCATTATGCCATCAGGAAAAACGCATACGAAAATAAACTTAATATCCCTTCCGGTTGTTTTGTTTCTGCTCTTTTCGTATGGATTAACAAATTTTGATTTTTTATTAACTTTTGCAATTGGCTTTTTAGTAGGTACTTCATTTTTAACACCTGATTTAGATACGTACAGTAATGCGTATAATAAATGGGGATTCCTGCGTATATTTTGGTATCCGTATAAGAAAGTAATGCCACATCGTTCCTTTCTTACACATACGATTATACTTGGTGATGTAATTCGTATTGCATACATGTTAATCGTATTTTCTCCGTTTTTATTTCTATTAAATGTAATAGCACTGGACGGGAACTTAATAGAAATTGCGAAAAAACATGAGGTGGAAATTAAAACGTTCCTAATGGGAATTGTTGTGGCGAGCACGCTTCACATTATAGCGGATAAAACGAATACGCGCCGAAAGAAAATGATGAGAAAAAAGAAGAAACGAAGAAGATAAAGTGAAACTTTAATCAGTAGGGGCATCCCCCGCTAATTATTAGCTCACACTAATCGGGAAAAGGACACTTGCAAATTGCAAGTGTCCTTTTTTAAACAAACGTTTGTTTAAAATTAAGCTTTCAGCACTTTAATTCCTTTTACAATGTTCCAGATGAAGTAGTATAAGCTGATGATTCCGCAAATAGCTAAGACAATCATTGCTCCAATTCCAAGTGTTACATCTGGTTGGTCCGATCCGATGCCCATAATTCCTAAAATAGCTACGCCGATAAATGTAGCGATACTTGGAATGATATGTGTCCATAGAGCACGTTTTGCATGTGGCTTTGTTTCAGCATCCCCCACAATCCAAACGATGATTGGGAATAAGATAGGGGCAAATAGTACACTAAAGTATGATAAAGCAGCTAGTATTTTGTTTCCATTCATATATATCACCTCATAAATAATTTCCGTTGTTATACTATTATTATGCAGTAATTTTTACAAGCTTACTATCGATGAACATTACAAGAACGTGACGATTTTGTAAGATTTTTTCTTTAAATAATAAAATTTTCAAAAAAATCTTTTTTTATGGAAAACGCTGTGATAAAGTATAAATGGGATTAGATGAAAACGTTTTCTTGAACGTTTTTTATTTTTAGACTTAAAGGTATGATGACCTGATAGTCTATTGATGAGGTTATTCTATTTAAAAGGGGATTCTTTAGGGGGAGAGAACAATGAACACATGGACACAAGTTTATGATCCGTTCGGTAACATTTGGATTTCGGCAGCAGTCGCACTTATTCCAATCATCTTTTTTTTCTTAGCTTTAGCAGTTTTCCGCATGAAGGGGTATGTGGCAGGATTTATTACAGTTGTACTTACAATTTTAGTAGCGTTATTCGCTTATAAAATGCCGTTTACGATGGCGATGGCAGCAACCGGATACGGTTTTTTATACGGACTATGGCCAATTGCTTGGATTATCATTATGTCGGTATTTTTGTATAAAATTTCCGTAAAAACAGGTCAATTCGATGTCATTCGTGCATCTGTATTATCTATTACAAATGATCACCGTTTACTCGTTATTTTAATTGGTTTTTCATTCGGAGCATTTTTAGAAGGGGCTGCGGGATTCGGTGCACCAGTAGCAATCACGGCAGCGCTTCTAGCAGGTCTCGGATTAAATCCTTTATATGCGGCTGGTCTTTGTTTAATCGCAAATACTGCACCGGTAGCATTTGGAGCGATGGGAATTCCGATTACAGTTGCTGGACAAGTAACGGGTATTGATCCACATAAAATCGGACAAATGGCTGGACATCAGTTACCGTTTCTATCATTATTTGTTCCGTTCTTCATCGTATTTTTAATGGATGGGTTTAAAGGGGTAAAACAAACGTGGCCTGCGTTACTTGTAGCAGGTAGTTCATTTGCAATTACACAGTTTATTACAGCAACGTTTCTAGGGCCGGAGCTTCCGGATATTACGTCAGCACTTGTAAGTTTAGTGAGTTTAGCGCTGTTCTTAAAAGTTTGGCAGCCGAAAGAAATCTATCAATCTAAACAAGCAAATAGTGAAGTAGCGGCAACAACGACGACATCTATGCCAAAACTCACAATAGGAAAAGTAGTGAAAGCATGGTCTCCGTTCATTATTTTAACGGTTATGGTAGTTGTTTGGAGCCAAAGCTTCTTTAAATCTTTATTTGCTCCAGGAGGCGCTTTAGAAAGTCTTGTATTTAAGTTTGAAGTTCCAGGCTTACACAATTTAGTAATGAAAGCAGAGCCGATAGTAAATAAACCAACGCCTTATGAAGCAATTTTGAAATTAGATGTTTTATCAGCGACTGGAACGGCAATTTTAATTGCTTGTATTATTTCTATCTTTATTTTGAAAATGAGTGCAAAAGATGCAGTAGCGACATTTAAAGAAACGTTAAACGAACTTAAGATGCCAATTCTATCTATCGGATTCGTATTAGGATTCGCATTTATCGCAAACTATTCTGGTCTATCTTCTACATTAGCGCTAGCGCTAGCAGGAACTGGCGGACTATTCCCTTTCTTCTCACCATTCCTAGGTTGGATTGGTGTATTCTTAACAGGATCCGATACGTCAGCGAACGCACTGTTCTCGAATTTACAAGCAATTACGGCGCAGCAAGTTGGCGTATCTGAAGTACTTCTCGTTGCGGCAAATACAACAGGTGGTGTAACAGGTAAGATGATTTCTCCGCAATCGATTGCAATTGCTTGTGCTGCAGTTGGACTTGCCGGAAAAGAGTCGGATTTGTTCCGTTTTACAGTGAAGCATAGTTTGTTCTTCGTTATTATCGTTGGTATTATGACGTATGTACAGGCATATTATTTAACGTGGATGATTCCATAAACAATAAAAGAAATAAACTTTTCATTTTTCAGATTATCGTGTATGATGAGAAAGTATTGAAAATTAAATCAGTGATAAACTAGGGGTGCCTAACGTATGCGTAGGCTGAGAGAGAAGCGCGTGAACTTCTTAACCCTTTGGACCTGATCTGGCTCGTACCAGCGTAGGGAAGTTAGCGGCTTTACATAATGATGTCTTTTATGAGCCAGGTCCTTATTTTTTTATGGACCTGGCTCTTTTTGTTTTGGCATACGCTGGCCATATCTCGTCCTTGTCACGTACAGGGGGGCAACAAAGGTTATGAAACAATCTGTTTCAGCTGAACAAATTGAATTGAAATCGAGTTTACCAGGAAGTAAGAAAGTGTATGTAGATGGACCACGGGAAGGTATGAAAGTACCGATGCGTGAGATTGCACAAAGCGATACGAATGGTGTCCAAAATCCGCCCATCCGTGTGTATGATACGAGTGGTCCTTATACGGATCCGGCCTATAAAGTGGAGCTGGAAAAGGGGATTCCAACGCCGCGTCATTCTTGGGTCATGGAGCGCGGGGATGTAGAGGCATACGAAGGGCGTGAAGTAAAACCAGAGGATGACGGTGTGAAAGTGGCTTCGAAACATACACCTGTTTTCCCGCAAATGGATCGTAAGCCGCTTAGAGCGAAGGAAGGTGCAAATGTTACGCAAATGCACTATGCGCGTAATGGCATTATTACGTCTGAGATGGAGTATGTTGCGATTCGTGAAGGAGTGGAGCCTGAGTTTGTTCGTAAGGAAATTGCAGAAGGTCGTGCGATTTTACCAGCGAATATTAACCATCCGGAAGCAGAACCGATGATTATCGGACGTAACTTTCATGTGAAGGTAAATGCAAATATCGGAAACTCTGCTGTATCTTCTTCTATTGCAGAAGAAGTAGAGAAGATGACATGGGCAACGCGCTGGGGTGCAGATACGATTATGGATTTATCTACAGGTAAAAATATTCATACGACGCGCGAATGGATTATTCGTAATGCTCCTGTACCGGTTGGAACTGTGCCCATTTATCAAGCGCTTGAGAAAGTAAACGGAATTGCAGAAGATTTAACGTGGGAAGTGTACCGTGATACGTTAATTGAGCAAGCGGAGCAAGGCGTTGATTACTTTACGATTCACGCTGGTGTATTACTTCGTTACATTCCAATTACTGCAAAACGTACGACAGGTATCGTTTCACGCGGTGGTTCGATTATGGCGCAGTGGTGTTTATTCCATCATAAAGAAAACTTCCTATATACTCATTTTGAAGAGATTTGTGAAATTATGAAGCAGTACGATGTTTCATTCTCGCTTGGAGATGGATTACGTCCAGGTTCGATTGCAGATGCAAATGACGAAGCGCAGTTCTCGGAGCTTGAAACGCTTGGTGAATTGACGAAAATCGCTTGGAAACATGATGTGCAAGTTATGATTGAAGGACCTGGACATGTACCGATGCACTTAATTAAAGAAAATATGGAGAAAGAACTTGATATTTGTCAGGGCGCGCCATTTTATACACTTGGGCCGCTAACGACAGATATTGCACCAGGATATGACCATATTACATCCGCAATTGGAGCAGCAATGATCGGCTGGTTTGGAACGGCGATGCTTTGTTATGTAACGCCGAAAGAACATTTAGGTTTACCAAATAAAGATGATGTTCGAGAAGGGGTTATTACGTATAAAATTGCAGCACATGCGGCTGATCTTGCGAAAGGGCATAAAACGGCTCATCAGCGTGATGACGCACTTTCAAAAGCACGTTTCGAATTTCGTTGGCGCGATCAATTTAATTTGTCTTTAGATCCTGAACGTGCGATGGAGTATCACGATGAAACGTTACCAGCAGAAGGAGCGAAAACAGCTCATTTTTGTTCAATGTGTGGACCGAAGTTTTGTAGTATGAGAATTTCACATGATATTCGTGAATATGCGAAAGAAAATGACTTAGAAACGACAGAAGCAATTGAAAAAGGAATGAAAGAGAAGGCGAAAGAATTTAAAGATACTGGTAGTCATTTATACCAATAACACGTTACACCTCTTTACTTGATTGATCACACTGTAGTACCTAACTTAATTATAGAAAAAGCCCCCTTTGCTAAGACGGTAGCAAAGGGGGCTTCTGTTTTCTTTATAAGGCAAAGAAGAGGTGTACCCAGTAGTATAAGAGGAATAATGTGACGACTGTTGTGAGAGGAATAACGATGAGAGATACGCTTAAATAATCTTTCCATTTTACTTTAATTTTGTTTTGTTTCAGAATATACATCCAGATGAGGGAAGCTAGTGTACCGATTGGTAATAATAGTGAACCGATGTCACTACCAATAATGTTTGCGAGGTAGATTGTTTTTAATGTGACTGGATCTAGCCCCATTTCTGTTAATGTGATTGTACCAATCATAAGGGCAGGGTGGTTATTGAAGACGTTAGAGAGGATGGATACAAGTCCGCCCATTGCAAAGCTAGCATAGAGTAAATGCTGACTTACAAGTGGCTCGAGCCATTGCACAAGTGCGGCTGTTAATCCTGCGTTGTGAAGCCCGTAAATAATGACGTACATAGAGAAGGCGAAGATTAAAATGTGCCACGGTGTCTTTTTTAAAATATCGACAGGGTTTGTTCGTAAGTAGTACCATCTCCAGATAAGAAGAACGAGGGAACCTAGCACTGCAACGATTTCGATTGGGATAGATAAGAAGGATGCAACGAACAGAAGACAGCGCATAAGGAAGACAAAACCTAATACTTTTAACATGAATTTTGTACGTTTTTGTTTCGTATCAACAGAATTGTTTCCTTTTAACGGATGGAAGTTTTTCGTGAAGAAAATTTCTTCAATATCATATGAAGAAACCGGTAATTTCTCTGGTAATTTTTTCTTTAAAACAGTGTACATGAGCCATGACATAAACAATAATCCTAATGTTGCAGGTACAAACATCATAGCAGTATGCATATAAAGAGTCATATTAACGATATTTAATGCGATTAAGTTTACGATATTACTTACACCGATTGGTGCACTAGAAGCAGTGGCGATTAAAGCACCGCTTAATAAATAAGGAATTTGTTGATGAGGCTTTAATTGAAGATTTTTCAGAAGAAGGATTAGAATTGGGGTTGTAATCAAAATACTACCGTCATTATTAAATAAAAGAGTCATAAGAAAGCATAGTAATTGAATATACCAGTATAGGCGGCGTCCAGAACCTTTCGCTAAATTTGCGAGTTTTGCTGCAGCCCAATGGAAGAAGCCGAAGCTTTCTAATATAACTGCCATAACGATGGTCGCCAATATCGTTATGGAAGCGCCTCCGATTTTACTTATAATGTCTATGACATCTGGCCTTGAGACAAGTCCAGTAATGAGGATAATACCAGCGCCAATTGCTGCTGGCCATGCCTCATTTAAGCCACGAGGTCGCCAAAAGATAACAATCATCGTTAAGAAGAATACAATAATAGTAATCCATATCTCAATGCTCATATTTTACCTACCTTTCTATTTTTCCTTGAATCAATGTAGCTTGTCTCAAGGTCTGTATTGGTAGTATATTCGAAAAAGAATAAGAGGAACTAGACGTATAATAGAAGAAAGTGAATATGTGTTTTTCAAGCTATAGGACAAGTATACATACTAGTGAAATAACTATTAGGAGAGGAGTCTAATAAATGAGGGGCATTCTATGTACGAATGCCCCTCATTTATTCCGCTATTTGTGGGCAGTAAGACTCCTACCTCAAAATTCGGCTGGAGCAAAGAAGTTAGGTGGAAGTCCTGCTGCCCGTAAACGCCTGATTGGTGAAGGTTAATAATCAGTGGGGATGAACAAAACCCTTACTGATTAAAGTTTTACTTTGTTATTTTTCCTTCAAAAAAGTTCGATCCTTCAAGAATAAATTCCAGAAGAAAATGAATCCGGGTAGTAAAATTGCAATCCCGATTGCGTAGAGGATAAGAAGCGCATAGAATGTTTCGACCGTTGTAAAGCTTGTAAATACAGTTACGTCCGGGTAAATGATATACGGTAAATGAGCGACGCCGTAAGCGTAGCTTGCAAATGCATATTGAGCGACGACAGCTAAAACTGCAATGCGAGGAAACCCTAGTGTGCTATATTTCTTATTTGTCCACCAAAGGGAGGAATAGCCGATAACAAATAAAATGATAGAGACTGTAAACCATGGGAATTGCTTTATTAATCCTTGCATTAGCCAGTGTGTTTGTGGGTCCATTACAACGAGAGCTATAATTGCCGTAACGAGCGTTGCAGGACCAAGTATGATGGCATTTCTTCTATAAATTCTATATGCATCTTCTGAACCTTGCTCTCTCGCAAAATCCGCGAGAAAGAGAGAAGATAGAAACAGTTCCGAAGTTAGTCCGAATAGCATATAACAATAAATAACAGGACTAGAAAGAAGTTTTCCGTAAAGGAGTACTTCTTTTCCTTCAGCCATTGTAATGTAGGCACCCTCTGTAACAGGTAAAACGGTAATTAATAGGGCTGGAATTAAGAGCCCTGTAATACCTGAAATAATCCGAAGAAGATGTTGGTACTTCGGCAGAGAGTAAGCAAATACCATAAATGTACTACGAATTGCAACGAGTACTAGAATTAGCATGACTGGTACGAACATAACGGTTGCAAGGGTAAAGGCTGCTTTCGGAAAGAAACCAAGGAAAGCGACAACGACAAAGACAAGAAACGTATTTGTTACTTCCCAAGTTGGTGATAAGTATCGATTGGCAAGCTTGGCAGCAAGTGTTGGATGTTTCGCATATACCATGCCCCAAAAACCCGCTCCAAAATCAATGGACCCTAATATACTGTATACGAAAATAAGAGCCCATAAGATGATGATTGCAATGCTTTCCTCATGCACGAGAATCGCCTCCTTGGTGATGTAAATCATTCTTTAGCGGATGTCTCTTAAAGAATGTCCGTAGTACAAAGACTGTTAAAATACCGAGTCCGATATATAAAATAATGAATAGAATAAATAAAGGACCGACGAAATCAGCGCGTGTAGAAGCATCGACTGTACGCTGCATACCATAAATTGTCCACGGCTGACGACCGCTACAGCTGAAAATCCATCCGAATTCAATACCGAGCATCATAACTGGTCCACATGCGGCAGCTCCCAAAAGAAGCCACTTCGGTAACTCGGTTCCTTTTTTTCGGTAAACGAAGTACCAATATAAGAGAGCGATTGCTGCAACTGCAAAGGTAAAGGCAGCGGTGCCGACCATTAAGTTGAACAGCGTATGTGTGTAAAATGGTGGCCATGTTTCTTGTGGGAATTCCTTTAAACCTTTTACGACGGTGCTAGGGTCTAGTCCCACTAAAAGGCTAAGCATGTTCGGAATTTCCAGCGCATAGTTTAGTTCAAGTGTGTTAGGATCCACAACCCCGCCAATTGATAAGGGAGCATGTGATGTCGTTTCAAATAAAGCTTCAGCAGATGCAAGTTTTTCAGGTGAATGCTTATGTAAGGCGATTGCTGATTCGTGCCCCGAAAGCCACATCGTAGCACCTGTAATAAATGTCACGACGAGTCCTAACAGTAGTCCCTTTTTATGATAAGCCACTTCACGCTCACTTACATTCTTCTTTAATAATTTAAATCCAGCGATAGAGGCAATGACGGCTGCTCCAGTCGCATAGGCTGTAATAACGACGTGGAATGCGCTTGTGCCAAAGCTCGGATTAAAGAAAGCTTTCCACGGATCAACGTTAAAAACCGATCCATCTGGCCCCATGGAAAAGCCTGCGGGTGTATTCATCCATGTATTTGCTGATGTAATAAGCACGGCGGATGCCGTGGCACCAATCATGACGAAAAAGAGTGAGATTAATCTCATGAATGGAGGTAATTTATCAGCCGCATATACATAAATAGACATGAATAAAGCTTCTAAAAAGAAGGCGAAAATTTCAATTTGAAAGGGAACAGAAATAACTTGCCCAACAATTTTGGCGAAACCAGGCCAAAGAAGTGAGATTTGTACACCAACAATTGTTCCAGTTGGAATTGCTACACCGAGAAGAATAGCAAAAGCCTTTGTCCATCTTTTTGCCATAATGGCATAGTCGGAATCTTTCTTCCAGTGATAGAGTATCTCACTTATAAAAATCATCAAAGATAGCCCGACTCCAAGTGTTGCAAAGATAATGTGGAATGCTAATGAAGAACCAAAAAACGCTCTTGCTAATGTTACGGTATCCATATATATACTCCTCTTCTTTTTTGCCATTATTTTCTGATTGAATTGGAAGATTTATTCAATAAACTGCCAAAAATATATATGTATTTAAAAAGTGAATATGGTAATATGATGTTTGAATATTATAAATAGAAAGAAATTAACGTTTAATAATATTTTGTTTGTTTTTTATCTAGGAATATTTTATAATCTTTTATGCGAACATAAGTTCCATTTTGTGGTTGGAGAAGTTTATGTGAAATGGAGAGGGTGTTTTATGTATCCTGAAGTCATTAAAAAGATGGCGTTTTCAAAAGAGCATAGAGATTTATTATTGAAGTTGTATAATAAAGAAATTACACGTCGTGAATATGACCGACTTGTGGAATCACTATATAGACCTTCTAAAGAGGTTTGTGAGGGGTAGAAATGCGGGAGACAATCTAATAGATTGTCTTTTTTAATTTACGTATGTTCTGGTAAAATTAAGGTTAGCCTTATTAGGGAGGTGAAAAGATTGCGGAAACGTTTATATATAGGGATTGGAGTTATTCTCTTAATCGCCTTAGGTGGAATTGTATTTTGGTCAGCCTTACAAGGAAACCGTACGGAACATTTTATTTTAAGACATATGGTGAATGAAAATGGGACACTTGCCACCTACCGTTTAGAAGATACAAAGGCAGGTACTGGGGAAGCGAAAGGCCGTGAAGCTTTATCAGAATCGGCAGGGCTATGGCTACAATATACATTGGATAAAGATGATCAAGCGTTATTTGATGAACAAGTAAAGGTCGTTCAAAATAACTTTGTACATAAGGATCGTATCGTTTTATGGAAAGTCTCTGAAAAGGGAGAAATGCAGTCAGCTACAAATGCACTTATAGATGATCTTCGTATTATAGAACAATTATATCGTGCTTATGAAATGTATAAGGAAGATCGTTATAAAAACCTTGCAGATCAATTGAGTGATGCTGTACTTCGTTACAATAAGAAAGATAATTATTACGTTGATTATTATGACGCGGATGCAGGGAAGCAAAGTGGTTTTGCAACAACATCATACATAAATCCGCATGCATTCTCGTACATGAAAAAGTATGGAAAAGTTTCTGCTGAGCAGTATCAAGAAGTGGTTCAATTTCTAGCGAATTATCCAAGGCATGGCTGGGTATTCCCGAAAGAGTATAAGGAAGATGGTACATTTACGTACGATAAAGAAGTGAATCTTATTGACCAATCATACGTTGCATATCATCGTAGTTTAGGGGGGCTTTCATCAGATGCTTATTTGGAATTCATAAAGAAGAAGTTCCAGAAGGACGGAAAGTTATACGGCCGTTATAATTTAGAAACGGGAAAACAAACTGTGGATTATGAATCACCAGCTGCTTACGGATTAACGATTTTGTACGTACTACAAACAGGTGATACAAAGTTTGCGACGGAATTGTATGAACATATGGCCACATTCCGAAATGATAATGTATTTAGTAGATATTACGGTGGGTACGTAACAGGCGAAAATAATAATACGCATATTTTTGATAATGTACTACCACTTTTAGCTGAAATGGAATTAGAGAAGAGTAAGAAATAGAAGGTGCCACCCTATGGGGGTGGCACCTTCTATTTGTGTCGTTATTTGTTGATAAATCAATATTTCTTGGCGAAACGTCGATATATTTGAAGTTATGATCGATATAATTTTATGACCTAATATTGGAGAAGTAGTCAATCACGAATTCACGGAATTGCTGGGCAGTTTTTGATAGATAGCGTTTCTTCGACCAACTTAAGCCGATGGTTCGCTCGCAATTCGGTTCAATAATACGTAATTTATTTAATGCTAAAGTAGAGTTTTTTAATAAAGTTAAACTTGGTACAAAAGCGATGCCGAGACCTTGCTTAATAAGGTCGCTAATCACGGTTGGTTCATCTACTTCAAAAGCGATATGTGGAGTGAAGCCAGCTTCTTTACAAAATTCATCTGTTAAGTGTCGAAATCCATAACCAGTGTTCATACTAATAAACGGTTCGTTCTTTACTTCATGAAGATAGATATTTTCACGTCCTGATAAACGGTGGCCTGAAGGGACGACTAAGAAAATTTCTTCTGTAATAAGTGGTTCCCAAATAATCTCCTCGCCTTCAATTGGCACAGAAGAAATGCAAAAGTCAATTTCTATATTATCTAGTTGTCGTTTCATAGAAGGAGTAGATGCGAGAAATTGTTGGAACCGAACGTTAGGATGTTCTAGTAAAAAAGAACCGAGTAGTTCTGGTAATATTCTTGGAATAGAAACGGCCAGCGTAATAGAGCTTTGTTGTAAGTTAGCTAAATCTTTAATTTCTCGTTCGCCTTCACTTAATTCATGAAAAATGCGCTCTACTCGTTTTAAGAATACTTTCCCGAAAGAGTTTAATGTAATTTGTCGACCTTGGCGATCAAATAACGGGACGCCTAAGTCTTTTTCTAGTCTAGCAATTGTTTTGCTGAGCGAAGGCTGTGCGATATGCAATTCTTCAGCGGCTTTTGTCATATGTTCTAATCGTGCAACTGTTTGAAAGTATTTTAGTTGAAGAAGTTCCATTTTGACTCTCCTTTCTATAGACCAAAAGGAATGGATTGATAATTAAAGATGTATTATACAGTATGAAAATGGACGTGTATAGTAAATCTGTTAAACCATTCTAATGGTGTTAAATTCGGAGAAGGAGTATGTTTCATGAAGGGAATTCAACTTGTATTTAAAGATTGGAAAGCGATGTGGCACCATAAACATGGACGTATCGCTTTAATTTTTTTGTTAATCGTTCCTTTAATTTATTCGGGATTCTTTTTAGCTGGATATTGGGATCCATACGGACGATTAGATAAATTACCTGTTGCAGTTGTGAATTTAGATAAAGGTGCTGCAATGGATGAAAAAACAATTCATGCAGGAGACGACTTTGTTAAAAATTTAAAAGAGAATAAGGAACTGGCTTTTCATTTCGTATCAGAAAAAAATGCTGATGAAGGGTTAAAAGAAGATAAGTATTATATGGTTGTTACGATTCCGGAAGATTTCTCTAAAAAAGTAAGTACACTTATGGATGAGAAACCAGAACCGGCACAATTGCATTACAAAGTAAATCCAGGTAAAAACTTTGTAGCAGCTCAAATTGGAACGACAGCTGTGGAAAATATGAAAACAAAAATCTCAAACAGTATTACGAAATCTTATACAGAAGGTGTCTTTTCAAAGTTTCAAGATTTGGCACAAGGATTGAGTGATGCAAGTAATGGGGCTGAGAAGTTACATGAAGGAACGACCGATGCAAAAAATGGAGCAAATCGGCTTGCGGATGGTATTGATCGTTTAAGTGACGGGACATCGAAATTGAAAGAGGGAAGTGACAAGCTTGCATCCAGTCAATCTGCTTTAACCGGGGGAGCAAATGAGCTAAGTCAAGGAGCGACATCACTTCATAGTGGTTTGGAATTACTAGCGCAAGGTGAAGGAACTTTACAATCAGGAGTTAGTGAATTAAGTGTTGGTACAAATGAATGGGTGAACGGAAGCGAGAAACTTGCTGAGGGACAAGTGAAAGCGGATGATGCGGCAAGTAGTGTGAAGAAGCAATTAGAGGAGTACATGAAAAGTCATCCAGAAGCACAGCAAGATCCTGCTTTTCAAAAAATCGTTGCTACTTCTAATGGGTTAGCTAAAGCAACAAATACTTTAAATAATGGCCAACAACAATTGACACAAGGCGCGAAGAAGCTTGCTGACGGTCAGCTTAAAGTTGAAGAAGGCATGAATACATTCGGAGTTAAGTTAAATGAAGCTACTGCTGGAACGAAAAAGATAGCAGATGGTGCGGCAAATCTAGCTGATGGATTTACGAAGTGGGGCAATGGATTTACATCATTACAAGAAGGTGTAAATCAGCTTGCGAGTGGTGGAACAGAGCTGAATAATGGCGCTGGCAAGTTAGTGAATGGCCTTGTTAAACTTGACGACGGTGCGAAAGAACTTGCTATGAAATTAGGAGAGGGCGCAGAGAAGATAGCGGATGTTCGCAATGATGATGCACGCAATACGATGTTCTCGGAGCCAGTTCAATTAGTGAAGTCAACAGTTTCTGACGTACCTAACTACGGTTCAGGTATTGCACCATATTTCTTATCACTTGCATTTTATGTCGGCGGAATTATGGCATCAAATATTTTACCGCTTGGCCGTAGACAAAATATGAAGGTAAGTGGAACGGTACACTTTATTAATAAACTAGGATTAGTATATTTAATTGGGCTCATTCAAGCGCTACTTGTAGATGTTGTTGTGCTAGGAGCCATGAAATTAGAAGTTGCAAGTGTACCGCTCTTTGTTTTATCAAGTATTGTTATTTCCTTTACGTTCATGACGTTTATTCTTATGTTAGTAACGGTATTTGGTCTTGTTGGGAAATTCGCGGCAGTAACACTTCTCGTCTTGCAATTAGCGACGAGTGGGGGGACTTTCCCAGGAGAATTAAACGTAGCTGTTCTTAGCAAAATCGGACAGTTTCTTCCAATGTCACATTCTCTTAGAGGATTACAAGATGTTATTTCTTTAGGGGATTGGTCGCAATTACGAATACAAATTTTAATATTGTTATGTTACCTCGTTGTTGCTGGTGGAATTGCTTGGATTACGAGTCATATACAGCATAGAGAAACGAATACAGAACAAGTTTCTTAAAATGAAAGAAGCTATCCGATTTTTTCGGATAGCTTCTTTTTTATTTTCGTTCCATTACCGCAAAGTAATTATTTTCATTATCAGCAAAATTAAATGCTTTACCAGTAGGTAAATTTACAACTTGTCCAACTGTGACATTTTTCTTAGAAAGGTCTTTATATAGACGGTCTAAGTTATTTGAGAAGAACATAAGTGAAGGTGTATTAAGATTTAGTTCAGGTTGCATCTTCGCGATTAACGCTTTATCGTGAAGGACGATGCTTGTTCCTGCTTCTTTCGCCGGTGCAATTTCAATCCAGCGGAATCCTTTTCCGTTATTTTCTTCCGCAATAATTTGGAATCCTACTGTCTCAGTCCAAAATTGTACGGCTTCATCTTGATTATTTACATATAACATAATTTGTCCAATTTGATTAATCATAGGTGTATCCTACTTTCTTTTCTTGTATGGAATTCTATTATATCAAAGATATGGTTTGCATACTTTTTCGTGATTTTTCCGAAGTATGATCTTCGCCCACTTTATATTTGTTGTAGGAGAAGGTCCTGTAATCCACGTATGAAGTGGTAGTGTACTGCAAATGGCCATTGCTGAAATCGAGATTGTAGCCGTTATTGTAAATAATAATAGGCTATATAATATTGTGTTTTCTTGCAGTGTGAATAAAGAAAGGAATTTTGTACATAGTTGCAAGAAGAAAAAGTGAGCTAAATAAGCACCATACGTGTAATTTCCGATAAATTGTAAAGCTTTATATAAGAAACCGCGTCGCTGTACGATTGTAATAGATAGCACGTACAGTATCATAATTTCACAAACGATATATAAAAACATAGACGGTTTTAAATAAGTAGAAACGGTTAAATGAATAGAGTTTGCTCCGTAAAAACTAAATAACTCATAATTGATGAATAAAAATAAGATGAAAAATAATATTGTGATAAGCGGGATATGTTTCATGACAAATATACGCCAAGTTTTTAATGATACAGCAGCGATTCCGCCCATAACGAAATAGAACGAGTAGAAGAAGAAGGAACGATCTGTATAATGTAAAATGGTTGAACTAGTCAATTTCTCTCCATTAAAAATGTAGTGAGAGGAGTACCACATTAAAAGGAAATATAGACAAGCAAAGATGGTCATATATTTATATATGTCTTTTTTATTTTCTGTTCGTTTTTGAAACCAATAAAATAGTGTGCATAGTAAAGGGAATAATAAATGAATTTGGAACATCATAATAACGTACCAAAGATGCGGTGCGGCTGTTCCGAGTAGTAAACTTTTTATCCCGCCTTGTAATGTCATAATATCGTTTGTTGTTAATAAGTAAAGAATAGACCAAAAGAAATAAGGAATGAGTAGGTGTGTGGCTTTTTCAGAAATATATTCTTTGTATACTAATTGCTTTGTATAGTGACGAATTAGGTGAAACCCAACGATAAATATGAATGCAGGTGCTGAAAACTTTGCGAGATTAAATAGCATACCCATAATGAGGGATTGTTCAAGTAAGACATTTCCTTGATTCATTGTATATAATAAGGAACTTTGCAAAACGACAGCAAGAAATGCAATGCTTTGCAAAACTTTAAATTCCGGTGCGCTTTGTGTCATTGTTTCCATCTCCTTTTCCATACATGATTATAGTACGGAGTAAGGATGAGAGGTGTGGAATATTTGTGAAGATTTTAACAAATTTGTGGCAAGAGGAGATATCAACGATTTTTCGAATATATCTATTATAACCTCAAATATATCAACGATTCTTCGAATATATCTATCATAACTTCAAATATATCAACGATTTTTTCAATATATCGACGTTTCGACAAGGGATATCGACTTATCAACAAATAACGACAAAAAGAGGATGCTCGTTTAGAGCATCCTCTTTTTATTTATTAAGCAAATTTATTTTTGATCCAGTTTTTACCTTCTACAAGGCGAGCTGTCATTACGGCACAAGCATTATCTGCGGTTACGTTTAACATCGTTGCAGGAGGATCAATAATTGTACTAATTGCTGCGATAATTGGCAGTGCTTCTGGCGGGAATCCATATAGAGAAACGATTAACATTTCCCCAATCATACCTCCGCCTGGAATAGCACCCATTACTGTTCCTACTAATAGAGAAACGACAAGTGCGATTGCTAATGTTTTTGGTCCTTCAAATTCCATGTTGAAAATACCGAATAAGAAAGCAATCTTTAATACCCCGCCTAAAACAGAGCCGTCTTTATGAAGTGTAGATCCAAGAAGGACAACTGTTTCACGAACGTCTGAAGAAATACCCATTTTTTTCGTTGCTTCTAAGTTCGCTGGAATACTTGCGGCACTGCTACAAGTTGCAAGAGATGTAACTGTAGGAGAGACCATGTTCTTCCAAAATATTTGAACACCTTGTTTGCGACCTGCAAGGTATGCATAGAAAGTGAAGAATACAAAGAAATAAATTAGAGATGCTGGATAGTATACCATTGCTGCTCGGAAGTAAGTTCCAAGAAGTTGTGGTCCGAATTCGCCAACTAATGCTGCGAAGTAAGCAGCAAGTCCGATTGGAGCGTAGTACATAATGAAAGATACGACTTTCATTGAAATTTCTGCACCAGCTTGTAAGAATGTAGCGAATGGTTTTCCTTTTTCACCAACTGCTGAAGTTGCAATCCCCATTAAAATAGAGAAGAAAATAAGAGCTAACATATTTTCACGAGATAGTAACTTCGAGAAGTCAGATACTGTTAGAATACCGACGATTTGATCTGCAACACTAACTGCTTTTTCAGCTTTGTCAGGTTGTGTTAATTCTAATACAACACCTTGTGCTGGCGGGAATACTTTCACGACAATAATCATAAAAATAGCAGCTAAAATACTCGTAAATAAGAAAGTCCCAGCCATACTAGACATAATTTTACCGAAACGTTTTAATCCATCCATATTAGCAATAGATGACGCGATGCTAAAGAACACTAACGGTACAACAATCGTAAACATTAAGTTTAAGAAAATGTCACCAAGCGGCTTTAAAGCAACTGCATCGGCACCCATGAAATAACCAATGAAACCACCAATTAGGATAGAAGATAATAAAATAAGTGGAAAGCGATATGCCTTCATAAATATATCCTCCTATCAATTAAAAAAATCATACTGAATTATTATAGCGAGTTAGAGTCCCCTTTACTAGGAAAATACCGATAGATGGAATAGCGTGAAAACCGAGAAATTTTTGTTTTTAAGCTCGGCATACAGTTAGAAATCTAGACATATATATTTGTAACCTAGTGGTAGCAAGGGATGTACCATAACTTAGGTTTAGAAAAAAGGGGAGGGATGCGGGATGAATATTTTGCTTTGCTGTGCAGCGGGAATGTCTTCCAGTTTGATTGTTACAAAAATGGAGAAAGCAGCACAGGCAAAAGGGATAGAGGTAAAGATTTGGGCTGTATCAGGTTCTGAAGTGAATAGTCACATCGATGAAGCAGATGTACTTTTACTTGGACCGCAAGTACGTTATTTATTACCGAAAATGAAAGAACTATGTAAGGGGAAAGGGATACCTGTTGATGTCATTCAATCCGTCCATTACGGACTTTGTAATGGGGAGGCTATCTTGCAAGCAGCTTTGTCAATGAAACCATGAGGAGAGTGGGATAGATGATACGGTTTTTAGAAAAATATGTAATGCCAATAGCAGGAAAGGTAGCAGAGCAGAGGCATTTGCAAGCTATACGTGATGGAATTATTTTAACGATGCCTTTCTTAATTATTGGATCATTTTTTCTTATTATTAGTGCATTACCAATACCAGGTTATAATGATTTTATGGCAGGGTTGTTTGGTGAGAGTTGGCAGAAAGCTTTGGGGTATCCAGTTAGTGCAACTTTTAATATAATGGCTTTAATAGCTGTTTTTGGAATCGCTTACAGACTTGGAGAGTATTATAAAGTGGATGCTTTAGCATCCGGGGCATTGTCGCTTGTGACATTTTTACTTGCGACTCCATTTCAAGTTGCATATATTATACCAAGCACGAAGGAAAGTGTGATTGTAGATGGAGCAATCCCAGCGGCGTTAATGGGAAGCCAAGGTTTATTTGTAGCGATGATTATTGCAATTATATCTACTGAAATATACCGATTTATTGTACAGAAAAAAATGATTATAAAGATGCCTGAGACAATTCCACCTGCAGTAACACGTTCATTTGCTGCTCTTATTCCAGGATTTATTGTTGTGACAGTTGTTTGGATCATTAGATTGATTTTTGAACACACAACTTTCGGAAGTATTCATAATGTTGTAGGGAAGCTGCTACAAGAGCCACTTAGTGTACTTGGTGCTAGTCTTTGGGGCGCTGTAATTGCAGTTATTATTGTCCATGTTCTTTGGGCGTGCGGAATTCATGGTGCTGCAATTGTTGGTGGTGTAATGAGCCCGATTTGGTTATCGTTAATGGATCAAAACCGAGTTGCTTTTCAAGCAGGGCAAGATGTACCAAATACGATTACCGCACAGTTTTTTGATTTATGGATTTATATGGGCGGTTCCGGTGCAACACTTGCTTTAGTTGTAGGAATGTTATTGTTTGCACGAAGTCAGCAATTAAAAAGTATTGGTCGATTGTCCATTGCACCTGGTATTTTTAATATTAATGAAATGGTGACGTTCGGCATGCCGATTGTAATGAATCCACTTTTACTTATTCCATTTATATTAGTTCCAGTTGTGTTAACGCTTGTTTCTTACTTTGCGATGGAATGGGGATTAGTTGCTCGTCCGAGCGGAGCGGCTGTACCTTGGACGACACCTATTCTTTTTAGTGGATATTTAGGATCGGGTGGGAAAATTTCAGGGGTTATTTTGCAACTTGTTAACTTTGCACTAGCATTCTTTATTTACTTACCATTCTTAAAAATATGGGATAAACAAAAATTAGCAGAAGAAAAGGGGGAGTAAAGAACTAAAATGGATACGATAGAGACGAAAGCTTTTCATCTAATCTTGCATGGGGGAAATGCAAGAAGTTGTTCAATGGAAGCAATTGATTGCGCGAAGCGTGGGGCGTTTACAGAAGCGGAAGCCAAATTACAAGAAGCACTAGAAGAATTAAAAGAGGCGCATCGTGTACAAACGGAGCTTATACAAAAAGAGGCTGGTGGCGAAAAGACAGAGGTTACCTTACTGATGGTGCACGCGCAAGATCATTTAATGAATGCGATTACAGTAAAGGAATTAGCGAGTGAATTTGTAGAGTTATATAGGAAGATGTCAGTGAATGAATGAACCTTGCGTATGCAAGGTTTTTTTATGTATTTGCCCGCACCATCAGTGGGTGTTCATCCCACTGATGGTAGTTGCAATCCTCCTTTTTACGGATGAGTAAGAGAAATAGTTAATCGATAGTAACAATTTCTCCTATACCACGAATCAATTTTTTTATTTGTATCTGCTCCGGTTTTAATATATTTACGATATAATCAATCGCCATTTGTGGTTCAACAGTTGTACCGCATGTATAGCAATCAATTGCTGCAAAGTTTTTTTCTGGATAAGTGTGAATAGAAAGATGGCTCTCTGATAGTAACACTAATACTGTAACGCCATAAGGATGGAATTCTTTTGTACTTACATTTAAAACATGTGCGCCAGAATGGTCGGCAGCGACAACTAAATGGCGTTCTAAAAAGTGAATATCATCTAAGAGGGAAAAATCCACTCCCCACAAATCTACTATTATATGTTTACCGAAAGTAGAATATTCCATAGGTTAGCACTCCTTACTATAATATCGTCAAAACTCCATTTCCTTTTTGTAACATTGATGTAGGATAAGATTGGATTCTGAGTTTAGAAGAACGAGATTACGGTGATCTAAATGTTCTTCTTTAAATTGAAATAAAGGAAAAAGAAGAGAAGGTAATGTTCGAGGAGTTGGTACTACGTATAATTGCTCAATTTGATCGAGTACATAGGCAGAATTAGCTGCAATATGAAATCCCCAGTCAGTTCCGAAAGAAGGAACAATTATATGATAGCTTTTTATAATTAAGCCGGCATTTTCAATTGTATTACCGATACTCCAATATACAAGAGGTGCATCAGCAGGTGAATTAGATTGGCAGACGAAAGCACCATCTTCTGTTAAGAATGTAGCTATACGAGCAAAAAGTTCGCTTGTATATAAAGTACTTAATAACTCTGTCGCTGGATCAGGGAAATCAATGATGATTACATCGTATAAAGAGGAAGGAGAATTCAAAAACTCTTTTGCATCGCATACGTGTGCATTCACACGATTATCAAAAAATGCGCTTTTGTTCAAAGAAACTAATTCAGGAACGTTACGCGCCATATTAATCATTGCCTCGTCTAGATCAACAAGGTCTACATGTAGTACTGTTTCATATTTCAATACCTCTCGTAAGGCAAGACCATCGCCACCGCCTAATATGAGAACACGTTTTGGATCAATTACCTTTGACATAATCGGATGCACAAGTGCTTCATGATAAATTTGCTCATCAACGGAACTAAATTGTAGTTGTTTGTCCAAATAGAGGCGAACATCGCTGACTTGTACTAAATTAATATTTTGATAATTACTTTTTTCTTCAAATAAATTTGTGTGTTCCCCAGCTTGTATTTCTTTTAGAGAAATTTCATCCCATATATCTAAGCTGTGTGAATCTGTGGGTACTATGACTACATTTTCCGATTGTACGTGCTTGTCTTGCTTATCTGGCTTATCTGGTTTATCTTGTTTATCTTGTTTATCTGGTTTATCTTGTTTATCTTGTTTATCTTGTTTATCTTGTTTATCTTGTTTATCTTGTTTATCTTGTTTATCTTGTTTATCTTGTTTATCTTGTTTATCTTGTTTATCTTGTTTATCTTGTTTATCTTGTTTATCTTGTTTATCTTGTTTATCTTGTTTATCTTGTTTATCTTGTTTATCTTGTTTATCTTGTTTATCTTGTTTATCTTGTTTATCTTGTTTATCTTGTTTATCTTGTTTATCTTGTTTATCTTGTTTATCTTGTTTATCTTGTTTATCTTGTTTATCTTGTTTGTCCTGTTTGTCCTGTTTGTCCTGTTTGTCCTGTTTGTCCTGTTTGTCCTGTTTGTCCTGTTTGTCCTGTTTGTCCTGTTTGTCCTGTTTGTCCTGTTTGTCCTGTTTGTCGTGCTTATCTGGTTTACCTGGTTTACCTGGTTTACCTGGTTTATCTTGTTTGTCCTGTTTGTCTTGTTTGTCTTGTTTGTCCTGCTTGTCTTGTTTGTCTTGTTTGTCCTGTTTGTCTTGTTTGTCTTGTTTGTCCTGTTTGTCTTGTTTGTCCTGTTTGTCTTGTTTGTCCTGTTTGTCCTGTTTGTCCTGTTTGTCGTGCTTGTCCTGTTTGTCTTGTTTATCCTGCTTGTCGTGCTTATCTGGTTTACCTGGTTTATCTTGTTTGTCCTGTTTGTCCTGTTTGTCCTGTTTGTCTGTTTGTCCTGTTTGTCCTGTTTGTCTTGTTTGTCCTGTTTGTCCTGTTTGTCCTGTTTGTCTTGTTTGTCCTGTTTGTCCTGTTTGTCTTGTTTGTCCTGTTTGTCCTGTTTGTCCTGTTTGTCCTGTTTGTCTTGTTTGTCTTGTTTGTCGTGCTTGTCCTGCTTATTTTCTATTTCCTGCTGTTCTAGTTCAAATTTGTCAGAGTCTAATTCAGAGCGCTCGTCTTTTTTATAGCTTGTTATTCTATAAATCTTTATTTTGCTTTGTTTTCTATGTTTTGGCATAGGAATCCCCTTTCGAATTGTGTTATTTTATTTTATTCTATGTAATTTAGTAGAGTTTGCTTGGACAATAGATAGAAGAGTGTGTTCAAGAGAGGTTTATTTTTTTACTGGATTTTCAAGCTGAAAAAATTTTTTAGTGTTTTTTATTTTAAATACAACTAGACAACTAAACACTAATCTATTTTCATACAGTTATGTGTTAAAAGTGTGTTGTTTTATAACACACTGTGTGTTATTTTGGGGGACACACTAATTGAAAGCGTTAACACACAAAGAAAATGCTCGAAAAAGCGCTGATTTTAGTGATTTTAAAAAGTTGGCACGCTAATTGCATTAATAAATAGCGTAAAGAAAAATAAATAACATAAACTTTTTATACTACACAAGGGGGATTTTCAAATGAATATTTTATTATGTTGCTCAGCAGGGATGTCTACAAGTTTACTAGTTACAAAAATGGAAGCGGCTGCAAAAGCTCGCGGTTTAGAAGGAAAGATTTGGGCTGTATCTGGGGATGCAGTAAAAAACAATATCGATCAAGCAGATGTACTATTATTAGGACCACAAGTTCGTTACATGCTCTCTTCAATGAAAACGCTTGCTGATGAGAAAAACGTTGGAATTGATGTTATTAATCCAATGCACTACGGCATGATGAATGGAGAAGCAGTTTTAGATCACGCACTAACACTTAAAAAATAATTAGGGGGGAAGCGAAATGCAAAAATTTATTGCATTTATGGAGAAATATTTAGTTCCAGTCGCAGGAAGAATCGGATCGCAGCGTCATTTAGTTGCAATCCGTGATGGTTTTATCGCAGTTATGCCTCTTATTTTAGTTGGATCGTTTGCAGTACTTATAAATAATCTACCAGTTGATGCATTCCAAAAACTTATGAAGGGTGCATTTGGGGATGTTTGGAAAGATATCGGCGGTGGTATGTGGACAGGGTCCTTTGCAATATTAGCTCTCATAGCCGCAGTTGGAATAAGTTATAATTTAGCGAAATCTTACGGTGTAGACGCGTTGTCAGCAGCAATTATTACATTCGGTGCATTAATTATTATATCTCCGACAACGCCAAAAGAAGGCGGTATTGATTTAGCTTGGACAGGATCACAAGGTTTATTCGTTTCTATCATTGTAGCTCTTCTTGTAACCGAGGTATTCAGGTTCTTTGTTCAAAGAGATATTACAATTAAGATGCCAGATGGTGTTCCACCAGCAGTAATGAAATCCTTCGCAGCATTAGTTCCAGCATTCGTTATTTTAATCGCAACAGCAAGTATTCAATTAGCTGTGAAATTAGCGGGAACAAGTATTCATAAAATCGTATTTGAAACAATTCAATTACCATTACAAGGTTTAGCAGGTACGTTACCAAGTGCAATTATTATCGCATTACTTATTCACGTATTATGGTTCTTCGGATTACATGGTCCTAATATTATCGGTGGTATTATCGACCCAATCTATTTACCAGCACTAGAAAAGAACATTAAATTATTTAACGATGGTATGTCTGCATATGATGTACCGCACATTTTCACAAAGCCATTCTTTGATGTATACGTATACATCGGTGGATCAGGTGCAACATTAGCATTCTTAGTAGCGGTAATGCTTGTTGCAAAAAGTGCGCAACTTCGTGGTGTAGGTCGCGTATCTATCGGTCCTGGTTTCTTCAATATTAACGAACCAGTTATTTTCGGTACACCAATTGTATTAAACCCAGCGTTAATCATTCCATTCGTACTTACACCAGTTGTATTAGTAATTACTTCTTATACAGCAATTTCTTTAGGATGGGTACCAAAAACAGTTGCTTTAGTTCCATGGACAATGCCACCAATCTTTAGTGGTTATCTTGTAGCGGGCGGAAGTATTGCTGGTGCTGTACTACAGCTTGTAAACTTTGCAATTGCGGTAGTTATTTACTATCCATTCGTATTAATGTGTGACCGTACGTATGTACAAGCTGCGAAAGCTGAAACAAAAGGAAACGACAATTCAGTATCACTTTAAAAAGTGTTGTTCTGACGAGTTTGTATAGCTCGTCAGAACAATTACCTTTATATCATGTTCAAAAAGATGAAAAACATCTATATGAACACCAAACTATCATTAATAAAATAATAATTTAATAGACATGTTCGAACTGAAGGGGTATTTAAATCGGTTGAACCTTATAGAGAGGGCGGTAATTATGATGACTACAGCAGAACAAATTCCATTCCAATTGATTTTAAATAGTGGTAACGCACGCAGCTTTGCGATGGAGGCACTTCAATTTGCCAAACAGGGGAAAATGGCAGAAGCAGATGAAGCGATGGTAAAGGCGAAAGAAGCGATCAATGAAGCGCATCATTTCCAAACAGAGCTCATACAATCAGAAGCAAGAGGAGAAAAAACAGAGATTAGTGTTCTTTTAATTCACGCACAAGATCATTTAATGAATGCGATTACAGTGAAAGAATTAGCAGCAGAGTTTATCGATCTTTATAAAAAGCTTGAAGCGAAAGGGGAATAAAGCATGACTGGAATTAAAATTGCTACAATCGGCGGTGGATCTAGTTATACACCAGAGTTAATTGAAGGATTTATTAAACGTTATGATGAGCTTCCTGTTCGTGAAATTTGGTTAGTAGATATTGAGGCAGGAAAAGAAAAGTTAGAAATCGTTGGTAATTTAGCGAAACGTATGGTGAAAAAATCAGGTTTACCAATCGAAGTGCATTTAACACTTGATCGCCGTGAGGCATTAAAAGATGCTGACTTCGTAACAACACAACTTCGCGTTGGTTTATTAGAAGCACGTGCAAAAGATGAAGCAATTCCGTTAAAATATGATGTAATCGGTCAGGAAACGAATGGTCCTGGTGGTTTATTTAAAGCGCTGAGAACGATTCCTGTTATTTTAGATATTTGTAAAGATATGGAGGAACTTTGTCCAAATGCATGGCTAATTAACTTTGCTAACCCAGCAGGTATGGTAACAGAAGCTGTCCTTCGCTATACAAATATTCAAAGAGTAGTTGGTCTATGTAACGTTCCAATCGGAATTCGCATGGGTCTTGCGAGATTACTTGAAGTAGATGCAAGTCGTGTACATGTTGATTTCGCAGGTTTAAACCATATGGTATACGGATTAGACGTATATTTAGATGGCGTAAGTGTAATGGATCGAGTGTTAGAGCTTGTAACAGATCCAGAAAAGCAAATTACGATGGAAAATATCGCTGCTCTTAATTGGGAGCCAGACTTTATTCGCGGTCTTCGCGCAATTCCATGTCCATATCATCGTTATTACTACAAAACACGTGAAATGTTAGAAGAAGAGAAAGAAGCTTCAATTGAAAAAGGTACACGTGCAGAAGTAGTAAAACAATTAGAAAATGATTTATTCGAGTTATATAAAGACCCGAATTTAGATATTAAGCCACCACAATTAGAAAAACGTGGCGGAGCTTATTACAGTGATGCAGCATGTAGCTTAATTACATCTATTTACAATAATAAAGGCGATATCCAGCCTGTTAATACAAGAAACAACGGAACAATTGCAAGTTTACCACATGATTCTGCTGTTGAAGTGAACTGTATTATTACGAAAGAAGGTCCAAAACCAATTGCAGTGGGAGATCTTCCAGTACCAGTTCGCGGTTTAGTACAACAAATTAAATCATTCGAGCGCACAACAATTGAAGCTGCTGTTACAGGGGATTATCATAAGGCGCTGCTTGCTATGACAATTAATCCACTTGTACCGTCAGATAAAGTTGCAAAACAAATTTTAGATGAAATGTTGGAAGCACATAAAGAATATCTTCCACAGTTCTTTAAAAAGGTAGAGAAGTAAAAAGCGGCGCTATTTAGCCCGCTTTTTTTATTCTATTAGGAGGTATTATGATGATTAAGTTGATTGTAAATGCAGATGATTTCGGTCTTACAGAAGGTACAAATTATGGTATTATTGATGGACATATAAATGGACTTGTAAATTCAACGACAATGATGATGAATATGCCAGGAACAGAACATGCCGTACGCTTAGCGAAAGATTATAAAACGTTAGGAGTAGGTGTGCATCTCGTATTAACGGCAGGAGAACCACTTTTAAAGGATGTACCATCCCTTGTAGGGAAAGATGGGGCGTTCCATAAACAACGTGTTGTAAGGGAAGGGAATATAAATCCTGAAGAAGTTGAGAGAGAATGGACTGCTCAAATTGAGAAATTTTTATCTTACGGATTAACACCAACTCATTTAGATAGTCATCATCATGTGCATGGATTAAAGGTTTTACACGATGTTCTTGAGATGTTAGCAAGTAAATATAACGTTCCGATTCGTCGTTGTGAGGAAGATAGAGCAGTGCGCCCATTTTCTGATGTGTTTTATAGCGATTTTTACGCGGATGGTGTGACGGAAGATTACTTTTCCAAGTTAAAAGGAAGAGTGAAGGATGAACAAACGATAGAAATTATGGTACATCCAGCGTATATTGATCCAGAGCTTGTGAAACGTTCTTCTTACGTAATGGATCGTGTGAAAGAATTGCGTATTTTAACGGAGAGTGAGTTACCTGAAGGAATAGAGCTTGTGAAGTTTTAATAGGAAAACGACGGCTAAGTGGCCGTCGTTTTTTATATTTATAAAATAGATATAACATATCCACCAAAAGCCCCGAGTATAACGATAATCCAAGGCGGTGTTTTCCAAAAAGTTAGTAAGCCAAAAAGAAGAGATGCAAAGACAAAATCTGAAGCATTCATAATTGTACTCGTCCAAATTGGATCGTAAAAAGCGGCAATTAAAATACCGACAACTGCGGCGTTAACACCGAGTAATGTGCCTTGTATAGCGGGTACCTTTCTTACACTGTCCCAAAATGGTAAAACACCAATAACGAGCAAAAAGGCAGGAAGGAAGATAGCGATTGTTGCGATTACTGCTCCAGTGGTTCCGTTTAGCACTGCCCCTATATAAGAAGCAAATGTAAAGAGAGGCCCTGGCACCGCTTGTGTTAATCCGTATCCAGCTAAAAATTGTTCTTTTGTCATCAGCCCGTTCTGTACAAACTCACTTTCAAGAAGAGGGAGTACGACGTGCCCTCCGCCAAATACGAGAGAACCAGAACGGTAAAAGCTATCAAATAATGCGATATGAGGAGAGAGCGGTCGCAGTATTGGTAGCAATAGTAATAGTCCGAAAAATAAAATGAGACAAGAACTAGCCATCGTTTTTGAAATAGAAATTTGTATTTTATAGACTTGGGCGTTTTGAGGAGTTTTATATAAAAGCCAGCCGATCAGCCCTGAAAGTAAAATGAGAATGATTTGTGTCCAGCTACTTGGCCATAACAAGGCAATCGCGGCAGTTACAATGGCGATTGTTGCACGGTTTCGGTCCGGAGTTAGCTTTTGAGCCATTCCCCATATTGCATGAGCGACAATTGCGACTGCTACAAGTTTGAGTCCATGAATCCATCCTGTACTTCCAATTTCGAATTGATTAAGGAATGAAGCAAAAAAGACTAAAACGAGAACAGAGGGAAGGGTGAAACCAATCCAAGAGATAATTGCTCCTAATAGCCCGCCCCTTAATAATCCAACGCCCATACCGACTTGACTACTAGCGGGACCAGGAAGGAATTGACACAGTGCTACTAAGTCTCCGTAACTTTTTTCATCCATCCATTTTCTTTTTTGCACGTATTCATGATGAAAATAACCAAGATGAGCGACAGGACCGCCGAATGAAGTAAGTCCTAATTTAAATGAGACGAGAAAAATCTCGACTAATAATCGAAAAGAATAGTTGTTATTTTTCAAAGTAACCTCCTAGAAAGTTTTTTCTATGTGCATTATACAAGAGGCGGTAAAGCAAAAGAAATGATTCTTATGTAAAGATTTTGTGAATCTTTTCTTCGTAATTAAAAGTTGAAAAAGTCATAAATGATTATGTGTAAACCATAAAGTAGTAAAAGAAGTGCTGGGAAATTGATATAAGGAGAATGCCCTATGACAACACACTTTTTTGCTAGGTTAACAGGGAAGAGGGAATTGCCTCCTGTAAATACAGAAGCTTTTGGGGTAGCAGAGTTTATTTTTAGTGATGATTTAACGAAGTTGCATTACAGGGTAATATTAAAAAATATAGAAAAGGTCACATCGTGTCAAATTCATTTAGGGAAGTCCAGTCAGATTGGTCCCGTTGTTTTCTATTTATACGGTCCGCTAGAGCAAGGGATTAGTTTGAATGAGGGAAGCATTACTGGTGCCGTAAATGTGGAGGAATTCGAAGGGCCTTTACAAGGAAAATCCCTTGTTCATTTTCTCCAAGAAATTATTCAAGCTAATGTATATGTAAATATTCATACGAAATCACATAAAAAAGGAGAAATAAGAGGGCGGATTAGAAAGGTAAAGAAGTAAATGAAAAGGCTGCTCCAAAAAATTGGAACAGCCTTTTCGAATTAGATAGGATGATGTGTATTGACGATACATTCATATATTTTGAAAATCGTCGATATAAATTTATCCTGCATTAACTGCCCGTAAAAGCCTTCACTTTATTCGAAGGAGTGTCGCTAAAGGTTACTTGTTTAACTTTTAACAGGCTGATTTTTAATAAAGAAGTCCATGATATAAAATACTTCATCATCTGGTATTTGTATTTCAAATGTATTTTCAATTGGTTGTAATGCTTTTTTCACTTTCATATACATCCAGTACTCATCTTGTCTTCTTTTTTCTTTATCAGGATGAGGAAGAAGTTTTTCTCCTTTTTGAAGACGATCAACCATACAGCTCATATGCAAAATAACACCCATTAAGCTATCAGGAGTTAGCTGCAAGGAAATTAATTCTTGAATTGTATTTAGTGCGTAACGAATTGTTTTAATTAGTAATGCCCCGTCGTTACGCTGCATTTGTTGTTCAAGAATATCGGCCATTTTCGCATATGTTTCTTCATACGTAATTAATTCTTGAATTGGCTGAATCGCTGTGTAGTTCACAATATCTTGGAAATGATATGTTAAACATGGAACTTGCACATCGAAATTTGTAACGATACAAATGATATTACGCTCTTTTTTTATGTTCTCAATCATTTTCGTTAAATCTTTTTCATGGACGATACTAATTGGAATAATCTCAATTAAGTCTTTATCAAATCGTAAATAGTTCTCTAACATTTTTTGAATAGCTAAGGCACTTCCTTCACCAGTTAAACAAGCTGTTAAAATAACAGACTTCATTGGTGATAGTGGCTTTTTCTTTTCTTCTTGTACGTTTAAATAGAACGGCGTTAAGTTCTTTACTGTTTCATATAGTGCATCTAATGAATAGCCGAGCTGAGCTTTTCGAGCTGCTTCTAGTGCGTGTGGAGTACTTGTCATGGAAAGGACACGTACAGGAATTTTGAATTCAGTTTCTAATATATCACCGATATAGGCAAGAGACCCCATATCAACAAGTAAGAGAAGCCCGTTTACATTTTGAAGTGTTTTCATATACACTTTAACCCGTTCTAAAAAATCTTTCGGTGATTCATGTAGCGGCATATCAATACCGGTCAATTCATCAATACCGAGGAGTTCATTTGCAACGTTTGCCATTTCTGTTGCGATGCCATTACCGTGCGCTAATATTAATACTTTTACTTCTGTTTGGGAAGCAGGAATTGGATCAACAACGAAGAACATTGTTAAGAAGCCAGCTTCATCCATGGGCATGGTTATTTGTAATTCTTCTTCCAGTAGTTGAATGCATTGCATAGCTACGGAAAAAGCTTCTTTATATTTCGTACGAATTTGATTCAATTGTGGGTGATGAATTTGCTTCCCGCTTTGTAAACGTTGTAGAGTTGTCTGTACATGTAAACTTAATGCGAGAAAGACTTTTTCATCAAACGTCTTAGATAAATGTTTTTCAGCGAGCTCCGCAATTTTTTCACATACGGAAACGATGTTACGATCAACAATTTTAAAAACATTTTCATGACTTGTCTTTTTGGACATTTGGTTAAAATATTGTACGAAAAAGCTTTGAATATCATTTTCTATTAGTAATTCTAATTCTTCCTCTTCAATACCGCGTGCTTGAAGTTCTTCATATTTATAATCAATATAGTCGTAAATAGAAGACCGTTTTTCATCTTCTGCTTTATGTTTACTCCAACCTTCATCTCCCGTAAATACAAATGTTTCATTTGGTATTTGGTATAGATGACGGCTCTTTCTTTCAATAAATAGCCCTTCTTTCATATACCAAGGTAAATCTGTACTTGAAACATAGACAGAATCACGTTTCTTTGTTACAAAATCAGAATAAGCTTTCGCACAGGCGATTTGTACATCTGTTTTTAATTGACCGATGTTATTGGGACAATTGTAAAAGACGAAAGCACGCATTGCGTTCGGGCTAACATGAATTTCTTTCCTTAGCCGAATTGCTTCGTTTGTGAAAAATAGTTGTAGTAAAGCAAAGCGTTCTTTATGTGTACGCTCACGAAGTGGTGGAAGCGTGACAGTCATCGGTATACGTCTTGTAAATGTTTTTAATAAAAATGAATTTGGTTCTTCTGTTGTTGCAGTAATGATTAATACTTGTGCTTTACGCTCGTTTTCTGTTTCTCCTAGGCGGCGATATACTCCGCGGTCAATAAAAGTGAAGAGCATTTCCTGTCCTTCTGGAGGAAGGCGGTGTACTTCATCTAAGAAAAGAATTCCTTCATGTGCTTTTTCAATTAACCCTTTTTGATCATTCGCACCTGTGTAAGCTCCTTTTTTGATCCCAAATAACTGTCCAAGTAGTAGCTGTGGATTGTTTGCATAATCAGCACAGTTAAAGACGATAAATGGTGCCTTTTTTGGAAGCTGCTCAACTTCAATTGCATATTCGTGCATTAAAGAAGCAAACATAGATTTTCCGACTCCTGTTTCTCCTAGCAGTAAAGTATGCATACCGTTTGGAGGATAGAGAATAGAAGCTTTCGCCTTTTCAATTGCGATTTTAAGGCTCGTATTTTCAATTGCAAATGTATCTAGTGAAGTCACGTCTTTTGAATGCGTTTCCAACGAAGTGTTCGTTTCTATATAAAAACGAACAGGGCGCGTATTTGTTTTTAATAAACGTTTATCTTTTACAAGTTTGTTTAAATCGCTACTTACATTGGCACGATCTAGTTGCAACAGGGTAGCGAGTTCTAATGCGGTTATACCTTCTGTATAATTTCCTTCTTGTATTGCGTTAAAAATGAGATCTATTCGTTTCATTTCTATTCACCTCGAAACTTCATCACTATTTAAAATTTTACACAAAAATGAGAAGGGTGGGAAGAGAAAAATAAAACAGCTTTAGCATATAGGAACTAAAGCTGTTACAATCTTGTGTCTTTCCAAAAATTAACTTCGAGATGGGAAGAGGGATTATAAGGAAGAAGTTTGTATCCTTGTGACTGTAAATAATCGATTACTTTTGGCAGTATTTGTACAGTGACACTTGAATCATGCATTAAAATAACTTCGACTTGTTCATCACTTTGATTACGTACTCTTTCTAGTATGGCAGAAGGATTGTCATAGCTTTTCCAATCATATGTATCAATTGTCCAATCCCACATTTTATATCGAGCTGATACAAGAGCATCACGATAATTTTTTTTTAAGTAAGGCATGCTACCGTATGGAACGCGGACGAGGTGTGTATTTAATTTTGTAACTTGCTGGACAATGTTTTGAGTTTGTTCCATTTCTGTAATTAAAGTGGAAGGATCGCCAGTATAAAGGCGTTTTACATCGTGTGACATACTATGAAGTCCAATATAATGTCCGTCTTTAATTAATCGCTGCATCGTCTTTTGGTAATGCGGTACTTTTCCGCCAATAACAAAGAAGGTTGCTTTTCCATTCTTTTCTTTTAAAATGTTTAAAATTTGCATCGTATATTTGTTTGGTCCGTCATCAAATGTTAAATACGCAATCTTTTGTGTAGGAGAGGTCGTTTCAGCATTTGGATGATGTTCAGCAGGAATAATTGTAGTTGCTTCAGGATTAGATGACGTGTATATAGTAATTGTGAAAAATAAAATGATACATTGAAATACTCGCTTGATCATAACATTCACCCTCAGTTTGACAATCAAGATGTAAAAAATAAAATTTGATACTTTTTTTATTATGTATATCTTTCTCCAATAAAGGGACTCTCAAACAATCTATATTTTGGAAATGTCAAATAAGGAGTAAAAAAATAAAAAATAGCATCCTCTTCAAAGAAAGAGGATGCTATTTGAATATTTCATAATTGTAAAGGCTATACTACAATTAGTCTTCGCGTTTTTTCATTTTTTTATAGAAGGAAATAATTGGTTTGTAACGTTCGTGTACAAGGCCGATTATTTCAGCAATGATTTCTGTGAAGAAGATTAAAATGAAAAGAAGAATAATGGATAACCATAATGTTGCACTAGTGAAAATAATGGCATTTACACTAAAGAAGATACCGAATGCGTATATAATTAGTACCGTTTTACGATGAGAGAATCCCATTGCAAGCAAACGGTGATGTAAATGCGATTTATCTGGTGCTGAAATAGGTTTTTTATTTACGATACGGCGGATAATTGCGAATGCCGTATCAAATACAGGTACACCTAAAATGATAACTGGAACGATGAAGCTGAATAACGTTACACTTTTGTATAATCCAAGTAACGATATGACAGAAATACAGTATCCTAAAAATAGTGCTCCTGTATCTCCCATGAAAATTTTTGCTGGATGGAAGTTATAGAATAAAAATCCAAGTGTACTTGCAAGTGCAATTAGTGCTAGAGGCAAAATGATAGCTGTTCCAGTACCCCATGGGCTAGTGAAGGCCATATATGCCAGCGTTGCAAGTACGATAGATGAAATTCCAGCGGACAATCCATCTAATCCGTCAATTAAGTTGATTGCATTTGTAATACCTACAATCCAAAACACTGTAATTGGATAAGCAAGCCATCCAAGTTCAGTATCCCCGAGGATTGGAATATATAATACTTGCACTAATAATCCACTTTTTACAATCATAGCTGCAACTAATAGTTGTCCACCGAATTTTACCTTCGCAGATAGTTCGTACATATCATCTAAAATCCCGATGATTACAATGATAATCGCACCTAATGTTATCGATAACATTCTTTGTTCATATAACCCGCCAACAACAAATCCTACAGCTACACCGATAAATATTGCTAATCCGCCAAGACGAGGCATAATCTTTTGGTGTACTTTACGCGCATTTGGCTTATCTGTTGCTCCTATTTTAAAAGCTAATTTAATAACTAAAGGAGTAACGACGAGTACAGTGATGAAAGATGCCAAAATGGCATAAATCACTTGTGAGTCCATTAATACCCCACCTTTTTATAGTCTAACATAATTTTTTAGTTTATTTATCTGAAAATTATGATGTTTATTTGCAGGCTCATAACATATGGTATCACAAAAAGATTAGAATTCAATCTTTTTTTCTTTTTGTAGTAAGTGGAAGTGAATAGAAGATATGACAATTGTATATGGAATGTTAGCTCATTTAAGAAGGTTGCGTTTGTTGGTATTTATAATAGACCATTTTCGCGCCTCTCCTATAGTGAGTATTTTTATTTCAGTATTATAAGTGTTACACGTAGAAATGAGTAAGTCTCGTGTTAAAATATGGTAATTTATATTCTCTTATGTAATTTTACAAAAACTTAAAAAAGTATGGAAAAGGTAATTCATATAATAGAGAAGTAAAATGTTTTCTCATTTTTAATATGAGAGGAGGAAGCACAGGGGAATTCTATGTATTCGTATATTTTCTATTGTATATTCCTGTGCGAAGGGGAAATGAAAATTACGATAATTGGTACTGGATATGTTGGATTAATTACAGGAGTAGGTTTGGCAAAACTGGGACATTCGGTCACATGTTTTGATATAGATTATGAAAAAATTGAACGGATAAAACAAGGGGATTTACCTATTTATGAATGTGGCTTACATGAATTAATACATGATGCGTATAAGTGTGCAAAGTTAACTTTTACAACAAGTAAATTAAAAGCTTTTAAAAATGCTGAATTTATATTTATTGCGGTTGGAACACCATCATTAGCAAATGGGAGAGCTGATTTAACGTATATTAAGCGTGCGTGTGAGGATATTGGGACATACGTGCATAACGATATTATTGTTGTTACGAAAAGTACAGTTCCTGTAGGTACAAATGAAGCGATGCAGGGATGGATTGAGGCGAAGTTACAAGGGAGGCACAAATTACATGTCGTATCGAATCCAGAGTTTTTACGAGAAGGTTCCGGTATTTATGATTTCTTCCATGGTGATCGTATTGTAATTGGAGCGGATGATGAGAAAGTTGCACGGAAAGTAGAGGATTTGTATAGCGCATTATGCTTGCAAACGTATATTACAGATATTAAGAGTGCAGAGATGATTAAATACGCGTCTAATGCATTCTTGGCTACAAAAATTAGCTTTATTAATGAAATTTCAAATATATGTGAGAAGGTAGGAGCAAATGTATTAGATGTAGCAAAAGGAATGGGGATGGATAAGAGAATTGGTACCCATTTTTTACAGGCGGGCATTGGATATGGGGGATCGTGTTTTCCGAAAGATACGAAAGCACTTGTGCAAATGGCAGGAAATGTTTCTCATGATTTTCGTTTGTTAAAAGCGGTCATTGAAGTGAATAATAAGCAGCAGTTGTTATTAGTTGAAAAAGCGAAAAAAGTAATAAATATGAATAAGAAACGGGTTGCAGTTCTTGGAGCAGCATTTAAACCGAATACAGACGATATTAGAGAAGCACCATCTCTTATTATCATACAAGAATTGATTGATATAGGTGCGGATGTAGTTGTATACGATCCGAAAGCAATTCAGCATGTACAACAAACATTTGGAAAGACGATACAATATGCTGAATGTATAGATGAATCGATTAGAGGCGCGAGTGCAGTTTTTATCGTAACGGAATGGGAATCTATTCGAACATATCCATTAGAAAAGTATGTACAACTTATGGGGGAGGCTATTCTATTTGATGGGAGAAATTGTTATACTAATGAGGATGCTAGAAAGCAAGGGATAGATTACTACTCAGTGGGACGAAAGAATGTTTGTAATAATCATGTTGCTACTATTCGATAAAAAGAGCAAGTTCCTTGTTTATTCTTATACGTCATAATAGAAACTGTAACTAGTGAGAGAAAAGAGGCAATAAAATGACTGAACGTTTAAAAGTAATGACAATTTTCGGGACACGTCCAGAAGCAATTAAAATGGCACCTCTTGTATTAGAGTTGCAAAAGCATCCAGAAAAAATCGAATCAATTGTGACTGTAACAGCACAACATCGTCAAATGTTAGATCAAGTATTAAGCATCTTTGGAATTACGCCAGATTTCGATTTGAATATTATGAAAGATCGTCAAACTTTAATTGATATTACAACGCGCGGTTTAGAAGGTTTAGACAAAGTAATGAAAGAAGCAAAGCCTGATATCGTCCTTGTACATGGTGATACAACAACAACATTTATTGCTAGCTTAGCTGCTTTTTATAATCAAATTCCAGTAGGTCATGTTGAAGCTGGACTTCGTACATGGGATAAGTATTCTCCATATCCAGAAGAGATGAATCGTCAATTAACAGGTGTAATGGCAGACCTTCATTTCTCACCGACAGCGAAATCAGCAACGAACTTACAGAGAGAAAATAAAGATGAGTCACGCATTTTCATAACAGGAAATACAGCGATTGACGCACTGAAAACGACTGTAAAAGAAACATATAGTCATCCGGTACTAGAGAAGCTTGGAAATAATCGCCTTGTACTGATGACAGCGCATCGCCGTGAAAACTTAGGTGAACCAATGCGTAATATGTTCCGTGCAATTAAGCGCCTTGTTGATAAACATGAAGATGTGCAAGTTGTGTACCCTGTTCACATGAACCCTGTTGTTCGTGAAACAGCAAATGATATTTTAGGAGAACATAGCCGTATTCATTTAATCGAGCCGCTAGATGTGATTGATTTCCATAATGTTGCAGCTCGTTCATACTTAATGTTAACTGATTCTGGCGGTGTTCAAGAAGAAGCACCATCACTTGGCGTGCCAGTTCTTGTTCTACGTGATACAACAGAGCGCCCAGAAGGTATTGAAGCAGGTACGTTAAAATTAGCAGGAACAGATGAAGAGACAATCTTTAATCTTGCTGATGAGTTACTATCTGATAAAGAAGCTCATGATAAGATGGCGCAAGCATCTAACCCTTACGGTGATGGTCGTGCATCAGAGCGTATTGTTGAATCAATTTTACAACACTTTAATAAGTAAATAAAAAAGAGCCAAATCGTATAAGAGTTGGCTCTTTTTGTTATTCCTGATTTCTCATAATCCACTCTGCATGAGCATTTGTGGAAGGGGGCGGCTCAGTTGGTGTTTTGTTCGGGTTTGTTTCTTTCTTTGCTTTTTCGTTAGAGTTAGAATTTGAGTCAGGATTTGATGAATCGGTTTTTGTATTTGGATTTGTTGGAGTTTTTGCTTTTTCCCCTAGTTCTTTTTCTATTTCATTACGTACCGTCTCTACACCGATTGGATCCGGAAGGAAGTAATAAATACCGCCTATTTTTTTGTCTTCTCCTTCAAGTTTTAACGTTTGTATTGTAGAAGGATCAAAACCAGAAAGTTTATTGTAAAGAGCAAGTCCGTCTGAAATAGGAATGTCGGTTTTTATATATTTTCCAACGACAGTCGTTAAATCTTTAATTTTAAATACAGTAGAGGCAGAATTCAGTTTTTGAGCAACAGCGGCTAGCAATTGTCTTTGTCTAGCGGCTCGGCCATAATCGCCGTTTGGATCCTGCTTTCGCATACGGACGTAAGCGAGTGCCTCTTCACCGTTTAAGTTTTGTTGCCCTTGCTTAAATTGGATTTTTTTGTAGTAATCCACGTCAGAGCGCTCCCAAAAATCGAAAGGGACATCAACGGTAACACCGCCAACAGCATCAACGATACCTTTAAAGCCTTGGAAATCAATTTTAATATAATGGTCTACAGGAACTTTTAGAAAACCTTCGACAGTTTTGATTGCCATTTGTTCTCCACCATAAGCATGCGCAGCGTTAATCTTATCTTCTTTGTCCTTTCCGACAATTGGAACGCGACTATCCCGAGGAATACTCATAAGTGAAATCCTTTGAGTTTTCGGATTGACTGTCGCAAACATTAATGAGTCTGTACGCCCATTTTGACCATCTGTTGCATAATCTTCTATACCCATAATGAGGATTGTAAAAGGTTCCTTTGTAATTTCTACATCTTTAGTTCTTAAATCTGATTTTTCACGACTAAATCCACTATACATCCCCATAAGAGAAGTGTAGGAATTTAATATATAGACTCCTACACTGCCAAATAAAAATGCGAAAATAAAGAAGTAGAAAAGTTTTCTTCTTCGCTTCTTTTTTATTCTGCGATTTTGGAGATGATGATAACGTTCTTCCATATATAATCTCCTTAGTTCATTGTAGAGAAGTTCTTCACTACATTAATCTTTAAAGGTGATAATTTCATTATTCTTAGATAAGATCTTGCTCTAAGTACAACATATCTCCTTCTGTAATTGTACATTTCCCATTTGTTAATTCAATCATCCAATCTGTGAATGCTTGTTTCCCATCTTCTTCTACAAACGTATCAAATGTGACATTTTCTAAATAATGTATATCTTTAATGACATATTTTGAATGGCGTAATTCATTTTCTAACTTGCCAAGTAAAGTGTAATCAATCCCGGTTTGTATAACCCGCACTAGTTTTCGTTCGACAATGCCGACGTGATTAATACCTTCGCTTGTACATTTTCCGTATGCGCGAATTAATCCACCTGCACCGAGTTTAATGCCACCAAAATAGCGTGTAACGACAACAACAGTATCTTTTAAACCTCGTTTTTTTAATACCTCTAACATAGGTACACCAGCTGTGCCGCTCGGTTCACCGTCATCGTTCGCTTTTTGAATTTGATCTTGTTCGCCAATTAAATACGCTGAACAGTTATGTGTTGCATTCCAATGCTGTTTTTTTATTTTTTGTATAAACGCTTGCGCTTCTTCTTCAGTTGTAGCTCTATTTACATAACAAATAAATCTTGATTTTTGAATGACAATTTCGTGTTCGCCATAGTCTTTTATTGTTAAATATTGTAATAACAATGGTATACGCCCCTATCTGTCAAAATGACTAGTACTTTACATTTTAAAAGCGGGCGTTTTTATATTCAAACATTTTTTATAAATAAGCTGAAATTTTTGATGGGTATTTTATCTTTTTGTTGTAATTTGTCGAGATGCTGAGTATAATTTTCAACCGGTATTTTTATGTATGGATGCACCTTTTTTAGTTTTCGTGTAAAATTAGGGGATAAAAATTTTTTATAAGGCAGGTACGAGAATGAAAACAGCTATTGTTACTGATAGTACAGCATATATACCGAAGCATATTCGTGACGAACTAAATATATATATGATTCCATTAAACGTTGTATTTGGAACAGAATCTTATCAAGAAGAAGCTGAAATTTCAGTAGATGATTTTTATGTAAAAGTACGTGAGCAGGAAGAACTTCCGAAAACTTCGCAGCCAGCGATTGGAAAGTTTTTAGAGTTATACGAAGAATTATCTAAAGAATATGATGCAGTTATTAGTATTCATCTTTCAAGTGGAATTAGTGGTACATACCAAACAGCGACGACAGCTGGACAGATGGTAGAGGGTATTGAAGTATATACGTATGACTCTGAAATTAGTTGTGAAGTACAAGGATTTTATGTACGTGAAGGCGCGAAATTAGCAAGTGAAGGAAAAACACCAGAAGAAATTACCGCTCGTTTTGATGAAATGAAGCAAACGATGGACGCATATTTTGTAGTGGATGATTTACATCATTTACAACGTGGTGGAAGATTAAATAGTGCGCAAGCTTTCATCGGTAGCTTGCTACAAGTGAAGCCAGTTTTATATTTTAGAGAGAAAGTCATTATTCCATTTGAAAAGATTCGTACACGTAAAAAAGCGCTAAAACGTATCGTTGAAATTTTTGATGAACAAGCAAGTAAAGGTGTACCTATGGAAGCAGTTATCATTCATGCGCAACGTGAAGAGGAAGCGAATGAATGGAAGCAAGAATTAGAAGCAAAATATCCTCATGTCGCAATTCGCACGGGTTATTTTGGTGCTGTAATTGGTACACATTTAGGTGAAGGTGCACTTGGTCTTGGATGGTATACGAAGTAATAAGATAGAAAAGGCTCTCTTTTTGAAGAGGGTTTTTTTACGGAAATGTTACGTATAGTTGACAAGTTAATATTTGGAAATGATAAAATGTACGTAAAATAAAATATGAGGAAAGTTTTATAACTTACTTTTTACAAGAAACTATATTATAATAGAAGAGAGGTGAAACATATGGAGCATAATTCTTGTTTATGTCCAAAGTTTGAGTCAGCTTTTACTTTGCTTAGTAAAAAATGGACTGGCTTAATCATTAAATCTTTGCTAGAAGAGCCGAAACGTTTTAGAGAAATCGCAGATATTATACCGAATATGAGCGATCGTATGTTGTCAGAGCGTTTAAAGGAATTGGAAAGCGAAGGCATTGTAGTTCGTAATGTTTATCCAGAAGTACCAGTTCGAATCGAGTATGGCTTAACTGACAAAGGAAAAGCGTTAGAAAGTGTTATGGATGAAGTCCAAAATTGGGCTGAGAAATGGATGAAATAGCGTTTCAATTTCATTTATATTTGCATTTGCATATTTAATAAAACGTAAGGGACACCTTGCGTTTTTTCTTTGTTTATAACATTGAGGAAAAATTAAAAAATTCTACACATACATACAAAAATATACGTATTTTGCGCTAGATGCACATATAATATTACATTTGTTTTACAAAAACGTAACATTGGCAAAAAAAATCCCGAATTATGGTATAAATTTTATAGGTTATATACGGAAAAAAGAAAAAGAAAGCGGTGTAAAAAATAAAATGAAAAAGCTAAAAATGGCGTCTTGCGCATTAGTTGCAGGGTTAATGTTTTCAGGATTAACACCAAATGCATTTGCAGAAGATAATATTTCTGACGTGAAATCACAAATTAATACACAAAATGACACTTTACATAAACAACAACAAGAACGTGATGAATTACAAAAACAAATGAACGAATTAAATAAAACAATTCAAGGTTTAGATAAGTCTGTTCAAGAAAATTCTTCAAAGCTTGATGAAACAACGAAAAAAGTTGCTGATACTGAGCAATTAATCGAAAAGAAAAATAAAGACATTGCGGAACTACAAACGAAAATCGCAAAACGTGAAGACTTATTAAGAAAACGTTTAGTTGCGCTTCAAGAACAGCCGAATACGAACGTTGTAACAGAAGTTCTTGTAAACTCTAAAAACGTTGCAGATTTAGTTGATCGTTTAACTTCTGTTTCTAAAATTCTTGAGTCTGACGAAGATATCATGAAAACACAACAAGAAGATCAAGCGAACGTGAAAAAGGATGTTGCAACAGTAAAAGAAAAACAAAAAGAATTAAAAGAAGCACAAGCTCAAATTGAAACTGCTAAGAAAGAACTTGACGCTGAAAAAGCGAAAAAAGAAACAGCAGTAAACGATTTAAGTGGTAAAATGGATACAGTTGTAACGACGATGACAAGTACGGAAGATCAATTGAAAGAGCTTGAAAAACAAGCATTACAATTACAACGTATGGCTGAACAGGAAGCACAAGCAAAAGCTGCACAAGAAGCCGCTGCTCAAAAACAAGCAGAACAAGCTGCTAAAGAAGTGCAAGCGCCTGCTCAACAAGTTGCACCAGCGAACAACGGTGGACAAGCTCAAAAAGAAGAGCCTAAACAAGAAGCACCTAAACAAGAAACACCTAAACAAGAAACACCTAAACAAGAGAAGAAACAACCAGAGCCAGCTCCAGCTTCAAATGCGGGTGGCGTAATTGGTAAAGCACAACAATACTTAGGTATGCCATATGTTTGGGGAAGTGCATCTCCATCAAAAGGTGGTTTTGATTGTAGTGGATTCATTTCTTACATCTTTGGTGTAGGTCGTCAAGACGTTAACGGTTACTGGAACTCAGTTTCTAAAGTAAGTAGCCCACAACCTGGAGATTTAGTATTCTTCCAAGGTACTTATAAAGCAGGTCCATCTCACATCGGTATTTACGTTGGTAATGGCCAAATGATTCATGCTAGTGATAAAGGAATTGCGTACGGTGATATTAACAGTTCATACAACAAAAAACATTTCTTAGGATACGGTCGATTCTAGGATTTATAAACGAATAAAACACGTGTATAAAGTCGATAGCTTACTATTTTATAAGTAGGTTATCGGCTTTTTTGTGTTTTTACGAAATTACGGGAAAGGTTTATAGTGTGCTAGAGGTGATGGTCCATGTTATCTGGGAAACAGTTATTATTAGAAGAACTCTCTACAGACGTACGGGATAATTTAGATGATTTGAAGAAGAAGGGAGAGGTCGTATGTGTACAAGGTGTAAAAAATAAGGCTTCTACATATATGTGTCAGCGTTGCGGAAATATAGCACAAAGACTCTTTTCGTCATTTTTGTGTAAAAGGTGTAGTAAAGTCTGCACATATTGCCGGAAGTGCATAACGATGGGGAGAGTTAGTGAATGTGCTGTACTTGTTCGCGGAATTGCCGAAAAAGAAGGAGAAATGGATGTAAATCCGTTACAGTGGAAAGGAAATTTATCTACTGGCCAGGAGTTGGCTGCGCAAGGTGTTATGGAGGCTGTTAAACAGAAAGAATCGTTTTTTATTTGGGCTGTGTGCGGCGCTGGAAAAACAGAAATGTTGTTTTATGGTATTGCAGAGGCACTTCAAAAAGGAGAAAGAGTTTGTATCGCAACGCCGAGAACGGATGTTGTACTTGAATTAGCACCGAGATTGAAAGAAGTATTTCCGAATATAAATGTAGCTGCTTTATACGGTGGAAGTTTAGATCGGGAAAAAGATGCAGCGTTAGTCGTTGCGACCACCCATCAGCTATTGCGTTATTATAGAGCGTTTCATGTCATGATTGTAGATGAAATAGATGCCTTTCCATACCATGCAGATCAAATGTTGCAGTATGCGGTAAAACAAGCGATGAAAGAGAAGGCGGCATGTATTTATTTAACTGCAACTCCAGATGAAGAGTGGAAGCGTAACCTTAGAAAGGGGAAACAAAAAGGTATCGTTGTTTCTGGACGGTATCACCGTCATCCGTTGCCAGTCCCCAAATTTTGCTGGTGCGGAAACTGGAAGAAAAGCCTCATCAATAAAAGAATTCCTCAAGTTTTACTACAATGGTTAAAAGTATACTTAAATAAAAAGCACCCCATTTTTTTATTTGTTCCCCATGTGCGATATATAGAAAAAATGAGTCGGTTATTGAAGCTGTTAGACGATAGAGTTGCCGGTGTGCATGCAGAAGATCCAATGAGAAAAGAAAAAGTTGCAGCTTTCAGAAAGGGAGAAATTCCTTTATTAGTTACAACGACGATTTTGGAGAGAGGAGTAACGGTGAAAAATTTGCAAGTTGCGGTTTTAGGGACGGAAGAAGAAATATTTTCAGAAAGTGCACTCGTACAAATTGCAGGCCGGGTAGGTCGTAGTTTTGAAGAGCCGTATGGAGAGGTCATTTATTTTCATTATGGTAAGACAGAGGCGATGGTGCGCGCGAAAAAACACATTCGAAGTATGAACAAAAATGCGAAAGAACAAGGGTTGATCGATTAATGCATTGCTTACTTTGTGATGAGGATATTTCATACGCGATTAGTTGGTGCAATTTTTTTGTTAAGGCTCACAAAAAGTATATATGTGAGAGATGTGAGCAAAAGATTTCCTATATTATAGGAGAGATTTGTAGAGAGTGCGGACGGTCTTTAGATCCATTGCCAGCTGAATATAAAGAAGGTGACATTTGCAAGGATTGTGTACGATGGATGAATGTGGAGAGTTATCGACCTTTAAAAAATCGTTCATTATACATGTACGATAATGAGATGAAAGGAATACTAGCGCAGTTTAAGTTTCGTGGTGATGCTGAGTTAGTTCGTATTTTTCATCTTCCTTTTCGAAGTTTATTTCAACAGTATTTTGCTAACGTTTCAACCGTTATCGCTGTTCCGCTTAGTAAGGAAAGGGAATATGAACGTGGTTTTAATCAAGCTGAGCTATTAGCAGCTTGTTTGCCTGTTGGTCTTTCTTATCCGTCATTAAGAAGAAGGGAAACAGAAAAACAAAGTAAGAAGACGCGCAAAGAAAGGATGTTGGGAAGCAATCCTTTTTATTTTCAGGGTGAAGAGATGTTTCATGGGCAACATATTTTACTCGTTGATGATGTGTATACGACAGGTATTACAGTTAGGCAAATTGGGAGTCTTTTATATGATAGAGGGGCAAATGAAGTTTCTAGTTTGACGCTCTGTAGAAGTTAATCTGTAACTGTCGAAAGAGATAATAAAAAGACGATAAGTCTTCTTTGACTTCGTAAGTTGTCATTCGTTATAGTCAGAATATGGGGCGAATGCCCTGATTTTTAGAGTGAAGGGAATGGAATGAACATGCAAGGAAAAGTGAAATGGTTCAATGCAGAAAAGGGATTTGGGTTTATTGAGCGTGAAGATGGTGAGGATGTGTTTGTTCATTTTTCTGCTATTCAACAAGATGGGTATAAGTCATTAGAAGAAGGGCAACAAGTGGAGTTTGATATTGTAGATGGAGCACGTGGACCACAAGCAGCTAATGTTGTGAAACTGTAGGGATATTGTTTTTGGGAAGAGAAAGCTGCGTTTGTGGCAACGTTATATATAGTAGAACCTCTTGTTTTTCGCAAGAGGTTTTTGTTATGGGGTGAATTGTCAAAAAGTTGTTTCTTTTCTGTAACGAATTGTCCACAGTTATATTCGTTACTCACGATGTTAATAGGATAAAATAAAGGTAGAAACGATGCATCTTTTCATTTCAACAAAAAACGATAAAAAAATCGCAATTCCACTAATTTTTTTAAAAAAGTTAGAAGGAGTTTTTAAGCCGATGTCGAAATTATAGTACATAGGCTTGAAAGGAGGAATTCATCTATGAAATTCAACATTCGTGGTGAAAATATTGAAGTAACTCCAGCATTAAAGGAATATGTAGAGAAAAAACTAAGTAAGTTAGAGCGTTATTTTGATACATTCCCAGAGATTAAAGTTAATTTAAAAGTATACTCTGACAAGCAACGTGTCGAGGTAACAATTCCGTTTACTGATTTATTACTTCGTGCAGAAGAAACTAATAGCGATATGTACGCTGCTATCGATTTAGTAGTTGATAAAATTGAGCGACAAATTCGTAAACATAAAACAAAAGTAAATCGTAAGTTACGTGAGAAAGGTTCTGTGAAAACTAACTTTATTCTTCCAGAAGCAGTAGCTGTTCTGGATGAGGTAGAAGAGGATGAATTAGAACTTGTACGTACAAAACGATTCGATTTAAAACCGATGGACGTTGAAGAAGCGATCTTGCAAATGGATATGCTAGGGCATAATTTCTTCGTCTTCACAAATGCTGATACAAATGAAACTAATGTTGTATATGGCCGTAAAGACGGAAAATATGGTTTAATCGAAACTAAATAATAATTCGAAAGCGCAGCCGAAAGAGGCTGCGCTTTTTTTGCTGAAAATAGATTTTTAAAAAACTTTTCCTAATTTAGAACGAGACATTCGGCCGATTGTTGTCATAGTTATAAGACAAGTGTTACAATTATCATTAGGTATATACATTTTAGTTTTTTTAATTAGGAGAAAAATTGGCATAACATACATTTGATTTTTATAACGACTGATTGTAATAGAAAAAGAAAAAACAATCGGAAGTTTTATTTTAATAAAAAAGAGGAGCGTATTTCCTATGATCGGTATTTTAAAAAAGGTATTTGATGTAAATCAACGCCAAATTAAACGTATGCAGAAGACAGTTGAGCAAATTGATGCATTAGAATCATCTATTAAGCCACTAACAGATGAACAATTAAAAGGAAAGACGCTTGAGTTTAAAGAACGTCTAACAAAAGGTGAGACAGTAGATGATCTACTTCCTGAAGCTTTTGCGGTTGTTCGCGAAGCTGCGACTCGTGTTCTTGGAATGCGTCCGTATGGCGTGCAGTTAATGGGTGGTATTGCTTTACATGAAGGGAATATCTCTGAGATGAAAACGGGTGAAGGTAAAACGTTAACATCTACATTACCTGTATATTTAAATGCTTTAACAGGAAAAGGTGTTCACGTTGTTACAGTCAATGAATACTTAGCACAACGTGATGCGAGCGAAATGGGACAACTTCATGAGTTCCTTGGCTTAACAGTAGGAATTAACTTAAATAGTATGTCACGCGAAGAGAAGCAAGAGGCTTATGCTGCTGATATTACGTATAGCACAAATAATGAGCTTGGATTCGATTACTTACGTGACAATATGGTTTTATATAGAGAGCAGTGCGTTCAGCGTCCACTTCATTTTGCTATTATCGATGAAGTCGATTCTATTTTAGTCGATGAAGCACGTACGCCGCTTATTATTTCGGGACAAGCTCAAAAATCAACAGAGCTATACATGTTTGCAAATGCATTCGTTCGTACATTAGAAAATGAAAAAGAGTATTCATTCGATGTGAAAACGAAAAATGTAATGTTAACTGAAGATGGTATTACGAAAGCAGAGAAAGCTTTCCATATTGAAAACTTATTTGATTTAAAACATGTTGCACTTCTTCATCATATTAATCAGGCACTTCGTGCGCATGTTGTTATGCACCGTGATACAGACTATGTTGTACAAGAAGGTGAAATCGTAATTGTAGACCAATTCACTGGTCGTCTTATGAAAGGGCGTCGTTATAGCGAAGGTTTACACCAAGCGATTGAAGCAAAAGAAGGCGTAGAAATTCAAAATGAAAGCATGACGCTTGCGACAATTACGTTCCAGAACTACTTCCGTATGTACGAAAAGTTATCTGGTATGACTGGTACAGCGAAAACGGAAGAAGAAGAATTCCGTAATATTTATAATATGAATGTTATCGTAATTCCAACGAACAAAGATATTATTCGTGATGACCGTGCTGATTTAATCTTCAAATCAATGGAAGGTAAATTCAATGCAGTTGTTGAGGATATTGTAAATCGTCATAAACAAGGACAACCTGTACTTGTTGGTACAGTTGCAATTGAAACGTCAGAGCTTATTTCAAAAATGTTAACACGTAAAGGTGTACGCCATAATATTTTAAACGCGAAAAACCATGCGCGTGAAGCAGATATCATTGCAGAAGCTGGTATTAAAGGTGCTGTAACAATTGCGACGAATATGGCTGGTCGTGGTACGGATATTAAATTAGGCGATGATATTAAAAATATCGGTCTAGCGGTTATCGGTACAGAGCGTCACGAAAGCCGTCGTATTGATAATCAGTTACGTGGTCGTGCTGGTCGTCAAGGGGACCCTGGTGTAACGCAGTTCTATTTATCAATGGAAGATGAACTAATGCGCCGCTTCGGCTCTGACAATATGAAAGCGATGATGGATCGTCTTGGTATGGATGATTCACAGCCGATTGAAAGTAAAATGGTTTCTCGTGCAGTAGAATCTGCGCAAAAACGTGTAGAAGGAAATAACTATGATGCACGTAAGCAGTTATTACAATACGATGATGTGCTTCGTCAGCAACGTGAAGTTATTTACAAACAGCGTCAAGAAGTAATGGATTCTGAGAACTTACGTAGTATTATTGAAGGTATGATGAAATCTACAGTAGAACGTGCTGTTGCGCTTCATACACAAGAGGAAATTGAAGAAGATTGGAATATTAAAGGTCTTGTTGACTACTTAAATACAAACCTTCTGCAAGAAGGCGATATAAAAGAAGAAGAATTACGTCGTCTTGCTCCAGAAGAAATGAGCGAGCCGATTATCGCGAAATTAATAGAGCGTTACAACGACAAAGAAAAGCTTATGCCAGAAGAGCAAATGCGTGAGTTCGAAAAAGTTGTTGTATTCCGTGTAGTAGATACGAAATGGACAGAGCATATTGATGCGATGGACCACCTTCGTGAAGGTATTCATTTACGTGCTTACGGTCAAATCGATCCACTTCGTGAGTATCAAATGGAAGGATTCGCAATGTTCGAGTCAATGATTGCTTCTATTGAAGAGGAAATCTCTCGTTACATTATGAAAGCTGAAATTGAACAAAACTTAGAGCGTCAAGAAGTTGTTCAAGGTGAAGCTGTTCATCCATCTAGCGATGGCGAAGAAGCGAAGAAAAAGCCTGTTGTAAAAGGTGATCAAGTGGGCCGTAACGATTTATGCAAATGTGGTAGTGGCAAGAAATATAAAAACTGCTGTGGCATTGTAAGCTAATAAAAACTGCGGCTGTTGAATTCAGCTTGTTTTGCAAATTATAATAAAAAGGATTAAACTCTCTCCCTAATAAGTGGAGAGAGTTTCCCTTGTTTTCATACGAAAGTAATAGCAATTACATAGAGGTGAAGGAAATGGAATTAGTAGAAATTAGACAGGAATTAGAGAAAATGGCTAAGAGATTAGCGGCTTTTAGGGGGTCTCTTTGACCTCCCTACTAAGGAGAAACAAATTGCAGAATTAGAAGAAAAAATGATGGGCGCAGGATTTTGGGATGACCAACAAGGCGCTCAAACTGTAATTAACGAAGCAAATGCGTTAAAAGATATGGTTGGAAAGTTCCGTCAGTTAGACGAGACGTTCGAAAACTTAGAAGTAACGCATGAACTCTTAAAAGAAGAATATGATGAAGATTTACATGAGGAATTAGAATCGGAAGTAAAAGGCTTAATTCAAGAAATGAATGAGTATGAGCTTCAATTACTATTAAGTGATCCTTATGATAAAAATAATGCGATTTTAGAATTACACCCAGGTGCAGGTGGAACAGAGTCACAAGACTGGGGTTCTATGTTATTACGTATGTATACACGCTGGGCTGAAAAACGTGGATTTAAAGTAGAAACAGTTGACTACTTACCAGGTGATGAAGCTGGTATTAAGAGTGTTACTTTATTAATTAAAGGTCATAACGCTTACGGTTATTTAAAAGCAGAGAAAGGTGTACATCGTCTTGTACGTATTTCACCGTTCGATTCTTCAGGCCGTCGTCATACATCATTTGTATCTTGTGAAGTTGTACCTGAGTTCAATGATGAAGTTGAAATTGAAGTGCGTACAGAAGACTTAAAAATTGATACGTACCGTGCAAGTGGAGCTGGTGGACAGCACATTAATACGACAGATTCAGCAGTTCGTATTACACATACACCGACAAATACGGTTGTAACGTGTCAGTCGGAGCGTTCTCAAATTAAAAACCGTGAGCATGCGATGAAAATGTTAAAAGCAAAATTATATCAAAAGAAATTAGAAGAGCAACAAGCACAATTAGATGAAATCCGCGGGGAACAAAAAGAAATTGGATGGGGCAGCCAAATTCGTTCTTACGTATTCCACCCGTATTCTCTTGTAAAAGACCATCGTACAAATACAGAAGTTGGTAACGTACAAGCAGTTATGGATGGAGAAATTGATCCATTTATTGATGCTTACTTACGTTCTCGCATCTAATAACCAGTGGGGGAATCCCCACTGATTATTAGCTTTAACAAATCTGACTTTTACGGGCAGCCCGACCCTCACCTAACTTCTTTGCTTTTGTTGAATTTTGAGGTAGGGGTCTTACTACCCAGTAAATAGTGGGATAAGAGAAAAAGCCAACAAAATTGTTGGCCCATGCTGAGAAAATAGAGGATATACAACGTTTTATTTATATGGATGAAGTACAGGGGAAGAGAAGTTGGAAACGACAACTTCTCTTTTTGATGGGGTTATATGCAGAATACAATGTTGTATATTGTTTTGTAAAAAGTAGAGAATAGTAAAACAGAGCGGCAATAGAGTAAGATTTTATAAAGAACTTTTTTGATTTGCCTTTTAAAAAGATTCTTTATAGAAGTTTTTACGTTGTTCACAGAATTGAAACAAATTATGGAAGCTTTATTTTATCAGGGTTCTCACTGTATTTTTCAAGAATATGAAATATACCTTAGTTTTTCTATATAAAGATAATGCTTATAATAAAAATGAGTGTGTTAGGAATGAAAAGAATATCAACAATGGGGAGCGATAGAATTGAAAAAGAAATTGTTGGCTATTGCACTAGGTACATCAGTCGTTTTTGCTTTAGGAGCATGTGGAAATAAAGAAGAGAGTAAGCCTTCGAAACAATCTGCAAGCACAGATAGCCCAGAGCAAATTTATCAAAAAAGTTGTATAGGCTGCCATGCGAAAGATTTATCAGGAGCAACTGGACCGGATTTACGAAAAGTAGGGCAGAAATATGATGCAGCAGAGATTGAAAAGATTATTGAAAAAGGTCGCGGTTCAATGTCACCGGGAATTATTCAAGGTGAAGATGCGAAAAAAGTAGCTGAGTGGTTAGCTGAACATAAATAAAAAGAGAAAAATGGGCGAGTTGATTATATAATCTTATCTAAAAATGACTTTGGATAAGAGTTATAACAACTCGTCTCCTTTTTCTGGGATGTAACATAACTGTAACAAAAATGTATCCGAACTGGAAACCGTTTGATGTTACAATGAGGTTTGTAGAATTTTGCTGAAATATATTACATAGAGTAGCGGTGCGAATAAAAAGCATGTAAGTAAGCTGCCTTCAACAAGAATGGTTAAATGAAAATAAAGGATTCCTTTTTATTTTCACATGTACAGAAAAGTATTTCGAAAAAAAAATCATTAAGCATTGGGTGATAAATAATGATAAAAATGACGAATGTTTATAAGGAGTACCCGAATGGTATGAAAGCCGTTGCTGGTCTCACAGTTAACATTAAACAAGGTGAATTCGTATACGTAGTTGGACCGAGTGGAGCCGGAAAATCTACATTTATTAAAATGATGTATCGTGAAGAAAAGCCAACTACAGGATCTATTAATGTAAATGGACTTACTATCGAATCATTGGCAGAAAGAGATGTTCCATATTTCCGTCGTCAATTAGGCGTGATTTTCCAAGATTTTAAATTATTACCTAAATTAACGGTATATGAGAATGTTGCGTTTGCTTTAGAAGTAATTGAAGAAGAACCAGATGCGATTCGTGAGCGTGTTACTGAAGTGTTAGGACTAGTAGGTCTAGACGATCGTGCAGACGCACTTCCAAGTGAACTTTCAGGTGGAGAGCAGCAACGTGTGGCTATTGCAAGAGCGATTGTTAATAGACCAAAGGTTGTAATTGCCGATGAGCCAACTGGTAATTTAGATATTGAAACAGCTCTTGATATTATGAAGATCTTTACACGCATTAATGAGCGTGGTACAACGATTGTTATGGCGACGCATAATGCAGATATCGTAAATACAATCCGTCATCGTGTAATCGCGATTGAAGGCGGAAAAATTGTTCGAGACGAGATTGAGGGAGGATACGGATATGAAGGCTAAAACCCTTAGTCGACATTTGCGAGAAGGTGTAAAAAATCTATCCCGTAACGGATGGATGACATTTGCTTCTGTAAGTGCAGTAACAGTTACATTATTACTTGTAGGTGTCTTTTTAACAGCGATTATGAATATGAACCATTTTGCTACAAAAGTAGAGCAAGATGTAGAAATTCGTGTACACATTGATCCAGCAGCAAAAGAAGCTGATCAAAAGAAATTAGAAGAAGATATGAGTAAGGTCGCGAAAGTAGATTCTATTAAATACTCTTCTAAAGAAGAAGAATTGAAACGTTTAATTAAAAGTTTAGGCGATAGTGGAAAAACGTTCGAGTTATTTGAGCAAGATAACCCACTGAAAAACGTATTTATTGTAAAAGCGAAAGAGCCAACTGATACAGCACAAATTGCGAAAAAGATTGAAAAAATGCAGTTTGTAAGTAACGTTCAATACGGTAAAGGTCAAGTTGAAAAATTATTTGATACTGTAAAAACAGGACGTAATATCGGGATTGCATTAATTGCAGGTCTTTTATTCACAGCGATGTTCTTAATCTCTAATACAATTAAAATTACAATTTATGCTCGTAGTACTGAGATTGAAATTATGAAACTTGTAGGTGCAACAAACTGGTTTATTCGTTGGCCGTTCTTGCTAGAAGGATTATTCCTAGGAGTATTAGGATCAATTATTCCAATTGGTCTAATTCTAGTTACGTATAATTCACTGCAAAGTGTGTTTAATGAAAAACTTGGCGGAACAATTTTCGAGCTTTTACCATACAGCCCATTCGTATTCCAATTAGCTGGTTTATTAGTGTTAATCGGTGCGTTAATCGGTATGTGGGGAAGTGTAATGTCAATTCGTCGCTTCTTAAAAGTATAAAAAGTTGCAAACATAATTCGTACAAGCTTATCATATAGTAGAAATAGGTAAAGGCATCACACGCTGTGTGATGCCTTTTGCTACACCACCTGTGTGTTTTGGAAAGGGGAATTCCGCATTGAAACGTAGAGTTGCAATTATTGGAATGGTTGTTGCATTTTTAATTGGTGCTGGCGGAATGTTTGCAGGAATGTCTGTATTTGGGGTTAACCCAGCAGAAGTAACGCAAACAATTTCGAGTGGGAACGCTAGCACGACGCAAGGGAATTTGGCAAAAATTAATGAGGCATATGGACTAATTGATTCACGTTATGTGGAAGACGTGAAAGATGACAAGTTAGTTGAAGGTGCAATACAAGGCATGTTGTCTACGCTGAAGGACCCTTATTCCACGTATATGGATAAAGAAACAGCCAAACAGTTTAGTGAATCACTTGATCCTGAGTTAGAGGGGATTGGGGCTGAGGTGAACAAAACAGACGGTAAGCTTATTATCGTATCGCCAATTAAAGGTTCACCAGCAGAAAAGATTGGAATTAAGCCGAATGACCAAATTTTATCTGTAGATGGAAACAGTGTAAAAGACTTATCGCGTGAAGAAGCTGTATTAAAAATTCGTGGTAAAAAGGGAACGACTGTCGCGATTGAAATTAAACGTGCAGGAGTAACTGATCCGATTGTATTCAAAATTAAGCGTGAAAAAATCCCAATCTTCACGGTAGTTAGTACTGTGAAACAAGAGAATGGAAAAGATATCGGTTATATGCAAATTACTTCTTTTGCTGAAAATACAGCGAAAGAATTTAAGGATCAGTTAAAAGAGTTAGAGAAGAAAAACATAAAAGGTTTAGTTATTGACGTTCGTGGTAATCCTGGTGGCTATTTAAATAGTGTAGAAGATATACTAGGAGAAATTATGACGAACAAAAAGCCGATGCTACAAGTAGAGCAGCGAAATGGTGAGAAAAAGCAAATCTCTACAGAGCTGAAAGAGAGGAAGCCATATCCAATTTCAGTATTGATTGATAAAGGAAGTGCTTCTGCTTCGGAAATTTTAGCTGGCGCATTGAAAGAAGGAGAAGGTTACGATCTAATTGGTGAAACAACATTTGGTAAAGGAACTGTTCAGCAAGCCGTTCCGTTTAAAGATGGCAGTAACATTAAATTAACGATGTTCAAATGGTTAACTCCAGATGGAAACTGGATTCATAAAAAGGGAATCAAGCCAACTGTAGAAGTGAAACAACCAGATTACTACCATGCGACGCCAATTCAAATTGAAAAAACACTTTCATACAATTCAAATGATGTGCAAGTGAAGCATGCACAAGAGATGCTGAAAAGCTTAGGTTATGTACCGGGGCGTGAAGATGGCTACTTTAGTAAAGAGACAGAATCAGCACTGAAAGCATTCCAAAATGCGAATGAGATGGAAGCGACAGGACAGCTTGATAAAAAGACAGCCGAGGCAATTCAAACTAAAATCATTGAAAAAATCCGTTCTGGAGAAAATGATCTACAATTACAGGCAGCATTAAAATTAATAGCGAAATAAGAAGAAATACAGGCATTTTATTGCCTGTATTTTTTTGTGTTAAACAAACGTTTGTCCAGTTATGATAATATAAAAAGAAAGAATGATATAAATGGTGGTGAATGAGTTCGTGGAGGCATGGATTTTTGAAATAATGCGGGCAGTTGGACGTTTTTTCTTGCACCCTGCTGTCTATGTATTTTTAATAAGTAGTATCTTCGTTGGATATTTACGTATATTACGAGAACGAAAAGATTTTTCTTTTAAAGTTTATGATATTTGGTTTGAATTGCGAACATCTCTATTTGCAGGGCTTGGATATGGATTAATCGTATCTATTATTACGATTGGGCTTGGACTTGTTGTTTCCAAGGCGAGCTTATGGGCCATTTTATTTTGGACATTATTATTTGGATTAACTGCTATGTATCGATATTTATCGGCAGCTTATACGTTCAGTATCGCAATTGTATGTGTTTTATTATCTTCTAAGCTGCCAGTTTCCTTCTTACAGCTTGGAGAAGGTGAAGAGGGTACGATTGTATCTCTTGCTATTTTACTAGGCATCATGCTTGTTGTGGAGGGCTTATTGATTTCTAAAAACGCGGTAAGATATTCTACACCGAGGATTAGGAAGGGGAAACGTGGGCTCAAGATTGGTTTACACGAATCGAAGCGTTTATGGATCGTGCCGATTTTTATTCTTGTACCAGGTGATGCGGTAACCCAGTTTATTTCATGGTGGCCTGTCGTTTCAATAGGGGCAAATACATATTCTTTATTCCTCGTTCCATTTTTAATTGGATTTATGCGAAAGATTAGAAGTTATGAGCCGACGGAAGCTTTACTCTTTACAGGAAGACGTGTTTATGGATTAGCTGGTCTTGTACTTGTTTTAGGGGTCGCGAGTTATTGGTGGCACGTACTTGCTATTATTGCAATGGGAGTCGCAATGCTTGGACGTTTTACGATTTCGATGCAAGAAAAAATTGTAGATGAGACAAGACCAGCATATTTCGCTGCACGCAATGATGGACTTGTTGTGTTAGATACAATTCCAAATACAATTGGGGCCGAGCTGAATTTACTGCCTGGAGAAATAATTACGAAAGTAAATGGAGTCGTTCCAAGGAGTGCCGAAGAATTTTATGATGCACTTCAAACCAAAACAACAGGAGCTTTTTGTAAATTAGAAGTGGTAGATACAAATGGTGAGCTTCGTCTTGCTCAAACAGCATTATATGCTGGAGGACATCATGAGTTAGGCGTTGTATTTGTTCAGCAAGAGCACGAGTGGGATTCGGAAGCGATGTAATAAAAATGAGGGTGTTACCACTAGGTGACACCCTTTTTGTTTGATTGGGAGCAGCAGTACATGAAATTTATATCGGCGATTATTAAAATATATCGACTTTCTGGAAAAAAACAACAAATATCGCAAACCTTATTTGCAGTTTCGTAGTCGAATAACTTGAATAATTATTTGATAATGGTTATCATTTAGGGAGTCTTTTAATTTGGAAAAGGGAGGAAATATATGCTACGTAAATTTTTTTCTTACTATAAACCGTATAAAGGTTTATTTATACTCGATTTTTCTTGCGCGGTTATCGCAGGATTACTGGAACTTGGTTTCCCGCTTATCGTAAATCAATTTATTGATAAGTTATTACCAGGACAAAACTGGACGCTTATTTTATGGGCTTGTTTTGGTTTACTTGCAGTTTATATGTTAAATGCAGGTTTACAATATGTTGTTACCTACTGGGGGCATATGCTAGGAGTTAACATTGAAACAGATATGAGGCAGAAATTATTTGATCATATTCAAAAGCTATCATTCAGATTTTTTGATAATAATAAAACAGGTCATCTAATTTCACGTCTTACGAACGATTTAATGGAAATTGGAGAAATTGCTCACCACGGGCCAGAAGATTTATTCATCGCCGTAATGACTTTAGTTGGGGCATTTTCATTTATGATGATGATTAACTGGAAGTTAGCACTTCTAACATTCTTTGTAATTCCATTCCTATTATGGTTGGCGCTTTACTTCAATAAAAAAATGACGGGTACGTTTAGACGTTTATTCTCAGATGTTGCTGATTTTAATGCATGTATCGAAAATAACGTCGGTGGTATTCGCGTTGTACAAGCATTCGGAAATGAAAAGTTTGAGAAAGACCAATTCGCTGTGAACAACGCTCGTTTCCGTACAACGAAATTAATGGCGTATAAAATTATGGCGCTAAACTCATCCATTAGTTATATGCTCATGCGTCTCGTAACGCTCTTCGTATTAATATGTGGCACATGGTTTGTTCTGCAAGGTGAGTTAACGTATGGTGGATTTATCGGATTCGTCTTATTAACGAATATTTTCTTCCGACCAATTGAGAAAATTAATGCAGTTATTGAAAGTTATCCGAAAGGAATCGCAGGTTTTAAAAGGTATGTAGAACTTCTTGAAACAGAGCCTGATATTGTGGATTCTAAAGATGCGATAGAAGTAAAGCATGTACACGGTGATATTCACTATAACAACATTACGTTCGGATATGAAAATAAAGAACCGATTTTAAATGATATTAGCTTGAAAATACACGCAGGTGAAACAGTTGCGTTCGTTGGGCCATCAGGGGCAGGGAAAACAACGTTATGTAGTTTATTACCACGCTTTTATGAGCAGGAATCTGGGTCAATCCAAATTGATGGCATTGATACGAAAGAGATGACTTTATCGTCACTTCGTAAACAAATTGGAATTGTACAGCAAGATGTATTCTTATTCTCAGGAACGATTCGCGAAAATATCGCTTATGGAAATTTACAGGCTTCAGAGGCTGCAATTTGGCAGGCGGTAAAACGTGCCCAGTTGGAGGATTTAATTTACTCGCAACCAGACGGTTTAGATACAGTTATCGGTGAGCGTGGTGTGAAACTTTCCGGGGGACAGAAGCAGCGTCTAGCAATTGCTCGTATGTTCTTGAAAAACCCGCCAATTTTAATATTAGATGAAGCGACTTCTGCATTAGATACAGAGACGGAACTTGCTATTCAAAAATCACTTGCAGAACTAGCTGTCGGTCGTACAACATTAGTTATTGCTCACAGGCTTGCAACTATTAAAAATGCGGATCGTATCGTCGTTGTAAATAAAGATGGTATTGCAGAACAAGGTTCGCATGAGGAATTAATTGAGCGAGGCGGAGGGTATAGCCGATTATACGAAGCACAGTTTAGTTCGTAAATATAATTTCTGCTGAATTCGTGCACCATAAGTAAGTGGAAATCTTATATGGGAGGCTATAAAGCATGATTGTAACAACAACATCTACAATTCAAGGGAAAGAAATTATTGAGTATATTGATATCGTGAATGGAGAAGCGATTATGGGTGCGAATATTGTTCGTGACCTTTTCGCATCTGTCCGTGACGTTGTCGGCGGCCGTGCAGGCGCTTATGAAAGCAAACTAAAAGAAGCGCGCGACATCGCAATGGAAGAGATGAAAACATTCGCAAGGCAAAAAAATGCGAATGCCATCGTTGGTATTGACGTGGATTACGAAGTAGTTCGCGAAGGAATGCTAATGGTTGCGGTGAGTGGGACTGCTGTCCGTATATAAAGTGAAACTTTAATCAGTGGGGGCATCCCGGCTAGTTATTAGCCATCACAAACTGGGCATTTAATGCCCACAAGTAGCAAGATAAAGTGAAAAGCCGTGCTGGTGCACGGCTTTTTGTTATTGTGATGTCTAATATTATCTTTATGTCGAAGCCGCGATATTTCTTGGGAAATGTGGAAGGCCCCGTCGATATATAGGGAAGACATTAGAGCGCTTCTTTACACCGCTGAATTTGAACTAATAATTTTTCATATTCTTGTTCAAGAAATGTGATGTCATCCTGATGATTGGGTATAGAAATCCGGCTGATGACTTCTGTTAATTTCGTTTGTAATCGCAATAATTCTTGTTCAGTAACGTTTACGGAAGCTTGAGTGGTTCTTTTAATGTATTGCTCGTAATTGCCATAGAATATTCTTGGTTCGCTCTCATCTACTTGTAGAATATGGTCTGCAACAGAACGAATAAAGGCACGGTCATGGCTAATGAAGAGTATAGTGCCAGGATACTCTTGTAACATGTTTTCTAATTCTTCCTGTGTTGTTAAATCTAAATAGTTCGTCGGTTCATCGAGCAGGAGCATATTATAGTTTCCTAAAAATACTTTTGCGAGTGCAACCTTCATTCGTTCACCCCCGCTTAGAACGTGCACAGGTTTATGAACATCTTCACGACGGAATAGAAGCCGGGCAAGTATTGTGCGAACGAATGCTTCTGTATAGTTGGTTTCTTCTAGAACGTTCTCTAAAATGGTTTTATCTGTTTTTAAAATGGATAGTGCTTGTTCAAAGTATCCAATTTTACAACTTTTTGAAAGCTGAATGCCACGTTCGTTTGTGAGAAGCATATTGAACAAAGTTGTTTTGCCACTTCCGTTTGCTCCTAAAATAGCTAATTTTGCACCAGGGGCAATAGTTCCATTCATATTTTTAAATAGTGTGCGGTCGCCTATTTTCTTTGTTGCTTTATTGAACTGTACTGCCACTTTACTATGAATGGGTGTATGGTATTGCACGTCAAACTGAGCCTGAGAAAGATCTTTTGGCTTTTCTTTCTTTTCTAGTTTTTCGAGACGTGTTTCTAATGCTTTGGCTGCTTTGCTAACCTGTTCTTGCCCATGAGCCCCGCTTAACTTATAAAGTTTAGATTCAGATGAACTGAACCGAGTTGGGATTTTTGTCATGCTAGAAGCACGTTGTTTTTTTTGTGAAATTGATTGCTCTAAACGATTTTTTTCTTGTATATATTGCTCATACTCTGCTTGCTTTTGTATTCGTTCACGTTCTTTTTGCTTTCGATAGTTGGAATAGTTTCCTTTATACTCTTGAATCATGCCGTCTTCAATTTCAATGATTTTTGTGCATATATTATCTAAAAAATCACGATCGTGCGATATTAAAACAAGTGCCCCTTTATAAGATAAAAGTGCTTTTTCTAATTGCTCTGTACCAGCCATATCTAAGTGGCTCGTTGGTTCATCAGCGAATAAAATGCCTGCATCTTGTTCGAGAGCATGGGCAATCTTTAGGCGCATTCGTTCGCCGCCGCTCATTGAATTTGCGACGTTTGAAATACTCCATTTTCCTTTTGCAAGAGAAGAAGCGGTTTCCAGTATTGTATCGCTAAGCTGTGGAATGATGGCGATAGAACTATGATGAGTTACTGTCCCTTTGTCAGCTTCTATTTCTTTACTTAATATTTGCAACAACGTAGATTTTCCAGCTCCGTTGACTCCAACGATTCCTATGCGATCGTGTGCGTGAATTTCTAGTGATGGTAACGTAAATATGGTACGGTCACCAAAGCTCTTTTCAATATTACGTGCGAATAAAATAGTCATAAAAAAACCTCCCTAGTTTCACTAGAGAGGATAAACGTCGCCCTTCAATGTAAAAATCGTACATAAATAAACGATTTTTCACATGATCGTCTCGAAAGAAAGTATCGACAAATGGACAGACTAATCCCCTGCTAGTTTTCATCATTTTTGTTCACTATTTGTGATGGATGAAATAAATAAGAGAATTAGAACTTCATTGGTCAAAGTACCTTCCTTTCATAATATTATTTTTATTGTATGCGCATACAAATGGGTTTGTCAAACTTATTTCTGTTGGCTATTTTTAAATTTGCTATTATACAGTTGTGCCTTTGTAAGTGCTTCAGCATCATTTTTGATTTCATCCAATCCATTCCCATCCCCGATAATATACCCTTCAAATGATGAACCAACAAAATCAAAGATATACTGGAATTGAGAAATAAGTGGCAATGCTTTCAGTTTCGGATTGTCTCCGCCAACGATGACGACGTACATTTTTTTACCTTTCATTTTCTCTTTGAAATGAAGAGAGGTATCACGTAAGCTTTGTGACCAGCGATCAACGAAGTTTTTCATATGGCCGCTCATTCCGTACCAGTATAGTGGTGTAGCAAAGATAATCGTGTCGTGCTCTAGCATGCGTTTGGTTAATTGCTCGTAGTCATCATTTACAGGTTGAAATCCTTCAGTATCATGGCGTTGGTCTGTAATAGGGTAAATGGTATGGTCACGTAAATAAATTTGTTCTGCTTTCATTCCATCAATCATCATATATGTTAAGGCTTCCGTATTCCCATTTTGTCTTGAACTGCCGTGTATAACAAACATGCAATCATCCCTTTTCTTTTTCTTGTTTTAGGAGTGAAACGTGTTTTTGTAAATTCGTTTGAATGTTGGAAAGTAATGAGATTTGCCTTGTTACTTCATTGAGCTTATCTTCGTAAAGTGCAAGGATACTGCTGCATGGATTTTCGTATAGATGTGGTTCGATTTCGAGGCAGCGCAGCATTCTTGCGGTTTCTTCTAAATTTAAGCCGAGCTGTAAGTACATTTGGATAAGCTCTACTTTTTCAATGGCACTTTTATCGAAATCACGATAGCCGTTTGTGAGGCGATTTGAAGGGAGCAATCCCTTTTCTTCATAATGTCTTAGTGATCTTTCGCTAACGCCAGTTTCTTTTGATAACTCTCCAATTCGCACTGCATTTCACTCCTTTTACATGTATTGTAAACCTTCACACTAATGTGAAGGTCAACTCTGTTTTTTCGCAAAAGAATCTACATGATTTAAAAACACTTGAATGGCTTTAGATGGAATGAAATATTTGCCACGCACGATGGAGAATGGACGAATTAGTTTTTCAGTTGGAACTTCGACGTGGAATAGTTCTTGGGCTAGTAGTTCTTTCCGCACGGTCCAATCAGAAAGTATAGCGATGCCAAGCCCGGCAGCGACGGCTTCCTTTACACTTTGAATGCTACTAAATGTAAAGAATCGTTTCATTTTTAAATGATGTTGATGAATAAAACGATCGCTATAGGCACGTGTCCCAGAGCCACTTTCTCTTAATACCCATACTTGGTCTTGGAGAGTAGCTTCGTTTATATCCTTGATGTGAAGTAATGGGTGATTTGGAGGGACGACGAGCTTCATTTCATCTTGCATAAACGCTTCAACTTCTACGTCAGCATATACGACTTGCCCCTCTACTAAGCCGATATCAATTTGATTAGAGCGAAGGCTTTGCAAAACTTCTTCTGTATTAGAGATAAGGGTATGAACTTCGACGTGCGGATTTTCATTGGCATAGTTAGCGAGTATTTTGGGAAGTAAGTATTCGCCAATTGTAAAACTAGCACCGATGCGAAGTGTTCCTGTTACAACGTTATGTAATTCGTTAATTTCCTGTTTTGCATCATCATAAAGAGAGAGCATTTGCTTTGCATGTATGTATAATATGTTTCCAGCTTCCGTAACTTGTACATGCTTTGGGGAGCGCTGAATGAGTGTAGTTCCAAATTCATTTTCCAGGTTGCGAATGTGCATGCTTACACCGGGTTGTGAAAGGTTTAAAAGTTCTGCTGCACGAGAGAAATGTTTCTGTTCAACGACAGTCACAAAGATTTTCAAAATGTCGACGTTCATTTGTTAGGCCCCTTTATTTTTGTTTTTATTCTATCATAAGTATTTCTGATGATAGAGATTGAATATTGATATTAAACTTATTATAAAAACTCTCTTATAATGTAAGTAGAAAGAACATGCATGTTCCAATACGATTATTGGGGTGGTACAAGGTGGAACAAACACTTGTTATACAAAAGAAAAAGGGCTTTGGATTTTCGCAAGGTATTGGGATTACATTATTAATCGCCATTGCTGCGAAATATTTAGCGGAGCTTCCATTTTTAAATATTATGGGACAATTAGTAATTGCTATTCTAATTGGGATGATTTGGCGCGCAGCGATTGGAGTCCCTCCAGAAGCGATAGCGGGAACGAACTTTGCGAGTAAGAAGTTGCTTCGCTTTGGGATTATCTTACTTGGAATGCGATTAAATCTGGTTGATATTGCGAAGGCTGGGCCGAAAGTATTGGTCATCGCAGCGGTAGTTATTACATTCACCATTTTCGTTGTATATGGATTGACAAAAGTATTTAAAGTAGAAAAGAAACTTGGGATTTTAACGGCGTGTGGAACGGCGATTTGTGGTGCGGCAGCGGTCGTGGCAATTGCACCACAAGTGAAAGCAAAGGACGATGAAACGGCGGTTGGTGCCGCAATTATTGCTATTTTAGGCACGATATTTACGCTTATTTATACATTATTATATCCAGTGCTTGGCTTATCTCCGTACGGTTACGGTGTATTCTCGGGAGCGACGCTGCATGAAATTGCTCACGTAATTGCGGCTGCGGCACCAGGCGGTAGCACGGCTGTCGACATCGCAGTTATCGTGAAATTAACGCGCGTTGCGATGCTTGTACCAGTAGCGATTTTAATTGGGTTATGGTTTGGTAAGAGCGAGGGAAGCGAAGAAAAGAAATCGTGGAAGGAGCTTCCGATTCCTTGGTTTATATTCGGATTTTTAGCGATGAGTGCGGTGCATTCACTCGGGATTATCCCCGAAGTTGTTGCCGGCTATATTGTAATAATTGCGTACATGCTTATCGCAATGGCGATGGCAGGTCTCGGTTTAAATGTAGAGTTTAAAACGTTCCGTAAGTTAGGAAGCAAAGCATTCGTGGCGGGGCTGATTGGCTCGGTTTGTCTTTCTATTCTTGGATATGTTCTTGTATGGGTATTAGGATTTATGTAGTAGAGGAGAAAGCTGTTCCAAAAGATATTTTGGGACAGCTTTTTCTTATGATTATAGCGCTATGGATTTCAGTATTTGTTAGTAAGTCGATATATTGGGAGAATCGCCGATATAAATGGAGTTGCGCTGATATATTTAGAAAATCGCCGATATAAACTTAACTACTATCGTACTTTGTTAGAGAAGGTGTTCAGTGGAATGTTTTTCTAAAATTTGTAAAATAATCTTTACTTGTAATTGGAAAATATTTATAATTCAAGTAAAGATATCTTTACTTTTGAAGGTGGATCCTATGGGTGTGAAAAATAAAATTAAAGAATTAAGAAAGCAAAATCATATAACACAAGTTGAAATGGCAAAGGTGATGCAGGTAACGCGTCAGACGATTATAGCGATTGAAAATCACCATTACAATCCGAGTCTAGAGTTATCCCTAAAAATCGCCAAATATTTTGGGATGAAGGTGGAGGAAATCTTTACGCTGGAGTAAGGGGAGAGGAAATACATGATAAGTTTGAGAGATTTCAATTAGATTAAACGTTTAAATATATAAGGACTGGTTTTGGGGTATTAATTAGTATGTTATCAATGAGCGTATTAACAAAGACTAGCAAATAGATATATAAAGGGGAAGCGGAATGGGATTACCGGTGTTATGTGTCGCTACAGCTATTTTTGCACTTCTTTGGGGAATGCAAAATTTCTCTCGTAATCCAGTGCCAAGTATTTGTATTATGATTGGTACTGTTGGTTTATCGTATTATTTATTAGTTTCAACTCATTACCATAAAACAGCAACAAGTGTTGTTGTTGTTGTTGTTGTTGTTGTTGGAGCGCTTATTTTATTTTGTGGGCGCGCTGTACAAAAAGGATTATTTCCGTAAAAGCTGTTTATACAATGAGTATAAACAGCTTTTTGTATTTTTTTACAAAAGTCTTGAAAGTTACGTAACGTCATCTTTTATAATGAAGGGGAAGAGGTGATGGCAGTGATTTCAATACAAGAATTGACGAGAGAGACAGGGGTAACAGTACGTACATTACGTTATTATGATCAAATAGATTTATTAAAGCCGAGCGGGAAAACAGAAGGCGGGCATCGTTTATATAGTGAAGCTGACGTAATACGTCTCCAACAAATTTTATTTTTAAAAGAAATGGGATTTTCACTAAAAGAGTCTGCGAATATGTTAGTAAAAGGTGAGCTTAACTTAAAGGATTCGCTTGAAAAACAACTTCGGTTTGTACAGGAAGAACAAAAGAAATTCAATCGAATGGAGCGCGTTTTACAAGCAGTTGTTTATTCGGTGGATGTGGAGGGAGAGCTCGATTGGAAAGTTATGTTTGAACTGATCCAGCTTTCGAAACAGTCTTCTCGTATACGTGAAATATTTCAAAATGAAGTATTTTCAAAGGAAGAACAAAAGTTGCTTCATAATTTGCCAAATATGAGTGAGGAAGATCCCAATGTGTTAGAGTGGGTAGATTTATTAAAGCAATTACGCACTTTTATGAAAGACGGTAAAGAAACTGCAAGTGATGAGGTGCAAGGGGCAATGAAGAGATTAATGCAGAAGTGTTTAGAAATGGCCAATGGTGATGAAGCGTTTTTAGATAAGTTATGGGAAGTTAGAAAATCGAAGGAAGATTCACAGAAAATGAGCATGTATCCAATCGAAGAAGAATTTTTATTATATATGGATGAAGCTTTTCGTATATATGATGAAAAGGAGAAGGATAAATGAGTATACTCGCAGAATATCGTTGGTACTTTTTAATTGGGGCAGAGATTGTATTTTGGTTATCGGCTATCGGTTTCTTTTTACTTCGTTACGGATTCCGTTTGAAGAAGGCAAGCTTTATTATGGGGATTGTACTACTCGTAAATGAAGTGTTCATTTTAACCTTAGGGGTAGTGGACTATTATCAAACAGGAAAGTTTTCTAACTTTCAGATTATTACCGTGATCATTTTATTGTATGCGGTCTTCTACGGGAAAAAGGATTTGAAGAAGCTTGATATATTTGTGCAAAAGTTAGCTGCGAAATGGCGGAATGAACCAGCGCCTGTTATTGAAGAACATATAGAATTAACAGGTATGGCCTATGCAAAGCAGGAAATAAAAAATTGGGTATTACATCTTGTTTTATTCGTTGTTGTGCATACTTTCTTTTTCTTCGCGTATGGGCTTATTCCATTTGAACAATGGGGCAATTGGTTAGAGTCAGGAATCGTTTTAAATAAAACTGCGAGTCGAGTGAGCCAAGTGTGGGCAATTATATTTTTAGTTGATACAGCAATTTCATTTTCATATGTTATTTTTCCGAAGAAGGAGGAAGGGAAAGAAAAGCTACTTTCATAGAGGAAGGTAGCTTTTTCTGGTATACCAATAGTTTGTATAGGAGAGGATGACAGTAGGAAAAGAGCTAGTTTTATATGTCTCTTTAAAATGAGGTTTTAATGAGGGAGTTAGTGTAAATCCTTCCTTTTTCCATATATATTGTCGAAAATTTTACCGAATGTCCGTTCGTTTTTTTAGGTTTTTTATGGGCATTCGTGGTAAAATAATAATACAGATTTTTATGAGGAGGTCGGATTTTACTTGGAACATCAATTTGAAATTATCTCAGCGTATTCCCCGCAAGGTGATCAGCCGGTAGCTATAGAGAAGCTTGTAGAGGGACTTGATAGTGGAAAGAAAAAGCAAGTGTTGCTTGGAGCGACAGGGACGGGTAAGACATTTACGATTTCAAATGTCATTAAAGAAGTACAGAAGCCAACACTTGTGATGGCTCATAATAAAACGTTAGCAGGACAATTATATAGTGAGCTGAAAGATTTTTTTCCGAATAATGCAGTTGAATATTTTGTTAGTTATTACGATTATTATCAGCCAGAAGCGTATGTACCGCAAACGGATACTTTTATAGAAAAGGATGCGCAAATTAATGATGAAATCGATAAATTGCGTCACTCAGCAACGTCTGCATTATTTGAACGGGACGATGTAATTATCGTTGCGAGTGTTTCGTGTATATATGGTTTAGGTTCTCCGGAAGAATACCGCGAGTTAGTTGTTTCACTTCGAGTTGGTATGGAAAAGGACCGCAATCAATTGCTTCGTGAACTTGTTGATGTACAGTACGGACGTAATGATATTGATTTCAAGCGTGGGACATTCCGTGTGCGCGGAGATGTAGTTGAAATCTTCCCGGCATCACTTGACGAGCATTGTATTCGAATTGAATTTTTCGGTGATGAAATCGATCGTATTCGTGAAGTAAATGCGTTAACAGGTGAAGTATTAGCAGAACGTGATCATGTAGCAATCTTCCCAGCATCTCACTTCGTTACACGTGAAGAAAAAATGAAGGTTGCTATTGAAAATATAGAAAAAGAATTAGAAGAGCGTTTAAAAGAATTAAATGATAATGGTAAGTTGTTAGAAGCGCAGCGTATAGAGCAACGTACACGTTATGATTTAGAAATGATGCGCGAGATGGGCTTTTGTTCAGGGATTGAAAACTATTCCCGTCATTTAACACTTCGTCCAGCGGGTGCAACGCCGTATACGTTATTAGACTATTTTCCGAAGGATTTCTTAATTGTTATGGATGAGTCGCACGTATCAGTGCCGCAAGTAAGAGCAATGTATAACGGGGACCAAGCACGTAAGCAAGTACTTGTGGATCATGGATTCCGTCTGCCATCAGCTTTAGATAATAGACCGCTCACGTTCGATGAGTTTGAAGAGAAAACGAATCAAGTTATTTACGTTTCGGCAACGCCAGGACCATACGAATTAGAGCAGTCACCGGAGGTAATAGAACAAATTATTCGTCCAACAGGGCTTTTAGATCCACCAATTGATATACGACCAATTGAAGGTCAAATTGACGATTTATTAGGAGAAATTCAAGATCGCATTGCAAAAAATGAACGTGTATTAATTACGACTTTAACGAAAAAAATGTCAGAGGATTTAACGGATTACTTAAAAGATGTAGGAATTAAAGTGAACTATCTTCACTCTGAAATTAAAACGTTAGAACGTATTGAAATTATCCGTGACCTTCGCCTTGGTAAGTTTGATGTACTTGTCGGTATTAACTTATTACGAGAAGGATTAGATATTCCAGAAGTATCACTTGTAGCTATTTTAGATGCAGATAAGGAAGGATTCTTGCGTTCAGAACGTTCGTTAATTCAAACGATTGGTCGTGCGGCGCGTAATGAAAACGGCCGCGTTATTATGTACGCAGATCGCATAACGAGATCGATGGGAATTGCAATTGAAGAAACGCAGCGTCGTCGTACTATACAAGAAGCTTACAATGAAGAGCATGGTATCACGCCGAAAACGATTCAAAAAGGCGTTCGTGATGTAATCCGTGCAACGACAGCGGCCGAAGAACCGGAAACATATGAAGCAACTCCTGCTAAGAAGATGACGAAGAAAGAACGTGAGAAAACAATCGCTAAGATCGAAGCAGAGATGAAAGAAGCAGCAAAAGCGTTAGACTTCGAGCGTGCAGCTGAATTAAGAGATTTACTATTAGAATTAAAAGCGGAAGGGTGAAAAGAGTGAGCATGAGCAAGGATTTTATCGTTGTAAAAGGTGCTAGAGCACATAACTTAAAAAATATTGATGTAACCATTCCGAGAAATCAGCTTGTTGTTGTAACGGGATTGTCTGGTTCAGGGAAATCATCATTAGCGTTTGATACAATTTATGCAGAAGGGCAGCGCAGATATGTAGAATCGTTATCTGCGTATGCACGCCAATTTTTAGGACAAATGGATAAACCGGATGTCGATACGATTGAAGGGTTGTCACCAGCGATTTCGATTGATCAAAAAACAACGAGTCGTAATCCACGTTCAACTGTCGGGACAGTGACGGAGATTTATGATTATTTACGTTTATTATTCGCACGAATTGGTACGCCGATTTGTCCAAATCACGGAATTGAAATTACATCACAAACAGTGGAACAGATGGTAGACCGTGTTCTTGAATATCCTGAACGTACGAAATTACAAGTGTTAGCTCCTATCGTGTCTGGACGTAAAGGTGCACATGTGAAAGTACTTGAAGATATTAAGAAGCAAGGGTATGTTCGTGTACGTGTTGATGGTGAAATGCTAGATGTGTCAGAAGAGATTACGTTAGATAAAAATAAAAAGCATTCTATTGAAGTTGTAATTGACCGTATTGTTGTAAAGGAAGGAATTGCGAGTCGTCTTGCGGATTCTCTTGAAAGTGCATTAAAGCTTGGCGGGGGACGAGTGTTAATCGATGTTATGGGAGAAGAGGAACTTCTATTTAGTGAACATCATGCATGTCCGCATTGTGGTTTTTCAATTGGTGAATTAGAGCCACGTATGTTCTCATTCAACAGTCCGTTCGGTGCATGTCCTTCTTGTGATGGACTTGGCTCAAAGTTAGAGGTAGATTTAGAGCTTGTCATTCCGAACTGGGATTTAACATTAAATGAACATGCGATTGCTCCTTGGGAACCGACAAGTTCACAATATTACCCACAACTTTTACAATCTGTGTGTAATCATTACGGCGTTGACATGGATATGTCTGTGAAAGATATACCGAAAGATTTATTTGATAAAGTGTTGTACGGGAGCGGTGAAGAGAAAGTTTATTTCCGCTATGTAAATGAATTTGGTCAAGTAAAGGAAAATGAGATTTTATTTGAAGGTGTTATTCCGAATATAGAGCGTCGTTATCGTGAGACGAGTTCTGATTATGTTCGTGAACAAATGGAGAAATATATGGCGGAGCAAGCTTGTCCGAAGTGTAAAGGCGGACGCTTAAAGCCTGAGAGTTTAGCTGTTTTCGTTGGTGATAAAACGATTGCTGACGTAACGAAATATTCTGTTCAAGAAGTACAGGAATTCTTCTCAAATGTTGAGTTAACGGAGAAACAACAAAAAATTGCTCATTTAATTTTAAGAGAAATTCAAGAACGTGTAGGTTTCTTAGTAAACGTTGGCTTAGATTATTTAACGTTAAGTCGTGCGGCTGGTACTTTATCAGGTGGTGAGGCACAACGTATTCGCCTAGCAACACAAATTGGTTCTCGACTCACTGGCGTACTTTACATCCTTGATGAGCCTTCTATCGGTTTACATCAGCGCGATAATGATCGTCTTATTCGTACATTGCAGGAAATGCGTGACTTAGGAAATACGTTAATTGTTGTTGAGCATGATGAAGATACGATGATGGCTGCTGATTATTTACTTGATATCGGACCTGGTGCAGGTATTCATGGTGGTCAAGTTGTATCAGCAGGTACACCAGCTGAAGTTATGCAAGATGAGAATTCGTTAACAGGAAAATATTTAAGCGGTAAAGAGTTTATTCCAGTTCCACTTGAAAGACGTAAAGGTGACGGACGTAAAGTGGAGATTGTCGGTGCAAAAGAGAATAACTTAAAGAATGCGAAGATGTCATTCCCACTTGGTACGTTTGTAGCGGTAACGGGTGTATCTGGATCAGGTAAAAGTACGATGATTAATGAAGTATTATATAAATCGTTAGCGCAAAAGTTATATAAAGCGAAAGCGAAGCCAGGTGCTCATAAAGAGATTAAAGGTCTTGAGCATTTAGATAAAGTAATTGATATTGATCAATCGCCAATCGGTCGTACACCACGTTCTAACCCAGCGACGTATACAGGTGTATTCGATGATATTCGTGATGTGTTTGCTCAAACGAATGAAGCGAAAGTGCGCGGATATCAAAAAGGACGTTTTAGCTTTAATGTGAAAGGCGGACGTTGTGAAGCGTGCCGTGGTGATGGAATTATTAAAATCGAAATGCACTTCTTACCAGACGTATACGTGCCGTGTGAAGTTTGTCATGGTAAACGTTACAACCGTGAAACGTTAGAAGTGAAATATAAAGATAAGAACATTTCTGAAGTATTAGGAATGACAATTGAAGATGGGGTAGAGTTCTTCGCTAATATCCCAAAAATTAAGCGTAAACTTCAAACGCTTGTAGACGTTGGGCTAGGTTATATGAAATTAGGACAGCCGGCAACGACGTTATCAGGTGGTGAAGCACAGCGCGTGAAATTAGCCTCTGAATTACACCGTCGTTCTACAGGGCGTACGTTATACATTTTAGACGAACCAACGACGGGTTTACATGCACATGATATTGCACGTCTTCTAGAAGTGTTGCAACGTCTTGTAGAGAGTGGTGAGACGGTACTTGTAATTGAACATAATTTAGATGTAATTAAAACAGCTGATTATATCGTTGACCTTGGACCAGAGGGCGGGGACAAAGGTGGACAAATCGTCGCTTCTGGAACGCCAGAGCAAGTAGTAAAAGAAGAACGCTCGTATACAGGTAAGTATTTAAAAGAGATTTTAAATCGTGATAAAGCAAGAATGAAAGAGAAAATAAAAGAAGTAGAGCTATCGCAATAAGTTTATTACGAAAAACCGAGTGGAAATGACACTCGGTTTTTCGTTCATAGGGGGAGAAAATGGAGTTTATAGATATTTTAAGAAAGAAAAATATGAAGGTAAGAGAGTTTCAAAATTGGGGTGTTTATTTTCGCAAGCGCTGGGAGGAGCATTTTGCAAACCATTTAAGTGATGAAGAAAAAGAAGACATTTTCCTTTATGGAGATAAGTATGGCTGTGGGTATCTTGGCACATATTTAGTTATGAGAAGAAGAAGTGTTTAGAGGGGAAAGAAGCGGAGAACGCGTTTCATAATGAAGTGAAAAAGGAGTGCTGTATCTTCTATCAACACTGTAATGATGTACTACTAATAAAAGATGCGAGTTTATTAAGTATGGATGATATATTACGTGAAACAGATGATATGTATAAAGGTGATATATATATTGTAGATAAAGATTTCACTTGGACTTTTGTAAAAACTCATGAACATAGATGGTGTGGTCCTTATTTTACTAGGAGATGTTAGTAGGTATACAAGCATGAAGGGGAGAATAAGTTGATATACGTGTTTGTATGATACTTGCGTTTATTGTCTATTAGCGTATGATGAAATATATATGTCAAAAGGATGTGTAAGAAAATGAGATGGATTGTATCACTTCTTGTAAATAGCGTTGTGTTAATCGCTGTATCGGGACTTTTAAAAGGGATTGCACCAGACGCGTTTTACGTAGCAAATATACAAACTGCAATTATTGCGAGTATTATATTGGCGGTTTTAAATGTGTTTGTAAAACCATTTTTAATTTTAATTACGCTACCAATTACTGTTGTAACGTTCGGGTTCTTCTTAATTGTTATTAATGCGATTACGTTAAAAATAACAGATTCATTATTAGGAGATGCTTTTAATATAACAGGGTTTGGCGTAGCAATTATTGCGGCAATTTGTATTTCTATTTTTAATATGATAATTGAAAAGGCAATTGTTGAACCGTTATATGAAAAAAAGAGAAAATGACAAAAAGAAAAACATTTCATCATTCGTATGAAATGTTTTTTTCTATTTATGAGAAACCGTATTTCTTGTTTCCAGAAAAAAATGGTACAATATCCGGTAGAATGGAATTTTACATCAAACGAGACTGAACCCGCAGCGGAGTGGAGGTTTATACATATGCCAAAAGTAAGGACAAAAGATTTAATTGAACAATTTCAATTGGAGTTAATAAGTGGTGAAGAAGGAATTCATCGTCCGATTGATACAAGTGATTTATCACGACCTGGAATTGAAATGGCAGGATTCTTTACATATTATCCAGCTGATCGCGTGCAGCTTCTTGGAAAAACGGAGCTTACGTTCTTTGATACGTTAACGACAGAGCAAAAACAAGAGAGAATGAAAGCGCTTTGTACCGAGGAGACGCCATGTATTATTATAACTCGTAATCAAGATGTACCAGATGAGTTATTACAAGCATCACGTGAATCAGGCATGCCTTTATTACGTTCTTCTCAAACGACAACGAGATTATCAAGTCGTTTAACAAATTATTTAGAAGGTAAGTTAGCACCAACAACTGCTGTTCATGGTGTATTAGTAGATATTTACGGTGTTGGTGTTTTAATTACAGGTCAAAGTGGTGTTGGTAAAAGTGAGACAGCTCTTGAACTTGTGAAGCGTGGCCATCGCCTTGTTGCGGATGATAGTGTAGAAATTCGCCAAGAAGATGAAGACACATTAGTAGGAAGCTCACCAGATTTAATTGAGCATTTATTAGAAATTCGTGGTCTAGGCATTATTAACGTTATGACGTTATTCGGTGCAGGGGCAGTGCGAAATTATAAGCGTATTACACTTGTTATTAATCTTGAAATTTGGGATCAAAAGAAAAATTATGATCGCTTAGGTCTTGATGAAGAGAAGATGAAGATTATTGATACAGAACTTACGAAGATTACACTTCCAGTTCGCCCTGGTCGAAACTTGGCTGTTATTATTGAAGTAGCAGCAATGAACTTCCGTTTAAAACGTATGGGAGTGAATGCGGCACAACAGTTTTCTGAACGATTAATGAGTGCGATTGAGTTAGGGAATCAGGAGTAAACATTGGAGAGGGAGGTCATACATATGCTGTTAGGTTCTGTACCACAGCTTGACCGCGTAGCCATCCAACTTGGGCCGTTTCCTGTTTATTGGTATGGGATTATTATCGGTACAGGTGTGCTATTAGGTCTTTGGCTAGCAACTCGTGAGGGAGAAAGGCTAGGTATTCCAAAAGATACATTTGTTGACCTTGTATTAATTGCAGTACCGATCGCTATTCTATTTGCGAGAATGTACTATGTTATTTTTGAATGGGAATATTACGCGCAAAATCCGAGTCAAATTATTAATATTCGTCAAGGTGGCTTGGCGATTCATGGTGGTTTAATCGGGGCTGTTATTACAGGTATTCTTTTTGCAAAACGACGCGGGCTTTCATTCTGGAAGTTGGCGGATATTGCTGCGCCGAGTATTTTATTAGGACAAGCAATTGGCCGATGGGGAAACTTTATGAACCAAGAGGCGCATGGTGATGAAGTAACGAGACAGTTTTTAGAAGGTCTTCATTTACCAGATTTCATTATTAATCAAATGTATATCGAGGGTGTGTATTATCACCCGACGTTTTTATATGAATCATTATGGAATTTTGCAGGTGTCATTTTATTACTCGCACTACGAAAAGTGAATTTACGACGCGGGGAATTATTCTTTACATATTTAATTTGGTATTCAGTAGGGCGCTTCTTCGTAGAAGGCTTACGTACAGATAGTTTAATGCTAGGACCACTTCGTATTGCACAAGTAATGTCAATTGGACTTGTTGTTATTTCTATTATTTTCATTATTGTGAGACGAAAAATGGGGCAAGCTGATAAAAGATATTCAGAAAATTAGAGACAAGTAGCATCTTATTATAAGATGCTGCTTCTTTCATATTCAGGAAAGCGAAAGGACTAGGGCGATGCAAATAAATACAGTGTTATTTGATTTAGATGGAACTTTAATTAATACAAACGAACTTATTATTTCTTCTTTTTTACACACTTTAAATACATATTATCCAGATCAATATAAGCGTGAAGATGTGCTGCCATTTATCGGTCCATCTTTGCATGATACTTTCAGCAAGATTGATGAAAATAAAGTTGAAGAGATGATTACATGTTATCGTCAATTTAACCATGAGCATCATGATGAATTAGTAGAAGAATATGAAACTGTATACGAAACAGTTCAAGAGTTGAAAAAACAAGGTTATAAAGTTGGTATTGTTACAACGAAAGCGAGACAAACCGTTGAGATGGGATTAAAGTTGTCAAAGCTTGATGAGTTTTTTGATGTTGTCGTGACAATTGATGATGTGGAACATGTGAAGCCACATCCAGAACCACTTCAAAAAGCGCTCGAGTTATTAAATGCGAAACCAGGAGAAACAGTGATGGTTGGGGATAATCACCATGATATTGTCGGCGGACAAAATGCGGGTACGAAAACAGCTGCGGTTTCATGGACGTTGAAAGGTAGAGCGTATCTAGAATCTTACAAACCAGACTTTATGCTAGATAAAATGAGTGATTTACTGCCGATTTTGTCCGGTATTAACCGATCATAAGTAGAGGAGAGGATTAAGTGCGACGGACAACGCGCTATCCTGTTTCAGGAGAGAATTCATTATGGAATGTGTATAAAACCGTGTCTTTTTGGAAGGTAATGAAAAACTTTATTATTATTCAAATTGCACGTTACACACCATTTTTATCTGTGAAGAATTGGTTATATCGTACGTTTTTAGGAATGAAAGTAGGAGAAAAAACATCATTTGCACTTATGGTTATGCCCGATATTATGTTTCCCGAAAAAATCACTGTGGGTGACAATTCAATTATCGGATACAATACAACGCTTTTAGCGCATGAATATTTGATTCGTGAATATCGACTTGGAGAGATTGTCATAGGAAATGAAGTGATGATTGGAGCGAACACGACAATCTTACCGGGGGTAAGGATTGGAGATAGCGCCATTGTTTCGGCTGGAACACTTGTCCATAAAGATGTACCGAGCGGCGCTTTCGTAGGTGGAAATCCAATGCGTATTATTTATACGAAAGAGGAAATGGCGGCTCGAGAAGGTTGATGCTAAAAATGTAACATTTCTTTTCTTTTTTTATGAATAAAAAGGAAATAATTGAGTATAATATACTGTTTTGTTTTTTACGGAATCGTTTATACTTATAGATAGAAGAATGTGTGAGCGAAGAAAACAAAAAACTGGAGGATATATGGGGAAAAATCAAAGGATATATAAGGAGAACGGACAAGTTATCTCTTTTAACCAATTAGCGGACTTCTTTTATAAAAAAGGGATGAGGGCTTACAAAGGGCAAAAATTGCAAGATGCAATTAAATATTTTCGAAGAGCGGCACAAAGCGAGAAGGAGCCGTTTATTTTATGCCAATTAGCAATAGCGTTATCTGAGGCTGGTGAATACCAAGAGTCGAATCAGATATTTCTAAAGCTTGCTAGATCCAACCCTGAACTTGAACAATGCTATTATTTTATTGCAAATAATTATGCATATATGGGTTTATTTCAACAAGCGAAGAAGTATGCGGATCGATATTTAGAAGTTGCGAAAGAGAAGGAATTTGTAGAAGATACATTAGAATTGCTTGAGATTATGGAAGAAGAAGCAATGGGTGCGGAAGAGATTGAGGATGAAGATGATTTAATTGTTATGCAAGAAGAGGCAAATCGTTATATTCGTAATGGACAATTAGAAGAAGCAATTGCTACATTAGAAATTGTTACGAAAGATTATCCGGAATTTTGGTCGGGTCATAATAATTTAGCCATCGCACATTTTCAATCTGGTAATGTAGACAAAGCGTTGAAATTAACGGAAATGATTTTAGAGAAAAATCCTGGTAATATACATGCGCTTTGTAATACGCTTATTTTTCTATATTCAATTGGGGAACATAAACAAGTAGAAGCATTAGCGGGACAGCTAGTTTCAGTATATCCGATTTCATTTGAACATCGTTTGAAACTTGGAACGACCCTTGCAACAATTGGTTATTTCGAGCATGCATATAAGTGGTTCAAAGTATTAAAGCGTCAAGGATATGAGGGAGACGTAAGTTTTTATTATTGGTTTGCGTATTCTGCGTATATGGTGAAAAATCAGCAAGTAGCTGAAAAAATGTGGCAACATGTAGTAGAATTGCACCCTGATAAAAAAGGAAAAGAGCCGTGGAACGCACTAAATTTAGCGGATGAAGGGCAAAACGTGTTGTTTGAAGAATTACAAAAGTCATTTCAGCAAAGTGCGACGCTAGAGGAGCAAATGCTAGCTTTATATTTAATGAATGAATTGTCAACACCAGAGAAGGTCGGATTCTTTTTTGATGTAACGCAAGTGAAAAATGGTGTTCCAATTGTATCGCAACTTGCAAAGTATTTCTTTTTACTTAATAGTCATAAAGGTATTCCTGCTGATTTACAGCAATTTGAACAATGCGCGCGAATCGCGGACGCATTATATAATTATACGAAAAAGGACGATGAACTAATCGAAGAGTGTTTACACTTTTGGTTTTGTACGTTCATACGTTTATATACATCCGGGTCTGTTTTTACAAACGTGTACGGTTGGTCGGCGGCAATTGAATATATTGTGCGCGGCGAACAAGGAAATAAGATGACACAGTCGGAGCTTGGAGATGTATATAATGTATCTGTAGCGACTGTTCGAAAGTATGTGCAAGCTGTTAAGCGTACGCACACATAGTATAAGCAAATCATTGGGAAAAAAATGATGCTAACAGTATAATGAGGGTAACTTAATTGTGTAGGAATGGATAGGAGTGAATGGTGTGTCAGAAGAAAAAATTTATGATGTCATTATTATTGGTGCAGGACCAGCTGGTATGACAGCTGCAGTATATACATCTCGTGCGAATTTAAGCACATTAATGCTTGAGCGTGGTATTCCAGGTGGCCAAATGGCAAACACAGAAGATGTAGAAAATTATCCAGGTTATGAGTCTATTTTAGGACCGGACTTATCAAATAAAATGTTCGAGCATGCGAAGAAATTTGGTGCTGAATATGCATATGGTGATGTGAAAGCAGTCATCGATGGTAAAGAATATAAAACAATTATTGCTGGTAAAAAAGAATATAAAGCACGTGCAATTATCGTTGCAAGCGGTGCAGAATATAAAAAAATTGGTGTGCCAGGTGAAACAGAGCTTGGCGGCCGCGGTGTATCATATTGTGCAGTATGTGATGGGGCATTCTTTAAAGGAAAAGAACTCGTTGTTATTGGAGGCGGAGATTCAGCTGTTGAAGAGGGTGTGTTCTTAACGCGCTTCGCATCAAAAGTAACAATCGTTCACCGTCGTGATACTCTTCGTGCACAGAAAATTTTACAAGATCGTGCATTCCAAAACGAGAAAGTGGATTTCATTTGGAATCACACTATAAAAGAAATTAATGATGCAAATGGTAAAGTAGGAAGTGTAACACTTGTAGACGTAAATAGTGGAGAAGAGAAAGAAGTAAAAACTGATGGCGTTTTCGTATACATCGGTATGTTACCTTTATCAAAACCATTTGTTGAACTAGGTATTACAAATGAAAATGGTTACCTTGAAACGAACGAGCGTATGGAAACGAAAGTTCCTGGTATTTTCGCAGCAGGTGATGTTCGTGAAAAAATGCTTCGTCAAATTGTAACGGCAACAGGTGACGGTAGTATTGCTGCACAAAGTGCACAACATTACGTAGAAGAATTATTAGAGGAATTAAAAACTGTAACAGAAAAATAAGGGGTAATACTCCTTTTGAGAAGAAAGCTACCGATAGGAGCTTTCTTTTTTTATGTAAAAATGTCAAAGTTTTGTCAAAAACAATTAGGATTATAAGCTTTCTTATTGATATACTGGACTTTACGGAAAAAATCACTATAAGAAATGAGGAATTTATTCAGTATGGAATGGCGTAATATATATCGTGGATTTTGTATGGGAGTTAGTGATTTAATTCCTGGTGTGAGCGGCGGTACAATCGCTGTAGTGTTAGGGATTTATGAACAATTGCTTGCGGCAATTAGCGGGTTCTTTAGTCGTGAATGGAAAAAACATTTAGGATTTTTAATTCCCCTTGCAGCTGGTGTGGCGGCAGCGTTTTTAACGTTAAGTCACGTTATTAAATATTTACTTGCAAATCATTATGAACCGACTCAATTTTTCTTCCTCGGTTTAATTATTAGTATATTACCGATGTTAATGAGAGAAGCTGATGCAAAGGCGACGTTTAAAGGTAAGCACATCGCTTTATTAATAATTGCAGCTATTCTTGTTGCGATAACAGCGTTCTTTAAGCCAGATAAGGCAGCAGATCCAATTACGACGTTAACAATTTTAAATGCAATCGGTTTATTTTTCGCAGGATGGATGGCTAGTATGGCTATGCTCCTTCCTGGAATTAGCGGATCGTTTATTTTATTAATTATTGGTGTTTATCCAACGGCAATTAACGCTTTAACTACACTTAATTTACCATTAATTATGGTTATTGGTGCTGGTGTTATGGTCGGATTTGTTGTAAGTAGTAAAGGAATTAGCTTTTTATTAGATCGTTATAAAAATATGACATTTGCAGTAATTATTGGACTTGTTATCGGTTCGATTGTAATTGTTTTCCCTGGTATTCCAACTGGCGGATTTTCAATTGTAAGTTCGATCATTACCTTCATTTTAGGATTTACGATTGTTACTTATTTCGGTAAGAAATAAAGAATGTAATCCCCTTAGCGATAAAAATCGTTAAGGGGATTTTTATGTGTGATTCATTGTAATTGCAAGCATTTAGATTGCTTGTTATAGAAAGCTTTTTTACAATTGTTGAGGACTATGTGTTTAGCGAAAGAGGACTGGCTCCTTCGTTGTAGCAAACTGTTTTTGATAGTATAATGAAATGAGTATGCAGTGATAAATTTTGCTGCAAGTAGCTGAGGTGAAGAAACATGCAAAGAGTGACAAACTGTGTGTTAATTAGAGATAATGAAGTACTCTTACTCCAAAAACCTCGCCGAAATTGGTGGGTTGCACCAGGCGGGAAGATGGAGCGTGGTGAGACAGTAAGAGATTCCGTTGTTCGCGAGTATCGTGAAGAAACAGGTATTTATTTAAAGAACCCAGCGTTAAAAGGGGTCTTCACCTTTGTCATCCAAGAAGGTGATAAAGTTGTTTCTGAATGGATGATGTTCTCCTTTTTAGCGACAGATTTTGCAGGAGAAAACAAACTAGAGAGCGAAGAAGGCATCATTGGTTGGCATACATTTGATAAGATTGATGATTTAGCAATGGCGCCAGGAGATTATCACATTATTGATTATTTAATTAAAGGGAATGGTATAATCTACGGTACATTTGTATATACCCCAGATTTTGAGCTGCTTTCATATCGATTAGATCCGAGTTAAATTGCCAAGGAGAGGATACGATGACAGAGAATAATGATATAAAAATGGTGATTATTACAGGAATGTCTGGAGCCGGAAAAACAGTAGCTTTACAAAGTTTTGAAGATTTAGGATATTTTTGTGTAGATAATTTACCGCCGATGTTATTGCCGAAGTTTATTGAGCTTATGTCGGATTCAAAAGGGAAAATGAATAAAGTAGCGCTTGGCGTTGATTTACGTGGCCGAGAGTTTTTCGAACATTTATGGGGAGCGCTTGATGATTTATCAGAACGTACATGGATTATTCCTCATATTTTATTTTTAGATGCGAAAGATAGTACGCTTGTAACTCGTTATAAAGAAACGAGACGTTCGCATCCGCTTGCGCCGACTGGTTTGCCGTTAAAGGGAATCGAAGCGGAGCGTAGTTTATTAACAGATATGAAGGCACGAGCGAATATTGTGCTTGATACATCGGATTTAAAACCGAAAGAATTACGTGAAAAAATTGTTCATTTGTTTTCTACTGAAACTGAGCAAGCATTTCGTGTAAATGTTATGTCCTTTGGATTTAAGTACGGTATTCCAATTGATGCAGATTTAGTATTTGATGTTCGTTTTTTACCAAATCCATATTACATTCCACATATGAAGCCATTAACAGGACTAGATGAAGAAGTTTCGTCGTATGTACTGAAATTTAATGAGACACATAAGTTTTTAGAGAAACTGATAGATCTCATTACTTTCATGCTGCCTCATTATAAAAGAGAAGGCAAAAGTCAACTTGTAATTGCAATTGGATGTACAGGTGGACAGCATCGTTCTGTTACGCTTACAGAGTACCTTGGGAAACATTTGAAACCAGAGTATAGCGTTCATGTATCTCATCGTGATGTGGAGAAGAGAAAGGGCCATTAGGGGATGAAAAAAGAGAGAAAACCTAAAATTGTCATCATGGGAGGAGGAACTGGACTCTCTGTTTTATTAAGAGGATTAAAGCAATATCCTGTTGATATTACAGCAGTTGTTACAATCGCTGATGATGGTGGCAGTTCAGGTAGATTACGTGATGAGCTAGAAATTCCACCCCCAGGTGACATTCGTAACGTACTTGTTGCACTGTCGGATGTAGAGCCCCTGGTGGAAGCTTTATTTCAGCATCGTTTCACAACGGGAGACGGACTGAAAGGTCATGCGTTAGGAAATCTGTTATTGGCAGGTATGACCTCGATTACAGGAGACTTTTTCCATGCAATTACAGAAACGAGTAAAGTATTAAATGTCAGAGGACGTGTATTACCAGCAGCGAATCAAAGTGCAGTACTGCATGCGGAACTAGAGGATGGAGAAATTGTAACAGGTGAATCAAAGATTCCGTATTTCGGAAAGAAGATTAACCGTGTCTTTTTAACTCCAGAAGATGTAGAGCCGTTACATGAAACGTTAGCTGAGATTAAACGAGCTGATTTACTTGTTTTCGGTCCAGGAAGTTTGTATACGAGTATATTGCCGAATTTAGTTGTTAATAAAATTGGGGACGCTGTTCTTGCTGCAAAAGCAAAGAAGGTATATGTATGTAATGTTATGACACAAGCGGGTGAAACGATGGGGTATACTGCGTTTGATCATGTGCAGGCGTTACATGATCATTTAGGGCAACCATTTATCGATACTGCAATTGTAAATAATCGTGATATTCCTTGTGAATTACGCAAGTTATATGAGGAAGAAATGTCGACACCAGTTGTAGTGGATGAAGAGCGTTTTACTGAAAATAATATTGATGTCATTCAAGATAGATTAGCGAAGTATGATGAGCGTGTTGTAAGGCATGATACGTTAAAGTTAGCTTCTATTTTATATTCACTGTTATAAATGTGCGTTACCTCGTTTTGAGGTAACGCTCCTCATTCATATAGGACAAGATTTTTGTTCCATAATAATCGTATAAGGAGGTGTTGACTGTGTCATTTGCATCGGAAACAAAGAAAGAGTTGACGAATCTTGAGGTGAAGGAATGCTGTGAGAAAGTAGAATTATCAGCATTACTTCGAATGAACGGGTCGCTTTCTTTTTCAAATCGTCGTCTATCTATCGATATTCAAACGGAAAATGCGGCAATTGCAAGAAGGATTTATACGCTTTTGAAAAAAGGATATGACGTAACGGTAGAATTACTTGTTCGTAAAAAAATGCGATTGAAGAAAAATAATGTATATATTGTGCGGCTTGTTGAGAAGTCTCGTGAAATATTAGCAGATCTCCATATTGTCCGGGACGACTTTTCATTTATTCGAAATATATCACAAGAATTAATTGAGAAGAAATGTTGTAAACGATCGTATTTACGAGGTGCATTTTTAGCAGGTGGTTCAGTAAATAACCCAGAAACATCATCTTATCATTTAGAAATCTTTTCGTTATATAAGGAACATAATGATGCTATATGTGAACTGATGAACGGATTTGATTTAAATAGTAAGACGTTGGAAAGAAGAAAAGGGTACATTACGTATTTGAAAGAAGCAGAAAAAATTACGGAATTTTTAAATATTATAGGTGCTCATAACGCACTTTTAAGATTTGAAGATATTCGAATTGTTCGTGATATGCGTAATTCAGTGAATCGACTAGTGAACTGCGAAACAGCTAATTTAAATAAAACAATTGGTGCAGCGCTAAGGCAGATTGAAAATATCCGCTATATTGATGAGTCAGTTGGTCTAGATATTTTGCCAGATAAACTAAGAGAAATTGCGCAACTACGAAGAGATTATCAAGATGTAACATTGAAAGAGTTAGGTGAGATGGTATCCGGGGGGAAAATTAGTAAATCGGGTATTAATCATCGTTTGCGTAAAATCGATGATATTGCAGAGAAATTACGCGCGGGGGAAACGATAGCAAAAAAATAAGAGGTTAAAGGGGAAATGGAGCTGTGGTTCAAAAACAGGTTAAAGTTTCATTAAAAAACGGCTTGCAAGCACGTCCGGCTGCGTTGTTTGTACAAGAGGCAAATCGCTTTCATGCAGATATCTTTATCGAGAAAGATGGAAAGACAGTAAATGCAAAGAGCATAATGGGGATTATGAGCTTAGCAATCGGAACTGGTAGCATGATAACAATTACAACAGAAGGTTCAGATGCAGAAGAGGCTTTAGAAGCATTAGCTGCATATGTACAATAAAATGGCTATCGCGCATGTGCGATAGCTTTTTTGTTTTTGCTGTTTACTTAAGGGGAGTTTGCGGGATAGGGGGTATGTAGCTGGTTTGTCCTTGTCGTAGATTGTCGGTAAATCGATATGTTGTGTCGAACCGTTGATATATTAAAAAAATCGTTGATATAATTTGAGTTTTGTTCGATATAATTGAAAAATCGTTGATATATTTAGGGGGATACCAGGATGGGTATACAGACGGAGGGCATGATAATAAAAAAGCGCCCTGTAATAGGGCGCTTCTGCTTTTAAGTGTATCCAGCTCCGGCGGCTAGCTCTTCGTGTCTAAGAACCTTCCGCATAAGAAGGCAAAAAGCGCCTTTTACGCGAAAGAACCTTAGCCAGTCAGAGCTAAACGAGCCGCTTCCGCTTTAAATCTATTAACGATTTGTAAAGATCTTATCAATTAAGCCGTATTCTAAAGCTCTTTCTGCTGTCATGAAGTTGTCGCGGTCTGTGTCGCGTTGTAGTACTTCAAGTGGTTGACCTGTGCGGTCAGCAAGAATTTGGTTTAATTTTTCACGTAAGAATAGGATACGTTTTGCAGCGATTTCGATTTCAGTCGCTTGACCTTGTGCTCCGCCAAGTGGTTGGTGAATCATTACTTCACTGTTAGGAAGAGCGAAACGTTTTCCTTTTTCACCTGCTGCAAGTAAGAATGCACCCATAGATGCAGCCATACCGATACAGATTGTTGATACTTGTGGTTTAATAAACTGCATTGTATCGTAAATTGCCATACCTGCTGTGATAGAACCACCAGGGCTATTGATGTAGATGTGAATATCTTTTTCTGGATCTTGAGATTCCAAGAATAAAAGCTGGGAAACAATTGAGTTAGCTACGTTGTCATCAATTGCACTACCAAGCATAATGATGCGGTCTTTTAATAGTCGAGAGTAAATATCGTAAGCGCGTTCTCCACGATTTGTTTGTTCAATTACTGTAGGAATTAAATTCATCTGTTATTTCCTCCTTCTAAAGCTTTCTTAGTCTTATAATACAATTATGGTCAATAAAGGTCAAACGAAACCACTTTAAATCAAAAAAATATGTAGTTGTACCATGAAATATTCGCTATGTTTTTGAAATTCCCTGCTTATGTATCTTCAACATCATAACCGAATTACATAAATTTAAACGTCATGAAAACTGTAGAAAAAAAGAAAAGAACGCCTTTTGATTGAAGCGTTCTTTCGATATTTATTCTTTTAAAAGATAGGTTACTCTATTTAAAATCTTTTCGATTTGTTTCGCGTTTTTACTATACATTTCGCTTGCTGATTTCGATTTTGTTTCTAAAGAAAATAGCTCAAGATCAGCATGACATTTTTTTAAAGATGCCAATAATAAAGGTTTGTTTTGAGGAGAAGGCATTTGGAGTTTGTCATTATAAATGTCGATAGTAAGTTGCCCGTACGAGTCAACTTGACCGAGAAAAACATTTTCAATGACAACGCCGAGCTTTTCTAATTCTGAATGTAGCCAAGCGCGGTTATGCCCGCTTGATGACAGAGGTTCATCTAGTACATTTCCATCCATAATAACAGTTTGTGGTTCCTTCTCGTTTGGTACTTTTAAACCTACGTCTTTTGCTGTAAGTGGTTGGCGATCTTTCTTTAATAATACATTTAATTCACCGCTCGGTTCTAGTACAGCAAATTCAACATCCGCTACGCTGAATGCATTTTTTCCTCGGAGTAGTTCAAGTAATTCGTCACTTGTATATTTTTCTTTCTTTAAGTTATCTTCAAGTATTTTTCCATCTTTTATTAATACGGTAGACTTCCCTTCAAAAAAATCTCGAGCTGTTTTGTTCTTTAAAGAGAGGATTCCTGTGAAAAAGGGTACCGCAGCAAAAATGAGTATCGCAAAGACGCCATGGAAAAATTTTTGATCGAGCCCTGTAGATACTTGGGCAGCGATGTCACCAATCGTCATTCCAGCTATGTATTCAAAAAAGGAAAGTTGGGAGATTTGTCTTTTCCCTAACCATTTTGTAATAGCGAATAACATGATTAATATAAAAACAGAACGGAGAATGACAAGTGTCCATTCAGGTAGGTGAGACATAGCGATTTCCTCCAGTCTGCTTAAAACCCTTTATATTGAGGTTCTTCACGTTCTAATACTGAAACTCTATCCTTAACATCAGCGATGACGCTGTCCATTTCTAACATACATTCATGAAATACGCGTTTTGATTCTTCATCCTGTGAATTTAATGAAAGGGAACTTAAACTTGCTTGAGCACCCCTTAAACTAGCAAGACAAGTTTTTACGCTAGCGATAACAGTCATGCAAACACCTCTTATCCTTTCGGTTTAAATAGTAATGCTCCAATGAAGCCGAAAATAATCGCTGCGGATACACCTGCGCTCGTTACTTTAAACATACCAGTAATTACGCCGACGATTCCATGTTTTGCAGCTTCTTCCATCGCGCCGTGAACGAGGGCATTTCCAAAACTTGTAATAGGTACAGTTGCCCCAGCTCCGGCGAAATCAATTAGTGGTTCATACAAATTGAATCCGTCTAATATAGCTCCAGCAACAACGAGTGTTGCCATTGTATGAGCTGGTGTTAGTTTGCCGACATCAAACATAAGTTGTCCAATTACACATATAAGTCCACCGATTACAAAAGCCCAGAAGAAAATCATTGCGTTGCACCTCCAAATTCAATCGAAACGGCGTGGGCGATACACGGAATCGTTTCTTCTTGTTGGAATGTAAGTGGAGATAGTAAAGCGCCTGTCGCAACGACAAGTATTTTTTTGAATTCTCCTCTTTTCATTCGGTTTAATAAGTGACCGTATACGACTGTCGCTGAACAGCCTGGACCACTTCCGCCGGCTATTACAGGTTCACCTTCTCTATAAATGAGTAGTCCGCAGTCTTGAAATTGTTCACTCGTTACTTCTGTTCCATGTTTATGTAGTAAGTCATAAGCAATTTCGCGTCCAACATGTCCGAGGTCGCCTGTTACGATTAAATCATAGTGAGATGCATCAAGATTTCTTTCTCTTAAATGAGCTTCAATTGTATCGACAGCAGCAGGGGCCATTGCACCTCCCATATTAAATGGATCAGTTAATCCCATATCAACAATGCGCCCAATTGTGGCGGAAGTTACTCTTGGGCCATGTCCTGTATCGCTTAAAATAGCTGCGCCCGCACCAGTTACTGTCCACTGGGCCGTAGGAGGTTTTTGACCACCATATTCAGTTGGATAACGAAATTGTTTTTCCACGGCAGCGTTATGGCTTGAAGCTCCAGTTAATAAATATTTTGCGCCTTTTGCATTTACGATACTTGCACCGAGCGCTAAACCTTCCATAGAAGTAGAGCAAGCGCCAAATAATCCGAGATAAGGTGTGCCAAGTGTGCGGCATGCAAAGCTAGTAGGCGTAATTTGGTTAATTAAATCTCCAGCGAGAACGAATTGAATATCATCTTTCCTAAGTCTCGCTTTTTCTGTAGCACGGCTACAAGCTTCTTCAAACAAAATTTTATGTGCTTTTTCGTAGGAATCTTGTCCGAGCCATAAATCTTCATGAAGGGTATCGAAGTCTTCAGGGATTTTTCCCTTTGCCTCAAAGGGGCCACCGATTACACCTGTTGAAATAATAACTGGCTTGTTTTCGAATACCCATGTTCGGTGTCCTTGTAACATTTATAACCCTCCCCATTGAACGAGAATCGTTTTAATAAGTGCGATGACGAAAGCGGAAAATACGCCAAATAAGATGACTGATCCTGCTAGTTTAAACATGTTACCACCAACGCCGAGAACGAATCCTTCTGTACGGTGTTCAATACATGCGGCAATAACAGAATTACCAAATCCAGTGACGGGAACTGCGGTACCAGCACCAGCAAATTGTCCAAGGCGATCGTAGACGCCAAATCCCGTAAGTAGCATGGAGATAAAAATAAGAGTTGCAACGGTAGGGTTCCCGGCAGAGCGCTCAGTGAAATCAAAATACGTAATATAAAAGGTAGAAATCAGTTGGCCTATTAGACAAATGAATCCGCCGACGAAAAAAGCTTTTATACAATTTTTTAAAACGGGGCGCTTCGGTTCGCGCTGTTGTTCGAATTTTTTATATTCTTGTTGTACAGGTGTTAAGTTTTTATCTTTACTAGACATTTGAATCCTTCCTTCTCTATTAGAAAGCTTAAATATTAGATCCCATTTCTGATTGAATGAGCTTCAATTGTTTTTTGATGCCGTCGTTACTTACTTTCTTTTTCTTAATTTTGTTTTCAAGTTCTTCTATGAGCATAAAGATCTTTTTGTCTGTACTTACATGAATATCAAAAGTAGGATTTTCATCACTTAGTTTCTTTTTTAATTTACTTCGTAAAGGTTTTAAACCAAATCTTTCGTGATGTTCAGGTTTGATGGCTATGTAAAGATCTAAATTTGTATTAACTGCGGTAGCTTCTATAATTCCCTCCATAGCAAGAGCTCTTTTCTTAGCGTCTTGCGATATAGATTGATTAAAGGATTCTGTACTCATTTTTGTTAATTTAGGACCTTTTTTCTCATCTGTTCGCTTCGCTTCTTCTTTCTTTACCTTTTTATCTAACGGGCTATTATCACATCCGGTAAGTGAACCGAATAGCAGCATAAATAACGCGGTTATGATTCCGAGTTTTCGCATTATAATCATTCCATTTCTATCTGCATTATGTAATGTGAGAAAAAGGATGATTGCATATCACCCTTTTTCTCAAATTGTGTACCATTAGATGAAATGGTACTTTCGGTTATTGCTGTGAATATTGTGGTTCTTCTTGTTGGACTTCTTCAACGCGTGGGTTTAAAGAATCAATAATAGTTTGCGTTTGCTCTGCAGCTGTTTGGAAAAGTTGCTTTGCTTGTTGGTTATCCGTATCAAGAGCGAATCCCTCTAAGCTAGCTTGTGCACTTTTTAATCCAGAAACAGTTTGCTTTAGTTTTGTAATTACAGTCATTGAATGAAGCCCCCTTTGGAATATCAATTCAAAGTTTATAATTTGTGAGTTGAGGTGAATTTATGATTGGAAAATTTAGGTGTATTACACGTGTAGATTACAATTTTGTAATGAATACGTAAGGGTAAGCGATAGTGGAAAAACTTTTTCTCATAGAATAAAGAATGTAAAGCAAGTTAAAAGGATATGTTAAGGAGAGGAAAACGGGTTTAATTGGAATTTTTATATTAGTTATTGGTGTGGCAAGCTTTTCTCATAATGAGGTGATTGATAGATATAATCCGCTTGTGAAAGAAGACTTTGTATATGTAAAAGCGAAAGAATCCGGCCGATTATCCACAGTTGGAGAGGTAGCTGGAGACTATAAATTTACTGGTTAATCCGCTTCGGGTGAAGAAAGAGATGTTAAGTTTTATGCGCCGCGTGGACTTAGAGAAGGGGCATATGTAAAGGTTAAAACAAAAGGTGAATATATTGAAACATACTAAGAAGTACAGCCAAATGAAATTCCAAAAGGGATTAAAAAGAAACTAGATAAATAAGATGGTTAAGAATTGCCTCCTAAATGTAGAAATTAGGGGGCGTTTTTATGCAGGAAAAAGCGTATGTACAATGTGTTATCAAAGAGTTTTTATTGATTTAAATGGTTTTTATTGCTATTATTATGAAGAGAAAATGAAGTATATTTTATAATCATGCGCCCATAGCTCAGTCGGATAGAGCGGTGGTTTCCGGTACCACGTCTGCCGGGGGTTCGAATCCCTCTGGGCGCGTTAAAAATCCCTAACTTACATCGTTGTAAGTTAGGGGTTTTTTTATTCATAATTGTATTGTTTGTCCCGTAAATACCAGATTGGTAAGGGTTATGAATCAGTGGATGCCGTTGAACCAGATTGCGCTTTATTCATTTTAAATAATGATAAATTCATTATATATTGCAAAGTAAAGGCTGCAAGTATAATGAAGATCGGGAAGAAGAAATAGCGATAACGAATTTGAACTTCAGTCACTAAGTAAATGAGAAAAGCACCGATAATCAGAATTTGAAAATACTTCATGTTTAAATTTTTAAATGGAGAACTGAAAAGAAAAATAAAGACAGAACCCATGCTCAGCAACATAATCGATACATAGTGTATAAAGTCTAGTTTTATAAATGAAACATCGTTGATAGTATTTCTGGCGATATCATTTATAGGGATATATGCATAAGAATCTGTTGGACTACCCCACATAATAATATTTTTTTTGTTCATAAGAGGGATAAGGTCGGTTAAATTTTCGGTTCTTTCTTTAATTAATTGTTTTTGAATTCGATTATGTTCCTCTATATCAAAATCGACAATACTTTGTCTTAATTTAGCGAAGTCCTCTAAGGAATATTGGCCGTTAGATTCTTTATTCAAGCCTATAACAAATTTCCAGCCAGAATCCGCATTGGTTATTGGGTTATGTGAAATATTAAGCATTACAGGAATATAGGCTAAAGTATATAAGATAACTAAGTATGTAGAAATAAATGTTATAGAAGAAATAAAATTCCTTTTTAAAATATTGCTGTGAAAGAATAAAAGGAAAAGCCCGGCAGCTATTAAAAATAGGATCCCAATAGGATAAATAATATTTCCTAAAGCGAATAGCAGACCACCAAAAACCATATTTATGTAATTTTTATTTTCATCGCGTGCTAATAGGTGATACGTTCCCCAAGAAAACAACATCATAGAAAGATGCTGATTTGTGAGCACAGGGACTAGTAAAAATAAGTTAATAGATGTTACGTATAAAATGAAACCAAATCGCCCGAAGGTTTCATTGTTTAATCGGTGTTTAGCTATGTGAAAAATAGCTAAACCTGTTAGCAATGTATACACAATATTTAAGAACTGTAAGGCAAAGTAACTATGTGAGGTTAATGTAAGAACAAGTGCCTCGTAAATTGTAAAGCCCAACTGAGTAGTATTCCAAAAGAAGTACTGATTATCCTTAATGGCTTTCATGTTGCCAGCGGCTAATTCTTTAGCTCCATCCAACATGTACTGAAAATCAGAAATTGGAGACGAAGGGACTAATTTAATAATTATGATAGATATCAGTAGATAAACGATGCTTATCGTATAGACGTATTTTTTTGTGCTTATATTTCTTGTTAAGAAAACGAGGGCATATATGAAAATGATGAAAGCACATATCCCAAAGATGATAAAAGGACTAAATGCCAAATCTTGTTGTTGAAAGATACTCCAACACATGATTAGCAGAATGATACATGATGCCAGGTTAACTCCTAATGAAGGTATACTTCGAAGTATTTTTTGCATGATTCATCTCCCGTTCTAATTGTTGTATATAATGGAAAATTTTACGTTATAAATTTAGTTCTTTCAATATTTATAGTTAAAGATTTGTTGTTTTCTATGAAATTTTATTGTTTTATACACGAGAAGATAGAGTTGTATTCTATCTTCTTTTTTTATTTCCCTATTGTTATATCTAGTGATAAGATTTACTATTAGTATGTGGTTCTAATTTTTGTGCACTATTATTTTCTTTCAATATTATTCAAATTTCGGTTGTAAGTTGTAAATCTCATTAATACATATAAATTAATAATATTTTGGAACGGGTGTCTGCGATAGGATTCTCCTTTTACCAAACTTATTGTACAATAGAAACAAGGGGGAGATTAGTTTGAAGGCAAGTCTTTTACAAGAACAAAGCTTACGTTTGGCAATGACACAAGAGTTAAGGCAAGCGATTACAATGCTTCAGTATAATGTACAAGAATTATCGGAGTTTTTGTATGAGCAATCGTTAGAGAATCCCCTTATTGAGTTAGGTGGTTTTGAGAGGGAGAAGAAGAAGAAGAGCTCTAACAAAAGTAAAAGTACCAGCAAACAAGTCGATAATCAGATGGAAATCTACAGTGTGGATTCCATGACGATTCAGCAACATTTATTAAATCAAATACAGTATTATAAAATAGAAGAAGAAGAGCGAAAAGTAGCTTCTTTCATTATTATGAACATGGATGGAAATGGGTATTTACAAGAAACGAATGAAGAGTTAGCAGATCTCCTTTCTGCACCGCTTCATGTAGTCGATCGCTCTGTAGAGATTGTCCAATCACTTGAGCCGGCAGGGGTAGGAGCACGTAATATTCAGGAATGTCTAATTTTACAATTGAAGCGCTTACAAAGAAGGGATGGATTAGCGGAAGATATTGTAGAGGAGCACTTTGCTTATTTCGTGAAGAAGGATTGGCGAAAGCTCGTTCATGTGCTGAAGTGTAGTAATGAAGAATTACAATCGGCGGTGAACTGTATTACATCATTGCAGCCGAAACCAGGCCTTGCGTATTCTTCGGATAAACCACTGTATATTGTGCCTGACATGGCAGTGAAAAAAGAAGGCGATCGCCTCGTTTTACAGATGAATGAGAGAAATATGCCGAGAATTGAAATTCACTCTGAGTACAGTGCACTTCTTAATAATAGTGAAAGTGAAGTAGCATCTTACGTTTCAGAAAAGTATCAGCATGTGCAATGGATTATGCGCAGTTTGAAACAGAGAAAACAAACACTTCTGCAAGTGATGACGATTATTATGGAAAAACAACGTGATTTCTTTTGGGAAGGTCCAGCGTATTTGAAGCCACTCGCTTTAAAAGAGGTGGCGGAAGAGCTAAGTGTGCATGAGTCTACGATTAGTCGTGCAACAAGAAATAAGTATGTGCAAACACCACACGGTTTATTTGAGATGAAATCGTTCTTTAGTAATGCAGTTTCGACGACAGAGGATGAGGCAGTTTCAACGAAGCGAGTGAAACAGTTTATTCAAACGCTTGTGGAAGCAGAGAACAAGAAAAAGCCACTCTCAGATCAAAAGATTTCAAAATTATTAGAAGAAGAGCATGAAATTGTTATTTCTCGAAGAACAGTGGCGAAGTATAGAGAACAAATGCATATCCCAGCTTCATCATTACGAAAAACGATCGGATAGGTGAAGAAGATGAAAGTTGTATTATATACAAAAGTAGATTGTGGTCTTTGCGTGCAGGCGAAACAAGTTTTACAAGAAGTACAATGTGAATATTCTTTTCAAATCGAGGAAATAGATATATATGAAGATAATGACTTTTTAGAAAAATATCATTTAATGATTCCGGTTGTAGAAATAGGCGGAAAACAAGTAGAATATGGTAACATTCACAAAGGTGTCATAATAAACTATATAAAGAATGCAGTTAAGAGTTGAATAAGTTTCTATCTCCTGTTACAATAATACACGTAGCAGGGATTATTTTTTTAACCTATGTGGGACACAAAATGTCACTACGGGACGTAAAGTGACCACAAAGGAAAAATGAACCAATGTAGTGAGGAGAAAAGATATGCGCTCATGGATTCAGAACACAAAAAAATTATTACCTGATCTGCTACCTGTTATGCAAACGAGAATGCAAATTCTTCAATACATTAGGCTCATGCAGCCGATTGGAAGAAGAAACTTATCAGCAAGTCTCGGTATGACAGAACGAGTATTGCGAAGTGAAGTTCAAGTTTTGAAAGAACAAAACTTAGTTCACGTCGCTTCTTCTGGAATGACTTTGACAGAAGAAGGAACAGCTTTAGTTCTTGCTTTGGAAGACTTTATGAAAGAAATTTCCGGGTTAAAGGTTTTAGAAAAGCAACTTAAGGAAACATTAGACTTGGATGAAGTTTTCGTTGTTCCTGGTGATAGTGATGAATCGCCGTGGGTCAAACTGGAGATGGGCCGTGCTTGTGTGACTTGTATAAAAGACCGTCTGACAGCGAATAATATCGTTGCTGTGGCTGGAGGAACTACGCTAGCTGCTGCTGCGGACATGATGCAACTTGATTGCAAAGATTTACATATGCTATTTGTCCCAGCACGTGGTGGAATTGGAGAAGGTGTTGAATTAGAAGCCAATACCATTTGTGCCAAGATGGCGCAAAATACGATGAGTAATTATCGCTTATTGTATGTTCCAGACCATGTTAGTAGCGAAGCATATGCGTCTATTGTGACAGAGCCCTCCGTGAAAGAAGTTCTTGAGTTGATTCGATCTTCCAATATCGTCATTCATGGAATCGGTGATGCGTTAACAATGGCACGTCGCAGAAGTACTTCGGAAGCAGATTGGTTAAAGATTCAAGCAAACGAAGCAGTTGGCGAAGCTTTCGGTTACTACTTTAATGAACAAGGAAATGTTGTTCATAAAGTAAGAACAGTTGGTATGCAACTTGAAGATTTACAAAATGTATCTCACGTTGTTGCAGTCGCTGGAGGTTCTTCAAAGGCAAAGGCAATACAAGCTGTAATAAAGCAAGGGCACACTTCAATTCTAATTACAGATGAAGGTGCAGCAAAACAATTAACAAAGGGTATTACCCTTTAATATAATCCCCCAAGGAGGAAATTCAAATGACTAAAATTGGTATTAATGGATTTGGACGTATCGGACGTAACGTATTCCGCGCAGCTCTTAACAACTCTGAGGTAGAAGTAGTAGCAATCAACGACTTAACAGATGCTAAAACATTAGCTCACCTTTTAAAATATGACACAGTTCACGGAACTTTAAATGCAGAAGTATCTGCTAACGAAAACAGCATCGTTGTTAACGGTAAAGAAATTAAAGTTATCGCTGAGCGTGACCCAGCTCAATTACCATGGAGCGACTACGGAGTAGAAGTAGTAGTAGAATCTACTGGCCGTTTCACTAAAAAATCAGACGCTGAGAAACACTTAGGTGGATCAGTTAAGAAAGTTATCATCTCAGCTCCAGCTTCTGACGAAGATATCACTGTAGTTATGGGTGTTAACCACGAACAATACGATGCAGCTAACCACAATGTAGTATCTAACGCTTCTTGTACTACAAACTGTCTAGCTCCATTCGCTAAAGTATTAAACGAAAAATTCGGCGTAAAACGCGGAATGATGACAACAATTCACTCTTACACTAACGACCAACAAATCTTAGACTTACCACACAAAGATTTACGTCGTGCTCGTGCAGCAGCTGAAAACATGATCCCAACATCTACTGGTGCTGCTAAAGCTGTAGCATTAGTATTACCAGAACTTAAAGGTAAATTAAACGGTGGCGCTGTACGTGTTCCAACTGCTAACGTTTCTCTTGTTGACTTAGTTGTTGAACTTGACAAAGAAGTAACAGTTGAAGATGTAAACGCAGCATTCAAAGCAGCAGCTGAAGGCGAATTAAAAGGTATCCTTGGATACAGCGAAGAGCCATTAGTATCTATCGACTATAACGGATGTACAGCTTCTTCTACAATCGATGCATTATCTACAATGGTAATGGAAGGTAACATGGTTAAAGTACTTTCTTGGTACGATAACGAAACTGGTTACTCTAACCGCGTAGTAGACCTAGCTGCATACATGACTTCTAAAGGTCTTTAATTCTTAAGTATATAAGCAATCAATGACAAAACGAGGGAGAGGGTTTGTTCCCTCTCTCTCTTCTTTCGTTTTAGAAGCAAATGTGTTAAGCTTTTGAATGGGTTTTGTCAATCCTAACTAGTAGTCGGAGGGAAATCCAATGAACAAAAAATCAATTCGTGACGTAGATTTAAAAGGTAAGCGTGTATTTTGCCGCGTTGATTTCAACGTACCTATGAAAGAAGGTAAAATTACAGATGAAACTCGTATCCGTGCAGCTCTTCCTACAATTCAATATTTAGTAGAGCAAGGTGCGAAAGTTATTTTAGCAAGCCACTTAGGCCGTCCAAAAGGTCAAGCAGTAGAAGAATTACGTCTTACTCCAGTAGCAGCACGTTTAGGCGAGCTTCTTGGTAAAGATGTTAAAAAAGCAGACGAAGCATTCGGACCAGTTGCACAAGAAATGGTTGCAGCAATGAACGAAGGCGACGTATTAGTTCTTGAAAACGTACGTTTCTATGCGGGCGAAGAAAAGAACGATGCAGAACTTGCGAAAGAATTTGCAGCTCTTGCTGACATCTTCGTAAACGATGCATTCGGTGCAGCTCACCGTGCTCACGCTTCTACAGCAGGAATCGCAGACTACCTACCAGCAGTATCTGGTTTATTAATGGAAAAAGAGTTAGATGTACTTGGTAAAGCACTTTCTAACCCAGAACGTCCATTCACAGCTATCATTGGTGGTGCGAAAGTAAAAGATAAAATCGGTGTAATTCGTCATCTATTAGACAAAGTAGATAACTTAATCATCGGTGGCGGACTTGCTTACACATTCGTTAAAGCTTTAGGTCATGAAATTGGTCTATCTCTATGTGAAGACGACAAGATTGAACTAGCTAAAGAATTTATGCAACTTGCAAAAGAAAAAGGCGTAAACTTCTACATGCCAGTTGATGTTGTAATCACAGAGGAATTCTCTGAAACTGCAACAACTCAAATCGTTGGTATCGACTCTATTCCTTCTACATGGGAAGGTGTGGACATCGGTCCTAAAACACGTGAAATTTATGCAGATGTAATTAAAAACTCTAAGCTTGTTGTATGGAATGGACCAATGGGTGTATTCGAAATGACTCCATTCGCAGAAGGTACAAAAGCAGTAGGACAAGCATTAGCAGATGCAGAAGATACATACTCTGTTATCGGCGGTGGTGACTCTGCAGCAGCTGTTGAAAAATTCGGTATGGCTGATAAAATGAGCCACATTTCTACTGGCGGCGGTGCGTCATTAGAATTCATGGAAGGTAAAGAGCTTCCAGGTGTAGTTTGTCTTAACGACAAATAAGTAGCAGCCAAAGAAAAAGGACGGTGCAAAGCATGCGTAAACCAATTATCGCAGGTAACTGGAAAATGAATAAAACTCTATCTGAAGCAGTTAGCTTCGTAGAGGAAGTTAAAGGTCAAATCCCAGCAGCTTCAGCTGTTGATGCAGTAGTTTGCTCTCCAGCTCTATTCTTAGAGCGCTTAGTAGCAGCAACTGAAGGAACTGACTTACAAGTAGGTGCACAAAACATGCACTTCGAAAAAAATGGTGCATTCACTGGCGAAATTAGCCCAGTAGCACTTAGCGACTTAAAAGTAGGCTACGTAGTACTTGGCCACTCTGAGCGTCGTGAAATGTTTGCTGAAACAGACGAATCAGTAAACAAAAAGACTCTTGCAGCATTTGAACATGGTTTAACACCAATCGTATGTTGTGGTGAGACTTTAGAAGAGCGCGAAAGCGGAAAAACATTTGATCTAGTAGCAGGTCAAGTGACAAAAGCACTTGCAGGTTTAACAGAAGAGCAAGTTAAAGCAACTGTTATCGCTTATGAGCCAATATGGGCTATCGGTACAGGTAAATCATCTTCTTCTGCAGATGCAAACGAAGTATGTGCGCACATCCGTAAAGTTGTTGCAGAAGCTGTTTCTCCAGAAGCTGCAGAAGCTGTTCGTATTCAATACGGCGGTAGCGTAAAACCAGAAAACATTAAAGAGTATATGGCACAATCTGACATCGACGGCGCTTTAGTTGGCGGTGCTAGCTTAGAGCCTGCTTCGTTCTTAGGTCTTCTGGGGGCGGTAAAATGAGAAAGCCAACAGCTTTAATCATTCTTGACGGTTTCGGACTTCGTGAAGAAACTCATGGGAATGCTGTAGCACAAGCTAAGAAACCTAATTTTGATGGTTACTGGAACAAATTCCCTCATACAACGCTTACAGCTTGTGGTGAGGAAGTAGGTCTTCCAGAAGGTCAAATGGGTAACTCTGAGGTTGGTCACTTAAATATCGGTGCTGGCCGCATCGTATACCAAAGCTTAACACGCGTAAACGTTGCAATTCGTGAAGGTGAGTTCGATCAGAACGAAACATTCCAAAATGCAATTAAAAGCGTGAAAGAAAAAGGTACTGCTCTTCATTTATTCGGTTTACTTTCTGACGGTGGTGTGCACAGTCACATGAACCATATGTTTGCTCTTCTTCGCTTAGCAGCAAAAGAAGGCGTGGAGAAAGTTTATATCCATGCGTTCTTAGATGGCCGCGATGTTGGACCACAAACAGCAAAAGGTTATATCGATGCAACAAATGAAGTAATTAAAGAAACAGGTGTAGGACAATTCGCGACTATCTCTGGTCGTTATTACTCCATGGACCGTGACAAGCGTTGGGATCGCGTAGAAAAATGTTACAGTGCTATGGTGAATGGTGAAGGCCCTACTTATAAATCAGCAGAAGAGTGTGTAGAAGACTCTTATGCGAACGGTATCTATGATGAATTCGTATTGCCGTCTGTAATTGTTAACGAAGATAACACGCCAGTTGCAACAATCAATGATGATGATGCAGTTATTTTCTATAACTTCCGTCCAGACCGTGCAATTCAAATTGCTCGTGTATTTACAAACGAAGACTTCCGTGAGTTCGATCGTGGTGAAAAAGTACCTCACATTCCTGAATTCGTTTGTATGACACACTTCAGTGAAACTGTAGATGGTTACGTGGCATTTAAGCCAATGAACCTTGATAACACTTTAGGTGAAGTTGTTGCGCAAGCGGGATTAAAGCAACTTCGCATCGCGGAAACTGAAAAGTATCCGCACGTTACATTCTTCTTTAGCGGTGGTCGTGAGGCTGAATTCCCAGGAGAAGAGCGTATCTTAATTAACTCACCAAAGGTTGCAACGTATGATTTGAAACCTGAAATGAGCATTTACGAAGTAACGGACGCTTTAGTAAATGAAATCGAAAATGATAAACATGATGTTATCATTCTTAACTTTGCGAACTGTGATATGGTTGGCCATTCTGGGATGATGGAACCAACAATTAAAGCAGTAGAAGCAACTGACGAATGTTTAGGAAAAGTTGTAGAAGCGATTCTTGCAAAAGATGGTGTAGCACTTATTACTGCTGACCATGGTAATGCTGATCAGGAGTTAACTGCTGATGGCGGGCCTATGACAGCTCATACAACTAACCCGGTTCCTTTCATCGTTACAAAAAATGATGTAGAGCTTCGTGAAGGTGGTATTTTAGGAGATATCGCCCCAACAATGCTTACACTTTTAAATGTGGAACAACCGAAAGAAATGACAGGTAAAACAATTATTAAATAATTTGCTTATATAAAAAGGAGAGAATTTATTATGTCAACAATTATTGATGTTTATGCTCGCGAAGTCCTTGACTCTCGTGGTAACCCAACTGTAGAAGTAGAAGTTTACACAGAAAGCGGCGCTTTCGGACGCGCTATCGTACCAAGTGGTGCATCTACTGGTGAGCACGAAGCAGTAGAATTACGTGACGGTGACAAATCTCGTTACCTTGGTAAAGGTGTTATTAACGCAGTAAACAACGTTAACGAAATTATCGCTCCAGAAATCGCTGGTTTCGATGTAACTGACCAAGCTGGTATCGACCGTGCTATGATCGAATTAGATGGCACTCCAAACAAAGGTAAACTAGGCGCTAACGCTATCCTTGGTGTATCTATGGCAGTAGCTCATGCAGCAGCTGACTTCGTAGGTCTTCCATTATACCGTTACCTTGGTGGATTCAATGCAAAACAATTACCAACTCCAATGATGAACATCATCAACGGTGGTTCTCACGCTGATAACAACGTAGACTTCCAAGAGTTCATGATCTTACCAGTTGGTGCTCCAACATTCAAAGAATCAATCCGTATGGGTGCTGAAGTATTCCATGCACTTAAAGCTGTATTACATGACAAAGGTCTTAATACTGCAGTAGGTGACGAAGGTGGATTCGCTCCAAACCTTGGTTCTAACCGTGAAGCTCTAGAAGTAATCATCGAAGCTATCGAAAAAGCTGGTTACAAAGCTGGCGAGAACGTATTCTTAGGAATGGACGTTGCTTCTTCTGAGTTCTACAACAAAGAAACTGGTAAATATGACCTTGCAGGCGAAGGCCGTACTGGCTTAACTTCTGCAGAAATGGTTGATTTCTACGAAGAGCTTTGCAAAGACTTCCCAATCATCTCTATCGAAGATGGTTTAGACGAAAACGACTGGGATGGTCACAAATTATTAACTGAGCGTATCGGTGATAAAGTACAATTAGTTGGTGACGATTTATTCGTAACTAACACTCAAAAACTTGCTGAAGGTATCGAAAAAGGTATCTCTAACTCAATCTTAATTAAAGTTAACCAAATCGGTACTTTAACTGAGACTTTCGAAGCTATCGAAATGGCTAAACGTGCTGGTTACACAGCAGTTGTATCTCACCGTTCTGGTGAAACTGAAGATGCTACAATCGCTGACATCGCAGTTGCAACTAACGCTGGCCAAATCAAAACTGGTTCTATGAGCCGTACTGACCGTATTGCTAAGTACAACCAATTATTACGCATCGAAGACGAATTAGGCGAAATCGCTGTTTACGATGGCATCAAATCTTTCTATAACATCAAACGATAATTGTAGAAAATAAACGACAGACCGTGAGAAATCACGGTCTGTTTTTTTATGCTAAAATTGTTCGCCCGTCATAAGTGACATGAAATGTTTGAAGAAGCGATTATAATCAAAATCAATTGCTATTTGATGACTCGGCCAATCAATAAATGGTTTAGATTCTCCTAAAGAGCGAAATTCTCCAATACTTGCCCCCTGTGCATAAGATTCTGTCATGACAACGATAGGTGATTTGTGATATGTAAACATAGCGTTATCAAGTAAAGCGAGTATTGGTATTGTGTCATGGAAGGGGCTGCCCTTTAAATGTGGTAGGGCGTCTTTATAATATCCGTAGTAATAGTGATCGAATAACGGTTTGACAAGTGGAGCTTTTCCTTTTGCCTCGATGTATTCGGCCATTTCTGGTGTAATGATGGAGTATTGGGTGACGTTTAATGGGTATATGTACATGTTAGCTGCGGATTGAAGGACTATATTAGCGGCAGTAGGATCGCCATAAAAGTTTGCTTCGGAAATAGGGGTAACATTACCAGGATGGAGAAAAGCACCGCCCATTACGTAGAAAGATTTAATTTGCTCCATTAATTGTTTACATACGATAAATAAAATTGCTAGGGAGGTAAGCCTTCCTAAACTTACGATGATTAATTCATCTTTATACTGTTCAATAAGAGGAATAACTTCAAAAAAATTCTCCATTTCTTCGTTAGTCACATTCTCCTTTGGAATAATTGGGCCGAGTCCCTGTTTCCCGTGTACATCTGTAAAAAAAGCAGGAGGGGCACCAGTAATTGGCCGTTCTGATCCACCAAAGATTTTGATATTTCTACCCTCTACTTCGTTTGTAAGAAAATGAGCATTTTCTACGGCCATTTTTTTTGGAACATTGCCGTAATCAGCAACGATACCGACTATTTCTATTTCATCGATAAAGAATGCTAAGAGGAGAGCCATCGTATCATCAATCCCAGGATCACAAAAAATGAGAACTTTTTTGGGCATATGTTCACCACCTATCTTGTTTATCCCGTACAAACTTGCTTGGTGAGGGCTAATAATCAATAGGGATGAGGACACCCTCATTGATTAAAGTTTCACTTTATATATATGTAAGTTTAAGGATAAAAAGATTATTTTATTGAAATAATAGTATCGTAAATTCAGAAAATAAAAACTTTTTATATTAGGTCAATGTTTTTGACGTAATTTTTGTTTGGAAATGCAGTCATATCAAGGTTGTAAGCGTATAACATAGGCTGTTTTTGCTGTCAAGTTGATAAATTGCAGCTTTTTACAATTTATACTATGATAAAGATATTAACAGAAGATCGTATAAACATGAGGGATGATGAACATGAAATTTACAAAGATCCTTGTCCAAATTGCTGCTCTTTATGTGTTTTATATGGTTGGAACTTGGGTGCAAGAAATGTTGAATATTCCAATTCCAGGAAGCTTGATTGGGATGTTTCTTTTACTTTTTTTACTTAGCCTAAAAGTACTTCCAGTGAAATGGTTTGATTTAGGAGCGGAAACACTCGTCGCTATTATGCCGTTTTTATTAATTCCGCCAACGCTTGGCTTAATGAATTACGGTGCTTTTTTTATGAGTAAAGGAATTTCTCTTTTCATTACAGTTGTAGCGAGTACGTTTTTAATTATCATTGTCGCAGGACATACAGGGCAATATCTTGCGAATAGAAAGGAAAGGGAGTCGTGATGAGTCAAATATTAATCGGAATCGGTTGGGTTCTTTTTACGGTGCTATTATATCAATTATCTAAAAAAATCTATCAATTATTTCCAACACCATTTACTATTCCAATGCTTGTAGCGACAGGATTAATGGCTTTCTTATTTATTGTGCTTGATATACCATATCAACATTATATGGAAAGTGGTGGTGGCTGGATTGCGAAGTTACTTGGACCAGGTGTTGTAGCATTTGCAATCCCGCTTTACAAACAACGTCATGTGCTGCAAAAATATGTTGTACCGATTGCGGGCGGAGTATTAGTAGGTACAACAGTTGCGATTGCGAGTGATTTTGCTATTGCCTCACTTATGGGAACAGATAAAAGTTTAATTTTATCTTCATTACCAAAATCAGTGACAATGCCGGTTGCGATGAGCGTTTCTGAACAAGTTGGTGGTGTTCCATCCTTAACAGCGGCATTCGTAGTTATCGCAGGTATTACTGGAACGATTACAGGTCCAATTTTATTAAAATGGAGCCGCGTTACAAACTCGGTTGGTAAAGGTATCGGATTTGGATGTGCTTCTCATATTATGGGTGTTATGAGAGCAATGAAAAATAACGAACATGAAGGTGTTATTGGATCGGTAACAATGACATTAACAGCAATTTTGACATGTTTGCTCGGACCGTTATTTGCAATGATGTTTATGTAATAGAAGAAAAGCGAGAGCGACTCTATAGCTCTCGCTTTTCTATAGGATTTATGCTACAGTTAAAATAACTGAATCTTTGTAGGAGGTACGCCAAGTGCATACGTTATTATCCGTTTTACTTATTATTGTATCGATTTTAATGATTGTTATGGTACTTATGCAGTCTAGTAATAGCTCAGGCCTTTCAGGTGCAATTTCCGGCGGTGCAGAGCAATTATTTGGTAAGCAAAAAGCACGTGGAATTGAAGCGGTATTAAACCGTATTACAATTGTTTTAGCTGTATTGTTCTTTGTATTAACAATTGCTGTTACGTACTTAAACTTATAGAATTGAAAGAAGAAGCGTTAGTAGTTTGTACTAATGGTTCTTCTTTTTTTATTTTGTTATTTGAAAAAAGTTTCTAATTAGATTATAGAAATATAAATATGGTACACTAAGATATAGAAAGAATACGACTAGATTACAGAAGAGAAAGAGGAGAAGTACATGATGAAATTAGCATCTCCGAAACCATTTACATTTGAGGGTGGAGACCGCGCTGTTTTATTACTACATGGATTCACAGGAAACTCAGCTGATGTACGTATGTTAGGGCGTTTCTTAGAAAAGAAAGGCTATACTTGTCATGCGCCAATTTATAAAGGACACGGCGTACCACCAGAAGAACTTGTTCATACAGGTCCTACAGATTGGTGGCAAGATGTAACGGAGGCATATCAGCTTTTAAAAGATAAAGGCTTTGAGAAAATTGCTGTCGTTGGTTTGTCACTAGGCGGAGTATTTTCTCTGAAATTAGCATATACAATCCCTGTTTTAGGTGTGGTACCAATGTGTGCACCGATGTATATTAAGAGTGAAGAAACAATGTACCAAGGTATATTGGCATATGCTCGCGAATATAAAAAGCGTGAGCAAAAATCACCAGAGCAAATTGAACAAGAAATGTTGGAATTCCAACAGACACCGATGAATACATTAAAAGCATTACAAGAGCTAATTGCTGATGTACGTAATAATGTTGATATGATTTATGCACCGACGTTTGTTGTACAAGCGCGTCATGATGAAATGATTAATACGGATAGTGCTAACATTATTTATAACGGTGTAGAATCAACGTTAAAGGACATTAAATGGTATGAAGACTCTACGCATGTCATTACACTTGATAAGCAACGTGACGAGCTACATGAGGATGTATATAACTTCTTGGAGCAACTAGATTGGTAAGATCTAGTTGCCTCTTTTTTTCATAAGGAAATTTTTATGGAAACTGTAAAAAAATCATTAGGGGAGTATTGAATTTTCGCTTTATACATCCCCCATCTTTCGGATACACTAAATAATATAAGGGTTTAAAGGAGGTATTTTTGCTTGGAAGAAATCATACAAGAAAATATTGATAAGTTGTTATTATTTATGAGAGAAGAAGCGTATAAACCGTTAACGATACAAGAGTTAGAAGAGGCATTTGGAATTGAAGGTTCTGAGGGCTTTAAAGATTTTGTAAAGGCACTTGTAATGATGGAAGAGAAGGGACTTGTTATTCGTACACGTAGCAATCGTTATGGTCTTCCTGAAAAGATGAATTTAGTGCGTGGTAAGTTAATTGGACATGCGCGTGGCTTTGCTTTCGTTGTGCCAGAAGAGAAGAAAACGGGAGATGATGATCTTTTCATTCCTCCTACAGAATTAAACGGTGCACTTCACGGTGATACAGTATTAGCACGCCTAAGTTCACAATCAAGTGGTTCACGTCAAGAAGGTTCAATTGTACGCATTTTAGAACGTGGAACGAAAGAACTAGTTGGTACATATACAGAATCGAAAAACTTTGGGTTTGTTATACCTGACAATAAGCGTTGGACAAGTGATATTTTCATCTTGAAAAGCGCATCCATGGGTGCTGTAGAAGGCCATAAAGTAGTTGTTAAAATTACGAGCTATCCAGAGAATCGTTTAAGTGCGGAAGGTGAAGTTATTCAAATTTTAGGTCATAAAAATGATCCAGGAGTAGATATTTTATCGGTCATCCATAAACATCATTTACCTTTAGCATTTCCTGAGGAAGTGATGGAGCATGCAAACAGTGTACCAGAAACGATTTCAGAAGAAGACTTGAAAGATCGCCGTGATTTACGTGACCAAATGATTGTAACGATTGATGGTGCAGACGCGAAGGACTTAGATGATGCTGTTACAGTAACGAAGCTTGAGAACGGTAATTACAAGCTTGGTGTTCATATTGCGGATGTAAGTCATTACGTTGAAGAAGGTTCTCCAATTGATGTTGAAGCAGCGGAAAGAGCGACGAGTGTATATCTTGTTGATCGTGTAATTCCAATGATTCCACATCGTCTATCTAACGGTATTTGTTCATTAAATCCGAAAGTAGACCGTCTGACACTGTCTTGTGAAATGGAAATCAACAACTTAGGTGATGTTGTCAAACACGAGATTTTCCAAAGTGTGATTAAAACGACAGAGCGTATGACATATGCTGACGTAAGAAGCATTTTAGAAGATGAGGACGAAGAGTTAATCAAGCGCTATGAACCGTTAGTACCAATGTTTAAAGAGATGGGCCAATTGGCACAAATTTTACGTGAAAAGCGTATGCGCCGTGGTGCAATCGACTTTGACTTTAAAGAAGCAAAAGTATTAGTAGATGAAGAAGGAAAACCGACTGATGTTGTAATGCGTGATCGTTCTGTATCAGAAAAGTTAATTGAAGAATTTATGCTTGTTGCGAACGAAACCGTAGCAGAACACTTCCACTGGATGAACGTACCATTCATGTACCGTGTCCATGAAGATCCGAAAGAAGATAAGTTAGAGCGATTCTTCGAGTTTGTAACGAACTTCGGATATGCGGTAAAAGGACGTGCGAATGAAGTACATCCTCGTGCATTGCAACAAATTCTTGAAATGGTTCAAGGACAGCCTGAAGAAGTAGTAATTTCAACGGTTATGCTTCGTTCTATGAAGCAAGCACGTTACGATTCGGAAAGCTTAGGACATTTCGGCTTATCAACTGAGTTCTACACGCATTTCACATCGCCGATTCGTCGTTATCCAGATACGATCGTTCATAGATTGATTCGTGAATACGTCATTAACGGTAAAGTCGACAGTGAAACACAAGCGAAATGGCGTGAAAACTTACCAGAGATTGCAGAGCACTCTTCTAATATGGAACGTCGTGCTGTTGAAGCAGAGCGTGAAACAGACGAAATGAAAAAAGCAGAGTATATGGTCGATAAGATCGGTGAAGAGTATGACGGTATGATTAGCTCTGTAACAAACTTCGGTTTATTCGTAGAGCTTCCAAATACAATTGAAGGTCTTGTACATGTTAGTTACTTAACGGATGATTACTACCGTTACGACGAGAAGCATTTCGCAATGATCGGAGAACGTACAGGTAACGTATTCCGCATCGGTGACGAAATTACAATTCGTGTTATTAACGTAAACAAAGACGAGCGCGCAATTGACTTTGAAATCGTTGGCATGAAAGGTACACCTCGCCGTAAGTTCAAAGATCGTCCAGTCGTTATCGAACAGCCAAGAACAGGCAGAAAGAAACGGGGTGGACGTAGCGAGCGCAGTAATGAGCGCGGCGGCGAACGCGGTACAGGTAGAAAATTTGACCGTGGTGGCAAAGGTAACAGCACAGGAAGAGGATCCGCATCAGCATCCACGTCCGCTAGTCAGCCAGGGAAAAAAGATGGTAATGGCAAGAAGAAAAAAGGATTTTTTGAAAACGTACCAGGATTCAAGAAGAAAAAGAAAAAGCGTAAGTAAGAAAAGAGTGGCTTCGCTTTGATGAAAAGCGGGGCCGTTTTTCTTTTTATTGGTCATTTCACTCCCTCGAACGAAGCAAAAAGCGCTTCTCTGTCGGGAGTTCCAATGTCCAAAGATTCTGAGCGAGCTACTTTCGCTTTTTGTGTAATCCAGCTACAGTGGCTAGAATGTTTGGCGACTTCGCTTCTTCCCCAGAGGCAAAGGGCGCCTCAAGGTCAGAAGCTCCATCCACCTCACATTCTGAACGAGCCACTTTCGCTTTTTGTTTACATTTGTTACAATAGTAAAAATAGAGGAGGGACGTTATATGCCAAAAGGTACAGGTAAGGTTATTGCACAAAATAAAAAAGCATTTCATGATTATTTCATCGAAGAAACATACGAAGCAGGGCTTGTCCTTCAAGGAACGGAAATTAAGTCGATTCGCGCTGGTCGCGTGAACTTGAAAGATGCGTTTGCACGTATACATAATGGTGAAGTATGGGTTCATAATATGCATATTAATACGTACGAGCAAGGGAATCGTTTCAACCATGATCCGCTTCGCACGAGAAAATTACTTCTTCATAAAAAAGAAATTGATAAACTAGCGGGAGCTGCAAAAGAAACAGGTTACGCATTAGTTCCACTTAGAATCTATTTGAAAAATGGATTTGCAAAGATGGCACTTGGTTTAGCAAAAGGTAAGAAACAATATGATAAACGTCATGATTTAAAAGAGAAAGAAGCGAAACGTGAAATTGCACGCGTGTTCCGTGATCGCCAAAAGATGTAATACAGATATTTACATTTGTAAAACGGCGCGCGTATGATATAATAACTTATGTAAGGTTATTGCACATTGAAAAACAGCTCTTAGTAGCTATCACGATATTTTCTTCGTATGCTCCATTTTTATCATGGGGACGTTACGGATTCGACAGGGATAGTTCGAGCTTAGGTTGCGAGTCGAGGGGATCGGCCTCGTTAAAACGTCAAAGCCTATAATTGGCAAACAAAACAATCTTTCTTTAGCTGCTTAATTGCACTAAAGGTTCCTCCCTCCATCGTCCATGTGGTAGGATAAGGGACTCAAACTAAGTGGACTACGCCGGAGTTCGCCGTCTGAGGGCGAAGGAAGAGAACAATCAGACTAGCAACTTGGAAGCCTGTCGATAGGCCGAAGAGTTTGCGAAATGCTAATATATCGACTACACTCGTAGAAGCTTAAGTGCCGATATTTTTGGACGTGGGTTCGACTCCCACCGTCTCCACCAATACATATTTGGTGGTTTTTTTATTTTTGTGATATGAACCATAATTTTGCCAGGTTGGCGAGGTTATGGTTCTTTTTGTTTGTGGCAAAGTTATGGTTCTAAAAATAGAATGTATCTAATTTCTTGGTTCTTTCAATTACATCATCAATGCATCTTGTGTGTTATCCCTTAACTATCACAATTTTATCCAGTAAAAGCCTGATTGGTGAGGACTCATAAGCAGTGGGGGATGAACATCTCTATTTAATTAACACTTCGCTTTATTTGAATCTTCATATGTTTTGTGTTTTTATCCATACCTATTGTAAGATTATATAGAGTTCTCCTAATAAACTGTTTTAGTGGATTAATTAGGGGTTTTAAATTTATAAATCTTAAATTGTTTTTTGGGGATAATTTTTTATCTAAATAAGTTATATTGAAGTAGAGGTGAACCATCGGTGAAGCAGGTGTTGGTGATTAAAAATGAACGGTCTTCAGCAAAGAAAATTGTAAGCGGTCTAACGCAAGAAGGCTATTTCATTTTAAAACTTCACAATGAAAACCAAGGTTTAAATATAATATATGAACAAGATTGGGATATTATCATATTGGATTGGGACTCATTAAGTATATCGGGACCAGAAATTTGCAGACAAATACGACTTGTTAAAACGACACCGATCATTATTGTGACCGACAATATTTCTAGTAAGGATTGCATAGCAGGGCTACAAGCAGGAGCAGATGATTATATAAGAAAACCATTTGTGAAAGAAGAATTAGTAGCAAGGGTTCAAGCAATTTTAAGGAGAAGTGACTATATCCAGCAAAATGAGATGAATTTTTTTCAGTTTAAAGATCTCTTTGTTGATGCATCTAGCAATATTGTGAAAAAAGGTGGCGAAAATCTCTCACTTACTAAGCGCGAGTATGATTTACTTGTATTTTTAATTAAAAACAAAAACACAATATTGAGCCGTGAGATGCTTTTGAATCAAGTTTGGGGATATAACGTAGTAGTAAATCCAAATGTAGTAGATTTATATATTGGGTATGTAAGAAAAAAGTTAAAGTGCGAGAAGAAAGACAGATATATTCAAACGATACATGGCAGAGGCTATTCAATGATTGACTGATAAAAATAAGATAATAAAAAACGAGTAAAACTATTTCATTCCGTTTTACTCGTTTTTTTATTAAATGTGATAATCAAATAGTTTCTTAGAAGTATTAAAAGACGTAAAAAAATGGATTATGAAAATATTAGCTATTAATGAGCGTGTTTTGTAGAGGAAATCATGGTTAATCAACACGCCTGACGTCACATATTACTTTTTATGCCTGATTTTATGAATTCACACCATTCACAAGATTTTCACAGAATTAATGACTATACTAATTAACAGGATGTTCAAATGAAAATGATTATCAATAGCGATTCAATTGAATAAAAGTTACCTTCTAATTCAATCTATGGATGTCATCATTTTCGAAATAAATCACACTATAAGGAGTATACATATGAAAAAATCTATGCTTTTAAAATTAGTGAGTATTCTAGCAGTTTTCACTTTAATGTTAGTAGCTTGCTCAGATTCAAGTAAAGAAACTTCGAAGGCTAATAATAAAGATAATGGTAGTGATAAGCCAAAAACGGTTGAAATCACTGATGCTCATGGAACTGTTAAAGTCCCTGTAAACCCAAAGAATGTAGTTGCTTTGGATAACAGAACTTTTGAAACTTTATCTGATTGGGGAATTAAATTAGCGGCTGCTCCAAAGGATATCATGCCTGCTGATTCAGCATATAAAAAGGATGAAAAAGTTCAAAATATTGGGAATCACCGTGAACCAAATCTAGAAATTATTGCAGCTGCAAACCCTGACCTTGTAATCGTTGGTCAAAGATTTGCTGATCATTACGAAGAGATCAAAAAATTAGTGCCAAAAGCAGCTGTTATTGATCTTAATTTTGATGTTTCTGAGAAATCTACTACGCCTGGGAAAAACTTAGTAAAAGGACTTAAAGATTCTACAATTACTTTAGGGAAAATCTTTGATAAAGATAAAGAAGCTAAAAAATTAGTGGCTGATTTTGATAAATCTATTGAAACTGCAAAATCTGCTTATAACGGGAAAGATAAAGTTATGAGTGTTATCGTTACTGGTGGGAATATTGGTTTTGCTGCTCCACATTCTGGTCGTGTTTGGGGACCAATGTATGAAATTTTCGGTTGGGTTCCAGCACTAGAAGTTTCAAATTCTACTGCAGGTCATAAAGGTGATGACGTTTCTGTTGAAGCTATTGCACAAACAAATCCTGATTGGCTTTTCGTATTAGATCGTGATGCTGCAACATCTGATGCAGCTACTTCAACACCTGCTAAGGATGTTATTTCTAAATCACCAGCTCTTCAAAACACAACTGCTGTTTCTAAAAAACAAGTTGTTTATGCACCAGAAGATACTTACACAAATGAATCAATTCAGACTTATATAGAGTTGTTTGGAAATCTTGCAAAAACTTTAGCTAAGTAGTGTAAAGGAGTACGAAACAGTGTCAAAAAATATAATTTCTAGGGTTGAGAATATTTCTCAACCCCAGTTTTATAATCACAATAAATTATGGACAAAATCTTTTATAATAGCGATTATAGTTGTTATAATTTTAGGGATTATATCACTGTTTACTGGAGTTTATGATATACGTGGACAAGAGGACGGAATGGAGATGTTTTTCATAACTCGTGTTCCGAGAACAGTTGCATTAATGCTTACTGGAGCTGCAATGGCGATGGCAGGGCTCGTCATGCAACTTATTACACAGAATCGTTTTGTTGAACCTACTACAACGGGGACTATTGAATGGTCAGGCTTAGGCCTGCTTTTTGTATATTTATTATTCCCTGCCCCGACTTTAGTGCAAAGAATGACTGGTGCAATCATTTTTTCTTTTATAGGAACTATGATTTTCTTTTTATTTTTAAGAAGAGTTAAACTTCGTTCGTCTTTAATTGTCCCGATTATTGGATTGATGCTTGGAGCAGTTATTTCTGCAGTGTCTACTTTTTTGGGACTCCTTTTTCAAAAGACACAAAGTATTGAAACTTGGTTCGTAGGTTCATTTGCTAACATTCAGGTGGGAAGATATGAATATTTATGGCTGATTGTTATCATTACTTTTCTTATTTTTATGTATGCTAATAGATTGACTTTAGCTGGACTAGGAGAAGATGTCGCAACAAGCCTTGGAGTTAATTACAATAGAATTGTTCTTTTTGGGACTGGTCTTATCTCTGTTGCAGTTGGAATTGTTGCAGCTGTTATTGGACACTTACCTTTCTTAGGATTAATTGTGCCAAATATCGTTTCAATGTTTAGAGGTGATGATCTTAGGAGTAATTTACCTTGGGTTTGTGTGATCGGAATGGGATCAATAACTGCCTGTGACATCATTTCTCGAACAATTATACAGCCTTTTGAATTACCTGTTTCTTTAATACTTGCAACAGTGGGAGCAGTCGTGTTTATTACTATTTTATTGAGACAAAGAAAACCAAGGAGGCTACGATGATCACATTAGAATATAGAAAAAAAGAAAATGTCGAAATCGATTCTAGCCTTCATAATGAAAGTAGATCAGCTAGCGCTTTTCGTTCTAAGAAGGAAGCAAGACGTTATTGGATTTTACTGATAACATTGATTGGTTTAGGTCTCCTTTCTTCATATGGACTTTTAGTGTATAACAATCCAGTTCCGATAGATTCACCATCTTTTATCCCAGTTGTTAAGAGAAGGATAGTAGCTATTGTTGCAATGATTATTGCTGCGGTTTGCCATAGCTTGTCGACAGTTGCTTTCCAATCTATTACGAATAATAAAATTATTACTCCTTCACTTTTAGGTTTCGAATCACTTTATTCAGCAATTCAAACGAGTACAGTATTCTTCTTTGGTGCTAGTGCGTTAATAAATTTTAATGGAATTGGATCATTTTTATTCCAAGTTGTTGTTATGGTCTTCATGAGTTTGATACTTTATGGATGGTTACTTTCCGGTAAATACGGGAATTTACAACTTATGCTTTTAGTTGGAATTATTATTGGTACCGGGCTAAATTCTGTGTCAACTTTTATGAGAAAACTACTTGCGCCTTCAGAATTTGATATTTTACAAGCAAGATTATTTGGTTCTGTTAATCATGCAGATCCTGCATATTTTCCTATTGTAATTCCTATGATCATAATTGTAGCAGTATTAATTTTTGCTCATTCTAAGAATTTGAATGTTTTGTCACTAGGAAAGGATGTTGCTACTTCTTTCGGGGTTAAATATCAACCTAGTGTAATTTATACGCTTGTATTAGTAGCTATTTTAATGTCCATCTCAACAGCTCTAATTGGGCCACTTACTTTCTATGGCTTTTTAGTAGCAACTTTGAGTTATCAGGCGGCGTCAACTTATGATCATAGATATATTTTTCCAATGGCTTTTGCAATAGGATTTTTGATAATGACGAGTGCATACTTTTTAATGTATCATGTATTCCATGCTCAAGGTGTAGTTTCAGTTATTATTGAATTATTTGGTGGAATCATATTCTTAACTATAGTTTTAAGGAAGAGGGCTTTATGATAAAAATTGATAACGTTAAAAAGTTCTATAGTGATAAGGTAAAAATAGGACCTTTGGATATTGAAATACCAAAAGCAGGCTTTACTTCTTTAATTGGACCAAATGGCGCTGGAAAGTCCACGACACTTTTGATGATTGGAAGACTCTTAGATATGGATGAAGGTCACATTCAAGTAGCAAATATGGATGTTTCTGAATCCAAATCAAAAGACTTAGCAAAAGTTTTGACTATATTGCGACAAGAAAATCATTTTGTAACTAGGCTTACTGTTAGACAACTAGTTGGATTTGGGCGCTTTCCTTATTCAAAAGGAAGATTAACGAAAGAGGATGAATCTATTATTTCTAAATATATCGATTTTTTGGATTTAACTAATTTAGAGAATAGATATTTAGATGAACTTTCTGGTGGTCAAAGACAAAGGGCATATGTAGCGATGGTATTGTGCCAAGAGACGGAATATGTACTTTTGGACGAGCCTCTGAACAACCTTGATGTTGCTCGTTCTGTTCAAATGATGGAGCATTTGAGACGTGCAGCTAATGAATTTGGAAGAACAATTTTGACAGTTATGCATGATATAAATTTTGCGGCTAAGTACTCTGACAAAATTTGTGCTATGAAAGATGGTCAAATTGCTGCTTTTGGAACAGTAGAAGAGGTAATGGATCCAACACTTTTGACAGATATTTTTGAAACAAAAATAGAAATTATCAAGGGTCCTTATGGGCCAATCGCTGTTTATTAGTTACAAAATGTATACTGTAGCTTGCGTAAATTATGCTAGCTACTCTAGTTGAAGTTGCTGTCTGTATTTTATGGGCAGCAGCTTTTTTTATGCGATTGCCCATCGTGATAACTCTTAATTTTTCTGGCTGTTGGTAATAGCTCCACAGATATGTCATTACTCCCAGTCCTGCGACGTGTTGAACACTCGGACGGTGAATGTAAGGGAATCATTATATTCTGGTTTGGTTATCCACTCATAAGCTAACACAATTGTGTTAGACAAAGTAGGTCTCGTCCGTTCTCATATAAGAAGTTGTGATGTAGTTAGGATTCGGTATAGTGTGTCTACATGTAAGGGAGAAGTAGCTTGTTACGCTGCAAGATAATCCTTAGCGTATATTTTCGTTAAAATGTGGGCGGCAGCCCTGGTAGAAAAGAAAAAAATAAAAAGATAAGTGGAGACAAAATTGCTGAACACCTTATGCAAATAATCCTGTGAGATTGGCGTTTACGGCAATAATATTCAAATTACAATTTTATATGATAAGAACCATAACTTTTCCAGGTTGGCAGGGGTATGGTTCTTTTGTTTGCGAAAAAATTATGCTTGCTTTGTAAAATGATAAAAATGTTTTAATCCAAAATGATAGGATTACAAAAGTGTAATGTGGGTGTAAGGAAACTGGATTGTACCCTCTTTTTAGATAAAGCATACTTAAAGTAAGGAAGATTTATATGTGAATGAATATAAATTTTACAAGTAGGATAGAAAGGTTAGGTATTATCATATGAAATGGATCATTAGGATTTTTGTGTTATTAGCTATAATAGGAGGTGCTTTCTACTATCTGAAATCAGGTAATGGGTACTATTCAACTAAAGAATATTATGTAAAGGTAATGACTGATTCTACAGTAGAAAACGAAAAATTGAGTAATGGAGAAATTCTTACGTATCATGTTTACGATGAGAAGGTGTACGATAAAAAAGGGGAAGAAAGAAAACTGAAAATTTCCGTGCAAAATAAATTGGAAAAAAATCAATATTATTTGATTGATTGGGAAGATCGCCGTGGGATTGTTTCTAAAATAGCTAAAGTGGATCAAACAAAAATAGATAAGAGTATCTTAGATAAATTGAACGGAAATTCATAATATGTCAGGACAAGCTAACCAATAGCTGTGTTAACATAAAGCTTTATAAGCAAAAGATATTGTAGGAAAATAAGAGAGATTATTATAAAACAAAAGGGATCAACCGTCTGGTGTGATCCCTTTTTGTTAGGACTGAGCAAGGAGTATTATTGCATTGTATAAACCCTTTACTCTTTCCAAAACTGTTCTAGCAGAATACTGATCATAGTGCCTACGAGTAATCCGTTACTTAAAACATATTGTAAGGAAGAAGGAATACCGCTAAATGCACCTTCTGGAAGGAACATTATTCCTAAACTGATTAATAATGTAATTCCTAATATAGTTAATCGGCGTTGATTTAATTCTTCACGTAAAATCGATTGAAATGAAATGCCTATTACTTGGACAAATGTTGCTAAAAGTGCAGCATTAGCAATAGGGCCTGGAAGTAAGGATATAAAGCTTACAATTGAGGGGATAAAAGAAATTCCTGCTAATATGAGACTTGCTATAAGGAATGACTTCACTTTTCTTTGTCCTGTTAGTTGAATAAATCCAGCTGATGCAGGTAATGGTACAATTCCAATTGTAGAAAACAACGACGAGATAATATGTGATATACCTCCGACCCATATACCACGGTTCAGTGTTTGCTTTTCATTTTCTTTAGATAATGGAGCCACTTGTTTTACAGCCGAAATAGCAGCAATCGTATTTGCAACTAAAAGAAATGTAAATAAAATTGCAGTTAGAGTCATTCCAATATCGAATCTAGGCATGCCCCAAGCAAATATCTGTGGTAACTTAACTAACGGTGTGTGTGAAGGCATATGAGACGATTTTTCTAATAAAGCATACAAAAGCCAACCAAATGAAATGGCAAGTAACACAGCGTAACTTTTCATCCAGCCTTTCCCTTTAATTGATAAGAAGGTAATCATGGTAAAAACAAAGAGTGCAATAGTAGTTGTTGTATAATCAGGGTGAGTTACAGATCCTTGTAATCCCATCATTCCTTTTAGTAACACACCACTAAGCTGAAGTGCTAAGATTAAAAGAAAAGTTCCTGTAACTAAAGGGGTAAATAAACGTAAGATTCGATGTACAAGCCCTGTTATACCAAGTACGAAGAGTAATATACCTGCAATAATTAACCCGCCTTCTAAAATTTGCAACACGTCTTTTGCACTTTGTCCCTGATGCATAGATACTTGTCCCAGTATGACAAATATACTTACCCATGAACCTGCTGGACCATCTGCTATGGGATAGCGATGCCCAAACCATGCTTGTATAAATGAACTTACTCCCACGACTAAAAAAGTTCGCTGCATTAATGTTGAGATATCTTCTATTGATAAATGAAATATGCCACCAATAATGATAGGCAATGCAATTGCATTTGCTAATAGAAACACAAACCACTGTAGAATACTAAAGCTCGTATTAAAGTATTTTTTGTTCATATTATTCTCCTTTGTCGAAAAAGAATCTCATAGTAAAAATCCATCCTTTCTATACAGTTAGATTAAAAAGGATGGATTTTGTAAATCTATAAAATTATTTTAATTATATATATAGATTTAAAATTAATTACCATGTACGGAATGGTAAGAATTTACCGTTAAGTGTAATAACGATACGAGGATCGCCACCTTTTGGATCTTCTTGTGTATTCACACCTAGATTGAAGTTAATTGCACTCATTACACCTTCGCCAGCTTTTTCTAAGATTAATTCTCTAAGAGTTGGTGCGTATTGTAACATCATTTCATATAATCGATATAAGATTGGGTCAGTAGGAGGCATTTGCATTACTTGACCTCTAAGTGGAACTACTGTTAATGCCTGAACCACTTCCTCATCTAATTCTAATAGTTTACCGATTTTTTCTGCTTCCGGACGTGTCATTGTAGCTTGTCCTAATAATGCTGTTACAACCCAAGTCTCGGAGTTTTCGCTTACTTTTGAAATTTCTTCCCATGTTAAACCTTTTGCAATTTTTGCTTCCATAATTTTTTGTGTAGCTTCTTGTCTATTCATACTTAATAACTTCCCTTCATTTGAGTAATAATTAATTTTTCATACCATTTAATGTTTTATATCCATCAACTACTAAATCTAATTTACCTGTGTGGGGATCAATGACTAAACCATGTACAGGAACATCTTTTGGAATAAGTGGATGATTTCTTACTAAATCAACATTAGCTTGAGTTGAGTCGCAGACATCATCGAATCCAAATAACCAATTTTCAAGATCAACACCAGCATATTCAATTGCTGATAAAATTTCGGATGAAGCTACTCCACGATCTAATATTTTTTGAAGTGTTCCTTTTGGATTAGTTTGGCTTGCACCACATTTATGGTGTCCGATAAGAAAGATTTCATCTGCATTTAGATCATATACTGATGCTATAACACTTTGCATAACGCTATCGAAAGGAGAAGCAATTTTACCACCTGCATTTCTGATAACTTTTGCATCACCATCGTGTATATCTAAAGCTTTTGGAAGTAGCTCAATTAAACGAGCATCCATGCAAGAAACAACAACCATACGTTTTTTAGGCATTTTTGTCGCTTCAAAAGGAGCGTATTCCTTATTTTCTACAAATTGTTCATTGAACGATAGGATTTCTTGTAATAACATATTTGTAACCTCCTTTAAATCTAGATGTATTTTTTGTTGCGTCCTCTATGTTATAAGTGAATATAACTGATAAACAATGTGATGTAAGAGGATAAACTAAGTATAGTGAATTGTATCGATAAGCAGAATAAGCTGGCGAAACACTTTCTGGCTTTCTACTTTCACGGTGAAAGGATTGGTTTATATCATTGATCAAACAGATTTTGAGATACTGAAATTATTAGGAGAAAACTCAAGAATACAATGGAAAGAACTTGGTCAAAAAATACATATGACGGGACAGGCGGTAGGAAATCGAATTCGAAGGTTAGAGGATTTAGGGATTATTGAGCAATACACAATCGCAATAAACCGAATCAAATTAGGACAAGTAGTGACTGCGTTTGTTACTTTGTTCGTAACAACAGCTAACCATCAAGAGTTTATGAATTTCTTTCAAGGAGAAGAAGGGATTTCTGAAGTACATCGTATAAGTGGTGACGGATGTTATTTATTAAAAACACATTTTGCTTCCAATGAAGAATTGGATAACTTTCTAGGACGACTATTAAAGTATGGGAATTACCGTGTTAACCTATCAATAGGGAAGTTAAAATAAACTTTATGTAAGTTTATGGTTCCTTTTGCTTGTGGCTAAGACATGTTTCCAAAAATAAAAGGAGTATCTCTTATTAAATAAGAGATACTCCTTTTATTTGTTTTTAATAATTATTGATTATTTTACATCTGATTTTTCTTTTTTCATTATTTGCCTTTGACTAGTGAAGGGGAATTTTTTAACATCAAAACCCCTGCGCTGTATGCAACAGGGGGTTCTATTATTACTTATTTGAGGGCATGATCCTATTTCATTTTACAGCTAATTCATGTTTCGAATATAAAAAGTAGACTCATAAGAAAAATCCTGTAGTTCAGTACAGGATTTTTAATCAAACTAATTAAAAACTAAATTGTGGTTTAACATTACCTTTATAAGGTTCATGTTCAACGAATATAGTTATGTCTTTACCAGATTGGTCTTTACCAGTTCTTTTATACGTAAATTTCTTATTGTTCAGTTCAGTAAGTTCAAGAGCCGCACCATATTTATTATTTCCAATTGATACATGAGCTCTTATTTTATTTTCGTGTACAACATCGAAGTAACCATAGTCACCGCGGCTTTGACCTGTTTCGCTATTGAAGAACTCGTATTTATTAGACTTGTCATCAAATTTTGCTAGACTTATAAAATTAGAATTAAACTGTGTTACATCATTACCAGCTTCATCTAATACCTTTGTTCCATGCCAAAGGGTGCCGCCTAAAATTTTATCTCCATCACCATTTTTAACAATATCGCCTGTAGTAGTGTTCAGTTGCTTGTCCGGATCAGTGAAAGAAAGTTCTTTTTCTTTATATGGAACATGTTCAACGAAAACTTCTACATCTTTACCGTTAGCGTCTTTCCCCATTCGTTTATAAGTAAATACATTTTTATTTAGTTTTGTCATGTCAACAACAGCTTGATACTTCATTGATTCTGAAATTAATATTCTCTTCTTCCCATCATTTGTGACAAAGAAAGTTCCTTTATCGCCACGACTTGCACCTGTCTTAGCATCAAAGAATTCATATCTGCCGGACTTCGCATCATATTTTGCAAGGCCAATGAAGTTTGCATTCTCTTTTGTTAAGTCATTCTTATCTTTGTCATATACTCTTGTACCTTGCCAATTAGTATCGCTAAGAATGTTAGCCATTTTTTGGCCTTTCGTTAACTTGTGTTCCTTTTTCGTCTCTTTAGCAGCTTGTTCTTGTTTTTGTTTACCATGATTTTCTTCGGCTTTAGTACCAGCACACCCTGTTAATGCTAATGTGAATCCGAGCAGTATTGATGATAGTGCTTTCGTTTTTTTGTTCATTTTTTATCGTCTCCTCATTGTATGATTTTCATGTTATTCACATGGTTTTAAGTAGTGCGGTTTGTGATTATAGTAGTAGTTCATCCTTCTGAATCTTTGTTATATGAAAAGATTTAGGTTGAATCAATGAACTTAGTTGCTACGTTTATTATGTTAATCTCAGAGTATAAACTCCCTCTAAATAAAACATTAAAAAAAGATAAACTAATTCCTAAAAAATTTTCATATTTATAAAAAAGCAATCGCTAGCTTGCAGCAGGGATCTTTCGAATATTTACCAAAGTTGTTTCTGATGCCTACGAGTAATCAAAAAAATACATTGTAAAGAAGAAGGAAAGCCGTTAACAATAATGTAATTCCTAATAGAGTTAATCGATTGTAGTGCAAAATTTTTGAGCTGAACTGTATGGGAAATGAAGATTTTATAGAAGTCGCTTCATATAGGAAGGGGATGTCCATGTTTGATTCAACAGATTTTAAAATTATACAGTTACTACAAGAAAACGCTAGAATGAACTGGAGGGAAATTGGAGAGATAGTACATTTGACTGGCCAAGCCGTTGGAAAACGAATTAACAAATTAGAAGAGGCAGGTGTCATTCAAAAATATACGATAGATATCGACAGAGCTAAGCTGGAAGGATCCATTATGACGTTTGTTACGCTATTTTTGCATGCACCACATTATCATAATCAAATTCAAAGTTTTTTCGAAAAAACAGACGTAATCACTGAAATGTATCGTATAAGTGGCGATGGGTGTTATATCATGATTCTTCACACATCTTCGCATCAGCAATTAGAAGAGACGCTTGCAGATGTTTTACATTATGGTGATTATCGTATAAATACTGTCATTAAGACAATGGAAAAAAAGAAAGAATAAGATATTTATCCTTTCTTTTTTCATATGGAACTGTAATTCTTTATTTGTTTTTATTTATAAAACAGCTTGCTGACATGACTTTTGCGTAAATATCACCAAACTCTAATGCGCTCATGAACGATTGATGAGCGTGTACTGCTGGGATTAGATTTCCTTGGAATTCTAAATCTTTTGTTGTACAAGCATCTTCAATTACAATACATTGAAATCCTAAATCACTGGCAGCCCGTACTGTTGCATCAATACATACATGAGTCATCATACCGCAAATGACTAGTTGGTCTATTTTCTCTTCTTTTAATGTTTGTAATAAATTTGTTCTTAAAAAACTGTTAGGGTGGTGTTTTTGTATGACTCTTTCATTAGCGATCGGTTGTACATCATCATGAATTTGAGCACCTACTGTCTCGGGGAGGAAGAAGGTAGCTCCTTCATTGTTCGCAATATGTTGTACATGAATAATTGTTTTATGTTTTTCACGAAACACTCTCAATACTTCTTTCGCTTTTTGGATGGCTTTTTCAGGTAGATGTAATTCCATATTGCCGCCTTTAAAGTAATCATTTTGTATGTCGACTAATAGTAATGCTTCGTTCATCGTTATTCCCCCATACTTAGTGATTCAGCACGTTATTTGTACTGTACCGTTATTATATAAATTGTAGCTATGCTGAAGTAATAACATTATGAAACGATTTTGAGGTATATAGTTTCAGTGTGAAAAAAGTGAAAGTTGGTATAAGTACAAATGGATTTTGTGGAATTCACGGTAAAGTTATAGGTAGAGTGGCATTATAAGGTAAAAACCATAACTTTGCTGGAGGAGCAGGTTATGTTTTTTTATGCGGAAATGCGATTTTAAGTTTTTGCTGAAGGTGTTTTTCTAGGATATGCTGTGAGTGATTGGAGTGAGGTAGTGTCGGATATTGTCGACCAATCGATATATTGGAAAAATCGTTGATATATTGTGAGTTGTGATAGATATATTGGAAAAATCGTTGATATATTGTGAGTTATGATAGATATATTGGAAAAATCGTTGATATATTGTGAGTTATGATAGATATATTGAAAAAATCGTTGATATATTTGTAAAGGGGTGTTTGAGGTGATTGTGAAAGAAAGAAAAATGCCGATTTATATAAGGCAGTTAGAAGCACTTCTTAGAAGGTTACCTGTACATCATCCGAAACGAAATTTAATTGGAGAAAACTTGGCAAAACACATGGCGGGATATAAAGGGGAGCAATCGATTGATTATCCACTTAGTTTTATTTCTGAGAAAGAGTATAGTATTTTACATGATATTCGTTTATCTAATTATGATAAATACTTTCAAATTGATACTATTATCCTTTCCACAAAGTTTCTTCTTTTTCTTGAGATAAAAAATATAGCAGGTACATTAATATTTGATACAAAGTTTAATCAACTTATCCGAATAACAGAAGGAAATTCAGAGGGATTTCCAGATCCGGTTTTACAAATAAAAAGGCAAGAAATACAAATAAAGAGATGGTTAAGCTTACATGGATTTTCTTCTAGTCTTCCAATTGAGTCCCTTGTTGTTATTAGCTCGCCTCGTACCATTATAAAATCTTCAGATGACAATCTTCTTCATACAATTATTCATAGTGCAAATTTACCTCATAAAATAAAGTGGTTTGAAAGTAAATATAAAAGAAAAGTTATAGATAATGTAGATAGGCTCATTCATCAAATAATAACGGAGCATTCTCCACTTCAACAAAATATACTTGAGCAATATAAAATAGAAAAAGAGGAGTTGTTAAAGGGAGTACAATGTGAGAAATGCTTAGTTATTCCAATGGTTAAAGTGAAGAAGGGTTGGTGTTGTACAAGTTGTAAAGATTTTTCAAAAGTGGCACATGAGGATGCTATACGAGATTATGCATTGCTCATTAGTACGACATGTACAAACGGTAATTTGAAAGAGTTTCTCCATGTTTCGTCGGGTATGGTTGTAAACAGAATTCTCCACACACTAAATCTTCCCTACACTGGCAACAACAAAGGACGAATATATGATTTAACTTCTTTCCAATCGTAATTTTGCTATAATAAATACGTACGTATACGAAGGGGAGTTTAAAGAGAAAATGAAGTCATTTAATATCGATCATCTTATAGCTAGTGTTTTGCAATGGATATTAAATATAGCGCTAATTATATTATCCATTGTCTTATCTATCTTTTTAATTAATGAGACAATCACATTTATTCAATACATCTTTTCAACAAAGAAATATACATCGTATAAATTGGTTGAAAGTATCATCGTATATTTCTTATACTTCGAGTTTATTGCATTAATTATTAAGTATTTTAAATCGAACTATCATTTCCCGTTACGTTATTTTATTTATATCGGAATTACGGCATTAATTCGGTTAATTATTGTATCTCATGAGGAACCGATGGAGACGTTATTATATGCGGGATCCATTCTTGTTTTAGTCATTGCTTTATACATATCGAATATGAGAGATTTGAGAAAAGAGTAGTAGTGCAGACATAAGTTTGCACTACTTTTTTCACCTTGACCTTCAAGTTACTTGAAAGTTTACAATGAAATTAGGGCGTTTGAAATTGAAAAAAATTGAGAAATTAAGTGAAGAGGTTTCTTTTACTTGGAGGTTATAGAAATGAGTCAGGAATTGAAGTTACGTCCATTAGAACGAGAAGATTTAAAGTTTGTACACGAACTGAATAATAACGCGCATATTATGTCGTATTGGTTTGAAGAACCTTATGAGGCCTTTGTAGAATTGCAGGACTTGTATGATAAACATATACACGATCAAAGTGAACGCCGATTTATCGTTGAGAAAGATAATGAAATGGTTGGATTGGTTGAGTTAGTGGAGATTGATTATATTCACCGAAGAACAGAATTCCAAATTATTATTGATCCAAATTATCAGGGGCATGGTTACGCAGCAGAAGCGACGCGTTTAGCGATGGGTTATGCCTTTGCTGTCTTAAATATGCATAAGATATATTTAGTTGTCGATAAAGAAAACGAAAAGGCTGTGCATGTTTATAAAAAGGTTGGATTTATGGTAGAAGGTGAGCTTCTCGACGAGTTTTTCGTTGATGGTAACTATCATAATGCGATAAGAATGTGTATGTTTCAGAAGCAATATTTTGAAAGTAAGTAGTTGAATGATTTGGAAGTAATGTTGACGCTTCGCAAAACCGTATGCTAAAATCCCTTTTAAGTATTAAGGAAGGTGTAGAACATGCTTTATATAAAATTTGTAAAACTCATTAGAAAACTTTGCTCCGCACAAATGTATACGGTGAAGCGTTGTACGGAGCCTAATCAAGGGGCATAAATTCCCTATATTCATCGGCTGAATAACTTTTCTAAAAAAGTATAGTTTATCTATGCTTATTTGGTTACGGTTTGTAAGTCGATGTATAAAATAGATTAAGGGCCATAGACAATGCTTTGTCTATGGCCCTTTGTGTATATTATTCCAATGAGCTTTTACTATAAATTGGAGTAGTATAGGAAAAACCACGAAGCAGAGGGCTAGTGTCGAATGACGCTATCTCTCTGTTTTTTTAAATTTCAGGAAAAGAGGAATACGAATGAGTTTACTTAAAGTTGAAAGTTTATCACATAGTTTTATAGATAAAGCCTTATATGAAAATGCTTCTTTTAGTTTGCATAAAGGAGAACATATGGGAATTGTTGGACAGAATGGTGCAGGAAAAAGCACGTTAATGAAAATATTGATTGGAGAAATCATTCCTGATAAAGGAGATATAAAGTGGCAACCTAATATTCAAATTGGACATCTGGATCAATACGCAGAAATTGATGGGGGCTATACCATTTCACAATATGTAAAGAAAGCTTTTTATGATTTGTATGAAATGGAAGATAGAATGAACAAGTTATATGAAGAAAGTGCTAGGACTGGAGATGAGAATCAACTATTAAAAGCGGCAGAGATTCAAGAACAGCTTGAGGCTCGTGATTTTTATTCGGTAGACAGTATAACGAATAAGGTGGCAGCTGGTTTAGGTATTGATGCTATCGGGATGGATCGTATTATTGGTGAATTAAGCGGAGGACAACGTGCAAAGGTAATTTTAGCGAAGCTTTTATTAGAAGAGCCGACTATTTTATTACTAGATGAACCGACGAATTTTCTTGATAAGGAGCATGTGGAGTGGCTTGCTAATTATTTAATGAATTTTGAAGGGGCGTTTATTGTAGTGTCACATGATTTTGATTTTCTGGAAAAGGTGACTTCTTGCATATGTGATGTAGAGTTTGGAACAGTTAAGAAGTATTACGGAAAATACTCAGATTTTGTAAGACAAAAGGAGCATTTGCGAAAAGATTATATTCGCCAATACCATGCACAACAGAAGAAAATTGAAAAAACGGAAGAGTATATTCGTAGAAATATTGCTGGAGTGAATTCAAAAATAGCACAAGGACGTAGAAAGCAGTTGCAACGTATGGAAAGAATTGTGCCACCAAGTTTTACCCATAAACCGTCTATTCATTTTCGGGAACTTCCTATTTCAGTTCAAACAGTTCTTGAGGTAAATAATCTCGAAGTTGGTTATGACTTTGCTCTCTTACCAAAATTGAATTTTTCAGTAATGGGTGGGAAAAAACTTGTTATTATAGGATTCAATGGAGTAGGGAAATCTACTTTATTAAAAACAATTGTTGGCACTATTGCTAGTATTGCTGGAGAATTTCACTTCTCAGAGCAAATAAAGATTGGATATTATGAGCAAGATTTAAATTGGAGCAATGATTCTTTAACTCCGCTTCAAATTATTTCGGAACAGTTTCCTACATTGAATATGAAGGAAATACGTCATCATTTAGCTGCGTGTGGTGTGAAAGATACTCATGTCTCGCAAGAAATTCGTACGTTAAGTGGTGGTGAACAATCGAAGGTGAAACTGTGTGGATTATTACTATCACCTTGTAACTTCTTAATTTTAGATGAGCCGACAAATCATTTAGATGCAGAAGCGAAGGAAGCTTTGCAAAAGGCGCTAATACAGTTTAAGGGCAGCATTATACTCGTATCTCATGAAGCGAGTTTTTATCTTGATTGGGCGGATAGTATTTTCAATATAGAGACGGGATTAGTTAAGGGGGTGTGAAATATATGAATGAAAATAATTGGAGAATGAACATTATATTATTTTTAACCGCTCAAACTATTTCGTTGTTCGGTTCATCTCTCGTGCAATACGCGATTATATGGTATATCACCCTTACAACATCATCAGGGGCGATGTTGACCATTTCAACTGTTTGCGGTTTTCTACCACAAATTGCGATATCTTTATTTGCTGGTGTGTGGATTGATCGTTATGACCGTAAAAAGATGATTATGTTATCGGATGGAATTATAGCGATTGCTACGTTAATTTTGGCAATTTTATTTTTAACAGGATATAAAAGTATTTGGATGCTGTTTATAGTATTACTCATTCGCTCAGCTGGTACAGGTGTACAAACGCCGGCTGTGAATGCGTTAATTCCACAAATTGTTCCGAAAGATTATCTTATGAAAGTAAATGGGATAAATAGTAGTATTACATCTTTAATTATGTTTCTTTCACCGGCGGTAAGTGCCGTAATTCTTTCTGTTACTAGCATTGAAACGACATTTTTTATTGATGTTATTACAGCTATAATCGGAATTAGTATTATGTTTATCATTCAAGTGGAAGGACATGCGAATGTAGGGGTTAAGCAAAAATCTAATCTACAAGGTATAAAAGAAGGGTTTGCTTATTTAAAAGAAAATGTATGTATGAAAAGGCTACTCGTTTTATTAATCATTATTATGATTTTAATAAGTCCAGCCGCCTTTTTAACACCTTTAATGGTGACTCGTTCCTTCGGGGCGGAAATGTGGAGACTTACTGCTAGTGAGATGACCTTTAGTGCTGGTGCAGCAGCTGGTGGCGTACTGATTGCAGCATGGGGTGGTTTCCGTAATCGTATGCATACAACAGCGTTGGCCTGTGCGTTATATGGTCTGCTTATGGTAGGACTAGGAATTGCACCGGTATTTATTATGTATTTAGTCTTTAATTTTTTAATTGGTATAACAATGCCATGTTTTAATACGCCAGTTACTGTGTTATTGCAGGAGAAAGTAGATCCAGTTATGCATGGCAGAATGTTTAGCCTCGTACAGATTGCAAATTCATGTGCTTTACCTTTAGGGATGATTATATTTGGTCCTTTGGCTGATGTGTTTAGTGTAGAGGTTTTGTTAATTTATGCTGGGATATTCGTACTATTTTGCGCAATGTATGTTGTATTAAGCAGGAAGTTTGAAGTGTAAATATTTATTGTCTATAAAAGGTTTGTGAGGCAATTTAAGATGCTTCATAAACCTTTTATTTCCATTCTATTCAATAATAATTTATTGTAAAACGATAAAATATTATTGACTAATGATTTTGTTTTGGATAATATGATGTTAATTAAGAAGAATTATATGAATAGAGGAGAATGTAAAATGAAAAATAAATACGTAGTAGCTATTTCTTTCATGATCTTAGCGATTATTTCTTTAACTATACATGCTTCAAACAGTAAAGTTGGAGCGGATGGATTTCTTGAAGAACCTTTCTTTTTCCTAGTACCGGTAAGTTATGTATTGTTCTTTAGTGGTATTGGTGTATTACTATTTGGATGTATTACTTCAAAGCTGAGAAAAAGTAATAGATAAAGTGAAGCTTAATTAGTGATGGATTCCCCAATCCGGACAAAATACTCACTATGAAATAGAAACATACCATATGGAAGAAAAATAATAAGTGAGCTGAATAATGATGAATCATTATTTTTATAATGGTAGACAAGTAGGTGCGGCTATAACCCTAGCCGGGGCACAGGGGACAATTCATGCTGTGAATCAAGTGATTCAAATGCAGCAACAAGCATATTTTGCACAAATGATGCAAGGACAGTATATGCAATACTCACAATTTCCAATGCAAAGTGTGCATTATGATGTGTATCCAGCGGGTTTACTTTCCATTCCATATGGCGGGACTTACTTCTTATGAAAGAAAGCGACTCAATAGAGTCGCTTTTTTATATTCCACCGAGCTTCATTCCAAGGAATGCGAAGAGGATACCGATTATGTAAGTAGTACTTACATATAAAAGGGATGTGTAAATTTTTTTGCGATTGAGAAGCTGAATGGATTCTAATTTAAACGTCGAAAACGTTGTGAATGCGCCCATAAATCCAGTTCCTAATAATAATTGCCAGCCTGTAGTGACTCCGTTGCCAATTATATATCCGAGTAAAAATGCTCCTGTTATATTAATAAGGAATGTAGCAATTGGAAAGGATGTTTTATTTCTTTTTTTAAACCAATTGCTAATTGCAAATCGTGTAATCGCACCGAAAAAACCTCCAGTTGCCACTAATAAAGCTTCCATCATAAGTGATCACCTTCCGTAACTGATTTCTTAATTAAGAAATCACCTAGTGTATAGCCAAGTCCAGACATAATGAGACCGCCAAGTATGCTACATGATACATATAAGAAAGCCATGCTCCATTCAGAATGATTAATTAATTGCATGGTTTCTACACTAAATGTTGAAAACGTCGTAAAAGAACCGATGAATCCAGTACCGATGCCTGTGATAACCTCCGAAGGTAAGATGTTTAGCCGTGCAACATATGTAGTCAGCCATGCTAATAAGAAGCAGCCGATTAAGTTAATGAGTAATGTAGCTAATGGAAATGAATGATGCCAAAATTCATGAATAGTAAGACCTAAATAATAACGAGAAAGGGCTCCTAATATACCAGCTATACCGACGATAATATAAATCAAATTCCTCACCTCTTTAAATAGCTTGCTCAAAAAAATAGACTCCTACCAGTAGTTATACTGGTAGGAGTCATTAGCTAAGCAGCGGTTATGGCGAACTCCATCGCCTATAATTATTACATATAGTGTACTAAAGATTGCGTTTGATTTCCAGTGAAGAAGTTGGTGTATTTTGTAGTTCTCTAATCGTTTAAGATAGGGAATCATTACTTATAAACTAAATATAGTGATATAAGGTTTTCAGTGTGATAAAATGTTTCGTATATCTGTCATTTTTTATTTGACTGAAAATAAAGAAAAGTAAAATCGTATGTTTTAGAAAAGGAGTCGTTTGTTTGAAAAAGTTATTAAAAATAGTACTTATATGTATTTTAGTAGGTGTGGGAGTTGTAGGTGGGTTTTTAGCGTATATGACACTTACAAAAGAACAGCCAGCTGATGTTATAAGCTTGAAGGTGGAAAACAATAAGGAGCGCGTAATTGCGCAGGGAAATGAATTTAAAGTTACAACGTTTAATATTGGATATGCTGGACTAGATAAGGATCAAGACTTCTTTATGGATGGGGGAAAAGGGTCTGGTTCAAGTAGTAAAGAACAAACGGAAACGAATTTAAAGAATATGCTTTCGTTTTTACAAAATGAGAATAGTGATTTTACGCTATTACAAGAAGTAGATATAAAATCAATGAGATCATTTGATATAAATGGGCATGAATTTTTGAAAAAAGGACTGCCTGATTATGCTTCTTCGTTCGGAAAGAACTATGATACAAAATGGGTTCCGGTGCCAATCACAAGTCCAATGGGATATGCTGATGCTGGACTAAGTACGTTTTCTAAATATACAGTTCAAACAGCGAAGAGGTTCCAATTACCAGGAATGGAGCCGTGGCCAAAGCGTTTATTTGATTTAGACCGAGCGATTGTTGAACATAAAATTCCTGTTAATAATGGAAAATTTGTTAGACTCGTAAATTTACATTTGTCTGCTTATGATGAAGGCGGAAAAATTAGAAAGCAACAAGTGGAGTATTTAAAAGAATATATGAACAAACATTATAAAAATGGTGATTACGTAATAATGGGCGGGGACTGGAATCAATTAATTTCTAACGTTCAGTTAAGTGATCCGAAGTTCGTGAAGGAGCGTCCTGAGTGGTTAGTAGAGTTACCGAAGGACTTTACCGATGGTGGCTTTAAGTGGGCTGTAGATCCGTCTGTTATGACTGTGAGAGATGATGTAAAGAAATACGTGGAAGGTGAAAACTTTGTCACGATTATTGATGGCTTTATCGTTTCACCGAATGTTGAAATTGTAAATGTACAAGGGAAAGATTTGAAGTTTGAAAATAGCGATCATAACCCAGTGAGTGCGGTATTCAAGCTGAAGTAATCGATACGTATGAGAAGGTGGGGCTTCATATATGGAGTGGTTAAAGAGAACTTGTTTTTCTAACCTTGAGAAAGAATCACAGAAAAATCATTTATTGCTGTTTATCACGATTTGCAGTTTCTTCCTCGGGGTACTCGCAATTGGGTATTACGGATATATTTTTACAGAGAGAGCAGTAGCATTTTGGATGTGTGGTATTTCTATCGTAGTATTTGGAACGCTACTTACTTTTATAGAAAGTATGGAAGCAATGTATAAATACATCATGACATGTATGCTACTTATTATGTCTTTCATTATGGTACAAGCATTTAATGAAAGCCCAGCTGTATTTCAAATGGTCTATTTTACATTAGCAGTTTCACTTATTTATTTGAGTGAACGTCTTATTTTAATTCTTGGTGGGGTAGCAGTTGTTGTTACATTTATACTTTGTAGTTATTGGCCAAATCAATTTTTTGCTTATACAGCATCATCTGAAGCTGCAAATTTTGCAAGCTTGTTAGCGATTGTAACGATCGCAATGTGGGGTGTCACAAAGATTGGTTCTAATCTTTTGGCTCGTTTAAGTGATGAGAAGCAAGCAGTGATGAAGAAAGCTCAGGAGTTAGAAGAAACGCAAAGGCTTATTGAGGAAACTGTTGTGAAGTTAGATAGTAATTTCAATCATTTAAGACAGAATATGAACACTTCGATGGAGTCGATGAGTGAAATTAATTTTGCTTTTGAAGAAGTGGCAGTTGGTACTCAATCACAATCAGAGATGATGTCACGTTCAGTAGAAGTATTGAATGATATGGAGGGAAATATTGACCAAATCATCTCTCAAGTAAGAAATGCTTCGATGCGTGTTGATAAAAGTTTGGAAATCTCAAAGGGTAGTGTAAACACTTTAAGAAATTTTGAAGCTAACATGAGAAGTTTAAATGATGTTGTTTCACAATCAGGAACGATATTTAGAGAATTGATGAAACAATCGAAACAAATTAATGAAATTGTAGATGTAATAACGAATATTTCAAGTCAAACGAGTTTGCTAGCTTTAAATGCAAATATTGAAGCTGCAAGGGCAGGAGAACATGGAAAAGGTTTTGCTATTGTAGCGAATGAAGTGTTAAAGCTTGCTGAAGAATCGAATCGTTCTGCGGGGAGAATTCAAGGAATTTTGAAGGAGTTTAGTAATCAAGCAAGTAAAGTAGAAGTGCAGGTAGAGAAGTCAGAAAGAGTACAAGAAGAGTGTAACGAAATGTTAGCAAGTGTTTTAACGAATGTAACGGATTTAGGGAAGTTTATTGATACGATTAATGATGTAATGAGAGAGATTGTTGGTCATCAAGAAAATTTCCAAGTTAAAACGACGAATATCGTTAAAGATGTGACACATGCTTCTAACGTAATTCAGCAAACTTCTGCAGCTACGGAAGAAGTGTTAGCAAGTATTGAAGAAGAGAAGAATCGAAATGATACGTCGGTGAAGACGCTACATACTGTTAGTGAGCAAGTGAAGTTGCTAGAAGATATTTTAGAAAAATAATATCGCTGAAAAAGAGCACAAATGATGTGCTCTTTTTCAGTTGAACGAATACTTGATAGGAATTTAATTGCTTTTCTATGAGTTTTCTGCCAAGCTTAAGGAGATAAAATTTAACTAATAGCTACTGATTATTAGTTAAATCTCGCGGATAGCGAGATAAAATACTTCAAAGAAAGAATTATATAGGTGACGCATATGATCGAAGTTAAGACTTCTGAACTTAGTGATGGAGAATTTAATAGAGGTGTATTTGCAACTCGTGATATTAAAAAGGGTGAGTTGATACATTCAGCACCAGTTATCTCTTATCCGAATGAACAGCATGAACATATTGAGAAAACGTTACTTGCTGACTACGCATTTGAGTATGGGGTAAATCATACGGCATTCCTTTTAGGATACGGCATGTTATTTAATCATTCATATAAGCCGAATGCAACGTATGATATCGTCTTCGAGAACCATACGTTTAACTTCTTTGCTTATAAGGATATAAAAGCTGGAGAAGAGATTTTAATCAATTATAATGGTGAAGTTGATGACGATGAACTATTATGGTTTGATAAGGAAAAAGAAGAGAACGAAAAGTAATATAAAGAGTATAGAAAGAGCGCATTCTGTGGGATGTGCTCTTTTTTTATATTGAAGAAAATAAAGTAAAGATTACAAAAAAATACCACTTTATTTTCGTGTGGTATAGTAAGATACTGAAGGATAGTGTTTTATAAAAGTTATATATTTTACAAATTGTTGTCTTTCTGATGACATGTCAAGTTTAGTAGTCCATTTGGGTTGCTTTATTATGCAATATATATTTTAATATGAGTGGCACCTCTTATAATTTAAGAGGTTTATAGGTGTCTCGAATTGATTTTGGGTACACTGTATCCACCACTTTAGTTTCATTTCATGTATGTGGGGATATTATGGGCCCGTATAGCGGGATAAAAAGAATATAGAAATAGAGGAATCGTAAAATGAATATGCAAGAGGTTTATAAATATTTAAGTACGGTATTGCCTGAAGGTCATGTTACACAAGATGAAATGTTAAAGAATCATACGCATATTAAAGTTGGCGGAAAAGCAGATGTGTTCGTTGCGCCTACGAATTATGATGAAATTCAAGAAGTTATTAAGTATGCTAACCAATATAATATTCCAGTTACGTTTTTAGGAAATGGATCAAATGTCATTATTAAAGATGGTGGGATTCGCGGAATTACGGTCAGTTTAATTCATATTACAGGTGTTACTGTAACAGGAACAACGATTGTAGCACAGTGCGGTGCAGCAATTATTGATGTATCACGTATTGCATTAGACCACAATTTAACAGGGCTTGAGTTTGCTTGTGGCATTCCAGGTTCAGTTGGCGGAGCATTATATATGAATGCTGGTGCCTACGGTGGTGAAGTATCGTTTGTATTAACAGAAGCTGTCGTAATGACAGGTGATGGAGAGTTACGCACTTTAACGAAAGAAGCATTTGAATTTGGATATCGTAAGAGTGTATTTGCGAACAATCATTACATTATTCTTGAAGCGAGATTTGAACTTGAAGAAGGTGTACATGAAGAGATTAAAGAAAAAATGGATGATTTAACGTATAAGCGTGAATCAAAACAACCTTTAGAATATCCGTCATGCGGTAGTGTATTTAAGCGCCCACCAAATAACTTTGCTGGTAAGTTGATTCAAGAATCAGGACTACAAGGAAAGCGAATTGGCGGAGTAGAAGTTTCATTAAAACATGCTGGATTTATGGTGAATGTTGATAATGGAACAGCACAAGACTACATCGATTTAATTCACTTCGTACAAAAGACAGTTGAAGAAAAATTCGGTGTGAAGTTAGAGAGAGAAGTAAGGATTATTGGAGAAGATCTACAATAATTTTTGAATTAAAAGCGTATAAAAGTATGAATTATTTTAAAATAACATTTGGGTATTGTTGACAATTTGTTTTCAATTCAATATAATGGCTAATAATTTAACAAATAACATACGTTGAAAGAGCCCAGTAGCAGTTTGTCACTGTTATCAAAGAGAGCTAGGGGTTGCTGGAACCTAGCACAAACAAACTTGTGAATTACACTCTGGAGTATCTTAGGTAACGCTAAGCGGAGTAGCAATCGATATTATTGCTAAGAGTGGTATGAATAGCTATGCTATTTATGCAAACTGGGTGGTAACACGGTGAATAATCGTCCCTATGTCATAGACATAGGGGCTTTTTTGTTTTAAAAAAATAAAGGGGATGACAAAAGATGAATATTATTGATGAATTAGAATGGCGCGGTGCTGTGAATCAACAGACGGATGAAGAAGGTTTACGTAAGTTAGTAGAAGAGAAAAAGATTTCACTATACTGCGGAGTAGATCCAACTGGTGATAGTATGCATATCGGACATTTGATTCCGTTTATGATGATGAAGAGATTCCAATTAGCTGGTCATCATCCGGTTATTTTAATTGGCGGGGCAACAGGAACAATTGGTGATCCAAGTGGACGTCAATCAGAGCGTCAACTGCAAACTTTAGAAGTAGTGCAGCATAATGTAGATGCGTTAACAGCGCAAATGAAAAAGCTATTTGATTTCGGTGGAAATAGCGAAGTGAAGATGGTAAATAACTACGACTGGACACATGAAATAAACATTATTGAGTTTTTACGTGATTACGGGAAAAACTTTAGCATCAATAGCATGTTAGCGAAGGATATTGTAGCAAGTCGTTTAGATACAGGCATTTCTTTTACAGAATTCACGTACCAAATCTTGCAAGCGATGGATTTCCATCATTTATACACGAAAGAAGATGTTCAACTGCAAATTGGTGGTAGTGACCAATGGGGAAATATTACGAGCGGGTTAGATTTAATTCGTAAGTTAGAAGGACATGAGGCGAAAGTATTTGGACTAACAATTCCGTTATTATTAAAATCAGACGGTACGAAATTTGGAAAATCAGCAAGTGGTGCGGTTTGGCTTGATGCTGAAAAAACAACGCCATTTGAATTTTACCAGTTCTGGGTGAATACAGATGATCGTGATGTAATTAAATACTTGAAATACTTTACATTCTTAGCGAAAGAGCGAATTGATGAATTGGCAACGAAGGTAGAAGCCGAGCCTCATAAACGTGAAGCGCAAAAAGTGTTAGGCGAAGAAATGACGAAATTCGTTCATGGAGAAGAGGCATTATTGCAAGCTGTGAAAATTACCTCGGCATTATTTAGCGGAGATATTAAATCGTTAACAGCTGATGAAATTGAACAAGGCTTTAAAGAGATGCCGACATTCCAGTCTTCCAAAGAGACGAAAAATATTGTAGAGTGGCTAGTTGATTTAGGGATTGAACCATCTAGACGTCAAGCTCGTGAAGACATTAATAACGGTGCGATTTCTATGAATGGTGAGAAAGTAACGGATGTAGGTACGGATGTTACTGTAGAAAATTCATTTGATGGAAGATTTATTATTATTCGTAAAGGGAAGAAGAACTACAGCTTAGTGAAATTGGGATAATAATTTTTGTGGAAGAGTGGAAGTAAGAAAGATGCTTTCACTCTTTTCATATACACAATTCCGACACAAAAAAGTCAGTATATTTAGATAATTAAAAAGGGTTATAGTATCTCTTTGCCGAATATAAGTAAGTAGAGAATATTACGGATAAAAATAGCCCGAACCATGCCGGGCATGATTCGGGCTTATATTCAGATTAGTAAGCTAAGCTGAATAGACCTTTAATGTGTGATAAGTAACGAACGTTACTTGCTTCTTTCATTAATGATGCTGGTAAGCCTTTAAGTGGAGTATTGCTTGCTCCAATTGTAGCAACAGCATCTTTACGTCCTAGACTAGCAAGTGTTCCAGAGTTTACAGGTGCGAACTCTTCGAATGCTTTGCCTTCTAGTGCTGCGTATAAGTTGTATCCAATTAACTCACCCATTTGCCAAGCGATTTGTGCAGTTGGTGGGTATGGACGTCCGTCTGGAGCGAAGACAACAGCGCTGTCTCCAGCAACGAATACGTCTTTATGAGAAGTAGATTGTAGGTATGCATCAACTGTTGCACGACCACGGTTTACTTCAAGACCTGATTCACCGATTAATGGGTTACCTTGTACGCCGCCTGTCCAAACGAATGTGTTAGCAACAAGTTTTTGACCGTCTTTTAAGTCGATTTCATTGCCAGCAACGTTTGTTACAGGAAGACCAGTTAAGAATGTAACACCGCGTGCTTCTAGGCTAGTAGTTGCACGTTCGATTAAGTGGTCTGGTAATACTGGAAGGATTTTTGGACCTGCTTCAACAAGAAGAAGTTTAACTTCTTTTGGATTTACGCCGTGGCTTTTTGCAAGTTTAGGCATAATGTCAGCAAGCTCACCAACTAGCTCAACGCCAGTTAATCCGCCACCACCGATTACGATTGTAGCATCCGCTTCGTTTTTCGTTTTCGCGTATTCACGAATACGGTCTTCAACGTGTTTGTAGATTTTGTTTGCATCAGCAGCAGATTTTAATACCATGCTGTTTTCTTCTAGTCCTGGAATACCGAAGTAAGCAGTTTTACTTCCTAAAGCAACTACAAGTGCATCGTAAGATAATGTAGTGCCACCAGCTAGTTTGATTTCTTTGCTATCAACTGAGAATGACTCAACTGTTGCGATTTTAAGATCGATATCTTTACCTTTGAAAAGCTTTGTAAGTGGCATTGCAATTGCTTGCTCAGCAACGTTACCAGCTGCAAGGCGATGTAGTTCAGTGATGATTTGGTGTGTTGGGTATTGGTTAATCACTGTAACTTGTGCTTCTGATTTGCTGTAAAATTTACGTACGTTTAAAGCGGCAAGAAGACCGCCATAACCAGCGCCTAAGATGACAATTTGTTTTGACATAGTATGATATCCCCCGTCTTTACTAATTGTTGTTATAAGTTAAATTATTTATTGTTACGTTCTGCACTAATTTGAAGATATGCGTTCACAAAGCGGAACATTTTTTGTGCTTGTGGGTCTTTTAGTAATTTTAATAGACCGAATAGGCCGATAACTTCGTTGCTTTCGTCAGCACGATCTTTCGCTTCGATTGCAGTTGCAGCCATGCTTTTCACTGTATCTTTTACAGGCTCTACAAGCTCTGTGATTGCACCAACAGTGTCGCTTTTTAATACTTCATCAGTAGCAACAGTTTGAGCGAAGTCATAAGACTTAGTTAAAATGTTAACAAGCTCAGTTAATTTTGGAAGCTGTTCTACTAGTGTTGTTAATGATTCTTGTACCTCAGGTTTTAACAACTGATCAAGTACATCAAGTTGTCCTTGGCTAGCAGAAATTTGTACAGTTTCTTGTTCTGGCTTTGTTTGAGTCATAGTTTCTGGCATCTCCAATTCTCCTTTACGATAGCAATACTCTTATTTTTTATAAGTAAGATAGTAACCGTTTACGAAACTTTATACAAAGTTTCACAAAACACAATAAAATGCCTTTAAATTTATGACAGCAACTAAGCTGCAAACATAAATCTAAAACCATAACGTCTTACTTATTATTTATGAACTGTCCGATATATGGCTTGTCCGCATAATGGAAAAGCTCCGTTACCGGAAAGTGTATATAATATATATCCTATATTATATACTATATACACCTATGTTAACATAAAAATGATTCCTAATTATTTGATATTGAGTGTATAACGTAGTGCTGACAAGGTATGAAAGCGTATAAAATATTTTGTTTCAGTTAGAAATGTACATATATATATAGAAAAAAAGGAAAAAACGAACAAATTCATGTTCGTTTTTTCCTTTTTCCTATTATTCACCTTCCGCAATTAGCATCGATGTGTTACCTTCTTTTTCAAGATGGCATTCGCCCCAAGAACAAAGAGAATCAAGAATCGATTCTAAAGACCAACCGTAATCAGTAAGAGAATATTCTACTTTTGGTGGGACTTGATTGTATACTTTTCTTTGAATAACGCCGTCGTCTTCTAATTCACGTAATTGCTGCGTTAACATTTTTTGTGTAATACCAGGCATTGAGCGTTTTAGTTCACTCGTTCTCTTTGTACCTTTCGTTAAGTGACAAAGAATAACAACTTTCCATTTGCCGCCGATAACTTCTAAAGTCGCCTCTACAGGAATATTGTATTTCTTCATATGAAACCCTCCTTTTGTGAGCGAAGTAAGTTAAATAATATAAATGTTACTTTTTAGTACCTATAGCACTTTAAAGTACGTACTTTTTATTATGTTAAATATGTTTCATAATAGCACATGTAAGAGGCAAATGAGTAGTACGGTACTGAAAAGTGACTATGTTACTTTTTGGTGCCTATCGTACTTTAAAGTGCGTTCTTCAAAAAAAGGATGAAACCATTCATAATAGCATTTGTAAGTATGAAATATATGTTTTAGAAGATAGAAGGGCCCTTTTATCATACTATTATGATTGGATTTCTTGTAATAAGGAGGAATTCAATTGAGTTCATATACAGTACCATCTTCGGAAGTTCAGACGAATCGAAGAAGTATGTTTGCTTTATTAGCACTAGCAATTAGTGCGTTTGGGATTGGTACGACCGAGTTTATTAGTGTCGGTTTACTACCATCTATTTCAAAAGATTTAAATGTCTCGGTTACAACAGCTGGTTTAACGGTTTCCTTATATGCGTTAGGAGCGGCAGTAGGAGCTCCTGTTTTAACAGCGTTAACGGCTAGTATGTCGCGAAAGACATTATTAATGTGGATTATGGTTGTTTTCATTATTGGTAATGGCATTGCGGCGGTAGCAACAAGCTTCACTGTATTAATTATCGCAAGGATTGTAGCTGCATTTGCACACGGTGTGTTTATGTCGATAGGATCTACAATTGCGGCTGCAATCGTACCAGAGAATAAACGTGCTAGCGCAATTGCGATTATGTTTACTGGATTAACAGTCGCGACTATTACTGGTGTGCCAATTGGAACATTTATCGGTCAAGAGTTTGGCTGGAGAGTGTCATTTATGGCGATCGTTGTAATTGGAATTATTGCTTTCATCGCAAATAGTATACTCGTCCCATCTAATTTAAAAAATGGTGTACCTGTATCGTTTCGTGATCAATTTAAACTAATTAAAAATGGAAGACTGTTACTTGTTTTCATTATTACTGCACTTGGATACGGCGGTACATTCGTAACATTTACGTATTTATCACCGTTATTACAAGAAGTAACAGGATTTGAAGCAAGTACCGTTACCATCATTTTATTAGTGTATGGAATCGCCATTGCGATAGGGAATATGGTCGGCGGAAAATTATCGAATCATAATCCAATTCGAGCGCTATTCTACATGTTCCTTATTCAAGCGATTATATTATTTGTTTTAACATTTACAGCGCCGTTTAAAGTAGCTGGATTAATCACAATTATTTTCATGGGACTATTTGCGTTTATGAATGTTCCGGGGCTACAAGTATATGTAGTTATATTGGCAGAGCGCTTTGTTCCAAGTGCGGTTGATGTTGCTTCAGCAATTAATATTGCCGCATTTAACGGAGGAATCGCTTTAGGTTCTTATATAGGTGGCCTTGTAACGAATTCGTTAGGGTTAATCCATACTGCTTGGGTAGGCGGCCTTATGGTAGTAGGTGCTGTTATTTTAACAGCATGGAGTATGACATTAGAAAAAAGAGATCAAGTAAAATAAAGTGAAACTTTAATCAGTGGGGGTGTTCTTCCACCAATGATTATTAGTTGAACCAATCGGGCGTTTACGGGCAGTTTATCTCCCACCTAACGTCTTTGCTTCAGCCGAATTTTGAAGTGGGAATTTTACTGCCCGTTAATGCGGGATAAAAGGAGAGAAAATAAAATGAAAAACTTACAAAGTAAAACAGTATTAAATAATGGTGTAGAAATGCCTTGGTTCGGTTTAGGTGTATTTAAAGTAGAAGAAGGACCAGAACTTGTAGAAGCAATTAAATCAGCGATTAAAGCAGGATACCGTAGCATCGATACAGCTGCAATTTACGGAAATGAAAAAGCTGTAGGTGAAGGAATCCGTGCAGGTATTGAAGCGACTGGTATTTCAAGAGAAGAATTATTTATCACTTCAAAAGTATGGAACGCAGATCAAGGATATGACGAAACAATTGCTGCATATGAAGAGAGCTTAAAAAAATTAGAACTAGATTATTTAGATTTATACCTTGTTCACTGGCCTGTAGAAGGAAAATATAAAGATACATGGAAAGCGCTAGAAACACTTTATAAAGAAGAGCGTGTACGTGCAATTGGCGTAAGTAACTTCCAAATTCATCACTTACAAGATGTAATGAAAGATGCAGAAATTAAGCCAATGATTAACCAAGTAGAATATCACCCTCGTTTAACACAAAAAGAATTACAAGCTTTCTGTAAAGAACAAGGTATTCAAATGGAAGCATGGTCACCACTTATGCAAGGTCAATTATTAGATAACGAAACATTACAAGAAATTGCTGATAAACACGGTAAAACAACAGCGCAAGTTATCTTACGTTGGGACTTACAAAATGGAGTTATTACAATTCCAAAATCAACGAAAGAACACCGTATTATTGCAAATGCTGATGTATTTAACTTTGAATTAACAAAAGAAGATATGGAAAAAATCGATGCATTAAACCAAAATCACCGCGTTGGTCCAGATCCTGATAACTTCGATTTCTAAGATTAAAGTAGAGAAAAAGAGTGCAAATTATTTGCACTCTTTTTGTTGTGTTTATGTATAAAAAAAAATTCTAACTAAATACTACTTATTAGTAAATTTGTTATTTCATAAGGGGTTGTAAAACATGAATATAAAGCAATCGTTCAAACTTTTAGCTGTTTTTTTAAGTGTTTTATTTGTATTATTCCCACTTCAAAAAGCATTTGCAGAAGTTATGGACCATACAAAGTATGAAATGGATTGGAGTTATAGTAAGTCAAAGAAAAGACCAATCCGAACAGAGCTTATTAAAACGGCAGATGGAAAAATTGCATTTTGCTTAAATGTAGATTTGAAATCTCCAAGTGGTCAAGATTTACCGGAAATGGGAAAAGTGGATATTAACGTGTACCGTGTACTATTAAATGGATATCCACAAAAGAGTCCGCAAGAATTAGGCGTTTCCGATTGGAGAGAAGCACATTACGCAACACAGCTTGCAGTATGGAATGCATTAAAACAAATCGATATTAACGATTTAGATTTCCGTAATAAAAACGTAGAGAAAGTAACGAAAGACATAGTTGCAAAGGCAAATGCGAGTGAAGAGTTACAAGAAATTACGATGAGTGTAACTCCTACAGAAGAACAAGAAGCAGTATTAAAAAATGATTTCTTTGAAACAGGTTTATATACAGTAGAAACGAATGCAAAAAGCGGAACGTATAAAGTGCAAGCAACAGGTGCACCAGCTGGTGTGAAATTTGTAAATGAAAAAGGCGAAGCAAGAAATGAATTTAATGTAGGAGAAAAGTTCCGCATTTTAATTCCAAAACAAACACCAGCAGGTGGATTTAGCTTTAAAGTATCAGGAAATTTAACGAAATTACAAGGGATTGCGCATAAAGGAACACCGACGATTCAAAATGCGGTTGTATTATTAGAACGTAGTGAAGAGAAAACAAGTCCGGAATTAGCGGTGAGTTGGAAAAAGTCTGAAGGACCACAGAAACCGAATAAACCGTATACTCCAAACGAACCACATAAACCAAATCAAATTAAAAGATAGTATAAAAAGCATTGGCATTTGCCGATGCTTTTTATATACATGGATTAGAAGGAATGGAAAATACGAAAGCATTGACAGAACAATTTAATGGTATGTTATTTGAGTATGGTATACATGACGTATTCTTTAAAATTACGAAACAAGGTTTCGAAAGAACAGAAGGTATACAAGAGGTAAAAGCTTAAAAAATAAAAAAGCTCGTAAAACATAATGTTTTACGAGCTTTTTCGTATTATTCAGCTTCAGAAACTACTGTGAAGCGTTCGTTCACATGTTTTGGATTTTCGATTTCATCAAGTGCTGCTACTGCGAAGTCTTCGTAACTTACATAGCTATCGCCTTTTGAGTTAACAAGAAGATTGTCTTTACCAGCTGTGTAAGAGCCAGTGCGTTTTCCTAATGCGAATAGTGCAGAAGGGCTGATGAATGTCCAAGTGATGTCATTTGTTTGTTGTAAGATTTCTAAGTTTTTACCTTGGTTTTGAGCTGTTGCAAGGTATTCGCCCGGGAAACCTGGTGTATCAAATACACGTGTTGTTTTCTCTTCGTCTACAAATAAGCTTCCAGCTCCACCAACTACAAGTAATTTTGTATGTGGTGCACCTTTCACAGCTTCAATCAGTACATTTCCTGCATCTACGTGAAGATGCTCTTGTCCTGCTGGAGCACCGAAAGCATTTACAACTACATCGAATGCTTGTAGATCGTTAGATGTAAGAGCGAATACATCTTTCTCTAAAACTTTTACATTTTTTTCTGTAATTTTCGCAGCATTTCTTACAATTGCAGTAACTTCATGTCCACGATCTAATGCTTCTTTTAAAATACGGCTTCCAGCTTTACCAGTTGCTCCGATGATTCCGATTTTCATAATAAATCCCTCCAAAGTGTTTTGTTAAAGTGTATATCTGAAATGAATGAATGAATGTAATGTAATTAGGTTAGTTACAACCTGATGTAACTATTATAGTTACAGTTATATATTTTTGTCAATGGTGTTGTTTATGAAATTATTTTTTGTTTTAGTATGCACAGCTACTGAAAGTGGAGTCATAAAAGAAGGATGTATTTACGTAGAGAAACCTAATATTTGGAAGTTATAAGATGTCGAAAAATGTTGATTTTTGAATATTTTTTGAATATAATTCGATTTATGGAGAAAAGGAGGGGTTAATTGTATGAATATTTTAGATCAATTCGTTTCATCAACGAATACGATTCTTTGGTCATATGTTCTTATTGCAATGCTAATTGGTTTAGGGCTTTATTTTTCTATTAAATTAAAATTCGTACAAATTACTCATTTAGGAGAAATGGTTCGATTAATGAGTGATGGACTAACTGGTAAGACACGTAAAAAGGGTAGCGTATCTTCTTTCCAAGCGTTCTGTATGAGTTCAGCAGCTCGTATCGGTATCGGAAACTTAGCTGGTGTAGCGCTAGCTATTTCTATGGGAGGACCAGGAGCTGTATTTTGGATGTGGGTTATTGCAATTATCGGGGCGTCTTCAAGTTTCGTGGAAAGTACACTTGCGCAAATTTATAAAATAAAAGATGGCAGTGGCTTCCGTGGTGGTCCTGCTTATTATATGGAAAAAGGTTTAAATAAACGTTGGATGGGAATTTGGTTCTCTATTCTAATCACAATTAGTTACGGTTTAATTTTCAACTCAGTACAAGCGAATACAGTTACGTTAGCATTTGAAAATGCATTCGGTTTAGAGCGTTATATTGTTGGGATTGTATTAGCGGCATTAGTTGCAGTTATTATTTTTGGTGGTGTGAAAAGTATTGCGCGTATGTCAGAAATGATTGTTCCGCCAATGGCACTTATTTATATTGCAGTAGCTATTTTCGTTGTTATTAAAAACTTCTATTTAATACCAGATGTATTTACAGAAATCTTTAAAGGTGCATTCGGTTTAGATTCAGCTGTAGGTGGCGGTATCGGTGCTGCAATGAAATTTGGTATTCAGCGCGGGTTATTTGCGAATGAAGCAGGTATGGGTAGTGCGCCGAACGCGGCAGCAACAGCTGATGTAACGCATCCAGCGAAACAAGGTTTTATTCAAACAATCGGGGTTTTAGTAGATACATTTTTAGTATGTACATCAACAGCGTTTATCGTATTATGTTCTGGTGCATATAAAGCAACAAATTTAGAAGGTATTGAATTAACACAAAACGCATTAAGTTCACAAATCGGCCCATGGGCAAGTAGCTTCTTAGCGATTATTATTTTCTTATTTGCATTTAGTTCACTTCTAGGAAACTACTATTATGGTGAAACGAATATTGAATTCATTAAACAAAGTAAAGCTTGGTTAACAATTTACCGTATTGCGGTAGTTGCAATGGTATTATTCGGTTCTGTTGCGACGCTTAAAGTCGTATGGAATATGGCGGATTTATTTATGGGTCTAATGGTAATTACAAACTTAATTGCGATTACACTTCTTGGACGATTTGCGTATGCTGCGTTGGCAGACTATGTAAAGCAAAAGAAACAAGGAAAAGATCCAGTCTTCAGTGCAGATTCTATTCCTGGTTTAACGAATACAGAGTGTTGGGATAAGCCAGCGGTAACGGATAAAGAAAAAGCAGTATAAGAAAAGGCGAGCATCGAGAGGAATTTGATGCTCGCCTTTTTTGTTGTAGTAAATGATGAGAAGGGTGAAAGGTAATTATTAATATAATTTTTGTTTGTTCATTTCTCTCGTTATTTGTAGGCAACGTACTGTCTTAAAAGTATGATTGGTCGAATAGGATGAGTGATTGAGTAGTGGATAAATGCACGTATTGGTTATAGTTTTAAGTGAAAAACATATGTATGTTAAGAAATCTAACTTAATCATGTCATAAAACCTAACATAAAGTTCTTGATTACTAAAAGTTTTTAGAATATAATTTTCTTATTGTTAGGAAGAGGGGGCAATTCGATTATGGATTTTTTAGCTAAAGTAATTGGGGATGTAAATAATGTCCTTTGGTCATATATCATTATCGCGATGTTAATTGGATTAGGACTCTATTTTTCATTTCGTGTGAAATTCGTCCAAATTCGCTACTTTGGAGAAATGATTCGCCTACTTGGGGACGGGGCGAGTTCAAAGACAAGAAAAGCGCAAAAAGAAAAAAGCGGTGTATCATCATTCCAAGCATTTTGTATGAGTACAGCTTCTCGTGTAGGTACTGGTAACTTAGCTGGTGTAGCTATTGCAATCTCAGCAGGTGGTCCAGGTGCTGTATTTTGGATGTGGTTAATTGCGGTAATTGGGGGTGCTTCTGCGTTTGTAGAGAGCACATTAGCGCAAATTTATAAAGTAAAAGATGGGAACGCATTCCGTGGGGGCCCAGCGTATTATATGGAAAAGGGTTTAAAGAAACGCTGGTTAGGTGTTGTTTTCTCTGTTCTAATAACAGTGAGTTTCGGATTGATTTTTAATGCAGTACAGTCAAACACAGTAGCGGCAGCTTTTGATGGCGCATTTAAAATGGATAGTAGACTTGTAGGTCTGTTTATGGCTGGTTTACTTGCAATCATTATTTTCGGTGGGGTTAAGCGAATTGCGCGTGCGGTTGAAATGATTGTTCCGGTAATGGCAATTATATATGTAGCAGTTGCATTATTCGTTGTTGTAACAAACATTACGGCAATTCCGTATGTATTTAAAGAAATCTTCTTACATGCATTCGGAATTAAAGAAGTAGTTGGTGGGGGATTAGGAGCTGCGATTTTACTAGGAGTAAAACGTGGATTATTCTCAAATGAAGCTGGTATGGGTAGTGCACCGAACGCAGCAGCGACTGCGAACGTAACGCACCCAGTTAAACAAGGTTTCATTCAAACTTTAGGGGTATTTACAGATACATTATTAATTTGTAGTTGTACAGCGTTCATCATTTTATTATCTGATGTACCTGGTGCAGCTGATTTAAATGGAATTCAATTGACGCAACAAGCGTTAAGCCAACATATCGGACCGTGGGCATCTGTATTTGTAGCGGTTGCAATCTTCTTATTTGCATTCAGCTCATTAGTAGGTAACTACTACTATGGTGAAACAAATATTGAGTTCTTAAATGGAAGTAAAGTGTTATTAACGGCATACCGCATTGCTGTACTTGGTATGGTTATGTTAGGATCTGTAGCAACAATTCAAATCGTTTGGGACTTAGCAGATTTATTTATGGGGATTATGGCTGTTATTAACTTAGTGGCAATTGTATTCCTTTCTAAGTACGCTTTCGCAGCGTTATCAGATTACGTAAAGCAAAAGAAACAAGGAAAAGATCCAGTCTTTTATGCGGAGTCTATTCCAGGGTTGAACAATACAGAGTGTTGGGATAAGCCGGAAGTAGCAGATAAAGAAAAAGCTGTATAATAAAGTGAAACTTTAATCAGTGGGAGTTTTACTGCCCGGCAAATAGCGGGATAAAAGATAGAACGAGCATCAGTGAAATTTGATGCTCGTTTTTTGTGTAGTTATAAAACAGGAGAAAGGGGCAAAAGACGAACATTAATGAGGTTTTTATAATAAAATGTAATTTTTTTTAGAAAAGTGCGGATATGAGTTGGGATTTATGATAGAATGGAAAATGCCTTTGAGACAAGAGGTTTTATGATTTTTCATATCCAGTTAAGTGTTTTGGTGGAGAAATGGAAAGTTCGGATTATTTCTTGTTTTGAATGGTCAGACGTTCAACGTTAATGAAGAGTTAAATGGAGGATTTTATTAATGAAGTTTGTTATGTTTCTTGTAGGATTACTCGTTGTATTCGTACTCGGTTTTCTTATAAGTGCCGATCGAAAGAAGATTAAGTATAAACCAATCGCACTCATGCTTGTAATTCAGTTAGCATTATCGTATTTCTTATTAAATACGCAAGTGGGTTATATTTTAGTAAAAGGAATTTCAGATGGATTTGGCGCACTTCTTGGGTATGCGGAAGCTGGAATCGTTTTCGTATTTGGTGGCCTTGTTAATAAAGGAGAAGTTTCATTCTTCTTAACTGCATTATTACCAATCGTATTCTTCGCAGTATTAATCGGAATTTTACAACACTTTAAGATTTTACCGATATTTATTCGTGCTATTGGTACTTTGTTAAGTAAAGTAAATGGTTTAGGGAAATTAGAATCATATAATGCAGTAGCAGCTGCAATTGTTGGACAAGCGGAAGTATTTATTACAGTAAAAGATCAATTAAGTAAAATCCCAAAACATCGTTTATATACATTATGTGCATCTTCAATGTCGACAGTATCAATGTCAATCGTTGGTTCTTATATGAAAATGATCGAGCCAAAATATGTAGTAACAGCACTTGTATTAAATTTATTTAGTGGTTTCATTATTATTCATATTATTAACCCGTACGATATTACGGAAGAAGAAGATACACTGAAGTTAGAAAATAAGAAAAAGCAATCATTCTTTGAAATGTTAAGCGAATATATTATGCTTGGTTTCACGATTGCAATTACGGTAGCAGCAATGTTACTTGGTTTCGTAGCATTAATTACAGCAATCAATAGCTTGTTTGATTCAGTGTTCGGTATTACATTCCAAGCTATTTTAGGATATATTTTCTCACCATTAGCATTCGTAATGGGTATCCCGCAAGCAGAGATGGTAACAGCGGGACAAATTATGGCAACAAAATTAGTATCAAACGAGTTTGTTGCGATGCTTGATCTTGGCAAAGTAGCTGGTGATTTATCAGCTCGTACAGTAGGTATTCTTTCTGTATTCCTTGTATCATTTGCGAACTTCTCATCAATTGGAATTATCGCAGGTGCAACGAAAGGTATCGATGAAAACCAATCAAATGTTGTATCATCATTCGGTTTACGTCTTGTGTATGGTGCGACATTAGTAAGTATATTATCAGCGATTATCGTTGGTGTTATGCTATAAAGTGAAACTTTAATCAGCGGGGGGCTTCATCCCCCAGTGATTATTAGTTGAACCAATCGGGCATTTACGGGCAGTTGATCCCTCACCTAACTTCTTTGCTTTCGCTGCATTTTGAGGTGGGATCTTACTGCCAGTTAATGCGGGATAAAAAAGGATGGTTCTAGCTCATAGCTAGGGCCGTTTTTTATGGTTAAATTACATAAAAAAACCAATTAATTAGGAATATATTAACATATGAAAATCTTTTAAAATTTATATTGCATTTCTTCTAGATAACGCTTACAATTTGATTTGTAGGTGGTATCAATTTCAGACTTTTAATACGGTAGGAGAGAAGAGGCTACCTTTTATAAATTGCAATTTATGTAAACGCTTACTGATTTTAGATAACAGTTGAATAGTATTTAGGGGTTTTAAATTTTTTTAACATCAATGGTCAGACGTCATTCGTTATACGACCAATAACTCGTGGGAGAAGTGGAGGATTCACATATGAAAATAGTAATGTTTCTAGTTGGTTTACTTGTAGTGTTTGTACTAGGTTTCCTTATAAGTTCAGATCGTAAGAAAATTAAATATAAGCCAATTGCACTTATGCTTGTCATTCAATTGGTACTTGCGTATTTCTTATTAAATACAAAGGTCGGATTTGTATTAGTAAAAGGGATTGCAGATGGATTTGGCGCTATTTTAAAATTTGCGGAAGCTGGGGTTAATTTCGTATTTGGTGGTTTAGCGAACGATGGACAAGCACCATTCTTCTTAACAGTATTATTACCGATTATTTTCTTAGCGGTATTAATTGGGATCTTGCAACATATTAAAGTTTTACCGATTATCATTCGTGCAGTCGGTTTCGTACTAAGTAAAATTAACGGTTTAGGAAAACTAGAATCATATAATGCAGTAGCAGCTGCAATTGTTGGTCAAGGTGAAGTATTTATTACAGTAAAAGATCAATTAAGCAAATTACCGAAAAATCGTTTATACACACTTTGTGCATCTTCAATGTCAACAGTATCAATGTCAATCGTCGGTTCTTATATGAAAATGATTGATCCAAAATATGTAGTAACAGCACTTGTATTAAACTTATTTAGTGGATTCATTATCGTTCATATTATCAATCCATATGAAGTGAAAGAAGAAGACGATATTTTAGAATTACAAGAAGATAAGAAACAAACATTCTTTGAAATGTTAGGCGAATATATTATGCTTGGTTTCTCTATCGCTGTAACAGTAGCGGCGATGTTAATCGGTTTCGTAGCATTAATTACAGCAATTAACGGTGTATTCGATTCAATTTTCGGAATCACATTCCAAAGCATTTTAGGATATATCTTCTCACCATTAGCATTCGTAATGGGTATTCCAACATCAGAGATGCTAGCAGCGGGACAAATTATGGCAACAAAATTAGTAACGAACGAATTCGTTGCAATGCTTGACCTTGGAAAAGTAGCTGGTGATTTATCAACTCGTACAGTAGGTATTTTATCTATCTTCCTTGTATCATTTGCGAACTTCTCATCTATCGGAATTATCGCAGGTGCAACAAAGAGTATCGATGGCAAACAAGCAAATGTTGTATCATCATTCGGACTAAAACTTGTATACGGTGCAACGTTAGTAAGTATATTATCAGCGATTATTGTTGGGGTTATGCTTTAATAAATTAAGAAAAGCAATGAGCGTAGGCTCATTGCTTTTTTTGTTTAACTTGCTTTATCCAAGTCTTTTTTAAATCGTGGTCTCTCTAAATAAGTTCCCATTCTCCACGCATATTCTATAGGGCCCATTCGGTATTTCTGTAGCCAATAGGTGCTAACGAATAATTGAATTGTATAAATTCCAATGGTCAAAAGAATACCGAAGAAATATCCGATTTTACCGAATAAGCCAAAGCCGTATGCGTAAAAAATTGTTGTTGTGATAATGGATTGAGCTAAGTAATTACTAACCGACATTTTCCCCATATTCGCCATATATGTTAGTAAGCGCGATGCTTTTTTGTAATGGAATAATAAAATAATGGTGCTTCCGTAAAAGAATGTCATGGTTACTGATGTAAGGCCATCGTGTAACATAATTAAAATTGGATGCTTTACGAACACGGCTAAGATTTTAATTGTAAAAGAGAAAATACCAGTGATAAGCCAAATCTTTTTGATAGAAGGTATGTGTTTATCAATCTCAAATAGCCAGCCCTTTTTTCCTACATACATTCCGAGTAAGAAAAGTGGGGACATAAAAATTATTGCGAAAATTGATATGAAAACTAGTCCGAAGAAACCGTTAATCCCAATATAATCGAAAGGACTTTCAGTTAACCTAAAGTTGACATGATCCATATAGCTTCCAGTTTCATGAACTTTATGCTCTTTTTCAATATAAGGAGCAAAATCATTAATATTTGTATTTGGATCAGTTTGATAAGACATAAGTGTAATGAGTGCGAGTAGAATAGTTGCCCAAATCAATAATGTTTTTGGTTTTCTATTTATAAACATCATTAAGAAAATCCCGATAAGTCCGTATGCAAATAAAATATCTCCGGACCAAATAAAGGTACCGTGAATGAAACCTAGTAGTAAAAGAATGCTAATACGTCTTATATATGTGGGGAAAAACTTTTTTCCTTTTGCGATAATACTTTTTTGTAACAAAATAATGCTAAGCCCAAATAAAAAAGAGAATAGGGAAATGAAATTTTGTGTGCCGAAAAATTGAATAAACCAATTAGCACTTTCATCGAGTTTTCCGAAAATATAAGTGGGTTTTTCATTAGCGAATAACCCGAATTGAATTAATGTTATATTAACAAGTAAAATGCCAAATAAAGCGAAACCACGAATTGCATCAACAGCTTCTACACGTTGATTCATTTTTTCTCTCCTCACATATTGTTTTATCCCGCATTAACGAGCAGTAAGACTCCCACCTCAAAATTTGGCGGGGGCAAAGAGGTTAGGTGGGAGATCAACTGCCTGTAAAGACCCGATTAGTTCAACTAATAATCCGTGGTGGATGAACGACCCCCCACGGACCAAAGTTTCACTTTATATTGAAAATAATACCATTTTTTAACTAGTTCTATGTCAAATGCTAGGAAATTTAAGGTGATTTTAAGATAGAAAGCAAATAAAAAAATCACCTTAATACACTCATTAAGGTGATTAAAATATTACTCAGCTGGAGGCGTAAATGTACGTTTCTCTAATTCAGCATCTAGCATAAATAGTGCGTTTGAATCGCTTGTAATACGTTTTAATTTTTGAATGATGCTATCGAATGAAGCTTCTTCTTCTACTTGCTCATCAACGAACCATTTTAAGAATGTAATTGTTGCATGCTCACGCTCATCCCAAGCAATATCAGATAAGTGATAAATACGTTTCGTTACTTCACGCTCGTGCTCAAGTGCGACTTCAAAAGCGTTCAATACAGATTCATATTCGTTATTTGGATTATCGAATCCAGTAATAATAGCGCGCTCACCGCGGTCGTTAATATAGTTGTAAAGCTTCATTGCGTGGAAACGCTCTTCTTCAGCTTGTACAAGGAAAAAGTTAGCGAATCCATCATAGCTCTCAGCTGTACAGTAAGCAGCCATTGCCATATAAGCGTGGGCAGAGTAAAATTCAAAGTTCATTTGTTCATTTAATGCGTCGTGCAATTTTTTAGATAACATAAAATCCCCCTTATTATTGTGACAAGAATATTATACCATAATTGATAATATTCTCATTTGAGTGCTTCGAACCTTTTCGAAAGCTTTGTGACGTGTGCGTCCATAATGTCTTGTAAATCCAAATCATATTTTTGCGAAAGAATAATAAGGTTAGATAGTACATCACCAAGTTCTTCTTTTAGTTCTTGTTTTAGCTCTTCTTCTGTTTTCGCATCTTCATCGGGACGATCGCGGCCGATTTCAATAGCGCGAACAACTCGTGAAACTTCTCCAACTTCTTCAGTTAAGAAATTTAAGCGAATAAAGGCATTATACTGTGACCAGCTTCGTTTTTCGTAAAATTCCTCAACCCATCTTTGAAATGCAACGATATCCATTTCTTCCTCATCTCCTCAATATGTTGTACAATGTCAATTGTATCATAACAATATATAGTTTCGGGGTGTAGGAATGAGAAAGATTTGTGTGTTTGCAGGTTCCAATTTTGGGGAGAGACCAGAGTTTAAAGAGCAGGCAATCCAGTTAGGAAAAATGTTTGTTGAGAACGACTATGAGCTCGTATACGGTGGTTCATGCGTTGGATTAATGGGAGAAGTAGCAAACGAAGTTCTTCGTTTAGGCGGACGTGTAACAGGTGTTATGCCGCGTGGTCTATTTCGAGGAGAAATCGTACATACAGGATTAACAGAATTAATTGAGGTAGAAACGATGCATGAGCGCAAGGCGAAAATGGCAGAGCTTGCGGATGCTTTCATTGCATTACCAGGCGGATATGGAACGTTTGAAGAGCTCTTTGAAGTAGTATGTTGGTCACAAATTGGTATACATAATAAGCCGGTTGGTTTATTGAACATAAAAGACTTTTACGGACCAATTTTGCAAATGGTTGAACGGGCAGCAGAAGAAGGCTTTATGAATCCATCGAATAAAGAGTTAATTGTTTCCGCTGAGACGGCAGATAAACTAATTCATGAAATCCAAAATTACGAGCGTCCTGTCTTGGGGACGAAGTGGAAGCAATTATCATAGTACGTTTTTATAGCGATTTATAGAAACACATGTCTTTTTTATCGTAAAAAGACATGTGTTTTTAATTTAGTTAAATATATTAATGTTAGAATATATAGTTTTTCGGAAAGGAGGAATAGATGGAGGAGTTTGTGTATTTACGTCCTGTTTTTAAAAGTATTTTAGCAGCGTCTATTCTTGTTATGCTAATTGTTTTAAGACAGAAGAAAGAGCTGATTAATGAGTTTTCGCTTTGGTTTATTTCGATATTGTGTGTTGGTGTTTCAGCGATAACATTGTTTATGTCTGGATTTATCATTGATGAATATAGTCTAGGTGGAGATGGACAATCGTTTTCTATGTTTATTGCGATTGGTTGTATCAGTGGTTTGAATTTTGTTATTTATTATAGACGGAAATAAAAGAAGGCATTCCATATTACTTTGGAATGCCTTTATCATTTTGATTACTTTGTTTTTTATACAGGTACCAGCCACCCCAGCCGCCACCAATTGCTACGACAACGAGGAAAGCATAGTCTTTCACCTCGACACGTATATTGAAAATATTAGCTATAAGTAAGACGATTCCAACTGTTATTAACGCAAAAAATGCTCTAATTAAGTAGTCTTTCAACTGAACCACTCCCGCCATTTAAGTAGTAAATGATGAATTTGGAAAAGCTTTTTGGATCTATTTTACTAAAAGGTGTTTCCTATATTTTAACATAGATGAGATTGTAATATATTGATAAAAGTAGGGCGAGGGGGGTGTTAATATTGTCGTGATTTGTCGATAAATTGATATCCTTTGTCGAATCGTTGATATATTGCTTGTAATGATCGATATAATGAAAAAATCGTTGATATATTGCGAGTTATGATCGATATATTTGAAAAATCGTTGATATAATTTCGTGTACCGTTAAATGCAACCATTACATAAAAAAGCGACTCTGAAAGAGTCGCTTCCGCTTTTACATAATATCCAGCTCCGGTAGCTAGAATGTTCGGTGGCTTCGCTTTTTCCTGCGAGGCAAAGAGCGCCTCTACGTCAAAAGCTCCATCCCCCTCACATTCTGAGCAAGCTACCTCCGCTTTAAAATCTATTATTGATTCAAGAACGCACGTAGCATCCAAGCGTGTTTTTCTAGTTCTGTGTAGATGCCTAGTAGTAGGTCAGATGTCATTTCATCGTCAGAGTCTTGAGCGATTTCCATGCCTTTTTTCAGTTCGACTAGCATCATTTCGTAGTCTTTCATGATTGCCTCGACCATCCCTTCTGCAGTTTCTCCGTAAGCTGCTTCTTGAATAGAAGATAGTTCTAAGTATTCTTTCATTGTTGCTACTGGTTTGCCGCCAATTGCTAAAATGCGTTCTGCAATTTCATCGATGTGAGTAGCTGATTCTGTGTAAAGTTCTTCGAATTTCTCGTGTAATGTGAAGAATTGAGGTCCTTTTACGTACCAATGGAAGTTGTGTAATTTTGTAAATAAAACGCTCCAGTCTGCTACTTGTTTGTTTAATACTTCGATTACTTGTTTGTTCATTATGATCAATCTCCTTTTGAGTTGTTATGTTATATCAATTACTAATTTATAATTATTATAATCTAGTAATTTGTATAAATCAACCCTTTTGCTGGAATTAATTTGAACAAATTATGAACTGTTGTAAATAAAAGGCCCTATTACGGTGAAGTAATAGGGCCTTTGTTTGTTAAACAGCCTTTTGTTTTTCTTCTACATCCTGCCCATCCCAACACTCTGTATTCTTTAAGCCAGGGATAGAACTTGCAAGGAAGACAGGATCTTTACCTTGTTTCTTTTGCTTAATGTAGTCTACTAATGCTGCATAGGCAAATTTGCTAAGGAATGAGATGGCAATTAAGTTTGTGAATACCATTAGTCCCATGAATAAATCAGCTAAACTCCAAACAGTTTGAAGGGCAGCGATTGATCCGAAGAACACCATTCCGACAACTGCAACGCGATAAATCATTAACCATGTTTTGCTTTCTTTAATGAATGCGATATTTGTTTCACCATAATAGTAGTTTCCTAGTAAGGAGCTGAAAGCGAAGAGGAAAATAATAATCGCTAAGAAAGTGCTTGCCCACGGTCCAATTTGTGAACTTAATGCTTGCTGTGTTAATTCAATACCTTCTAAATTTGATCCTTTGTAAAGTCCAGAACATAATACGATAAACGCTGTTGATGTACATACTAAGAATGTATCTACGAAAACACCTAATGCTTGAACAAGTCCTTGTTTTACAGGATGAGATACATCAGATGTTGCTGCTGCATTAGGAGAGCTCCCCATACCTGCTTCTGTCGCGAATAAACCGCGTTGGATTCCGAACTTGATAGCTGCTCCAATACCACCAGCGATGGCTTGGTCTAAACCGAATGCACCGTTAAAGATTTCCATGAAAATGCTTGGTAACATATTGAAGTTGTTAATCACGACAAAAATAGCCACACCAATATAAACAATTGCCATTGGGGGAACAATCATTTCTGTAATGCGTGAAATGCTCTTAATACCGCCGAAAATAATAACTGCAACTAGTAAAGCTAGTATAGCTCCTACGATCGTTCGCTCTAATCCGAAAGCATTTTCAAACGCTATTGTTACTGTATTTGCTTGTACTGAATTGAAAATTAATCCGTACGCAACTGTAATAAGAAGTGAAAACCAGACACCCATCCAGCGTTTGTTTAACCCTTTTTCCATGTAATATGCTGGGCCACCACGGAACCTGCGTCCATCTTTTACTTTATAAATTTGCGCGAGCGTACATTCTACAAAACTAGTAGCTGCTCCGAGAATCGCGATAAACCACATCCAAAATATTGCACCAGGTCCTCCCATTGAAATTGCTAATGCTACACCAGCTAAGTTCCCGATACCAATGCGAGCGGCTGCACTTAAGCAAAATGCTTGGAATGGAGAGATGCTATCTTTCTTTTTTTCTTTTCGATTAAATCCTTTACTAATTAAACTGACCATCTCACTGAAATGAGTAATTTGGACAAATTTTAATTTGAAAGAGAAATAAAGACCGAAGCCGATTAGCATTGCAATAAGAATATATGACCATAAAATATTATTCGTTACCTCAAGGAATCTGCTAAAGATATCAACCATATAATACACTTCCTTTTTTCTGTAATAAGAAAATTATATGCAAAAAATATACTAGAATCAATTTTTCTAAAAAATGATGTTACTTAAATGCGTTTTATGTTATGATTATGTTACATCGTAATATTTTTAGAATTATTTACATTTTAAAAAACTAAATGTAAAGCGAGAAAGTGGGGATAATTTGAAAGAAGAAACTTTATTGAAAGTAAGCCTTGAGAGTTTAAAAATGAGAAGCAATGTATTTTTTATCGTTACATCTTCAAGTATTTTTCTAGGGGCCACTTATTATTACAATAAAAGATTTCCAAATCATAAGTATCCGGAGTGGTTAGAATTTCTAAAATTGGTTGGATGAACAAAAGACTGAAAAACAGAAAATTCAAATAAAATTGTTAAGGAGGAGCTAAATATGAATATTAGAGAAAGTGAACTTCCAGGTATTGGGTATAAATTTCAAATCGTTACGAAAGGTAACGAAAAAATGGTGATTGTGATTCATGATGACGGACGTAGAGAAATGTATCATTTTGATTCAGATCATGAAGAAAGTATTTCTAGTATTTCATTACGTGACTCAGAAGCAAGACAAGTTGCAGCAATATTAGGTGGAATGGTATATAAGCCTAGGGCATTAGAAAATGTTGAGATGGTCTTTGAAGGTTTAGCGATTGAGTGGTTTAAAGTGGAGAATGCAGCTCCAGCAATCGGAAAAACAATTGGTGATCTTGAAATAAGAAAAACGTATAGCGTAACGATAATTGCAGTTATGAAAAAGAATATGAAAAAGCTATTTAATCCAGGACCAGAAACAGTAATTGAAGAAGGCGATATGCTAGTAGTTTCAGGTGAGAGAGAAGAAATTAAAAAAATTATTAATGAGTTACTTTCGAATAGGGGGACTGACTAGATGGATACTTTAATTTTTGAAGTTGGTACAGCTTTAGTTCTAGTGGCAATTGCAGCAGTAATCGCTGGAAAGTTTAAGTTCTCAGTAATTCCTTTTCTAATTGTTCTTGGCATGTTAGTAGGGCCGCACGCGCCGACAATAGGTGTAATCGATCTCAAATTTATTGAAAGTGCAAGTGTAATATCCTTCCTTGGAAGAATTGGCGTTCTGTTCCTTCTCTTCTATCTAGGGCTAGAATTTTCGATGAAGAAACTAATTAAATCCGGACGTTCTATTGCGATTGGTGGAACAATCTATATTCTAATTAACTTTTCACTTGGATTATTATACGGGTTTATCATGGGATTCCCATTACTAGAAATTTTAATTATTGCGGGTATTATTACGATTTCTTCTAGTGCCATCGTTGCGAAAGTATTAGTGGATTTAAGAAGAACTGGTAATAATGAAACCGAACTAATTTTAGGAATTATTATGTTTGAAGATATATTCCTTGCTGTATATTTATCAGTCGTTTCTGGTTTAGTACTTGGGGATCATGCTTCCTTCTTAGGTGCTCTTACTTCAATTGGAATTGCTTTAGGATATATGCTTCTATTCTTTATTGTGGCTAGAAAAGCAACGCCGTTATTAAATAAATTGCTCAATATTAGTTCAGATGAAATCTTTATTATTGTAGTATTTGCTTCGTTATTCTTCATCGCTGGTTTTTCAGAAACAATTCACGTTGCAGAAGCAATCGGAGCACTTCTTTTAGGATTAGTTTTCTCTGAGACAGAGCATAGTGATCGAATTGAACATCTTGTTGTTCCATTTAGAGACTTTTTCGGAGCAATTTTCTTCTTCAGCTTCGGGTTAAGTATCGATCCGTTCTCGTTAGGCGGAGCAATATGGTTAACGCTAGGTGCGGTACTTCTTACGATAATCGGTAACTTTGTAGCAGGGATGATTGCAGGAAGACAAGCTGGATTATCTCATAAAGCTTCTACAAATATTGGATTAACAATCGTTTCAAGGGGAGAATTCTCCATCATTATGGCTAATATCGGTATCGCTGGTGGTTTAATGTCAGTGTTAAAACCATTCTCAGCACTATACGTGCTTATACTATCCATCTTAGGTCCACTTCTGACAAAAGAGTCAAAGAATGTATATAAATTTTTAAATAAAATCTTTAAGTGGGATACGAAGACTAACTAAATTTTAAAAAGTAAAAGTACAAGATACTTACTGCTTGTACTTTTATTTTTGGTAACGAAAACAGTAAAGAGAGGTAAATGATGTTAGGAGAGTTGATTCATTCAGTTTTAGTTTTTCTAGAAGGACTTGGTTATTGGGGAATTATGCTTGGATTGATGTTAGAAGTTATTCCGAGTGAAATCGTATTGTCTTATGCAGGCTATTTAGTATCAACAGGAAGCATTACATTTTGGGGAGCTGTTGCGTTCGGGACAATTGGCGGTGTAATCGCACAACTATTTATTTATTGGATTGGTCGATACGGAGGAAGACCTGTTCTTGAGCGATATGGAAAATATATTTTAATTCAGAAGAAGCATATTGATTATGCAGAAGATTGGTTTAATCGTTACGGAACTGGCGTTATCTTTACGGCACGTTTTATTCCTGTTGTGCGTCATGCTATTTCCATACCAGCGGGTATTGCGAAAATGTCACATGCTAAGTTTATTACGCTAACTACATTAGCTGTTATTCCATGGTCAATTGTGTTTGTATATTTAGGATTTAAATTAGGTTCAGAGTGGGAAAGCATTAATAAAGTAGCTGGGCCATATGTGAAATATTTTGCACTTGCTGCTATTGTTTGCGCAATTGGTTATTTTGTACTAAAAAAAATTATGAAAAAAAAGTAATTATGGAAAAGAACCTATACTAATATAGGTTCTTTTTATTGTCATTTTTCAAAGGGGGAAAGAGTATGTTTAATATTTACCATATTGTGGCATACATATAGAAAAAGAGAGCTTGGAAAGGGGAATAAAAAGAAATGGAACTCCAGTTTCAAAATGTATATCAACAGGTGGAGAATTGGTATGTGTTGGATTCGGAGCTTCCTTGGGATGTCAAAAGGATTAGAGAGGATTTATTTTCTCTTATTGAAGTATGTAAAACGCCAGTTATTTTTTGTGATACGTGTGATGCAAATCATGTACTTCTATCATTAGGGGAAGAGGAAGAGGAGTTTTTATTCCCCGTAGGTGGTTTTTATCATAAAGAAAAACAATTAATTTTCGTTTGTATGTGGGATGAGTATGAGCAAGTGCTTAAAACACTACTGCATGAATTTCGCCATGCGATGCAGCATAAGAGAGAAGTATTGTATGTTGGAAGTAAATCGTATGAAGAGAGATGGATTGAGAAAGATGCGAAGAAGTTCGCGGAGAGGAAATTAGATGAATATAAAAATAGAAAATTGATGTAAGCATAGTGGAGAAATAGCGCTATGCTTCCTTTGTTACTTACTAAAAATAAGTAATTGACTTCTATAAAGTTTAGTTCTAAACTAATAGTATGAAACGAGCGAGGTGATGAAATGAAAACAGAAGATAGATTAGGACTACTATTATGGTTTCGTTTATCACGTTTTTATAACAAGAGTATTCGTGAGACGAATCAGCATTTGAAAAAATGGAATGTATCTGCCGCTCAGTTTGATGTACTAGCTCAAGTTGGAGGACATAATCGTTTAACGCAGCAAGAGCTTGGGAAGAAGCTATTTGTTACGAAAGGAAATGTCACGCAGCTTTTAAATAAAATGGAGCAGCTGGACTGGATTGGGCGTGAACAAGAAGGTACTACGAAATATATTTCGTTAACAGAAACGGGAAGAGCTTTATATGAGGAGATCGTCCCGCCCCAGGAAACGTTCCAAGCGGAGCAGTTTCATAAATTAAATATAGAAGAACAAAATCAATTATTAAAATTACTAAAAAAATTACAGTAAGAAACAATTTTAAAGTAAATCTTGAATTCGAGATAATATGAGGTGAAGGATATGTTTAGAAAAGTTGATCATAAAAATATGGGTAGAGCAAATCACGGTTGGTTAAATACACATTTTCATTTTTCCTTTGCTAATTATTACAATCCAAATAATATGAGTTTTGGAGCGTTACGTGTTATTAACGATGATTTAGTAGCGGCACAAACTGGGTTTGATATGCATCCGCACCGCGATATGGAAATCATTTCTTACGTTGTAGATGGTGCCTTAACACATGAAGATAGCATGGGGAATAGAGGAACAATTGAGCGTGGACATGTTCAATATATGAGTGCTGGTACTGGTGTATTTCATAGTGAACATAATTTAGGAAATGAAACATTGCGTTTATTACAAATTTGGATTTTACCAGACCGTGCTGATCATAAACCAAACTATGGTGAGTTTAAATTTGATTGGAGTAAACGTGAAAATGAGTGGTTCCATATGGTTTCCCCAGTGGAAGGTGATGCGCCAATTCAAATTCACCAAGACGCGAATTTATATTCTTTATCGTTAGAGGCAGGAAAAGAAATTCATTTTCCTGTGAAAGAAGGCCGTCAATCGTACCTTGTACAAATTGAAGGAAGTAGTGTGATAAATGGTGAGATACTTGTTATGCGCGATGCGGCAGAAGCAGTAGAAGAAGATATTCATATTCAAGCGAAAGAGCAATCACACTATTTAGCAATTGAGCTAAAAAAATAACAAAATGTTTATAAAAAAGAGGACACCTGATAGGGTGTCCTCTTTTTGTGTGGAATTATCTGAAAAATGTTTCTCAAATTTTTGGAAGAGGTATCGGGTTAAAAATTCAGAATTTTATAAAAGTGTCAAAAATCTTTATGGGAATGGGGAATGTTATAGTGAAAAAGCAAGTCATTTCATCAGCATTAGCGTTAACTGTTATCGCCGGGGGATTTGGAACGTTTGGAGCAACGACAACGAAAGCAGAAGAACAAAAAATTCAATATCATCAAGAATTTAAAACACCTGCATACATAGGTGAAGAATGGAAAGCACCGGAAGGACTAGATAAAAAAGAGACGGTCTTTCAATATTTAGAGAGTAAAAAAGATATGTTTAAACTAGCAGGAAATATTGAAACACATTTTAATGTCGTTGGGGAAGAAAAAGATGCTGAATCTGGTACGACACATGTGAAGTTAGTTGAGAAACATAATAACATTCCTGTGTATGGTTCAGACCAAACTGTTACACTAGATAAAGAGAATAATGTAAAAGCATTCTTCGGACAAGTTATTCCGAATTTAGAGGATAAAAATATTCCTACCTTTGCAAGTATTAGTGCAGAGCAAGCAGAAACAATTGCAAAGGCAGATATTGAAAAAGAAGTTGGTAAAGTAAAGAATTATGATGGTGTGAAAAAAGATTTATTTGTGTATGAAAAAGATGGAAACTACTATCTTGCATACTTAGTTAAGGCATCGATTTCAAAACCAGCTCCAGGCTATTGGCATTACTTTGTTGATGCAACAAATGGAAATGTGATTGAGAAATATAATGCTGTAGATAACATTACAGGATTTGGTTACGGAGTATTAGGTGCTAGACAATCATTTGAAATTGCTCAAAATGAGAAGACAGGAGCATTCCATTTATTTGATGGTAAGCGTGGACAAGGTGTTCATACGTTTGATGCAGAGAATATGGATGAAAACTGGTTTAACATATTCTCACAATGGTTTGGATATACAGGTGTCGAAGTAGAAAGTAAAAATAAGTTCTTTGATGACAAAGCAGCGGTTGATGCGCATGTAAATGCAGGGAAAGTATACGATTACTACAAAAAGACATTTAACCGTAACTCTTTCGATGATAAAGGCGCGAAGCTGATCTCCTCTGTTCACGTAGGAGAAAGCTGGAATAACGCAGCTTGGAACGGTATCCAAATGATGTATGGTGATGGAGATGGCAAGACATTTATTCCATTATCTGCTGGCCTAGATGTTATCGGGCACGAATTAACACATGCTGTAACTGAGCATACAGCAAACCTTGTTTATAAAAATGAATCAGGTGCGTTAAATGAATCGTTATCTGATATTATGGGTGTCATGGTTGAGAAGAAGAGCTGGGATTTAGGTGCTGATATTTATACACCTGGTAAACCTGGTGATGCGCTTCGTTCTCTGAAAGATCCAGCATCTATTCCAAACCCATTAAAACCAGGTGAAGGTTACCCAGATCATTACAATAAACGCTATACTGGAACAGCTGATAATGGCGGCGTTCATATTAACAGTAGTATTAACAATAAAGCTGCGTACTTAGTATCTGACGGTGGCACGCATTACGGCGTGAAAGTAACTGGAGTGGGCCGTGAAGCGACAGAAAAAATTTACTACCGTGCTCTTACTAAATATTTAACTGCAAACTCTGACTTTAAAATGATGCGTCAAGCAGCACTTCAGTCAGCAGAAGATTTATATGGTAAAAACTCTAAAGAGTTACAAGCTGTAACGAAAGCTTATGATGCAGTAGGCGTTAAATAATAAGAGAAAAAGACCTGACTATGACGTCAGGTCTTTCTTTATCCAGCAAGCACTGGATTGGTGTAGGCTGATTAAAGTTTCACTTTATTTAGTCACGAATACCTAATGCGATTTTCGCCATACGTGACATACGTTCTTTCGACCATGGTGGATTCCAAACGACATTTACTTCTATTTCGTTTACTTCAGGTACGTTCGTTGATAGTACTTTTTTAACGTCTGATACGATTTGACCAGCCATTGGGCAGCCGATAGAAGTCATCGTCATTGTAATGATAGCATTATTATTTTCATCCGCTGTAACGTCATAAACTAATCCAAGATTGATAATATCAACACCTAGTTCAGGATCAATAACAGCTTCTAAGTTTGCATATAATTTTTCTTCAAATGCTTGTTGTGACATGTGTAGCACCCCCTACAGATTAATGATATCGATTCTCATTATAACGGATATATGTATAATGTGCAGGGAATGAGCTCAAAAAAATATTCCTCTTGAAAGAGGAATATTTTTTTGAGCTATTCAGTTTTAAAATGAGATACGAGTTGATCTAATTCTTCAACCGTTTGTTTCATTTGTTTTGCAGTTACTGTCATTTCATTCATAACAATAACTTTCTGCTCAGCAGATTGTGCCGTTGCGGCTGTTTCACTAGATACTTCATTTGAAATAGAAGCGATGTTATTAAGTGAAGCGTTCATTTCTTCGGCGCTTGCAGCCATTTCTTCAGCAGTTGCTGATATGTCTTGCATTTGAGTTGATACTTTATTTACTTGTTCAACAATTGTTGTGAAAGAAGTACCAGCCTCACGAACGACAGTAATGCCTTCAAATGCTTCAGAACGACCTTTAGACATCATAGAACTAGCTGTTTCTGTATCATTTTGAATTTGATTTAGTAATTGGTTAATATCTGTTGCAGCAGTTTTAGATTGTTCCGCAAGTTTACGGACTTCATCAGCTACGACAGCAAATCCTTTTCCTTGCTCACCAGCACGAGCTGCTTCAATAGAAGCGTTTAAAGCAAGTAAGTTTGTTTGCTCAGCGATATTAGAAATAGATTGTACAGCCGTATCAATATATTTCGTATGGGTGATTAGACGTTCGACTACTTCTGATGTAGCATTTACAGCTTCATGTATCGTTGTCATTTGTGAAACAGATTTTTGGATAACAGTACTTCCATCGTTAGCATGTTCAGATGTAGCTACAGCAAGTTCGGCTACAGATGAAGCAGATTCAGCGATGCGTTGAACGCTTATTGCCATATCATCCATCGCAGTTGAGCTTTCTTCCATACTAGAAGTTTGCGATTGAATACTTGAATTTAAGTTGGACATCGAGCTTTGAACTCGTATTGTTGCCTCGCGTGATGTATTAGTCTTTTCTAGCATATTTTCAGAAGCTGTTTGTACTTCTACAGATGTTTTTTGAACACGATTAATGATATGTTGCAGGTTTTCTAACATTTTATTAAACGATGATGCAATTGCACCGATTTCATCATTGCTATTTACTTGTAGACGGGCTGTTAAGTCGCCTTCTTGAGAGGCTAATTCTTTTAGCTTAATATCAATTTGTTGAATTGGTTTTACAAGCTTACCAGAGAACCACCATGCAAGAATAATTGCAGTTACAATACAAATAACAAGTGATAAGAAGACAACATATTCAATTCGTAGTGAAGATTGATCGATTTTTTCAATAGATTGTTCGCGTAATTTAGCTTGTTCATTACTGTAATTTGTGAAATCACCAATTACTTTATAAACAGTACCATTTTCTGTAGAAGCTACTTGTAAAGCTTCTTCCCATTTTTGTTCTTTTGCAAGAGTGAATACTTTCTCTTCAATGAACTTTCTCCAAGTGGATCCTAATTCCATTGTGCTTTTCACGGACTGAGAAGTGTTAGGGTTAGAAAGAAGTTGCCCTTTTGTATCTTCAAGACGTTTACTCATCTCATTAAACTTGTCTAATTCGACTTGATCATGTTGTAGTAAATAACCTCTTAAAGCAGAAAGTTGTACTTGATAAGCGTCTCCGCGCTCTTTCAATTCTGTTGCAAGAGGAGAAATTTCTTTTTGTAATGTTTCAGCTTTATGAGACTGATCCATGGTAAAGAATAAAATAAAAGCTAAGGCAATGCCGAATAAAGCACAAATCGTTCCCATCATGAACATTAGTTTTTTTCTGATACCTATAAAATTCATATGATAAAAAGCCTCCTTTTTAAAATCTTAGTATTAGAATTAATTAATGTAAAAAATTGAAAGAAAGCTTTATTCCAGTAGGAATAAAGCTTTCCTCTTTCCTTTAGGAATTATAGCAGACAGAATGGGAGATAGAAAGAGATATTTTAGCGTGAAAAAAGAGAGGCTCTAAATCGCTCTTTCTAACAATTTAGAGTTCGTAGAAGTATAAATGGAATTTTCATTTTAACCATTTGTTTTGAAATGAGAAACGAGCACTTCAAGTTCTTGTACAATTGTTTTCATTTCTGATGATTTTTTAGCAACGATACTCATTTTGTTTACTTGGTCACCAGCTGAAGTTGCTGTTTGTGATGTTTCGGCAGCAACTTCATTTGAAATAGAAGCGATATTATTTAAAGCTGCATTCATTTCTTCAGAACTTGCGGCCATTTCTTCAGTAGTTGCAGACATTTCTTGTATTTGTGTAGATACATTGTTAATGTGATTAACAATTTCTGAGAATGAAGATCCAGCGGTACGAATGACTGTAATTCCTTCAGAAGCTTCTGACTGACCTTGTGTCATCATGTCATTTGCTATTTTTGTGTCCGCTTGAATTTGATGAAGTAAATGGTTAATATCAGTTGCTGCTAGCTGAGATTGTTCAGCAAGTTTTCGTACTTCATCGGCAACAACAGCGAATCCTTTTCCATGTTCACCAGCACGGGCCGCTTCAATAGAAGCATTTAAAGCGAGTAAATTCGTCTGCTCGGCAATATTAGAAATAGATTGAAGTGCAGTATCAATATGATTCGTATGTGTAATAAGTCGCTCTACCACTTGTGATGTAGCGTTAACAGCTTCGTTAATTGTATGCATTTGTGTAATAGACTTCTCAATGACTTTATTTCCATCATCTGCTTTTTCAGAAGTTGTAACAGCTAGGCTAGCGACAGAAGATGCAGTTTCTGCAATACGCTGAACACCCGTTGCGATATCATCCATTGCGGTTGAACTTTCTTCGATGCTAGAAACTTGGGAACGAATATTGTGCACAAGAGCATTCATAGTCTCTTTCGATTTTGTGGTATTTTCCATAGAAGCAGTTGTTTCGATAAATACATTTTCAGAAGCTTCTTTTACACTTGTTGATGTTTGTTGAACTTGCTTTATTATACGCTGTAAGTTAGCAAGCATTTGATTAAAGGAATTTGCAATGTCACCAATTTCATCTTTACTCGTTACGTGTAATCTAGCGGTTAAATCGCCATCTTGCGAAGCTAATTCTTTTAACTTCGCATCAATTTGTCGAATCGGTTTAACGAGTTTACCAGAGAACCACCATGCCAATAGAATAGATGTTAATGTACATGTAATGAGTGAGAAGAAAATAATATATTGAATAAGGGATGAAGAAGACTCTACGTCAGCAATTAATACATCCCGTTTGTCATTTTCTTCATTTGTATATTTAGTAAAACGACTTAAAAGGTCATTTACATAATCTGTTTGAGCAAGAGCAATTTTGGATGCTTCATCCCATTTTCCTTCACGCGCAAGAGGGAGGACTTCATTATCTACGACGCTGCGCCATTTTGCTCCCATTAAAATGGCCTCTTTCATTCCTTCTGGGAGTTTTTTATCACTTGTTACTTTCTCCCTAGTATCAGCTAGTTTTTTTCCTTCCCGGTTGAATTTATTCAATCCTTTTTGGTCATGTGATAGTAAATATTCTTGTAAACCAGCGACCTGTGCTTGGAACCAATCGCCACGTTCTTTTAAAATCGTTGCTCTTTTCGATACATCATTCTTTAACGTTTCGATTTCACTTGCTTGATGCATCGCAAATGAAAGAATAACAATAAGAGCAATGCTAAATAAGGAAGAAATGCTTAAGAGTGTGAACAGTAGTTTTTTTCGAATGCTAACATATTTCATCGTTACCCCTACCTTTTAAAACTGTTTATTATAATTTATAAATATCTAGAACGAAATTAATAAAAACATGATTAAGAAGTTATTAATCTGTTCCATGAAAATTATAGCAGATAATGGAATATGGCAGATTAATGTGAGTAAATGTTCTTAAAATGTATACATTTGTATATCAAAAAATTCATAAATAAAAATTAGAAATGGTATTGTAATTTGAAATAACATCATGTATACTTCTAATTAGTTGATAACGATTATCAGTATCAACTGAAACATTACTCTTCGTTATGTTGGTCATACCCCTTTTTGACGACGTAAGTCAGAGACAAAATGTTGAAATATCTTGTGTCCTATTCTACAGAATTATGGTAATCTCCAACCTCAACTTATATGCGTAAGCATGCAAAAAAGGATCCTATCCGTGAAGGGATCCTTTTTTGCATGTTGTCGCAATTAATGTATATAGACCTGGTATACGTTCTTCAATTCCTTCAGGTGAAGTAGAAGGGAAAACCCACCTTTGATGAGATCCGTGTTCTTCAACTAGCTTTTCAATTTTAAAACGTTCTTCCGCAAGTGTTGTAACAATTTCTCCTAATGTCCAGCGGCGTACGTTTGTTTTCGGTAAAGCCTCTTTCTGCGATTCTGTAAGAAGAATGCTATAAGCAACATCATCTTCAATCAATTCTTTATCGAAATAATTTCCATTGGCCCGAAATGATGGATGATCTACACCTAATAATTTAGTGTAAACAGGATGATAGTCACGAAGGATAAGCATTCCATCTTGTTTAAGTAAGTTAGCAATCTTTTGAAAGAGTGGTTTTAAATCTAAAAAGTAATGAAGTACACCAAGTTCCAGCAAGACGACATCAAATGATTCGGAAAGATTTACATCCAGTACATCAGAGACGATGTATTGGATAGAGACACCAGCGGCTTCTGCAAGTTCATTTGCATATTTGGCATTACTCGCTGAAATATCAACAACTGTTACGTCAGATCCTAATAGGGAAAGAGCGACGGCTTTGTTTCCTTTTGACCCGAGTAAATTAATAATACGTTTTCCTTTTGGCGATTGTATGTAAGGTAAATAATGTGCTACTTCGCGTGTGGGCTCTTCCATAATCTTTTTCGCATAATCAACTGGCGCCCCGTGGCGATTCGTCCAAGCTTCATAAGCAGCTGCATTCCAGCTTTTTTCATTCATCATGCTTAGTTGCTTTTGATTCAATGTTATCACTCCTTTTACGAACGTATAGTTATTCGGCAGGAAGATGGGATTTCCTTTTCTTTTTAAATAAAGTTTGATTTTTCTATAATTAAATCGTAAAATACGTGTTATACGTAAAAGCGTTGAAAAGGAAAAGTAGGATGAAACCATTCTTTCCAGAGAGCTTCGGTAGGTGAGAAGAAGCAAGAATATTCATTTGAACAATGGCCTTTGAGCTTCGTCCTGAACTTATCAAATGATAATAGTAGGCGGCGACGAGAGTTGGTACTCGTTATCAAAACCACAGTATAAGAGCATATAGCTCCGTACTTGTTAAGGCTAATTATGTGAGTGATTGGCGAAATAAGGTGGTACCGCGACTGTTTATACAGCCCCGCCCTTATCTTTTTTAAGATAAGGGCGGGGCTTTTTATATTTTAAAGGAGGAATATAGGATGAGTATTTTTATTGGAGGCGCTTGGCCGTATGCAAATGGTTCGTTACATCTTGGGCATATTGCTAGTTTGTTACCGGGAGATATTTTAGCACGTTATTACAGGGCAAAAGGTGAGAATGTGTTGTATGTTTCAGGAAGTGATTGTAATGGAACACCCATTACAATTAGAGCAAAACAAGAAGGTGTGACGGTGGTAGAAATTGCTGATAAGTACCACGAAGAGTTTGAGCGATGTTTTCATAGCCTTGGTTTTACTTATGATTGCTATACACGTACAGATAGCGAGTATCATCATGAAACAGTTCAAAAAGTTTTTTTGCGTTTATTAGAAGAAGGTTATATTTATAAAAAAACAGTGGAACAAGCATATTGCGAAACGTGTACACAGTTTTTACCAGATCGTTACGTAGAAGGAATTTGTCCTCATTGCCATGAAGCAGCAAGAGGAGATCAATGTGATGCTTGTTCGGCCATTTTAGATCCACTCGATTTGTTAGAAAAGAAATGTAAGTTATGTGGTAGTACGCCATCCGTACAGGAAACAGAGCATTTCTATTTCGCACTGCATACATTTCAGGAGCAAATTAAAGGAGTCGTAGAAATTGCAAAACAAAAAGGAACATGGCGTGACAATGCAATTCAGCTAACAGAAAGATATGTAAAAGAAGGGTTGCAAGATAGGGCAGTATCGCGTGATTTACCAGTCGGGGTTCCAATTCCAGTGGCAGGATACGAAGATAAGAAAATTTACGTATGGATTGAAGCAGTGACAGGATATTATTCTGCAAGTAAACATTGGGCTGAAAAAACAGGGAAAGATGACCAAGAGTTTTGGGATAAAGAAACGAAAACGTATTATGTACACGGAAAGGATAATATTCCATTTCACTCTATCATCTGGCCAGCGGTATTACTTGGAGTAGGAGAAGAAGCGATTCCTCGTCATATCGTTTCAAATGAGTATTTAACGGTAGAAAAAAGAAAATTATCGACAAGTAAAAACTGGGCAGTATGGGTACCTGATATATTAGAAAGCTATGATCCAGATTCGATCCGTTACTTTTTAACAGTAAATGCACCAGAAAATCGTGATACTGATTTTTCGTGGCGTGAGTTTATTTACAGTCATAATAGTGAATTGTTAGGTGCATATGGGAACTTTGTGAATCGGACATTAAGGTTTATTGAAAAGTATTATGATGGCGTTGTACCGAAGGGAACTATTCATGTAGAGCTGAAAGATAAAGTAGAAGGATTATATAAATATGTAGGAGCGGCTATTGAACAAACTAAATTTAAGGTGGCGTTAGAGACAATATTTGATGCAGTACGTTTTGCAAATAAATACTTTGACGAAAAGCAGCCTTGGAAACAAAGAGAAGATGATCCAGTTTCATGTGAAGAAACGATTTATAATTGTGTTTATCTTATCGCTAATTTTGCAAATCTCCTTGAACCATTTTTACCATTTTCAAGTGAAAGAGTTCGAAACACATTGTCGATTGTTAAACGAAATTGGGAACCGCAAAATACGTTGCCCAATAGAATTGATAGCGTACAGCCATTATTTGAGCGAATCGATGTAAAACAAATTGAGCATGAGATAGAGAAACTGTATGGAGCGGTAAAGTGAACGAGAGAGAAAAGACCTTTCAAGTAAATGAAAGGTCTTTTGTTATGCACTATGCACACGATTATGTTTGTTTTCTTTTCTATACGTAAGGAGCTGAGGAGTGAAAATACCAAACAATATAAATATAATTCCAATCCACTGCATAAGCGTTACAACTTCATGTACAAGTGTAATAGAAGCGATAATGGCCGTTGGTAATTCAGCTGCTCCTAATATTGTACCAAGTCCTATTCCGACTTTCGGTACACCAATTGAAAAACAAACGACAGGTACGACAACGCCGAACAATCCGAGGAAGAAAGCATATTTCCATAGACCGGCTTGCAGGGCACCATCTGTTAAAAAGGTTGGCGGGAAGAATAGGCAGACGATAAGGGTAGCACTTGTTGTCATGAGAAAGCTTTTCGTATAAGGCGGAACATCTGTAGCAACGCGTCCACTTGCAAAAACATAGAATGAAAAAGAGACAGCAGCTAATAATCCAAAGATAATACCTTTCGTAGAAAAACTTTCTCCTAGACCTTCAAAGACACCGCCAGCAAACAATGTACCAGTGAATAAAATGATGATAGATATAACTTTTTCACGGCTTGGAAACGTTCGATTTGCAATAGCTTCGATGACTACTCCGATCCATGTGAACTGGAAGAGTAGAACGACAGCGATAGATGCTGGCAGTTCTTCTACAGAAATAGCATAGAAAATACCAGTCATACTCATTGTTGTGCCGACTGTTAATAATGACAAGAATTGCTTTTTTGTTACTTTATGGCGTGAAAAGAAAAGAACGAGCAGAAGTAGTCCAATCCATCCGAAGACATATTGTCCCCCTAATAGTTGATGTGCTGAAAATCCGTTAATAAATCCGAGTTTGAAAATAGTTGAAAGCACGCCGTAGCTACAAGCACCGAGTAAAACGAGTAGTGAATACTTAAACTTCTCCATAAAAATCCTCCTTTTAAAATAAAAAACGCCCGCTATCCAAATAAGGACAACGGGCGAACGAAACAGAGTAACATACTCTACAAAATTCCGCCATTCATACAAAGTATGAATTTGGGGTATGAAATTACAATAGGTTTTACATTGCCTTTGGGAATACAATGGAGCATTTTACACCTTGAGGTGTGTTTTGTATTCCATAAGGAAACTGATGTTTATCTAATATTTGTTTTACAATATATAACCCAAGACCACTACCTTGTACTAAGCCATGTTTGTCAGGATTTGCGCGATAGAATGGCTCAAATAAATGGGCAAGTTTATCTTCATCAATTTGAGAACCTGTATTTAATACTTCTAATGCGTAACCGTTTGGCTTTTCATAAAGCTTTATATATACATGCTGATGGTCAATTGTATAATGAATTGCGTTTGAAATAATGTTAAAAATAGCAGTTTGCATAAATTTAGGATCAGCTAAAATTTGTACATCTTGTTTAATGTTAGATTGAACATTTAATTGTTTTACAGATACAAAATAATCTACTTTCTTTATAACGTCCTCAATAATATTAGTCAATGAGATAACTTTTAAATTGGGTTTAAATTGAGGGTTTTGTATTTTGGATAATTCTGACACCTTTTCCGTTAATATGTTAATATCTTGCATCATCTCATATGAACGTTTTAAATATTTATCTCTATCTTTATAAGCGCCAATTCCGTGAATCATGCCATCGAGTTGTCCCATAACGGCTGCGATTGGTGTTTTTAATTCATGGGATATCATAGACATAAATTCTTTACGAGATTGTTCTAATTGTTGTTCCTTCTTGATTTCATTTCTTAAATCTTGATTGCTTTCATGTAAATTTTTCACAATAGTAGGTACTTGTGAGGCAGCTACTTGCAAATTAAAATCTGTTTGATCTGTATTTTTGTTAAGTAGCTTTTTATCTGAGAAATCAAGATTCATAATATCTTTTAAAGCATCGCTCATATATTGGAAAGGTTTGGCGATTATTTTTGCGTAGATTAAAGATCCAAGCAGAGATAATGCAAGCATTGTCGCCCCAATATGTGGAGCTAATTGCTGCAACACATCTGTTAACGATGGATTATCATGTGTATCATTTGTTTTACTTGCTGCATTTTGTGTATGTAAGGCATCATTGTTAGTAACTTGCTTTTCCGCTTCTGTAAGTGAAGACGTTGTGTTACTTTTCCCCGGAATATTTTGTGCATGTTCTTTTGCTTTTGCAGTTTGGCTAGGCTGCAAAAGATGATTGATGGCTGTAGAGAGTGTATTCATGTCTATTTGAGAAGATTGAAAATTAGAGATGCTACTCTCTGACACAGCTTTATTTTGCTTTGTTTTACTTTGGTCGTTTTGTTTGTCTGATTCCGCTTGTTCCGCAGTTTGTGTTCCAGACGCTCTCAAACGATCTTTATCGTAATTTGAGGCTAGAAAATAAATAATTTGATAAAGACAAAGTGATAACAAAATACAAAATAATAAGGTTTTGATGAATATATTTTTGGTGATGTTGTCTTTGCTACGATTCGATTTTGTAGCCAATGCCTTTCACCGTTTTAATATAAGGAATTTCTAATTTTTTTCGTAAGTTTTTAATATGTGTATCTATAACTCTCACATCACCAAAATGTTCATAGCCCCATACCTTATTCAACAAATCACTTCTTGATAGTACTTTTCCCCGATTTTGCAGTAAAGTATATATAATTTCAAATTCTTTTGTAGTCAATTCAATTTGATTACCATGAACATAAGCGGCATATGCTGTAGAATTTAACATCAATTCATGGAATTGTAGTATAGTTGCAGCTTCTGCTTCCTTCGTTGCTGCCCTTCTCAATACAGCTTCTACACGTTTTATAAATACGGTGTAATGGAACGGTTTTGTAATATAGTCATCAATACCTAACTCAAATCCTTTAATTTCACTTTCTTCATTATGTAAGCCTGTTAGCATAATGATTGGTACATCAGATTGTCCTCGCATAATTTTACAAATACTATAGCCATCTATATCTGGTAACATTACATCGAGGAGGACAAGGTCGTATGAATTTTTTTGGAAAAGAAGAATGCCTTCTGTACCAGCACCAACTACATCAACAGTAAAGTTTTGTGCCATTAGAAATTCACGAATAAGTTCTTGTATATCTGGGTTGTCTTCAATCACCAGTATATGCGTCATAGTAACACCTCCTAAATAACGCTTTTTACTGCAATATTCGAATTCATCATTTTTCGGATGACTCAGATTGTCTATACATATAATAAGCCCCCGCTATAAAATAGTAATGAAAGTAGCAAGGGGGATTGTTTAGTGTCACTGAATATTTCAGAATTACAGTAGTTCTATTATAGTATGTATTGTAAAATTTATAAAATATTATAACTGTATAATTTTAATATCCATGTTTATCAATGTTACGATGATGTTGAACGCAATCTATTTTTATTATATATGTAAATACAGTTGTTTTGCTACTGTAAATGAATAAATAAAATAAGCCAAGACATAAAATTCTTGGCTACACGTAAATCTTGTTCTTAGGTTAATTTACAGTGACAGTAGCTTGCTGCTGAATGCGCTCAAATAACCAGTGAATATCATTGTTAAACATACGAATACAACCAAGTGTTGTTGCTTTCCCGATTGCTTGATTATTGTTAGTTCCATGAATCGCATACGTTGTTCCGTAAGTTCCTGCCATATTTAATCCGAGCCAGCGGTCCCCAAGTGGATTACGTGGATCGCCGCCTTTAATTTTTCCTGTATAGTAAGGACGGTTTTTAATTTTATTTACAATTTGAAAAGTACCCTTAGGTGTAGGTGTTGCTGCTTTTCCAGTAGCGACAGTGAAACTTTTTATGAATTTTCCATTTTGATAATAATCCATTTTATTTAGTTGTGTGTTTACGATAAGCTGATCTTTCGTTGTAGCTGCTTCTGCAGTAGTGAATGGAAGAGTTAAAAATCCTAATGATAATAGCGCACTTAATAATAATTTTTTCATTATATTCTCCTTTTACTTCTTGTAGTAGTCTTACATACAATGAATTTGTAATCCTCGTAATGCTTGATTAACATTTTCATCTAATGTTTCAAAGAAGGTAGTAATCTTTGGATTGCATTTGTTGTTTTTATCAATAAGTAATCTTTCGTTTAATAAAAGCTCACCATGTAGTCCAAAACTTTGAACTTGAATATTTAGTTCATCTTCAGTTTCAGAAATAATTGGTAAGAAATAGTGAAAAGCTTTCGTTGGAATGATGTAGCTTTTGCCAATCATGCTTTCTGGATTTGAATTCACCCATTTTCTAGTGACAATCTTAATGTTCTTTTTTGAAACGATAAAAGACAGCGTAGTAGATTTTGTTAAACTTACGTCAAATTCATTTGTTTCACATATTTGTAAATTAAAAACGGTTTCATTTTGATGAGATTCAACATTCGTATTAATAAAATCGTGCATTTTATAAGCTTCCATTTCTTATTCACCCTTTTTTCAATTTCGAAAAGCGACTTATATTTATTCAATTTAATGTTTAGTCATATATTAGCTAAATTTTTCAACAAATTCCGATATAATCTTACAATACGTATATGAAGCTAATATGAAGTTCGTATGAGTTTGTGGTGGTTTTTTATAGAGAACAAAATAAGATAGTTTTTTAGTGTTAAAAATTGGATAAAAAATGTATATTAATGGATTTCATTCGCGTGATATATAGTTGTTAGCTTGTTTTTAAATGCTAATAGATATAAGTAAATAGAGAACAAAAAAATTTAGTGTGAGCCTTACAAAAATGTAATAAAAATGTAAGCTATTGTGATAGTTATTTCGACATTTTTTTTATACAATAATAGTAAGAAGTTGTACGTGACTGAAAGGAGAGATGACATGGAATGGGTTCATGAATTATTTCAGCAATACGGGTATTATGTTGTACTTGTCGGGTTGCTGTTAGAATATATTGCGCTTCCGTTTCCGGGAGAGCCAACATTAGCATATGCGGGATTTTTAGCACAGAAGGGTGATTTAAGTTTACCAATTTTAATTATCTTATCCTTTATTGGGACAAGTGTAGGAATGACGATTCAATACTTTTTAGGAAATAAATTAGGTATGCCTTTCGTTCAAAAATATGGGAAATACGTATTTTTAACACAAAGAAAAATCGACTTAACAAGAATGTGGTTTGATAAGTATGGGTACTTCCTGATCTTTATCGGTTTCTTTATTCCTGGTGTACGCCATTTTACAGGATACTTTGCAGGAATTATTAATCTACCATTCCGTCGTTTTGCGATTACAATTTATTCAGGTGCTCTGTTTTGGGTGTCATTCTTCTTAATCGGTGGTTATTGGTTAGGTGGAAACTTACATGATATTTTTGGGGTGTTAGAAGGTCATATTGGTAAAATCATTTTTGGAGTTATCGTAATCGTAGCAATTACGCTAGGCATTCGTTTCCGTAAACAGTTAAAACGAGTATTGTTACAAAACGCAAGTTAATATGGAATCCATTCTATGTCAAAATTTAGGAAGGCGGTGCAAAAGCACTGCCTTTTTTATTTTATCCCGCTATTTGTCGGGCTGCCCGTAAAAGTCCGATTGGTGAGGGTTGATAATCAGTGGGGGATGAACAAAACCCCCACTGATTAAAGTTTCATTTTATGTTCCAATCTATTTTTAACTTTCCTTTTAGCTGATTTCCGCTAACTATAATGTAATAAGTTCCTGTCTTAATTGCCGCGAACTGGTATGTATTAGGTCCAGCTGGAGCTAAATAATTTTCTTCCTCTTGAAATTCACTAGCCATTTTTATGTCCCCCATGTAGCCATTCGAATTTTCAGCTCGTGATTCAATGGTGAATTCTAATATGTCCCCTCGTTTTAGTTCAATTGGGACTTTATGTTTACCACTAAAATGTTGAAAAGATGCTTCGAAAGAGTTATCTGTTTTTGTTTCGACCCATTGTTCTTTTGATGTTCCAAACCTTTCTAAATCTACTAAGTTAATTGTGATAAATATAATAAACACAATGCTTGGTACGAAATATTGTAGCCACTTAAATTTTGTTGCTATAACTGTACATAAATAGAAAGAAAGAGAACATAATGCACCAATTGATCCGAGGAACAAGAACTGTATTAGACTAGCTTCTTTAAATGTTAGGAAGGGAAGAAAAAATAAATAGCCGCAAAAAATATAAAGTAATAATGTCTTCAGTCTTGTATGTGTTTTTAATTTCAATTTATCGATGCAAATAGAACAAAAAAATGCATATGCAGCAAGAATAGGAACGAAGGGAACATATAGCAGTTCTCGTAATCCAGCTAAGAAACTATATAATGTTTGTTGACTAGTTGTTAAGAGAAGCGTGCTAATAAATAATAATAATAATAGGAAAGTCGCTGTAAGCTTAGTAAGAATATAGGAAAAAGTAGATGTTTTATTCATATGTCACTTCCTTTGTTTAATATTTCACATTCATTATATAGGTTATTTTCATCATAATATATCCTTATTTTTGTCAATTATTATAGTCGTAATGACAATTATAATTGACAAAAATAAGGATATTATTTACAATTTTAATTAAATAAATGAAAAAGAGGGAAGATATGAAGCTTCAAAATCGAGTGAGGGAATTGCGAGCAAAGCATCGTTTATCACAAGGGGATTTAGGGAAAGCGATTGGCTCATCACGGCAAACGATTAGTTTAATTGAGCGTGGGGATTATGCACCATCTATTGTATTGTCGTTAAAAATCGCAAAAATTTTCAATGTACCGGTGGAGGAAATATTCACGTTAGTGGAGGGGGAAGAGGAAGATGAAGAGTAAACGAAAAAAACAATTTGATTTTGTGGGGAAAATAGCATTAAGTATGATGGGTGGTTTTTTAACATCTTATATAGCTTTAGATTTACTCTCGGATGAACCGAGAAAATTATCATCTAATCTATTTATAGGTGTATGTACTATTTTTGGAATTTTAATGATGTACTACACTTGGAAGAATACACGTATGTTAGCGGAAGCACGCGATGAAGAAGAGAGCGTACAAGGCAGAAAATTAGGCATTATAAGTATATATTTACGTGTAGGTGATATAGTTACGCAGGCATGGTTTGTATATGCAGTTATTACATGCAGACGTGCACTGGTGCAGGATACAAATGTTTCATTTGCGGTGTGGAATTTAGTAGCTTCTATTGTCTGTTTAACTACTGTAGTGATTATCGGGTTCATAACAAAAAATCGTTATAATAAGCTATATCCTGAACAAGGTGTAACATATATGGAATCTATGAAAATGTGGACGAAAAACGCAGATGAAGGATTAAAACACATTGTGCATGAGGCTGGATATAAAGCGTATGAATTTACGAATACAATATTAGCATATGTATGGTGGGCTGCCGTTATATATACAGCGGCTAGTAATATCGATTTTGTATTAATTGGCTTAATCTCATTTATTTGGATATTGCATCTCGGAAAATTCATGTACGAAATGCAGAGGAAAATGATTTATTAAGGAGAGAAAAGAGTGGATATTTTAAGAAGGCCAGCTAGTTCAATGACGGCGGCGCTAGTTTTGTCCATTTTATACGGAGTAATCCGAACTGGAAAATTAGAAGTAATGTTGAATATATGGGCAGTATTTGGAATTGTATTATTAGTGTTAGCCATTCATGAGCTAGGGCACGTACTATTTGGCTTGATAGGTGGTTTGAATTTTAAATTTATGACAGTAGGACCTATCACTGTTCAAAAGGAAAAAGGCAAATTACGCATTCGAGAAAATAAATTATGGGCGTACTTTGGTGGCGTGGTGATGTTAGCGCCGTCTTCTATAGAGACACCGAACCTTTCAAAGAAATGGGCATGGATGACTTTAGGTGGGCCAATTATGAGTTTACTATTCGGTATTACTTCAGGTTACATATATATGGTGAGTTATTATCAATATCTTTTATATTTTTCCGTTTTCCACTTTGTGATTTTTGCAGTTACAATCGTGCCGATAAAAGGAACGCTTCTGAGTGATGGTATGCAATTTCTCATTTTAATTAAAGATGATGAAAAAGCTAAGCAGCATTTATATACGATTCAAATATCGAGTGAGTTATTTAGTTATAAAAGACCGAAAGATTGGGATGAGAGATTAGTAGAACTTAGTGAGGAAAAATTAAAAGAGGATAAAAGTATAAGAGAGATAATGAGCGGACTTATGCTCGTCTTTTATGCCCGAGCTGATCAAAGGGGAATGGAAAGAGCAATACCGTATATAGAACAAATTGTTCAACTATCTGTAACGAAGGAAAATAAATTTTTCGTTAGTAGTTTTCATAGTTGGTATCTTTTATATAAAGCTCTTTATCAGATAAATAGCCTTTCTCTGCAAGAAGCAAAGGAACATGCAAAGGCCATTACCAAAATGGATTTAAACGGATATTACCGTACACAAGGAATTATTAAATATTTAGAGGACGATATGGAAGCTTCCCGCACTTATATGAAGAAAGCTGATAAAGAATTGGAGAGTGCTGAGAAGAGTGGAATGGGATATTTACAAGTAGAGAGAGAATGGTTTGAGCAGCTACAGGCGAGGGTATCTTACGATGGGTGAGGTATCCTCTTTTTTATATGTCATCTTATAACGTTCCATAAACAGCCTAGGACGAGTAAAATAAGATAAGAAGAGCAAAGCTTGGAGGAAGTAAATATGGAAATTTTATCAATTGTTTTGATAGTCTTGCTCATTTATGTTGTTTTTAAAGTAGCATATGTAGCATTAAAGATACTCGCGATCCTATTAATTATCTTTTTAATCGTAGAGTTCGGCAGTAAGTTGCTTGGGGGATAGGGTATGTTGTGTATTTCGAGTGTCGAAGATTGTCGTTAAATCGATATCTTGTGTCGAATCGTCGATATAATGAAAAAATCGTTGATATAAGTGGAGAAACGATCGATATATTTGAAAAATCGTTGATATATTTAAGTGAATACTAAGTGGGGTATATGGAAAAGAAGTTGCCGTGGAGGTAACTTCTTTTTATTTTGGTGATGGAGTATGAACAGGAAAGAATAGCAAACAAAAAAGCCGGAAGATATTCTTCCAGCTTACGAGTTACTTTCAATTTGACGACCATTTTCTTCTTCAGTGTCTTGTAAAAGATTGAATACATCTGCTAGGCAGAATGCGATAAACCAAGTCCATAGACCGTGGAAGAAAGCAGAGCTTAATTGAAGTGGTAATGTATAGTTTGTCATTGAGTAGGAAATACATCCACCAACGATTCCGATCATTGTTAATAACATTGTTTTTTGAGCATTTTCTTCTGGATTGAAGAGGAAATAAATGTATCCGCCTAAAATTGAAGCGCTTACAAGTGTTTCGATTCCATTAAAAATGATATTCTCTCCAAGCTGAGTGTTTGTCCAGAAGCAAATCACACCGCCGATAATGGCAAACAGGACAGCTATTGTATATCGTATATATTGATTCATATGTTCATCTCCTTATGTAATAAGATGATTTGGAAGTCAAAAAGGTAGGTATAGTATATTGAAGTGAATTTTAGTTGTACGTATCTTTTTATAAAAAGATTAGTGAAGAATAACTAAGATGATCGGTTTTTAAACCGTTACGTGTATGGTGACTGAAATATACCCGACTTCTCGTTTCTTTTTGTTTGTAAAATATGAGAAACTTCCAAGTCTATATACTCTTTTTTTGTGAGTCTGTTTTCATTATAACACATTTAGGGACACAATAATAGAATTATCTGATTTTGTAATAAGTGTAAAAAATAAAAAGCGCAAGGAATGTTAGTTCCTTGCGCTTTTTTATATGCGTTTGAAACGGCCGACAATTTCAACTGTTTCAGTAATGTTCATGAATGCTTTGTTATCCACTTGACGGATAATACGTTTCATTTCGCCTAACTCATATCGAGTCACGACAGTGTAAATCATTTTTTTCTTATGGTTTGTATAGCCGCCGACAGCATCTACCATTGTCACCCCGCGTATGCCGTGATGTAATAGTGCGCTTTTTATTTCCTCACCTTTTTCTGTAACTGTCATTATCGTTAATTTAATATGTTTTGTATGCACGGCATCAATTACTTTGCTGACTACAAACCGGCTAATTAACGTATAAAGCGTAATATCCCATCCGAAAATAAATCCTGCTGCAACAAGTAAGATCAAGTTGAATCCAAAGATGATTGCTCCAATCGAAATATCTCGATGTTTTGCTACAATCAATCCAACGACATCAAAACCACCTGTTGAAGAAGCAAATCGGAATATGATTCCTGAAGCTGCTCCGCAAATTACACCACCGAATACAGAAGAAAGTAAAATATCGTCTGAAACTTGATGTACTGGGATAATGTTCATCGCTAAAGATGATACAGCTACAAAATACGCTGTTAAAAAGGTTGTCTTCTTGCCTAAGTAAAAGTGACTTAAAATAAGAAGAGGAATGTTTAGTAAAAAGATAAGTGCACCGATATTGTAATGCATTAAATAACCGATAATCATCCCTACACCAGCAAATCCACCGCTAATCATATTATGCGGGATAAAAAACATGTTCATAGAAATTGCATACAAAATAGAAGCTATGAAAATAACAACCAACTGTATCATAAATTCTAAGTGAAATGTTTTAGCTGCTGGGAAAGATAAAAAGGCGGTGTCGGGAACGTAATCGGCGTCTCCTAGTTGACCCATAGTATGTTTCATCTCCATATTCATTTTTGATTACAAGAAGAGAATAAAGGTTTTTTCAAAAACTGGCAATAGTTTTATTATAATGCAAAAATTTTATAAATTTCTAATAAATCAAGCCTATTCATTGATGTGCGTGAATATACTAAAGAAAGCGAATACAATGTTTCTTAATTATTGTTTTCTTGAGAAAATATGCAAAATACTTTTTTTGAAAATAAAAGGAAATAGAGAATATTTGCCCGATGTGCTAAAATGAGCTTATTAAGGATGTGAAGCGATGGAATTTTTATTGCAGGATGCAATTCTATATATATCGTTTGTAACAACGGCGCTTTGTTTATTAGAAGTTTTCTTCCTTGCCAATGTTTCTCGCTTTGTGCGTCAGCAAGCATCGAGCGGTAAACAAAGAGCTTTTGCGTTAGTTGATACATGTGAAGATAGTGCAGGAAATGTAACGCTATTTTCTATTTTTTATAAATATGGAATGATTCGTTCTGTTCGCAGACAAGAATCAAGTGAAGAGAATGACGAGGTCGGTCCGTATACACCAATGTTTCGCTAAATAATTACGAAACATTGGAGGAATGAACATGTTAAAATCATATCGAGCTGTGCTCGTTAGTTTATCATTATTACTTGTTTTTGTTTTATCTGGTTGCAGTAATGCGGCCCCAATTGATGCACATAGTACTGGGATTTGGGATCATTACTTTGTATATCCAATCTCGTTTATGATTCAATTTGTTGCTCATCATATACCTGGAGCTAGCTTCGGGATTGCGATCATTATCATGACGCTCGTTATTCGTTCAGCAATGATTCCATTAGCTGTTTCACAATACCGTAGCCAAGCGAAAATGAAAAAAATGCAACCTGAATTGCAGAAGCTAAAGAAAAAATACGGTGATGTAAGCAAAGATCTTGAAAAACAAAAGCAGTATCAAAAAGAAATGTCAGAACTAATGAAATCAGGCGGTTGGAATCCACTTGCTGGTTGTTGGCCAATCTTTATACAAATGCCGATTTTCTCTGCTTTGTATTATGCGATTAGCCGAACAGAAGAGATTCGCACATCTTCATTTTTATGGGTGAACTTAGGACATGCAGATCCATATCATATATTACCGATTATTGCAGCGTTAACGACATTTATTCAGATGAAAGTTTTCCAATCTAATATCACACCTGGAGAACAAGTACAAATGCTAAAAATGCAGCAAATTATGATGCCAGCAATGATTCTATTTATGGGATTTGCGGCGCCATCAGGTCTTGTACTGTATTGGATTACAGGTAACCTATTTACAATGACACAAACAATTGTATTAAGAAAAATAATGGAACGTGAAGAATTACAATTACAAAAAGCTTAGAACAACGCCGCTCGTGATGAGCGGTGTTTTTTTGTTAAGTCGTTAAGGGAATTTTAAGAAACCAATATTACTATAGGCATTGTATACGAAAGTGTACATGCTTTAGAAATATGAAGGAGGAAATTTCCTATGAAGAAGAAAACAGTTGGGTATTTAGCAATTGCAGGTGCTTTATCATTTGGAATTATAGGAGGAGTGGGTGTACCAGCATTTGCGGCAACGAATACTCCAGCAGTGGATCAGCCTACAAAAACGGTGAAGAAAGATTTAGATGACGCTACAAAACAAAAAGTGAAAACAATTATGGACGATACAAAGAAACAATTAGAGGAGCTAGGTGTAAAGCTTCCAGAGAAAGAAAAACGTAAAGATATGCTTGCGGGATTAGATGATCAAACGAAAGAAAAAGCAAAATCAATTTTAGAGCAAGAGAAATCTGGAAAGTTAACACATGAACAAGCGCAAGAAGAATTAACAAAGCTAGGTGTGAAATTGCCGGAGAAGGGTAAACACAAGGATATGTTTGCAGGATTAGATGATCAGGCGAAAGTAAAAGCAAAGTCAATTTTAGAGCAAGAGAAATCCGGAAAATTAACACGTGAACAAGCAAAAGAAGAATTAACAAAGCTAGGCGTGAAATTGCCAGAGAAGGGTAAACATAAGGATATGTTTGCAGGATTAGATGATCAGGCGAAAGAAAAAGCGAAATCGATTTTAGAGCAAGAGAAATCCGGAAAATTAACACGTGAACAAGCAAAAGAAGAATTAACAAAGTTAGGCGTGAAACTTCCAGGGAAAGAGAAGCATGAAGACATCTTCGCGGGATTAGATGAAGCAACAAAGGCAAAAGCAAAAGCAGTTCTAGAAAATGAAAAGAAACAATTAGAGGAATTAAATGTGAATCTTCCACATCATAAATTTTTTATGAAAAAAGAAGATAAATAATTGAGTTATGTATCTTTCGTGTGGGCAACCGGAAGGTACATGCGAGGACCGATTTCTACTTATAGAAATCGGTCTCTTTTAATGATTCAATAAAATTCTTTTCATTGTTAGTATGTATCCAAAGATGCAGTAGAAGATTGCAAAACCGATAAACACTTCCGTATATTGATATTTACCCAATACGTAGAAGGAAACAGCTGGCATAATAGCTACCGCTAAAATGCTATAACCAGGATACTTTTGCCGATGCATGATAGCGAATAGAACGGAGAGAAACGTAGCGATGATACAAAAGACAGCAATCATTATTGGTGCACCTCCTAAATAGATTGTACCATTTTTAGGGAAATGGAGAAGTGTCGTACCTTCTGTTATAATATAAGAAGAGAAATATTTCTTATGTTATATAAAAAATATATTGATTTTTTCTAACAATTCAATATAATGAACAATAACTACAAAATTCGACATCAAGAAGTGATGATGAGGACATGATCAATTTTTTACGATTCTCAGAGAGGGAAGCCTTTGGCTGTGAGCTTCCTAGTACGGGAAAATAGATTACCACCTCTGAACTGCAGCAGTGAACGGATACCTAGTAATTGCTTGCCGGCAAAAACCGTTATTTAGACTTGAGAAATTGGTGAAGTATGTAACTTTGCGAATTGAAACAAGGGTGGAACCACGAATATAACACTCGTCCCTTTTTTAGGGAGGAGTGTTTTTTTATTTCATTTTTGCATCACACTAGGATTGGAAGGAGGATACGCAGCATGCATCATGATGAGAAAAACAAAATTGGTTTAACAGTAGCGCTTTCTATCGTAGTAGGGACTATCATTGGATCTGGTGTGTTTATGAAACCAGGGAGCGTATTAGATTACTCAGGGAGTTCTAATATGGCTATTCTTGCTTGGGTAATTGGTGGTCTGTTGACACTAGCAAGTGGTTTAACAGTAGCTGAAATTGGAGCGCAAATCCCGAAAAATGGTGGGTTGTATACGTATTTAGAGGAGATTTACGGAAGTTTTTGGGGGTATTTATCAGGCTGGATGCAAACGATTGTGTATGGCCCAGCTATTATTGGAACGTTAGGGTTGTATTTTAGTTCTTTAATGATCAATTTTTTCTATTTAGATAAAGTATGGAATTTACCAATCGCAATTGGTACCGTTGTGTTCCTAGGCGTTGTAAATAGTATGGGGACAAAATATGGAGGTATCGTCCAAACGGTTACGACAATAGGGAAGATGATTCCGATCATTTTAATTGTTGTATTAGGCTTTTGGAAAGGAAATAGTGATATTTTTAACGTAGTAGTGCCGATATCAGAAAATCAAAGTATAGGTATGGCAATTTTAGCAACTTTATTTGCTTATGACGGTTGGATTTTACTCGCTTCCATCGGCGGAGAAATGAAGAATCCAACAAAGTTATTACCGAAGGCAATGACAGTTGGTATTTTAATTGTAACTGCTGCTTACGTATTAATTAACTTGGCGTTACTGAATGTATTACCAGCAACACAAATTGTAGACCTTGGAGAAAATGCAACAGCGACAGCTGCAGGCATGCTACTTGGAGAATATGGCGGAAAAATTATTAGTATCGGTATTATCGTTTCTATTTTCGGTTGTTTAAATGGAAAGATTTTAACGTTCCCACGTATCCCGATGTCGATGGCAGAACGTGGACAACTTCCATTTGCTAAGTTTATTGCAAAGGAAAGTCCGAGATTTAAAACACCAGCAAATGCAATTACTGTTGAAATCATTTTAGGAATTATTTTAATGATTATTAGTGATCCAAATAAGCTATCTGAGATTTCCGTATTCATTATTTATATTTTCTATGTAATGACGTTTATTGGTGTCTTCATTTTAAGAAAACGTAATAAGAATAAAGAGCGTGCATATAGTGTACCTTTATTCCCAATCGTACCAATCGTAGCGATTTTAGGTTCGTTCTTTGTAATTGGTAGTGCAATTATCAATGATCCGGTAAGTTGTTTCTTATCAATTGGAATTGTCTTTACTGGACTTCCGGTGTATTGGTATTTAAATAAGAAGAAAGAAACTGAATGATGGAGGGGTAGGTGTATAATGCGCCTACCTTTTTTATTGTAAAAAAATTGTACTTGCTTACAGTTTCTATTTTGGTTACTATAATAGTAGTAACCAAAATAGAAAGCGTGGGGAAAGACTTGAATTTTCGTGTATATATTTTAGCTATTGCGGCTTTCGTAGTCGGAACGGTTGAGCTAATTATAGGAGGAACGCTTGATTTAGTTGCCAATGATTTAGGAGTATCTATTAGCGCAGCTGGTCAGCTTATAACAATATTTTCAGTAGTATTTGCTTTATCAGGTCCAGTTTTATTAGCGGTAACAGGAAAGTTTGAAAGAAAAACATTATACATTGGGGCATTATCAATTTTCTTAATCGGAAATATTATTTCAGCATTTAGTGTAAATTACGAAATGTTAATGTTCTCAAGGGTAATTTGTGCGGCAAGTGGTTCATTAATTATTGCGCTATCTGTAACACTTGCTTCTAGCGTTGTAGAACCGCATTTTCGTGCGCGTGCAATTGGAATTATTTTCATGGGGATTAGTGGCTCTCTCGTACTTGGGGTACCACTTGGTCTTGTGCTCGGCAATGAATATGGATGGCGTGCACCATTTGTATTCATTTCGATATTAACAGTTATGGCAATCGCTTGTATTTCATTATTCTTAACGAAAGTACCGCCGACATCGGTGTTATCAATAAGAGAACAAATTGCTACGTTGAAAGATAAAAAAATTGTGAGTGCACAGTTAACATCATTTTTATTTTTAACAGGTCATTTAACACTGTATGCATACTTAACACCATTTTTAAAAGATGTGATGCATGTGGAAGCGAACTGGATTAGTGTGTTTTACTTCATTTTCGGAATCGCAGCGGTACTTGGAGGCGGCCTTGGGGGCTTGCTTGCTGATAAATGGGGATCGAAGAAAAGTATTATTTCCATCATTATCGTATTTGCATGTGCAATCTTTATGTTGCCAATGATGACATTTTCATTCCCGCTCTTCATTATTATGATGGGACTTTGGAGTATGCTGAGCTGGGCTATTTCACCAGCACAACAAAATTACTTAATTGAAATTGCACCAGAATCAGCTGGTATTCAGCAAAGTTTAAATAACTCTGCCCTTCACTTAGGAATTGCGCTCGGTTCAACAGTAGGCGGAGTTGTTATTGAAAAATCATCTGTTATATATAACTCTTGGGTAGGCGGTGGCTTTATTATATTAGCACTGCTTTGTGCGATTTTCTCCATTACGAGAGGACGTTCTACTCAGTTTGTGAAAGAAGAATCTATCGTTTGATAGGTTCTTTTTTTATTTGTAAAAAATGGAAGGGGTTAGTAGGAAAATGAAGAAGTTATATATAGCGAGGTGATAGTATATGTATTCAAGTTTTTCAATCATTGGTTTTTTATTTACGATCATACCATTCTTTCTTGTAATTTTTCTCTTTAGATGGGTTCGTTTCATTTATCAAAATTCAGAGAAACAAGTGGAGCAAAATGAGAAAATCATTGAGCTGTTGATGGATATAAAGGAACAAAATGAAAAGGAGTCTAAGTGAACAACTAGACTCCTTTTTATTATTTAATTAGTATCTTAATTTCATCAACAAACTTTTAATTTCCTCATCTTCCATAAAGAGATCATGGTGTTTCTGGGTAATTTTCGCAAGTGCAACGTCATGATAGAAGAATTCTGTAAAGAACTTCACGAAAGGTTGTGACATTGTTTTCATTGCTTGCCATGACTCTTGTTCTACACCAGCAAATAAAATTTCACGGTCGTCAACGATGAGTAGTAAGTAGCGCTCTAATGCATTAGGTTCTTCAGCTGGGATTAGAAAATGCATGTTTTCTAAATCTGTTTCTACTTTTCCAACTATAAGGGACTCAATTTGGACGCCTTGTTTTGCTTTTTGTTCTAGTAAAGGAAGGTATTCTGAAAGAGTGTCATTCCAAGCTGAAATACGAATCGATTCTTTTGCACTTTCAATGAGCTCTTTACTTTGAACTCGAATAGAAGATTGCATCTTTAAGCTCCACACACGGTCATCCGTAAATGATTTTTTTGATATATTCGTTTCTAAGTCTTGAATATTTGCTTGGAATTCTGTCGTTAATTTTTCAATTGCTAGTTTTAGTGGTAATGCTGTATACAACTTTTTCTTTTCTGAAACAGAATCCATTACCATTCCTTTATCTATCAGGCGTGCTAGCACTTCATATATTTTTGCTTTTGGAACACCAGAGTGCTTCACAATTGTTGTAGCATCTAACGGTTCATTGCTTGATACGACAACTTCATAAGCTTGGCTTTCATATTGTGAGAAACCGAATTTTTGTAACATAGTTCCCTCCGAACGAATGAGATTATATTTTAAGGATAATGAACTATTTGTTTTTGCACAAGTGTTAGGAGTATTCCTATGTGAATGGGGTGAGAATTAATTTCAATTTTTTAATTTTATCCATTATACTTAATATAGTGATTAATATTATTACAATACAACGATAAGGGGATGCTTGGGGGAAGATGTTAAGAAGTTTACGTTTAAAAATTGCGGTAGTGTTTTCAGTTCTTATTTCTATGATGTTCGTAATATTGGGTACAGCTATGTATCAATTACAGAAAGAGAAAGAAGTAAGTTCCTTAGACCAGTATTCTCAAAATACGATGGATCTTGTGACAGAGCAACTTACGACATTTGTTCAAAGAACTGATGAAGATATGGGGTATTATGCGAACAGTGAGATGATTCGTAATATGATTCAAGATGGAATTACTCCAGAAGAGGAAGCGTTTTTGACGAAAGAGTTTTTGGAGTATAAAAAGAACCATCCTGGTATTTTAGATTTATATATTGGTACGAGAGATAAAAAAACATTAAGTGCCAATCTTGCTGAAGGTGGAAAAGTGCCGGAAGGATATGATCCAACGACAAGACCATGGTATAAAGATTCAGAGGCTGATGTGAAAAAGGTTCATTGGGGACAACCTTCATATGAAATCGCGACAGGAAAGTTAAGTGTAGGGGTTTCTAAAGCTATTACGTCTGAAGATGGATCTGTATTAGGCGTTGTTGCGATGGATGTATCGCTCGGAACAATTCAGAAGTTACTTCATAATATTCAATACAATAATGACGGAGAAATGTTTATTATAAATGATAAAAATATAGCTCTTGTTTACCCAGAAAAGATAGGGAAAGATATTTCTAAAGAGCCATTGCTGAAGAGTTTAAATAAAGATGTCACAAAATATGCTGAAACTACATTAAAAGGTGAAGATGTAGTTGTCTATAGTCAGTTATTTGATGCGATGAAATGGAAGATAGGAATTTTTTATCCGAAACAAACGATTGATGGATTGTTAAGTAGTATGAGAAATACAGTCATTATAATGGGATGTATTAGTTTATTAGTTGGAATAGTAGCTTCTTATTTATTCTCAAGAAGATTAGCAAGACCACTGCAATTATTAACGAATCACGTTCAAAAAGTAGCAGAAGGAGATTTAACACTGCAAATGAAAGTGACAAGTAAAGATGAGGTTGGAGAGCTGACGAACCATTTTAATCATATGGTTGGGCAAATGAATGAAATGGTAAGTAAAATTAAAAATAGTGTATCAACAGTGCAGCAATCAACGAATAATCTCCATTATTTAACGAATGAAACGGTGGCCGCTAGTAGAGAAGTGTCAGGTGCAATGGATGATGTGAGCGGGGGAGCATCTACTCTTGCCAATAGTGTAGATGAAGTTTCAGCTCAGCTTGAGAACATGGCGCAGTCAGTGGAAGAAATGAATAGCTCCGTTGGTGAAATAAAAGGAGTGGCTGGTAAAGCGGAAAAGGCATCTAAGCAAGGGTTAAATACGATGCAAAATTTAGTTCGTACAAGAGGAGAGTCATCTTCGATTGTTGTTCATACAGAGGAAGCATCTGGTAAGTTAGAGCAAAAAGTCGGATCGATTCAAAATGTTGTAGAGCTTATAAAAGGTATTTCCGATCAAACGAACTTACTTGCTTTAAACGCTTCGATTGAAGCAGCACGTGCAGGTGAGCAAGGTAAGGGATTTGCAGTTGTGGCTGAAGAAGTTCGAAAGTTAGCGGAACAATCAAAAGAGGCAACAGGAGAAATCGCAACGATGATTGGCGATGTCCAATTAGAAGTAAAACGAGTTGTAGAGGTCGTAAGTAAATTGAAAGATATTGCTGATATACAAAATAAAGTGACGACAGAGGCAGAGGCGGAATTCCGTACAATTATGTCGGTTGTAAATACGATTAGTATCTCAGTTGAAAAAATTGTAGAAGAAGTAAACAATATAGGTCACGAGCAAGGTGAAATTACAGAGGTAATGCATACAATTGCTAGTACGAGTCAAGAAAGTGCAGCTGTATCTGAAGAGGTAAATGCTGCAACTGAATCGCAAGTGAATCATTTAGAAAAGGTAGCTCATACGATGGAAAGCTTGACAGAGCATATGAGAGATTTAGAAAGATTAGTCGAGCAGTTTAAAGTGGAAGAGTAACATATTAGTAAAATGATGAGGATTTCGGTAAAATAGACAATGGATATATAAGAAGCAATTATAGGAGGAAAACTACTATGGCAATTGTTGACGTTTCGATTATTCCAGTAGGAACAGGTAATCCAAGTGTTAGTGAATATGTAGCAGAAGTACAAAAGGTGCTAGAGAAAAATGCAGATCGCGTGAAGTATCAATTAACACCAATGAATACAATTATTGAAGGAGATCTTCCTGTCATTCTAGAAGTCATTCAACAAATGCATGAAGTTCCATATACGAAAGGTGCACAGCGCGTTGCGACAACAATTCGTATCGATGATCGTCGTGATAAAGTAAGCACAATGGAGAAGAAATTAAACTCTGTTCGATCAAAATTATAAGAAAAAGCAGCGATCTTCGCTGCTTTTTTCATATAGGAGGTAGATAAGATGAGTGAAAAGTTTAACGAACAATTTGATGGGTTGTTAGAGAAATACACGGAACTATTACTTGGAGAGAGCAATGAAGAAAGAAAAGAACAGGTGCAGAAGTGGGCACTGTATTCTTACATAGCTAAGACGATGCCGGCTTTAGTTAAGCATTGGAATGAGACGTATCCCGATGCGAAAGAAGAAATGGTACAGTTAATCTCGGATATAAAAAAGATAAATGAAGAGAAGCGAAATGAAAAATAAGAGAGCTTGAGGTGAATGTCACCTTAAGCTTTTTTTATCTCGTAAAAGCCCGATTGGTGAGGGTTAATAATCAGAGGGGGAGGGCCCGCCTTATTCTAATTGAATTTTCACTTTATTAATATCTTTATATAATTTATATGGAATATAAAGGGTTTTATAGACATGTCGAATATTTTCGACATGTCTATTTGAGGCCCAGTAAACCCGTTTTTTCTAAATGTCGAAAAATATTCCCTTTATATTTGTAAGCAAGAATATAAGGTTTTAAATGTTTTTATAGTATTTTATAAATTGTCTAAATAATTATTTGTATCAAATAATTTTAAAGAATGATATAATTTCGAAGAGGGGTAAAAAACAGATAAATTACAGTCATAGGGGTGAATTACATGGAACAATTAATGCGAAATTCGTTTCTTTTCTTGTCAAAAAATAAAGCGCTAACAAAGTTAGCTAAAAAGTACGGTTTACGCTTTGGAGCAGGTCGTTTTGTCGCAGGGGAGACAATCGAATTAGCGACAGCAGCTATTAAACAATTGAACAAGCAAGGCCTTTGTGTAACGATCGATTATTTAGGTGAATTTGTTGATAACGAAGCGGAAGCAAATGAAATGGCTAGCGAATCGATTGAAGCGATTCGTGCAATTGGAAGAGAAGGTCTTAATTCGCAGCTTTCTTTAAAGATGACTTCTATGGGATTAGATATCTCTGATGAAATCGTAATGAACAATATGCGCCGTATTTTAGAAGCTGGAAAAGAAAATGGTGTGTTTATTACAATTGATATGGAAGACTATACGCGCTGCGGGAAAACAATTGAGATCTTTAAACAATTAAAATCTGAATACGATAATATTGGTACAGTTATTCAAGCTTACTTATATCGTACAGAAAAAGATATGGAAGAATTAAATGCTTATAGTCCTAATTTACGTCTTGTAAAAGGAGCTTATAAAGAACCTGAAGATGTAGCGTTCCCGGATAAGAAAGATGTAGATGATAACTATAAAAAAATTATTAAAATGCACTTATTAAATGGAAATTATACTGCAATTGCTTCACATGACGAAGCAATTATTGAATATACGAAAAAACTTGCCGAAGAACACAATATTCCAAGAGACCAATTTGAATTCCAAATGTTATATGGTATTCGTAATGAGCGTCAACTTGAGCTTGTAAAAGAAGGCTACAAGATGCGTGTTTATGTACCTTATGGAAACGACTGGTATGGCTATTTCATGCGCCGTCTAGCAGAGCGTCCAGCGAACGTTGCGTTCGTATTAAAAGGTATGGTTAAAAAATAACCAAGGAGAACATACTCCTTGGTTATTTTAATTGCTTAAATGCGTAATGTGCCATTTTCTTCGTATCAGGATATAGTTGCGCGCGAGTAGAAGATAATACGACGTTAATAACGCGTTTACCGTCTTTCTCATCAACAGTTACGACCGTATATTTTCCGAGTGCAGATAAACCGCTTTTACTTCCAATCGCATATGGATCGTCATATAGTTCCTCTCGTCCATAGTTTGCGATTTTTGGAGAGCGTTCAGAAGTATGTAGAGTTGTATGTACTGAATTCATATATTGTAAAACGATTGGGTATTTTAATGCTTCTTTCGTAATAATGGCAATGTCATATGGTGATACTTTATTTCCAAGTGCATCAGCACCACTTGCGTTTTTGAAAGTTGCATGCTTTGTACCAAGTTCCTTCGCTCTAGCATTCATCATTTTCACAAACTCATTTTTTGATCCTGCGATATGTTCTGCAATTGACTCAGAGATTGGGTCTGCACTAATGATAAGCATAAGTTTTAATGCCTCATCCCGTTTTAATTTTTCCCCAGCACGCAGCTTAATTTTTTTACTTTGACTTTCTGTTTTTATTGCGTTTTCTGTAACTGTAATTTCTTCATTTTCTTTTACATTCTCTAGTAAGAGAAGGGTTGTCATCATTTTGGCTATACTAGCCGGATAAGAGCGTTCATCTTCGCGTTTTCCATACAAAATTTCACCTGTGTCTGCATCGATTGTAATTCCGTATTGCCCCGTGATACTAGGCTGATCACCTCTTACAGTTTGGTGTCTTTGTGCATAAGAGAAGAAAATCATCCCTGTAAATAGTGTAGCAATCATTACAATCATAACTATTGTTCGTTTCATCATCGTTCCCTCTTTTGTTTTCCATATGTACAAATAAATTGGGCAGAAAAAGCAGCCATTAATCATTATGCCACGTTTTCTGCCCAAAAATATACCGTTATTTTTCGCCCATATTATGCTTCTTATATTGTTGGTTATTACCTTGACGGCCCTTTTCCACACCGTGATTATGTGGACCTGCATTTCCAGTTACGCTTGCTGCGCTAATTCCAGCTTTTGAAGGGTTCTTCTTAAGTTTTGCCATATATATTCCTCCAGTTTCGTCAGATTATAAAAAGGAAAAGTGTATTTGAGTGAAGAAAATACATATATATAGCATGGGCAAATAAAAGAAAAATATTTATTTCAGAAAATTTTATCAATAAATATATTGCGAAAATTCAAACTGTATCATATATTTATTAGTAGAGGCTCACTCATTGATTGCGACTTATGTCGAAAAATTGAATGAGCATTCATTCAAGAATAGGGGGAGAATTGGATGTTCCAAATTAAAAAGGCTGCTGTTCTAGGTTCAGGCGTAATGGGTTCAGGAATTGCGGCACACTTAGCTAATATTGGTATTCCGACATTATTGCTTGATATTGTACCACCTGCGCTAACAAAAGAAGAGGAAGCGAAGGGACTTACATTAGAACATAAAAGTGTGAGAAATCGTTTTAGTAATACGGCACTGCAAAAACTATTGAAGCAAAAACCAGCTCCTCTGACAGTGAAAGGAAATTTAGCACTGATTGAAGCAGGTAACTTAGAAGATGATCTTGAGCGTCTAGCTGATGTAGATTGGATTATTGAAGTAGTAGTTGAAAACTTAGATATTAAAAAGAAATTATTTGAAAGAGTAGATGCTGTTCGTAAACCAGGTTCTATTGTTAGCTCAAATACGTCAGGCATTTCCGTTGAAAAAATGGCAGAAGGTCGTTCAGACGACTTCCAGAAACACTTCTTAGGAACACACTTTTTTAACCCACCACGATATTTAAAACTTCTAGAGGTAATACCGACGAAAGAAACTGATCCACAAGTATTAAGCTTCATGAAATTATTTGGCGAAGACGTTCTTGGAAAAGGCGTTGTTATCGCAAAAGATACACCAAACTTTATTGGAAACCGCATTGGTACGTACGGCTTGCTTGTAACGCTTCAAGAAATGATTAAGCGCGGCTATAGCATTGGAGAAGTTGATTCTGTAACGGGTCCATTAATTGGTCGTCCGAAGAGCGCAACGTTCCGCACATTAGATGTTGTTGGTTTAGATACATTCGTACACGTTGCAAATAACGTATATGAAAACGTACAAGAAGAAGAGCGTGATGTATTTAAAGTACCAACTTTCATGCATGACATGCTTGATAAAAAATGGCTTGGAAGTAAAACTGGTCAAGGCTTCTTCTTAAAACAAGGAAAAGAAATTTTAGAATTAAATCCTGAAACGATGGAATACGAAGCGCGCAAAAAATTAAAAGCTGCATCCGTAGAGTTAAGTAAGCAAGAAAAAGGATTAGCGAATAAATTGAAAGCGCTTGTATACGCGAAAGACCGCGCAGGTGAGTTGTTATGGAATATCATCACACCAACTCTTTTATACTCTGCAAAGCTTCATAAAGAAATTGCTGACGATATCGTGGCAATTGATCAAGCGATGAAATGGGGCTTCGGTTGGGAGCAAGGACCATTTGAAATTTGGGATGCAATCGGCGTTGAAAAATCGATTCAAAAGATGGAAGAAAACGGCGTAAATGTACCAGCTTGGGTAAAAGAAATGGTAGAGAAAGGTTTTACTACTTTCTATAAACATGATAACGGCGATAGCTACTATTACGATAATGGTGAATATAAGCTAATCGAGCGTAATAAAAAAGCAATTTCTCTTAAACAATTAAAAGAGAAAAATGGCGTATTAAAGAAAAATAGCGGCGCGAGCTTAATTGATTTAGGTGACGGCATCCTTTGCTTAGAATTCCATTCGAAGAGCAATGCAATCGGTATGGATATTACACAAATGATTAACTACGCTGTTGATGAAGTAGAAAAGAATTATAAAGGTCTTGTTATCGGGAACCAATCGAAGAACTTCTGTGTTGGTGCTAACCTTGCAATGATTTTAATGGAAGCACAAGACGACAATTACTTTGAAATTGAGTTGGTTGTGAAAAACTTCCAAGATGCAATGACGAAAATTAAGTACTCTTCTAAGCCAGTTGTAGCAGCTCCATACGGTATGACACTTGGTGGTGGTACAGAAGTTTGCTTACCGGCTGCTAGCATTCAAGCTTCTAGTGAAACGTATATGGGCTTAGTAGAAGTTGGTGTTGGCTTAATCCCTGGCGGAGGCGGTAATAAAGAGCTATACATTAAACACTTAAATAAAATGCCAAACGGTGTAGAGTTTGATCTGCAAAAAGTTGCGAATAAAGTGTTCGAATCTGTAGCGATGGCGAAAGTTTCTACATCAGCACAAGAAGCTGTATCGAACAACTTCTTAGGCGATAAAGACGGTATTAGTGTGAATGGTGATCACTTACTATATGATGCGAAACAGAAAGCACTTGCTTTATATGAAGCTGGCTATAAAGCACCGATTCGTAAAAAGATACCAGTTGTTGGCGAAACAGGATATGCAACTCTTGTACTTGGTGCAGAAGCAATGCATTTATCTGGTTACATTTCTGAACATGATCTTCACATTGCGAAGAAACTTGCATATGTCATTGCGGGCGGAAAAGTGCCGTACGGAACAGAAGTTGATGAGCAGTATTTATTAGATGTAGAACGTGAAGCATTTATTAGCTTAGTAAGTGAGATGAAATCACAAGCAAGAATGCAGCACATGCTTGTAAAAGGAAAGCCATTACGTAACTAATAACGAGGGGAGATATCGTTCATGAGAGAAGCTGTCATTGTTGCGGGAGCAAGAACACCAATTGGAAAAGCAAAGAGGGGTTCATTAAAAACAGTTCGTCCTGACGATCTAGGGGCGTTAGTAGTAAAGGAAACGTTAAAGCGTGCGAATTATGAAGGACCAATAGATGATTTAATTTTCGGTTGTGCGATGCCAGAAGCAGAGCAAGGTTTAAATATGGCTCGTAATATCGGCGGATTAGCAGGGCTTTCTTACGATGTTCCAGCTATTACAATTAACCGTTACTGTTCTTCTGGTTTACAAAGTATCGCTTATGGAGCAGAGCGCATTATGCTTGGACACTCTGAAGCTGTATTATCAGGCGGAGCGGAATCAATGAGCTTAGTTCCGATGATGGGACACGTCGTTCGTCCGAATAGTCGCCTTGTAGAAGCGGCTCCAGAATATTATATGGGCATGGGACATACAGCAGAGCAAGTTGCTGTGAAATATGGAATTTCTCGTGAAGAGCAAGATGCATTTGCAGTAAGAAGTCATCAACGTGCTGCAAAAGCATTAGCGGCAGGGAACTTTGCTGATGAAACAGTATCTGTAGATGTGACGTTACGCTCGGTTGGATCAAACAATAAATTGCAAGAAGAAACAATCATTTTCGCACAAGACGAAGGTGTAAGAGCAGAGACGACGCTAGACATTTTAGGTAAATTACGTCCAGCATTTAACGTTCGCGGTTCTGTAACGGCTGGTAACTCTTCACAAATGAGTGACGGTGCAGCATCTGTACTATTAATGGATCGTGAAAAAGCAGTGAGCGATGGCATGAAGCCACTTGCGAAATTCCGTTCATTTGCAGTAGCTGGCGTACCACCAGAAGTAATGGGAATCGGCCCAATCGCTGCAATTCCAAAAGCGTTAAAACTAGCTGGCTTAGAGCTATCTGATATTGGCTTATTCGAACTAAACGAAGCATTCGCTTCTCAATCGATCCAAGTTATTCGTGAACTTGGTTTAGATGAAGAAAAAGTAAACGTAAACGGTGGTGCAATTGCACTTGGACATCCACTTGGCTGTACAGGAGCAAAACTAACACTATCTCTTATTCACGAAATGAAACGCCGCAACGAACAATTCGGTATCGTAACAATGTGTATCGGCGGCGGAATGGGAGCAGCGGGAGTGTTTGAATTACTATAAAAAAAGTGCAAGCCACCGAACATTCTAGCCGCTGGAACTGGATTATAAAAAAAGTGGAAGTGGCTCGCTCAGAACAGGAGGGCGTTGGAAGCCCTGACGAAGAGGCGCTTTTTGCCTCACAGGAAGGGGTGAAACGACCGACTGTTTTAGCCACTGGAACTGGATTATGAAAAAAAGAATGGAAGCAACAAAGGTTTATAAAAAATAAACGGGAGAGCCAGTTTCTTTCAAAAAGAGAGAAGCGGCTCATGAAAATATGAAGGAGGAAATTTTCATGGAAAAAACAGTAGGAAATGCGGTTAAAGGCGGTAGCTTTTTAGTTGATGAGATTACGATTGATCAAGTGTTTACGCCAGAAGATTTTTCATCTGAGCATAAAATGATTGCAAAAACGACAGAGGACTTTATCGTAAATGAAGTTCTTCCAGAGCTTGAATATTTAGAGCAACATGAGTTTGATCGTTCTGTTCGTCTTTTAAAAGAAGCTGGGGAACTTGGTTTATTAGGTGCTGACGTACCAGAAGAGTACGGTGGAATTGGTCTTGATAAAGTAAGCTCAGCGTTAATCGCAGAGAAATTCTCTCGCGCTGGTGGTTTTGCAATTACTCACGGTGCTCACGTAGGTATTGGATCGTTACCGATCGTATTATTCGGTAACGAAGAGCAAAAGAAAAAGTATTTACCATTACTTGCAACTGGTGAAAAATTAGCTGCATACGCATTAACAGAGCCAGGTTCAGGATCTGACGCATTAGGTGCAAAAACAACTGCACGTTTAAATGCAGAAGGTACACATTACGTATTAAATGGTGAAAAACAGTGGATTACAAACTCTGCATTCGCTGACGTATTTATCGTATATGCAAAAATCGATGGAGAGCACTTCTCAGCATTTATCGTAGAGAAAGAATATGCTGGCGTATCTACAAGCCCAGAAGAAAAGAAAATGGGTATTAAATGTTCTTCAACTCGTACGTTAATTTTAGAAGATGCATTAGTACCAAAAGAGAACTTACTTGGTGAAATCGGTAAAGGTCATATTATCGCGTTCAACATTTTAAATATCGGTCGTTATAAATTAGGTGTTGGTACAGTTGGATCTGCGAAACGTGCAGTAGAAATTTCAGCACAATATGCAAACCAACGTCAACAGTTCAAACAACCAATCGCTCGCTTCCCATTAATTCAAGAGAAACTTGCGAATATGGCAGCGAAAACATATGCAGCTGAAAGCTCTGTATATCGTACAGTAGGTTTATTCGAAAGCCGCATGAGCACATTATCTGAAGAAGAAGTGAAAGACGGTAAAGCAGTAGCAGCTTCTATCGCTGAATATGCAATCGAGTGCTCTTTAAATAAAGTATTCGGTTCTGAAGTATTAGACTATACAGTAGATGAAGGTGTTCAAATTCACGGTGGTTACGGATTTATGGCAGAATACGAGATTGAAAGAATGTACCGCGATTCTCGTATTAACCGTATTTTCGAAGGAACGAACGAAATTAACCGCCTAATCGTACCAGGTACGTTCTTACGTAAAGCGATGAAAGGTGAATTACCACTTCTTCAAAAAGCACAAAAATTACAAGAAGAGTTAATGATGATGATGCCAGAAGAAGTAGGCGATGAGCCATTAGCACTTCAAAAATATTTAGTAACTAACGCGAAGAAAATCGGCTTAATGGTAGCTGGATTAGCGGCTCAAAAATACGGTAAAGCATTAGATAAAGAGCAAGAAATTCTTGTGAATATCGCTGACATCGTAAGCAACCTTTATGCAATGGAATCAGCTGTTCTTCGTACAGAAAAAGCAATTAAAACAACTGGTCTTGAAAAGAATAAACAAAAAGTGTTATACACTGAAGTATTCTGCCAAGAAGCATTCAACGAAATCGAAGCAGATGCGAAAGAAACACTTATCGCAGTTGAAAACGGCGACATGCTGCGCATGATGTTATCATCATTACGTAAATTAACTCGTCACACGCCACTTAACGTAATTCCGAAGAAACGTGAAATCGCTGCGAAAATTTTAGAAGATGAGCGTTATACAGTTTAATAGATGAAAAGGAACCAGTGGCCGTTTGGCTGCTGGTTTTTTTATTGATGGATTCTTGAAAAGGGTTGTTTTACATATGTATTTGTAAACAGCTCTTTTTCATGGAGGGATAGGAGATGAAGTTAATAAAAGTAGGAACAGTTCATCAAATCGCATTTTTACCGCGTCTATTTCCGATTAACTGTTACTTTGTCGAAGAAGAAACAGGATTAACGTTAATTGATGCAGCTTTGCCATTTTGTGCAAAGAAGATTTTAGAAGCGGCTCGAAAACTAGGAAAACCGATTACGAATATCGTTATAACACATGCACATGATGACCATGTAGGAGCGCTTGATGCTATAAAACAAGAACTGCCGAATGTCTCGGTCTATATTTCTGAAAGAGATGCTCGTTTACTTGAAGGGGATTTGTCACTGCAATTCGGAGAACCAGGCACGCAAGTAAAAGTGAGTGTGTCAAAAAGGATAAAGACGATTCCAGATATCCTTCTTCAAGAGGGAGATCAAATTGGTTCACTTGTAGCAATTGCAGCCCCAGGCCATACACCAGGATCAATGGCGTTTTTAGACACGAGAAATGATGCGCTCATTGTTGGAGATGCATTTCAAACGAGAGGAGGAGTGGCGGTAGCAGGACAGTTGATGTGGCTTTTTCCGTTTCCTATGTTTGGTACGTGGGATGCAGAAGTTTCATTAAAAAGCGCTCAGAAATTGCTAGAGTATAAGCCGTCTATATTAGCGACAGGGCATGGGAAGATGATTAAAAATCCGTTAGTGCAAATGCAACGGGCGATTGAAGAAGCGGAAAGGAATTTAACTAGAAAGAGCCTTTAATTGTTTAGAGGCTCTTTTTTGCTAAATGATATTATTTTGTGGGTTTTAAGTATGTGTATATCGCTAATAGGAAACCGAAAAACATAAATATAAAAGGGTCTTGGCTTGGGTTAGGGTCATAGCTATCTTGCACCTTAGTAAGAAAATCATGTGTTTTCATGTTTACCTCTCCTTTTATTCATAAGGTTTAGTATGAAGTGGGGATCATGATGTGGAAGTAAGAAATTTTTATTTTATAATAATATAATTCCTAAAACTATAGAATACAAAGCGTTCATAATATGTAAAATTGCATATTATTCTTTTTGAAATTTTTGTTATATTATCCTTATATTTATATTAAAGGATTTTTGTTAAGGTAATGAAAACAAATGGAGGAATAGTATGAGTAAAACGGTGTTAGAAGCGTATAGTGTGGAAAGGAAAATAGATAATATAACATATAAAAATCTATTTGTAATGATAGCAATCATTTTAGGATTCTTACTTCTAGGAGGGTTATTCCTTGGTTTAGCTTTTGGGATTTATGGTGAGGAAGCGTTGCGTGATAATTTAGAAGGGTACTATTTCCTTTTATTAGATGCAGCTGTTGTTGCTATCGTTTTATTAGCTTATAAACCAGTTCTTCATTTTATTAAATATATTTGGGATTTATCCGTTTTGAAGAATGGGAAGACATATTTATATCTATTAATTGGTTTTATGGTTATTGCGTTATCACAATATTTAATGTTACATGTGTTTAGTTTTGAAAGTGCAGCAGAACAACAGAAACAATTAGGGAGCTTAGGACTTCAAAATAGTCTACAAAGTATTATATATGTGTTAAGTGTTGCTATAATTACACCGGTTAAAGAAGAAATTCTATTTCGAGGTATTTTATATCGATTTTTAGAAAAGAAATATAATTTTTTAGTTGGTATCATTATTTCTTCCTTCATTTTTGGAATTCTTCATGGAGGTCTTCTAATTACGGCGACGATTATGGGGATTGTGTTTGCGATGTTATACAAAAAGACGCAATCTATTATACCTAGTATTATTTTACACATTGTATGGAATTTACTTGTGAGTATAAGTATGATTGTATCTCTATAAAATTGAACGAATATTTAGCATAAAAGATGGATGGCATAGCTATGCATCATTTATTTTGTTTATAGGTAGGAGAAGTTAATTCATGCATGTATATAATCCAAAAAGAACCAAATACTAATGACGAATGAACAAAGAAAGGCAGGAGTATTCCATGCAAAATTTAACAGAGCTTGAAGTAGAAAACTTACGTCATTTAATCGGTGGACACGCAACAATTATTAACAAGTTGGAGCAGTATGCACAGACGTGTACAGATCCAGAGTTGAAACAAATGCTACAAAAGGATGCGCAAGATGCACGAAATACGAAGCAACAATTAATGACTTTTTTAGGATAGGAGGAAGAGAGAAATGAATGAAAAAGATATGGTAAATGATTATTTAGCAGGATTAAATGCAAGTTTAACAAGTTATGCAAATTATATTGCTCAGTCTGATAATGAACAGTTACACCAAACATTAATTCAAATTCGTAATCAAGATGAAATGCGCCAACGTAATATGTATGAGTACGCAAAGCAAAAGAGTTATTACAAACCGGCAGCACCTGCGAATCCAATGATTGTGCAGCAATTAAAAGGCCAATTAAGTGCGGAATAATGGGATGAAAAAAACGAGCGAATGAAGTCGCTCGTTTTTTTGTTTTGTCCCGTAAAAGCCCAATGGATAAAGGTTGATTGAAGTTTCAATTTATATATATCAATAAATACATAATAAATATTTTTTCAGTTGTAACAAATATGACGAAAATTAAATATAACAATTCACAAAAAGGACAAAAACTTTGCTCAATATTTCACAAAGTATCCATGGTTTCTATCGTGGGAATCTCTATAATTAAGAGTGTAAAGAACAAAAGAAATAGATTATATGATCAATTAGGAGAGATTGCTATGAAAAGAAATACAAGAAAAATTGCAATTATCGGTACTGGATTAGTTGGATCAAGTTGTGCATATTCCATTGTAAATCAAGGCATTTGCGAAGAGCTATTATTAATTGATATAAATCATGAACGTGCAGTTGGGGAAGCGATGGATTTATCACATTGCATTAACTTTACAAATACAAGAACAAAAGTATATGCAGGAAGCTATGAAGACTGCAAAGATATGGACATCGTTATTATTACAGCGGGACCAGCACCAAAACCTGGACAAAGTCGCTTAGATACTTTAGGAGCGAGTGCGAAAATTATGGAAAGTGTTGTTGGCGGCGTAATGGAAAGTGGATTTGACGGTATTTTCTTACTTGCATCGAACCCAGTTGATATTATTACATATGAAGTGTGGAAATTATCTGGATTACCTAGAAATCGTGTGATCGGTACTGGTACATCACTAGATTCTTCTCGCTTAAGAACAATTTTATCTGAAATGTTACATGTAGATCCTCGTAGTATTCATGGGTATTCATTAGGAGAACATGGTGATTCTCAAATGGTTGCTTGGTCTCACGTAACTGTTGGTGGAAAGCCAATTCTACAAATTTTAGAGGAGCAAAAAGAACGATTTGGTGAAATAGATTTAGATGAAATTGTTGAGAAGACTGCAAAAGCAGGATGGGAAATTTATAAACGAAAAGGTACTACTTATTACGGAATCGGAAATTCTCTAGCGTATATTGCGAGCTCAATCTTTAACGATGATCACCGTGTTATTGCTGTATCAGCCATTTTAGATGGAGAGTACGGTGAGTATGATATTTGTACAGGAGTGCCAGCTATTATTACTAGAGATGGTATGAAAGAAGTTGTAGAACTAAACTTAACAGAGGACGAAGAATCTCGATTCGCAAAATCAAACGATATTTTACGTGATTATATGAAAACAATTGGTTACTAACTTATAGGAGAAGGTGAAACAAATGAAGGAATATATAATGTCTCGTGTATTTAAAGCATCTGCTGGAATCGCACAAGGTATTTTCGTATCCCTCGGAATTGGTTTACTGATCGAAAATATAGGAAGAATTGTTGATATTCCATTACTTATTACAATCGGAGTTGTTGCAAAATCACTTATGGCACCAGCCATTGGTGCCGGCATTGCTTTTATGCTCGGTGCAAACGGTCTTGTTATCTTTTCAGCGATGGTAGCTGGAGCGATTGGTGCCGGATCCATTTCAATTACTGAAGCGGGTCTAATCATTAAAACAGGTGAGCCAATCGGTGCATTATTAACAGCAACTTTAGCTGTATATATCGGTAAACGTTTAAGTGGAAAAACTGCGTTAGATATGATGCTCGTTCCATTTGCGGCCATATTAGGTTCTGGTTTAGTTGGTATTTGGTTATCTCATAATATTACTCCTGTTTTAAATACAGTTGGAGCATTTATTAAAGATAGTTCAGCTGGTAGCCCGTTTATCGCTTCTATCGTCATTGCAGTAGTTTGGGGGCTATTACTTATCTCTCCAGCTTCATCAGCTGCATTAGCGATCGCACTTAGCTTAGATGGCGTTGCAGGTGGTGCAGCTCTAGCAGGATGCGTTGCTCAGTTTATCGGATTCTCTGTAATCTCAGCGAAAGAAAATAATTTAGGTGGCATATTAGCTCAGGCGCTTTGTACTCCGAAAGTACAGTTGCCAAACATTACTAAAAATCCAATGATTCTCGTCCCGACTGTCGTCGCTAGTGCGATAGTCGGCCCAGTATCGGCATTAATTTTCCAATTAGAAGCAGGGAAAGAAATCGCTGGTCTTGGATTAAGTTCTCTTATCGCACCAATTAATTTAATTTCCAGTCAAGGATGGGGAGTTCTTCCAGCTATGGCAATCACTTATATCATCATTCCAGTAGCTGTTTCTTATATACTTTACATTGCTCTTAAAAAAGCAGGTCGTATTCATTCTGGTGATATGACTGTACCGCAATCTTAATTTGAAAATCTCCTTAATAATAGATAAAAGCAGACTGAAGAAGCCACAGTCTGCTTTTTTGTTATGTTACATCTTATGATTTTGTTTTACTGGAATGCGTACTGTTTCTTTTGCTAATAAGAGCTGAACGCCGAAGTATAATATACTCGCGAGCGTCATTCCAGAAACAGCATCTACAAATGCATGTTGCTTCGTAAATAGTGTTGATAAAATGATAAGTGTACCGAAGAAAGTAAGGATATAATATTCAAAAGCATGTTGCTCTCTACGCTTAAAGGCAGCTAACATAATTACAAATGTCGTAAGAACGTGAATGCTAGGGAAACAGTTTACCGGTTGATCAATACTATAAATATAGCGAACTAGTTCAGAAAATACGTCTGTTCCAACGACAGTTGGACGTGGTACAGTTGTCTGCCAAAAATAATAAATAGAAAAACAAGTAAGTTTGCCAAGAATTACACTACTTAAAGTAACGTAATATTGCTTTCGATCAGCAAAGCAGTAATAAATAAGTGCGCCGTATAAGTAAGGAAACCAAAGTAAATAAGGAATAATAAATGCTTTTACAAATGGAATCCAATCATCTACTACAGTTGTGACATCTACTGCGTGAACAGTTGATTGATTTAATACGTCGTAAAGGGGACTTACGAGTACGAGTAGAAGTATATAACTTAACGGAAGAAAAGATGAAAGTTTAAATTTCTTCATGATAATCTCCTATGTTTAGTAATGTAGGTAAATTCAATTGATTATAATATAGAAACGTAAATTGGGCTATCGATTTTACTTACATTTTCTTGAATTAACCTTACGTTTTTGTCACTTGACTTAAAAGAAGGGGAGAGTGCTATATGAAGCGTTTATCGTATTTCTTATTTTTTATATTGATATGCCTAGTGAGTGCTGGGTGTGCAAAGGATAAAGAAGGAGAGAAATTAGAATATAACGGGAGAGCACTCGTAATTGGAGTTGTTGGAGAAAAACCGAAAGATACGTTTAGAAATATAAAGTTTGAAAGTGTAAAGCTAGAAGAGATGCAGGAGAAATCAGCAAAAGTTGATGGTTTTTTCGTTATGAAAGAATATTTTAAAGAGGCATCAAAGGAGCGGTATACGGACTTATTTTTATCGTTAAAGAAGCCAGTGTTTTTTATTGGCTTACAAGATAAACCATACTTAATTTTTACTGAAAAAGATTTAGATTATGACAATGCCCCAAAGGATAGAGCTATGATGTATACGCAAGGATTTGTAAATATGGGAAACCCTGAAGGACAGTATTGGGGTATGGGATTATATAAAGATACGGTTTCCAATCAAAATATTCATAATATGTATATAGTAGTGTTTCAAACAATTTCAGATTATTTAAGTCGATGATGGAGGAGGCCGTAAAAGGGGCTTCTTCTTTTTTGAATAAACGTTTGTTTAAGATGCATGTCCGGTAGGAAGAAATCGATGCAGTTTAAAGGCTCACATAAAAAAATAGGAAATTAATCAAACGTTTGTTTAAGATGTATGTTCGGTAGGAAAGAATTGATGCAGCACAAAGGCTCACATAGAAAAATAGAAAATTAATCAAACGTTTGTTTAAGATATATGTTCGATGCAGAATGAGAGAAGAATCGAAAAAAATTATATATTTATTTTTTTCTTAACAAATGGCGGAAAAATAAGAAAAATTCGCAGGATTATTAAAATTTATCACGAAATAAGTAAAAGTTTAGCGAATAATCGTTTGAAATAATAAAACGTTTTCTATATGATAAAGGTAAAGGTTAGTAAAAAAGTAGGTGAATTTATGACAGTAACATTTTATTCATATCCAAAGTGTGGCACATGTCAAAAGGCAAAGAAATGGTTTGAGGCAAACGATGTAGCATATGAGATGATTCATATTGTTGAAAATCCACCGTCAAAAGAAGATGTACGTAATTTACATGTAAAAAGTGAATTACCATTAAAAAAATTCTTTAATACAAGTGGAATGCGTTACCGCGAACTTGGTCTAAAAGATAAGTTGAAAGATGCAAGCGAAGACGAAATGTATGAGCTTTTAGCATCTGATGGCATGTTGATTAAACGTCCAATTGTAACAGATGGAACGAATGTAACACTTGGTTTTAACGAAGAGCAGTTTGAAAGTGTGTGGAAAAAGTACCAATAAGGTATTTTTACATAATTAATACATTCACTGGAGGTACAGTCATGAGCATTCCAAATAATTTACGTTACTCTGAAGAACACGAATGGGTAAAAACTGAAGGTAATGAAGTTGTAATCGGTATTACTCACTTTGCACAAGGTGAGCTAGGCGATATCGTATTCGTTGAACTTCCTGAAGTAGGTGCAACAATCGAAGCTGACGAGCCATTCGGAAGCGTAGAATCTGTTAAAACAGTTTCTGAATTATACGCACCTGTAAGCGGTAAAGTTGTAGCAGTAAACGAAGAATTAAGTGACCAACCAGAACTTGTAAACGAATCTCCATACGAGGGTGCATGGATGGTTAAAGTTGAACTTTCTGATGCAAGCCAAGTTGAGAAGTTATTAACTGCAGAAAAATATGCAGAAATGACAAACCAAGACTAATTTTAGTCAACTGAAGGACAGCCTTTGTGCTGTCCTTTTTATTTTGTGCTACATAATGAGTTGAAAAGCACATATATATGAATCAATTATCATGTGAGAGTACATTAATGGGAAATCTATTTAGTGAAGTTTCATGCTTTTTACAATCTAAACAAGCCGCTTCCGCTTTTCTTTTGCAAAAATAAACAGGAAACAACATGAAAATAACGAATATACTATATACTAAGTTAAAGGTTGTATAGTATATGGTGATCGGGTGATGACATATGATTTATGTAGAAAAAGTCATTATTGTAGAAGGTAAATCAGACAGAAGAAAGATTGAATCTATTATTCGTGAACCGGTGGAAATTGTTTGTACAAATGGTACAATTGGTTTGTCGAAAATGGATGAGCTCATTGATCAGTTTTTTGATAAGGACGTATATGTGCTAGTGGATGCTGATGATGCAGGGGAAAAGTTAAGGAAACAGTTTCGTAAAGAATTTCCGCAAGCAGAGCATATTTATATTGATCGCTCGTACCGAGAAGTGGCGACTGCACCTTCTTCACATTTAGCAAATGTATTATGGGGAGCTGACATTGACGTTTATACAGAATATTTACGGTAAGGAATGATAGAAGTGATTGACTGGACAGGAGCCGAAGCTACAGCCCTAATAGAGAATGAAGAAAAAACAGTGCTATATGTATATACACCGATGTGTGGAACATGCCAATTAGCAAAGAAGATGTTAACGGTTGTCGAGATGACGATTGAAGAGTTGAAAATTGGAATGTTAGATTTAAATTATGCTCCGCATTTAGCGAAAGAGTATGGAATCGAAAGTGTGCCTTGTTTACTTGTTTTTGAAAATGGGACACTCATGAAGAAGATATATGCATTTCATTCGGTTGAATATTTATATACGGAATTAAAGTAGGCGGCAAAGTTTTTGCCGCCTCGACATATTTCTTGGGAAATATGTCGACATGCGGGATGGATACAGTATTTGTCGAGCGAAAGTAACAGGATTGCTCTTTAGTGAGAGGGAAATGGTATGTAATAGAAAGTGATATGAAGGATGTGATTTAGGGTGAAATTATATTCTTTGCTTCAATCATTTGTAAATTACGCTAACGGTCAATATCATTTAGAACCGCTTTTAAGACAAGGAGAAAAAACTGTTAATTTCCGCTTTGGAGATGAAAGTTGTTCATTACAAATTTCAAGAGATTATATAGAATTGTCACAAGAGGCAAGAGGAACGGAACAAATTGTGTGCTTAGATGAAGAGGATGTAAAACAATTAGTGAACGGAAATGTAAGATTGCAAACGTTAATGAACGATGGACGTGTGCAATATTCGGGAACATATCGAACGATGCTATTAGTTGAATCGATGTTTCATATATGTAAACCGATGTCAGTAGGTGCTTAAAATTCTGAAGTTTCTTGTTTTGTGAAAATTCTTGTTGACATGACGTGTGGATATTGATACAATTCAATTCATAAAATATAGACAATTTCATAAATTACAAATCAGACGAAAATTAAATCTGATTTCTCTTATCAAGAGAGGTGGAGGGACTGTGCCCTGTGAAGCCCGGCAACCGTCAACTTATGTTGAAATGGTGCCAATTCCTGCAAAGCGAATGCTTTGAGAGATGAGAGAGAGGGATAATGTTGTTATATACGCATATAAACCTTTCTGCTTCTCTAAAGCGGAAAGGTTTTTTTGTTGTTTGAATGTGGAGGACATTCAAATAATAAGAGGAGCTATGGCGATAGATTACACGCATGAAAAATAAAAAAATTGCGGAGTCTATCCAAAGTTTTATGAAATCCAGCTCCAGCGGCTAGAACAGTCGGTCGTTTCATCCCTTCCTATGAGGCAAAAAGCGCCTCTACGTCAGGGATTCGGGCGTCCTCTTGTTCTAAACGAGCCGCTTGCGCTTTTTACTTAAAAAAGGGGTGAACATCATGATCTTATTAGAAAATGTAAAGAAAATATATAAGGCAAAAAGCGGTGATGTCACTGCTGTAGATAACGCCAATTTAAAAATAGAAAAAGGCGAAATATTTGGTGTTATCGGATATAGTGGTGCTGGGAAAAGTTCTTTAATAAGGCTGTTTAATCAGTTAGAGAAACCAACTTCTGGCCAAATTACAATTGCAAATCGTGTCATTTCAGCAATTACAGGAAGTGAACTTCGTAAGGCAAGGCAAGAAATTGGAATGATTTTTCAGCACTTCAACTTACTTTGGTCACGAACTGTACGCGAAAATATCGCATTTCCACTTGAGATTGCAGGTGTTGATAAGGAGAAGAGAAGAAAACGTGTTGATGAGTTAATTCATCTCGTTGGATTAGAAGGAAGAGGAGACGCGTATCCATCCCAGTTAAGTGGTGGACAAAAGCAGCGTGTTGGGATTGCTAGAGCGTTAGCTAACAACCCACAAGTGCTTTTATGTGATGAAGCAACGTCAGCACTGGATCCGGAAACGACAGATCAAATTTTAGATTTACTACTTGATATTAATAAGCGTCTCGGTTTAACAATTGTATTGATTACACATGAGATGCACGTAATTCGAAAGATTTGTAATCGTGTTGCGGTAATGGAGAAAGGGAAAATCGTAGAAACAGGTCCAGTACTTGACGTATTCCGTAATCCACAGCAAGACATTACGAAACGCTTTGTACAGCAGTTAACAGATTCTGAAGATACAAACGAAACAATTGAAAGTTTAATTGAAAAATATCCAGATGGCAAAGTAATTCGCTTGCAGTTTGTCGGCGAGGCTGTAGAAAGACCAGTACTTCAAAGATTAATGCAACGCAGTGATATAGAAGTTAGCATTTTGCAAGGAAATATCGCACAAACGAATAACGGTTCTTACGGAAGTTTAGTTGTTCATTTAAATGGTGAGGAAACAGCAATCCAGCAAGCGATAGAGGGAATACATCAAGATCAAGTAGAGCTGGAGGTGATTGCACATGGATAAGTTACTCGCAAATGTTGATTGGAATCAAATGTTAGAAGCGACTGGTGAAACGTTATATATGACGGCAATCGCAGCGCTTGCCACATTTGTTTTAGGACTCATTTTAGGATTGTTACTCTTTATGACATCGAAAGATAATTTATGGGAAAACAAAGCGGTTAATACAGGGATTGGAGCCTTTGTAAACATATTCCGTTCTATACCGTTCATCATTTTAATCATTTTATTAATTCCATTCACAAAGATTATCCTTGGAACAATTCTCGGGGCTAGTGCAGCATTGCCAGCTTTAATTATTGGAGCGGCACCATTTTACGCAAGAATGGTTGAAATCGCACTTCGTGAAATTGATAAAGGTGTAATCGAAGCTTCAAAAGCAATGGGGGCAAAAACAAGCACAATCATTTTAAAAGTGTTAATTCCAGAATCATTACCAGCGTTAGTATCTGGTATTACGGTAACGACAATTGCTTTAGTAGGCTATACAGCAATGGCGGGAGTTGTTGGTGCTGGTGGTCTTGGAACACTTGCTTACTTAGAAGGATTCCAGCGTGGAAATAACGATGTAACAATCGTTGCGACAATTTGTGTGTTACTAGTTGTATTTTTCATTCAGTGGATTGGTGATAGTGTAACGACTCGAATAGATAAAAGATAATGAAAACAGGAGGGTATTTCAAATGAAAAAATTATTACTTACAGCACTTATTTCAACTTCAATTTTTGGGTTAGCTGCTTGTGGCGGGAAAGATAAAGATGAAAAGAAACTAGTTGTTGGGGCTTCTAACGTACCGCACGCTGAAATTTTAGAAAAGGCAAAACCGTTGCTTGAGAAAAAAGGAATTGAATTAGAAGTGAAAAAATTCCAAGATTACGTGTTGCCAAATAAATCGTTAGCGGATAAGGAATTAGATGCAAACTACTTCCAGCACATTCCGTATTTAGAAAAAGAAATTAAAGATAAAAAATATGATTTTGAAATAGCGGGGAAAATTCATTTAGAACCAATTGGTGTATACTCTCAAAAGTATAAGAGCTTAAAAGAACTGCCAGACGGGGCAACAATCATTATGAGTAATTCCGTTACTGACCATGGACGTGGTTTAGCAATTTTACAAAAAGAAGGTATTTTAAAAATTAAAGACGGAGTAGATCCAGTTAGTGCAACTCCGAAAGATATTGCAGATAATCCGAAAAACTTAAAGTTCAAAACGGATATCGAGCCTGGTTTATTACCACAAGTGTATAACAATAAAGAAGGCGACGCTGTTCTAATTAACTCTAACTATGCAATTGATGCGAAATTAAACCCAGAAAAAGATGCGATTGCAATTGAAGGTAGTGATTCTCCGTATGCTAACATCGTAGCAGTTCGTAAAGGGGATAAAGATAAGAAAGAAATTAAAGCTCTTGTAGAAGTGTTGCATTCTAAAGAAATTGAAGACTTTATTACTAAAGAGTATAAAGGGGCAGTTGTTCCTGTAAAAGAATAATTGTTTGAAGAAGGGCTGGTGTATGCCGGCTCTTTTTTTCTAACTACATACCTATAGGGGAGAAGGGGATATCAGATGAAAAAGATTATACTGTCAGTTGTTACAGCGCTATCTGTATTTACATTAGCTGCTTGCGGGGGAAAAGAGGAAAATAAGCTTGTCGTTGGAGCTTCTAACGTGCCGCACGCTGTCATTTTGGAGAAAGCACAGCCAATATTAGAGAAAAAGGGTATTAAATTAGAGATTAAAAAGTTCCAGGACTATGTGTTACCGAATAAAGCGTTAGCGGATAAAGAAATTGATGCGAATTACTTCCAACACATTCCATATTTAGATAAAGAAATTCAAGAAAAAGGATATAAAATTGTAAACGCAGGAAAAATTCATTTAGAACCAATGGGCATTTATTCTAAGAAATATAAAAGCTTAAAAGACCTGCCAGAGGGCGGAACAGTTATTATGAGTAATAACGTGGCTGAGCGCGGCCGTATGTTAGCACTATTACAAAAAGGTGGCGTTATTAAGCTTAAAGATGGAGTAGATGTTGTTAAGGCGACAGTAAAAGATGTTGTAGAAAATCCGAAAAACTTAAAGTTTAAAACAGATGTTGAACCTGGACTGTCACCGAAGCTGTATGAAAATAATGAGGGAGATGCTTTATTTATTAATTCAAACTATGCAATTGATGCGAAATTAAATCCAACAAAGGATGCAATTGCGATTGAAGGATCAGACTCTCCGTATGCAAATATTATTGCAGTTCGTAAAGGTGACGAGAAGAAAAAAGAAATTAAAGAACTGGTAGAAGTATTGCATTCAAAAGAAATTCAGGATTTTATTATTAAAGAATATAAAGGTGCTGTACTTCCGGTAAGTGAATAAACGTAAGGAAAGGACTGGGAATTTATCAGTCCTTTTTTCTTTATATATATAAGAAGAAAGGTGTATCATATAAGGATGCAAAGGAAATACTTATATACATTTGTGAAAAAATTGTTACTTTTTTTCGTCGTTTGCGATATCATTTTATTTGATATAAGATTAGAATGAGAATAAAATGAGAATATGAACGTTTTAGGAATTTTTAAAATGTATATATAGGATTAATGGAGGTATTGAGATGGCTGGTTCTACATTAACGGTTAAAGACTTACACGTATCAATTGACGGCAAAGAAATTTTAAAAGGTGTAAACCTTGAAGTAAAAGGTGGAGAAATCCACGCAATTATGGGACCTAACGGAACAGGTAAATCAACTTTATCTTCTGCAATTATGGGTCACCCAAAGTATGAAGTAACAGAAGGTAGCATCATCATTGACGGTGAAGATGTATTAGAAATGGAAGTAGACGAGCGCGCACAAGCAGGTCTATTCTTAGCAATGCAATATCCAAGTGAAATTAGCGGAGTTACAAACGCTGACTTCTTACGTTCTGCGATTAACGCACGTCGTGAAGAAGGCGATGAAATTTCTCTTATGAAATTTATCCGTACGTTAGATAAAAACATGGAATTCCTAGAAATGGATCCAGAAATGGCACAACGTTACTTAAATGAAGGTTTCTCTGGCGGTGAGAAAAAACGTAATGAGATTCTTCAATTAATGATGATTGAGCCAAAAATTGCAATCTTAGACGAAATCGATTCTGGTCTTGATATCGATGCGTTAAAAGTTGTATCTAAAGGTATTAACCAAATGCGCGGCGAAGAGTTCGGTTGCCTAATGATTACGCATTACCAACGTTTATTAAACTACATCACTCCAGACTTCGTTCACGTTATGATGAACGGTCGTATCGTTAAATCTGGTGGACCTGAGCTTGCACAACGTCTAGAAGCTGAAGGTTACGACTGGATTAAAAAAGAATTAGGTATTGAAGACGAAACAGCAGAGCAAGAAGCGTAAGAGAGGAGCATAAACATGACAATCGGTACATTACCTTTCGATCAAGAAACAATCCGTCAGCGCGCTAGCGAAGTAAACGAAGCTGCTTGGTTGACTGAGTTCCGCTTACAAGCTCTTGCACAAGCAACAGAACTTCCAATGCCAACGCCTGATAAAACGAAAATTGAAAAATGGGACTTTATCGGAAAAGGCGACGCTGCTAAGCAAGAGCCTGTAAGTTCTTTAACAGAGCTTCCAGAAGCAGTGAAAAACTTAATCGATGAAAATAACAGCGTATTAGTACAACGTACTGGTACAACTGCGTTCGTTTCTTTAGCAGACGAAGCAAAAGAAAAAGGTGTTATTTTTACAGACATCGTAACAGCTGCAACAGAGCATGCTGAACTATTACAAAAGTATTTAATGAAAGACGGCGTGAAAGTAGACGAGCATCGTCTAACTGCACTTCATGCTGCATTAATCAACGGCGGTGCATTCGTATATGTTCCGAAAAACGTTGTTCTTGAAACTCCACTTCAAGCTGTATTCTTAGTAGACGGCGAAGAAGCTAACGTATATAACCACGTATTATTCGTAGCTGATGCGAACAGTACTGCAACTTATGTAGAAAACTATGTTGCAAATGAAAATGCTAAAGGTATTGCAAATATCGTAGCAGAAGTAATCGTGGAACAAGGCGCACAAGTGAAATTCGGTGCGGTTGATTTATTAGCAAAAGACGTAACAACTTACGTTAACCGCCGCGGCATTGTAGGACGCGACGGCCGCATTGATTGGGCTCTAGGCCTTATGAATGACGGAAACACAATCTCAGAGAACGTTACGAACTTAATGGGCGACGGTTCATATGCTGATACGAAAACAGTAACAATTGGCCGTGGTAACCAAACACAAAACTTTACAACTAAAGTTGTTCACTTCGGTAAACACTCTGAAGGTTGGATTTTAAAACACGGTGTACAAAAAGATAGTGCAACATCTATCTTTAACGGAATTGGTAAGATTGAACACGGTGCATCTAAATCAAATGCACAACAATCTTCTCGCGTTCTTATGTTAGATGAGAAAGCTCGCGGAGATGCAAACCCAATTCTTTTAATTGACGAAGATGATGTAATGGCAGGTCACGCAGCTTCAGTAGGCCGCGTAGATCCGTACCAATTATACTACTTGATGAGCCGTGGTATTCCAAAACGCGAAGCAGAACGTTTAGTCATCCATGGATTCTTAGCACCTGTAGTAAATGAGCTTCCAATTGAAGGAGTAAAAGCACAGCTTGTTGAGGTAATTGAAAGGAAAGTTCGCTAATGAATATTCATGAAATACGCAAACAGTTTCCAATTCTTGATCAAAAAGTGAACGGCAAACAACTTGTTTATTTCGATAGTGCAGCAACTTCTCAAAAACCAATTCAAGTCATTGAAACGTTAGAACGTTACTATAAAGAATATAATTCTAACGTGCATCGCGGTGTTCATACGCTCGGTACGAAAGCTACTGACGCGTATGAAGGTGCACGTGAGAAAGTTCGCAAGTTTATTAACGCGAAATCAATGGAAGAGATTATTTTCACGCGCGGAACGACAACAGCATTAAATACAGTAGCGGCTAGCTATGGTCTTGAAAATGTAAAAGAAGGCGATGAAATCGTTATTTCTTACATGGAACACCATAGTAACATCATTCCGTGGCAACAAGTTGCGAAGAAAACTGGCGCAACTTTGAAATACCTTCCGCTTCAACTAGACGGTACAATTTCTTTAGAAGATGTTCGTCAAACTGTTACACCGAATACAAAAATCGTTTCTATTATGCACGTGTCAAACGTACTTGGAACGATTAACCCTGTAAAAGAAATCGGAGCAATCGCACATGAAAACGGTGCAATCATGATCGTTGATGGAGCACAAAGTGCACCTCATATGAAAGTGGATGTACAAGATTTAAACTGTGATTTCTACGCATTATCTGCTCATAAGATGTGCGGACCAACAGGTGTCGGCGTATTATATGGTAAGAAAGAATTGCTAAACAATATGGAACCAATTGAATTTGGTGGTGAAATGATTGATTTCGTAGACTTACAAGAATCTACGTGGAAAGAGATTCCGTGGAAGTTCGAAGCAGGTACACCGATTATCGGTAATGCAATCGGACTTGGTGCGGCAATTGATTTCCTAGAAGAAATCGGTCTTCATAATATTGAAAAGCATGAACATGAATTAGCGCAATACGCTTTAGAAAGACTATCAGAAGTAGATGGCGTTACAATTTATGGTCCAAAGCATCGCGCTGGTCTTGTTACATTTAATATTGAAGACGTACATCCTCACGATGTAGCGACAGTATTAGATGTAGAAGGTATTGCGGTTCGCGCAGGACACCACTGTGCACAACCGCTTATGAAGTGGCTGAAAGCTTCTTCAACAGCACGTGCGAGCTTCTATTTATATAATACAAAAGAAGAAATTGATACATTTGTTGAATCGCTAATCAAGACAAAGGAGTATTTCACAAATGTCATTTAATAATTTAGATACGTTATATCGTCAAGTTATTATGGATCATTATAAGAATCCTCGTAACAATGGCGTGCTAGAAGATAGTGTTACAGTAAACTTGAACAATCCAACTTGCGGCGATCGTATTCAACTTACGATGAAAGTAGAAGAAGGTATTGTGCAAGAAGCGAAGTTTGAAGGAGAAGGATGTTCCATCTCAATGTCTTCAGCTTCAATGATGACACAAGCAGTAAAAGGTAAGAAAATTGAAGAGGCACTTCAGCTTTCTAAAATTTTCTCTGATATGATGCTAGGAAAAGAGTACGATGACAGCATCGATTTAGGAGATATTGAAGCATTACAAGGCGTATGCAAGTTCCCTGCACGTATTAAATGTGCAACATTAGCGTGGAAAGCGTTAGAAAAGGGCTTAAACGAAGATAAGTAATGTTAAAGGTTCCTAAAAACGAGGTTATCTAAGGAGGGACACACCAACATGGCGAAGCAACTGCCAGATATCGGCGATTACAAATATGGTTTCAAAGACAAAGACGTTTCGATTTTCCGTGCTGGACGCGGTTTAACAAAAGAAATCGTTGAAGAGATTTCACGTATGAAAGAAGAACCACAGTGGATGTTAGACTTCCGTTTAAAATCACTGGATAAGTTCTATGAAATGCCAATGCCACAATGGGGCGGCGACTTAAATGACTTAGATTTCGATGAAATTACGTACTACGTAAAACCATCTGAGAAATCTGAGAAGTCTTGGGATGAAGTACCTGATGAAATTAAAGCGACATTTGATAAATTAGGTATTCCTGAAGCTGAGCAAAAATATTTAGCTGGTGTATCTGCACAGTACGAATCTGAAGTTGTATACCACAACATGAAAGAAGACCTAGAAGCTCTAGGAATCGTCTTCAAAGATACAGATAGCGCATTAAAAGAGAACGAAGATATTTTCCGTGAGCATTTCGGAAAAGTAATCCCACCAACAGACAACAAATTCTCTGCATTAAACTCTGCAGTTTGGTCTGGTGGATCATTCATCTACGTTCCAAAAGGTATTAAAGTTGATACACCACTTCAAGCGTATTTCCGTATTAACTCTGAAAATATGGGACAATTCGAGCGTACGCTTATCATCGTAGACGAAGGCGCACACGTACACTACGTAGAAGGTTGTACAGCGCCTGTTTACACGACTAACTCACTTCACAGTGCGGTAGTAGAAATCATCATTAAGAAAGATGCATATTGCCGTTATACAACAATCCAAAACTGGGCGAACAACGTATACAACCTAGTTACAAAACGTGCGGTTTGTGAAGAAAACGCAACGATGGAATGGATTGACGGTAACATTGGATCTAAATTAACGATGAAATACCCAGCAGTTATCTTAAAAGGCGAAGGCGCTCGTGGTTTAACGTTATCTATCGCGATTGCTGGTAAAGGCCAACACCAAGATGCTGGTGCGAAAATGATTCACTTAGCACCAAACACTTCTTCAACAATCGTTTCTAAATCGATTGCGAAGCATGGTGGTAAAGTAACTTATCGTGGTATCGTACACTTCGGACCAAAAGCGAAAAACTCTCGCTCTAACATCGAGTGTGACACGTTAATCATGGATAACCAATCTACATCTGATACAATTCCTTACAACGAAATCAAAAACGATTACGTTTCACTTGAGCACGAAGCGAAAGTATCGAAAGTATCAGAAGAACAATTATTCTACCTAATGAGCCGCGGTATTTCTGAGCAAGAAGCTACAGAAATGATCGTAATGGGCTTCATCGAGCCATTCACTCGCGAACTTCCAATGGAATACGCAGTTGAAATGAACCGCCTAATCAAGTTTGAGATGGAAGGTTCTATTGGTTAAATAGAAACGCGGAGCCGACTGTTCAGCCCCGTTGGCTAAGGTTCTTAGACATGAGGGGCTAGGAGGCGAAGCTGGATAATATTTAAAAGTGGAAGTAGCTTATTCTAGCCGCTAGAACTGGATAATATATGTATGAAGAAAGCGTCCTGCTGTGCAGGGCGCTTTTTTATTTGTTATTTATCCCGCATTAACGGGCAGTAAGGCCCCCACCTCAAAATTCAGTGGAAGCAAAGAAGTTAGGTGGGGGCGGGCTGCCCGTAAAAGCCTTCACCAATCGGAGATGGGGAAAGAGATACCCGGGTGGGTGTTCGGCTAAATATATCAACGATTTTTCAAATATATCGATCATAAATGGGAATATATCAACGATTATTTCAATATATCAACGTTTCGACAAGGAATATCGATTTGTCGACAAAGTAAGACAAAAGAAAAACCTCACATACCCCAAACATTTTATAAGAACAGAGAACGACTAGATTTAAGACAAAGATACTGACAAATCCACTTGAACAACCACCCACTGAATTCTCTATTAAACTTTTTGACCAATCCCCCACTTCACCATCTAAAATCCTTTCACACCAACTAGAAAAAACAAAAGTTTCCATATAAAAAAGACAATCTTTTGCTTTTTCTCATAATGCGAGTACAATGTAAAATAGCAAGAAAAGACGAAAAGTATTTACAGGATTATTGCGTACGTATAGCGTAAATGGCAGTAAGGAATTGAGAGGAGGTTTTTTCTCTGAATATAAATAAAGAAACAATCATCCACCTTTATCATACAAACGATATACATAGTCATTTTGAAAATTGGCCGCAAATTTATCGGTTTGTACAAGGGGAGAAAAAGCGAAGACAGGAAGCGGGAGAGACCGTTTTGACGGTTGATATCGGCGATCATGTGGATCGTTTTCACAGTATTTCGGAAGCGACGAATGGGCTTGGCAATACGAAGCTTTTAAATGAGGCGTTATATGATTATGTAACGATTGGAAATAATGAAGGAATTACGTTAGCGAAGGAGCATTTGAATCGTCTATATGATGATGCTGGATTTGAGGTGCTCGTCGCGAATTTATTTGAAAAAGAAGGTATACGTCCAGCATGGGCAAAGCCTTATAAATTACATACAACGACAGATGGAATTACGATTGCTTTTATTGGATTAACGGTAGCATATCCCGAGTTTTATCAAATGTTAGACTGGCACATTGAAGATCCAATCGAGCATTTAGAGTCTATTTTAGAAGAAGTGAAAGATGAGGCGCATATTAAAGTTGTCCTATCTCACCTTGGAAAAAGCATGGATGAGTATATGGCGGAGCATTATGATATAGATGTTATTTTAGGTGCACATACGCATCATTTATTTGAGCGCGGTGTTCATATGAATAATACTTTACTTTGTTGTTGTGAAAAGTGGGGCCGTTACGTTGGGCACGTGCAGCTTACTGTGGATAAAGAGACGAAGAGACTGTTGAAGAAGGACGGTAGAGCGATTAAGACAGAGCGGTTAGGTGCTTATAGTAAACCGTTATCCACAATTGAAATGCTGCAGGAAGAAAGTAAGCATATCATGGCAGAGCCTGTCGTTCATTTAAAGGAATCATTACCAGTTGATTGGTTTCATGAGACACCATTTTCGCACATGTTAGCAAATGCGCTGAAAACGTGGTGCGGTGCAGAGATTGGAATGGTGAACGCTGGTGTACTTCTTGAGGGATTAGAAGAAGGTGTTGTGACGCGCGGAGATATTCACAGAATTTGTCCACATCCAATTAATCCATGTGCGTTGAAAGTGTCAGGAAAAACATTAAGAGAAGTGATCTTGAAAGCACGCCGCCCGAATATGGAGAATCTTGAGGTGAAAGGATTCGGATTTCGAGGAAAAGTGATGGGGAAAATGATTTACGCTGGTGTAGAAGTCATTCCAGATACGACTCCTGGGAATAAAATTTTACTCGAAGATGTATTGATTAACGGGGAATCGCTGGAATTAGATCGTATATATACGGTTGGAACGATTGATATGTTTACATTCGGATACTTATACCCAGAGCTATCCACACTTTCTGACAAACAATATTATATGCCGGAACTACTTAGAGATGTGTTAACAGACGTGTTGATAACTCATACATCTTCCGTCAAACTATAGGCTAGTTACTTGTAACACTCATTTTTCTCTTGTCATACAGATAAGAAAGAGAGGAGTGTGAACTATGGTTAATGTGGAGCCAATTATAATCGATAATTATACGTTTATTGCGGTTAGTGTAAAACTTCCAAAGACAAATTTGCTAGCTGTAATGAGCGATAAAGGATATATTATGTGTGGTGCATTAGATGTAGGTCTTTTAAATGAGAAGTTAGGTGATCGGGGAATTATTGCTGGCCGTGCGGTTGGTGTAAGAACCATTGAACAACTTCTTGAAGCACCGTTAGAATCCGTAACGACTGGAGCGGAAGCGTTAGGTATTCCAGTAGGAACGATTGGAAAAGAAGCGTTATTAAAAATGAGATAAGCATATATCGTCCCTCCTTCTTGCATAGAAATGATATAAGAAGGAGGTTTTTTTATGAGCATATTTCGTTCGAAAAATTCGCGGTTTCGAAGGGGACCTATTTCCTTTCGGTACATACTGCTTATGTCGTTTATTCTTTTTGTGATATTACTAATGCAAGGATTATGGATTGTGAATAACAGCATTCAGCCAACGTTAATGAAATATGGGGAAGTAGAGACGCATAAAATGGCGACAGCAGTCATGACGAAGGCGGTAAAGGACAGAATTAATGAAGGATTCGACGTCGATTCATTAATGAAAGTACAAACGGATCGGAACGGAAGAGTATCTACAATTAATTTAAATACAAAGCAAGTAAATGAAATCGTAACATCAACGACCACATACATAGAAAAATATTTACAGCAAGTAGAACAAGGGAATTTGAAGGAGCTAGGTATTTCTGAAAAAAACGGGGCGACTATGGCAGTTCCTTTTGGTCGTGTAACGGATAATGTGCTTCTCGGACATCTGGGGCCAGATATTCCGATTGATTTCACGACAATCGGTCATGTAAACACGGATATTAAACAAAAAATTGAGCCGCATGGGATTAATAATACAGCGATTCAAATTGTTATGGAGATGGAAGTAACGTTGCAAGTGATTATTCCATTTCATACGAAAGAAATAAAAGTGAAACAAGATGTTCCGATTGCAACGCGCATTGTTCAAGGAGAAGTGCCTACTTATTATGGAAGCGGTGGCGTTGTTGTACCGGATAAAAAGAAAACGGATAGTTAGCGAATATAAAGTGAAACTTTAATCAGTGGGGGGCTTTTACGGGCAGTTGATCCCCAACCGACCGAACGCCTTTGCTTTCGCTGAATTTTGAGGTAGGGATCTTACTGCCGGGCAAATAGCGGGATAAAAAATAACCGTAGCAATCTGCTACGGTTATCGTTTTGTATTTGCTCGTTCTTTGCGTTCCCACAAGCTTAAATGCATGTATGGATCGAAGGCCCATTCTGTATAGCCATTGTCTTTATACATGCCAAAATGTAAGTGGGGCGGAAATTTTCCGGCTGTACCAGGAGGTCCATAACCGGTGCTACCAACAAATCCGATTACTTTTCCTGGCTCAACAATTTGTCCAAGCTGTATTTCTTTTGAGAACCCGCCTAAATGTGCGTAATAATGGTAATTATTATGCAGATCGCGAATGCCGATACGCCATCCACCAAGACGGTTCCATCCTTTTGTCTCAATAATGCCATAGCAAGTCGATCTTACTGGTACACCATATCCTGCAAAAATATCGGTTCCTTCATGAACTCTTCTTCCTCCAAAACTTCTTCCAGCGCCGAAAGTACTACGGTAGCTATGGTCACTGCGAATTGGGAGAGGAAAAGCATTTCCCTCTAAATTAATACGGCCATAATGTTTATAAATTCGGGCGTATTCACTAATTAAATCAACTGTTTTTGCACGTCTATAATATTCCCAGAGCATAATTTTAATACGGTCTTCTGACGTTCCTTGTTTCCTTAAAATAGTCGCTGCGGTATGCAGAAGATCACGGTCGCTACTTGCATTTGCAAATCCATCTTTGTCACCATCTAAACCTATTCCGCCAAATAGAGAAATTGTATGGGGGAGAGTATCGTTACTATTAATAGGTCCAGCCCATATTTCTGGTTTGAAATAAAGGGAAATGATGGCATCTGGTTTTTTCGGAATATCTTTTCTTACGCTCCGTATATTTCTTTCATATTGATCCATTGCAGCTAAGTAATACCACGGAATGCCTGAAGACTGCTCGGTTTCTTTATATAGTGCCATGCGCTTTTCGTATATGCTTTGCTGATTATCTTCACCGTAAGCGATGTTTTGGTGGAGAAGAAAGCAAATTGAAAGCAAAAGAGAAATTTTTCGAAGCATGAAATAGACTCCTTTCACAACATCACTCTTTTTAGTGTGGGATATACGGAGTATTTCATTATAGGGAACGATTGGAAAAAATCTTAGAATCTTCATTTGAGCAAATCGCTTTCATACGTTAGAATAGATATGTTACATTGAAAGAAGCGAACACGGTAAACTATTTCATATTGTGCGGAGTTGATAACCATGACAAAACAAACAGAATATAAGCGCAAGCCCGAATGGTTGAAAATTAAGTTAAACACGAATGAAAACTATACAGGCTTAAAGAAAATGATGCGTTCTAAAAATCTTCATACCGTTTGTGAAGAGGCAAAATGTCCGAATATTCATGAATGCTGGGCTGTAAGAAAAACAGCAACATTTATGATTTTAGGTGCGGTTTGTACACGTGCTTGTCGTTTTTGTGCGGTTAAAACAGGCTTACCAACTGAGCTTGATTTACAAGAACCAGAACGCGTAGCAGATTCAGTAGTACAAATGGGCTTAAAGCACGTCGTTATAACAGCGGTTGCACGTGATGATTTAAAGGACGGGGGAGCAGCTGTTTTTGCTGAAACAGTACGAGCAGTACGTCGTAAAAACCCATTCACGTCTATCGAAGTATTACCATCTGATATGGGTGGAGTAGAAGAAAACTTAAAAATGTTAATGGATGCAAAACCAGATATTTTAAACCATAACATTGAAACAGTACGTCGATTATCTGACCGAGTTCGCGCTAGAGCAAAATATGATCGTTCATTAGAGTTTTTACGTCGAGCGAAAGAAATGCAGCCTGATATTCCAACTAAATCGAGCATTATGGTGGGCTTAGGTGAAACGAGAGAAGATTTAATTGAAGCAATGGATGACTTACGTGCAAACAATGTGGATATTTTAACTCTTGGGCAATACCTACAACCATCTAAGAAGCATTTACCAGTTCTTAAATATTACCCACCAGCAGAATTTGCAGAGCTTAAAGAAATTGCACTTAGCAAAGGATTTAGCCACTGTGAAGCTGGCCCACTTGTACGTTCTTCTTATCATGCGGACGAGCAAGTACGTTCTGCAAAAGAAAAAACAGCAGAAGCCAAATAATGAAAAAAGAGAGCTAACCATTAGCTCTCTTTTTGTTTGTACTCTAAAACAGTATTTGGGCATGTGAATACAATTTTTTTTAATTCCTCTGTGGATAATTCAATTGTAAATTCGGGTACACCAGGTGTAATCAAAATTTTATCGTACGTATAAATGGAACTATCCACAATAATCGTTACATCTTGTGAATAACCGAAAGGAGCTACACAGCCAGGGGTGCAACCAGTTTTTTCTCGTAACTCATGTGGAGAGCAAAGTGATAAGCTTTCTCCTGTTATTTCTTTCATTTCTCCTCGGTCGAGCCGAGTACCCTCTAACGTAAAAAATACGAAATAATCTCCGGATTTTGATTTTAAAAATAAGCTTTTACTTGGAGTACCTTGCAAACCGAGTCTTTCACGCACGATACGATCTGTCTCATAATCAAGCACTGGCTCGTGTTCAAACTTTTCATAAGAAATATTTGTTTTATGTAGTAAAGAAAGTACATCTTCATACATATGGAATGATACCCCTCTCTATTGTTAATACAGTCTCTTCTCGTGGCGTCAACTGAGTGTTTTGGAAAGGGATACTACTTGGACGATGCTTCCCATAATCGCTTTATGATACTTTGTTCACCAATTGTAATTTCGTAAACATCAGGATTCGTTAAAGTTCTCCATTCATTAAAGCCGATCGTATGATCAAAGTGCTTTAAAATGAGTGTAAGTAAGTTTCCATGTGTAACGAGTAGTGTTGTAGTATGGTTTAATTTTAAAACGTCTTGGATAAGCGATATAGCACGGTCCGTCGCTTGTTTTGTTGACTCTCCGCCTGAAAAGGCAATATCTATGTTTGTAAAAGTAGATTCTAGTTTTGGCATCCAATCATCCATCGGAACGTTGCTTAATATACGTTCAGCTAATCGTTCATCCTCTTCGATAGATAGGTTAGCTTGGAGCGCGCATAGGGCCGAATAGAATCGATAGCTCGGACAAATGGGCTCGAAATAATATGATCTATTTGTATCTGATTTTCTAAAAGGAATGTAGCAAGGATATTAGCTTGATTTTTTCCGGCAGTCGTTAATTCGGCATCACGTTTTTGTCCAGTTGCGGAACAATGTCGTATTACAATAATTTTATTCATAATTCATCCCCATCTTTCAAGTTGACGCTATATACTTCGACAAATGTGGAAAAAATTCCTTTTTCTTGGAAACGGACTAGCGATTTAAGTATGTGGAAAAGTAATGTGGATAAAAAAAATTGAGGTGTCACTATGAAAAAATGATGTGCATTGTATTCATTATTTGTTTTCTTATGCAATTATCCACAACATATGCAGAATCCAATCAAAAGTTAGATTATCCAAGTAATCGAAATAAGCCATTTGTGAGTGAGGATGTGTTTTATAAACAGTTAGATAAGAAAATTTATAAAGAATACAAAAATGTAGCATATAGTGTTCGTAAAAAAATCTCATTTAAAGAAGTGCCTGATGAAGAATTTTCTTTCCTACAAAAAACAGCTGTCGGTTGTCGAAGTAGAGTGGTGCTTCAAGATTTTTTTGTTCACCCTGATCGCCAAGTGTACTTCTTTGCTTCTTTTACTCAAAATGAAGTAGAAGAGTTTCATAAGTATATCGTTATAGATGCAGAAACAAAGAGGGAGCTGCAAGAGGGCAAAAGTTATCATCATTGTGATAATCCTTATAAAGTGAAACTTTAATCAGTGGGGGATTTGTCCACTGATTATTAGTTGAACCAATCGGGTAGTTGATCTCCCGCCTAACTTCTCTGCATTTGCCGAACTTTGAGGTGAGAGTCCTACTGCCCGTTAGTGCGGAGTAAAAAATAACCCACCAACTGGTGGGTTATTTTTTACTCCGGCACACTCATTAATTTCACTTTCATTTTGCGAATCACAACGAGAGCACAAATTGTTAGTAGAAGAGTAATCCCTTCTGCAACAAAGATGTTGATCGTTTTTGTTTGGTAAAGTGCTGCGAAAAAGTCTACAAATGCGTGGAATAATATAGCATATACAAGGAAGATGTACTTCTTTTGTTTTACTGCGTATAAAACAAGCATTGTAAAGGCAATTTGCAATACGAGTGCCATAATTCTTTCTACGCTACCAAGGAAGTAAAAATAGGCAGGCTGCTCGATTAACATGTCCTTTACAAGATTTAATTGAGGTAGTTTTTCTGCCATTTGAGCGAAGCTACCATCGTTAATAGCATTTGCGAATATAAGAGTTTGCAATGCAGAGAATCCGCCAACTAAAATAGATTCTATCCCGCCGTGACCAATTCCGTAAGCAAAGCCATCTTTATATTCTAGATATTTTTTTAGTAGGAAGAAGAAGGCAACGAAGCGTCCTAATTCTTCAAAAATACCAGCAGTTAGCCCGCCATAAAGTGCGAAGACAAATGGATTTTCTAAAAATGGAGCGATTGCTGGATTACCGCGCATAAATAGATGAAATGGTGTTTCGAGAATTTGGGTAAATCCGATAAAGATAAGAACACCAACTCCGACCACTTTCCAATTAATATTATATTTTTTACGGAAATAAACGAGTACAATAATTGGGACCAGAACCGAAACAACGAGTTGCATAATGATGCTGGCAATTACAGTATTTGAAACCATACTTTCACCGCTTTCTAATATATGTACATATCTATTATGCATGAAATATGGGAGAGATGAAACTTTTAGAGATAAATTGAAACTTTAATCAATGGGAGTGTTGTCTATTCCCCGAATTTTGAGGTGAGGGTATTACTGCTCGCAAATAGAGGGATAAAATGAATTTACTTATTGACTCTAACGTTGCGTCATACTTTATCGTATGTATTAAGGGGGAGATACAAATGACAATGAGAGTAAAAGAAGTAGCTGATTTAGTTGGAATTAGTGTGCGCACACTGCATCATTACGATGAAATTGGGTTGTTAACCCCAGACGAGACGACAGAATCTGGATATCGTCTGTATTCTGACGAAAATTTAGAGACACTGCAGCAAATTTTATTTTTTAAAGAGCTAGGCTTCCCTTTGAAGAAAATTAAAGAAGTTATCATGAGTCCGTCATTTGATCGCGAAGAAGCATTACAGCTTCATAAGAAAATGCTTCTTGAAAAACGTGCGAGGTTAGATAAGGTGATTGCGACGATTGATAAAACAATTCAGCATACAAAAGGAGAGATTGAAATGACGAACAAAGAGAAATTTGAAGGATTTGATTTTAGCCATAACCCATATGAAGAAGAAGCGCGTGAAAGATGGGGAGATACAGCTGTAGATAAAGCGAACGAATATGCAAAAGGTATGTCAAAAGAGAATCAGGAAGAGTTTAATACTATTTACAGAAATTTAGCGGCGCTTAGACATGGTGCACCTGATTCTAAAGAGGCACAAGAAGCTATTAAAGTATGGTATGATTACTTGCAAAACTTTGGTGAATATTCATTAGAAGCCTTCAAGGGACTCGGTCAAATGTACGTCGCTGATGAGCGCTTCACGAAAAATATTGATAAGTTTGGCGAAGGGTTAGCACAGTTTATGTGTGATGCGATGGAGGTTTATGCGGATCGTAATAAAAAATAAAAAGTAAAACAGGTGGAGGTTTTCTCCACCTGTTTTACTTTTTAATCATATCATTTAAAGTCTGATCCTCTGTATTGTTCAAATGAGGATTTTTACTCATTTCCCGTTTTAACATATCGAGGCTTTGCGTATATTCTGTATCATTTAATGCACCAGATTGCAGTCCTTGAATTTGAGAAATCAACTTTTGGTCTGTCGATACATATGCTTTATAATAGCGAGGAACGATGGACAAAGCAGCTTTATATACTTGATCCGCTACGAGTTTCGGATCCGTTGTGTTTGCACGGTATACAACAAATACTTCATCATCGGTAACGAGCGTAGCAGCGTTTGTAACGTCAGGAAGTTTGACTGTCATGCTTGTAATCATTTCAGCAACTTTCTCACGGTTAATGGCCCCTACTTGTTTGTTAGATACTTCATGCTTTTGTTTAGATGAATAACCGACTCTCGTTAATCGTGTATTTGTATTTTCCGTATGATACATGTCGTTTTTGTTGGAAACAAGAACACGGCTTCCTTCCTCACGTTCCATTTCGGCTTTATTCGTTGATTGGCAGCCTGCAAATAGGGAAAGAGTGAGAAGGGAAAGTAAAATTTGTTTTTTCACGATGTATCACCTCCTTCTCCATAGCATGTACTAATTTGCAATTTTTTGTATTTGAAATTGTTGGTTGTTATGCTTTGTGATACGATAAAAAGAAGAATGCTTAGAGAGGAAGTTAATGATGGAGCAAAAGCAAGAAATTCATGCTACGGTGAGCATTAATAATGTTCAGTACGAAGTAATTAAAAACTTTCGTGACGGTTTTAGTGAAGAAGCATTTAAAGAGCGCTATGCAGAAATTTTAAATAAATATGATTATATCGTTGGAGACTGGGGATATGAGCAACTTAGATTGCGCGGATTCTTTGATGATAGTAACCAACGTGCGACATATGATACGAAAATTAGTACTTTATCAGAGTATTTATACGAGTACTGTAACTTCGGTTGTGCACACTTCGTATTACGAAAAGTGAAGAAATAAAAAAATCCTCTTACGATTGTAAGAGGATTTTTTCATAGCAATTATACCAGTTGTGAGGAGGCTGTTTACTTTCAAAATAAACAGCACCTCGGCAAATATAATCGTTTTTTTCATATAGACTTAATGAAACCGGATTGCGAGTAAAGCAATCTAGGCGTATGCCATTGTAACCTTTCCGTCTTGCTTCACTTTCCCAAAAAGATAAAAGTACTTTACTATATCCTTTTCCTTGCGAGAGAGGATGGATAACGAAAGAGTGGACGATAAGAAAGCGTCCGTCTGTTTCTGACCAATCAATTCGTTTATATTCGGGAGACTGCCACTCGTTTAACACGACAGCACCAACGAGTGAATCATCCTCAAACAAGCAATAGAGTTCATCTTGTTCTAAGTGATAGGAAATATGTTCTCGAGCTGGATAAGAATCATCCCATTGGTAAATTTGATTTTGTAAGAGCGCTTTTTTACATTCTGTATACATTCTATCTAATCCTTCTAATAAATCCATCGTACCTTTTCTCACGTTTAGCATGAGGCACCTCCTTATAAACAAATTGAAATATAATCGCCTTCAGAGAGTTGTTTATTTGGTTTCATTTGTTGTCCGTTCAATTGAATATCCCCACTTTTAATTTTATCCACAATGGTAGTACGGCTCCAATCTGAAATATATGTGGATAACACTTTATCAATTCGGTGGGAGCCAAAAACGATGTCTAATACAATCGTGATTTCAACTATGCCACTTTCTTTATGTTGTGTCATAGAAATGGTAGTAGTCGTTTCTGTTTGGTCTTGCTGAATCATATCGATTGTTTCCACATGATCAGTAAATGATTTATAAATGCGCAGTTTTTGATTCCACGTATGATCGTTCGGGCATTTATAAATGGCAAAGCGGTATATGTTTTTTCCATTGGCGTTATGCCTGCGAATATTCGTATCAGTAAATAGGGTATTACGTCCGCAATTTTTACAATATTTTTCGATTGTGTTTTGCTGATTTTCATATAAACTCCAAGAAAGTTGTACTTTCTGCATTTTCCTTCACCTCTTATAGTAGTGGTAAAGGAACGTAATACAGCTATTTGGATGTCTTGTAGTATGAAGACATGAGAAGTAGACAAAAATAAAAGGAGGTTCCCCAAAGAGGAACCTCCGTAAACATCATACTACAGATGCGTTACGTTCCTTTGTAATGGGAATGGGCAGACTACTCCCTTGAAAAAGCACGGTGCTTTTTTGAGAGTAATGCTATCCAATTGCTGGTCCATTACAAAGTAAATGTTGGCATACGTAGATAACGTCCTTTCTATCCAAATAGATTTGTACATAAGTATACCACGAGAGATTGAAAATTCAAAATAATTACAGTGAAAAAACACCAGCTAAAATAGCTGGTGTTTGAGATAAGTTATATAAGTTCAAATAAAAATGAGCGTAATTCTTCTGCAATTTCTTCAGTCATAGAAAATGCGTGCTCTAAGTAGCCTGGTTCGTTTAAATCGTCAGGACCGATGATTGCAAATTTATTGCTCTGCATATCAAGGACAATTGTTTTACCGTAATGACGATCGGAGTATAAAAGCGCTAAATCATGACGCTCATTTTCTCCCATAAAGCTAACGAAACGAGTTTTTGTAGCGACAGTATCGTCGTACAGAAAGAAACGTTCTTCCATACACATGGCTCCTTTATTAAATATCTAAGTTTAAGTGTGGTTTATGATCTAAATGGTGATGCGTTTTAATGAAACGTACTGTTCTTGTTTTGTAACGCATAACGATAGAATATGTTTCAGCTAAATCTCCGCCTAGGAATTTCACGCCGTCTAATAACTCACCAGCAGAAACACCTGTTGCTGAGAAGATTGCATCATCACCAGATACTAAGTCATCTAACATAAGAAGTTGACGAGGATCTTCTAATCCCATTTCACGACAACGAGCTTCTTCTTCTTCGTTCATTGGAACTAAGCGAGCTTGCATTTCACCTTCAAGGCATTTTAATGCTGCTGCAGAAATAACGCCTTCTGGAGCTCCGCCAACACCTACGAATAAGTCGATACCTGTTCCAGGTAGTGCTGTTGCGATTGATGCACCAACATCGCCATCACCAAATAATTTCACGCGAGCCCCTTTTGCACGAACAAGGTCAATAATATCTTGATGACGTTCACGTTCTTGAATGATAACTGTTAGATCACGAATCTTTTTATTGTTAGCTTCTGCTACAATTTCAATTGTTTTTTCAATTGGATCATCTAAGCTAATTTTACCAGCTGCTTTTGGACCAACCGCGATTTTTTCCATGTACATATCAGGAGCGTGAAGAAGGTTTCCTTTATCTGCGATTGCGATAACTGCCATTGCATTTGCAAGACCTTTTGCAACGATGTTTGTACCTTCTAATGGATCAACGGCTATATCTACTTCTGGACCGTTACCTGTTCCTAGTTCTTCACCAATATATAACATCGGTGCTTCATCAAGTTCTCCTTCACCAATTACAACTGTACCTGCCATGTTTACTGAATCGAACATATCACGCATAGCTGTAGTTGCTGCATCATCTGCTTCATTTTTCTTTCCGCGGCCCATCCACTGTGCGGATGCTAATGCTGCTGCTTCTGTTACACGGACAATTTCTAGTGCGAGTTCACGTTCCAAGATTTCATTCCTCCAATTTCAAAAATCATACAAATATAACTATAACAAATAACGGAGAAAAGGTGAATTCGAAAAATTGTCGATTTTTTCAGAAGAAAGCGTTACAATTAAAATGTAAATGCTTTAATTTCCAGGTAGGTGACATGAATGTACTTCGTAGACAGAAAAAAAATAGAACAAATGCTAGTATGTTTAGAACGAGCAACAAATACATTTCAAGAGAAGAAGATATATGAAACCGAGTTTGAATTTTATGCATTAGAGCGCATAGCCCATCTTATGATTGATACTGTATTAGATGTAGGGAATGCGATGATTGATGGATTTATTATGCGCGATCCAGGAAGCTATGAAGATATTATCGATATTTTAATGGATGAGCGAGTGATAAGTGCAGAAGAAGGACAAGGAATGAAAGAAGTTATCCTTCTTCGAAAAATGCTTACGCAAGATTATATTCAAATGAATCATGATGAATTATATAAGACGATTCAAAAACATATTGCAGTGGTAGAGAACTACCCAGCAAATATTCGCAGTTATTTAGAGAAGGAATTAGGGCCTGTATCTGCATTTGTACCAGAATAATTATGCTTATGAGATCCCCGGGAATACCTTTTGGGGATCTTATATTGTATGTGAGAAAGAAAAGGGAAAAGGGAGAAGGGTAAAGCATGGGGGAAGCACGCACTACGAAAGACGAGATTGTCCAATTGTTGAAAGTAAAGGGAGAGCATACGGTAGCAGAATTAGCTGACGTTTTAGAGATTACAGAAATGGCGATCCGAAGACATTTAAGTAATCTTGAGAAAGATGGGTTCATTTATTCTAAGATGGTCAGGCAACATGTCGGAAGACCAACTTATTTGTACGGGTTAAGTGAAAAGGGAGAAGATACATTCCCGAAAGAATATAAGCAATTTGCGATTGATATGCTAGAAGATTTAGCTCGAATGGGCGATGAAAAAATACTTCGTTACGTTTTGAAAGAAAGAACGAAGCGAATGGAAGAAAAATTGCAAAAGAGAATCAGTAATCAAAAGAACTTAGCATATAAAGTGCAAGAGGTAGCAGCAATGCAAGAGAAAAATGGTTATATGGTTCAAATAAAGAGAGATGGAGAGAACTCTTTCGTAATTGAAAAGCAAAACTGTCCGTTAAAGGAAATTGCAGAGAGATTCCCGCAAGTATGTGCAGATGAAAAAGAGATGTATAAGCGTTTATTTGCGAATGCAGATGTAAATACGCTAGCAAACATGTGCGAGGGTGATTGTAGTTGTTCTTACCAAGTAAAAGAGAAAAAATGAACGTTCTGGGGCGCTTTAAGGTAAAGCGTTTTTTTCTTTTGGAAAAGGGGGTAATATAAGAGTGGTATGATAGATGAGAACTCTAGCATAGAAGGAGAGACATAATAGATGTATAAAGGTTATCTAATTGACTTAGACGGTACGATGTATCGTGGTGAAGAACAAATTGAAGAAGCAAGCGACTTCGTGAAAGCATTAGGAGAGCGTGGCATTCCGTATTTATTCGTTACGAATAACTCAACTCGTAAACCAGAACAAGTTGCAGAAAAACTTGTTCGTTTCGATATTCCAGCGAAAGCAGAGCAAGTATTCACAACGAGTATGGCGACAGCGAATTTCATTTATGAACGTAAACAAGATGCAACTGTATACATGATTGGTGAAGAAGGCTTACATGATGCTCTTGTGGAAAAAGGATTTGAACTTGTGGATGAAAACCCTGATTTCGTTGTTGTTGGTTTAGATCGTGACATCACATATGAAAAATTAGCAAAAGCATGTCTTGCTGTACGTAATGGTGCAACGTTTATTTCTACAAATGGAGATATTGCTATTCCAACTGAGCGTGGATTATTACCAGGTAACGGTTCATTAACATCAGTTGTTACAGTATCAACAGGTGTGGAGCCAATCTTTATCGGAAAACCAGAATCAATCATTATGGAACAAGCGTTAAAAGTGCTTGGCATAGGAAAAGATGAGGCATTAATGGTTGGGGATAACTACGATACGGACATTTTAGCGGGAGTAAATGCTGGTATGCATACCCTTCTTGTCCACACTGGAGTCACAACTGTGGAGAAGTTAACAGAATACGAAGTTCAACCGACGCAAGTTGTGCATAACTTGACGGAGTGGATTGAGAAGATGTAATGAAATGCAGGTAACCGGAAGAGGTTACCTGTTTTTTTATGCATAATTGCATATGTACTATAAGTATATAAAATGTAAAATTTAAATGTAATGATGTAAGGGGGAGAGAATAAGAATGTACTGGATGTCATGTATTATGTTTGTTTTTACATTATGTGTTTTGTTTTTTATTCTATGGAAGATATATAAAATAAATGAAATGAAAAAAAGCGCGGGAAAGCTTATTGCAGCATATCCTCGGGTGAAACGACGTTGGATTGCCTTACTTGGACCAGCGTACTTTATCGGACAATGTATGTATATATATGCTCAATACGTAAGTGGTGATATTGGCACACTTGAACAGTTTCTCATTCAGTCAGGTAGTTATGCTGTAGCAAGTTGTTTTATGACTTTAATAGCGACCCATCTTATTAAAAGTGTAAAAATATATGAAAAAGGTGTAGTAGACGGATTAAACTTTTATTCATACGAAGAATTGAAAGGCTATAAAACATCAACATGGGAAAATCCAAAAGAAAATATATTTTTATATCGAGGGCGAGAAAAAATGAATGACAATGTGAATTTACTTATTAGACAGGAAGATATGAATGAATTAGAAAGCATTCTTCAAAGGTATATTCCGAAATTAATGATGAAATGAAAAACTCCGGTTGTTAAAGCCGGAGTTTTTTTATTAAAATGCACGATTCACAACATCTTTAACCTCTTCAAGATATTGTTTACGCACACTGTCATCCACAGAAGGAACACTTGTATAGAATGTATGCTCAAGTGTTTCAATGCCTGTAAATTCAAAAATACCAACATCTGCTGTTTTTTTCATTGCATCAAACATACCGCCTGCTGTGTATACTTCTTCCGAATTTCCCATCGTAGATAATAACAATCCTTTTTTACTGCTTAATAATTTTTCAATACCATTCTCACCGTAAGCATAAGCGAAGCCGTGGCTAAATACACGGTCAACGTATCCTTTTAAAATAGCAGGAAGACCTGCCCACCAAACTGGGTAAATGAATGTAATACTATCAGCCCAAGTGATATGCTTTTGTTCTTCTTTAATATCTTCTGGTGTGTTTCCTTGGGAAAATGAGATGAAATCGGAAGCACCTAATACTGGATTGAAGTTTAATTCATATAAATCACGAACGCGTACTTCATGACCTTTTCCTTCTAATTCACTTTTTACAGTTTCTAAAATTGCATGGTTAAAGCTTTCTGTATTCGGGTGTGCATAAACGATTACATGTTTCATTGTTCTTCCTCCTACTTGTGGATATTTGAATAGTTTTTATATATTCGTGTAACTATTATGGTTACTTTCGTTGCGAGAGTCAACTTTTCTGACGTGAGAAATAGAGTGAAATTTTAATCGGTGGGGGCTATCCATCCCGCACTGATTATTTGCTTACACTAATCGGGCACTTAATGCCGGTTAATATAAATGTTAGTATGTGACAAAAAAATACAAAAAAGTAGGGATTTTGCATTTTTGAATAGAATATATAGATTGGTAAATAGAGAGAGAAGGGGATATCGGGATGAATATTATTGAAATTGAAGGGTTAGAAAAATCGTTTGATATTGGAGATAGTAAAGTAAAGATCTTAAAAGATATTAATCTTCAAATTCAAAAAGGAGATTTTGTTTGTATTATGGGGGCAAGTGGATCGGGGAAAACGACCTTACTTCAGCTGTTAGGTGGATTAGATATTCCATCAGTAGGTAGTATTCGAGTTGATGGTACGGAGATTTCAACATTAAAAGAAAAAGAGCTCGCTTTATTTAGAAGGCATAAAATCGGTTTTATTTTTCAACAGTTTAATTTAATTCCAGTGTTTAATGCGGAGGAAAATGTAGGGTTGCCTTTATTATTAGATAATGTTTCACAAAAGAAGGCAACGGTGACAGCAAATCGTTTATTAGAGCTCGTTGGATTGAAAGGAAAAGAAAAGCATTTACCAGCACAGTTATCAGGTGGGCAACAGCAAAGGGTTGCGATAGCAAGAGCCTTTGCAAATGAGCCAGCTATTATATTAGCTGATGAGCCAACAGGGGCGTTAGATTCAGAAAACAGCAAAAATATTATTGCGGCACTTCGCAATGCATGTGATGAATTAGGGCAAACAGCTGTCATTGTAACGCACGATCCGTTCGTAGCGGCCCATGCTGATAAAGTCGTTTTCTTATTAGATGGTGAGGTGATTCATGAGCATGCTGAAAGTAAAGGATGGAAATTTCGAAATATCCCGCAACAAGTTATCCACATTCAAGAGATTATGAATCGTCACTTTAAAGTAGGAGGTAAAGGTGATGCGATGGGTAATTAAGTATGCGGTAAAATCGATGAAACAAAATTGGTTGCGAAATATGTTGATTGCCCTCGGTGCAGCTTTAGGTGTTATGTTAGCGACGATGTTATTGCTAGGCAATCAATCAGTAGAGCAAAGTGTGAAGGAACAAGTAGTAAGTCGGTATGGAGATTATAATTTACAATTTGGCTATATAAAAAATGATATGTATTTAAATAATGAAAGTTTAAAAGGAATAGATGGCTTAGAAAATGCTGAAAAAATATCAAAAGTACTTATACCATATCCTTTCCCACACTATAAAGAGTTATCGGGGAAACCGTCCTATTGGGGTGTTGAGCAAGATTCTCCAGAAATACATTCTTATAAAATATTTGAAGGTCGATATCCGAAAGAAGGGGCTGAAGTAGCACTAACAAAAGGGTATACAGACCGTGAAAATATACGGGTGGGAGATACAATTAAACTGCCATTCCCACAGCATGGAGAAAAGACTGTGAAAGTCGTCGGTATTTTAAATCCACCGTTAATGGCGGCAATGGGGCATGGGGCTTATTTTCCCATCCATTGGCTTCAAAAAGAATTAAATCTACTAAATCAGTTCAATCTCGTTCAAGTGAAAACAGCCGATGTAAATGTGAAGAGAGCGATTGCTCTTGATGTAAATAAGAAGATAGAAAATATAAAGGTGGACCAACGTACTTATGTAGATAAGGCATTTGAACGACTAAATGTAATGAAGCCATTAATTTTTAGTTTAGGTGGTATTGCCTTATTTGTTGTAGCTCTTTTAATAATGGGAAGTTTCTTCTTATCTGTCAGAAGTCGATTTAAGCAATGGGCATTATTACGTGCACTCGGTAGTAATCCAAATCAAATTATATTAGTCGTCTTATTAGAGGCTTTATGTATTGGGGCAATCGGATCGCTAGCAGGAGTTATTCTTGGAGCAGGTACGCAAACAATCGCTGCATCATTTATTAATAAATGGGTGAATATTGAGGGGGCAGGGAAAGAATCATTCTCGATTTCAGGCGAGATTTTACTCATTACGTTTTTACTAGGAATTGTTATGTCTATTATAGGGGCTATTATACCAGCCTTCATGGTTAGAAAGATTCCACCAGTTCAAGCGCTTAGGCCAGGTCTGCCTAGTAATGAGAAAAAAGAAAAAAGGTGGAGTGCTTTTAGTGGTAGCATTTTAATTATTGGTACTGTTATTGGACTAACGGGTAACGTATTAGAGCGGTATATCGGTTTTAATCCAAGTGCGATAGGTGCGCTGTTATTTGCGGTCGGTTTGTTATTTGCGATTCCGTTATTTATTCGGATGATAGCACCAGTGATTGCAAAACCACTTCAAATGATATTACGAATTGAAACGACGATTAGTAGCCGAAATGTCATTCGTTATCGAAATAAGGCGGCTGTGTCCGTTGCTATATTAGCATTTGGTTTTATGTTAGCACTTGTTGGAACGATGTATGTAAATTCTATGTATGAAGGTATGAAAAAAGGATTACAAAAACATTTACCAGCGGACTTAGTAGTAAGAATTCCGGTAGAGTCGCAAGGAATAGAAACATTACCGTTTAGTTGGATGGAGAAGGTTAGAAAAATTGACGGTGTAGAGGCGAGTGTTGGGAATGCTACAGACTTTACAGCAAAGCTTGTGAATTATGACTTTATAAAAGCGAATCAAGAGTGGTATGAACATGCGAGGAAAAATGATTTTGAACCTGATTTGATGGAAGTTGTGGGAAATGATATTGTCGCGTATCAAAAAGTAACGAGAGCGAAGGTGATTGAAGGAAAAGATTTAAATAAGCCATTACAAGATGGTGAGGGAGTCATTACGAAGGAAACGGCTAAAAAATTAGGGCTTCAGTTGCATGATACGTTTGAAGTACAAGGAAAGGGAAAAGAAAAACAAACGATTAAAGTCGTTTCGATTATTGAGCAAGGATTAAGGTTAAGAGGATCAGATGTTTTCGTAAATGAACAATGGGCTCGCGATAAGTTTCACGTACAAGGATATGAAGCAATTCAAATTATGACTAATTCTAATCAATCATTTGAAGCGATTAAGAAGCAAGTAAAAGAAATTACAAAGAATAAAGAGAATGTAGAAGTTATAAACAGTTATGATTTATTGAAAGAACAAGAGCAGTTATTATCGCAAATGATGATGTTAATTCGCTTGTTAGTTGTAATTGTTTTCATTATTTCTGGTATAGGGTTAATGAATGCGATTGTCTCAAGTTTACATGAAAGACGTGCTGAAATTAGTATGATTCGTGCGGTAGGAGCTATTCCGAAGCAAATGAGACGGATCGTTTTATTAGAGGGAACTTTACTTGGAGCGATAGCTGGTTGTATCGGCATTTTTGGTGGGATTTTGTTTAGCAATATCGTGTTATCAAGCTTAGAGTTAACGGTTATTATTATTCCGTATAATCAAGTTTGCATATTAGCTTTTGCTAGTGTGGTGCTTGGAGCAGGGGCAGCGATGATTGCTTCATTACAATTAAGAAAGTTCAAATTAAGTGATACTTTAAAGGAATTATCGGCATAAAAGATTGCTATACCCCGCTCATACAAAGAACAAAGAAGACAAATAAAATGATGACAATACCAATACCGAAGTTAAATACGAGAGTACTATCCATATATGTAACCTCCTTGTTTTAAAGTGAAAAGCACTCTAGTCAGAGTGCTTTTTATTTTGAATCTCCCGTAACGTACTTCACAACTTTTAGAAAGGGATTCATGCGTGTAAAGAGTTACATTATTTTATGCGTTTATTTTGGGGAATGAGTAAGTCCTTATGAAATATAGAAAAAAGACACTCTTTCGAGTGTCTTTTATGATGACAAAATGTGTCAATTGCTTGAGTTCGATAAGACGCTAATTTCCGTTTTAACGCCTTTTCTTTAATCAAGAAGTGTAGCAACAGCGATTCAAATAAATTGTACCATTTGTGTAATGTTTGTGTGCATGCAATTCTGCATATTTCAATTAGAGGGAAATAAGGTGCGGAGAATGAATGAGTATATAGAACAATTGATAAGGAGAGAGAAGGATGGATATACATAAGTTAACGGTAGAAGAAGCAAATGAGATAAATACATGGACGTACGAGGAACCATATAATTTATATAGTTTTTCAGGCGAGAAAGAAGTGATAGAAGAGCTATTAGATGGAACGTATTATGGCTGTTGTGACGATCAAGGAGAGTTCATCGGCTATTTTTGTTTTGGGGAAAATGCACAAGTACCAGGGGGAAGAGATGCTAATTTATATGGTGGAGAAAATCTGATTGATATCGGACTTGGTATGAAGCCGGCGTTAACAGGGAAAGGAATGGGGAAAGAATTTTTCAAAGCTGGAATAGCGTTTGCCACGAAAGAGTTTAATGCAAAAATGTTTCGATTAAGTGTAGCAACATTTAATACAAGAGCAATTACGCTATATAAAAATATAGGTTTTCAGCAAGGACCTATCTTTTTGAGCCGCGGAAGAGAATTTATGCTCATGGAATATGAAAGACCGTCAGCATAAAACTGACGGTCTAGAAAGCATTATTATTATTCCGAGTGATCAGCTCGGTGCGCTAAACGGCTTGAAGCAGCGGCAGCGATTCCGCCAACGATATCATCAAGGAATGTATGCACTTTGCCAGTTGATTTATCATTTAAGTATTCTAAAATACCAGGTTTTAATTTATCGATATATCCAAAGTTCGTGAAACCGATAGAGCCGTACACGTTAACGATAGAAAGTGCGATAACTTCATCAATTCCGTATAAGCCTTCATCACGTTTTACGATATCTTGTAACGGCGCACTTAACATTCCTTTTTCAGCAAGGACATCGAGTTCGATACCAGTAATTAGTGCGTTTTGTACTTCACGTTTTGATAATACACGCTCAACGTTATAACGGCATTCTGACATCTCTAAATTTGGATGATATTTTTTTTGAAGAAAATGAACAAGTTCAGCAATATCGTCAATTGTTACACCGCGTTCTTGTAATAGTTGTAATGCTCTTTCTTGTAGTTGATTTGATTCTTTCATGTTTATCACCTTTTTTTCTTTTTAGTATTTGTATACGTTTCGTTGCTTTATCATGTGCATAGGAATGAAAGGCGAGCACAAGCTCATATATATAAAGAAAAACCATAGGTGGCGACTGCGATGATTCAGCATATTTATGAGCATTATCACATGCATGTTAAAGAATTAATCCCCCTTGGCCCCTATAAAAGCTTTTGGATTCGCAACAAAATTTATGTACTTGTTCCAATTGGAGAAATGGAGGAAGAAGTACTTGTAGAGATGAAAAAGCTCAGTGACTATATGAACCAGCAAGGGGATATGACTGTAGCGACTTTCGTTCCGACTATACACGGCTACTATGTAAGTGAGATAGAAGAACAAAATTACTGCTTATTAAAAGGTATGCGCACGTTAGAACGACATGCTATGTCATTAGGAAGTGAGCTTTCTATATTCCATAAACGAGGTGCATTCTTTCCAGAAGAAATTGAGCAATTAAGCCGCATTGGTGAATGGAAAGCGTTATGGGAAAAAAGGCTCGATCAATTAGAAAAATTTTGGCAATCACAAGTGATGAACCACCCTACAGACGTATTCGATCAATTGTTTATCGAATCCTTCCCGTATTATTTAGGAGTTGCGGAAAATGCAATTCAGTATGTTGTCGATACAGAGATGGATGATACGCCACAAATGACCGATGCGGCAACAATTTGCCAGGAGCGATTTACACCTTTATTATGGCATCAAACGAAGCGTCTAAAACTTCCTTTTGAGTGGGTGTATGATCATCCCACTCGAGATATAGCAGAATTGATTCGCTATATGATGATTGAAAAGAAGAAAGACTGGGAGCAAACAATCGTTCAATTTGTTACAGATTATGAACGCAATTATTCGCTATCCTCATTTGGTTGGCGCTTATTATTTGCAAGGCTCCTGTTCCCGCTCCACTATTTTGAAACGGTCGAACGATATTATCAAACTGGGAACGAAGAACAAAAAAGTATATATAGAGATCGCTTAGAAGCTATTTTACATGATGTGAACCGCTCTGAGCAATTTATGAGGAATTTTTATGGATCACTTCGTTTGCCAATTGATAAGTTAGGGATTAGAAAATTAGATTGGCTATCTTAAAAGTATAAAAAAGAGACCGATTGAGGTCTCTTTTTTATACCGCAATTGTATGTAATACATTATGCTCCTACTTGTTGATCTGCACATATATTTAAAATGAATTGATTTCTTTCGATTTTTTCATTTACTTTACTCAATAATTCTTGCTGGATTTCTTTAAATAAAAATTGATAGCTTGTATTCCATGTTGGTATAACGGACGAAAGGCCTAATAAATATTCTTTTTTCTCTTCTAGTTCTTGAATTGTTAAAAAAGTGTTCCCCATTTTTGGCATGTGTCGTCCCCCTATGTTTTTTACTTCATCCCGCTATTTGTGGGAATCGGGATGCCCGTAAACACCCACTGATTATAGTTTCACTTTATATGTGTGAACGATTCACTATATAGTATTAATTATCGCATTTTTTGAGAAGGATTTCCAATTTTGTTTTATGATGTTAAAGTAGAAGTGTTATTTGAATAAAAAAAGAGACCCATTGGGGTCTCTTTCTAGGAAGCGATTCTGAACGAGCCGCTTCTGCTTTTAATTAATATCTAGCTCCAGCGGCTAAAATGTTCGGTGGCTTCGCTTCTTCCGCCGAGGTACATTTTGAACGAGCCGTTTCCGCTTTTAATTAAAATACTTGCTCTACTTCAATAACGCCTGGTACTTCTTCAAGTAACGCGCGCTCGATACCAGCTTTTAGTGTGATTGTAGAACTTGGGCAGCTTCCGCATGCACCCATAAGGCGTAATTTTACGATACCTTCTTCAATGTCTACTAATTCAACGTCTCCGCCATCGCGAAGTAAGAACGGACGTAATTTATCTAGTACTTCTAGTACTTGTTCTTGCATATGTGGGTTTTCCATTTTTATCGACTCCTTTCATCAGTTTTATTATAATCAAGATAGAGGGGAAAATCTATTTTTTCTGTTCTTGTTTTATTGTCGAAATATTTTATCATGTGTACAACGTGTTTTTTCAGTATAGGGGTATGGAATAAGTTTGTAAAATGATGTGCTTATGTACTAAGACATCTGAATATACTGTTAGAACAAGAAGTGGGGGAGAAGAAATGGTTAATGTGCAAGTGTATGGGACGAAAGTAATTTGTGCGAGCTGCGTCGGAATGCCATCTTCAACAGAAACGTTTGAGTGGTTACAAGCGGCGATTGGTCGTAAATATGAAGGACAAGAAAATAAATTTAATTTCGAGTATATTGATTTTCAACAAGAACAAGAAGATGAAGATAAAAAAGCATTCGCAGAGCGCGTAGTAGAAGAAGATTTATTTTATCCAGTCGTTCTTGTGAATGGAGAGATTGTTGGAGAAGGAAATCCTCGTTTGAAGGATGTTTACGAGGAAATCGAGAAATATTTATAAAGCAGGAAGCCTTTGCGAATTTGCGAAGGCTTTTTTTAATGGAGGGATAGATGTGGAGAATGGAATAAAACAAGCTTTACCAGCAGAAGTAAAGCAGTTAATGGAGCAGTACATAGTAGGGTTAAAAGAAATTTTTTTAGATGGAAAAATAGTCGGGGTATATGTTTACGGCTCTATCGCGCTAGGTGCATTTCATATAGAAACGAGCGATGTTGATTTTGTTGCAGTACTAAATGATTCCGTGAATGAAGCTGAAAAACAACAACTTGTAGAGCTGCATAAGAAAATGAGTGAAAGTACGCTAGGTAAAAGAATGGACGGTATGTATATTCCGCTTGCTGACTTAGGGAAATACAATCATGAAATAAATGAGTACGTGTATTGTGCAGATGGTAAGGCTGATATAGGTCATTGGGATATTAATGCGGTCACATGGTGGACATTAAAAAATCAAGGCATTACAGTTATCGGGAAAGAAGTAGAAGACCTTCCATTTCAAATAAAGTGGGATGATGTAGTAAATACAATGAAATATAACGTAGAACATTACTGGAGTGAAAAAGCGAAGCGTCCTTATTTGTTTTTCATAGAAGAATGGATAGAATCAGCTGTCGTTACGATGGGGCGTATTTTATATACGTTAGATCATAAAACAATTGTTTCAAAAGATAGAGGATTGCAATACTTGTTAGAACGCTCAGCGAAAGAATGGGAGCCTTTATTAAAAGAAGTAGAGCGAATGAGGTATGATCCAAAGGAGAAGAAGAAACTTTCTATTTGGAGAAGGGCTGATATGATGAAGAGATATTTGCTTAGTTTAATTGAGGAGTGTAGGGGGAAATGGTAGAGAAAATAGTAAAAGCATCCTTTGTATGAAGGATGCCTTTACTATTGTTATATAATGAAAAAATACTTTACACGGAATGAGAATTCGAAAGATAATATAAAAAAATATGTAGGCGAGGAAAGCAGATGAGTAAATATAAATTACATATAAATAAAGAACAACTATGGAAAGGTTGTATCTTAAAGTCGATTGCAGATGCAATTTTTGTAGCACATGCTCCTGATTTCTCGCATGAAAGTTCATGGGATGGGTTTAACTATAATATGCAAGATAGTCAAGGCGGAAGAGGGACAATTACGTTTCATCCGGATTATGCGATCGTATGTCTGCAAGATGTGAATAGCGAGAGAATTGAAGAGTGGATTGATGCGGCAAATTATTTTGAAGGGGCACCTTTGGAAGTAATAGACATTGCGAAAGAGGAAGCACTTCAATACGTATTAGAAGAAGTAGAAGGCGAAACAGTTCCTTTTATTACAACTGCATTTTGGATTGAGGATAGCGGTGCGTATTCAATTGATCCATTTGAAGAGATGGAAGAGCACGGTGGATTTTTATTAGAAATTCCATTACTTGATACGGAATTAGCAATTGAAAGACTGGAAGAAGAGTATGAACTGACAGCGGAACAAATAGAACTTTTACAATTCGTGTATGAGAGAAAAATCCAAAATCCAAACGAGAAAATTAAGTTGTCTAAAGAGGAAGTAGCAATGATTGGGACGGGTGATAGTGAAAGGTTAGAAGTGAGTAAAGCGTCATTTGAAGAAATGAATATTACTTGGTAGTTGTAGGAGGAAATATAAAAAGTTTGATAAAGGACTAGTAGAAAGCACAATGTACATTTACATTGTGCTTTCTACTAGTTTTTTCATATACATATCAACTTCATGAAAGAGTACTTTTTCTTTTTCCTCGTTATTAAGATGCACAGAGCAATGTAAATATTGCTGTAAGTAGAGATTAGCTTGTTTGTACTGTTTTAATTTGTAGAAAGAAGAACAGGTAAGAAGCAGAAACGCTTTTTCTTATAATATTGGAACGACGGCTAGTAACGGAGTAATGGAATGTATATTTATTTTTGTTAAATTTTCATAAGAAGCCCACGTTTGAAACCAGTCGCAAATGGTAGAAAGGTAATCCGGAATGTCGATAGTTTCATGTGAAACATTATGCAATATGGAACGTAGTGAAGTTTTGTGAAAAAACATCTTCTGTCCAAACTATGCACTTCATATTTAATCACCTGAAATAGTAGTTTTATGAACTTTATTTTATATATTATAGTATGACTAAAGCTAGATTATTTTAAGAGAGAATGGAGAAGATATCATGATTAACCATAATAAAATTAAACAACTTTTAGAATATGTAGATCGTGCTGAGGATAATGAAATTGAGCTAGAGTATGAATCTGAACCTATGACGATAGAATTGTTTAATAGTGAAGAAATAGAAGAAGGACAACTTGGTTATAGCTTTGATGAAGAAGGGCAAAGCTTAACCGGGAATGAAGAAGGAGATTGGAAAGAGGGATGGATTGTAATTGGAATAGATTCGTATCTCGGTGATCCAATCTTTGTAGATAGTAATGATGAAAAATGCCCGGTTTATACAGCTTTGCACGGTGAGGGTGATTGGGAGATAGAATGTATAGCGGAACGTATAGAAGATGTTATTGAGAAAGTGAAGGGTAGTGTGGAATAAATAAAAATAGTATTTCAATATAATCAAGAAGTGGAGGAATCATGAAAAATTTTCAAATGGAACTACATAAACTGCCGATAGAAAATACTGGAGAAATAATACTTAGTATAGATGAGCGTATTTTGTTTCAAGAAAAAACAGACATAATAGACCCGATTTGTCAGTTTTTTGACGCTTGGGTCGAGTTTTTTAAATATGATGATGCTACAATTTTCTTAGATGAATATGAAAAAAAGATGGAATTTAAGAATAATGAAACTGCCTAAAAATATAGTTGAAGTAGATTTTATTGTATCAATTGAGGAAATTAATGATAGATTATTTATTAGTTGTGTAAGTGGAAGTATGTTTTAAATAGTAGAAAGTTAATTTGTGAAGTCTTTTAAGTCGAGATTTTAGGTTAGACCATACCATAATAGTAATTTATATAATAGGAGTAGGATGTGTCCAAATGATTTTGGGGCATCTTTTTTTGTGAACATACAAAACATTTAACTTAGTGTATTAAACGTATAATTCATAAGTATTTTAATATATTTTAAAGTAAAATGAAATAATAAACGGATAATTGTCGGAATATATTCGATTCCGCTCGTTTTTATGAAATATATGTACTTTTTGTTAGATTCCTTCTTTTTGTACATATACAATACCTGTATATAGAAATAAGAAAAGGATGATGTACGTGAAAGACACTGTTTTACAAGAAACAATTTCTCCACAAGAGTTACATAAGATTGTTCAAAAGAATACGGCGTATTATGACTTTAAATGGGGAAAAGTAGAAAATCCAGCACAAGGGAATACGTGGAATTGGGTAGCATTTTTCTTCCCAACTTTTTGGTTAGCTTATCGTAAAATGTATAAGTTGTTTATTATACTTACGTTATTGGCGGTACCTAGTATCGTTGTAACTCCTTTTATAGATATTTCAGATGGGATTTATTTAACAGTTAGTTTAGTTCTTCAATTAGGAGTGATGATATTTACTGGATGGCAAGGAAACCGTTTATATTATAAGCATGCTATTCGAGTTTTACATAAGGAAGAAGATATGCCGGATCACAAGAAGGCGTATTACTTACAATCAAAGGGCGGCGCTAGTGCTGCTGGTATGATTGGTTTACAAGTTATAGTTGGGATAGTGTTTGGTGGAGCTATGTTCGGACTTTCTCTTTTACCAACTGAGCCGAATATTAAAAATGTTGTTCGTTCAAGTGATGAAGGATTTACTTTAGAGGTTATGACTGATAATCCAACTTGGAAGTTCGTGAAGAAAGAAAAAGAGTATGACGTAGTAGAGTTTACTGGTTATGACTATACAGAGAAGAAAAACGTGAAAATTAAATTCGCTGTTTATTTCAGTGAAGGTTACTTTGAATGGCAAGAAGTATATGAGAATAATAAGAAGTTAAGTGAAGAAGAGTTAGAAGAGTATCAATTTTATATTGAAGAGAATGGTTGGGGGTTCTAGTGAGAACTCATTCATTTTGAAAAGAAGAATCTTGTGAAGGTTCTTCTTTTTTATTGTAAACACCATACGAATTGAAATTTTGTAAAATACAATAAAAAATGAGAATTTGAGGTAGGCTTGTCAATAACGTAAGACTATGGCACTATAAAGAAATGCTATACAAATTTTATTTATCGACATGTAAACATCAAATTTGATTTTTACGTATAAATAATGAACGGAGGAAATGAATTTATGGCTACTTTACCAAATTGTCCAAAATGTAATTCAGAATATACGTATGAGGATGGCGTTCTTTTCGTATGTCCAGAATGTGCTCATGAGTGGGGCAAAGAAGCAGAAGCTGAAAATAATGATGGTGCAAAAGTTGTAAAAGATGCAAACGGAAACGTTCTTCAAGATGGTGATGCTGTTACTGTAATTAAAGATTTAAAAGTAAAGGGTACTTCTTCAGTTGTGAAGATTGGTACGAAAGTAAAGAGTATTCGTCTAGTTGATGGGGATCATGATATTGATTGTAAAATCGACGGTTTCGGAGCTATGAAGTTAAAATCACAGTTCGTTAAGAAGGCGTAAGACAAATAAAAAGAGGAGGCTATTCGCCTCCTCTTTTTATTATGTCACTTTTTGTCGGTAAATCGATATTTCGTACAAAATCGTTGATATATTGTGAGTTATGATAGATATATTTGAAAAATCGTTGATATATTGTAAGTTATGATAGATATCTTGAAAAAATCGTTAATATAATTTCATTCGCCGTGAACTACGCACGATTCACCTCGCATCATAGTCAATTTCTTTCAACTGACAGCGCTTATTAAAGAATGTTTTATATCCAAGCTGTAAGAAGATAATGACAGCGAAAGCAGTACTCCCTGAAATACCGAGTATGATAGCAATTTGATATTGAATTGCTGTAAACGGTGATACACCGGATAATATTTGACCGGTCATCATACCGGGTAAGCTTATAATTCCCATACCGACCATGGAATTGATTGTTGGTAAAATAGCAGAATCAAAAGCGTCCCTTATGAGGGGAGCAGTTGCTTCTTTCGGTGTTGCGCCGAGCATAAGGGCACCTTCAATATGATCTCTTTGAGATTTCATATTGTTTAAAAAGGTGTTTGCCCCGAGGCAAATACCGGTCATAGCATTACCGATTAACATGCCGGCAATAGGAACGATATATTGCGGTGCATACCACGGATTATGCCCGATAATAACAAAGATAAATAGTAGTAATGGTCCGATTGATCCCGCAACCATGGAAAGAGCGGCTACACGTTTTAATTCTTTGGACATCGGAATATTAACTCGTTTATAAATATTAAAAATAGCAAATGTAGTAATAGAAGTAATGAGAGCAATTGTATAAAATGGATTACTGTTTTCAAATATGTATGTAAGGACATATGCAACAAGTACGAGCTGAATGGTCATACGGAATGTTGCGATCGCAATTTGTTTCTCGCGAGGTATCCCTTTTAATCTTACAAGTCCGATTAAAATAAGAATGAAAATATAGGCAGCAGCAAGTTGCCAAATTTGGAGTTCAATAACGCCCTTCAACTGAGAGCACTCCCTTTCTAGTTGCACCGTTTGTTTTACTAATTTCAATAATATCGTCTGCAATTTCTTCTGGAAGTTGTTGCGAGTGCGTGATGAAGATAACGGTTTTTTTCTTTTCTCTTGCGAGTATAGTGAATTGCTTCATAACGCGGCGTTCTGTATCACTATCTAATGCCGAAGTTGGTTCGTCTAATAAATAGACAGGCGGATCCATAAGTATGATGCGAGCAAAAGCAAGCCGTTGTTTTTCCCCGCCTGATAATGAAGCGGCGTTGTCTTCTAAATTCTTATTTAAGCTAACAGTCGTTAATGCATTCTGCAAAGTATCATCACTTGGAGATGGTTTTTCAGAAAGACGAAGTCCCATTAATAGATTGTCTTTAACTGTTCCGTCAAAAATAGGTGGAGTTTGTCCGAGCATAACTACGTCACGGCGTAATTGAATAGGGGGATAATCAGAAATTGGTTTTCCGTTATATTCGATTGTACCGGATGTTGGAGATTGTAAATCATTTAACATGCGAAGTAATGTACTCTTTCCGCTCCCACTTTCACCGATAATACAAGTGATTGTCTCTTTTTGAATCTGTAAATAAGGAATGTGTAGTATATCTTTATATGTAACGTTTTTTAATATAAACATAAATTGCTCCTTTCTGATTCTAGTTATATCGTATCAAAAAAGAGAGAGAAATAGAAAAATAAGGTTATAAAGAGCAACGTTTTTTCTTCGTCTTGAGTTTTATTAATAAGTTAAGTAAACAATCTAATTCTTGACTGAAAGAAATTACTTTATCATGAGTGAATCCGTACATTTCAACGAGATAGATCAATTCTTTCTTCTTCGCTTCTATTCGATCGTGTAGTTTCGTCAAGTTCATAAGTGAAATGTAATGCCTCCTATAAAAGTATTTATCACATAAAAAATAAGACCGAATGAATTCGGTCTTAAAGGAAATAATAAAAACAACTTACAAATAGCATACACTTTTCATCAATAGTTTTTAATATAAAAATAGAAAATTTTGTGAATAAATATTGAGAAAAATATTTCTGATAATTTCTGTTTATGAAAAAAATTTTTTCAACTGATGAAAAGAGGCTGCCTACATAGTAGACAGCTCGTAAAGTATTAACCGTTATGATATTTATACATCCAAAGAAGACCGGATTTTAATAATCTCGGTACACGTCCCATTAATGGTTGGTTTGCTAGTAAACCAAATCCGTGTTTTTTGCCGAGGGAACCGAGAACACCTTTTAATTTAATAACAGGTAATTCATCAGGAAGTGGTTCATTATTCCAACGTTTTAATAATATTTGGACAATTTGTTCTCCTTGACCTTCAGCAAGTTGAGCAGATGGTGCGTGTGGAAGTGCTGCACAATCTCCTACAACGTAAACGTGCTCGTCATTTGGAATATTGTGATATTTTGTTAAAACAACCCGTCCGCTACCATCTTGTTCAACCGGAAGGTTTCGAACAACTTCATTTGCTTGAATACCAGCTGTCCAGACGATTGCATCACATGCAAGAGGTTCATCGTGGTTGTACACAATATTTGGTTCGACTTTGGTAATGTTAGAGTTTCGTATAATGGTAACGTTATGTTTTATAAACCATTCTTCTACATATCTACTTAATTTCTCTGGATATGGGAATAAAATTCTATCTTTTCTATCAAATAAATAGATTTTTAAATCAGAACGGCTCTCACGAAGTTCACTTGCTACTTCAACGCCACTTAAGCCAGCACCAACGACAGCAACTGTAGCATTCGGTTCTAGGCCATTTAATTGTTCATATGTCTTACGTGTTTGTTCAATTGATTGTAGACTGTGTGTATATTCCTTTGCCCCAGGAACGTTATGATATTTATCTTCACAGCCAAGTCCGATAATTAAATCATCATATTGGATTGCTTCACCGCCATCAAGATGAACAGCTTTTTCTTCGAGATCAATATTTGTTATTGTGCCGTATTGAATATTGAGGCGTGGGTGCTCAGGAAACGGTATGCGAATATGCGTTTCTGAAATTGTACCCGCTACTAATGCATAATATTCAGTTTTGAAACAATGGTATGGTACTTTGTCGATTAATGTCACCTGTACATCATCTGGAAGTTGGTTGCTTGGAAGTAGCCGTTGCAGAATTCTCATTCCACCGTAGCCACCACCTAGTATTACGAGGTGTTTCATGATGGATTACCCCTTTTCTGTTGAAATGTCCCCTAATCCTAAAATTTTATATTAATAAAATATTTCGACTTTACTCAATCAAATTATATCGAATTTGTGAACAAATAACAATGCATGAATGAATACTCTGTTGTACAATAAGAAGAAAAGTAAAGTAAACTGTTTTCCTTTTCTAGTTACTATTTCATTATGAAGGCCGAAAAGCAGTGTTGTGAATATATTTATATAGAAAAGAATATTTGCTTTGAAGTGAAACAGTGAAGGAATTGAATAGTTTAGTAAGTGTAATGACAACAACAAGAAACAGCTTAGTTTTCTTCTTATAGATGAAGTCAGAAGGTAATTTGTTTTGTAGTACAGGGGGGAGAATTTTGATTAAACCGTTAATTGAATTTTGTGTAGGTAACCTCGCGAGTGGTTCACAAGCAGCTTTAGAGAAATTAGAAAAAGATCCGAATTTAGATGTAATGGAGTATGGATGTTTAGGATATTGTGGTATTTGTTTTGAAGGTCCATTTGCCCTTGTGAATGGTGAAGTAGTACAAGGATTGACAGTAGAAGAGCTTGTTAATAATGTATATGAGTATTTGGATGAAAATCCAATGTTTTAAGGTGTTGTGAATGGGCAACACCTTTTTCCATTAGATAAAATATTATTTCGCAGGGTAGGATAATACGGAATATAAATAAAAAAAGGCCCTTTTAGAAGGGCTTTTTTCCTACACAATTTGTGCAAGAATGGCTCATCGCCAAATGTTGTCAAATATGAGAAACGGGGGACATTCATATTGTGTTCTAAAAGCATGCATTCTATACTTAAAATAACAAATTATTTTTGGAGTGAATACAAATGAGCCAATTTTCTTTTACAAAAATGCATGGTCTTGGCAATAGTTATATATATGTAAATATGTTTGAGGAACAAATTCTTGAAGAAGATTTAGCTCTTGTGGCGGAAAAAGTTTCAAATATTAATACTGGTATTGGGGCAGATGGAATGATTTTAATTTGTCCTTCTGACGTAGCTCCGGTGAAAATGCGCATGTTTAATAACGATGGTTCAGAAGGGAAGAGCTGCGGCAACGGTTTACGCTGCGTAGCGAAATATGCGTATGAGCATAAACTAGTAGAAGAAACAGTTTTCGCAATTGAAACGTTAGCCGGAATTGTAACGGCTGAAGTAACGGTAGAAGATGGTGTAGTAACATTAGCAAAAATCGATATGGGAGCACCGCGTTTAACACGTGGAGAAATCCCGATGCTTGGTGAAAGTGAAACACCGTTTGTTCGTGAAAACTTCTTATACAATAATCATCGTTATGCATTTACAGCTGTTTCAATGGGGAATCCGCATGCGGTTATTTTTGTTGATGATGTAGAAAAAGCGCCACTTACAACACTTGGACCAGTCCTTGAGACACATGAAATGTTCCCAGAGCGAGTAAATGTTGAATTTATCGAAATTTTGAATGATGACGAGATGAACTTCCGTGTTTGGGAACGTGGATCTGGTGTAACACAAGCTTGTGGGACAGGAGCATGTGCTGCAGTTGTAGCTGCTATTTTAAATGGAAAGCTGGAACGTGGTAAAGAGATTACAGTTCATTTAGCTGGCGGCGATTTAATGATTGCATGGACAGAAGAAGGAAATGTGTTAATGAAAGGACCTGCGGAAGTAATTTGCCGCGGAGTGTATGAGTACAAGATAGAAGCGTAAAGATGTATAATAGAATGAGAACAGAAAGGATGGTGTATTTCATGATTGAAGTAACAGAACAAGCAGCTTTTCAAATTAAAGATATGTTAAAAGATGCTGAAGATGGAGAGAAGTACGTGCGCCTTGCTGTACATGGCGGCGGATGTAGTGGTCTTTCTTACGGCTTAGGATTTGAAGTAGAACCAAAAGAAGACGACACAGTTCTTGAATTTTTCGGTGTTGAATTTGTTATCGATAAAGAAAGTGCTCCAATTGTTAAAGGAGTAAAAGTTGATTATAAACAATCGATGCTTGGCGGCGGATTCACAATTGATAATCCAAACGCAATCGCATCATGCGGATGTGGATCATCTTTCCGTACAGCGACGAATGCTGGTAAGCCAGAAGAGTGCTAAGTTTTTGGCAGAAATAGAGAAAGACCTTTTTAGCGATGGAATACAATCGTTAAGGAGGTCTTTTCTTTTGTCGTGAAAAATCAAAAAGCCACCTTCTAAATTTAGAAATCAGCCTCAAGATATGTTGTGCAACGAGTTTTAAAGTCTTAATCTAATTTATCTTTGCATAGATGCAGGTATCAGTTAGTTGTTTGCCGTCAGCTGAAACATCTTCATTACGTAATATCCCTTCAAGCTCAAAGCCTAGTTTTTCAGGAATCGCACGACTTTTTGTGTTATTACGTTCACATCGTATTTCAATCCTTCTAAATTTGAATAACTGAAATCCAAGGTTTATTAACGCACTTACTGTTTCTGTCATATATCCATTGCCACTAAATTGGGTGTTAATCCAGTATCCAATTTCACATTTAGAAACCTTCCAATCAATCGCGTGAAGGCTAGCAGTTCCGATAAAATTATTCGTCTCCTTATGATAGATAAGATAGCGAAAGCTTTCTCTTTTCAAAAAATTTATATGTGCATTTCTAAGGAGAATTTCCGTTTCTTCAACAGTAGGAATGGACTGGAATAAAGACAACCATTGCTTTAATTCATGAATTGAATCTTTAATAGCTTTATGTACTACATTCCCTTCACCTGCTTGCAGTGGTGCTCGAAGAATGAGTTTGTCTGTTTCTATTTGTAACGGAACATCTAATAAAATAGGATTCATATTATTTCTCCCCTCGAAAACTTTAAATTAGGAAATAATGAAATTTATGTAATAAAAAAACTTTCAGCCAAAAGTTAGAAAATAATAAATATATATTCAATTCATCGTTTACAAATCCCTTTTCACATATTGAAAACGAAATCGCTAGTTGGTTGAGTAAGGAATTATTATTTTTTATCTATTTTCTTACGATTTTTGTCTTTTGCATAATAGAAGTTGGCTGATGTGTATGAAGAAGTTTGATGAAGTAGTAGCAACTGATTCGAAGGTAGAATCTGTCCTCGTTCCAATTGGTGTTGGAATGACTATTTCTAAAGTGAAGAAATAATTATTATCTTACAAAAGTGTAATGTTCATGTCATGTTTTTGAATTTCTTCTTTAAAGCCTGAGCTTTAAGATAAGAATATAAGAAAAAACATTTGAGGTGAAGGAAATGAAAAGATACATTGCACTTTTTAGTATTTTAGTTGTATTTGCAAGTCTGTTAGTTGGTTGTGATATTAATCGTTTAGGAAAAGATGAGTATTATGTTCAAGTTACAGCTGATGGAATTGAAAAAAATGAGAAGTTTGATAACGGAGAGCCACATAAATATTTCGAGTATAAATTAAAAGGATTCGATAAAGGTGGAGAAGAAAAAGAATTGGAATTCACAGCTCCAAAAAATCTTCGCAAAGAAGCATTCTTACGCGTATACAATTCAGATAAAAAAGGTGTAACAGCTTGGGAAGAAGTGAAAAAAGACGAGCTTCCAGCGAAAGTTAAAGAAAAATTAGGTGCAAAATAAGAAAGAAAAAAGGAATTGACGAACAGGGTCAATTCCTTTTTATATTCTCAAAATCCTCTTCTGAAATGACTGTAAATCCATGTCTTTTGAATAAAGCAGTTGTTACCCCGTAACCGGTTTGTTTATTCCCGTTAAATTCTCCAGTGTAAATTGTAGAACTACCACAAGATGGACTACGTTCTTTTAAAATAATATATTCTGGGTGTAAGTCTTTAAGTTGTTCTAATGCTTTATAAGCACCATTTACGAAAGCTTCTGTGACATCTTCTCCATCTTTTGTCATCACTTTCGCTTTTCCGTCCAAAACGTCATCGCCATTCCCACCAATAATTTCAGCGGAAGGACGAGGCGTCGGTAGTCCTCCTAATACTTCAGGACAAATGAGGACTGTATCTTCTTTGTGCAAAAGTTCCTCTATTTTTGAAACGAGATTGTCATTCCCATCATAACGACAAGCGATACCACCTAAACAAGCGCTAATTACAATCATATTTTCATCTCCAATAAAGAAATATTAACTATCACGCCAATTTCTCTTCCTGCTTCTTACTTATAAATGAGGTGATAAGAATGGGAAGCTTATATAATTTAATGAAACCATATAGTGAATTTCAAAGTAAAGAGGAGTTTAATATATATCAAAAACAAGTTTTGAAATATTATCGATTTCAATTAAATAAAACGGATGCTACCATTATTCATTTTTTAGGAAAGTATGCGGTGAATGAGAAACAGAAAACAGTAGGAGTTGCTTGTCCGTTAATGGAGACGATTGCGACGAATGTTGGAAAGAGTATTCGTACAGTACGCCGCTCCATTGCAAAGTTAGAGGAACTAGGAATTATAAAGCGTGTTGCGACAAAAGAAAGACATAAGCGCGGCGGGTATAGTGCGAACTTATATATTTTTCTTATATCTGCAATTGACCGCATGGATGACCGTATGAAAATGTCCGCATGTGAAAGTGAGGATTATGCAGCTGGCTGTAGTAAAAATGAGCAAAAATATGAGGGGGAAACAATTCTTTTTAAAAACATTCCACAAATAAAAGAGAAAAGAAAAATAACGTATGAGCTTGATGAAACGTATTGCCGTCACGATATACCGAAGTCTTTTATATACGCACTGGTGCCGATGACAAGTAATCCGAAGAAGATTAATATATTTTGGAGTAAGGTGGAACTTGCGTATAAAAAGAGTGGCTTACTAGAGCAAGGTGTTTTATTAGAGCAAATATTAGCTGATGAAGAAGTGAACGGAAATTTCATTTGGCGCGTGAAAAGTGTTGTGAGGGCACATAAATATGGGGAAATTCGTAAAGATATTGGGGCACTTTTTTACAGTACAGTGCGAGATTTATTTTTTGAGGTTGGATTAGAGTGGGGAGCAGTATTAAGGAGGAGAAAGGGACTACATCTATTTGATCCGTTTAAAAAAGAGCCATGCTTATAATACATGACTCTTGCTTGTTAATCGAATTTCCTTACAACTGGAACACGAATCGCTACAAATAGTACGAAGACGATAACGGCGATTGCACCGCTTTTCATAACGGTTACGATTGGAATTCCTATTGCAAGTGCAATGGATGTGAATGCATAAGAGAGTGGGATAAAGCCCATTGATGATAGCATAAGTAAACTCATTACACGCCCCATCATCTCTTCTTTTACAGTTGCTTGAATCATTGCCATAAGTGGAACGATCGCCATTGCGATTGTAATACCGTAAAACATGCCAGCTAATAATGCCTGCCAAAGTACCGTACTAAAGTTAATGGATAAGAAGAATATACCAGACAGTAGCATCATGATAATGCAAAATAGGCCGCGTCTACGATTAATATTCTTTAAACCAACAATGACAGCGCCTATCGCCATTCCACCACCAACAGCAGCTTCTAAGTAACTGAACTGAAGTGAATCACCGTGCAGGACATTTTTAACGAAGAGCGGGAAACCGACTTGCATCGGACCGATTAAAAATAAGTTTAGAAAGGCGCTACAAATAAGGAAAGTTGAAAGGAATGGTGATTCCTTTACATATAAGATTCCTTCTTTAATAGAAGTAAACATGCCTTTGTCGGTATCTTTTTGCTCTGACATCGTAAATTGTATTTTTTGGACGAGTATGGCCGCAACGATCAGTAGTAAAATCGTAATCGAAAAGATTGTTTCATAGTTCGTAAATTTGATGAGAATTCCACCAAGTACAGGGCCCAAGATGACCGACGCTTGATTCGTCATTTGTGTAAGTGAATTTGCCTGCGTTAAGCGGCTTTTTTCTACAAGTTCGGGCAGAATAGATCCATCTGCGGACCAGAAAAAGGCATCAGCAAGTCCAAAGAATAAAGCGAATAAAGCAAATGTATATAGTGTTACATCACCGACGATGAACCATGTGAGAATGGTTGCGACAAGAATCGCTCGAATAATATTGGAGTAAAACATAATATTTTTTTTCGGGAATTTATCAGCTACAGCGCCACCGATAATCATAAAAATAAGCCTTGGAACACTAAGAGCTACGAAAACAACACCGAGTGAAGCCTCAAGGTTTAATGTTTTTGCTATGTACCACGTTTGTGAAAAAGTAAAAAAGGCTAAAGCAAAGCTTGAAAAAAGAGTAGCTGCCCAAAGAAAAAGGAAATTCGTATTTTTTAATAACGGTTTTCCGCTTCCTTCTAAAGCAGTTTTATTTTGTTGTAGTTCCTCCATATTGCTTCCTTTCTATGTGACAAATTTAAACTAAAAAACCTATTAACAATCGTTTTATCCTGCGTTAACGGGCAGTAAAAATCCCACCTCAAAATTCGGTTCGAGCAAAGAAGTTAGGTGGGAGACCAACTGCCCGTAAACGTCCGATTGGTGAAGGCTAATACTCAGTGGGGGATGAACAAAACCCCCACTGAGTATAGTTTCACTTTATACAGTTTCTAATATTTCTATACTGCACTTTCTCATTGTAGACAATAATAATGAATTTGCCCAGTAGCTATTTAACGACAAAAAAAGAAGATACCAAAGAGTATCTTCTTTAAGCTAATGCGATATAAATATCTACTTGCACATTATTTGGGTCTACCGCTTTTTCATCATACAGTTCGAAATCTGTTGTAAAAGCACGTTTGTTTTCTTTCGACCATTGCCAAATGTATTCCCAAGCTTCGCACACGACTTCAGAAACTGGGCCTTTTCTCGATGTAAATACCGCATATGTAGCGGCAGGTATTGTTAAAGTTGTCATATTTTCAGGAACGTCTTTTAATGAAGAAACGGGCATAGCGATTGTAAATTTATATGTACCAGTTTCATCTGATTCGTAGTTTGAATAGAAAGCGAACGTTTCCTTTGTTTGTTGATTTGGGATGTGATGCATCATTTGTTCTTGGAAGTATTTGTTCCAAAGCCCTGGGATTTTTCCTTCAGTAGACGCCTCTTTTTCATTTGTCGTTGTAAGAGAAACACCGATTGCTTGGAAAGCTTCTTTTTTTACGATAATGGGTTCGTTAATCATGAAAATTCCTCCTTTTAAATAAGAACGTTTGTTCTGTTTTATTGTAACATGTTTTTGGGGAAAAGTAGAGCTTTTTAGAAAGTGTTACTTTTTTGAGGAGATATAAAAGAAACCCTTTCATATGTGAAAAGGGTTCTTCGTAGTTCTATATTAAAACATACTGGAGCTATGCATTGGTTGAAGTTTTGCGTTTGGATCGAAGTAAGCTTTTGCATTGTTTACTGCTGTCGGTGCTTCACCAAATCCACAAGCGATAAGTTTTACTTTTCCTTCATATGTACAAATGTCACCAGCAGCGTAAATGCCAGGAATATTTGTTTCCATTTTTGAATTCACAAGAATGCTATTTTTTTGTATATCTAAGCCCCAGTTTTTAATTGGGCCAAGAGAAGAAACGAAGCCGTAGTTTACAATTACGTCATCAACATCGATGATAAGTTTTTCTTCTGTTTTTACGTGTTGAAGAACGACTTGTTCAATTTTATCATCACCAATAAGTTCAACTGGAACGTACGGTGTGCTTACTTCTGCACGAGAATTCATTAAGCTTTCGACGCTATGCTCATGTGCACGGAATTTATCACGGCGATGAACGATTGTAACTTTGTCAGCAATCGGTTCTAACATCATCGTCCAGTCTACGGCTGAGTCGCCGCCGCCAAATACAACAACACGCTTGCCAGCAAATTTATTCATATCATCAACGAAATAATGTAAGTTTTTCTTTTCGTATTTTGCGGTCCCCTCTAATTCTAAGCGGCGTGGCTGGAAAGCACCATTACCAGCAGTAATAATGACTGATTTAGAATAGTGAGTTTGTTTATTCGTAACAAGTTTAAATATACCGTCAGCTTGTTTCTCAAGCGTATCAACAGCTTCTTCTAAGCAAACTGTTGGATCAAATTTCTTCATTTGCTCTTTTAAGTTATCAACTAACTCTTGTGCACGCACTTTTGGGAATCCAGCTACATCATAAATGTATTTTTCAGGGTAGAGTGCGGATAATTGTCCTCCAAGTTGAGGTAAGCTTTCAATGATTTTTACACTTGCTTGTCTCATACCGCCATAAAATGCTGTGAAAAGTCCAGTTGGACCACCACCAATAATTGTTATGTCGTAAACTTTTTGATTTTCTGCCACTTTCATTCCCCCTATAGATGGAATTTTGATATTGATTTCATATATTGTTCATATGTACATGAAAATCCTGCAAATGATGATACTTTCAAATAAATGATAGCATATTTCAGTTCATAATACTTCTGAAAACGACTGAATTATAAGTAAGTTTCCGCATAGATGTTTTTTACATTGTATAAAATATACAGAAAGGAAAATACATGAAAAAAAGGCTGAAAAACCCTTGTAAACGCTATGTTATTTTAAAATATTGATAATTCGCTAGGTGCTTGAATTATGGAATAAAACCGACTAATATAGGGAAGTATTATGTTAAATTTCTATGACAAAATTCGTACGATTTTTTGACTGCGTTTTGTTACGATATAGAATGTGATAAATTCCACATTCTTGACAAATAGAGTTTTTAGTACTTGGTATTATTTTTCATTACTATTATATAAAGAAAAGGGTTGTGATTTGGTGAAGACTCCAAAAATCGTAGTTTTAGGTGCAGGTTATGGCGGGATGATTACGACTGTTCGTCTGCAAAAAGCATTATCTGTAAATGAAGCTGAAATTACGTTAGTAAACAACAACAGCTATCACTACCAAGCGACTTGGTTACATGAGAGTGCAGCTGGTACATTACAAGATGAAAAAATCTGTCTAGATATTCAAGACGTTATCGATACAAATAAAGTGAACTTTGTACAAGATACAGTAGTAGAAATTAAAGCTGCTGAAAAACGCATTATCTTAAAAGACGGCGAGTTAGAGTATGACTACTTAGTAATTGGTCTTGGTTTCGAATCAGAAACATTCGGAATTACAGGATTAAAAGAGCATGCATTCTCAATCGCTAACATTAATGCAACTCGTGAAATTCGTGAGCATATGGAAGCTAGTTTCGCTAAATATGCAACTGAACAACGCGATGAGTTAGTAACAATCGTTGTTGGTGGTGCTGGATTTACTGGTATCGAGTACGTAGGTGAGCTTGCAAACCGTGTTCCTGAACTTTGCAAAGAGTACAATGTACCACGTGAAAAAGCACGTATCATCTGTGTAGAAGCTGCTCCAACAGCACTTCCAGGTTTCGATCCAGCGTTAGTAGAATACGCTGTAAAACAACTTGAGAAAAAAGGTGTAGAATTCCGCATCGGTACAGCAATTAAAGAAGCAACTGAAGAAGGTATTATCGTTGCGAATGGCGATGACACTGAATTAATTAAGTCTGAAACAGTAGTTTGGGCTGCAGGTGTTCGTGGTAACGGTATTGTGGAAGAGTCTGGCTTTGAAGCAATGCGCGGACGTGTAAAAGTCGATGAGTACATGCACGCTCCAGGATACGAAGATGTATTCATGGTTGGTGATGCAGCGTTAATCATTAACGAAGAAATTAACCGTCCATACCCACCAACAGCACAAATTGCAATACAACAAGGTTACAACATTGCACATAACTTAACTGTGTTAGTTCGTGGTAAGGGCGAAATGAAAAAATTCGCATTCGACAATAAAGGATCTGTATGTTCTTTAGGTCATGACGATGCAATGGGCGTTGTTATGGGTAAAAAGTTAACAGGTTGGAAAGCTTCCTTCATGAAGAAAGTAATTGATAACCGTTACCTATTCTTATTAGGTGGACCTTTATTAGTTCTTAAAAAAGGTAAATTAAAGTTCTTTTAATATATAATAGAAAAAGCAGAAACGGCTAAGAGCTGTTTCTGCTTTTTTCATATTAAAAATATAGTATAATATATAAAAAAGAAAGAATATTCTGTCCGTTCCGGTGGAGGAGGTTATTACATCATGGAGAAACGAGGGAAAGTTTGGTTAGCTGTTAGTGGTTTAGTAGCTACAAAAGATGGCAGGTGGCTATTTGTTAAGAAAAAATACAGTGGATTAAAGGGGAAATGGTCTTTGCCAGCTGGTTTTGTAAATGAAGGTGAGACGGTTGATGAAGCTGTGAAACGTGAAGTATTAGAAGAGACAGGTATTGTCGCTCATGTGAAGGGGATTATAGGTATTCGGTCGGGCGTTATTCGTAATGAAATTAGTGATAATATGATTATTTTCCTTTTGGAGCCTGAAGGGGAAAATATTATTGTACAGGAGAAGGAATTGTCTGAAGTAGCATTTTTACATCCAGAGACGATTGCTGACGATCCCAATACGTCTATACTTATTAAATATTTGCTAGAAAGAAGATCAGAACTACATCTTGAAATGGACAAAACATTAAATCCAGGAGAGCAATTTGGTTATACAGCCTATCACGTATTTACGGCGCATGCGAAGGAGAGGGAGAAAGAGTGAGTATACCGGTACTACTTATTTCAATGATGTTATTCTTTATTTTGTTTTTTGGAATTGGATTTTTACTCAACATGATTTTGCGAGCTACATGGGTAATGGTTATTGTGTATCCGATTGTTTGTATGCTTATTATTAATAAAGCGAGTGTGTGGGATTATTTTTCAAAGCCGAAAGAAACATTTTCTTCATTTGGGACAAGTGTATCGCATTTAGGACAAGCCGATATGTTTATTTTATCTACTGGATTAGTAGGTGCTGCTTTGGCAGGAATCGTAATTAAGAAACTTCGAAAGAGTGGATATCAAATGTTTTAATCTCCAATCAATTTGGAGATTATTTTTTTGCATATTCCTTCATCGTATAGGGAATGATTAACGATGAAGGAGTGTGGAATATAAAAATGTTAAAACGATATTGTATTCGCATTATGATGACTTGTTTACTTGTATCCGCATTATGCGTAACATGGAAGGCTTTCACAGGAGTTTCTTTATTAGAGATTGTAAAGAAATATGAGGGAACGAGTGCAAAAGAAGTACATGCAGCAGAAGTTAAGAGAAATGTTGCTCCGAGTAAAGAAGTGATAAATGCTTTAGAGCAGGCAAACGACTGGTCTAAATATCGTTCAATTGAAATGACTGCAACTGGTTATACGTCAGGAGTGGAGTCAACTGGTAAGAGTCCAGGACATCCAGAGTATGGTATTACATATTCAGGTGTTAAAGCGAAAAGGGATTTATATTCTACAATCGCTGCGGATTTACGTGTATTCCCGATTGGAACGATTTTATTCGTGCCAGATTACGGATATGGGGTTGTCGCTGATAAGGGCGGTGCTATAAAAGGAAACCGTCTCGATTTATATTATGATACGGTGAAAGATGTTTATAGCCAATGGGGTAAGAAAAAAGTAAATGTATATGTAGTTAAGGTAGGAAATGGTAAGTTTACAGAAGAAGAGTTAACGATGTTAAATGAAGACGAAACGATGCAAGTGTTTCGTGGCCAATATTTAAAACAAAGATAGTCTAGTGGTAATTACGCTAGACTTTTTTATTTGATAATAGAAGAAAGATGGATCACCCCGCTATTTGTGGGCAGTAAAACCCCCACCTCAAAATTCAGCGAAAGCAAAGAAATTAGGCGGGGGGCGGGCTGCCCATAAAAGCCCGATTGGTGAAGGCTAATGATCAGTGGGGGATGAAGAAAAACACCACTGATTAAAGGTTCACTTTATATAGGATGTAACAGAAGTTAGAATTGTCGCATTTTATCGAAAATAAAGTTATAATAAAGGCAGAGTAGAGAAATTTAGGGGGTCTGAACATGTTTCAAGTACAAAAAGAATTAGCAGGTCATGAAGCGGTAATTGTTGCCTTATTTGAAGAAGAGAAAACGAGTAGTTTTGTACAAGAACTGGACAAAGCGTTTGAAGGGCAATTACAAGTTTTATTAGAAGAGAAAGAACTTTCTACTAAGAAGAAAGCTATTTCAAAAGTACATAGTTTAGGAAAAACAAATGTAAAACGCTATTACTTCGTCGGTTTAGGAAAGAAAGAATCTTATACGACAGAAACATTACGTGCGGCTCTTGGTAAGGCGTTTAAAACGTTACAGGCAGCAAAAGTACAAGATGCAGCAATCTTACTTGATTCTTTCGTAACAGAGAAATTAGATGTGATTGATGTAGCTCATATAGCGGCAGAAGTACAAGGTCTTGGTACATATGAATTACAAACGTATAAATCAGATAAAAAGGATCGTGTAGAGTTAGAGAAGTTCACGGCTATTACAGCGGAAGATGCACAGGAAATTGAAGCTGCATTAACAGTTGGCTACGTGCATGGACGCGCAACAAATTCGGCTCGTACACTTGTAAATATGCCGCCAAACGTATTAACAGCGACGAAGCTTGCTGAGTATGCTGTTGAGTTAGCGGAAAAGTATGATATGGATTATAAAGTTCTTGAGAAAGAAGAGATGGAAGATCTTGGTATGGGTGCGTTACTTGCAGTAAACCAAGGTAGTACAGAGCCGCCAAAAATGATTGCTCTTATTTATAAAGGAAAAGAAGAGTGGACAGATGTCATTGGATTTGTTGGAAAAGGAATCACATACGATACAGGTGGTTATTCTTTAAAACCACGTGAAGGCATGGTCGGTATGAAAGGTGATATGGGCGGTGCTGCTGCTGTATTAGGTGCGATGGAAATTATCGGTGAACTTCGCCCAGAGCAAAATGTGATCGCTGTTATTCCATCAACTGATAACGTTGTAAGTGGTACAGCATTTAAGCCAGACGATGTAATTACATCTATGAGCGGAAAAACAATTGAAGTATTAAATACAGATGCAGAAGGTCGCCTTGCGTTAGCGGACGGTATTACGTATGCGAAAAAACTAGGTGCAAACTACCTTATTGATGTTGCGACATTAACAGGCGGTGTAATTGTTGCACTTGGAAATCATACGACAGGCGCAATGACAAACAATGAAGAGTTGTTTGAGCAAGTACTAGAAGCTTCTATGGAAACGGATGAATCAATTTGGCAATTACCGATTTTTGATCGTGATAAAGAACGCGTTCGAAACAGTAAGTTTGCTGATTTAAATAACTCACCAGGCCGTGAAGGGCATGCGGTTATGGCAGGTACATTCCTAGGTGAATTTGCTGAAGATACACCGTGGGTACACTTAGATATCGCTGGAACATCTGAAACATCAGGAGCAAATGATTTAGGGCCGGCCGGGGCAACAGGTGCAATGGTACGTACACTTGCAACACTTGTTGAGCGTTTCGGGGAAGAATAATTTTTGAAGAAAAGACTGTCTCAAACATTTGAGGCAGTCTTTTCTTATTGATATGGTACGAGTGTGATCAGTTTTTGTCGGTAAGTCGATACAACTTCATTTACTATTATGCTGTTTAAAAACGTGTGGCATAGTGAAAGGCTCGTCTTATAAAGAAATCGTATATAACGTCCCGCTTAAAGCAAAGGAAGTACGTCCTGTTTCTTCAGAGACAACTAAAATAAGTGCGTCACTTTTTTCTGATAAGCCAATTGCAGCTCTGTGACGTGTTCCTAGTTCAGGATCAACTTCCATACTTTTCGTTAACGGAAGAATATTAGCTGCTGAAACAATATGATTATTTTTAACGAGAACGGCTCCGTCATGAAGAGGATTACCTGGATAAAAAATTGATTCGAGTAACGGTGCAGTTAAATGAGCGTTTAATGTTGTGCCAGTTTGAATACAAGATTCAAGCGTCTCGTTTCGTTCCACAACGATAAGAGCACCGTGTTTGCGGGCACTTAAATGTTGGACAGCAGTTGTGATAAAATGTGAGCTTTCTGTATAAGGTGATAAATACGCCTGAATATAGTATGTAGCTGCCAATGTTTGTACATTTGCCAACATATGATGAATCTCTTCCATTTTACATAAAATACATTCATCTTCTTTATCAATCGCTTGCCTCATAATAGATAATTCTTTTTCAGCGCTTTCAATCATTTGCTTTGTTTGTATTTTGAGCTCTTCGGACAAGCCCCATTCTTGCATAATCCTCATTCCCTTTGGTGGAGTATTTAACCATAGTGTATACAAATATTCCTAGTAAAATCCTGCTATATTTTATAAAATATTGAGATACAGGTTGTTTTTTTCATATAATAAAGGTATGACAAGCGGGAGGAGATAGAGATATGAATTGGAAACAAGAATTTAGTCGCTGGCTTTCATATGCAGAATTAGACGTAGAATTAAAAGAACAGCTAGAAAACATGAAGCAAGATGAGAAGAAAATTGAGGATAGCTTTTATAAAAATTTAGAGTTCGGTACAGGTGGTATGCGTGGTGAACTTGGTGCTGGTACGAACCGATTAAATGTATATACAGTTCGTAAAGCGACACAAGGATTAGCGAAATTTATTGAAAAATTAGGTGAAGAAGCAAAGGAACGTGGTGTTGTTGTAGCATATGATTCTCGTCATAAATCACCTGAATTTGCAATGGAAGTAGCTGCAACACTTGGTGCACATGGTATTAAAACATATGTATTTGAAAGCTTACGCCCAACGCCGGTGCTTTCTTTCGCAGTTCGTCATTTACATACAGTAAGTGGAATCGTTCTTACGGCAAGCCATAATCCGCCTGAATATAATGGTTATAAAGTATATGGTGACGATGGTGGACAGTTGCCTCCAAAAGAAGCTGATGAGTTAATTAGTTACGTAAATGCAGTAGAAGATGAATTAACAGTTGAAGTAGCTGATGTAGAGCAATTAAAAGCTGACGGTTTATTACATATTATTGGACAAGAAGTAGATGATGCATATGCTGCAGAATTGAACGATGTCATTATTAATAAAGAAATGGTACAAAAGGTAGGGAAAGACTTAAAAATCGTCTTTACACCATTACACGGAACATCAAATCTTTCTGTACGCCGTGGTTTAGAGGAAGTTGGATTTACAGATGTAACGGTTGTAAAAGAGCAAGAGTTACCAGATCCAAACTTCTCTACAGTAAAATCACCGAACCCAGAAGAGCATGCAGCGTTTGAATATGCAATTCGTGACGGTGAAAAAATTGGTGCAGATGTGCTAATCGCAACAGACCCTGATGCAGACCGTCTAGGTGTAGCAGTTCGTAATCATGATGGTGAGTTCCAAGTATTAACTGGTAACCAAACAGGTGCATTAATGCTTGATTACTTACTATCTCAAAAGAAAGAAAACGGAACGCTTCCAGAGAACGGTGTTGTATTAAAAACAATCGTAACGTCTGAAATTGGTCGTACAATTGCAAAAGCATACGGTTTAGATACAGTTGATACGTTAACTGGATTTAAATTTATTGGTGAGAAAATTAAACAGTATGAAGAAAGCGGACAATATGAATTCCAATTCGGTTATGAGGAAAGCTATGGTTATTTAATCCGTCCATTCTGCCGTGATAAAGATGCGGTACAGTCTGTTTTATTTGCATGTGAAGTAGCTGCATACTACAAATCACAAGGTAAAACGTTATATGATGGTTTATTAGAAGTATTTGAGAAGTACGGTTTCTTCCGTGAAGATCTTGTGTCATTAACGTTAAAAGGGAAAGATGGAGCGGAACAAATTCAAGAGATGATGGCGACATTCCGTGAAAATCCTCCGAAAGAAGTAGCGGGCTTAACAGTCGTAGCGGTTGAAGACTATAAAGCAAGCATCGTTACATCTTTACAAGATGGACATAAAGAAGAGATTCACTTACCGAAATCAAATGTGTTAAAATATCAATTAGAAGATGGTTCTTGGTTCTGCTTACGTCCATCTGGAACAGAGCCGAAAATCAAGTTTTACTTTGGTGTAAAAGATAATTCTTTACAAAATAGTGAACAAAAGTTACTTACTATTAAAGAAGATATTATGAATCGTTTATAATATAAATTAATTTTAGGTAGTCAGAACAAAAGGGAAGCAAAACTTCCCTTTTGTTCTATGTAAGGAAATAATCGTTATTGATCCTGACAGAAGAGAGGGTATTTTGTTATGAAAAAAGTAAGAAAAGCGATAATCCCAGCAGCTGGATTAGGAACACGTTTTTTACCAGCTACAAAAGCAATGCCAAAAGAAATGTTACCGATAGTAGATAAACCAACTATTCAATATATTGTCGAAGAAGCAATACAATCAGGAATCGAAGATATTATTATCGTTACTGGTAAAACAAAGCGATCTATTGAAGATCATTTTGATAATGCATTTGAATTAGAGCAAAATTTATTAGAAAAGAAAAAGTATGAGTTACTTGAAAAAGTACAGGCTTCTTCAAAAATGGTAGACATTCATTATATCCGTCAAAAAGAACCAAGAGGATTAGGACACGCAGTTTGGTGTGCACGTAAATTCATCGGTGATGAGCCATTTGCTGTTTTATTAGGTGATGATATCGTTCAAGCTGAAAAACCATGTTTACGTCAGTTAATGGACGAATATGATAAAACACTTTCTTCTGTTATTGGTGTACAAACGGTTCCAGAAGATGAAACACATCGCTATGGAATTATCGACCCATTAGAGCAGGAAGGACGTCGTTACCAAGTTCGTAATTTCGTTGAGAAACCAGCAGCAGGTACAGCACCATCAAACTTAGCAATTATGGGACGTTACGTCTTAACGCCTGAAATTTTCATGTTCTTAGAACAGCAAAATGTCGGTGCTGGCGGTGAAATTCAGTTAACAGATGCAATTCAAAACTTAAATGAAATTCAACGAGTATTTGCTTACGACTTCGAAGGAAAACGCTACGATGTTGGTGAAAAGTTAGGATTCGTTCAAACGACAATTGAAATGGCCCTGCAACACCCAGAATTACGTGGTGACATGGTTACAATGATGAAGAGAATTTTAGAAGAACAAACGAAACAAGAGTCTTAATATAAAAAAAGAGTTATTTCAGTGTACTGAAATAACTCTTTTTTATTAAGAAATCGTCGAATGAGAACGTTGATAAGCAGAACGGCGTACAGCATAGTATATGCGAGGTGCGATAATAGCACCGATAATTGTAAATGCAATATCTTTTACTGCAAACCACATCATAATCATCCAGGCAGCTTTATAACTCATATTACCGCCCATGAAGAGATTGACCGCCCCGTACATGTAAGTAGTACCGATAATATAAGTTAAAATGATTCCTGTGAAAGAAGCGATAGCAAATGTACTGAATGTTGGTCTTTCTTTTTGTTCTACTATTTTTCCTGATACGTAAGCAACGATAATAAATGCGATAATAAAACCACCAGTAGGATCTAAAAGTGCTCCGAATCCAGCTTTGAAGTTAGCGAAGATTGGTGCGCCGGCTACGCCAACTAGCATATACACAGTCATTGATAATGCACCAAGTCTACTTCCAAGAAGAAGGCCTGCTAAAATTGCGAAAAATGGTTGCATAGATAACGGAACGCCCGCTATTTGCAGGAATGGCGCCCAAGATACAATATTTGCACCAATGGCCATAAGAGCAACAAACATGGCAGCTAATGCTAAATCTAAAACATGAAATCTTCTCATAATGTTAACCTCCTGTTGTTTTTAGGTTAACATTATCGTAGCGAAAATATTTACTTGTTGTCAATCAAATTATTTTGATAAGAAGGCTTCAAATAGTCTCTTAGCAACGTATACGGAATACGAAATTGTGGAATGCCGCTTGAATAAGGAGCGATCTCATATAAAGGGAAATAAATAACGAGATTGTTTGGTTCTAAAAAGAAGTGAAACTTTTTAGCACTCATTACTTTTTCCGTTGCATCAGGAAAATAAATACTTTCATTTTGTTTAATTTGCCTTACAATTTCTGCACGGATTACTTCTTTATATTTATCTTCTTGTTGAAATAAATCGTCTAAGCGTAGTAATTTTTTTTCATTTAAATCAAATGTGTTTGCTTTCCACGTATAAAGGCCGTGTGCCCCGCCCGTATATTGATAGTAATTCACATATAGGCTGAGAAAAGGTGGTTTATTTAAGGAGATTTTATAATCAACATTCGCCACGTACGGATGGAAGGGTGTACTAGACCCTTCTGTTTCTTTATAATATTTTTTTGCTTCTTTTTCTAATTTGTTTTTAAATTTGTCAGTAGATTTTTTGTAATAGAAATTGAGCTTATTTTGAAATTTAGAATCGGAAAAATTGTGAAAAGAAGGCCTACTAATTTGATATTCTATATAAGGTTTCTTACCTTTTTGCGTTATAGTCTGAACATCGATTGTCAGGTTAGATGCTTTGGCTGCCATTGCACAATTTGGTACAATAGTCAGCAAGGAGAACATGAGCAATAGTATACAAAGTTTCTGTTTCATTGTGGTGAAACCTCCTTATATAAGTGTTATAGGTAGTTTGAAAATAAATAGGTAAAATTATACATTTAATTAAAGAGAGAAGGCGAAAACGATATGGCAAAAACTTTAATGGACTCACTTGGAATTGAGTTGTTAGAAATGACAGAAGATAAAGTAGTTGCTACGATGCCTGTTGACGAGCGTACGCATCAGCCGTTTGGATTTTTACATGGTGGTGCTTCTATAGCGTTAGCGGAAACAGTAGCAAGTGTTGGATCATATAATTTAATTGATCAAGAGAAATGTATTTGTTTCGGTCTAGAAATTAATGCAAATCATATTCGCTCAAAGAAAGATGGAATCGTAACAGCAATCGGGACACCGATACATAGAGGACATTCAACGATGGTTTGGGATATTCGTATCATTGATGAAAATGATGATTTAATATGTATTTCAAGATGTACAGTAGCAATTAAAGAAAAACGTGAAAAATAAAAAAGAGGCAGCTCTCATGAGCAGCCTCTTTTTTTATAATTAGAACTGGATTTTCTTTTCTAAGAAACCTTTTAGTTCGCTAATTGGCATACGAACTTGTTCCATTGTGTCACGGTCACGTACTGTAACAGCTTTGTCTTCAACAGAGTCGAAGTCGTATGTGATACAGAATGGTGTACCGATTTCGTCTTGACGACGGTAACGTTTACCGATAGAACCAGTTTCATCAAAGTCTACCATGAAGTCTTTAGCTAGTTCTGCGAATACTTCAGTAGCACCTTCAGATAGCTTTTTAGATAATGGTAAGATTGCTGCTTTGTATGGTGCTAAAGCAGGGTGGAAACGAAGAACTGTACGAGAATCGTTTTCTAATTGCTCTTCTTCATATGCATCACATAAGAACGCTAATGTTACACGGTCTGCGCCTAAAGATGGCTCGATGCAGTATGGTACGTAACGCTCGTTCGTTTGTGGATCGATATAGTTAAAGTCTTCGTTAGAGTGTTCCATGTGACGTTTTAAATCGAAGTCTGTACGAGATGCAACGCCCCATAGTTCGCCCCAACCGAATGGGAATTTGAATTCAATGTCAGTTGTTGCGTTACTGTAGTGAGATAGCTCTTCCTCACCGTGGTCACGAAGACGCATGCTCTCTTCATGCATACCAAGTGAAAGTAACCAGTTTTTACAAGTTTCACGCCAGAATGCGAACCACTCTAAATCTTCACCAGGCTTACAGAAGAATTCAAGTTCCATTTGTTCGAATTCACGTGTACGGAATGTGAAGTTACCAGGCGTAATTTCGTTACGGAAACTCTTACCAATTTGGCCAATACCAAATGGAAGTTTTTTACGCATAGAGCGTTGTACGTTTTTGAAGTTTACGAAAATACCTTGTGCTGTTTCAGGACGAAGGAAGATTTCGTTTGTGCTAGACTCTGTAACACCTTGGAATGTTTTGAACATTAAGTTGAACTGACGAATTTCAGTGAACTCTTCACTACCACAATCAGGACATTTTACTTCATGTTCTTTCATTAAGTCAGCCATTTGGTCGAAAGTAAGACCGTCAACAACCATTTCAATGCCTTTTGCATCTAATGCATCTTCAATTAATTTGTCAGCACGGTGACGCGCTTTACATTTTTTACAGTCGATCATTGGATCGTTGAAGTTACCAACGTGACCAGAAGCGATCCAAGTTTTTGGGTTCATTAAAATAGCTGCATCTAAACCAACGTTGTGTGGAGATTCTTGAATGAATTTTTTCCACCAAGCTTTTTTAACGTTATTTTTTAATTCGATTCCAAGTGGACCGTAATCCCAAGTGTTTGCAAGACCACCGTAAATTTCAGAACCAGGGAAAACAAAACCGCGATGTTTCGCTAAGTTTACAACTTGTTCCATTGAATACATAATAAAATCCTCCTTTTGAAAGTTAACGTATTGGCGATGACGTGCTCTGGTACTTGTGAAATGAGCAGTATATGCTTTGAAAAACATAAAAAAACGCTCATCCCAAGGCATATTTGCCTAGGGACGAGCGTTTGCCCGCGGTTCCACCCTAGTTGATACACAAAAGGTGCATCCACTTTATCATGTAATGCTCGAGACTGCCGTTTCCTTGCGTCTTCAGGCTTTCACTATCCCTGAATCGCTTTTTGTGCAAGTACTTATAAGTCCGTCATCGCTACTTATATTAATAATAATGAACATATTCTAACACGTTCTTTTTTAAATCTCAATAGAGGAACGCGTCTATCTATGATAGAGTCTCGCCTATTTTTTCGTTATTTATTCCGTAATTTTGTTTAATATGCTTAATTGCTTCACGTTTACTGAGCGGGGCAAGCTCGTTATTTTGCACGTATTCCCAAACGATATCAGGCTTTGTTTTTGCATACTCGCGAAGAACCCAGCCGATCGCTTTTTGAATGAAAAATTCTTTTGAAGAATGTAGTTGTCCAATAATCCAGAAAAGAAGTTCTTCATCCATCTTTTGTTTATATTTTAGTTGGAATAAAATAGCGGCACGTTGTAACCATATGTTATCTGATGCAATCCATTTTGGAATATATGCAGAAATTAATTCGGGATGTTGTAAAAAGATAGTACCTAAAAATGTAGGAACGATGCTATCAACAGAATCCCACCAAGATTTCGTAACAATAAGTTCTTCTAAAAATGGGATATGAGTTTCGTTTATATGCTTTTTATATTTTTGCATAATATCAAGTGCGGCAGCTTGATATTCACGTTCTGGTAAGTTCCAAAGTTCACGTACGATAATTTGGAAGTCTTTTTTATCTGGGAGAGTATGTATTTGAATGACGTCTTTTAATAATTGGCGTCTTTCCGGTGTTTGAATACCTAGAAATGGGAAGTGATTTTTCATATAACGAGCCATTGGTTCTGCTTTTTCAGGATTTTGATGAGCTGTAAAATGCTCTTGTAATGCTTGTACAAATGGATGCATAAGTGTTTCTCCTCTCTTATTACCTTTCTTCTCTCATTATACAAAGAGTTTGGTTAAATTTTAAAACATAACTTGCAATGTAATGAAATATGTTGAAAAGAGAGGGGAGAGGATAAGATGGAAGATCAGAGCGTACTAGCAGGTTTCTTTGCTCTTAGTTTTGCGTTTATTCTTGTTATAATAATTTGGGCAATTATTTCGTATTTGTTAACGGCTTTTGCACTTTATACGATGGCAAAAAATGATGGTGCAACTGATGGGGTTCTTGCGTTTATTCCATTTTTGAATAGTAAGACGTGGGGTGACTTGGCGAAGGATAAATTACCAGATTTCTTGAAAGAAGAGGCAGGGTGGAAAGTATTCGGTATATATGTCGCATGTTTCATCTTTAACTTCGTACCAATTATAAGTTTACTAGCAACAGCCGTATCGATTGTGCTGTCCATTTATCTCATCTACGCTATTTTAGACAGATACGGAACGAACTCTATACTATTTACGATTATTCATGTAATCACATTTTCGGTTTTCTTGCCGATTCATTTATTCATTATCCGAAATGAGCCGGTAAGATATAACGAGTAGATATATGCGGGGAGCTGTTTCGAAGCTATTTTGGAACAGCTCTTTGTTGGTTAATTGATATTTCGTTGACTAAGAAAAAAGGGCTGCCACATAGGACAGCCCTTTTTCTACTACATAAGATAGCGTAAATAAATGTAAATATGAGAAATGATTAATGAAACAATCATAATTGGGAAGCCGACTTTAAGGAATTCCATGTAGCTAAATTTATGTCCTTCACGACTTGCGATTCCGGCTACGATTACGTTAGCAGAAGCCCCGATTAAAGTTCCGTTTCCACCTAGGCAAGCACCTAATGCTAATGCCCACCATAATACGTCGATTTGTGCGTCAGAAGGTGATAAACCTAGCCCAACTGCCATATCGTTAATAAGTGGAATCATTGTTGCAACGAATGGAATGTTATCGATTGTTGCAGAGGCGATACCAGATACCCATAGAATAAGGATAGATGCATGAGAAATATCTCCGCCTGTTATTCCGACTACCTTTTGAGCTAACATTTTGATAAGACCGATATCGATAAGTCCTCCAACGAGTACGAATAGTCCCGCGAAGAAGAAAATCGTCACCCATTCTACGCTTGCGAATACTTCTTCAATTTCATGTTCTTTCACACCGATTAGCATAAGTACAGTAGCACCAGTCAAGGCGATAATAGCTGCATCAACATGGAAAATGGAATGAGTCATGAAACCTACAATTGTAAGTCCAAGTACTGTTAAAGATTTTTTCATTAATACTGGATCTTTAATGTATTGTTTTTCATCTAAGCTCATTAATTTTTTAACTTGTACAGGATCAGCAATTAATTGTTTACGGTACATGAAGTAAAGTATTGTTGCTGTAACTGCAATAATAATAATTACGATTGGTGCTAGATTCAGTAAGAAAGCATTGAAGTCTAGGTGCTTATTTGCAGAACCAATCATAATATTTGGCGGATCACCAATTAATGTTGCTGTTCCCCCAATGTTTGAAAAAATAATTTCAGAAAGTAAATAAGGAACAGGATTTACTTGCAAGATGCGCGTAATAGATAAAGTAACTGGAACAACAAGAAGTACAGTTGTAACGTTATCTAAAAATGCGGAGCCAAGCGCGGTAAGTAGGGAAAGAGAAATTAAAATTTTAATTGGATTTCCATGTGCCCCTTTTGCTGCTTTAATGGCAACGTATTGGAAAACACCTGATTTACTCGTAATGTTCACCAAAATCATCATACCGATGAGTAGCGTAATCGTTCCCCATTCAATATGTTTCGTAAAGGCGTTATGTAAATCGACGACCCCCACAATTACCATGAGTGCTGCACCAAGAAGTGCGATGACAGCGCGATTAATTTTTTCAGAAATAATAATGGCATATGTAATTAAAAAGACTGCGATAGCAAAATAATACTGCCAGTTAGCGAGTTCTTGCGTTGTTTCGTGCAAAAATCTCATCTCCTTTCATTCATTTTTCTTAGTGTGTCAAATATTAACTAGATGAAACACACATAACGTCATTATAAAGTAGAAAAACTGCGGATGTAAATGAAAGGAGGGATTTTGTCATATTTTCTGCATAGGTCATTTTTTCTCATTTTTAAAAATATTTGTGGGCATTTGACATATATATAAGATACATCCAATCTGAATATTTAAAATGGAATTAGCATTCGAGCTTGTTCGTGTAGGAGTGTCAAATAGAAAGGAATGACAAAGATGATAAGGAAGGGATCGTATGGATGAACAACGATTTTTATTTTTAGATTTTGAGTTTACGATGCCCCAGCATCGAAAGAAACCAAAAGGATTTTTCCCGGAAATTATTGAGGTAGGACTCGTCTCGGTTGTAGGTTGTAAGGTAGAAGATACGTATTCATCACATGTCAGACCGAAAACATTTCCTTCTTTAACGGATCGATGCAAGAAATTTTTAGGAATTAAACAAGAAATCGTGGATAAAGGGATTTCATTTCCTGAACTCATTGATAAACTTGCAGAATACGAAAAAAGATGTAAACCGACCATTGTAACGTGGGGAAATATGGATATGAAAGTGCTGAAGCATAATTGTGAAATGTCGGGAGTAGCTTTTCCGTTTTTCGGACAGTGTCGTGATTTATCGCTTGAGTATAAGAAGTTTTTTGGAGAAAGAAATCAAACAGGATTATGGAAAGCGATTGAGGCGTATGGAAAAGTAGGAACGGGTAAGCATCATTGTGCGCTAGATGATGCGATGACGACGTACAATATTTTTAAATTAGTAGAAAAAGATAAAGAGTATTTAGTGAAACCAGCACCTCCAACATTAGGGGAACTCGTGGACTTTTCAAAAGTGTTAAAGAAAGTGAGTACACAGTAACGACCAAATTGCACAGTATGTAATTTGGTCGTTTTGTTTTTTTAAAGTTTGTAGTCTTTTTTTAACTGCTCTAATGTTTCTAGACTACGAACCGCAAAAGGTGAATCATCTTCAGAAAATGAATTCATTTGAGTTTCTAATGCTAATTTGAGTGAATCTGTATAATCTAGAATCTCTCCTTCATATTTCTTCACCATTTGTTCTGGAATGTTCGTCTGTTCACGGAAAGCTAAAGCACGTCTTTCATGGAAAAATGGTACGTCAGCTTGTTTTACGTTATGTAAGTCACCTTGCACCGGATGTTTTAAAACAGCTAATACTTTTACGACGTAACTGCCCGGGCGGCTATTTGTAACTTCGCCGATGTATTTTCCCGTTTTATAAATACCAGTAACGATTTCACCAATTTCAAATGTTTCTCTCATATTTTTCACCTCAAGTTTATAGTAAGGAAAGTAGGAGAAGGAGTCAAAGAAATCATTCGCTTTCGGAACGCCCCCTTGAGAATATGAATTGGTTCAACTATAATTTAAAATAATATAACAGAAAATTCTGATGGTTTTTGAATCCTACAATAAGGAGTGTTTCATATGATGCCTTTATATTTTCCGGAAGATAAAACAGAATATATTATTCCAGGGATTGTTTGCGTTCTATTTATCATTGGTGCCGTTGCTACGTGGCGTATGTTCATTCGTGTATCCAAACGAGAAGCAGAGCGATTACAGAAAGTAGAAGAAAAGCTTTTAGCTGAAAAGAAACGGTAATTCATTTTTGTATGTTTCCCTCTATGCTCGGACAATCTAAGGGCAGAATGTATTTTGGAGGGAATAGAATGAAAAAACGGCTTTTTTTCAGTTGTTGTTTATTATTTCTGATGGCAGGTTGTGACCAAGGAAAGCCGAAAGAAATTGAAGTGAAATTACATAATGCTTCAGGAGATGAAGTAGGGACTGCGAAAGTAGTTCAGCAAACAAGTGGAGTGAAAATTACGATTAAAGGGGAAGGTTTCGCGCCTGGTCCGCACGGCATACATGTACATGAAATTGGAGAGTGTAAAGCGCCTCGTTTTGAATCGTCTGGTAATCATTTTAATCCAGATAATAAAAAGCATGGCTTACTCAATCCGAAGGGTGCGGAAAATGGTGATTTACCGAATGTAATTGCAGATGGTTCTGGAAAGATTAAAGCGGATATCGATGCACCGCACATAACGCTTGAAGAAGGGAAAACGACGATTCATAGAAAAGATGGAGCGTCTATTATTATTACTGAAAACCCTGATGATGGCATGACACAACCAACGGGTAAATCTGGTGATCGAATTGCTTGCGGTGTGATTGTAAAAAAAGCGTCGGATATGAAGAAAAAGTAAAAGCTACCGTGGATGGTAGCTTTCTTTGTGAAACGTAATTGGAAATATATCAGCGATTATTGGAATATATCGACCGCAACTCAAAATATATCGGCGATTATTGAAATATATCGATCGTAACTCAACATATATCAGCGATTTTTAAAATATATTGATTTACCGACAAAAATTGAGAAAGAAGCCTGCCCAAAATTGATTCGTGGGCAGGCTCCTTTCTTATTATGAAAACGTATGGCGCAGTCTGTTTAAAATTTCTTCTAAAACAGATCGTGGGCAGCCAATGTTAATTCGAATATGTTCTTCGCCGCCTAATCCGTACTTTTCACCAGGTTCGACGATAAGTTTTCCTTTTTCCTCAAGTAACGTGGTGCGCTCGTTTTGAGAAAGTTTTAGGTGAGAACAATCAATCCATAATAAAAAGCTACCTTCTGGCTTCGTTACGGAAAGAGTAGGTATGTGAGTTTTGATATATTCACAAGCGAATTGAGCGTTATCTTCTATATATAAACGGATTTCACTTAGCCAATCATTACATTCTGTATAGGCGCTTTGCATCGCGGTATAAGCAAATGTATTTAGCCCATGGAACCCTTGTCTATATTGAATAGACGTAAAGGTATTACGTAGTTTTTCATTTGGAATAATAATGATAGATGCTTGTAATCCAGCTATATTAAATGTTTTACTTGGAGCCATACAAGTAATGGTACGTGCTGCTAATTCTTCAGATAAAGAAGCGAATGGTGTATGAGTACGATCTCCGTAAATAATATCGGCATGAATTTCATCTGAGACAACAATTACATTATATTTTGTACATAACGCTCCGAGCTTCATTAGCTCGTCTTTCGTCCAAACGCGTCCAATAGGATTGTGAGGACTACAAAGAAGCATTAGTTTAATCCCTTGTTGAAATTGTTTTTCTAAATGATCGAAGTCTATCATATATGTGCCATCTTGTTTATATAATGGGCTCACGCATAATTGTCTGTTGTTTGTTGTAACCATTTCGAAAAATGGAGGATAAATAGGTGGTTGTACAAGAACGGATTCGTTTTCCTTTGTGAAAGCTTGTACGCTCGTACTAAGAGCTGGAACGATCCCCGCACTAAATACGATCCATTCTTTTTGAATATCCCAGTTGTACTGTTTTTTTGTCCAGTTACAAATAATGTCTCCAATATGTTCAGGTGGAAGTGTATAGCCAAAAATAGGGTGTTCGATACGTTTTTGTAATGCAGTTTGAATTGGTTTTGGTACTTCAAAATCCATATCGGCAATCCAGGCATGAATGAGTTCTTCGTTTTTATAAGTATCCCATTTTGTACTATGTGTTCCGCGCCGATTTACCGTTTTATGAAATAGCTGCATATGTTTGCCCCTTTCTTCTGTGAAACTGCTAAGTTATGAAAGTTCTCTCTCTTCTTATAGAATAGCTGATGTGATAGGATAAAGAAAAGTATTAAAAAGTGAAAAGGCGGGAAGTAGATGGGTACATATGAAAAGATGATAGAGGTTGTGAAGAATTGGGATCCGTTTCGAATGGGACCGGAGTTTTATGAAACAGAAGCGAGCGATGTAGTGAACGTCGTAACTGTGTTTGACGATTCGAAATATATTGCAAAGAAGATTCAACATATATACTTTATGTCTTTTGAGGAAGTACCTGCGCTTGAAAAATGTGAGAAATTAGCTGAAGAGTTACTTGTATTAAAAGAAGGCGGAAGTTGCTCATTATAGGCTGTCGGAATTTCCGACAGCCTTTTTAATATTATCCCGCTATTTGCAGGGCAGTAAGACCCACGCCTAAAAAGACGGTTGAGGCAAAGAAGTGAGGTGGGAGATCCACTGCTCGTAAAAGCCCGATTGGTGCGGGCTAATAATCAGCGGGGTGAAACATTCCGCTGATTAAAGTTTCACTTTATTGCGCGGAAAAAGCGATAATTTCTTCATAAACATGTTCAGGCTTTTCCTCAGGTAGTAAATGCCCTGTATTTTCGTAAGAGATAAATGTTGAATTCGGTAAATCTTTATGGAGACGGTGTCCTACATGTACAGGGACGACGCGATCTTTTTCACCCCAAATGAGTAGTATAGGTGTTTCAATTTTTTGTAATTCAGTTGAAGATAAGTCACCTTCACGGTCTCGTATCATGCGAGTTAGGGCGGGGAATATACGGTTGTCATAAAAAGGAGCGGAGTAGCCTTCCTTCATTTCATCATCAATTAATGAGTGATCATGAACGACATTCATTAAGTTATGAACAATCCCGCGCCTTATAATCCAGTTCTTTACGTATAAATGAAAGAACGGTAAATAAGAAGAATACAGTAAAGGTAAGGTTGCGCGTGCTAAATAGCTAGAGCTACATAGTAAAATCGTCTTTGAGATTAGTTCAGGACGTATACGGTTTACATAGAGAGAAATTTGCCCGCCCATAGAATGCCCAATTAACACAATATTTGAGAGAGATAAATGTTCGATTAAATCGATAATAATGGTTGCTAAATTGTGATAAGAATACTTAAAGAGATGAGACTTATCACTTTTTCCGAATGGAGGCAAATCAAGAGCCAGTACTGTTCCTGCTTTCGATAGTAAAGGAATGAGACGGCGGTAACTGAATGAGGAAGATAAAAAGCCGTGAACGAGTACGAAAGTAGGACGTTTTGTTTTATTTTTATGTTCATACAATTCGTAATGAATAGTAGTGCCGCGAGTGGAAAAAGTGAAATAAGGACAAGTATATTCATGATTCATTTTTTGTCACTCCATTGATTTTTGTTCATATCATCTCCAAGGTAGAAAAAAATATGTTAACAAAAAAAGGCAAGATGACATTGTCATCTTGCCTTTCGCTTATTCATCATTACCCGCGAACAATATTAGGCGGTGTTTTTCCTTGTAACCCTGCAACTAAATTTTCAGCGGCTGTCATGGCCATTTGCTGCCGAGTTTTTAATGTCGCAGATCCGATGTGCGGTAAAGTCACAACATTTTGTAATGATAAGAGCGGATTATCTTTTTGAATCGGCTCTTGTGTAAAAGTATCAATGCCTGCTGCAAAGATTTTCTTTTCTGTTAAGGCATGGATTAAAGCTTCTTCATCTACTGTTTTCCCGCGAGAAGCATTAATGAAGATTGCTGTTTCTTTCATTAATGAAAATTCCTTTTCTCCGATAAGATGATACGTTTCATCTGTTAGTGGAGTAAGAAGAACAATAAAGTCAGACTGTTTTATTACTGTCTGTAAATCACAATATGTAGCATCAAATTTTTGTTCTGCTTCTTCTTTACGACGACGGTTATAATACAGGACGTTCATATCAAATCCGAATTTCGCTCGCTTTGCAACCGCTTCTCCAATTCGTCCCATTCCGATAATACCGATTGTACTATGATGCACATCTAGTCCGAAATGTTCTTTTCCGATTTCAGCGTTCCACTCACCATTTTTCACATAGGAATCGAGTTCGCAAACACGACGACCAGCAGATAACATAAGAGCGAAAACGAGGTCAGCTACTGTATCATCCAATACGTATGGTGTATTCGTTCCGATGACATTTCGCTTTTCCATCGCTAGTAAATCAAAATTATCATAGCCAACAGAAATGTTACTCACTACTTTTAATTTCGGTGCTACATTTAACAATTCTTCATTTATGGCAGATCCGAAATTTAATAACCCATCTTTATCTTGTATTTTCTCTAATAGAACATCACGAGGTACTTTCTCATTTTGATTCCATGTTTCATAATCACAGTGTTCTGATAAATAGTTTTCTACAAATGTTGGAACTGGTTCAGCGATATATACTTTTGGTTTCACGGTTCCATCCCCTCTCACTTTTATCCCTTGTTAACGGACAATAAGCCTCCCGCCCCTAAAAATGCCTGAAGCAAAGAAGATAGGGGGAGACTAACTGCCCGTAAAAGCCCGATTGGTGTGGGCTAATAATCAGCGGGATGAACCTTTCCGCTGATTAAAGTTTCACTTTATTTTGACATAATTCTCTAAAAAAATCTTCTTTTCAAATTGGAAAGGGTATTTGTATAATTTAGACAGAAACGAAAAGGAAGGATGATTTATATGGTGACTGAAAAGGAACTAGAATTATTGGCTTGTCTTGAAAAAAGTAGTCGTTTGTCTGTAGATACATTGGCAAAGCTGTTAAATATAGAAGTAGAAGAAGTGAAGAAGATGGTTGCGAAATTAGAAAGTGAAAAGATTATTGTGAATTATGTAACACATATTGATTGGACAAAAGTAAAAGAACATACGGGTTTAACAGCGATGATTGATGTGAAAGTTACGCCGAAGCACGGTGTTGGGTTTGATGCAGTTGCTGAACAAATTTATCGCTATTCAGAAGTGAAATCCGTGTATTTAATGTCAGGGACATATGATCTTTCTATTACATTAGAAGGAAAGACGATGGGAGAAGTAGCGATGTTTGTTTCTGAGAAATTAGCAACGATTGAATCTGTCGTTTCTACAACAACTCATTTCATTTTGAAGAAGTATAAACATGAGGGAATTATTTATGAAAAAAACGATGATGATAAGCGAATTGTGGTGACACCATGAAGCAGTTTGAACTATCTAGAGTAGCAGAATCTTTACAACCGTCTGGTATTCGAAAGTTTTTCGATTTAGCCGCAAGTATGAATGGTGTTATTTCACTTGGAGTGGGAGAGCCTGACTTTGTTACACCTTGGAATGTAAGGCAAGCATGTATCCGTTCTTTAGAGCAAGGATATACAGCGTATACAGCAAATGCAGGATTATTGGAGCTCCGTCAAGAAATAGCAAAGTATCTAAAAAAACAATTTGCAGTATCTTATGATTCAAACGATGAAATCATTGTTACGGTTGGAGCGAGCCAAGCGTTAGATGTAGCGATGCGTGCCATTATAAATCCTGATGATGAAGTACTCATTATTGAACCGAGCTTCGTTTCTTATGCACCACTTGTAACATTAGCTGGAGGAGTTCCAGTTCCTATAGCGACTACTTTAGAAAAAGAGTTTAAATTACAACCCGAACAAATTGAAGCAGCTATTACAGCGAAAACAAAGGCAATTTTACTTTGTTCCCCAAATAATCCAACAGGTGCAATGTTAAACAAATCCGAACTAGAAAAGTTAGCAGTAATGGTTGAGAAGTACAATTTAATCGTATTATCTGATGAAATTTATGCAGAGCTTGTATATGACGAAGTGTATACGAGTTTCGCGAGCATTCAAAACATGCGCGAACATACGATTTTAATTTCGGGATTTTCAAAAGGATTTGCGATGACAGGATGGCGTCTCGGTATGATCGCAGCTCCCGTTCAATTTTCAGAGTTGATGCTTAAAATTCATCAATATTCTATGATGTGTGCACCGACGATGTCCCAGTTCGCAGCTCTTGAAGCATTACGCGGAGGGAATGATGAAGTCATTCGAATGAGAGATAGCTATAAGAAACGCCGTAATTTTATGGCGACATCTTTCAATGAGATGGGATTAACGTGTCATGTGCCGGGCGGAGCGTTTTATGTCTTTCCTTCTGTTGCCTCAACTGGACTAACTTCAGTGGAATTTGCAGAACAGTTATTACTAGAAGAAAAAGTGGCTGTTGTACCTGGAAGTGTATTTGGAGAAAGTGGTGAAGGATTTATTCGTTGTTCGTATGCAACATCGCTTGAACAACTTATAGAAGCAATGAAGAGAATGGAACGGTTCGTCGAGAATAAAAAAAGGACAAAACATAATACGTTTTGTCCATAAAAGGGGGGGAATACTAGAAAGCCATGTGTTAGTATTCTATCCCAATATTGGAGAATTATACGTGCTACAGGAAATTTTTTCGTGAATTTTGAATGAGTTCTGTCATAGTGGTATAATTTACTAATATAAGGTATGCGCCTGTTAGGTAGCGATACGTAACAGGCGTACTAATTAATCGGATATTTAAAATAAGTACATCTGTTTTGCAATCTACATTTGTAGAGAAAATGGTAAACGTATGGGAGTGTTTCATATGTCAGAACAATATACAACAGGAGTGGTTGTAACAGGGAAAGTGACTGGAATTCAAGATTACGGTGCATTTGTAGCGTTAGATGCAGAAACACAAGGACTTGTGCATATATCTGAAATTACAAATGGATATGTAAAGGATATTCATGACTTTTTGAAAGTCGGCGATACAGTAGAAGTAAAAGTACTTTCAATTGATGAAGAGCACAGAAAAATGAGTTTATCGTTAAAAGCGGCGAAAAGAAAACAAGGAAGGATTCTTATACCGAATCCATCTAAGGACGGATTTAATACGTTGCGAGAAAAGCTGACAGAATGGATTGAAGAGTCCGAGTTAACAAAGTAAAAGAGGAGCGCATATGAGCGTTCCTCTTTTACTTTATCTTATGATATATATTTGCAAATATGATTGCATGCAATCATATTCGTATGTCGGAGGTGAAAGGACATACTGGTTATCGAATTTCGTTTGTTTCTGGGTGTGTACCAAGATTTTCAGATGGTTTAAAGAGTAAACCAAGATTGATAAGCCCAGATATACCAACGATGCCGTAAATAATACGTGCAAGAGCTGAGTTTTGTCCGCCGAAAATGGCTGCTACTAAGTCAAACTGGAAGAACCCGATTAGTCCCCAGTTTACTGCACCAATTACAGTAAAGACTAATGCGATACGTTGCAATGTACTCATGAAAAAGCCCCCCTTAATTGTGAAGCATGAGCAAGCGCTGAGTTAATCAACTCTTTTATAGAATGGTGCAGTTATGTTGTTTTTATACATAAAAAATGTGTGAAAAAAAGATGTATATACATCTATACCGAAAAATGCGAATTTTTATGCAAAAAATGAACTTTTTCTAAAAAATATATATTGGTTACGTTTACACTGGTTGAATCGCTTGATTTACAACTTCAGTTTCGCTAAAGTGAATACAGAAATACATATCCATAATTGGAGGGAAAAAGATGAGTACACATGTAACGTTCGACTATTCTAAAGCGTTATCCTTCATCGGTGAACATGAAATCACTTATTTACGTGATGCAGTGAAAGTAACACATCATGCAATCCACGAAAAAACTGGAGCTGGGAACGATTTCCTTGGGTGGGTAGAGCTTCCGCTTCAATATGACAAAGAAGAATTTGCTCGCATTCAAAAATGCGCAGAAAAAATTAAAAATGACTCTGACATTTTACTTGTTGTAGGTATCGGTGGTTCTTACCTAGGAGCACGTGCAGCAATCGAAATGTTAAACCATTCATTCTACAATACGCTTTCTAAAGAACAACGTAAAACTCCACAAGTGCTATTTGTTGGACAAAACATTAGCTCCACTTACATGAAAGATTTAATGGATGTATTAGAAGGTAAAGACTTCTCTATTAACGTTATTTCCAAATCAGGTACAACAACAGAGCCTGCACTTGCATTCCGTATTTTCCGTAAGTTATTAGAAGAGAAGTATGGAAAAGAAGAAGCTCGCAAACGTATTTATGCAACTACAGATAAAGCGCGTGGTGCATTAAAAACATTAGCTGATAACGAAGGCTACGAAACATTCGTAATTCCAGATGATGTTGGAGGACGTTTCTCTGTATTAACGCCAGTTGGTTTATTACCAATCGCAGTAAGTGGCTTAAATATTGAAGAGATGATGAAAGGTGCAGCTGCTGGCCATGACGACTTCGGGGCATCAGAACTAGAAGAAAACCCAGCTTATCAATACGCAGTAGTTCGTAACGCTTTATACAATAAAGGAAAAACAATTGAAATGCTTGTTAACTATGAGCCAGCACTTCAATACTTCGCTGAGTGGTGGAAACAGTTATTTGGTGAAAGTGAAGGAAAAGATCAAAAAGGTATTTTCCCATCTTCAGCAAATTTCTCAACTGACTTACACTCATTAGGTCAATACGTTCAAGAAGGTCGTCGTGACTTATTTGAAACAGTTCTTAAAGTGGGTAAATCTACACATGAACTGACAATCGAATCAGAAGAAAACGATTTAGATGGATTAAACTACCTTGCAGGTGAAACTGTAGACTTCGTAAACACAAAAGCATATGAAGGCACATTACTTGCACATAGCGATGGCGGAGTACCAAACTTAATCGTAAATATTCCTGAATTAAATGAGTACACATTCGGTTACCTTGTATACTTCTTCGAAAAAGCATGTGCGATGAGCGGCTACTTATTAGGCGTAAATCCATTTGACCAACCAGGAGTAGAAGCATACAAGAAAAACATGTTTGCTTTACTTGGTAAACCAGGATTTGAAGAATTAAAAGCAGAATTAGAAGAGCGTTTAAAATAATAAAAAGCGACCGGATCTCCGGTCGCTTTTTATTATTTTACTGAAATGTCCATCGGTATATTCAAACTAGAATGGGTATGCTAAAGGAAAAGTCTTGGAGGGATGGGCTTGATTCCGATTCAATCAAAGTTAAAAGGACATACATATGCGTTATATAAGTTAGAAGAGGTTATGAAACCACTTGGATATAGTATTGGTGGCAATTGGGATTACGATAAAGGGTGCTTTGATTACAAAATCGACGAAGAAGATGGCTATCAATTTTTACGAGTGCCATTTACAGCTGTGGATGGGGAATTAGATGTGCCTGGTGTAATAGTCCGTCTTGAAACGCCGTATATTCTTTCGCATGTGTATCAAGACGAACTAGATGATAATGTGAATGCGTTAACAGCTGGAACGAGCGGATTTGATCAATTTGCTGAGCCGAAAGATCCAGATGGAGATGTGAAAAGTAAGTATATTAATATTGGGAAAGTATTAGTACAGGAACTAGAGCGTCACTTTTTTAATGGTGAATAACAATGAGTATGTCGCTTTCGATAAGAATGAAGGTATGGACTGGGTTAATCATATATTGATCGTCACGCTTTATACCTAGTAAGAGAATGTTTTGTTTTAAAAGAGTATAGCTACAATTTGCAAAAGTTTGTCCGGTGCAAGGCGGAGAAAGCTCCATCAGTTGTAATTTGTTATCAGAGATTTCATCGTAAAGTGAGAATAGTACACCTGAAATAGAAGGAAATAAAAGAGAAGCGGTAAATACATAGCTCGTTAATTTATTTCCTTCTATAATTTCTGATACACCAGCTCTCGTTGCATTTTGAATTTGATCCGAAGTAAGAAGTTCAGCGATGCAATGAATGTTTGGATTAAGTCCTTTTGCAGTTAAAATATTTAAGATGGACTGTGTATCAGCTAAGCTTTCATTTTTTTCTTTATCAGCCGTTATTAATATGGTGTGTGCCGTTGTAATGTTAGCTTTTAATAACGTTTGATCGTGATGTGGACAACCTTTTATAAACTCTAAATGATGAAATGGTTTTGGAAGTAAAGAAAGTGTTTCATCAATTAAAACGATATCAAGGTTTGGTTGTAAGATGTGCATTTGTTTTACAACATGTTTTGCCCGTTCGTTCCAGCCGACAATAATCATATGACCGCTAGCAGTCGCAGCTTCTTCTCCTTTAACTTTCATATATTGTTTATTAATCATATCAGTGGCGAATAGAACCATATAATAAGAACAAAAACCGGTTCCAAATAAAATAATACTCATACCGATGAATTTGCCTATTAGTGTATGTGGGGCAAAGTCACCATAGCCAACAGTGAAAATTGTAACGATTGACCACCAAATTCCATCAAACCATGTGGTGAAGTGCGATGGTTCTAATCTATGTATAAGAAAGCCGGAAAAAGCAGTAAGTACAACAATAAAGCAAATTAAACGAAAAATAATGGAATCACGAAATGTATCTACTAAATTTGGACGGGATTTCAATTGCCAATTCCTCCTTACTTTGCAGGACTACATTCATTGTTACCATTATAGAAAAAAGAAAAACTCTCTAATTTAAAAGAGAGTTTGTTTTCTATTACATACTTTCAACTTCAGTTTGTTGAACACTTTCAAGGTGTTGAAGAGCATAATAAACATCAGCAGTATGTCTTTTTTGATCGATAGACAATTTTAAATGTAAATAGTGCGAACCATTTTCCAATGTTTTGAGCTTCATGTTCTTAACTTTTATATCCATTTCTTTTATTTCTTCAATTACGATCGGGATATTGTCCATATTTCGTACAACAAGTTTCACTGCGATATCACGTTGACGAAATGACCTAGGTCCTATAAATTTCATCGTTAATGGTATAAGTTCTACACTAATCATAAGGAAGCACATTCCGAAAATCGCTTCAATATAGAAACCAGCTCCAACGGCAATGCCAATACCAGAAGCACCCCAAATCATGGCGGCGGTCGTTAGCCCAGCAATACTATCGTTTCCTCTTCGTAAAATAACACCTGCACCTAAAAAACCAATTCCTGATACAATTTGAGCAGCAAGTCGAAGGGGGTCCATATTCATATGGTCGGTATGTGGTAAATTGTAAGCTGCTTTAATAGAAACAATAGTGAGGAGGCAACTAATAATAGAGATAACTAAACAAGTCTTTAAACCAAGTGGTTTACGTTTTAATTCACGTTCTAAACCGATGGCGAATCCTAAAATAGCCGAGAGACCTAGTTTGAGTAATAAATCGGTATAGTCCATATGTATTCCTCCTTGTATGATATTTTATAGGAATAAAACGTTTATTATAGAAAGAAACGGTTTTTGATAGAGTAACTTTATATAGAATATATGTAGGAATTGCTTATACATGAAAGAGATATTTCGTTTAAGTATATGATATTAAAAAAGAAATGTGGGTGGTTTTAAAAAAGTTTATAAAAGGTGTTGCATTTCAATTTTCACCATGATATATTAATAACCGTCGCTGATGCGGAAACGCAGAAAACGTCAAAAAAGAAATTAAAAAACTTAGTTGACATCGAAAAACGAAGATGTTAACATAAGGAAGTCGCAAATGAGCGACCAAGTAGTTCTTTGAAAACTGAACGAAACAAACAACGTGAAACGTCAATTTTTATTTTTAGATGCTAGACAAACTAACTTTATTGGAGAGTTTGATCCTGGCTCAGGATGAACGCTGGCGGCGTGCCTAATACATGCAAGTCGAGCGAATGGATTGAGAGCTTGCTCTCAAGAAGTTAGCGGCGGACGGGTGAGTAACACGTGGGTAACCTGCCCATAAGACTGGGATAACTCCGGGAAACCGGGGCTAATACCGGATAATATTTTGAACTGCATGGTTCGAAATTGAAAGGCGGCTTTGGCTGTCACTTATGGATGGACCCGCGTCGCATTAGCTAGTTGGTGAGGTAACGGCTCACCAAGGCAACGATGCGTAGCCGACCTGAGAGGGTGATCGGCCACACTGGGACTGAGACACGGCCCAGACTCCTACGGGAGGCAGCAGTAGGGAATCTTCCGCAATGGACGAAAGTCTGACGGAGCAACGCCGCGTGAGTGATGAAGGCTTTCGGGTCGTAAAACTCTGTTGTTAGGGAAGAACAAGTGCTAGTTGAATAAGCTGGCACCTTGACGGTACCTAACCAGAAAGCCACGGCTAACTACGTGCCAGCAGCCGCGGTAATACGTAGGTGGCAAGCGTTATCCGGAATTATTGGGCGTAAAGCGCGCGCAGGTGGTTTCTTAAGTCTGATGTGAAAGCCCACGGCTCAACCGTGGAGGGTCATTGGAAACTGGGAGACTTGAGTGCAGAAGAGGAAAGTGGAATTCCATGTGTAGCGGTGAAATGCGTAGAGATATGGAGGAACACCAGTGGCGAAGGCGACTTTCTGGTCTGTAACTGACACTGAGGCGCGAAAGCGTGGGGAGCAAACAGGATTAGATACCCTGGTAGTCCACGCCGTAAACGATGAGTGCTAAGTGTTAGAGGGTTTCCGCCCTTTAGTGCTGAAGTTAACGCATTAAGCACTCCGCCTGGGGAGTACGGCCGCAAGGCTGAAACTCAAAGGAATTGACGGGGGCCCGCACAAGCGGTGGAGCATGTGGTTTAATTCGAAGCAACGCGAAGAACCTTACCAGGTCTTGACATCCTCTGAAAACCCTAGAGATAGGGCTTCTCCTTCGGGAGCAGAGTGACAGGTGGTGCATGGTTGTCGTCAGCTCGTGTCGTGAGATGTTGGGTTAAGTCCCGCAACGAGCGCAACCCTTGATCTTAGTTGCCATCATTAAGTTGGGCACTCTAAGGTGACTGCCGGTGACAAACCGGAGGAAGGTGGGGATGACGTCAAATCATCATGCCCCTTATGACCTGGGCTACACACGTGCTACAATGGACGGTACAAAGAGCTGCAAGACCGCGAGGTGGAGCTAATCTCATAAAACCGTTCTCAGTTCGGATTGTAGGCTGCAACTCGCCTACATGAAGCTGGAATCGCTAGTAATCGCGGATCAGCATGCCGCGGTGAATACGTTCCCGGGCCTTGTACACACCGCCCGTCACACCACGAGAGTTTGTAACACCCGAAGTCGGTGGGGTAACCTTTTGGAGCCAGCCGCCTAAGGTGGGACAGATGATTGGGGTGAAGTCGTAACAAGGTAGCCATATCGGAAGGTGCGGCTGGATCACCTCCTTTCTATGGAGAATTGATGAACGCTGTTCATCAATATAAGTTTCCGTGTTTCGTTTTGTTCAGTTTTGAGAGAACTATCTCTCATATATAAATGTATGTTCTTTGAAAACTAGATAACAGTGTAGCTCATATTTTTTTAATTTTAGTTTGGTTAAGTTAGAAAGGGCGCACGGTGGATGCCTTGACACTAGGAGTCGATGAAGGACGGGACTAACGCCGATATGCTTCGGGGAGCTGTAAGTAAGCTTTGATCCGAAGATTTCCGAATGGGGAAACCCACTATACGTAATGGTATGGTATCCTTACCTGAATACATAGGGTATGGAAGACAGACCCAGGGAACTGAAACATCTAAGTACCTGGAGGAAGAGAAAGCAAATGCGATTTCCTGAGTAGCGGCGAGCGAAACGGAATCTAGCCCAAACCAAGAGCTTGCCTCTTGGGGTTGTAGGACATTCTATACGGAGTTACAAAGGAACGAGGTAGACGAAGCGACCTGGAAAGGTCCGTCGTAGAGGGTAACAACCCCGTAGTCGAAACTTCGTTCTCTCTTGAATGTATCCTGAGTACGGCGGAACACGTGAAATTCCGTCGGAATCTGGGAGGACCATCTCCCAAGGCTAAATACTCCCTAGTGATCGATAGTGAACCAGTACCGTGAGGGAAAGGTGAAAAGCACCCCGGAAGGGGAGTGAAAGAGATCCTGAAACCGTGTGCCTACAAATAGTCAGAGCCCGTTAATGGGTGATGGCGTGCCTTTTGTAGAATGAACCGGCGAGTTACGATCCCGTGCGAGGTTAAGTTGAAGAGACGGAGCCGCAGCGAAAGCGAGTCTGAATAGGGCGTTTAGTACGTGGTCGTAGACCCGAAACCAGGTGATCTACCCATGTCCAGGGTGAAGTTCAGGTAACACTGAATGGAGGCCCGAACCCACGCACGTTGAAAAGTGCGGGGATGAGGTGTGGGTAGCGGAGAAATTCCAATCGAACCTGGAGATAGCTGGTTCTCCCCGAAATAGCTTTAGGGCTAGCCTTAAGTGTAAGAGTCTTGGAGGTAGAGCACTGATTGAACTAGGGGTCCTCATCGGATTACCGAATTCAGTCAAACTCCGAATGCCAATGACTTATCCTTAGGAGTCAGACTGCGAGTGATAAGATCCGTAGTCAAGAGGGAAACAGCCCAGATCGCCAGCTAAGGTCCCAAAGTGTGTATTAAGTGGAAAAGGATGTGGAGTTGCTTAGACAACTAGGATGTTGGCTTAGAAGCAGCCACCATTTAAAGAGTGCGTAATAGCTCACTAGTCGAGTGACTCTGCGCCGAAAATGTACCGGGGCTAAATACACCACCGAAGCTGCGAATTGATACCAATGGTATCAGTGGTAGGGGAGCGTTCTAAGTGCAGTGAAGTCAGACCGGAAGGACTGGTGGAGCGCTTAGAAGTGAGAATGCCGGTATGAGTAGCGAAAGACGGGTGAGAATCCCGTCCACCGAATGCCTAAGGTTTCCTGAGGAAGGCTCGTCCGCTCAGGGTTAGTCAGGACCTAAGCCGAGGCCGACAGGCGTAGGCGATGGACAACAGGTTGATATTCCTGTACCACCTCTTTATCGTTTGAGCAATGGAGGGACGCAGAAGGATAGAAGAAGCGTGCGATTGGTTGTGCACGTCCAAGCAGTTAGGCTGATAAGTAGGCAAATCCGCTTATCGTGAAGGCTGAGCTGTGATGGGGAAGCTCCTTATGGAGCGAAGTCTTTGATTCCCCGCTGCCAAGAAAAGCTTCTAGCGAGATAAAAGGTGCCTGTACCGCAAACCGACACAGGTAGGCGAGGAGAGAATCCTAAGGTGTGCGAGAGAACTCTGGTTAAGGAACTCGGCAAAATGACCCCGTAACTTCGGGAGAAGGGGTGCTTTCTTAACGGAAAGCCGCAGTGAATAGGCCCAAGCGACTGTTTAGCAAAAACACAGGTCTCTGCGAAGCCGTAAGGCGAAGTATAGGGGCTGACACCTGCCCGGTGCTGGAAGGTTAAGGAGAGGGGTTAGCGTAAGCGAAGCTCTGAACTGAAGCCCCAGTAAACGGCGGCCGTAACTATAACGGTCCTAAGGTAGCGAAATTCCTTGTCGGGTAAGTTCCGACCCGCACGAAAGGTGTAACGATTTGGGCACTGTCTCAACCAGAGACTCGGTGAAATTATAGTACCTGTGAAGATGCAGGTTACCCGCGACAGGACGGAAAGACCCCGTGGAGCTTTACTGTAGCCTGATATTGAATTTTGGTACAGTTTGTACAGGATAGGCGGGAGCCATTGAAACCGGAGCGCTAGCTTCGGTGGAGGCGCTGGTGGGATACCGCCCTGACTGTATTGAAATTCTAACCTACGGGTCTTATCGACCCGGGAGACAGTGTCAGGTGGGCAGTTTGACTGGGGCGGTCGCCTCCTAAAGTGTAACGGAGGCGCCCAAAGGTTCCCTCAGAATGGTTGGAAATCATTCGTAGAGTGCAAAGGCATAAGGGAGCTTGACTGCGAGACCTACAAGTCGAGCAGGGACGAAAGTCGGGCTTAGTGATCCGGTGGTTCCGCATGGAAGGGCCATCGCTCAACGGATAAAAGCTACCCCGGGGATAACAGGCTTATCTCCCCCAAGAGTCCACATCGACGGGGAGGTTTGGCACCTCGATGTCGGCTCATCGCATCCTGGGGCTGTAGTCGGTCCCAAGGGTTGGGCTGTTCGCCCATTAAAGCGGTACGCGAGCTGGGTTCAGAACGTCGTGAGACAGTTCGGTCCCTATCCGTCGTGGGCGTAGGAAATTTGAGAGGAGCTGTCCTTAGTACGAGAGGACCGGGATGGACGCACCGCTGGTGTACCAGTTGTTCTGCCAAGGGCATAGCTGGGTAGCTATGTGCGGAAGGGATAAGTGCTGAAAGCATCTAAGCATGAAGCCCCCTCAAGATGAGATTTCCCATAGCGTAAGCTAGTAAGATCCCTGAAAGATGATCAGGTTGATAGGTTCGAGGTGGAAGCATGGTGACATGTGGAGCTGACGAATACTAATAGATCGAGGACTTAACCATATAATATGAAGCAATGTTATCTAGTTTTGAAAGAATATAAAAAACTTGTTGACTTTAAAAGTTAAATAAGTTACAATAATTCTTGTCTTAAATGAATACAGTCTGGTAATGATGGCAGAGAGGTCACACCCGTTCCCATACCGAACACGGAAGTTAAGCTCTCTAGCGCCGATGGTAGTTGGGACCTTGTCCCTGTGAGAGTAGGACGTTGCCAGGCAAATGGAGGATTAGCTCAGCTGGGAGAGCACCTGCCTTACAAGCAGGGGGTCGGCGGTTCGATCCCGTCATCCTCCACCATTTAGCCGACTTAGCTCAATTGGTAGAGCAACTGACTTGTAATCAGTAGGTTGGGGGTTCAAGTCCTCTAGTCGGCACCAGTAACTATGGCGGTTGTGGCGAAGTGGTTAACGCACCGGATTGTGGCTCCGGCATTCGTGGGTTCGATTCCCATCAGTCGCCCCATTTTTTCTTAAATAAATTAATATGCGGGTGTGGCGGAATTGGCAGACGCACCAGACTTAGGATCTGGCGCCTTTGGCGTGGGGGTTCGACTCCCTTCACCCGCACTTTTAATAAAATATCTCATAACATGTCTTGCGGAAGTAGTTCAGTGGTAGAATACAACCTTGCCAAGGTTGGGGTCGCGGGTTCGAATCCCGTCTTCCGCTCCAATTTTCAATATGACATGCCGGGGTGGCGGAACAGGCAGACGCACAGGACTTAAAATCCTGCGGTGGGTGACCACCGTGCGGGTTCGACCCCCGCCCTCGGCACCATATGCGCCCGTAGCTCAATTGGATAGAGCGTTTGACTACGGATCAAGAGGTTAGGGGTTCGACTCCTCTCGGGCGCGCTTTTATTAACGGGAAGTGGCTCAGCTTGGTAGAGCACCTGGTTTGGGACCAGGGGGTCGCAGGTTCAAATCCTGTCTTCCCGATATTCCCAAAAACATGGGGCCTTAGCTCAGCTGGGAGAGCGCCTGCCTTGCACGCAGGAGGTCAGCGGTTCGATCCCGCTAGGCTCCACTTATTTTTATATTACTTATGGCGGTGTAGCTCAGCTGGCTAGAGCGTACGGTTCATACCCGTGAGGTCGGGGGTTCGATCCCCTCCGCCGCTACCATAAGGACCTTTAGCTCAGCTGGTTAGAGCAGACGGCTCATAACCGTCCGGTCGTAGGTTCGAGTCCTACAAGGTCCACCACTCAAAGTTTATATCTCGGAGGTATACCCAAGTTCGGCTGAAGGGATCGGTCTTGAAAACCGACAGGCGGCGAGAGTCGCGCGGGGGTTCGAATCCCTCTACCTCCTCCATTTTTTCTAAATTAAATATTTTATCATCGCGGGGTGGAGCAGCACGGTAGCTCGTCGGGCTCATAACCCGAAGGTCGCAGGTTCAAATCCTGTCCCCGCAACCAAATGGTCCCGTGGTGTAGTGGTTAACATGCCTGCCTGTCACGCAGGAGATCGCCGGTTCGACCCCGGTCGGGACCGCCATTTTTTTACATAAAGGCTCGGTAGCTCAGTCGGTAGAGCAGAGGACTGAAAATCCTCGTGTCGGCGGTTCGATTCCGTCCCGAGCCACCATTTTGAAATCGCAAGCCGGCTTAGCTCAATTGGTAGAGCAACTGACTTGTAATCAGTAGGTTGGGGGTTCAAGTCCTCTAGCCGGCACCACTTTCAAAATGAGCCATTAGCTCAGTTGGTAGAGCATCTGACTTTTAATCAGAGGGTCGAAGGTTCGAATCCTTCATGGCTCACCATTTACAATTTAATGCGGGTGTAGTTTAGTGGTAAAACAAGAGCCTTCCAAGCTCTGGTCGAGAGTTCGATTCTCTTCACCCGCTTTTCAATTATGGGCCTATAGCTCAGCTGGTTAGAGCGCACGCCTGATAAGCGTGAGGTCGATGGTTCGAGTCCATTTAGGCCCACCATAATTGTTCCGCAGTAGCTCAGTGGTAGAGCTATCGGCTGTTAACCGATCGGTCGTAGGTTCGAGTCCTACCTGCGGAGCCATATTATAGAGAAGTACCCAAGTGGCTCAAGGGGCTCCCCTGCTAAGGGAGTAGATCGCGAACGCGGTGCGAGGGTTCGAATCCCTTCTTCTCTGCCAGAATTGGCCCGTTGGTCAAGTGGTTAAGACACCGCCCTTTCACGGCGGTAACACGGGTTCGAATCCCGTACGGGTCATACTAAAAGAGATAGCATAATCTGCTATCTCTTTTTTGTTGTGTAAAAGTGGGCTTTGGATAGTCTGCTTTTTTTTATGGATTTCTTGTATACTTTTTTCTATTTGAATCGTCTAACTAATAGAAAGGAGAGAGCGATGGAGTATGAAAAAATCATTATAGAAACATCTAAAAGCATTTATAGGTATTTACTTAAAATTGGAGTACCACCAGTAGAAGCAGAAGATATCGTTCAAGACACGATACATAAGGCATTAGTATCTATACCGAATATGAAAATTACGTATATAAAAACATGGTTATTTCAAGTTGCGATTAATAGGCATCGTGATCTAGCAAGAAGGCAACAGCGTATTGAACAAATCCCGATTGAATCTGTTCAATTAATTGGAGCAAAAGGATTAGATGAACCACTTTTAAGAAAAGAGCTTCAAGTAGAAATACAAAGCATACTTGGAAAGATAAATCCAGTATATAAACATATTCTTTTATTAAAGTATGACTATGAACTCTCATATAAGGAGATAGCAACCGTATTAGAGATGAAAGAAGAGACCGTACGTGTTTCTTTGTATAGGGCTCGCAATGAGTTTAAAAAGCTGTATGGGAGGTTTGAAGATGAGCAGAGATGATTTCGATTTTGATATAGATTCAAGTAAAGTATCAAAAATGTTGAAGAAGGCGAAGCGAAGACAATTATTAAAAATTACAGTAATTTCGATTTCACTTTTTATTGTTCTATTCTTTGGTTTTATAATAGTAATTTCACAATTGAACAATAGAGCTTACTTAACTATGGATCGTGACTTAAATATGATAAGACAAATTACAAGACCTAATACGGAAAGAGGCGTAGCAATTACTTCTAACGGTTTATTTAAAAGCACAGTAGAGTATAAAACATATAAGGTTATTGAAGGGAAACCTGTTAAGTGGGAAGATGAAGTGTATGAGTATAAAGTTTGGAATACATTTCGCCGATTATCGAATGTAAATCCATTAACAATATCAGATAATGTTGTAATGGGGAATGAACGTATTAATAAGACAAGTGAATTGTATAATAATCAAACGATGGAAAGAGAGATGCAGTTTTATCTCCCATTTGCTTCATATAATCGTTATATAAATGATATAGAGAAAATAAAAGATGAAAAGAAAGTAGCTGAATTGGCTATATCTTTTGATAAACCGTATAAAGTGTCTGAAATAAAAGAGATACTTCCAGAAGGGGTGCATCCTGTTTGGTATTGGGTAGATACGTATGATGATAAAAAATCATATTCTATTGATGATATGACCGAAAGTGCTTATAATGTGTACGGTTTTAAAGCAAAACCAGGTGATATTGAATTTGGAAATGGAACGGAAAAAGATTTTCTTTTAGCAATTCAAAATGGACTGGAGCAAAAGGGAAAGTATTATGAGGAATATGAACGTATATATGACTACCTAAAAGGAAAGAAAATAAAACCAAGTGAGCAAGATGTAAAAGTTATCGGTGTTGTTGTGACGGGAACGGCTGTGGATTTACAAAAATTAAACGGTCAAAATTACGTAAAAGCTGCTGTTTTAGGGGCTACTGCGGAAAATAGATAATATATAGAAGAAGCTGTCTCCCAATAAGTAATCTACTGGAGACAGCTTTTTATGTTGTCATTATTGTCGAGTTTTGTCGGTAAGTCGATATATTGCAAAAATCGCTGATATAATTTGAGTTACGATCGATAAATTTCAATAATCGCTGATATATTTGAAGTTACGGTCGATATATTCTAATAATCGCCGATATAATTTCACTTATCGACAAAAACCATAAGAAAAACCCTTTCACAATCTAAAGAAAACGTCTCCATTGAAATGGATTCCACACCTATTCCAATAACTTTACACTCTATGTGAAAAAGTTCACAAATAGGTCATAAATTGTGAAGTAATTCACAATGATACGTGCTACAATATGAATGTAAAGAAGTTAAACAACATTAAATTAGTATTTTAATTAATTACTTAAACAATCATAAAAAAATATATGTGAACAATAGAGAGGGGAAATTAACATGAAAAAAGGTATCAATCGTGTAGTATTAGTAGGAACAGGAGCTGTAGGTTGTAGTTACGCTTACTCAATGATCAACCAAGGTGTAGCTGAAGAATTCGTACTTGTAGATGTTAATGAAGCAAAAGCAGAAGGGGAAGCAATGGACTTAAGCCATGCGGTACCATTCTCTCCATCACCAACAAAAGTTTGGAGCGGTAGCTATGCAGATTGTAAAGATGCAGATTTAGTAGTTATCACTGCGGGATTACCACAAAAACCAGGTGAAACTCGTTTAGACTTAGTTGAGAAAAATACAAAGATCTTTAAACAAATCGTTCGCGGTATTATGGATAGCGGATTCGATGGAATCTTCTTAATCGCAACTAACCCAGTTGACATTTTAACTTACGTAACTTGGAAAGAATCTGGTCTACCAAAAGAGCGCGTAATCGGTTCTGGTACAACTTTAGACTCTGCTCGTTTCCGTTACATGTTAGGTGACTACTTAGATGTAGATCCACGTAACGTTCATGCTTACATCGTTGGTGAGCACGGTGATACTGAACTTCCAGTATGGAGCCACGCTACTATCGGTGTACAAAAACTAGAAACAATCTTAGCTAACAACGAACAGTACAATCAAGAAGACTTAGATAAAATTTTCGAAAACGTACGTGATGCAGCTTATCATATCATCGAGCGTAAAGGTGCAACTTACTACGGAATCGGTATGTCACTACTTCGTGTAACTAAAGCAATCTTAAACAACGAGAACAGCGTATTAACTGTATCTGCATACCTTGAAGGTCAATACGGTGAGAAAGATGCTTACGTAGGTGTTCCAGCTGTAATTAACCGCGAAGGTGTACGTGAAATTGTAGAACTTGAGCTAAATGAAGAAGAAAAAGTGAAATTCGCTCATTCTGTAAAAGTATTAAAAGAAACAATGGCACCAGTACTATAATAATTGCTAAATAATTCAGAGGTGGGAAACTGCTTCTTACCTCTGAACTTATATAATTTAATATAAATTCCTTTTCCGGTTTCCCTTGTATATCCCCAATATACCCCTTTTGCTGGATAAGGGTCGTTTATAGAAAAAGAGCACTCTACGTAAAGTAGAGTGCTCTTTTTTATCCCGCTATTTGCCGGGCAGTAAGACCCCGATTGGTGTGGGCTAATAATCAGTGGGGATGAACAAACCCCCCACTGATTAAAGTTTCACTTTATTATTTTTTAGGCGTTAAGCCCAATTTCTTTAAAATATCTGCGAGTGTACCGCTTTTTGATTTTTCTACAGCTGTTTGTGATTTAGATGCATCTGGTCCTTTTTTCAAGAAGTTCTTTTCAACGAAACGAATGTCTTTTTCATCGACAATTCCGTCGCTATTAAGGTCGCCGCCTTTTACAGATACTCCTTTTTTACCATAGTTGCTAGCGATAATTTCAGCATCTTTAATATCAATGACTTTATCACCATTTACATCACCGGCAAGGTTTTCATCAGGTCGTGCATAATAATATTGGCCAAGTAGCTTACCATCTTTTTCAGTACCTAATTTTGTTGTTAAACGGCTTGTTAAATGCCCTGGTACTTCTAAGTATAAATTATAGTCACGATTATTAACAGGAAGTCCATTCAGTTTGAAGTATCCGTATTTATCTAGTGAGCCTTCAAATTTATGACGGTAAGAATCAGTTGCATATACTTTTACACCAAGCTTTGTATAATCGAGCTTTTCATCTAAATATCCACGTTCATTTAAGAATGCACCAGGTTTAATATTTCCTTCTACTAGTGAGTTTAAGGACATAACTGAGAATGTTTGATCTTGAAGTACACGCATTCTATTCGGTTCTGTTTCACCTTGTTTCCAGTAAACAAAAATTGGTGATTCTAATTGGGCATTTGCTTCATAAAATTCATCATTTTCTACTTTGAAAGTTACATCAATGAACGGGAAATCACCATCTAATCCGGCGAAGTTTTTATCATCGATAGATCCGCCTATTGTAACAGAACCGGCTTCTAATTTCGGCTCATTCACTTTTGCGATTACACCTTTTTCAGAAAGTAGCTTTTCAAAAGCAGGATTCAATTTCGCATTTGCAAATTTGAAATTTTTCTCTAGGAATTTTACGTTAAATTCCCCTGCAACAAATTGTTTTACGTGTTTTGCGTTTAGTGTTACAGTAAGTTCATCATTTTTGTATACTTCTTTTTTATCATAACTAGTTTTCGCATATTGAGCACCTTGTGGGATAAACCAATAGTTATTTACACCGCTTGGATAATCAGGACCTGCAGTTGCATAATCGAAAATATATACGCCTGTGTTCATTGGTCCTTCTACTTTAAAGGATTCAGGGGTAATGCCAACTTTAAAGTCACCATCTGCATTAATAGGTAAAAACTTATGCAAGTATGGAGAATAGTCATAATACATAACTCCGTTCGCTTCTTGCGTAATGTTTAAACCTTTATAGGCCTCCGGTAATTTGTATTTTAAAAATTATTTCTCCACGCCTTTTGTTTGCTCGGCATGGAATGTCCAGTTTAGCTGTAAGGAATCACCTTGGAATTTATTTTGATCTTGGTCGTTGTCTTCAAAGGAGAAGAGCACGTGTAAATAATCTGTTTCACCAGATGTAATACCGTCTATTAAGTTATGACGTTCTAAAGATGTAGCTACATCCTCAAGTTTCATAGTTTTTAATTTTGATAGTTTTGTTTCCCACAAAATTTCATGATCATCGTTTGGATTCGATGGCTTTCCATCATTCACTAGAAACTTTACGATAATGTGGTCGCCTAAATCTTCACCGTCATTATTTAGCTTTGCATCTGTAACTTCATAGGATGTTTCAAGTGCTACTTTTGCAATATCCAATGACCCTTTATTTTCAAGCGTGAAATTTTTTTCAATAAAGTCACCTGGCTTTAAATCTTTCACATCAACGATTACACTTGGATTAATAGAAAGATCTAGTGTTCCAGCTTGAAATGAGTTACTAGATGTTTCAGAATCATTGAAGTAGGCGAATACACCGCCGCATGTAAGTGATAAGCCAAGCGTTGCTGTGACAACTCCCATTCCTACTTTTTGTTTCAATGACCTAAGAAAGCCCCCTAATATGATTTTTTATGAAACGTTCGTAAAGTAAACACAGTATTCTAGTATGAATTATATTTACGAAAGCGTAATGTTCTTTATTGAGAACAAGTATATGCTGATGAATTTTGCATTTCAATAAAATTATGACAAAAAATATTGAGAAATATTTTTTTATGACAGATTGTTTTGCTGCGGTTTTAAGTAGAAAATAGCATGAAAAATAGGCTAAACCTAATAAAATAGAGGTTGAGAAAAAATGATAGTAAAAAAGATAGGGGAAAATGAAGCGTTTGCAATGAATATTCGTCAAAATTCGATATTTTACACGGAAATGTGAAGAAAAACCAACGTTTTTAAGAAAAAAACGAATATTTTTTATAAATTAACAAGGATATCACAGTTTTTTGCAGAAATAGTTAAAGTATAAAAAATTCTGTCATCTTAGTGAGGTGAGCATATTGAGTGTAATAAATTGTGAAAAAGTGAAACGAGATGAGTTTCATACAGAAAAGTACTATGAGAGTTATAGCATCTTTGGCGCACATATTGTGACGGAAGATGAGATGCGAGGGGTACGATTTACAGTATGGGCTCCTCATGCGAAAGCAATGAGTGTTGTTGGCGATTTTAATGAATGGGATTATGAGCAACATAAGATGCTACAAGAGACAGAAGAGGGAATTTGGTCCTTGTTTATACCGCATATTGAAGAAAGGGAAATATATAAATATGCGATTGAAACGATGGCTGGTGACGTCATTTTTAAGGCAGATCCGTACGCTGTATATGCAGAAGTAAGACCGAATACGGCATCTGTAGTTTTTGATATGAGGGGATACGAATGGAATGATAAAAACTGGAGTCGTAAGAAAAAGAAAAAGCCGGTTTATAAAGAAGCGATGACAGTTTATGAATTACATTTCGGTTCCTGGAAGAAGAAAGAAGATGGAACGCTGTATTCTTATAGGGAAATGGTAGAAGAACTCATTCCGTATGTGGTGGAACATCAATTTACACATATTGAAATCATGCCGCTTGTTGAGCATCCATATGATCGTTCTTGGGGATATCAAGGGACGGGATATTATGCAGCAACGAGTAGATTCGGCACACCACATGATTTGATGTATTTTGTCGATGAATGTCATAAATATGGAATCGGTGTCATTTTAGATTGGGTGCCGGGGCATTTTTGTAAAGATGCTCACGGTCTATATTTGTTTGATGGGACACCGACTTATGAATATAAAGATAAGGATGTACAAGAAAACCAAGTATGGGGAACTGTCAATTTTGATTTAGGAAAAAGGGAAGTACGTAATTTCTTAATTTCAAATGCGTTATTTTGGATGAGATATTTCCATATTGACGGTTTCAGGGTGGATGCAGTTGCGAATATGTTGTACTGGAATAAAGAAGGACAGGAGCAAAGTAATGAGCACGCTGTTTCATTTTTACGAGAGTTAAATGAAGCGGTATTTGCAGAGGATGAAGACTTTCTTATGACAGCAGAAGATTCAACAGCTTGGCCACTTGTAACAGCTCCAACTTATGAAGGTGGACTTGGATTCAATTACAAATGGAATATGGGCTGGATGAATGACGTGCTGAAATATATGGAGTGTGCACCTGAATACAGGAAGTATATTCATGAGAAAATAACATTCTCTTTACTATATGCTTACTCTGAAAACTTCATATTACCGCTTTCTCATGATGAAGTCGTTCACGGGAAAAAGTCGTTATTAAATAAAATGCCAGGAGATTACTGGGATAAGTTTGCTCAGCTTCGTTTATTATATGGATATTTATTTACTCATCCAGGAAAGAAATTACTTTTCATGGGAGGAGAATTTGGGCAGTTTGATGAGTGGAAAGACCTTGAAGATTTAGATTGGAATTTACATGATTTTGAAATGCATCGTTATATGCATGATTACTTTAAAGAGCTCATAGCATTGTATAAGCGCTCAAAACCACTTTGGCAGCTTGATCATTCACCTGAAGGATTTCAGTGGATTGATGCTAATAATAATGAGCAAAGTATTTTCTCGTTTATTCGCCAAGGAGATAAACAAGAAGATGCGTTAGTTGTCGTATGTAATTTTACGAAAGCTACATATGAAAACTATAAAGTAGGTGTGCCAGATTTCGAGTATTATAACGAGATTTTAAACAGTGATGCGGAGCAATATGGCGGCTCGGGGCAAGTGAATAAAAAACGTCTTAAGGCGACTCTAGAACCGTACCATAATCAAGAGGCACATGTAGAAATTACAATTCCACCATTTGGCGTATCCATATTACGACCAGTGAAGACTAGAAAGGGGAGCAAAAAACAAGATGGCTCAAAAACAAAAGTGCGTAGCAATGTTACTAGCAGGGGGAAAAGGTAGTCGTTTAAGTGCATTGACAAAAAATTTAGCCAAGCCAGCTGTTCCATTTGGTGGTAAATATCGCATTATTGATTTTACGTTAAGTAATTGTGCGAATTCTGGTATTGAAACGGTTGGGATTTTGACGCAGTATCAACCGCTCGAACTTCATAATTATATCGGAATCGGCAATGCTTGGGATTTAGACCGAGTAAACGGTGGAGTCACAGTATTACCTCCTTATGCGGAGTCTTCAGGTGTGAAGTGGTACACAGGTACGGCAAGTGCCATTTATCAAAACTTAAACTATTTAAGTCAGTACGAACCAGAGTATGTCCTTATTTTATCAGGCGATCATATTTATAAAATGGATTACAGTAAAATGCTAGATTACCATGTTGAGAAAGAAGCGGACGTTTCGATTTCTGTTATTGAAGTGCCTTGGGATGAAGCGAGTCGCTTTGGCATTATGAATACGAATGAAGAGATGGAAATTGTTGAGTTTGAAGAGAAACCGCAATTTCCAAGAAGTAATCTTGCATCAATGGGAATCTATATTTTTAACTGGGCAATTTTGAAAGAGTATTTAGAAATGGATGCAAGAAATCCTGAATCTAGTAATGATTTCGGAAAAGATGTACTTCCGCTTTTATTAGATGAAGGGAAGAAGCTAATGGCGTATCCGTTTGAAGGATATTGGAAAGATGTTGGAACAGTGAAAAGCTTATGGGAAGCGAATATGGATTTACTTCGCGATGAAACATCATTGAATTTAAATGATCGTAACTGGCGTATTTATTCTGTCAATCCAAACGAACCGCCTCAATATATTGCGGAAAAGGCAAAAGTGGAAGAATCACTGATTAACGAAGGGTGCGTCATTGAAGGGGACGTGAAGCATTCTGTCTTATTCCAAGGGGTGACGGTGGAAGAAGGTAGTATGGTTATTGATTCCGTCGTTATGCCAGGAGCGAAGATTGGGAAAAATGTTGTGATTGAAAGAGCAATTGTTGGATCGGAAATGGTTATTGAAGATGGAACAATCATTCGTCCAGAAAAAAATGTTGACGATGTAGTATTAATTGCTGAAGGGAAATAGAAAAGGGGGATGAAATGAATGGGAGAAAAAATGTTAGGAATTATTAATGCAACGGGAAGTTTTACTTCCTTACAGAAAGTAACAGGGCATCGTTCACTAGCGGCGCTACCGTTTGGGGGCCGTTATCGACTCATTGATTTCATGCTTTCCAATATGGTGAATTCTAATATTCATAGTGTGGCGGTTTTTACAAGCCATAAAAACCGTTCGTTAATGGACCATGTTGGTTCAGGGAAACAGTGGGATTTAGATAGAAAACGTGACGGATTGTTTTTATTCCCACCAAATTGCCAATGTGACCAAGATGAGTTTGGATCTTTTGCACATTTTAGAAGACATATTGATTATTTTCTAAGAAGCAGAGAAGAATACGTTGTTATTACGAATAGCCATCTCGTAACAGCATTAAATTTCCAGGCGGTGTTAGAGCGGCATATACATACGGCAGCTGATATTACTGAAGTTTGCCATGAAGGGGTTTCGCTTCAAACATACGTGTTAAAGAAACAATTATTGTTAGATTTATTTGAGACATATAAAGATGTGGAGCAATACAGTTTATTTGATGTAGTGAGAGAAAAGCGCGGAAAATCACTGCATATTGCTACGTATGAGCATACAGGATATGTAGCTATTATTGACTCGATTGAAAGTTACTATAAACATAGCTTAGAAATTTTGCAACCTGCTATTTGGAAGCAATTATTTAAGAAAGAAGCACCGATTTTTACGAAAGTAAAAGATGAGCCACCAACTCGTTACCTAAAGGGTGCAGTCGTGAAAAATACAATGATTGCAAATGGCAGTATTATTGAAGGGGAAGTAGAAAACAGTGTTGTTTCCCGTTCTGTTAAAATTGGAAAAGGTTCAATTGTTCGTAATAGTATTATTATGCAAAAGAGCCAAATTGGAGATAACTGTATAATAGACGGTGTTATTATTGATAAAGACGTGAAAATTGGTGACGGTGTCGTTTTAAAAGGAAACACCGATGAGCCGTACGTTGTAGAAAAAGGAAGCATTCAAAACAGTACGATTAATAGTTATTCTTGAAGAATCAGTGGGGGTCTTTCCTCCACTGATTAAAGTTTTAATTTAAATGAAAACTCGAAGGGAGGAAGCTGCAAGAAGAGTAATATATGCTTTTCGAGCAGTGGGACAACAAGTGAATATTTTATTTGCAGTATCAGAATGTGTACCGTTTGTTAAATCGGGAGGATTAGCTGATGTAGCAGGTGCGCTCCCAAAAGAGCTTAAAAAATTAGGTGTGGATGTACGTATTATACTTCCGAATTATAGTCTTATTCCGCAAAAATTAAGAGATGGATGTACGCTTCATAAAGTAATTAACGTTCCTCTTGGCTGGAGAAATCAATATTGCGGAATTTTAAAAGGTGAGCAAGACGGGATTACGTATTATTTAATAGACAATGAATATTATTTTAAGAGGGATTCTTTGTACGGTCATTATGATGACGGAGAGCGTTTTTCTTATTTTTCGAAGGCAGTTTTAGAGTGTATTCCGCATCTTGATTTTGAAGTGGATGTTCTTCATAGCCATGATTGGCATACCGCTATGGTTAATTTCTTACTTCGCGAAAAGTATCAAGACAACCCATTATATGAGCGTATTAAAACGGTATATACAATTCATAACCTGCAGTTCCAAGGTGTATTTTCTCCTGAAGTGATGTACGACCTGTTAGAGCTTGGTGATGAATATTTTCATAGTGAGCAGCTAGAGTTTTATGGAAATGTGAACTTTATGAAAGGCGGTATTATCGCTTCTGATCAAATTACAGCGGTTAGCCCGACATATAAAGAAGAAATACAATATGAGTTTTTCGGTGAGAAATTAGATGGATTGCTACGAAAATATAATGATAAGCTGAGTGGCATTGTAAATGGAATTGACACGAGCGTATATAACCCAGAAACGGACTCGTATATTACAGCTCAGTATGATGCAGAGTCATTATATGAAAAAAATGAAAATAAACGTGCATTGCAGCGTTATTTTGGTTTGCCAGAAAAAGAGGATACACCAATTATTGCAATGGTCACGAGATTAACGAAACAAAAAGGTCTTGATTTAGTACGTACTGTATTCCGTGAAATAATGGAAGAAGATGTACAATGTATCATTTTAGGATCCGGTGATTCAGAATACGAGCAGTTCTTTGAATGGATGGCATATGAGTATCCAGAGAAGGTGAAGGTATATATCGGATTTAATGAGGAACTTGCGCATCAAGTGTATGCGGGAAGCGATCTATTTTTAATGCCGTCACTGTTTGAACCGTGTGGACTTGGACAACTTATCGCATTAGCGTACGGTACGATTCCGATTGTAAGAGAAACAGGTGGATTAAACGATACTGTACAATCTTATGATGAAGAAACAGGAGAAGGAAATGGTTTCAGTTTTACGAACTTCAATGCACATGACATGTTGTATACGGTTCGCCGTGCAATTGAATTTTATCACGATAAGCCGGTATGGGAACAGCTTGTAACACAAGCGATGACTGAAGATTATAGTTGGGAGAAATCAGCTCTTGCTTATAAGAAATTGTATAAAAGTCTCATGGAATAACATGTAGGTGGTGAAAAAATGTTTACTCATGTTGAAAGTTTCAAATCAGCCTTTCTAGAAAAGTTAGAGACGATGTATGGGAAAAGTTTCAAAGACTCTACAACTCGTGATCAATATAATACGCTTGGGTACATGGTACGTGAGTATATGAATAGTCAATGGATTGCAACGAACGAAAGCTATCGGTCTGGAGAGCAAAAGCAAATGTATTACTTATCCATTGAGTTTTTACTTGGACGTTTGCTTGGAAGTAACATTTTAAATTTAGGCATCAGGGATGTATGTGAGCAGGGCCTTTCGGAGCTTGGGATTTCTTTGCAAGAATTAGAAGAGGTGGAAGCAGATGCAGGTCTTGGAAATGGTGGGCTTGGACGTCTAGCAGCCTGTTTTCTTGATTCACTCGCATCTTTAAACTTACCAGGACACGGCTGTGGGATTCGTTACAAACATGGCTTGTTTGATCAAAAAATTGTTGATGGTTATCAAGTTGAGTTTCCAGAACAATGGCTTCTTCATGAAAATGTATGGGAAGTAAGAAGGCATGATCAAGCTGTAGAAGTAAGCTATTTTGGCAGTGTGGAGCCGTTAGAAATGGATGGACGTTTAGAGTTCAGGCATACGAATGCAGAAGTCATTATGGCGGTACCATATGATGTTCCAGTAGTAGGCTATGAGACGAGTACTGTAAATACGCTTAGGCTTTGGAATGCTGAACCAGTTCCTTTCCCGCAAAACTGCAAAGATATTTTGAAATATAAGCGTGAAACAGAGGCGGTATCGGAGTTTTTATATCCAGATGATACGCATGAAGAGGGGAAAATACTTCGCTTAAAACAACAGTATTTCCTCGTATCAGCAAGTTTACAAAATATCGTTCGTACGCATAGAGAAAGATATGGTGACCTTCGTCAATTACATGAAAAAATTGCGATTCATATTAATGATACACATCCGGTTTTAGCGATTCCAGAACTGATGCGTATTTTATTAGATGAAGAAAAACTAGCATGGGAAGAGGCTTGGCACATAACGACGCAAACGATTTCTTATACGAATCATACGACGTTATCAGAAGCGCTTGAGAAGTGGCCAATTCACATTTTTAAACCGTTATTACCGAGAATTTATATGATTATTGAAGAGATTAATGAACGTTTCTGTCATGAACTTTGGGAACGTTATCCGTACGAATGGCATCGCATTGAAGATATGGCGATTATTGCACATGATCTTGTGAAAATGGCTCATTTAGCAATTGTCGGTAGCCATAGCGTAAACGGTGTAGCAAAAATTCATACGGAAATTTTGAAGCAACGTGAAATGCGATTGTTTTATGAGTTTTATCCAGATAAGTTTAATAATAAGACGAATGGAATCGCTCATAGACGTTGGTTAATGAAGGCAAATCCGCAGCTGACGAACCTTATTTCAGAGGCGATTGGAACAGAGTGGAAGAAAGAACCGATTAAGCTGCAGGCGTTGCAAACAGTTCAATATGATGCGAGTTTCCAAGAGAAATTTGCAGAGGTAAAACAAGAGCGTAAAGAGATTTTAGCGGAGCGTATTCATAATAAAATGGGGGTTATAATTGATCCAAATTCTATTTTTGACGTGCAAGTAAAAAGACTGCATGCTTACAAGCGACAATTATTAAACGTTCTTCATATTTTATATTTGTATAACCGTTTGAAAGAGGATACTAGTTTTACATTTTATCCGCGTACTTTTATTTTTGGAGCGAAAGCATCACCTGGCTATTATTATGCGAAAAAAATTATTAAATTAATTAATGAACTCGCAAGGAAAGTAAATAACGATCCGTACGTAAGCCAATATATGAAAGTTATCTTTCTAGAAAACTATCGAGTTTCTGTAGCGGAAGATATATTCCCAGCGGCGGATGTAAGTGAACAAATTTCAACTGCGAGTAAAGAAGCATCAGGAACAGGAAATATGAAATTTATGATGAATGGTGCGATTACACTCGGCACATTAGACGGAGCTAATATTGAAATAAAAGACAGGGTCGGTGATGATAACTGTTTCATTTTCGGTTTAACGGCGGAAGAGGTTCTTCATTACTATCAAAATGGTGGATATCGTGCAAGTGATTATTATCACCACAATATGCATATTAAAAAAGTAGTAGATCAGTTAACGAATGGTTTCTTTGCACAGTCGGGAGCTGAATTTGAAGCAATTTACGATTCTCTCGTTATTCAAAATGATGAATATTTCGTTTTGCGAGATTTTGGTCCATATGCGGAAAGGCAAGAAGCTGTAGGGCGTACTTATGAAAATCGAACGAAATGGCTAGAAATGTCAATTTTAAATATTGCACAATCAGGTCATTTTGCGAGCGATCGAACGATTTTGCAGTACAGTAATGAAATTTGGGGTATTGGTAATACGGTTAAACAGCATTAAGTAAAAGTCCCTTTTGAAGGGACTTTTACTCATTATACAGAAGTGTGGTGAATGGCATATGAAGGGTATGTATGAACAAGGAGATTTAAAAACAAATAGGTTAATTTTAACGAAGATACACGGTGCACATGCAGCTGATTTATTTGAAGTATATTCTAATGCGGAAACAGCTACATATGTACCGAGGGAAGTACATAAAACGAAAGAGGAAACTCATCGTTTATTAGAAAATATGTTTACAACGATACGAGATGGTAAGGCTCTTATATGGTCTATTATGCTGAATGATAACCAAAAGGTAATTGGAACATGTGGAATATGGCTTATGCCACATAATAGTGCATCGATTGGAGCTGTAATTAGCCCAACATATTGGGGGAAAGGAGTTATTGTTGAAGCGTTAGAACAAGTTATAAAAGTTGGTTTTCAAGAATTAAATTTGAATCGTATTGAAGGGAGATGTAGTGTGAGAAATGTAGCTTCTGAACGTGTGATGCAAAAATTAAAAATGGTATATGAAGGTACATTGAGGCAAAATGTAAAAATGAATAATACGTACAGTGATTCTAAAGTGTATTCGCTTTTAAAACAGGAATACGATTGCTTCGCAAAGTAAACCGAGCTAAATGAGACTAAGCTCGGTTTACTTATTTTGCTTAAGAAAGAAATGGGATAGCGGTATAGATTATGCCTGTTCCACCATATTCTCCTGTCGCAAAGTATGAAAATGTAAAGAAACCTGTAACCGAAAAAATTACAATGAGAAAAAGTGCAAAGATAAACTTTAACATGTAAGGTCCCCTCATCCAAAAGTAAATTCATATATTATTATAGTATACGAATGTGTAATTTCCAATTGTTTACTGGTTAAAAATGAGAAGTCAGACATGTTTTGTATGTTGTCATGGAATGATTATTCGTAATAGATTTTGTATTTTTTGTAAATGTCATATTGTGATGAACGTGGGCATATTCCCAATCACGATCATTAAAATTTATGTTTCGCGGAGGGAGAAGTGGAACGACATCGAATAAATTTACAAAACGAAAGCTACTAGCTACTTGTAGTTTATAATAATTTCGAAAAGCGATATCTCCTACTTTTGGAGAAGCGAATGTATAAAGGCCATACTGTGCGAAGGCAGTATTGATACGTGCATCTAATATGTGTAATGTAGCAAGCGCACCACCTAAACTATGTCCGGTAGCTAGTAGTTTTTTATGGGCTGGCAATGATACGAGCATATCCATAATAGAATCTCGGCAAGATTCATAAATAGAAAGAAAGCCGTTATGGACATTTCCGCTGTTTAAAGCATATGGGTATGGCTTTTGGTTGACGAGTGAATCGATAATCCAGTCTGTATCTGTTTGTGTGCCCCGAAAAGCAACAATAATTGTATCCTCAGATTCTAATATGAATCCAAACCATTCTGTCATTTGAATGGTTTTTCCTTGAAAACCTTGTACATATTGAAAACCATCTGGTATTTCAAAAATCCCATTTTGTTTATATTGTTCATACGTTAACTCACAACAAGAAGCTAACAATATGGCAGTGTCTTTATCAAAGGATAAAGGAGTACGCATTAAGGAAGCCCTCCTTAAGAAAAGGTATGGTTAAATATATGCAGTGAGGGACTTGATTCATTCTTTTTGAGGGTTTTGAAAATGAGGATGGAACATTTAGTTATATGAGGGAGAGGGGAAGCGTAGTCCACCTAAATAAAAAGCGCCCCATAAGGGCACTTTTACTCTTTTCCATCTAATAAACGACCAAGTCCACCTAAAACACTGCCTTCACCGGTGCTTTGAGCTGCTGGACTCGTAAGGCGTGCTGCTAAGCGGCTAAGTGTTAAGGACTGAATCCAAACCGTTCCAGGACCTTCTAGCGTTGCGAAGAATAAACCTTCACCGCCAAATAGAGCTGTTTTTACTTTTCCTACAAATTCAATATCATAGTTAACGTCTTTTGTCATGGCAACGAGACAACCTGTATCAATGCGAAGTTTCTCGCCGGGTTTTAATTCGCGCTTATATACAGTTCCGCCTGCATGCATGAAAGCTAGACCATCACCTTCAAGTTTCTGCATGATGAAACCTTCACCACCAAAGAAACCAGTTCCTATTTTTTTAGTAAACTCAATTCCGATAGAAACACCTTTTGCAGCACAAAGAAACGCATCTTTTTGGCAAACTATTTTCCCTTGATATTCTGTTAAATCAACAGGAACAATTTTACCAGGATAAGGAGCAGCAAATGAGACGTGGCGTTTGCCGTGACCTGTATTTGTAAATACAGTCATAAACATGCTTTCACCTGTAACAAGACGCTTACCAGCCCCCATTAATTTTCCGAATAGACCGTTAGATGGTCCAGAACCATCACCGAAAATTGTCTCCATTTCGATGTAGTCTTCCATCATCATCATTGCCCCAGCTTCTGCGATAACACTCTCTTCTGGATCTAATTCAATTTCAACGAACTGCATATCGTCACCGTATAACTTATATTCGATTTCATGTGCCTTCATTTTTTTCACCTCATATGTAATATATATTTATATTGTACAGAATTTAATAGTATTAGAATACTCTAGTTTTGTTAATTTTCAAATAAAGTAAGGAGATGGAAATTCAACATTATATTAAAATTATAAAAAAATGATGGAATGAAAGTGTTCTCATTTGACGTTTTTCATATAGCGTGATATAGTGAAAGCACTATTGAGCTACATAATGTGGTACGGAAATAAAGCACGTTGTATTAAAGGCTGTAAGCTTGTTATACATTCATGTCCTTTATATCCACCTTTTCATGTGGATTCATAGTTTCATTTTTATTTAGGAGGTACATGACATGCAAACAGGTAAAGTTAAATGGTTTAACGGCGAAAAAGGTTTTGGCTTCATCGAAGTTGAAGGCGGAGAAGACGTATTCGTACATTTCTCAGCTATCCAAGGCGAAGGCTTCAAAACTTTAGAAGAAGGTCAAGAAGTTTCTTTCGAAATCGTTGAAGGAAACCGCGGACCACAAGCAGCTAACGTTACAAAAAACTAATTAGCTAGCGATAAAAAGCATTCCGAATTTCGGAATGCTTTTTTTTATCCCATAAACGTCCGAAGGGTGTGGGCTAATAATTAGTGGGGGATGGTCCCCACACTAATTAAAGTTTCACTTTACTCTTTGGAACTAGATTCATTTGAAGATAATTCGCCTTTGAAGGTACGCTCTTCAAAGTCATCAAGCATTTGTTCATACTCTTCATGTTCTTCTGTGGCGAAAACTTGTGGGTTTTTTCCATACATATCTGTACCGATAAAGTTTTCGAAATCCTCTACATATCCAACATTCTCTTCACTATTTACATACATACCATTATAATTTTTTGAATCTTGTCTTTCTAAATCAGACGGTGTTTCAGACGTTCCATAATTTGCGACATCTTGCCACGCATCTTCTGTATCGTACTCAACAGAATGATCTTCATCGTGCTTATGGAAAGAAGGAGCCAATACTTCTTCTTCAACTGGACGGGTCTCCATATTTAATTTATTTGTCGCGTGCTGTATGCATGTTGTAGCAGTCGGCATTGCTTCTAATCTTTCAAATGGAATTTCCACGCCAGACACTTCACAAATACCGTACGTACCTGCTTCTATTTTTTGCAAGGCATGTTTCGTATCCTCTAGCTGTTTATGCCAAAGCTCAATAAGCCCGAAATCTTTTTCACGTTCATATAGCTCTGTAGCCATATCACCTGGATGGTTATCATAGCTAGACAATTCTCCGACGGAATCGCGTTCAGAGGCACGATTTTCATTTTCATGAGTTTGTATTGTTTGCTCTAGTTCTTGTTTTTGTTTTTCTAAAACGGATTTAAATTGATTTACTTGTTGTGGAGTTAACATTGTCATCCACCTTCCTACAATTCAGTTTCTTTACATAGTATGAGCGTTGCGAGTAGGAATTATGAGCTGAAATTGGTATATGAAAAAGGAGCCGCATTAGCAGCTCCTTTTAAAGGAAATATCCAAGTAATAATCCGATTCCCATGAGGAGACCGAAGATTGTATTTGTTTTTGCTGTTGAAATCATCGCAGGTACCATTTCCATTGGAATGCTTTTGCCGATAAAACCTTTCGTCGCTTTAAATGCTTTCGGTGCACTTAAAAATACGATCAGCATCCATGGTGATACGATGCCCACGATAATTAAAGCAATTGTCCAAATGTAGGAAACGATGAACATAGAAGCAAGTACACCAACGGCTCTTTCACGTCCAACGAGAATTGCTAACGTTTTACGACCGTTTTCTTTATCGCCATCTAAGTCACGGATGTTATTAGCTAGTAAAATGGCACCAATTAAAATGGAGCTTGGAATAGATAGTAAAATGACTTCTGATGTTACAGTTCCAGTTTGAATAAAGAATGAAATCCCGATAATAATGACACCCATAAATAATCCGGCTGTTAACTCTCCAAATGGTGTATAGGCAATTGGAAGTGGGCCGCCTGTATAAAGGTAAGCAACGGCCATACAAACGAGACCGATTGCAGCAAGCCACCAGCTAGAATTCATACAAATATAAACGCCTAATAGCATTGCGATGCCAAAAAATCCAAATGCTAAGTTAAGCACTGTTTTTGGCTGAATGCCATCGCGAACGATAGCGCCGCCGATACCGACTGAACCTTCGTGATCGAGTCCTCTTTTATAATCAAAGTATTCATTAAACATGTTTGTTGCTGCTTGAATGAGAAGACAAGCAAGAAGCATCATAAGGAAAAGAGGGAGATGTATTTGATTTATACCTCCGACCTGCATCGCATATGCTGTTCCGATGAAAACAGGAACGAAAGCTGCTGTTAATGTATGGGGGCGTAGTAAACTCCACCAAATGCGCCAGCCTGTTTGTTTACTTGGCTTTGGCGCCGTAGGAGAGGAATTCGTTTCGACGTTCATTTCCATGTTGAATCCTCCTTAGGTCACATATTGTACACAATTAAGTGTAGAAAAAGCATCATTTAGTGTCAACGTTTATTTTCTAGGAAGAGAAGGTGAATTTCTCAGAAATGCTAAACGTTGACAGGTCTTTCGTTTGAGGTGTATCTTAAAATCAAGCGTAATTATGACTATTTTTCGCCCATAGGGGGGAGACAATTGTGATTCAAACGAAACAAAAAGGCTTGCAAGAAGTTCTTAGTGCGGCCATTAAGCGTGTAAAGAATGAAAAAACATTAGTTAGTTTTGTCAAACAAATAGACTGGGTGGATCCACTTCTGTTTTATGCAGCAGGAAAAAGGACTTCATTCGAAAATAGATGTTATTTTGCAGACCCAGCTCAGCATGTAATATTTGCAGGAATTGGCTCTGTTTTCACTATAGCAAATTCTTCTCATAAGCGCTTTCAAACTGCTCGTGATGAGTGGGAGAAAGTAAAAGAGAATGCATTTGTGCAAAGAGATGAATATGAATTTGGAACAGGTCCTCTTTTATTTGGTGGGTTTTCATTTGATCCAGAAAAAGAGAAAACAGACCTATGGAAAGAATTTAAAGATACAACATTTTCACTACCCGCATTTTTATTAACTGTAAAAAATGAAAAAGCGTGGTTAACGATGAATACATTTGTTTCAGAAACAGATTGTGCAGAAACTCTTTATAACGAAATGATTTCTTTAGAAGAGAAAATTTTTGGGGAGAGTAAATGTGCGCTAGAAGGATCGAAATTAATTGTTACTTCTAAAGTAGAAGTTGATCCGAAAGGCTGGATGAAAGCAATTGAGAAAGTGCAAGATGAGATGAAGCAGGGTAACGTGCAGAAGGTTGTATTAGCGAGGGAGTTAAAAGTAGAGGTGAATCATTCTATTGATTCTGCTCTTGTTTTAGAAGCGCTTCGCATTGGGCAACCGGATTGTTACGTATTTTCTTTTGATTATAAAGGAGCATGTTTCCTAGGAGCGACGCCAGAGAGATTAATTCGCAAAGAAGATGAGAAGTTTACGTCGATGTGTCTTGCTGGTTCAATCGGTCATGGTCATTCTATAGAAGAAAGTAAACAAAATGGTAATGCGCTTCTTCATGATGAAAAGAATTTAGCTGAACATGGTTATGTAGTGAACATGATTCGCGGTGTATTAAATGAGCATTGCAACGTCGTTAATATTCCGGAAAGTCCGGGTTTATTAACAACGAAAAACTTAATTCATTTATATACGCCTGTAGAAGCAAAAGGTGATGTGAGTCTTTTAACAATGGTAGAAGAATTACATCCAACACCAGCTCTTGGCGGGACACCTCGTTTGGAAGCGATGAAGCTCATTCGTGATGTGGAATTGTTAGACAGAGGATTGTACGGTGCACCGATTGGGTGGATAGATGATGAAGGAAATGGTGAATTTGCGGTTGCGCTTCGCTGCGGATTATTAAATGGCGAGAAAGCATCCTTATTTGCCGGTTGTGGGATTGTAATTGATTCTGTACCGCAACTTGAATATGAAGAAACAAGTTTGAAGTTTAGACCGATGCTTGGTGCTTTGGAGGAATTAATGAAATGAACAATCATATAGAAGCATTATCATATTATTTAGGCGCGTTCGTGGATGAACTGACGCGTCTAAATGTATGTGATGTTGTCATTAGTCCAGGCTCACGGTCAACGCCGATTGCTTTACTAATGGAACAACATGAAGGAATGAACACATATTTACACGTAGATGAAAGATCAGCAGGATTTTTTGCGCTTGGTATCGCAAAAGCAAAAAAACGTCCTGTTGCATTATTATGTACGTCAGGAACGGCAGCGGCGAACTATTACCCAGCTGTATGTGAAGCTTTTCATTCACGAGTGCCGCTTATCGTCTTAACGGCAGATAGACCGCATGAATTAAGAGATGTCGGTGCGCCACAAGCGATGAATCAAATTAATTTATACGGTACGTTTGTGAAGCAATTTACAGAGATGGCAATTCCAGAAGCGAGTGAAGCGATGTATCATTATGCTCGCATGACGACGCAGCGCATGATAGCAAGCGCACTTTTAACACCGCAAGGACCTGTTCATCTTAATTTTCCAGTGCGTGAACCGCTTATCCCGGACTTTTCATTAGAAAGTTTATGGGATAAAGGACGCGGGGAATATACAGGAGTAGTTCAGCAAGGGAACGCGGTGATGCCGAGTGAATATGTAGATTCTCTTGTAGGGCGCCTTTCACATATGGAAAAGGGGCTTATTATTTGTGGAGATGATAGTCATTCAGAAATCGCAGCGTTTGCAGCACAATTAGCTGAAAAAACAGGATATCCAATATTAGCGGATCCACTTTCTAACATTCGTAGCGGAAATCACGATAAAACGATGGTAATCGACTGTTACGATACATTTTTACGAAATGAGTTGTTAAAAGAAACGTGGAAGCCAGAAGTTATGATTCGCTTTGGTGGTATGCCTGTTTCGAAAGCATTAACGCAGTTTATTAAAAAACAGACGAAAGCCGTTCATATCGTTGTCGACGAATCCGGACAATGGAGAGATCCAGCTCTTGTTGCGACAGAAGTTGTGCAGGCAAATGATATTGCATTTTGTAGTGCATTAATAGAAAAAATGCCAGCTATGAAAAAGAATGATTGGTTCGGAATGTGGCAACATATAAACGAAATAACGAAGGAAACGCTTCGTGAAATGGAAACATATGAAACGGCATTTGAAGGAAAGGTTATTACGGATATTGTACGCGTATTACCAGATGGGGCAACGTTATTTGCGAGTAATAGTATGCCAATTCGTGATACAGATTCATTCTTCTTCACATCAAATAAAAACATTCAGGTGATGGCAAATCGCGGTGTAAATGGTATCGATGGAATCATTTCAACAGCTTTAGGCGCGAGCATTATTTGCGATCCGCTCGTATTAGTCATCGGTGATTTATCATTTTATCACGATTTAAATGGACTGTTAGCAGCGAAATTACATGAATTAAACATAACAATTGTCGTTGTAAATAATGACGGTGGCGGTATTTTCTCATTCTTACCACAGTATGAGAAAAAGGAACATTTTGAATCATTATTTGGAACACCGATTGGGCTTGATTATGAACACGTTGTTAAAATGTACGGTGGTTCATTTAGCCGTGTAAATGGTTGGGAGCAATTCCGAGAAGAGGTACAAAAGGGAACAAGGGCGGAAGGTTTACACGTTGTGGAAATTTGTACGAATCGTGATGAGAACTTAACATTGCACCGTACATTATGGGCAAAAACGATGGACGTAATTACTACATCTTTACAAGGTGAATCACGATGAAAGTAACGTTGCAAGGTGTATCGTATGAATATGAAGTAGTCGGAAGCGGTGAACCACTTCTACTTCTTCATGGTTTTACGGGAAGCATGGAAACGTGGCGTTCTTTCGTTCCTTCTTGGAGCGAGAAATTTCAAGTCATTTTAGTAGACATTGTTGGGCACGGAAAAACGGAAAGTCCTGAAGCTGTGACGCATTATGATATTAGAAATGCGGCATTACAAATGAAAGAGCTGCTAGATTACCTTCATATTGAAAAAGCGCACATACTCGGCTATTCAATGGGCGGTAGGCTGGCGATTACGATGGCATGCCTATATCCAGAATATGTACGTTCTCTTTTATTAGAAAATTGTACAGCTGGGCTTGAAAGTGAAGAGGCTAGAAAAGAACGTCGTGAAAAAGATGAGCGACTTGCTCATAAAATTGAGCGAGAAGGAATCGAAAGTTTTGTAGCGATGTGGGAAAATATTCCGCTGTTCGAAACGCAAAAACGTTTAGCAGAAAAGGTACAAGAAGCAGTGCGAAAAGAACGACTTGCTAACAATCCAAAAGGACTTGCAAATAGCTTGCGAGGCATGGGAACAGGGGCTCAGCCTTCATGGTGGAATGAGCTACAAAACTTAAAAATGCCTGTTCTTTTAGTGAACGGTGAGCATGATGAAAAGTTCTTTCGCATATTAAAAAATATCGAAAAATGCGTCTCTGACGCGAAATTTGTCAAAATTGATGGTGCTGGCCATGCAATTCATGTGGAACAACCGGAAAAGTTTGATACAATAGTAAAGGGATTTCTAAAAACTATGCAGTGATGCTTTTTTCACCTAAGAGGGAAGCTACACTTATAGAGGAGATCAGAAATATACAAGGAGGTAGTTGTAATGGCTATTGAATGGGTAAAAGAAGGCAATTACGAAGATATTATTTATTCAACATACAATGGTATCGCAAAGATTTCGATTAACCGCCCTGAAGTACATAACGCATTCCGTCCTAAAACGGTAATGGAGTTAATCAACGCTTTTGCACACGCTCGTGATGATGCAAATGTTGGCGTTATCATTTTAACAGGTGAAGGTGGACGTGCATTCTGTTCTGGCGGCGACCAAAAAGTTCGCGGTCATGGTGGATATGTAGGTGACGACCAAATCCCACGTCTAAACGTATTAGACTTACAACGTCTAATTCGCGCAATTCCTAAACCAGTTATCGCAATGGTAGCAGGTTATGCAATCGGTGGAGGACACGTACTTCATATCGTATGTGACTTAACAATCGCTGCAGACAACGCTGTATTCGGACAAACAGGTCCTAAAGTAGGAAGCTTTGACGGTGGATACGGAGCTGGTTACTTAGCTCGTATGGTAGGCCACAAGAAAGCTCGCGAAATTTGGTACTTATGTCGTCAATACAGCGCACAGGAAGCGCTTGATATGGGCTTAGTAAACACAGTAGTACCATTAGAAGAGCTTGAAGCAGAAACAGTACAATGGGCACAAGAAATTTTAGCAAACAGCCCAATGGCACTTCGTTTCTTAAAAGCTGCATTCAACGCAGATACAGACGGTCTAGCTGGTATTCAACAATTAGCTGGAGATGCAACGTTATTGTACTACACAACTGACGAAGCAAAAGAAGGTCGTGACGCGTTCAAAGAAAAACGCAGTCCGGACTTCGGTCAATTCCCTCGTTTCCCGTGATCAAACCAAAAGCGGAGCCGACTGTTCTAGCCGCTGTAGCTAGATGGAATCAACCGGAAACAAAACAACTAAGAGACTTGATGTCATATCAAGTCTCTTTCTTTCAGGAAAGGAGAATGTATGATGGAAACTATGCCAAATTGGTTAAAGCAACGTGCATTTTTAACACCAGATCGCACTGCAATTGAAATAGAGGATGAAAAGGTTACTTTTATGCAGCTGCATGAAAAAGTAGTATCTGTTTGTGAACGTCTCACGCATGTTGGAGTGAAGCGTGGACAAAAGGTGGCTGTTCTGATGAAAAATGGTATGGAGATGATTACAGTTATTCACGCCCTATCTTACGTAGGTGCAGTAGCTGTACTTTTAAATACGCGTCTTTCAAGAGAAGAGCTACTTTGGCAAATGGATGATGCTGAAGTTGTTTGTTTAGTGACGGATCAAGATTTTGAGACTACAGATGTTCCTGTATATTCATTTGCTGAAGTGATGAATGGATCGAAGGCAGAAGCATCTATACAGGAAGAATTCTCTTTAGAAGAAGCGATGACAATTATTTATACGTCTGGGACGACAGGGAAGCCGAAAGGCGTTATTTTAACGTACGGTAATCATTGGGCAAGCGCAGTCGGTTCTTCGCTTAATTTAGGGCTTCGTGATGATGATTGCTGGTTAGCTTGTATGCCGATGTTCCACGTTGGCGGGCTATCTCTGTTAATGAAAAATATTATGTACGGTATGCGCATTTTACTCGTTCCGAAATATGATGCTAATTTTATTCATGAAGCACTTCAAACGAGAGGCGTTACGATTATTTCTGTCGTTTCTAAAATGTTAACAGATCTTTTAGAGCGACTTGGAGAAGAGACATATCCCTCTTCTTTACGATGCATGTTACTAGGCGGAGGGCCAGCGCCGAAATCGTTATTAGAAACGTGTGTAGAAAAAGGAATTCCTGTGTATCAAACGTACGGTATGACAGAAACGTCTTCGCAAATTTGTACGTTATCAGCAGATTACATGTTAACGAAAGTAGGATCAGCTGGAAAACCACTATTCCAATGTCAGCTTCGTATTGAAAAAGACGGCGTAGTAGTGCCTCCACATGCTGAAGGAGAAATTGTTGTAAAAGGACCGAACGTAACAGGTGGCTATTTTAACCGTGAAGATGCGACGCGTGAAACAATTCAAAATGGCTGGCTTTATACTGGTGACCTCGGTTATTTAGATGAAGAAGGATTTTTATACGTATTAGACCGCCGCAGTGATTTAATTATTTCTGGGGGAGAAAATATATATCCAGCTCAAATTGAAGAAGTGTTACTATCTCATCCTGCAGTAGCAGAAGGCGGTGTTGTCGGTATGGCTGACGAAAGTTGGGGACAAGTGCCAGCTGCTTTTGTTGTAAAAAGCGGAGAGGTAACAGAAGAAGAAATTCTTCATTTTTGCGAGGAGAAATTAGCGAAATATAAAGTGCCGAAGAAAGTGTGTTTCTTAGAGGAATTACCACGAAACGCTTCGAAAAAATTGTTAAGACGAGAGTTAAGACAATTAGTGGAGGAGATGTAGGTGGAGATAAAAAAAGTGACACTTTATATAACGGAAATGCCACTCGTAATCCCGTTTGCTGCAAGCTACGGAACTTACGAAAGGCGTGAGAGTATCGTCGTTGAATTAGAAGATAAAGATGGATACGTTGGTTTTGGTGAAGTCGTTGCTTTTTCTGAACCGTGGTATACGGAAGAAACGCTGAAGACAGCACTGCATGTACTTCAGGATTTTTTAATACCGGATTTATTGGAAACTGAAATTTCTCATCCGAATGAAGTGCCGAGTTTGTTCCAGCATATAAAGAGAAACCGAATGGCAAAGGCCGGAATAGAAGGGGCTGTTTGGGATTTATATGCGACGCGTCAAAAGAAACCGCTAGCGACATTGCTTGGCGGAACGAAGTCTGAAATTGAGGTCGGCGTTGTAATCGGGATCAATACGATTCCGGTTATGCTAAAACAAATCGAGAAGTACGCGGAAGAAGGATACGAGCGTTTTAAAGTGAAAATAAAGCCAGAGCATGATTACGAATTATTGAAAGAAATTCGTAAAGAGTTTCCGAATATCCCGTTAATGGCTGATGCAAATTCAGCCTATACATTAGCGGATACGGAGAGGCTGAAACGACTAGATGAATTTCAATTGCTGATGATTGAACAACCGCTAGCGGATTACGATTTTCTTGATCATGCACAGCTGCAAAAGAAAATTGAAACGCCGATTTGTTTAGACGAAAGCATCCATAGTTTAGAAGACGCGCGCGTTGCGATTACGCTTGGTAGTTGCCGCATCGTTAACATTAAACCAGGGCGAGTGGGCGGATTAACAGAATCTATTCAAATCCATAATTATTGCATGGAGCATAACATACCCGTTTGGTGCGGTGGTATGGTAGAGATGGGGATATCACGAGCACAAAACGTTGCGCTTGCTTCATTGCCGAACTTTACGATTCCTGGTGATATATCCGCTTCTAGTCGACATTGGGAGCAGGATATTATTTCGCCGGAAGTGATGCTTAAGGGCGGGAAAGTGATTGTACCGCAAAGTGTTGAAGCTGAGTATGAAGTAGATCGTGGGAGACTGGATGAAATCACGAAGCAGCGGATTGTGTTTGAGCGGTAAATGGAAGTTTCGTTAGGCTGTCCGCAAATAGCGAGAGGGTTTTGTCGTTAATTGTCGGTAAGTCGATATATTTCAATAATCGCTGATATAATTCGAGTTACGGTCGATATAATTGGAAAATCGCCGATATAATTCAAGTTATGGTCGATATAATTTCATTTACTAAGGCTACTCAAACGGGTAGCCTTTTTTGTATTGTACAAATTGGATAGACTAGTTTAAAATCGAGCGTATAAAGGGGGAGTAAGATGAAGCGCATTTCAATTTTGATAGCTGATGATGAGGCAGAAATTGCTGATTTAATTGAGATACATTTAGAAAAAGAAGGGTACCACGTTGTGAAAGCAGCTGATGGGGAAGAGGCAATTCATATTATTGAAACGCAGTCAATTGACTTAGTCGTTTTAGATATTATGATGCCAAAAATGGATGGGTATGAAGTGACGAGACAGATTCGCGCCAAATATCATATGCCGATTATTTTCTTAAGCGCGAAAACATCTGACTTCGATAAGGTGACAGGTCTTGTACTAGGTGCGGATGATTATATGACAAAGCCTTTCACACCAATAGAACTAGTTGCACGTGTAAATGCACAACTGCGTAGGTTTTTTACGTTAAATCAACCGAAAGTAGCGGAGAGTAAGTCTGCTTTAGAGATTGGCGGAGTCATTATTGATCCTGAGCGCCGAACGGTAAATGTATATGGAGAGCAAATTGAGTTAACACCGAAAGAATTTGACATTTTATATTTATTAGCGAGTCATCCGAAGAAAGTGTACAATGTGGAAAATATTTTTCAGCAAGTATGGGCAGATGATTATTATGAAGGTGGAAATACAGTTATGGTACATATTCGTACGTTACGGAAAAAGCTTGGGGAAGATAAAAGAAAGGATAAGTTAATAAAAACAGTGTGGGGGGTAGGTTATACTTTCAATGGCTAACATGATGAAAAGCTTTCGTTTTAAAATGATTGCCTTATTTGCGTTAAGTATGGTGCTTGCAGCAACTGTAACTTATATAATTTATAAAGGATTGCAGCTGTATTATAAAAAGATGGTTCGCTACGAAGAGCCTTTAGCGCAATTTCGATCAATGGTAAGGGAATTTGGGGACATTAACTTCTTTTTAATTTTCTTTATTCCGTTATCTATTATCTTTTTCTTCTTTTTGACAAAACCGTATTTAAAATACTTTGATGAAATTTCTAATGGGATTCATCATCTTGCGAACGGTAACTTTACAAATAAAGTTCAAGTTTCATCAAATGATGAGTTTGGAAATATCGCGCGCGAAATAAATGTTGCGAGTGAAAAGTTAAAAGAAGCTGTGGAAAGAGGCGACTTTGCTGAAAGTAGTAAAGATCAGCTCGTTGTGAATTTAGCTCATGATTTAAGAACGCCATTAACATCCGTGTTAGGATATTTAGATTTAATTCTTAAAGATGAGAATTTGACGAAGGAACAAATTAAACATTTTTCCACGATTGCATATACGAAATCACAAAGGCTGGAAAGTTTAATTGATGAGCTATTTGAAATTACACGTATGAATTATGGCATGCTAAAGCTGGATAAAAAGCCTATTGATATAAGTGAGTTGCTTATACAGTTAGAAGAGGAATTATATCCGTTATTAGAGAAACATCATTTAGAAGCTAGATTGCATGTTGATGCTCATTTACCGATGCACGGTGATGGAAAATTGTTAGCTAGAGTATTTGAAAACTTGTTAACAAATGCTGTTCGATACGGATATGATGGACAATTTATTGATATGAATGGGTATGTCGATAATGGAGAAGTTGTCGTGCAAGTTATGAATTACGGAGATAGCATTCCAGAAGAAGATTTACCGTATCTATTTGATATGTTTTATACAGGTGATAAAGCGAGAACCGAGAACCGTGGCGGGACAGGCCTTGGACTATTTATTGCAAAAAATATTGTCGAGCAGCATAACGGTACGATTTCTGCTGAAAGTAATGTAGTTAGAACGCTATTTGAAGTGAGATTGCCAAAAGACGAGAACGTAACAATTTAATAAAAATTTAAACTTTACCCCACTTTTTATTTTAATAGTTTTTTCTATTCTATACGTAAGTTACGTTAAGGGGGAACTAGAAATGAAAAAGTGGGTATTTATTTCTTTTTTTATAGCATGCACAATCTGTGTAGGCGTTTATATATCACCGTTATTTCAAAAGGAAATTGATGTGAAAATCGGCGGGGAAAATAGTGCAGTAAAGACTGCAAGTATGGAAAAGGTAGAGGTTACAAAAGAACAAATTTATAAAGGGGATCTACTATTAGTTAATAAAGATTACCCAGTAAAGAAAGATAGTATTAGGTCTGATATTATAAATGTAAATCATAATAGTGAATTAGTAAGAGGTTATGTAATATTTGATAGAAACCTTCGCTTATCAAAGGGTGTTGTAAAAAAGTTTTTGAACGTTGTCGATGCGGCTGGAAAAGATGGAGTACAGCATTTCCTAATGAGTAGCGGGTACCGAGATTTTCAAGAACAAAGTAAATTATATAAAGAAATGGGATCAGATTATGCACTCCCAGCAGGATACAGTGAGCATAATTTAGGATTATCACTCGATGTTGGGTCTACTCAAAAGAAAATGGAGAGGGCTCCTGAAGGTAAGTGGGTGGAAGAGAACGTATGGAAGCATGGCTTTGTATTACGCTACCCGAAAAATAAAAGTAATATTACAGGCATTCAATATGAGCCATGGCATATACGTTACGTCGGTTTACCTCATAGCGCAATTATGCAAAAAAAGAATTTTACGCTAGAGGAATATTTAGAGTTCTTAAAAGAGGAAAAAGAAATTTCAACTGAGGTGGAAGGCAAGAAATATACGGTTTCTTATTATAAAGTTTCAGAGAATATGAACGTAAATGTCCCAGTAAATAAGCAGTATGAAATTTCGGGGAACAATATGGATGGGGTTATTGTGACGGTTCAGGAATAGATAAAGAGGTTGTTCCGTTTTGGAGCAGCCTTTTCGTATATAAGAAAGGGATTGGCGTTTTTTGTCGGTAAATCGATATTCCTTGTCGAATCGTTGATATATTTTGAGTTACGATAGATATAATTGAAAAATCGTTGATATATTGTAAGTTATGATAGATATATTCGAAAAATCGTTGATATAATTTCCTGTACTATCAGCATTTTGAGGAGCATCTTTTTATTTACTTTTAAACATTATAACGTTATATTTACTTCTCCCTTTTTTTGTGCTACTCTAAATGTGTGAAAGAGATAAAGAAAAATGAAATTTTAATGTAAGCGTATTCTTATGGCTTCTTATAGAAAAGGGTGGAAATACAATGACAGAACGATTCGTACTACGTAATGTGAAACGTGTGAACGGGGAAGAGATTGACATTGTAATTGAAAATAATAAAATCGCACAGGTGACGAAAGCTGGTGCTGGTGAGGGTGGAAAGGTTCTTGATTACTCAGGTACTTACGTATCAAGTGGCTGGATTGATTTGCACGTTCATGCTTTTCCAGAGTTTGATCCGTATGGCGATGAGGTGGACGAAATTGGCGTTAAGCAAGGGGTAACGACAATTGTTGATGCAGGTAGCTGCGGTGCTGATCGCATTGCAGATTTAGTAAAAAGTAGAGAGCAGGCAAAAACGAATTTATTTGCCTTTTTAAATATTTCTCGCATCGGTTTAAAACGAATTGATGAATTATCCAATATGGAATGGATAGATAAAGAGAAAGTAATAGAAGCAGTAGAAAAGTATAAAGATGTAATCGTTGGGTTAAAGGCGAGAATGAGTAAAAGTGTCGTTTGTGATAGTGGAATTGAACCACTTCATATAGCGCGTGATTTATCCCGTGAAACATCATTGCCAATTATGGTACATATCGGTTCAGCGCCTCCTCGCATTGAGGAAGTTGTACCTCTTTTAGAAAAAGATGATGTCATTACACATTATTTAAACGGGAAAGAAAATAATTTATTTGATGAAGAAGGCAAACTGCTACCTGTGTTACTAGATGCAGTGAATCGCGGCGTACATTTAGATGTTGGTCATGGTAATGCTAGTTTTTCTTTTAAAGTAGCAGAAGCGGCGAAGCGTTACGGTATTGCGCTTAATACAATTAGTACAGATATTTACCGGAAGAACCGTATACACGGTCCAGTGTATAGTATGGCTCACGTTCTTTCGAAATTCCTTTACTTAGGTTATCCGCTAGAAGAAGTGATTGATGCGGTTACGAAACATGCAGCAGAGTGGCTTAAGAAACCTGAGCTTGGCCGCATTCAAGAAGGCGATATTGCAAATTTAACTTTATTTACGGTGAAAGATGAGAAGGTTACGTTAATTGATTCAGAAGGGGATCAGCGCATTGCTGAAAGAAGGATTGATACGAAAGGGGTTGTAATCAATGGGTCATTCATTGAATGCTAAGTATGGATTAAAAAGAGTGATTAATGCGAGCGGTAGAATGAGTATTTTAGGTGTATCCGCTCCGGCAAATACAGTTATGGATGCAATGAAACATGGTGGACAAAATTATGTGGAAATTGCTGATTTAGTAGATAAAGCAGGAGACCATATTGCGAGAATTCTAGAGTCAGAGGCAGCAGTTGTTGTGAATTCAGCATCGAGTGGAATTGCGCTTTCTATCGCTGGTATCGTTACAGAAGGAAATCGCCGTAAAAGTGAAAGACTTCATCAAGAAGTAATCGCGAAAAACGAAGTGATTATGTTAAAGGGTCATAACGTTCAATACGGTGCCCCTGTTGAAACGATGATTTACTTAGGCGGCGGTAAACTTGTAGAAGTTGGCTATGCAAATGAAGGGAAAGCAGAGCATATTGAAGATGCGATTGGTGAAAATACAGCGGCGATTCTTTATGTGAAATCCCATCATGCAGTACAAAAAAATATGATTTCTGTTGAAGAAGCATGGGAAGTTGCGCAGCGAAATAACATCCCGCTTATCGTCGATGCGGCAGCTGAAGAAGACATTCAAAAATATGTGAAGTATTCAGACCTTGCCATTTATAGTGGTTCAAAGGCGATTGAAGGGCCTACTTCTGGTATTGTGGGCGGTAAAAGAAAGTATATTGAGTGGCTAAAAGTGCAATTACATTGCATCGGAAGAAGTATGAAGGTTGGGAAAGAAACAACATTTGGCTTACTTCAAGCGCTTGATGAGTACGGGGTAAAAGAAGATAAGAGCGAGCAAGAAAAAGAATTGTTACAAGTACTTATGCCGCTAAAAGAATTAAACGGCGTAAATGTAACGATCGTTCAAGATGAAGCCGGAAGAGCAATCTTTAGAGCTCGTATTCATATTAACGAGACACAATTAAATAAATCAGCAAAAGATGTTGTGACAGCATTACGCGAAGGGGAAATCGCAATTTATACACGTGATTACGGAGTAAGACAAGGATTCTTTGATATTGATCCACGTCCACTTCAAGGTGATGACATACATGTAATTGAAGAAAAATTGAGAGAAATTGTAGGGGGAAACTAAAATGACAAACATTCAAAAACGTTTTTATAAAGGCCGCGTAGCATTAAATGTATTAGCGAACAATATCGAAAATGCAAAAGATATTTTTGAAGCAGCAGAAGGTTATGTAGTAATTGGTGTATTATCGAAAGATTATCCAACTGTAGAAGAAGCTGTTACAGCGATGAAAGCATACGGAAAAGAAATTGAGGACGCTGTATCAATCGGACTAGGAGCAGGAGATAATCGCCAAGCGGCAGTTGTAGCTGAAATTGCGAAGCATTATCCTGGTAGCCATATTAACCAAGTGTTCCCTTCAGTCGGAGCGACACGTGCAAATCTTGGCAAAAAAGATAGCTGGATTAATAGTTTAGTATCGCCAACAGGAAAAGTAGGTTACGTAAATATTTCTACTGGCCCAATTAGTGCGGCTGGAGAAGAAAAAGCAATCGTTCCAATTAAAACAGCGATCGCACTTGTACGTGATATGGGCGGAAATTCATTGAAGTACTTCCCGATGAAAGGGCTAGCTCATGAAGAAGAATATCGCGTAGTTGCGAAAGCTTGTGCGGAAGAAGGATTTGCATTAGAGCCAACAGGCGGAATTGATAAAGAAAACTTCGAAACAATTGTACGTATTGCGCTTGAGGCAAATGTAGAGCAAGTTATCCCGCACGTGTACTCTTCTATTATTGATAAAGAAACTGGTAACACGAAAGTAGAAGATGTGCGTGAATTATTAGCAGTCGTGAAGAAGTTAGTTGATCAATATGCGTAAGAAAATTGCAGCATTCGGTGAAGTAATGATGCGCCTACAAGTGCCAGGATATGAATTATTGTCGCAAGCAAACACATTAAATTACTCATTTTCTGGTACAGGTGTGAATGTTGCAGCGGCGCTTTCTCATCTAGGGCATGAAGGACTTCTTATCTCAACTTTACCGGAAAATCCGGTTGGAGATGCGGCATTATCATACATTCAAAAGTTAGGTGTGCAAACCCCGCTTGTTTCAAGGGGCGGCAAATATGTCGGCATGTACTTTTTGGAAAATGGATTTGGAGCACGTGCAAGCCGAGTTACATATTCGAATCGATTAGAAAGTAGTTTCAATACGGCATCTGAAGAGATGTACCAATTTGAAGAAATTGCTAAGGAGATTGATATCGTTCATTTTTGCGGTATTACGCTTGCGATGAATGATACGGTGCGCCATCATATGAAGTCTTTAGCGAGAGCAGTTAAAGAAAACGGAGGAGCCGTCGTTTTTGATTGCAATTATCGTCCATCACTTTGGGGAGAAGACGGATATGAACAGGCAAAACCGCATTATGAAGAAATGCTAGGACTTGCTGATATCGTTATGATGAACGAAAAAGATGCGATGTTTGTTTTAGGAATGAAAACAGAAGAAACGGAGCGAGAGGCGCAACTTGTTGATCTTATTCCAAAGGTAGCTGAAACGTATAATATTGCTACAATTGCTGGTACACATCGCTCTATTAACGGTGATAATACACATTCACTGCGCGGGTTTATATGTAAAGATGGAACGTTCACTTTTGCAAAAACACTTACGTTTTCTGTATATGATAGAATAGGTGCTGGAGATGCTTATACGAGCGGGATTATTCATGGCGAGATAGAAGAGTTTGCACCAGAGAAAGCTGTTTCATTTGCGTCAGCAGCTGGCATGCTTGCACATACAATCGTCGGTGATACGCCAATGTCATCAGAGAAGGATATACTTCGGGCAATGACGGCATCAGTAGGTGATGTAGAAAGGTAGTGGGTGTAACGGTGAACGTAACGAGAAAAAAAGGACCATTATATTTACAAATAAAAAATATTATTCGTGATCGAATATTGCATGGTGTATATGCGATTCATACGAATATTCCTTCAGAACCACAATTAGAGGAAGAGTTCAAAGTGAGTAAAATTACAGTACGTAATGCGATTAAAGAACTCGCTCAAGAAGGATATTTGGAAAAGAAGAGCGGTAAAGGAACGAAAGTCATCCGTAATACTTCTGCGACAAAACTGTCAAAGGGTAAGAAATTTACTGAAGTGTTAGTGGAAGAAGGATATAAAGTACAAAAGAAATTGCTAAAGGCAGAAGTCGTTCATAATGAAGAAGGAACAGTGCCATTTCGCTTATTCGGTAAAGAGAGTTTTCGTATTGAACGTTTATATACGTTAAATGATGCACCATATATTCATTATACGCACTATTTCTCAGCGAAAATGGCAAGTACAGACTTATCGGACTTTGATTTACAATCACTTTATGATTTAGTCGAAGACCGAGGTATACATTTAGAAAACTTCAGAGATGAATTCGCAGTTGGACTTGCGCCCAGTTTCGTTGCAGAATCGTTAGGTGAAAAAGAGGGGACAGCGTTATTAAAACGTATGCGCTATTCTTACGATGAAGTTGGCGAAGTAATTGAATATAGCGAAGGCTACTACAATACAGAAATGCAGCATTATGTAGTGAATTATGACGTATAAAAAAGAGGGGATTTTCCCTCTTTTTTTATAAAAGTAAGGGGAATGAGAGATGGATATATACTTATTAATCGTCACGTTACTTGCGATCGCAATTGTCATTTTAGGGGTATCATGGTGGAAATGGCATGCATTTATTAGTTTAACAGTTGCTAGTTTGTTTTTAGCTATCATGTCTGGACTGAACTTAACGAAAATAGTGACTGCCTATGAAACTGGTGTTGGTAGTGTACTAGGGCATTTAGTTGGCATTTTGGCACTTGGGACTATCTTAGGGAAAATGATGTCTGATTCAGGGGCAGGCATGCAAGTTGCAGATTTCTTTATTCGATTTTTCGGCGTAAAAAAATTACCTTGGGCAATGTTATTTGCAGGGTTTGTTATAGGGATTCCAGTCTTTTTTGAAGTGGGGATCGTCATTTTATTACCACTTGTTATTTCCATTCGAAAAACGACGAAGCAAAATATATTGTTAATTGCGTTACCTGTTATTGCTGGATTATCGATTGTGCATGGGCTAGTGCCTCCGCATCCAGGTGCGATGACTGCAATCGGGATTTATAATGCGAACTTAGGAAAAGTACTTTTATATTCATTAATTATCGCGTTACCAACAGCCATCATCGCAGGGCCGATATTTGCGAAGTGGGTACATAAGAGGGTTATACCTGAAAATGAACCGGAGCTTGTTCGAGTTACGACTGTATCAACCGATTTACCAAGTCGTAAAGTTTCGTTTTTTATTATTTTACTGCCAGTTGTGTTAATGATTTTATCAGTAGTTGCACCGTATGTTTCTTTACCAATAAAAATAACTGAATTTTTAGTCTTTATAGGAAGTCCAGTAATCGCTTTACTTATTTCATGTTTTGCAGCATTTTATTTACTTGGCATCAAACAAGGAATTAATAAAAAGATGATAAAAAAATTAACAGATGAAAGTTTACTACCTGTAGGCTCAATTATTTTAATAATTGGTGCAGGTGGTGGGTTTAAACAAATATTAATTGAAAGTGGAGTTGGAACGGCGATTGCGCAAATGGCAGAACATATATCGTTATCACCAATCGTCTTAGCTTTCATGGTAGCTGGATTAATTCGAATAGCGACCGGATCAGCTACAGTAGCATTAACGACAGCAGCAGGAATTGTTTCACCAGTTATTCAGCACATGTCTGGTGTAAATTTAGAATTGCTCGTTATAGCAACCGGTGCAGGTTCACTAATGTTTTCTCACGTAAATGATGCAGGCTTCTGGCTTGTAAAAGAGTATTTAGGTTTGACGGTGAAGGAAACGTTTAAAACGTGGACGGTGCTGGAAACATTGTTATCATTTATTGCATTCGGTTTTGCCCTTGTGTTGAATATGTTTCTTTAAAAGATACCTGAATAGGTATCTTTTTTTTGATGAAGCCCAATTGCCAAAACAAGCCCGTTTTTAAGTAAGCCAAGCTTCCTATTCGCCCTGAAAACATACTATAAATGGAATCCCCTCATTTAGAGCAAGGTGAACTTGTTATGAATGATACTAAAGGAGGAATAGAGTAATGAGCGAAAAGTGTGAACACAGACATGATGATTGTAACCGCAGACATGGGTGCGGCGGCGGTTTTGCGCTTCTAATCGTATTGTTTATTTTATTAATTATCATCGGTGCTAGCTGCTTCGGCGGAGGCGGCGGTTGTGGTTATGGTGGTTACGGCGGTTATGCAGGCGGCTATGGTGGATATTGCTGCTAATTAAAAACTATTGAAAATGGCCTTGTGCGTATTGCACAAGGCCATTTTATTCACGTTTTAATATGTTGTGATAATTTATTAATGTACAGAGAACGGATTAAGAAGAAGAAAATGATCTCGATAATCCCGAAAAAGGTGAGTACAATACATGTCTCTTTTAGTAATGAAAAAGAAAACATACTTTGTAAAAACTTAACCGCAAATAACGTGTGAACACCAGCAACGATGTAAGGAACGAAAAATAAAATTCCTAATTGAATCGTTGCAGAGTGAAACATTTCTGATTCAGTTAAGCCAAGCTTTGTAATCGTAATGTATTTTTGTTTTTCATTCGTTAAGTCGTTATACATACGGAAGTATAAAACACTAGCCGCACCGATAAAGAAAATAAAGCCGAGAAATGCCCAAATAAAGAACTGAGCAACCGCATTTCCTTTACTATGAACGAGTTCATCCGTAGCTGTATAAATATGAAATGGTTTAATGAAATCTTCTTCATCCTTATGTGCTTCATACAAGGTTTCTGCATCATGATCTAAGCTTTTTAATATATTTTTTGTTGGGACAATTGCATTTTCCCAATTTTCCACGAAGTAGTTATAAACTGTAATTGTTTCAATATGAGGAATCATATTTTCAATTACTTCATCTTGCATCACAATTAAGTGAGGTAATGCAAAGGGAGGCTCAATTCCTCTATTAATAAAACCTTTAATTTGAAATTCTTTTTTATTAGAGCCAAGTGTAATCGTGTCCTGCTTCGCAAATGGGTTAGACACGAGATTTAATAACGCTGGTGAATAGCGAGAAATATTATAAACTTGTGTAGAATCAAGAGTGATTTCTGGTCTGTTTAATTGCTTTGCTATTGCGTTATAATCACTCATTTTCATAATGGAAATTGATTCTTTTGAAGCTGTATCTTTTAAAACGGTAAACTTATATTTGTCATATTGAAAATTAGCATTTGTAAGTTCAGTTTCAATCGTAGTAATATGCTTTTGTTCAAATGCATTAACACCTTCTGATGTATAGGTGAATGGTATTGGATATCGTTCTAGTATGGATGCTTTCGTATGATTGTTTGCAGCAAATAACCCGATAATAATTGTAAATGCAAGTGCAGATAGCATAGAAACGATAAAGAGTACATTAATATTACTGCGGGTACGAGAAACTAAATCTGAAATCCATAACATATTTATTTGTTTCAAATAAAACTTTCTTCGTTTCTTTAAAATATAGATAAAGAGAAGAAATGTTTGTGAAAAAAACAAATACGTCCCAACTACTACGAGCGGTAAAATAGATAGTATAATTAAGAATACAGACCCATTTTGTACATTTTTTTCCGTTATGTAGCCTTGCGGATAACCGGCAATATAATAGCATAGTCCTAAACAAGTTAAAGCAAATAGTGAAATGAGTATAGATGGTTTTTTTTCGCTCTTCTTTTTGTTAACTCCCTTAATAAGCTGCGTTGTTTTTCGAGTACGAATAAACATTGGTGTAAACGTAGAAACAATTAAAAATAAAATGATAAACGTTACGGTTGTAACGATAATCGCTTCTGTTGGCCAATATAAATAGAGACCTTTTGCACTTGTTAATTTCGAAGTGACTAATAAGAAAAAGTTAGAAAATACAAGTCCACCTTGAATGCCGATAAAGATAGATAATATCCCGATTATCATATTTTCAGTAAATAACAGTCTTTTTAATTGTCTCTGTGAGATACCGAGAATGGTGAGTATCCCGAATTGCTGCTTCCGTACATTTAAAAATGTTCCAACTGAATATAAGAGAAAAAAGAACGAGAACATAACAATCACAAGCTGTGCTGTACTAGCTAAGTTCATTAGAGGATCCCGATCTTGAAAGCCTTGTACACTTTGTAAGCGCGGATGATACGCATATACAGTAAATGAAAAGAAAACCATAATAGAAAAAGCACTACTTACAAAATAAGCGAAATATGCTTTAGAATTACGCGAGACATTTTTAAATGCGAATTGCCAAAATGTCATCCACGTCTTCCTCCTAATAATGCTAGGACATCTAATATTTCTTGATAAAACTTCTCACGATACAATCCGCGATGCAGTTCATTGTAAAGCTCTCCATCTTTAATGAAAATAACACGGTTACAATAACTTGCTGCAAACGGATCATGCGTAACCATTAAAATCGTTGCATCTTCTTCTTTGTTTAATTTCGTAAATAATTCCATTACATCAATCGCTGCTTTTGAATCTAAGTTTCCTGTTGGTTCATCCGCAAGTAAAAGAGACGGATGATGAATGACAGCACGTGCTACCGCAGTACGCTGTGCTTGCCCTCCTGAAACTTCAAAAATACGTTTGTCCAAAATATGATCAATTCCAAGTTTCTTTGAGATGTTATCGAGCTTTTCGTCCATTTCTTTTAAAGGAACATTATCTAACGTTAAAGGTAATACGATATTTTCTCCAATCGTTAACGTATCTAATAGGTTAAAGTTTTGGAAAACAAATCCTAATTCTTGACGGCGGAAAATTGCTAATTTTTCTCTACGAAATGTATGAGGTTGTTTGCCGTTAATTACGACTTCTCCAGAAGTAGGAGAATCAATTGTAGAAATAACGTTTAAAAACGTAGATTTACCACTTCCAGAAGGCCCCATAATTGCGACGAATTCACCTTTATCCACGTGTAAATTTATATTTTTTAAAGCGGTATGAGGGACTTTCCCTTCATACACTTTTGAGACGTTTTTTATGTGTAATACTTCTTCCATAATAATCACCTTTCTATTTTTAAAACTTAATATGTTGTGATAATTTTTGCATATAAAAGGAACGAATTAAAAGGAAAAAGAGAATTTCAACCGTTCCAAAAATCATAAGTACGACTGTAATTTCAGCGAAGAACGAGAGATGTAATATCTCTTGTAGCATCTTTGTCGCGAACATCGTATGGATGGATGCCATAATGTAAGGGACAAAGAAAAGAATCGCAAGTTGGATTGTAGCAGATTGTTTCATTTCGTCTGCTGTTAATCCAATCTTTGTAATCGTTATATACTTTTCTTGCTCATTTGTTAAATCTGTATACATTCGGAAATACAGAACACTGCCTGCACCGATGAAGAAAATAACACCAAGAAAAGTTCCGATTAAGAAGAATGAAGCAACGTTTAGTTTCGTGTTGTATAAAGAGTCACTTGCTTCACTTGCATGAAACGGTGGATGTTCTGCCTGAATAGCTGCATTGTCGTTATCAATTTTTGTTATAAATGCTGAACCGATAGTATGTGCTTCTTCCCAATCGTTAACTTTAAAGTTATATACACTCATCTGTTTTGAAACGGTGGATAATGTTTCTACATTTTCATCAGATAGTATGAGCAATTGGTATATTAAGCTGTTTGGGAATGGGTTATAACTTTTATATTCTTTCACTTGTAGTTGTAAATTGTTTTGAGCAAGTGTAAGAGTATTTTTCTTTTCTTTAGTATGAATTGTTCCAACAACTTGATCGTCTAAGTCTTTCATAAGAATATAAGATTCATTCTTATTCACCGAGAGAGTCTCCCAATTTAACGCCTTAGCAAGTACATTATAGTCACTTTGTTTAATGGCATAATAGAGCTGCGCGTTATCTTCAGCTGAAGATACTTCATATATGTCTGTGTTAAATTTTGTATAAGTAAAGTGCTCTTCATTAAATTTTTGTTCTAACCAGTTTAAATGTTCATCAGCTAACGTATTTTCAGTATGTGATAAATACGTAAACGGGAAAGGGTTTTGCCTAATCGCATCAAACTTTGTAAATTTCCCGAATCCATATAAGAATGTAATCATTGTAAAAGCGAGCGTTGATAGCATTGCTACTATAAATAGCATATTAATATTTGTTCGAATGCGCGTTGCTAAATCCGAAATCCAAAGCATATTAATTCGTTTCATATAAAACTTTCTTCGTGTTTTTAATATACGAATAAGTAAAAAACTAATCTGTGAAAAGAAAAAATATGTTCCGGCTGCAATAAGCGATGGAATGACAAATATACTAGAGACGGCATATAAAAGCCCAATGATGTCGCCTAGCGACATAAAATATAGAGGATTTGCTGCTAATACATATCCAGATATTAAACATATCGCACCAAATAGAGAAATGAGTACGGATGCTTTTCTTTCTTTTTGTTTTGTTCCTTCTTTTAAAAGACGTACAGCTTTTCTCGTACGGATTAGCATCGGTGTAAAAGATGATACGAGAATGAAGAGTCCAAGAAAGATTATTATAGTTAAAACGATAGCACCTGTCGGCCAATATAAATATAGACCAGGTACATGTGTAATTTTGGCGGTAACTAGTAAAAAGAACTGTGAACAAACAAGTCCAAGTTGAATACCAAAAAATATAGAAAGAACACCAATCAGCATATTTTCTATAAATATGAGTCGCTTTAATTGTTTTTGAGATATACCAAGTACTGTTAAAATCCCAAATTGTTTTTTACGAACCTTTAAAAATGTACCAATTGAATAGAGTAAAAAGAAAAATGAAAAGAACACAATGACAACTTCTGAAATTGTCATTAATATGTTCAGAGCATAATTCACGTCTGTCATATGCAATTTAGGATGAAATAAATAAACTGCAAATGAGAAAAAAATAGCAATGGAAAACGCACTGCTTACAAAATAGGCGAAATAAGCTCTGGCGTTTCTTGTTACATTTTTAAAGGCAAACTGCCAAAAAGTCATTCACCTAAACCTCCTAATAGAGTGAAGAGGAAAAGGATATAAGAGGTATCCTTTTCCTGTACTAATATATTTATAAAACTTAACCATTCGTATACTCTGATAACTTTTGCATGTAAAAGGAGCGAATGAATAAGAAAAAGATGAATTCAACTACTCCAAAAATAATAAGAACGGCTGAAATTTCTTTGAATAGTGATAAAGCAATTACGTCTTGAAGCATTTTTGTTGCGAACATTGTATGAATGGACGCCATAACGTACGGAACGAAAAATAAAATGCTAAGTTGAATGGTTGCAGATCTTTTCATCTCTGCATCTGTTACACCAATTTTTGAAATTGCTACATATTTTTCTTGTTCGTTCGTTAAATCTGTATACATTCTGAAGTAAAGAACGCTACCAGCTCCAATAAAGAAAATGACACCTAAGAATGTCCCGATTAGGAAGTATGCGGCACTTCCTGATGTGATTCTATATAATGAGCCTGCTGATTCATAGGAGCGTACAAGGGGTCCTTCGTATTGGAATTCTTGTCGATCTCTTTGTATTCTTTTCATAAAATCATCAGCAATTTCATACGTCTTTTCCCAGTTTTGTACGTTATAATTGTACGCTGCTACATGCTTTGTTGTACTTGGTAAGTTGTTTACAACAGCGTCAGGTAAAATTAAAGTTTGATATGAAAAGTCAGAGGGAATGGCCCCTGCTTGTTCATAGCCCTTTACTTGTAATATCGTATTTGTGCTAGAAAGTGTAATGGATTTTCTATTGAAGCTTGGCTCAAATTGGCTGAATAAGGTGAAATAAGCATCGCCGCTTAAGATATATGCTTCGTTATCACTCATGAATAGTTCTTTCATTCGCAGGGAAGCTGCAAGTTTATTATAGTCACTTTGTTTCATTGCATAAATGTCATTGTAAGTCGTTATACCTTCATCTTCTTTCAATGGTGTTTCATATAAATCAGTTTTGATCTTTTTATAAGAGAAATTTTCTTTTTGTAACTGCTGTTCAAGCCAAGTTAAATGCTTGTTAACAAAAGGATTTGCGTCATATGAAAAATAAGAAAATGGAAAAGGTGAAGTTCTCGCAACATCTAGCTTTGTAAACTTTCCGAATCCATATAGGAACGTAATCATTGTGAAAGCAATTGTAGAAAGCATGGCTACAATAAAAAGCATATTGATATTTGTTCGAATACGACTTGCTAAATCCGAAATCCAAAGCATATTAATTCGTTTCATATAAAACTTTCTTCTTTTCTTTAAAATATAAATAAGTAAGAAACTAATTTGAGAAAAGAAAAAATATGTCCCAATTGTAACAAGCGCTGGAATCACAAAAACACTTGAAACCATATAGATAACGCCTACTTGCGTGTTTATTGAGAAGAAATATTTAGGGTTTGCAGCTAAAATATAACCACCTAATAAACAGATAGCACCAAATAGAGAGATAAATATGGATGGTTTTCTTTCCTTTTGCTTCCTACCATTCGTTTTTAATAGGTTTACCGTCTTTTTCGTACGAATTAGCATGGGTGTAAATGAAGATACAGCGATAAAGAGACCAAGAAACACAATCGTTGTTAAAATGAAAGCATTCGTAGGGGGATATAAATATATCCCCGGTAGATGTGTAATTTTCGCTGTTACTAATAAGAAAAACTGCGAAAAGACAAGTCCAAACTGCATACCGAAAAAGATAGATAAAATACCAATTAACATATTTTCAGTGAAAACGAGTCGATGTAATTGTTTTTTTGATATACCTAAAATAGTTAAAATACCAAATTGCTTTTTACGAACTTTTAAAAACGATCCGATTGAATAGAGTAGAAAAAAGAACGAGAACAAAACAATCACAACTTCTGAAAAAATCATTAATCCTGAAATTTCAGAGATCATAGTGGGATTTTGTAATTTCGGATGAAACAAATAAACAGCGAACGAAAAGAAAACAGCAATGGAAAAGGCACTGCTTATAAAGTAAGCAAAATAAGCTCTTGAGTTGCGCGTTACATTTTTAAATGCAAATTGCCAAAATGTCATAATACGTGCCTCCCGTTAGCAGGGAAATATGTAGTTTTATTGCAAAAAATGTATGAGAGTGAGTTCTCATACATTTTGCTAGCATATGTTCTGATCATGATTCAGTCACCTTCTCTACATTCTCTGCTTGATTATTCGCAGCATTGTGGAAGATGATTTTAATCGTCGTTCCTTTACCAACTTCAGAATCTAGTTTGACGGAGTGACCTAAATAATCACAAATTTTACTTACAATATAAAGCCCCATACCGGTAGATTCTCCGAATGTACGACCGTTTTTCCCAGTGTAGAATGGTTCAAATACTCTTCGAATATCTTCTTGCGGAATACCAACGCCTTCATCGCGAACTTCTAGAATAATGTCTTTTCCATTTCGATAAGCGGATAAGAACACTTTCTTTCCACGCTCACCAGAGTAACGGACTGCATTTGTCATTAACTGATAGATAATAAATTTTAGCCATTTCGCATCAGAAGCAACTTTTAGATCAGAATGTACTTCTAAAACAGGGAAGACGCCATTACGAATAAATAGTTCTTTTAATCCATTAATATTTTTTGTTACCGTATCTTTTAATGAAATCGTCTCAACATGGAAATCTTCATGGAAGTTATTTAACCTAGCCATGTATAAAGCCATATCAAGTCCTTGGTTTAGACGCTCTAACTCTTTTTTGAATTTCGGAATTAAATGTTCGTCTTCCATTTCCAGTACCATAAGCTGCATAACAGAAACAGGTGTCTTCATTTGGTGTACCCAATGGTTAATGAACAATTGATGTTCCTGTTGTTTTACTTCATACGATTGTAGTTCTTTTTGGAAGAGACGGTATTGCGTACGCACGAGTTCATTTACACCGTGAGGCATCGGAGCGGTTGCTCTTTCAATAAACGCATCTTCCATTTTTTCTGGCTGCTCACTTAATCTATGATACATTCTACGGTTACGAACGTAACGATAAGCAAGGAAACAAATAAATAAGTATAAGCTTAAAACGATGAAGTAAAACTTATTATTTTGAAATCCATCTACTGCATCATAGAGAACGAAAATGATACCGAAGTTTAATACGTACAGTAGAAAAAATGTAAAATGATCACGTAAAAATAGCTTCATGCTTATTCACTCCAAGTTGCGTTAAAACGATACCCAAGTCCACGTACTGTTTCAATAGCATTTTCAATACCAAGCTCATTGAACTTTTTACGAAGACGCGTGATGTTTACGTTTAATGTATTTTCCTCAACGAAGCTCTCATCATCCCAAAGAGCAGCTAATAAATCTTCACGGCTCGCTGTACGAGGGAATTTAGATAATAACATTTCGGCTAAAATTGCTTCTTTCTTCGTTAAAAGAACTTGTTCAGATCCGAAGTGAATTTCTGGACGTTCAGGGAATAGTTTTAAACCTTCTACTTCAACGATACGCTCAGAAATATTTGGTGCATAGTCACCGTAAATACGGCGCAATTGACCTTTAATTTTTGCCATTACAACGTCGTAGTGGAACGGTTTCGTAATATAATCATCCGCACCGCTTTCAATCGCCATAATTTGTTCCATCTCACCAGCACGCGCTGAAATGAAAATAATTGGACAAGTAGATTCATGACGAATTTGACGGCACCAGTAGAATCCATCGAATTTCGGTAAGTTCACATCAAGTAAAACAAGGTGTGGTTTCACGGCGTTAAACGATTCCATAATATCATCAAAATTTTCAGTAACAACAGCGTCGTACCCGTATTTTTGAATGTGAGATTGCAGTAATGATGAAATATTTGGATCGTCTTCAACGATTAAAATTTTATACATATGTATATTCCTCCTCAAAAAAACAATTGTAGCTATAGTGTACCATGTGTTTCACGTCTTTTCATTATGTTGAAATATAAGCTAGTTAACAGTATAGGTTAAAAGTGAGAAAAGTAAAAAGTATTATAGGGATAACTGAATGTATTGTCCTTTTAAATAGATGAAATTTCATAAAAAATAATATATTTTTTATGAAATTTGGAACTTTATTTTGCTTACTGTCCAATATATAGTGAGAACATCGTTAAGGAGGGGGCACTACTTGGCAAGTAATGAAGATATACATATCTGGATAGAACGTTTATTAAAAGGCGATGAGGAGGCTTTTGAATTTATATTTGATTTAACGAGTCAGAGAATATATGAAACTGTCTTCGCTATAGTTAAAAATCGGCATGATACAAATGAAATCGTAAATGAAGTTTACTTTCAACTTTGGAAATCTATTTCAACATATGATCAATCTAGACCGTTTCTATTTTGGTTGAATGGAATTGTTTACAAACAGATTAGTCAGTGGAGAAAAAATATATGGAAGAGGATGCGCTTATTTGAAAAACAACAATTACGTGATGATCCAGTTGTAGACGTTCCCGAAAAAGTATTATTAAGAAAAGAAACAGAAGAGCAGTTATTAACGGTGATACAAGAACTTCCATTTAAATTTAGAATAGTAATCGTGTATCGCTTTTACCACGATTATACGTATGAAGAAATTGCAGAACTATTACAAATCCCTATAGGTACAGTGAGGTCTAGAATTCACAGAGCGTTAGAAAAAATTCGGAATCAGTCTAGTATAGAAATAGATGAGGAGGAATCTAATTCAAATGTCGTTTTCAAATGAATTTAAAAAAGCAATGAAACAAGAGGTCCCTAAAGAAGTTAAAGAGCATGCTTATCAATCCTTTAGTCAAATGTATAAAAAAGATAGCAAAAAGAAAACGAAAAAGAAATTATTAATAGCGGGTTTAATAGCGGCTATCGTTATACCGACGAGTACAATGGCGTTAAACAATTCTTATTTTGTAAAGCCGGAAGTAAAATTAAATGACATGATTAATGATCAAGTTAAAAAGGATGCTGCGGATGGAAAGTCTATACAGCTAAATGAAAAAATAGTCGATAATGGTATTACTCTTCATATAAAAGAAATATTAATTCAAGATGCCAAAATACTTGTTTATTATCGTTTTGAACAACAAGATGGTTCGCTCGTTCCATATGAATTTAATACAACTGGGCTTGATATTAAATCTGATGGTAAAGAAGACGGGAAACAAGTAGAGAGTCCACATTATGAAAATAAGAAATTTAATGCTGTGCAATATTTGCATTTTCTTAGTAACACTCATATCGATAATTATCAAAAAGATCGTATTGGTAATCCTGATGCACCAGAGGCAAGTACTTTTTACTTAAGTGATGAAGCAGGAAAGAGCTTTGAAACGGCATACGCTAATCACGACAAACCAGAGGGAGTAGCGATTTTTGAAACGTTAGAAGGTGAAAAATTCCCAGACTTCTTATCTGTCCATATTAATATTAACAGAATTGGAGGAACGGAAGGAACTTGGAAAACGAAAATTCCAGTGGACATGGCGCATAAAACTGTCCAAAAGGACTCTACAAAGAATGGATGAATTCTTATTATAGTTAATAGAATCCAAACTAGGTGTGTGAAAGCATGATTAGTTATTGGTTAAATGAATTCGGAACGATAGTAGGTATGTCCTTTATTATAAGTTTGATAATCTTTTGGATTTCTTCGTTTGTTAATAAAATGATAAAATTTAAATAAAAGAAGCTCTTCCTTTAGTTAGAAGAGCTTCTTTTATTTTGTATCCCTCGTATTTCTTCCATCTTTACAGTTTTACTCTATAAAGTAATTAATGTAGGTTAAAAGTGGAAAAAGTAAAAAGGGCCTTACATATTATTGACAATTAACTGAAATCATTTTAACATTTAGATAAATATCTAAATGTCTAATTATCGAAAGGAAGAAAGACATTGAATCAAGCATTCAAAGCATTAGCAGATCCAACAAGGCGAAAAATTTTAGACTTATTAAAAGAAGGTGATCTAACCGCTGGTGAAATTGCCGAACATTTCAATATGACGAAACCAAGTATTTCACACCACTTAAGTGCACTTAAAAATGCTGAACTTATTCAAGATGAAAAAAGAGGGCAATTCGTTGTGTACTCTTTAAACACAACTGTCTTTCAAGATTTGTTGACTTGGGTGTTTACGTTTACAAATAAGGGGGAAGAGGGGAAATGAAAAAACATCTTTTCGCAATTATATTAATTGTTACAACTTGTTTAGCTTGGGCGTTTGCTTGGCCACATTTGCCGGATACAATTGCGACACATTGGAGCGGCGGTAAGGTAGATGGCTATTCGTCTAAATTTTACGGAATGATTTCTATGGTCGGAATTATGATTGCATTATATATATTTCTAAATGTGATACCTAAGATTGATCCAAGAAAAGCAAATTATGAGAAATTTTCTAAAGCTTTTATGATGATGAATAATGGGGTACTCCTGCTACTATTTGTAGGGAATATAGATATTATTACAAGTGGATTAGGATATAACTTATTTATTAATCGGGTTCCAGAATTATTAGTGGGTGTTTTATTTTTAGTAATGGGTAATTATTTACCACAGTGTAAGCCAAACTTTTTTGTCGGGATGCGTAATCCATGGACGTTAAGTAATGAAGAAGTGTGGCGGAAAACACATCGATTTAGTGGAAAAGTATTTGTGGCTTTAGGAATTATTATGATTATAAGTGTTTTCGCTCCGGCTGATTGGAGATCTTATATGATGCTGGGGATTATAGTAGTTGCTGTTATTATAACGAATTTATATTCTTACGTTTTATATAAAAAAGAAATACAATTGTGAGCTATATTAATCAAATTTTATAGTTATAGTTTCTATGTGTTAAGAGATTTTAATACTCAGTGGGGATAATGAAAAGCTCACTGAGTAAATTTTCTGTTTTGAGGTCTGAAAATTCAGTTAAATAGATGGCTTGGGGGGATTTTACATGTTAGAAATTATAAATTTTAGTAAGACATACAAAGGTGGAAAGAAAGCGGTAAATCATTTAAATATTACTGTTAAAGCAGGAGATATCTTTGGATTTATTGGACATAACGGTGCGGGGAAAAGTACAACAATTAAGTCGTTAGTAGGAGTTATAGATTTTGAAGAGGGCGAAATTTTTATTGATGGACATTCAGTAAAAAAGGATCCGATTGCATGTAAGAGAGTAATGGCGTATATTCCTGATAATCCAGATTTATATGAGCAATTAACAGGAATTCAATATTTGAACTTTGTTGCGGATGTATATAAAGTGCCGGCGAAGGATCGGGAAGAACAGATCCAGAAGTATGGGGATGCCTTTGAGATTACACCTTACTTGGGAGACTTAATATCTTCTTATTCGCATGGCATGAAACAAAAAGTAGCGATTATATCGGCGGTTTTACATAAACCGAAATTACTAGTTTTAGATGAACCTTTCGTTGGTCTTGATCCAAAAGCAGCCGTAGTTTTGAAAGGTATTATGAAAGAGCTTTGTGAAAAAGGAAGTGCGATTTTCTTTTCTACGCACGTTTTAGATGTAGCGGAGAAGTTATGTAATAAAATAGCGATGATAAATAGAGGGAAATTAGCACTTTCAGGGGAAGTGCATTCTTTAATAAAGGAAAGTTCATTGGAAGAACTCTTTATGAAGGAGCTTGCTAATGAATACTAATAGTTTAGGACTTTTAAAAATCCGGTTAATAACGCAGCTCGGTCTAAACACTTTTAAATATGAAAAAGATAAGAAAAAGAAGCAGAATAAGATTTTGCTGACAGCATCTATTGCTCTAGTTGGTGTCATGCTAATGTTATATTGCGGAGCCTCGGCATATGGATTGGTGAAACTAGGAATGAGTGAAATTATTCCCGTTTATGCACTAGTTATTAGCAGTGTATTAACGTTGTTTTTCACTATATTTAAGGCAAATGGAGAAATTTTTGCTTTTAAGGATTACGACTTTTTAATGTCATTGCCGATTCGTGTAAATACTGTTATTGCAAGTAGATTTTTGTATTTATACTTGCTGAATACAATCTTTTCAATCATAATCATGCTACCGATGGGAGTTGTTTATGGCATACATGAAAATCAATCAGTTTCTTTTTACTTTATGTGGTTCATCAGTATGTTTATAGCATCTTTAATTCCAACAACAATTGCAGCAATCTTTGGAGCTGCGATTACGGCAATCGCTTCTAAATTTAAAAATGCGAATAAAATAACTACGATTTTAAGTTTTATAGTAATTATTACATTCGGTTTCTTTATGCTAAAAAACGGAAATGCTCAATATAGCCTTAATGATATGAACGGAATTGGTGCAATTGTTTCGGAGCAATTAACTAAAGTGTATCCACTAGCTAACATGTTTCAAAAAGCAATTGTTCATGCTGATATTATAGCTTTCATCTTATTCGTCGGGATATCAGTTAGTTGGTATTATCTTTTTGTAAAAATACTTTCGTTAAAATATAAGCAAATAAACACAGGGATTTCCACTTATCATATGCTTTCAAATTATGAGATTAATAGTATAAGAAAAGAAAGTGTATTGGTCGCATTGTATAAAAAAGAGCTGAAACGTTTCTTCTCTTCTACAGTGTATGTCATAAATAGTGGAATGGGAGTCGTGATGGCGATAGCTTTCTCGTTAGCTGTAGTTGTAGTAGGGCCAAGTCAATTAATAGCGTACCCTGGAATTGAGCCCTTGTTGCAAAAGATTGCTCCATTTGCTATTGCAGCAGCGATTTCAATGACGTGTACAACATGTGTGTCATTGTCTTTAGAAGGAAAAAATGTATGGATTATTAAGTCATTGCCTATAGCGCCAAAGATGGTTTATGACAGTAAAATTCTTATGAATCTTTCATTGAGTATACCTGCATCACTTATTAGTGCCGTATTGCTAATAATCGGGTTAAAACTCGATGTTTGGAGTTCTCTTTTCATCGTAATAACACCGATAACATACTCACTCTTTTCGGCAGTATGGGGAATTTTTATTAATAATCGATTTGGTTATTATGATTGGGTATCAGAAACTCAAGTAATAAAACAAAGTATAGGATCGTTTATCGGTATGTTTGGTGGCTTAATTATGGCAGTTATACCTGCCATGTTAATCGGTACCGGTACTATCTTGAACGACAGAGTATTTACTTTTGTAGTTGTTATAGTACTTACGATTATTACTATTTTCTTGTATAAGAACGAGTCGAGAAGAAGTATAAAGTGAAACTTTAATCAGTGGGGGGTGTTCATCCCCACTGATTATTAGCCCTCACCAATTGGGCGTTTACGGGCAGTTTATCTCCCACCTAACTTCTTTGCTTCACCTGAATTTTGAGGTGGGAGTTTTACTGCCCGCAAATAGCGGGATAAAATAAAGAAGCTGCTTTTCCTTTAAAAAGGAAGAGCAGCTTTTTTATTTTGAAAAGGTTTAGACTCTTATATTACTTTTTTAAAACAGGTATCCATATCTCGCTTCTGAAATTCGGCGAGGATATCTCTTTACTTTCATTCCACAATATTTCCGGACCTCCTGCTAGTTCATAGTTTGAAGAAGGGAACCATTCAGAATAAATACGTCCCCACACATTTTGTAATGCATCAGGAAATGGACCGACAGCTTCAAATATAGCCCATGTTGAAGTTGCGACTTCAAGTTGCGCGAATTGCTCTGGACAATCTTTCGTTGTGGCTACCCCAATATAATGATCGAGTTCGCCTTTTTCCTCCATTCTTCCTTCAGAAAAATTTGTAGAAGCACTAATGATTCCATTTGGTTCCACATTTGAAAGGGACTTTAATGTTTGAATAGACTCTGGATTTAAACTTTTCCACATAGAAGCGATTTCTGCATTTACACCGTTAAATACAATCGGTACTCGTTTTGTAATACCAATGATTTGAAATGGTTCTTTTTCTTCAATTCGATAGTTCATTTCATTTCCTCCTCGGATCGATAACTGGAAGGTCATTGGTGAATAAGCTTTCAAAGAATGGCTACTATTTCGGGCCTCTGAAGGTGTTATGCCGTGCAAGTTTTGAAAGGCACGTGCAAAAGAATCCGGTGAGTTGTACCCATACTTTATAGCGACATCAATGACTTTTGCATTGCTATCTTTTAGTTCAAAAGCAGCAAGAGTAAGACGTCTACAGCGAATATAATCAGATAGTGATATACCTGCTAAAAACGAAAACATTCTTTTAAAGTGATACTCAGAACAGAGAGCTAGGCTCGCAACTTCTTTAAAATCAATTTCATTCGTAAGGTTATCTTCAATATAGTGCATTGCTGCATTCATATTTTTAAGTGAATCCATACTATGACCTCCTCTGTACATAGAATAGCAGGAACGAAATAACCCCATCCGACATTTCGTGCACAACTTTGTAGGTGCATTTTTTACCTTACAAAATTGTAATGTTCCTGTAAGGAGAATGAATGGATGGTATGATATCCCAATGTTATAGTAACAAAGTACTTTTGTTCAGTAGGTTAAATTTTTATATCTTTACTTATGCGTCTTACATAACTGTCATGTTTGTGTAAGAAACATCGATAGTGGCAAGAGTAGAGAGTGTATATAGTTGAAAATAGAGAATAGAAGAAATGAGGGATGTCGAGATGAAAACAGTGTTAGAAGCAAAAAATATTGAAAAAGTGTACGACACGGGTGGTAATAAATTTGCAGCGTTAAAAGGTATTAACTTACAAGTAAAAGAAGGTGAGTTCGTTGGAATTATGGGACCTTCTGGTTCTGGTAAGACGACTTTACTAAATGTTCTTTCTACAATTGATAATGCGACGAACGGTGAAATTTTAATTGATGGAAAAGATATTGTGAAGATGAATGATGATAAGCTAGCGTTATTCCGCCGCGATCATTTAGGTTTCATTTTCCAAGATTATAACTTATTAGATACGTTAACAGTGAAAGAGAATATTGCGTTACCTCTTGCTTTATCGAAAGTAAAGGCAAATGAAATTGATCGACGTGTTCTTGAAATTGCGAAAAAGTTCGGTATTGATCATATTTTAAGTCAGTTTCCATATCAAGTATCTGGTGGACAAAAGCAGCGCTGCGCCGCATCGCGTGCAATCGTTACGAATCCCAGTATGATTTTCGGAGACGAGCCAACTGGAGCGCTTGATTCTAAATCAGCGACAGATTTACTTGAAAGTATGAAGTCGTTAAATGAATATGATAACTCTACCATTTTAATGGTAACGCATGATGCATTTGCAGCGAGTTATTGTAAACGAGTTATTTTCATTAAAGATGGTGAACTATATAAAGAATTGCATCGCGGTGAATCGACGCGTAAACAGTTCTTCCAAAAAATCGTTGACGTAATGTCTTCTATTTCTGGAGGTATGGCTGATGACCTTATCTAGCATTGCCCTCCGCAACATACAGCGGAACTTTAAAGACTACTTTGTATATTTTGCATCTATGATTTTTAGTATCGTCATTTACTTTACATTTAAAGCACTGCAATATAATTCACAAATGGAAAAAGCAGCGGAAGCCTCTAAAAAAATTAGCGGTGCGTTTCAAGTTTCAAGTGTGATGCTTATCATTTTCGTAGCAGTGTTCATTATATATTCGAACGGATTCTTTACACGTAAACGTAAAAAAGAAGTTGGCTTATATTCGTTATTAGGTATTCGTAAAAGACAAATTGGTAAAATGCTCTTTTATGAAAATATGTTAATGGGATTAATGTCATTAGTAATTGGGATTGCGATTGGTAGTGTCCTTTCAAAATTATTCCTTGAGTTATTAGTAAGTATGATGGGATTAAACTTAAACGTTCATTTTGAAGTACCGATGGCGGCCATTATTGATACAGCAATTATTTTCCTTGTGATTATTTTATATACATCGCTCCAAGGATATCGTTTAATTTATCGCTTTAAATTAATTGAACTTTTCCGTGCGGAACGTGAAGGAGAAGCAATGCCAAAAGGATCAGTCATTATGGCATTAATTTCAGTTTTCTTAATCGGTTCAGGTTATTTCTTAGCATTAATGTTCATGAAGGCAGTTAAGTATGCAGACTTTATGGCAATTGCACTTTATATTTTACTTGCGACAGTATTAGGTACGTACTTACTATTTATGTTCTTTACTGTATTCGTATTGAAACGTGCAAGAAATAATAAATCATCGTTTTATAACGGTATGAATATGGTAACGACGTCACAGCTACTATATCGTATTAAAGGGAATGCAAAGTCACTTGCGACAATTTCTATTTTAAGTGCGGTAACATTAACAGCAGTTGGTACGTCAGTTACGATGTATTACAACACATTTACACAATCAAAAGCAGTTGCACCATACAGCTACTCTTATGAGAAGAAAGATGCAGAACTAGATAAGAAAGTAAATGCGATTTTTGCTGAAGAGAAAGAAAATCATCCTGTAAAAAATCAATTTGAAGTTGAGATGGTTCCTGTAAAAGGAAAGTTTGAAGGAGCTAAAGTCGATTTTATCTTTAATATGAACTACAGTATCTCAGAGAAATATCAATTTATATCTCAATCTGAATTCAACAAACTTGCGCAAAAAATCGATGCGGAAACAGTGAATGTAGCTGCTGGTGAAGCCTTTATATATGATAGTTCTTATATTGAAGGGTATGAGTTTAGCCCTGAATATAAAGGAAATAAAGCGGTATTCCAAATTGGAAATGAAACGAAGACATTGAAGATCCAAGGTGCAAATAATAATGCAATTACGAATTTAGGTGAATTAGTTGTTGTCGTTCCAGATGAAATGTATGAACAAGCGAAGCAAGCATTTGGAACACGTGTTGTGAAAAATATTGATGTAAAAGATGAAAGAAACAGTAAATTATTAACAGAAAAATTTAAAAAAGTGATGCCAGCTGGTGAATCAGAAATGCCACCACCATTTAGAGACTTCTATACTGGTTTCCATATGGGACTTGAAGCAACTGGACTAATGATGTTCATCGGAATGTTCTTGGGACTTGTATTCTTACTAGCAACAGGTTCTATTATTTACTTCAAGCAGCTAACAGAAGCAAGTGCAGATCGTGAGCGTTACGTTGTCCTTCATAAAATCGGTGTAACGAAACAAGAAATGAAAAAAGCTATTGCAAAACAAGTGAGCTTTATCTTTGCAATTCCGTTAGTAATCGGAATTCTACACAGTTTGTTTGCATTAAAAGGTTTAGGGAACATACTACCATTTGAAATTATGATTCCGCTTCTAATTAGTATCGGAGTATACAGCGTTATTTATATCGGATATTATTTCTTAACAGTTCGCTCTTATTATAAGATTGTGAGTGCGAAGTAATAAGGGGACAGCTATCGCTATAGGCGGTGGCTGTTTTTTATTCTTCATAAAATCTTAAGAAATCTCCTCAATTTTTATTAAGAAACGCTAGTTATACTTAGACACAAGTTAAAAACTATTGATCGAATGGGGAGAGGTTTACATGCAACTCATAACATTCTTACATGAATTTATTAAACATCCGAAACATACTGGTGCAATTGCACCAAGTTCAAAAATATTAGCAAAGAAAATGGTAGATGTAATTGATTTTAATAAAGCGAAATGCATTGTAGAGTTAGGTCCTGGTACAGGAGTCTTTACGAAAGAAATTATGAAGAGAAAGAAGAAGGAAACAATATTTCTTCTTATTGAAATTAATGAAGTGTTTTGCAAAGAGCTAAAGAGAAAATTTAAAGATGAAAAGAACGTCATTGTTGTACATGGTTCAGCTGAAAATATAAAGAAGTATATGGAAGAGTTCAATATAGAATGCATTGATTACGTCTTATCAGGATTGCCTTTTACTTCTTTACCAGAAGAAGTTTCAAAACGTATTTTAAACAATGCAATGGAAGCGATACATGAGAATGGGGAATTCATAACATTTCAATATTCACTTGTGAAAAAAGGCTTTATACAGCATTTCTTCCCTGAAATTACATTAGAAAAAGTGTGGCTCAATTTCCCGCCAGCTTACGTCTTTAGCTGTAAAAAAGAGCTAAGGAGAGCGTATGCATAATGGAATTACATGAATTATTATCATACATTGAACAGTACGGGTATTGGGCATTATTTTTCTGTTTATGGTTAGGAATTATCGGTATGCCAATTCCAGATGAAATGATTGTGATGAGCGGAGGATTTGTATCTTCATTAGGTATATTAAGTGTTATTCCTGCGTTTTTATTAACATATTTAGGCGTTGTGTCCGGGCTTTCTTTAGGATATATATTAGGGAAAATATTTGGGACAAAAGTACTCCATAAATTAATGAAAAAGAAGAAGGCGAAGTATTTTATAAAATCACAAGAAATGGTCGAGGCATACGGACATTACGCACTAATTACGAGTTATTTCATACCGGTTGTAAGACATATCGTGCCGTATTTAGTTGGAATGAATAACATGTCATTTAAGACGTATGTTTTATATTCCTATACGACAGGCTTTGTTTGGACGCTCGTTTACTTTGTGCTTGGTTCTATATTTGGACAACATATTGAAAGTATTGTGGCGATTGCGATAGAGTATGGCGTGTATTTTGGAGGAATCATCGCAGTGATTGTGAGTGTGTTTTATTTATACAGACAAAAAAGGAATACAGTGATGAGTAAATAAAGGAGGCGGCAGCCTCCTTTTATTATGAATATGGCTTTATTTATCGAAGTGCTGATGCACAGCCCTGTTACATTAAGAAAAAGTTAAGAAACTGTACGAGTTTTTATTAAGAAAGGTTCTCTATACTTAGAAAGGTCTTATTGAAAAACATAATGAAAGGCGGAATATAGATGAAAAGATTTATTTTAGGATCATTACTTGTGATTGTAGCAGGGGAGGCATATTTATTAAATGGGAGTGCTACAATTGATCGAATGAACCCATTTCTTGATTTAGAATATCGTTATGCAGTGATCGATAATGATGGAAAAGAGTTAGATGGAAATAAAGGTCGTGAGTATACAGTAAAAGCTTATGATGAAAAAGGAGAGGTAAAAGAAGTTACGATTAATGGGGTAGATGAATTACCGATAGGATCGTATTGGCATGTAATTACAAGAGGGAAGTTTTTACACGATAAAGTGCAAATAGATGTAGATAAAATTCCTGATGGTGCGAAGGCAGAGTTAGGACTGTAAGTATAAACCCGATTCTAGATGAGAGAATCGGGTTTGTTATTTTATGGTAAAATATAGAGGGGAGTGAGAGATATGCTACTCATTGTTAGCCTTATATTAATTGGGATTATGTGTAGTATGAGAATAGTATCCTTAAATATGCTAGAGCGGCAAAAGATAGAAGAGCAATATGTATATTGTCCAAAATGTAATGCGAAAATTAGAAAAGGGAATTCTGCTCCTTTTTGTTCGAAGTGTAATTTGATATTTTAATAATAGTAAATCCAAAGTTGGTTGTTACGGCTTTGGATTTTTCTTTTTAAGAAAACCTTAAGAAACCATAGCACTATTTGTTAAGAAAATATATCTATACTGAATTCTGTTGCTTAAAGAGGACATCAAGAATCATAACAGGAGGTACAGATAGATGAAAACAATGTTAGAGGCGAAAGGGATTTCGAAAATATATGATACAGGCGGGAATACGTTTGAAGCGTTGAAAGATATTCATTTACAGGTAAAAGAAGGAGAGTTTGTCGGTATTATGGGACCGTCTGGTTCTGGTAAGACGACACTTTTAAATGTCCTTTCTACCATTGATACAGCTTCAAAAGGTGAGATTTTAATTGATGGAAAAGATATTGTGAAGATGAATGATGATGAATTGGCGCTATTTCGTCGTAATCATTTAGGATTCATTTTTCAAGATTATAACTTGTTAGATACGTTAACAGTACGAGAAAATATTGCACTGCCACTCGCTTTATCAAAAGTGAAGGCGAAAGAAGTAGAATTACGAGTCGAGACGATTGCGAAGAAGTTTGGAATAGATCATATTTTAAATCAATATCCGTATGAAGCATCAGGTGGACAAAAACAGCGCTGTGCAGCATCAAGAGCGATTGTAACAAATCCAAGTATGATTTTTGGGGATGAGCCAACGGGTGCACTTGATTCAAAGTCAGCGACAGATTTATTAGAAAGCATGAAAACATTAAACGAAAAAGATCGTGTAACAATTTTAATGGTAACGCATGATGCATTTGCGGCAAGTTATTGTAAACGTGTTGTATTTATTAAAGATGGCAAGTTATACAAAGAATTACACCGCGGGGATATGACACGCAAACAATTCCTCCAACAAATTATTGATGTGATGTCTTCAATTTCTGGAGGTGCTATAAATGAGCTTATCTAGCATTGCGCTTCGTAATATAAAACGAAATTTTAAAGATTATTTTATATACTTTGCGTCTATGATTTTTAGCATCGTCATTTATTTTACATTTAAGGCGCTGCAATACAATTCACAAATAAGTGAAGCTGGAGATAACATCGGACGAGGATTCCAGCTTGCGAGTGTAATGCTCATTATTTTTGTTACGATATTTATTATATATTCGAATGGTTTCTTTACACGAAAACGTAAGAAAGAAATAGGTCTTTATTCTTTACTTGGTATTCGAAAGAAAGAAATAGGTAACATGCTTTTTTATGAAAACATGTTAATGGGGTTATTATCGTTAGTAATCGGAATTATAATAGGTAGTTTAATTTCAAAAGGGTTCCTGAATTTACTTGTAAATATGATGGAGTTAGGTGTAAAAGTTCACTTTGAAGTACCGATTGGAGCGGTTATAGATACAGCAGTTATTTTTTGTTTCATTATTTTATACACATCGTTTAAAGGGTACCGCGTTATTTATCAATTTAAGTTAATTGAGCTATTCCGTGCAGATAACGAAGGCGAAGTCATGCCAAAAGGTTCTAAAATAATGGCTATCATTTCTATATTATTAATTGGATCAGGGTATTTCTTATCAGTAACGGCTATTAAAAATGCAAACAGTGATAACTTTATGCCACTTGCTCTTTACATTTTATTAGCAACAGTACTTGGAACGTATTTATTATTTATGTTCTTTACTATTTTTGTATTAAAAAGAGTGCGAAACAAAAAATCTTCATTCTATAACGGAATGCAAATTGTGACGACATCGCAGTTACTATACCGCATTAAAGGAAATGCGAAATCGTTAGCGACGATTGCAGTATTAAGTGCAGTAACTTTAACGGCGGTTGGAACTTCTGTAACAATGTATTACAACACATATATGCAGGCGAAAAAATATAAGCCAGTTAGTTATTCATATGAAATGAAAGATAATCATGTGGATCGTAAAGTGAATGAGATTTTAAAAGAAGAAAAGAATGAAGTCATTCATCAATATGAGTTAGAGACAGTAAAAGTGATAGGTGAATACGGTGATGATATTTCAAATAAAGATAGTTTACATGCAAGAACAACTGAAATAATCGCACAGTCAGCATTTAATAGAATAGCAAAATATTTGAATGAAGAAACTGTGTCTTTAAAGAAGACCGAAGCGTATGCATTTGATGCTATGTATAGTGAAGGAAATAGAGATAGTGGTGTATATAAAGGGAGAAAAGCTATATTCCCAATTGGAGAAGCAGCACCGGTACAAGTGAAAGATGTCCAAGCACAAAACATTACAAATTTATATGAACTTCTATTTGTCGTTCCGGATGAAGTGTATGAGCAAGCGAAGAAGACAATTGGAGCTCATACTGTGAAAAATATTGATGTGAAAGATGAAAGAAATAGTAAAGTGTTAACAGAGAAATTAAAGAAAGTAATACCGGAAGAAGATGCAGAAGGAAGAGAGCAATTCAGCGATTTCTATACGATATTCCGCAGCGGTATTGAAACGTCAGGTTTAATGATGTTTAGTGGAACTTTCTTAGGTCTAGTATTTTTACTTGCAACAGGGTCTATCATTTACTTCAAACAATTAACAGAAGCACATGCAGACCGTGAACGGTACATCGTTCTTCGAAAACTCGGTGTTACGAAAAAAGAAATGAAAAAGGCAATCGCAAAACAAATGAGATTTATCTTCTTCACTCCTTTAGTACTTGGTATATTACACACTTTATTTGCGCTGAAAGGATTAGCGACAGTTATTCCGTATGAAATTGCAGTTCCGTTGTTAATTAGCATTGGCGTGTATAGCTTTATTTATATTGGTTATTATTTGTTGACGGTTCGTGCTTATTTTCGGATTGTTAGTAAATGAAAAAGCAAGAGAACGTAGTGAAGACTATGTTCTCTTGCTTTTTTATCGTTATTTATGTCCTAAAATATGCTAAACTTCATGCACATTTAATGTACTTACTTTAGCGATCGAACAAAGAAATGGAATTACTTTGGAGAGAGTTAAAGAAATACAAGAAATGATTCAACAACATAACTAGATTAGAAGAGAAAAAACGAGTGATAGCACTCGTTTTTTCTTATACAACCGCAGGATTATAAATCATCGTAAAGTGCCCTTGCAACAATTCAATATGACACGGTGTATGAAGTGAACTTTCGCCATCTGTATCTACTTCTTTTTCTTCTTCTGTTTCAATATGAATGGATTTCGCCTTTACATGGAAAATATCATTTTCATTTGAGTCTTCAAATAGTTTCTTTCCGATATAATCTTTAAACGCTTGAATGCCTGTTGACTTAACTACGAAAATATCAAGTGTACCGTCATCACATTTTACGTTCGGAATAAAGGAGGGAATACCACCAAGATATTCACCGTTTCCAACCATAACAAGAACAGCTTCATCTTCATATACTTGTCCGTCGTAAGTGATTTTAACTGGGAATGTTTCAGCATTTTTTACAGTTCGAATTGTGCTTAAGTAGTAGCCGATTTTTCCAAGTTTTGCTTTTTCTTCTGCATCGATATTGTTTGATACTTCAGATACGAGACCAATGCCCCAGAAGTTTAAGAAATGTTGTCCATTTGCTTTTGCAACGTCAACTGGTTTTACGTGTTCCTTTGTGATAAGTTTTGCCGCTTCTGGAATGTTTTGCGGAACACCAAGTGTGCGAGAGAAGTCGTTGCAAGTTCCGCCTGGAATAATTGCAAGTGTAGGTCTAGTTTCAAGAGGAGCTAAGCCGTTTGTGCATTCAAATACAGTTCCGTCACCGCCAAAGACGATAATTAAATCTACTTTACTAGCAAACTCCTGACAATATTTTGTTGCATCACCTTGTTTTTTCGTATGAAGGATACGTAAGTCAGGAAAATTCGCCGCAAGAGGTGGTACGATTTTCGCTAAATTTGTATGTAAGTCGCCTTGTCCAGCTTTTGGATTTACGATGAGGAGTACTTTTTCAAATTTTTTCTTTGTCATTTTTATTCTCTCCCTTTGTCTTTTACGAATTGTGATAGAAAATAAACTTCCATCAGTAATTGATGGAAGTTTACCCCGATTAACGGGCAGTAAGACTCCCACCTCAAATTTCGCCGAATACGAGGAAGTCAGGTGGGAGATTAACTGCCCGTAAAAGCCCGATTGGTGAAGGCTAATAATCAGTGGGAGAAAAAAACCACTGATTAAAGTTTCACTTTATTTTATTATATTACTCCGTTACAACTGAAGCGATAAATGGTAAGTTACGATATTTTTCTGCGCAGTCGATACCGTAGCCAACGATAAATTCGTCTGGAATTTGGAAGCCAACATATTCAGCTTTTAAGTCCACTTTACGGCGTTCAGGTTTATCAAGTAACGTACAGAATTTCAATGCTTTTGGTTTGTGCATGAAGAAGTGATCTTTTAAGAAGTGAAGTGTTAAACCAGAATCGATAATGTCTTCTACGACAATTACGTTTTTTCCAGTAATGTTTACATCGATATCTTTTAATAGTTTTACTTTTCCAGTTGTTTCTGTTTGATTTCCGTAGCTAGATGCAGAGATAAAGTCGATTGTTACTTCGTTTTTAATGTGACGAATTAAATCAGCAGCGAATACGAATGAACCTTTTAATACTGCGATTACTACGATTTCTTCTCCTTCAAAGTCACGCTCGATTTGAAGTGCTAGTTCTTTTACTTTTGCTTGTAATTGTTCTTCAGAAATTAAAGTGTCTTTTATTTCAATTTTCATTTGAATCCTCCTACAGTGTAAAACTTGTGAACATTTCGACTGTAAAGGATAGAAAGAAAAAAGTCAAAGAAGACATAAGGTTTTTACAAAAATCCCCACAAAATAATCAGATGATATGATATACTGATTACATTAAGATAACGCTTCCACAAAGGGTGATTATGATGAAAAAGAAACAGTATACAAGTGTAACATTTATAAAAGCATTGCTGTTAACAATTGTTCTTGGTATGTTGGCTTACATAATTGATGTACCTGCAATTCGCATTTCACTAATTGGAATGACTTTAGTATTAGGCGCAATTTCCCACGGTATGATATCACAGCTCAAAGAAGCTGGACTTGATAATATGAAAAATCATATAGATAAGAATTAAGAAACCCTCACGTATATATAGTGAAGGTTTTTTCGTTTCTTACAAAACTGTAAGGTAGTTGTAAGACAAATCGATAGTTGCATAATAGTATTTTGGATAAACTAGGGGTGTAAGGTAAAAGGCAAGCACATTTTAGGTAAATTAAGTTTTAGGCACTCTATATGTGAAGAAGGAGTAGGAGGGCATGGAGAAACGTTGGACAACCTTTTCTTTTTTAGCGACTAGTAACACCGTAATGCTAGCTGGAGAAATGGATTTTTTGCACTTGTTTGATCGTAAAGACGATCATTCTTCTTCGCAAATTACAATGAAATGGCGTAAATGGAGCGAAAGTTGTAGATTGGAAGAAGAGGCCCCTAACGAAGAGCAAAAGATTATTTTAACAAATCCTATTAAAGCGTGGGTTGTTCAACGTCGTAAGTGTAACGTCAAAAATCACTTCAAGAAAACTGAGCCGAGACAATTAGTTATCGCTCCGGCCCGCTCTACTTCTGAAACACGCGAAAGTAACATGTAAATATTGAGACACGCACTCAAAAAACATCGTATATATTGCGATGTTTTTTATTTTTCTACAATGAAATCTTTAAATGAAATATATTTCATCTGCATCTTATATTTATCTCTCTTGTTTATTCTAGTGATACATCCGATGCGAAGTGATGTAAAACGTATAAGAGGAGAGAGATAAAATGAAAAAGAAACTATTACCGATCTGTGCAATGGCACTTTTAACAGTAGGATATTCTTCAGTAGCAAGTGCGGATACTGGAACAGTAACAAAGGAAGAAGAAGCGCAAGTGCAACAAGATAAAGCTAAAAAAGAAGAAGCAATTAAGGCGCAGCAAAAAAATGAAGAAGAGAAAAAGCAAGCGGCACAAGTCCAAGAGAAAAGTGATATGGCTAAAAAAGAAGCTGCGATAAAAGAGCAACAAAAGAATGAAGTAAGGAAAAAAGAAGAAGCACAAGTGCAACAAAAAAAAGATGCGGCAAAAAAAGAAGTAGCGAAGCCAGTTGTAAAAGGTGAAAAATTACCAAATACAGCATCTAATAATGTAGCAATGATGGGATTAAGCGCATGTCTTGTAGCGGTAGGTACATTATTTGGTTTGAATCGTCGTAATAAAGTTAAGGCGTAAATAAAATATTGTCCTATAAAGAATGGGATAATTTCACATATTAAAAATGGTAGGTTATTCCTACCATTTTTTGCATGGAGGGATGAAACATGAAGTTACTCAATTATATCGGTATCATATTGATGGCCATAGGGCTATTCATGGGATCATATTACGCTGTGGAATGGTATAAAGGAAAAAGCTCTGCGCAAGAATTAACGGCAGAAGAAATAAAGAATCTTAAAAATATACAAGATACTCAACTTGCTCATGAAACACCTGTAACTTCTCAAGTGCCTTCTTCTCAAATAGAACATAAAGAAGGAGAAAAAGTAGCAATGTTAAATATACCGAAAATAAAGAAGAAGTTTTCTATATATTGGGGAGCGAATGATGCAACGCTCAAAAAAGGAGTTGGTATGTTTGTTAGCGATTTAACGACAACGCCATCTGGAGGGGGACATACTGTATTAAGTGGGCACCGGGATACTGTATTTACAGATTTAGGAGAGTTGAAAGAAAAGGATACTCTTACTTTAGAGTATGATAATAAAACTTACACATATGAAATTCAAAAGACGTGGATTACCCATGCGGATGATCGTACTGTTATTATAAAAAAAGAAGAACCACTATTAACACTGACAACTTGTTACCCATTTGATTATATAGGAGATGCACCGGATAGATATATTATCGAGGCGAAGTTAACTGCTAGTTATTCAAAATAAAATTATAGTTTCTGAAGGCGAGAGGGGGATACATAGGTTATGTCAAAAAACATTTTAATTGTTGAAGATGAAGAGATTTTACGTGAAATATTAAAAGATTATTTTTTAAGTGAACAATATGTAGTGTTTGAAGCAAGGGACGGGAAAGAAGCTTTAGTTGTATTTGAAGAAGAAGAGGTTGATTTAGTTATTTTAGATATTATGTTGCCGGAACTCGATGGATGGTCTGTTTGCCGAAGAATTCGGAAGACGTCCGAGGTGCCTATTATTATGTTGACGGCGCGCGTAGATGAAGATGATACGTTACTTGGTTTTGAACTTGGGGCAGATGACTATGTGACGAAGCCGTACAGTCCACCAATTTTATTAGCAAGAGCGAAACGATTATTAGAAAGTAGAAAAGCATCGAAGAAACCTTTAGAGAATGAAGATGATACGTTATCAATTCATGGTATCCACGTTCATTTTCCATCACGTACTGTTACTGTTGATGAGGTAGATGTTAGTTTAACGCATACGGAGTTTGAAATATTGGTGTATTTCATGAAAAACCAAGGAATTGTACTAACAAGGGAACAATTAATTTCAAGAATTTGGGGATACGAATTTGCTGGCGATGATCGAACAGTTAATAGCCATATTCGTAATTTGCGAAATAAATTAGGAGAGAAAGCAAAGTACATTACAACTGTAGTACGAACTGGATATAAATTTGAGGGGAATGTATGAGAAAAGGGATTGTACTAAAATTATTTACTCTCACAACAGCATTATGTATGTTAATTTTAGCGACGATATTTATTGGACAAACGATATTTTTCAAACAATATTATGCGAATCGAAAAGTAGAAGATATTAAAGTGAATTTAAATTCCTTTGAAAAGAATTATTTAAATTACGCAGGAAATGCAGAAGGAATTCAGAAACTGGAGCAAGACTTTTTTAGAGAAAATAATACGTGGATTACGACATTAGATCAGAATGGGAATTTAAAACATGTGGATGATTTTTATTTTGAGGTAACGATAGACCGTAGGAAACAAAAGGAGTTTGGACAACAAATATTCAAGATTCCCTTATACAATCTCGTCAATATAGAGGAGATTGATAATAAATCATCAGATCAGTTTTTAGGACAAACAATGTCTGTTTCTGGGATGAAACAAGAAGATAGTTTTATTCCATTCTCTTTCATGTTAAGTAAGCAAAATTTAAATGGATCTAATAAGCCATTAGAAAAAGCGTTTCAGGAGAAAATTAAATTAGATGAGGAGAAAAGGAGAGCAGCTGGGGAGCAACTTGTTAAGGAAAAGAAACCAGCTGTTCAGGAAGAAGCTACTCAGGAATTAGGCTTTTACATAGAAGGACGTGTTACAAAAGTACAGTTCCCAGATGTAAAAGGTCCTGTGAATCCAATTTATAAAAATAGTATATTCTTGGATAACATAAAAGAATTTCAAACGGATTTATTATTAAAAGAGAGCAAGCACATACAATATGCAACACAAACAATGGACTATGAAAAAAATGATATAAAATATAAATTATTAATTAAGCCAATAAAAGAAAAAGATGGATCAGTAGCATATATATATGCGATGGCTTCTTTACAACCAGTAGATGAGGCTGTACAAATGGTACAAGATTATTACATTTACATTATTGCATTTGTAGTCGTTTTGGTTTTTCTAGCTTCGTTTTATTACTCGAAACAAATTGCAAAACCGCTACTAAAAATAAATGATACAACGAAAAAAATAGCGCATTTAGATTTCACAGAAAAAATACCAATTACTTCAAAAGATGAAATTGGTGATTTATCGAAAAATATTAATACGCTATCGAATAAACTCCATTCGCATATTGGACAGCTAGAACAAGATATTGAAAAGGAAAGAAAGCTAGAAAAGACGCGGAAGGAATTCATTTCTGGTGTTTCACATGAATTAAAAACACCGTTAAGTATTATGAAAAGCTGTATTTCTATTTTAAAGGATGGGGTAGCTGAACATAAAAAAGAGTACTATTTTCAAGCGATGGAACGAGAAGTAGATAAAATGGATACGTTAATTTTAGATATGCTTGAGTTAGCTAAATTTGAGTCAGGTACATATAAAATGAAAATGGATTCATTTTATATCGATACAGTAATTGAAGATATATGTGAACACCTTTCTGTAGAAATAGAGAAAAAAGAACTTCGTGTTCATAAAAATATAGGTCCATTTGAAGTAGTCGCAAATCAAGGCCGGATTGAACAAGTCATCGTGAACTTCATTACGAATGCCATACGTTATACACCGAATAAAGAGGATATTATTATTTCTACAATAGATGAGAAAAATCGTATAAAAGTGTGTATTGAAAATAAAGGTACTCATATTGAAGAAGAGCAATTAGATAAAATTTGGGATCGTTTTTATCGCGTGGATGCAGCACGTCATCGTTCACAAGGTGGAACAGGGCTTGGGCTTGCTATTTCAAAGAATATTTTAGAACTGCACGATGCTGAATATGGGGTAAAGAATACAGAAGATGGTGTGTTATTTTACTTCTACTTACTGAAAAAAGCGTAGATCATACATGCTACGCTTTTTTTTAAGTTATTTTCATATTATCTTTACCTAATCTTTATTTTTAAGAGATATAATCTTGTTAGAAAAAGAGGTTATGTAAGGAGTAGATTAGCCATGAATAGCAATTTACTAGGTGTGATGGTATTTATTTTTCTTTGTGCATTTATTGTATTTATTATCGATATTACTCATTGAGAATTTTGATATAAAAAAGGGCGCTAGTTAAGCGCCCTTTTTGTTTGCATTTATTTGATAAGCATTGATGCTTTTGAATAAGCGTGGTGAAGTGATAAATAAAAATATAAGTAAAACTGTACATAGAATAAAAGAACCAAGCATTGTGCTGCCATTTACGATTAATGAATATAGCACAGCTGATTGACCTTTCGGTGCATATTGTCCCCAGAAAATAATACCGGCAATAAAGTGACAGAAGTAACGAGCTAGACTACCGATAAATGTAGCAACGATAATGAATCCAATTACTTTCTTTCCTTGGTTTTGTTTTGATGAAGGTTTATCTTTATGGCTACTTAAGTTTGATTGTTCGTTGCCATTCGCATTAGATGCTAAAAGTGCATTTTGAATTGGACGATAGAATAACCCGGCAAATCCGATAAAAGCAAAGGCAATGAAGTACTCAATGAATGCTTGAACTGGTGTTAAAATGTAGGCATCACCTACGACAATTTGTAACAGTCCCCAAACTAAACCACCTAAGAAAGCTGATTTAAAGCCCCAGCGGTAAGCAATAATAAAAATAGGAATCATAGCGAATGAGATAGAACCGCCTGTTGGAAGTTTAATTGATAATGGTAAAATGTCGATGACCATGGCGAAGGCTGCAAGAATAGCAGATTCGATCATCGCTTGTAAATTAGTGTTACGCATGTTGTCTCCCCCTAAATCCAAGTTGTACAAAAAAGAATAGATATCATAGGAGGATACGAAATACGTAAATAAAAATGAGGTATGTATTTCGGACGTTTGCACAATCCCTGCGTTAGCATTAACTAACAGGTTCGAAGGGTCGGAACGAAGTGTTCCCTCTCAGCGGCATGGCTCCCCCAGTGATAACGAGATTCTTTATTTGCTATTGTTTATTGTAAGCGAAATGGATGAGAATGGCAAACGAATACAGTATGACAATAATTGAAATACAATTGTAGCGAAATGTTAATAAATATGAAGCAAAAGGGTATAGTACAAGAGAAATTGGGTGTGGTATAATTTTTTTGAAAATAATTATCATTCTCTTCTGAGGGGGAAGGTTATGAGCTTAGTAGATATTAAAATTGGAGAGAAAGTGTTAGTAAAAAGTATTCAGTCTTTAGATCAGCTATTAAAGCGTAGACTAGCTGCTTTCGGTCTTGCTGAAGGAAGCGAACTTCGCCTGAAACAGAAAGCGATGTTTAAAGGTCCTTGTACATTGGAGTGTCGTGGACAGTTAATTAGTATTCGTCATTGTGACGCGAAAATGATAAAGGTGGAATTAGCGTGAATAAGGTAGCTTTGCTAGGGAATCCGAATACAGGGAAGACATCATTATTTAATGCACTTACTGGTTCTTATGAATATGTAGGAAACTGGAGCGGTGTAACAGTAGAAAAGAAGGTTGGTAAATTAAAAGATAGACAAGGAACATTAATTGATTTACCAGGTGTTTATGATTTAAATCCAGTTTCACGTGATGAAGGTGTTGTAACAAACTTTCTATTAACAGAAGAATTTAATCATATGTTAAATATCGTAGATTCCTCGCAGTTTGAAAGAAATATGCATTTAACGTTGCAGTTACTTGAATTTGGTAAGCCAGTCTCAATTGGTTTAAACATGGTTGATGTGGCGAAGCAAAGAGGAATTGTAATTGATGTAAAACGATTATCAGAACTATTAGGTGTAACAGTTGTGCCTGTCGTTGCAAGAAGTGGAAAAGGCTGTGAAGAACTGCTTACGACTCTTAAAGAAAATGACAAAAAAGAGAAAAAGCCATTCCTTATTTCATATGGTGTACAAATGGATGAAGGAATTGGAGAAGTAATTGCTCTTTTAGAGACAGTGAATTACGAGCATCCGAGATGGTTAGCACTTCAATTTTTAAGCAATAACGAAGTAGTAGAAAAAGAAATAAAAGCATTACCAATTTATAAGGAACTCATAGCCATTCGATCTCGCTTAGAAGGAAAACTTGATTGTACGTTAGAAGAGCACATTTACAAAACTCGTGAAGCGTATATTGAAAAGTTAAAAACAAATGTTATGAAGCATGAGAAAGAAGGAAAAATTCCTTTTTCAGAAAAAATTGATAGATTAATTACACATAAAATTTTAGGACTTCCAATCTTTTTAGCAGTTATGTTTTTTATTTTTCAGGTTACGTTTACTTGGATTGGTACACCTTTATCGGATATGTTAGATGAGTTTTTTGGTGGCCAGCTTACGGATTGGGTGACGGCTGGACTTACAAGTATTGGAGCTTCTGATTTTATTCAAGCGCTTGTTACAGAAGGTATTATTGCCGGTGTTGGTGCTGTGTTAGTATTCGTTCCACAAATCTTTGCACTATTCTTTTTCATTTCATTATTAGAAGACTCAGGGTATATGGCGCGAATTGCAGTTGTTATGGATAGAATTATGGAGTTCTTCGGTTTAAATGGAAAAGCCTTTATTCCGATGATTATCGGTTTTGGCTGTAACGTTCCAGGTATTATGGCAGCGAGAACGATTGAACAGGAGAAAGAGCGTTTACTTACAATTTTAGTAACACCATTTATGTCTTGTTCAGCACGTTTACCTGTATATGCATTATTTGCGGGAGTGTTCTTCCCTCATAGTCAGGCAACTGTTGTGTTCTCTTTATACGTTGCAGGGATTGTCCTTGCGTTATTAGTTACAAAAATAATGTCTCTTACTATTTTAAAAGCGGAAAAATCTATTTTCGTCATTGAACTACCGCCTTACCGCGTGCCACAAGCGAAAACGTTATGGCTTAGCACATGGGAAAAAGGGAAAGGGTTTGTTCGTAAAGCTGGTACATTCATCTTTGGTGGTTCGGTTGTCATTTGGCTATTAAATTATGCAGGTCCATCAGGATTTGGTGTTGATATGGGAGACAGTTACTTAGCGATGATTGGTGGATTTATCGCACCGCTATTTGCACCGCTAGGCTTTGGAACGTGGCAAGCTGCAGCATCCCTTTTAACAGGATTTTTAGCGAAAGAAGTTGTCGTTTCTACAATGGCGATTATTTATGCGGTTAAAGAAGATGTGCTTGGAAACGTAATGGGAGCACATTATACAGCATTATCAGCGTATGCATTTATGTTCTTTATTTTATTATACGTTCCGTGCTTAGCGACAGTAGCTGTTATTAAACGTGAAACAGGATCAGCGAAATGGACGATTTTCTCAGTCGTTTATCCGCTCGTAGTTGCTTATGTATTAACGCTTATTATATACCAAGTTGGATCTTTACTCGGATTCTAAAAGGAGATGTATGATGATGGTCAATATTATAATTGGAGCTATCATTTTTGGTTATGCAGCATATACGTTAGTTAATTTCGTAAAAAGAAGTAAAAAAGGAAAATGCGCAGCATGTTCTTTAAATAAGTCATGTCAGTCGCAAACCTGTAGTCCGGATATGGAGCAAATTGCTCATAATAAATAGAAAAAAGCTTTGCGAATTTCGCAAGGCTTTTTTTGTTTTACTTTTTAATTTTTACAAGTTGAGAAGCTTCTACTCCATTTGCTCCAGGTAGCTCTTTGCTTGGGTCTTTATCAAATTTCAAAATACCTACAGATTTTTCTTCACCTTTTACATTTACATATGTTGCATCATCAACGATAGCAAACATGTCTGCATAAGAACGGCCATCACCGATAATTGTATTGCCTTCATATTTTAATTTCGCGCCATCAATTGTAGCATTTTCAACTTTGTTTTTTGCGAATAATACACCTTGTTCTGTTGTTACAGCTGGTAATTTATCGATTGCCTTTGTATCATCATTTTTGCTGACTTTTTTAAGTAATTCTTTCTTAACAAGTTCATCACCAGTTTTCTTATCCATTACAAGTACTTTTTTACCCTCTAATGTTGTCATTTTCATTTTATAGAAGTCTTTTTCTTTTACTTCTTTCTTATTTTGATCTGTAATTTTTTGAACTTGCTCTTCTGATCCGTACAATACAAAGCCGTTTGCCTTTTCTCCTAATAAAGAACAACCTGATAATGCTCCGAATGAAATTGCTGCTGCTAATCCGATTCCTACTAATTTTTTCATGATGATTTCTCCTTGTCATATGTTTTATAGTAAATACAGTTTTTGTATTAGTTCTTACAGTTTGAGAAGCTTGTTTGTTGCTTCTGGTATTAGTGTATAAGAAATATCGGAATGTAACTATCGAGTTAGCTTACAGTAACATTACAATAATGTAATTTAGTGAAAGTAAATAAAAATAAGTCAATTTTTGGTGGTTTTAATTATAATATATTGGTAATATAATATATTAGGAATACAATGTTATATCTGGAATGTCATATTATATTGGTTATATTTTGGAAATAACATGTAAGGACATATTAGTTTTGTTATAATAAACACATAGGCTGTAAAAATGAATATTCTTTACTGTAAAGGGAGATTTTTAAGTTTTCCAAGTAGTGAATTTGAAATATGAGGTATATCATAGGAGGAATTTGGATGTCTGTATTTAAACGATTACGAGATTTAACAATGTCAAATGTGTATTCATTAATTGAAAAAGCGGAAGATCCAGTTAAGATGACGGATCAATATTTACGCGATATGCAAGCGGATGTACAAGAAGCTGAGAAAAGTGTAGCAGCTCAAATCGCGCTTGAGAAAAAGTTTAAATTATTATTTGAAGAACAAGAAGCACTTGTGAAAAAGCGTGAAGATCAAGCTCATATGGCTGTTCAAGCTAGTAACTTAGATCTTGCGCGCCGTGCACTAGAAGAAAAACAAAATGCAGAGCAAAAAATGAATGAGTATAAAGCAAGCTATGAGCAAAATAAAGCAGCTGCTGATAATCTTCGTGCGAAGTTAGAAGAAATGCGTAAGCAATTAACAGAGCTGAAAAATAAACGTGAAACACTTGTAGCACGTGTAAATGCAGCGAAAGCACAAAAGAATATTAATCAGGCGATGTCTGGGTTTGATTCAAATTCAGCAAAAGCTGGTTTAAGCCGTATGGAAGAGAAAGCTCTTCAATTAGAAGCTGAAGCAGAAGCAAGCGGTGAAGTTTACAAAAAAGAAAAGTCATTAGATGATGAATTCGCAAGCTTAAACAAAAATTCTGCTGTTGACGATGAATTAGCTCGTATTATGAAGCAGTATGAGAAATAATATAGAATAGAGACAAATGAACCGACATGTCTAAACAAATTCATGTCGGTTTTCTATTACCCCGCTATTTGCCGGTAGTAAGACTCCCGCCCCAACATTTCGTGAAAGCAGAGAGGCTGGTGGGAGCTAATAATCAGTAGGGGATGGAAAACGCCCCACCGATTAAAGTTTCACTTTATATTTAGAGGAGGTTTTGCAATGACATGGATGAATGTAGTAGCCATGCTCGTATGGACTGGAGCGAGTGCAGTACTTTTATTTGCAATTATGTGGGTTGATTCAATTTTTACAAAATACAATGATTTAAAAGAAATAAAAAATGGGAATACAGCTGTAACAACTCGTTTCGTCATGAAATTATTCGCACAAGGGTACATTTTATCTCAATCAATAACGAAAGCGAATGACTTATGGCAAGCACTACTTGCTTCAGCAGTTTCTTTCGTTATTTTACTAGTGGTAGAAATGTTTATTGAGTTTGTGTTAAAGAAAATGTCTGGTTTGGATTTAGAAGAAGGTACGAAAGAAGGCAGTGTTGCGCATGCGATGTTAGCTGGATCATTACATATTGTTGGTGCACTTATTTTAGGTGCTTGTTTATAAAGAGAAAAGGAGGGGTAGATTGTGAGCTTATTTAAACGAATTAAAAATATAATGAAAAGTCCAGAGCCGCCGAAGCCGGAAAAGAGTCTTTTGACATTAGCTCCTGGCGATATGATTGAAGTTTCATTAGTTATGTACGAATTAACTGGAAAAACGAGCATGCATTCTCGTAAGGAGATTGTTTTAACACTGCAAGATGGGAAAGATATTCGTTATTTGAAAATTGAAGATCGTGAAAATACGTATTACAAATTATATACACCAATTGATGGTCGTTTAGATTCAATTGATGAAGTTCCGACGACAATTGAAATGGATGATACCGAGTACCATATGGAAGAGCAATATAACGGACGTGTTGTTGTAATGGGAAAAACACCATTCTCTGCTTCAGAAGAACAGTACGTATGGGAATTTCAATCTGATAACCGAAAATTATTACGTATTGAATGGCAAAATGGTCGCACAATGATGTATGAGGGAGAAGCAATCATTCCTGCAGATGTACAAATTATAAGAGCAACGTAAGGGGGCGTAATCATGTCAAACCGATTGTTTACCATGATTAAATCGTTCGTGATCCCTATACTTGCTATCGTTATTTTACTTGTTGTTGCCGGTTATGCTTTATCAGGCTGTCAAGGCGGGCAGACGAAGTCGATTCAAGACCGTTATCCACTCGAGTCTGTTGCAAAGGAAGGTAAACAAGAATCTTACGTGTATAGGGCCGCCAATCGGTCTGTTCCTGAAGTAGCAAAGGAACTCATTAATGAAAGAGAACCGAAGCAAGCATCTAAAGAAGACGAAAATCAAATGTTCCTCGTTTATTCTGATAAGATTTATAATCTGCAAAAGGATAAAGAGAAACCGTCTGATACGTTAATTGAAATAAGTAATAAAGAGTTTGTCCGTCAAAATTACCAACCATCCTTCTTGCAAGGGTATATTATGGGGAGTATATTAAACGATATATTCGGTTCAAAAAAATCATCATCTGGTGATTATCGAGGATATAATGACAGACAAAATCATAAACCAGTTATTCCGGAAAGGCCACCTACGAAAGAAGAAAAGAAAACCCCGCCTCCAATTACGAAGGAAGGGAAAGGATCTATCATTAAGCGAGGCGATAATGTAGATTCGAAGTCATCAGTAGGTGATAAGGGAAGTATTACTGAAAAAGGAAATAATACGACGCCTCCACCTTCTACCGGAAGCAAAGGGAAAATTACAAAAACACCAGGTGGTTCAAGCGGATCAGATGTGAAGCCGAAATCATCTATTAAAACCCCGCCAAGGAATACATCTCCTCCGAAAACGAGGGTCGGTGGTTCAGGAAAAATTACGAAGCGAAGATAGTTAAAAAGATCGAAAAGTAGAATTTGCTTTTCGGTCTTTTTATTATGGAAATTAATTCCTTGTAGCTGGTACAATTAAGTTATAAGGAGGAGATTATTATGACTATATATAAAAGGTTTAGTTTGATTATGTTCCTCGTCTTATTCCTCAGTTTGTTTATTAGCACAACAATGAAATTTCACTTTGTAGTAGGTATTCTATGGATACTATGTACATGTACTCTTTTTCTATATGTTCCGCTTCGTTTTCAACAAGAAGTGCCGGTTTTTCAAAAGTATGTAGAGTGGATTAAACGAGGGAGCCGGTGGGGCGAGTAAAAATATATCAGCGCTTATTGGAATATATCGACCGCAACTCAAAATATATCAGCGATTATTGAAATATATCGACTTACCGACAAAAACTGACAACGATAGCAACTTAATAATAAAACGAGGCTGTGCCAAAATGTTGGCACAGCCTCGTTTTTCATAACGATTAATGAATATCACGTTTCTTGAAATTACCGCCTTTTACTTCTGCTACGTCATAAACTGTAATAAAGGCATTTGGATCGATTTCATTAATAAGATCTTTCATTTTACTTTCTTCTAAACGGTTAATTACACAAGAAATTTCTTTGAATTTCTCTCTTGAATAACCACCGTATACTTCGTTATACGTTGCGCTTCGGCCTAAACGATCGCGAATTGTTTCTACCATTAATTCAGGCTCTTTTGTGATAATTTTAAATGTTTTCGAACCACTTAAACCAACTTCAACGATATGAATCACTTTCGAAGCAATAAAGTAAGCAATTGCCGAAAGAATAGCTCCTTGAAGACCGAATACTGTTGATACGAAAATAAACACGAACATGTTTAAGAATAAAATAAGGTCACTCGTTCCAAAAGGTAACTTGCGAGAAAGTAATACAGCTAGCATATCGATTCCATCTAATGCTCCGCCGTTACGTAATGCTAGTCCCATACCAAAACCGATAATAATACCACCAACAACTGTAACTAATAATGTATCGCCTTCAATAATAGTTGGTATTCCGTGCATGACAACGGTACCTATTGCTAATGAGGCAATCCCGATAATGGAATAAATTGCAAAGCTTTTACCGATTTGCTTATATCCTAACCAAACGAAAGGAATGTTAATAACTGCGATTAGAGCCCCTAATGGCAATCCAAATAATCTTGAACTAACGATACTTAAACCAGTTACACCACCGTCGGATACGTTATTTGGAATTAAGACAGCCTCTAATCCGTACGCTGTAATAAATGCCCCAATAATAATCATCAAAGCTTTTGAAGCGATTTTTAGCTTATTGGGCTTGTTTTTGATAGTTTTCTCCATATAATTTCCTCGTTTCAAACTAGTTTCTTGTTTGTTACATCATTCACACCTAAATTTCATTTTAACATTTAATTTGAAAAAATTCTCCTTTAATGGATGTATGCAGGGAATATTATCGCCATATTATCTTTAAAATATTTTTGAAATGAGTATAAGAAATCCCATCCTTTCAAAGGATGGGATGCTATTAAGAAAATATAAAACTAAGTACTGACACGAATAAAGCGAATCCTAAAATAGCCCCGCAAAACTTCATATGACGTTTACGTCCCATTACGACAATCGCAACGTATTCACGAATCATTGCATTAGGCCAGTAATAAAATGCAGTTTTTGATCCAATTCCTTGGCTATTCAGGCCAGCTTGTCTTGCATATATACCAGCGCGGAAAAGGTGGAAATTATTTGTTGTAAAAATACTTCTATACTTACCTTCAGGTTTTAAAGAGTCCATAATTTCTTTAGAGAACGACATATTTTGATATGTGTTTACAGAGCGATTTTCTTGCACTGTATGTTTAAGAGGAATTCCTTTTTCGACCGCATAATTTTGCATCGCTTCTGCTTCAGGAAGCCCTTCATCTGGACCTTGTCCACCAGAGAAAATAATTGTTGGTGGTGTATTCACAGCTGCTTGTTTCCAATAAAAGTCGATAGCTTTATTAATGCGGCTTGCAAGTAAAGGTGGTACTTTATCATTAATTAAGCCACTACCGAGAACGATGATGAAATCTTGATTACGTCTAGGTCTGTTGAATTGGTATAGAAAATAAGCACTTAAAAAGTTAGATAAGTGTATAAAGAAATATACGCTTATAAGAGAAATACCTGCAAAAATAGGCTCTAAATGTGATGAGACCAAACTTGCTGGATTTATAATAGGGAGTAACATAAAGAATAACATCCCTAAAGCAGCAAGGAGCGTTAAACAGTTAGTGAACCGTCTTCCTTCTCGCTTCATTAAAATTCTTGCATTAAGAAATAATCCAAACATTAAAGCGATAATACCGAAAGGAAGCATAATGAGGAGTGCTAAAAAAGGTAAAAATATAATGTAACGCAAGACAGCACTATCTGAGTTCAAAGATACGATTACGCAAAAAAGAAGGAAAAAACAGATAAAGGCATTAAATAAAAAGCCGTTTATGATTTTTCGCGGATCTTTTAAATAAGAGATAAGAAAAATAATAAACAATATAAGAGGAATAATTCCAAAATACAGCATAAATATAGTACACCTCAACTTGTATAAGAATTTGACATATCTTTTATATTACATGATTTCATAAGTGAAAATGAAAGAAAAAGGATTTTGAATTTTCTCAATAAGTTGTATAGATACATATGTTAAAATGTATGTAAGGCGATATATTAAAAGTAAAGTGGTTGAAAAGGCACTCGGTAGAGTGTCTTTTCTTTTTTGTATGTAATTGTGCATATTATATTTATTTTAAAATGAAGAGGATTAAAATATAAGTTGTAGACAGACTTTATAAAGCAGAATTTTGTACAAGCATTTCCCTCAATTTTTTGTATCTAACAATCGTATAACAATAAAGTGAAACTTTAATCAGTGGGGGATTCATCCCCAGCTGATTATTAGTTGAACCAATCGGGCATTTACAGGCAGTTGATCCCCCACCTAACTTTTTTTCTTTCGCTGAATTTTGAGGTGGGGGTCTTACTGCCCGTTAATGCGGGATAAATAATTCTGTTTTATAGTGTCTGTTTATGAAAAGTGTCTTCTTTGAGGGCACTTTTTGTTGTTTAGTGGAGATGAGTTTTTACTGTTAACATAGTGGAAACTATCTATACTAAACATTAGCAATCTTCCGTATAAACATTATCAATTTACTATATATTCCAGTGGTGTTAAGTTAAATATGAAAGGCTTTCTTTTTCAAAATATTACCCCTAATAAAATTTTGAAGAAGTCAACTGTCTCCAAACTTGCCATTCATGCTTAGAGAAAAAGCACTCATTTTGAGTGCTTTTTCTTATTGAAACATGCTATTTTTATAGGCGATTTTCATAAAATGAAAGTAAGGAAATGAAAGTAGGTGACAATATGCCGGCAGTTGTTGAAGGTGTTATTATTGAAAACTGCAATGGGACGATTAATTTAGGGGATAAATATAACGTGCAACCGATTGAAAAGACGAAAGCTTATAATGGATCGGGATCATCGAACACTGGATTAAATGTGAGAACATTTAGCGGGATTAGTACAGCAGATGTAAGGGATAATGATGTAAATGACCAAGAGATACAATTTACCTTATAGTGCAATATGTAAAATTGCATACAATGATGAATTTGCCCTATGATACAATTTAGTTGTGAGCTGTTTGTGATTCTTCTGTATCATAGTTGTTAGATTGAAAGTATAACATCTTATCCTGCTATTTGCGGGCAGTAAGACTCCCACCTCAATTTAGGTGGGGGATCGAATGTCCGGAAATGTCCGATTGGTGTGGGCTAATAATCAGTGGGGGTGAACAAAACCCCCACTGATTATAGTTTCACTTTATCGAAAATCATACGGAAAAAAGACACTTCAAACGAAGTGTCTTTTTTATCTTAGTGATATCCTTTAGCAGAGTCTTTGTGGATTTTATTTTTAAAAATACTGTAGCTCCAAAGTTGATAGCCAATAACAATTGGTACCATAACTATTGCAACGAAGAACATAATTTTTAAGTTTAATTGGCTACCAGCTGCGTTGTATAACGTTGTACTATAGGCGTCGTTAATGCGAGAAGGTAACATTCTTGGGAACATACCTGCAAAGCCAGTTGTCATAAACATTGCGATTGTTAAGCAAACAAATGTAAAGGCGAGGCCGATTTTATGTTTGTACACCATAATAAGTGCGAGTACACTCATTAACATTGCAAGTACTGGAAGAATAAATAGTACCGGATATTCCGTAAAGTTTTGGAATAAGTTTGTGCGATTTGCAGTTGCTACATAGAAGATAGCTAAAATGATAGCAGCTGCCATTGAAAATGGTCTTGCGATTTTATAAGCACGATCGGATACTTCACCAGTCGTTTTAATCATAACCCAAAGAGCACCAGATACGACGAATATAGCAGTGAAGAACAGACCACCTAAAATACCGTAATGGTTTAGTAAGCTAAGTAAATTTCCTTCATAGCCATTTTTTCCGATTTGTAGTCCGTAATATAGGTTAGCGAATGTAACACCGAATAAAAAAGCGATTAGGAAACTACCAATTGTAAATGCCCATTTACAAGTTTTTTGCCAAATTGGTGAATCATCTTTATGCATAAATTCAAGTCCAGCAGCACGAGCAAATAGTGCAAGTAATACTAAAAATAGTGGTGTGTATAGGTAACTAAACATATTTGCATATGTGATTGGAAAGGCAGCAAATGTTGCGCCACCAGCTGTAATTAACCATACTTCATTACCACCCCAAAATGGACCAATTGCTTCTTGTAATTGATTTCGTTCTTGTCGGTCTTTCGCAACGAATGGGAAAATCATTCCGTTACCGAGTGCGTAGCCATCAAGAATGAAGTAAACTGTCCAAATTACGCCCCATAAACCGAACCAGATGATTGCAAGCATATCATGAGACATGAGCTGTACCTCCTTCAGTAGCAGGCTCTTCTAATGCAGCTGGTCCTTTTTTTGCGAACTTCAGCATTAAGTATACATCTGCAATTAAAAGTAAAGTGTAGAACAATATTAAACTAATTAATGAGAACCAAATTTGTGGAACTGATATAGGTGATACAGATTCTGCTGTACGCATTAGTTTATAAACTGTCCATGGTTGACGACCTACTTCAGCGACAATCCAGCCAGCGTTAATCGCAATGTACGGAAGTAAGACAGACCACATTGTAATTTTTAAATAACGTTTTGAGTTTTCTAGTTTTCCTTTTCGGTTTAAATAGAAACCGAACCAAGTTAATGCCATAAAGAACATGCCAAGTGCGACCATTAAGCGGAAGCTATAGTACACGAGGTTAACGTTTGGACGATCTTCTTTCGGAATATCTTTTAAACCAACAATTTCTCCATCAAATGAGTTTGTATAGAAGAAACTTCCGAGTTTTGGAATTGTAAGTAGTTCAAAGTTCTTTTCATTTTTCACATCAGGAATTTGAATGATTGAGAAACCTTGTCCTTTTCCAGTTTCCCAAACTGCTTCCATCGCAGCGCCTTTAGCAGGTTGATATTTAGCTGCCGATACACCAGATTGATGTCCCATAAACGGTGTAATAGTTGCGGCGAATAAGCCTAACATTAAACCAAACTTAAATGATTTTTTGAAGAATTCCACTTCATTTTTACGTAGCAAGTGATAGGCACTAATGGCCATAACAAAGAAAGCACCAACGATATAACAACTAATTACAGTATGGAAGAACATGTTCCAAGCATATGGATTTGTAACAAGTGCCCAGAAATCATTTAATTCAGCGCGGCCGTTACGTACTACATAGCCAACAGGATTTTGCATAAAGCCGTTTGCTGTAATAATCCAAAGTGCGGAAATATTTGTTCCAAGTGCAACCATCCACATACAGAAGGCACGGAACTTTGGTGAAATTTTGTCTTTACCGAATAACCATATTCCCATGAACGTAGATTCTAAGAAGAAGGCAACGAGTGCTTCGATTGCGAGAGGGGATCCGAAAATATCTCCCATATATTTGGAGTACTCAGACCAGTTTGTTCCAAATTGGAATTCCATCGTAATCCCGGTTATAATCCCCATTACGAAGTTAATTGTAAATAATTTACCCCAGAAATTTGCCATTTTGCGGTATGTTGGATTCAATGTGCGGGCGTATTGAGTTTCCATACATGCTACTAAAATAACAAGTCCGATTGTTAAAGGTACAAATAAAAAGTGATAAAAAATAGTAATTGCAAATTGAAAACGACTTAGTAACAGAACGTCGGACATAATAAATATTCACTCCTTTTTTACATTATCTACAATCAGTTTATAGTGAAAATACGTTTAAAGTATGTGAGACTTGTTACAAAGGTGTGTGTATATTTTGAAAGAATTATGTCGGTTATCTGAAAATATCTCATTTTTACTATAAAGCAATATCCTTTTTGAGTTTTTCAAATTTTGGTACACTACATATGTAATGTAAATGAGAGAAAAGAGGGTTCTGTACTATGAAGTCATTAGAAGAGATTTTACAATACAATGAAAAATTCGTTGAAGAGAAAAAATACGAAGAGTATGAAACAGGAAAATTTCCAAATAAAAAAATGGTAATTATCTCTTGTATGGATACTCGTCTTGTTGAATTATTACCGAAAGCGATGAATATGCGTAACGGTGATGTGAAAATTATTAAAGTAGCAGGCGCTGTTATTTCCCATCCATTCGGAAGTATTATGCGTAGTATTTTAGTTGCTGTATACGAACTTGGTGCCGATGAAGTTTGTGTAGTTGGTCATCATGATTGTGGTATGGCAAAAATTCAAGCAAGCAGTACAATTGAGAAGATGAAAGAGCGCGGTGTAACAGATGAGAAATTAGATACACTTCGTTATTCTGGAATCGATTTAGAAAGATTCCTACAAGGGTTCTCTAGTGTTGAAGAAAGTGTAGAACATAGTGTATCAATACTTCGCAATCATCCGTTACTTCCGGAAGAAGTACCTGTTCACGGTCTTGTTATAGATCCTGATACAGGAAAATTAGATTTAGTTGTGAATGGTTACGACAATTAAGAATTTACTTTGTCATCCTTTTTATCTGGGACAGGATCAAATCCTCCCGGGTGGAAAGGGTGACATTTTAATATACGCTTACAAGTAAGCCAAAAACCTTTCAATGCACCATGCTTTTGAAACGCCTCTAATCCGTAATGAGAACAAGTCGGATAAAAGCGGCACGTTGGCGGTGTCATCGGCGAAATAAATTTTTGATAAAAGCGTATAATTCCAATGAAAATCTGTTTCATAATGGTCTCCTTTTCAGCATATTCTTAAAGTATTATAGCACGACTGTACATAATACTTTACTAATGTGTATTTCCGTTATATCATATTGGATATAACGGAATTAAATTAAAAGCGGGAGAGATGTTGTATGCCATCAGTAGAAAGCTTTGAATTAGATCATACGATTGTAAAGGCACCTTATGTAAGACATTGCGGAGTTCATAACGTAGGTAGTGACGGTATTGTAAATAAATTCGATATTCGTTTTTGCCAACCGAATAAACAAGCAATGAAACCAGATGTTATTCATACGTTAGAGCATTTATTAGCATTTAATTTACGTAAATATATTGATCGTTATCCGCATTTTGATATTATCGATATTTCACCAATGGGCTGCCAAACAGGATATTATCTTGTTGTAAGCGGAACACCAACAGTTCGTGAAATCATTGATTTATTAGAACTAACATTAAAAGATGCGGTTCAAATTACAGAAATTCCAGCTGCAAACGAAACACAATGTGGCCAAGCGAAGCTTCACGATTTAGAAGGAGCACAACGCTTAATGAACTTCTGGTTAAGCCAAGATAAAGACGAACTTGAAAAAGTATTTGGATAAAGAAAAACTGCCTGTGAAAAGGCAGTTTTTTTATTTGTAAAAGAGAAAAGTACAGGTTTTATAGAAAAACAATGAGTTTCACTTATGAGCATTTTTAAGAAATGAAAGGCAGTAGGTGATTGGAAATTACATGTTATCTTTAGTGAAAGTAATTCGATATTACAATGAAGAGCATAAGACTAGAAACGAAAAAATGCGAGATGCCCATTGATTTTCTTCCGGATTTCAGTTCATTAATTCCTAGAAGAATAAAGAAACAACTGAGAGCAAATTGCATGTATGGGAGAAGTGTGAAGTTGTCGGTAGCAAGAGAATAAGTGCAAAGAGAGAATGTGAGAAGCATGAAAAAATAGCGTAATCCAGTTAGCATTGTATACCTCCTTTAAAGAGACTATTTATCGAAATATTTCTGAGAAGCCAAGAAATAAAGCACCAGCTCCTGCTAACAGAGCAAGTATACTACCACCTTTTTGCTGTTTTAAGATTTCCTCTATACTAATAACGAAAGCCATCATCCCTAAAAAGATGAACATATAAGGCATAATTTCTCTATTACTAGTAAAGAAACTATAGATTGCTATACATAAAGCAATAAGTGAAAAAGTAATTCGCAATCCTTTTAGCATACATGTATCCCCTTTATTTTATATAGCTAATGATAAGAACAATCCAAATGAAAGCACCGGCAACAATACAAATGAATCCTGTTCCTGAATCCTTCTTTTTTATTTGTTCCATTGCAATGAGGAACATGAGAGCTCCTAATAAAAATTGTGAAAGTGGTAGAAAGTTATTTTGACCTGTATAGAGCCCGATTATCGACATTATGATCACAGTGAGTGCGATTGCAATGCGAAGTACACGAAGCATATTATGAATCCTCCTTATTATTTTTTGTATAAGGATTATCTTCTGGTTTATCAACGGAATGTTTGTATGCATAGCCTTTATTAATCGTCATGACGGAGAGTACTAGTATGACTAGGACGATTATAATACCGATAATTAATATTTTGAACATGAAATCCCTCCTTTTCTTTATTTTACATAATTTTGTAATTGATGAAAACAATAGAAACTAAAAGGATGAAAGAAGGGTGTTACATGGAGAAGAAAAAAACATATTATATATCAATAGGTAATGGTCAAATTTCACAAGTGAAGACGGCAGATACGTACAATTTTGAAGTTTACGCAAATGATGAGGAAATTACGGAGTTAAGAGCGTACTTTGATCAAGCATATGTAGAGGATTTAGGTTCATTTGTACGGTCTCACGTTCCATTTGTTGAATATCATCACGATTCAAATAATGATCGATATGATGAACAACTACAAAAAGCATATAAAATGATTTACGAATTAGGAAATCATGAGACGAAAGAATTAGTCGCACAAATGGGAATAATCAATGGATTGTAATTGGATAATATTATGCAGAAAAGCGAGAATATGCTACAATTTGTGGTAGGAAAAACTTGTAACCATCAATAGGGGAGTAATGGCATGTACAAATTTAAAGATTATTACCACAACACTGTACAATTATCGTTTGAACGTTATCCATTTTCTCCTGAGCCAAAGCATGTTTGGGTTGTATGCCGGTACGGGGATCAATGGTTATTAACGCATCATTTACGTCGCGGTCTTGAATTTCCAGGTGGTAAAGTAGAACTAGGGGAAACACCGGAAGAAGCGGCGGTTCGAGAAGTTCATGAAGAAACCGGCGGCATAGTTTCGGATTTAACTTACTTAGGACAATATAAAGTATCTGGAAAAGACAAAATAATCATTAAAAACATTTATTTTGCAACAATTAGTGCGGTAGAAGAACATACGCATTACGAAGAAACGAAAGGGTCTGTTTTATTAAAAGACATTCCTGATAACATTAAAACTGATAGAAAATTTAGCTTTATTATGCGCGACGATGTATTAGCGCGTACGATGAAACATATAGAAGAAATCGGCTGTTTTACGAAGTAAAATGGCCGGTTTCTTTTTTTGTTCGAGAATGTAAATATATCTTTACATAATTTGGGTATATTATACAATTTTGTAAAGATGTATTTACATTTTAGGAGGAGAAGATGGATAAAAGAAAAGAAACGACTGTTACTGTTTCGATGGTTAAATTAAATATCTATTCATTTTTTATAATATTAGCTCTAGCGATTGGAATTAGTTTTTTACATGCGCTTTTTTCAGGCGGGTTTCAAGTTGAAATTACATTGCCCGTTATGTTTCTTTTAATTATTGGAATGATTGTTCTCGTTTGTATACATGAAGCGATACATTTAATAGGATTTCGCTATATCGGAGGTGTTCCGTGGAGTGAACTAACATGGGGTGTCAATTGGAAATTAGGTGTAGCATACGCTCATTCTAAAAAAGAAATTACAGTAAAGCAAATGAAGAAAGTTTTAATGTTGCCATTTTTGCCTACTGGAATTTTACCAATTGCAATTGGATTAGCGATGAATGTTCAAGCGATCTCATTTTTAGGGGTTCTACTAACAGCAGGTTGTATTGGCGACATTTCTCTGTATCAAAAAGTTTCAAAGTTTCCAGATGATGCACTAGTAAAAGATCATCCGAGTAAACCGCAGTTTACAGTTTATGAACAATAAAGGAAGAGGAGGCGTTTTTAAATAACGGCCTCCTCTTTTTGGCGGTAAATCGCTTATATAATTTATTTACTATTACCTTGTTTTTATCTCTACCTCTAAAAATGAAAGAACATCTAATAAATCATCTATCACACGTGAATGCTCGAAGTCACCCCAAAATAAATCTCTCTTCCAAACGCCAAGAATTCCTACTTGTTCAGAACCGAGCGCGTCGTTTTCTGGATGATCTCCAACGTAAAGACATTCTTCGGCTTTTACATTCAGCTTTTGTAAAGCACGTTCGAAAATTTCAGGATGAGGTTTTTTGATTCCTTCCGCTTCTGAAACGAGAATTGTATTTGTATACGTATGTATGTTTAATGCTCGAAGGTTGCTCATTTGAAATTCAGTAAAGCCGTTTGTAATTATACCAATTTTAATGTTTCGCTGTTTTAATTGTTGAAGTAGTTCATGCATGTCTGGGAAAGGAATACAATGATGTCGGAAGTTTGTAATGTAGTCGTGCAACAGTTGCTCTGGCGTTAAAGTGGTAATGTTGTATTCGCAAAGGAGAGTGGAATATACCTTATCTTTCCACGTGTAACCATTATTATCGAGCTCGAGAAAACGAGAGCAATACTCGAATTTTTCTATGTTTATCAAATGAAAGGCGAAACGATTATATTGATCACGAATAAATTGCTCTAGAGATTGGCGGCGATCTAATAGTGTTCCATCTAAGTCAAATAAGACTGCTCGAATCATGGGAAACCTCCATACAGTTTTTATAATTAATTATCGCATATTCGTTAAAAAATGATTATGATATTTTTGTAGAATGGAATAATGGAGGGGCGTATGAAAAAACTGTATGGCAAGTTAGTGTGTTTTATGATTTCAACGGGCTTAGTAGCTGGATGTGATATGTCGGAGCAAACTTCAAAAAGAGAGAAAAAAGATGCGTGCGAAACGACAGAAGAATGTGCACAAATAGGTGATAAGACGCTTCAAAAAGTATATAAAAAAATAGATGGACTTTCAGAACTTGAAGTACTAGAGGATTATGTTTTAGAAGGAAATTCAAGTAATGATATGAAAGAAGCGGAAATGAAAAAAGAGGATGATGAAAATTATTTCTTTTTAGCTTCTTATTATATTGATGGTGATGAAATTGTAGATCCGTATTTCGATAAACTAGATCAGAAACGATTGAATAAGGCGTTCGCAGAAGATAAAGAAGCGAAAGAAGAGATACTAAAACAACGTCAAGATAAAGCGTATCATCAATCATTATGGGAGATGTATAGCACTCTTATTCCAGCTAAGTATCGCACTGACATAAAAGAGTTTGACATGGTAACAGATGGTTACGATGGAATTGTCGCCCACGTTATGCCGAATGTAGAGTATCCGAAAGAGTGGACCCTTAGTTTAGATACGCTTGATTCTGCAGTAAATATTGATCAAGTGATGAAAACATTAATACATGAGACAGCCCACGTATTAACACTCGGGCATAAACAAATATCAGTAAATGAAAAATACTTAAAGGCTTTTGAAGAAGAAAAAGATATTTCATCATACCAAAATAAATGTAAATCTCTTTTCTTGCAAGAAGGATGTGCGAAGGAGAGCTCTTATATAAATCAATTCCACAATTTGTTCTGGAAACCAATTGAGCAGGAGTGGACAGAAAAGAAAGTGGAAGAAAGCGAAGAAGTTCAAATTGAATTTTTTAAAGAGAAACAAAATGAGTTTGTTTCTCTTTACGGGACGACAAATGTAGCAGAAGACATTGCAGATACATTTACAGCGTTTATTTTACAAGATTCAAAAAAGGTGGAAGAAGGAACTGAGTTAAAATATAAAAAAATTGCGTTTTTCTATCAGTTCCCTGAGCTTGTAAAAATGAGAGCGGAAGTGTTAGCTGGATTATATGATGTTTCGAAAACGATAGAGTAACCAATTGGACAAGAATGTGAGCTATGTATCCGATATATTTTAGCCAAGAGAAAACGTGAAGAATTTTAGTTCTTTACGTTTTTTATGTTGAGAAAGTTGAAAATTCTGTCTTTTTTAAAAAAGAAGAAGGAACTAGTGCTATAAAAGAGAATTAGTATAAAAATGTCACAATTTAGACACAATTATAATGCGCGTGTTGTAGGGACTATAAGTTTACTCTCGAGGAGGTAATGAAACGTATGAAAACGATTCTTGCTGTTGCTGGTCTCATCTGGGTAATGTCTCACGGTTTTCCGATTTTTGAAGGGGAGCAAATTCGTAGTGCACTAAATAAAAAGTTCAACGATTATCATGTAATAGATCGAAAAGATAATGTCGTTACAGTACGTGTGAAAGACTGTTTCCATACAGTTACGGTTGCCGATGGAAATGTTACAAATGAAACAAAAATGTGTGATAAAAGGTAAAAGAAAGAAGCTGACTCTAGCATATCGTTTTGAGTCAGCTTCTTTTTCGTTTTCCGATTAGAAGTTTTTCAAATGCTTCTACAAACACATACATCAGTGTTGCGAGAACACATGTGAGTAGCACACTCAGTAAGACGAGTGTGAAGTTAAAGACTTGGAATCCATAGCTAATTAAGTAGCCAAGTCCTTGTTTAGAAACGAGAAGCTCACCGAAAATAACACCGACCCATGATAATCCAACGTTCACTTTTAGCGTTGAAATAATTGCAGGGAACGATGAGGGGAGTATAACTTGCTTATAGCATTGCCATTTATTTGCGCCAAATGTGTCCATTACTTTTATATAGTTAGAATCGACTTCTTGAAATGCGCTGTAAATAACGAGAATGGTAATGATGATGGAAATGATTACGCCCATTGCAATAGACGATGAAATATTAGGACCGAAGATTACAATGATAATAGGGCCGAGTGCGACTTTTGGCATTGCATTTAGGACGACGAGATATGGATCAAGAACGCGAGCTAAAAGTGGTATCCACCAAAGGAACGTGGCAATAATAGCCCCGAGTACTGTTCCAAGAATGAAGCCTACTCCTGTTTCAAGTAGCGTCGTCCATATGTGAATCCAAAGCGAACCATCAATCCACTTGCTAAGAAAGAGATCCCAAATACTCGACGGAGAGCTAAAGAGTAAAGGATCAATCCATTCGTTTTTGCTAGCTATTTCCCATAATGCAAAGAAAAGAATGAGCAGTAAAAGTTGTAGCGAACGAGCAATCCATGCACGCCTGCGTTCTTTCTTTCGAAATTGTTCATGTAGCTGTTTTATATTATCCAAGGCGCTCCAGCTCCTTCCATATGTCTTGGAAAAGGGCTGGAAAGTCGTAGTGATGGCGCGATTCTAACGGTGATAAGGAGCGAATACTTTCTGGGACGACGAACGTTTTTGCAATTTTCCCAGGATTCGCTTGTAGTAAATAAATACGATCACTCATCGCAATTGCTTCTTCAATATCATGTGTCACGAGTAAAGATGTTTTTTTAAAGTTACGTAATAATGTGAAGACGAGATCCTCTAGTTTTAACTTTGTTTGATAATCGAGAGCGGAAAATGGTTCATCTAACAATAAAATTTTTGGATCAGTCGCTAATGTTCGAACGAGTGCAGCGCGTTGACGCATACCACCGGACAATTCACGAGGATATTGCTGTTCTACATCATGCAAACCGACTTGTTTTAAAAGCTTTAAAGTATGTTCTTTCGTTCGTTCATCATAAATCTTTCGAATATGAAGTCCAAGCATAATATTTTCTTCAATTGTTTTCCACGGAAACAAGTAATCTTGCTGGAGCATATAACCCATAGATGGACTTTTTGTTGTAATTGGTTCACCATCTAAAAATACGATACCTTCAATTGGATCAAGTAGCCCAGCGATAATCGAGAGAAGCGTCGTTTTGCCGCAACCACTTGGACCGAGTATAGAAATAAATTCTCCTTCTTCCACTTGTAAACTCATATCTTCGAGAATTAGTTTGGCGTTCTCTTTTGCGAAAAAGCAGTGAGAAACGTTACGTATTTGTAAAAAACTCATACACTTCGCCTCTATTTCTTAATAACGCTTTCGGCAATTTTCGTATTGACGAGCGCTTCATGTGGGACTTCTTTTTGTAATTCACCAGCGTCTTTCATAATAGTTTGGAGCTGTTTCCATTCTTCCGCATCTAATAGCGGATTTGTCGCATAAGAATGTTGCTTTTTATACCGTTCAATTACTTTTACTGTAATGTCTTTTGAAGTGTCTTTAAATAACGGAGAAACGGCATTAGCGATCTCTTCGGGACTATGTGTATCAACCCATTGCTGCGCTTTATAGAGCGCACGTGTGAACTTTTCAGCAGCAGTTTTATCTTTCTTTAAGAAACTTTCTCTTGCCATGAACGATGTATAAGGAACAGTACCAGATTCATTTCCGAACGAAGCGACGATATAACCTTTACCTTCTTTTTCGAATATACTTGCAGTCGGTTCAAAGAGCTGTACAAATTCTCCAGTACCAGATGCGTAGGCATTTGCAATATTAGCAAACTCGATGTTTTGAATTAAGTTCGTATCTTTGTGAGGATCAATGCCATTTTTCTTTAAAACGTATTCTCCAACCATTTGCGGCATGCCGCCTTTGCGCTGACCTAAAAACGTAACACCTTTTACGTCATTCCAATTAAAAGAATCTAGCTTTTTACGTGAAACTAAAAATGTCCCATCTGTTTGTGTAAGCTGTGCGAAGTTAATAACAGGGTCTTTTGCTCCTTGTTGATGAACGTAAATAGACGTTTCAGAACCGACAAGAGCAATATCAATTCCACCAGATAATAGGGCGGTCATCGTCTTATCTCCGCCAGCTGTTGTTTGTAGGTCAATATTTAGTCCTTCATCTTTAAAAAAACCTTTTTCAATCCCAACATATAACGGTGCATAGAAAAGAGAATGGGTAACTTCGCCGACGCGAATGTTTTGAGTTTGATCTTTTGGCCCTTCTTTTTTACTACTACAAGCAGCAAAAGTGAAAACAGTTAGTAACATGATGCAAAAAACAGCTATTAATTTTTTCACTATATAACACCTCCTAGAAGTCACTCTACAAGCATGATATGTAGGTAAGTGCCCATATGTGAGTATAGATAGCAGGAATTTTTTGAGTGATAAAGAAGTACAAATATAAGGGGTGATAAAATGAAGTACGAATATGATGATAGCGTACATTTACATCTTGATTATTTCGGAACAGAATGTGATATGGAATCGATTGCTTATAAGAGGAAGAATGAAGACGTATGGGATGTGTATTTTAATTTTGGAGTATACGGTATTCAGAAAGAGGATGTAGAGTTAGGAAGGTTTATGGACGAATATGCTGGTCATTACGTTTTTTCTGTACATGCTCGTGATTTAAGCTGGGAATTTGGAAGTGCTCAGTTTGAGGAGTGGGTTTTGAGAAATCAGATAGTAGAAAAATCACTGCAAAAATAGGTAGGGATTTTGTGGTCGATTTTCTCATTTTATTGTTCATTTTCGTAGTTGGATTTTTTATTATACAATTGCTCATTTACCGATTTGCAAAGAAAAGCATTCAAAAATATACAAAAATGAAATGGATGCATATGTGGCTACATATGCATATGGAAAAAGGTCCGAGATTAGATTTTTTTGATTTTGTATTTATAGTAATCGTATGTATTATATGGAGAATGTGGATAGTTTCTCTTTTATAGTAGATGTTTCAACACGTTCTTAAAGGCATCATGATTTGTCCTCTTAGTTTGTAAGGAATAAAAAATAGAAATCAAAATACGAAGCAAAACCTGCAAGTTTGATCAGGTTTTGCTTCGTATTTTAATTTGCATAATAAATAGATTATATCTCCTAAAATAACGGTGAATTTTAACTTTTTTTGAAGGTAGAATCCTTTTGTAATATAGTTTGTATATGCAGTATTTTTGTACTTTTTAGAATCTGTTTTGTTGTAAAAAGTACGAAAAAATGTTATTTTTTAAGGGGTATTTAAGGTTATATATATATAATAAAAATAGATATAAAGATCATAAGTATAATGTTTTTTACTGATGCGGGGTGAAATAGAGAGAAGAAAACAAGAAGAGAAAAGAGGGAAATAAGTTGAGTTTGGATTTTGTAGTTCAGCAACAAAGAAGAAATGAATTTCGTTATAATTTTTCTGTTCAGCAAGAAAGAAAGAGCCCATTACTTTCTTTCATTATTAGCGGAATATGGACTGTTTTTTTAGAAACGTTGTTTGTTATTACATTAGGCTATTTCGAATTAGAGAAGACGAAGTTATTTTTTAATGAAGGAATCACGTTAAGTATAATTACTATAATTTTATGGAGCATACTATTTTTTATTGATTATTTGAATAAAGGGATAATCAATAAACTTAGACCAGCTATAAGAGTTCATATTTTATTGCTGCCAATAGCTCATTTAATAGTTTTTATTTATATATTCATACAAGAATATATGAATTTTTTGCTTGTGAATAACTGGATTTATTTGCAGTATACACAGTACCTATTCAGCGTTTTACTCATTTATATGGTGTATATTTTAGTTTACAATTCAATTGGAAAAATTTTACTAAGTGTAATGTTAACTAGTTGTTCTTTTATTATTTTAGGGATTGTTAATTACTTCAAGAGTATGTTCAGAGGAGAGCCGCTATATCCATCTGACTTTACACAAATAGGGCATATGCAGTCAGTTATACCAATGGTTATGGATTATTTTAGTTTGAAAAATATATTAATAGGAATCATTAGTATAGTTGTATTTGCATTTGTTGTTTTTACTATTCGAAAGCATATTAAATCTATAAAAATCCATATCGGTATGCGAATTGTTTTAATATGTACATCTCTGTTTATGGTGTATGCGTTTAGTAATTACCCTAATACATTTGTGAATAAGTTATTTGTAAAGGGTGGGGTATACTTCCCTTTATGGAATCAAAATATGAACTATGGTCAAAATGGCTTGGTTTTAGGATTTTTAAGTAACTTAGATACGACAGTTATTCAGGAACCAGAAAAATATTCAAAGGAAAATATGCTTCAAATTGCGAATGACATAAAGAAACAATATGGTGTTAATGTGAGTGAACAAAAAAAAGCTGAGAAACCGAATATTATATTTCTGATGAGCGAGGCTTTTTGGGACCCTACAAAACTAACGAATCTTTCATTTAGCGAAGATCCAGTCCCGAATCTACATCATTATATTGAGAATTTTCCAGGTGGACAAACAATAGCTCCTACATTTGGGGGGAATACAGCGAATACCGAATTTGAAGCGCTAACGAGTTATTCAATGAGTTTGTTAATGCCCGGTTCTATACCGTATCAACAAGCTGTTACAGGTCAGAAAGAAATCCCATCTATTGCAAGTGAATTGAAAAAACAAGGATACTATGCAAGTGCAATTCATGCTTTTGATCGCTCATTTTACAAACGAGATACTGTATATAATGTATTTGGATTTGATAACTTTAATGCAGAAGATACGATGAAGCATAAAGAATTAGCTGGGGACAATGTTAGTGATTTGTCTATGAGTAAAGAAATAATAGATGAATTGAATAAGAGAAAACAGCCTACATTTATTCATGCGGTAACGATGCAAAATCATTTTCCATATAATCCGGGACGATTTGAAGAAAATCAAATAGAAGTTAATGGATTAACAGAAGATGCATCGAAGGCAGAATTAGAAATATATACGGAAGGTGTAAGGCGCTCCGATGAAGCTTTAAAATATTTAATAGACCAGCTTGATGAATTAGAAAGACCTACTTTATTAGTCTTTTTTGGAGATCATTTACCAGTACTAGGGACAAATAAGGCTATTTATAAAGAGGCTGGATATATAGAGAATGAAGAAACTGTAAGTGAAAGATTATCAATGGCAGAAACACCATTGTTAATGTATGCAAATTTTGATATACCAAATGACAACTTAGGTTTAGTAAGTCCAATGTATTTCTCAAATCTTGTTTTTGATTACGCAGGATTAAATAAATCACCATTTTATCAATTTTTATCGGGATTATATAAAGAAATCCCAGTGCTTAGAGATGAATTAAAAGTTGATAAAAATGGCGAAGAGATTAAAGACTTAACAAAGAAACAAAAAGAAATGTTAGAGCAATATAAAATGATTCAATATGATTTACTCGTTGGAAAGCAGTATAGTAAAGATATACTCTTTAAATAGGGGAAACAAAAAAGGACTTGTATAGGATACAAGTCCTTTTTTCATAGTATTTAACGGGGTAACCAGACAAGCTGGGTTTAGGGAGTATTACTTGTACATTTAGTATAAACAAAAATGTAATCGTTTTATTAATTGATTTGTGAGAAATGTGTGAATTTTATTTTGTGAAAACTTCATTCACTTCAACAAATAACCTATAGGGCATATACTTTCACTTTCTTTGAAAAATAAGTTGTAATGATATTCGATGGGATATATTTAAACAGGAGATGAGAAGATAACAGAATGTATCATTCGTATCGTAGTTATTCTTACTTACGAATGGGCCGGTTTAATTGGGTAAACAAAAAAGATAGTTAATAAAAAAGAATTTGCTGTAAGGAAACTATGAATTTAAAAATTTTATAAGTTCTGCATTTAATTCATCTGCTTGGTCGATTGGAGAGCCGTGACCACTATTTGTAAGAGCATGTAGTTGAGCATTTTTAATCCGTTTTTGCGTGAGTTCAGCACTTTTGTATGGGATCAGTTGGTCGTGAACGCCGTGGAATATTTTTGTTGGAACGTTAATTTTACTTAAGTCTTTCGTTACGTCTTCGTTTGCAGCTGCTTGCAAAATTTTGATGAGAGCATAGGAAGCGGACTGCATACCGAGATAAGAAAACCATTCAAGGGTTGCAGCTCCTAAGTTTCTATTGAAAAATGATAAAGATACATCACTTAAAAATTTTGGTAAATTTACATACATTTGATGAATGAGGGTATCTGCTTGTTCTTTTGGTACACCGTAAGGGGACTCTTGATTTTTCACGAAAGAAGGAGAGACGGCATCAATTAATGCGAGCTTAGAAATACGACGCCCATTGTAGCGAGACATATAGCGAATAGAAAGAGCACCGCCGACTGAAAAACCGACTAACGTAGCATTTTCTACTTGGAGTGCTTCCAGAACAATTGCAATATCATCAGCTAATCGGTCATACGTGTAACCAGTCCATGGCTTATCAGATTGCCCATTTCCGCGTATATCCATGGCGATGCAGCGAAAGCCGTGCTCCGGTAAAACATTGAGTTGATATTGATACATTTGATGATTTAAAGGCCAGCCATGGACGAAAAAAACAGTTTTACTACCGGGACCGGGATTAACGTCTTGCACAAAAATATGAACATCTTTCTCGACCGTAACAAACATGAAGTATCCCCCTTATATGTGTTAGTATGCTCTATCCCAAATTAACGAATGAACGCCGAGCTTTGGCTTCCAGTGGAATTTTACGAATCGCGACTTTCCATTTTTATTAACGAAACGAAATGTATGAACGCCAAATCCTTGCATCATTCGAAAACTTCTTGGAATTGTACGGTCGGACATAATCCACATCATCATTGCAGCTGATTCTTGATTATTGGCGATGAAGTCCCAAAAAGTATCATGTGCTGTTTGGCCCTGTGGAATTTCATTATGTGGCTCTGGTTTAAGGGCGTGAATAAGATCAGGAAATTTAATACCATCTTGAATGAAGAAAATTGGTATGTTATTTCCTACTAAGTCGAAATTTCCTTCTTCTGTATAAAATTTAACAGCGAATCCTCTAACATCTCGATTCGTTTCATTGGCTCCTTTTGATCCCGCTACTTCAGAAAAACGAACGAAAAGTGGTGTTGTTTTTGAAGGGTTTTGTAGAAAGTGTGCCATTGTTAGCTCTTCTAAAGATTCATATAACTCAAAAATGCCATGTGCTCCGTATCCTCGTGCATGAACGACTCTTTCAGGAATTCGTTCACGATCAAAATGAGAAAGCTTTTCTCGCATAAGAAAATCTTCCAGAAGGGTAGGGCCACGATCACTGGCAGTTAAAGAGTTTTCATCATTTGAAATTTTAACACCTGTATTTGTTGTCATCTCCTTTCCTTCATTTTCGGGTGTAAAGGATTGGAGCTGTTCTGTCTTTTTATTTTTTTTGCCGTCCATATAAAACACCTCCCATAATATACGTATTATTGATTGTAGTTTTTATGCTTGCATATAGTCTGAAGATATTACACTGTTGGTATGATTTTCCTCAAATGTTCGATTTATCTTTGTTTGTCTATGAAAATCATTTATTATAATAAATGGTATTCTTCGAGATATTATTTTGAAGGGGTGTTAAAGTGAAAGAAAGTTTTCTATCATATAAAGAAGAAGAAAGGAATGCAAAAATTTTCTTATGGGTGCTATTTGTTACTGTTACTGCATATCAAATTTTCTATGCAATCGTATTAGAAAATAAATCACTAACGGATAAGGGACATAACATACTATGGCAAGTTATTTGTGGAACAGCAATACTCGGCGTGAATATATATTTAATAAAAAAAGAGAAAGCAAACCTTGTTAAATATACATGTTTATTTGCATACATAGGGATAGAAATGGCTAATATACTTTCGTATATTCTTTATAATAAGGCGGCATTTGATGGGGTAAATATAATAGAAATTATTCTCATTTTCTTTGTACCTATATTTTTAAATAAAAAGTATTTTGTGTTTTTACTTGCTACGATTATAGGGAAATATGTGATTTATTTATTTGTATTAGAGGAAGTAAAAGCGTTTATGTTTCTTATTATGTACACACTTTTATTAATAGCTGCATACATCATTTTAAATCGATTTTTACAATATCTTTCAGCTGTAAAGGAAAGTATTAAGATTGCTAGTGAATCACAAAAATTAGCAGTGATCGGAAAAATGGCAGCGACAGTCGGGCATGAAATTAAAAATCCACTTGCTTCGTTAAAAGGATTTACACAATTACAGCGAGAGAAGCATGAAGATGATCCTATTTATAAACGAATGATCTTTGAAATAGAAAATATGAATAATATGATAAGTGAGTTAATGGAAGTTGCTACATGTAAACCTTCTATTTATGAGAAACATGATGTAGGAAAAATTGTATTACAAGCAGTAAAAACTCTTCGCGAAAAAATGAATGAATCAAATGTTCAACTTATTTCTAATGTGGAAGAAAAAACAGTGGAAGTTGAATGTGATGAACGAAAAATAAGAGGAGTTTTTTTATATGTCATAAATAATGCTCTGGAGGCAATGGAGCAAGGTGGCATTTTAGATTTGCGATTAGAAAATAAAGGGAAAGATTATGTGATGATAAGTATAATCGATAGTGGTTACGGTATTAAGAAGGAAAATTTAGCCCGTGTGACAGAGGCTTTTTATACAACGAAACAAGATAAAATTGGTCTAGGACTTACGGTAGCGGATCGAATTGTTGCCGAGCATCTTGGTGAATTATGCATTGTAAGTGAAAGAGATATTGGAACAAGAATAGACATCATTCTTCCAATGAAGTTTGGAAATTATGAAATCCAAGTGGAAGAAAAGCTAGGAGTTACCATATGAATAAAGGCTATATATTTAAAAATGAAGAAATAAAGGCACTCAAAGTATTTTTAAGCTTATTTTTTATTATATTTTTTGTATATGATCTTGCCTATGAATTTATCGTACCTTTAATAGGGGGAGAACAAGAAGGAGTAGGAAAATTCGAAGATGGTTTAGGTTTATGGCTCTATTTTTGGATGGTGATATTGTTTTGCATCGGCATATATTTTATGAAATGGAAGAATCCATTTGCGGTAAAGTATATCATTTTAATTGGCTATAATATATTAGATTTTATCCATAATATTATGATTTATTCTGGTAGTGATGCTGAGTTTGATGGTGGAAATATAGTAGAAGGATTTTTCATTTTATTTGCACCAATCTTCGTGAGTAAAAAATATTTTTGGTTAGTTATAGGGATAATTGTTGGAAGGTACGCTCTTATTGGAATCATTATTCAATCTTCTCTCGTTTTAATCCCAATGGCATTATGTAGCGTATTCTCCATTATATGTTGGATTATATTTTTGAGATTCCAGTCTTACATTCGTACGATTGAGATGATGGATAAAGAAATAAAACAAACAGAAAAGCTAGCAACTGTTGGAAAAATGGCAACAGTTATTGGCTATAAGATTAGAAGACCTTTAGCAACTTTAAAAAAACTTGTGAATAAACAAGCGAACAAGCATCCCGAGGATAAGATTTATAGCGATATTATGAAGCAAGAGGTAGAACGAATTCATACAATTACTACAGAACTTAGTGGGTTTGAGAAATCTAAATCGCTAGAATCAGAAACTCATAACATACAAGAAATTATCGCTTATGTTATTCGGGTTATGGGTAAGCCTGCTTTAGAACAAGGGGTGCACATACAAGGTATTTACAGTAAAGACATACCGTCAATTACATGCGACGAAAAACGATTAAAACAAGTATTTTTTAATTTAATCAAAAATGGGATTGAAGCAATGTCAGTTGGTGGGACGATTACGATTAAAGTTACCGTAGAAGATGGAATCGTCGTTCAGGTGAAAGATGAGGGGTGCGGCATTCCAAAAGATAAAATTCCAAAGTTAAATGAAGCTTTTTACACAACGAAAGAAACGGGCACAGGTTTAGGGTTAGTAGTTACAGAAAAAATTATTAAAGACCACAACGGTAAAATGAGCTTTGAAAGTGAAGTTGGAGTTGGAACGACGGTAAAGGTAATGTTGCCGATGTAATGATAAAATATTCGAAAAAGGGAGATTACTTACTTGAGAGCGATCTCCTTTTTTATTCTGTAAAAAATAAATTGATGTGTGTACCCATCTTCACTAATTAAAGTGTCCTTTTATAACCACCATTTCTCCTGCGGAATTAAAGTAATATCCAAACGAAAGTTCTCTTTAAACCAATCATATATCAATGTCTCTTTCACTAAGTATTCAGAGGCAGAGTGCGACACACCGATGAGTGACATATTCGTTGTTTTTACATAATCCATAATGAGCGAGTATTTATGTCTACCGTAATCATTGTCGATATGGCAATGGATTTCTCCTGCAATATATGCTTCAGCACCTTTTTCTTCTGCTTCGTTCATTAAAGATACGACATCGCCACATCCAGCGATAATTGCAATTTTTTTAATGGAATCGTGTTGTTTACCTTCGAAGTCTGTGTAAGGAATGTGGAAGAGTTTTTTTAGACGTTTTTGGAGTGCTTCTGTTGATGTTTCATCTATTTCACAAATGAGACCGACTGGCTCGCTTTCTGGACCACCGTAAGCAAATCCGTCAATTACACTGGCTTGGAGTGCTTTTGCGATTGAAATGCTTGTTCCATACGTTTGATGAAAATCCATTGGTCCGTGACATGTATATATAGAAAGTTGTTTTTCTTTTATCGCCTGCAAATATTTTTCTGGAATGGGAATAAAACCACGGCCTGATTTTCCAAGCGGATCACCGCACTCCATTACAAGTGGATGATGCATAAAGAGTAAATCACCGGGTGTCGATTGTGAAATGAAAGCTTCAAGAACGTCATCTGTAGGGAATACAGATAAAAATACTTTGTTTACATTTTCAGCCCCTCGTATCATAAGACCGTTAAATAGCTCTACAAAAGTTGCTTCAAAAAATTGTTGCCATGGAAATTGGATAGAATCATATACAGCAGGGATAAAGCGACTAAAGGCAATGTCTTTTCCGTATTTTTCGATTTGGAATATATGATTGAGTGATTGTTCTATTTCTTTTAAAGCTGGCATGTTGTGTTATCCTCCTTAAACTAATTCTTACTCTATTAGTTATTTTTATTGTTCATGGCAAAATAAGAAGCGGATAGGAAACAAATAAAACCTAGAATCCAACCAATAGAAGGAGAATAGGGAAGTATATGTTGTAATATCATTCCGCTAGAAATAAAAAAGCTACCTAATAGGCCTAATAAAATAGGATATCGCTTTAGTTGAGACATCAGTGATAGAACCTCCTTTATCACATACATTGTATATTAGTCTTAATTTTCTGTATACAAAGTTTTAGAAAAATAGTGGTACAATATATGAATGATATGAGAAGAAAGGATGAACATTAACAGATGTACGTTACTGTAACAGAAGCAGCATATAAAAAAATTATGGATACGATTCCAAATGAAGCGAAATATATAAAATTATTTTACGATAATGAAGGTTGCGGTTGTGTTATGAGCGGAATCATTGATTTAGTAGCTGTAGCTGAAAAAGATGAGCGTGATGTAGATATTGAATCAAGTACACTTAGCTTTATCGCCGATCGTACAAAGCTTGTATTTATGGATGATAAGTTAACGGTTGATTGGCATGAAGGTGGAGGAACTCTTCAGTTAAAAAGCCCGAGCCAGTTTTATAATCCAAATATGAAGTTACATGTTCGAGTATAATAAAGAAAAGACGGTTCCAATATGTTTTTGGAATCGTCTTTTTTATTGCATAAGGTGTTATTATTGCCGTTTTTTGTTGATAAGTCGATATACTTAAAAATCGCCGATATAATTTCATGTGTCAAAGTAAAGCTCTTGATACAATAAAAAGATTTTTTCACATAATGAAATGTACACATGATTGAATTTTCTGTATAATTTTCTTTGCGGAGGGGATACGCATGAGAAGATGGGGAATTGAGTTATTAATTTTAAGTGTGGTTATGATTTGGGGTATTAACTATACCATTGCAAAATATGGACTTGTAGAATTTACAGCAATTGAGTTTACTGCTATTCGGATGATGGCGGCGGCACCGTTACTGTTATTGCTTACATTCTTTATTGAAAAGTCGCTTTATGTGGAGCGAAAAGATATACCAAGATTAATCGTTGTTAGTTTTGTAGGTATTGTACTATATCAAACGTTATTTATGGAAACTGTTAAATATACATCCGCTACAAATGCCTCTTTACTCATTTCTATTTCACCTATTTTTACAACTTTATTTGCGGTTTTTTTGAAACAAGAAAAGTTTTCTTCTCGGAAGTTAATTGGTTCTATGATTGCCTTTGTGGGTGCAGCATTAGTTTTAGTAGCGGGGCATTCACTCGCTAGTTCTTTTTACGGGAATGGAATTGGAATGATTACATCAATATGCTGGGGGCTTTATCCTGTTTTAGCAGGGCCATTAATTAAAAAATATTCAGCACTACGTGTTACTGCATGGTCGGCATTAGTTGGAGCAATTCCGCTTTTATTATTAAGTGGTCCACATGTATTTGTCATGCCGTTTCACATTACAAAAGGGATGACACTATTTGCTTTACTATATTCTATTTTCTTTGTAACAGTATTTGGTTTAGTAATGTGGTATATCGGTGTTCAAAAAATTGGGGCATCCCATACGATGGTATATATGTATATTACACCGATTGTAGCGGTTTTATTTGCAGCTATATGGGCAAATGAATCTATTTCATTACAACAAATGATCGGTGGGATAATCATTTTCTTTGGTCTATGGTTTGTAAAATTGGAGAAAGTAAAAGTTCATACTACCGTACAGGAACCTATATCAAAATAGGAAAACAGATCACTTATGATCTGCTTTCCTATTTTTTTATTTTTGGTAAGAAGACGAGAAATAAGATAGCAGTAATAAGTGGAATTAAGTTTAAAAATGGAATACGGAAGAGTGTGATAAGAATAATACCTGGAAGGAGAACACCGAGGACAGCGTAGAAAATACTATGATTTTTCGTGTACCAATATAGCGAAAGTCCAATAAGTGCAGGGACAATGAGATGAATGAGAGCCATTAAAAAATAAATCATTAGACGCCCCCTTTATTTGTGTATTTATTACATCATATCCGTATGTTCATAGATTGATATCACTTTTTTCATAAATGGACGAAAAATGTTTGGAAAAACGTCACAAATTATAAGAATATGATGTTCGAAATCTTGTATAATATTATTTTCTGAAAACATTTAAACAACATAAACATTGGGTTTATGTTGTTTTTAATTTGAGTGAAGAGAATTTTAAGTAGTATGAACTCGAAAGAAATGAGTTATACAGCTTTTGTTGGATAGATTAAAACTACTGAAGAGGGGTACAGCATGATTAGTATGTCATTAAGATCGTTTAAAATTCAATCGTATTATTTACTAGGTATTCTGCTATTAGGCTGGATGTTAACGCCGTTTTCAGCGCATTTTCTAGGTGCAGGAATTGGACTTATCGTAAGTATGTATTGTGTTTGGCTTTTAGGGAGACGAATTGAGAAGCTTGGAGATAGCATTGTAAAGAAAACGAAAGCACCGACGCTCGGTATGTTTAACCGTTTTGCCGCTGCTATTTTGGGTGCTATTATTATGTATGAAATTGAGCACCATATGGTGATGTGGGCTTTTGCAGTAGGGATTATGGGCGGTTATTTCTTAATTGTTGTTAATTTAGGCTACTATAGCATGAAAGATGAGAAAGAATTAACGAAGAGATAAAAAGATAAAAGCTGCTCTTTAGATGGGATAGAGGATCCAGCGGTGGCTAGAAGCGGTTAGAGCCTTTTTTAGTTCCAGGCAGTGTGAGACCAGAAGGATGTAGTAAGTAGGAAAAAAGTTTGTGTGTTTGAATCTGTGATTTATATGTGTGAAAATTTAAGTATATGAATTGTAGATTGTGGTTGGGAATTTTTTAGATGGAATAGAGAATCCGGCGATGGTTAGAAGCGGTTAGAGCCTTTTTTAGCTCCGTACTTGTATAAAAAATAGATAGAAAGAAGCTTACGTAAAAACGTAAGCTTCTTTTTTATGTAAGTGTGTGTAACCGTTAAGCCGCATTGGGTTTTGTCGGTGAGTACGCGAAACTTTTCGGTTACACGACACTTATTCATATGAGTAAAGGGTTATTCCAACAGAAAGTTTTAACTTAAGCGATTGGACCGCCTAAGTTAATAATAGCTTCAGAAACGCTGTCGAACTTTTTGAAGTTCTCTTTGAATTCGTTTGCAAGTTCAATTGCTTTTGTTTTGTAAGCAGCTTTATCAGCCCAAGTTTGTTCAGGCATTAATACTTCGTCAGGTACACCTGGTACGTGAAGAGGTACTTCAAGACCGAAGATGTCATGTTTAGCAGTTTCAGCTTTTGCAAGTTCACCGCTTAGTGCCGCTTGAATCATTGCGCGAGTGTAACCTAAGTTCATACGCTTACCAACACCGTATTCGCCACCAGTCCAGCCAGTGTTTACTAAGAATACTTTCGCATCGTGTTTCTCAATTTTTTCACCAAGCATTTCAGCATAGCGAGATGCATCAAGTGGTAAGAATGGTGAACCGAAGCAAGTTGAGAATGTAGCTTGCGGAGATGTAACGCCGCGCTCTGTTCCTGCTAGTTTACTAGTGTAACCACTTAAGAAATGATACATAGCTTGTTCTTTTGATAACTTACTGATTGGAGGCAATACGCCAGATGCATCAGCAGTTAAGAAAATGATTGTATTTGGATGTCCTGCAACACTTGGCAGCACGATATTGTCAATCGCATGCATAGGGTAGGCAGCACGTGTATTTTCTGTTAAAGTAGTATCGTTATAGTCAGCGATGCGTGTTTGATCATTAATGACAACGTTTTCTAAAACAGATCCAAATTTGATTGCATCAAAGATTTGTGGTTCTTTCTCATGAGAAAGGTTTACACATTTCGCATAGCAACCGCCTTCAATATTGAATACACCGTTATCAGACCAACCATGCTCATCATCACCGATTAATTTACGGTTTGGATCAGCAGATAAAGTTGTTTTACCTGTTCCAGATAAACCGAAGAATAGTGCTACGTCACCTTCTTCACCTACGTTTGCAGAGCAATGCATAGAAAGAATATCTTGTTCAGGTAGTAAGAAGTTCATAATAGAGAAGATTGATTTTTTCATTTCTCCAGCGTATTCTGTACCACCAATTAGTACGATACGTTTTTCGAATGAAACCATGATGAATGCTTCAGAGTTTGTACCGTCAATTACTGGATCTGCTTTAAAGTTCGGTGCAGAAACAATTGTAAACTCTGATTCATGAGTTGTTAATTCTTCTTCAGTTGGACGAATAAATAATTGATGTACAAATAGATTGTGCCATGCATATTCGTTAATAACTTGAATTGGTAGGCGATAGTTGCGATCGGCGCCTGCAAATCCTTTGAAGACGAATAACTCTTCTTTTTCTTTTAAGTATTCTAAAACTTTAGTATATAATTTATTAAAATGTTCTTCAGAAATCGGTTGGTTCACAGCTCCCCAAGCAATTTTGTCAGCAACCGATGCTTCTTTCACAATAAATTTATCTTTAGGAGAACGTCCTGTGTATTTTCCTGTTGAAGCAGAAACTGCACCAGTAGAAGTTAATTTCCCTTCATTTCGCATTAATACTTTTTCCACTAATTGCGGAACACTTAGTTGAATCTGTGCATTGCTTCCGTTCAATAATTCATGTAAACCGATTTGGACATTCACAGTACTCATATTTATATACCATCCTTTTCATTTAATGAAATATTTCTCGTAATCCCCATCAAGAGTATAACACAATTATATAAATAATGTATACTATTTATTTATTTTTGTTTGTGTGAATGTATTATTTCCTTATTAATATTTCATTCCAGGCGTATTGAGAAAAACTTTCAGGAAAATGTGAATATTAATTGACAAATGAATATCATTTCTTTAGTATAGGTTGGGACGGATACTCTCTTATCCCGAGCTGGCGGAGGGACAGGCCCGATGAAGCCCAGCAACCTCACTTGTAGTGGTAAATACATGTGAATAGGTGCTAAAACCTGTGCGAGGCTAATGGTCTCGAACGATAAGAGCAAAGGGCAAAAAGCAGTATGCAAGTAGCAAATTAAACCTTTCCTCTATGTTAAGTAGGAAAGGTTTTTCTGTATGCTTGTGTGGGAGAATAAATGTATGTCGCAGTTTGTGGCAAATTAAGGATGAGTTCCGTACAATATATACAATTACTGTAGGGAGGTTTACCACATGACAAAAAAACGTCATCTGTTCACATCTGAGTCTGTAACTGAAGGACATCCAGATAAAATTTGTGACCAAATTTCTGATTCAATTTTAGATGCGATCTTATCAAAAGACGCAAATGCACGTGTAGCTTGTGAAACAACTGTAACAACTGGTTTAGTATTGGTAGCGGGGGAAATTACGACTTCTACTTACGTAGACATTCCAAAAATCGTTCGTGAAACAATTCAAGGCATTGGTTACACACGCGCAAAATACGGATTCGATGCAGAAACTTGTGCAGTTTTAACATCTATCGATGAGCAATCTGCTGACATCGCTATGGGTGTTGACCAAGCGCTAGAAGCACGCGAAGGTCAAATGACTGACGCTGAGATTGAGGCAATTGGTGCAGGAGACCAAGGTTTAATGTTTGGTTTTGCATGTAATGAAACACAAGAATTAATGCCACTTCCAATCTCGCTTGCTCACAAATTAGCTCGCCGTTTAACTGAAGTACGTAAAGATGACACATTATCATACTTACGTCCGGATGGAAAAACGCAAGTTACAATTGAGTATGATGAAAATGGTAAACCTGTACGTGTAGATACAATTGTAATTTCTACACAGCATCATCCAGATGTTACATGGGAAGAAATCGATCGCGATTTAAAAGAGCATGTAATTAAAGCTGTAGTTCCAGCAGAATTAATGGATGGAGAAACGAAATTCTTCATTAACCCAACTGGTCGCTTCGTAATTGGCGGACCACAAGGTGATGCTGGTTTAACAGGACGTAAAATCATCGTTGATACTTACGGTGGATACGCTCGCCACGGTGGCGGTGCATTCTCTGGTAAAGATGCAACGAAAGTTGACCGTTCTGCAGCATATGCAGCTCGTTATGTTGCGAAAAATATCGTAGCAGCTGGACTTGCTGACAAAGCAGAAGTACAACTTGCATACGCAATTGGCGTAGCACAACCAGTATCAATTTCAGTTGATACATTTGGCACTGGTAAAGTATCTGAAGACGTACTAGTAGAACTAGTTCGTAACAACTTCGATCTTCGCCCAGCTGGTATTATTAAAATGCTAGACTTACGTCGCCCAATTTACAAACAAACAGCAGCTTACGGTCACTTTGGACGTACTGATGTAGATCTTTCATGGGAACGTACAGACAAAGCAGCTACTTTAAAAGAGCAAGCTGGTCTATAATATATGAAAAAAAGCTTTGCGCAGTGAGCGCAAAGCTTTTTTTATTTCGTTTTACTTACAATTTGAATGCATGATTTACAATACACTTCTCCGTCTAGCTCAATATATTTTTTCATATTAGTCATACCACTTGCTGGAAATGGCATATGAATCCGTGATTTTTCATATGTTTGTATTTCTTTTTCACATGATTTACAAATGGTCCGTTTCTTATGTAACATATGCAATCAACCTTTCATTTGACGTGCTTTACCCGCGCAAAAGGCACTGCTTAGTAAAAATAGCGTTGCGAATATAATACTTACTAATGTGGCGTATGGAATTGCTCCTTTTAGAGAAAAACCGACAGTGATGGAAGCAACGAATAAGAGGATGAATGTTGTTGTTAATTTTTTGTATAGTTCCATAATAGGTAGACCTCCGATTTATTTGGTAGTGCAATTTTAAAAACTGAATTCTACTATGTAGAAAATATAAGAAAAGTTAAAGGTTAGCTAATGATGTGAAGTCTAGGGGGATAAGAAAGAATGTTTTTCATTTTCCTTTTTGTGGATTACTATACTTATATTGTATCATGATGCATCATCGTCTTCATACATAATTGTGTAAAGGTATGTATGATAAAATGAAGAAAAGTCTTTAAGAAAGGAAGAAGAAAAATGAGTGTCAATGAACATAAAAAACAAGCGCCAAAAGAAGTGCGTTGCAAGATTGTAACAATTTCCGATACACGTACGGAAGAGACAGATAAGAGCGGACAACTATTACATGAATTGTTAAAAGAAGCAGGCCATACAGTGACTTCTTATGCAATTGTAAAAGATGATAAAGAAAGTATTCAGCAAGCAGTGTTAGCTGGTTATCATAAGGAAGATGTTGATGTTGTATTAACAAATGGTGGTACAGGTATTACGAAACGTGATGTCACAATTGAAGCCGTATCAGCGCTATTAGATAAAGAAATTGTCGGATTTGGTGAGTTGTTCCGCATGATTAGTTATTTAGAAGATATCGGAAGTAGTGCAATGTTAAGTAGAGCGATTGGTGGCACAATTGGGCGAAAAGTTGTCTTTTCAATGCCAGGATCTAGCGGAGCAGTTCGCCTTGCGATGAATAAGTTGATTTTACCGGAGTTAGGTCATATTACATTCGAACTGCATCGCCAATGAGTAAGTGGGCTGGAATTGTATTAGCAGGTGGTATGTCGAGTAGGTTTGGTGAGCCGAAAGCGTTAGCAAGCTGGCAAGGGAGTACGTTTATTGAGCATATTTTGAAAGTGATGACAAGGACGCTCCAAGAGGTTGTAGTCATTAGTCATTCTGATATAAAAGAGCGAGTAGAGCAATTCGTACAAGTTCCTGTTATAGAAGATATTCCGCACTATAAAGGAAACGGTCCACTTGCTGGAATTGTATCAGGAATGGAATATATAGAAGCAGATTGGTACGCTATTATGCCTTGCGATGCGCCAAATGTTTCGCATGAGTGGTTTACTATTTTATTAGAGCAAACGAACAATGAATATGATGCGGTTGTACCTATTATTAATGGAAGAAAACAACCGTTACTTGCAGCGTATCATAACCGTGTGAAAGAAAAGATTTATACTTTACTTCAAGAAGAAAAAAGAAGTATGGGGCAGCTTTTATTACAATGTAATGTGAAATATGTTGCCGGAGAAGATATACAAGCAAATGCAGAATGGTTTATAAATGTAAATACGAAAGAAGAATATGCGCAAGCTCAAAAAAACCTTTCAAATGAATGAAAGGTTTTTTGATATACAGAATTGGGGAACAATTGCTGTATAAAGGTATGTGAGTAAGCTGATTTTAAGGGGAATTCTTAAAATCACTATACAGTAAAAATACTGTATAACCATATATTAATTTATATGGGTTTTTATTACAAGTCTGTTTAGTTATGTTTATTTTTGTTATAATGTATATAGAAATAAAGTGATATTTAACCTTATGTATCATTTATTAAACTAAAATTTGTGTTCGTGTAATAAACTCCCTTCATTTTTTTGAAGGGAGTTTTTGTGTTTAAGCGAGTAATTCTGATGTGGCGTGCTGAAGGACTTCTGCATATTGATTAAGTAAGCCACGAAAAATCTCATCCCAGCTTTTGGATTTCGCATAAGACGAAGCTGCTATTCCCATCTGTATAAGTTTTTCTTTATTTTGTAATAAAGAATAAATGGATGATAGAAATGCATCCGCATCTTTTGGTGGACAAAGAACTCCCGTTTTTCCATCTGTAATAATATTTTTAACTCCGCCACTATTTGCACCAATGACAGGGGTACCACATGCAAGTGATTCGAGTACGACATTTCCAAACGTTTCAGTAGCTGATGGAAATACCATTATGTTAGAACAAGCATATGCTTCAGCTAAATCTTCACCTTGTAAATAGCCAGTAAAAGTGACATTTGTTTTCGAGACAGCTTCACATAAGTTTGCTGCTAGAGGACCATCTCCGGCGATGAGCCAATGAATGTCGTTTCGAGTATGCGCGGATTTAACGATAAGGTCTTGCAACGTATCAATATCTTTTTCAGGAGCAATCCGTCCAACATAGGAAAGGACATACTTCGCTGTAATATTATATTTTTTTCGGAATAGGTCTGTATTATAAGCTGGATGAAAGAGTGTGCAATCTACACCACGTCCCCAAATAGAGAGGGACTGAAACCCTTTATTTTTTAGTTGATGTAATGTTTCAGAGGAAGGAACAAAATTCTTTTGCATATGACTATGAAACCATTTTAAATAGTTCCAAAGCATATTAGAGAGGAATTCGATTTTGTAATAGCGTAAATAGGCATCGAAATCAGTATGATAAGAACCGACAACTGGAATGTTTAACTTTTTTGCATAATACAATCCACAAAGTCCCATGTTGAAAGGTGTAGCAATGTGAATCATATCAGGTTTAAAGGTAAGAAGTTCCTGTTTAATGCGCGGAGTAGGAAAAGAAAAGCGGCATTCTGGATATAATATTGTTAACGGGATACTTCTCATTTTGTTCACATTTGCTACGAAATTATCTTCAGCGGTATGCTGAGGGGCGAAAACAGAATAGGCGATATTTTCTTTTTGAAAGTAACGTGTTAATCGCTCTAATGTTTTCGCAACCCCATTGATTTGTGGTGTAAAAGTATCGGTAAATATGGCGACTCTCATCATATCGCTCCTTTACGTGAAGAGTGGGATGCATTGATAAAAAGAGATGATGCCAGAGCAAGTGCCGAGGCACATACCGACGAATACGTCTGACGGATAGTGAAGCCCTAAATAAATGCGAGAAATCCCGACGCATAATGCTAACGGTAATAGAAAAACAAGTAAGCTTGGATTATAGCAAATAAATGGAATGAACACAGAGAAAACAGCCGTTGTATGACCAGACGGGAAAGAGTGGTCTTTTAATGGATGGACTGGATATTTTGCATCCTGAATTGTTAAATAAGGACGTTTTCGTGGATAATATCTTTTTAATATTTGCACAGGAATATGGCTAATTGCTAAAGAAATAGCAGTTGCAATTGCAGCTTGATGCAAAGTCCCTTTTGCGAAAATTAAAAAGAAAAGTGTGAGTGCAATGGAGAAAGTGGCACCACCAATATGAGTAATATTGCTGAAAAAGATATTTAATGTTTTTTGATCAAAGTAGCGATTAATTCCTTTGAAAATGCAACATTCTATTTTATATAATCCACTGACCTTCATGAAGATTCTCCTCCCTCATCTACATATATATGGAGATATTTGCTTCTATTTTAATAAGATTTTGTTGAGGGAATAATAATGTTTTGTAAAGAAAAAGTTAGTTTTTATAAAGTGAAACTTTAATCAGTGGGGATTCTGTTCATCCACCACTGATTATTAGCCTTCACCAATCGGGATGAAAAAAGCTGCCAATCTTATGGCAGCAGGAAAATTATTTTTGTAATGATTTATAGTATTGACCTTTTTCAACGTATTGTGTGCGAATTCGTTCCATGTCTTTACGGTCTTCTTCTGTTAATTCACGAATGACTTTCGCTGGGCGACCGAACGCTAACGTATTTGGTGGAATTTTCTTCCCTTGTGAAACGAGACTCCCAGCACCGATAAAGGCTCCTTCACCAATTTCAGCACCATCTAATATAATAGATCCCATTCCAATTAAAGCATCTTTTTTAATGTGACAGCTATGTAAAATGACTTGATGTCCAACTGTAACGTCATCTTCTAAAATAAGAGGATACTGAGGGCTTTGGTGGAGTGTACATTGATCTTGTACATTTACCCGGTCTCCAATTATAGTCGGTGATACGTCACCTCGGATGACTGTATTAAACCAAATACTTGCTTCTTCACCAATGGAAACATCGCCTGTAATCGTAACATAGTCAGCGATAAAAGCACTACTCGAAATTTTTGGGTTTTTTTCTTTATAAGGATATATCATGTAAAGCCTTCCTTTCCTAGAGACTAGTTTTAGTGTATCAAATTATGAAAAAGAGTGAAATGGAGGAGGTCTGTATGTGGAATTATGAAGCGGAGGAAGCGAAAGCTGTAGTCGTTATTGTACACGGCGCAATGGAATATCACGGACGCTACGAAGCGGTCGCGGAAATGTGGAATCATATCGGCTACCACGTCGTGATGGGAGACCTTCCGTCACATGGAACGACTTCGAGAAATAGAGGACATATTGATTCATTTGATGAATACATAGAAGAAGTTAAATTATGGGTGAAAGAAGCTAGAAAATACCGGGTACCTATTTTTCTATTCGGTCATAGTATGGGCGGTCTTATCGTGATTCGTATGATGCAAGAAACGAAGAGAGAAGATATAGATGGTATCATTTTAAGTTCGCCATGTTTAGGCGTATTAGCTGCACCTGCTGCTCCGCTTCGAGCGGCTTCAAAAATATTAAATGTTGTTGCACCAAAATTGCAATTTGCAACGAATCTTACAGTGGAAATGTCGACACGTAATCATGAAGTGAGAGATGCGATGGAGAATGATTCATTGTTCTTGCGCAAAGTATCAGTACGTTGGTATAGTGAATTAATTAAGTCTATTGAAATGGCTCATAAGAAAATAAACGATTTTCCAGATGTTCCGCTCTTGCTAATGCAAGCATGTGAGGATAAACTTGTAGATAAAACACGTGTCCGCATGTGGTTTGATAATGTTAAAATAAGTGATAAGGCATATAAAGAATGGCCTAATTGTTATCATGAATTATTAAATGAGTATGAGCGTGATGAAATTTTGAATTATATTCAGTCATTTACTGAAATACGTATCAATAACATAATAGAAACAAATAAGTAAATTATTTGTACAATGAATAGAGGAGATGAAGGAAGAAGTGAACGTACCGAGTAATCCCATAACGCTCATGGCGAAAGTATACCGTGATGTGTTTCCGGTTGTACACCATGAGCTAGCGATGTGGAAAGAGCGTGCCTACCATATTCCGAATGATGAGCTTCATAGTCAGGCAATCGCAAGTATTGAGCATAAAACGTTTCATTGCGAGGGCGGTGGCATTTTAGCGCTATTAGCAAATGAACATCGAGAGGAATGTATTCGTTTTATCGTAGCGTATCAAACGATTAGCGACTATTTAGATAATTTATGTGATCGCAGTACATCACTTGATCCGAACGATTTTGCCGCGCTGCATGAATCCATGTTAATGGCATTATCACCTGAAGTAGAAGGTGGCGGTAATTATTATCGTTATCGTGATGATCAAGATGATGGTGGTTATTTAGATGAACTTGTTGAAACGTGCCAAGATGTTTTAAAGAAAACGAAGCACTATGACAAAATTGCTCCTGTTCTTCATGAACTAGCTTGTTATTATTGTGATTTACAAATTCATAAACACGTGAAGTTAGAAGAAAGAGAACCACGTTTAAAAACATGGTTTGAAGCACATAAAGAAAACTTACCCGAGATGAGCTGGTTTGAATTTTCAGCATGTGCCGGTTCTACGCTTGGAATCTTCTGTCTTGTAGCATATGCATTTCATGATGAATTACATGATGAAGATATTGCGAAAATTAGACAAGGGTACTTCCCTTACGTACAAGGACTCCATATTTTACTTGATTATTTTATCGATCAAGAAGAAGACCGTATAGGCGGAGATTTGAATTTCTGTAGTTATTACGAAAACGAGCAAGCTATATTAGATCGCATGAAACATTTTGTAGAAGAAGCAGAGAACAGCATTGGTGATTTGCCTCATGCGAAGTTTCATCGTCTTATTAGCCGAGGGTTACTTGGTATTTATTTATCAGATCAAAAAGTATCAGCACAAAAGAATATGCACAAAATGGCACGGCGCATTGTAAAATACGGAGGGCTTACTTCACGATTCTTCTATTGGAACGGGAAGTTGTACCGAAAGAAAATGGCGCAGTGATGAAGAAAACCACTCTATATGAGTGGTTTTCTTTTCATTATAATCGTATTTTTGAAAATACATATATAAGAAGTTCAATCGCAAAAATAACTAAAACAGACAGTCCGAATAAAGGCATGACAGCGCCTAGTATAACCATCATGATAAAGAAAACGAGTACGCTTTTCTTATCTCTTTGCTTTGGCGGTGCTGCTAATTTTCCTTTCGGCTTTCTTGCTAACCACATTTTTATTCCGTAATAAATGAGAAGTAATAAAGAAAATGTCGTTAGTAAGCATAATATTTTATTTGGCCATCCGAATAAATGTCCTTCGTGAAGCGGGATGCCGTAAGTGAACCATTGTGCAAGTAATCCATAATCACGATAGTCCGTTTTTGAAATGAGTTCCCCGCTATATTGATCAAAGTAAGCTGTTATCTCTTCATTTGGTGCAACATGCATACCTGTAATACCAGAACCGCTCGATTTCGAAACAGTGAATACACCTTTCGGATCAGCTGGTAGTGAGATAACATATGGCTTTTTTATTTCAATTTCTTTTTGTAATTCATCGACAGAAATTGCTTTCGGTTCATTTGAATTCGATTCAGGCGGAGCTTCTTTTCTTGTTGCCCACGGCAATTCTTTTACCTTCGATTCAGGTGGTGCCATATACAATTTGGGATATCCGATCGATTCATTCGACGCTGCGATTTTATAAATTTGGTTGCCCATAAATCCTGACCACGGCAATCCAGATGCGACTAGCAGAAAGAGAGGAATTGTAAATATAATACCGATAATAGAATGACGTCTTTTTGCTTTTTCTCGCTTATTGGATGATGGTGTGTTTTTGAATTGGCGTATACTCATGTACAATCCGGTTACGATTAAAAAGATTGTCCAGCATGCCGCAAGTTCTACAGTATAGTTGACGACAGTGCCACCAACTAAAAGAGAACTATGTAATTCCCTCATGATATTGGCAAACGTTTCACTTGCATTTTGATCCCCAACAATTTGATTATTGCTGTCTAAATACACATATTTTTGTTGCCCAGTATATTCATTCGCAATAGTAAGCCTCGTATTATAATCCCCATTAAACTCACTAATTTTCGCCACGCTATAATGTGGATATTTTTTCTCTGTTAAGGAAATAGAATCAGACATCGAAATAGACTCTGTTTGGGCGCTCTTCCCAAAATACAAATCTTTATAGATGAAATCCTCAACCTCTTCCCGAAATAAATACCCAATTCCGCTCAGTGACAAAGTAATAAGAAGTGGCGTAATAAAAAGACCAGCATAAAAATGCCAACGCCAAAAAATGTAATGAAGCGAACGATTTACTTTCATACTTTCAGTTCCCCTAACCTTCCCTATATGAATAACTACTTATTTAATATAGCGAGATTAAGTGTGGATACTTTGAAAGAATTGTGAAGAAAGTTAAAAGTTTTGGGGGTTTTTAGCAAACAAAAAACACATTTTAAAAGGGCTGTTTTCTATGTTTATGAAGATCTTTTAGTATTTGATAGATACATCCAAACAACCGCCTCAGCAAGACATTGAGCAGAATCCACAAAATCCTCACTCGCCACAACATTCAAATCAGTACATGCGATAATAGCAGTATCTATTTCATCTTTTAATTGTAAAACGAGCGCGCTCCATAATTTGCGGGCTTCTTCAATTTCTCCGCTTTTAATACAAGTAATAATTTGATTAATCATCTCCTGCCATTTTTCATTATGGAGGTATTCTATATTACGTTTTGCAATCCCGTCTTGGTAAATTCCAGCTTGAACAGTCGCTTCTGTTGCGAGAAGAGCGACTCTTTTTACAGTTTCAGGAATTGCTCGTAACGTCTCATCGACTATATTCAAAATTGGAATAGAAAGAGAATGCTGTAATTCTTCAAAATAAAGATGCGCTGTATTGCAAGGTATAGCAATAAAGTCTACACCAGCACTTTCGAGTTTTTGTGCTCCTTCAATAATCGCTTTTTTCATCGCTTCGTGATCGATAGGACGATCCATGTAAAACGGTGTTGGGCAAGAATAAATCATCATATGAGGAAAGTCTATATCATGTTTTGCTCCGTATATTGTTTGGCACTCTGCTACAACTGTATCGACGAATGGCCCAGTTGATTTTGGCCCCATTCCTGCTAGTATTCCAATCATTTTTTCGTCTCCTTTAACATTGTATATATCCATTATATAGGAGAATAACAAAAAGACGTGCAGTGAGTGCACGTCTTTTTTTGTTATGTTTTGTCGAATAATCGATATATCCAAGAAATCGTTGATATATTGTAAGTTATGATAGATATATCGAAAAAATCGTTGATATATCCCGAGTTATGATAGATATAATTGAAAAATCGTTGATATAATTACCCCGTTAATGCCCCCACTGATTAAAGTTTCACTTTATCGCTTCTCAATCGCCACAATAAATGGCGGGTTATTTTGCTGGTTAATGAAGCCGTATCGCAAAACGTGAGCTTGTTTTTGGTCGAGTTCTTCTGCAAATTTAAGTACAGCGTCGCGTTCTACTTGTCCTTCTGGATGTCCGTGGTAAATGACAAGGACGATGATACCTTCAGGTGCCATTATTTCTAATAATTGTTCGATCGCCGAGATTGTTGAGTTCGGCTTTGTAACGATATGTTTGTCTCCGCCTGGAAGGTAACCTAAGTTGAAGATTGCGCCTGTTACTTTTCCTTTTGCATCTTCTGGTAATACGGATACAAGTGTATCGTGACTATCGTGAACTAAAACAGTACGTTCGAAAAGTTTTTTTTCTTTTAGACGGATAGTAGAACTTTCAATTGCTTCTTTTTGAATATCAAATCCAAATACTTTTCCGTTATCTCCAACAATTTCAGCTAGGAAGCAAGCATCATGACCATTTCCAAGTGTTGCATCTACAGCGTAATCGCCTTCTTTAACAGCCGTTTGCAGCAGCGAGCGAGCAAACGGTAATACACGTTCTAATTTCATTTTTGTTTCTCCTCATTTGCATATTTTCCTTGCCAGCTTCCGCGGCGTACAAATTCTGCATCGATGGAATTTAATACTTCCCATTTATTTAAGCTCCACATTGGGCCAATCATTAAATCAGGTGGACCGTCACCTGTGATACGGTGCACAATTACGTCTTCTGGAATCATTTCAAGTTGGTCAACAACGAGACTTACGTAATCTTCAAGAGAAAGAAACTCCAATTGTCCTTTTTCATATTGCTTCACCATTGGCGTTCCTTTTAATAAATGAAGCAAATGAATTTTAATTCCTTGTACGTCAAGCTTCGCTACTTCACGAGATGTTTCCATCATCATGTCGTAATCTTCAAGTGGAAGACCATTAATAATATGAGAGCAAACTCTAATGCCGTGCTTACGTAATTTATTTACACCTGCAACGTAAGACGGATAATCGTGGGCGCGGTTAATAAGATTGGCAGTACGTTCATGGACAGTTTGTAGTCCAAGCTCAACCCAAAGATAAGTGCGTTTATTTAAGTCCGCTAAATATGCAACGACATCGTCCGGTAAACAATCTGGACGAGTTGCGATAGAAAGACCGACAACGTCTTTTTCTGCTAGAAGCGGTTCAAATTTTTCTTTTAACACTTCAAGTGGAGCATGTGTATTTGTGTACGCCTGGAAATAAGCGATACATTTTCCGTCTTTCCACTTTGCGTGCATTTTTTCTTTCATTTCATGATATTGCGTTATAACATCATCGCGGCGATCGCCAGCGAAGTCACCAGATCCAGCGGCACTGCAAAATGTACAGCCACCATAAGCAACTGTACCGTCACGGTTCGGGCAATCGAAGCCAGCATCTAATGAAACTTTAAAGATTTTTTCACCAAATTCATTTCGTAAATGGTAATTCCATGTATGATAACGTTTATTGTCGTTTGTATATGGAAAAGGGTTTTGAACCTTCATTACTTTCCCTCCTAAGACGAGTCAAAATGAAACAAATAAAATCCATTATAACATACTCATAAGGTTCAGATGGAAGGGACACACTAAAGGGGAATTGAAGCAAGGAGGGACAATTATGGCAGAGCGTCAATCACTTGAATCGTATATTACACAGGCGGAACAAGCGGTGGAATATGCGAAAGAGCAATTAGATCTTGGTATGAGACAAGAGCATTACAATACGATGGAGTATTCAGATGCACAGTTACAATTAGAACAAGCATATAACGATTTACAAACGATGCAACAACATGCGAATGATGAGCAACGTGAGCAGTTAAATAGAGCACGTATGGCAATTCGCCAATTGCAACATCAAATGATTATTACACCGCACTAATAAGGAGTGAATGTAATGGCGAAACGTTCAGATCAAAATAACCCAGAGCAAAAAACACAAAATGGACATAACGCTGAGTTTTCGAATGAGCTTGATCCAGTTGTGCAAGTGAAACAGCGCAACAGTAAAAAAGGACAACCTCAAAGATCGAAGCAATCAGAGTAGACCAGGTCGCAATATGACCTGGTTTTATTTTATTATATTACAATAATTTAAGATTCCTGTAAGGTTAACCGATAGTTACGATTGTCCTTTTCCAGTAGAGTAAGGAAGGATTAAATTTTATACAAGGAGTTGCTTTATGGGGAACAATATTACAAACAAACGAATTGATGAGTTAGATTACATTCGTGGTTTCGCACTACTGGGGATTATTTTAGTAAATATTCTTGCACTACTTAATATTAAAATTCCAGACCCTAATACAGTGGATGCAAGTTATCAAAGGTTTCTATACTTATTTGTAGAAAGTCGTTTCTTCTCAATCTTCTCATTCTTATTTGGAGTAGGATTCTATATCTTTATAACGAGAGCAATTGCGAAAGGGAAGAATGGATATGTTCTATTTCTACGCCGAGTAGTTGCACTATTTATTTTCGGTTTGATTCATTACATGTTTCAGCCAGGAGAGGCATTAACGTTATATGCAATTTGCGGGTTAATCGTTTTACCATTTTATAAAGCGAAAAAACAAGTGAACTTAGTTATTGGCCTTATTTTAACAATTGCTTTTAGTGTAATGGGGATTAAAGAACTATTACCACTCGGCTTAATTTTATTAGGTCTTGCTGCAGGCCAATATCGTGTATTTGAAAATCTCACGTAAAACATAAAGAAAGTCGCTATTTTTACAGGTATTATGTTTGTTTTAAGTGTCGTAGCTGTATGGTATCAATACGGGCACGTACCTGCTGAGCCATTTGTAAATATGATACTTATGAATGAGGACGGAACAATGGATGCTGCAGGCCGATTTTTAAAAATTGGTGTTACAGTTGGACCAGTCATTTCAGCTTTCTATGTGGGAGCATTAATTTTATTACTTCAATTAAAAACAGTTCAAACATTGTTAGCACCACTCAAATACTATGGTCGTATGGCGTTAACAAATTATATCGGACAAACTGCAATGATTTTAATTGCAGGAAGTGCATTTAACTTTGCGGGAAACTTAACGTACATGCAGACGTTATATGTATGTATTGCAATTTACGCAATTCAAATTGTGTTTAGTGTGATTTGGATGAAAATCTTTAAGATGGGTCCACTAGAATGGATTTGGCGTGTTATTACGTACTGGACGGTAACACCTTTAAAGAAATAAAGAGAGAAGTAGGCTGTTCCTTTTGTGGAACAGCCTACTTTTATTTTCAGCTTTTGTCGGTAAGTCAATATAATTTCATTTACGGATGTACCATTTCAAAAAGTGAACGAATTTGTATTTAAAGGAAAAAAGTCAACCTTACATGCTCAGCCTTTTTATATTACAAAAGTGTAAGGTAAATGTAATGTTAACAAATAGCAGTTCCCCTCCAAAAAGCGCAAAATAGGTAATGGAAAAACAAGCATAGGAGGATATATATGACGAAACCAGTTGTAGACGTGAAAAACGTTCAAAAAGTGTACGGTAAAAAAGGTGAGAACCAATCACACGCGTTAAAAGGTGTATCATTCTCAATTCAAGAGGGTGAGTTTGTAGGAATTATGGGACCATCTGGTTCTGGTAAAACGACATTATTAAATGTAATTTCAACGTTAGATAAAGCAACAGGCGGCGTTGTTGAAATTGCGGGTACGGATATTACAAAAATGAAGCAAGGTGAGCTTTCAGATTTCCGTTCACAAAAGTTAGGATTCATCTTCCAAGACTTTAACTTATTAGAGAACTTATCTATTTACGAAAACATTGCACTTCCACTTTCACTTCAAGGTGTTTCATCACGTAACATTGGACCGAAAGTAGAAAAAGTAGCAGATATGTTAGGAATCACAGAAATACTTCAAAAGTATCCATCTGAAGTATCTGGTGGACAAAAGCAACGTTCGGCAGCAGCGCGCGCTTTAGTACATGAGCCAGCAATTATTTTAGGGGACGAGCCAACAGGAGCGCTTGATTCTAAAAATGCAGCGAGTTTACTTGATGCGATGACAAACTTAAATGAAGATCAAGGTGTATCTATTATGATGGTTACACATGATCCGTATAGTGCAAGTTACTGTCAGCGTATTTTATTCATTCAAGATGGTGAGCTATATAAAGAAATTCACCGTGGTGGTACACGTGAAGAGTTTTATAAAGAAATTTTAGATGTGCTTGCAGACTTAGGCACACAAAAAGCGTAGGAAAGGAGACTTTGGCATGTTATTCAAACTTTCCATGTCAGGACTAAAAAGTAAGCTGAAAGATTATATCGTCTTACTGGTTGGTCTTGTCATGTCGATTTCAATTTTTTATATGTTCCAAACGTTAGCGTTAAACGAGGCCTTCCTTAAGGAAAATTCTACTATTGGTCAAATTGGATTTGTATTCCAAGCAGGTTCATTTTTACTAGCTATTATAACGTTCTTCTATATTTTGTATGCGAACTCTTTCTTACTATCTCTTCGTCAAAAAGAGTTTGGTATGTATATGATGTTAGGAGCAAAAAAACATAAAGTTACATTACTTATGTTTATTGAAACAATCGTATTAGGTGCTGCGTCTCTTGCGATTGGTATTATAGTTGGTGTAGGACTTGCAGAAGGTATCGGACAGTTATTAATGAAACAATTAGAATTTGCTGGTGAAGGCTATAAAGCATTTTATTTACCATCTATGACTGTTACTTGCATCTTCTTCTTTGCACTATTTGTATTATCAGCAATTATGAATAGTATTAAATTATCTCGTATTTCTGTATTACAACTTGTACATGCAGATGCACAAACAGAACGTGTTGCGGTAAAAGGGAAAATGACAGGTTTAGTTGCATTCCTTGCGGTTATTTTATTAGGTATTGGCTATGCATCAATGATTTATATGGAAAAACTAAGAGAAATGGGAATCATTATTGCATTAATTACAACAACAGCTGGTACTTACATGCTATTTGGATCGCTTCTTCCTGTTATTATTAAAAAGTTAAAAAGTAATAAAAAACGAAGCGAAAAAGGGCTTAACGCTTTTACTTTTGCACAATTAAACTTCCGTATTAATAGTTTAACGAAAGTGCTTGCGACAGTAGCAATGTTAGTTGCTCTTGGAGCGGGTGCAATTTCAGGTGGTATGGCGTTTAAAAATAATGTTATAAAAATGGTAGATGGTTTAGTAATATATGATTCAGTAGTTCATAACCCAACAGCTGAAGAAAAGAAAATTTTAGACGGTATTACATTTAAAGAGAAAAACGAATATCGTTACAAAGTAGATGATAAATACGTTTACTATATAAAAGAGGATTTAGAGAAAAATCGTCCTTTAGTAAAAGATATGGCAAACATGAAATCGATGAAAGATTTAGTGAATACGAAGAAAGCTTCAGAGGAACTACCAGTAGGTGCAGTTTCTAGAGACATGAATGAAACAGATGCGAACGCTAAAGAACTTCCAAAAGAATGGGTTGATGCTTTTAGTACAATCCATCCATATTATATATACGAAGATCATGCGATTAAAATTGTAGACCAAAAAATGTACGATGGGATAAATGGTAAAGAAGGTATAGCATTTATCGGAAAAGTAGATGATTTCTTAACATATACAAAAGAATGGAAAAAACTTGACGAGTTGCAGCTAGATAAATATAAAAATGTAACGGCTGAAAGAATGAACAGTAAATATCAAGCTTACGACATGTTCTACGGTTTTGCGAGTGGAACAGTGTTTATGGGCTTCTTCCTTGGCATTGCTTTCTTAGCGATGATGGCAAGTTGCTTAATGTTTAAAATTCTGTCTGGTGCATCAAAAGATATTACGCGTTATCAAATGCTTCGTAAAATCGGGGTGCGCCGTGAATTATTAACAAAATCTATTTATAAAGAGTTATTCTTAGTATTCTTATTCCCGGCAATTGTCGGTATTGCTCACGTATTAGTTGGTATGAATATTTTCGGATTTATTTTACTTGATCCGTACTTCCGTATTTGGGTACCAATTGTAATTTTCGTAGTTATTTATGCGATTTATTACTTCATTACAGTTCAATTGTATAAAGGAATTGTTCTTCCGAAAGAGGACTAATAACAAAAATACCGAGCGTAGGGCGCTCGGTATTTTTGTTATTTTCAGAAAAAATAACGAAAAACATTGATATGTTACTTAATTATGTTATAAAATATAATTAAGTAACATAAACTAAACATATAAAGTAGCAGGAAATGAAAGGAGGAATCCAACTTGCAGAAAGAAGATGGATCTTTATTTGAAGTTATAAGTATAGCGCTAAGGTCCAAAGAAGTTTTACTATTTTCATCTTTATTCCTCGTTATTTTTCTAACCGCAACGTATTTTTACAATAGTAAGTTTCCAAATCATAAATATCCAGAATTTTTAGGTGCATTAAAGTATATCGCTTCAATTGTATAGCGTAAAAAATTTAAAAGGAAATGGATAATACATGGAATTCCCATAGCATGATAAGGTAAAATGGACAACATGATGAGAAAATTACCGTTCATAAGATGAGGAGAATACATGTATGGAAGTTGTAGAGGCATTAAAAGATATAAGCCAAATTGAGGCTATGAAAAAATATTTGAAAGAGCATTCCCAGCGAGATTATCTTTTATTCGTTATTGGAATTAACACGGGTTTAAAAATTACTGAGCTCCTTAGTATGAAGTTTGAAGATGTATTAAATGAAGATGGAACTGCTAAAGAGTTTTATTCTCTTCCTGTGAAAGATGAAAAATTTAAACAAGATATTTATTTAAATACAAAAGTAAAGGAAGCGCTTTTAGCGTACGTACAATCTTTTGATGCTCAAAGAGAAAACTACGTATTTCAATCTAATAAAACGACAAATTCAATTACGCGTCAACAAGCTTATCGGGTGATTCATAATGCTGCGGAAGCAGTTGGAATTGTTGGGAAGATTGGAACGAATTCAATGAGAAAAACATTTGGGTTTCACGCGTACAAAAGAGGAATAGCGATTGCGCTACTGCAAAAACATTTCCATCACGCAACGCCATCAGAAACGCTCAAATATTTAGGTATTTCAAAAGATGAAAAGTTTAAAACGGAGATCGATGTAGATTTGTAAAAGCCGTAACTAAAAATTTTAGGAGGCGGAAAATATGAATATTAGAGAAAGTGAACTTCCGGGTATTGGTTGTAAGTTTGAAGTAATTACGAAAGGTAATGAAAAAATGGTTATCGTTATTCATGATGATGGAAGAAGAGAAATGTATCATTTTGATGTGGATCATGATGAGAGTATTTCAAGTATTTCTCTTCGCGATTCTGAAGCGAGACAAATTGCAGCTATATTAGGTGGAATGGTCTATAGGCCACAAGCGTTAGACACGATTGAGATGGCTTTTGAAGGATTATCAATTGAGTGGTTTAAAATAGAAAATAACGCACCAGTCGTACAAAAGACAATTGGTAGTTTACATGTTCGAAAAACATATAACGTAACAATCATTGCTATTTTGAAAAAGAATATGAAGAAATTTTTCAATCCAGGTCCAGATTCTATCATTGAGGCTGGTGATATGCTCGTATTATCGGGTGAAAGACATGAAGTGAAGAGAATTATTAATGAGTTGCTTTCAGCGGGAGGTGACTCATAATCGATGGATACTTTAGTCTTTGAAGTTGGAACTGCGTTAGTATTAGTAGCTTTTGCAACAATTCTCGCTGCAAAGTTAAAGTTTTCGATTATTCCGTTTCTCATTATACTTGGTATGCTAGTGGGGCCTCATGCCCCAGATTTAGGGCTTATCGATTTAAGGTTTATTGAAAGCGGAGAAGTAATTTCCTTCCTCGGCCGTGTTGGCGTCATATTCCTCCTATTCTATTTAGGCTTAGAATTCTCAATAAAAAAATTAATTAAATCAGGAAAGTCGATTGCTTTTGGGGGAACTGTTCATATATCGCTTAATTTTATATTAGGTTTGCTTTACGGATATATAATGGGTTTCCCCTTATTAGAAACATTAATTATTGCCGGAATCATAACAATTTCCTCGAGTGCAATTGTCGCAAAAGTAATTGTTGATTTAAGGCGATCTGGTAATAAAGAGACGGAGCTAATTTTAGGAATCATTATGTTTGATGATATCTTTTTAGCTGTATATTTGTCAGTTGTTTCAGGGTTAGTACTCGGAGGTGCAACGTCATTTATAGGTGCTCTTACATCTGTTTTAATCGCAGTAGGCTATATGTTATTGTTCTTTATAATCGCTCGAAAAGCTACGCCGTTCCTAAATAAAGTATTAGATATTTCGTCTAACGAAATTTTTATTATCGTAATATTCGCTATTTTATTCTTTGTGGCTGGTTTTTCAGAAACGATTCATGTTGCTGAGGCGATTGGAGCGTTATTATTAGGGCTTGTCTTTTCTGAAACAGAGCATAGTGATCGAATCGAGCATCTTGTCGTTCCGTTTCGTGATTTCTTTGGAGCTATATTCTTTTTCAGTTTCGGTTTAAGTATAGATCCATTTTCTCTTGGAGGAGCCGTGTGGTTGGCCTTAGGAGCAGTTTTCATTACTCTCATCGGTAATTTTATCGCTGGAATGGCTGCGGGACGTAAAGCAGGGTTATCACATAAGGCATCTACGAATATCGGATTAACGCTTGTATCACGCGGAGAGTTCTCCATTATTGTAGCCAATATCGGTATTGCGGGTGGCTTAATGGCAGCGATTAAACCGTTCTCTGCACTGTACGTTTTAATATTAGCATCGTTAGGTCCGTTATTAACGAAAGAGTCTGGGAGAATATACTCTCTATTAGATAAGATATTTAAATGGAGTGCTAAAGAACGTGCGAAGCGAGAAAAAGAAGTTGGATAGTTATAAAAAAGGGGAGACTGCATGAACTTCATGTAGCCTCCCCTTTCTTATATATTGTTACTGATGTCCTTTTTTGTCGGTAAGTCGATATATTTTTAAGTGGCAATCAATATAATTTCATTTACCAACATACCGTTATCTGAATTTCATCAACTATTAATCAGTTGCCTTCCTATTTAAAAACGACTACAATTTTACTGTTATATATGAACGAAAAAAAATAGAATAGGAGGGGAGAATATGCCAAGGAAAGTATGGCTATTAGTAGCTGGGATGATTATTAATGTCACGGGTGCTTCTTTTTTATGGCCTTTTAATACAATTTATTTGCATGATCATCTAGGGAAATCTTTATCAGTGGCTGGAATGGTATTAATGATCAACTCGCTTACTGGTGTAATCGGAAACTTGCTCGGCGGTGTTTTATTTGATAAATGGGGCGGTTATAAATCAATTTTAGTAGGAATTGTCATTACACTCGTATCGATTTTAGGTCTTGTGTTCTTCCATGGTTGGCCGTTATATGTTGTATGGCTAGCATTAATTGGCTTTGGTTCTGGAATGGTCTTTCCATCGATGTATGCGATGGTTGGTACAGTTTGGCCAGAGGGCGGAAGACGAGCATTTAATGCGATGTATGTTGGACAAAACGTTGGTATTGCGATTGGAACAGCGTGCGGTGGCTTAGTTGCGTCGTATCGTTTTGATTATATTTTCTTAGCGAACTTTATTTTATACTTTGTTTTCTTCTTAATTGCTTTTATTGGATTCCGTGGTATGGAAGACAAAAAAGGGTCAGAGGTACAAAAAGAAGTCGAAACGAAAAAAGGGTGGTCACTTACACCGGGATTCAAAGCACTTCTTATTGTGTGTGTAGCATATGCTTTATGCTGGGTTACATACGTACAGTGGCAAGGGGCGATTGCAACACATATGCAAGAATTAAATATTAGCCTTCGTCACTATAGTTTATTATGGACGATAAACGGAGCGATGATCGTTTGTGCGCAGCCGCTCGTTAGTATGCTAATTCGCTGGATGAAGCGTTCTTTAAAACAACAAATTATGATTGGGATTTTCATTTTTGCGGCTTCATTCATTGTGTTAAGTCAAGCGCAGCAATTTACGATGTTCCTCGTTGCGATGGTAACATTAACGATTGGTGAGTTATTCGTATGGCCAGCGGTTCCGACCATTGCAAATATACTTGCGCCGAAAGATAAATTAGGATTTTATCAAGGGGTCGTAAATAGTGCGGCGACTGTAGGGAAAATGTTCGGACCAGTCGTCGGCGGAGCAATTGTTGATTTATACAATATGGAAGTATTGTTTATCGCGATCATGGTAATGCTGGTAGTAGCGCTTATAGCAACGAGCATTTATGACAAACGAGTAAAAGTAGAAGAAACAGTTGAAGAAAAAATTGCAGTTTAGTTTGACGGAACATGTAACATGTTTTAGAATATATTTAATTAACTCATATTTGTAATAACAGTGAAAAGGAGTAGTAGTAATAGAAGCGGGTTTAGAGAGTTGACGGTCGGTGCAAGTCAATCCACGTTTCGTTATGAACTCGCCTTTGAGTTGCAGTTGTGAAACTAATAGTAGCAATTGCCGTTAATCCACGTTACGGATCTAAGCGAATGTATATTTTACATTAATTTAGGGTGGTACCGCGGGAATCTATAACCTCTCGTCCCTTTCTAGGGATGAGAGGTTTTTTGTATTTTGGGCGGTGAAAATAAATAGAATTTCAAGGAGGGTATCTCATGAGCTTTAATCATCAAGAAATTGAGAAGAAGTGGCAAGGATATTGGGAAGAGAATAAAACATTCCGTACGCCAGATGAGACAGAAAAACCAAAATTTTATGCACTAGATATGTTTCCATATCCATCAGGTGCAGGCTTACACGTAGGACATCCAGAAGGTTATACAGCGACAGATATTTTATCTCGTATGAAGCGTATGCAAGGATATAACGTTCTTCATCCAATGGGATGGGATGCATTCGGTCTTCCAGCAGAGCAATATGCACTTGATACTGGAAATAGCCCGGCAGAATTTACAGAGCTTAATATTAATACGTTCCGTAATCAAATTAAAGCATTAGGCTTCTCTTATGATTGGGATCGTGAAGTAAATACAACGGATCCAAACTACTACAAGTGGACACAATGGATCTTCTTAAAACTATTTGAAAAAGGCTTAGCTTACGTTGATGAAGTACCTGTAAACTGGTGTCCAGCGCTTGGTACAGTACTTGCAAACGAAGAAATCATTGATGGTAAGAGTGAGCGCGGTGGGCATCCGGTTGAGCGTCGTCCGATGAGACAGTGGATGTTAAAAATTACAGCTTACGGAGATCGTCTATTAGAAGATCTAGATGAGCTTGATTGGCCAGAAAGCTTAAAAGATATGCAACGTAACTGGATTGGTCGTTCTGAAGGTGCAGAAGTACACTTTAACATCGACGGTACAGATGAAAAATTCACAGTTTTCACAACGCGTCCTGATACACTATTCGGTGCAAGCTACTGTGTACTTGCTCCAGAGCATGCACTTGTTGCTGACATTACAACTGCTGAGCAAAAAGAAGCTGTAGAAGCTTACATTAATTCTGTAAAAATGAAGAGTGATTTAGAGCGTACAGAACTTGCGAAAGAGAAAACTGGTGTATTCACTGGTGCTTACGCAGTTAACCCAGTAAACGGTGAGAAATTACCAATCTGGATCGCTGATTACGTTCTTGCAACTTACGGAACAGGTGCTGTAATGGCGGTTCCAGCTCACGATGAGCGTGACTATGAATTCGCATCAACGTTCAATCTTCCAATGAAGGAAGTTGTAAAAGGCGGAGACATTACGAAAGAAGCATACACAGGTGATGGTGCACACGTAAACTCAGCATTCCTTGATGGTTTAAATAAAGAAGAAGCAATCGCAAAAATGATTGAATGGCTTGAAGTGACGAGTGCAGGAAATCAAAAAGTAACGTACCGTCTACGTGACTGGTTATTTAGCCGTCAACGTTACTGGGGTGAGCCAATTCCAGTAATCCACTGGGAAGATGGCACAATGACAGCTGTGAAAGAAGAAGAATTACCATTAGTTCTTCCGAAAACAGAAAACATCCGTCCTTCAGGTACAGGTGAATCACCACTTGCTAACATTGACGAGTGGGTAAATGTTGTTGATCCTGAAACTGGTAAAAAAGGTCGTCGTGAAACGAACACAATGCCACAATGGGCTGGTAGCTGTTGGTACTACTTACGCTACATGGATCCAAATAATAACGAAGCACTTGTAGATCCTGAAAAAGTAAAACAATGGCTTCCAGTTGATATTTATATCGGCGGTGCAGAGCACGCTGTACTTCACTTACTATATGCTCGTTTCTGGCATAAAGTATTATATGATATCGGTGTAGTTCCAACGAAAGAGCCGTTCCAACAATTATTCAACCAAGGTATGATTCTAGGTGAAAACAACGAGAAAATGAGTAAATCAAAAGGTAACGTTGTAAACCCTGATGATATCGTAGCGAGCCATGGTGCAGATACACTTCGTCTATACGAAATGTTCATGGGACCATTAGATGCTTCAATCGCTTGGTCTGAAAATGGTCTTGACGGAGCTCGTCGTTTCCTAGACCGCGTATGGCGCCTATTCGTTCAAGATAACGGTGAATTAAGTGAGAAAATTACTGATGCACCAAATAAAGAGCTTGAAAAAGCTTACCATCAAACAGTGAAGAAAGTAACAGAAGACTATGCAGAGCTTCGCTTCAACACAGCGATTTCTCAAATGATGGTATTCATCAACGATGCATACAAAGCTAATACACTTCCGAAAGAATATGTAGAAGGTTTCGTAAAAATGATTGCACCAGTTGCACCTCATATCGGGGAAGAACTTTGGAGCAAGCTTGGTTACAATGAAACAATCACATATGCAAGCTGGCCAACATTTGATGAGTCTAAACTTGTAGAAGATGAAGTTGAAATCGTTGTTCAAATTATGGGCAAAGTTCGCGCAAAATTAACAATGAGTAAAGACGCATCAAAAGAAGAAATGGAACAACTTGCACTTGAAGCAATTAAAGAACAAATCGAAGGAAAAACAGTTCGTAAAGTAATTGTCGTTCCTGGCAAACTTGTTAACGTTGTTGCAAACTAATGAATGAAAGAAAAGCTCAGAGCCTTTATGCTCTGAGCTTTTTTATATAGAAAATAATTTCTGGATCACCTTCATCTAAGTTTTCAATTATTCCACTACGCATAAATCCATTCGCTTTAAAAACTTTTTGCATATTTGCATTCGATTCGTTCGTTGAAGAAAAAATTTTTTGCGTAGGAGAATTACTTAACATATAGGAGATTAATGAGCTTGCATGGCCTTGTCTTCTTTTTGTTGGCGAAACAATGATTAATGAGAGGAACGTGTAGCTAAAGAAGTTCGTATCATACGTCAGAAAACCTAAAATAGAATTGTCTTCTTTTACAATGATGCATTTCTCCTCATCAATAGCGTGTTTAATATAATTTCGTCTACTATCGTCTCCGATTACATCAATATCTATATGTAAGATTGAATCTAAATCGTCGTTTGAAGCTTTTGTAACGTTTCTCAATAGAAATGCCTCCTTTTAAAGTGGTGAAAGAATAATCAGTCAATTGATTCTATCACGAATGAGGAAAAAGGTTAGGAATTCTTATGCAGACAAACACCTATTTTTAACTAGGAAATATGATACAAAAGGTAGGTTAAATTGAAAACAAGGGGTGAAAGGAATGAAAGGGATGGACAATAATGCACCGCATGGCTTCTTCGGAGGTGGATCGGATAGTTATGAACAAATGATGTTAATGGGAGGAGCAGGGCAACAAGGATACGGTGGAATTCCGAGCTGGATGGGTGGAGCACATGGAGGATTTCCAACATCAGTAGCAGGCATGCAAACTGGAATTCCAACGTTAACGGGAGGATTTCCGACATCAGTAGCTGGCGCACAAACTGGAATTCCAGTAGGAGTACCAACTACATTTCCTTCTTTCGTTGGAGGGGGACAGACAGGATTCCCTGTACCAGGAGTAGGTGTTGTAGCAGGAGGAGTAGGTGGGTATCCGCAAGTCATACACGGTCATCACCACCATCAAGGTCAACATGGCCATCACGGTCATCACCACCATCAAGGTCAACACGGCCATCAAGGTCATCACCACCATCAAGGTCAACATGGCCATCAAGGTCATCACCACCATCAAGGTCAACACGGCCATCAAGGTCATCACCACCATCAAGGTCAACACAGCCATCAAGGTCATCACCAACAACAAGTACATCACCAAGGTCACCACCACATTCATCCGCAAGCTGTTCTTTATCAAACTCACCAAGGCCAACACGGTCATCAAGGCCAACATGGTCACCATGGACATCACCACCAAGGCCAACATCATGGACACCAAGGCCAACATCATCACCAAGGTCAACACCACCACCAAGGTCAACACCACCACCAAGGTCAACAGCATCATCAAGGTCAACAGCATCATCAAGGTCAACAGCATCATCAAGGTCAACACCATCACCAAGGTCAACATCATCACCAAGGCCAACAGCATCATCAAGGCCAACAACAATATCAGCAATATCAACAACAGCAACAATCGTCTCCTTGGACAGGGGGAATTGGAGCAGGAGGAGCAGGGGCAGCAGCAGGAGCAGGAGCAGCTAGTATTAGTGGAGCAGCAGGACACGCGGGGCACGTGGGTCATTAATGAGCTGCAGAAAAAAAGACATAATAAAAAACTGCTAGGAAATCCTAGCAGTTTTTTTCAGCTTCTTGGCGCTGACGTTCAATTTCAGCACGAAGTTGTGGTTCTGGTGCTTGCCAGCCTTCTGGTTTTAAAATTTTGCCGTCGCCTTCACGGAATCGAGGTTTCCCATCAGGGAATAGTTTTGCCATGTTTGCGTTGTTTACAATCTCGAATCCTTTATCTGGACGTACGCCCATTTCTGCAAACGTTCCGAATGCAAAGTAAATAAGGTCAATAAGTGCATCGTATTGATCTTCAACAGTAGTTGCTTCTAGAAATTCTTCTAGCTCTTCTTGCATAAAACTTGCACGGATTTTTGCGCGCTCTTCTGTTAGTTTTGTTGGAGTATTTGTTACAGGATGTCCGAAATCTTCATGCATTTTTGCAACAAGCTCGTACCCTTTATCTAAACCTTTTTCGTTTGTCATGTTGTTTCATCCTTTCTCACTTTGTGCCGAATTTCATTGTAACATAAGGTGATTATTAAATAAAAAAAGGATGTTCTAAAAATATATTGAAACATTCTCTTCTTAGTATGGGTTGTTACTATTGTCAATTTTTGTAGGTAAATCGATATTTTGTGTCGAATCGTTGATATATTTTGAGTTATGGTAGATATATTTGAAAAATCGTTGATATAAATTCATGTACTGTAGCGCTGATTCCAAAATAGAAAATAAAAAGGATGTCATCTAGTCAAAAATCTCGACTTATGAGACATCCTCGCTCGTTATTCTTCTTTTTTTATTAAAATGGATAAAATAAGGTCGATGCCGAACATACCAACGAGTAACATCGGTATAACGACAAGTAAATAACGTGTGAAGGAAACATTTTTTAAGTATGTATGAGCAAATAAAAAGACGCCGAGAAATAAAATACCGTTTAAAATAGGCTTTACTAATTTTTTAGACATAAGCTCCCCCATAAATATCTTCTCTCTCTATCTAAAATAAAAACTCCTCTATCCGTTGTATCATGCCGGAGAGAGGAGTTCAATCATTTCTCATTCAATTACACCAGAATTTGTAATGTTTACGGTGTATTTTATATGAATCGGAACATCTTTGTACATTTGTCTCCACTCTTCTAATTTGAAGGGGCGATAATGGTGTTTATATTTTGCTCCTAGCCCGAGGGGATCGACGCCTAAAGATTTGAACTGCTTAATTAATTTGGCAGCCTGTACGTCCAATTGTTTTTGTACATTTTTTTCAATGTTTTTTGTGTTCTTGTTATTTTCTAAGTTAATTTGTTTTGATAATTCTTGAATACGTGCATCAAGATGAACGTGAATGAAAAAAGAAGGCTTTCCGTTTTTAATCTTTATATCGTAAGTTGGAACAGAACGAATATTATTAATCATTACGTACGCAGAATCTGTTTTAAATTCATGTGAATCTAATTTATGTTTTTCTAACAGTCCTTTAAATATGAACATATCTTTTTGCGCAATTTTACCGATATATTTATCTTTTTTAAAAAGACCAATTCCGGTGATTTTTATTTTATCACCATGTTTCTTTAAAATTGGAATATAGTAGTCTTGCCCTTCTTGATAATAACGGAATGCTCCTACATGCAGATTATCCGTTGGTAAAGGACCGGTCTCCATATTATGTTCTAGCAACTTTTTTATATAAATTGCAACGTTATATGAAGTTGTATATTTGCCTTTTAAAAGTTCGGTACCATTCCCCTCTAATAAAGCAACATATAAAGCGTTTCCTATATTCACATCTCGAAGTAATGTATCGAATGAAGTAGACATTCCTTTTTTTGCAAGTCTTATCGTATATAGAGCGACACGCATTTGTCCGCTAGCAAACGGTTGAGAAGACTCTAAAGATGTGTCTGCTTTTACTTGTTTTACCGCATTTGCGCTGCCTTCAAAAACTTGAACTTTATTTCCTTTTTTCTGAATGGGACAAACGAATGTCACTTTTATTTTATTATCTTTTGCTACATCAAAAACGCTTCCTTGAATAAGTTGTACATCATCGATAATATTTTTTTGTAAACATCCAGTTAAACTGAAGAATGTTATACAAGAAATAAGTATTAATTTGCTTTTGATTTTTTCCATTTTCTTTTCACCCACACAATAATAAATAGAATTGGGATGTATACATAAATGAGCCAAAAACTAACTTTTGATGCATTACTAATAAAGTTATTAATATCGTGTCTGTTTGTTAAAAGTTGTGAAACAATGAGGGTGATAAGGATGAAAGCGATTAAAACACCTCTTTGTTTTACGCGAAATATTTCGTGAGTTCCTCTCACTGCAGCCCATAAGGGGAGGATGAAACTAGTGACAATAACGAGTGCATAAGCTGAAATTGCAATATATTCTAGTCTTTCTATAAATGGTAATTGGATTACTTGGGTCATAGAAAGTTGGGACCATATCGTTTTTAACAATTGTTTTTCACTAAAAAATGCAAAGGCTAAAAGGGTACTAAATAAATATAGAAGATTTGAAAATAGTGCCCCGTATTGAGCGTATTTATGAGATTGCATAGGTTTTTTCACAAATGGATAAACCATGAGGTAAATCTCAAAACCGGTCATACTGTAGATGGACAGTTGAGAGGCTTTTAAAATATCTGAAAAAGAATGTGTGAATATAGGAAGTAGATTATCCCAATGTGAGTATTTCAAAACAAATAGGCTAAGCAATAAATATCCCAATGTACCACCAACAGATATAACACAAATACCAGTAATGACACGAAAGCCAGAAGAAATAATGTAGTAGCTAACTAAGCATAAAAAAAGTGTTAACATCCAAGTTGAAGCGGTAGGAAACATCCACACTTGAATAATTTCAACGTATGTTCGAATGACGGAAATACTGACGATTAAAAAATAAGCAGCAAAGATGATATTAATACAGTCCCCAAGCCATTTTCCAAATGTTTGCCGATGTAAATCAATTAAATTACCGTTTGTTTCTTTTAATAAGACGTACATCATCCATATAAGAATATGGATACAAAACCCTGTGATTAAAACTCCCATCCAGCCGTCGTATCCAGCAGCTTTTGCAATAATTCGAGCGAACCCGAGAACTCCGGCACCAAACTGTGCACTGTGAATTAAGAAGAAAACAAAGACAGGAGATATTTGATATTTTTCTTGAACTTTACTCATCAATGCACCTCATTTCTTAATCATCGAAGTCCGATCTATGTTTTGTTGAAATTCCTTTCGCTGCTTTTTTTACATGTTGTGGTCTTGCTTGCACATCTCTTGTATCAATCATTGTTAAAGGGAAACGAATCCAAGAATCTTTAACTGATTGTTGCCTTGTCGGGTAAAATAAAGCGTATGGCTTACGTAAGGAAGTAAGTCTAAATAGATGAGTAAATAAAAAGATAAATCCAAGAGAAATACCGAAAAGTCCACCTATTTCTGCAAATATGAGAAACGGGAAGCGTAGTAATCGAACAGCGTTACCCATTTTATAAATAGGTGTAATAAAGGAAGCGAGTGCTGATAGTGCAACGATAATTAATAAAATATTACTCGTTAAACCAGCTTGTACAGAGGCTTGCCCGATTACGATACCGCCTACAATACCGAGTGTTTGACCGACCTTCATCGGTAACCTTGCACCAGCTTCTCTTAATAAATCGATTGCAAGTTCTAAAAAGAGCGCTTCAATTAAAGGTGGAAACGGTACTTGTGCCCTTGATAAAATCAAAGTTTCAAGTAAGTCACTTGGAATGAGTTCATAATGATAATTTAAGACTGCAACGTATAACGGTGTAGCGCAGATTGAAAATAGAACGGCGATTAATCTTAAAATCCTTGAAAATGTAGCGTACAGCCAGGAGACGTTATAGTCTTCTGGTGAAATGAAAAAATCGAAATAGGATACTGGAGTAAGTAGCACGCTTGGAGAACCATCAACAAAAATAGCGATTTTTCCATCAATGAGTGCTTTTGTAACTCTATCAGTGCGTTCTGTATTGATATAGAGAGGGAAAATCGATTTTTCACCCATCAATTCTTGTATATAAGCACTATCATTAATTTGATCATATTCAAGAGCGCGTAATGATTCCTCGAGAAAATCAACATTATCTTTTTCAGCGAGGTTGTCTAAATACATCATGACAACTTTTGTTTTGGAAAACTCGCCGATAATCATTTCTTTTGTTTGTAAATCTAAAACAGGAAGACGTTTTCGAACTAAATTAATGTTTGTATCAATATCCTCTACGAAACCTTCTTGTGGCCCAATAACAGTTGATTCGTTTAAAGGAGGGGTTGGTGCACGATAATTATCAATTGCAATGTTTGCAAGCATACATTTTTGATCTTGCTGCTTCAATTGAATAATTGCATGTCCTTTTAAAACCATGTCCTCAATTTTTTGTAAGTCATTCGTAATTGTGATACCACTCATCGGAATATGTTCCTTCAGTTCTTCTAGTGAAGCATTAGGTCGTTCCAAAAGAGTAGGCATTAAATACTTTTGCAATTTCTCCCCATCAAGTGAAGGACGATAGTAAGAAATCCAATATGGCATCGTTTCATCATCAGATGTGTGATAATTAACAAAATCACTAGACTTCTTGAGCTTCTCTATTAAATCTTGTAGTGAATGAATACGGTCTTTTTCTGGCTTCGAAAAATCATAAATACTATTACTTCCAGAGCTTTGTTGTTTATTCTGAGAAGAATCATTTTGTTTCGAGTTTTGCTGTTTCTCATGAGAAGCTTCGTCTTGTTTAGAATTTTGTTGTTTCTTATGAGAGGAATCGTCTTGTTTCAAGTTTTGCTGTTCCTCATGAGAAGAGTCGTCTTGTTTAGAATTTTGTTGTTTCTCATGAGAAGAGTCGTCTTGTTTAGGATTTTGTTGTTTCTCATGAGAAGAGTCGTCTTGCTTAGAATTTTGTTGTTTCTCATGAGAGGAATCGTCTTGTTTCGAGTTTTGTTGTTTCTCATGAGAAGAGTCGTCTTGCTTAGAATTTTGTTGTTTCTCATGAGAGGAATCGTCTTGTTTCGAGTTTTGTTGTTTCTCATGAGAGGAATCGTCTTGTTTCGAATTTTGCTGTTTCTCATGAGAAGGATCATCTTTTTTAGAATTTTGCTGTTTCTTATGAGAGTAATCATCTTGTTTCGAGTTTTTTTGCTCGCTACTATCACCTTTATTATGTTTCATACTTCTAGTCTGATCTTTGTTCACAATCTCTTGATTACTAGGCTGCTGCTTCGGGTTATCTGCTTCTTTTGTCTCTGTTGAATTTGATTTTTTTTTCTTACGTAGCCAATTCCAAATCATATGTATGCCCTCTTTGATTTTTGTAATATAGTGCTATTTTGTGGCTAATTTTGTATATTATTCATTTATTTATGAAAAGAAGAAGGAGATTGATTTGCATAGAAAAAAACCTTTAGTAAGCAGTTCATACTATAACGGGAAGAGGGAGAGTCTGTGCAAATTGTAAAAAAAGAGAAGTTTGCATTAAATGAGTTTACATTTGAAAATGGTAGGGAAATTCCTGTTCAAATGGGATATGAGACGTATGGTATTTTAAATAGAGAAAGGTCAAATGCCATTTTGGTTTGTCATTATTTTAGTGCAACAAGTCATGCAGCAGGAAAATATACTGTGCATGATGAGGAGTCTGGTTGGTGGGCTGGGCTAATTGGACCTGGAAAAGCGATTGATACAAATAAATATTTTGTTATATGTACTGATAATCTTTGTAATGTACAGGTGAAGAACCCGTATGTAATTACAACGGGACCGAAGTCGATTAATCCAGAAACAGGGGAAGAGTATGTTATGGATTTCCCTGTGTTTACCTTTCTTGATGTAGCTCGTATACAATATGAGTTAATAAAAAATATGGGAATCTCAAGGTTACATGCTGTAATAGGGCCGTCGGCGGGTGGAATGATTGCGCAGCAATGGGCTGTTCACTACTCTCATATGGTAGAGCGAATGATTGGCGTTATTACGAACCCGCAAAATCCAATTATAACGTCAGTAAATGTAGCGCAAAATGCGATTGAAGCAATTCAACTAGATCCAAGTTGGAAGGGCGGGAAATATGGAGAAACACAGCCAATGCAGGGGCTTCATTTAGCAAACAGAATGATGTTTATGAACGCTTTTGATGAGCATTTTTATGAAACGGAATTTCCTCGTAACAGTATTGAGGTAGAACCTTATGAAAAGTTTTCTACATTAACATCATTTGAGAAAGAGATAAATAAAGTGACATACAAAAGTATAGAGTTAGTAGATGCAAATTCGTGGATGTACACTGCGAAAGCAGTTTTATTGCATGATATTGCGCATGGATTTTCTTCTTTGGAAGAGGCTCTTTCTAAAATAAAAGCGAATGTACTTATGATTCCGTGTAAACAAGATTTACTTCAGCCGTCTCGTTACAATTATAAAATGGTAGACATTTTGCAAAAACAAGGGAAGTATGCGGAGGTCTATGAAATAGAAAGTATAAATGGGCATATGGCAGGAGCGTTAGATATCCATTTATTTGAAAAGAAAGTTTATGAATTTTTAAATCGGAAAGTGTCTAGTTTTGTGTAGAAAATAAATGATGTGAAAAAGGTGCAATATGTGTAGTAGGCACCTTTTTTTACATGATTTGTAGACGGAAAATATATGTAGCGATTGCTATACCGAAGAACGCTATACTAAGTAATAGAAATAAGAATGACATTTCTTGGGGAGATTTTAACTTTTTATTATTTTTCATGCTGAGTACAATAATTGCGGCGGTTAAAAAAATAATGCTCATAATGAAAAGAAAAAGTGTCATTTTAATCGACTCCTTTCATAAAACAAGTATATTGAGGATACAATGCGATAGAGATGTTTGTAAAGAATAAGTTTTACGGAGAAATTGAGAAATAACTTCTCCATTCTTTGCGTTCCTTCTTTTGCATGCTAAAATTGATTAGAAATGGTTGTTTAAAGAAGAAACGAAAGGTTTTATTGTATATAAGGAGGAACGACATATGACAGAAGTAAAAACAATTACAACAGAAGAAGTACAAGAACGTTTAGAAAATGGAGAAACGTTATTTTTAGTAGATGTAAGGGAAGATGAAGAAGTAGCAGCAGGGAAAATTCCAGAAGCGGTACATATTAAAATGGGTGATATCCCAAATAAAGTAGACTTCTTTAATAAAGAGAATGAATATATCTTTATTTGCCGTTCGGGAATGCGCAGTGAGAATGTATGCCATTATTTAAATGAGCAAGGATTTAAAACAGTGAATATGGTTGGCGGTATGCTTCAATATGAAGGCGAAATGAAATAGTTAATTACTAAAAACTTGAAACGAGTCTGTTTCAAGTTTTTTTCTTTTGCATACAGTATACAAAAGGAGGAGGGGGAAATGGGGATTAATTTGCGTAAAGTAAAAATTATTAATAATACAGGAGCTGTTAATGTCGGCGACTGTTATGATATCTCACCTTTAGCTGTAGCGAAAATATACGCGGGTGCTGGAGGATCGAGTGCGGCTATTTTTTTAAATGGAAAAAGGCAGCCAGAAGCGGTGATTAGAACATCAGTATTCCTTCCGCCATTAGCAACGAGCACACGTACATTAGGTTCGTAGAGGAAAGGTAGAGTGTAATTATGCCTGCGCATATAAAAGAGTTTGTTATTGTTAATAATACTGGGAATATATTTACAGGTGACAATTTGAGTGATACTTCATTTACTGCTACGAAATCGTATAGTGGTTCAATGGGGTGTACTTGGATTGATGTTGTTACAGTAATAGGAACAGAGACGAAGCTTTGTTTACAGCCGGGTGATTCTGTGACGACAACATATACACGAGGTACTCCTGCTGGTACTGTAACAGGAACAAATATGGGGCAAAGTGTAAATGCATCGAGTATAGCGCAAGCTGTCCCGAATACAGATAATATGGATTCAATTGCTGGACTCCCTTAAGGAATTAAGGGAGTTTTTATTATTTAAAATAAAAATAGTCTTGGAAATTATTTTTGTAAATAGATTAAGAAGAGGCTTATTTATTATGAAAAAGACGGTTTGTAGGTGGTGAAAGTGTGAAGAATCGTGATAATAATCGGAAGCAAAATTCGTTAAGCTCTAATTTTAGAATTCCACCCGAACTTATTGGGCCTACTTTTCCCCCTGTTCCAACTGGATTTACAGGTATAGGGATTACTGGTCCAACCGGTCCACAAGGCCCAACAGGACCTCAAGGACCAAGAGGATTACAAGGTCCGATGGGGGAGATGGGCCCGACAGGACCTCAAGGTGTGCAAGGGATACAAGGATCAGTTGGGCCAATAGGTGCAACTGGACCAGAAGGACAGCAGGGGCCACAAGGATTGAGAGGTCCACAAGGAGAAACTGGAGCGACAGGTTTACAGGGTGTGCAAGGATTACAAGGGCCCATTGGTCCAACAGGTCCGATTGGAGTACAAGGGATACAGGGTGTACAGGGATTACAGGGTCCGATTGGAGCTACCGGACCTGAGGGTTCTCAAGGAATCCAAGGAGTGCAAGGGATACCGGGAGCAACAGGTCCACAAGGGATTCAAGGAGTGCAAGGAATCCAAGGGACAGAGGGACCGAGTGGAAGTACGGGAACAACAGGAGCAACAGGTCAAGGGATTACAGGCCCGACAGGAATAACAGGTCCAACAGGGATAACTGGACCTTCAGGAGGCCCTCCAGGGCCAACTGGCCCGACAGGAGCAACAGGTCCTGGGGGTGGACCGAGTGGAAGTACAGGGGTGACAGGACCAACAGGAGCAACTGGAAATACTGGAGCAACAGGTCAGGGGCTAACCGGTCCGACAGGAAGTACAGGAGAAACAGGTGCGCAGGGGCTACAAGGGATACAAGGAATTCAAGGGCCAATTGGCCCAACAGGTCCAGAAGGGCCACAGGGAATTCAAGGTATTCCTGGTCCGACGGGAGTAACTGGTGAGCAAGGGATCCAAGGTGTTCAGGGGATTCAAGGAATAACGGGAGCAACCGGAGATCAAGGCCCACAAGGTATACAGGGAGCTATAGGACCTCAAGGTGTAACAGGAGTAACAGGAGATCAAGGTCCACAAGGTATACAAGGAGTACCAGGTCCATCAGGAGCAACGGGACCACAAGGAGTTCAAGGGATACAAGGTCCGATGGGTGAGATAGGCCCAACAGGTCCAGAAGGCCCAGAGGGACTTCAAGGCCCGCAAGGAATACAAGGAGTGCCAGGTCCAGTTGGAGCAACGGGTCCAGAGGGGCCACAGGGGATACAAGGCATACAAGGACCGGTAGGAGCAACGGGCCCACAAGGCCCACAAGGAATACAGGGAATACAAGGTGTGCAAGGGATAACGGGAGCAACAGGAGCACAAGGAGCAACCGGAATTCAAGGGATACAAGGGGAAATAGGAGTAACCGGTCCAGAGGGCCCGCAAGGAGTGCAAGGTGCTCAAGGGGCAATTGGTCCAACAGGTCCGATGGGGCCACAGGGAGTGCAAGGAATTCAAGGGATTCAAGGAGCAACAGGTGCACAAGGAGTGCAAGGACCACAAGGAATTCAAGGGATACAAGGTCCGACGGGAGCGACAGGAGATACGGGAGCAACTGGGGCGACAGGGGAAGGAACAACAGGTCCAACTGGAACAACAGGTCCAACAGGGGTAACGGGACCTTCAGGAGGACCAGCAGGACCGACTGGCCCAACGGGACCATCAGGTCCGACAGGAGTGACAGGTCCATCCGGTGGGCCACCTGGACCGACCGGAGCAACCGGTTCGACAGGGGCAACCGGAGATACCGGAGCGACAGGGCCGGTTGGAGTGACAGGAGCGACAGGAGAAACGGGAGCAACCGGAGTGACGGGTTTACAGGGTCCACAAGGAATACAAGGTGTGCAAGGAGAAATAGGTCCAACAGGCCCGCAAGGAATTCAAGGTCCACAAGGGATACAAGGAGTAACTGGGGCGACGGGAGATCAAGGTCCACAAGGAATACAAGGTCCTCAAGGAATTCAAGGGCCAACTGGACCACAAGGAATTCAAGGAGAACAAGGTCTACAAGGGATACAAGGAGTAACCGGGGCGACGGGAGCACAAGGACCACAGGGAATTCAAGGGATACAAGGAATCCAAGGTCCGACCGGTCCACAAGGCCCAACTGGAATACAAGGAGTGCAAGGGGAAATAGGTCCAACAGGTCCTCAAGGAGTGCAAGGCTTACAAGGTCCACAAGGCCCAACCGGGGACACGGGTGCAACAGGAGCGCAAGGCCCACAGGGAATTCAAGGACCAACGGGAGTCACGGGAGCGACCGGAGCAACCGGAGCAACCGGAGCAACAGGGCTACAAGGAATTCAAGGCCCGCAAGGAATTCAAGGTCCAACCGGAGCCACGGGAGTAACCGGTTCACAAGGTTCAACTGGTGATACGGGTCCAGCAGGTTCACAAGGAATCCAAGGTCCAACAGGCCCAACCGGAGCTGGAGCCACTGGAGCGACCGGGGTGACTGGAGTTAGTACAACTGCAACGTATGCATTTGCGAATAATACATCAGGAAGTGTTATTTCTGTTTTATTAGGCGGTACAAATATCCCATTACCAAGCAATCAAAATATTGGACCAGGAATAACCGTTAGTGGTGGAAATACTGTATTTACAGTTGCCAATGCAGGGAATTATTATATAGCCTATACAATTAATTTAACAGCAGGATTACTTGTAAGTTCGCGTATAACTGTAAATGGAAGTCCGCTTGCGGGAACGATAAACTCCCCAGCAGTGGCTACTGGTTCATTTAGTGCAACAATAATTGCTAATTTGCCTGCTGGAGCTGCCGTTAGTTTGCAATTATTTGGAGTAGTTGCACTGGCTACATTATCTACGGCAACGCCAGGAGCTACTCTAACGATTATTAGATTAAGTTAATAAGTAGAAAACCTTGGAACTTTTATGTTTCAAGGTTTTTTTATCCCAGTATTTGAGAGTAACTCTCGCTAATCAGAGGGGAATGGATAACTTCCTATTGTTTAAAGTTTCACTTTATTCACCTTAGCAAAAACATCGCAGTTCGAAAATATATTATAATAGAATGAAAAGAAAGAAATTTGGCAGAAAGGGAGGGTGGCGATGCAGGAGATGGTTAAAGACTTTTTTGGACGCCCACTTCAAGATTTACGCATATCTGTCATTGATCGTTGCAATTTTAGATGTACATATTGTATGCCAGCAGAAGTATTTGGGCCTGATTATGCTTTTTTGAAAGATGAGTTTTTACTGACGTTTGATGAAATTGAACGTTTGGCAAAAGTGTTTGTTAGCATCGGTGTACGAAAAATTAGACTTACTGGTGGCGAACCACTGCTTCGTAAAGATTTAACAAAACTTATTGCACGTCTCGTGAAAATTGACGGGCTAGTAGATATAGGGTTAACGACAAATGCAATTCATTTAACGAAGCAAGCGAAGGCATTAAAAGAAGCTGGATTACATAGAGTGAATGTTAGTTTAGATGCGATAGATGATGATACATTTAGAAATATTAATGGTCGAAATATTAATACGAAACCTGTGATTAAGGGCATTATAGCAGCAAAAGAGGCAGGGCTTGAAGTAAAAGTAAATATGGTTGTGAAAAAAGGGATGAACGATCATCAAGTACTACCGATGGCTGCATATTTTAAAGAACAAGGAATCACGCTTAGATTTATTGAGTTTATGGACGTTGGTAGTACGAATGGATGGAATTTTGATCAAGTAGTTACGAAGCGGGAATTAATTGAGACAATTCATGGAGTGTATCCGCTTGAGCAAGCTGAAGCGCATTATTTTGGTGAAGTTGCGAAACGATATCGGTATGTTGGAACAAATGTAGAGGTCGGTTTTATTACTTCTGTTTCTGAGTCGTTTTGTTCTTCTTGTACGAGAGCGAGAATTTCGGCGGATGGAAAGTTCTATACTTGTTTGTTTGCGACGGAAGGATTGGATATAAAGGAACTTCTTAGAGATAATCTTTCGGATGAAGAGCTATTACATGTTATACAAGATGTATGGATGAATAGAAAAGATAGATATTCAGATGAACGGACAGAAGAAAGTGCAAAAAATCGTCCGAAAATTGAAATGTCTTATATAGGAGGATAAGGAAGGGGGCTATCGTATGCAGGAGCGATATTCAAGACAAATATTATTTCCTGGTGTTGGAGAAGAAGGGCAGCGAAAAATAAGAGAGAAGCATGTGCTTATTATCGGCGCTGGTGCCCTAGGTGCGGCAAATGCAGAGGCGATTGTTAGAGCAGGTGTTGGAAAAGTAACGATTGCAGATCGCGATTATGTAGAATGGAGCAATTTACAAAGACAACAATTATATACAGAAGAAGATGCAAAGCAGTATAAACCGAAGGCGGTAGCGGCAGCAGAACATTTAAAAGCGATTAATTCTGAGGTGGAAATTAATCCAGTTGTAACTGATGTAACGGTGCAAGAAATGGAAGAACTAGTGAATAGTGTAGACTTAATATTAGATGCGACAGATAATTTTGAAACGCGTCTTCTCATTAATGATATTTCACAAAAGTATAATATTCCGTGGATATATGGTGGTTGTGTCGGAAGTTACGGAGTGACTTATACAATTTTACCAGGGAAAACACCGTGTTTCCGCTGTTTAATGGAGCATCCGGCGAGTGGAGCAACATGTGATACAGTTGGTATTATACAGCCAGCGGTGCAGTTAGTAGTTGCGCATCAAATAACAGAAGCGTTGAAAATATTAGTAGAAGACTTTGGTGCGCTTCGTGAAACGATGCTATCGTTTGACCTTTGGAATAATCAGCAGATGGCATTTAAAGTGAATAGGCAGAAAAAAGATACGTGTTTATCTTGTGGAAGATTACGTACATATCCGAGTTTAACATTTGAAGCACAAACGAAAACGGAAGTGTTATGTGGGCGGAATACAGTACAAATTCGTCCAGGGATGCGGAAAGATTTTAATTTAGAAGAAACTAAAAAGCGCTTACAAAAAAGTGTAGAGGTAAAGGCAACACCTTATTTATTATCATTCCCGATAGAAGAATATCGATTTGTTCTATTTACAGATGGTAGGGCGTTTATTCATGGGACAAATGATATGAATGTAGCGAAAAGTTTATATGCAAGATATATAGGTTGAACCTAAAGGAAATCCTTTAGGTTCAACGGAGAGGATTACGAATTTCTCGTATAATCGCCACTTTTTCCACCTGTTTTTTCAAGTAAGTACGTTTCACCAATAATCATACTTTTATCAACAGCTTTACACATATCATACACGGTAAGAGCCGTAGCAGAAGCAGCTGTTAAAGCTTCCATTTCAACGCCAGTGCTACCTTCTGTTTTAACTTTTACTTCAATAAGTAATCGATATTGTTCATTTGATTGTTGCCAATCGAAAGAAACGTCAACACCTTTTAATAATAAAGGATGGCACATTGGGATAATATCAGAAGTGCGTTTTGCAGCCATAATGCCTGCGATTTGGGCAACTGCTAATACGTCACCTTTCCCAATTTCATTGTGAGAGATTTTATCGTAAATTTCTTTCGTAACTACAATGCTAGAGCACGCAATTGCTGTTCGAACGGTTGTTTTTTTGTCGCTTATATCAACCATCTTCGCGCGTCCTTGGTCATTAAAGTGTGTGAATGAAGACATGGAATTCCTCCTTGAAGTAATTTCTGTTTAATATATAAAGTTTAATCGAGATAAAAAAAATTGCAAATATGAGGTGAGAAACGATGGTAGAAAAACGAATTCCAATTCAAGTTGCTGAGGCAGTAGAGCGGGTAATGAAATATGCGAAGCATGGTGAAGTAGAAGAAGTTTCTATTACGGAAAGTTACGGGAGAATTCTTGGGGAAGGTGTTGTCTCAGATCATGACGTTCCTCATTTTGATCGTTCTCCTTACGATGGTTTCGCAATTCGAGCAGAAGATACGAAAGAAGCGAATCAAGAGAATCCAGTTGAATTTGAAGTGATAGGAGAAATTGGAGCGGGGTCTGTTTTTGTAAAAGAGGTAGGTTCTTTTGAAGCAGTTCGTATTATGACGGGAGCAGCTATTCCAGAGAATTGCAATGCAGTCGTAATGCTAGAACTGACAGAAGGATTTGAGAAGAACGGAAAAACATATATGAGGTTAAAGCGTCCTTTTAATAGTGGTGACAATGTGTCATTTAAAGGAGAAGATATAAAACAAAATCAAGTTCTCGTTAAGAAAGGTGTTGCAATTAATCCAGGTGTTGCTGCGCTATTAGCGACGTTTGGATATAGTACTGTGAAAGTTGTAAAACAGCCTGTTGTCGGTATTGTAACGACAGGGAGTGAATTACTAGAAGTACACGAGTCGTTAGAACCAGGAAAGATTAGAAACAGTAACTCTTATATGATTGCCGCTCAAATTATGAAAGCTGGTGGAAAGGTCCGATATTATGGCCAACTGGCTGATGAGCTAGATGCATGTTTTACAGCTGTTCAATCGGCGATGGATGAGGTTGATATTTTAATTACAACAGGCGGTGTTTCGGTAGGAGATTATGACTACTTACCAGCTATATATGAAAGATTACAGGCGAATGTCCTCTTTAATAAAATAGCGATGAGACCAGGAAGTGTAACGACAGTAGCTGAAGTTGATGGAAAGTTACTTTTCGGTTTATCAGGGAATCCGTCTGCTTGTTATGTAGGCTTTGAATTATTTGTGCATCCGATTATAAAAACGTATTTGTATGCGAAGGAGCCTCACGTATATAGAGCTGATGCTATTTTACAAAAAGATTTTCCAAAGCCAAATCCATTTACTCGTTTCGTAAGAGCAAACGTGACGATCGTGGATGGGGTATTACAAGCGATGCCGGTCGGTTTAGATAAATCGAGTGCGGTATCTTCACTTGCGGATGCAAATGCGTTTATCGTGTTGCCTGGAGGAACGAGAGGATTTGAGGCAGGGATGAAAGTATCCGTATTATTGTTAGAGCATTCGGAGGGATGTGATTGGCCTTGGGAAAAGCCTCTTCAATCATACAAATAGTAGGGTATCAAAATAGCGGGAAAACAACACTTGTAGAGAAAGTTGTGTATGCTTTAGCCGAAAGCGAAATGAAAGTTGCTACAATTAAACATCACGGGCACGGAGGTTTTCCAGAAGTAGCACAAAAAGATAGTGAAAGACACAGAAAAGCCGGTGCTGTCGTAAGTAGTGTAGAAGGTGCGGGATTACTTTCACTTTCTTCGTTAAGAGAGGAATGGTCCTTACAAGAAATTATTCGCTTATATGAGTTTTTTGAAGTGGCTACAATTTTAATAGAGGGCTATAAAAAAGAGAACTATCCGAAAGTAGTGTTACTTCGTTCTGCGGAAGACGTTGAACTTGTACATAAAGTAGAAAATGTAGTAGCGGTCATTACGTGGTATAATGCGCCGGTAAATTTACGAGAAGAATATAAAGTATTTCATATAACAGAAGAAAAGTTGTACATAGACTGGTTTTTACAAACGGTTAGGAGTGCGAAATGATAAATACATATTATGAAGTAATTGATACAGAAATCTCGATTGAAGAGGTAGCGAAGAAAGTAATTCGCCGTGAATGCGGTGCTGTTACAACGTTTATTGGAACGGTTAGGGAGTTTACGAAAGGGCGTCGTACATTATACTTAGAGTATGTCGCTTATAAGACGATGGCAGAAAAGATGCTACAGAAAATCGGCTCAGAAGTGAAGGAGAAATGGCCAGGTACACACGTTGCGATCACGCATCGCATCGGTACATTGCAAATTTCTGATATCGCGGTTGTTGTGGCTGTTTCAACACCGCATCGTAAAGCGGCCTATGAAGCGAATGAATATATTATGGAACGCATAAAACAAATCGTTCCCATTTGGAAAAAGGAGTTTTGGGAAGATGGTGACTCGTGGATTGGTGACCAATTAGAAAAAACGCCATATCCGGCGGGAGAGCCTGGGAAGGAGTTATAAGTATGATTCGAGTATTGTTATTTGCGCACTTGCAAGAAGAAGCAGGAACAAGTGAATTACGAATAGAGAAAGAAAATATTACGGTTGCAGAGTTAAAAGATATTGTTGCCAATGAATATAATGTACCAGTATCAGCGCCAATTATGGTTGCAATTAATGAAGAATACGCAAATGAAGATGATAAAATTCAATCTGGTGATGTTGTTGCACTCATACCGCCGGTGAGCGGTGGTTAATATTGGATTCATTAAAACGACTTTCCTAAATAGGGGAAGTCGTTTTTTTATGGTATTTTTGAGAACACTAATTTATAGAACAAGGAGGGCATTATGAAAAAAATATGTGTAATGATGACGATGATATGTTCTATCTTTCTCTTTTCTCCAAGCGACTCTTTGGCGAAAGAATCGAAAGAACAACTTTTAGAGAGTGCGCTCTTAAATCGATATTACTCCGTTATAAGGCAAGCGACAGAAGATCAATATGAATGTGATTCAGTTATAAATATAAAGCGTCTCGGCAAGAAAGATGAATTCGTTCCTCGATTTGAAGTGACGCTACAATTTCTTACTTTTCAAGGTGCACATAATCCGCCAAATGACAAAGTTACACTTACTTTGGAAGATAATTTAGATCACATAAAGATCAAGAAAGTGGAAAGAGAAAAAAATGTTTCTAGTGCGATCGCAGAAAAGGTTTGCGCACAAGCGAAAGAAAAAATGAAAGCACACTCTAACAGTGTAGAGCGGTAACTGATGACATTTCGTAAAGAAAGGTAATGAGCCATGGATATATTTTTAGCGATTTTACCAGCTATATTTTGGGGAAGTATTGTGCTATTTAATGTGAAACTGGGCGGTGGACCGTATAGTCAAACGCTTGGCACAACGCTTGGTGCACTTATTTTCTCGATTGTTGTTTATATTTTTGTAAAGCCAGTATTAACTCCTACCGTTATTGGAGTTGGAATTGTGTCAGGTTTATTTTGGGCACTTGGTCAGGCGAATCAATTGAAAAGTATTGATTTAATGGGTGTTTCGAGGACGATGCCAATTTCAACAGGACTGCAATTAGTTGCGACGACTTTATTTGGCGTTATCGTATTTCATGAATGGTCCACGACAATTTCAGTCGTCCTTGGAATTTTAGCGCTCGTTTGTATTCTTATCGGTGTTATTTTAACGTCACTTCAAAGTGAAGAAGAAAAAAATGCAGAGCAAGCAGCAAATTTTAAAAGGGGCATCATAATTTTATTAATTTCAACAGTCGGTTATTTAGTTTACGTAGTAGTTATTAGGCTATTTAACGTAGATGGTTGGTCGGCTTTATTACCACAAGCAGTTGGTATGGTGTTAGGAGGTATTTTACTTACGTTTAAACATCATCCATTTAATAAATATGCGATACGAAATATTGTTCCAGGATTAATTTGGGCAGCTGGAAATATGTTTTTATTCATTTCGCAGCCGCGTGTCGGAGTCGCAACAAGCTTTTCACTATCGCAAATGGGAATTGTTATTTCGACGCTTGGCGGGATTCTTATATTAGGCGAAAGAAAAACGAAACGTCAATTAACAGGTATCGTTGTTGGGATCGTTTTTATTATTGCAGCTGGAATTATGTTAGGAATTGCAAAAGGTTAAGGAGGTATTGAAATGTATAGTGATTTAGAAGGGAAAGTCGTCGTTATTACAGGATCAGCAACGGGTCTCGGAAGAGCGATGGGAGTAAGGTTTGCTAAGGAGAAAGCAAAGGTCGTTATTAACTATCGCTCACGAGATTCAGAAGCGAATGATGTGTTAGAAGAAATTAAAAAGGTAGGCGGAGAAGCGATTGCTGTAAAAGGTGATGTGACGGTCGAGGCAGATGTTATGAATCTCATTCAATCTGCTGTGAAAGAGTTTGGTACGCTCGACGTTATGATTAATAATGCAGGAATAGAAAACGCGGTACCGTCGCATGAAATGCCGTTAGAAGATTGGAATAAAGTAATCAATACAAATTTAACAGGCGCTTTTTTAGGAAGCCGTGAAGCGATTAAATATTTTGTGGAACACGACATTAAAGGATCTGTCATTAATATGTCTAGCGTTCATGAGAAAATTCCGTGGCCACTATTTGTGCACTACGCAGCAAGTAAGGGCGGTATTAAACTTATGACAGAAACGTTAGCGTTAGAGTATGCACCAAAAGGTATTCGAGTAAATAATATTGGACCAGGTGCAATAAATACGCCAATTAATGCTGAAAAGTTTGCTGATCCAAAGCAGCGTGCTGACGTAGAAAGTATGATACCGATGGGCTATATTGGAAAACCTGAAGAAATCGCAGCAGTAGCAACTTGGCTCGCTTCATCAGAGGCGAGTTACGTAACTGGAATTACGTTATTTGCAGATGGTGGAATGACTTTATACCCATCTTTTCAAGCTGGGCGTGGATAATATGAAAAGGACAAAGAGTTTTATCTCTTTGTCCTTTTTGGCAAAAAAAAATAGCGCGAGCTATTTTAAATTTAATGATTAATTGTCTCTTGAAGAAATTCTGTCGCTTGATGTTCAGAAACGTCTTGTACGAGCGCAACTTCACTAATCATCATTTTACGTGCATTATCTAGCATTTGTTTTTCGCTCGCATTTAATGCTCTTTCTTTATTACGGCGAAGTAAATCCCGAACAACTTCTGCACTATCTTGCAGATTGCCGTTTTTCATTTTTTCCATATTCATTGTATATCTTTGTTTCCATGAGAGTGATGGGTCTGATTCCCCATTTTGAAATTCAAGAAGTATATCATTTAACGTACCTTTATCGACGATATAACGAATACCTGATTTTTGTAATTGATCCATCGGAAGCATTACTTGCATATCTTTACTAAGGATGCGTATCACACAATATTGACGCGAAGTACCTAATATTTCTTTCTCCTCAATTGCTTCGATGATCCCTGCACCGTGCATTGGATAAACGATTTTATCACCAATTTGAAACAAATCATCCACCTCCATATGTGGTAACCACTTTTAATGATAACATAAGTTCATAAAAATGTCAAATTTTATATAATACCATATTGAATACATTGGAGTCAATATGTAAAAGGTCTTTTTTTATGGTTTTATGTGAAATAAATATAGGTGACTTTTTTAGAAAAATAGTACAGGGTGAAGAAGGGGCATATCCACTTATTTTTAAGCATAAAATGTAAAATCGCTAATACAATATACCTAAATCCGTTCTTTGCAAAGGAGGGAGAGAAGGTGGGGCACACAATAAAAATTGATATTACAAATAAAGTTGTAGCTAAATTTAGATCAAATTATTTGGAATTATATACGAGTAAATTTATGATAGGTAAGTTTTATGTCTATACTGAAGATAAACAATATGTGTTAGAAGACGGATATATATATGAAAATGGAAAGTTTTATCGCATCATAGATACGCACCGTGGCAATAATCAAGCGGCGGAGGGCTGCGATCTAGGATGGTGTGAACATGATTCGTGTGAAAGTGTTTGATGAAAGTCACGAAAAAGACTTAGAAGACGCTGTAAATGTGTTTTTGAAAAAGATTGATGATAGTCACTTTGTAGATATTAAGTACCAAGTTGGTGTTTCTATTAACGATGATGAAAACCAAATTTATTGTTTTTCAGCAATGATTGTTTATAAAGCATAAAAAAGAGCTGGGTGAGCCAGCTCTTTTTTATGCTTTATCCCGCATTAACGGGCAGTAAGACTCCCACCTCAAAATTTAGCGCATACGAGGAAGTTAGGTGGGAGGCAATTGCCCGTAAAAGCCCGATTGGTTCAACTAATAATCAGTGGGGGATGAATAAAACCCCCCACTGATTAAAGTTTCACTTTATGTTGGGACAACATGGGTTGGTAATACGTTCATAATAGATTGGGGTGCGCCTAATTTCTTTGTCGCTAAAAGGTTTGCCTCTGTTTCATGATCTTGGGCATCTTTACACATACCGAGGTGATAACGATCACCTAAAAATGGATCAATATAAAAACCGTTTTTGAATACTTTATCATTCGGATGTTTTTCATGGTGAATGTCAGAACAGTTAATGCAATAGAACATAGCTTTCATCCCCTTTTTATTTTTGTTTAAAAAAGTGAGTGGGTAGTCATTTCGCTCCTAAGGAAATGTTGAGGAGAAGAGAAATAACTACCTACTCAAATGGTGGGCATATTCCTTCTGATTTTTTATATCTTGCGTATTGCCTCTTGAGGGAAGGAGGAGAGACGATGTACGCATGATATAAGTAAGGCACTTCTTTCAATATGAATGATGGAGTTTCATGTTGAGAGAAGTTTTTATTTTTTATTGCCTTTGTGAGTATATTATGAGGGAATGCTGAGAGGGTGTTTGTCCTGTTGAAAAAATGTTGAGAATTTCTCAACGGTAAAAAGAATTAGTGTTGACATGAAACTAAAAGGTGTTATATTATTCAAATACAACTAAAAGGTGTTATGTTTTAATGCTGGATAAAGGGGCTAAAAAAATGACTCAACAAAATACATTAAACGATATTAAACAAACAATCGTTTTTAACGCGTCTATTCAAAAAGTATGGAATGTAGTGTCAACTGCAGAAGGAATTGAATCATGGTTTATGCCGAATGATTTTGAATTAGAGGTAGGACATGAGTTTCATGTTCAATCACCATTTGGACCGTCACCATGTAAAGTGTTAGAAATTGATGAACCAAACCATTTATCTTTCTCATGGGACACAGATGGCTGGGTTGTTTCATTCCATTTGAGAGACTTAGGAGAAAATAAAACAGAATTTACATTAATTCACGGCGGTTGGAAACATCCTGATGAAATTCTGCCGAAAGCGAATGCGAAGAGCTCTATTATTCGCGATAGAATGAATGGCGGCTGGGTAGCGATTGTAAATGAAAAACTGAAAAAGGTTGTTGAAGGATAAATGTCTTCGTCAGCAGCGAAATATGATGTATTTCAAGCAATTGCTGATCCGACCCGCCGAGAAGTGTTACGGTTATTAAGTGATAAAGAGTTACCAATTTCAAAAATAACGGATCATTTTCCGATGAGTCGTACGGCTGTTGTGAAGCATCTTCATATTCTTTCAGAAGCGAATTTAGTAAGTGGAAGAAAGAGTGGAAGAGAGAAGATATATTGTTTGCAGCCGGAGCCGTTAGAAGAATTAAAGCAGTGGCTCTCATATTATGAACGATTTTGGGATAATAAATTGTCCGTGCTTAAACATATTGTGGAGAATGAAGAATAAAAGAGGATGACCATTTGGGTCATCCTCTTTATTATTGCTCACTTGTTTGTGTAGCTGGTTTTAATAAGAGCCAAGCAATAATTAATGTAAATACTGCTAATACGAAAGTACTCATATAAATAACGTGTACACTTGCTGCTAATGCAGATTGTGATTCAGTTGCTACGTTTGCTGTAGTTCCGCCGTGTCCGCCAGATACAAGATCAAGGTTTTTAATACCACGTGCGTGAATCATCGTATTGAAGATTGTACCGAATATTGCAGCACCTAACGTTTGACTAAATGTATTAATAAATGTGTTTAAACCAACGGCTGTTCCGCGTGTATGAGCTGGTACGGCTGCTTGAATTGTTACCATGTAAATAGGTGTCACAAGCCCCATGCCTAAGCCGAATAATCCGACTGCAACATAAATAAGGAACGATGGTGAATTTGTTGACAATGTAAATAATAAGAAGGTAGCAACTGATAAAATGCTAGCTCCGAGTAAAATAATTTGTTTCGTTTGTAATTTGCCAACTAAGTTACCGGAGAACATAGCACCGAACGTCCACATAACAGGAATTGGCATTAAAATGAGTCCAGCTTCTGTCGCATTTTTTCCTAATACACCTTGGCTCCAAATTGGAAGGTACATTGTAATACTAATAATCATCGCACCGGCAATAAGAGTTAATATGTTTATCGTAGATAATGTACGGTTAGAGAAAAGTGCTAGCGGAATTAATGGTTCCGGAGATTTTTTCTCGATGTATAAGAAAATAATGAATGACACAGCCGAAAAGATTAATAGACCGATGATTGTAATGTCTCCCCAGTTTTGCTTACTGCTACCTGTTAATAATGCGTATAGTAAAGCAATTGTACTTAATGAGAAGACTGTCGCACCAAGATAGTCGATATGCTGCTTGGCGGCAGACTTAACAGATTCCTTATAAGAAGTGGCAAACATTAAGCAAGCGATAATTCCGAAAGGAACGTTTAAGAAGAAAATATAGCGCCAAGAAAGAGAATCAACTAAAAAACCACCTACTAACGGCCCGACAACACCAGATACACCCCAAACGGCACTCATCCAGCCCTGTGCTTTCGCGCGGTCTTTCGCTTCGCTATATAAGTCTCCAATAATCGTCATTGTGATTGGCATAACAGCGCCAGCACCTATACCTTGAAGAGCACGGAAGAAGATTAATTGTTCCATCGATGTAACGACACCGCAAAGTGCAGAGCCGATTAAAAAGATTGTAGCTCCGATAAGTAGAACTTTTTTACGACCGAATAAATCAGCCAATTTTCCGTATATTGGAGTCGAAACCGCTGTGGCAAGCATATAAATTGCGTAAACCCAGCTAACAAGTTCGACGCCTGACAAATCACTCGTTATACGAGGGATTGCTGTACTAACAATCGTTCCTTCTACGGCAGAAAGAAACGTCATTAGCATTAAAGACACCATGACTTTTTTTCTCATATGTTTTCCCCTTACCCTTTTTTAAATATTCAACAATATAAAATATAAAGGTACTAAGGTATATAAAGCAACAAATAAGTAATGGGAAGTTAGGAGGAGTGTATATTTGTCGCTTATTGTCGGTAAGTCGATATATTTGAGAAATCGCCGATATAAGTTGCAGAATCGCTGGTATTTTTGAAACATCGCTGATATAAGTCGTAGAATCGCTGATATATTTGCAGAATCGCCGATATAATTTCATGTACCTATAAAAAAGAAACAGGAATGCTGTTTCTTTTTTAATATTGCATTTTCGCATTTTCTCCAGCTGTAGTTCCAGCAATTCTACCAGTAACGAGAGCGGATGTAATGTTATAACCGCCCGTATAACCGTGAATATCAAGAACTTCTCCGCAGAAATATAAGCCATTCGTGAATTTAGAAGACATTTCTTTCGGATTAATTTCTTTAACAGATACGCCTCCGCCAGTAACGAATGCTTTTTCAATTGACTGCGTACCATTTACATTCACAGTAAATTCTTTAAAGTCTTTCACAAGTGCACGAATCTTTTCATGAGAAACTTGTCCAGCTTGTTCGCTACCGTCAATTTCATTTTTTTCTAATAAGAATAGGAAGTAACGCTCGGGAACGTATCCTTTTAACACGTTTTTAATTCCTTTTTTCGGATCTTCTTTCATTTGTTTCAGCATGCGCTGGAATAGTTGTTCACTATTTTCTTCTGGTAATGCATCAATACTCATTTGTATTGTATTCGTTTTAAACTTTTTCAGTGCTTTCACGACGAATTGACTACAGCGAAGAGCAGCAGGACCAGATAGGCCGAAATGAGTGAAGAGCATGTCCATTTTGTGAGAAATGATAGCTTTTCCTTTCGGGTTTAATACGCTTAAGTTTATATCACGTAAAGCAAGACCTTGTAATGAGCGATCACGTATAAATGGCTCGTTTGAAAGGATTGGTACTTCTGTTGGAAATAATTCTGTAATTGTATGACCACCTTTTTCAGCCCAAGCGTATCCGTCTCCAGTAGAACCAGTTTGAGGAACAGATTTTCCGCCAACAGCGATAACGACGTGATTCGTTTCTAACACTTCGCCTGTTTGTAATACAACTGCTTTCGTTTGACCATTTTCATATTCAATCGTTTCAACAGGTGTATTCGTACGGATTTTTACACCTAAATCTTTTAATCGTGTTAAAAGTGCGTCTACTACCGATTGCGCTTTGTTTGATACAGGGAACATACGGCCATGATCTTCCTCTTTCAATTTTACCCCGAGATTTTCGAAGAATTTAATAATATCTTCATTATTAAAAATAGAAAAAGCGCTGTATAAGAAGCGGCCATTTCCTGGTATATGTTTAACGATTTCATCAAGTGGTAGACGGTTCGTTACGTTACAACGACCACCACCAGAAATCGCAAGTTTGCGCCCTAGTTTATTTCCTTTATCAAGAAGTAAGACATTTGCGCCTTCTTCTGCAGCACCGATTGCAGCCATTAGCCCAGAAGGCCCGCCACCGATTACAATAACATCATAATGCATAATATATCGACCTCATTTTCTACATTTCCTGCCTAAAAGAATAGCATGTTTTCCCTTAAAAGAAAAATAGAGTGAAGTACTGCTTGAGGGGAGAATTGTGGTACAATACAAAAGTTAGAGTTCAGCGTTATATAGGAAGTAGGAGGATTTTCGTATGTCCGATTCAAAATTTCTGCGCGGAACGCTTATTGTGACGTTAGGGACATTTTTAGTAAAGTTCTTAGGCATGATTTACGTCTTTCCGTTTCATGCATTAGTAGGCACAGAAGGCGGAACGCTCTATACATATGGATATATTCCATATACGATATTTTTAAGTATTGCAACGGCAGGGGTGCCGCTTGCTGTTTCAAAGTTTGTTTCCAAATATAATGCACTTGGAGATTATAAAACGAGCCGAAGAATGTTCCGCTCGGGAATGGTTATGATGATAGTAACAGGGGTTCTTTCCTTCTTAGTACTGTACATGACCGCACCATTATTTGCAGAAGCAATGCTTGGTAAACAAAGTTTACAAAATAAGGTAGAAGAAGTTACGACGATTATTCGCCTCGTAAGTTTCGCACTTATTGTTGTACCGGCAGCAAGTTTGATTCGTGGTTATTTCCAAGGTCACCAATCGATGGGACCGACTACGGTGTCACAAATTATTGAACAAATTATTCGTATCGTCTTTTTACTAGCGGGTAGTTTCATCGTTATTAAAATACTTGGCGGTACAGTAGCAACAGCAGTCGGAGTTGCGACATTCGCTGCATTCGTTTCAGCAGTTGGAGCACTCGGCGTATTAATTTGGTACTGGTTAAAACGTAAAAAATATTTGGATCAATATTTAATTGAACAAACTGTACCAGAATCGACAGTAAGTACCGTTCAATTGTTTAAAGAGTTATTTGCGTATGCAATTCCTTACGTTGTAATTGGGTTAACAATTCCTTTATATCAACAAATTGATACATTGACATTTAACTCTATTATGCAGGCAATTGGTCAAGGTGATATCGCAGAGCGAGCGCTCGGTATTTTCACAATGTGGACGCATAAATTAATTATGATTCCAGTATCGCTTGCAACAGCGTTTAGTTTAACGCTTGTACCAGCGATTACAAAATCATTTACGGAAAAACAATATCGCTATTTAAAATTACAAATTACACAAACATTCCAGGCGAATATGTTTTTAACATTGCCAGCAGTTGTCGGTATTTCAACACTGGCTTATCCAATTTACACTGCGTTTTACGATTCAGATCCATTAGGTGGACAAGTGTTAATGTGGTATGCACCAGTTGCATTGTTATTTGCTTTATTTACGGTAACAGCCGCGATTCTGCAAGGGATTAATCAACAAAAACATGCGATTGTCGCACTTGTTATGGGTGTTATTTTGAAATTTGTATGTAACGTAATCTTTATTCGATATTTCGGTACAGTAGGAGCGATTTTAGCTACTGCAGTCGGTTTTTTAGCTTCCGTATGGTATACGAATAGACAAATCCAAAAACATGCACACTATTCATTTGGTGTTGTATATAAGAGAACATTCCAAATTGCAGTATTAACACTTGTAATGGTCGTGGCGGTAAAACTATCACAGTGGATTCTATCCTTCATGATTTCGCCAGATGGCCGTATTGGTGCTTTAATTACAGTTGCGATTTGTGCAGGTGTTGGTGGTCTTGTTTACGGTCTGTTAGCAATTCGCACAGGAGTACTTGAAAGAGTATTTGGCGGAGAAGCGTTAGAGAAAATTCAGCGTAAACTTGGCAGTAGATTCAAAATAAAGTTGAAATCAAAAGGGGCGTAAATACGTCCCCTTTTCTATGATAAATAAAGAAGGTGAAAAACGTGAGATTAGATAAATTATTAGCGAATATGGGATACGGAAGTAGAAAAGAAGTAAAGAAATTATTGAAAGACGGCGTTGTGAAGATTGATGGAACGCCGGTGAAAGATGCAAAGGTTCATGTAAATGTAGAAGAGCAAGAAGTTATGATTCACGGTGAAGTTGTAGAATATAAAGAGTTTGTTTATTTAATGCTGCATAAGCCACAAGGTGTAATTTCAGCTACAGAAGATGATAATCACGAAACAGTAATAGATTTATTAGAACTAGAAGATGCAATCTTTGATCCGTTCCCAGTTGGACGACTTGATATCGATACGGAAGGTTTCTTATTGATAACAAATGACGGGAAGTTATCACATCAATTATTATCTCCGAAAAAGCATGTGCCGAAAAAATACTATGCACACGTTGCAGGAGTTGTAACGGAAGAGGATGTAAAAGAGTTTGCTAAAGGTGTTATTTTAGACGATGGTTATGAAACGAAACCAGGTGCACTTACAATATTAAAAAGCGATGATGTTTCTGAAATTGAGCTTGTGATTACAGAAGGAAAATTCCATCAAGTGAAGCGCATGTTTGAAGCAGTAGGGAAAAAGGTTGTTTACCTAAAGAGAACAGAGATGGGTCCGTTAGTATTAGATGAAGAACTAGAACTTGGAGAATACCGAGAGCTAACAGATGAAGAAGTAGAAATGTTAAAAACATATCAAGTAGATACTGAGAAGTAGTCCTGTTTTTAGGCGCAGAAAAGACCCCTTTCTAATGAGTTAGAAAGGGGTATGTATTTATTTACATACAATTATTTTTTCGTTATGAGGTCATTCTCACTTTCTTTCCTGTTGTTGTCCACTTACCGCGGCAAGGGCTATACACGAGTTCATTAAACTGCAACACATTTAGATCACGTTGTATCGTTCGCGGTGTGATCCCGAACTCATCTACAAGGTCTTTCGTCGTTACCGTTCCGTTTTCATTGATGTACATATAAATTGATTTAATGCGTGTTAGCATACGAGTAGTTGTAGGTTTCAAGAGAAAACCACTCCTCTACTAGTTTTTTTGACCCCATTCAGGAAAGAAGGTCGTTACTACCATTGTACTCTACATGATAAAATTCATGCTTTAATCTACTTAAATTTTACAAAAGTTTAACAAAATTTCATATAGAAAAATATTGGTAGTTGACATTGTATATATGATCAGTCAACTAACACATAAAATTCTACGTAAAACGCCAAATTCCTGCAAAATTTTTTGAAAAAATAAAAGAAAAACTAATGGGAAATATCTGAAATATTACAATTGTTCGGTATTTGACTTTCGTGTATGGCATAAGGGATTTCGGTTTGCTATGATGAAAGAGATAATATAGCGAAGGATGGATGCGTGATGTCAGCGATTAATTGGACAGAAGAAGTTGCAAAACGAAAAGATGATTTAATTCGTGATACACAACAATTTTTGCAAATTAAAAGTGTGTGGGAAGAAGAGTCGGCGAAAGAGGGCGCACCGTTCGGTGAAGGTGTAGAAAAAGCTTTATCTTTCATGTTACATAAAGGAGAATTAGAAGGTTTTTCTTCTAAAAATTTAGAAGGTTATGCAGGTCATCTTGAAATGGGACAAGGAGAAGAACTAGTAGGTATTCTTTGTCATGTTGATGTTGTACCAGAAGGAGATGGCTGGACGACTCCTGCATATAGTGCAGATATTCGCGAAGGAAAGATTTTTGCACGTGGTGCAATTGATGATAAAGGCCCAACGATGGCAGCTTATTATGCGATGAAAATTGTGAAAGAATTAGGGTTGCCTCTTTCAAAACGCGTTCGTATGATTTTAGGAACAGATGAAGAAAGTAACTGGAAATGTGTAGATCACTACTTTAAAAACGAAGAAATGCCAACAATCGGTTTTGCGCCAGACGCGGACTTTCCAATTATTAATGCAGAAAAAGGAATTTCTGATATACAAGTTGTGCAAAATGGTAGTGAAGAGAAAAAAGGTGTATATGAACTCGTTTCATTTGAGTCAGGCCGCCGTTTAAACATGGTTCCTGATTTTGCAAAAGCGGTTATTACAGGAGAAGATGTAAATGCACTTACAGTAGCATATGAAGAGTATTTAAAAACGGCTAAAAAAATAGGGAACTCAACTATAGAAGGAAATACGGTGACGTTGCAAATAGAAGGAATTTCAGCACACGGATCTACTCCAGAAAAAGGAGAAAATGCAGGTTTACTATTAGCAAACTTCTTAACTACAGTTTCACTTGATGGAAAAGCAAATGCATTTGCGACATTTGCAGCAAAAACATTTACTGGTGATATTTTTGGTGAAAAAGCTACTATTGCTTATAAAGACGAAGTTAGCGGTCCGTTAACAGTGAATGTCGGTCGCCTTTCTTATACGAAAGAAAACGGTGGCAACTTAGGGTTAAACGTACGTTACCCAGTTACGACTAACTTTGAAGAAATGATTGCGAAGTTAAAAGAATACGTTAGTATTCATGGATTTGAAGTAGCGGATTATTCTAACTCTCGTCCGCATCACGTCGATAAAGACCACGTATTAATTCGTACGCTGCAGCGCGTGTATGAAGAACAAACAGGAGAAAAAGCAGAGCTATTAGCAATCGGCGGTGGTACTTACGCCCGTTCATTGAAAGCTGGCGTTGCATTTGGCCCGCTATTCCCTGGAAAAGAAGAACTTGCGCATCAAAAAGATGAGTACATTGAAATTGAAGACTTATTAAAAGCAACAGCAATTTACGCGCAAGCAATTCATGAGTTAGCGAAATAAAGGATATATGAATAATGACCGCTCTCTACTTTAGAGGGCGGCTTCTTTTTAACTGAATGAGATAAGAAAGAAAAGCAACAATAAAAAAAAGGAGATGATATAAATGGAGCCGCATTATTTTGTCGCAATTACTTTACCAAATTATATAAAAGAAGTGCTCTCTAATTATAAAGAGGATATGGAGGAGGAATTACCATTTCGCTCGTGGGTACATAAGGAAGACTATCATATTACCCTTTCCTTTTTAGGAAGTGCGACAGAGGAACAATTAGAAGGAATAAAGAATGGATTACAAACACTTATAGAAAAAAAGGAACTACCTTTCACATTACAAGGATTTTCAACATTTGGCATGGAAGACAGGCCACGTATTTTTTGGGCGAAAGTAAGTGAGAATCATGAGTTGTTTCAGCTACAAAAGCAAGTGCATGCGATTTGTGAAGGGAATGGGTTTTCTTTAGAAACACGTCCGTATCATCCACATATTACTGTTGCTCGTAAATGGATGGGAGAAAAAAAGTTTCATTTGGAAAATATAAAAGAAGTGCCTGAAGTATCATTTCAAGCGGATACAATTACTTTATACGAATCTCACGTGAAGGAAACGCCGAAATATAAATCGATTGCTGAAATAAAACTACAAAAATAGAATGTATGAAAACGTTTTTTATACAGGTGAATATACTATAGAGAATAATGGAGTTACTGTATAGAGTCTTGCTAATAAGAAAAGTTTTATTATTTGCAGCTCGTATACTCACACAAAGGCCCGATTGGTGGGGGCTAATAATCAGCAGGGGATACTCCGAATTGATTAAAGATTCACTTTATTTTAATTTTGAGAATGATGGTGATTTTTTTATGTTGAAAGTAAAACGTCCATTTGATGCCTATTTAGATGAAATGAATAAAATTACAATTTTGCTCCCACATGCGTATGGAACAAGTCGGACATTTCGTTTGCAAGAAGGAAATAATGTGAAAGATTTACCGATTGCTCATACTATTGCGCTTCCGGATGCAACAAAGTATGAGTGCTTTATAGAAGAGTCACTAGATGTGGGGAAGTATTATACAGTACGAGATGAACGGAACGAAGAAACGGATTTACAAATAGGCGCTGTTATTCGAACGGCAATTTTTGATGAGAAGTATTATTACGAAGGCACAGATCTAGGTGCTGTATACAAAAAAGAAGCAACAACATTTAAAGTGTGGGCTCCAACTGCGAGGCTTGCAAAAGTAAGATTTTATAAAAGTGATAAAGAATATACCGATTATGACATGCATAGAGAAGAAAATGGTGTTTGGGTTCATGCATTACAAGGGGATCATGATGGGGCTCGATATACCTTCCTCGTCTGTATTAATTTAATATGGAATGAAGCGGTGGATCCATACACAAAGTCAACGACTGCAAATGGGAAATACGGTGTTGTTATCGATTTGGAAAAGACGAATGTAACGAGACGAGAGGAATTACCACCATTACAGTCAATGACAGATGCTATATTGTATGAACTGCATATTCGTGATGCGACTATTCACCCAAATAGTGGAGTGAATAAAAAAGGAACATATAGAGGGTTGATGGAAGAGGGAACGACGGGACGGAATGGGACGTTAACAGGATTGTCTCATATAAAAGATTTAGGTGTTACACATGTTGAATTATTACCGTTATCTTGTTTCGGTGGTGTAGATGAGGCAAATCCTTCCGGCGCATATAATTGGGGTTACAATCCATTATATTACAATACACCAACGGGGTTTTATGCTACAAACCTTGCTGATCCGTATAACAGGATAGTAGAGTGTAAGCAATTGATTGAAACATTTCATGAAAACGGTATCCGAGTAGTTATAGATGTTGTATATAATCACGTTTATGAAAGAGAACTATCATCATTTGAAAAGCTTGTTCCAGGTTATTATTTTCGCCATGGCGAAGATGGTATGCCTTCTAATGGGACGGGAGTTGGAAATGATATAGCGTCTGAACGGAAAATGATGAGGAAATTCATTATAGAGTCTATTTTATATTGGCTGACGGAATACAATGTTGATGGATTCCGATTCGACTTAATGGGGATTTTAGATGTTGATACAATGAACATAATAGAAAAAGAAGTGCGAAACATAAAGCGAGACGCATTGTTATTAGGAGAAGGATGGGATTTACAAACACCGCTTCCTCTTGAGGAAAAAGCAGCGTTAAATAATGCAAGAAAAATGCCACATATCGCGCAGTTTAATGATCAATTTCGTGATGGAATAAAAGGTAGCACATTTAATGTAAATAAACGTGGTTTTGCGTTTGGTGGGCATGTAGACTGTCAGCATTTACAGTATATAGCATCAGGTAGTCTTTTAAGTGTGAAAGAAACAGGATTATTTCTAGAACCGGTACAAAGTATTAACTATGTAGAATGTCATGACAACATGACGATGTGGGATAAACTAGTGCACAGTAATGAAGAACCGGAAGAGATTTTGAAAAAACGGCACCTTCTAGCAAGCGCAATAGTTATTCTTTCGCAAGGAATTCCTTTCTTACACGCAGGACAAGAGTTTTATCGTACGAAGAATGGAAATGAAAATAGTTATAATGCAAATGATGAAATAAATCGATTAGACTGGGATCAAAAAGAGAAAGAGATGGAGACAGTTAACTATATAAAAGGGTTAATTGCGATTCGCAAAGAGCACGGGGCATTCCGATTACAAAACGCAGATCTTATAAAAAAGCATATGACTTTTTTGCAAACATCTACAGAAGTACTTGCATACCACCTAGAGCATGTAGAATTGTTTGGGCCGTGGAAAGAAATTGTCGTTTTATTTAATAGCGGTTTGGAAGCTAAAACGGTGCAGCTTCCAAAAGAAGGAACGTGGCATGTGTTAGTAAACGAAAAGCAAGCGAAAATAGAGCCAATTTCTTCATTTAGAGGAAAGGAACTTCAATTGGCTCCCATTAGCACGTATATATTGACGATAATGTGACAAATCGCTACTTGACGATGAGAATGTAATAAATGTAGAATTGACAAAGGTGACGATTTTGATAAGTTGTCATTCTATGAGTGGTTTTGTAAAATAAAATAGAGAGTTTTTGGCTTATGCCAAGTTTTCTTTTCATTTACAGTAAAATATATATGAATCCACAACATGTGTAGAAATGTTGCGGTTTTTCTTTTCATAACTATAAAAGATAAGGATTTGTTAACGGGTAATGAATATGGAATGGTTGGAACAATTATTAGGAAAAGAGTGGAGTCTTGTACCGGCTGGTGGAGTAACGGGCGATGCATATATTGCGCAAAACGGACAACAGAAGTTATTTTTAAAGCGGAATACATCGCCCTTTTTAGCGGTATTGTCAGCAGAAGGAATTGTTCCAAAATTACTTTGGACAAGAAGGGTAACGAACGGTGATGTGATTTCTGCTCAAAAATGGCTTCCGGGACAGAAGCTAGAGCCAGAGGATATGAAACTAGAACGTGTTGCGAAACTTTTGAAGAAAATACACTCCTCTAAAGCGCTTGTGCAGATGATTCAAAGACTTGGGAAGCAGCCGCTTCACGCCCAAGAGTTATTACAACAATTGCAACTTGTTTTAAGGGGAGATATAAGGGTAGATGAAACAATTCAGCAAGGCCTTCAATATTTAACGGATTCATTAAAAAGTATTGAATACAATGAATTCGTTGTATGCCATTGTGATGTAAACCATAACAACTGGATATTGTCGGACGAAGATGAGTTGTTTTTAATTGATTGGGATGGAGCTGTCATTGCTGACCCAGCTCTAGACCTAGGTATGTTATTATACTGGTACATTCCGCGTCATGAATGGAGTGAGTGGCTCGGGTATTATGATATTGAAATGGATGAATCATTGCTTAGGCGTATGAGATGGTATGTAATAGCACAAACGATTTTATCTATTCAATGGCACACAACAAAAAAACAGCAAGCAGAAGCTGAATATTGGCATCAATATTTACAGCAACTACTTGCTTCAGAATAATACTTAAGAAAAATTGTCCATTCCAGCAATCCACTGAGTAAGTTGTTCTTGATTATTGGAAATATGGTTGTCCAAATTAGAGGAAGATTTACCCGATTGACTATAAGAATATACATCGTTTAGCATTGTTTTAGCGTCATTACTTATATTATCGTTTGCGAGTAACGATTGAATGAGGCGCTCTAATTGCTCGCATTCAGAAACTGTCCCGCAGCAATCGCTTTGGTGATTGACTAAAATATCTTTCAGCACTTCTAATTGATGTTGTTGACTAATTGGCATGAACGGATCATCCTTTCGATTGTTTTTCTCTTCTCGGAATGTAAGAGAAAAAGCTACGTCGTCATGGAATGTTTAATGCTGTATGTAGTTTTTATCAAAATGGTACATCTTATACTTGAAAGAAACGGACCGAGTGCTCGTACGTACTTGGTTTTTTGTTTGGTAGATTGATTAAAACAGAAAAAAGGAATCATTCCTTTAAAATAGCTTTGTAAAGAGAGGGAGACATCTATGCGTTTAAGACATAAACCATATGCATTAGATCGAATTAATGAGTATTCACATATCGTAATTGGAAACCCAGAAGAGCGCGCGGGTAATTGGAAAGAAGTATTTGGAAATGAACAACCCATTCACATTGAAGTAGGTACAGGTCGTGGCCGCTTTATGTACGATATGGCAAAAGCAAATCCACATATTAATTATATTGGAATTGAAAAATTTACGAGTGTTGTTGTAGATGCACTTGATAAATTAATTGAAGAAGAATTACCGAACTTAAAGTTAATAAATAAAGATGCTGAAGATTTAACAGTTTTCTTTGCAAAAGGTGAAATTGATCGTGTTTATTTAAACTTCTCAGATCCATGGCCGAAGAATCGTCACACGAAGCGTCGTTTAACGTATAAAACGTTTTTACGCAATTATGAAGAAGTGTTAGTAGAGGGCGGAGAAATTCATTTCAAAACAGATAACCAAGGGTTATTTGAATACTCTCTAATGAGTATGGCTGAGTATGGTATGTTACTAACTTACTTAAGCCTAGATCTTCATAACAGTGATTTTGAAGGTAATATTATGACTGAGTACGAAGAGAAGTTCTCTAGTAAAGGTCATCGTATTTATCGAGTTGAAGCGAAGTATCGCACAGAGCCTATGCAGTAATGCATAGGTTTTTTTATAACTAAAATAATCAGAATTTTATGTTAAAATTAATGTAAAAGGGGGATGTGTGATGGAAGAATTACGAATTGGAGATATAAAAGTGACGTGGTTAAAAGGTGGGAACACACATTTAGATGGCGGGGCAATGTTTGGCGTTGTGCCGAAAGTACTTTGGTCACGAAAATATAAACATAACGATACAAATCATATATATTTACGAACAGATCCGTTACTTTTGCAAACGAAAGATGGAAATATGCTTATTGATTCTGGAATAGGAAACGGTAAATTGAATGAGAAAATGAAGAGAAATCAAGGAGTAACGGAAGAGTCATCGGTTTATGAATCTTTAGAAAAACTGGGATTAAAGCCTGAAGATATTCACTACGTCTTAATGACGCACCTTCATTTTGATCATGCATCTGGTTTAACGAAATGGGAAGGGGATCACCTTGTACCGGCGTTTCCGAATGCGAAAGTTTATGTAAGTGAAACAGAGTGGAATGAAATGAGGAACCCAAATATTAGATCCCGTAATACGTATTGGAAGGAAAATTGGGAGCCGATTGTAGAGCAAGTTGTTACGTTTCAACAAGAAATCGAAATTACGGATGAAATAAAGATGGCGCATACAGGCGGACATAGTGATGGACATGCAGTCATTGCTTTAGAAAGCAAAGGAGAAACGATGCTGCATTTAGCAGACCTATTGCCGACACACGCACATCAAAATGTATTATGGGTCATGGCTTATGATGATTATCCGATGACATCGATTGAAAATAAGCAAAAGTGGATGAAATATGGTGCTGAAAACGATGCGTGGTTTTCATTTTATCATGACGCATATTATCGTGCAGTGAAGTGGAATGAGGAAGGACATATTGTAGAAAAAATTGAGAGAAAAACGAGTATAGAAGCTTAAAAAAAAAGGAGGTTGTTCCATCATATTTATTGGAGCAGCCTCTTTTTTATTGTCGGGTTTTGTCGGTAAGTCGATATATTTAAACAAACGCTGATATAATTTGAGTTGCGCCGATATAATTGGGAAATCGCTGATATAAATCGAGTTGCGCCGATATATTCGGAAAATCGCCGATATAATTTTAATCACTATCCGCAATTTTTCAAAAAAAAGAGGTTCACCTAATGGGAAACCTCTTTTTATGCTGCTATTACCTCTAAAACAGTACCTGTTTTAGCATCAACTAAAAATTCAAATCGTTCTTGTATATCATCTAACATTGTTGTAAGACCGCCGCGATAAACTTCATACGCAACATCATATTTTTCAAATGTCTCTGGAACCATATGTACCCAAGAGCCAGTAATTTCACCTTTATGATTTAATGCTTGTTTCACCATTTTCAATGCTTTTTCTGAAGAAATATGGGATTGTTCTTGTACTTTGTTTGCAACGAAATAACCAGCTGCAAATCCAACGCCAAGACCTGCTACTAAACCTTTCCAGCTCATATATTCACCTCAATTCTATAAAATAAAAATAGTGTACCGATAATAATTATAAAGCAAATGCAGCTAAAAAAGAAGAAACTAGAAACATTTCGAAAATTTCGTTACAATAAAAAAGGTATTCTACTAAGGTTTGAAAGAAGGGGACTTCGTGAATAAAGAGACATTACAATTATTTCGTACGTTAACAGAATTACAAGGTGCGTCAGGTTTTGAACATGATGTACGCCGTTTTATGAAGCAAGAATTAAGCAAATATGCTGATGAAATTGTGCAAGACGGTTTAGGTAGCGTATTTGGTCTGAAAAAAGGGGACGAAACTGGCCCACGTGTTCTTGTAGCAGGTCATATGGATGAAGTAGGTTTCATGGTTACGCAAATTACGAAAAACGGAATGCTTCGTTTTCAAACGTTAGGCGGCTGGTGGAGCCAAGTGCTATTAGCGCAGCGCGTACAAGTGATGACGAAGAATGGTCCTGTTATAGGGGTTGTTGGTTCTATCCCTCCTCATTTATTAAGTGATGCGCAACGTGCAAAAACGATGGATATAAAAAATATGCTAATCGATATAGGTGCAGATAGTTATGAAGATGCGATTGAAATTGGTGTAAAACCAGGACAACAAATCGTGCCAATCTGCCCGTTCACACCGATGGCAAATGAGAAGAAAATTATGGCGAAAGCTTGGGACAACCGTTATGGATGTGGCCTGGCAATCGAGTTATTAAAAGAATTAAAAGATGAAACATTACCGAATACATTATACTCTGGTGCTACTGTACAAGAAGAAGTAGGTCTTCGCGGAGCACAAACAGCTGCTAATATGATTCAACCAGACATTTTCTATGCGCTTGATGCAAGTCCAGCAAACGATGCTTCTGGTGATAAAACGCAGTTCGGTCAATTAGGAAAAGGTGCTCTTCTTCGTATTTACGATCGTACGATGGTAACTCATCGAGGAATGCGCGAATTCATTTTAGATACAGCAGAAACACATAATATTCCGTACCAATACTTTATTTCACAAGGTGGGACAGATGCGGGCCGTGTACATACAAGTAACTCAGGTATCCCATCAGCAGTAATTGGTGTTTGTGCTCGCTACATTCATACGCATGCTTCTATTTTACATGTTGATGATTATGCAGCAGCAAAAGAACTTATTACAAAGCTTGTAAGAACAACGGACAAAACGACGTTAGAAACAATTAAGAATAACGCGTAAAGAGGAAGGGCTGCAGAGCTCTTTCTTTTTTTAGGTAGGAGAGATGACCCAGCGATGTGTAGTAGCGGTCAGTGCTTAATTAGTGCTCGAATAATGCATGAAGACCGCGGAAGAATGTTTTTGTGTTCGGGACCAAAAATATTGTGGGAAGTCACCTTCTACTATAGGTAGAAGGGATTCCTTGGTGGTGTGTGGTAGTGGTTGGCACTTCATTTGTGCTGAAGTGGATATTAGAACAGAATAATGAATTCTTATAGAGGTGAACGAAATGAAGGTAGTAGTTGGATCGAAGAATAAAACGAAGGTTGGGGCTGTGGAGAAGGTATGGAAAGATGCTGAAATTACATCTCTTTCTGTCCCATCGGGAGTATCGGCACAGCCATTTTCAGATGAAGAGACGATGCAAGGAGCAATTAATAGAGCGAAGCGAGCATTGCAAGAAGGAGAAGCTCAAATTGGTATTGGGTTAGAAGGCGGCGTGATGAAAACGGATCACGGTTTATTTATGTGTAACTGGGGCGCACTCGCAACGAGTGACGATAAGATATTCGTTGCCGGAGGAGCACGTATTAAGTTACCAGACGATTTTTTAACGCCTCTTGAAGATGGTAAAGAGTTAAGTGAAGTGATGGAAGAGTTTGTAGAGCGGAAAGATATTCGTAGTCACGAAGGTGCTATCGGTATTTTTACAGACGATTATGTCGATCGAACGGAATTATTTGTACACGTTGTTAAGTTACTCGTTGGGCAATATAAGTATGATAAAAAGCAAGCATAAACCTTGCACCGTGTACGATGTATGGTAGTATAAAGAAAAGATTATAGTGTGAAAAAAGTGCACGCATTAGAGGAGGAAATATAGATGAAATCATTAGAAAGCATGGAACAATTCCAAGAATTAAAAAATGAAGAGAATGTAGTCTTCATGTTCTCAGCAGAATGGTGCCCAGATTGCCGTTTCGTTGATCCATTTATGCCAGAAGTAGAAGAGAAGTATAGTGATTTCTCATTTTACTATGTAGATCGTGATGAGTTTATTGATCTATGCGTAAAATTAGACGTATTTGGCATTCCGAGCTTTGTAGCGTACAATAAAGGTGAAGAAACTGGACGCTATGTAAACAAAGATCGTAAAACACAAGAGCAAATCGAAGAGTTTATTGAAGGTTTAAAATAAAACAATTAGCCAATTGAATTGTAAAAACAACCTCTACCTTCGCGGGGGAGGTTATTTTTTTGGAAGGGAGGAAAAAGAGATGAAAATGACAAGTAAAAAGATGAAAGACGAGTTAATGAAGAAATTATCTCGACCAGAATGGGATTTTCATTATGATAGCGAGAAAGAAGTTCTTCGTATTGAACAAACAAACTCGAAAAAAGGTATTAACGTATCACTTCCAGGAGTAGTAGCGAAATGGGAAGTGAACAAAGAAAAGGCGATTGAAGAGGTTGCTTATTATGTACAAGAAGCGTTAATTGCAATGCATAGAGAAGAAAATAGCACGGCGAAAATTTTACCTGTTATTCGCTCTACTTCTTTCCCAAAACAATCAGAAGAAGGAAATCCGTTTATTATGACGGATCATACGGCGGAAACACGTATTTATTACGCGCTAGATTCTAATAAAACGTATCGCCTAATTGATGAGCGCTTATTACAAAAATTAGAGCTTACAGAGCAGCAAGTGCGCGAGATGGCATTATTTAATGCTCGCTCATTAGGTTATGAATTTAAGCAGGACACAGTAGCGGATAATACATTCTACTTTTTAAACACAAATGATGGGTATGATGCGAGTCGTATTTTAAACGAAACGTTACTACAATCGATGCGTGAAAAGATCTCTGGTGACATGGTTGTTGCTGTTCCTCACCAAGACGTATTAATTATTGCTGATATCGTCAACGAAATCGGTTATGATATTATTGCACAAATGACAATGAAATTTTTTGCCGAAGGGCATGTTCCGATTACATCACTTTCATTCGTTTATGAAGATGGGGACTTTGAACCAATCTTTATTTTAGCGAAGAATCGGAAGAAGACAGATGGAAAAGAGAAAGGATGAACGAAGTGAACGTTTTTTATAACCTTGAAGGAATTGGTGACACTTTAATTGTTGCCTTACAAGATATTACTTTAGAGAACCGTACTTTTGATCGCAAAGGAGATGTTGCACGCGTATACGATCGTGAAAGCAATGTAACAGCAGGATTCAACATCTTTAATGCATCTTCTTACTTAGAAGTAAAAGAAACAGGTAACCTGACATTAACGAAAGAGCTTGTAGAAACAATCAACGAAATTTTAGCGAAGAACGGCTTTGAAGAAAAAGTAGAAGCGGATCTTTCTCCAAAATTTGTTGTAGGTTATGTAGCTGAAAAAGAAAAGCACCCAAATGCTGATAAATTAAACATTTGTACAGTAGAAATCGGTACAGAAACATTACAAATCGTATGTGGTGCACCAAACGTTGATGCAGGACAAAAAGTTGTCGTTGCAAAAATCGGCGCTGTTATGCCAAGTGGTATGTTAATTAAGCCAGCTGAGCTTCGCGGTGTTCCTTCTTCTGGAATGATCTGCTCTGCACGTGAATTAGAGCTTCCAGACGCTCCACAAGAAAAAGGTATTCTTGTATTAGAAGATAGCTTTGAAGTTGGACAAGAGTTTAAATTTTAATTGATATAAGAAAAGAGAGGTTGTCCTTTTGGACAGCCTCTCTTTTCTTTTTATCATTCTTTGTCGGTAAGTCGAAATTTCGTATTGAATCGTTGATATATTGAGAGTTGTGATAGATATATTTAAAAAATCGTTGATATATTGAGAGTTGTGATAGATATACTCAAAAAATCGTTAATATGATAAGGGTGTCACCTTTTTAAAAAAAATCTATATTGTATTTTATAAACAATCTAGTTAAAATTTAGAAAAATAGAAGGGGATAAACGTATGAAACAACAACCAAAAATCGCAGAACTTCTAAAACGAATTGAAACTTCAAAACAGCAAGATGTTGAGCTAGGTACTTATGAAATATATGTATTTAGTGAAGATGAACTGGAAAAAGGGCAGATCGGTTATCGATATGATAAACATAAAAATTCATTAATAAGCAATGAAAGTGGAAAATGGCAAGAAGAATGGATTGTTATTGGATATGAAACAGATATGGGTGATCCAGTTTTCGTGAATGTGGATGATGACGCTTATCCAGTCTATACGGCAGAGCGTGGTACAGAAACGTGGCAGCCTGTTTATATTGGAAATATGGATGAGGTTATAAAACAATTATAAGAAAAACTTTGAGTCCGGTGCAAAGTGATGGGAGAGAAGCATGAAGTATATAAAAATAATGGTCATGACTGCATTCATTGGAATATATATGGGAGGTTGTTCACAAGAACAGTCGAAAAAAGAAACATTATCTTCTACACAAGAAAATAGTAAAGATGATAAGAAAGAAGCACCGGTAGAAAAGCAGCAAGAAGAACAAGAAAAAAAAGAAGAATCGCAAACAATTCAAACGAATGAACAAGTAGAAACTAAGCGGGAGGAAGTATCGGCCGAGGAAAAGAAAGAGGAAAATACGCCGGTGAAGCCAACTGAGCAACTTATGCAAAATAATGAACAAAAAGTAGAGAGTAATGAAAAACAAGGAAAGTTTCTCGTCGTTATTGATCCAGGGCATCAACAAAAAGCAAATTTAAATTTAGAACCGATTGGACCAGGGGCAACGACGCAAAAATATAAAGTGACAGATGGTACAACGGGTATTGTGACGAAAAAGAGAGAGGCTGTACTTGTATTAGAAATGTCTTTTTTATTAAAAGAAAAGCTTGAAGCAAAAGGGATACAAGTAGTAATGACGAGAACGTCACAAGATGTTGATATAAGCAATAAAGAACGTGCGACATTCGCAAACGATCATAAGGCAGATTTATTTTTACGCCTTCATGCAGATGGTTCTGAAAATCCAAATCAAAGTGGGTTTGCTGTATTGACGCCAGCAGAAGGAAGTCCCTATACGAAAGAGATTTATGCAGAAAGTCTTCAAATCTCGCAAAAGATAGTAAATAAAATGAGAGAAAACAATCAGGTGAAAGTAAATGGGATTAAATTTAGGGATGACCTTTCTGGATTTAATTGGGCGAAAGTTCCTGGCGTACTATTAGAGCTCGGGTTTATGTCCAATCAGGATGAAGATAAAAAATTATCTGACCCGCAGTATGTAAATTCTTTACTGCAAAGTGTAACAGATAGTGTAGATGAATATCGGAAGAGTAAAGCTTAAAAGCAGTCTTACATGGAAGGCTGCTTTTTTCTATATGAAAACAATCGTAAATTAGAATGTTATGGATAAATATGACATGCTTAATTTTACCTGCACTTTTTGCCGAATGCTGATACAATAAAGGATGTTACTATTTAGTAGAAAGAGTGGTAAGCATGTTAGATTGGATGAAAAAGCTGTTTAACAAAGAGGAAGAACAAACAGCGATGAATAAAGAAGCAATGAAACAAATTGAAAGTCAGCCGAAAATTCCTCGTGTAAACCACTACACTGAAGCAAGAGAAGCACAAATGGCAAGCAGAAATGCAGGTAAATGCCGTTTTCCATTAATACCAGATGATGGATTTGATGAGGATGACGTAAGAGAATTACCTCACTTTGAAGAACAACCTGTTCAAAGAGGTATATACGAAGAGCAGCCTACTCAAAGAGGAATAAAAGTGGAGAGAAGTAGACGGCAGTATGTGGAGAATGCAGTTTCTACATACGAAGAGCCGGAAGTGCAATATGAACCGGATCCAGAGCCAGTCGTAAAAAAAGTATCTGTATCGCCGCAAGAAAGTAGCCGTAGACCATTTCGTCCAACAGAAATGATTTCGCCGATTTATGGATATAATCGTCCTTCAGTAGAGAAAAAGGAAGAAAAGCAGGAGGAAGAAAAGGAAAGAGAAGATCTTGAAATATCTGTAGAGGGCAAATCAGTCGTTGATGCATGGTTAGAGAAAAAAGGGTATACATTATCTTATTTCTCAGAAGGAAAAGCACCGACTTCTTCTAGTCATCAAGACGTTGATCAGCAAGGTCAACAGAGTAAAAAGGAAGAAAAGTCAGTTGTTGATCAATGGCTCGAGAAAAACGGTTATGAAATTGAGCGCCAAGAGCCAGTAGTAGAAGAAAAAGAAGTAATTCAAGAAATAAATACACCGCAGGAAGTTTCAGCGGATGAATTACTTCATAAAACGGTAGCTGAGCGTATGGAAGATGCAGAGCAAGAAAAAGATGTAGTGGTGCTAAATGAAAACATTTTACAAGAGGAATTAGTAGATTCCAAAGTAGAGCACGAGGATACAATATTATCAGAAGAAATTAAATGTAATACAGAAATAGAACAACCTATTATGGAAGTAGAAAAGCAAGCTCCAGAAGAATCAGTGATTGTCAAAGCAGAAGAAAAACTTGAAGAAACAATCATTGTGGAAATACCAGAAGAGCTTGGAGAAGTTGCAGAAGTAATGGCGGAAGCAGAAGAAACTGAAGAAGCAGAAGTAATGGCGGAAGCAGAAGTAGTGGCGGAAGCAGAAGAAACTGAAGAAGCAGAAGTAATGGCGGAAATGGAAGAAACTGAAGAAGCAGAAGTAATTGCAGAAACAGAGGGGTCTGAAGTAGAAGCAATTGTAGAACTTGAGGAAACGCAGCAAGAAATGGTATTAGATGAAGCAATTGAACAAAAAAATGAATTCATACATGTTGCTGAGGCTGATGAACAAACGATGGAAGATGTCCAAAGTTTTGCGAATGTTTTAATTGCAGAAACAGAGGAAAGTAAACCAGTTGCAGAAGAAGGGCCAGCCGCTGAAGAACAACCAGTTGCAGAAGAAGGGCCAGCCGCTGAAGAACAACCAGTTGCAGAAGAAGGGCCAGTCGCTGAAGAACAACCAGTTGTAGAAGAAGGGCCAGCCGCTGAAGAACAACCAGTTGTAGAAGAAGGGCCAGTCGCTGAAGAACAACCAGTTGTAGAAGAAGGGCCAGTCGCTGAAGAACAACCAGTTGCAGAAGAAGGGCCAGCCGCTGAAGAACAACCAGTTGTAGAAGAAGGGCCAGTCGCTAAAGAACAACCAATTGTGCAAAAAGAAGAGCCAAAACGTGAGAAAAAGCGTCATGTACCATTTAATGTTGTTATGTTGAAACAAGACAGAACGCGATTAATGGAAAGACATGCGGCTAGAACGAGTGCAATGCAATCTTCTATGAGTGAGCGAGTAGAGAATAAGCCTGTACACCAATTAGAAGAACAACCAACGCAACAAATGGTAGTAGAACCACGAGTGGAAGAACAACCAACGCAACAAATGGTAGTAGAACCACGAGTGGAAGAACAACCAGTGCAACAAGTGGTAGTAGAACCACAAGTGGAAGAGAAACCAATGCAGCAAGTGGTAGTAGAACCACAAGTGGAAGAAAAGCCAATACAGCAAGTGGTAGTAGAACCACAAGTGGAAGAAAAGCCAATGCAGCAAGTGGTAGTAGAGCCACAAGTGGAAGAACAACCAGCGCAACAAATGGTAGTAGAATCACGAATGGAAGAACAACCAGTGCAACAAATGGTAGTAGAATCACGAGTGGAAGAAAGACCAGTACAACAAATGGTTGCAGGGCAAGTACAAAAGCCAAGTTCAAGTACAGAACCACAAGAGAAAGCATATGTTGTAAATCAAAGAGAGAACGATATGCGAAATGTATTACAAACACCACCAACATATACCGTTCCGCCATTAGCATTATTGTCAATCCCGCAACAGTCAGCGTTAGATAATACGGAATGGTTGGAAGAGCAAAAAGAATTGTTAGATACAACGTTTAATAATTTCCATGTTGGAGCACATGTTATTAATGTATCGCAAGGGCCGGCAGTAACTCGTTTTGAAGTACAGCCAGATCCAGGTGTGAAAGTAAATAAAATTACAAACTTAAGTGATGATATTAAGCTGAGTTTAGCTGCGAAAGATATTCGTATTGAAGCACCAATTCCAGGGAAGAGTGCGATTGGAATTGAAGTTCCAAATAAAGAAAGTAAGCCAGTATTTCTTCGTGAAATTTTAAGAAGTCCTGTGTTTACAAAGAGTGAATCACCACTTACTGTTGCGCTTGGACTTGATATTTCTGGTGATCCAATTGTAACCGATATTCGAAAAATGCCACACGGACTTATTGCGGGTGCAACGGGTTCTGGTAAAAGTGTGTGTATTAACGCAATTTTAACGAGTATTTTATATAAAGCGAAGCCACATGAAGTGAAGTTAATACTAATTGATCCGAAGATGGTTGAGCTTGCACCATATAATTCTGTTCCGCATCTTGTAGCACCTGTTATTACGGATGTAAAAGCAGCTACTGCTGCATTAAAGTGGGCAGTTGAAGAGATGGAACGCCGTTATGAATTGTTCGCGCATGCTGGTGCTCGTGATTTAACGCGTTATAATACGATTGTAAGCGAGCGAGAAATTCCGGGTGAGACATTGCCTTACATTGTTATCGTCATTGACGAGTTAGCTGATTTAATGATGGTGGCACCTGGTGATGTTGAGGAGGCGATTTGTCGTATTGCCCAAAAAGCTCGTGCTTGTGGTATTCACTTATTAGTTGCAACGCAGCGTCCATCGGTAGATGTTATTACAGGTTTAATTAAATCAAATATTCCAACGCGTATAGCGTTTACTGTATCATCTCAAGTTGATTCGCGTACGATTATCGATATTGGTGGCGCGGAAAAATTACTTGGCCGTGGTGATATGTTATTCTTAGGGAACGGTACATCTAAGCCAGTTCGTGTACAAGGTGTATATGTATCGGATGATGAGATTGAAAAAACAGTTGATCATGTGAAAAAGCAAATGAAGCCGAATTACTTATTTAAGCAAGAGGATTTATTAGCAAAATCAGAACAGAGTGAGTCGGAAGATGAACTATTTTTAGATGCATGTCAATTTGTTGTAGAACAAGGGGGAGCGTCCACATCTTCTGTACAGCGAAAATTCCGCATCGGTTATAATCGCGCGGCACGTCTCATTGAAGAGATGCAATCGCAAGGGATTATTTCTGAAGGAAGAGGAACGAAACCGAGAGATGTCCTTATTTCTGAGGATGAATTCGCTGCTATGCAGGAAACAAATATATAGTAAACGGTTTTGCTGTATACTAAGAGAAAATGTTGGATAGTAAAGTAGGGAGTAAAGCGACATGAAAGAAATTGAATTAAAATTAAAAGGTGAAATAAATAGACTAACAAATAGAACATTTAAATTTGACGAACGTGTTGGAGAAGGTTGGTTCTCTGCCGTTTACTTTTTAAAGACTAGAGAAATCATTGAAGAATTTCGCCCGAAAAGTATTGTAACGATGCAATTTTTCCAAAAGGAAAATGCAGTTCTTTGCGGAACAGATGAAGTAATTGCATTGCTGCAAACATTCGCTAAAAATCCTGAGGAACTTGAAATTAACTCTTTAAAAGATGGCGATAATATTAGTCCATTTGAAACAGTGTTAACAATTCATGGTCCTTATGAAAATTTCGGATTTTTAGAAGGTGTCATTGATGGGATTTTAGCTCGTCGTACATCGGTTGCGACAAACGTATATAACGTTGTCCAAGCTGCACGTAGTGTAGATAAAGAAAAACCAGTTATTTTCATGGGAGACCGTGACGATCATTATACACAACAAGCTGGTGACGGTTATGCAGCATACATCGGAGGTATGAGCGCACAAGCGACGCATGCGATGAATGAATGGTGGGGCAGAAGTGGTATGGGGACGATGCCTCACGCATTAATTCAAATGTTTAATGGTGATGTTGTGGAAGCCGCAAAAGCATATCATAAGAAATTCCCAGAAGATGAATTAGTTGTATTAATTGATTACAATAATGATGTCATTACAGATGCACTTCGCGTAGCGCGTGAATTTGGATCAACATTAAAAGGCGTGCGTGTCGATACGTCTCGTACAATGATTGATCAATACTTCATTCGTCACCCAGAAGTACTTGGAACATTCGATCCACGTGGTGTAAACCCATCGCTTGTATTTGCACTTCGTAAAGCACTTGATGAGGAAGGATTCCAGCATGTAGACATCGTTGTAACTGGTGGATTTGATGAGAAGCGTATTCGTGAATTTGAAGCTCAAAACGTGCCTGTGGATATATACGGGGTAGGAAGTAGCTTATTAAAAATGAATATTGGCTTTACTGGTGATAACGTAGAATTAAATGGAAAACCAGAAGCGAAAGCTGGCCGTAAATATCGTCCAAACCCACGTCTAGAGCGTGTTCAATTAGAAACAAGAGAAGATATGTAAAAGAGAGAAAAACTGATAGGTGATTGACCCTATCAGTTTTTCTGTTATCATAGTATAGCGGCTTCTTTTTTGCTATAATGGACTTGATATGGGCATACAAAGAAGTACGTACGAGTTTATCCTGATAAGTGAAGAGAAAGAATAACTTCACTACATCAAAATGTATGATGATTACCAAAATAAGAAAAGATTCATATACTGTCTTATAGATAGGCCGTTGTATTAGTTCGAAATGTTGGAGGTTCTTTAAGATGACAGTTTACCATTTTGTAGGAATTAAAGGAACAGGAATGAGTTCATTAGCACAAATTCTTCATGACATGAAGCATACTGTTCAAGGGTCTGATTATGAAAAGCGTTTCTTTACACAAACAGCGTTGGAAAAGCGTAATATCTCAATCCTTCCTTTTGATAAAAATAATGTTAAAGAAGGACAAGTGATTATTGCAGGAAATGCATTCCCTGATACGCATGAAGAAATCGTAGCAGCGAAAGAATTAAACATCCCAGTACATCGTTACCACCACTTTTTAGGTGACCTTATGAACCAATACACAAGTGTTGCTGTAACTGGTGCACATGGAAAAACATCAACAACAGGTTTGTTAGCCCATGTAATGCAAGGTGCACACCCGACATCTTACCTTATTGGAGATGGAACTGGGCATGGGGTAGAAAATAGTAAGTATTTTGTATTTGAAGCTTGTGAGTATCGTCGTCATTTCTTGTCTTACAATCCAGACTATGCAATTATGACAAATATTGATTTTGATCATCCAGATTATTTTGCAGACATCAATGATGTATTTGGTGCATTCCAAGAGATGGCATTGCAAGTGAAAAAGGGTATTATTGCATGTGGTGATGATGAAGAACTTCAAAAAATTCAAGCGAAAGTACCTGTTATTTTCTATGGATTTGGAGAAGATAATGATTTCCAAGCACGTAACATTCAAAAGAGAACAGATGGTACAATATTCGATGTATTCGTTCGTAATACGTACTATGACACGTTCAAAATTACAGGATACGGCAACCACAGCGTATTAAATGCATTAGCAGTAATTGCGCTTTGCCATTACGAAAATGTTGATGTAGAAGCAGTTAAACATCAATTAACAACTTTTGAAGGCGTAAAACGTCGCTTTAATGAAAAGCCGATGGGAGAGCAAGTTATCATCGATGACTACGCACACCATCCGACAGAAATTAACGCAACGATTGAAGCTGCTCGTCAAAAACACCCAGAGCGTGAAGTTGTCGCTGTATTCCAGCCACATACATTCTCACGTACAGAAAAGTTCTTAGATGAGTTCGCAGAAAGCCTAAGCAAAGCTGACCAAGTATACTTATGTGATATTTTCGGATCAGCACGTGAAAACAAAGGTGACTTAACAATCGAAGATCTGCAAAAGCGTATTGATGGTGCAGAACTAATTACAGATACAACAACGGATGTATTAAAGAAACATAAAAACGGCGTTCTAATTTTCATGGGCGCAGGAGACATCCAAAAATTCGAAGCAGCTTACGTAAAAGAAGTTCAAGTTGCAGAGAAGTAATAGAAAAGACGCATAGCTTGGCTGTGCGTCTTTTTTGTTGTGTTCATATTTTATCCCGCTATTTGTGGGCAGTAAAACTCCCACTGATTAAAGTTTCATTTTATTTGCGTATTGACCTAGAGTTAACTCTAGGTTGTAAGATAAATATGTAAAAACAAGGGGGAGAGAACATGTATAAAATCGGTGAAGTAGCAGAGTTAACAGGGATGGGGATTCATACTTTGCGCTATTATGAGAAGTTAGGTTTATTACCACCACCAACGCGAAATAGCGGCATTCGTCAGTATACAGAAGGTGATGTGCGTCTATTAAAATTCTTATATTCATTAAAGCAAACTGGAATGTCATTAGAAGAAATCGCTGAGTTTGCAAGTGATGGATGTATTATAGAGGAAATCAAGCAGCGGAAAGAGGAAGTACCTACGAAAGTAAAAAAGAGAATTTTAATTTTAACAACTCACTTAGAGCGGTTAAAAGAACAACAGGAACAATTGCAAAAAGTAGTTCAACTAACAGAAGAGAAATTAGAAATTTATTACGGTTTTTTAGAAGAGAAAAACTCGGAGGCTGACAATGAAGAATAAAGTATATGCGCAGCTGTTAGGATTTGCGATATTTACTGGTGGGACATTTAACGCTTCGAAATATGCGGTGCAGTATTTCGAAGCGATTCATATAGCGGCATGGCGCTTTGGAATTGCTGCACTTGTGATGTTATGTCTATTAAAAATACGAAAAGATTTTGAGTGGGAAGTATGGAGACAGAATAGGGCTTATTACCTTTTGCTTGGTATAGTTGGTGTATTCGGCTTTAATTTCTTTTTCTTTTTAGGAATGAAATATACAGAAGCTATGAATGGTGCACTTATTATGTCGACAAATCCGCTCGTTACGACGTTATTAGCAAGTGTCATTTTACGAGAGAAAATAGTGAAGAGCCAAGTAATTGGAATGTTACTTGCGCTACTTGGTGTTGTTTTTGTGCTTACACAAGGCTCGTTTACCGCACTACAACATTTATCATTTTCTAAAGGGGATTTTTATATTATACTAGGGAATATTTGTTGGGCGTTATACGGTGTACTAGGCAGAAGATTTATTAAAGCTGGTAGCCCAATACAAACGACGACATATACGATGACGATTGGTGCGCTTGCCTTTATTATGATATCTTCCACGCAAAAAAGTATAGTACCCGTTTCGGAGGTTCCTTTATTAGCTTGGGGAGCGATTCTCTTCATGGCAATGGGAATGAGTGTGCTTGGTTACTTATGGTGGAATAATGGAATTGTTCAAATTGGTGCAGCGAGAACATCTTTATTTTTTAATTTAGTGCCTGTTGTTACAATGCTTATTTCTTTTATAGAAGGAGTAAATATAACACCCGCACAATGTATAGGGATGATATTAGTTGTTACGGGAGTATTGTATTCTTCCGGTTTTATACAAATAAAATCAAAAGAAAGTGTGAATATTTAACATTTTTTATTTTGAGATGTTAGAATAATAAGAAAAATAAAAAGGGGTTAAAAAACATGTTCACACTCAGAGTAGATGATGAAATTGAACTACAACTATTAGAAAAACATCATAAAGAGGAATTATATGAATTATTAGATCAAAATCGTAACCATTTAAGAAGATGGCTCCCTTGGGTAGATGGAACGAAATCTGCTGATGCTTATGATGAGATTTTTCCGATGTGGTTAAAGAAATTTGCAGAGGGAAACGGTTTTGAAAGTGGTATACGTTACAAAGGAAAGCTCGTTGGAATGGTAGGAATTCATCCGGTAAGCTGGGGGAAGAAAGCGACGAGTCTTGGATATTATCTTACAGAAGATGCTGGTGGGAAAGGCATTATGACGCGTAGCGTAAAGGCTGTACTTCATTATGCATTTGAAAATTTAAAGCTGAATAAAGTTGAAATCAGGTGCGGTGTTGAAAATGTGAAAAGCCGCGCGATTCCAGAACGTTTAGGGTTTACATTAGATGGTATTTTAAGAGATGATGAATGGATATATGATCATTTTCATGATATCGCTGTATATAGTTTACTAGCTTCAGAATGGAAGGATATTCGATGAACGAGAAGATTCGTATTATTCCGTATGAAAGTACGTTTCAAGAGGAAGTAGTAGATCTTATCGTTCATATTCAGCAAAAAGAGTATAATGTTCCCATTACGAAAGAAGAGCAACCTGATTTACTTGAAATAGAAACATTCTATCAAAAGGATCACGGAAACTTTTGGGTAGCAATTTATGATGGTAAAGTAGTTGGAACAGTAGCTTTATTAGATATTGAGAATCATCAAGTAGCGCTAAGAAAAATGTTCGTACAAAAAGAGTTTCGTGGAAAAGAATGGGGCGCCTCACATATGTTGCTTCAAAAAGCAATTTCATGGGCTGAGGATAAAAAATTGAAGGATATTTCCTTAGGAACAACAGTGAAATTTTTAGCTGCACATCGTTTTTATGAAAAGAATGGTTTTCAAAGTGTGAGTATAGACAAGTTGCCGAAAAACCTTCCAGTGTTACAGGTAGATAAGAAATTTTATAGGTACATTGTGAAAAAGGTCATGTAGAAATGGCCTTTTTTTATGAACTAAAATGGAAAAAAATGTTATAATTTAAGTTAGGGGGTGCGTGTATGAACATTCCGATTCAAAGAAGTAAGTCGGTAGTAATTTTCGTTTGTCTCACGTTAGTTTTTATGTTCGTATATCCACTTGTCATGCTTTTCGCAAATAAAGAGCAGTGGATGTCAGCATTAATTGGGATGGGTTTATGCTTTATTGTAAATGTACCACTCGTTTGGGAAGTATTTATTAAAAAACATAAAGTAGAAAATGGCGTGCTAAAGTACGGTATTTTAAATGATGATATCGTATTGAAAGAGATAAGAATAATTCGTCAAGTTGGGAAGTCCCTTGAAATTACGACGAATGCATACAAAGTACATATGATTGCGATGCCGCAAGATATGACGCAGTTTGTATCACTTGTAGAAAAAGAAAATCCAAATGTGAAAATAGAAATGGTAGGGAAGAAATGAAATATGTAAAACCTTTGTTTTGCTTGGAAATTTTGTTCGTGATTGTTGGCTGCACTAGAGTATATATGAAATGGGATCTGCCTTTATATGTTCCGATATTGATTGGTACTATTGCAGTGGCGCTTTTGTATTATTTTCACTTCCAGCAAACAAAAAGGGAGAAAAGTAGCTCAATATAGAGTGAAGATAAAAAAACGCTCGGAAAAAATCCCGAGCGTTTTTATTATTATTTTAAGTTCTCAGGATTTAAAGCTTCTAGTTCAGATACAACGAAGCGTCCGTCTTTACGGATTAGTACGTCGTCGAAGTAAATTTCGCCGCCGCCATATTCAGGGCGCTGGATGCATACTAAATCCCAGTGGATGTTAGAGTTGTTGCCGTTCCATGCATCGTCGTAAGCTTGTCCAGGAGTGAAATGGAAGCTACCATCGATTTTTTCATCGAATAGGATGTCTCCCATTGGATGTAAGATGTATGGGTTTACGCCAATTGCGAATTCACCAACGTAGCGTGCACCTTCGTCTGTATCAAAGATTTTGTTAATGCGCTCTGAATCGTTTGCAGTTGCTTCAACGATTTGGCCGTTCTCAAACTTAAGTTGTACATTTTCAAATGTATAACCGTTGTAAGGAGATGGTGTGTTGTAAGAAACTGTACCGTTAACAGAATCACGAACTGGTGCAGAGTATACTTCACCGTCTGGAATGTTTAAATGACCTGAGCATTTAATAGCTGGAATGTCTTTAATAGAGAATGTTAAGTCAGTTCCAGGACCAGTTAGGCGAACTTTATCTGTTTTATTCATTAATGTAACAAGGCTATCCATCGCCTTATCCATTTTACCGTAGTCTAAGTTACATACTTCGAAGTAGAAGTCTTCGAAAGCTTCTGTGCTCATTTTAGCAAGCTGTGCCATAGAAGCATTTGGGTAGCGAAGAACAACCCAGCGTGTTTTCGGAACACGGATGTCTCTATGAACTTTTTTACCAACTGTTTGAACGTGAACTTTCATGCGCTCACTTGGAACGTCAGCTTGTTCGTTAATGTTGTCGCCAGAGCGAAGCCCGATATAAGCGCCCATATCTTTCATTACGCTCGCTTCATATGCGGCGATTTGTTCAAAATGTTCTTCAGTAGCACCCATTAATAAAGAGCGATCTACTTGATGATCTTTTAAAGAAACGAATGGGAAACCACCAGCTGCATATGCTTCTTTTACAAGTGCAGTTACAAGTTCTTTTTGTAAGCCAAAGTTTTCAATTAATACTTTCTCGCCTTTTTGTAAGCGAATAGAGTAGTTAATTAAATTGTATGCTAACTTTTCAATGCGTGGATCTTTCATATGTAAAGCCTCCCTACTAATTATGTATCCTTTCTTATTGTAACCTACTTAGTGGAATTTGTTGAATCATTTATGTTAAAGTTAACGAATAAGTATGAAAATTCTAATGAAAAGATAGGGATTAGAATGAAACGGAAAATGATTGTATAATAGGATAAAGTATGAAAAAAGATAAAGGAAGTGATGAAATGCAAGTTCTTTTATATGTAAGTGCGGCTATTATCGCGGTTGCTTTTGCTGTGTTAGTAGTGTATGTATGTAGAACGTTGTTATCGGTTCAGAAGACGTTAGAAAACGTTGCGAGCACGTTAGAAGGTTTAGAAAAGCAAATGCAAGGAATTAGTGTAGAGACGGAGCAATTATTACATAAAACAAATGCGTTAGCTGATGATATTCAACAGAAGTCGCAATCATTAAATAAAGTGGTAGCAGGTGTAGATGGAATTGGAACAACAATCCATTCTTTAAATACGAAACTTCGTAATGTATCAGAGTCTGTTACGGACGAAATTGAAAATAATGCAGATAAAGTAGCGCAAGTTGTACAGTGGAGTAGTGCGGCGATTGAAGTATACAATCATTACCGTGCATCGAGACAAGAGAAGAAGGTTGAAAAAGAAGAGCGTAAATTAGAAAAAATTGAGAAAAAAGCTGAAAAGAACGAGAAGCGCTCTAGATTTCGTATGAGAGGTGAATCTTGATGAATATGACAAAACTTGAAACAATTGAAGAGCTTGAAGTCTTAGTAGAAAAGAACGAGCCTTATGTTCTTTTTAAACATAGTACGACATGTCCGATTAGTCATGGTGCATACACAGAGTTTCAAGCGTACTGCAATGAAGAAAGAGAAGTACCAGCGTATTACTTATACGTGCAAGATGCGAGAGATGTTTCGAATCGTGTTGCAGAACAGTACAGTATTAAGCACGAATCACCACAAGTGTTATACATAAAAGATGGGCTAGTAGTATGGAATACTTCTCATTGGAATATTAAAAAAGATGCTTTAGAAGAGAATATAAAGTAAAAAGAAGCAAGCTAAAGGTGCTTGCTTCTTTTTTTTGTTTTTGTTGAAATATATTTAATGGTACACTATGAATAGTTCAAACTAAATAATTAGATTGTTGAAAGTGGGTTTTAAGTAATGAAGAAAATGGCATTATCCTTCGCAGTCGTAAGCTTATTACTGGGAGCTTGTAGTAATAATACGATTAGCAAGAAGGATGAAGTTATACAAAAAGATACAAAAGAAAAAAGTATGATTCCGAGAACTGCTGTTTCTAAAGATTATTATAGAACTGTTATTCCTTTAAAAGAACAAAAGGTTATTAATACAGCTAATATAAAAACAAATTCTAAATTAGATTTAGCAGAGTATGAAAATGGTTTAATGAATATTGCAATGCAACAATTTGATACAGAAAATCACGTATTACAATTAAATCAGTATATTCCAGAGAAGTTAATTGATGAACTAGTCGCGAAAGTAGAAGCACCAGTTTTAACGAATATTATAGAACAAGACTATTTCGGGAAACAGAATTCAAATGAATTAAGTTTATCTGGTGTCATGATTGGTTTATCTATGTCTACAAGTGTATCAAATGAAGAAGCCATTTCTAAAGGTACTGAAGTTGCTAAACAACTTATAGAAGCTATTAATAAAAATGATAAATATAACAAATCTCCAATTACGTTTGCTATTTTTAAACAAGAAAGTACAAGTTCGTTAAAAAATGGTACGTATATTGCTAGTGCTACCGTTCAAAAAAATGATACGAACCTTGGAAGTTGGAATACAATCGATGAAAAAGCGTATTCATATCCTTCTGATGAATTTACACAAGCACATGGAGAAGATAATACAAAAATAAGTGAATTTGGTAAGGCAATAAAAGAGTTTTCTCCTGGAGATTTTATCCCAGTTAATGCTAAAGTTACTTATAAGAAAAATCAAATGGATACATTAAATATGAATATTGTTATTAAATATAATGGTAAAACAGAATTAATGGCTCTTACTCAAATGGCTGCTCAAGGTATGTTAGAGAAATTGCCTAAAGATGCGAAAGTACAATTACAAATAAAGTCCGAGAGTAAAATCGAGGCAGTTATTGTAAAAGAGAAAAACAGCGATAAACCGTTTGTTTCCTTCTTGTAAAAAAAGACAGTTTTAAACTGTCTTTTTTTATTGTGAGTGAAAATGTTCGATGTTTTTTTATAGTAATTCATTGCGGTATATCGTGTGATAATTGTATATGTACCAGCTATAATAAGTTGTCTTTATGTGAACAAGGTATTCGCACGTATGAAAGAGCGACGTGTAATACGCTTAATATCTCCGCTGTATCGATTTTAAAGAAAGAAACACATTTACCTATCGTTGTCGATGTTACGCATTCTACAGGGCAACGTGACCTTCTGCCACCAGCTGCAAAAGCAGCGATGGCAATTGGTGCAGATGCAGCGCAGTAAATGAATATCTCACAGTTCAATGACTTTATGAAAGAATTAAAAGTATTTGGAAGTAAATCACAAAAAAGAAATAAGCATTCCAAAAAACATTTTGGAACAGTTTCCTCTCTATTATATAGTGCCTGTTGTGTTCGATTTTTGTTGGTAAATCGATATGTTTAAAAAATTGTTCATATAATTTGAGTTGTAATCGATATATGCGAAAAATCGCTCATATAATTTGAGTTGTGGTCGAAATATGCGGATAATCGCCGATATAATTTGAGGTGTGGTCAATATATTTGAAAAATCGCTCATATCAATTTCATTTACTATCGTACGGTTTAAAATACGGTTTCTACTTATGAAACATCTATATTTTTACAAAAAATACCCTTTTTTTCATAAAAAATACGAAAATACGAGAAAAGAAGCGAATTTTTTCGAAACTTTTGCGGGAAAATATTGTATGAGCCTGCGTTTTTATCGTATCATTAGTAAAAGGAAGAACTCGGGACGATTGGTGGCATCTGCAAATAGAGTTGATGTCTTTTTTTCATTCAAGTAACCGATACATAAAAATAGATAACAAAAATAGAAGGAGTGTGCGATGAGATGAACGTAACAATCTATGATGTAGCGCGCGAAGCGAACGTTTCAATGGCTACCGTATCTCGCGTTGTGAACGGTAACCCAAATGTAAAGCCTACAACAAGAAAGAAAGTATTAGAAGCAATTGATCGTTTAGGATACCGCCCAAATGCGGTAGCACGTGGACTAGCAAGTAAGAAGACAACTACAGTGGGTGTTATTATTCCTGATATCTCAAATACGTTTTATGCAGAACTTGCTCGTGGAATTGAAGATATCGCAACAATGTACAAATATAACATCATTTTAAGTAACTCTGACCAAAACAAAGAGAAAGAGTTCCATTTATTAAATACGATGCTTGGAAAACAAGTAGACGGAATTGTTTTCATGGGTGAAGATATTACAGACATTCACATTGAAGAATTTAAAAAGTCTCCAGTACCGATTGTATTAGCAGCATCATTTGATGAGCAAAATGAAACGCCATCAGTAAATATTGATTATACACAAGCAGCTTACGATGCAATGAAGCACTTTATTGAGCAAGGACATAAACGTATCGGTTTCGTCTCTGGTCCTTTCATTGATAAAGCGGGAAGCGCTAAAAAGTTACAAGGTTATAAAAAAGCTTTAGAAGAAGCAAGTATTTCATATGATGAAAATCTTGTAATCGATGGAGATTACACATATGATTCAGGTATCGAAGCATTCGAAAAGCTTTGGAGTATGGATGAAAAGCCAACAGCTATCTTCGTATCTTCTGATGAAATGGCACTAGGTGTAATCCACGCAGCTCAAGATGCTGGATTAAACGTACCAACTGATATAGAAGTACTTGGTTTCGATAATACACGCCTTGCACTAATGGTACGCCCGCAGCTTTCAACAGTTGTACAGCCAATGTATGATATCGGTGCAGTAGCAATGCGTTTATTAACAAAGTATATGAACAAAGAAAAAGTGGAAGATCACACTGTTATCTTACCTCACCGTATCCAATTTAGAGATTCAACGAAGTAAGTATAAAAAAGCTCACAGCGATTGCTGTGAGCTTTTATTCATATTCAGGATAGTATTTTTTAACTACTGTATCTACAGTTTCATTTTTCTTAACGTGTAAAAATCTTGCGTACAATTCTTTTCCTGTTTCAAATGGCGTTTCATCTAACTCAAAAACATGAAGTACTTTTTGAAACTTCCATGTTACTTGTTGATCGTATACATTATCGTACGTATTTTCTGATTGTATAGCGATCTTTTTCCCTAGATCATGAGCTTCCTCTAAACTGTTCGCTTTAACGAGAATGATACTTTCTTCAAAAAGCGTATCGTGATTCTCTTCATAATGCTCATCTATCTTACTAGGATTAGGCTCACCTGAATGAACAGATTCAAACAATAATTTTACAGCGTACATTTGGGAAATCTCCTTATGCCGAATGTTTCACTTTATAAACAATACTTGCTACAAGTGAAGCTGGTATTGTAAATACGTTACTTTGATAATGGTAATGTACTTGGGATTCTTCATAAGACATTTTGTCGTATAGTTCATTTTGTGCGACATTCATTTTTTGCTGTTTTTCTTTGAACATCTTAATGTAGTTATACTGTATTGGGACGAGAATGATGAAATAGGCTAATACGATTAGTGAAATCCATATCATTATGAACACTCCCTTACAAAGAATATTTCTATATAACAATTATATCAACAAAAGGGAAAAACAACCATTTATTTGTAACGAAAATCGATTTTCTTCCTGCAATGTTATTCTAGGCTATAATATAGAATAGGATCCCTTGTTATATGTCACATAAGTGCAAATTCAACTATTATAGGGCAATGTCATGTATAATAGAAAGAAAAGGTTTGTGAGGGGGGAGAAAAGATGATCATTCTTTGGATAATTACGCTTTGCACGACTGCTTTTTTTGCATATATGACGTTAAAACAAAATGGCTTAAAGCGATTTGTTCCAGGAAGTATTCTTGCAGGAATTGCCCTTATCACGTATGTAATTTCTATTTTTACTGAAAGTGTATCAGTGGACATGAGCACAAGTTTAATGTTCATCGGTATTACACTATTTGCAGGTAGTATTATGGTACTTATGGTTGCTGGTATTATTTTATTTATTCATATGAATTCGGAAACGTTATAACATATAAAAAAGGCATGTCCCGAGAGGGGCATGCCTTTTTATCCGTTCAATTATGCTCTATCTTTAGAAGAATTTTGTTGTTTTAATAAGTCGCGAATTTCGCCAAGAAGTTCTTCTTCTTTTGTTGGTTCTGGAATTTCTTCTGTTTTTTCTTCTTCTCTTTTAGAAGTTAGTTTGTTGAATACTTTAACAAACATAAAGATAGCTGCTGCAATAATTAAGAAGTCAAAAATTGTTTGGATGAAGTTACCATACATAATAGATGACTTACCAAATGTGATTTTTAAATCTGTAAAGTCAACGCCACCTAATACCATACCAAGTAATGGTGTGATGATATCTTTTACTAAAGAACTAACGATTTTACCGAATGCAGCACCGATTACAACCCCGACAGCTAAATCAATTACATTCCCTTTGAAAGCGAACTTTTTAAACTCGTTCCACATGTGTTAATCCCATCCTTTCCACGTTTCATTATGAAATTTATAATTCCTATCAACATATTCTATAGAAATTTACGAGAGAAATAAAGGGGAAATGGGAATGAAAGTAAATTCTGAAAAATGTATCCGTTTTAATTTTTATTTACTTTGTCAAGTAGAGTTTGTAGCATTTGTTGCGTTTTTAATCCTTCTAATCCATCTACAACAGGCTTCGTATCTCCGTGTACACATTCAATAAAATGATGAACAGCATCTTCAAAACCACGCTGCTTTAACGTCGTTTCCCATGAGGGAGAACCGCTTTGTGAAACGGAATTTTCCTGTTCGATTTCAAATGTATTCATATTTTTTACGCGAATGATTTTTCCTGCTGTTACAAGTTCAATTTGTTCTAAATTTGTACCAGCATGGCGGTGCATTGCTGTTGAAAGTAATAGTCCGTTTGTTGTTGTATATGTATGATGGCCGTAAAGAAGTTCATTTTTCTCATTTATTTGCATCATATTATGAACGACGTTAAGGTCATCATTAGCTAACCAGCGAGCAGTATCTACAATATGCAAATAATCATCTAACATAGTAAAGTCGTACGTATTTGGCCCCACTTTATTTGTACGGTGTTTTTCAATTCGAATCCATGAAATAGCATTAGCCTGTTCTTTTGCAGCAACGTACATAGGAACGAAGCGGCGGTTAAATCCGACCATTAATTTTCGATTGTATTTTTCGCTCAATTCGACTAGTTTTTCAGCTTGTTCTACTGTAGCTGCTAACGGCTTATCTACATAAACATCGATTCCTTTTTTCAGAAGTTCAGAAACGATTTCATAATGTGTAGCAGTGGAACTATGAACGAAAACTGCATCACATTCTGAAGCTAACGTTTCAATAGAATGAAAGTCTTGAATACGGTATTGCTGACAAATTTGTTTTCTTTTTTCCGCGTTAGGTGTAAATGCCCCAACAAAATGCCAATCTAATTCTTTCGTAAGTGTTGGAAGATATGCCTTTTGTGCAATACTTCCAAGTCCAATCATCCCAATTTTAGGTTTATTCATTTGTATTCCCACCCTATCAATATTGATGTAACGGGTTAAATGTAGCATAGGGTGGGGGAGGAAGGCAAAAGTTAGCTTTTTACTTACGTCCTTCTACTAGAATCTTCTCTATCTCTTCAAAATTATGAGCACGAGCATGCTCTAGTGGGGTGACACCATCATTATCGGGAATGTTTACATCTGCGCCGTGTTCAATGAGCAGGCGAATGACTTGTTGTTGTGTTTCATCGCCGTTACTTAGTACGATAGCTTCCATTAAAGCTGTCCATCCGAGATTATTGACATGGTTTACATCGATATTTGTTCGCGTGAAGAGTTCTTTTATAACAGTAATATAGCCATGTTCTGAGGCTGGGATAAGAGCTGTTCCACCGTAACGATTCGTAAGTGCTGGATCCGCACCAGCATCAATTGTTAGTTTTAAAATGTCTAAGTAACCTTCCGCACCGGCGTATAGAAATGGATTGTTTTTTATATTATCTTGGATATTTACATCGGCGCCAGCATCGATAAGAGCTTTCGCGGTCTTTATATCATTTTTGTATGTGGCAATCATAAGCGGGGTGCGTCCTTGACTATCCGTTGCATTTATATTTGCTCCTTGTTTTAATAAAGATATAACAGTGTTCGTTTCGTTTTTTTCAGTAGCTGCTAGTAGTGCAGTCTCCATGTTTGTCATCTCCTTTTTTACTTCTTGTTCTTGCGAGCATCCTTGTAAAAAAATTACACAACATATCATGCTTAATGTTTTTTTGAACATGGAATTTCAACCTCCTAATTTCAACTGTAAAATAAGAACATTAAATTTTTATAAACTGACGCTAAAATTACTATAAAATCGCTTGAGTAATTGAACATATATTTTTATGCTTATGAATATGAAAGTTGAATCAATCGGGCGTTTACGGGTAGCCCGACTTTCATCTAACTTTTTGTTTTAACCGAATTTTGAGGTGGAAGTCTTACTGCCCACAAATAGCGTGATAAAGTGAGGATGTAAATGATGTCTATTAAAACAAGATTTTTATTTTCTTATATCGCTGTTATTCTCGTCTCCATTACGCTTATTTTAGTTGCGGGATTTTTAATTGTATTTTCCATAACAGGTGACTTGGAAGCAGTGAAAAATTTTTATAAAAGTTCTTATATTCAAAAGCCGCTGACTCCAGAAGAAGAGAATGCGTATCTTGAATTGAAAGGAGCGGCAAAGCAACATCAATATCAACTATTAGATGAATCGTTCGTTGCATCACTTGAAAAAGAAGGTGTGAAAATAGTTGTAAGAAAGGGAGAAACCATTTCTTATGCTACAAAGGGTTTTGAAAGTTCGACTGTAACAGAAGCCCTTCCGAAATTTGAAGCAGCAAATATTAATAGTCGTGGTACAACGGAACTAGGCGATACATTTTATCGGTATGTAAAATTTGATTTTTCTTTTCAAAATAATGAAGAAGGGAGTATATTTGTACTAAAAAAGCAAAGTTCGTTTGTAGATCTTACACAAAAATTATTTCCGATTTTGTTCGTAGCACTTTTACTGTTAGCCATTTTGCTCATTGGGTTAGTAAGCTATTTCGTCTCAAAAAGTGTGATAAAACCAATCTTTGTATTGAAAGATGCGACGGAGAGAATTAAAGAAGGGAATTTAGAATTTCAAATTCCAGTTACATCACATGATGAAATAGGTCAATTGAATCAAGGGTTTGAGGAAATGAGGAAGAAGTTAAAAGAGTCGATTGAAGTACAAACGCAGTATGAAGAAAATCGAAAAGAGCTCATTTCAAACATCTCCCATGATTTGAAAACACCGATTACATCTATTATCGGATATGTGGAAGGAATAAAGGACGGGGTAGCAAATACCCCGGAAAAAATGGATAAGTATTTAACAACGATTCATACGAAAGCAAAACATATGGATACACTCATTGATGAACTATTTTTATTTTCGAAGCTCGATTTGAATCGAGTCCCATTCCAGTTTGAAACGGTTGAATTAAATATGTTTATGCAGGAATTAATAGAAGAGATGCAGATGGATTTAAGTGAAGAAGGTATAGAAGTGTACTTACAATTACATCCATCACCACTATATGTAACGGCTGATTGCGAAAAGATAAATAGAGTGATATCAAATTTAATTCATAATAGTGTGAAATACATGGATAAAGAAGAGAAAAAAATTGCTGTAACAGTATCGAGTGATAACGATAAAGTTATTGTGAAAGTGATGGACAATGGATCAGGTATAGAATCTGATACACTTCCTTATATTTTTGAACGGTTTTATCGTGCAGAGCAATCTCGAAACTCTAGCACAGGTGGAAGTGGACTTGGTTTAGCGATTGCGAAGCAAATTGTGGAAGAACATGGCGGAGAAATTTGGGCGGAAAGTGAGCCTAGAGAAGGCACAAGCATTTTCTTCTCATTGGAAAAAGTAGAGAAATGTGGTGAGTAAATTGAAAAGAATCTTACTAATAGAAGATGAAGTAAGTATTGCAGAATTACAGCGAGATTATTTAGAAATTAGTGATTTTCAAGTTGATGTAGAGCATTCTGGAGAAATAGGCTTACAAATGGCTCTGCAAGAAGACTATGATTTAATTATTTTAGATATTATGCTTCCGAAAATGAATGGATTCGAAATTTGTAAACAAATACGTGCTATAAAAGATATTCCGATTTTACTTGTTTCAGCCAAAAAAGAAGATATAGATAAAATTCGCGGACTCGGATTAGGAGCGGATGATTATATAACGAAACCGTTTAGCCCAAGTGAATTAGTCGCAAGGGTAAAGGCACATATTTCTCGTTATGAAAGATTATCAGGAAATGTAAGTAAGCAACGTGATACGTTATATATTCATGGAATCTCTATCGATCAACGAGCGAGGAAAGTTTTTATAAACAATGAAGAAATCGCGTTTACAACGAAGGAATTTGATTTATTAACATTCTTTGTAACGCACCCAAACCAAGTATTAAATAAAGAACAGTTATTTGAACGTATTTGGGGATTAGATTCTGCTGGCGATTTAGCTACTGTTGTCGTTCACATTAGAAAGTTACGTGAAAAAATTGAAAGAGATCCTGCCCACCCGCAATATATTGAAACGGTATGGGGAGCTGGTTATCGTTTTAATGTGTAGTAAACCTGTCAAAGTGTTGACAGGTTTTTTATATGCGTAATAGTGTATTACACTTATGATTTGAATTTTAAAGGGAATATTAGGTAATTCGTGTTAAAATATAAAGAGAAATAAAACGCAGGATGGTTTGAGAGGAAGTGTTAGGTTTTGGGGGATGTACGAAAGAATATTAAATCAAACAAGGCTTTAAAGATTGGGACTAATATCATACTTATTTTATTAATTATTGGTGCAATACAAATGTTTTATGATAAAGATTATACAAATGACCATTTAGGTGGATTATTTTTGGTGGCTTTTTGGATGGTTAGAAGTATGTTTGGTATTACGATCAGCGTAAAAGAAGGAGATAAAAAGTCAGTATTTATTGATTTAGGTTTAGTCCTTTTTTCTTTTTATCTTTTATTTTATTATAGTATGAAGTTTTTCTTCTAAAAAATAAAGCTCAAAGTCATATAGAGACTTTGAGCTTTTATTAGTACATTAGTCTGTGAATTCATATGTTATTTATTTAGATTTTTTTAATAGTAACTGAACTCAAAACTGGATTTTCCCTGTTATAACGTTTTGTAAAATTCTTGTGTGATAGAAATAAAGTGGGTAGCCTCTTCTAAAAAAGGATAATGGTTACTGTCCTCAAATGGAATAAAGATAGAATTACGTATACCCTCATGCATCTCGATAGAATATTGAATTGGGCACTGCACATCGTGTCGTCCGCACATAATAAGTGTCTTTGTTTTAATAGAAGGTAAAGACTCTCTTAAATCAAATGAAGAATATTCATGAGCGAAAGCGTTCATGCGGCTGGTGGACATTGTTTTTTTGATCGGTCTACAAAAATAAAAGTTATAGTTTTCTGGTTTATACAATGATAATTTTGTTCTCTTAGTAGATAGTTCCTTTCGCTCTTCATTTGTAAGATGAGGGTTTTTCAAGTTCTCGATTAGTTCTTGCATATAATGAAATTGTGGATGGTAGGAATGGTAAATACAGTTTGATGTTTTCGTATAATCACTTGCTGCAGCTCCGGTTACGACTAATGATTGTAAGGAATTCGGATATGTAATCGCATACAAAATTCCAAGCATACCACCTGTTGAATGACCGGCGAAATGCCATGTTGGAAGTTGTAATGCTTCTCGTATTGCTTCTAAGTCGTGGATTGTCTCAATCATGCTTAATTTGTTTTCTGACTGGGCGGTTACAGAGCTACCGGCATCTCGTAAATTAATGAGAAATACACGATGCGTAGCAGTAAAAACATCCGCAAAGTAATCACCAGTTTCATTAAATTGTGAATAATGGTGTGTAACACAAAGCGGTTCGCCATTCCCTTTTGTAAAGAGTTCAAATGTACCACGTTTCGTGCGGAGCATTTGTCGTTTCCACATAATATCACGACCTTTTCTCGTAAAAGTTGGGCCAGGCTGTTATGAAATGAAAATATATCAGCGATTATTAGAATATATCGGCGCAACTCGAAATATATCAGCGATTATTAAAATATATCGACTTACTGACAGAAATCGACAATAAATAAAAGGAGGCTATTAAAAAACGAGCCTCCTTTTCGTTTAGTACAAAGATTTTGTCATATTATTCCGAATAATTTCAAGGGATTTCGCTACAGTTAATGCATTCTTTTCTTCAATTTCTGGTTTACGGGGGATAGGTTTATACATGTTGTCTGGATCTTCCCATGTGAGGGGAAGTTCTGTTTCTGCTTGTCCTTTCCAAGCGTCAATCCATTCTGGAGGGAGATAACCTGAGATGTTTTGGATGTTGTTCATTTCGAGCCAAATGAGCGCCCACGCTCTTGGGACGACGCGCCAGTGGTCATAGCCACCGCCGCCGACAGCGATCCAGCGACCGTCGCAATATTCATTAGCGATTTCGCGAGCGAGCTTCGGTATTTCACGGTAAATATTCATCGTTGCACAAAGGTGTGTAAGTGGATCGTAATAATGCGCATCTGCACCGTTTTGCGTTAAAATAATATCCGGTTTAAAGTATGCGGCAACTTCTTTTACGACAGTTCGATATGATTCTAGAAACGATTCATCTTCTGTAAAAGCATCGAGTGGAACGTTAAAAGAATAACTATAGCCATTACCTTGTCCACGTTCATTTACAGCGCCAGTTCCAGGGAATAAATAACGTCCGGTTTCGTGTAATGAAATGGTGCATACGTTAGGATCATCGTAAAATGACCACTGTACACCATCACCGTGATGAGCATCTGTATCAATATATAAAACACGTAAACCGTATTTCTTTTGAATGTATTTCATTGCGATGGAACTATCGTTATAAATACAAAAACCAGATGCCTTGCCACGGAAGCCGTGATGTAAGCCGCCGCCTAAATTAAGTGCGTGTTTTACTTTTCCAGAAAGAACAGCATCGACAGCTGTTAACGTACCGCCAACGAGCAGTGCACTTGCCTCGTGCATATTTGGAAACATCGGTGTATCTTCTGTTCCGAGTCCATATGTCATCGCAATTGATTTTTCTAACTTTCCTTCTCCAGCACGTTTTACCGCATGTATGTACTCCTCTGTATGAACGTAGGCAATCTCTTCATCTGTAGCCATCCGTGGTGAGATGATTTGAGAGGGAGAGATGAAACCGCCCTTTTGTAATAAATCATACGTAAGTGTGACGCGCAGTTGGTTAAAAGGATGATCAGGGCTAAATGAATAGCCCCGAAAGTCATCCGAATAAATAAACGCGCTACTCATGCTTGCATCCCCATGATGTTTGGCCATAATACGCGGTAGCCTTCTGCTTCAAGTGCATCAATCACTTTTAGCGGATTCATCGTTTGAATGCGGAAAACAAGTACTTTATCATTCTCATCTTTTGCTGGATAGACGAGAACGCTCACGATATTTATTTGTAAATCACTAAAAATAGCAACGACTTTTCCAAGAATACCAGGTTCATTTTTTACTTGAATTTCAATTTGTGAACTTGGTTGATGTGCTCCTGTTAATTTTACTAACGTGTGAAGTACTGTAGATTCTGAGATGATACCAACTAACTTACCAGCCTTTGTAACAGGAAGGCAGCCAATTTTATTTTCAAAAAATAAAGTAGCAATTTCCTCAACGAAATCGAGAGGGTGGCAAGTCATTACAGGATGTTTCATAATAAGTTCGAGCGGTTGCTTCAGCATATCGAGTGAAACTTGTTCATCTAGAATAGACGGACTTGCATCTCTTACATCCCGATCAGAAATAATGCCTACGACGTGATTATTTTGATCGACAATTGGAATGTGCCGAATTCCTTTCGTGCGAATCGTTCGGATTGCTGTTTCGATTGTATCGTTTGGATGTAGCGTAACTACATTTTGATTCATAATTTCTTCTACAATCATTCCAGTTGCCCCCTTTATTAATACATAAAACGATTGTGAAAACGTAGACGGTCAAATGCTTGAATAGAATCCGTATCGACGCGATTACCGATGCGGACCATTAAACAGTTGGCAGGATGTGAACAAATTTCAGGATCATCTGTAGCCATCCATTGTAAACCACCAGCATTCATCATCTTTTCCATTACTTTTCGGTACTCCCAAACATTTAAACCTGTTTGTTTTAAATCCCAGTGCCAATAATATTCAGTCGTCAATATAATGTAATCTTCCATATAATCGTCCATCATAGACACTTCTAATAAGTTCTTTCCGACAGAGCACCCACGGAAGGCTGGGACGACTTCAATTGCCCCGAGCTCAATTAAGTTTTCCATTTTTCCTTCTGACCATCGTTCGAGCGGATCGGGATACAAATATGTAACATATCCAACAATCGTTTGGTCATGTCTAGCAATAATGAGACGTGCTTCTGGTAATTTAGAAATTTCGACAATTGCTTTATATTGCTGCTCGGCAGGACGAAACGCAATTAAATCTGGATGGAATTCATACATTTCAAGATTATGGGTAGAGACAGGACCTTCAATAATTAAAGTGCCTTTCGCTGTTTTCAAGTTTCTAGCATTATATATTTTTTTATGAATCAATGTATTGCTCACCACCTTGAGGGTTTGTGAATCTATTAATATCGTACTTTATAATATATGCGATGTGAATCGAATTTTGTCATTAAAAATTTGTCTAAAAATCAACAAATATACTGAAAATTTTAAATAATATCATTATAATAGATAATAGAATACATAGGAGGGGGATGTAAAGTATGAAAGTAGAAACGCTTCCTGTCATTAAAGGAGAAAATAATTTGCCGAATTATGAAGAGGCATACGCGAATTTTAACTGGGAAGAGGTTAATAAAAATTTTACTTGGAATGAGACAGGCCGAGTAAATATGGCGTATGAAGCAATTGATAAGCATGCGAAATCTGATCGAAAAAATAAAGTAGCCCTTTATTATCAAGATGGATCGCGAAAAGAGAAATATACATTTAAGGAAATGAAGGATTTTTCTAATAAAGCAGGAAACGTCCTAAAAAATTATGGCGATGTTGAAAAAGGCGATCGCGTTTTTATTTTTATGCCACGTTCTCCAGAATTATATTTCGCGCTTTTAGGTGCAGTGAAATTAGGAGCAATTGTTGGACCGCTATTTGAAGCATTTATGGAAGGCGCAGTTCGTGATCGTTTAGAAGATAGCGAAGCAAAGGTGTTAATTACAACTCCTGAATTGTTAGAGCGTATACCATTAAATGATTTACCAGCTTTAAAAACAGTCTTTCTTGTTGGAGATAATGTAGAAGAAGGCGGTAAAACAGTAGCGTTCAATCCTTTATTTGAACAAGCTTCAAAAGAATTACATATCGAATGGTTAGGCCGCGAAGACGGTTTAATTCTTCACTATACGTCTGGTTCTACTGGTAAGCCAAAAGGTGTTCTCCATGCGCAAAATGCAATGGTTCAGCACTATCAAACGGCGAAATGGGTATTAGATTTAAAAGAAGATGACGTATATTGGTGTACTGCTGACCCGGGCTGGGTAACGGGAACTGCTTACGGCATTTTTGCACCGTGGTTAGTCGGAGCATCAAATGTTATTTTAGGTGGACGATTTAGTCCAGATGCATGGTATGAAGCACTGCAAGATTACGGTGTAACAGTTTGGTATAGTGCACCGACAGCGTTCCGTATGTTAATGGGAGCTGGACAAGATGCAATTAAAAAATACGACTTATCACAAGTACGCCACGTATTAAGCGTAGGTGAGCCATTAAATCCAGAAGTAATTCGCTGGGGTATGAATGCATTTGGACTTCGTATTCATGATACGTGGTGGATGACAGAAACAGGTGGACAAGTTATTTGTAACTATCCTTGTATGGAAATCCGTCCAGGTTCAATGGGTAAACCAATTCCAGGTGTGAAAGCAGCGATTGTTGATAATGAAGGAAATGAAGTGCCTCCATACACAATGGGTAACTTAGCAATTGGTAAAGGTTGGCCAGCTATGATGCGTGGAATCTGGAATAACCAGCAAAAATATGAGTCATACTTTATGCCGGGAGACTGGTATGTATCAGGTGATTCAGCTTATATGGATGAAGACGGATACTTCTGGTTCCAAGGACGTATTGACGATGTAATTATGACGTCAGGTGAGCGAGTTGGACCGTTTGAAGTAGAAAGTAAACTAATCGAGCATGCTGCTGTTGCAGAAGCTGGTGTAATTGGTATTCCTGATCCGGTGCGCGGCGAAATTATTAAAGCGTTTATCGCACTTCGAGCAGGATACGAACCATCTGATGAATTAAAAGAAGAAATTCGTCAATTTGTAAAAAAAGGCCTAGCAGCTCATGCAGCGCCAAGACAAATTGAATTTAGAGATAAATTACCGAAAACGAGAAGTGGTAAAATTATGCGCCGCGTATTAAAAGCGTGGGAGTTAAACTTACCAACAGGTGACTTATCAACGATGGAAGATTAAGAGAGAAAGGTCTGAACGAAAAATGTTCAGGCCTTTCTTTTTTATGATATCATGAACTTATATATATAAGTTGAAGGGGATAGTATGATGAAAACAGAAAAAGAAAAGATGATACTAGGAGAAATGTACATACCGGCTGATCCAGTTTTAGTACAAGAAAGAGAGCAAGCACGTATATTAACGAGAAAATTAAATGATACGCCAGAAGAGCAATTGAAAGAGCGTAGCGAAATCGTAAAAGAATTATTCGGAACGACAGGAGATAATATTCATCTTGAATCTTCTTTTAGATGTGATTACGGCTATAACATTCATATCGGCGAAAATTTTTACGCGAACTTTGACTGTACGATTTTAGACGTATGCCCAGTAACAATGGGAGTGAACTGTATGTTAGCTCCAGGTGTTCACATTTATACAGCAACGCACCCACTCGATCCAATTGAGCGTATAAGCGGATCAGAATACGGAAAACCAGTTACAATTGGCGATAACGTATGGATTGGCGGAAGAGCAATTATTAATCCAGGTGTAACAATTGGAGACAATGCGGTGATTGCATCTGGTGCTGTCGTAACGAAAGATGTGCCTAATAATGTAGTAGTTGGCGGGAATCCTGCAAAGATTATAAAAAAACTAAAATAATATTTGAACGAAGTGCCTTCCTCGTCTGTATACATTTATGAAAGAATAGATGAGGGAGGCTTTTATATGTCTAATAAATTACTTCTTGCTTTTGCTTTAATTGGAATTATAGTTGTATTTTCTTGTGGTCTTTTCTTACCGATACCAATTGGATATAGAGTATCAATGATTACAGCTGGAGTTATAATGGGTGTTCTGTTTTCAATCATTATTCCATTTGATAGAAAACATATAGTACGGAAAAATGGATATAAAATTGATTTTATAAAAACAAAAGTGTATTTTCGCTGGAATGTATTTGATACTATTTCTGTCTGCCTTGCGTTGTATGCATGCATATGTGTGCAAGCGTTAAATATTTTAGTTGCAATGGGATTTACGATTCAAAACCCATATGTTCAATTTTTTACAAATCAATCACAATTGTGGATTTTTATTGCGATTGCATATTTAATTTCCCGTATTTCATTAACGTTAAAAGGAATAAAGGAGATCAAAAATCATGGCGCAAATTGGGATTGAGGAGGAGCTCATGCTTGCGTATCAAAGTGGAGATAAACAAGCGGGAGAAAGACTATATGTTTTAATCAAACCAGCGCTATACACATTTTTATATCGATTTAACCGAGATGAACAATTAAGTATCGATCTTGTGCAAGATACGTTTTTGACGCTAGAGCGTAAGAAACATATGTATGAACTTGAAAAAGGTAAAATAAAAACGTATTTATTTCAAATTGGTTATCGTCTTATGATTAATAAATTAAATAGGAGAAAAAAGTGGCGTACGCTTTTGCCATTTTTAGTGCCGATTCCGGAAAAAGAATTTTCTCACGAAGATCGGCTCACAGTAAGAGAAGCAATTTTGAAAGTTCCAGAAGAGCAAAGAGCGGTCCTAATCCTTTCTTATTATCATGACATGCAGCAAAAAGAAATTGCAGAGATATTAAACATCCCGATTGGAACGGTGAAATCGAGACTTCATAACGGGATAAAGAAATTGAAACAATTGCTGGAGGTGGACGAAATTGAGCGAAAATCCCTTTAAGAGTGAATATAAGTTAAAGCAATATTTAGATAGTGATCATGTAGAAATACCAGACTTTCCAAAAACGGTAAGTCGATTCGATCGATTAATCGGGTTTCTTGGTTCCCCGGCGAAAGATCCTGTGGAGGCGACCATTGGGAATGATTTATCGGTTGTGTTTCATGTATCGTTATTAGTTGGAGTTCCAATTCTTTCTCTTATTACGATACTCTTTATGGCGTTGTAAAGGATTGACAAGAAGAGAAATCCTGCCCTTATTTGACACGCCTATATAAATGATGGTATAAAGAAAAGTATATGAATAATTGAGCGTGGAAAGGGAGAAGTAGTGATCATTTCCCTGTTTTAGAGAGCTGATGGTCGGTGGAAATCAGCACATAGATGATCGCGAATTACGCCCCTAGAGCATCTTTTTTCGATTGAATTGTATTCAAAAGGGAAAAGACGGTGCTAAGCCGTTATGTAAATAAGGTGGTAGGCTTTTTTGCCTGCAACTAGGGTGGTAACGCGATAATCAAAATCGTCCCTTATTTGAAGGGGCGATTTTTTTATGTTTTCAACCTTCACGCCAGTAATGAACTTAAAGGAGAGTATGTAGGATATGGGTATTTTACAAGATCTTGAATTTCGCGGTCTAATTAATCAGCAAACAGATGCTGAGGGCCTTGAGCAATTATTAGAAAAAGAAAGTGTTAAATTATACTGTGGTTTCGACCCGACAGCGGATAGCTTACACATCGGTCATATGTTACCAGTATTAATGTTACGTCGTTTCCAATTAGCTGGTCACCAACCAATCGCACTTGTTGGCGGTGGTACTGGTATGATCGGTGACCCCAGTGGTAAAAAAGCAGAGCGTACATTAAATACGAAAGATACAGTTGCTTACTACACAGAAAGCATTAAAAACCAACTTTCAAACTTCTTAGAGTTCGAAAACGTGGAAAACCCAGCAACAATGGCTAATAACTATGATTGGCTTGGTAACTTAGATGTAATTTCATTCTTACGCGATATCGGTAAAAACTTCGGTTTAAACTATATGTTAGCAAAAGATACAGTAGCATCTCGTTTAGAGACGGGTATTTCATTCACTGAGTTTAGTTACATGATCTTACAATCATACGACTTCTTAAACTTATACCAACACCATAATTGCCGCCTACAAATCGGTGGTAGTGACCAATGGGGTAACATTACAGCTGGTCTTGAATTAATCCGTAAATCAGAAGAAGATGCGAAAGCATTCGGTTTAACAATTCCACTTGTTACAAAATCTGACGGTACGAAGTTTGGTAAAACAGAAGGCGGCGCAATTTGGTTAGATCCAGAGAAAACAACTCCTTACGAGTTCTACCAATTCTGGATTAACACAGATGACCGCGACGTTGTTAAATACTTAAAATACTTCACATTCTTATCTCATGAAGAAATTCTTGAGCTTGAAAAGCAAGTAGCTGAAGCGCCAGAAAAACGTGCAGCACAAAAAGCGTTAGGTTCTGAAATGACAAAACTTGTTCACGGTGAAGAAGCATTAGAGCAAGCGATTAAAATTTCAGCTGCACTATTCAGCGGTTCTGTAGCAGAACTGACTGCAAATGAAATCGAACAAGGATTCAAAGACGTACCATCTGTAGAACGTACTGCAGAAGATACAGTATTAATCGACTTACTTGTAGAAAGCAAAATCTCTCCATCAAAACGTCAAGCACGTGAAGATGTAACGAACGGTGCAATCTACGTAAACGGTGAGCGTACACAAGCATTAGACTATGTTGTAACAGAAAACGACCGCATCGAAGGTAAATTCACAATCATTCGCCGCGGTAAGAAGAAATATTTCTTAATTCGTTATTAATCAGAAACGAATATAAACAAATAGTACCCCGGATTGTAGGCTGAAAGGTTTATGATTCGGGGTTTTTATGTATGAATTTAGATTACCTTACGAGTTCTTGTAAATAGAATATGAAGAATTAATACGAGCATATAAAGTAAGCTAATGAGCATAACAATAAATGCTGTTGGATAAAATTTTGCTGCATATATAAAGAAATCGATTTGATAAATATCTTGGTAATTTGAAACGGTGCCTTTAAAATAATTCGTAAACTTAGCGCTATATTTCCATTCATCAGGATAATCTATTAAATTACTCCCCTGATACCAACTCATAAGTGTTGAAGTAATAAAAAGCATACATGCACTGCCCAATTGAACCATTTGGTTTATCGTCAAAAGAAATCAACCTCCTATTTTATGGTTATTATAGCGTGCATTCGTATCCCTGTAACCTTTTTGTTGTAATCTCCTTTTCGAGTTCATACGGAAATCACATGTAAGCGGTATGATAAACGTATAACAAATAGAAAGGAGTGGTAAAACAAAATGTCACTAGAAGCGCTCATTATTTTTTCTTTGCTAAATGCGGGTCAGCTTGCAGAGAATTCGAAGGTTGATATACATAAAGAGCAAAAAGATGCTTATGTATATGTTCAAAAAGAGGAAAATAAATAATTTTATTTTATATATAAATGACAAAAAGCCAATCCAGAGGATTGGCTTTTTGTCATTGTGTTGGAAAAAGAGGGGAAATCCCTCTTTTTAAACATTAGCTAAAATTTGATCATAGCATGAAATAATAAGTGGTTCCAAATCTTTTAAATCATTAACATTATCAATGAAAATTCTACTTACTCCCTGTGATTTTGGGGCTTGCTCAACAACGAAATTAGGGCATAGCTGTTTAGTAGCTTCTAGATCTAGTCTTATAACTAAGGATTTTGCATCTCCATCAAGGAAGAGACGTATAAACCATTTTGTGATTACACGATTCATGATGCAAAAATAACTAATAGTATCTTTATATTTGAGGTCACTGATGTCTCTTTGATTTTCAGTTAATATTTCTTTAACAATGTTAAAGGCAGTCAGTTCATCTTCGGTAGTGAAAACTCTATCTGTTTTGTCTTCTTTGCTAATGTCTTCCATTATTTCGGCAGAAGCGGCTGCAACTAGGCTTGTTTCTATTTTCTCCGTTATTTTTGTTTCTTTTGGTGTTAAACCATCACTGATTATTTCTAATAGTGTTCGATTAATTGCTTTTTTAACAATTGGTCGGAACCGCTCTAAAACGTTATTTGTAATTCTAGTTGAGCTAAAGTCTTTAATTAGAAAACGAAGGAAGTCATCTGAAGGATTTTTAAATAACTCTTTAATTGTGGAGTTTAAATTGGTCATATAAATAAGTTCTTCGGCATATTTTACGATCTCTTCAGCTTCAAAATTCTCTTTTGTAAAAGTTTCAATCGTTTCAATATCTAAATTACTTAAATTATCCATACTGAATGTGAAGAAAGGTTTTTCATCCATTACATTGTCATTTGTTAAATCAGTATAAAATTTGTATTCTATACCATTAGTTAGTACCCCTACTTTGACATCAGGTAAGGCATTGAAATACCTAGATAGTTGCGCATCGTGTTTAAGGAGGTTTTCTGTTACAGGTTTTGCCTCAATTAAAATAATTGGAACTCCATTTTTGAAAACCGCATAATCGACTTTTTCCCCCCTTTTTAGTTCCAAAGTCTGCAATATACTCAGGTCTAACTTCTAAAGGGCTAAAAACGTCATAACCTAGCTTTTGAAGAAAAGGAATAATTAAGGATTGCTTGGTCATTTCTTCATTAGTTATGTACTCTTTTCGTTCTAAAATTTGGTTAGCTATTTTGTTTATGTCATTTCTGAATTCCATATCAACGTCTCCTCGTTATAAAGTTTAAACTTAATATTAATACTATTATTTAAAAATTCATAATATAACATAAGTTATGTATGGAAATAGGAAGGTTATTTTTATATTTGAATTTGATTAGATTAGATAAAAAATATTTGTTTTAGGTGGGAGTATAGAGTATTGGGATTTTTATGTTACGTGGGATATAAAAAATTATGGTGAGAATTGAAAAAAGCCAATCCAGAGGATTGGCTTTTTGTCATTAACGAGAGTAGAACTCTACGATTAATGCTTCGTTGATTTCAGCTGCTAACTCAGAACGCTCAGCGTGACGAGTGTAAGTAGCTTCTAATTTATCAGCATCGAAAGTTAAGTATTCTGGTACGAAGTTGTTAACTTCGATCGCTTCTTTAACAACAACAAGGCTGTTAGATTTTTCGCGAACGCTGATAGTTTGACCAGGTTTAACGCGGTAAGATGGGATATCTACGCGAGCGCCATCAACCATGATGTGACCGTGGTTTACTAATTGGCGAGCTGCACGACGAGTGCGAGCTAAGCCCATACGGTAAACTAAGTTGTCAAGACGAGCTTCAAGAAGGATCATGAAGTTTTCGCCGTGCTTACCAGGCATTTTACCTGCTTGGTCAAATGTGCGACGGAATTGACGCTCAGTCATGCCGTACATGTGACGAAGTTTTTGTTTCTCTTGTAATTGTAAACCGTATTCTGAAAGTTTCTTACGTTGGTTAGGACCGTGAGGACCTGGTGCGTAAGGGCGTTTTTCTAATTCTTTTCCTGTGCCGCTTAGAGAGATTCCAAGACGACGAGACAGTTTCCAAGCTGGACCTGTATAACGAGCCATAGTTGACTCCTCCTTTAAAAATGTTTTTATTTACGTAAAATAAAAACAGACGTAATCGATATTTACGGGCATTTTGTTTTCATGTACCTTCGCTCCAGCAGCAGGGAGTTACGAGATACACCTCCGTAGAGGAACAAAATACAAACGATAAACTCACATTACAAGGCTGCCTTTTTATTTTACACAAACGCTATTATATCTTTTACCCAGAGTTTCGTCAAGCGAGTACGTTTTTGTTTTATGCATATAAATTTTGGAAATTAATATAAGAAGGAATTTAAAACAATATAAAAGAAGAGATAGAAACACAAATGAAACGCTTACATAAAATGTAGTAAAAACATTCATCAGTTTTTTAATGGTGAATATGCGGGATAAAAACATAAAGGGGATGTTTTTATGAAAAAGAAGCATATGGAGACAGCGTTAATTCATCACGGTTATACATCTGAGGAACATAAAGGAAGTTTAACACCACCGTTATTTCAAACGTCTACATTTACATTTGAGACTGCGCAGCAAGGAGAGGCGAGTTTTGCGGGAGTAGATCCGTCTTATATTTACTCAAGACTTGGAAATCCAACTGTAAAATTATTTGAAGAGCGCATGGCTGTGTTAGAAGGGGGAGAAGAAGCACTTGCTTTCGGATCCGGAATGGCAGCTATTTCAGCAACGTTAATTGGCTTTCTAAAAGCTGGAGATCATATTATTTGTTCAAACGGATTATATGGGTGCACGTACGGATTTTTAGAAGTGTTAGAAGAGAAATTTATGATTACACATTCGTTTTGTGATATGGAGACAGAGACTGATATTGAAAATAAGATTCGCCCAAATACAAAGCTCATTTTCGTTGAAACACCGATTAATCCAACGATGAAATTAATCGATTTAAAACAAGTGATTCGAGTTGCGAAGCGAAATGGCCTACTCGTCATTGTTGATAATACGTTTTGTTCACCTTATTTACAAAGACCGCTTGAGCTTGGTTGTGATGCTGTTGTGCATAGTGCGACAAAATATATTGGTGGCCATGGTGATGTTGTAGCGGGTGTAACAATTTGTAAAACGAAAGTGTTAGCTGAAAAAATTCGTCCGATGCGAAAAGATATCGGCGGTATTATGGCGCCGTTTGATGCGTGGTTATTATTACGCGGATTAAAGACGTTAGCAGTAAGAATGGATCGTCATTGTGATAATGCAGAAAAAATTGTATCGTTCCTAAAAAATCATGATGTAGTAGAAGGGGTTTGGTACCCAGAAGGGGAGTTAGCATCTCGCCAAATGAAACGGGGCGGTGGCGTTATTTCTTTTTCTGTCAAAGGCGGGAAAGAGGAAACGCAAGCGTTTATCAATGACCTTCACTTTATTACGATCGCGGTAAGTTTAGGTGATACAGAAACGTTAATTCAGCATCCAGCAACGATGACGCATGCTGCGATTCCAGCGGAACTAAGAAAAGAAATGGGTATTTTCGATAATTTAATACGTTTATCTGTCGGTTTAGAATCGTGGGAGGATATCGTTTCTGATTTGGAGCAAGCGTTAAAGAAAATATCTACTGTTAGTAATCAATAAAAAAGAGTGAGCTATCGGTTTCGTACATTACGTACTTAATCGATAACTCACTCTTTTTCTTATATATGTTTTAACAGTGTTTCCACAAACTTTTCTAAATAGTGCTGATCTACTTCATCGAAACGATTTTTTTCAGGACTATCAATATCCAGTACACCAATGACATTTCCGTCTTTTATAATCGGTACAACGATTTCCGAATTAGAGGCACTATCGCAAGCGATATGTCCTGGGAATTGGTGAACGTCCGCTACAAGTTGCGTTGTTTTCGTTTCAGCTGCTACGCCGCAAACGCCGCGCCCAAATGGAATACGTACGCATGCTGGCATTCCTTGGAATGGTCCGAGAACGAGCTGATTTCCTTCTGTTACATAAAAGCCAACCCAATTAACGCGATCTAAAAATTGGTTTAATAATGCGGACGCATTTGATAAGTTTGCGACTACGTTTAATTCGCCAGTTAATAATGCATCCAGTTGTTTAATTACTGTCTCATACTGCTTTTCACGAGAACCTGCATAACTTTCTTTTGTAAACATGGAAACAACTCCCTTTTTATCGAGATGTGTAAAATATTAGCAAAATACGATGTATTTCACATGACTTTGTCGATAGAAAATTAAAGGAATTTGTCTTAAAAGTCAAGAAATTTAAACTATAGCTGTTCAGTGAGAGGAAGTGAGCGCATGAAGCAGACGAAACAAAAAGTAATTGATGCGGCAATATCGTTGTTTAATACGAAAGGTTATGACGGGACATCAGTGCGAGACATTGCAAAGCGAGCGGATGTGAATGTAGCGAATATTTCATACTATTTTGCTGGAAAGCAAGGCCTATTAGAGCAGCTTATTACTGATTTTTTAGAAGGATATATTCATGTGATTGAAACGTCCTTTGAACAGAGAGAGTATTTGTCGGCTAAAGATGTGATGGTGCAAATGGTGCGGGGGATTTTACGATATCAATTTGAAAATAGGGAACTGACACGTTTTTTTTATAGAGAGCTTTCGCTTGATACGACATTAATTCGTGAAGTGATGACCGTTTATTTTTCTAAAGAAAGATATTATATCGAGCAAATCATTAGAGAAGGACAAATGAAGAAAGAGTTTCGAAAGGTATCTTTTACAATGTTTATGACGCAATTAAAAGGCATGATAAATATGCCGTTTTTATATCCGCAGTATATATCAGAAGTATTGCATTCTTTTCCATCCGAAACATTTTTCTTAGAAATGTATACGAAGGAAATTGAGCAATGGATGGAACAAGCATTATGTAAAACGAATATGTATCAGGAATGGCCAAGAGCTGTTCATATGTGAAAAATCCCCACCTAACGAACCGAGGTGGGGATTCTTGTAGTTTCTTTTCTTTGCCATAAATTGTTACATAATAGCGCAATAATTGTTAATGAGGCTCCGGCGATTTCGATTTTGTCGACCGTATAACCTCGAAATATGGAACCGATAAGTGCAAGGACAGGAACTAAATTCATAAATAATATGCCGTTAATAGATGAAATATAGCGATTCCCCATATTCCAGCAAAACACAGCGATAACACCTGCAATAATCGACATATAAAAGAGTTCAAAACGAACGCTCACAATTGTGCGTAATGATGGTACAGTAATGACGTTTGTGTAAGTTAATAAAGTGACAATAACGATGAGTGACATTGAACCGAACAAACAAGTTAACGTTGTATATCGAAGTGGTGACCAAGATTGAAAACGAGCACCGCCATTTGTATAAATGACCCAGCAAGTAACGCCGCATAACATCAATATATTCGTAGATAAGTGACTTGCAGCTCCAAATAATAAGTGAATATTTCCTTTTGAAATGACAAGCATAACACCGAGTAATGCAACGAACATACAAAGAAAAGTGTAGTTTTGTGGACGCTTATTTTTTGTTATCCATTGTAATGATAAGGCAATTAGTGGCATGAGAGACTGAATCATCGCTGCATGGATTGCTCCAGGAGGTCCGGCAAGTTGTTGTCCGTAGAAAACGAGAAAACCATATCCAGCGAAACCGACTGTTCCGTAAAAAAATAAAGAAAGTGTTCGTTTTTCTAAGCGGAGCGAATGTGTCCCTTCAGTGATTAATAGCAAAATAAGAAAAATAATAGCTGCAGATCCGTAGCGAATAGTTGTGAAAAAGAACGGATCGATAAATTGTAAGGCATTTGCCATTACAGGAAACATAAATCCCCAGGCAGTTACGGCAAGTAAGCATAGGAGGGATCCGAAGAGCATTTGTTTTTTGTTCAAGAGTACCATTCTCCTTTACATTTCGTTATAGTAAGTTGATGAAATAAGTATAAAGAGTAATGATTTATAGAAGGAAATATCGATTTTTTATAACAGTTATAACTTTTTGTTAGAGGTGTATATGATGGATTTAGAGGCAGTACGATCGTTTATGGAAGTAAAGCATACGCGCAGTTTATCAAAGGCAAGTAAGCTTTTACATATTTCACAACCAGCGCTTAGTAAACAAATTCAAAGATTAGAAGCGGATTTAGAGGTTACTTTACTCAAGCGTTCTGCTCAAGGAGTGGAGTTAACAGAGGCTGGTGAGATATTTATAGCAAGAATGTTACCGATTTTGGAACAAATACATGAAGTGAAAACGAAGATGAAGAAGTATCAAGAGAAACGGAGAATTTCGATAGGTATATTGCCAAGTTTAGCGGCGCATTACATATCGAAATGCAAAGATATATTAGGTGATGGATTCGAAATAGAATGGAAAATTGAGCATACGAAAGTATTAATGGAATTGTTTAAAGAGCGGAAGATTGAAGCGATGTTCATTGATTCAGTAGTAGAAGACGCTACATATATAAAAGAAATGCGGGAGGAAAAAATTGTTTGTGTAGTTTCAAATGATCATCCTTATAAAGAGAAAACAATAATCCGAATGGAAGGTTTGGAACATGAGAAATTAATTGTGTACCCAGAAATATGTGATGTAAGGAAAATGATTATGAACATGTTTCAAGGTATAGGTGCGAAACCAATCATTGCGTTTGAAACTTCTTATGCAGAACCGATGCTTGCGATGGTCGGAGCTGGACTTGGCATCACTTTACTTCCAGAAATGTCAGTGGAGCAAGCGGTAAAGCAGGGGAATGTGCATGTAATTTCTGTTGAACCCCCACTCATGCGCAAAATCTATTTCGTATCTCATATGAAAGAGTGCCCGTTATGGCAATCATTTGAGGATAGGTAGTGAAGCGGGCGGAAGATTAAGAAAGATTACAATTGCATTTAAAGAAACATGAAATTTTAAAAAAAACTAGGTCAAAAACACGTCATTACATGGTATGATTAGTACATTGTTAGTTGTTAAATATAGGGGAATTCCCTTTTTATACATAATGCCTTCCATTTCATAAACGGAACGGACAAAAAAAGAGATATAACTAGGAGGCTTTTTTGCATGGATTCTATCCTGACGATCGTTATCATTGTAGTAAGCTCTATTCTAGTGCTGCTCATGATAGAGCTTGTGATAAGAAATCGTTCATATAAAGATATTGAAGCACTGGAGCAGTGGAAACAAGAAATAAAAGATAAACCTGTAGCAGATGAACTAAAGCGAGTAAAAGATTTGAACATGACAGGTCAAACAGAAGAACTGTTTGGTAAATGGCGTGAAGAGTGGGATGAAATCGTATCAACAACTCTTCCAAAAGCTGAAAAAGATTTAGGGCAAGCGCGAAAATTCGCCTCGCAATTCTCCTTCCGCAAAGCAAAGCATGCGATGAACGAATCCATAAGTGGTTTAGATGACGCTGATAATCGTATTACAGACATTTTAAATGAATTACAGCAACTGTTAGAAAGCCATGAAAAAAATAGCTCGGAAATTGAAGGGTTACGTGATACATATCGTAGTATGAAAAAGAGTGTTCTTGCCCATCGACACATGTATGGAGCAGCTGAGCAGAGAATTGAAGAGATGCTAGATGCCGAATCTAATAAATTTAATAATTTTGAAGAAGCAACAAATAATGGCGACTATTTAAAAGCGAGAGAAATTGTTATTAGTTTGGAAGAAGGTTTAGCTAATTTAGAAATCATTATTCACCAAATTCCAGATTTATTGGTAGAGTGTCAAGCAACGTTACCAGTTCAACTGGAAGATTTATTACACGGACATAATGATATGGTAAGACAAGGTTATGTATTAGATTACCTGGAAATCCCTAAAGAAGTCCGCGATATGACGACACAACTACAAACATGTTTAATGGATATACAGGAGCTTCATATAACGGAAGCGGCTGAAAAAGTAGAAAAATTAAAAACTCGTTTAGACGGTTTTTATGATCAACTAGAACAAGAAGTGCATGCGAGACATTATGTAGAGCAAAAAACACTTTCTGTTTATGAAGATTTAGAAGAACTTCGTGAAGAAACAATTGAAACGAAAGCAGAAACGCAACTTGTGAAACAAAGCTATCAGTTACAAGATAAGGATATTGAGTCTCAAAAAGTAATTGAAAAGCAAATGCACATTTTAATGAAACGTTTTGAAGTGATGCAATTACGCGTTGCTGAACAAGATATTGCATTCTCTATAATTCGTGAGGAACTAGAAGAGGTTTATGAGCAATGTGAAACTTTAAAAGTACTTCATGCAGAATATAAAGAAATGCTACAAACGATGCGTAAAGAAGAATTTGAAGCGCGTGAGAAGTTGCAGGAAATGCGCAATACAATTTTTGAAACGAAACGCTTTATGCAAAAGTCGAATTTGCCAGGTCTTCCAGTGAGTATTATGGAAGATTTACAAAGAGGGCAAATGGCAATGCAAGCTGTATATGAGCAATTAGAAATAAAACCGTTAAATATGCATGCTGTAAATAGCAGTTTAGAAGAAGCATACACAACTGTTAACGGTGTAGCTGAAATGACAGAAGAGTTAATTGGACAAGCGTATTTAGTTGAAAAATTAATTCAATACGGAAACCGTTACCGCAGTCATGATGAAAATCTTGCAGAAAGCTTAAATTATGCAGAGAAATTATTCCGTGAATATCAATACGATGCAGCTTTAGAACAAGCGGCTTCTGTACTAGAGCAACTTGAACCTGGCGTTGTTCAAAAAATAGCTGAATATGTAGACAATGAACAAACCCTTTCATAAAGGGTTTGTTTTTTTGTGTAATTTTGAAGGCGATGTTGCTATAATGAATAGCGGAATACAGTAAGGTTATTCGTTTCAAAATAAAGTGAAACTGTAATCAGTGGGGGGATTCATCCCCACTGATTACTAGCCTTCACCAATCGGGATAAAACGGAACCTTTGTGTAGTCTTAGCGTAATTACACGTATTTATGATATGATTATATGATGTGATAGCGCTGAAAGGGGAAGAACGATGATCTATTTTGATAATAGTGCGACGACGAAGCCATATCCAGAAGCCCTTCAATCGTACGTAACGGTTGCTGGGAAATATTTTGGAAATCCTTCTTCTATTCATTCGCTTGGAGGAGAGGCAGAGCGTCTATTAACACAATCAAGAACGATTGCAGCGCAGCTTCTTCACGTAAAACCTTCTGAAATTATTTTCACATCGGGTGGAACGGAAGGGAATAACCTTGCGATTAAAGGGATAGCGATGAGGAATCGTTCGCGCGGCAAACATATCATTACAACAAATATTGAACACGCGTCTGTGTTTGAGGCATATAAGCAATTAGAAGAACTCGGGTTTGATGTAACATATTTACCGGTTAACGAGCATGGTGTTGTATCGGTAGAGGATGTGAAGCGAGTGCTTCGTGAAGATACAATTCTTGTTTCAATTATTCATGTGAACAACGAAACTGGAGCAATTCAGCCCGTTGCTGAAATTGGAACGTTATTATCGAATTATCCGAAAATAAGATTCCATGTGGACCATGTACAAGGGATAGGAAAAGTACCGTTTAATTTATATGCTTCGCATATTGACCTTTGCTCAATATCTGGGCATAAATTCCACAGTGTAAAAGGAACAGGTCTTCTTTACGTGCGTGATGGCGTAAGATTAGATCCGATTTTATCAGGTGGCCAACAAGAGCTTAAGTATCGCTCTGGTACAGAGAACTTACCTGGCATTGTAGCGATGGTGAAAGCACTTCGCATGACAATGGAACAAGTGAAAGAAAAGATAGCTCATTTGCAAAGTTTACAAACAGAGCTTGTACGTTTCTTTAAAGAAATGGAAGATGTAACAATTAATACGTCGCTTGCATATGCAGCACCACACATTTTAAATGTGTCGTTTGTCGGTTTAAAACCGGAAGTGGTCGTTCATGCTTTAGAAGAACACGGTGTATATGTATCAACGAAGTCTGCTTGTTCTTCAAAAGCAAATGAAGTGAGCAGAGTGTTAGTGTCAATGGGAGTACCGCATGCAGCTGCTGCAAGCGCTATTCGTATTAGTCTAGCACCAGAAAACACGATGGAAGAAGTAAAACAATTTGAAGGTATTGTAAAAGAGACAATGCCAAAATTATATGAAGTGATGAGGTAAAGAAATATGATGACATATGAATATATTTTAGTACGTTACGGAGAAATGACGACAAAAGGTAAGAACCGTTCTAAATTTGTAAGCACATTAAAAGATAACGTTAAGTTCAAACTGAAAAAATTCCCAAACATTAAAATCGATGCAACACATGACCGTATGTACATTCAGTTAAATGGCGAAGACCATGAAGCAATTGCTGAAAGATTGAAAGATGTATTTGGTATTCATAAGTTTAATTTAGCGATGAAAGTACCATCAGAATTAGAAGATATTAAAAAAGGTGCATTAGCAGCTTTCTTACAAGTAAAAGATGATGTGAAAACATTTAAAATTACAGTGCACCGTTCTGATAAACGTTTCCCAATGAAGACGATGGAGTTACTTCCAGAAATTGGCGGGCATATTTTAGAAAATACAGAGGATATCACAGTAGACGTCCATAATCCAGATGTGAATGTACGTGTAGAAATTCGCAGTGGTTACAGCTATATTATGTGTGGTGAGCACATGGGAGCTGGCGGTTTACCAGTTGGCGTTGGCGGAAAAGTAATGGTACTTCTTTCTGGTGGTATTGATAGCCCAGTAGCAGCGTACTTAACGATGAAACGCGGCGTATCTGTGGAGGCAGTTCACTTCCATAGTCCACCTTTCACAAGTGAGCGTGCGAAACAAAAAGTAATCGATTTAGCACAAGAGTTAACGAAATACTGTAAACGTGTAACACTTCACCTTGTTCCATTTACTGAAGTGCAAAAAACGATTAATAAAGAAATTCCATCTAGTTATTCTATGACAGTAATGCGTCGTATGATGATGCGTATTACAGAGCAGATTGCAGAGGAGCGTAATGCACTTGCAATTACGACTGGTGAAAGTCTTGGACAAGTAGCGAGCCAAACGTTAGATAGTATGCATACGATTAATGAAGTGACAAACTATCCTGTTATTCGTCCGCTTATTACGATGGATAAATTAGAAATTATTAAAATCGCTGAAGAAATCGGCACATATGATATCTCAATTCGTCCATACGAAGATTGCTGTACAGTATTCACACCAGCAAGCCCAGCGACGAAGCCGAAGCGTGAAAAAGCGAATCGTTTTGAAGCGAAATATGATTTCACACCATTAATTGAAGAAGCTGTAGCAAACAAAGAAACAATGGTATTACAAACGGTAGAAGTAGTAGCGGAAGAAGAAAAATTCGAAGAACTTTTCTAAAACCATAAATTACCATATCTAAAATGTGTATGAAGTCATGTTATTTATCACACTCTATACTCACAAGGAGGTGATATAACATGGCACGTAGCACAAATAAATTAGCGGTTCCTGGTGCTGAATCAGCATTAGACCAAATGAAATACGAAATCGCTCAAGAGTTTGGTGTTCAACTTGGAGCGGATGCAACATCTCGCGCTAACGGTTCTGTTGGTGGCGAAATTACGAAACGTCTAGTTTCACTAGCTGAGCAACAATTAGGCGGTTTCCAAAAATAATTCCATATACAATGGCTTAGAAAGAGCGGGTTCTCCCCGCTCTTTCTTTTTGTTGTTCCTATTAGTATAAATTCATTTCGACAAAAGCATAAAAAAATTGTCAAAAGAAGAGGGTTCAAAATTTACTGAAAATTCTTTATTATATAAGGGAGGCATAAAGAAAAAAGGAGGATGTTTATGAAGAGAGAGGAATTGTTGGCACCACCATCTTATAATTTAGTTTCAGAAATAGAGAAATATACAGACGATAAAGAGAAGCTTGCTTTAATTTGGCAAGATGATAAAGGGAATAGACGAGAAGTTACATATTTTGAATTAATGCAAGGTGCAAATAAAATTGGAAACGCTTTTATAAAAAGTGGCTTACAAAAAGGGGACAAGCTCCTTATTATGATGCCGCGTTTAATTGAAGCTTACATGACGTATATCGCTGCGATTAAAGCAGGATTTGTCGTAATTCCGAGTTCGGAAATGTTGCGTAAAAAAGATATTGAATACCGCATTGGACACGGAGAAGTAAAAGCGATTGTAAGTTATGAACCATATATCGGACAGTTTGATAACATAGGGGCGATGGAATCTCTTCAAAAGTTCGTTCTGAGCGAGCAGTCAGTAGACGGATGGATCAATTTAAAAACAGCATTAGAAACAGAAAGTGACATGTTAGAAATGGCGAAAACAGATAAAGAAGATATGGTCTTTTTATCTTATACGTCAGGGACGACAGGAAACCCGAAAGGTGTTGTTCATACGCATGCGTGGGCATACGCTCATTTACGTACGAGCGCCCCAAATTGGCTCGGAATTGAAGAGAATGATGTTGTATGGGCAACGGCTAGTCCAGGGTGGCAAAAGTGGATTTGGAGCCCGTTTTTAGCAACTCTCGGTTCAGGAGCAACGGGATTTGTATACAACGGTAAGTTTGAACCGAAAACGTATTTAAATTTATTAGACGATAATAAGGTGAATGTGCTTTGTTGTACACCGACTGAGTATAGATTAATGGCAAAGGTAGAAGACTTGACTGAGTACAATTTAGAAGCGTTACATAGCGCTGTATCCGCAGGTGAGCCGTTAAATAGAGAAGTCATTGAAACGTTCCAAAAGCACTTTGATATTACAGTAAGAGATGGCTATGGGCAAACGGAAAATACATTACTTGTTGGCGTAATGAAAGGGATGGATATTAGACCGGGATCAATGGGGAAACCAACGCCAGGAAACCATGTTGATATCGTTAATGAAGAAGGAACCCCAGTGCAGGTAGGAGAAGTTGGCGATATTGCAGTTCATATTGAAACACCAGCCCTCTTTAAGCAATATTATAAAGATGATGAACGCACAGCGATGCAATTCCGTGGTGATTATTATATTACGGGTGATAAAGCGAAAAAAGATGAAGACGGCTATTTCTGGTTTGAAGGGCGTGGAGATGATATTATCATTAGCTCTGGTTACACAATCGGGCCGTTCGAAGTTGAAGATGCACTTGTAAAACATCCTTACGTAAGAGAATGTGCGGTTGTCGCAAGTCCGGATGAAATTCGAGGGAGTGTCGTGAAGGCATTTATCGTATTAAGAGAGAATATAGAAAAGAACGAAGAAACATTAATTCCAGTGCTCCAACAACACGTGAAAGAACTCACTGCACCATATAAATATCCTCGCAAAATTGAATTTGTAGATGAACTACCAAAAACGATTTCCGGAAAAATTCGTCGTATTGAACTTAGAAAACAAGAGATGGAGCTCCCTTCCAAATAATTTTGAAAATAGAGAAGTAAATTGTTGAATGAAATGTAAAACGATGATATTATAAAAACGAACACAAGTTCGATTTTATAAATTAAAAAAAGAGGTGTCCGTATGATTTTAGGTATTAATCCGTACTTAGTTTTAGATGGTAGTGGGCAAGAAGCTGTACAGTTTTACAAAGAGGCATTAGACGCAAAAGTAGAAGTAATGCAAACTTTTGGTGACATGCCTGAAAATCCAGAATACCCGATTCCAGCTGAAGCGAAAGAGCGCGTTTTACATGCTACTTTAAAAGTTGGTAATACGGACCTTATGATTTCTGATACATTCCCAGGTCAAGGGCATGCAATCGGATCTCAAGTAACAATCGCAATTCAAATTAGTAATGCAGAAAAAGCAAAAGAAGTATTCGAAAAGTTACAAGAGGGTGGAGAAGTTATTATGCCACTTCAAGAAACGTTCTGGAGCCCAGCATACGGACAACTAAAAGATAAATTTAGCATTGAATGGCAAATTACAACGTCTACTACTGAACAAAAATAATTTTGGGAAAGCACCATTTTTAATTCAAATGGTGCTTTTTTTATACGGATTAATCTCGTAGACTAAAGGGAAAAAGGGGATGAGCATATGGGAGAAATTTGGTATGGCGGCACCATTTACACGATGCGAGAAGAGAGTGAAAAAGTAGACGCTGTTTATGTTGAAAACGGTGTGATCGTTGATGTCGGGAGTAAAGAAGAGTTAGAAGACCGATATGCTACTACGGTTAAATTGCACGATTTAGAAGGCAAAACGATGATTCCAGGTCTCGTTGATAGTCATATGCATCTTATTGGGCATGGAGAGAGGTTACTCCGTCTAGATTTATCAAATTGTACATCTTATGGCGAAGTACTTACTCTTGTTCAGAAGCAAGTAGAAGACGCGCCAAAAGGTTGTTGGATTATCGGAGAAGGCTGGAATGAAAATAACTTTACAGATACGAAAGATGTTCATGCACGTGATTTAGATGCAATTTCGAAAGAACATCCCATTTTATTAAAACGAGTTTGTCGTCACGTTACATGGGTGAATTCATACATACTGCAAGAAGCGAACATAACAGAAGAGACGCAAGATCCGAAAGGCGGGAAAATTGGCCGGGATGCATCAAATAAGTTAACAGGGCTTTTATATGAACAAGGACAAGAATTAATGAAACACGTTCAGCCTGAAATTGATGAAGCTTATTTACAAAGAGCTTTGCAAACAGCGATTAAAGACTGCTGGCAATATGGAATCGTTGGTGGGCATACGGAAGATTTAAATTATTACGGTGGTTTTAGAAAAACGTATAATGCGTTTTCTTACGTTATAAAAGAAATGCCATTTAAAGCGCATTTACTCGTTCATCATGAAGTAGCAAATGAAAGAAAAGAATATGAAAATGAGCACTATATTGAATTTGGTGCGATGAAAATTTTTTCTGACGGTTCTTTTGGCGGAAGAACTGCTTTATTAAGTGAACCGTATGAAGATGCGAAGGAAACAAATGGAGTTGCGATTTTCTCACGTGAAGAGCTTGCAAGTTTAGTGAAAAAAGCACGTGATTTACATATGCCAGTTGCCATTCATACTATCGGTGACTTGTCGCTTGAATATGTCATTGATGCGCTTGAATTACATCCACCAGCAGAAGGGGTACGTGACCGTATTATTCATTGCCAACTAGCTCGTGAAGAGTTGATTGAAAGAATGAAACACTTGCCAGCTATTATTGATATTCAACCGGTCTTTGTTTCATCAGATTTTCCATCAGTCATTGAAAAACTAGGCGAGCGTCGTCTTCGTTACGCATATGCTTGGAAGACGTTACTGGACGCAGGCTTACATTGCAACGGTGGTTCAGATGCTCCTATTGAACAAGTGAATCCGTTTTTAGGCATATATAGCGCTGTTACACGTAGAAGTTTTATTGACGGTGTATGCTATATGCCTGAGGAAAGATTAACGGCATATGAGGCTGTTTCTTTATTTACGACAGGAAGTGCTTATGCAATAGGAAAAGAAGCGAAGCGAGGACAAATTATAAAAGGATATGAAGCAGACTTTACGATATTAGATCGAAACATATTTGAAATAGAGGCAGAAGAAATAAAAGAAGTACAAGCGAAAATGACCGTCATTGATGGCCAGGTTGTTTATAGAAAAGATGCGTAAAATATATCAGCGATTATCGGAATATATCGACTGTAACTCGAAATATATCAGCGATTATTGAAATATATCGACCGTAACTCGAAATATATCAGCGATTATTAAAATATATCGACTTACCGACAAAAACTGACAAGAATAGCGACCGGATAGCGAGAGATTGTTGGCCGCGCCAATCGGGATAAATAAATAACCGCAAAATTATGGGATTCCCATAATTTTGCGGTTATTTTAATACTATAAAAATGTTCTCTGTACTTTTTCCCAGAAGGAATTGTTTTTTAATTTTACTGTTTTAATTTGTTTATCGCTTAAGCGTACAACAGCTTTTTCAACTTGTTTAATGCTAAGCGCTTCGTTATCCATGCCGATAACAGGATAATCGTTACCGTCTGGTTTAAGTTTTAAAGTTAGTGTACGTTCGTGGTTTAAGATGAACGGTGAACCGAGCGTACGGTATGTGTTGTTATTTAAAGATGCTAGTTCGCTTACTTGGAAACATGGGATAAGCGGATCGACAACGGCACCATGTAATGATTTGTTGTAAGCTGTACTTCCTGTTGGGGTAGAAACAACTAAACCGTCACCTCTAAATGTTTCGAAATATAAATCATCAACGTGAACATCTACAACGAATGTTTTAATAATGCTAGAACGTAATGAGAATTCATTTAAACAATGGAAAGATGTACCGTGATCTACATCTACCTGAATTGTTGGATATTTTCGCACTTCAATTTCATTTTTTGTAATTTCTTGAAGGGCTGTATCAACGTGATCAATGTGGAAATCACAGTAGAAAGAAATTTCATCTTTCGTAGAAATCCCTGCGTATAAGCAATCTTCTCTAAAACCAGTTTTACGAACGGCTTGTAAGAAAGTTGCATCATCTCCAACACTGACGATAGCGTTTGCATTTTTTGGTTGATCTAATATGGTAAATCCATTCTCTTCTAAAATGCGATAGATTGGTTTCATCTTTTCAACGAGCGTTGCTTTGTCATCACCATAAAAGAAAAATAAATTGCGACGATCTGCCATTATGTATCCCTCCACTGCAGTTAAATTTTCTGTTTTTCGTGCTACATATCATTAGAGTCCGTTCCCTGATGATATGTTCAAATAATATATTTCGATATAAATTGTCAAAACACCTTTTTATTTTTAGAAAAATTTTTATATTCAATCTTACGGAACTCTGTTTAATGATGAATAAACTTGTCGATAATGGGTACGGAGTGAAAGGATGATACGTATGAAGTGGCTCGTAATTGGAATAATAATTCTTCTCCTTTTTATTTTGCTTATACTATTGTCGAAAATAAAGCTTAAAGTGACATTTTTATATTCAGAAATGGAAAAGCAATGTTTGTTTCAAGTGAAAATATGGATGATTCGATATACATTTGATGTGTTGGAAAGAATTGAAAAACAGCAGAAAAAGACAGGGCAGAAAATCGAAAAAGCTGAAAAGGACGGTGGAATAGATAATAAAATTATGGCGCAACTTGACAGCATCGGGGAACTGATAAAAAGGCTTCAAAAAGTTCATACTATCGTTAAAGATTTTCTCAAACGAGTGAAAATCAATGGTTGGAAATGGCATACGCAAATTGGAGCAGGCGACGCAGCTAGTACTGGAATTGTCACTGGATATGCATGGGGGACAAAAGGAATGGCTGCTGGAGTTATAGGACAATATATGCATATTGTCGATGTACCAGAATTTGAAATTATCCCTGTTTTTCAAGGGAAGGGATTTGCATCAAGGTGCGAGTTAACAGCATCTTTTCGTATATTTCGTGCTATAAAAACAGGATTCAAATTACTCATGTTTATGAGAAAGCAAAAATCTGGTATGACAGAAAAATCTGTTCAAGCATAGGGGGGATATAGAGTGGACCATCCAATTCAAGGTTTAATGACAACCGCAATGCAGCATTTAAAACAAATGACTGATGTAAATACAATTGTTGGTGATCCAATTAAAGCAGCAGATGGAAGTGTAATTCTTACTGTTTCGAAAGTAAGCTTTGGTTTTGCTGCTGGTGGAAGTGAATTTGGTAAAGTAGAACATTCAGGTCGTCATCCATTTGGCGGGGGAAGTGGTGGAGGAGTTTCTATTAATCCTGTTGCCTTTCTTGTTATAAATGGAGATGGTGTGAAAGTATTACACTTAGATAAGCAGACACACGTCATTGATAAAATAATTGAATTAGCACCACAAGCTGTTGATAAAGTGAAAGAAATGATGGATAAACGAAAAGAAGATGATCCTGAATTTCAAATTTAACGAATAAAGAAGCTAATCAATGGATTAGCTTCTTTAATTTTTTTGTAAATAAAGCGATTTTATTTGCATTATCGATGGGGACAAACTATCATTTACATTGTACATATTTTGTTTAAATAAGGGAGGATTTTCAAGTGGCAAACGTAACTTTTAAAGGTAATCCAATGACTTTAGTTGGAACAGAAGTTAAAGTTGGCGATCAAGCGCCAAACTTCCAAGTATTAGCAAACGACTTATCTCCAGTAAGTTTAGAAACATACAAAGGCGAAGTAAAATTAATTAGTGTTGTACCTTCAATCGACACAGGTGTATGTGATGCACAAACACGTCGTTTTAACCAAGATGCAGCAGGTATTGAAAACGCGAAAGTATTAACAATTAGCGCTGACTTACCATTCGCTCAAAAACGCTGGTGTGCAGCAAACGGTTTAGAAAATGTTGTAACACTTTCTGATCACCGTGACCTTTCATTCGGTGAAGCTTACGGCTTAGTAATGAAAGAACTTCGTTTACTTGCTCGTGCAGTATTCGTAGTAGATAGCAATGACAAAGTAGTTTACGCAGAATACGTAAGCGAAGGTACAAGCCATCCAAACTATGAAGCAGCATTAGAAGCAGCTAAATCTGCAAAGTAATAGGAAGGAAATGACCTCTTATAAAGAGGTCGTTTTTTCTCATCTATTGCTGCGAATGGTAACGATAGATGAGAAAAAATGTTATATCATACATAACTTGAAAGGGAGCTCTTTACAGGAGGTCGCTTTTTCTTTTTGGAAAAAATCACTTTGTGGTATGATATAAGTTATGTGTAAAAGAGAGAAGGAGGAATGTACGTGAGTCAGACAGTGGAAACATTATTTTCTATTTTTGATTCTTCTACGGTAGTTTTACGTAAAGAATTAGATGTAACATATTTAGAGGCGCTTGTAGAAACAGGTGATAACTTGTTTGAAGGTGCGATTTTACAAGAGGAATTATCCGAATCAACAATTGAAAGGTTGAATCGTGAATATAGTACGTTTAATGAAGAAACATATAAAGGTGAAGAAATTCGTAAAGCATTTCAGCTGGCCATTTTAAAAGGAATGAAAGAGGGCGTACAAGCAAATCACGAAATGACGCCAGATGCAGTTGGAATGTTCATGAGCTACTTATTCCATAAATTTATGCAAGGCAAAACAGAAATTACTGTTTTAGATCCTGCAATTGGAACAGGTAATTTAATGACTACAGTATTTAATAGCGCTAAAGAAGAGCTAGCAATGAGTGGATTTGGTGTAGAAGTGGATGAAGTGCTAATTAAACTTGCTTTAGTAAATGCAAATTTACAAAAGCATGGAATCGAATTCTTCCATCAAGATGGACTAGCACCACTTTATATTGATCCAGTTGATGCAGTCGTTTCAGATTTACCAATTGGTTATTATCCAAACGAAATCAGTGCGAGTGAATATAAGTTAAAAGCAGATCAAGGAATGTCATATGCGCATCACTTATTTATTGAACAAAGTGTGAAACATACGAAAGAAGGCGGGTATTTATTCTTCTTAGTACCAAACTTTATTTTTGAAAGTGATCAAGCGCCGAAACTACATGCATTTATTAAAGAAACATGCTTTATTCAAGGTTTGTTACAGCTACCTGTTTCCATGTTTAAAAACGAGAAAAATGCAAAAAGTATATTTGTTCTCCAAAAGAAAGGCCAAGGTGTAACAATGCCGAAACAGGCACTACTAGTGGAATTACCTAAATTCTCTAATATGAAGGCTATGGAGAACATTATGGATCAATTAAATACTTGGTTTGCAACACAAAAGTAACACCATATATATGTAACAGGGTTAGTGATTAATGTAGTACAGTTGTATAGAATATGTCATATTTTTTAATATATACAAGATTTAACTGAATTTTTTTGAAATCTGTAATATATTTTTTTTCTTGGTGTTACAATTTTTTCACTTGAAATATATGTCGGACGATGTTTAAATTAAAATCGTGAGTATAAAATTTACTGATGATGAAACGTTTTCATAGTGAGTGAATTTAATTAGATAAAATCGAGCGGTTTGTGGAATGATCCACACAACTACCAAGAGAAAAAGGGGCGAAAGACTAGATGTCAAAAATCATCGCGATTAACGCAGGAAGCTCTTCCTTAAAATTCCAATTATTTGAAATGCCAAGTGAAACAGTATTAACAAAAGGTTTAGTAGAACGTATCGGTTTAGAAGATAGTATCTTCACTATTACTGTAGATGGCGAAAAACAAAAAGAAATTACAAACATCCCAGATCACGCAGTAGCAGTTAACATGCTTCTTAGCAAATTAACTGAAAATGGAATCGTAAAATCTCTTGATGAGATTGGCGGTATCGGTCACCGTGTTGTACACGGCGGCGAAAAATTTGCGGATTCTGTTTTAATTACTGATGAAGTATTAGCGGAAATCGAAGAATTAAGCGATTTAGCACCACTTCACAACCCAGCAAACCTTGTTGGTATTAAAGCATTCCAAGAAGTATTACCAAACGTACCAGCAGTAGCAGTATTCGATACAGCATTCCACCAAACAATGCCGGAATCTGCATTCCTATACAGCTTACCGTATGAGTACTATGAGAAATTTGGTATCCGTAAATACGGTTTCCACGGAACTTCTCATAAATACGTAACTGAGCGTGCGGCTGAATTATTAGGTCGTCCAATTGAAAGCTTAAGCCTACTTTCTTGTCACTTAGGTAACGGTGCAAGTATCGCAGCAGTAGAAGGCGGTAAGTCTATCGATACTTCTATGGGCTTCACTCCACTTGCTGGTGTAACAATGGGTACACGTTCTGGTAACATTGACCCTGCGTTAATTCCATACATCATGGAAAAAACAGGCCAAACTGTAGAAGAAGTAGTTAACGTATTAAACAAGAAGAGTGGTATGTTAGGTCTTACTGGTTACTCTAGTGACCTACGTGACATCATTGCGAAAGAAGAAGAAGGCGACCACCGTGCGAAAGTAGCACTTGACGTGTTCGTAAGCCGTATCCATAAATATATCGGTTCTTACACAGCTCGTATGAAAGGCGTTGACGCTATCATCTTTACAGCTGGTGTAGGTGAAAACAGTGCAATTATTCGTGAGCGCGTATTAGAAGGCCTTGAGTACATGGGCGTATACTTCGACGCAAAACGCAATAACGTATTCGGTGAAGAAGCATTCATCAGCTTCCCTCACTCTCCAGTAAAAATTATCGTAATTCCAACTGACGAAGAAGTTATGATTGCTCGTGACGTACTACGTCTTGGAGATATTGGTTAATATATGAAAAGAAAGACGAGATCCTATAGGATTTCGTCTTTTTTCTTTTTAATATATTTTAAAATTCCATCTGGATATAATAATTTTTCCTTCTGAATGAATGCAGTAATGGGAACCCATTTTGCATATGACGCCGTTTGCTCATCTTGTATATTCACTATTTCCATTTCATATAGTGATCTGTCTAATAAACGCAAAGAATATAGTTGAATAATCTCATGACCAATTTCCTCATCTAGATGAAAGATGTTTTCTAAGCAACCTAAATAATCGATAATTTCTATTTCTGTATGAAGCTCTTCATTAAACTCTCGAATAACTGTTTCATCTGATTTTTCTCCGAGTTCAATTGATCCACCAAGAGGACGGTAATAGGTTTCATTGTCTATATTATATTCTTGTAGTAGAAGTCGATTGTGATGTATAACAATACCAAAGGATTTTGCACGTGGGTACATGAATATGATCGCTCCTTATTCATTTATATGTGGATAATTATAAGTTGAAATATAGAGAAAATCACCTTTTTATTCACGTTGTTGAGCTAATTGTAATACCGTCTAATAGTTCTTTCCAAAATGCTTCATTGTACTGGTATATATCCATCACTGGGCATTTTATAACGCAAATGTTTTGTAATCCCCAATCTTCTTCAGTGATAGTTGGTACATCGGCAGGAAGTAATAAAAGGACGGAGAAGTTATGCTTGACCATTTGAGATAAAATTTGTTCAAGAAAAAGTGCTTCTTCATATGTTCCCCCGGTTCGAATAAACAATATGGATTCTTCCATTTCTACTGTAGTTAGAAAACGATTAATCCGATGCTCATAATTTAATTTAATATCTGTATAAGAAGGCCAAGAAGTTGGTGTATTTACATCTGTTTTAAAGTCATGGCAGGAGTCAATTTCATAAATGTTGTCTCGTAGTCTTAATTTCGCATCATCATCCCAAAATGAGATGAAGGACAAATTTTCTAATTCTAAAAAACGGTGAAAGCGATTTTGTAATAATAAATTTACTTTCTCTAATGAAGGACTTAGCATAAAATCAATAACGCCAAAAAATGGGGATAATCCTAGTTGATATAAAGCCCAAGCAGGCCAGCAGTTTTGTCCTAAGCTAAATACAGCATTATACTTTTGTTTTATATTGGATAGATTCATGTGATTCATCTCATCCTTTTTGCTAATATTTTATGTCATTAAAAAATGGTATGTGAATGGAGATAGACAAGCATATTTGCAAAGAATAAGCAGAAATATGTTACAATAGAAAAAAATCGAACGAGGTGGTTGTTACGATGCGATCGAAGCGAGAACAAGCCATTTTAGACAATATAAAGGAATGGGAAGCGCAATTAGTTGAGCAAGAAGCGACCGATTTTCAAAAAGTGTTTGATAAATGGTTACATACTACAGTTGCGAAATTACCTGAGAAAAAACGAAAAGAATTCTTTACGAAAGCAGATGGATGGCTTTTTCATTTGCATGCACTGATTCAAAGTTCACAATCACAATTAGATGCACGTAATCGTATTTTAGGAACATCAAGATTATTTAATGAATCAATTGAACAACTTGAAGATTTGAAAGCATTATCTATTGATCAGTTAACATACATAGCAGAGCAACAAACAGCACGTCATCGTCTATATTCATTCGTGCAAGGCGGAGCAACGGGTGCTGGAGGATTATTATTATTGACAGCTGATTTTCCGGTTATGATTGCGTTAAATGTGAAGGCTGTCCAACTTATTGCAACATCGTTTGGGCATGATGTGAACAAGCCTTATGAAATGATGCTAGCGTTAAAGGTGTTTCATGCGTCATTATTGCCAGGAAGACTTCAGCAATACGCTTGGTACAACTTGCTACGAGAGCTGGAGCAAGAAGATTCGTTCTTTTATGAAGGAGACGAAGCAGTGTTACAAACAGCCTCTACCGAAGTTTTGTTAAAGCAAATTTTGAAAACATTTTCAATTTATGCTCTTCGTCGTAAATTATTCCAAGGTATCCCAGTCATCGGAATGGCAATTGGATCTACAGTAAATTATCGTTTAACAAGAAATGTTACTGAATTTGCCAATCGATTTTATCAAGTGCGCCACATAATGGAGAAAGAAAAAAAATCATAAAAAAAGCGAGAGGCCGAAGCCTTTCGCTTTTTTAATTTGTTGCATGTTTTTTGGTCATTGGAATAGATACTGGTTGCTTTTCTGCTGCTTTTTCTGCTTTTGGATAATAAATTAAATCCAATGTTTTTGCCTGTACGGCAATTGAAAGAATAGTAAAAGCAATTTCTGTCCAATTTAAATAATATAATGAAAGCGCAAGAACAATCGCGTCAAAGACGAAGAAAATTTGCCCAATTGTAAAACGAGTTCGTTTACTTAATACAATTGTTAAAATATCGTCTCCACCGGTTGCACCGCCAAATCGCAATATAAAACCGAGTCCAATACCAGCTAAAGCACCGCCAACTATTGCAGCTATAAATAAATTGTTTGATAAATCTACCGTAAATGGAGAATAATTTTCCATAAGGGAATAAAATACTCCGAATGAAATTGAACCTAAAAATGAATAGCCAACCATTTTTTTACCTAAAAATGAAGCGCACAGTAAAATAATTGGGATATCCATTATTACAGTTGAAATAGATGGTGAAATATCATAAAAATTTTGGATGAATAGTGCAATACCTACAAATCCACCTTCTGTTAAGTGGTTTTGGAAGTGAATGTGATATAGCGCTGCCGCTAAAATAAATGAACCGATTAAAACCATAAAAACTTCTTTAATAATTTGTCGACTTTGGATGTTCCTCATCGTTATTCCTTCTTTCCGTAGTTAGTAGTCCTTTTTGTGTTGTAAACTAACTACGAGCTCACATGTAGCTTTCAGTTAGTTTACGAAAAAACTAACTACGCTATATGTCGCTGAAGAAATAACGAATAATCCTCTCGTCCATCAATTCTCCCTACCTTCGTTTTAGTTTAAGTCTTAAAACGACTAAACAAAACGTGGAGTAGGATTCGTCATTTAGCAATCCTGCTCTTCTTTGTTTTGTTTAGCTAATAACAATTAAGTCCTAAACAAAACGCTACGTGTAAGAAGAGTCTTTTTTTTGCCAAATTATCCTTCGGGCAATCATAATTTCCCCACTCTCGTATTTTTTTCGCTAGACTAAAGTATCTGAGCTGAAAAATACGCTACGTGTATGATTCGTCAATACGATGCCACATGCTCCTTCGAGCGATCATGATATCAAAATCCCTTCCTTCAAGATTTATATTATTATATCATACTTTCAAAAAATGTATGCGGATGGAAACCGACAATAAACGGAGGGAATCTACAAAAATTGTTATGTTTAAATATTTTTGTAGAAAAGCCTAACTTATTTTGTAGGATTGGACAGTTTTTAGAAGTTTGTCCAATAAGTAAGCAAAGATGGTTTTTTATTCAGTTGTATTGTTTTCGTCACCTTTATCTTTAAAAAATGCATCCCAGCTAATCACACTTAAAAATGTTAAAGCGATAATAATGAAAGCTCGCATCATTTTGAGGCCTCCTTTTATACATAGTATATGAATACCTTACTTTGTAATGTGTCATTTTTTTACATATTATATTAATATAGATAGATGAAAGGGAGAGTGGAGATATGCTAAAAGACATGTTTAAAAGAAGAGAATTAAAATGCGTTTCATGTCAGAAAAAGATTGAATATGAAGAAGAGCTAGTTGCTTTTGTGAAGTTGCCGAAAGAAAGAAGTATATTAGTAGGTCCGTTTGATGTATGTTTAGCAAAAACGGCGCAAGAAATATATTGCAAAGCTTGTTACGAAAAAAAAGCATGACCCAAAGTGAATGAGGGGCATGCTTTTTTCATTGGTGTGCTTTTCCCTCAGATACATTTTGAGTGAGGCGATACCAAAGCCAAAGGTCGTTAATAATAGAGGCTAAATCAGCTATTTCAGAATTAAGCCTACAGGAAATTTCAAAATTATCTTCGTTATTTAAACGATGTTGTTTTTGATTAATGTAATGTTCAAGCTCTTTTATACGATCAGGTATTTTTCCACGAATTTGCTCCCATTTTAATAAAATACCATGCTGTGTTTTTTCAGAGATGTCTTCCCATTCTTCTTGTATGTTTGGCACTGCAATTCCTAGATGTTCATTGTATATAAAATACTTTTCCATAGACACACCTCCAATTTCCTGCCTCTATTTTACATAAAAAAAGAAAGAAATTCGACGAAATTGTTTGAAAAAAAATTATGAATTCCCCTTGATTCATTTTATGAAAGGTGTTAAAGTTTGAATTATTATAAGAAATAATGAATATTTATTCTTTAGGGGGATGTAAAATGGAGAAGAAAAAAGTTGTATTAGCATATTCCGGAGGTCTTGATACTTCCGTTGCAATTAAATGGTTACAAGAGAAGAATTATGATATTATCGCGCTTTGTTTAGATTTAGGGGAAGGAAAAGACTTAGCGTTTGTAAAAGAAAAAGCACTTTCAGTAGGTGCAATTAAATCGTATATGATTGATGTTCAAGAAGAATTCGCGAATGAATATGCATTGATGGCGATGCAAGCACACACGTTATACGAAGGGAAATATCCTCTTGTCTCTGCATTATCTCGTCCACTTATTGCGAAAAAATTAGTAGAAATCGCAGTACAAGAAGGCGCAAATGCAGTTGCACATGGATGTACAGGGAAAGGGAATGACCAAGTTCGTTTTGAAGTTTCTATTCAAGCATTGAATCCATATTTAGAAGTGATTGCGCCTGTACGTGAATGGAAGTGGTCACGTGAAGAAGAAATTGCATATGCAAAAGAAAACGATGTACCAATTCCAATTAATTTAGATAGCCCATTCTCAATCGATCAAAACTTATGGGGACGCAGCAACGAATGTGGAATTTTAGAAGATCCATGGGCAGCGCCGCCAGAAGATGCATACGAAATGACATTAGCATTAGAAGATACACCGAATAAACCAGAGTTTGTAGAAATTGGATTTGAAGCAGGAGTACCGACGACTTTAAATGGCACTTCATATTCACTGTCAGAACTAATTAAAACGTTAAATGCCCTTGCTGGAAAACATGGCGTTGGACGTATCGATCACGTAGAAAATCGTCTTGTCGGTATTAAATCTCGTGAAGTATATGAATGCCCAGCAGCAATGACGTTAATTACAGCGCATAAAGAGTTGGAAGATTTAACACACGTGAAAGAAGTAGCACATTTTAAACCGGTGATTGAACAGAAAATAACGGAACTTATTTATAACGGCTTGTGGTTCTCTCCTTTAAAACAAGCGCTTTATGCATTTTTACAAGAAACGCAAAAGCATGTAACAGGTACAGTGCGTGTGAAATTATTTAAAGGTCATGCGATTGTAGAAGGGCGTAAATCTGAATACTCGTTATATGATGAGAAATTAGCTACGTATACTGCCCAGGATGAATTTAATCATGATGCAGCAGTTGGATTCATTTCATTATTCGGTTTACCGACGAAAGTATACAGTCAAGTGAATCAAAAGAAGGTGGAAGCGTGAGCAAACTTTGGGGCGGACGTTTTACAGAAGAAGCGGAAGCGTGGGTTGAAGAGTTTGGAGCGTCCATCTCCTTCGATCAACAATTAGTCAATCAAGATATAAATGGGAGTATTGCACACGTAACGATGCTAGCAAAGCAAGGGATCGTTACGAAAGAAGAAGCCGAGAAAATAAAGCTAGGTCTTCAATATTTATTAGAAGAAGCGAAACAAAATAAGCTACATTTCTCAGTTGAAGCTGAGGACATTCATTTAAACATTGAAAAGATGTTAATTGAAAAAATCGGTGAAGTGGGAGGGAAACTTCATACAGGCCGAAGCCGTAACGACCAAGTGGCAACAGATATGCATTTGTATATAAAAGAAAAGGTAGAAGATATTATAAAAGCTACAAAACAATTGCAAACTGTTCTTGTTCATCAAGCAGAAAATAATATTGAAACAATTATGCCTGGCTATACGCACTTGCAACGTGCGCAGCCTATATCATTTGCACATCATATTCTTGCTTACTTTTGGATGTTAGAGCGCGATGTGAATCGTTATGAAGATTCGTTAAAACGCATTAACATTTCACCACTCGGAGCAGGAGCGTTAGCTGGGACGACATTCCCGATTGACCGAGAATATAGTGCGGAGCTTCTCGGATTTAATGGTATCTATGAAAATAGTTTAGATGCGGTAAGCGATCGTGATTTCATACTGGAGTTTTTAAGTAACTCATCTATGCTCATGATGCACTTATCACGCTTTTGCGAAGAACTTATTTTATGGAGTAGCCAAGAGTTTCAATTTATTGAAATGAGCGATCAATACGCAACGGGAAGCAGTATTATGCCGCAAAAGAAAAATCCGGATATGGCGGAACTAATCCGCGGTAAAACAGGCAGAGTATACGGTAATTTATTCAGTTTACTTACAGTAATGAAAGGATTACCGCTCGCGTACAATAAAGACTTACAAGAAGATAAAGAAGGAATGTTTGATACAGTGAAAACAGTAGAAGGATGCCTTCATATTATGGCAGGCATGCTGGAAACGATGACTGTAAACAAAGAAAAAATGGGGCAAGCTGTGACCCAAGATTTCTCTAACGCAACAGAAATTGCGGACTACTTAGCAAGTAAAGGACTGCCATTCCGTCAAGCTCATGAAATTGTTGGGAAGTTAGTTCTACATTGCACACAAAAAGGAATTTATTTATTAGATGTACCATTTGAAACGTATAAAGAAATGAGTTCGTTATTTGAAGAAGATTTGTATGAAGTTCTTTCGCCGTATGCCGCTGTAAAGCGCCGTAATAGTGCTGGCGGGACTGGGTTTGAGCAAATTGAAAAAGCTTTGGAGAAGGCGAAAGGGTTAGTCGGAGAATTTGTAGGAATTAAATGATGTATGAGATAGAAGGTAAGGTGCTTTTTATAGAAAGTACCTTACCTTTTTGTATTTAGATTTTTACAGGAGTATTTATCATTTCATAATCATAAAATGATGTTTCTCATGTATGGCTAATAGTTGAATAGATTGAATCAAATTAGGATAGTGAGCAATTGGATCTAAAAATACGATATGCCCTGCAATATTTTCTTCTATATTTTGAACGAGTTTTTTTATTTCATTTGTTTCACGTGTAAGTAATTCTTCTAATTGAGTTACATTCAAAGATTGATAGACTTTTTTTGAAGGGATTAAAATCCAAGGTGCTTTCATTCCTTTGCCATGCTTTTCTTTATATTCGGCATAAATGTCATGTATGTCAGTTGCAAATGGGGTGTTTCTTCTGAGCTTGGCATAAGGGATAAGAGTAAAAGAGAATTTAATCGCTACTTTTAGCATTTTTGCAATTAAATATAGGTGATAAAAATGCTCTCCAATAGACCATTTTCCATTCTTTTGCTGATACCACAGTTGTTCTTGAGATAGTGAATGGAGGTGAGGAAGGAACTGGCTTCTTTGTACATGTAACGTATGAAAATGCTTTGAGATATTTTCAGATTTCATATTTTGGTATCCTCCACACGTATTTTTCCTAATTATAACATTTTTAGTGGGAATGTAATTAAGCCTAGAACAGTCTGTTCTAGGCTTAAAATTTCATCGCTTAATTATACTTATGTCGATCTTCCGTAATTCGAATATACTCAATATCCATCAAATCACGAAGTAATGCACCATTACTTAGTTCAACGCCGTGTTTCTCTTTAAAATGAGTGCGAATCGTATCTAGCATTTCAATTTCTTTGCCGTTCACGTCTAAAATAATGCGTTCAGAATCATCCATATAGCATCCTCCTTTTTTCAACATATATATTTTGTCCGTCTATTTCTAAAAAATGTATGTTAACGTAATGTTAGGAAATAAGAAAGGGATGGAAAATGAGACGTATTTATTTTATAGGGCTAATTTTGTACACATTAATTGTATTACATGTTGCATTCCCAAATATCTTTTCATTTGAGGATATAGAAACAGTACACGTTGCGATATTTATTTTTGCTCTATTTGTAGTAGATTGCTTTATTTCTATATGGCTTTCGAAAAGAAAAGATATACAAGGCAAAAAAGAAATGGAAAGGAAAAAGAGAAAACGTTCATTTTGGATGATGACGTACTGTTTATCTTTAGTGCTTACTGCTGCTTTTTTTAGTGAGCATATTCCATTAGAAAGATTAAATATTGGTTTTGGAGCGTTCGTATTTGCATATTATTTTTTTATGCACTTTCTTCCTTATATGAAAGAAAAGCGAGGAGAAGAGGAAGATCCGCTTGTAGAAGAAGCGAGAGAGCAAGAGCATGAAAGAATAGAAGAAGATATAAAGAAACTTGGAGAACAAAAATGGTATTTGAAATCCAAAATCATATATGTTCTTTGCTTCATTACACCACCAATCGGTTATGTATATGTTTTCTTACTTCGTAAAAAAATGACAGAAGATGCAAAGCAAACATACTTAACGGTTGCGACGATCATGATGGCGCTATGGTCTTTGAAGTTCCTACCGCCATATGTGTTGGCAGTAGCTGTTGTAGTGGTTGTTTGTCTTGTATTTATAGTGAAGTATGTGAAATGAAGAAAAACAAGAGCCTGTGTTATTAAACTAACAGATAGATTAAAGTAAGAAATGTTATACTATAATTTGCTTATTCAGTAATAATAGGAGGGATAATAATGGTTCAATCAATAGTTCATATCGCATTAGTAGTAAAAGACTACGATGAGGCAATAGAGTTCTATACAAAGAAACTAAATTTCACACTAGTCCAAGATATATATCAGCCAGAGCAAAACAAGAGATGGGTAGTGGTATCACCTCCTGGTTCAGTCGGCACCACAATATTACTGGCTAGAGCATCTAAACCGGAGCAAGATTCTTTTATTGGTAACCAGTCAGGCGGCAGAGTTTTTCTTTTCTTAAATACTGACGATTTTTGGAGAGATTATAATGAAATGATTTCAAGAGGAATAGAATTTGTAAGAGAGCCGAAAGAGCAAGAATATGGAATAGTTGCAGTATTCAAGGATTTATACGGGAATTTATGGGATTTGTTGCAACTAAAAGACGACCATCCAATTGCTCAAAGAATTAAGTAGAATACAGTGTAAACTTGATTAAACAATCAATTGAAAAATGAGGATTTTAAAATCCATGCAAGAATAGAGAAAAAACAGAGCAGACTTATTCCTATGAATAAAGGCATGTCGTGAAAAAAAGGAGTGGATTACCCACTCCTTTTTCGTTTATTATCATTGTTTAACAACATGTATTTATTGTTCATTCGGGCCTCGAACTTAATTTTCCGTATCCTTCGGTAAAACATGTGGACTCGGTGTTTTATTTATGAATTAAAGATCACCTTGCTCCTCATCACCACGAACAACAAGGACATCGCATTTCGCATAGCGAATAATATGTTCAGAGACGCTACCAATTAGGAAACGCTCAACAGCATTTAAACCAGTCGCACCACACATAATTAAATCTACTTTATGGTTTGGAGCGATTTCTTTTGAAATTTTAGATTTAGGATTACCAAATTCTAATACAGTTTCAATTTTTTCAAGGCCAGCTTCAAGCGCAGTTTTTTTGTAGTCTTCTAATAAGTCTTCTGCAAATAGATTTGCACGTTCAGCAATTGCGCGGCTATAAGCTTCTACTGCTGAGTATGCTTTTACATCAACGATATGAGCAATTGTTAATGTTGCATTGTTTCGTTTTGCAACTTGAATTGCTTTTTTAAAGGCTTTTTCTGCTTCTTTAGAACCGTCCACCGCGATTAAAATATTTGTATATGTATTATTCATAGTAAATTCCTCCCAATCATTTTTATTACCTTTTACAACTTTATTATAAAACAAATTTTGGTAATGTGCTTGTCGGAAACGTTACAGAATTTTGAAAACTTTGTTTTAATTCATTTTAGTTGTAATTGGTGCGAGAACTTGTTACATATGAACTATAGCAATTTAAAAGGGGGCAGTTTTGTGAGACATGCGCTCATTACAGCCGGTACGAAAGGTTTAGGAAAGCAAGTAACAGAAAAATTATTGGCTAAAGGCTATTCAGTAACAGTAACATATCATAGCGATATAACGGCTATGGAAACGATGAAAGAAACATATAAAAATATGGAAGAGCGTCTACAATTCGTGCAAGCGGATGTCACGAAAAAGGAAGATTTACATAAAATAGTAGAAGAAGCGATGAGCCGTTTTGGCAAAATTGACTTTTTAATTAATAATGCTGGTCCATATGTATTTGAACGGAAAAAGTTAGTCGATTATGAAGAAGAAGAATGGAATGAAATGATTCAGGGCAATTTAACAGCGGTATTTCATTTATTAAAACTTGTCGTTCCGGTCATGAGAAAACAGAACTTTGGCCGTATTATTAATTACGGATTTCAAGGGGCAGATAGTGCACCGGGATGGATTTATCGCTCAGCTTTCGCGGCAGCAAAAGTAGGACTTGTTTCATTAACGAAAACAGTTGCTTACGAAGAAGCGGAATACGGTATTACTGCGAACATGGTATGTCCTGGTGATATTATTGGTGAAATGAAAGAGGCGACAATTCAAGAAGCACGCCAGCTGAAAAGTCATAACACACCAATTGGTAGATCTGGAACAGGTGAAGATATCGCAAGAACGATTTCGTTTTTATGTGAGGACGATTCCGATATGATTACCGGTACAATTATTGAAGTGACTGGTGCAGTGGATGTTATTCATAGACATCGATAGAACAAAATAAAATGGAGTTTTAAATAATTGGACAGTTTATCCTTCATACTGAGAGATGCGGATAATACTGTCCTTTCATGTAATATTAAATCTATCGGAAAACTTGTGTTATTTTTTTGTCAAATATTGAGATATTATGTTAGAATATAAGGGCGTAGAAAGCGCTTTAAAAAATGATTCAGGGGTCATTTCATAACTCAAGGGGGAACTAATAATGCGTATCGGTATTCCAACAGAAATTAAAAACAATGAAAACCGTGTGGCAATGACGCCAGCGGGAGCAGTACATTTAGTACAAAATGGTCATGAAGTTTTTGTTCAAAAAGGAGCAGGTTTAGGATCTGGCTTTACAGATGAAGAATATGTACAAGCTGGTGCGAAACTTGTTGCAACTGCTGAAGAAGCATGGAACCAAGATATGGTTATGAAGGTAAAAGAGCCAGTTGCAAGTGAATACGGTAATTTCCGCGAAGGTTTAATTTTATTCACATACTTACACTTAGCTCCAGAACCAGAATTAACGAAAGCATTAATTGATAACAAAGTGGTATCAATTGCATACGAAACAGTACAATTAGACAATCGTTCTTTACCATTACTTGCACCTATGAGTGAAGTAGCTGGTCGTATGTCTGCACAAATCGGTGCACAGTTCCTTGAGAAAAACAAAGGTGGTAAAGGTATTTTACTTGCAGGCGTTCCAGGGGTGAAACGCGGCAAAGTAACAGTTATCGGTGGTGGTCAAGCTGGTACAAACGCAGCGAAGATTGCAGTAGGTTTAGGTGCAGATGTAACAATCATCGACTTAAGTGCAGAACGTCTTCGTCAATTAGATGACATTTTCGGTAACCAAGTAAAAACGTTAATGTCTAATCCTTACAACATTGCAGAAGCAGTAAGAGAATCTGATCTTGTTATTGGTGCGGTATTAATTCCAGGTGCAAAAGCGCCAAAACTTGTAACAGAAGAAATGATTCAATCAATGGAACCAGGTTCTGTCGTTGTAGATATTGCGATTGACCAAGGTGGTATTTTCGAAACAACTGACCGTATTACAACTCATGACAACCCAACTTACGAAAAACATGGCGTTGTTCATTATGCAGTTGCAAATATGCCAGGTGCGGTTCCACGTACATCAACTCTTGCATTAACAAACGTAACAGTACCATATGCATTACAAATTGCTAACAAAGGCTATAAAGACGCTTGCTTAGGCAATTCTGCATTACTAAAAGGTATTAACACATTAGATGGATATGTAACATTCGAAGCAGTTGCAGAAGCACACGGCTTACAATACGCTGATGCAAAAGAGCTTCTTGAAAAAGCTCCTGCTTTATCATAATAGAAATATATGTAGAGCCTTCCTTTTATTAGGAGGGCTTTTATTTAAGGGGAAAACATTGTACAATTAAAATAAAAAGAAATAAAGATGTAAATAGGAGGGGCAATATGGGGTATATTTATGATATTTTGTCAGTGGGTTTGCTTATAGCAGGAATTATTACAATGGTTGTAGGCAAAAAGAAAAATGATCTGAAATTAAGAGGGATTGGTATTGGGATTGTAACTGCAGTACTTATCATTGGATTACCAGATTTTGCAAAAGGTTACATGGAAGGTGTACTTTCTGCTGGAGATAGTGCATTTCCGATAAAATAGAAAGGATGATCTTTAATTTCTCTTATAGTTAGGAGAGATTGGAGGTCATTTTTTATTTGAATTTTCCATATGGAATTTTTTTCTTGTTAGTAAAATGCCTCTTATGCTAATTTAAAGATAAGTATATAAAGGGGTGTAAAGAGGGGGATTCTATGGAAAAGATAAATTTAATAGATTTAACAAAAGATATAAAAGATCAACATAAAAACTTCGTCGTTTCAAATGTAAATAGTCATTGCTTACGAATCGCTGTATTTACTGGTGAATATGATTGGCACTATCATTCTAATTCGGATGAGTTATTTATTGTATTAGAGGGAGAATTACTTATCGATTTTCAAGACGGAGAAACAGCGGTTTTAAAGCCGAATGATTCTATCTTAATTCCAGCATGTACGATTCATAGAACGAGAGCATTCAAGAGAACTGTAAATCTTTGTTTTGAAAATATAGAGGCTGATACGATTATAGTGGAGCAATTATGAGGGAATTATCTGTAGCCCAGTATAGAAAAATACTTTCGATTTTAGAAAGTAATACAAGAACCACAACTTTTGCTTATGCAGTATGTGATCAAACGATAGATGGTAGGGTTTTTGCAAACGAGGAGTTAACAGCAGGACTAATTATCACAGCTAATGGCATTCATTATTTATTTGGTAATACGCAAGATGAAAGTTATAACGAAGATGTATTTTCGTATATAAAAACGGCCATTGAAAAAACAGAGAAGAGATTTACATTGTTCACTTCGAGTGAAGAGTGGGAAATGATGTTAGAAGAGCGTTTTAGTAATGTGCTTCGGAAAATCCCGCGAATGAAATTTCAAAGAGTAACCTTTGAAGAGAGAAAGCGAGATTGTAACAAAAATACATATGAAGTGAAGCGTATTGATAGAAGAGATATAGAACGAAGTAATGAATTTACACAGGCGTATTATAAAGAATATTGGGGATCAAATGAAGCATTTTTGAATGATGGTTTTGGATTTTGTATAGAACAAAATGGGATGACTGTAGCGGAATGTGTTTCGATATTTAGTGGGAATGGATTTGCTGAAATTGATATCGTGACGCATGAAGCGTATCAAGGGAAAGGGTTAGCTCAAGCTGTCGCAACACGTTTCATTGAACATTGTATACAAAATGATATTACACCGTGTTGGGATTGTTATGTAGACAATATTCCTTCGCAAAAATTAGCTAGTAAATTAAGTTTTCATCATCCAATAGAATATGGTTTGTTTGTACGTAAGAGAATGGGGGAATGAAAATGAATGTGGAGTTAACGAGATTTAAAGTGAAACAAGGTAAAAGTCATCGTGTAGATGAATGGATGCAGCTTCTTAATGACAATATGAAAGAAGTGCTGTTGACACTAAACGACGAGAAAATGTACGTAGAGACAATTTTCCGGGAAATAAGAGATGGAGAAGAATACTTATATTGGTATTCTGTGCAAGGAGAAGGCGGGGCTCTTGTCGAAAATTCTCATCATGAAATTGATAAAAAGCATGTAGCGTTTTGGTATGAGTGTATTGATGAAGAAGCACCGTCTGTTGATATGAAAACAGAAGTTGTTATGATTCAAGATGTTGTGAAGGAAGCGATTAAATAATAGAATAGTGTTTTTTGGAGAAGCACATTAAAATAGATGTGCTTTTTATTATGCAAAATTTTAAAAAAGAAAAGCTGTATTTAGATATTTTTAAGTGAAAATAAAGGGGGATTTCAAGAGCATTTTAGGACAAACTATAATGAAAAAACCTACCAATATACGGTGTAGTCGTAACAGGAAAAATAGAGAATTTACAAAGTTTACAAGGGTTACCGTATATTAAGGTTGCTGTTAGAGGTGTAACAGTTGAGAAATATTGATTACGAGTAATTAATGTGAATAATCAGAAAATTTATGTTATAATATGGGAAAAGGAGGTTTATATGAGGCAAATACATGGAGCAATTTATATTTACATAACAATGTTTTTCGTGGCGATATCCTATGGATTGGGGCACGTGTATTCGCATCCTATACTAACTTTTTTAAGCGGAGCATGTATGGCGTTTGCGCTTCTTGTCCACCTTTTCTCAGTTTGGATCGTAAAATTTCAATTAAATATTAGTGAAATAGAAGAAGGCACTTTTTAAAGGGCCTTCTTTTTTAGTAATATTGGCGAAGTCCTTGTAGTAATTTTTCAATTTCGTATTCAGTTTCCTTACATATAGATATTGTACGTAATCTGAAAAATAAGCTACGTAAGAAAGCTTTTATATTTCCGTATAGAAATTCGTATGATTCAATATGTAGTGTTGATTTTTGAACTTGTAATTGAGTTGCTAAATCACGAAGGGCTAATATGAGTACTTCTTCCTTTAGGCCATTTTGCAGCATTGCGACAATTGGATAAACGAGACGCTCATCTTCTTCGTATTTGTAATAGATGGAATGAACACAAACTTTGTTTAATAAAGTTTGTAATATTTCTTCGTAATATAAATTTTCCAGTTTAGGACTATTCACAAGCGCTTCAAATGTATCGGAAGCATGAGCGACACTATGCGCCCAGCCACGTTCTTGGACATAGCCTCGTAAGTCGTGCTCTTTGTTCATATATAAAATTAATTGATCTTTTACATTTAATATATCAGTCTGTGATAAGAAATTATGATTTGTATCCGCATCAATAATGAGCGCAATTAATAATGTCGTAAATGCACGGGTAAATACCGCATCTTCGTCATCCGAATGAATCTTATACAATAAATATTTATCACTGATGCTTTCTAATAATAGTTTCTGCAAGTGTGAGTGTGAAATATAGCCCTTCTTGATGAGATGATAAAAAGTAGAGTAAATAAGTTTATCCCTTAAATAACTATCAGTAACACCGATATGTTCAAGCATATTGGAACTTAAAGAATCAATATGAATTGTGTTGTCCAGTATGTAATTATTATTACGAATTTCTTCTAACTGTTGTTGTAACATATAAACCTCCTATTTTAGAAAATTCTGCATTTTAATAATATAATAAAAGGAAGAAATAGACAATAAAGTGAAGCTTTAATCAGTGGGGGGGGTCATCCCCCAACTAACTTCTTTGCTTTCACCGAATTTTGAGGTTGGGGTCTTACTGCCCGTTACTGCGGGATAAATAAGTGCTTTTGAATGGAGGGCATTATGAAGAGAACATTATTCTTTTTTATAAGTATTTTCTTTTTAGGAAGTTGTTCGATTTCGTATGTTACTTTTTCTAGCGAGAGCAAAAGTTGGACGGGGCAATATAAAGGGCATATTAAGGATGACAGTGAAGATGGAATATTTACGTTTCAGTATAAGGGCGGAGATGGAAATACAGAATTTAAAAATTTGGAGATTTCTATTCATGGGACCTTTAGTACAATGACAGAAACGTCAGAAGTTCATAAAGGAGCAAGGATTGAAATGAAATCTTTTTGTGTAAGTTGTGCGCCTCTATCTAAAGATGAACCGATAGAGATTGTGATTAAATGGGATGATAAGTATGAAGAGAAGATGGTTTTAAAGCGGAAATAGCAAACATAGAGTGAGGGATAAAAATGAGTAGGAATATGAGAGTTTCTATGTATATATTTTTTAGTGTATTTCTAATCATATTATCAGCGTGTACTACAAAACAAGTAGAGGTAAAAAAAGTACCTGAAGAAGGGTATGTCATAGTAAGAAATGAAACGGTATTTTTTGCCGATGATAAAACGTTTGAAACAAAAGTAGAGTTACAAAATTATATAGAACAACAAATGAATAAAGAACATCCATCAGATATAGTGTTGAGCTTTCAGGAGAAAAACGCATCTAATCAATTAAAAACAGGAGATAAAATAAAAGTATGGTCTTCTCACATACTTGAAAGTTACCCAGGACAAATGATTGTAGAGAAATTTAAAGTAGTAGAAAAATAGAAAAAGGCAGCAATTAAGCTGCCTTTTTCTTATTTTACAAATTGTAATTCTTTCGGGAATTTCGTTAAAATTTCTGATCCGTCTTTTGTGATGTAAATATCATCTTCAATACGAACGCCACCTATGTTTGGTACGTAAATACCTGGTTCGATTGTGAAGACCATACCTTCTTTTAATAGAGAATCGTTGCCTTCTTTTACATCTGGATATTCGTGAACGCTAATTCCAAGTCCGTGACCAAGTCGGTGCGGGAAGAAGTCTCCGTAACCTGCATCCGCGATAACAGAACGAGCAGCATTATCAATTGCGCCAAGTGTAACGCCTGGTTTACATGCTTCAACTGCTTGTAGTTGTCCAGCAAGTACAGTGTTGTAAATGCGAGTTTGTTCTTCAGAAAGTTCACCGAATGCTACTGTACGTGTAATATCAGAGCAATAACCGTCAATAATTACGCCTAAATCAAATAGTACGAAATCGCCGCGCTTCATTTTGTTAGCACCTGGAATACCGTGTGGAAGAGCAGAGTTAGCACCTGCTAATACCATCGTATCAAATGACATTTTATGTATGCCTTTTGTTTTTAATTCGTGTTCAATAATTGCTAATACTTCTAGTTCGCTACGGTTTTCTTTAATTGCATTTACCCCAACTTCAACAGCATAGTCTGCCATTTTAGCTGCTTCACGTAAAATAGAAAGTTCTTTTTCATCCTTAATTAAACGAAGCTCGCGAACTTTTTCCTCTGCTGATTTGAAAGCTGCATTTGGGAATAATTTTGTTAATTCTTCGTAACGTTCTACGTTTAAATGTTCTTTTTCAATTGCAACTGCATTTGCATTGATGCCACGGTCTTTAATTGCTTTTGCAATCATATCCCATGGTCTGTCAGTATCAGTGAATCCGATAATTTCATGTGCCCATCCAGCGTTACGTGCTTGGCCTTCTTCCATTTTAGGGCAAATTAAAATAGGCTCTTTTTCTTGGAATACAAACATACCAAGTAGTCTTTCGTGTGGTTCACATTGGAAGTTTGTCATGTAGAAAACGTTTGGTGTAGAAGTTAAGAACGCGGCTTCTACGTTTTTTTCTTTTAGCCATTGCATTAAATTTTCTAATCTAGCATTCATCGATTGGCACCCCCGAGATATTTAATTACAAATATAACTTTACCTCGGAAGAAAGCGTTATGACAAGTAAATAGATGTTAGAAAAGACAGGGAATTGAAAAATCATGTAGAATAAAAAGTGAGAATGTGAATAGGGGAGGAATGTAATAATGAAAGTATCTTATCATGGGCATTCAGTTGTAAAGATTGAAACGAATGGAAAAGTGATTTTAATTGATCCATTTTTAACGGGAAATCCGAAAACAGATTTAAAGGCTGAAGATGTAAAAGTAGATGCAATTCTTTTATCGCACGGTCATGGTGATCATGTTGGAGATACAGTAGAGCTTGCGAAGAAAAATAATGCAGTTGTTGTGGCGCCATTTGAACTAGCGACATTTTTAAGTTGGCAAGGTGTAGAAACACATCCGATGCATATTGGTGGTTCACATGAATTTGACTTCGGAAAAGTGAAGTTTACACAAGCATTCCACGGCTCTAGTTATATTGATGAAGAAAATAAGACGATTACATATACAGGTATGCCAGCGGGTATTTTATTTACAGCAGAAGAGAAAACGGTTTACCATGCAGGGGATACGGCTCTATTCTCTGATATGAAGTTAATTGGGGAACTGAATGATATAGATATAGCGTTTTTACCAATTGGTGATAATTTCACAATGGGACCAGAAGATGCTGTTTTAGCAGCAAAATGGATTCATGCGAAAACTGTTGTACCGATGCATTACAATACGTTCCCAGTTATTGAACAGGATCCATATCAATTTGTAGAAAAACTACAAAATTGTACAGGGAAAGTATTAGAAGTTGGAGAAAATATTACGCTATAAAACAGATACCCTTCATTTGAAAAGACAAGTGAAGGGCTTTTTATGCGTGTAGTACAGCTTTTAAAGTCTGTATTTGTTTAGTTGACTCTTCTCTTTTTGAACGCGGCTGTTCAGGAGTTTCATTCAAATCCATTGCAACTTTTTTCCCATCTACACAAGCTAAAAATACTGCGCCTATAACCTCTAAAATTTTTTTCATCATGTATTCGCTCCTTTGTTTCATTTCTTGTCTTAATTGTATATGGAAGTGTGTGGACGAACTATCGAACGAGATGACAATAGCATTACATTGTTGTAATGGAATGACTAGTGGAATGCAAGGGTCATTTTGTTATAAAAAAAATAGTACAGATATACAAAGAGAGAGTGTAACAGTTTTGAAAATATAGTATACTGGGAATACAACACATGAAGAATTTAGGGAAAAGAAAGTATGGTGAAACCATTTGGCTACCAAACATAATCAAATTTTAGAACATATTAATAGCCTACCGGTAGGGCATAAAATTTCTGTAAGGCAAATTGCGAAAGATTTGAGTGTAAGTGAAGGGACAGCTTACCGTGCGATTAAAGATGCAGAAAATAAAGGATATGTTAGTACAATTGAACGTGTCGGAACAATTCGAATTGAACAAAAGAAGAAAGAGAATATCGAAAAACTAACATATGCAGAAGTCGTTAACATTGTTGATGGTCAAGTACTTGGAGGCAGAGAAGGACTACATAAAACATTAAATAAATTCGTAATCGGGGCTATGAAATTAGAAGCGATGATGCGCTATACAGAAGCGGGGAACTTGCTTATCATCGGGAACCGTACGAATGCACATCAATTAGCATTAGAAACAGGGGCCGCTGTATTAATTACAGGTGGATTTGATACAGAAGAGCATGTGAAAAAGTTAGCAGACGAATTGAAGTTGCCGATTATTTCCAGTAGCTATGATACATTTACGGTCGCAACGTTAATTAACCGCGCGATTTATGATCAACTTATTAAGAAAGAAATTGTACTCGTTGAAGATATTTTAACACCGATTGAAGAAACACTATATTTAAAGCCTAGTGATATCGTGCAGAAATGGCATGAGTACAATGAAGAGACGATGCATGGACGTTATCCAATTGTGGATGAAAATAAAAAGGTGTTAGGTATCGTAACTTCGAAAGATATGATTGGTGTTGCGAAAGATACACCAATTGATAAAGTGATGACGAAACACCCTATTACGGTAAATGGAAAGATGTCTGTCGCAGCTGCAGCGCGTATGATGGTATGGGAAGGTATTGAATTACTTCCTGTTGTGGAAGATGGAAATAAATTGCAAGGTATCATTAGTCGTCAAGATGTACTTCAGGCATTACAGATGATTCAGCGTCAACCACAAGTTGGTGAAACGATTGATGATATTGTAACGAATCAATTTATGACGCCGAAAGAAGCAAAAAATGAGCATTTGTATCAATTTTCAGTGACACCACAAATGACGAATTCAATCGGAACATTATCTTACGGTGTATTTACAACAATTGTGACAGAAGCAACAAACCGTGTCATTCGTGCTCAGAAGAAGAGTGATTCAATTGTTGAGAACTTAACAATTTATTTTGTAAAGCCGGTTCAGATTGATAATGTTGTATCCGTTCATCCGAAAGTATTAGAAATTGGCCGTAAATTTGGTAAGGTTGATGTAGAAGTACACCATGAAGGTAATGTTGTTGGAAAAGCATTACTTATGGTGCAATTGATTGATAAATAAAAAGATGGAACAAATCGTTTTGATTTGTTCCATCTTTTTTTTTTGTAGAGAGTGATTTATATAATGTTAAATGACAGAATATTAATTCATTTAGATGGTAGACTATGTTACAATTATATTGTAAGAAAATGGATTTTGAGGAGGCGGTATGCAATATGTCATCAGAAATAATCTTCTTTGGTGGTATCGCACTATTTTACTTTCTTGTAATGATACCGATCCAATATTTATATTTACAAGGTTTACATGAAAAAAGGAAACGTACAGGATTATCTCAGCGAGAACTATATGAAAAAATGTCTTTTGAAGAGGAACAATTACATTTTCATGTGCAAGGCAACCTATTTAATATACCTTCTGCGTTTGTTGCATATATGATTTTAAAAAGTAGAGGACGTAAAAAAGCATCACAATGGTGATGCTTTTTTACGTTGCTTCATATGCTTCTGCTTCTTTAACTGCTAATGGAAAGAAATGTTTATATTGGCGAAATCCATTAAATGCACTCGCACTACCAAATAGAACGAATAAAACACCGACGATCATACGAGCGGTTGAAAGTTCTAAAAAGAATTGGTTTATCCCGAAGAATAAGACGAATGAACCGAGTGCCATTGCGGATTTTCCTGAGAGCCAACCTTTTTCCATTGGGCGGTTTGTACGAAAGTATTTTGTTTTGTAGAAGAGGTACAACATAAATGAGACGATAATACAGAAGACTAATACTGGCATAATGCACACTCCCATCGCTTTGTGAAAATTATAGTGAAGAAAAAAGAAATATCTAAACTTTCTAATTTTTATTATAAAGCAATTGTTCGCATGTATGAAATACTTTCCGTTATAATGGAGGATAAAGTGAAGAAGTTGAATAAAAAGGAGATTATACATATGCATGAGCAAATTTTAGGAGTAATTAAAGAATTTGAGACAATTATTATTCATCGTCATGTGCGTCCGGATCCAGATGCGTTAGGTTCACAAGGCGGTCTTGGTACGATTTTGCAAGAATCGTTTCCAGAGAAAAATATTTATACGGTTGGGTACAATGAACCGTCACTAGCATACTTACGAGTAATGGATAATATTGAAGATAGCGTATACGAAAATGCACTTGTTATCGTTTGTGATACTGCGAACCAAGAACGTGTTGACGATCAACGCTATACAAAAGGGAAGATGTTAATCAAAATTGATCATCATCCAAATGAAGATCCGTACGGAGATATTACGTGGGTAGATACGACAGCAAGTTCTACAAGTGAAATGATTTATGAGTTTTATAACTATGGAAAAGATAAAGGATTAAAAATAACAAAAGAAGCAGCTCGCCTTATTTTAGCAGGGATTGTTGGAGATACAGGTCGTTTCTTATTCCCGAATACAACAGCAAAAACACTCCTTTACGTAAGTGAGCTTGTTGATATGGGTGTGAAATTCACAGATTTATACAATGAAATGTATAAGACAAAAGAAAAAATCGCTCGTTTAAACGGTTATATTTTACAAAACTTTACGATGGTAGAAGAAGGAGCAGCTTACATTAAATTAACGAAAGAAGTATTAGAAGAATTTGATGTACTTCCTTCTGAAGCATCTGGTGTTGTTGGAGCGCTTGGTAATATTGACGGATTAAAGGCATGGGTTCTATTTTTAGAGGAAGACGATGTAATTCGTGTTCGCCTTCGTTCAAAAGGGCCAGTTATAAATAAATTAGCAATGCAATATAACGGCGGAGGACATCCGATGGCTTCTGGTGCAAAAGCATCTTCTTGGGAAGAAGCGGATCGTCTGTTTGCTGATTTACGTGATATTTGTAAATAAGAGAGTATATGTTAAAACGAAAAGAAGGAGCGGCACTTAAGCCCTCCTTCTTTATTTTTCTTTCTCTATATCAATACTAATTTCAAGTACAGTATCAAAAGAAATTGTATCGACTTTAAAGCGGTATATACGATCGTAATGTTTGTACGTTTTGTTTTCGATTGCTTTTTTGAGTAGGTCTTTATTTTTTGCGATACTTTGAATGTTTTTCGTTAAAAGATGTTGGAGGTCATTATGGATAGAAGTGGTCATATTTTCGAGTGTTAGATTGTCTAAATCATATTTTTCTCGATTTATTATTTTTATTTTAATCTCTTGAATTGTTAAGAGACGTTTATTTTCTGTGTTCAACTTTTCTTGATCTTCGAGAAGGACGTGGAGCTTTGCTTCTTGTTTTTCTATAATTTCTCGTTGCTCTGCTATTTTACTAGATTGTTCTTCTTGAAAAACACCGTATATGTACAAAAAAATAAACCAGCTCAACACGCCTCCAACAGCAGCGCCAGCTAAAACTAAGTACCATCTTTTTGCTGTATTGGCACTTGGCACTCTCATACATGTTCCTGCGTTAGCCATTTAATAATAATAAGACCTGTTTGCATACCGCCAGTTGCGAAAAAAATAAGGAGAATTTGTTTTACGATATCTTTCATATCTCCGCCAAAGAAGCTTCTTTCAAAGCTATAAAAGGTATCAAATGTTCCGCCGATTGCTGCAACGAGTGCCCAAATTCTTAAATTTTGGGCGAATTGATTAATGTAAGTTAGAGCTGGTTTTCCGATAAGAAACGCACCAAATCCACCAATTAATGAACCGCCAAGTATAACCCCAAAGGCAATAAAATAACTAATAATAAGCAGAGAGAAAAAAGTATGTTCTCTTACATCCATCGTCATTCCCCTTTCTTCTTCATATATATGGACAAAGTATGAGAAGTATGTTTTGATTTCCGCTTTCCTCATCACCTATAATGAAAGTAGTCAAATAGGTAAAGAGAGGGTACAACAGTGAAGTTTGTGCATTTACAATGTCAAACCGTTTTTAGTTTATTAAAAAGTGCTTGTAAAATTGATGAGCTTGTAGTCAGGGCGAAAGAGCTTGGTTTTTCATCGTTGGCTATTACGGATGAAAATGTTATGTATGGCGTTATTCCGTTTTATAAAGCATGTAAGAAACATGGTATACAGCCTATTATCGGCTTAACAGCTTCTATTTTTAGTGAAGAAGAAGAGAAGTCTTATCCGCTCGTCTTACTTGCTGAAGATGAAATAGGCTATCAAAATTTATTAAAGATTTCTAGTAGCATTATGACGAAGTCAAAAGAGGGTATTCCGAAGAAGTGGCTTGCGCATTATGCGAAAGGATTAATTGCTATTTCACCAGGTAAAGATGGGGAAATTGAACAATTATTATTAGAAGACAAAGAGGATCAGGCGGAAGAAGTAGCTTGTACATATCAAAATATGTTCGATAATTTTTATATGAGTTTGCAGCATCATGCAATTCAAGATGAACTGCTCCTGCAAGAAAAATTACCTGAATTTATTAGTAAGGTAAATGTCCCAGTCGTTGCAACAAATGATGTGCGCTATATCAATCAAAGTGACGCGCTCGTTCACGAATGTTTACTATCAGTTGAAAGTGGAACGAAAATGACTGATCCAGACAGGCCGAGGCTCAAAACGGATCAATATTATTTAAAGTCATCGGATGAAATGGAAGCACTATTTTCTCACACGGAAGAGGCGATTTACAACACTGTAAAAATTGCAGAACGTTGTAAAGTAGAAATACCGTTTCATGTAAATCAATTACCGAAATTTCCTGTTCCATCTAACGAGACGAATGATACTTACTTACGCCGTGCTTGTGAAGAAGGCTTGCATAAACGTTATGGTACGCCAAAAGAAGTGCATATAAAGCGTTTGAATCATGAACTAAACGTCATTTCTAGTATGGGATTTAGTGATTATTTTCTCATCGTATGGGACTTTATGAAGTATGCACATGAAAATCATATTTTAACAGGACCAGGCCGTGGATCGGCAGCTGGCTCACTCGTTTCGTACGTATTAGAAATTACAGATATTGATCCGATTGAATACGATTTGTTATTTGAAAGATTTTTAAATCCCGAACGTGTGACCCTTCCGGACATTGATATCGATTTTCCAGATATAAGACGTGATGAGATGATCCGATATGTGAAAGATAAGTATGGTCAGCTCCGCGTGGCGCAAATTGTAACGTTTGGGACGCTTGCAGCGAAAGCAGCAATTAGAGATATTGCTCGTGTAATGGGACTTCCGCCGCGAGACATTGACATATTTTCAAAACTTATTCCATCAAAGCTTGGTATAACGTTAAAAGATGCATATGAAGAATCACAATCACTCCGTGAGTTTATACAAGGGAATCTTCTTCATGAGCGTGTGTTTGAAATTGCAAAACGTGTAGAAGGCTTACCTCGTCATACGTCTATTCATGCCGCTGGCGTTATTATGAGTCAAGAACCGTTAACGGGTAGTGTAGCAATTCAAGAAGGACATAACGATGTTTATGTTACGCAATATCCTGCTGATGCATTAGAAGAACTCGGGTTGCTCAAGATGGACTTTTTAGGCTTACGTAATTTAACGTTACTTGAAAATATTATAAAGTTTATTGTGAAAAAAACGGGGAAAGAAATTGATATAAGGAATTTACCTCTCCAAGATGAAAAGACGTTCCAATTGCTAGGGAGAGGGGATACAACGGGGGTATTCCAGCTTGAATCAGGTGGTATGCGAAATGTACTTCGCGGATTAAAACCGAATGAGTTTGAAGACATTGTCGCTGTTAACTCGTTATACAGACCAGGACCGATGGAGCAAATCCCAACCTTTATTGAATCGAAGCACGGAAAAAGAAAAATTGAATATTTACATCCGGATTTAAAGCCGATTTTAGAAAGAACATACGGTGTAATTGTATACCAAGAACAAATTATGCAAATTGCATCGAAGTTAGCAGGATTTTCGCTCGGAGAAGCGGATTTATTACGCCGAGCAGTGAGTAAAAAAAATCGTGATATTTTAGATCAGGAACGTCAGCATTTCGTGCAAGGTTGTTTGCGAAACGGATACGATGAGACATCAGCAGATAAAATTTACGATTTGATTGTAAGATTTGCGAATTACGGTTTTAACCGAAGTCACGCTGTAGCTTACAGTATGATCGGATATCAGCTTGCCTACTTAAAAGCGAATTATACGTTGGAATTTATGACAGCATTATTATCAAGTGCAATTGGAAATGAAGATAAGATTGTGCAGTATATACGAGAAACGAAGCGGAAAGGTTTCCACGTTTTGCCACCGTCACTTCAGAAGAGTGGTTACAACTTCCAAATAGAAGGGAATGCGATACGTTACAGCTTACTTTCAATTCGAAATATCGGAATGGCTACAGTGACGGCATTGTTAGAAGAACGAGAGAGCAAAATGTTTGAGGATTTATTTGAATTTTGTCTTCGTATGCCAGCGAAGTTTGTAACAGAACGAAATTTAGAGGCGTTCGTCTGGTCGGGATGTTTTGACGATTTTGGTATTTCGAGAACGAATTTATGGAAAAGCCTTAAAGGAGCGTTAGAGTACGCAAATCTTGCCCGTGATTTAGGGGATGCTGTTCCAAAATCAAAATATGTACAAGGAGAAGAGCTCTCTTTTATTGAACAGTTAAATAAAGAAAAGGAAGCACTTGGCTTTTATTTATCAAGCTATCCGACAGCGCAGTATGTGAAGTTAGCAAAAGAATTAGAAATTCCATCTCTCGCTCAGGCGATGCGAAATAAGAAAAAAGTACAAAGGGCTATCGTGTATATAACAAGTGTGAGAGTCATTCGTACGAAAAAATTGCAAAAGATGGCGTTTATTACATTCTGTGATCAAAATGATGAAATGGAAGCGGTTGTTTTCCCGGACACGTATATACATTTCTCAGACAAGTTACAAGAAGGGGCAATTGTTTTAGTTGACGGTACGATTGAGCTAAGAAATCATAAGCTGCAATGGATTGTAAACGGACTATATCCGTTAGAAGAAATGGATGTTTATGAAGAAAAGAAAGATGCATCTGTTTACGTGAAATTGCCGTCTCAGTATGAAAAAAAGCTTTTGAATCAGGTTACAAAAATATTGTTTGACTATTCGGGTTTTGCGAAAGTACTAATTTATTATGAAAAGGAACATAAAATGGTACAATTATCTCGAAGTTTATCGATTCATCCAAGTGAAAAATGCTTAGGAACACTTCGTGAAATTGTCGGGGAAGAGAATGTAGTTGTGAAAATATAATGGACAATTTCCCTACACTTCGATTATTATAGTAGTAGTGTTCGTGGTCAGACCACTTGGAGAAATTGATACCAGCTAGAATAATTTGAGGAGAGTGGATAGTTTGTCAACACTTCGTGAAGAAGCACTTCACATGCATAAAGTGCATCAAGGAAAATTAGAAACTGTATCAAAAGTAAAAGTAGAAAATGCAAAAGATTTAAGTCTTGCATATTCTCCAGGGGTTGCAGAGCCTTGTAAAGAAATTTATGACGATAAAAGTAAGGTATATGAATATACGATGAAGGGAAATATGGTAGCAGTTGTGACGGATGGAACGGCTGTACTTGGTCTTGGTAACATTGGACCTGAAGCATCTCTTCCAGTAATGGAAGGTAAAGCTGTATTATTCAAGAGCTTTGCTGGTGTAGATGCATTCCCAATCGCCTTAAATACAAACGATGTAGATAAAATTGTTGAAACTGTAAAATTAATGGAGCCAACTTTTGGCGGCGTTAACTTAGAAGATATCGCAGCACCAAACTGCTTCATTATTGAAGAACGTTTGAAGAAAGAAACAAATATTCCTATCTTCCATGATGATCAACACGGAACAGCTATCGTAACAGTAGCGGGCCTTGTGAATGCGCTGAAATTAGTTGGAAAGAAAATGTCTGACATTAAAGTTGTCGCAAATGGCGCAGGTGCAGCAGGTATTGCAATTATTAAACTTTTATATCGCTATGGAGTACGCGACATTATTATGTGTGACCGTAAAGGTGCAATCTATGATGGTCGTCCTACTGGTATGAATCCAGTGAAAGATGAAGTTGCAAAATATACAAATAAGAATCGTATAGAAGGTTCTTTAGCTGATGTTGTACAAGGTGCGGACGTATTCATTGGTGTATCTGCAGAAGGTGCATTAACAGAAGAGATGGTTCGTACAATGAATGACAATGCGATTATTTTTGCAATGGCGAATCCGGTTCCGGAAATTATGCCAGAATTGGCAAAAGCAGCGGGCGCAGCTGTTGTTGGAACAGGTCGTTCTGACTTCCCGAACCAAGTAAATAATGTACTAGCGTTCCCTGGTATTTTCCGCGGTGCACTTGACGTACATGCGACACAAATTAACGAAGAAATGAAGATGGCAGCTGTACAGGCTATTGCTGAGCTTGTAGCAGAAGATGAGTTGAATGCAGACTATATCATTCCGGCACCGTTTGACGCGCGTGTAGCGCCTCGAGTGGCAGCTTACGTTGCGAAAGCAGCAATGGAGACAGGAGTAGCTCGTCGTCAAGTAGATCCAAATGAAGTTGCTGAGAAAACAAAACAATTAGCGCTGATTGGTAAAGAATAAGCGAGGAATTTCCATTGACATCATCAAATACAAAAGTATATCTCGAAATTGTAAAAAAAATCCGTTCCATTATGGAAGAGGATGGATTGGTAGCAGGGGATCGTTTGCCGTCTGAGCGGGAGCTAAGTTCACGCTTAAACGTAGGACGCTCATCTGTAAGAGAAGCATTGCGTGCTTTAGAACTGGTAGGGTTAATTGAAACGAGACGGGGTGAAGGGACGTTTATTCGAAACTTTTACGATAACGGTCTTGTACAACTAATTGCTCCGTTTCTATTGCAAGATGAGAAAACAATTCGTGATTTATTACAAACAAAACGATTGCTTGAGAAAGATATGATTCGAATTGTATGTAATTTACCGAAAGAAACATTTTCTAAAGTGCTAAGTAGATTACAGAAAGTGCTTGAAGAAAATGAAAGTTCGATTCCAATGCTTCACCAAACGTTCTTTAAAACACTAATTGAACAAGTCGATAATTATTTACTATATCGCATTTGGATGATCGTAAATGATTACGTAGCAACTCTTTCTTGTAAAGTTTCAGGAGATTCTATCGATATGTATAGAAAGCTTTATGCTACTTTGGAAGAAAAACAAGAAAATGATGCACTAAAAATTTACGATGAATTAGTAGAGAATATACAGTTTCACTCGTAATGTATAAAATTTGTCGAAATGACCATGACACGTTATGACAAACATTCTACCGCATAGCGGTTAAAGTTAAACGTAAAGAGAGAGGTTATTAGACAGATTGAGAAGATAAGGCTAACATCAAACATTGGTGTTAGCCCCATTTTCTTCTTACGCTAACCTTAGCTCTCAACGAAGGGGGTCAAATTGTGCTAAGAGATTTATTCGTGAAAAAGAAAAAGTATGCTGCAATACCTTCAGAACAAGTACGAAAAGATGTACCAGATGGCGTTATGACAAAATGTCCGAAATGTAAAAAAATCATGTATACGAAAGAACTTCTGAAAAATTTAAAAGTATGTGTGAACTGTGGATATCATCATCCTATGAATGCATGGGAGCGCCTTGATAGTATATTGGACGAAGGGTCATTCCGTGAGTATGACAAAGAAATGGTTTCATTAAATCCACTCGAGTTTCCGGGATATGAAGAGAAATTAGAGAACGATCGTAAGAAGACTGAATTGAATGAAGCGGTTGTAACTGGTGAAGGAACAATTGATGACATGCTTGTTGTTGTTGCAGTAATGGATTCTCGTTTTCGAATGGGGAGCATGGGCTCTGTTGTAGGAGAAAAAATTGCCCGTGCGGTTGAAAAGGCATACGACTTACAAGTTCCATTTATTATCTTTACTGCTTCGGGTGGTGCCCGTATGCAAGAAGGTATATTAAGTTTAATGCAAATGGCAAAAACAAGCGTAGCTTTGAAAAAGCATAGTAATGCAGGAGGGTTATTTATTTCTGTTATGACTCACCCAACGACGGGCGGGGTTTCAGCGAGTTTTGCTTCACTTGGTGATTATAATCTTGCAGAGCCAGGTGCACTTATCGGATTTGCTGGTAGACGTGTAATTGAACAAACAGTGCGTGAGAAACTACCGGAAGATTTCCAAACGGCAGAATTTTTACTAGACCATGGTCAATTAGATGCGGTTGTGCATCGTGATGATATGAAAGAATCACTTCGTAAGATTTTAGAAGTTCATCAAGGAGGGGAAATGGCTGTATGGCAGAGCTAGAATTTGAAAAACCAGTTGTTGAGCTAAGAAATAAGATCCGTGAACTGAAAGACTATACGAAAAACAGCCAGATGGACTTCAGTGAGGAGATTCGTATTTTGGAAGACAAGCTAGAAAATTTAGAGGAAGATATATACGGCAATATGAAAGTATGGGACCGTGTGCAAATTGCTCGTCATGCAGAACGACCGACAACGCTCGATTATATTGAGCACTTATTTACTGATTTTTTTGAATGTCATGGAGATCGCCTATTTGGCGATGATGCAGCGATTGTCGGCGGCATTGCGAAATATAAGGGGATGCCTGTAACTGTAATTGGGCATCAGCGCGGAAAAGATACGAAAGAAAATATTCGTCGTAATTTTGGGATGCCTCATCCAGAAGGATATCGAAAAGCACTGCGTCTCATGAAACAAGCGGAAAAGTTTAATCGTCCTATTATTTGTTTCATCGATACGAAGGGAGCTTATCCTGGTAAAGCAGCTGAAGAACGTGGACAAAGTGAAGCTATTGCCCGCAATCTATTTGAGATGGCAGGTTTAACGGTACCAGTTATTTGTATCGTTATCGGTGAAGGCGGTAGTGGTGGTGCGCTAGGTCTTGGAGTAGGAGATTACATTCATATGCTAGAAAATTCCACTTATTCTGTTATTACACCAGAGGGTGCAGCGGCAATTCTTTGGAAAGATGCAGGAAAAGCGAAGGAAGCTGCAGAAGCAATGAAAATTACAGCAGCAGATTTGAAAGAATTAGGTGTAATTGATGAAATTATTCCAGAGGCAAAAGGTGGAGCTCACCGTAATCTTTTAAAACAGTCAGAAAATATAGACTTAATGATTAGAAAAACTTTTGAACAATTAAACGGAATTTCGAAAGATGAATTAATCGAAAAACGTTATGAAAAATATATGAAAATTGGGCAAGTTTCGTTTTCAAACGCTTCCATTGGGATAAAATAAGAAAAGCGTGCGTTCCTCTTCGCGAATGCACGTTTTTATTATGAAAAGACACATCTTCTCCATTGTGTTTTTATATTTTTTCGTGTTATTTTATTATAAGGCAAATAATCTTTATGAGGTGAGTACAAATGAAACGTATTGGTGTATTAACAAGTGGTGGAGATTCACCTGGTATGAATGCTGCCATTCGTGCAGTTGTTCGTAAAGCGATTTTCCATGATATTGAAGTATATGGTATTTACCATGGATACGCTGGATTAATTTCTGGTCACATTGAAAAATTAGAACTTGGTTCTGTTGGCGATATTATCCACCGCGGTGGTACGAAATTATATACAGCAAGATGTCCTGAGTTTAAAGATCCAGAAGTACGACTAAAAGGTATCGAGCAATTAAAGAAACACGGTATCGAAGGACTTGTTGTTATTGGTGGAGATGGCTCTTACCAAGGTGCTAAAAAATTAACTGAACAAGGATTCCCATGTGTTGGTGTACCAGGTACAATCGACAATGATATTCCTGGAACAGACTTCACAATTGGTTTCGATACAGCTTTAAATACTGTTATTGATGCAATTGATAAAATCCGTGACACAGCTACATCTCATGAACGTACATATGTTATCGAAGTAATGGGACGTCATGCTGGAGACATCGCATTATGGGCTGGTTTAGCTGATGGTGCAGAAACGATCTTAATTCCAGAAGAAGAGTATGACATGGATGATGTAATCGCTCGTCTAAAACGCGGTAGCGAACGTGGGAAAAAACACAGTATTATCATTGTAGCTGAAGGTGTTGGAAGTGCAATTGACATCGGTAAGCATATTGAAGAAGCAACAAACTTTGATACTCGTGTAACTGTATTAGGTCACGTACAACGTGGTGGATCACCAAGTGCACAAGACCGTGTATTAGCAAGTCGTCTTGGCGCAAGAGCAGTTGAGTTGTTAATTGCTGGTAAAGGTGGACGCTGTGTAGGTATTCAAGATAATAAACTTGTTGATCATGACATTATCGAAGCGTTAGCTCAAAAGCATACAATCGATAAAGATATGTATCAATTATCTAAAGAATTATCCATCTAATCGGCGTAATGTCGGATATTTGGGAACGGTTTCATAATTTTCGGAGGTGCAATATGCGTAAAACTAAAATTGTATGTACAATAGGTCCTGCTAGTGAAAGTATTGAGAAATTAGAACAATTAATGGAAGCGGGTATGAACGTTGCTCGTTTAAACTTCTCTCATGGTAGCCATGAAGAGCACGGCGCTCGTATTAAAAACATTCGTGAAGCTTCAAAGAAAACTGGTAAAACAGTTGGTATCTTACTTGATACAAAAGGTCCAGAAATCCGTACTCACGACTTCGTAGACGGACAAGCTGAACTTGTAACAGGTGCAGAAGTAGTTCTTTCTACTGAACAAGTATTAGGTACTGCAGAGAAGTTCTCTGTATCTTATGCTGGTCTTTATGATGATGTAGACCCAGGTTCTCGCATTCTAATCGATGACGGTCTTATCGAGCTAGAAGTAATCGAAAAAGCTGACGGGAATATCCGTACAAAAGTTTTAAACAGTGGAACTGTAAAAAATAAAAAAGGTGTTAACGTACCAAACGTAAGCATTAAGCTTCCTGGTATCACTGAAAAAGACGTAAAAGATATCATCTTTGGTATCGAGCAAAAAGTTGATTTCATCGCAGCATCTTTCGTTCGTAAAGCATCTGACGTATTAGAAATCCGTGAATTACTAGAAGAGCATAATGCTCAATACATCCAAATCGTACCGAAAATCGAAAACCAAGAAGGTATCGACAATATCGATTCAATCTTAGAAGTTTCTGACGGTTTAATGGTAGCTCGTGGTGATATGGGTGTGGAAATTCCACCAGAAGAAGTACCTTTAGTGCAAAAACGTTTAATCAAAAAATGTAACGTATTAGGTAAACCAGTTATTACTGCAACGCAAATGTTAGATTCTATGCAACGTAACCCACGTCCAACTCGTGCGGAAGCAAGTGACGTAGCTAACGCAATCTTCGATGGTACGGATGCAATCATGCTTTCAGGTGAAACTGCTGCTGGTCAATATCCAGTAGAAGCGGTAACAATGATGGCTAACATTGCAGTACGTGTTGAAAAATCATTACAATACGAAGATATGTTCAAAAAACGTATTAAAGAGTTCACTCCAACAATTACAGATGCAATTAGCCAATCTGTTGCGCATACAGCACTTGCTCTTGATGTAGCTGCGATCGTAGCTCCAACAGAAAGTGGACATACTGCGAAAATGATCTCTAAATATCGTCCGAAATCTCCAATCGTAGCTGTAACATCTGACGAGCAAGTAGGACGTCGTCTTGCACTTGTTTGGGGTGTACAAGCATTTATGGCTGGGAAACGTGCAGCGTCTACTGACGAAATGTTAGATACTGCGATTCAAACAGGTATGGATGCAGGTCTAATCGGACTTGGAGACACTGTAGTAATCACTGCGGGTGTTCCAGTTGCTGAAACTGGTACAACAAACTTAATGAAAATCCATGTTGTTGGTGAAGAAGTTGCTAAAGGACAAGGAATCGGTCGTAAAGCTGCAAAAGGTAAAGTAGTTGTAGCGAAAACAGCTGCTGAAGCTGTAGCGAACGTAAACGAAGGTGATATCCTTGTTACAACAAGCACTGATAAAGATATGATTTCTGCAATCGAAAAAGCTGCTGCTTTAGTTGTAGAAGAAGGTGGCTTAACTAGCCATGCAGCTGTTGTAGGCGTATCAATCGGTATTCCTGTTATCGTTGGTGTAAACGGCGTAACAGCAACTTTAAAAAATGGCCAAGAAGTAACAGTTGATGCGGCACGCGGAATTGTTTATAATGGACATGCGGAAGTGCTATAAGAAGTAATACGGAGAGAAGGAGCGGAGTCCTTCTCTTTTTTTTACACAAAAACATGATAGAACTATTTTAAAACGTCTAAATTTGCTTTTACAAGCTGCTTGTTATGAAGTTTAATGTGAATGGATGTCTTACTTCTGTTTAGTCTATATGAGCGTTTTAGGGGTCTTTAAAGCGATTTGTGAAAGGGGTGCAGAACTGTGAAATGGTTGTTATTCTTGTTGATTTTAATACCGGCGGTTGAGATTACGGTATTAATTGGGTCGAGTCATGTAATAGGGTTATGGTCTACGTTCGCTATGATTGTATTTACTGGTGTTGTAGGTGTATATTTGGCGAAAAGGCAAGGGTTTAAAGTGCTTAGAGAGATTCAATCTAAGTTGAATAGAGGAGAAATGCCAGGCGAGGCAGTACTAGATGGTATTTTTGTATTTGTAGGAGGTATTCTTTTAGTGCTTCCTGGATATGTGACGGATGTAATGGGGTTTATTTTTGTTGTCCCTTTTACTAGGGCTTTATTGAAGCCGCTTGTTATGAAGTGGATGGAATGGAAGTTTAGAAAGAGATCTACTATTATTATTCAGAAGTAGTGCTTAGATTATAGCGATCTAAGCACTACTTTTTTTATTCTGCAAAAAGCCTGATTGGTACGGGTTAATAATTAGTGGGGGATGAACAAAACTTGATTGATTAAAGTTTCACTTTATTGTGTAGGATATATATTTCTGATTGAACATGTAAATTGGATACTATTTGTTCTTAATGAATAGGATGTAGAAAAAATCCGCTATATTGAAGTTTTATTTTTGTGTATGAAGGATCGAGGAACGTAATGAAATCTGATAAAAGCAGGGGAATCGTTAGTTGAAGCCTTATCTTATACTGATTTGTATATTTATTCATTTACATAAAAAGTAATAAATGTAAGTAATAATTATAAAATAAATAGAATAAAAATGTATTCTGGGTTGAAAAATCCGTTTTTATATGCAAAAAAACAAGAGAATTATCCTTTTTTGGGCAATTCTCTTTTTGCATGTAGTTAGTATGAAAAAGAAGTACAAGGAATAATGAGTGGGAAATTGCACTCATTATTCCTTAAGTTTTTTGTGTGAATTAGAAATTATTGTTTTGAAGAGGGTGAACCTTTAATGTATTTCCACAAGTCATGGAAGACATGAGCTTTGTGTAATGTATTAAGTAGTACTAATGTGACTGGACCGATGATTAATCCTAAGAAACCGAAGAGCTTAAAGCCGATAAATAGAGCGACTAGTGTCGCTAATGGATCAAGACCAATATTAGATGAAAGCACTTTAGGTTCCATAATTTGTCTTTGGACAATCACGACGATGTATAGAATGAGAAGACCGATGGCGAATGCGGTGTCGCCAGTGAAAAATACGTATATAACCCAAGGGACGAAGACGGCTCCTGTCCCTAAGTATGGGAGTAAATCTACAACACCTGTAATAATCGCGATAGTAATGGCGTATGGTACGCGTAATATTAAAAGTCCGATTAGTACAATAACGGTTGTCATAGATACGAGTGTAAGTTGCGCTTTAACAAAACCGAACAAAGCTTTTCTTAAATCGACAAAAATAGTTTTTCCGTAGCCATGTACACGATTCGGTAGAAGTTTTCTTGCTTTTTGAGCAAGATGGTGCCAATCGTAACTAATGAAGAAAGTGGCTAATAAAATGAATACAAGAACAGTTAGAGTTGTTGGTAATGCACTAATGAAATTTGTTAATCCACTTATAATAGCTGTTAAAAGTTCTTTCATTTGTGTTGTTGCTTCAGTTCCTAAGTTTTGGATGTTTTGTGTAATTGTATAACGCTGCGGTTCTCCAAGATGATTAAATTTAGAAATTAAATCGTCATAGAGAGGCATAATATGATTAAGTGCAAATTGCTCTGCGAATTTAACGATATCCGGAAACTTTACTGTAACAAGTTGTAGTAAGTATGTTGTGGCAGATATTGCTTCTGTTACAAGGTATGTAACAAGCCCGACGATAGCTCCGAATACGAGAATTAAGCTAACGAGTACTGCTAGTGCGCGAGGGAATTGTAGTTTTTGATTAAGGAAATTGACGACAGGATTAATCAAATAAGCAAATGCAAAAGCGATAATAAAAGGATAGATAAGTCCTGACATGTATAGTAATACATAGAACCCAGCTACCGTTGCTACAATGACAAATATGAGTCGCAATATCATATATAGTAAGTTTCGGTTCAAAGATGTATACCTCCCATTCCAATTTGTATTAGCCTAATTCGTTCAACTTATAACGAGTAGCATTCACTGATTAAAGTTTCACTTTTATGTTATAGTGGAATGATGGATTTTCCCTGCTTTTTCAGTACATGAACGACTGTAAAAGCTTGTTGATGATGCTTCTACTATATGGTAAAAACTTCATTTTCTCTTCTTTTTATTTTACCTGTTTCTTGTTAGAAAAGAAAGGAGAGACCATCGTTTTCAAAAATGTATATATGCTTTGATTTTTTGGGGTTACAGTCTCGTTTTGTAAGTTAAAAATGCATACAAAAATGAAATTGTTGGCTTATTCTCATTGGCAAATAGACATCGATATGACATGTATAACGATAGGTTTAAAGGTATTTTTGTTTGGAAGCGAGTTCATTATTTTCAGAAAGGAAGTGCAAACATGATTAGTCAGTCAACGTTATTTTTATTCATACTACTTATTATAGGACTTATTGCTAAAAACCAATCGCTTACTGTAGCCATTGGAGTGTTATTCTTATTGAAGTTTACGTTTTTAGGAGATAAAGTCTTTCCTTATTTACAAACGAAAGGGATTAACCTTGGTGTAACAGTCATTACAATAGCAGTGCTCGTACCGATTGCGACAGGGGAAATAGGCTTTAAACAACTCGGAGAAGCAGCGAAATCATATTATGCATGGATTGCTTTAGCCTCAGGTGTGGCGGTCGCTTTGTTAGCGAAAGGCGGCGTACAATTATTGACGACGGACCCTCATATTACAACTGCGCTTGTTTTTGGGACGATTATAGCGGTTGCCTTATTTAATGGGGTGGCTGTAGGCCCGTTAATTGGGGCTGGAATTGCCTATGCAGTTATGAGTATTATACAAATGTTTAAATAAGGAATTTTATAGTAATATAAAATTTTTGAATTCTTTCTGTTCACAAAAGTCAGATAATTGTTTATAATAGAATTAGAAACTTTGAAAAGTTACATAACAGCAGAGACTTTACACCAGATAAAATAAAAACAACATAAAACAATTTTATAATGATATTGTTTTATGTTGTTTTTATCATAAAACTCTTCGGAATTCATTTTCCTCACTAACTTGTTGTTCTGAGCGTGAGGATTCGGGGAGACATTCACGCTCATGCTTTCCATGTAAGCAATGGACATTAAGAGGGGAACATCGCAACAAATGTGCATGATCGTGCATTTTGCTTGCCTAAAGAGTGAACGGGCGTTCATAATTCATAAGGGGAGCAAATAGATATAAGGAGCAAGGTTGGGAGAATTTTTCAGGAAAAGGAGAGAATGTCATGACTGTTATTCGAGGTTTAGAAGGGGTAGTAGCAACAACATCATCTGTGAGCTCTATTATTGATGATACATTAACTTATGTTGGGTATAATATTGATGATTTAGCTGAGAATGCTACATTTGAAGAAGTAGTGTACTTATTATGGCACCGTAAGCTTCCTAACGAACAAGAACTAGCGGAATTTAATGAAACTGTATCAGAATACTATAAAGTGCCAGGTGAAATTTTAACATATTTGAAACAAGTAGATTTAAAGATCGCACATCCTATGTCTGTTTTACGAACTGCAATTTCCATGCTATCATTATACGATGAGAGCGCTGAAATTATGGATGAAAAGTCCAATTATTTGAAAGCGGTTAAATTACAAGCTCAAGTGGGAACTTTAATTGCCGCTTATGCAAGAATCCGTAAAGGTTTAGATATTGTTGAACCGAGAAAAGATTTATCATTAGCTGCAAACTTCTTGTACATGTTAAATGATCGTGAGCCAAATGAAGTTGAAATTGAAGCTTTTGATAAGGCGCTTGTACTTCATGCAGATCATGAGTTAAACGCTTCTACATTTACTGCACGTGTTTGCGTAGCTACACTTTCAGATGTATATTCTGGTATTACTGCAGCAATCGGTGCGTTAAAAGGTCCTCTTCACGGCGGGGCAAATGAAAATGTAATGAAGATGTTAACTGAAATTGGCGAAGAAGAAAATGTAGAATCATATATTCATAATGCTCTTCAAAATAAAGTGAAAATCATGGGCTTTGGTCATCGTGTGTATGAGCAAGGTGATCCACGTGCAAAACATTTACGTGAAATGTCTAAGAGATTATGCGTGCTTTTAGGAGAAGAGAAATGGTATAATATGTCTATCAAAATTGAAGACATTGTAACAAAAGAAAAAGGTCTTCCACCAAATGTTGATTTCTATTCAGCTTCTGTATACCATTGTTTAGGAATTGACCATGACTTATTTACACCTATCTTTGCAATTAGCCGTATGTCAGGCTGGTTAGCTCATATTCTAGAACAATATGAAAACAACCGTTTAATCCGTCCGCGTGCTGATTATAATGGACCAACACATCAAGTATATGTTCCAATTGCACAACGATAAGCGAAAAACACTATTTCGATAGTAAAAATACGCTTTCAAAAGTCTGATTTTTTTGGGAAGATGTAATGATTAGAATATTTTAATTTGACTAACGGTTTGAACTGAGGGGTTATTCCCTCAGTTTCATACATATGAAATTTCAAACATGGGGGTTATCACATTGACGACAGGTGAAAAAATTACTGTAACTAATGGTGTTATGAATGTACCAAACAATCCGATTATTCCATTTATCGAAGGAGATGGAATTGGTCCTGATATTTGGGAAGCTGCATCTCGCGTACTAGAAGCAGCAGTAGAAAAAGCTTATGATGGTGAGAAGAAAATCGTTTGGAAAGAAGTGCTTGCAGGGGAAAAAGCATTCAACCAAACAGGCGAGTGGTTACCAGAAGAGACTTTAAATTTAATCCGTGAATATTTAATCGCAATTAAAGGTCCACTTACAACTCCAGTTGGCGGTGGTATTCGTTCTCTAAACGTAGCGCTTCGTCAAGAATTAGATTTATACGTATGTCTACGTCCAGTTCGTTATTTTGAAGGTGTTCCTTCACCTGTAAAACGTCCGGAAGATACTGATATGGTTATTTTCCGTGAAAATACAGAAGACATCTATGCTGGAATTGAATATGCACAAGGATCTCCAGAAGCAGAAAAAGTTCTTGCTTTCTTAAAAGAAGCAATGGGTGTTAATAAAATCCGCTTCCCAGAAACATCTGGTATTGGTATTAAACCAATTTCAGAAGAAGGGACAAAGCGTCTTGTTCGTGCTGCAATTCAATATGCAATTAACGAAAAACGCTCTTCTGTTACATTAGTTCATAAAGGAAACATTATGAAATTTACAGAAGGTGCTTTCAAAAACTGGGGTTATGAAGTTGCGGAACAAGAATTTGGCGATAAAGTATTTACTTGGGCTGAATATGATCGCATCGTTGAAAAAGATGGCAAAGATGCAGCGAATAAAGCGATGGCAGACGCAGAAGTGGCTGGAAAAATCATCGTAAAAGATTCTATTGCAGATATCTTCTTACAACAAATTTTAACTCGTCCACGTGAGTTCGATGTTGTTGCAACAATGAACTTAAATGGTGACTATATCTCTGATGCACTTGCTGCACAAGTAGGTGGAATTGGTATTGCACCTGGTGCAAACATTAACTATGTGACTGGACATGCTATCTTTGAAGCTACACATGGTACAGCTCCAAAATATGCAGGTTTAGACAAAGTAAACCCATCTTCTGTTCTTCTTTCTGGTGTATTATTACTAGAACATTTAGGATGGAATGAAGCTGCGAAATTAGTAACTGATTCAGTTGAGAAAACAATTGCATCAAAAGTAGTAACATACGACTTCGCTCGTCTAATGGAAGGCGCAACAGAAGTGAAATGTTCTGAATTTGCTAATGAGCTTATTAAAAACATGGATGTAGCGATAATCAAAAACGCATAATTAAAGTGGGGGGTAAATTATGACAATCAAACGCAAGAAAGTTTCAGTCATCGGTGCAGGATTTACAGGAGCAACAACAGCATTCTTATTAGCACAAAAAGAACTTGCAGATGTTGTATTAGTGGACATTCCACAACTGGAAAATCCAACAAAAGGGAAAGCGTTAGATATGTTAGAAGCGAGCCCAGTACAAGGTTTTGATGCTAACATTATTGGAACATCTGATTACGCAGATACTGCTGATTCTGACGTTGTCGTTATTACAGCAGGTATTGCACGTAAGCCTGGTATGAGCCGTGATGACTTAGTAGCAACAAACTCTAAAATTATGAAAAGTATTACGCGCGACATTGCAAAACATTCACCAAATGCGATTATTGTTGTATTAACAAATCCAGTTGATGCAATGACATATTCTGTATTTAAAGAAGCAGGATTCCCGAAAGAGCGTGTTATCGGGCAATCGGGCGTATTAGATACAGCTCGTTTCCGTACATTCATTGCACAAGAATTAAATTTTTCTGTGAAAGACATTACAGGATTTGTTCTTGGTGGACACGGTGACGACATGGTACCTCTTGTACGTTATTCCTATGCGGGTGGCATTCCGTTAGAAACGTTAATTCCGAAAGAGCGTTTAGAGGCAATTGTAGAACGTACACGTAAGGGTGGCGGAGAGATTGTAGGCTTATTAGGAAACGGTAGTGCATATTACGCACCAGCGGCTTCTTTAGTTGAAATGACAGAAGCAATCTTAAAAGATCAACGCCGTGTATTACCGGCTATTGCGTATCTTGAAGGTGAATATGGTTATAGTGACCTTTACTTAGGGGTACCAGTAATTCTAGGTGGTAACGGAATTGAAAAAATTATTGAATTAGAACTTCTTGCAGAGGAAAAAGAAGCGTTAGATCGCTCTGTAGAATCTGTACGTAACGTTATGAAAGTTCTTGTTTAATAATTAAATATAAGCGGAAAAAGATTCGGGGCCCCGAATCTTTTTCTACTATTTAATGAAATGTTTTTTTGGAATAATATGAAAACGCTATCATTTGTAGTATCCTATAATGAAACTGTAGATTTATACTATACATTGCCCTCATCATAGTAAATTTCGGATAAGGTATCGCTTTTAGTAGGATAATAAGGTGAAAAAATCGGAGGGGGTTGTAACATGTTAAAGAAAAAAGTTCAAATTGGTCGTAAAATGGATGAAATTACAGTAGGAGAGAAACTATCTATCACTGAAAAAATTGAGGATAAAGATTTGTTATTGTATTTAGGGCTAACGAATGATGCCAATCCATTATATATTCAGCATGATTACGCATCCCAAACTCCGTATGAAAAGCCGATTGTACCAAGCATTATGCTAACGGGAATGATTACAACGGCGGTTACGAAATATTTACCAGGTCCAGGTAGTCATATTATTAGGAAGGACCTTACGTTCGTGAAGCATGTTCACCATTATGAAACGTTACAAATCCACTTTGAAGTTGTGGCTGTTTCTGAGGAGGCACATACAATTGATATGCTTGTATCTGCTCATGATGAAAAAGGAGAAACGGTTGTTAAAGGTTCATTAACGGTAACGCCACCTTTTAAATCTGTTTCCATTATGGAAAAAGCATTAGATAATTTTTAAAACATGAAAATATGAATAGCGCTAGCATACCTTTAATAAGGGAGCTAGCGCTATTTTTAGTTGAAGAATCCTTCAGCGAACCCTGCAGCAAAATCTGAACAACCCGTTTTAATCGTATCCCAGCTTGGAGCGTTAAAAGTAAGAATACATGTTACTACTAAAGTTAGAATAGGTAGTACTAGTCGCATAATAGAACCTCCGTATATATAACATTCATATATATTAATTATTATATGAAATTATCACATACTTTAATAACTGAAGTCAATTGAAGGAGGGATTTTTTAAGTGAGATGGAAAAGGGAAGACGTTATTTTTGAAACGATAAGAGAAGCTGAAGTGTGGGCAGACGGGATCGCGAATGAAATATACGGAAGGGTATTTGATGGATATGAAACACCGGACTATAAAATAGCGTATGTTCTATCTTTTTTCTTAGCACAAAATCGAGAATTCAATGTTCATACGGAAGTAGAATGTAATGAGAATATAGAATTGTATAAAGTGTGGATAGTAACACGTTAATTGAGCCGAGTGTAATTGTTTTTAGAGATAACGAGGGCATAATCTGAATCCATGAATAGACAATTATATTGAGGGGGGACCTGTTTTCTAGTATGATGAGAATAACGGGGAAAATACTAGGATGAAGAAGGTTTCAAGTCTATAACTTGGAGGAAAAGAATGAACAATCGTATTTTAGTAGTTGATGATGAGGAATTTATCTTAACTTTAATTGAATTTAATTTACAACAAGCTGGTTTTGAAGTTATAACAGCGATGGATGGAGAAATGGCGCTTCAAAAAGCGACAACAGAACGTCCGGATTTAATTATATTAGATTTAATGCTTCCAAAAATGGATGGTATGGAAGTTTGTAAAGAATTACGATTGCAGCGTGTTATGACGCCGATTTTAATGTTAACAGCAAAAGATGATGAATTTGATAAGGTGCTAGGTCTTGAACTTGGGGCGGATGATTATATGACGAAGCCATTTAGTCCAAGGGAAGTTGTTGCTCGTGTGAAGGCGATTTTACGTCGTACGAAATTACAGCAAGAAGAGCAAGTTGCAGAAGCGCCAGATGAAGATAGCATCCTAATTGCAGACCTTAAAATTTTACCGGAGTTTTATGAGGCTTATTTCCAAGGAAGAAAGCTTGAATTAACCCCAAAAGAATTTGAACTACTTGTTTATCTTGCGAAAAATAAAAGTCGCGTGTTGACGCGTGATCAATTATTAAGTGCTGTATGGAATTATGATTTTGCTGGTGATACACGAATTGTTGATGTTCATATTAGCCACTTGCGCGATAAAATTGAAAAAAATACGAAAAAACCGACGTACATTAAAACGATACGTGGTTTAGGATATAAATTAGAGGAGCCAAAAGGGGATGAATAAATTTCGTTCCAGGCTTCTTTTTACATTTGTTTCTCTTATTGTGTTTATTTTAGTTGGACTAGGTTTACTGTTAGAAACCGTGTTTGAAAACTATTATATAGATCATGCGAAAGAGAGAATGGTAAAAGAAACAGGATATGTTGCGGTATTAGCAGAAGAACAAGGTTTTGAGGATGTTTTAAAAAGGCCGTATGTATTTGAAAAGTTAGAAGAAAAAATACCAGCTTCTATTATATTTGTAGATGAAAAAAAGAAAGTTCAATATGGCAAAGGGCAACAATCTGCATTTAGTCAAGAGATGATTAAAGAACTTTCTGCCGAAACAGCGAAACAACGAAATAAAGTCATTACGAAAGAAACGGATCAGAAGAATGAATTTTATCATGCGGTGTTCGTTCAAGATGTAACAGGGAAACAAGGATACATTTTGGTGAAAAGTACAATTGAGCCTTTGAAAGATGTTCATCAAAAAACGTGGGGATTATTAATTATCGGATTTGTTATCGCTTGTCTTGTAGTCGTGTTTTTAGGTATGAAAATTACAGGGCAATATATTAGGCCAATTGAATCAGTTACGAAAGTTGCGATTGAATTAGCGAAGGGAAATTATAAAGCACGTGCTTATGAAAGTCATTCGGATGAAACAGGAATGCTGAGTAAAGCGATTAATATTTTAGCTCGTAATTTACAAGAGATGACACTCGAACAAGAAATGCAACAAGATCGTCTGCATACGTTAATCGAAAATATGGGAAGTGGAATGATTTTAATTGATAGCCGCGGTTATATAAACCTTGTAAACCGTTCTTATAAAGAGACTTTCCACGTAACAGATGAAGAGTATTTAGATCGCTTATATTATGAATCGTTCCATCATACAGAAATTATTGAGCTTGTGGAAGAAATCTTTATGACAGAAGTGAAAGTGCGTAAACAAATGCTATTGCCACTTGGAATTGAGCGAAAGCATTTCGAAGTATATGGAGCGCCGATTATCGGGACGAACCATGAATGGAAAGGGATTGTTCTCGTATTCCATGACATAACAGAGTTAAAGAGATTAGAACAAATGAGAAAAGACTTTTTAGCCAATGTTTCTCATGAACTAAAGACGCCAATTACTTCTATTAAAGGTTTTTCAGAAACGCTCTTGGATGGAGCGATGGATAATAAGAAATTCTGCGAACATTTCTTACACATTATTTTAAAAGAAAGTGAACGCATGCAAGGGTTAATTGAAGATTTATTAGATTTGTCAAAGATCGAGCAACAAGGGTTTAAATTAAATATGGAAACCGTTGATATGAAGGGAATTCTTGAAGATATTCATATGGTGCTTGACAATAAAGCAGGCGAAAAAGAAATCTCTTTACAAGTGAATGTATTAAAACGTGTCTCTGTCATTGGAGATCCTGGTCGTTTGAAACAAATCTTTATTAATTTAATTAATAATGCAATCGTATATACACCGGCTGGAGGCGTTGTTTCTGTTGAATTAGCAGAAGATAAATACAATGCTTATATAAAAGTATCTGATACTGGAATTGGCATTAGTAAAGATGAAATCCCACGTATTTTTGAACGTTTTTACCGAGTGGATAAAGCGAGAAGTAGAAATACTGGTGGTACAGGTCTTGGATTATCGATTGTAAAGCATTTAGTTGAGGCACATCACGGTACAATTACTGTGGATAGTGAAGTTGGGGAAGGGACAACATTTACAGTTGTTTTACCGAAATCGGCAACTGAAAAATAGGATGAAGGATATTTACAATATATTAACAATGGCTTAATTAAATATTAATAAAGCTCTGTTAATATAATACATGAAAACCCCTTCATCCAAGGAGTAATTTTGGACGAGAATAGTTATGCTGTTCTCGTCACTTCCCTTTATGCCAATATAAGTTTGATATATATGAAAGAAAAAACCGTTATTTTTCTTCTCTCTATTAGTCATGTTAATATAGAGAGAGGAAAGGAACGGTTTTTTTCTATGTGAAAATCGTTTCAAATTTGTATGGGGAGGTTTCTATTGTGGAAAAAAAAGTCGTATTAGTAGATGGTAATAATATCGCGTATCGTGCTTTCTTTGCACTACCGCTTTTAAATAACGACAAAGGTATACATACGAACGCAATTTACGGTTTTACAATGATGTTAATGAGAATATTAGAGGAAGAAAAGCCAACGCATATGCTTGTTGCGTTTGATGCAGGAAAAACGACATTCCGTCATAAAACGTATAGCGAGTATAAAGGAGGACGTCAAAAGACTCCACCTGAGTTATCAGAACAATTCCCGTTTATTCGTGAGATGCTTGATGCATTTAATGTACCGCGTTATGAACTAGAAAATTATGAAGCGGATGACATTATGGGGACGTTAGCGAAAGAAGCGAGTGAGCAAGGGTTTCATGTTAAGGTTATTTCAGGAGATAAAGATTTACTTCAACTTGTTTCTGATAATACGCTTGTATGTATACCTCGAAAAGGGATTACAGAAGTAGATGAATATACGAAAGAAGCTTTATTTGAGAAATACAGTTTATCACCAAAGCAAATTATCGATATGAAAGGTTTAATGGGGGACCAGTCAGATAATATTCCGGGTGTACCAGGAGTTGGTGAAAAAACTGCAATTAAATTGTTAACGCAATTTGAAACGGTTGAAGCAGTGTATGAAAATATCGATCAAGTAAGCGGGAAGAAATTAAAAGAAAAACTAGAAGCGAATAAAGAACAAGCTCTTATGAGTAAAGATCTTGCAACTATTATTACAGATGCGCCGATTACAGTGCATGTGGATGATATGGAGTATAAAGGATATGAAGCAAGTGATGTGATTCCAATGTTCGAGAATTTAGGATTTACATCTCTTTTGAATAAATTAGGTGTTACGCCAGAAGAAACAGCTCCAGCTGAATTAGATGATATTACATTTGATATTGTGGAAGAAGTTACAGAAGAAATACTTCAGCAAGATAGTGCACTTATTGTAGAAGTACAAGAAGATAACTATCATAAAGCGGACATTCAAGGTTTTGGTATTCAAAATGAAAATGGTTGCTACTTTATTCAGACAGACATAGCTCTTGCATCCGAGGCTTTCAAAGCATGGCTTGCAAATGGAGAAATGAGAAAGCATACATTTGATGCGAAGCGAGCTATCGTTGCACTCAAATGGAAGGGTATAGATATTCAAGGAATCGACTTTGATTTATTAATTGCTGCTTATTTACTTGATCCAGCTGATACGGATAAAGATTTCCGTACTGTAGCGAAAATGAAAGAAACGCATGCCGTGAAATCGGATGAAGAAGTTTATGGAAAAGGTGCGAAGCGTGCTGTTCCAGAGCTAGAAGTAGTAGCGGAGCATGTAGCTCGAAAAGTGCATGTATTATATGATGTAAAGCAAACGTTCTTGGAAGAATTAAAAAAGAACGAGCAATATGAATTGTTTACAGAGTTAGAATTACCACTTGCACGTGTACTAGCTGATATGGAAGTAAAAGGTGTAAAAGTTGATACGGAGCGCCTTCGTAATATGGGAGAAGAACTTGCGGGTAGATTAAAGGAAATGGAACAGGAAATTTATAAGCTTGCGGGAACAGAATTTAATATTAATTCACCGAAGCAACTTGGGGTTATTCTGTTTGAGAATTTAAACTTACCAGTTATTAAAAAGACGAAAACAGGTTATTCTACGTCAGCTGATGTACTAGATAAACTTATGAATCATCATGAAATTATTCCAAACATTTTACATTATCGTCAGTTAGGGAAATTAAATTCAACTTACATTGAAGGTTTACTAAAAGTTGTACATGAAGATTCATCGAAAATTCATACTCGCTTTAATCAAGTTTTAACACAAACAGGTCGATTAAGTTCAACAGATCCGAACTTGCAAAATATACCGATTCGATTAGAAGAAGGAAGAAAGATTCGTCAGGCATTTGTTCCATCAGAAGAAGGATGGATTATGTATGCGGCCGATTATTCACAAATTGAACTTCGTGTATTAGCTCATATTGCAAATGATAAAGGGCTAGTTGAAGCGTTCCAACATGATATGGATATTCATACGAAAACAGCTATGGACGTATTCGGTGTTGGAAAAGATGAAGTAACTTCGAATATGAGACGACAAGCGAAAGCTGTTAACTTCGGAATTGTGTATGGTATTAGTGATTACGGTCTTTCACAAAACTTAGGAATTACAAGAAAAGCAGCAGCGGAATTTATTGAAAAGTATTTAGAAAGTTTCCCTGGTGTACAAGAATATATGGATGACATCGTAAAAGATGCGAAACAAAAAGGGTATGTGGCTACCTTATTAAATCGTCGCCGTTACATTCCGGAAATTACGAGTCGTAATTTCAATTTACGTAGCTTTGCTGAACGTACAGCTATGAATACACCAATTCAAGGTAGTGCTGCAGATATTATAAAGATAGCTATGATTATTATGGCAGATCGTTTAGATGAAGAAGGATTACAAGCGCGTCTTCTTCTGCAAGTACACGATGAATTAATCTTTGAAGCACCAAAAGAAGAAATTGAAAAATTAGAGAAGCTTGTACCAGAAGTAATGGAGCATGCAATTGAACTCGCAGTTCCACTGAAAGTTGATTATTCTTACGGTCCAACTTGGTACGACGCAAAATAAGGAAGTGATGAAATGCCTGAATTACCAGAGGTTGAAAATGTCAGACGGACACTCGAAAATCTTGTAACAGGAAAAACGATTGAAGATGTTATTGTTACGTATCCAAAAATAGTAAAACGACCAGATGATGCGGAAATCTTTAAAGAAATGCTCAGAGGCGAGAAAATTGAAACGATAAAGCGAAGAGGTAAGTTTTTGCTTTTATATGTAACGAATTATGTTATCGTTTCACATTTGCGTATGGAAGGAAAGTTTTTACTGCATCAAGAGGATGAGCCAATTGATAAGCATACGTACGTCCGTTTCTTATTTACAGATGGAACTGAATTACATTATAAAGATGTGAGAAAGTTTGGTACGATGCATCTCTTTAAAAAAGGTGAAGAGTTAAATCAAATGCCTCTTGTTGACTTAGGTCCAGAGCCATTTGATGCTGAATTGACACCACAGTATTTACAAGAAAAATTGCAAAAGACAAATCGTAAAATAAAAGTCGTATTATTAGATCAGCGTCTTTTAGTAGGGCTTGGAAATATATATGTAGATGAAGTTTTATTCCGTTCTCATATCCATCCAGAGCGAGAAGCTGCATCTTTAACGCAAGAAGAAATCGAAAGAATTTACGAAGCAATTGTTACAACGCTAGGCGAAGCAGTGAAGCGAGGCGGAAGCACAATTAGAACGTATATGAATTCGCAAGGGCAAATTGGTTCATTCCAAGAACTTTTAAATGTATATGGGAAAAAGGGAGAACCATGTGTAACTTGTGGCACGATATTAGAAAAAACAGTTGTTGGCGGAAGAGGGACGCATTATTGCCCAATTTGTCAGCCTAGAATATAGAAAAGAGATAACATCGGATAGGCATTTGTCATATACATACAGCAGAGCTATGTATAAGGGAGGAGCTTACCGATGTACCTTTATTTATCTCTTATTTTATTAGCTTTTACATTAAGCTTAGATAGCTGTAGTGTAGGGCTGACATATGGTTTGAGAAGCGTAAGAATTCCACTAAGATCAATTATAATTATCGGAATCTGTTCAGCGGCTGTTATGCTTGTTTCAATGGGAATTGGACATATGATTGCGAAAATATTTTCACCTGTTATCGCAACGCGTATCGGTGGGCTTGTTCTTATTGGAATAGGGATTTGGGTATTATATCAATTTTTTCGGAGTGATAAAAAGGAAGAACCGAAGCAAGAAGAGAAGGTTTGGAAACTAGAAATTGCTTCACTTGGGTTAGTAATTCAAATTTTACGGAAACCGACTGTTGCAGATTTTGATAAATCGGGAACTATTTCTGCAGGAGAAGCGCTACTTCTTGGTATCGCACTTTCCGTGGATTCGTTTGGTGCTGGAATTGGTGCATCTTTATTAGGTTATGCACCCGCTATGATGGCAATATTAGTTGCAGTTATGAGTTCTTTATTTTTGTTTATTGGAATGAAGCTGGGTACAGTTTTATCGAATATGAAATGGTTACAAAAATTTACATTCCTGCCTGGGGTATTACTCATTATTATTGGAATTTGGAAAATGTAAGTATGGGCGTGGAACATTAGTTTCGCGCCTTTTATTATGAGGAGGAGAAGTATTATGACAGTGGTAATTGGATTAACGGGAGGAATTGCAAGCGGAAAAAGTACGGTATCAGAAATGTTTCGTGGGCTAAGTATACCGGTTATTGACGCAGATGTTATTGCAAGAGAAGTTGTAGAACGAGGAAAACCAGCATATAACAAAATAGTAGAAGTATTTGGAACGGAAGTGTTACAAAAAGATGGAGAACTGGATCGGCCGAAATTAGGAAATGTTGTTTTCTATAATGAAGAAAAACGATTGCAGTTAAATAAAATTGTTCATCCTGCAGTACGTGAGGAAATGAATGCACAAAAGGAAATGTACATAAAAGAAAGTATGCAAGCGGTTGTGTTAGATATCCCTCTTTTGTTTGAAAGTAAATTAACAAGTCTCGTTGAACACGTTTTAGTTGTAGCTGTCACGCCTGATACGCAATTAAAACGTTTAATGGAGCGAAATAATTTTTCGGAAGAAGAAGCAAAAGCACGTATACAATCGCAAATGCCGTTAGAAGAAAAAGTGAAGCATGCGGATGAAGTAATAAATAATGATGGCACAATTATGGGAACGAAAACACAATTACAGGGAATTTTAAAGAAATGGAACATTATTGACTAAAAAATTGTGAAATTAATGAAAATGCTTAGTGACATATCCCCTTTTTGTGTTATACTATTATTGGGATTGGAGATAAATAGTATAACGCATTCAAGGGGGATAACATATTATGACTCGTGTGGCAATTAATGGATTTGGACGTATTGGGAGAATGGTATTTCGTCAGGCAATAAAAGAAAGCGCATTCGAAATTGTAGCAATCAATGCAAGCTATCCATCTGAAACGTTAGCACATTTAATTAAATATGATACAGTTCACGGCAAGTTTGACGGAACAGTAGAAGCATTTGAAGATCACTTATTAGTTGATGGGAAAATGATTCGCCTTTTAAACAACCGCGATCCAAAGGAATTGCCTTGGACAGATCTAGGTGTTGAAGTTGTAATTGAAGCAACTGGTAAATTTAATTCAAAAGAAAAAGCAATTCTTCACGTTGAAGCTGGAGCGAAAAAAGTTATTTTAACAGCGCCTGGTAAAAATGAAGATGTAACAATTGTAGTTGGTGTGAACGAAGACCAATTAGATATTACAAAACATACCGTTATTTCAAATGCATCTTGTACAACAAACTGTTTAGCGCCTGTTGTGAAGGTGTTAGATGAGCAGTTTGGAATTGAAAACGGTTTAATGACGACTGTTCACGCTTATACAAATGACCAAAAAAATATTGATAATCCACATAAAGATTTAAGAAGAGCACGTGCTTGCGGACAATCAATCATTCCGACAACGACGGGTGCTGCGAAAGCGCTAGCAAAAGTTCTTCCGCATTTAAACGGAAAACTTCATGGTATGGCACTTCGTGTACCAACACCAAACGTGTCTCTTGTTGACTTAGTAGTAGATGTAAAACGTGATGTGACAGTTGAAGCTATTAACGATGCATTCAAAACTGTAGCAAACGGTGCGTTAAAAGGTATTGTAGAATTTAGCGAAGAGCCTTTAGTATCTATTGACTTTAATACAAATACACACTCAGCTATTATTGATGGCTTATCTACAATGGTAATGGGTGATCGTAAAGTAAAAGTACTTGCTTGGTATGATAACGAGTGGGGCTACTCTCGTCGTGTTGTAGATCTTGTAACGTTAGTTGTTGACGAATTAGCGAAACAAAAAAATGTGCAACATATTTAAGTGAATAAGGGAGAGGGCAAGTGAATATTGCCCTCTCTTTTTTTATTTTTTTCTGAAAAGGAAAAAAATTATATGAGTATATTTTGGAAAGTGGACATACCACGAAGCGTTGTTATTACTGTATTTGTGAATCATTTCTTTTTTTTAGGGAAAAGTAAAGAGGAAAATATGACAGAAAATCGAAAAAACTGTTGTTGCAAAATGAAAATAAACAAAGTATACTAACACTCGTAAACTTAAGAGCTGAGGTACGTAGTCACTACTTAAAGGGTTAGGACCTCTCTGGACTAACTTTCCCCCGTGGTAGTGGAGCAAGCCAAATTGCAAATTAGTTTTCAATTCGAACAGTTAGAATAAATTTACAAGGGGGAACTGTAGAATGGATACTATGGATACAATGGGTCGTCACGTGATCGCTGAACTTTGGGATTGCGATTTCGACAAGCTTAATGACATGCCGTATATTGAACAATTATTTGTGGATGCAGCACTAAGAGCTGGTGCTGAAGTGCGTGAGGTTGCTTTCCATAAATTTGCACCACAAGGTGTAAGTGGAGTAGTAATTATCTCGGAATCACATTTAACAATTCATAGCTTTCCGGAGCACGGTTACGCAAGTATTGATGTTTATACTTGTGGGGATCGTATTGATCCAAATGTTGCTGCAGAATATATTGCAGAAGGTTTAAACGCGAAAACGCGTGAGAGTATCGAGCTTCCTCGAGGCACTGGTAGCTTCGAAATTAAGCAGAGAGAAACAAAAGCTCTTTAAAAAAGAACATAATTGATTTAAAATGTAAAGAGGTGTATAATGCACCTCTTTTTTAGTTTATAAAAAAGGAAAAACATAACGTGTTCATTAGTTAGTTAAATGGAGCTCTCACACATAAGTTAGTGCTACATCTACCATCTTATTTTGTTGGGAAAATAGATGATGAAATCATGTATTTAAACTTAGAGTGGTAAGAGCATTAGAATGAGTTATATAATATTGTATATATATTTTTACGTGAATGAAGTAGAGAAAAATAAAAATCAAATTGTAAGGGAGTGAATGAATTGCGTTGTCCATCCTGTTCTCATAATGGCACAAGAGTGTTAGATTCGCGTCCGGTAGACGAAGGGCGCTCTATTCGAAGAAGGAGAGAGTGTGAAAGTTGTTTAAGTCGCTTTACGACATTTGAAAGAGTAGAAGAGTCACCTCTGATCGTTGTTAAAAAAGAAGGCACACGAGAAGAGTTTAATAAAGAAAAGATTTTACGCGGTTTAATTAAAGCATGTGAGAAAAGACCAGTATCTTTAAGACAATTAGAGGAAGTAACACAAAGTGTGGAACGTGAACTTCGTAATTTAGGTATATCAGAAGTGAAAAGTGATATGATTGGTGAAATTGTTATGGAAGAACTTCGTGATATCGATGATGTTGCTTACGTACGCTTTGCTTCTGTATATCGTCAATTTAAAGATTTAAATGTATTTATTGAAGAATTAAAAGATATACTGCAAAAAGAAAGAGAATAGAAGCTGTATTCAATTCTCTTTACATACTGTAAGTAATGAGGTAAGAGAGCTAGAAGCGTAAGCTAATAGCTCTTTTTCGCTAATAATCATTTTGTTCATCCCAAAATGATTATTAGCCTTCACCAATCGGGCATTTACGGGAAGGTATCTCCTGCCAAACTTCCGTGCATTCGCCGAATTTTGATGCGGGAGTCTTACTGCCCGCAAATAGCGAGATAAAATATATAATGAAGATAGAACGAATGAATTAGAGGATAGATTGGATGAGAGAAAGGAAAAGCAAGAATGCAAAAACAGTCATGGATGGAGCTATTGCCGATTGATCGTTATAAAGTAAGTACGAAAGGACTACTACATAATTACGACCGAAAAGTGTTAACGATGTTGTATCAGCCGTTAATAGGTAGTAGAGCTTTTAGCTTGTACATGACGCTATGGGGGGCATTAGAGCAAGATCGTGTATTTGGAAAAGAGAATACACATCATTCCCTTATGGTGACCATGCAAATGCAACTTCCCGAAATATATGAGGAACGAGTAAAGCTAGAGGCAATTGGGCTTTTAAAGGTATATATTAAGAAAGAAAAAGATATTCGAATGTTTATATACGAATTGCAACCACCTTTATCTCCAAAGCAGTTTTTTGATGATATTGTTTTAAGTATCTTTTTATACAATCGATTGAGTCGGACAAAATATAATCAAGTAAAACAATATTTCTTAGAAGAAGAATTTGATTTTGCTTCTTATGAAAATATTACACGTTCTTTTAATGAGGTGTTTGATTCGTTTAATCCAGGACAGCTTGAGCATGCGCAAGAAGAACTCCGTATTCCAAAAGCGACAATGATGCCAAATAATGAAAAGGGAGATGCTCCTAAAGTTTGGAACGATTTCTTTGATTTCTCCTTATTTGTAGACGGATTGTCCGCTCTTGTTCCTAAAAAGGCGATTACAGATCAAGTGCGAGAATGTGTCATTACACTTGCTTACGTGTATGGTGTGGATGTGTTATCGATGCAAAATATCGTTCTTGGTGCGGTGACAGAGATGCAAACAATTGATATGGAAAGGCTTAGAAAAGGAGCGCGCGATTGGTACCAATTCGAAAATGGTCAAGCGTTACCAATATTAAGTGAAAGAGTACAGCCACACGCTGCACGTACGATGAAAGAGAAAGAGCCTTCATCGCAAGAAGAGATGCTTATAAAACAATTAGAAGAAATCTCACCAAAACAACTATTGAAAGAGATTTCTGGTGGTGCAGAGGCGACGAAAGCGGACTTGCAAATTGTTGAGGATGTTATGATCAATCAAAAATTAACGCCAGGAGTTGTGAATGTACTTATTTATTACGTTATGCTACGCTCAGATATGAAACTTGCGAAAACGTATGTGGAGAAGATTGCTGGGCATTGGGCTCGTAAAAAGGTCGGTACAGTAGCTGAAGCAATGGCGCTAGCAAAAGAAGAAAACCGTCAATACCAAGAATGGGCTGAGACGAAGAAAAAAGGTCGTACAGCGAAGAAAACAGTACGAAAAGAAATGGTACCAGATTGGTTGAAAGAAGAGCCGAAAGAAAAAGAAACTGTGAAAAATGATGTAGGTGCGGAAAAAGATACAAGTACGTTAGAAGATGAACGAAAACGACTAGAAGAAGTGTTGAAAAAATATAAGCGTGATTAATAGAAGAGAATGAACGCTCTTTGAGGTGAGAAAATGGAGCATATTCAAAATTCATTTACAAAATTAATGGAAAATGAAAATTTTAAAAACAGATATGAAGTATTAAAGGCGGAAGTGATGGCACATCCGCGTGTGAAAGAATTTATAGACGAGCATAAAGGCGAAGTAACGACTTCTATGATTGAGCGCAGTCTTGTGAAGCTATATGAATATATTGGACAATGTGTAGGTTGTTCAGATTGTCCGGATCTAGGGACATGTAAAAATATGCTGCAAGGATATGAACCGAAGCTCGTTATCCAAGGTAAGATGATTGATATTCAATACGATCGTTGCATTAGAAAAGTAGCATATGATGAGAGAAAAAAATATGAAAAACTCGTTCAAAGTGTATATATGCCAACGGATATTTTACAGGCGACTATGGAAAATTTAGACCCTTCAGAGTTAAATGCACGTATTGATGCAATTGGTGCAGCGAATGAATTTTTAAGCACATATGAACCGGGTAAAAAAGTACAGGGGCTATATCTTTACGGTAAATTTGGTGTAGGGAAAACATATCTTTTAGGGGCGATTGCGAATGAGCTTGCTCGAAAGAAAATAAGTTCCATGCTCGTATACTTCCCAGAATTTTTACGTGAAATTAAAAGTTCGATTCAAGATAATTCAATTGGAGAAAAGATTGATGCGGTTAAACGGGTACAAGTTTTAATGTTAGATGATATCGGAGCGGAAGCGATGTCTAGTTTCGTACGTGACGATGTACTCGGTGCAATCTTACAATTCCGTATGCTAGAAAACTTACCAACGTTCTTTACGTCTAATTTTGATTTCAAACAGTTGGAACATCACTTAACGTATACACAGCGCGGTGAAGCAGAAGAAATGAAAGCGGCCCGTATTATGGAACGAATTAAATATTTAGCGAAACCAATTACAATCGGTGGGAAAAACCGCCGTCATAAGTAAAGAGCAAGCTGAGAAGCTTGTTCTTTTTTTGTTTTGAATGCTTTTCAGCGTAGTCGAATTGTAAAATGAACAGTTCTTATGGAAAATTCATAGTAGCTTGTATCATTTTTTTCTCCCTCCCTTAATATATATAAAATTAGCAAGCCATATCGAGTGGATTTTCTAACGAAAGGAAATGCAATTCTACTAAGAGTGAACTTCCACGGGCCAAACTCTTATAGGATTTGTAACGTATAGATACAATCCTTTAGAGCGGGGATAAAAGGGGGGACAAAAGTGATTGAAATTTGCTTCGAAGAAAAAAATGATGCTATGCACGTATATAAACAACTACTGAAAAGGGCGGAAGTGTTATATAAAGAAACGAGTGTATATTTACAGGAACAAAAAGTTGTAATTCACATACCAGTATGTGAATCACACTATATTGAAAAGATTTTATTGCCAGTCATGGTATATTTCATTGTGAATGTGAAACAAAATGAGTGGATTTATACAATTTTAAAAGAAAAGTTTTTTTATGAAGAACAAGAAGAGTGTCATCAAATATTGCATATAGCACAAGAAGTTTTAAAGGGAAGAAGAAAAGGGGTTGCTCGTGAGTTAACACGTTACACATTTGAATCGTATATTAAGTCTTCTTTAAATAATTGGCTTTGTGATCCGCTCTCATTCTCGTTTTCATCATATGTTCGTTTTCGTCTTCGTACATATAGGGAAATGGTAGCTAAGCTTACTGAAGTGGCAATTGATGAGTATAAGATGGAACAAGAATATCAAATGTTCATTGAGACGCTCCGGCAACAAGTTAGTAATCGAAAGTCACGTTTGTCCTGTATGCATCTTATTTTTGATGAAAGTTTTATTTTCTATGATGATAAAGGTAGACGTTTAAAACAGGAGAAATTGGTCCAATATATAGATGAAGATTTGCTAAAGCAAAAAGATGTATATATTGATACAAAAGTAATTGCACCACTTCTTTCTATTTCACCGAAAAAAATCTATTTGTATACGAAAGAACAAGACCATAATATGATTATTACTTTGCGAAACGTATTTCAAGAACGGATACAAATACACGGATTACATGAGTTTGAACGCAATGTGAAAAATTTAAAAAATAAAGGTAACGCCCTTGATTTTCTAAGTTTTTGAGCATATAATTACCTACATAAATGAAATATATTGAAATGTCATGATGAGGACATGAGTAGTTTTCTACGATTTTCAGAGAGGGAAGCCTTAGGGTGTGAGCTTCCTAGTACGGGATTATTACTTACCACCTCTAAACTTTAGCAGTGAACGATTTTTTTAGTAATTGCTAACGGACAACACCGTTATGTTGAACTTGAGCAATTAACAATCATGTTAATTGGAACAAGGGTGGAACCACGAATTCAACACTCGTCCCTTTTTACGGGATGAGTGTTTTTTATTTTGAGAAAAAGAGGAGTGACCAGTGATGGCAGATGTAGTTAAAATTACTTTCCCTGATGGAGCTGTGAAGGAGTTTCCAAAAGGCGTAACAACTGAAGAAATCGCAGCTTCTATTAGCCCAGGCTTAAAGAAAAAAGCTGTGGCTGGAAAATTAAACGATGAGATGATTGATCTTGTTACACCAATCGAAGAAGATGGTGCAGTTTCTATTATTACATTAGATTCTGAAGATGGCTTATACATTTTACGCCATTCAACAGCCCACCTTTTAGCACAAGCGTTAAAACGTTTATATAAAGATGTTAAGCTTGAGCTTGGCATTGGCCCAGTAATCGAAAATGGCTTCTACTACGATATTGATATGGAAGAAGCAATTACAGTTGAAGACTTCAAGAAAATCGAAAAAGAAATGCAAAAAATCGTGAACGAGAACTTAGAAATCGTTCGTCATGAAGTACCACGTGCAGAAGCACTTCGTCGCTTTGAAGAAATCGGCGATGAGTTAAAATTAGATTTAATTAACGATCTTCCAGAAGATGCAGTTATTTCAATCTATGAGCAAGGCGAATTCTTCGACCTTTGCCGCGGTGTTCACCTTCCATCTACAGGGAAAATTAAAGTGTTTAAATTATTAAGCGTTGCAGGTGCTTACTGGCGCGGCGATAGCAATAATAAAATGCTACAACGTATTTACGGTACTGCATTTGTTAAGAAAGCAGAATTAGATGAGCATTTACGTATGCTTGAAGAAGCGAAAGAGCGCGATCACCGTAAATTAGGTAAAGAATTAAAACTATTTACTAATAGCCAAAAAGTAGGACAAGGTTTACCACTTTGGTTACCAAAAGGTGCAACGATCCGTCGTATTATCGAGCGTTACATCGTTGATAAAGAAGCAAGCTTAGGCTATGATCACGTATACACTCCAGTACTAGGAAGCAGAGAGCTATATGAAACTTCTGGTCACTGGAATCACTACCGTGATGGTATGTTCCCATCAATGGAAATGGATAATGAAGAGTTAGTTCTTCGTCCAATGAACTGCCCTCACCACATGATGGTTTATAAAAACGATATTCACAGCTACCGTGAATTACCAATCCGTATTGCGGAACTTGGAACAATGCACCGCTATGAAATGTCAGGTGCGTTATCTGGATTACAACGTGTACGCGGAATGACTTTAAACGATGCGCACATTTTCGTACGCCCAGATCAAATTAAAGAAGAGTTAAAACGTGTTGTAAACTTAACTCTAGAAGTGTACAAAGATTTTGGTTTAGAGAACTATTCATTCCGTCTATCTTATCGTGACCCAGCAGATACTAAAAAGTACTATGCTGATGATGAGATGTGGGAAAAAGCACAAGGTATGTTAAAAGAAGCTATGGATGAAATGGGTCTTGATTACTACGAAGCTGAAGGTGAAGCGGCGTTCTACGGTCCAAAACTTGACGTTCAAGTTCGTACTGCTCTTGGAAAAGACGAAACACTTTCAACTGTACAATTAGACTTCTTACTTCCAGAACGCTTTGAATTAGCTTACGTTGGTGAAGATGGAAAACAACATCGTCCAGTTGTAATTCACCGTGGTGTTGTATCAACTATGGAACGTTTCGTAGCATTCTTAATTGAAGAATACAAAGGTGCATTCCCAACTTGGTTAGCTCCAGTTCAAGCGCAAGTAATTCCAGTTTCTCCGCAAGTGCATTTAGACTATGCGAAGAAAGTACAAGATGAATTGCGCCGTGCTGGTATTCGTGTTGAATTAGATACTCGCGAAGAGAAAATTGGTTACAAAATCCGTGAAGCACAAATGCAAAAAATTCCGTACATGCTTGTAGTAGGTGACAATGAAGTAACTGAAAATGGCGTAAACGTACGTAAATATGGTGAACAAAAATCAGAAACAATCGCATTAGATGCTTTTGTTGACATGATTAAAGTAGAAGGAAAAAGATAAGAAAAGCCGCGGTATACCGCGGCTTTTCTTTTTAATATAAAAGAGAAAAACTAGAAAAAATAACCATGTAACTCTTATCATAAAAAAGTATTGCATGTATGCTAGTTGTTTGTTACAATATTTCTTGTTGTTAGTAAAACACATCGCGTCTTCTTGACAGACGTCATGTCCTATGATAAACTCATCAAGGATAATAGAATATTGTTTTGTGGAACAAGTAGAAGCACCCGCTTCTCACCTGATGGACGCATTCGCAGTTAGCAGGTAAATGTATTTCTTACTTAAGATTTTACAAGTGTGGGTGTCGTATGCCCGCACTTTTTTTGTCGGGTTCTATGACTACAAAATATGTTCTGAGAAAACCTTGGAGGTGGCTTACTATTAGCAAGGATATGATGATTAACGAGCAAATTCGTGCACGTGAAGTACGTTTAGTTGGCGCAAATGGCGATCAACTTGGAATCAAGTCTCGTAATGACGCTTTAGACTTAGCTGCAAATCTTAATCTTGATTTAGTATTAGTTGCTCCAAATGCGAAACCGCCAGTATGCCGCATTATGGACTACGGTAAATTCCGCTTTGAGCAACAGAAGAAAGAAAAAGAACAGCGCAAAAATCAAAAAGTAATTAGCATGAAAGAAGTTCGTTTAAGTCCAACAATTGATGAACACGACTTTAACACAAAACTTCGTAATGCTATCAAGTTTTTAGAGAAAGGCGACAAGGTTAAAGCGTCAATTCGCTTTAAAGGACGTGCCATTACTCATAAAGAAATCGGTCAACGTGTTTTAGATCGCTTCTCAGAAGCTTGTGCTGAAGTTAGTACAATTGAATCTAAGCCTAAAATGGAAGGACGTAGTATGTTCTTAGTTTTAGCACCGAAAAACGATAAGTAATAGATAGAGGAGGAAATACCTATGCCTAAACAAAAAACTCATCGCGGCGCTGCAAAGCGTTTCAAAAAGACTGGATCAGGTAAACTGAAACGTTCTCACGCTTACACAAGCCATTTATTCGCTAACAAATCTACAAAAGCTAAACGTAAACTACGTAAAGCTGGTGTAGTAAGCGCTGGTGACTTCAAACGCATTCGTCAAATGCTTGACAACTTAAAATAAGTTCGGCTGATATATAGAACAATTAGGAGGTAATATTATGCCAAGAGTAAAAGGTGGTACAGTTACTCGTCAACGTCGTAAAAAAGTTATAAAATTAGCAAAAGGTTACTACGGTTCTAAAAATACATTATTCAAGGTTGCTAACCAACAGGTTATGAAATCTCTAATGTATGCATTCCGTGACCGTCGTCAAAAGAAACGTGACTTCCGTAAATTATGGATCACACGTATCAACGCAGCAGCTCGTATGAATGGTCTTTCTTACAGCCGCTTAATGCACGGTTTAAAAAATGCTGGCATCGAAGTTAACCGCAAGATGCTTGCTGACTTAGCTGTTCATGACGAAAAAGCTTTCGCTGAATTAGCAACAGTTGCAAAAAACAACATTAACTAATTAATTAGTTGAAACCTTAGAAGAATTTTCTTCTAAGGTTTTTTGTTTGTTTTCAAAGAGAAGTTTGAAGTGAATGAAGCTCTAAAGATTTATGGACGCATCGTTATCGATATGACAAAATCAACATAAAAACTATAGCGATATAGAAGAATATGCATATGAAGTTAGGAGAATTCTCCTGGCTTTTTTCAATTATGCTCGTTTGGAAATAAGAGTATCTTTCCTAGCCGAAACGACACTGCTATAATGGAAAGATGATATGGAACTTTCATCAGATGAACAATATACGAGCGATGACTGAAACGTATTTGTAAATTAAGGACAAGCTATTTTATAAAGAGGTAGATAGCTGACTTATTCATAAGAACTGAAACATAATAATGAACTTTGAGATGAAACAACATTGTTGCATAAAATGCGATGTTGGAGGAGGACAATAGAATGGACTTACTACAACTATTTAAATTACAAAAAGAATTAGATGACCGTATTGCAAAAGAACATGACTTACAACCGAAAAAGTTGTTAAAAGAAAAAATGCTAGCTCTTCTTGTAGAAATTGGAGAACTTGCAAATGAAACACGCTGTTTTAAATATTGGAGCAATAAACCAGCATCAGAACGTGAAGTAATATTAGAAGAATACGTAGATGGTTTGCATTTTATTTTATCAATCGGAATCGATTTAGGTATTGATAAAAACTTCTTATTCTATAAATGTGCACAAACGAATAAAACACAAGTGGAAATTTTCTTAGACACATATGCGAAAGTAATTCGTTTTACAGATCAACCATCTATCACGAACTATATTGAATTATTTACAAGCTATCTTCGACTTGGACAAGCACTTGAATTTGAACAAGAAGAAATTGAAAAAGCGTATTTAGATAAAAATGAAGTAAATCATCAGCGTCAAACACAAGGATACTAATTTAATTTTTGAATATTTCAATTTCCTTTTGTATAATAAGGTGACTGAAGAAAAAGGAGGGTGTTGGCAATGACAAAATTAGACGCGACATTGACAATGCTAAAAGAGTTAACAGATGCACGTGGTATTGCTGGTAACGAGCGTGAACCACGTGAAGTAATGAAGAAATATATTGAGCCGTTTGCGGACGAACTTTCTACTGATAATTTAGGAAGTTTAGTTGCGAAAAAAGTTGGGGAAGAAAACGGCCCGAAAATTATGGTTGCAGGTCATTTAGATGAAGTTGGCTTTATGATTACGCAAATTGATGACAAAGGCTTCCTTCGTTTTCAAACAGTTGGTGGCTGGTGGTCACAAGTTATGCTTGCACAGCGCGTGACAATTGTAACGCGTAAAGGAGATGTAACAGGTGTAATTGGTTCAAAACCACCACACATTTTACCTCCAGAAGCTCGTAAAAAGCCAGTTGATATTAAAGACATGTTTATCGATATTGGTGCTTCTAGCCAAGAAGAGGCAATGGAGTGGGGCGTACGACCAGGAGATCAAGTTGTACCTTACTTTGAATTCCAAGTGATGAAGAATGAAAAAATGTTACTTGCAAAAGCATGGGATAACCGAATCGGCTGTGCGATTGCAATTGACGTATTAAAACAATTAAAAGATGAAAAACATCCAAACGTTGTATACGGCGTTGGAACTGTACAAGAAGAGGTTGGTCTTCGTGGTGCAAAAACATCTGCGAATTATATCAAACCAGATATCGCGTTCGCAGTAGATGTTGGTATCGCTGGAGATACACCGGGTGTAACGTCAAAAGAGGCGCAAAGTAAAATGGGCGATGGACCGCAGATTATTTTATATGATGCTTCTGTTATTGGACATACAGGTTTACGTGATTTCGTAGTTGATGTTGCTGACGAACTACAAATTCCATACCAATATGATTCAGTAGCTGGCGGGGGAACAGATGCAGGTGCGATTCACATTTCTGTAAATGGTATTCCGTCTATGGCAATTACGATTGCGACACGCTACATCCATTCGCATGCGGCAATGTTACACCGTGATGATTATGAAAATGCAGTGAAGTTAATTGTAGAAGTTATTAAACGTCTTGATAAAGAGGCTGTACATAACATTACATTTAATTAATAGAAAAAAGCGAAGGAGAATCTCCTTCGCTTTTTTATGTGTTAAAAAGGTCTTTCTAATCCTGCGGCAGTATGGGCCCCTAAAATAATTAAACGAGTTAATTGCATGGCCATAAAATGCGGGGTATATATCATCCCCCTTTTTAACCATGACATAATCATCCCGATGTGAGCCCCTGTCACATAACTAATTAGAATATCACGAGGAACCATAAGATCTTTATCATCTGGTTGTGAAATTGATAAGCTTAATGTTAAATGCGTTTGTATTGTTTTCATCATTTTATAAGAGTAGTTTCCTGCAGCTTTATCCCCGAGCATAACATTATAGAAGTTCACGTTTTCTGCGATGTGTTCGAACAGAGCCAAAAATGTTGGATGTGGTGAATCGAATGTAAGTTGAAAATCCTCTTTATTTTTATTTTTCGGTTTGATTACTTCTGCTAGCTTCTCTAACATTTCTTCAATGCTTTTGTCTAATAAGTCGTATTTATCATGGTAATGGCTATAAAATGTAGCGCGATTTACAGGAGCGCGTTCTGCGATATGTTGAACAGTTACATTTTCAAACCCTTTTTCGCCTACTAAAGCGACAAAAGCATCCTGTATGAGTTGTCTCGTCCGCTTTACACGTGGATCATTTGTATTTTTAATAGACATTTTACTTCTCCTCGTTTCATTTTATACACTTAAACAACAAATCGTTATTATATTGTTGTTTAAGCGACATTTCATACTTAAATTGTCGGTTGTAGATTCGAAATAATTATTTATAATTATAAACGATAGTCCTTTAGAAATCAGCACCACTCGCAGGTAGACGAAATCCGGTTTATGCTGCTGAAGGTGTGCTTTTTTTGTTTAAAGGTTAATATAATTAACAATTAAACAGTATAAACAATAAGGATGTAAATAGTTTAGAAAAAAATTATATGCGATATAAGGAGAGGAATGCAATGAATCAGTTTCGAAGAATGGTGATTATCAACATTATCACATTAATTGTACTAGTTGGCGGCGGCATTGGCGGTTATTACTATTACAATCAAGCGGAAAACTATTTAAAAACAGAAAATGCGAAAATTGATGGAAAGGTAATTCCAATTGCTTCACCAGCAGCAGGTAAATTGACTGACTGGAAAGCTGAAGTAGGAAAAAACTACAATGAGAACGATAAATTAGGTGCTGTCACTGTAGCTGGAGCAAATGGGGAGCAAACAGTAGACGTAACAATTCCGCAAAACGCGACAGTTGTACAATCAAACGCAACGACAAATGCTTTCGTTGGAGCTGGTAGCCCAATTGCTTATGCATTTGATATGAACAATTTATGGGTAACAGCAAATATTGAAGAAACAGATGTTGACGATGTGCAAAAAGGTCAAGATGTAGACGTGTATGTAGATGCATACCCAGACACGACGTTATCAGGAAAAGTAGAGCAAGTTGGATTAACAACAGCGAATACATTCTCTATGTTACCATCAAGCAACGCAACGGCGAACTATACGAAAGTAACACAAGTGGTACCAGTTAAAATTTCTTTAGATCATAGTAAATCAGTAAATATTGTTCCTGGCATGAATGTGACAGTTCGTATTCATAAGTAAGGGGGAGATGAGATGTCCTCAATTGCAATTGCAGGATATGCACTATTTTGTATAATCGTCTTCTTCCTTGTAAATCGTCTTTTACGAAAGAAAAAAACGAACGTGGGAGAAGAACAAGTCCCAGCCGTAAGTAAAATAGAAGTAAGTAAGGTAGAAACAGAAGAAAAAGAAATTGAACGAAAGCAAGAAACAGAAATTTCTAATGTAGTTGAGTTAGAAACAGGTAAGCAAGAAGAAGTAAAACAAGAAAAAGAAATGCCGAAAAAACAAACGTCTATGCCTATAGAGAATGTGAACGTAAAAGCAGTTGTAACAGTATTAATTCTCGGGATGTTCGTTTCTATTTTAAACCAAACGATCATTAACGTTGCATTGCCTCCGTTAATGAATGAATTTAATGTATCAACTTCAACAGCACAATGGTTAATTACAGGCTTCATGCTCGTAAATGGTATTTTAGTACCGATTAGTGCCTTTTTAGTTTCACGATTTACGTATCGTAAATTGTTCGTAGCGGCAATGTTATTCTTCACGGTAGGATCTATCATTTGTGCTACTTCAGGAAACTTTACAATGATGATGACGGGCCGAGTGATTCAAGCGGTTGGAGCGGGTATTTTAATGCCGGTTGGTATGAATATTTTCATGACATTATTCCCGCCTCATAAGCGAGGAGCAGCTATGGGATTACTAGGGGTAGCGATGATTTTAGCACCAGCTATCGGACCAACTGTAACAGGATGGGTAATTGAAAACTATAGCTGGAACTTAATGTTCTACGGAATGTTTGTGATTGGTTTAATTATTACTTTCCTATCTTTAAAATTCTTTACACTAGCTCAGCCGGTATCTAACACAAAGCTAGATGTATTCGGTGTTATTAGTTCAAGTATTGGACTAGGTAGCTTATTGTATGGATTTAGTGAAGCGGGAAATAATAGCTGGACTAGTGCAGAGGTTGTGATATCACTTATCATTGGTGTAGTAGGTATTGCAGTATTTATTTGGAGAGAGCTAACAACGGACAATAAAATGCTTGATTTACAAGTGTTTAAATATCCAGTATTTACTTTTACTTTAGTAATTAACGCAATCGTAACGATGGCATTATTCGGAGGTATGTTATTACTTCCAGTATATCTACAAAATATTCGTGGCTTTACGCCAATTGAATCTGGTTTACTACTTCTTCCAGGATCATTAATTATGGGGATCATGGGACCAGTAGCAGGTAAATTATTCGATAAATATGGCATTCGTCCATTAGCGATAATTGGATTGGCAATTACAACTTATGCGACATATGAATTTACAAAATTATCGATGGATACACCGTATAGCGTTATTATGACGGATTATATTATACGTTCAATTGGTATGTCATTCATTATGATGCCAATTATGACAGCTGGTATGAACGCGCTGCCGATGAAATTAATTTCTCACGGTACAGCAACGCAAAATACGTCAAGACAAGTAGCTGGTTCAATTGGAACAGCGATCTTAATCACACTTATGACGCAACAAACGACTGCTCACGTAGCGGATTATGGCAACATGTTAACAACGTCAAATCCAATTTTAGTTGATAAAGTACATGGTATGGGCCAAAGCTTAGCGGCTTTAGCTGGATCAGCTCAAGCGGGAGATGCGATGAGCACGCAACTATTATTCGGACAAATCTCAAAGCTATCTGCAATTAACGGTATTAACGATGCCTTCTTAATTGCAACAATACTCGCAGGTATTGCTTGGGTGTTATCGTTCTTCTTGCCATCAGGCAATAAACCAAATAGAAAAGCAGGGAATTAATTTCCCTGCTTTTTTGTGTTTTTTATGTAGTTAGATATAAAAGATGATAACTAGTTACAGAGCATAATCCTGTTATAACCAAAATCGTCCCCATAGAACGAATACTTGATATTTGTCTGCCACTTATAATAGCTACTAGTCCAGCTAATGAGAAGAAGCACCAATATAAAGTTCCCGAAATTGGAACCATTCCCTCTAAATCTATTCCATAACCTATACAAATGATAGGAACAACGATAAGTGATATGCTAATTAAACCAGTTATAACGATAAGTGATTTTCGATATTTAATTCCGGCAGCAATTAAATAAATGCCAACGATGCCTTCACATAATAACAAAATAGGGGCTAAGATAAGCCAAATAAATAAACCAGTAGATTCCATATGTAATAACTCCTTAATGAATAAAATATGAATCAGGCATGGACAATAGCTGCAAACAGTCCTATTGAGAAAATAATGAGTCCCATGTTGCGTATACTCTTAATTTTTGAATGTACCCCATTCAATCCTGCTAATAAACCAGCTAGAGAGAAAAGCATCCAATATAGGACAGGTGGAATGTGGAGAACGTTCTCTCCATTGATACCTTTGTTTAAAAAAAGTAAAAGGCATTATAACGAATGAAAAGCAAATAATCCCCATTAAGGTAACAAGTAATTTCCGATGTTTAATTTCTGTTACCATTAAAAAATACCACCAGCAATCCCGCATAGTAAGAGAAGTGGCGTAAAAAGCATCCAAATAATACTGAACATATGTAAACTCTTTTATGTGAATTAAGTTATATTTTACTACATGAGGTTTATTTTGGATATTATTAATAAAATCGAAAAATAGTTATTGGCGATTTGAAAAGCTAGAGGATAGTGTAACAAAAATTATACTGACGCCTGTCCTAACTTCTGGTGAAGAAGGAGAAAAGAAAACGAATTATCGAAAAGTGCTAACGGAAGAAGAGTTTGAAGTTGTTATAAAAGAGTAAAAAGAGGTATCGCGATGATACCTCTTTTTAACTTAAGAATGCTAACATATTATTCATAATATGAAATAACATAGCTGGAATAATGGATTTTGTTTTCTTGCATAAAATAGCCATTAATAATCCCGTGAAGAAAGTAATTACCATTACTCCGAGTGAGTATGTATGAGCGATACCAAAGAAGAAACTTGTTAAGACTGCTGCAATCCAAAATGGAAAGCGTTCAGAGAAAAAGTGGAGTAAAAAACCACGGAAAATAAGTTCTTCAAAAATTGGGGTGAGTATCGCAAAGCCGATAAGTAATAATATTTGATACTGTTCAAATACGTCTAAGTTTAGTGCAGAAGCTTGTTGCTTTGTTGCGTCTTGGAACACATATTTTAAAAAGATATAATTGAGCACGATGCTTATAGCGAAGAAAAGAAGTAAGTATAAGTATGTGCGCCATTCTTTCAGTGCTTTAAAATTAAAAGATTTTAATAGTAAATTTTTTGCGGGTTCGAATTTAAAAATGAAGAATAACAACACGGTTAGTTGTAATCCGATACTTGCAGTATTTGCAATAGATTCATACAGGGCAATTTGTTTTTTATTTTCGAGTCCGGCTGTATAAATTGTTAAGGGCATTGCGAGGAACACAGTAATGAGTCCAGTTCCGAAAAAAGCAAATAAAACGGAGCTAATGAATTGTCCCCATGACATAGAGTATTTCTGTTCATAAGGAAGTTGTGTAGTGGGTTGCATATGTAGAATCACCTCTTTATATTTATATATTTAATTATAAAGTGTTTTATTTTTATATGTAACATTTAAATATTACATATAAAGGTGTATTTTCCATAAAATAATAAAAGAGGTATCACCCTATAGTGATGCCTCTTTCTCATTGATAACTATGTTCTGCCTTGTTATTTGATTTTGATTGCTCTATTTGCAATTCACGCTCTACCAATCGATCTAACTGCTGAATTGCTTTTAGTGCTTTTTCATAAGAGATAGTTCGATAGTGGTGTGCGCCGCCTGGTTCTTCGTCTGCTTCATCTGCCCACTTAATAGTGTTTTGTAGAGGTGTTCTTTCAAGTGATTGTTCTACTAGGAAAGAATCAGTATGCAATAGAATTGCAACAGAAATTTCTTTGGCTTGCTTCGGATGTTCGCCTAATCGGATTAATAACTTATGAGCTCTTTCCGCTCCTTTAATTGCATGTATATCATTCTTTTTATATAAGTCATAGTCCCATTCGCCGCCTGTGTACCATGTATGATGTCCGATATCGTGAAGGAAACCGGCTTTTGTCGCAGCATCGACTGAGGCGTGATGCTTTTTGGCTAAGTGAAACGCATGGTAAGCGACAGCAATCGCGTGGACCATTCCAGAACGGTTCACATATTTTTGGGTAATGTGGTGTTTAAAAACTTGTTCAAGCGTAATACGTTGCATAAAACATTCACTCCTTTTATCTAATGATGTATATGAAGAAAAATCGATCGGTTTAAATGTATTTTGAACATTGTACTCCATCAATCAGCGTTAGTAAAGTAGAAATGTTTAGGAGAAGAAAAATTTTATAGACATAAAAGGTCACCTTAGTTTTTTCTAAGGTGACCTTTTATTGTTTATTTTTTTAATCCTTGTTCTAGTGTTTCTAACATTTCGTGCTTTTCATTTTCATCAGCGTTTTTCCAAATGACTTCGAATAAAACACCAAGACCTGGAAGCATTTTTTCTTCACCGCTTTGAATTGCATCGACAATCGTTTCTTGTAATTGATCTTGTGAATTTCCAGATACATTTGCTAATACAGCACCACGTAAATTAAAACTCATTGCTTTCACCTCTTCTTCAGAATTGAAACTGACGTTAGTTTTTGTTCTTTTTTATGTAAATATGTATGAAAAATAGGCTATAATGATAAGACAAGAAGAGAGGGAAATACATATTATGAAAAACATTGATTCAGTACAAAATCCGCGTGTGAAGCAGTGGAAAAAGCTGCAAACGAAAAAAGAACGCGATAAAAAAGGGTTGTTCTTTGTTGAAGGATTCCACTTAGTGGAGGAAGCTTTAAAGGCAGGAGTTGTAACAGAACTTATCGTTTCAGATCAAACAGACCTTCCGAAAGATTGGACAGTGAATGATGTTGAAATGTATATCGTGCCTGAAGCGATTGTAAAAATACTTCGTGAAACAGAAACGACACAAGGTGTATTTGCTGTCTGTGAAAAGCATGAGAAAGAAGTAGCTCTTACTGATGGGAAATTTCTTTTATTAGACGGCCTTCAAGACCCAGGTAATTTAGGAACGATTATTCGTACAGCTGATGCAGCTGGTATTCATGCCGTTGTGCTTGGAGAAGGTTGTGTTGATGTTTACAATAGTAAAGTACTGCGCTCTACACAAGGTTCTATTTTCCACTTACCGATTGTAAAAGGGAATTTAGAAGAATGGGTAGACAAGTTAAAAGAAAATAGTGTTCCTGTATATGGAACAGCTCTTGAAAATGGAGCTCCTTACGGTGAAGTAACACCAGCCGGAAGTTTTGCATTAATTGTAGGGAATGAAGGAAGCGGCGTACGCCAAGAAATTCTTGCGAAAACGGATCAAAACTTGTATATTCCGATTTATGGCGGGGCAGAATCATTAAATGTTGCGGTTGCAGCAGGGATTTTAACGTATTATTTACAAAGCCCGGTTGCGAACAAATAAAAAACTTCTTATAATAAGTTGAAGTACATGTTCGTAATGAACATATAATAAAAGTTAAATAACGAAAAACGTTGATAGAGAAGAGTAGCTGACAAAATCGCCATATAGGGAGAGAATGCCGTAGACTGAAAGCATTCTTATGGTAGACGGAAGTGAATTCACCTCTGGAGTTGACGCCAGGACCATGTATATGTAAAGGCGTTCCGGTCAGAATTGATCGTTATAACTAATGAGTGGGCAGACTTGTTCTGTCAATTTAGGGTGGTACCGCGAATTTACCTCGTCCCTTTTTGGGAGCGAGGTTTTTTTATTTTTAAAATTAGGAGGGTTCCAAATGGAAGCACGTTTAAAAGAGCTAAAGCAAAAAGCGTTAGAGCTTATTGAAGAAGCGAAAGAGCTAAAGGGCTTAAATGACGTACGCGTAGCGTATTTAGGGAAAAAAGGCCCAATTACAGAAGTATTACGCGGCATGGGAAAATTATCAGCGGAAGAGCGTCCACGTATGGGAGCATTAGTAAATGAAGTACGTGAAGCGATTCAAACGCGTTTAGATGACAAAATTGGTAACTTAGAAAAAGCAGTAATTGAAGCGAAATTAGCTACTGAAACAATTGATGTTACCTTGCCAGGTCGTCCTGTTGAAACAGGTTGTCACCATCCGTTAACAGCTGTTGTTGAACAAATTGAAGATGTATTCATCGGTATGGGTTACGAAGTAGCTGAAGGAACAGAAGTAGAAAAAGACTACTACAACTTCGAAGCATTAAACTTACCGAAAGATCATCCAGCGCGTGATATGCAAGATACATTCTACATTACAGAAGAAACGTTACTACGTACGCATACATCTTCTGTGCAAGCACGCACGATGGAAAATAACAAAGAAAAAGGCCCAATCAAAATTATTTGTCCTGGTAAAGTGTATCGCCGCGATGACGATGATGCGACGCATTCACACCAATTCATGCAAATTGAAGGTCTTGTAATTGATAAAAACATTCGTATGAGTGACTTAAAAGGTACACTGCAAGTATTCGTGAAAAAGATGTTCGGTGAAGACCGTGAAATCCGTCTTCGTCCAAGTTTCTTCCCATTCACAGAGCCATCTGTAGAGATGGATATTTCGTGTATGATGTGTCACGGTAAAGGTTGTGGCACTTGTAAAGGAACTGGCTGGATTGAAATTTTAGGCGCAGGTATGGTTCACCCGAACGTACTTGAAATGGCTGGTTATGATTCAAAAGAATATCAAGGTTTCGCATTCGGTATGGGCGCAGAACGTATCGCAATGTTGAAATACGGCGTAGATGACATACGTCATTTCTATACAAATGACGTACGTTTCTTACAACAATTCAAACGAGCGTAAGGGAAGGAGAGGATAAATATGTTCGTATCATATCGTTGGTTACAAGAGTATGTAGATATTAAAGATGTAACAGCACAAGAACTAGCAGACAAAATCACGAAAAGTGGTATTGAAGTAGAAGGTGTTGAAGTATTAAATAAAGGTGTAAAAGGTGTTGTAGTTGGTCACGTATTAGAGTGTGAAAAACACCCAGAAGCTGATAAGTTAAGCAAATGCTTAATCGATATCGGTGAAGAAGAACCAGTTCAAATTATTTGTGGTGCTGCTAACATTGCAAAAGGTTTAAAAGTACCAGTTGCAAAAGTTGGCGCTGTACTTCCTGGTAACTTCAAAATTAAAAAAGCAAAACTACGCGGTGAAGCTTCTCATGGTATGGTTTGTGCTCTTCAAGAGCTTGGCATTGATGGAAAGTTAGTTTCAAAAGAATACGCAGATGGTATCTTCATCTTCCCAAGTGACGCTGAAGTTGGTGCAGATGCACTTGAAATTTTAAACTTACATGATGAAGTACTTGAGCTTGGTTTAACACCAAACCGTGCAGATTGCTTAAACATGTTAGGTGTTGCATATGAAGTAGCTGCTATTTACGGCCGTGAAGTAAAACTTCCAGCTATCGACTTACAAGAAACAGCAGAAAAAACTTCTGACTACATTTCTGTAAGTGTAGAAGCGAAAGAAGAAAACCCATTATATATTGCAAAAATGGTGAAGAACGTAAAGATTGGTCCATCACCAATGTGGATGCAAACGCGCCTTATGGCAGCTGGCATTCGTCCAATTAGCAATGTAGTTGATATTACAAACTACATTTTAATGGAATACGGTCAACCGTTACATGCATTCGATTACGATAAATTAGGTTCAAAAGAAATCGTTGTTCGTCTTGCAAAAGAAGGCGAAAAAATTGAAACGTTAGATGATCAAGAGCGTACGTTACAAGAACATCATCTTGTAATTACAAACGGCACAAAAGCTTTAGCGGTTGCTGGTGTAATGGGCGGAGCTGATTCTGAAGTTACAAATGAGACGGTAAACGTTTTAATCGAGTCTGCATACTTTGCAGGTCAAACAGTGCGCCGTACATCAAAAGACTTAGGTCTTCGCAGTGAATCAAGTGCACGTTTTGAAAAAGGAATTGATCCAACACGTACGTTTGAAGCAATTCAACACGCAGCTGCTTTAATGGCGAAATATGCTGGCGGAGAAGCACTTGAAGGTGTAGTAGAAGCTGATAACTTACAAGTACAAGAGCGTACAGTATCTGTTACGGCTGAAAAAGTAAACCGTGTATTAGGTACAGATATTTCTGCAAGTGAAATGGGTACAATGTTCACAAACTTGAAATTCCCATTCACAGAAGTAGAAGGAACATTCCATGTAAATGTACCAGCACGTCGTCCTGATATTACAATTTCAGAAGACCTAGTAGAAGAAGTGGGTCGTCTGTATGGGTATGATCACATTCCAGTTACATTACCTTCTGGAACGATGACACGTGGTAAATTAACATCAGCACAAACGAAACGTCGTAAAGTACGTCGCTTCTTAGAAGGTGCTGGTTTATATGAAGCAATCACATATTCATTAACAAGCGCTGACAAAGCGAAACAATATATGGTTGAGCCGAACGAAAAAGCTCCTGTAAATCTTGCGCTTCCAATGAGTGAAGAGCGTAGTCAACTTCGTTTAAGCTTAGTGCCACAATTGTTAGAAGCAGTTTCATACAATGTTGCACGTAAAAACGACAGTGTTGCTCTATACGAAGTAGGTTCTATCTTCTTACCGACAGAAGCAGGAGAACTTCCGAAAGAAGAACAACATCTTGCGGGTGTTATGACAGGTCTTGCTCTTCACCATGCATGGCAAGGCGAGAAGAAAGTAGTAGACTTCTTCGTTATGAAAGGTGTGCTAGAAGGATTATTCGACGTACTTGGCGTTGCAAACCAAATCGCATATGCACCAGCAAAACGTGAAGGTATGCACCCAGGCCGTACAGCTGACATTGTATTAGATGGCGAAGTAATTGGATTCATCGGTCAATTGCATCCAGAATCGCAAAAACAATTGGATGTGAAAGATACATTCGTATTCGAACTATCTCTTGTAAAAGTATTCGGTGCAGACGTGGAAGAAACTTACTACTTACCAATCCCACGTTTCCCATCGATGACACGTGATATGGCTGTTGTTGTAACGAAAGAAACAAAAGCTGGCGGAATGAAGCAAGTCATTGCTGAAGCTGGTGGAGAACTTCTGAAAGACGTAACACTATTCGACTTATACGAAGGTGAAAAAATGGAAGAAGGCAAGAAATCACTTGCATTCTCTATGACTTACTTCGATGCAGAACGTACGTTAACAGACGAAGAAGTAACAGAAGCACATAACCGTGTATTAACAACGGTAGAAGAGAAATTTGGTGCGGAGTTACGTAAGTAATAAGAAATTGCCGGATCTATTCCGGCAATTTTTTTTATGATGCGATTGTCGATATATTATAAAAATTGCCGATATATTTGAAGTTACGGTCGATATATTGCGAAAATCGCTGATATATTTTCTGGTGTCTTGCATCTTTCCCTCGAATGTAGTACATTAATTTTAGTTTAACAAAATGAAAGACGATGATAAGGAAAAGTAGTATATACTATAATCCATAGCGAGTCAGGGACGGTGAGAGCCTGATGAGGCGGTATATGTGAAGAACACCTTGGAGTTGCTAACCGAAATTGAATCTTGTATTCAAGAGTAGACTTAGACGGGAATCCGGCCTGTTACAAACCGGGAAGTATGTATTACATACGAGTTAAAGTTGGTCTTTATGACAAATTGGGTGGTACCGCGAAGTTTAACCTTTCGTCCCTTTATGGATGAAAGGTTTTTTTGTATTTAAATATATCAGCAAAGGAGAATTTCACTATGGAAAACACATTAGTAAAAAGTCTGTATAGAGATACAGAAAAGTATGCAGATCAAACAGTACAAGTATCAGGGTGGATTCGTAACTTACGTGATTCAAAAGCATTTGGTTTCATCGAATTAAACGACGGTAGCTTCTTCAAAAGCGTTCAAATCGTTTTCGATACAGAATTAGAGAACTTCAAAGAAATTGCAAAACTTCCACTTAGCTCTTCAGTTAAAGTAGAAGGTAAAGTAATTGCAACGCCTGGAGCGAAGCAACCATTTGAAATTAAAGCAGAAAAAATTGATATCGAGGGCTTATCAGATTCTGATTACCCACTTCAAAAGAAGCGTCATACGTTTGAATACTTACGTACAATCGCTCACTTACGCCCAAGAACAAATGCATTCTCTGCAACGTTCCGCGTACGTTCTATCGCAGCATTTGCGATTCACCAATTCTTCCAAGAGCGTGGATTCGTACATGTTCACACACCGATCATTACTGGTAGTGATACAGAAGGTGCTGGCGAAATGTTCCGTGTAACAACGCAAGATTTAAACAACGTATCAAAAGGTGAAGACGGACAAGTTGATGAATCAAAAGACTTCTTCGGTAAAGAAACAAACTTAACAGTAAGTGGACAGCTGAACGCTGAAGCTTATGCATTAGCATTCCGTGATGTATACACATTCGGACCTACATTCCGTGCGGAGAACTCAAACACAACTCGCCATGCAGCTGAGTTCTGGATGGTTGAGCCTGAGATTGCATTTGCTGAATTAGGCGATGTAATGGATCTTACAGAAGATATGCTGAAATATGCAATGAAATATGTATTAGAACATGCACCAGAAGAAATGGACTTCTTTAACAGCTTCGTTGATAAAACAGTTCTAGAGCGCATGAACAATGTGATTAACTCTGACTTCGGTCGTATCACTTATACAGAAGCAATTAAAGTACTTCAAGAATCAGGTGCTGACTTTAAATACCCAGTAGAATGGGGTATTGACTTACAAACAGAGCATGAAAGATACTTATCAGAAGAAATCTTCAAACGCCCTGTATTCGTAACAGACTATCCAAAAGACATTAAAGCGTTCTATATGCGTATGAATGAAGACGGTAAAACAGTAGCTGCTACTGACCTTCTAGTTCCTGGCATCGGCGAATTAATTGGCGGAAGTCAACGTGAAGAAAGAATGGACGTTTTAGTAGAAAGAATTAAAGAACTAGGCATGAACGAAGAGGACTACTGGTGGTACTTAGAACTTAGAAAATACGGCGGTACAAAACACGCTGGATTCGGTCTAGGTTTCGAGCGCTTCCTAATGTACATTACTGGTATGGCTAACATCCGTGACGTAATTCCATTCCCAAGAACTCCAGGTTCTTCTGAGTTTTAAGATATAAAAAAAGCGAGAGCAACTGCTCTCGCTTTTTTTATTGAGAAAGGTTGTAATTGCAACCTGAACTTTATAAAGTATTTCACGACTAGAAAAGATGTTGTTCATAGTTCAATTCCCACTTCATATATAAGTAAAACGAATGCGACATTTATATAGGGAAGGGGTTTTTATACAATGGGGGAAATTCCAAGTCATACAAAGTGGACATTGCGTGACAAGTATATAGTAATCACTGGTGCAACAAGTGGTATTGGATTAGCGGCAGCTAAGGTGTTTGCAAAAAGCGGTGCTAAGCTAGGAATCATTGCACGTAATGAAGCAAAAGCGAATGATGTTATGACTCAACTTGAAAATATAACGGATGGGAATGCAGTGGTAGATATATTTTTCGCTGATATGTCTTCCCAACAATCTATACGCCAGGTAGCTACCAATATTTTAGAAAGATGTCCGAGAATTGATATATTAGTAAATAATGCGGGTGCTTTATTTCAAACAAGGCAAATTACAGAAGACGGTTTGGAGATGACCTGGGCGGTAAACCATTTAGGTCCATTCTTACTTACAGATTTGTTGTTGGAGCGTTTAAAAGAAAGTGCTCCTGCTCGCGTCATTACCACTGCATCTCACGGTCACAAAATGGCTAAAAAGGGAATTGATTTCGATGATCTAGATGCAGAACAACTGTATCGCGGTATTAAGAAGTTCATGGGCGGTCCTACAATGCGTTATGCACAAACAAAACTAGCTAACATTTTATTCACCTCTGAATTGGCACAGCGGTTGGAGGGAACGGGTGTTAGTGCTTATAGCTTTGACCCGGGGCTAGTGAATACGAATTTTAACCAGGATAATGGTCTAGCTGCTCGCTTAACTATGGCAGCAATGAAACCTTTCTCCCGTACGCCGGAGAAAGGTGCTGAAACTTTAGTATGGCTAGCAGAATCAACTGGATTTACTAATCAGAGTGGTTATTACTATGCCGATAAACAAGTAGGGGAAATGTCTGAAGCTGCCTTGGATAAGGATGCAGCAAAGCGTCTATGGGACATAAGCGAAAACCAAACACGAGAGTAAAAGAGTAGCGAGTATATGTTCAGATTATTATGTTGAATAGTTTTTTACCCTTAAGTAAAAAGTAACCTTGGGGGTGAGTGCAATGAGTAAAAAAGTGAAAAAAGACCATTCAAGATCAATCCTAGGTTCTCCAGAAGTGGAAGGGCAAGGGACAACAACACATGAAACTGGTTCTCATAAAGTATCTTCATCAAATAAGAAGCAGAAACGAAGCTAATATAAAAAAGGGAGAGTCTTGGCGGCTCTCCTTTTTTATAGGGGAATTACTAAAAATGAGTTAATTTAGCGATATAGTTAGGAGAGGAAAATAGTAAATGCAATTACATTGAATCGAGAACACATGAAACAAAAAACAGGAGTTTGTAAGCCCCTGTTTTTGTCGATACTATTTCAATAAGCGAAACGCTTTCTCTGTATTAGCAAAATGCAGTTTTACAAACTCAGGTAATCTTTCTTTACCTACTTTTTGAATTAATTTAGCAGCGGCAATATCAACTTGTTTACCAGCACCTTTTGGAAGTAGCATACCAGCTTTTTTACTTAGTTCATCAAATTGTTTTACGAATGAGTAACGAGCTAAAATGGAAGCGGCGGCAACAGCTAAATGAACACTTTCACCTTTCGTAGCGAAGTAAACATTTTCACGCTGTACCTGTTTTTGTTTTGCTAAATACTTATAGTATGTATCAGGTTGCGTAAATTGGTCGATTAAGATGCCTTCTGGTGTTGTAGGAGCAATTTTCGCTAATAAGTTTGTAATGGCTTTATTGTGTAGTAAAGCTTTTAGCTTACCTTGATTATTTCCTTTATCAAATAGCTCGTTATATTTTTCATTATGAAGAACGAGAGAGCTGTAAGGAACAACGTGAAGTAGTTGTTTTGCAATAGCGGTAATTTGAGCATCGTTTAAGTTTTTGGAGTCTTTTACACCAAGTTCTTTTAAAAGTGGAATTTGTTTTGCGTCCACATATACAGCAACTACTGTCATCGGTCCGAAGTAATCACCAGTACCTACTTCATCTGATCCTGCTATAGACATTGTACCGATGGAAGCAGGCGGTGCAAAACGATGAGAATCGACCGATTTTTTTACAGTTGTTTTCGGTGTTTGAGAGACAGTTTGCCAACGAGAAGCTTCTGCTTCAGCACGTCCACCTTGGAACATTACTTTTCCAGATTTATATGCTGTAATCGTGCAAGATGGCACCTTTGCCATAAAGATACCGCCTTGCGGAATTTTTGAGCTAAGTGCTTGTTTATATTGTTGTTTCATGTCTTCAATTACTGTAGAACTTGTTTGTATTACGATAGAATTTGACAAAATGGTCGCTCCTTTTTTATATTGTTATTTTTATCATATCGGATTGTTCTTTCTGTTTCCATATTATGATGGTTCATGGTATGATAAACTTTAGGATTCTGTACGTGATTGGAGGCCGGTGAGTTGTCACAACAAAAGGGAAATAAAAGTCGAATTAATGTAGAAATATATGGCCAACAGTATTCAGTTGTTGGCGATGAAAGTACAAGTCATATCCGCATGGTAGCAGCGATTGTGGATGATAAAATGCGCGAACTCAATGCCAAGAATCCTTCGCTTGATACGAGTAGACTAGCGGTATTGACGGCGGTAAACGTCATACACGATTACATAAAATTAAAAGAAGAACATGAGAAGTTGAAAGAAAGTATGACAAAAAAAGGAATGGAATAAACATGATTGATATTATTATCATTTTACTGCTTGTTATGGGATTTTTCCTCGGATTACGCAGAGGTTTTATCTTACAACTTGTAAAGTTAACAAGCTTTATTATCGCATACCTTGTTGCATACTGGTACTGTAAAGATTTAGCGCCAGCACTTGCGAAATTTATTCCGTATCCATTTGATAAAAATGTATCTGTTCCAGAATGGATTGATGCAAATAATATTGAGACAGTATTTTATCAAGCAATTGCGTTTATCGTATTATTTATTATTACAAAAATCGCACTTTCATTACTTGGTAATTTGTTAAATATGTTTGCAGAAATACCGGTGTTAAAGCAAGTAAATGCGTTTGCGGGGGCAATCCTCGGATTTTTAGAAGTATATATTATTTTGTTTGTTTTAATTATTGTTGGAAATATTCTTCCGATTGAACAAATACAAACACCATTACAAAAATCATCAATTAGCAAAATAATTGTAGACGATACACCGATTCTCTCTGAAAAGGTGAAGGAGCTATGGCAGACAGGTAGCAGAGTATAACTTCTCTTTTTTCGGAAAGAGAAGTTTTTTTCTATGAAAGAAAGGCGGGGCAATGATGAAAGTAAATAAAAAACAAGTTATTAAATTACTAGAGACAATCGGGCTTTTTATGGAATTAAAGGGTGCGAATCCATTTAAAATATCTGCATTTCGTAAAGCAGCAGCAGCACTAGAAAGTGATGATCGTAGTCTTTCTGAAATTGAAGATTTCACAAAGATTCCAGGTATCGGAAAAGGAACGGCAGCAGTTATTCAAGAATATATAGAATCGGGAACATCTGAAGTATTACAAGAACTTGAAAAAGAAGTGCCAAGCAGTTTGTTACCTTTATTAAAACTTCCGGGCCTTGGTGGTAAAAAGGTAGCTAAGTTATACAAAGAACTTGGTGTTGTGGATATGGAATCGTTAAAAGCTGTTTGTGAGGAAAATAAAGTACAAGCTTTAGCAGGTTTCGGTAAGAAAACAGAAGAGAAGATATTAGAAGCAATTGATCAAGTAGGATCTCGTCCAGAACGTTTACCGATTGCGATGATATTACCTATTGCCGGGGAAATAGAGGAGAAGTTGTCGAATATTACCGAAGTAATTCGTTTTTCTCGCGCTGGTAGCTTACGCCGTGTTCGTGAGACAGTGAAGGATTTAGATTTCATTATTGCAACGACAGAACCAGCAGCAGTACGTGAACATTTATTGCAATTCGATAATATGATTGAAGTAATTGCAAGTGGAGATACGAAAGTTTCTGTTCGTCTTCAATACGAATATGATATTTCAATCGATTTCCGTTTAGTAAAACCAGAAGAGTTTATTACAACGCTTCATCATTTCACAGGATCAAAAGACCATAACGTAAAAATGCGCCAAATTGCAAAAGATAAAGGCGAAAAAATTAGTGAGTACGGTGTAGAGAAATTGGAAACAGGTGAAGTAAAAACATTCGAGACTGAGGAAGAATTTTTTGCTCATTTCGGTCTTCCATTTATCCCACCAGAAGTGCGTGAAGATGGAAAAGAAATTGAATTAATTAAAGAGTATCCAAACTTAATTCAGTTTTCTGATATACAAGGTGATTTACATATGCATACAACGTGGAGTGACGGTGCTTTTTCTATTGAAGAAATGGTACAGGCATGTCGTGCCCGTGGATATAAGTTTATGGCGATTACTGATCACTCACAATACTTGAAAGTAGCGAACGGTTTAACGAAAGAGCGTCTTCGTGAACAAGCGAAAGAAATTGAACGCATGAATGAAAAGTATTCAGACATTACAATTTTACGCGGAATTGAAATGGACATTTTACCGGATGCATCACTTGATTTTGATGATGAAGTATTAGCAGAATTAGATTATGTTATTGGAGCTATCCACTCTAGCTTCTCACAAGACCGTGAAACGATTATGAAGCGTCTTCGCGCTGCACTTGAGAATAAACATGTTACAATGATTGCTCACCCGACAGGACGCCTTCTTGGACGTCGCGAGGGTTACGATGTAGACACAGATTTATTAATTGAACTCGCAAAAGAAACAAATACAGTTTTAGAATTAAATGCAAATCCAAACCGTCTAGATTTAAGCGCGAAATTATTAAAACAAGCACAAGATGCTGGTGTAAAAGTAGCGATTAATACGGATGCTCATACACTTGAAATGTTAGAAGACATGGAAACAGGTGTAGCAGCAGCACGTAAAGGTTGGATTCAAAAAGATAACGTGATTAACACGTGGGATATTGAACGTTTATTAGACTATATTAAACGTAATAAGTAACACAAGGGGGACCTGCAACATGTTAGAAAGAACGTTGCGTGTATTAGAATACAATAAAGTAAAAGAACAATTACTTGAACATACAGCCTCTTCACTTGGTCGTGACAAAGTGAAGAATTTAGTACCGAGCACTGATTTTGAAGAAATTGTAGAACTACAAGATACGACGGATGAAGCGGCGAAAGTCATTCGTTTAAAAGGGAGTGCGCCATTAGGTGGTATTACTGATGTTCGCTCAAATGTGAAGCGTGCAAAAATCGGAAGTATGTTAAGCCCAAATGAACTACTTGATATTGCAAATACGATGTATGGTAGTCGCAATATGAAACGTTTTATCGAAGATATGGTTGATAATGGTGTCGAGCTTCCGATTTTAGAAACTCACGTCGCTCAAATTGTATCTTTATATGACTTAGAAAAGAAAATTACAAATTGTATCGGTGATGGCGGTGAAGTAGTCGATAGCGCAAGTGATAAACTACGTGGTATTCGTAACCAAATTCGTACTGCGGAAAGCCGTATTCGTGAAAAGTTAGAGAATATGACGCGTTCTTCAAACGCACAAAAGATGTTATCTGATGCGATTGTAACGATCCGTAACGAACGTTACGTAATCCCGGTAAAACAAGAATACCGCGGTGTATATGGTGGTATTGTTCACGATCAATCTGCTTCTGGACAAACGTTATTTATTGAACCACAAGTAATTGTAGAATTAAATAACGCACTTCAAGAAGCACGTGTGAAAGAAAAACAAGAAATCGAACGCATCTTATTAATGTTAACAGAAGAAGTGGCAGTAGAAGCTGATATTGTTTTGTCTAACGTAGAAGTAGTTGCAAATCTTGACTTCATTTTTGCAAAAGCTTTTTATGCGAAGCGAATTAAAGCAACGAAGCCAATCGTAAATAACGAGCGCTACATGGATTTAAGACAAGCGCGTCATCCGCTTATTGATCCGGAAATTATTGTGCCAAATAACATTATGCTCGGTAAAGATTTCACAACAATTGTAATTACAGGACCGAATACAGGTGGTAAAACAGTTACGCTGAAAACGGTTGGTATTTGTGTATTAATGGCGCAATCTGGTCTTCATATTCCAGTAATGGATGAGTCAGAGATTTGTGTATTTAAAAATATTTTCGCTGATATCGGTGATGAGCAATCGATTGAACAAAGTTTAAGTACGTTCTCCTCACATATGGTGAACATTGTAGATATTTTAGAAAAAGCTGATTTTGAAAGCTTAGTTTTATTCGATGAATTAGGTGCTGGAACAGACCCGCAAGAAGGGGCTGCACTAGCAATTTCAATTTTAGATGAAGTATGTAATCGTGGTGCTCGCGTTGTTGCAACGACGCATTACCCGGAATTAAAAGCATACGGATATAACCGTGAGCAAGTTATTAATGCGAGTGTTGAGTTCGATGTGAACACATTAAGCCCAACGTATAAATTATTAATCGGTGTACCAGGACGTAGTAACGCCTTTGAAATTTCGAAGCGCCTTGGATTATCTGATCGCGTTATTGATCAAGCGCGTAACCATATTAGTACGGATACAAATAAAATTGAAAATATGATTGCGAAGTTAGAAGAAAGTCAAAAGAACGCAGAGCGTGACTGGAACGAAGCAGAAGCGCTTCGTAAGCAATCTGAAAAACTTCATCGTGAATTACAGCGTCAAATTATTGAATTTAACGAAGAGCGTGATGAAAAATTATTAAAAGCGCAAAAAGAAGGGGAAGAAAAAGTCGAAGCTGCGAAGAAAGAAGCAGAGGGCATTATTCACGAACTTCGTCAATTGCGCAAAGCGCAGCTTGTAAACGTGAAAGATCACGAGCTTATTGAAGCGAAGAGCCGCCTAGAAGGTGCAGCGCCAGAGCTTGTGAAGAAACAAAAAGTGAATGTGAAAAACACAGCGCCAAAACAACAATTACGTGCAGGCGATGAAGTAAAAGTATTAACGTTCGGTCAAAAAGGTCAATTACTTGAAAAAGTAAGTGATACAGAGTGGAGCGTACAAATTGGTATTCTGAAGATGAAAGTGAAAGAATCCAATATGGAATACATTAATACACCGAAGCAAACAGAGAAAAAAGCAGTTGCAAGTGTGAAGGGTAGAGATTATCACGTGTCGTTAGAGCTTGACCTTCGCGGTGAGCGTTACGAAGATGCAATGATGCGCGTTGAAAAATATTTAGACGATGCACAGCTTGCAAGCTATCCTCGTGTGTCAATCATTCACGGTAAAGGAACAGGAGCGCTTCGCCAAGGTGTACAAGATTACTTGAAAAAACATCGCGGCGTGAAAAACTACCGTTACGGTGACATGGGCGAGGGAGGCCTAGGTGTAACAGTTGTCGAATTAAAATAGCAAACAACGAAACAAAGGGGAAACCATTATATGTTTATGGACAAACTTGCAAAAGCATTGTTAGCTTGTTGTGGAATATTTTTGGTGATTGGGGTTATTTATTTAGTTGTTTTTGCGAAGTGAAGGAGCGTCAATCGTGGCATAATGATATTGCCATAGATTGACGCTTTTAATATACGAAAAGGAACAAAATATGAAAATCAACCAATACATAAGCGAAGCAAAATCCTGCTCAAGACGCGAAACAGATCGTCTTATTAAAGCTGGACGCGTGGCTATTAACGGCGAAATTTGTACGCACGGTGCTCTCGTGAGCGATGATGATGTTGTAACGATTGATGGGCAGGTTATTGCAAAAGAAGAGAAAGAAAAGGTGTATATCGCTTTTCATAAACCAGTTGGAATTACTTGTACAGCAGCCGATCATATTGAAGATAATATTATTGATTATATCAATTACCCAGAGCGAATCTTTCCCGTTGGACGATTAGATAAAGCATCGGAAGGACTTATTTTATTAACGAATGATGGCGCGATTGCGAATCAAATTTTACACGGAGATCACGAGCATGAGAAAGAATATGTTGTGACGGTAGATAAACCTTTTACAGATTGGTTTATTGATGAGATGTCCAGCGGTGTAAAGATTAAAGATGGAATGACGAAGCCATGCAAAGTGACGAGAGTCGGCCAATCTACATTTCGCATCGTTTTAACACAAGGAATGAACAGGCAAATTCGTAGAATGAGCCGTGCTTTCGGGTTTACTGTAACAAAGCTAAAGCGAGTGCGCATTATGAATATAGAATTACATGAGCTTGAAGTGGGAAAGTGGCGGAGCGTTACAGCTGAAGAGTTAGAAATTTTAATAGGGCAGTTATAGGGAGGAAAAATTTTCTCCCTATATTTTTTTGTCAGAAAAAATAAAACTATTGATTTTTTAAAAAATAGCCCATATAATAAAAAACAACAAGTTTCGACAAGATATTTTATAAAAGTAATGATGAGGACATGAGTTGTTTTCTACGATTCTCAGAGAGGGAAGCCTTAGGCTGTGAGCTTCCTAATACGAAAAGACAATCTTACCACCTCTAAACTTCAAGAGTGAACTGCATGCATGATGCATTGTAATTCTTGGCGGATAAAACCGTTATCAATTTACACGAGCTATAAAATGAGCTTATTTCGTTATAAATTTATTTTATTAGAATAAGGGTGGAACCACGATTTCAACACTCGTCCCTTTGTTAGGGACGGGTGTTTTTTGCGTTCTTTTACGGGGAAGTATGCTTGAAAGAGGAGATTTGACGGATTTTAATTCAGAATATTTTGTTAATTAATTATTTAGGAGGTTAGTAGAAATGAAATCATCTTTAAAATTTTCTGAGATGTTTGCAATAAGTTTAATGTTATTTGCACTATTTTTCGGTGCAGGTAATATGATTTTTCCACCAGCGTTAGGACAAGGTGCTGGAACAGATGTATGGATCGCGTTATTTGGTTTTATCGTAACAGGTGTTGGATTGCCTTTATTAGGGGTAATCGTTATAGCTCTAAAGGGAGATATTAATGAGCTAGCAGGACGTGTGCATCCTATCTTCGCACTTGTTTTTATCACTGTAATTTATTTATGCTTAGGCGTATTCGTAAGCGTTCCGCGTACAGGGACAGTTGCTTATGAAATGAGTGTTGCACCATTTTTACCAAGTGAGATAGCTAGCCAATCCTATCCACTTGTTATCTTTACATTTATTTTCTTTGCGGTAACTTTCTATTTAGCTTTAAATCCTTCAAAATTAGTGGGACGCATCGGTAAAGTGTTAACTCCAATTTTATTAGCTGTTATTGCAATTATTGTAGGTAAAGCACTTATTACACCAATTGGAGAATTTGGTTCACCGACAGAAGCGTATAGTGCTCCTCTTTTCAAAGGTTTTATTGACGGATATTTAACTTTAGATGGACTGGCAGCACTTGTTTTCGGAAATGTTGTCATTAATGCTTTAAAAGCAAAAGGTGTTACAAATAAGAATAGCATTGCGAAAGTAACAATCTTTGCAGGATTTATTGCAGCACTTGGTTTACTACTTGTGTATTTAGCGCTTGCGTATCTTGGAGCTTCTAGTGTATCGCTTGGAATGGGCGCAAACGGAGGCATTATTTTAACAAACGTTGTAAATCATTTATTTGGTAGTTACGGAACATTATTACTAGGTATCGCAATTACAGCAGCATGTTTAACAACTTCTGTAGGTATTGTTGCAGCTTGTGGAGAATATTTCTCTTCCTTATTACCAAAGCTTTCATATCAAAAAGTCGTTTTCATTTTCTGTGTACTAGCATTTATGGTAGCCAATCTTGGTTTAACGCAGTTAAACGCATTAGCATTACCAATCTTAATCGCCATTTATCCAATTGGAATCGTTCTTATCGTATTATCACTTGTTGAAAACTACGTTCGTCTTCCATTAGCGATGTATGTGGGTGGTATTGTAGGAGCGTTCGCAATTAGTTTCTTTGATGGATTACACAATGCAAACCTTCAAATTGCAGCATTAGCACCTATTTTAGATAAAATTCCATTATATAGTGTAGGAATTGGTTGGTTAGTTCCAGGCATAATCGGTATAGGATTTGGTTATATAGTTTCTAAGTTTCAAAAGCAGGAAATTGCTGTAGAAAAATAGAGAAAAGAGGCTTTCTATAATAGAAAGTCTCTTTTTTTTGTAGAAAAAGCCACATATAGAGAAATTCAGATATTAAAAATTTTATACGTAATATAGTTGACAAAAAATTTATGAGTAGGCTAAGATTGACTTAGTTGTGGAAATATTGGAAGGGAAGTGAAGGAAAGGGGTTTCTATAACTATAGTGTTGTTATGGGAAGAGGTGAAAGAAGAGGAAAAGGGATAGTTTATTTTTTTTGATTTATATTGAGAATGATAATCAATGAATAAGTTTTATAATTTTTTCTCAGTTTCTATGCCTTCGTATAAGGAATAGGGTGAGATATTATTTTTAATATTCAATGAGAATGATAATCAATAATACTTATGTTACATAAAAGAATGCTAATTAAATATAGGTGGAAAAGGTTATTTTTTTCTTATAAATTGAGAATAATTATCATTTTTAAAAAGTGAAATGCAAGATAAACAAGGAGGAAACAAGAAAAATGAAAAAGTTTTCTGTATTACCCGCTTTTATTATGACATTTGTATGTATGCTAGCTTTTCTTGTAGTGCCGTTCGGACAAGCTTCAGCAAAATTAGCTGACGGTACGTATGATATTAACTACGTAATACAAAAAGCGGAAAACGAGTCAGCTTCAATGGCAAATGATTATTTTGAAAAGCCAGCTAAGTTAGTTGTAAAAAATGGTGAGATGAAAGTTCAAGTTCCAATGAACCATAGTGCTTGGATTACAGAATTTAAAGCACCGGAGAATGGAAATTTTGTTGATGCAAAAGTAGTGAGTAAGGACGAAGGGGCTGATAAAAGAACGGTTGAATTTAAAGTTGATGATCTATCAAAGCCGTTGGGAGTAAAAATTCATGTTGTTGTACCAAGTGCAAACTATGACCACCACTATACAATTCGTTTTGCGTTTGATGCAAATGTAAAAGCTGTAGGTGGCGATAACGGTGTAGTTGCTGCAACAAAAAATAATGACCAAGCGAAAACAGATACACAAGTAAAAGAAGAAAAAACGAAAGTAGAGAATAAAGAAGCGAATAAAGAAACAAATGAGAGTGGAAAAGCTGAAAAAACAGATAATCCAAAAACGGGAGACGAAGCACGTATCGGATTCTTTGCAGCGTTACTTCTTGTTTCAGGTGTTTTCTTAATTCGTAAAGCGAAGCTAAACAAATAAATATTTCGAAGGGTGATGAATATATGTTTAAACAATTTAAAATGATTATTGCCGTATTTGCTGTTTTATTTACGTTTATCGCAACACTAGGTTCACAAGATGCAAAGGCTGCTACAAAACTAGCTGATGGGAAATATAATATTGCTTTTACTGTATGGAAAGGCGATAAAGATGAATCATCTAGAATGAATAGTTATTTTGAAAGCCCAGCAACATTAACAGTTAAAAATGGAAAACAATATGTTTCATTTAAAGTGAAAGATAGTTCTTCTATTAAAAGTTTCCAAGTAGAAAAAGATGGTCAATTTATAGAAACAACCGTGTTAAGTGAAAACAAAACAGATAATACTAGAGTTGTAGAATTTGAAGTTGCTGACTTGTCAAAAAAACTAAACGGCAAGGTGAAAATTAATATCCCAATTATTAATTACAATGCTTCATATGATATTCGCTTTGTATTTGATGGGAACAGTGTTAAATAATTAATTTTTTATAAAGGAGCGTTATTTCATTGAACAAGTATCTTAAGATTGTTGTTGCAATGTGTCTAATGATATTTACATTTGTATCAACATTACAACCACTTGCAGTTCAAGCAGCTACCAAGTTAGCTGACGGTGAATATTCAATTGGCTTCAAAGTTTTAAAAGATACATCAGATGAAGAATCGATGATGAATCAATATTCAGTAAGCCCGGGAACTTTAAAAGTGAAGGATGGGAAAAAGAAAGTATCCTTTACATTAACGAATAGTTCATGGATTACGAAGTTTGAAACAGAAAAAGCAGGCCAACTTGTTGAGACAAATGTAATTAGTGAAGATAAAGAAAAAGATACAAGAGTAGTAGAATTTGATGTGGAAGATGTAGAGAAGGTATTAAATGCAAAAGTAAAAGTAGATATTGATTTTTTAAATTATCATCATGACTATGATGTACGCATTGTCTTTGATCAAAATAGTATTAAACCCGTTCATGTAGAAAAGCCAAATGAAAAAGAGGACCCAGCTAATAAGCCAGATCCAAATGAAAAACCTGATCCGAGTCAGAAGCCCGACCAAAAGCCTGACCCAGATCAACAACCAAATTCTAACACAATTACAGATGGTGAGTACAGCATTCCATTTAAAGTGTTCAAAGATCAAACAGATGAAGAATCCAAGATGAATAGTTACATGGTAAATCCAGGAGTATTAAAAGTAGAAAATGGTAAGAAAAAAGCCGTTATAACACTAAAAAGTAGCTCATTAATTAAAAATTTCCAAACGGAAAAAGATGGTGCATTTGTTGATGCAAAAGTAGTGAGTGAGGATAAGGAAAAAGATACAAGAGTAGTAGAGTTTGAAGTAAACGATTTATCTAAAAAACTAAATACAAAAGTATTTATCGAAATGGCATCAAGAAATTATAAGCAAACGCATGATGTACAACTTTTATTTGAACAAGATAAACTTGAAAAAATTAAAAATGAAGAGAAAAAACCAGAAGTAGAAAAACCAGAAGTAGAAAAACCAGACGATAATAAAAATCCAGATGCTGAAACAATTAAAGATGGTGAATACAGCATCAATTTTAAAACATTAAAAGATCAAACAGAAGAAATTTCAATGATGAACACATATACAAAAAGTCCAGGTGTGTTAAAAGTAAAAGATGGTAAGAAGTATGTATCCTTTACGTTAACGAATAGTGCTTGGATTACAAAGTTTGAATTTGAGAAAAATAGTTCGTTTGTTGATGCAAATGTAATAAGTGAAGATAAAAAAGCTGATACACGCGTAGTGGAAGTAGAAGTACCGGATTTATCGGAAAAGTTAAATGCAAAAGTAAAAGTAGATATCGATTCAATGAATTATCACCATTTTTACGATATTCAATTTGCATTTGATAAAGGTAGCATTAAGCCGTTAAATAACCAAGGCGGAAACGACAACCAAGGCGGAAACGACAACCAAGGCGGAAACGACAACCAAGCCGGAAACTACAACCAAGGCGGAAACGACAACCAAGGCGGAAACGACAACCAAGGCGGAAACGACAACCAAGGTGGAAACAATAACCAAGGCGGAAACAACAACCAAGATAATAACACAACAATTGATCCAAAAGCTCTTAAAGATGGTGAATACAGCATTGGCTTTAAAGTGTTAAAAAATCAAACAGATGAAATCTCAATGATGAACACATACACAAAAAGTCCAGGTGTATTAAAAGTAAAAGATGGTAAGAAATATGTATCGTTTACATTAACAAATAGTACATGGATTACGAAATTTGAATTTGAGAAGAATGGTTCTTTCGTTAATACAAAAGTGTTAAGTGAAAATAAAGAACAAAATACAAGAGTAGTAGAAGTAGAAGTAAACGATTTGTCTAAAAAATTAAATGCAAAAGTAAAAGTAGATATTGATTCAATGAATTATCACCATGTCTACGATGTTCAATTTGTATTTGATCAAGATAGTATTAAAGCTTTAGGGAATCAAGGTGGAAGCGACAAGCAAGGCGGAAACAACAAGCAAGGCGGAAACAATAACCAAGGTGGAAACGACAACCAAGGCGGAAATGATAACCAAGGTGGAAATAATAAACCGAAAGTAATAGTTGATCCGAAAAATTTAGTAGACGGTCAATATGATATTACATTTAAAGTATTAAAAGATAAAACAGATGAGATTTCAAAGATGCATGACTATGTTGTAAATCCAGCGAAATTAATCGTAAAAGATGGTAAAAAATACATTGAGATGACGCTGAAAAATAGCGTGTGGATTACGAAATTCCAAACGGAAAACAATGAGCTATTCGCTGATGCGAAAGTAATAAGCGAAGATAAAAATGCAAATACGCGAGTAGTACAGTTTGAAGTAGAAGATCTATTTAAAAAATTAAACGCAAAAGTAAAGGTAGACATCGATGAGATGAACTACCATCATTTCTACGATGTACAAATTCAATTTGATACAAATAATATCGGTGCGTTAGGAACTATTAAAGAGGATCCAAAAAATGAACCAAAAAATCCAGTGACTACACCGAAAGTAGATAATGTAAAAACAGTAGGTAATCCTGATTTTAATCGAAATGCAGATGATAAGAAGAAAAACAACGCTACAGATAATGATGCAAAAAAAGAGAAAAACTCAAAAACTGCAGATACAGCACAACTTGGTTTATACATGGTGTTACTGCTAGGTTCACTTGCTTTACTAGTTCGTAAATATAGAGCGGGTAGATTGTAATTTTTGGAGTCTTGATGCATGTTCGCGTGCATCAAGACTTGTTTCATATTGTATGGAAAGGAGTGGTGATTGAGAGTGAAGAAAATTGCAAGTGTACTAATGGCTATCATTTTGTTAATGAGTATAGCCGGGTGCTCATCACCCAAAAAAGAAACAGCAAAGCAGGTAAAGAGTGAGAGTAAAGAGCGCATTGTTGCAACAACAGTGGCTGTTACTGAAATTATGGATGCGTTAGAAGTAGATTTAGTCGGCGTTCCAACAAGTTCTAAAACTTTACCAAAGCGATATAAAGGTTTACCTGAAGTTGGGAATCCAATGAGTCCAGATATGGAAAAGGTAAAATCATTAAAGCCGTCAGAAGTATTATCTGTGACAACACTTGAATATGAATTAAAGCCAGTTTTTGATGGTGTGGGTATGAAAGCAAACTTTTTAGATTTAACAAGCTTGAAAAATATGCAAAATTCTATTAGCGATTTAGGTAAGAAATATGGACGTGAAAAGCAGGCTGAAGAAGTTGTAACTAAGTTAGATAAAAAGGTTGCTAGCATTCAAAAAGAAGTAAAAGGAAAGAAAGAACCGACAGTACTTATTTTGTTAGGTGTGCCAGGAAGTTATTTAGTAGCAACAGAGCATTCTTATATTGGAGATTTAGTGAAACAACTAGGTGGTAAAAACATTGTACAAGGTGAACGAGTAGAGTATTTAGCTTCTAATACAGAGTACTTAAAGAAAGCTGATCCAGATATTATTTTACGAGCAGCTCATGGTATGCCTGATGAAGTTGTAAAAATGTTCGATAAAGAATTTAAAACGAATGACATTTGGAAGCACTTCGCTGCAGTTAAAAATAACCGTGTTTACGATTTAGAAGAGCGTTTATTTGGAACGACAGGCAATTTAGCAGCAATTGAAGCGTTAGATGAATTGAAAAAAATGATGTATCCGTGATGTATTTTAATATAAAGGAAGAGTGGAATGAATAAAAAAACTTGGAGTTTCCTCATTGTTACTGCATTGCTTATTGTTATGACATCATTGTCAGCGATGAAAGGGAGTTTAGAAGTAGGTATTGTTGAGCTTGTACAAGGGATATTTACAGGGGGAAATGAAGATGTTGAAGTGATTAAAGATTTACGTTTCCCACGTATTATTATTGCACTATTTACTGGAGCAGCTCTGGCTGTTTCAGGTGTGCTTTTTCAAGCTGTTATGAAAAATCCACTTGCTGATGCTGGTGTAATCGGGATATCTTCTGGAGCAAGTTTTATGACACTCGTTATTATTACGTTGTTTCCACAATTCTTTTTCTGGACACCAGTATTCGCATTTTTAGGCGGTGCGCTTGCGTGTTATCTCGTTTACTCTTTTTCATGGAAGTCTGGATTAAGTCCACTCCGCATTATTTTAATTGGTATTGCTATTAATGCAATGTTTACTGGATTAAATGAATCATTCGTTACGATTTGTGGATATTTTATTAAGAGTATTAAGCAAACGACGACTTCTAACATAACAATGAAGACGTGGGGCGATGTAGAAATAATGGTGACTTATGGAACGATTGGTCTTATTCTTGCTCTGTTCGTAGGAGCTTGGTGTAACTTATTATCGCTACAAGATAAGACTGCGAAAAACTTAGGCTTGCACGTGACGAGAGTTCGTCTTATTATTTCTGCCATTGCAGTACTCTTAGCGGCAGTATCAACAGCGATTGCAGGTGTTATTGCTTTTGTAGGATTACTCGTTCCGCATATTTCAGGACAATTAGTCGGTTCAGACCATAAAGTATTAATTCCATTTTCTGCTCTTGCAGGGGCGTTATTAATTTTGACGGCAGATACAATTGGAAGGTTAATTGTGCCACCTAATGAAATTCCAGCAGCAACAATTATGGCAGTTATTGGTGGTCCATTCTTAATATTCTTGCTTAGAAAGAGTGATAAAGTTCATGGAAATTAAAAATGTAACCTTTTCATACGATAACGTAACAAATCGTTTAAAGTCTGTTAGTAGTGAAATAGAAATTGGGAAAATTACAACAATTATTGGCCCAAATGGATGTGGGAAATCAACATTACTTAGTGTTATGTCTAGAAATCACGCTCCTAGCAGTGGAGAAGTAATACTTGATGGGAAAGCGATTAGTGAATATAAACCGAAAGAGTTTGCTAGAAAGTTAGCTGTTGTCCATCAACAAAATGAGGCTCCAGCAGATATTACAGTGGAAAATCTAATAAGCTTTGGGCGTATGCCATATAAAAATATTTTCTCTCCGCAAACAGATGAAGATAGAGAAGCAATTGAGCGTGCACTAGTATGTACGAATTTACAAAGTAAGCGTGATAAGCCAATTTATGCTTTATCAGGCGGAGAGAGACAGCGAGTTTGGATTGCAATGACATTAGCTCAAAATACACCAATGCTTTTCTTAGATGAGCCGACAACATATTTAGATATTTATTATCAGATAGAAATATTAGAGTTAGTGAAAGAGTTAAATGAAGTGTATGGACTAACGATTGTAATGGTATTACATGATATTAATCAAGCCATTCGTTACAGTGATCATATTATCGTTATGAAAGATGGAGAGATTGTTACGAAAGGTAATCCTAATGATGTAATAACAGAAGAAATGGTTAAAGCAATATATGGTGTAGATGTCGTTGTAAAGCAGGATGAAGATACAGGACTATACATGGTACCAATGGGAATCTAAAGGCTGAGCATAATCCGTTTTGAGGTGATAATTTGAATAGTAAGAAAGAACGGAAAAAGAATTCATTTTTTCAACGCATACTTACCATTGTGTTTTTAGGAATCTTTTTCTATTCAATGTATGAATTGGGTGGGATTTTCATGGATTATTATGAAAATCGTAAAGTAATGGCTGAAGCGCAACATATTTATAAGAGAAGTCCAATGGAAGAAAAATCAGAGGATGGGGAAGTACGTAAGCAGTTTCAAGCTCTCCAAAAAATTAATCCGGAGATAGTTGGATGGATTACGATGGATGATACACAAATTAATTATCCAATCGTTCAAGCGAAGGATAATGATTACTATTTATTTCGTAATTACAAAGGTGAAGATATGAGAGCAGGAAGCATTTTTATGGACCATCGTAATGATGTGAAATCTCAAAATCGAAATACGATTTTATATGGCCATCGTATGAAAGACGGTTCTATGTTTGGTAGTTTAAAAAAAATGTTGGATGAAGAATTCTTCATGTCCCATCGTAAATTATATTACGATACATTATTTGAAGGATACGATGTTGAAGTTTTTTCAGTATATACGACAACAACGGACTTTTATTACATTGAAACGGATTTTGAAAATGATGCAGCATATACATCGTTCTTAAAGGAAATTCAAGAAAAATCACTGTACAAAACGGATACAGAATTGACGGCTAATGATGAAATTGTAACACTTTCTACATGTGACTATGCGCTTGATCCAGAGGCTGGAAGGCTAGTTGTACATGCAAAATTAGTGAAAAGAAATTAAAGAAAAAGTATAGAATATGAGAAGTGATAGCGCTCCTCATATTCTATACTTAAAAAATAACTGTTTTTACTGTGCTGCAGCCATTGGCATACGTACAACTTTTACATCATAGTAAGCAATTTTATTATCAAGAATATATTCTGGCATTCCGCCTTGATGTGAGTGAGCATCTTTAAATGCTGAGCTCTTTGTCCAACCTTGGAAATCTTCTTTTGCATTCCAGCGAGTGCTAATTGTTACTTCATCATAATCAACTGTATTTTGCGTTAAAAGAACTTCTAATCCTAAAAATCCTGGCATCGTTTCAACTTTACCTACTTTATTAAAACGCTCAATTAATTTATGTCCATTTCCCTTTGTAATTTTAGCTGTATTTGTAACAATAATCATGTGTATTCCTCCTATAAATCTAGCTATATTTTCAAGAACTCATATACATTAAATGATAATGAAAATCATTATCATTGTCAATGGCAATAATGAAATATATAAATTTTTTTTGAAAGTATGATGTTTATTTCATAAGTTAGTAAATATATTGCGATTAGGTGTAGGGCTGAGCGGGTTGTACTAGCAAAGCGATAATATGGTATAGTGAAACGAGGCTGTTTTTCGGCCTCGTTTTTTACATGCTTCCTACTAATAGAAAGCATTCAAATGGAAAGGAAGACATTACATGCGATCTGAAGTAACTATAAAAATAAAACCGAAATTTATAAAAGAAATTAAAAGTGGATATCCGCTTATTTTAAAAGATGCAATTCAAAATTTAAACGATATTCGTGAAGAAGGGACAATCATCAAAGTAGTAGATGAGAAGAACCAATTTATCGGAAAAGGCTATTATGGAAAACAAAATAAAGGATACGGCTGGATTTTAACGAGAAAAGAGAGTGAACAAATTAATCAATCTTTCTTTGAAAGTAAAATCAAATCTGCCTTACATAAACGAAAACAGTTTTACAAATCAAATGATACGACAGCATTCCGTGTCCTAAATGGTGAAGGTGATGGTCTTGGCGGCTTAATCATCGATTATTATGACGGTTATTACGTAGTGAGCTGGTATAGTGAAGGGATTTATACTTTTAGAGATGAAATCATAGCGGCACTTCAAAAAGTAGCAAACTTTAAAGGTATTTATGAGAAAAAGCGTTTTGATACGAAAGGGAAATACATTGAAGGCGATGATTTCGTAGCAGGAGAGCGCGGTGAGTTCCCACTTATCGTAAAAGAGAATGGGGTGAACTTTGCGGTTTATTTAAATGACGGAGCAATGGTTGGTGTATTTTTAGATCAGCGTAACGTTCGAAAACAAATTCGTGATACATATGCACAAGGAAGAACTGTGTTAAATATGTTCTCTTATACAGGTGCTTTCTCTGTATTTGCAGCACTTGGTGGAGCGACTAAAACAACGAGTGTGGACCTTGCAAATCGTAGTTTAAGTAAAACGATTGAACAATTTAGTGTCAACGAAATTGATTACGAAGCACAAGATATTATTGTAGAAGATGTATTCCTTTACTTTAAATATGCTGCGAAGAAAAAAATGAAGTTCGATATGGTTGTATTAGATCCTCCAAGCTTTGCACGTTCTAAAAAGTATACATTTAGCGCAGCGAAAGATTATAAAAACTTATTAAAAGAAACGATCGCGATTACAGAAAATAACGGTATTATCGTTGCTTCTACAAATTGTAGCGCATTTGATATGAAAAAGTTTAAAGGCTTTATCGATACTGCATTTAAAGAAATGAACGGTAAATACAAAATATTAGAAGAACATTCTTTACCAGAAGATTTTCGTACAATTGATCAATTTAAAGAGGGAGACTACTTAAAAGTAGTTTTCATCGAAAAAATTAAAGGCTAATAAAGAAAAAGGAGCTCGGGTTTACTTGAGCTCCTTTTCTTATTGAACGATATTTTGTACTCTACCGACTTGCCCGTCCTGCAATCGCACTTTAATGCCATGCGGATGGGAAGGGGAGTTTGTTAAAATATCTTTTACAATTCCACGTGTTAATTTGCCTGTTCGTTGATCTTGTTTTAATACAATATCAACTTCAAGACCGGGTGCGATATTAGAACGTTTTTGTCCGTTCATTTATACACCTGTACGTCTACGTTGGTTGTTTGTTTTTTTCGTTTGTTGGTTTTGTAATTTTTTCGTTTCTTGGCTTTGACTTTTTGCATTTTGGCCATTTCCATTTCCTTGCTTTTTCTTAGCAAGTTGTTCGCGCATTAAATCAGCTAAGCTTACTTTTTTATTCTCTGACATGATAAGTCTCCTTTATATAAAGTTAATTATGAACAATCGTAGTGAATTTCATCATATCATTGTTAAGGAAGGAAGGGAAGTTGGTTTGAAAATTCATATAATTGTTTCCAGTCTGTAGTAGTTACGATACAATTGAATTGTTAACGTTTGTAAAAAGGGGATAGAAATATGTCACATCATATTTTATTAGTTGAAGATGATATCTCAATTCAAGAGATGGTGGAAAAGTATTTAATAAAAGAGGGCTTTCAAGTTACAATCGCGTCTGATGGAGAAGAGGGAGTAAATACATATTTAAAAGGTTCATTTGATTTGATTATCCTCGACATTATGATGCCAAAGCTAGATGGCTTAGAGGTTGTACGAATCATTCGAGAAAAAAGTGCCGTTCCAATTTTAATGATGTCAGCAAAAGATACAGATGTTGATAAAGCTGTTGGATTAGGACTTGGGGCAGATGATTACATTTGTAAGCCATTTTCTATGATTGAATTAGCTGCACGTGTAAAAGCGGGTATTCGGAGGTCTACAAAATATTCGACTACGGAAACAACAGAAAAGATGATTCAGATTGGTGATTTAACAATCGATCCAATTAATTTTACTGTAGAAAAAAACGGGAACCCTCTCAAACTTACTTTAAAAGAATTTGAGATTTTAAAACTGTTCGTAAAGAATCAAAATCGTGTATTTACAAAAGCACAAATCTATACGTTAGTTTGGAATGAAGAATATTACGGTGATGATAACGTTATTAATGTTCATATGAGAAGATTGCGTGAGAAAATTGAAAGTGATCCATCTAATCCAGAATATATTAAAACGTTATGGGGCATCGGCTATAAGTTGGAAGTGATGTAATATGACCAATCTGTTAATGGGCATTATTTTTATATTGTTATGTATCATTTACATACAATATAAGATGAGAAAAAATAGTAGCAAAAACTTACGATACACATATGAAAAATTAGAAAGTATTGTAAATGAAAAAACAGGCGAGACGTTACTCGTTATGACAGATGATCTAGAATTGCAAAAATTATTAGTGGCAATTAATCAATTATTAGATGCAAAACAGAAAACGAATGCAGATCATGCAAAAGTAGAAATTTCGATGAGAAAAATGCTTTCAAATATTTCGCATGACTTGAAAACACCACTAACAGTTATTCTTGGATATACAGAAATGTTAAATAAGGATAAAACGATAAGTGAAGAAGAACAGAAAATATTACTTGAAAAGGTTCATATAAAAACGCTGGAAGTGATGGAACTAATTCATAAGTTCTTTGATTTAGCAAAATTAGAATCTGGTGACAAGGCAATAGAGATAACAAAAGTAAATATGAATGAAGTTTGCCGCGAGAAGATTTTATCTTTTTATGATTTAGTGACGACGAAAGGATTTCATGTTCATATTGATATACCTGAAAGAAATATATATGCACTTGGAAATACAGAAGTATTAGGCAGAGTGTTAAATAATTTAATATCAAATGCAATTACATATGGAGAGGCTGGAAAGACACTCGGTATGACGTTAAGAGATGATGAAACGAGTGTGTATATAGACGTATGGGATAAAGGAAAAGGAATTGATGAATCTCATATTGATAAAGTGTTTGAACGTATGTATACACTTGAAGACTCAAGAAATAAATTGTACCAAGGAAGCGGCCTGGGATTAACGATTACGAAAAGGCTTGTGGAAGCGATGGATGGAAAGATTCATCTTTCTAGTAAGCCATATGAAAAAACGATTTTTACAGTTGTATTAACAAAGATGAAGTTTTAGCTTGTAGAGAAGTAAATTCTACAAGCTTTTTTTTCAGCGTAAGGAATTTGTAAGGAACGAGTAAGAAAAAAGAGATTTCCGTTGTCTATTATAGAAATATAGAGCAGCGCGAAAGGGGAAAATGACATGACATATATATTAAAAACGAACCAGTTAACGAAAGTGTTTAAAGGAAAAGAAGTTATTTCTAGCGTTAACATGCATGTGAAAAAAGGAGAGATATACGGTTTCTTAGGACCGAATGGTGCTGGTAAAACAACAATTATGAAAATGATTGCAAATTTAATAAAACCGACGAGCGGCGATATTGAAATTTTCGGTGAGAAGTTAACAGACACATCTTATGAAGTATTAAAAAGAATGGGAACAATTATCGAATATCCAATCTTTTATGATAAATTAACGGCGAAGGAAAACCTAGAATTACATTGTGAATATATGGGCTATTACGATAAAAACGGCATTGATCATGCTTTACATTTAGTGAAACTACACGGCATAGACAATAAAAAAATAAAAGATTTTTCATTAGGGATGAAACAACGACTCGGTATTGCAAGGGCAATCGTGACAAAGCCAGAATTGCTCATTTTAGATGAACCAATTAACGGTTTAGATCCAATTGGTATTAAAGAGTTACGAGACTTATTTAAAATGCTCTGCAAAGAATACGGTATTACATTATTAGTTTCTAGTCATATTTTAGGTGAGATGGAACTAATGGCGGATACAATTGGTGTGATTCAAAATGGAAAACTAATAAAAGAAGTTTCAATGAAGAGTATTAACGGAAAACAAACAGAGTACATTGAAATCACTGTTCCTGATGTGAAACGTGCAGCTTATATTTTAGAAGATAAACTTGGTATAAAAAACTACAAAATAATGAGTGGAACCATGATTCGTGTGTATGATACGTCAGCGTCTCAGCAGGCCATTTCAAAAGCACTTATTATGAACGATGTGGAAATTGAAAGTATTAATAAGAAACATAGTTCCTTAGAAGAATATTTCTTAAATGTAATGGATGGAGAGGGTATTCATGCTTAATGAACTGTGGCTGAACCTGGTAAGTGGATTTATCGTAATGCTAATAAGTGGAATTTTATATTATAGGAAACCAGAGCGGAAATGGTTGTTAATTCTACTAGTGATAGGAATGTTAAGCGTAGTTACTGCTGGAATTAGAATGTTAGCAGTGTAGAGACAGGTATATAAAGAATGGAGGCGTGGTTTATATGTTTAAATTAATGAAGCTCGAATGGAAGAAACATCAATTATCTAGTTACTTTAAAAGTGTAGCAATTTGTATTATAGCAATTTTCGCTGTAGTAAGCCTTATGGCATTGGGAATGAAAGCCGAGGGAGACGTGCTCTTCTCTGACTTCACACAGAACATGGCTTTAGCAAATATTTTTATTAGGATAACATTCATTATTTTTAGTTCGGTCATTTTATCACGTTTAGTAATTGATGAGTATAAGAACAAAACGATACAACTATCATTTATGTATCCGCTACAAAGGAAAATGCTAATGAGTGCGAAATTAACAATTGTTTTTTGTTTTTGTTTTGTGAGCACGATTATCGCGACTTTCATTATTAGTTTGCTCGTATATTTTGTGAGTCCAATGATGGGACTGATTGAAACACCTGCTACGATAGGTGAAATAATAGCTATCGTTCCAGGTACTATTATAAGTGCATTTATGATATCTGGGATAAGTTTAATTCCTTTGTTTTTTGGAATGAGAAAGAAATCGACACCGACAACGATTACTTCGGCAGTAATAATTGGTATGCTGATTAGTGGTAACTTTGGTTCTGGAAACGGTCAAGTAAGTATGTTTGATTTTATAGCTATCCCAATCGTGCTCTGTTTATTAGGAATTTTCATTAGTTATCTATCGTTTCGTAAAATCGACAAGATCGATGTGGCGTGAAGCAAGCCTAAAACAAAAAACGAACTGGGGTATGAATGGTGAAAAAAATAATAGTAATTGCAATATTATTCATTACAATTGCTAGTATAGTTTTTGGTATTAAGGTATTTCAGGGGAAAGATTTTAAGAAAGAAAAGTCTTTTGAAATCAATAATATAAAAGAAATAGAAGTAGACAATGAAAACTGGGATATTGAATTCAAAAGTACAGACGCTAATAAAATAGTAATTTCCGCTCAAGGTGAACAAGCAGATAAAGAGATAGATCCCGTCAAAATAGAAAATGATGAAAATAAACTTGTGATTAAGCAAAAACAAAAGGTGAACAGATTTTTTTATGGTTTTACGTTTAGGAAGAAAAATAGTATATCTATAGCTATTCCGAAGAAAGAAATAGATAAAATTGTATTAAATAATAAATCGGGTGATGTGAAAATAAACGATATAGTAGTAAAAAGCATCGTGACAAGAGGCAAATCTGGAGATGGAATGATTACAGGACTATCGGCAGAGAAGGGTGAATTTACATCCGAAAGCGGGGATTTAATGTTAAAAGATAGTTCATTACAAGAAGTAAATATAACTTCCACTACTGGTGATAATTATGTAAAAAATGTAAAAAACGAAAATATGAACATCACTTCAACATCTGGGGAAGTATTACTGAAAGATATGACAGAAGGAAAATCATTATTTGTAGAAACAAAATCAGGGGATATTGGCGTACGGTATAAAGGTGTCCCGGCATCATTGAAGCTTATGGCTAAAAGTAATTCGGCTGACGTAATAGTGGATTTAAAAGGATTTAAGAAAGATAAAAGTACAGAAAAAATAAAAGAAGGAACTATTGGTGAGGCAAAAAATGAAGCGAAGATTTTAAATGAAACAGGAGTCATTTATATTGATTAAATCTTAGGAGGAAGGAGGATACTATCATGCTACATTTAATGAAGCTAGAATTGAAAAAGTTTAAGCTTGGTTGGTACGTGAAGAGAGCAATTATTGCAAATATTGTTATACTGGCATTAATAATCTTTGTGAGCATCATCGCTCAAGTAGAAGGTGATGCAGAAATAAGGAATCCAGAGACGATATTGTTAATGGCTAGCACAATAGTAAGAGCAACGTTTATTGTTTTTGGTAGTGTATTAATCGCAAGGCTAATAATTGGTGAATATAAAAATAAAACAATACTACTTATGTTTTCTTATCCTATTAATCGGAAGAAATTGATGATTAGTAAGTTGGCTATTGCAGCAATAGTAACATTTATAACAGTTATTGTATCTAACATTTTAGTAGTAGGAGTTTTCTTTGGTATAGATAGTTATTTTTCAATTCTTCCTAATTCATTTACAGTAGATCAATTGATGCAAGAAGGAATAAAACTGGTTCCTTTAGCCGTTGCAACTGCGGGAATGAGTTTAATCCCATTATATTTTGGAATGCGTAAACGTTCAGTGCCAACTACAATTGTTTCATCTCTTATCGTTGTATCAATTGCAATGAATGGCAACCCAATGTTTCCTATAGCAACTTTTCTTCCCCTTCAACTAGCACTCGCAGCAATTGGAGTTGTGATTGCATATTACGGAATTAAAAATATAGAGAAGGAAGATATAACTGTATGACAAGAATAAGAAAAAAGAGTTGGCGTTACACCAACTCTTTTTTGTATATGTATGCTTCGTTACTACTCTGTAAATTTAGAGTGTGTGCTTAAATACTCTTGCACTCCTGGAGAAATGTTAAAGTTATTAGGACTTTTATATTCGATAGTAAACTCTCCGTCGGTACTTGTTTCAAAGGAGATTGCATGGCTATTCATTTTAGCATCGTAAGAAGTATTTTTGACTTCTGCATCTAGATTAAAATATTTTGTAATATATTCTTTTGATTCCGTAATTGCTGCTTGTTTTCCCCAAGGGGTGCCATAATAGGTGAAATAAAGAGATACACTAATCACTCCAATAATAGAAGTTAGTAAAATAGTTCCCATAGCTATTTTTTTATTTTTTGTATTCAATTTGGTTACTCCTCTTCGTAATATGTATTCATTTTAATCTATCTTTTCCATAAAACAACCATTTAGAAAAAATAGTTTCACATGAAACAAGTTACAGAAAAAGACAAGATGTGTAAACACCTTGTCTTTTTTTGTTTTTACATTTTAGGAACTTCCATTCCAGCGGCAGCCCATTCTTCTTTTGCAGGACCATATACGCCAGGAACTGTTAAGCCAGCTTGCCTCATTAAAACCGTCATTTGTCCGCGGTGGTGATTTTGATGATTAATAAGTGTCATTAAAAATATAGAATTCGGCATAGGACGACCAAAGAAATCATTAATCGTTGCTAAATCTTTATCATTCCATTCGTTTTGAAGTGCTTCAACGAAAGCTGCATTCACTTTATGGTATTCATCTGCAATTTTTTTTGCAGAAGTTGGAACAGGATAATCTTTCGTTTCTCCTTCAAACTTTAGGCCTGTGCCAGATAGTATAACAGGAATTGCCGTTACGATATGCCAAGCAACTCTTCCTAATGTCCAATGCCCAGGCGCAATTTCTTGTGATAAAGATGCATCGGTTAATGAATTAAGCATTTTCTGAGTAGACTCTGCTTCGTAAGTCCATGATTGAAAGAAGCCTTCAATTGTTTGGTACATTGTTATCCCTCCTATTTTTGTTCATAGATTAAATTCGTGAGAGATAATATAATCCCTGTTCCACAAGAAATAATTAATTAAGTATTTGCTACAATATGAAAACAATTAGAAAATATTTGTAAAAGTGTCAGGAAACGAATGTGTTCATTCGTATATATAATGAATAAAGAAGGGGATAAAGAGTGGTGATAAGGGTGAAGGATATAGAAATAGTAGAAGGTCTTCGAAAACAAGACATGTTAGCATTACATACAGCAATTGATCGATATGGGGATTTAATTTATAAGGTGGTTCATAGTGTTTTAGATACGGCACAGAGCAAGGTATTAGTGGACGAATGTGTTGACGATATTTTATTAATCGTTTGGTACAACATTAGTAGTTATGATGAAAATCGTGGGAAGTTTAGAAACTGGCTTATATCTGTCGCTAAGTTTAAAGCTATTGATTATAAACGAAAAAGTAATAAGGCTTATCAATTACAAGAGCTTCAGCAAGAAATATATGAAGATAGAAAAAATGTCAATTTAACAAAAGAAGAGCGAGATTATAATTTTTACGTTTTAATTAAAGAATTGAATGAAGAAGATAAGAAAATTTTTATAAAAAGGTATTTAGATGAATATAGCGTACAAGAAATAGCGCTTGAATTCGGTATGACACGAGATACGGTATATAGCAGGCTTTCAAGAGGGAGAAAGAAATTGAAGAAGCTGTTGGAGGGGGGAAGAAATGAATAAAGAAAAGTTACTTCAGGAATTAAATAACTTGCAGTATAGCGATAATTTTGTAGATGATTATAGAAATGATGAGAAAATAGATAAAAAGAAAATAAATCGTACAAAAGAAGTTGTAACAAAAACAATTTTAATGAAACGTTGTTATGAGGTTGTACAAGAAGAGTTACAGGGAAGCGAAGAGATTTTATATAGTATGCTTGTCGAAAATCCTCGTGTGAAAAATTGGCAGACAGGCACAGCCATGACATTAGGGGTAGACGTTCTTGCGATGAACTTCGGTATTAATACTGTGCTAATCGTTACAAATAAACGGTTGTATGTATTTTTTGTGGATCGTTATTATAATGAAGTTGATATAAAAGTATGTGTATTAAATGAAATAGCTTCTATGAGAACAATATTAGACCGTAAAGGTGGGAGTGAATTTCTACATATAAAGTATAAAAATGATAAGGAGTACGTATTATTGGGAAATGCTGATGATTACAGAGAGTTATTTAAAATGGTAGGTAGACTGAAAGTAGCAAATGGAATAGAACTAAAATTACAGGATAAGAAATTAAAGAGAAAGTTAACTTTAAAACGAAGTGTATTCAATATAATCATGTATGCACTTGTTATGTATATTCTGTACAAAGCTTATATTAATTTTATGCCATAATAGGAAAAGACGGCTTCATATATATGAAGCCGTCTTTTAATTAACTTTCTTCCCACTCTTCCTCATCAACCATAAGAAATAAGGTGCCCCAAGTACAGCAACGACAAGGCCAGAGGGAATTTCTTTCGGATATGCGATTGTACGTCCAAGTAAGTCAGCAACAGAAAGAAGGATTGCTCCAAACAGAGCGGAACAAACGAATAATCTTTGATGATTCATACCAACAACAATTCTTGCTAAGTGAGGAGCGACAAGGCCTAAAAAGGCGATTGTACCGACAGCCGCGATATTTATAGATGCAAGAAGTGTCGCTAGTACAATTAGAGCAAGACGCGTTTTATTTACAGGCTGTCCGAGTCCAGTTGCTAAATCGTCTCCAAGTACAAGGACATCAAGTTGTTTCATTAAGAAAAAGATAATTGGTATAAGAATAAGTGATGGATATAGAATGATATTTTCTAAGTGATTCCATCCTCTTGCATACGTACTGCCTGATAGCCATGTTAAAGCAGCAGCAACATTCAAATTCGCTCTAACGATAAAGATTTGAATAATTGCTGAGCCGAGAGCCGAAATACCAATCCCTATTAAAGCAAGAGCTGTTGGACTAAATCCTGCTTTCCATGAGAAGAAGAGGACAATTCCAACTGCAAGTAGTCCGCCGATAAATGCACCAATTGGTAGGAAGAAACCTGGAAGTGCAGGGAAAACATACATAATAGTTAAAGCACCGACACCTGCTCCAGACGAAATACCAATAATCGAAGGGTCGGCAAGTGGGTTTCGTAATATTCCTTGGAAGACAAGCCCACTTATTGCAAGGCATGCGCCAGCAATAGCGGCAACGAGCATTCTTGGTAAACGAAGGTTCATCATCATATTTTTATCAAATTGCGTTAATTGCCCTGTTATAACATTTGTAATGCTTTCGATATAAGCATTACTACCGATTGTAACACCAAGAGCAATCGTCACAATACAAAGCGTGATAGATATGATGATTACCTTTTTATAAGAGTAATAGCGGGAACTAGCTCCAGCTGCATTCGCACCGTTATCATTCATATATTGTTTCGACTTCATCATACGATACACTAAATAAATAAGCCAAGGTGACCCAATCATTGCTGTGACTGCTCCAACAGGAAGTTCTGCACCAGTTGGATCTATTAATCTACCGACGACATCTGCCCCAAGTAATAATACTGCTCCCCATAAGAATGAGGAAAGAAGAAGAGTAAAGTGTTGCCGGTAACCAATAAGGCGCATTAAGTGTGGTGCAACTAAGCCAACAAACCCAATCGGTCCAACGACAGTGACAATTACTGCTGTTAAAAAGATTGCAGCAATGAAGGCGATAAGACGTGTTACTGCTGTTTTTTCACCAAGAGAAACAGCAACATCGTCACCAAGTAAGAGGATGTTGAGTTTACGAGACATAAATAGTAAAACTAGGAAAGAAATAATGATAAATGGAAAAGCAAATTGAACGCCATCCCAGTTATTTTGGATAAGAGAGCCAGCTCCCCATAAAAATAAACCAGCCGTTTCATTTTCATAGAAAAGCTGCATCGTTCCAGTAAAAGCAGAAAGCATTAATGTAACGACCATCCCAGCTAATGCCATTCTAAGTGGGGTTCCCTTTTTCCCACCAGAAATACGGTATACAAATAAAGCAGTAATAGCACCACCGATAAATGTGAAAAGAAGTGAGTTAATTTGCAGACCTTTCGGTAAGAAAATTGTAGCCGCTACTAGAAAGAAATATGCGCCAGAGTGAATTCCCATTGTACTTGATTCAGCAAGTGGGTTTTTTGTTAATGTTTGCAAAATGACCCCAGATGCAGCAAGAGCACCTCCAGCTAAAATAGCAATTACGGCTCTAGGTAATCGAAGCATGATTAAAGTTTGGTGCTCTAGTGATTGGTTCGGTGAGATAAGAGCATCGATAATCATACTATAGGAAATATTTGCTTGACCTTGTCCGATATGAATAAAGAAAAGGAGGAGCAAGAGAGCTGCTCCTCCTCCGAATACAAGACTTGCTCGAAGTGTATGTTGTAAGCTATTCATCGTGTAATCACTTCTTCGCTGTCATTACATCTGCTACTTGTGTTGCTAAAGATTTTGCAGACTCAGGACCACCGAAAATCCAAGTGTCGCCTTTTAATTTATACATTTTGTTTTCTTTTTTGAACTTTAATTCTTCCCAAGCAGGATTGCCTTTTAGTTGAGTGTCAAAAATGTTATCTTCATCCGCTACAATGTAAATGAAGTTTGAATCTTGTACACTTTGTAATGATTCTACAGTTGTTTGTTTGAAACCATCTGCCTCTGATTTACCCGCTTCAAAAGTGTTTGTTAAACCTAATTTTTTTGTAACTTGTAAAGCTGTAGAATTGTCAGTTAAGATGCGGAATGTTGGCACGTTTTTAGCAGTAAATGCTTGTGCCATTGCAATGTTTTTATCTTTTAAGCCTGCTTTGTCAATTTTTGCTTTTGCATCAGCAAATGTTTTATCCATATCAGCTAATACTTTTTTACCTTGTTCTTCTTTTCCAACAGCTTTTGCAATTTGTTTAAATGTTTCTGTCATTTCAGCAAAATGATCGTTGTTGCTAGTTGATGGATCAAACATAACTGTAGGAGCAATTTGCTCTAATTCGTTTTTAATTGCTTTACCGCGGAATGATGCTGTGATAATTAAATCTGGTTTTAGACGGCTAATTTCTTCTAAGTTTGGTTGTTGACGTGTCCCTACATCTACAACATCTTTACTCGGTTTTGTTTTTGTATTTACCCATTTATTATAATTCTTAATGTCTGCCATCCCTACTGGCTGAACACCAAGTGCTAATAAGTCTTCTGAATATACCCACTCAAGTACAACAACTTTTTTCGCTGGTTTATCTAACTTCGTTTCCCCTTCAGCGTGTTTAATTGTTATAGTTTGATTTTTATTGTCCGCTTTTGTTTCCTTTTTCTCCTCTTTTTGCTGTCCGCATCCAACAGCGAATAGAAGAATTACTATGAAAATACTGAGAATTTTCTTCATCTTCTGCCCCCAAATAAATTATTTAATTTGCAATGTACGATATTGAAAATCGTTATCAATTACAACATCCAAATCATACTATGATGATATTTTAAGTGTCAATATATTTTTAAAATTTTGACGAAAAATAACGAATTATACAGATTTCAATATATGAGGTTGAAATCTATATGTATATGAAAATGCAGAAAAGGAATTTCGTTTAAGCAGGAAGGCGAATGTACAAGCAAAAGGGAAGGGTGTCGCATGTAATAATTATTAGAATGTACGGAATAAAGTATTTCTTTATTATTGGATAGTTGTTTTATAATTCGTTGTTTGTACTGAAAAGATTGAATTTGAAGGAAGGGATCAACATGTCTTCATGGCTCAATAATACAAATGGATATTGTGGGTGTAATAATCAAAATGGTGTACATGTTGATTCATGTTGTTTTAGTTGCGATGGGACAGTACCTAAGCTTGGTCCAACAGGTCCAACGGGGGCAACAGGTTCAACAGGAGCAACCGGTGATACAGGCCCAACAGGAGCAACGGGAGCGACAGGGATAACAGGAGCAACGGGTCCAACAGGAGCGATAGGAATAACAGGAGCAACAGGTCCAACGGGGGCAACAGGTTCAACAGGAGCAACCGGTGATACAGGCCCAACGGGAGCAACAGGAATAACAGGAGCAACGGGAGCAACAGGTCCAACAGGAGCGACAGGAATAACAGGAGCAACAGGTCCAACGGGGGCAACAGGAGCAACAGGAGCGACAGGTTCAACAGGAGCAACGGGTCCGACGGGAGTAACAGGTTCAACAGGTTCAACAGGAGCAACGGGTCCGACGGGAGCAACCGGTGATACAGGCTCAACAGGAGCAACGGGAGCGACAGGGATAACAGGAGCAACAGGAGCAACAGGAGCAACAGGTCCAACGGGGGCAACCGGTGATACAGGCCCAACAGGAGCAACCGGCACAAGTATAACGGCAACATACGCATTTGCAAATAATACGTCGGGTACAGCAATATCGGTATTACTTGGTGGAACAAATGTCCCGCTTCCAAACAATCAGAATATCGGTCCAGGTATTACAGTGTCTGGGGGGAACACAGTATTTACGGCTGCAAATGCAGGGAATTATTATATTTCATATTCGATTAATATAACGGCTTCATTATTAGTCAGTTCGCGAATTACAATTAATGGGGCACCGCTTGCTGGGACGATCAATTCCCCTGCAGTAGCAACCACATCGTTTAGTGCAACAATTATTACGACTCTTGCGGCGGGGAGTGCAATTAGTTTGCAATTATTTGGCTTGTTAGCTGTTGCGACGTTATCAACGACTACTCCAGGAGCGGTATTAACAATTATAAGACTAAGTTAAATAATAACTCTCTTACTCTTTTAAGAGTAAGAGAGTTTGTACATATAATAAGAAGTTAATGAGGTAAGGCATAGTTATATAAAAGTCAGAATATTATGATTGTAACGTTGTTATGACTATAATATAATGAAAACAACTATCATGAATGAACATTCATTTATTTTTTATGTATTTGAAGGGGGAATGAAGGTGGAAAAACCTTGGTTAAAAAGTTATCCAGAGGAAATTCCTAGTACTATTTCTTATGATATTCAGCCACTTCATGGATATTTAGAGAAAATAGCTTCTCGTTATCCAGAAAAGAAAGCGCTTCATTTTTTAGGTAAAGATGTTACATTTTCAGATTTCCATGACAAGGTAAAGAAGTTTGCGAATTATCTGCAAAGTCTTGGTGTTGAAAAGGGAGATAGAGTTGCAATTATGTTGCCGAATTGTCCGCAATCTGTAATCGGTTATTATGGTACTTTGCTTGCCGGGGGGATTGTCGTACAAACGAATCCTCTTTATACAGAAAGAGAGCTTGAGTACCAACTTCATGACTCTGGGGCAAAAGTCATTCTTTGCCTTGATTTAGTGTTTCCGAGAGTTACTAATGTTCAAAATGCCACAAAGCTGGAGCACATTATCGTAACTCGTATTGCAGATTTCTTACCATTCCCTAAAAATTTACTTTATCCATTTGTACAAAAAAAGCAGGCGAATCTTGTTGTGAATGTGTCGGAAAGCGAAACGATTCATCTATGGAAATCAGTAGAAAGGGAAAGTACTGCTGATGTTGAGGTTCCCTGTGATCCTGAAAATGATCTAGCTCTTTTGCAGTATACGGGGGGAACGACAGGATTTCCAAAAGGGGTTATGCTGACGCATAAAAACCTCGTTTCGAACACTTTAATGGGAGCACATTGGTTATATAATTGTAAAGAGGGAGAAGAAGTGATCCTTGGTGTCCTTCCGTTTTTTCATGTATACGGAATGACAGCTGTAATGAATTTAAGTATTATGCAAGGGTATAAAATGGTGCTTATTCCGAAGTTTGATATGAAAATGGTTTTTGAAGCAATTAAAAAACATAAAGTTACACTATTTCCAGGAGCGCCGACCATTTATATTGCTCTATTAAATAGCCCTCTTTTAAAAGAATATGATATTTCTTCTATTCAGGCTTGTATTAGTGGCTCTGCACCGCTTCCTGTAGAAGTACAGGAGGAGTTTGAGAGCGTTACAGGTGGTAAACTGGTAGAAGGTTATGGATTAACGGAGTCATCACCCGTTACACATGGGAATTTCTTGTGGGAAAAACGTGTGCCAGGAAGTATTGGGGTACCGTGGCCAGATACGGAGTCAATCATCATGTCACTTGAAACAGGAGAGGCATTACCTCCAGGTGAAATCGGTGAAATAGTTGTTAAAGGCCCACAAATTATGAAAGGGTATTGGAATAAGCCAGAAGAAACGGCGGCTGTATTGCAAGATGGCTGGCTTCATACAGGTGATGTAGGATACATGGATGAGGATGGCTTTTTCTATGTGAAAGATCGTAAGAAAGATATGATTGTTGCTAGCGGTTTTAACGTATATCCTCGTGAAGTAGAAGAAGTGTTATATGAACACGAAAAGGTGCAAGAAGTAGTGACGATCGGTGTTCCTGATCCGTACAGAGGGGAAACTGTAAAAGCATTTGTTGTTTTGAAAGAAGGCGCTGAATGTTCTGAAGAGGAATTAGATCAGTTTGCACGTAAATATTTAGCGGCTTATAAAGTACCGAAAGTATACGAGTTTAGAGATGAATTGCCGAAAACGACAGTAGGGAAAATTTTGCGCCGCGTCCTAATAGATGAAGAGAAGAGGAAGAATGAGGATGAGCAAACGGGCTAAGGCCCTTTCTTTTTGAAAAAATAGGATTGACACTTTTCTAAATAGTCAGTATTATAAGAATATGAATGACTATTCATTCAGTCATCTTCTTGAAGGGGACAGTAAAGTGAAGAAAAATAGACCGAAATACAATCAAATTATTGATGCGGCAGTCATTGTGATTGCAGAGAATGGATACCATCAAGCGCAAGTTTCTAAAATTGCAAAGCAAGCTGGGGTAGCTGATGGCACGATTTATTTATATTTTAAAAATAAAGAAGATATATTAATATCCTTATTCCAAGAGAAGATGGGAGAATTTGTTGAAACAATTCGTCAAAAAACAGCAGGAATTGAAAGCGCTGTAGCGAAGTTATTCATGTTGGTAGAAACGCACTTCTTGCTGTTATCACAAAATGATCCTCTTGCTATCGTTACGCAATTAGAGCTAAGACAGTCCAATCAAGACTTGCGCCTTAAAATAAATGAAGTATTAAAAGGCTACTTACAAGTTATGGATGAAATTTTAGAGACAGGAATAAAGCAAGGTGAGTTTCAGGCGGACTTAAATGTTCGTGTGGCAAGACAAATGATCTTTGGAACAGTAGATGAAGTTGTGACCAATTGGGTAATGAGCGATCATAAGTATGATCTGGTCGCACTTTCAAAAACGGTACATGGGCTACTTATTGCGGCTTGTGGTTATCGTCAATAATGGGAGGGATCATGTTGAAATTCCTATCTGTAAGAGTTGAAGACCATATTGCGGTGGCGACGTTAAATCACGGGCCAGCGAATGCGATGTCTTCACAAGTTATGCATGACGTTACTGAGTTAATTGATCAAGTGGAGAAGGATGATAACATTCGTGTTGTTGTTATTCACGGTGAAGGGCGCTTCTTCTCAGCTGGAGCAGATATTAAAGAATTTACATCTCTTACTGAAGCGAAGCAAGCGACAGAATTAGCACAGCTTGGACAAGTTACATTTGAGCGTGTTGAAAAATGTTCAAAACCAGTTATCGCGGCAATTCATGGAGCGGCACTTGGCGGCGGCCTTGAGTTTGCTATGTCTTGCCACATGCGCTTTGTAACTGAAAGTGCAAAACTTGGTTTACCTGAATTAACACTTGGATTAATTCCTGGTTTTGCAGGTACACAGCGCTTACCACGTTATGTTGGGAAAGCGAAAGCTTGTGAAATGATGTTAACGAGTACACCAATTACTGGTGCAGAAGCATTAAAATGGGGACTTGTTAACGGAGTGTTTTCTGAAGAAACACTTTTAGACGATACACTTAAAGTTGCAAAACAAATTGCTGGAAAAAGTCTAGCAACAACTCGTGCTGTGTTAGAGTTATTGCAAACGACAAAATCGTCTCATTATTACGAAGGTGTACAGCGCGAAGCTCAAATCTTCGGTGAAGTATTTACGAGTGAAGATGGAAGAGAAGGTGTAGCAGCGTTTTTAGAAAAACGTAAGCCTTCGTTTAGTGGTAGGTAGTTCAATTATTTTTTTAATATAAATTAACAGAATTTTAAAATTGATAGAATCTTTCTGAAAAAATAAGGGGGTAAATGGAATGAACATCTACGTACTCATGAAACGAACATTTGATACAGAAGAAAAAATCGTAATTAAAAACGGTGCAATTTACGATGGCGAAGCGGAATTCATCATCAACCCTTACGATGAATATGCGATTGAAGAAGCAATTCAAGTAAGAGACGCACAAGGTGGAGAAGTTACTGTCGTAACAGTTGGTGGCGAAGATAGTGAGAAAGAACTTCGTACAGCATTAGCGATGGGCTGTGATAAAGCGGTATTAATTAATATTGAAGATGATGTTGAAAATGGCGATCAGTTTACAACAGCAAAAGTACTTGCTGAATATTTAAAAGATAAAGATGCAGATTTAATTTTAGGCGGAAACGTTGCGATTGACGGTGCATCTGGACAAGTTGGTCCACGCGTAGCTGAAGCGCTAAATATTCCGTACGTAACGACAATTACAAAACTTGAGATTGATGGTACAAACGTGAAGATTGAGCGTGACGTTGAAGGTGATACAGAAGTTATTGAAACGTCATTACCAGTTTTAGTAACAGCACAACAAGGTTTAAACGAACCGCGTTATCCATCGCTTCCAGGTATTATGAAAGCGAAGAAAAAGCCACTGGAAGAAGTAGAATTAGATGATTTAGATTTAGAAGAAGATGATGTGGAAGCAAAGACAAAAACAATTGAAATCTATTTGCCTCCTAAGAAAGATGCAGGAAAAGTGTTACAAGGCGAGCTGCAAGATCAAGTAAAAGAACTTGTATCGTTGCTCCATACAGAAGCGAAAGTAATCTAATAAAATACGAAATTATATATGCAGGAGGGAAAATCTATGGCTCGTAAAGTATTAGTAATGGGTGAAGTTCGTGACGGATCGCTACGTAACGTTTCGTTTGAAGCGGTAGCAGCAGCAAAAACAATTGCAGAAGGCGGTGAAGTGGTAGGTCTTCTAGTTGGAGACAGCGTTGCCTCTTTTGCAAATGAATTGATTCATTACGGTGCAGATCGCGTTGTGACAGTTGAAAATGATAAATTAAAATCATATACATCTGATGGTTACGCACAAGCGTTTTTAGCTGTATATGCTGAAGAAAAGCCAGAAGGTATCGTATTTGGACATACAGCACTTGGTAAAGATTTATCACCAAAATTAGCAGCGAAACTTGAAGCTGGTCTAATTTCTGATGTAACTGCTTTAGAAGTTGAAGGTGGAAATGTTATCTTCACTCGTCCGATTTACTCTGGTAAAGCGTTTGAGAAGAAGATTGTAACAGATGGTATCTTATTTGCGACAGTGCGTCCAAATAACATTGCAACTCTTGAAAAAGACGAGTCTCGCACAGGTGACGTGTCTTCTATTACAGTAGATGTGAAAGATTTACGTACAATTATTCAAGATGTTGTCCGTAAAACTGCAGAAGGCGTTGATCTTTCAGAAGCGAAAGTTATTATCGCTGGCGGACGTGGTGTGAAGAGTGAAGATGGATTTAAGCCATTAAAAGAGTTAGCTGATGTACTAGGCGGCGCTGTTGGAGCATCTCGTGGTGCTTGTGACGCTGAGTATTGCGATTACTCATTACAAATTGGTCAAACGGGTAAAGTCGTTACGCCAGATCTATACATTGCATGCGGTATTTCTGGTGCGATTCAGCATTTAGCTGGTATGTCTAACTCAAAAATAATCGTTGCAATTAATAAAGATCCAGAAGCAAGTATTTTCAAAGTAGCTGACTATGGTATTGTTGGTGACTTATTCGAAGTTTTACCTCTTTTAACAGAAGAGTTTAAAAAGTTAAAAGTACATTCATGATTTGAGTACCCTTGAGTTCCAAGTGAAGTACCCCTATATATAGAAAAAGGTGAGGGATCCCCTGTCCCTCACCTTTTTAGTATTTCATCCATATTTTTATATAGTATAAAGGAACATTTTTTTGTTACAATACATAACGATACATATTATTCGCCACGTATATAAGTTAATGATATACTCTTGGTAGAATATACTTGAAGGAGGAAATAAAATGGCAATTATAAACGCAAATGACCAAAGCTTCGCAGCTGAAACTAGCGAAGGTGTTGTATTATTAGATTTCTGGGCACCTTGGTGTGGACCTTGTAAAATGATCGCTCCTGTATTAGAGGAAATCGATTCAGAACTAGGTGAAAAAGTAAAAGTAGTAAAAGTAGACGTTGATGAAAACCAAGAAACTGCTCGTCAATTTGAAGTAATGAGCATTCCAGCTCTTTTCGTATTAAAAGACGGTAAAGTAGTTGATCAAGCGTTAGGTTACAAACCGAAAGAAGCGTTAGTAGAATTAGTTTCTAAACACTTCTAAAAGAAAGAAGCTACCATTTGGTAGCTTTTTTTATTTTCCTTTTTTAAACCTTTCCGTTACAATAAAAGAACGTATGTTGGGTGTTTTGTCATTGTATGTTTTTATTTTGAATTTGCAATGATAAGCATGTAGAAATGGAGGTAGGCGAGTGCACGAACATTTGAAAGAGAAATTGGCTATTTTACCAGATCAACCTGGTTGTTATTTAATGAAAGATAAGCAAGGAACGGTTATATATGTCGGGAAGGCAAAAGTGTTAAAAAATCGTGTGCGCTCGTACTTTACTGGTTCGCATGATGGGAAAACACTTCGGCTTGTAGGAGAAATTGTAGATTTTGAATATATCGTAACCTCTTCAAATTTGGAGGCTCTTATTTTAGAGTTAAATTTAATAAAAAAGTATGATCCAAAATATAATATTCAATTAAAAGATGATAAAACATATCCTTTTATTAAAATTACCGCTGAAAAACAGCCGCGCTTACTCATTACACGTAACGTAAAAAAGGATAAAGGAAAGTATTTTGGCCCTTATCCGAATGCACAATCAGCTCATGAAACGAAAAAACTATTAGATCGCATGTATCCGCTTCGCAAATGCTCAAACATGCCCGATAAAGTGTGTTTATATTATCATATGGGCCAATGTTTAGCACCTTGTGTGAAAGAAGTGACGGAAGAACAAAATAAAGAAATTGTGGATGAAATTATTAAGTTTTTAAATGGTGGACATAAAGAAATTCGTTCAGAATTAGAAACAAAGATGTATGAGGCTTCAGAGAAACTAGAATTTGAACGTGCGAAAGAATTGCGAGATCAAATTGCTCATATAGATGCAATTATGGAAAAACAAAAGATGATTATGAGTGACTTAGTGGACCGTGATGTATTTGGATATGCAGTTGATAAAGGATGGATGTGCGTTCAAGTTTTCTTCGTTCGAAAAGGAAAGCTAATTGAACGTGATGTTTCTATGTTTCCAATCTATGATGAACCAGAAGAGGGATTTTTAACGTTTATCGGTCAATTTTATGAAAACAGCAGTCATTTTAAACCGAAAGAAATTGTTGTTCCAGGAAGTATAGACTCAGAATTAGTAGAGCGCTTTTTAGAAGTTGAAGCGACGCAGCCGAAACGTGGTAAGAAAAAAGATCTTGTAGAATTAGCAAATAAAAATGCGAAAATTGCACTTGAAGAGAAATTCTACTTAATTGAACGTGATGAAGAGCGAACGATTAAAGCTGTAGATCAGTTAGGAAAGCAGCTCGGGATTGAAACACCGTATCGTATTGAAGCGTTTGATAACTCAAATATTCAAGGAACAAATCCCGTTTCTGCAATGATTGCTTTTATCGATGGGAAACCAGCGAAGAAAGAGTACAGGAAATATAAAATTAAAACGGTTCAAGGACCAGATGATTATGAGTCTATGAGAGAAGTTGTGAGGCGCCGTTATACAAGGGCGCTTAAAGAGAATTTACCATTACCAGATTTAATCATTATTGACGGGGGAAAAGGTCATCTGGCAGCTGTAAGTGATGTTCTAGAAAATGAGCTTGGGTTATATATTCCGATGGCAGGCCTTGTAAAAGATGACAAACATAAAACATCCCATTTAATTATTGGGGATCCACCTGAACCGGTGATACTTGAGAGGAATAGCCAAGAATTTTATTTATTGCAGCGCATTCAAGATGAAGTGCATCGATTTGCGATTACATTCCATCGTCAATTACACGGGAAATCTGTCATTCAATCAGCACTGGACGATATTCCAGGAATCGGTGATAAACGGAAAAAGGTATTGTTAAAACATTTTGGTTCATTAAAGAAGATGAAAGAAGCTTCTGTAGCAGAATTTGTCGAAGCGGGTATGCCGAAAAATGTCGCAGAAACAATTTATACGTATTTAACAGATAAGAAGACGTTGTAGTTTACAACGTCTTCTGTTTTTTGGTATAATTTCTGAAGATTTAAAATAAACGCATCTGAATGAAAATACGAAAAAGTCAACTAAACTTATATGTCTAGTTGACTGTAGGTAAGGCTACACTTCAATGAGATCTTTTATATCCCATTTCACAAGAAATGTAATAGAGTCTGAACGTTTTTTCTTTTCTTCGTATGACTCTGCTACGACGTTTCGTTGCTTCTGAATTTGCTCAGCAATGAATCCAGCTTCTAATTGATAAGAAGAATGTCTGTTTTGTTTTTGACGTTCAGCAATGAGAGTGCCTTTAAGTTGGAACTGCATTTCACGACGTTTATGCTCAATAATACTTAAAGTGCCCCAACCAGCTTTTTCAAAGAACTGAATGACTTCTTCAATTGTTTCTAGCGGATATTTTCTTGCAAGGTTTCTACCGGACCAGTATAAAATACCATCTAAATCGTTACCAATTAAATCAGGTAGTAATTCTTCACGTAGCAATTCATAAGCGAAGGCGTTCAATGAAACATCTTCTAAAGATGTTATATCGATTGTATTTTTGCTCACAATATTCCCCTCTTTCTATAGGGCTTATTATATAACATTTCTCATTTATAAAAACAGATTTTTCTTTAGGAAAATCTGAATATATAAGAAGAAAAAAAGAATTGGCAAATTATATGCAAATTATGTATACGTTTTCTTGACGCTTCGACAAAAATAGGAGTAAAATGAACTTGGTATCAAATTATGCTGAAATATTTCGAATAATTTTTTCAGTTTTTCTTATGCCAATAGTGAAAAAACATTATTGTTGTAAATTAATCTGAAAACAGCAGTCAAACATTCAAGGGGGTAATGGGGACATGAAAGGCCGCGAGTATACGTTTCGTAAGTGGCACTCATTAATGGGGGTCATCCCGGTTGGTGTCTTTTTGACGCAACATCTAATTGTAAACAACTTTGCAACAAGAGGAGCAGAGGCTTTTAACAAAGCTGCAGGCTTTATGGAGCTCCTTCCATTCCGGTATGCGCTAGAAATTTTCATCATCTTTTTACCTATACTGTACCATGCTATATATGGCTTATATATTGCATTTACAGCTAAGAACAATGCGGTATCTTACGGTTATTTCCGTAACTGGATGTTCGTCTTCCAACGAATTTCAGGTATCGTTACGCTGATCTTCATTTCTTGGCATGTCTGGGAAACTCGTATTCAAGCAATGTTAGGTAAAGAGGTAAACTACGATATGATGGCAGATATTTTAAACAATCCAGCTATGTTTGCATTCTATTTAGTTGGTGTTGTTTCAACAATTTTCCACTTTGCAAATGGACTATGGACATTCTGCATTAGCTGGGGAATTACAGTGTCTCCACGTTCACAAAGAATCTCTACTTATGTAACATTAGCTATTTTCTTAGGTCTATCTTATGTAGGTGTGAGTGCATTATTAGCGTTCATCGATCCACAGCTAGCAAACCAGTAAGGAGTGGGAGAGCATGAAAGGGAAACTTATAGTAGTCGGCGGTGGCTTGGCTGGCTTAATGGCAACGATTAAAGCGGCAGAAGCAGGAGTAAATGTTGAACTGTTTTCATTAGTACCAGTAAAACGTTCACATTCTGTATGTGCTCAGGGCGGAATTAACGGTGCCGTAAATACGAAAGGTGAAGGGGATTCTCCATGGATCCACTTTGACGATACAATTTATGGTGGGGATTTCTTAGCGAACCAACCACCAGTTAAAGCAATGTGTGAAGCAGCACCTGGTATTATTCATTTAATGGACCGTATGGGTGTTATGTTCAACCGTACGGAAGAAGGACTTCTTGATTTCCGTCGTTTTGGTGGAACACAACATCACCGTACAGCATTTGCTGGTGCAACAACTGGACAGCAATTACTATACGCATTAGATGAGCAAGTACGTCGTCACGAAGTAGCAGGACTTGTAACGAAATATGAAGGTTGGGATTTCTTACGAGCTGTTGTTGATGATGAAGGTGTGTGCCGAGGAATCGTTGCACAAGACTTACAAACTATGGAGATTAAAAGTTTCCAAGCTGATGCCGTGATTATGGCAACAGGGGGCCCTGGTATCATCTTTGGAAAATCAACTAACTCTATTATCAATACAGGTACAGCAGCGTCTGCTGTATATCAACAAGGTGCATATTATGCGAACGGTGAGTTTATTCAAATCCATCCAACGGCAATTCCTGGAGACGATAAGTTACGTCTTATGAGTGAATCTGCACGTGGTGAAGGTGGGCGTGTTTGGACATATAAAGATGGTAAGCCATGGTACTTCTTAGAAGAGAAATATCCTGCTTACGGAAACCTTGTACCTCGTGATATTGCAACGCGTGAAATCTTTGATGTTTGCGTAGAGCAAAAACTAGGTATTAACGGTGAAAACATGGTGTACCTAGATCTTTCTCATAAAGATCCGAAAGAACTAGATATTAAACTTGGTGGAATTATTGAAATCTATGAGAAGTTTACAGGAGATGATCCTCGTAAACTACCAATGAAAATCTTCCCAGCGGTTCACTATTCAATGGGCGGGCTATGGGTTGATTATAAGCAAATGACAAGCATTCCAGGTTTATTTGCAGCAGGTGAGTGCGATTATTCTATGCACGGTGGTAACCGCCTTGGTGCGAACTCACTATTATCAGCAATTTACGGTGGTATGGTAGCAGGACCGAACGCAATTGAGTATATGAAAGGTCTTTCTAAATCATCTGATGCTGTTTCTTCTAGTGTATATGAGCAAAATGAATTAATCGAAACAGAGAAATTTAACAATATTTTAACGCTTGATGGTAACGAAAATGCATATGTTCTTCACAAAGAGCTGGGAGAATGGATGACAGATAACGTTACAGTAGTTCGTGAAAATAAAAAGTTATTAGAAACAGATGCAAAAATTGAAGAGTTAATGGCGCGTTACAAACGCATTAACATTAACGATACAGCAAGATGGAGTAACCAGGGTGCTTCATTTACACGTCAACTTGCAAATATGTTTGAGCTAGCTCGTGTTATTACAATTGGGGCATATAACCGTAATGAAAGCCGCGGAGCGCATTACAAACCGGAATTCCCAAATCGTGATGATGCAAACTTCTTAAAAACTACAATGGCAAAATTTGAGGGAGAAGGAAATGCACCAGCATTCCATTACGAAGAAGTGGATGTTTCATTAATTAAACCACGTAAACGTGACTATTCTTCAAAACATGATGTAGCTGCTAAGGGTGAAGAGAAGGGGGATAAGCAACATGTCTGAGAAAACAATCCGCCTCATCATTACGAGACAAGATGGACCAGATGCACAAGAGTTTGACCAAGAGTTTGAAATTCCATATCGTCCAAATATGAATATTATTTCGGCACTTATGGAAATTCGCCGTAATCCTGTTGATTCAAAAGGGAACCAAACAACTCCGATTGCATGGGATATGAACTGTTTAGAGGAAGTATGTGGCGCTTGCTCGATGGTTATTAACGGAAAACCACGTCAATCATGTACAGCCCTTATTGATCAATTAGAACAGCCAATTCGCTTAAAACCGATGAAGACATTCCCGGTTGTACGTGATTTACAAGTTGACCGTAGTCGTATGTTTAACGCATTAAAACGCGTTAAGGCTTGGATTCCAATCGATGGTACGTATGACCTAGGTCCAGGACCAAGAATGCCGGAGAAGAAACGTCAATGGGCTTATGAGCTTTCAAAATGTATGACATGTGGTGTTTGCTTAGAATCATGTCCAAACGTAAACAGTAAATCTGACTTTATTGGACCAGCACCGTTATCACAAGCTCGTTTATTCAACTCGCATCCAACAGGTGAAATGCACAAAGCAGATCGCTTACGTGCAATTATGGGAGATGGAGGGCTTGCAAACTGTGGTAACTCTCAAAACTGTGTGCAATCATGTCCGAAAGGTATTCCATTAACAACTTCAATCGCAGCATTAAACCGTGATACAACAATTCAATCGTTCAAAGATTTCTTTGGTAGCGATAATAACTATTAATAAATATGCCTCTTCATTTGAAGGGGCAATATTTATAAGGTTATTTTTCAGTTTATTCTGTATATTAGTAATTGAAAAGGAGAGAAAACGATGAAGAGAATTTCTTATATTGAAGACTTTAAGAAATGGGAAAGTGGTTTTTCGTTTTACAATCCTGTAAAAGTTCGTTTCGGTGAAGTAGATATGTTTGGACATGTAAATAATGTCATTGCTTTTACATATTTTGAAGAAGCACGTATCGCATTGTTTAAAGAACTTGGATTTATGCAAGAATGGACAAATGAATCATCAGAAACGATGATCGTTGTTGCAGATTTACAATGTAATTTCATCAAACAAATATATTTTGATGAGCAGTTGAAAGTATATGTAAAGGCAGCAACAGTTGGGAATTCTTCTTTAGATTTGCACTATATGGTCAAAAATGCAGAAGGGGAAGTTTGTTTAGTTGGACGCGGTATGATGGTACAAGCATCGAAAAAAACAGGAAGAGGCGAGCCATGGCCTGAAGAATGGAAGATGAAATTACTAAAATAATAGAAGAGAATACAAAAATAAGAGAGCGAATCGCTCTCTTATTTTTTATCCTTCATTGCCTCTTCTAATGTTAGATGGTGTTTATATATGTATGTGGCATATGGATTACCAACGTAGCGTAAGTGCCATGGTTCGTATGCGTACTCTGTTGTTTCTGTTTTATCTTCTAAATAACGAATGACAAATCCAAACTCATGGGCGTGTTTTGCAACCCATTTCCCTTCTGTTGTCTCGCCAAAGATTGGTTCTAATTGGAATTTAGCAGATTTTGAGCTAATATCCATTGCTAGACCAGTTTGATGCTCACTTGTTCCTGGAATTGCACTTACCGAATTAGCCTCAGTTTTTCCTTGGCGCTTAATATAGGTATTATGTAATGACTGTTGACGTTTGTAAGAACGGTAACCTGAAACTGCTGTAAGTTCTATCCCCTCGTTTTTCGCTGCTTGGAACATTTTCTCAAGCGCATCTGCAGCATCTTTACGAAGTAATGTTTTCTCTTTATCTTTTGGACTAGTAAATGGTACGTTCGGTTTCTTTAAATCTTCTGGAATATACCCATCTGGTAATTTACGATGTTTATTGACTAATACAAGAGCAGAATCCGGATTTGTTACAACGGAAAAATTATCATCTAGTTTTTTTTCATTATGATCAGCTTTTGGAAAAGCAGGAATCTCTTCTTTTGGATGATTACTATGTTTTTGACTTTCGACAGCTTTCGCCCCATTTTGTAATGGTGATTCAGAACTGAAATAAGCGAAAGATGTGATACCGATTACAATAGTAGCGGCAGAAATAATTATTATTTTTTTCATGATGCCTTGTAATCACAGTCCTTTCTTAATAAAATATGTATTGTTTTTATTATAAGTTTAGTTTGTTGAAAAAGAAATATAAGAGCCGTAACGTAATGAAAATGCAAAGAAAATGTCAGAAAATGTGTGAAATTGTAGTATTTTTTCATATAATTCATTTCTTATCTTTCATGAATTGAATTTTTTATGTAATATATATACATAAGAAGATGTAGCGATTATCGAGAATAAAGAACTTCTTGTATAGACTAGGAGTGAATGGGAATGGATTTTGCAACAATTATTGGACTCATTTTAGGATTTGTAGCGGTAGTAGTAGGGATGGTCGTCAAGGGCGCTGACGTAACAGCCTTATTGAATCCTGCCGCAGCATTAATTATTTTCATCGGTACATTTGCCGCAGTTTGTATTGCATTTCCGATGAATCAACTAAAAAGGGTTCCAAAATTATTTAAAGTTCTTTTTGGTTCAAATAAAAAGGATTTAAGTTACGAACAGTTGCTAGAATTATTTGTTCATTGGACATCTGAAAGTAGAAAATACGGTATTTTGTCTTTAGAGCAACAATTAGACAAAATTCAAGATGAATTTCTTTTACGTGGTATGAAATTTGTGATTGATGGCGTATCCGCAGAAGATTTAGAGCAGATTTTAGAAGCTGAATTAGAAGCAATTGAAGAAAGGCATGCAAAAGGAGCGGCGATTTTTTCACAAGCTGGTACGTATGCACCGACATTAGGGGTTTTAGGTGCTGTTATTGGTCTTGTAGCTGCGCTTGGTAATTTAACTGATATTGACAAGTTAGGACATGCTATTTCAGGTGCGTTTATTGCAACGATTTTTGGTATTTTTTCAGGTTATGTACTATGGCATCCATTTGCAAATAAGTTAAAGCAAAAATCTGCAGCTGAAATCGAGAAAAAACGTTTAATTATTGATTGTTTATTAATGTTACAAGAAGGTACATATCCGTTTATTATGAAGAACCGTATTTTAGGTGCACTTTCTGCAACTGAGCGTAAAAAGCTAGAAATAGGAGCAGAAAAAAATGCGGAGTAAAAAAAATAGAAGAGGTAAAAAGAAAAAACATGATGAGCATATCGATGAAACGTGGTTAATTCCGTATTCTGATATGTTAACGTTGTTATTTGCATTATTCATCGTATTATTCGCAATGAGTAGTATAGATGCTGCGAAGTTTAAACAGATGGCAGTAGCTTTTCGGAGTGAACTAGCAGGTGGAACAGGAAATAAAGAGTTTTTAAGTGACCAGAAGCCGAATGAAGAGAAAGAGTTGTCAGCAAATAGTTTAGAATCTGAGCAGATTAAAAAGAATGCTGAGGCTGAAGTAAAGCAGCAAGAAATGAATGAATTAAAAGCGGTACAAAAAGGTATTGATAAATATATTGAGGAAAAGCAATTATCGTCTTCTTTTAAAACCGATTTAACTGAAAAAGGATTAATGGTAACAATATTAGAAAATGTACTATTCGACTCGGGGAAAGCAGATGTGAAATTAGAATCGTTAGGGATTGCAAAAGAGATGTCTAACCTGCTTGTTTCCGCATCACCTCGTGAGATTACAGTATCTGGTCATACAGATACTGTTCCTATCGCAAATGCTCAGTTTGCATCAAACTGGGAGTTAAGTACACAGCGTGCCGTTAATTTTATGCAGGTATTACTTCAAAATAAAGATTTGCAACCAGGAAAATTTAGTGCAATTGGTTATGGAGAATACCGTTCGATTGCACAAAATGATACACCGGAAGGAAAAGCAAAAAATAGACGTGTAGAAGTGTTTATTTTACCTTTAACGAGAAATATGCAATAAAGAAAGAGGATGGCAAATGCCATCCTCTTTTATTTTGCTTCAAATGATTTTAAGTTGTCACGACGGACTTTATCTTTTTCCGTATCTGATTTTTTGAAATCATAGTCATACAAAGCGCCTTCCCAATCACCGTACATTGGATTAGGGAAAATGATGAATTTCTCACCAAATTGTGCTTTTGAATCTGCAACTGTTTGATTGCGATCTTTTACCGATTTACCATCAAAACCAGTGAAATCAGATAAGTTATCACCGAAGAATAAGACAATATCATGTGTTTGAGAAACGAGTTCACGGCGTTTCTCTTTCCCTTTTTCTTTCGGATCTTGTAATAATATATGTTCTTTCGTTGCTTGAGGAGCACCTACGCGCTCAAGATTTTTAATAGTTGCATCTAGTTGGTTCGTTTTACGATTTGAGATGTAGTAAATATCTACACCTTTAGACTCTGTATATTTTAAGAAATCAATTGCGCCTGGAAGGGCTTCAGCTTCAGCCTTATTAATCCAATCATCCCATTTGTAAGGATAGCCTTTTCCTGTCTTTACACTCATTGCTTGATGAGGACTGTTGTCTAAAACAGTTTCATCTAAATCAAGTACGATAGCAGGTTTTTTTGCTGTCCCTTTTGCAAGAGCTGCATCCAGCTTCAATTGACCGATATTGTACCCTTGGTAGTAAAGTGCTTTCGTTTCGCCAGCTGTTTGATACCATAAATCAGCCATTAATTGCTGTTCTGTTAATTTTACTTTTTCTTCTTTGGACGCTGTTTTCTCTGTCGTTCCTGAACATGCTACAAGCGATGTAGATAGAACCGCTACAGATAATAAAGTGGTAATGCCCCTCTTCATCTTCATATGTATCCTCCTTGATGTTAGAAAATCATCTTATATTATATATTAAAATATAAAAATTTTTTATGAACATTTGCATATTGTCTTTTGTATATATAGTAGTGTGTCCTATATTAGAAAGATGAGCAAAATAATGATAGTCATTTTGACAGGTTTTATTGTCGTAATGACAATTATAATTGACAAATAAACCTTTATTATTTACAATTTTAACTAAATAGAACAAATGATGGATTAAAGGTAATGTTATATATAAGAGGATGAAGCGTAGTGCTATATTTTATCCTAAATAAACATAATCTTTGAAAGAGAGTACGAATGATAATAAAGGGGAGGCTTTATACTTTGAGTTTACAAATTCAAAACTTAACGAAACTATTTGGGGAATCAAAAGCAGTTAACGGTTTGCAAATTTCGTTACCAAAAGGTGAAGTGCTAGGATTACTTGGACGAAATGGTGCAGGGAAAACAACTACAATCAAAATGCTTCTCGGATTATTAACGCCTAATGAAGGCTCTATTACATGGGATGGAAAATCATTTGGGACTAGTGGGGTAACGATTGGTTATTTACCAGAAGAAAGAGGTTTATATACAAAAAGTAGAGTAATAGACCAGCTGCGATATTTTGGTAGATTAGAAGGAATGACGAAAAAAGAAGTAGATCTTGCCATTGACCACTGGTTAGAGCGATTAGCAATTCCAGAATACAAATTTAAAACGGCAGGAGAGCTTTCAAAAGGGAATCAGCAAAAAATTCAATTAATTGCTGCTCTTCTTCATAATCCTGAACTTCTCATCTTAGATGAACCGTTTAGCGGACTTGACCCAGTCAATGCTGGGATGTTAGCTAGCATTATTGAAGAACAAGTACAGAGCGGGAAGACAATTATTTTATCCAGTCATCGTATGGAACAAGTAGAAGCTTTTTGCCAACATGTATGTATTTTGAAAAAAGGCGAAGCAGTTGTCAAAGGACAGTTAAGTGATATTAAGAAAGAATATGGTTTCCGTAATTTAACGATTGAAGATACAGCAGAGAATGAAAAGGGATTAGAAGCTATACATGTTTCATATGAAAAACAACAAGGCCTTCTTTATATAAAAGTACAAGACGATGCAGAAGCTCTAAAGATTTTACAACAATTGCAAGAACAAGGTGTTACCTTGCGCCAATTTAAAATGTTAGAGCCGACGTTAAATGAAATCTTTGTAGAGAGGGCGAAATAACGATGCGTAAATTTTCTCATGTATTTTCATTTTATTTTAGAGAAGCGTTTTTATCTAAAAAATCATTAATTACGAGTGCTATATTATTTTTAGTTGTATTTGGGATTTTTGCATTTAATCATTTTACTTCAGGGAATGATAAAAGTAAGGATAAAGATAAAATTGCAGTTGTAACAGAAAGTTCCACATACAACGTACAAAAAGAAGAGTTAACTAAGCTATTACCATCAGCAAAAATAACGGTTGGTTCAAAAGCAGATTTTGATAAACTGCATAAACAAGTAGAAGACGGTGAGCTGGATGGCTTGTTTCATGTAATAGAAAAGAATGGAGCTCCAGAGGTTACGTATATGTATAATGGATTTCCTAGCCAAGCAACTTCTGCAATCATGGCAAGTTATTTCAAACAACAATATACAATGGTGACAATTGCAAAGCATAATGTTTCACCAAAAATTGCACAGCAATTGCAAACTGAAATTTCAGTGAAACAAGAAGCAATAAAAGATCGCTCTTCTTCTTTCGGAATTGCCTATTTCTTTACATTTGCTTTATATATGTTTATTGTCGCGTTCGGAAATACAATTGCAATGAATATTGCATCAGAAAAGGCGTCACGTGTAATGGAAGTCATGCTGCCGAAAGTAAAACCGCTTACGATGATGTATGCGAAAATATTAGCAGTTGTTTCAACAGCTTTATTACAACTGGTCATATTAGCGTGCGGTTATCTTATTCCTTATTTGTTAGGGTGGGTCGATTTAGAAAACGCCTCATTATTTGGAATTCCAATTGACTTTACAAAATTAGATGCAAAAGTTATAAGTATGTTCCTTGTGTATTTCATTACGGGATATTTACTTTATGCGATGATGTACGCTGCAGCTGGCGCTGTTGTTTCTAAGACGGAGGATTTACAAGCTGTATCTTTCCCGATAATGATTTTAATTATGGCTGCATTCTTCATTAGTATTAAATCATTAAGTGATCCGAATAGTACTATCGTTGTTGTAAGTTCTTACGTTCCGTTCTTTACACCGATGGTTACCTTCTCACGTATTGTAGCCGGTGAAGCAGGCATGTTAGAAATTACGATAACATTAGTAGTCTTATTGGCGACGATTGGTATATTAAACGCTGTTACAAGTCGTATCTATGTAAATGGTGTAATGAATTACTCAGACAAAGTGAAATTTAAAGATTTAGCAAAATTTATTAAGCGTCAATAATGAGAGAAAAGCATGATTTTCTATTGAAATCATGCTTTTTCTTTATGTATAAATTAAAAATAGTATATAATAGTAAGAGTTGTCTTTTAATAGAATGAATACAAAGGAGGGTGTGCAGATGGGAATTAGTAGTCGTTTTACAGTAGGTGTTCATATGTTGACTTTACTTGCGATAGATCGAAACTCTCGCTGTACCTCTGAATGGATTGCTGGTAGTGTGAATACAAATCCAGTTGTGATTCGTCGCATTACAGGAATGTTGAAGAGAGCAGGACTTGTTGATGTACAAGCCGGTAAAGGTGGTACGACACTTGCTCGTGATTTAGAAGAAATTACATTACTTGATGTATATAAAGCAGTGGAAGTTGTAGAAGAAGGACATCTATTTTCCTTCCATGAAAATCCCAACATTGAATGTCCAGTAGGAGCTAATATTCAATCAGTATTAGAAATTATTTTAATGCAAGCGCAAGAAGCGATGGAAAACGTACTTGCAAATGTAACGGTAGAGCAATTAGTTACAAATTTAAAGTCTAAAATAAAAGAATAAAAAAGCGAGCTTCCTCATAATGAGGGCTCGCCTTTTTTTATTCAGAAATATTGAAAATTCTATTTTTCAGTATTTAAAATGAATTTACCTACGATAGCTGCTACGATACCACCAAGAATTGGTGCTACGATGAATACCCATAGTTGAGAAAGTGCTTCTCCACCAACAAATAAAGCTGGTGCGATACTACGAGCAGGGTTAACAGATGTTCCAGTTAAAGGAATTCCTAATAAGTGAATTAAAACTAATGTGAAACCAATTACTAGTCCCGCTAAAGAAGAACTTCCTTTTTTACCTGTTACAGCCATGATAACTAAAATAAATACGAAAGTTAAAACGAACTCAACTAAAAATGCTCCAGATAAACCAAGAGTTCCGAAACCATTTTGTCCTAAATTATCTAAAGGTGTTTTAGCAGAGCGTAAAATCGTTACTAACGTTGCAGTTCCTAATAAACCACCTAAAATTTGAGCTAATACATAATAACAAAGTTCCATAGCGTTCATTCTTTTGTTAATGAACATAGCTACCGATACTGCTGGGTTAATGTGACATCCAGAAATTGTTCCAATGCTATATGCCATAGCTACAATAGATAGACCGAAAGCCATAGCGATTCCTAATGTTCCAATTCCTTCAATTCCGCCGCCAGTGACAGCTACTCCAGTTCCGAATAATACAAGTACAAATGTACCAATAAATTCAGCGATTGCTTTTTTTAACATAATTTACCTCCTATTAATGCGCATGAAACGTATTATAACATAGGTTTTCGTATAAACAGCCAATGAAATACTATTCTGATAAGGCGAAATAGGGGGACAATAAAAAAGATATGGTTCTATGAAGAAGAACCATATCTTTTGTTATGCCGACTTTTTCTGTTTAATGACTGGAACAGAACGGTTTAAAATACTATTTGCAACCATTCCTAACATAATAATAATCATTCCAAATAGGGAAAGGCCACCAGGGAATGAACCGTTCAAGAACACAATTTCACCAAGTACTGTAAAGACCATCGTTCCAGCTTGTGTTGCTTCAACGGCACCAAGTAAAGCGAGGTTGTCTTTTGCTAAGTCAGTGGCAAAGAAAAATGTCATCGTCGCAATGACGCCGGAACATAAAGCTAACAAAAATCCTTGCAGCATTTGGCTGGATGTTGGAATACCAGTAGTAGAAAATCCGTATATACCAAGTAAAATTGTAATAGGAAGACTGCCTATTGCCATTCCTAATACACGCTGGAATGTATCAAGACGTCCCCCCACAAGTTCCATCATTTTTCGGTTGCCGAACGGATATAAAAAAGCAGCTAATACGACAGGTAAAAACCCTGAAATGAACTGAGTTATTGTAATGTGTCCAGCTGCAGTTGTTTGCATACAAATTACACCTAGTAAAATAAATAATGCTACATATAAACTACGAAGCGGAATTTTTCCGCGTACAAGTTTTGTACCTGACTTCGTTTCTATTTTTACGAAAAATAGTGGTGATAAAAGTAAACCTGCTAATATCGTAACTTGCCAAGTTCCGGCAACGAGCCAAGCCGGAGAGAAGACAGCTGCGAAACTTAATAAAGAATAGAAACCAATCCCTGCAACGGAACCCCATCCGATCCATGCGAATGGATGTTTTTTTAACTCTGCCCATAACCCACCTAAGTTTTTGCGAAATAAAACGATAAGGAATAAAATAGGGAGAGCGAATAAAAAGCGGAAGGAAGCTGTCCAAGCCCAGCTCGTTCCAGATACATTCATTGCTCTATTAATAATAAAAGTTGCAGAAAAAAAGGCTGATGATAAGAGGCCTAATAATATTGCACGCATGAAATATAACACTCCTTTTGGAAATAAATAATTATGTATAGTATAATATACTTTAAGATAATAAAAGTAAACTATTTTATACTTTAAGGTGGTTTTATAGATGAAAGAACATGAAGATATGCAAACGAAAGAAGTCATTCAGCAAGTAGGTCAGCTATTAAGACAAATTCGAAATGAACAAAAATTAAGTTTAGAAGAATTAGCCCAAAAAACAGGAGTTAGTAAATTAACATTAGGGAAAATTGAGAGAGGTGAAACGAATCCAACGTTAGCTGTCATTTGGAAAATAACGAAAGGGTTATCGATACCTTTATCGAGATTAATGGTTGTTGGAGAACCTGTAGCTGTTGCGCGCTGCGGAGAAGGATTTGCAGTAGATGTAGGACAAGCATGGCATTTAGAAACGATGTTCCGTTACACGAAAGAAACAGGGATGGAAATGCACCGTGCTTGTTTAAGAGCGAATAGTATATATGAACCGGAAGCTCATCATGAAGGTGCTATTGAGCTTGTAACGGTAATGAAAGGGAAAGTATCCATTCAAGTGGAGAATGATGTATACGAATTAAACGAGTTTGACTCCATTCAATTTGAAGCGAATAAGAAACATAGCTATAAAAATGAAGAAGATGAAGTGGCTGTATTACATTTAACGATGAAATACTCTTCATGAAAAAATCACCTATAGAATTCTATAGGTGATTTTTTATATGCTCTTCTTAAGTATAGGAAGTGATGCCATTAGTACGAACGTGGCATAAGTAATAAACAAATAAAGTAAACTAAAAATCCCGTTCCAAAACATAAAATAGCAATGACCCAAAGGATACGAATGAGAGTAGAACTAATATCAAAATATTCTCCTAAACCACCACATATACCAAATAGCATTTTATCAGTTTCGGATTAACATAATTTTTTTGACATATAACGATCAACTCCTTTTTTATATGAAGCTATATACTTCTATTCTATATGGAAATTTATGAGAAGACTATGAGGTTGTATTACATTTTTTTAGAGAAACGATCATATTAATTGTCTTAATTTTCAGCGGATATTAAACTTATAGTAAGAGGTATGAGGCGATTTTTAATAAAGGGTGGGGAAATAGAAATGACAGTATATTGGTTGACTAATGTAATGCTTGAATCAAGGTATACATATGAAGAAGGGGCAATTTCACGAACAGAAACAGAATTATGTAGTTTACTCATTGAAGATGGACGAATTAAAAAAATTATAGAAGGGATTGTTCAAGAGGAAGGGATAGTAACTCTTGATGTGAATCGCTTATTAATTTTGCCGTCTTTCGAAGAGATGCATATTCATATTGATAAAACATATTATAGTGGGCCTTGGAAAGCTTGTATGCCAGCAGACAGTATTTTTACACGTTTTAATGAGGAAGAGAAGATTTTGCCAAAGCAAGTAATAACTGCTCAAGACAGGGCGGAAAATATGCTAGAGTTACTACTTCGAAATGGTACAACGAATATTAGAACGCATTGTAATGTTGATCCAATTATTGGACTTCATAATTTGGAGGCGACGTTAGCTGCATTAGAAACATATAAAAATCGGATGTCTGGTAGAATCGTTGCTTTTCCGCAACATGGATTATTGCGCAGTAATTCTGTACAACTTGTGAAAGATGCGATGCGTATGGGTGCGAATCTAGTCGGTGGAGTGGATCCAGCTACAGTGGATAATGATATCGAAAAATCATTACATACGATTATGGATATCGCAGTAGAATTTAATGCAGATGTTGATATTCATTTGCATGATGCGAATAATCTAGGAACGTTTACGATGAAGAGGTTGGCAAGCTTAACAGAAGAAGCAGGGTGGCAAGGTCGTGTAACAATTAGTCATGCGCTTGGACTTGGTGGTGTTACTGATAAAGAAGCTGAAGAAGTGGCAGAAAGACTAGCAGCTTTAAGTATTGATATTACTTCAACGGTGCCAATTGGTAAACAAGTAATTCCAATTCCGTTATTAGATAAAAAAGGTGTTAAAGTTTCATTAGGAAATGATAGTATTACAGATCATTGGTCGCCGTTTGGAACTGGCGATATGCTTCAAAAGGCAAATCGATTAGCAGAGCGTTTTGGGTGGAGTGACGAAAGGTCTTTAGGAAAAGCACTTCGCTTTATTACGGGAGGAAAAGAAACGTTAAACAAGGAAGGGAAACGAGCTTGGCCAAATGTAGGAGATGAAGCGAGCTTTGTTTTAACGAATGCAACATGTACTGCTGAAGCGGTAGCGCGTCAAACAGAAAAGCGTTTAGTCGTGTATAAAGGGGATATTGTTGTTGGAAGTTTAAATGAGGTGGAATTAAATAATCTTGTGTAGAAGAATCGTTTAAATAATTTGAGGAGGGTTCTAATTGAGAATATAGAACTCTTCTTTTTTATTCTTACAATATATTTCGTATAGGAAAGCTAGAAGGGATGAAAAATTTGGACAATCAACATAACCAAAATCATATTATGGGAACTTTGCAATGGTTTATATTTTTATTAGCGAATTCAATCGCACTACCAATTGTCGTTGGTGGGTTATTTCATCTTACGACGGAAGAAATATTTTATTTAATGCAGCGTACGTTTTTTGTAGTTGGTATATCTTCTTTTTTACAAGGATGGATTGGACATAGACTACCAATTGCGGATGGGCCAGCTGGATCTTGGGTTGGTGTATTTACCGTACTTGCTTATGCAACGGCCGGACAGGATCAATTACATAGTACACTGCAAATTTTGGAATTAGGAATGATCATTTCCGGTGTTATTTTAATAGGATTAGGAGTAACTGGTTTTATTGGACGTATTTTATTTTTATTTACGCCGGTTGTGACAGGGACGTTTTTACTTTTATTATGTTTACAATTAAGTGGTGTATTTTTAAAAGGAATGCTAGGAATTACAGCTACTATTTCTCAAATTGATGGATTTACAGCAATAATCGCGTTTAGTATATTTCTGTTCGTTATTATACTATCTAATTTTGGAAAAGGTTTCGTTAAAAGTTATGCCGTTTTAATAGGATTAATTAGTGGGTGGATTATTTTTCTCATTGCAGGGAAAGTGACAATCCCATCTCAAGTAACTCATTTTGTGCAACTTCCACAAATATTTGCTTGGGGTCTTCCAAAGTGGAATACAGGGATGGCTGTATCGAGTTTCGTTATGGTATGTATTTTAGTTTCAAATACAGTGGCAGCTATTATAGCGATTAATCAAGCTACGATTCATAAAGCGACTATTGAACAAAAACAGTTGAAGGATGGTACGTGGGTTGGAGGGATTTCACATATCATTTCGTCCGTATTTTCAACTGTAGGTGTCGTGCCGCTACCGGCGACAGCGGGATTTATACGTTTAACAAAACAAAAGTATATACGATCGTTCTTACTAGCATGTATATTACTAGTCGTAATGTCGCTGTTTCCGAGTATTATTCGTTACTTAGCATCGTTGCCATCCGCTGTCGCATCTGCAGTGTTAATGGCTTCGTTCGTACAGTTAATTGGAATTGGATTTAATAATATAAAACAAGTGCCGATGAGTGAAAGGAATATAATGATTTTAGGCGTTGCAGTATTATTTGGCAGCGGCGTTATGTTTTTACCGTCTGGAGCACTCCAATCATTGCCGTCTGTTATGCAATATATATTCGGGAATGGTTTATTTGTAGGTACAGTTGTAAGTATATTGCTAGAACAAATATGGCGTACTGGAAAGTAAGTGGATAAAAAGAGTGTCCGCACTGTATAAAAGTCTAAAATAACATAGGAAATAAAGCCCATTTTTATTCACCACCTGCACATTTCGTTCATACAATATCTTGACTAAATAAACACCCAACTTACACATACACAGCTCTGGCTTAAGCAAGGAGGGTTATACCAGTTGAAGGAAAAAGCGTATCAATCTAAACCTTTACTCACAAAGAGAGAGAGAGAAGTATTTGAATTACTGGTTCAAGATAAAACAACGAAAGAAATTGCAGGTGAACTTTTTATAAGTGAAAAGACAGTTCGCAACCACATCTCAAACGCAATGCAAAAGCTAGGGGTTAAAGGACGTTCACAAGCAGTTGTTGAGCTTCTTCGCATGGGAGAGCTCGAACTATAAGAAAGCAGCCGACTTTTATATGAAAGGTCGGCTATTTTTCTGTTTGTTTCACGTGCTATATGAATGATAAAAACGTTTCATACATAAATAGGTAATAAGGAGGGGATATGTTGAAAAGGATACTGTTAGTTTCAACAAGTGCTCATGATATGAATGGACACCCGACTGGTTTGTGGCTGGAAGAGCTCGCAGCTCCTTATCTTTTATTTAAAAAAGCTAAGTTCGATGTTGATATTGTTTCTATAAAAGGCGGAAGAGTGCCGATTGATAGAGTATCTATTCCGAATGGCATACCTCGTGAATTTAAGCATGTCGCTTCTTTATTGCAAAATACGAGGGCGATTTCAACTGTCCATTCTTCAGAGTATGATGCGGTATTATTTGGTGGTGGACACGGGGCGATTGTAGATTTTCCAGGTAATCCATATGTAGCAAATTTAATTGAGAATATGTATAACAATAACCGGATTGTAGCGGCTGTTTGTCACGGGGTAAGTTCTTTAGTTGGTGTGAAAAATAAAGATGGTTCGTTTTTTGTTGCCGGTAAGCGTATAACAGGTTATACAAACGATGAAGAAAAAGCTGTACATTTAGAAAAGCGAGTTCCATTTTTGCTAGAAAGTAAATTGAAAGAAGAAGGGGCTTTGTTTTATGTCACTCCTAATTTTACGCCACATGTTGTAGTGGATGGTCGTTTAATTACAGGGCAAAATCCGCAGTCTAGCGTGGAAATAGGTAAGGCTATAAAAAGGGCTGTAAATAAATTATCGTCCTTTTAATTTCTGCTCATTTCTTCTTATTAATAGGAATGTCTTCTTTCCAAAAAAAGATGGAGCAATAAAGTGAAACTTTAATTAGTGGGGGTCTTACTGCCCGGCAAATAGCGAGGTAAATATGCACTTTATATAGAAGAAACCGACTTTCGTATAGAAGGTCGGTTATTTTTCTGTCTTGCAAATTATGAAAAAAAGGAGCAAAATAAAAAAGGTCCTAGTCTATACAGGTACAAATGAAAATTTTCATACAGAAGCAGTTTAAGTGAGCGAACTTAAAGTGTGTAAAATATAATGATAAAATAAGATGATGAATGAGAAAACGGGTGATGAAGTTGAATAGAGCAATCGGTGTTATCGATTCAGGAGTTGGTGGTTTAACTGTAGCGAAGGAATTAATTCGTCAGTTGCCGAAAGAGCGTATTATATATTTAGGGGATACAGCGCGTTGCCCTTATGGTCCACGTTCTCGAGAAGAAGTGCGTCAATTTACGTGGGAAATGACGGAGCATTTACTAGATTTAAATATCAAGATGTTAGTTATTGCGTGTAATACAGCAACTGCGGTTGTATTAGAAGAAATGCAGAAACAATTACCAATTCCGGTAGTGGGAGTTATTCACCCAGGATCACGTACAGCTTTAAAAGTGACAAATACGTATCATGTTGGGATTATTGGTACGATTGGAACGGTGAAAAGTGGTGCATACGAAGAAGCGTTAAAGTCTATTAATAACCGTGTTATGGTAGAAAGTTTAGCATGTCCGCCTTTCGTCGAACTTGTAGAAAGTGGGAATTTCGAAAGTGAAATGGCGTATGAAGTTGTAAGAGAAACATTGCAACCGCTGAAAAATACCGATATTGATACACTTATTTTAGGTTGTACACATTATCCAATTTTAGGTCCTGTTATTAAAAAGGTAATGGGAGATAAAGTGCAACTAATTAGTTCTGGTGATGAAACAGCGCGTGAAGTAAGTACAATTTTATATCATAGTAAAATGTTGAATGAGGGAGAGGAACAAAGTGATCATCTCTTCTTAACAACAGGGAAAATAGGCCTATTTAAAGAAATTGCATCAAAATGGTTCGGTCAGCCGATTGAAAATGTGAAGCATATTCATTTAGAAGAATAATAATAGAATTCATATAAGTGAACCCCTGAGAAATTAGGGGTTTTTTGTTTATCCCGCTATTTGCCGGGCAGTAAGACCCTGCTGATTAAAGTTTCACTTTATAAGAAGCACAGCTTGTTCTAAAACGTGAAATAGCTCGTATACATAATAGTACAAACTTAGTTTTTAGGGGGGAAAGGCATGCCTAAATCCACTTTTAAATGGGTTATTGGTGCTACGGTAAGTGCTGTTTTATTAACAGGGTGCGGCTTCATAAATCAGGAGAAAGCGACCGAACAAATTGATCCACCAAAAAAAGTTACGTATACAGATGGTGAAAAGAAAGGGACGGCTAAAAATAAACAAGGGCAAACGATAAATAGAGAAATATACTTAGTTGATAAAAATGGATATGTTGTACCGCAAACAATCGCAATGCCTACTCCGAAAGCGAATGAAGTAATACAGCAAACGCTAGAATACCTTGTGAAAGATGGGCCGGTAACTGATTTATTACCGAATGGGTTCCGTGCAGTCATTCCAGCAAATACATCGATGACTCTAGATTTAAAAAAAGATGGGACAGCAGTAATTGATTTCTCTAAAGAAATGAAAAACTATGCAAAAGAAGAAGAGCGTCAAATTGTTGAGTCAGTAGCGTGGACTTTGACTCAATTTAAAGAAATAAAACAAGTGCAGTTTCAGATAAATGGTGAAAAGTTAGCGAAGATGCCTGTCGCGGGTACACCGCTTGGAGAAGGGGTGAGTCGTGCGAATGGTATTAACTTTGATGATGAACAAGTGGCAGATGTAACAAATACAAAACCAGTTACGCTTTACTTTATGGCGCAAAATAATGATAAGCAGCAATATTATGTACCGGTAACACGCCGCGTTGTAGAGGGAAAAGAAAATGATTATGCAACCATTATAGATGAACTTGTAAAAGGACCGATTCATCAATCGCTCCTGAATGATTTTAACCCAGGAGTTAAGCTTATTACGAATCCGAAATTGCAAGACGGAAATCTTACATTAAACTTTAATGAAAATATATTTGTAAACCCAGATAAAAATATGGTTTCAAATTACGTATTGAAGTCGTTAGTTTTATCTTTGACAGAAAAGAAAGGCGTAAAAAGTGTTTCTATTGAGGTAAATGGTAAAGCAAATCTTATAGATGAAAAGGGCGGAAAGTTAATAAAACCTGTAGATCGTCCAGAAAACGTGAATACAGGTAGTTTTTAATCGTGGATAATTTGATATACTTAAGTAAGAAAGGGGAATTGCTTTTTGGGTTCCCCTTCTTTTATTGTATACATATCATACATTTAAGTTTGGCTATACTAACAAGTAGTTATGAGGAGGTTATTTTTATGCGAGTAGATGGTAGAGAGAAAACAGAATTACGCCATATACATATTCATACGAATTATTTAAAACACCCAGAAGGATCAGTATTAATTGAAGTTGGGGATACAAAGGTAATTTGCTCAGCGACAATTGAAGAGCGTGTCCCACCGTTTATGCGCGGGGAAGGAAAGGGCTGGGTAACAGCTGAATACGCGATGATTCCGCGTGCAACAGAACAACGTACAATCAGGGAGTCAAGTAAAGGGAAAGTAACTGGACGTACAATGGAAATCCAGCGTTTAATTGGACGAGCATTACGTGCGGTAGTTGACTTAGAAGCACTTGGCGAGAGAACAGTTTGGATTGACTGTGATGTTATTCAAGCAGATGGTGGAACGAGAACAGCTTCTATTACAGGTGCATATGTAGCGATGGTATTAGCGTTTGAGAAGTTATTACAAGCAGAAAAAGTATCTAAAATTCCAGTAAAAGATTATTTAGCAGCAACGTCAGTGGGAATTGTGGAAGAGCAAGGTGTTGTTTTAGATTTAAACTATGCAGAAGATTCTAAAGCGGACGTTGATATGAACGTGATTATGACTGGAAAAGGTCAGTTTGTCGAAGTGCAAGGAACTGGAGAAGAAGCGACGTTTAGCAGAACACAGTTAAATGAACTACTTGATGCTGCGGAACAAGGCATTTTCCAACTAATTGACATGCAAAAAGAAGCGTTAGGTGACATCGTATCTCATATAGAGTAGAGGTGGAAAATATGAAACAAGTTGTTGTTGCGACAAAAAATATGGGGAAAGTGCGTGAGTTTGCTGAGTTATTTGAGCGCTTTGATTTAGAAGTGAAATCATTACACGATTTTCCTCATATTGAAGAAGTCGAAGAAACTGGTGAAACGTTTGAAGAAAATGCAATCTTAAAAGCAGATAGTTTGAGTAGACAGTTGGATTCTATCGTAATTGCGGATGATTCAGGTCTGATCGTAGATGCTTTAAACGGAAAACCAGGCGTGTATTCAGCTCGGTTTGCAGGAGAGCCGAAAGACGATCAAGCGAACATGGATAAAGTGTTACAAGAATTAAATGGAATTGACTTTGAAAAACGTAAAGCGCGTTTCTACTGTGCATTAGCAGTTGCATTCCCAGAAGCGGATAAAGAACCGGTCATTGTGAATGGAACGTGTGAAGGGTACATTTTAGAACAGCGCCGCGGGGAAAACGGCTTTGGATATGATCCAATCTTTTATGTAGAAGAATATAAAAAAGCGATGGCAGAACTAAGTTCAGATGAGAAAAATGCCATTAGTCACCGCGGACGTGCTCTTCGTAAGTTAGAAGAAAAAATTCCGGAATGGTTTTTAGGAGAATGAGGGAGAGAGATTGATGAAAGCTTTAATCGTAAGCGATAGTCATAGCTCTGTGAAGGAATTACAGCAGTTAAAAGAGAAATATGAAGGGAAAGTAGATGTCATGATTCATTGTGGTGATTCGGAGTTAACGCCTGCTCATGAAGAACTGCAAGGTTTCCATGTTGTAAAAGGAAATTGTGATTATGCTAACTTTCAAGATGAAATTGTAACTGACGTAGATGGCATTCGCTTCTTAGTTGTGCATGGACATCGTCATAACGTGAAAATGACTTTACAAACGTTAGCGTACTATGCAGAAGAAGTGGGGGCACAAGTTGCATGCTTCGGACATTCTCACGTATTAGGTGCGGAATTTATTGATGGAGTTTTATTTATCAATCCAGGAAGTATTTTATTACCACGTCAGCGTGTAGAAAAGACATTTGCCTTATTAGAAATGAATGAAAAACATATAGATGTTCGCTTTGAAACATTAGACGGACAACTAGTTGAACAAGCAGTTTTTAAAAGAGGATAAGAAAAATTATCCTCTTTTAAAAAAGGTGTTGACTTTATGTATGGATATACATATAATAAATATTGTCGATAGGGCAACAGCGCTAACGAAGAAAAATAAAATAACATATGCGGGTGTAGTTTAGTGGTAAAACAAGAGCCTTCCAAGCTCTGGTCGAGAGTTCGATTCTCTTCACCCGCTCCATGTCCCAGTAGCTCAGCCGGATAGAGCATACGCCTTCTAAGCGTACGGTCGGGAGTTCGAATCTCTCCTGGGACGCTAAGAAAACCTTGTTATCTTTTGATAACAAGGTTTTTTGTTTGTCTAAAAATTGATGTATGTGCAAGGGGTGTAAAAAATATAACGTAACATATAATAATTATTATATACAACAGATTAAAGTGCATTAAGAAAAGAGCGCCATTTATGCGCTCTATTTCTCTTGTTTAATTTAAAGAATCAATAGGCTTATGATGGAACTTAAATCCATATCTATATTATCCCAATTGTTCACTTAGAGTGTTATAAAACTTTTTATCATTCTAGTACGATTGAGCACCCGTTATCGAAACTTATCCCCGACAGTGTGTTACAATTAATAGAAGCGGAAAACGAGAATCTCCAATTGACTGGACGTGTGATTGGTTGGACAGTTTAAGAAGGTTGTATAAAAAAGGGAGATGGCGCAAAGATGGCGAGAGCAAAAGAGAATGATTTAACGGAGAAATTGGCAGAAGGTCAACGGAAATATGGTGACGGCAACTTTACAATACAGAACATCGGTGATGAAACTAACCCGAATTGGACTGTCGTAAAAAATGTGAGGAAGGGATCGGCAGGCATTCGCGAAGAGGAAGATATATTAAGACTGCGATCAAAATATATAAAATAGTACGGAAATGAGCGGGCCGAGAGTTCGAACCTCTCCTGGGACGCTAAAAAAACCTTGTTATCTTTTGATAACAAGGTTTTTTGTTTAGTTATTAATAAACTTCTCAAAGACAAAACCATAATCTTTCACATTATATTGTTTTTTCGTATCAACGAGCCAGTTAAAGGCGATTTCATTCATCTCTTTAAATTGCTCTGCTAAATTTACTTGCGCATTTGAGATACGGCTAAAAGCGTTAGATGCCATATCTAGACTTTTATGTGCATACTGCAATGTAATATCGTTGTCGTATGAAATTTCTTCTATTTTAAGTAAAGCCTTATATAAATCTTTTAATTCTTCAATGTGTTTTTTATGAACATCAATTGAATAATGCTCATCTCCCATTTGAAACTTAATTTCTACATCTAAATCAATCGTTCCGGCAGTTTCAAGTGCTACGTTTTTAATTTGATATTTACTATAGCTAAAGCGGCGTAGTGTACGTTTTTTACTTGTTGCGCTTGTGCCATCTAGGTGGATTAATCCTTTGTTTGTGAAACAATATTCATCTGATTTTGATTTAATTAGAAAATAAATTTTCTCTCCATCTTCATGCATCACGTAATCATCAGCATCAACCTTATCGTAATCTTTCGGTGTAATGACAGACCCTACATCGCTTAGTCCTAATACATCTGCAGCCATTTTTTTAAACATATATAATCCCCCTTTTAAATTCTTAATTATACAAAAATATATTAACATGATTTTAACAAAATGTTTTCTTGTAAGGCGAAAATATTTGAAGGTAAGTTAAGAAAAATAACGAATATTATTTCGATCCTAAATTATTTAATAAATCCATTAGTTTGAGAGTTGATTCTCCGAAAAATTATCAAGAGAAAAAGTTAATGTTGCAAGTGATTATAGAGAAATTCCATGAAAGCACCTCAAGCGATAGGAGGTGTTTTTCTAACCCTTTTGAAATCTTACAATTCTGTAAGGTAACTGTAAGGTAGTTCGATGGTAAGAATTTGCTAATCTTTTATAATGAAGGTAACAACGATAAAACGAGGAGGAAGAAATGATGAAGGGATTAGTTGTAACAGGCTTAACAGTTGCTTTTGGATTTGTAGCGTATGAGAAATTAACGTATGTAGTTGATGTTGTAAAACATTTAATCGCTTAGTAAAAAAACTACCATGAGAGGGAAAGGGAATGAGTGAATGAATGGAATGGTTATTTGGAATTATAGGTACTTGTAGTGTAGTGTTATTGTTCTTTGTCCCGAGTGGTATACTTAGTTCGACAACGAGTTTGTTTTTCTTAAGTTTGTTTGCTTGCACGATGCTTATTATTATGTTTTTAATGAAGCGAAGTAAGCCAATCTTCTATTTTAGCATGATTGTTATGGCAATTATTGTTCTCCAAATTATTACCCTTGTAATATACCCCACAATTATAAAAGCTTTCCATTAATGATGAATCCTCTGCGTCTGTTGCTGAGGATTTTTATTTGTATAATTTTGATTTTTTAATAAAGATTTAGCTGTATTGAAATATAAAAATAGAATATTTTTATATTTCAAACAAAAGGTTTTAGATTGTTGTGTTCTTATTACGCATTTGATATATTTACTTTGAAGATCATTAAAATCTAGAAAAAGAGGCGGACGTATGGATAAAAAAGAAAATACGGTCGTATTGTTTCCGCAACTATCAGAACGCTATATTGATGAAGGCTTTTTAGCGCTGAAAGAGCGGGAATTCGAAGATGCATTGCGCTGCTTTGAAATATTACGTCAGTATAATGCAGAAACGGAACAAACGGAATTAGCTTCCGTTATTTGTTTGCTGGAATTAAAACGTATGGAAGAAGCGAAAGACAAATGTGAACAGTTGCTTGAAACAGGAGCTGTCTTATTTGGTGATATTCTTGAAACGTATGTGACGATTTTAGTTCAAACAAATGATTATGAAGGCGTTATTGAAACTGTTGAAAAAGTTTTGCGAACAAAAGATATAATGCCTGAGCAAAAGGAAAAATTAGCGCAACTCGCTTTATTTGCAGAAGGTATGCTAAATGAAGAAGACACGTCGCTAATTGATTCAAATTTCGAATTGGATGAATTTACTAAGGAGATTTTTGGAGAAAACTTTGGGCAAAAGCTGAGAGCGATTCAACAGATTTCGTTAAAAGACTTGGATCTCGCATTACCTGTTTTAAAGAAATTTTTAATAGACGAAAAGCAACATCCTTATTTGAAAACTTCTATTTTGTATAAAATGATAGAAAATCAAGTAGAAGAAGAGATAGAAGTAGAAAAGTTTGGAAATAGGGTTAAAGTGATTCCAGCATTTACAGGTCATAATGAGGAGCAATCCGATAACATTATACATACATTATCAAGCCGATTGGAGCAAAATTATCCCGATATATTTAGTGCGATGGTTGTATATTGGAAAGAATTACAAATTAGCGTTTTCCCATTTGCACTATTAATGGATAAAGTAGAGATTTGGGCTGCTGTTTTAGAGAGAATTGGAAGAAAACGTTTCGGATTGGCTATTGATGAAGAAGAACTTATGACAGCATATAATATTGAATTAGAAGAGTTTCATATTGCCTATCAATGGTTATTGCGTGTTGAAAGAGAAGGATATTTGCCCGTATAATTATGAAAAAGAATCGTTCAGTTCTTGAAACGAGCATATTCTATGTTATAATGTAAGGGTTGCAAAAGGCAGAAATCTGCCTGTTTGTAAGAGAAGAGAAGTGTAATTCTCTTACTTAATATGTTTCATATTAGTCTCGAACAAAATATACCGTAGTTGTCTTTTAGACAACTAGTAGATTGGAACATTATATCTGAAAGCATTTGCTAGAGGATTATTTGTACATTTATTATTTCGAAAGAGAGATAATGAATATTTTGATCTATAAAGGTATGTGCATACATTATTATAGTTGGAGGGAAAGAATAAATGGCTGCAAAATGGGAAAAATTAGAAGGTAACGTAGGCGTTTTAACAATTGAAGTTGATGCTAAAGAAGTAAACAACTCTATCGACGCTGCGTTCAAAAAAGTAGTAAAAACAATCAACGTACCAGGTTTCCGTAAAGGAAAAATGCCTCGTCCGTTATTCGAACAACGCTTTGGTATCGAATCTTTATACCAAGATGCTTTAGATATCATCTTACCAAAAGCATACGGTGAAGCAATCGATGAAGCTGGTATCTTCCCAGTTGCTCATCCTGAAATCGATATTGAGAAGTTCGAAAAAAATGCTAACCTTATCTTCACTGCAAAAGTTACAGTGAAACCTGAAGTTAAATTAGGTGAGTACAAAGGTTTAGCAGTAGAAAAAGTTGAAACAACTGTAACTGACGAAGATGTAGAGAATGAAGTAAAAGCTTTACAAGAGCGTCAAGCTGAACTAGTTGTTAAAGAAGAAGGAACTATTGAAAATGGTGATACAGCTGTAATCGACTTCGAAGGTTTCGTTGATGGCGAAGCATTTGAAGGCGGAAAAGGCGAAAACTATTCTCTTGCAATCGGTTCTGGTACTTTCATCCCAGGTTTCGAAGAGCAAGTAATTGGTCTTAAATCTGGTGAGTCTAAAGACGTTGAAGTATCATTCCCAGAAGAGTACCATGCTGCTGAATTAGCTGGCAAACCAGCAACATTCAAAGTAACAATTCACGAAATCAAAACAAAAGAACTTCCTGAGTTAAACGACGAGTTCGCTAAAGAGGCTGACGAAGAAGTTGCAACTCTTGATGAATTAAAAACAAAACTTCGTACAAACTTAGAAGAAGGCAAAAAGCACGAAGCTGAGCACAAAGTACGTGACGAAGTAGTAGAATTAGCTGCTGCTAACGCTGAAATCGATATTCCAGAAGCTATGATCGACACTGAGTTAGATCGTATGGTTCGTGAATTCGAGCAACGTTTAAGCCAACAAGGTATGAACCTTGAGCTTTACTACCAATTCACAGGTACTGATGCTGACAAATTAAAAGAGCAAATGAAAGAGGATGCACAAAAACGTGTAAGAATCAATCTTGTTCTTGAAGCTATCATTGAAGCTGAAAACATCGAAGTTACTGAAGAAGAAGTAACTGCAGAAGTTGAAAAAATGGCTGAAATGTACGGTATGCCAGTAGACGCTATCAAGCAAGCTCTTGGAAGCGCAGACGCTTTATCTGAAGATCTTAAAGTGCGTAAAGCTGTAGACTTCTTAGTAGAAAACGCTGCATAATAAAATAACAAGGCGCGATTTTAATCGTGCCTTGTTTTATAAATATAGAAATATATTTATAAAACTTTTCGATGAAGAAGGAAAAGTTCCTTTATAAGTCGAATATACATATTTCAAAAGTTTTAAAAACTTTTTATTTGTACATAACTAGTCATATTATTTGTATTTCTCGCTACGTAGTGACATAATATGTATTTACATACGATACATTTATCGTGTACATACGAAGGCAAGAGGTTAGCACTTTGTAAGGGGTGTGAAAATATGTTTAAATTTAATGATGAAAAAGGGCAATTAAAATGTTCTTTCTGTGGTAAAACACAAACGCAAGTTCGAAAGTTAGTTGCAGGTCCAGGTGTTTACATTTGCGACGAGTGTATCGAGCTTTGTACTGAAATTGTACAAGAGGAGCTTGCGAAGGACGAAGAAGTAGAATTCAAAGATGTACCGAAACCGGTAGAAATTCGTGAAATCTTAGATGAGTATGTCATCGGACAAGATAACGCGAAAAAAGCACTAGCGGTAGCGGTATATAACCATTACAAACGTATTAATTCTAACAGCAAAATTGATGATGTAGAATTAGCGAAGAGTAATATTTCACTTATTGGGCCAACAGGTAGTGGTAAAACATTATTGGCACAAACATTAGCGCGTATTTTAAATGTTCCATTTGCAATCGCGGACGCAACATCTTTAACAGAAGCTGGATACGTTGGGGAAGATGTAGAAAACATTTTACTAAAACTAATTCAAGCGGCTGATTATGATGTAGAAAAAGCAGAAAAAGGAATTATTTATATTGATGAGATTGATAAAGTGGCACGTAAGTCCGAAAATCCATCAATTACACGTGATGTATCTGGTGAAGGTGTACAGCAGGCACTTCTGAAAATTTTAGAAGGTACTGTAGCAAGCGTTCCACCTCAAGGTGGTCGTAAGCATCCGCATCAAGAATTCATTCAAATTGATACAACGAATATCCTATTCATTTGTGGTGGAGCGTTTGATGGCATTGAGCCAATTATTAAACGTCGCCTTGGTGAAAAAGTAATTGGATTTGGTTCAGAGAAGAAAAATGCTGATGTAAATGAAAAGCATGTTCTATCTCACGTATTACCAGAGGACCTTTTAAGATTTGGTTTAATTCCAGAGTTTATCGGTCGTCTTCCAGTTATTGCGAACCTAGAGCCACTTGATGAAGATGCTCTTGTTGATATTTTAACGAAACCGAAAAATGCACTTGTTAAGCAATTCCAAAAACTGTTGGAGCTTGACGATGTTGAGTTAGAGTTTGAAGAAGGCGCACTGATTGAGATTGCGAAAAAAGCAATTGAACGTAAAACAGGTGCTCGTGGACTTCGTTCTATTATTGAAGGCTTAATGCTTGATGTAATGTTTGAACTTCCATCTCGCAAAGATATCGAGAAGTGTATTCTTACGAAAGAAACAGTAGCTGATAATGAGCCACCGAAATTGGTGCTACAAGACGGTACTGTACTTGATACAAAAACATCTGCATAATGCGAAAGAGAAACAGCAATTTTTATAATTGCTGTTTTTCTTTATGTTTAGCTACGTTCTTCCGCGGAAATACTAAATGATAAAACATTGCGGGAGGAAATAAATGATGAGCTGGACAAATATATTTTTACTTGTTCAACTTGTTTTTGGTGTAATTGTCGGATTATATTTTTGGCACTTACTTCGAAATCAGCGAACACAAAAAGTTTCAATTGATCGAGAATCAAAAAAAGAATTAGAACAGCTTCGTAAAATGCGTGAGATTTCTCTAACAGAGCCGCTTGCGGAAAAGGTGCGCCCTACATCCTTTTTAGATATTGTAGGGCAAGAAGACGGGATTAAGTCGTTAAAAGCGGCTCTTTGTGGTCCGAATCCGCAACATGTAATCATATATGGCCCGCCAGGTGTCGGAAAGACAGCGGCAGCGCGTCTTGTATTAGAAGAGGCGAAACGAAATCCGAAATCTCCATTTCGTACGAATGCAACATTTATCGAACTTGATGCGACGACAGCTCGGTTTGATGAACGTGGTATTGCAGATCCTTTAATTGGCTCGGTTCATGATCCGATTTATCAAGGTGCTGGTGCGATGGGGCAAGCAGGTATTCCACAACCGAAAAAAGGCGCAGTAACAGATGCACATGGTGGTATTTTGTTTATTGATGAAATTGGTGAACTACATCCGATTCAAATGAACAAAATGTTAAAGGTGTTAGAAGATCGAAAAGTATTTTTAGAAAGTGCGTACTATAGTGAAGAGAATACGATGATTCCAACGTATATACATGATATTTTTCAAAAAGGTTTACCAGCAGATTTCCGCTTAGTTGGAGCGACAACACGTTCACCAGAGGAAATTCCACCTGCTATTCGGTCTCGTTGCTTAGAGGTATTTTTCCGTGAGCTAGATACAGAAGAAATTCAAAAAGTAGCGAAGAATGCAGCCGACAAAGTGGAAATGCAAATCGGTGAGAACGGTATTGAAATGATTGGTATGTATGCAAGGAATGGACGAGAAGCAATTAATCTCGTGCAAATCTCTGCTGGTATGGCGATAAATGAAGAACGTTCTTTCATTAAAGATGAAGATATAGAGTGGGTTGTTCATTCTAGTCAGCTTGCACCGAAATATGAAAAACGTATTTACCCTATTCCGAGGATCGGTCTTGTAAACGGACTTGCTGTATACGGACCGAATACAGGAGCGTTATTAGAAATAGAAGTAACAGCAATCACGGCGAAAGATAAAGGGTCGGTAAATGTTACCGGTATTGTAGAAGAGGAAAGTATTGGTAGCCAAACGAAATCAATTCGTCGTAAAAGTATGGCGAAAGGTTCTGTAGATAATGTATTAACAGTACTTCGTTCTTTAGATGTGTTGCCAGAAGGGTACGATATACATATTAATTTTCCAGGTGGTATCCCGATCGATGGTCCTTCTGCAGGGATTGCTATGGCAACGGGTGTTTACTCAGCCGTGCATCGTACATATGTGAATAATGAAGTGGCGATGACAGGTGAAATAAGTATACATGGAGAAGTGAAGCCTATTGGTGGTGTATACGCAAAAATAAAGGCTGCGAAAAAAGCAGGAGCTAAGAAAGTCATTATTCCTGCTGAAAACATGCAACCGTTTTTGTACACAATAAAGGGAATTGAAATCATTCCTGTTCGTAAGTTAAAAGAAGTATTTGAGCTAACATTTATGCAGGAAAATATGCATCGAGAGCTTGATGTACATACTACTGTAGACGAAACAGATGCACAATCCATGTGAGAATGAATGATAATAAAATTTGCCAGGCTTCGTTTAAGTTTGTATGCTTAAGCGGAGTCTTTTTTTCTTTTCATAAGGGAGAAAAAACAAGGGATTTACAATTGCTCAGAATCTCTGCAATTGCATCTAGATGTATTGTAATATAAAATAGTTGAACAGGAGTTTAATTTATTATGGAGGTGCTATGTCTAGTATGAATACGAATGAAAGAATCGTACCCCTCCTACCATTAAGAGGCGTTCTCGTATATCCAACGATGGTTCTGCATCTTGATGTAGGACGTGATAAATCGATACAGGCACTAGAGCAGGCGGCAATGGATGAAAATATCATCTTTTTAGCGATGCAAAAAGAAATGAATATCGATGATCCGAAAGAAGATGACATATATAGTGTAGGTACAGTGGCGAAAGTGAAGCAAATGTTAAAATTGCCGAACGGTACGCTTCGTGTCCTTGTAGAAGGTTTACATAGAGCAGAAGTAGTAGAGTTTATCGAGGAAGAAAATGTAGTACAAGTTTCTATTAAAACGGTAACTGAAGAAGTGGAAGGTGATTTAGAAGAGAAAGCTCTTATGCGTACGTTACTGGAGCATTTCGAACAATATATTAAAGTTTCGAAAAAAGTATCAAATGAAACATTTGCAACGGTAGCTGATGTAGAAGAACCAGGAAGACTAGCTGATTTAATTGCTTCTCACTTGCCAATTAAAACGAAACAGAAACAAGAAATTTTAGAGATTGTATCTGTGAAAGAACGATTACATACACTTATTTCAATTATTCAAGATGAACAAGAGTTACTTAGTTTAGAAAAGAAAATTGGACAAAAAGTGAAACGTTCAATGGAACGCACGCAAAAAGAATATTTCTTACGTGAGCAAATGAAGGCGATTCAAACTGAACTTGGCGATAAAGAAGGTAAGGGTGGGGAAGTTGAAGAACTTCGTGAGAAAATTGAACAGTCAGGAATGCCTGAAGAAACAACGAAGGCTGCACTGAAAGAATTAGATCGTTATGAAAAGCTACCAGCAAGTTCTGCGGAGAGCGGTGTTATTCGCAATTATATTGATTGGTTATTAGCACTTCCGTGGACAGAAGCGACAGAGGATATGATTGATCTTGTTCATTCTGAAGAGATTTTAAACAAAGATCATTACGGTCTTGAAAAAGTAAAAGAGCGAGTGCTTGAATATTTAGCTGTACAAAAATTGACGAACTCATTAAAAGGACCTATCCTTTGTTTAGTAGGCCCTCCAGGGGTCGGGAAAACTTCGTTAGCTCGTTCAATTGCGACATCATTAAATCGTAATTTTGTCCGTGTATCCCTTGGTGGTGTGCGTGATGAATCTGAAATTCGTGGTCACCGTCGTACATACGTTGGAGCAATGCCGGGACGCATTATTCAAGGTATGAAAAAGGCGAAAACAGTTAATCCAGTCTTCTTATTAGATGAGATTGATAAAATGTCTAACGATTTCCGTGGCGATCCATCAGCAGCATTACTTGAAGTGTTAGATCCAGAACAAAATCATAACTTCAGTGATCATTACATTGAAGAACCATATGATCTATCGAAAGTTATGTTTGTAGCAACCGCTAATACACTTTCAAGTATTCCGGGTCCATTACTTGACCGTATGGAAATTATTTCGATTGCTGGGTATACAGAACTGGAAAAGGTGCACATTGCTCGAGAGCATTTATTGCCGAAACAATTAAAAGAGCATGGCTTACGAAAAGGTAATTTACAAGTACGTGATGAAGCGCTTCTTGAAATTATTCGTTATTATACACGTGAGGCTGGTGTTCGTACGCTAGAGCGCCAAATTGCAAAAGTTTGTCGTAAAGCAGCGAAAATTATCGTTACAGCGGAACGTAAACGTATTGTTGTGACAGAGAAAAATATTGTAGATTTACTTGGTAAACACATATTCCGTTATGGGCAAGCAGAGAAAACAGACCAAGTCGGAATGGCAACCGGGTTAGCTTATACAGCAGCGGGCGGCGATACACTTGCAATTGAAGTGTCCGTAGCGCCAGGTAAAGGGAAATTAATTTTAACAGGGAAACTTGGGGATGTTATGAAAGAATCAGCACAAGCTGCGTTTAGCTATATTCGTTCTCGTGCCGAAGAGCTTCATATTGATCCAAATTTCCATGAGAAAAATGATATTCATATTCACGTTCCAGAAGGAGCAGTTCCAAAAGATGGACCGTCAGCAGGTATTACGATGGCAACGGCACTTATTTCTGCACTAACAGGTATTCCTGTAAGTAAAGAAGTTGGTATGACAGGTGAAATTACACTTCGTGGCCGTGTATTACCAATTGGTGGATTGAAAGAAAAAACATTAAGTGCTCATCGCGCAGGCTTAACAAAAATTATTTTGCCAGCAGAGAACGAGAAAGATTTAGATGATATTCCAGAAAGCGTAAAAGAAAATCTTACGTTTGTGCTTGCATCTCATTTAGACGAAGTATTGGAGCACGCATTAGTAGGAGTGAAACAATGAAAGTAACAAAAGCAGATATTGTAATTAGTGCTGTTAAACCAGAACAATATCCAGACAGTGATTTACCAGAAATTGCATTAGCAGGTCGTTCAAATGTCGGGAAGTCTTCCTTCATTAATAAAATTTTAAATCGTAAAAAGTTAGTACGTATTTCTTCTAAACCAGGAAAAACGCAAACGCTGAACTTTTTCTTAATCAATGAAATGATGCATTTTGTTGACGTTCCAGGTTATGGATATGCGAAAGTATCTAAAACGGAACGTGCAGCATGGGGCAAGATGATTGAAACGTACTTTACAACACGTGAGCAATTAGATGCAGCTGTATTAGTAGTAGATTTACGTCACCAACCAACAAACGATGATGTGATGATGTATGATTTCTTAAAGCATTATGAAATTCCAACAATTATTATTGCGACGAAAGCCGATAAAATTCCGAAAGGGAAATGGCAAAAGCATTTAAAAGTTGTAAAAGAAACGCTTGCTGTTGAAATTGGCGATGAAATCGTTCTATTCTCTTCTGAAACAGGACTTGGAAAAGAAGAAGCGTGGAAGGCAATTCATAAAATGACAAAAACAAAAAACGCGTGACGAATGTCGCGCGTTTTTTGTTTGTATAAATTTTTAGCGTACGTTTAATGTTACTTCAATATTCCCTCGTGTTGCTTTAGAGTACGGACATACACCGTGAGCGGCTTCTACAAGTTCTTGTGCTTCGGCATGAGAAACGCCAGCGACATGTACGTCAAGTACAGCAGATAGTCCGAAACCACCATCTGTATCTTTTCCGATAGAAACGTGAGCAGTTACTTCTGTACTTTCCACTTTCACTCGTTTTGTACGAATGACAAGTTGCAATGCACTATCAAAACAAGCGGCATAACCAGCGGCAAATAGTTGCTCAGGGTTTGTTGCTTCCCCGCCAGCACCACCTAATGCTTTCGGCATTTTTACATCAAGATTTAATATGCCATCATCTGAAACTACTTTCCCGTTTCTTCCACCTGTTGCTGTTACTGAAGCAGTATATAATTTATCCATGTTTATTCCCCTTTTCTATCATTTATTGTTTTCATTGTTTCAATTAGTTTATTTAATTGGGTTAATAAAGAACGATACTCTTGCTCTGTAATTCCTAAATTTGTAGCCATCGTTTTCGGTAATGAACAAGCCTTTTCTTTTAAATCTTTACCTTGTTCTGTTAATTCAATACAAACTTTTCGCTCATCTTCTTTTGAACGAACACGTTTTACAAGGTTTAATGATTCCATCCGTTTTAGCATAGGTGTTAACGTGCCGGAATCTAGAAATAGACGTTCTCCAATTTCTTTTACTGTTAGTCCGTCTTGTTCCCATAGTACAAGTAAAGTAATGTACTGAGGGTACGTAATACCCATTTCGTCTAAATACGGTCGATAAAAACGTGTAACCTCTCTAGAACAGGCGTAAATAGAAAAACAAAGTTGGTTATCTAGATGCAAAGAATCTTCTATCATGAATAACTCCTTTCTTTTTAAATTGTGCACAATTTAATTTTGTAAAACCAATATAACGAAAAATAAATACAATGTCAAATACATTGTATTGAGAAAGTGTGTGCTATATTTTGGAACAATCATACATATTTTCCTTCATGATGAAAGAAGATAGGAAAGATGATGTTATAATTTATATGGAATAGTTTCCATCACTTGATTATGAGGACTTTTTTTGGTAACGTACAAATAGAGTTATTAATTTATAATCATTATAAAGTAGGGAGCTTTTTATTAGTTTTACTGAATCTCCTTTATTACATACGGAGAATATATAAAAAATAATCGGTTGTTCACACGATTGTCAGATTCATAAGAGGAAAGTTGTATTATGATAGTAGATAAAGTGATAAAACGGGTGAAGGGGGACATGCTGCGTGCATATTCTTGTTGTTAGTGTAAATTATCGAACAGCCCCTGTAGAATTTCGTGAGAAACTCACATTTCAGGCAGCAGAGCTAGAACAAGCAATGACTACATTACAAAGTCAAAAGAGCGTGTTAGAAAATGTCATTGTATCAACTTGTAATCGCACTGAGATTTATGCTGTTGTCGATCAATTACACACGGGACGGTATTATATTAAGAAGTTTTTAGCTGATTGGTTTCAGCTTGAAATAGAAGAAGTCGCACCATATTTAACTATTTTTGAACAAGATGGTGCAATAGATCATTTATTCCGCGTAACGTGCGGTTTAGATTCTATGGTAGTTGGAGAAACGCAGATTTTAGGTCAAATAAAAGATAGCTTTTTAGAAGCGCAACAAGTAAAAGCGACAGGTACAATTTTTAATGAATTGTTTAAGCAAGTCATTACGTTAGCAAAACGTGCTCATTCAGAAACAACAATTGGTGAGAGTGCAATGTCTGTTAGTTATGCTGCTGTTGAACTTGGAAAGAAAATATTTGGTGAGTTAACAGATTGTCATGTACTTATTCTTGGTGCTGGTAAAATGGGAGAACTTGCATTACAAAATTTATACGGAAGCGGTGCTCGTAAAGTAACCGTTATGAATAGAACGCTTTCAAAAGCGGAAGTAATGGCTGAGAAATATATGGGACATGCAAAATCTTTAAGTGAATTACAATGTGCATTATTAGAAGCGGACATTTTAATTAGTTCCACTGGTGCATCAGAGTATGTCATTACGAAAGAGATGATGACAAAGGTAGAGAAAATGCGCTCTGGTCGTCCTTTATTTATGGTTGATATTGCAGTGCCACGTGATATTGATCCAGCAATTGATGAGTTAGAAGGCTCTTTCTTATATGACATTGATGATCTGCAAGGAGTAGTGGAAGCAAATCGTGCTGAGCGTTTGAAAGAAGCAGAGAAAATTCAATTTATGATTGAAGAGGAAATTGTTCTATTTAAAACGTGGTTAAGTACACTTGGTGTTGTTCCGTTAATAGCAGCTCTTCGTGATAAGGCACTTGTAATTCAAAGCGAAACGATGGAAAGTCTTGAACGAAAAATACCAAATCTTAGTGATCGTGAGAAAAAAGTAATTAGTAAGCATACGAAAAGTATTATTAACCAATTATTAAAAGACCCAATTTTAGTAGCAAAAGAAATAGCTGCTGAAGAGGGGGCGGGCGAAAAATTAGCGTTATTTGCAAAGATTTTTGATTTAGAAACGGAAGAAGTAGAGAGTCGTGCGGAAGAAGTAGAACATAAAAGAGTGTGGACACCATCCGTTCCATCTTTATAATTTGGAAGGATGATCGGATGAGTTTTTTAAATAACAGTATTATTTATCATATTGCAATTATTTTATATGCTTGTAGCATTAGTTTATATTTTATAGATTATTTCCAAAGTAACCGAAAGGCGAACCGATTTGCTTTTTGGTTACTTTCGATTGTATGGGTATTGCAGTCTATTTTTATGTTGCTTAGGGCGACAGATTCAGAAACGAATCCCATTTTAACTTTATTATCAGGGATTTATTTTTATGTTTGGTTATTGATTACGATGTCGTTAGTCATAAATCGATTTATGCGCGTTGACTTTTTAGTCTTCTTTACAAATGTTGTAGCATTTGGCGTAAGCGCCTTTTCTATTTTTACACCGCTCGGAAAGATGTCGCCAGTACTTGCAGAGCAATTAGTTTCAGAACTTGTATACGTGCATGTTGGAATGGCGATTATTTCTTATGCAACGTTTACGGTATCGTTTATTTTTTCTATTATGTATTTACTGCAATATCGCCTATTAAAAAAGAAAAAGTGGAATGCGAGATTAAGAAGGTTAGGGAATTTGCCGAAGCTTGAATCTACGTCTTACGGGTTAAATTTATTTTCTGTTCCATTTTTCTTACTAGCAATTTTATTAGGATGCATATGGGGATATACAAAATTGGACAATTTTCATTGGTATGATACGAAAGTAATCGGTTCGTTTGTCGTTCTATTTGTATATTGTACGGGCTTGTATTTACGAGCGGCAGATGTGTTGCAAGGGAAGAAAATTGTACTGTGGAATGTAGGGGCCTTTCTCGTAATGCTAGTTAACATTTTTCTATTAAGTAGTTTATCTAATTTCCACTTTTGGTATTTATAATGAGGAGAGAGAATTATGCGCAAAATTATTGTAGGTTCACGAAAGAGTAAGCTAGCATTGACGCAAACAAACTGGTTTATTGATCAGTTAAAAGCACTTGGTTTACCATATGAATTTGAAGTGAAAGAAATTGTCACTAAAGGTGATGTGATTTTAGATGTTACTCTTTCAAAAGTAGGCGGAAAAGGTTTGTTCGTTAAAGAAATTGAACATGCGTTACTTATGAAAGAAATCGATATGGCTGTACATAGTATGAAAGATATGCCAGCCGTACTTCCAGAAGGATTAATGATTGGCTGTACACCAAAGCGTGTTGACCCTCGTGATGCTTTTATTTCTAAAAGCGGAGAATCATTTAAAGATTTAGCAGAAGGTGCGATTTTAGGAACGAGTAGTTTAAGACGTAGTGCACAGTTATTAGCTGCGAGACCAGATTTACAAGTGAAATGGATTCGCGGAAATATCGATACACGTTTACGTAAATTAAAAGAAGAAGATTATGATGCAATTATTTTAGCGACAGCTGGATTACAAAGAATGGGCTGGGATGATGAAGTGATTACAGAACATTTAGATGAAACGTTATGTGTACCAGCTGTAGGACAAGGTGCATTAGCGATTGAATGTCGTAAGGACGATAACGATTTATTACAGTTGTTATCGCATATGAATGATGCTGTAACAGAGAGAACAGTGGCAGCGGAGCGAGTATTTCTTCATAAACTTGAAGGTGGATGTCAAGTTCCGATCGCTGGATATGCAACTCTTACAAAGGATGATGCAATCGAATTAACAGCTCTTGTCGGTTCTATGGACGGCTCTGTTTTATTAAAAGAGACAGTGGTAGGCGTTGAACCAAAGGAAGTAGGGCTAGAGGCTGCGGACCGTTTAATTAAACAAGGCGCAAAAGAACTCATTCTTGCTGCAAATAAGGGACAACAATAAATATGAATGCTCTTGCTGGCAAAACAGTATTGATTACACGTGCCCAGCATCAAGCGAAACAAATGAGTGTAGCAGTGAAAGAACGGAGCGGAATTCCATTGGAAATTCCGCTTTTGCGTATGGAAGGCACATCTCATAGGCGAATTCACCATACAGCAAGGCAGCTACATTCGTATGACTGGGTTATTTTTACGAGTAAAAATGGTGTAACTTTTTTTCTAGATGGTTTAGAAAAGAAACTACCATTAACTATTAAAATCGCTGCGGTAGGCGTGAAAACAAAATTAGAGTTAGAAAAAAGGGGCTATCAAGTTCATTTTGTTCCAACCTCATTTGTTGCAGAAGTGTTTGCCGAAGAGTTTCTAAAAGAATTAAGTGGAAACGAGCGTATTTTATTTCCGAAAGGGAATTTAGCGAGAGATGTAATTCCAGTTAAACTTCGGGGAATTGGTGTTTCTCTAGATGAGCTAATCGTATACGGTACGAAAGTAAATGTAGAGAAAAAACAAGAACTTATAACAGCATTGAAAGTAAGGAAAGTAAATGTTATTACATTTACGAGTCCTTCAACTGTTGATAGTTTTGTTCGTTTACTGGAGGGCACAAACTGGAGAGAATGGACAAAAAAATGTACAATTGCTTGTATAGGGCCTATTACGGAAAAAGAAGCGAACCTTTATTTTCCGCATGTTATTGTGCCGAAAGAGTACACTGTAGAAGCATTACTACAATGCATTTGTGAATCTATAAAGTGAAACTTTAATTAGTGGGAGGTTCATTCCCCACTAATTATTAGCCCTCACCAATTGGGCGTTTATGGGCAGTTGATTTCCCATCTAACTTCTTTGCTCTAGCCGAATTTTGAGATGGGAGTCTTACTGCCCGTTAACGCGGGACAAAATAAAAGAATGGGGATAGAAATTTATGAACTCTTTACAATTTAATCGTCATCGTCGCTTAAGACAAAGCGGGGGCATGCGTGCGCTTGTGCGTGAAACGTTTTTACATACGGAAGATTTTATTTACCCTATTTTTGTATTAGAAGGAGAGAATGTTCGTAATGAAGTTCCTTCTATGCCGGGCATATATCAAATCTCTTTAGATTTATTGCAAGCTGAAATGCAAGAGGTTGTTGATTTAGGTATTCGTTCTGTTATTGTATTTGGTTTACCTGCTGAAAAGGATGAAGTTGGATCATCAGCATATTGTGATCATGGAATTGTACAGCGTGCCATTAAGCAAATTAAAGGTGAGTTCCCTGAGTTAGTAGTAGTTGCAGATACATGTTTATGTCAATTCACAAGCCATGGTCATTGCGGTGTAATTGAAGATGGTATTATTTTAAATGACGAGTCTCTTGCAGTACTTGCGAAAACAGCTGTAAGCCAAGCGAAAGCAGGAGCGGACATTATTGCGCCATCAAACATGATGGACGGATTCGTAACAGCAATTCGCCATGCGTTAGATGAGAATGGTTTTGGACACGTACCAGTTATGTCGTACGCTGTGAAATATTCATCAGCATTTTATGGACCGTTCCGTGATGCTGCACACGGCGCGCCGCAATTTGGTGACCGTAAAACATATCAAATGGACCCAGCGAACCGTATGGAGGCATTCCGTGAAGCAGAATCAGATGTAATGGAAGGTGCTGATTTCTTAATTGTAAAGCCAGCTCTTTCTTACTTAGATATCATTCGTGATGTGAAAAATAACTTTAATTTACCAATCGTTGCTTACAACGTAAGTGGTGAATATTCAATGATTAAAGCGGCAGCGCAAAATGGTTGGATTAATGAAAAAGAAGTTGTGCTTGAAAAATTAATTAGCATGAAACGTGCAGGAGCAGACTTAATTATTACGTATCATGCGAAAGATGCAGCAAAGTGGTTACAAGAAGGAGGCGCTAAATAATGAAAAAGTTTGATAAATCGATTGCGGCGTTTGAAGAGGCGCAAGACTTAATGCCTGGTGGCGTAAATAGCCCTGTTCGTGCCTTTAAATCTGTTGGTATGAATCCATTGTTTATGGAGCGTGGAAAAGGCTCTAAAGTATATGATATTGATGGAAATGAATACATCGATTACGTATTATCATGGGGTCCTTTAATTCATGGTCATGCAAATGATCGTGTTGTTGAAGCGTTAAAATCTGTTGCTGAAAGAGGTACAAGCTTCGGTGCGCCGACAGAAATCGAAAATAAATTAGCGAAACTTGTTATTGAGCGTGTACCATCGATTGAAATTGTCCGCATGGTTAACTCTGGAACAGAAGCGACAATGAGTGCACTACGTTTAGCTCGTGGTTATACAGGCCGTAACAAAATTTTAAAATTTATTGGTTGTTACCACGGTCATGGTGATTCATTATTAATTAAAGCTGGTTCTGGTGTGGCGACTCTAGGTTTACCAGATAGCCCTGGCGTACCAGAAGGTGTAGCGAAAAATACGATTACAGTAGCTTATAATGATTTAGAAAGTGTGAAGTACGCTTTTGAACGATTCGGTGATGATATTGCTTGTGTAATTGTAGAACCAGTAGCAGGGAATATGGGGGTTGTTCCTCCGCAACCAGGATTTTTAGAAGGGCTTCGTGAAGTAACAGAACAAAACGGTGCACTGCTTATTTTTGATGAAGTAATGACAGGATTCCGTGTTGCTTATAACTGCGGACAAGGTTACTACGGTGTAACACCTGATTTAACTTGTTTAGGTAAAGTAATCGGTGGTGGCTTACCAGTAGGGGCGTACGGTGGTAAAGCAGAAATTATGCGTCAAGTTGCGCCGAGCGGACCGATTTATCAAGCTGGTACTTTATCAGGTAACCCACTTGCAATGGCAGCAGGTTATGAAACGTTAGTACAATTAACGCCAGAATCATATGTAGAGTTTGAGCGTAAAGCAGAAATGTTAGAAGCGGGACTACGTAAAGCGGCTGAAAAACATGGTATTCCTCATCATATTAACCGTGCAGGCTCTATGATTGGTATTTTCTTTACAGATGAGCCGGTTATTAATTACGATACAGCGAAATCTTCAAACTTAGAATTCTTCGCGGCTTACTATCGTGAAATGGTAGAACAAGGTGTATTCTTGCCACCATCTCAATTTGAAGGTTTGTTCTTATCGACAGCACATAGTGATGCAGATATTGAAGCGACGATTGCAGCGGCTGAAATTGCAATGTCAAAGTTACAAGCATAATATATTAGAGAAAATCGCTCTCCATAAGGGGAGCGATTTTTTTTATTCATAAAGTGGGCTTTACATACATAAATCTGTAATGACATATAGTTTGGGAGGGGGAAAAGAAGTGACAACAGATCATTCGTTACGATTTTCATTAAAAGAATCTGTTTGGTTCCAAAAAGGACAGGAAGTCGAAGAACTTTTGTCAATTTCGTTAGATCCAGACGTTGAGATAGAAGAGCTTGATCATGAAGTTATCGTGAGAGGGCAGTTAGATTTAACGGGGGAGTATGTTGCAAGGCAAGATGATTCGGCCTATTCATTAAGAGAACTATCGCCAGCAAAGTCAATTGATTATGTAGAAACAAGGGAAGATGGGGTGAATGAACTTGTTCATTCCTTTCCACTTGAAATATCAATTCCAAGAAATCGAGTGAAAGTAATTGAAGAATTATATGTATCAATCGAAGAATTTGATTATGAATTGAAGGAAAATGGTTGCTTACAATTATTAGCGGATATATCTATTACAGGTTTATGTGATGAGGAAAGAATCGAGGATGAAGAGGAAGAAACGGCGTATGCTGAGTTAGAAGATGATTCAGCTGAAGAGGATGAAAATAGACCCGCGCCGCATGTAGCGGAACCAACCTATAAAGAATCGGATGAATGGGAAGATTACGCATTTGAACCGTTCCAGCTAGAAGAAAGAAAAGGGCAAGAAGAAGCGGAAGAGGAATTGGCAGAACATGAATTTGCGGAGCGTGAAGAGGAGCAAGAAACGACGCTGCAATTTGAATTGTTTGGACGAAAAGATTATCAAAAAGAAAAGGCGAAAAAGCAGGAAGAGCAAGAAGAAGCATACTCACAGCGAGATGAAAATGCGCTTTATTTAACACAATTATTTACGAAAGAACCGGAAGAAGAATTTACGAAGTTAAGAATGTATTTCGTGCAAGAAGGGGATACAATTGAATCTGTTGCAGAACGTTATGACACGTCTGTACAAAACTTATACCGTGTTAATCAAACAGAAGATATATATTTAACTGCGGGACAAATTATTTATATTCCCGTTTCAAAAGCAAAGGCGAAATAAGGGGGTGAGTGCTTTCACTCCCCTATTGTCCTAGAGGCTATGTTTTGAATAGAAAGGGTTATTCGTATGGATATTGAATTACGAAATCGCTATGAACCCATTGTAAGGCAATATAGATTGGATACGCAGCATATGGAAGAGCACGGAAGTGTAACGAAAATTTACACGAATCAAGGTCCATATGCGCTAAAGAAAATAGAAGATAGAAAGTTAGAGCGGAATAACTTTCTACATCATATTCAATATTTGAAGGAGAAAGGTTTTTCAAATTATGTACCTATATACCATGCGACGGATGGGAATTATATTTTAAGTGACGGGACTTATAATTATTATTTAATGCCTTGGTTAGAACGTGCGGAAGGAAACGGCGAGGATAATGATCAATACCATAAAATGTTTCAAACACTTGGAACGTTGCACCAAAAAACGGTGAAAGAAGAAACATATACAGAAGAAGATTTAGAAAAACATTACACAAGTATATCCGATCGTTGGGAAAATGATGGTGAGATGTTAGAAGAATTTCTTGTAGAATCTGAAGCGAAGTGGTATATGTCTCCGTTTGAATTACAATATTGTACGTACTATCATCATGTAATGAGGGCGCGTGAATTTGCAACGAAGCAATTAAATGAGTGGAACGATGCGATGAAAGAAAAAGATAAAACACGCATTACTTTTGTGCATGGTAACGTGTCACTTAATCATTTTTTATTTGACTATGAACGGAATGGCTATTTTATTAGTTTAGAAAAATCGAAGTTTGCAACGCCTGTGCAAGATATTGTAGGGTTTTATTCGCGGTCTTTAAACACATATCCAATTGCGCGAAGTGATCGTTTTGAATGGTATCAAATGTACCAAAAAAACTTCCCGTTTACGAAAGAAGAGCAACTGCTTATGTATGCTTACATGACCTATCCATCGCAATTTATTCGGCAAATTGAGTCTTATAAAAAAAGAAGGCAGAGTCGCAATAAGGAAAATGAGATTCGCGGAGTAAAGAGCTTGCAACAATCACATTGGCTCGTTAGCAATGTAGAATATTTCCTGTCACAATTACAAGCTGCCCAGCAAGGGAACGGATAAAGTGAAACTTTAATCAGTGGCGGGGGTATTACCGCCCGTAAATAGAGGGGTAAAAAAGATAAGTGGAGGATGCTACTTATCTTTTTTATATTCGCCCGGAAAGTGATAGTCTTAAATTTATCTTGACGAATAAGGTTTCGTTTTTTACACTATTGTATATAATAATTAACAATCATATAAATGCCTTGAAGGGGAAGAGTATAACATGAAACGTCTTCAGAGAGGAGAATCATTAGCTGGGAGATTCTCTAGATAGTTATGTTAGAAGGTAGCCCTGGAGCATCTTTTCTGAACGGAATAGTTCTCATTAGGAAAAGACGGATTTGTCCGTTATCAAATTAAGAGTATAAGCAAATTCTGAATTTGTTTGTAAATAAAGGTGGTACCGCGATGTCCCTCGTCCTTTTTTGGATGAGGGGCATTTTTTATTTTAAGGAGGGAAAATAATGTCAAACACGGAAAAGAATTTACCAACTAAATATGATCATATGTCCGTTGAAGAAGGCCTTTATCAATGGTGGCTTGAAGGCAAATATTTCGAAGCAACAGGAGACGAGAAGAAACAACCGTATACAATTGTAATTCCACCTCCGAACGTAACTGGTAAGTTACACTTAGGTCATGCTTGGGATACAACTCTTCAAGATATTTTAACTCGTACGAAGCGTATGCAAGGATACGATGTATTATGGGTTCCAGGAATGGACCATGCGGGTATCGCAACACAAGCGAAAGTAGAAGGAAAACTTCGTGAAGAAGGTATTTCACGTTACGATCTTGGCCGTGAGAAATTCCTTGAAAAAGCTTGGGAGTGGAAAGAAGAGTACGCTTCTCACATTCGTCAACAATGGGGGAAAGTTGGTTTAGGACTAGACTATTCTCGTGAACGTTTCACATTAGACGAAGGTTTATCTGATGCAGTTAATAAAGTATTCGTTCAATTATACGAAAAAGGCTTAATTTACCGCGGTGAATATATTATCAACTGGGACCCAGCAACACGTACAGCTCTTTCTGATATCGAAGTAATTCATAAAGAGGTTCAAGGTGCATTCTACCATATGAACTATCCATTAACAGATGGTTCTGGTCACATTCGTCTTGCAACTACTCGTCCAGAAACGATGCTTGGTGATACAGCTGTAGCAGTTCATCCAGAAGACGATCGTTACAAACATTTAATCGGAAAAACAGTTACCCTTCCAATCGTAGGCCGTGAGATTCCGATTATTGCCGATGAGTACGTAGAAAAAGACTTTGGAACAGGCGTTGTAAAAATTACACCAGCTCATGACCCGAATGACTTTGAAGTAGGTAACCGTCATGACTTACCACGCATCTTAGTAATGAACGAAGATGGAACGATGAACGAAAAAGCTGGTAAGTATAACGGTATGGACCGTTTCGAATGCCGTAAAGCGTTAGTGAAAGACTTACAAGAAGCGGACGTATTAGTAGAAATTGAGCCTCATATGCATTCAGTAGGTCATAGTGAGCGTAGCGGTGCAGTTGTTGAGCCTTATTTATCAACACAATGGTTCGTAAAAATGGCTCCACTTGCAGAAAAAGCAGTAGCACTTCAACAAAAAGAAGAAGAAAAAGTAACGTTCGTACCAGAGCGTTTTGAAAACACATACTTACGCTGGATGGAAAACATTCATGACTGGTGTATTTCTCGTCAATTATGGTGGGGACACCGCATTCCAGCTTGGTATCATAAAGAAACTGGTGAAGTATACGTAGGTACTGAAGCGCCAGCGGATATTGAAAACTGGAATCAAGATAACGACGTACTTGATACATGGTTTAGCTCAGCGTTATGGCCGTTCTCAACACTTGGTTGGCCAAATGAAGAGGCAGTAGACTTTAAAAAGTTCTATTCAACAGATGCTTTAGTAACTGGTTATGACATCATCTTCTTCTGGGTATCTCGTATGATTTTCCAAGGTTTAGAGTTTACAGGAGAGCGTCCATTTAAAGATGTATTAATTCACGGTTTAGTTCGTGATGAACAGGGACGTAAAATGAGTAAATCTCTTGGTAACGGTATCGACCCGATGGATGTTATCGAGAAATACGGTGCAGATGCAATGCGTTACTTCTTATCAACAGGAAGTGCACCAGGCCAAGATTTACGTTTCAGCATGGAAAAAGTAGAATCTACTTGGAACTTCATTAATAAAATTTGGAACGCATCACGTTTCGTATTAATGAACATGGATGATATGAAGTATGAAGAAATCGATTTAACTGGTGAAAAATCAGTTGCAGATAAGTGGATTTTAACTCGCTTAAACGAAACGATCGAAAGTGTAACACGTAACATGGATAAATATGAGTTCGGTGAAGCTGGTCGTTCATTATACAACTTCATTTGGGATGATTTCTGTGACTGGTACATTGAGATGGCGAAACTCCCACTATACGGTGAAGATGAAGCAGCTAAGAAAACAACTCGTTCTATTTTAGCTTACGTATTAGACCAAACGATGCGTCTATTACACCCATTCATGCCGTTCGTAACAGAGAAGATTTGGCAACATTTACCGCATGAAGGCGAGTCTATTACAGTAGCGGCTTGGCCAACAGTTCGCGAAGATTTACAAGATAAAGAAGCGGCAGCAGAAATGCACCTTCTAGTTGATATCATTCGCTCTGTTCGTAACATCCGTGCAGAAGTAAATACGCCAATGAGCAAAAAAGTTCAAATGCAAATTAAAGCAAAAGATGAGGCTATCCTTGCTCAACTTACGAAAAACAGCTCTTACATTGAGCGTTTCTGTAACCCAAGTGAATTAACAATTCAAACGAATTTACAAGCGCCAGAAAAAGCGATGACTGCAATCGTATCAGGTGCAGAGTTATTCTTACCGTTAGCTGATCTTATCAACCTTGACGAAGAGAGAGCACGTCTTGAAAAAGAACTTGAGAAGTTCGATAAAGAGGTAGAACGTGTACAGAAGAAACTTTCAAACCAAGGCTTCGTAGCGAAAGCTCCTGCGGCAGTTATTGACGGAGAGCGTGCGAAAGAGCAAGATTACCTAGAAAAACGCGAAGCAGTTCGCCAACGTCTAGCAGATCTTGAGAAATAAAGTGTATTTTAGAGACTCACTATATTGGTGAGTCTCTTTTCTTTGCGTATAATAGAATGATGAAGGTTGTCTTTTGAAAGGGGAAAACATACGTGATACATACATACGAAGAAGCGATAGGGTGGATTCATAGTCGATTGAAGTTTGGTATTAAACCAGGATTAGAAAGAATGAGCTGGATGCTAGAAGAACTCGGAAATCCAGAGCGTCATATAAAATGTGTTCATCTTGCTGGTACAAATGGAAAAGGTTCAACTTTAACGTATATGCGCTACATGCTAGAAGGCGCAAAATATAAGGTTGGAACATTTACCTCTCCTTACATTGAAACATTTAATGAGCGTATTAGTGTGAACGGAACACCAATTGCAGATGAAGAGATTGCGGAACTTGTAAACATGGTAAAGCCAGTCGTTGAAAAACTAGACGAGACGGATTTAGGGGAAGCGACTGAGTTTGAGATTATTACTGTTATGGCAATTTGTTATTTCGGTAAAATCAATTTCTGTGATGTTGTTTTATTTGAAACAGGGCTTGGAGGGCGCTTTGACTCTACGAATGTGATTCATCCTATTCTCACAATTATTACAAATATCGGCCACGATCATATGCATATTTTAGGGGATACACTAGGAGAAATTGCGTATGAGAAGGCAGGAATTATTAAGTCGGGTGTTCCGGTTATTACAGGCGTGCAAGATGATGAAGCATTGCAGGTCATTCAAAAGGTTGCAAAGGAAAATTATGCAAACTTATATGAACTGGGCAAACATTTTACAGCGTTACATAAACAGTCTAACGAAGATGGGGAACGTTTTGATTTTGCTTGTCCTTTCGCATCTTTTGAAGATGTTCGAATGTCAATGAAAGGTGTTCACCAAGTAGGAAATGCCTCACTAGCACTTATGGCAATTATGTATTTAAAAACATATGTATCATTTTTAATTGAGGAAGAGGAAATAAGAGCTGGATTACATGAAGCGTATTGGATTGGCCGATTTGAAAAGCTGAAAAGTAATCCTGATATTATAATAGATGGTGCTCATAATCCAGAAGGTGTTGAGAGTCTTGTAAAAACAGTAGAGGCACATTATAAAGATAAAAATATAATAGTTTTATTTACTGCGCTTGGTGATAAACAGTTGCATAACATGGTAGGTCAATTAGAAACAATTGCCGATGAAATTATTTTTACAACATTCGCCTTTGATCGTGCCATTTCCGCTGACAAACTTGCAGCGCATTCGCAAAAAAAATCAAAAATAGTCTTTGAAGATTGGAAAGAGGCAATTGATACAAAGGTTGAAATGATAGGGGGAAATGATGTCTTTATCATAACGGGTTCTCTATATTTCATTTCTGAAGTTAGAAAATATATTCGCGAGAAAAACTAGATAGCCTTTGCTATCTAGTTTTTTGTTCTACAAATGAAGTCAAATGCATACATATAAGATAATTATATAGGGTTATTTGGCGAATTCCTCTGACAAATATCTCGTTTTTTTGTGAAATGAATATGATATGATGCGGACAACGACAAGAGGTGAGGTGTGAGTGTATGGACAAGCAATCACGAACGATCTCAGTGAAAGTAAATGGAACAGAAGCGAAGTATGAAGAGAAGAAGAAAGATGAGTTTGAATGGATGGTAGTGGAAAGTGAAAGACCGAAAAACGTTGTTCCGTTTCAAAAAAAGAAATCAGCGCCCATGGAAAAATACAGAAAGAAGTGGAGTAATACATTAATTGTAATTGTTGCAACTGCAATTATAATTGGTACGGCGTTTGGAATGGGAATGCTGCAGTTACTTACAGGACAAGGGACAACAGGGGAAAGTACGGTAACGGCTTCGAAGCAGACTGGAAATGAAGAATCAAAGGTGGATGGAACGGCAGAACAAACACCAGTATCAAAAGAGGAAAAACAAAAAAAACAGACAGGAACGTCATTAGAGCCAATGAAATTATTTTTTGTTCAAGGTGGGCTTTATTCTTCCAAAGAAACGGGACAGGCCGCTCTTGAAGAATGGAAAGGTAACGGAGGGGTTGCTGCTTTGAAACCGAGCGGTGATAAGTATGCACTAATTGTTGGTATTGCTAGCGATGAACAGGCTATAAATCAATTAATGACGCAGTATAAAAATGGTGGTGTCTCCGTTTTAAAAAAGAACTGGGATATTACGGATAAAGCGTTGCTTAAAGATGATAAAGAAATAGGAGCGTTCTTAACAAAAGTACAGCCATTATATACTCATTTAGCAAAATATGCTTCTAGCGTACAAGCTGGTGGGAAAAGTAATGCAAAAGATATAGAAGTAATTGAGAAAGAATGGAAATCAATTGAAAAAGTAGGGGAAAGTATGAAGCAGGAGGAGGTAAAAAAGCTGTATATGTATACGTCAATAGCTGTGCAAACAGTGAAGGACGGAAAGAGCGATAAAGAATCTTTGGCGAAATTAAATCAAGTTGTTATTGATGGTATACTTTCGTATGAAAAAATTGTTTCACAAAAAGTGAAATGATAAGATAATGAAATGATGAAGAAAGAAGTGTCTATACTTCTTTCTTTTCTTTTAAATTTAGAGCAAAGTACTTTCTCTATGGCTGGAATATAATCGTATGCAGTAAAGAAATATTATTTTGTTTAGAGAAAATAATATTTCTTTCATTTGTGGATAAACTATTCTTTTGATACGATTGATGTAAATTGTTCTGCTTCATGTGAGAAAGGAAGGAGAAAATATGAGAAAAATTATTTTAGCTTCAGGATCACCTCGGAGGAAGGAATTGCTGGAGTTAGCTAGCGTACCATTTGAAATCGTTGTAAGTGAAGTAGAAGAAACGATTGGTGCGTATTCATCACCTCCTGATATTGTTATGTCCCTTGCCTTGCAAAAAGCATCTGCGGTAGCAGAAAATAATAGTGATCACATTGTGTTAGGTGCAGACACAATCGTTACATATGAGTCGCGTATTCTTGGAAAGCCTTCTAATGAGGTTGAGGCGAAAGAAATGTTACAATTATTATCAGGAAAAACACACGAAGTATATACAGGTGTGGCAATTATATCGAAAGAAAAAACGGTCACTTTTTATGAGCGTACAGAAGTTACGTTTTGGGAATTAACAGAAGAGGAAATTGACGTATATGTTGCATCGAAAGAACCTCTTGATAAAGCAGGAAGTTATGGTATTCAAGGAAAAGGGTCTATTTTTGTTCAACATATTCAAGGAGATTACTACAGTGTAGTCGGCTTACCAATTGCACGTCTTGTCCGGGAATTAAAACAATTTGATATTGATGTAACCCATGCGTAAAATTGCATGGGGTTTTCTTTGAGAGAACAGGTAAAAGGGGTGGAGAGATGAACGGTATTCGTGATGTTGTCAGAGAAGAACAGCCACGGGAGCGTTTATTATTAGAAGGAACAGGGAGTTTATCAAATCGGGAGCTTCTTGCAGTGTTACTCAGAACAGGTTCTAAAGAAGAGACAGTTTTAAAGTTGTCAGATAAAATTTTACATCACTTTGATGGTTTACGTATGTTGAAAGATGCAACGTTAGAAGAATTAATTAGTATTCATGGTGTTGGGATTGCAAAGGCATCTCAGCTTATGGCTGCTTTTGAACTAGGTAGAAGAATGGTACGTTTAGAGTATCAAAATCGATATAGCATTCGAAGCCCAGAAGATTGTGCGAAATACATGATGGAAGAACTGCGCTTTTTACAACAAGAGCATTTTGTTTGTTTATATTTAAATACAAAAAATCAAGTTATACATAGGCAAACGATATTCATTGGAAGTCTAAACACGTCAATTGTACACCCAAGAGAAGTCTTTAAAGAAGCGTTCCGCCGTGCAGCAGCCTCTATCATATGTCTTCATAACCATCCCTCAGGAGATCCTACGCCGAGCCGAGAAGATATTGAAGTAACAAAACGTTTAGTAGAATGCGGCCAGATTATTGGAATTGAAGTGCTTGATCATATTATAATAGGTGACCATAAATTCGTGAGTTTAAAGGAAAAAGGTCATATTTAAGACTATGCTTTTTACTTATTTTGTTTTATAATGTGATTTATGAGTTTTTTGTAGAAAATTATCTGCAAAAAGGATATAGATATAAAAAACGTACTGTTTTTATAATATAAAATAAGAAAAAAATGAGTCCGTGAAAACAAGAAAGGAAGATAAAAAATATGTTTGGATTTGGTGGCTTTACTCGCGATCTTGGAATAGATTTAGGAACTGCGAACACGCTTGTATATGTAAAAGGAAAAGGTGTAGTTTTACGTGAACCTTCAGTAGTAGCATTACAAACTGATACGAAACAAATCGTTGCTGTAGGTAGCGATGCAAAACAGATGATTGGTCGTACACCAGGAAACGTAGTAGCACTTCGTCCGATGAAAGACGGTGTAATTGCTGATTACGAAACAACAGCAACAATGATGAAATATTACATTCAACAAGCTCAAAAATCAAACGGCTTCTTCTCACGTAAACCGTATGTAATGGTATGTGTACCGTCTGGTATTACAGCTGTTGAAAGACGTGCAGTAATTGATGCGACTCGTCAAGCGGGTGCTCGTGATGCATATCCAATCGAAGAACCATTTGCAGCAGCAATTGGTGCGAACTTACCTGTTTGGGAACCAACTGGTAGTATGGTTGTTGATATCGGTGGTGGTACAACAGAAGTTGCAATCATCTCATTAGGTGGTATCGTAACAAGTCAATCAGTTCGTGTTGCTGGTGATGATATGGATGATTCAATCATTCAGTACATTAAGAAAAGCTATAACTTAATGATTGGTGAAAGAACAGCAGAGGCATTAAAATTAGAAATCGGTTCTGCAGGCGAGCCAGAAGGTATCGAGCCTATGGAAATTCGTGGTCGTGATTTAGTAAGTGGTTTACCAAAAACAGTACTAATTCAACCAGAAGAAATTGCGGATGCATTAAAAGATACAGTAGATGCAATTGTAGAATCAGTTAAAAATACGTTGGAAAAAACTCCACCTGAATTAGCGGCAGATATTATGGACCGCGGTATTGTATTAACAGGCGGTGGTGCATTACTACGTAACTTAGATAAAGTGATTAGTGAAGAAACAAATATGCCAGTTCTTGTTGCAGAAGATCCATTAGATTGCGTAGCAATTGGAACAGGAAAAGCATTAGATAATATCGATCTTTTCAAAACGGCTGCTCGATAATATTGCAAAATAAAAATCAATGGAATTAAGAGGGTGTGAACGTGCCACAGTTTTTCTTAAACAAAAGATTAATTGTTTTGTTAGTTAGTATTATTCTTCTCGTGGCATTGATTGGAATCTCATTGAAAGAACGGAACAGTTTAACATGGCCAGAGCAGTTTGTTAAAGACACTGTCGGTGTTGTAGAACGTGTATTCCAAAAGCCAGCGAAATATGTAGCTGGATTCTTTGAAAATGTAGAGGATGTAAAGCGCACGTATGAAGAGAATAAAGAATTAAAAGCAAAAATAGATAACTATGCGAGTTTATCAGTTAAAGTGAAGCAATTAGAGGAAGACAACAATAAATTAAGACAGCTAACTGAAAAAAAAGAGTTGCCGAGCGATTTTTCTGAAATTCCAGCTACTGTTGTTTCTCGCAATCCAGATAAATGGTACGATTTAATTGGAATTGATAAAGGAGCACAGCAAGGGATTAAAAAGGATATGGCTGTTATGACTTCAAAAGGTTTAGTTGGACGCGTGAAAAGTGTATCTCAATTTACAGCATCAGTAGAGTTGTTAAGTTCTATGAGTCGAACAAATCGTGTTTCTGCTGTTGTACATGGAAATGAAAATATCTTCGGTTTAATCGAAGGTTATGACAAAGAAAAAAAATTGTTACTTTTCACAAAGATTGGCTCTGATGCACCAGTAGCTAAAGGTCAAATGGTTGTAACGTCTGGACTTGGTGGGGAGATTTTCCCGAAAGGTCTTGAGATTGGGGAAATCGTTGATGTTCAACCAGATGCATACGGTTTAACAAAAACAGCTTATGTAAAACCTGCCGCTGATTTAAATGACGTAGAGCATATTATAGTAGCTAAACGTGATATGAAATCAGCGCCATTAGAATAGGAGGAGGAGAAGAGATGATGAAGATTTTAAAAAGAGCAGCTCTTCCTCTTTTGCTCCTTTTTGTTTTTCTGTTTGAAAATATGTTTGCTACTATTGTTCCAACAGAAGTTTTTTGGAAAGACAGTATAGCAGCGCCGCATTTCTTTATCATTGTGTTATGTTTTGTTACTGTGTACTATGGTCCGGTCCAAGGGATTTATTACGGGCTATTATTTGGTTTCTTATTTGATACCGTATACACAGAACTTGTCGGTATATATATATTTGCTTATCCGATTTTAGCTTATTTAGTTTATAGTGTGATGAAGGTACTACAATTGAATTTATTCATTGTTGTGTCTATCGTATTAGCTAGCATTGTAGCATTAGAATATTATGTGTATGGATTTTTAACTTTGTTAGGACGTACTCATATGTCGGCGTATGTCTTTTTCACGGATCGTCTCCTTTCTACTTTATTGCTGAATGGAATTTTCATATTGATAGTTTGTTTCCCACTGAGACGATATTTAGTGCGTCTTTCAAGAGCGATGGAAGAAAAAGAAAAAAGGATTTTCTAATTTTATGTCGAATTGAATCGGTGGGGTGAACTTTAGTGGAAGAAAAAAAGCAACAAAATGTAACGATAAAAGGGACAAAAGACGGGATAACGCTTCATTTAGATGACTGCTGTTCATTCTCTGAATTACTGAAAGAATTGGACGAAAAACTATCTACACATTACTATGATGGCGATGGGCGTTCTTTAATTGAAGTGCATGTGAAAGTGGGAAATCGTTATTTAACAGAAGTCCACCAAGAAGAGCTTCGTACGTTAATTCGTAATAAAAAGAATCTTGTTGTGGATTCAATTGAAAGTGATGTTATAACTAAATCGGAAGCAATAGCATGGAAAGAAGAAACAGAGATTGTCCCTATTTCCAAAATTGTTCGCTCTGGACAAGTTTTACATGTAAAAGGAAATTTATTGTTAATTGGAGATGTTAATCCAGGCGGAACGGTTATCGCTGGGGGGAATATTTTTGTCGTAGGATCATTAAGAGGGATTGCACATGCTGGGTATTATGGGGATTCAGAGGCTGTAATTGCTGCATCTGTTATGAACCCGATGCAACTTCGAATTAGTGATGTGGCAATGCGGGCTCCGGAAGAGAAAGAAGACGGAGCGGAGACGGCAGAATGTGCGTATATTAATGAGGACAATCACATTGTTGTCGATCGCCTGCAACTTCTCACTCATCTTAGACCTAATTTAACAAAGTTAGAAAGGGGAATTGTATAGCTGTGGGAGAGGCAATAGTAATTACATCTGGAAAGGGCGGAGTAGGTAAAACTACAACGTCTGCGAACATTGGTACAGCCCTAGCCTTATCTGGAAAGAAAGTGTGCTTAATTGACACAGATATTGGTCTTCGAAATTTAGACGTAGTAATGGGGCTGGAAAATCGTATTGTATTTGATCTTGTTGATGTCGTTGAAGGGCGTTGTCGTTTACCTCAGGCTCTTATTAAAGATAAACGTTTTGATGATCTTTATTTATTACCTGCAGCACAAACGAGTGATAAATCAGCGGTAACACCTGAACAAATGGATGAATTAATACAAGTATTACGTCAAGATTATGATTACATATTAATTGATTGTCCTGCGGGGATTGAGCAGGGATTTAAAAATGCGGTAGCTGGTGCGGATAAAGCAATCGTTGTTACGACGCCAGAAGTATCCTCAATGCGTGATGCAGATCGTATTATTGGGCTTTTAGAAAAAGAGGATATTGAACCACCGAAACTTGTTATTAACCGTGTGCGTAGTCATATGCTTCATGAACAGGATATGTTAGATGTTGATGAAATCGTACGTACATTATCAATCGAGCTTCTTGGTGTTGTTGAAGACGATGATGAAGTTATTCGTGCTACAAATACAGGTGAACCTGTAGCGTTGCAACCTAGTGGAAAAGCAGCGTTAGCTTATCGTAATATTGCAAGACGCTTGTTGGGTGAGAATGTACCATTACAAGCATTTGAACAAGAAAAGGTATCGGTATTTACAAAGATGAAAAACTTCTTTGGCATCCGTTAAGAGCACTTCGCACATATGCGAAGTGCTTTCTTTTTTTCTTCATACGAATATCTTTCTTTCCTAGCTCATACATATGTACAAACTGTATACAACTGTTTCTATTTAAATAAGGTTAGCGAAAGAAGGGAGACAGTATGAAGAATAGAAGTGTAGAAGAAATTAAAAAGCGGATTGCGAAAAGGAAGGCAGAGCAAGAAAGAATGGAGGAAGAGCAGTATTTTGCCGGGGGGAATTTTGATAGTGAAGGGGTATTTATTGAAGAGGGAGAAAAGGAAATTCATCCTTTGTTTCGAAAGGAAGTCTTTTTCTTCAAAGTTTTATTATCAGCAATCGTAGTTCTTTCAATTGCTATTTTGTATAAGAATGCGCCTTCTTCTTTCGATGGTGCTAAAGCTGTTACAGAAAAAGTGATGAAAGAGGAGTTTCAGTTTGCTACTGTAGCGAAATGGTATGAAAAACAGTTTGGAAAACCTCTCGTCTTCTATTCGCCTAACGAGAAAAAGGAAGGGACTATTCAGCAAAAAGACTATGCAATTCCTGCTTCAGGAAAGGTAATGCAAGGATTTCAAAAAAATGGCCAAGGTGTATTTGTCCAAACGGCTACAAATGCAACAGTTGAGTCAGTAAATGAAGGATTAGTTGTTTTTGCGGGTAAGAAAGAAGAACTTGGAAATACAGTTCAAATTCAACATGCAGATGGCACGGAGTCGTGGTATGCAAATTTAAATGATATGTCAGTAAAGTTATATGATTACGTTTCAAAGAAACAAAAAATTGGAACGGTGAGTAATGATGCAAATAATAAAAATGGGAAATTTTATTTCGCAATAAAAAAGAATGAAAAATTTGTTGATCCGATTCAGGTGATTTCATTTGATTAAATATAAGGAAGTTTTAACGAAAATTTCAGTGCATCCGTTGTTTTGGGTTATTATAGTTATTGGTATTTTTACGGCGCGTTTTAAAGAGTTACTATTGTTGTTTTGTATCGTACTCATTCATGAACTCGGTCACGCTTTTGCAGCAGCGCATTATAATTGGCGTATTAAAAAAATTCAACTGTTACCGTTTGGTGGTGTGGCTGAGCTTGAGGAACATGGAAATAAATCATTGAAAGAGGAACTTGTTGTCGTAATTGCAGGACCTATTCAACATATTTGGATGATGCTAGTAGGGTATATATTGTTTGAGATTGGCTGGCTGAATGCGGAATTATATTATTTTTTTATGTGGAATAATATAATTATTTTAGCCTTTAATTTACTCCCTATTTGGCCACTTGATGGCGGGAAAGTGTTGTTTAATGTATTATCATATCGTTTTCCTTATTTACAAGCACATGAAAAAATGATGCAATTGTCATGTGTTTTTTTTAGTGTCATATTAGGGTGGCAGTTACTTTGGAATAGTAACAATATTATGATGTGGGTACTACTCATATTTTTAGCAATATCGTTATATCAAGAATGGAAGCAAAGACGTTATGCGTTTATGCGCTTTTTATTAGAGCGTTATTACGGAAATAAAAGAGGGATTGAAAAGATTGCACCTATAGAGGTGCAATCAGAAGATCGTTTATATACGATTTTCACCAAATTTCGTAGAGGATATAAGCATTCTATTATCGTCCATGGAGAATATAAAGAGCATTACACATTGGATGAAAATGAATTACTCTATGCGTATTTTACTGAAAAACGAACAACTTCATCTGTTGAAGAATTAATCGGTTAGTGTTGACGATAGCACTAACCTTTTATTATTGTAAAAACAAAGAAAATTATAAAGTGAGGAAAGAAATTTGAAAACCTTATACATGAACTATGCTGGATCGGAAAAGCGCGTTGCAATTGAAGAGAAGAACAAAATTGTTGAATTTTTATGGAAACGTAATGAAGAACAAGAGATTGTTGGGTATATTTACGTTGGACGTATCGTAAGAACAATTGCTGGAATGAATGCAGCATTTGTAAACATCGGTTTAGAAAAACATGCGTACCTTTCATATGATGATGTACCGTCTTCTTATCGTATACATGAAGGACAAGCAGTACTCGTACAAGTTGTGAAAGAGGCAATTGATACGAAAGGACCGAAATTAACAGCGAATATAGAATTTACCGGGAAATATGTCGTTTATATGCCATATGATGAAATGCGCGCTGTTTCTCGGAAAATAAAAAACAATAAAAGAAGACAGCAGTTACTCGAAATTGAAGTAGAAGGGACAGGAGGGTATATTTTCCGCTCCGCTTCTGAAAAAGGAGAAATTGAAGAAATACAAACTGAAATGCAAAGGTTACAGCAGTTATATGAAGAGTTAAAAAGAAAAGAGGGCCAAGGAAAGGCACCGCTATTACTTCATCGACCAGCGACTTTTTTAGATCGTGTATTTCAAGAGAATCCAATTGAAACAATCGAAAAAATAGTTGTAGATACAAGAAGTGTAGTAAAAGAATTAGAAGACAAGGTCGGAAAAGAAAAAGTATCTTTTTATAATGAAAAATCTTCGATGTTTAATCATTTCGGAATAGAGCGAGAAATTGAAAAAGCACTTCAAAAAATTGTGTGGCTCCAAAACGGTGCTTATTTGATTGTGGAACAAATGGAGACGATGACTGTAATAGATGTGAATACGGGGAAGTTTACCGGAAAACAAAATTTACAAGATACAGTACTTCGTACAAATGAAATGGCCGCTGACGAAATCGCTCGCCAATTAAGACTTCGTGATATTGGTGGAATGATATTAATCGACTTTATTAATATGAAAAAACGAGAAGATAAAGAAAAGGTAAGAGAACGTCTCATAGCTGCTATGCAAAATGATCGCACTTATACAAGAGTACTTGGGTTTACTGAGTTAGGGATTTTGGAGATGACACGTAAACGTAAAAAACATTCTTTACGTGACGTATTGCTAGAAGAGTGTGTACCGTGTAAGGCGACGGGGTATGTAATGTCGTATGAAACGATTGCTTATGAGTTAGAGCGAGAACTCATTACATATGGCAATATAGAGGATGAAGCAGTATTAATTGCTGCACCTCAAGATCTGCAAAAACAATTTTTACAAAAAGAATTACAAAAAAATATTCCATTTGAAATTTATTTCAAAGATGATACTATCGAAAAGTACGCTATTATAAGATTTGGAAGTAAAAAAGAAATTGTAGAACGGAAAAAATAGTTAGCAGAACATTTATTGACAACCGTCTATGATTCATGATAACATCTTTATGTTATAGTTTATAGCACCTAAACGGCTATATGCTACAACCGCACAAGACAGGTTCCCTAAAGGCATTTATGTCTACCTCGTTTTTGGCGAGTCTTAGTAATTAAGAGGAGGTGCAAGTATGTACGCAATTATCGAAACAGGTGGAAAACAAATTAAAGTTGAAGCTGGTCAAGCAATCTACATTGAAAAATTAGATGTTGAAGCTGGTGAAACTGTTACTTTTGACAAAGTTCTTTTCGTTGGTGGCGAAAACGTTAAAGTTGGTAGCCCAGTTGTAGAAGGCGCAACAGTGACTGCTAAAGTTGAAAAACAAGGTCGCGCTAAGAAAATCATCGTTTTCAAATACAAAGCGAAAAAGAACAATCGTAAGAAACAAGGTCATCGTCAACCTTACACTAAGCTAGTTGTTGAAGCTATCAACGCTTAATTCAGGTTAACATGATTAAAATTACGATAAGTCGCACGAAATTAGGAAGTATCCAATCATTTAAAATGACTGGACATGCCGATTATGCGCCACATGGACAAGACCTTGTCTGTGCTGGAACTACAGCGGTTGTGTTTGGTTCTATAAATGCAGTGGAAGAGCTTTGTAATGTGCAGGCAACTATTGAACTCGGAAGTGATGGTGGATTCTTAACGTATGAATTGCCTAATGATTTAGACGTTCATGCAGCAGAAAAAGCTCAAACGCTTTTAGAAGGATTAGTTGTTTCGCTAAAGACGATCGAACTTGATTACGGAAAGTATATCCGTTTAATAGAAAAAGTGCAGGAGGTGTAACGTATGTTAAGATTAGATCTTCAGTTTTTCGCATCTAAGAAAGGTGTAGGTAGTACAAAGAACGGTCGTGACTCTCAGTCAAAACGTCTTGGTGCTAAACGCGCAGATGGTCAAACGGTTTCAGGTGGTTCAATTCTTTACCGTCAACGCGGTACAAAAATTTATCCAGGTGTTAACGTTGGTCGTGGTGGCGATGACACTTTATACGCGAAAGTTGACGGCGTAGTACGCTTCGAGCGTCTTGGCCGTGACCGCAAACAAGTGAGCGTATATCCTGTTGCTCAAGAAGCATAAGAACTCACGGAAAACTCTAACCTGAGTGCAGGTTAGAGTTTTTCTATATTAAGGGGTATCTAAATGAATGAAAAATGGACAATTATAGATGCGTTGCGTCATTCAAGACATGATTGGCTCAATCGTATGCAGATGGTTAAAGGAAACCTTTCCCTTGGAAAAGTGGAAGAGATTCATCGGCTCATCGATCGTTTTGTCCAAGAAGCGAGACAAGAATCCAATCTGATGGGGTTATCAATGCCTTTATTTTCAGAGTGGATTTTAACATATAATTGGAAACAGCAGCCGTGCTTATTGGAGTACGAAGTATTAGGAGAATTACATAACTTATCTCACTTAGATGAGACTGTATGTACATGGGCGAATCAATTCTTCTCAATGCTTCAGCATAGTTTAGACGTATATGTTGAAAATTATGTTTGTATCACAATTGAATGTGACGCGGAGAATGCTCGTTTCTTTTTTGATTTTCGTGGTAAGCTAACGAGTGTAGAAGAACTACAGAATTGGCTTGCGAACCAAAACAATAAATGGTATTCCATTTCTTATACAGTACGAGACGAAGAAGTCTCAGTTATATTACAACCAATCGAAAAAAGTGTGGTGAAATAATGTTTGTAGATCAGGTCAAGATATATGTAAAAGGCGGCGACGGTGGTAACGGAATGGTTGCGTATCGTCGTGAGAAGTATGTTCCAAAAGGTGGCCCAGCAGGTGGCGACGGTGGTAAAGGCGCAGATGTTGTTTTCGTTGTTGAGGAAGGCTTACGTACATTAATGGACTTCCGCTACCAACGTCATTTCAAAGCTGATCGTGGTCAGCACGGAATGAGTAAAGGTCAGCACGGACGTAAATCTGAAGATTTAATCGTAAAGGTTCCACCAGGAACAATAGTAAAAGATGAAAAAACAGGTCAAATTCTTGCCGATTTAGTAACGCATGAACAAACAGCTGTAATCGCAAGAGGTGGCCGAGGTGGCCGTGGTAACTCGCGTTTCGCAACAGCTACGAATCCAGCACCTGAAATCGCTGAGAACGGAGAACCAGGTCAAGAACGTGATGTCATTCTAGAACTTAAAGTGCTAGCAGACGTTGGACTTGTTGGATTCCCAAGTGTAGGTAAATCTACATTATTATCTGTTGTATCATCAGCGCGTCCGAAAATTGCAGAGTATCACTTTACAACAATCGTTCCTAATCTTGGTGTTGTTGAAACTGGTGATAACCGCAGCTTCGTTATGGCTGACCTTCCTGGACTAATTGAAGGCGCACATGCTGGCGTCGGACTTGGACACCAATTCTTACGTCATATCGAACGTACACGTGTAATTGTACATGTTATTGATATGTCTGGTTTAGAAGGCCGTGAGCCATATGAAGATTATGTCACAATTAATAATGAATTAAAAGAATATAATATGCGTTTAACAGAGCGTCCACAAGTTGTTGTAGCAAACAAAATGGATATGCCGGATGCAGAAGAAAACTTACAAGCATTTAAAGAGAAAGTGGGAGACGAAGTAAAAATCTTCCCAATCTCAGCTGTAACGAAACAAGGTGTTCGTGATTTACTATTTGAAGTAGCGAACTTATTAGAAACAACACCAGAATTCCCAATGTACGATGTTGTTGAAGAGTCTGAAGCAAGTGTAATGTATAAATTTGATGCTGAAAGTCTTAAATTTGAAATTACACGTGAAAGTGACGGCACGTTTGTTATTTCTGGTTATGATATCGAGAAGACATTCAAAATGACTGACTTCTCACGTGATGAATCTATACGTCGTTTCGCTCGCCAAATGCGCGGAATGGGTATTGATGAAGCGCTTCGTGCACGTGGTGCAAAAGACGGAGATATTGTAAAAATTCTTGAATATGAATTTGAATTTATCGATTAAGACTGCCAAAGTATGGCGGTCTTTTTTTTATTCTGCTATTTGCAAGTAGTAAGATTCCCGCCTCAAAATTCAGCTGAAGCAAAGAAGTTAGGTGTGAATCAGGCTGCTAGTTAAAAATTACGAAGATAGGAAAAAATCCCCACTAATTAAATTTTCAATTTATAATAGAAAAAGAAGTAATTTTAGAAGAATATTTATGGGGAGAAAGAGAACATGTATAAAATATTAATTGTAGAAGACGATGAGAAAATTGCGGGAATATTAGAGGAGCATTTAGAAAGGTATGGCTATCAATCATTTAGAGCAATTGATTTACGTCATATAAAAGATGAATTCGTAAAAGTGAATCCACATCTCGTATTACTGGATATCAATTTACCATATTTTGATGGTTTCTATTGGTGTCGTCAAATCCGCACTGTATCGAATGCGCCGATTATTTTTGTTTCTGCAAGAACAGGGGAAATGGATCAAGTAATGGCAATTGAAAATGGCGGAGATGATTACATTACAAAGCCATTCCATTTAGATATTGTCATGGCTAAGGTGAAAAGTGCACTTCGACGTGGGTATGGTGAGTATGCTTCTGCGGCAGAAAGTGATTGTTTAGGTGTGAATGGACTTTTGTTATTCCCGTCCCAACACGTTGTTGAGTGGCAAGGGCAACAAACAGAGCTGACAAAAAATGAATTTTACTTATTAGAGTGTTTAATGAAACAAGCGAATCAATATGTAACGCGTGAAGAATTGTTAGAAGCTCTGTGGGATGAAGTAGCTTTTGTTGATGATAATACACTGACTGTGAATGTAAAGCGCGTAAGGAAGAAACTAGAGGAGCTAGGTATTAAAAATGCGATTGTAACGAAACGTGGATACGGTTATGCGCTTCTTACAGAGTGGAGTGAAGGGCATGCAGGTTAAAAGTTACCTCATAGACCGCTTTGCTTTACTTCTTTCTTATGTTGTAAGTCTTTGTTTATTTGGACTCGTATTGCAGTTGCAAAGTCTTTTAGAAAAAAGATCAATTGATTGGAGTACGTGGTTATACGGACTTTTATTAGGGACAGTTGTGTTTACTGTATACCTCATTTACGATTACCGAAAAAGAAGTGTTTTTTTTAAGAGAATCGAAAAATATGTTGCTGATGGAAATACATTACATGATTCTTTACTTATTGATACTTCGTATACGACAGAACAAGAGATGATCGTTGAATCTTTTACGCTATTAAGACAGCAATATATGAATGAAGTTCATAAACAGCATGCGAAAGAGCAACAGCAAATGATATTTATGAACCAATGGATTCATCAAATGAAGACACCAGTATCTGTTATTGAGTTACTATTACAGAAGTTTGGTAAAGAGCATCGTGAAGCGAGAGCAACAGTTGAAAGTATTCGTGAAGAAAATAACCGTATACTAAATGGTTTAGATTTAGCGTTACATATGGCAAGGTTAGAGCAATTTGCGAAAGATTATAAAGTAGAAGTAGTAAATGTGATAGATATTATTCGAGGTATTATTAATGAAAATCGAAAGTCTTTCATTCAATCGTCTGTATTTCCGAAAGTAATGTTTGAAGAAGATACTTGTATGGTTGCATCTGATAGAAAATGGCTTAGTATTGCTATAGGGCAAATTGTTGTAAATGCAATTAAGTATACGAGAATTTCAGAAGCAGAGAAAAAGGAAATTCAATTTCAAATTGAAGAGAAAGATCAAAAGGTGTTATTACATATTAAAGACAATGGAATCGGTATTCCGGAGCAAGATGTAAAGCGTATATTTGATCCGTTCTTTACGGGGATAAATGGCCGTAAAACGAGAGAAGCGACTGGAATGGGTTTATATATTACGAAGGAAATTTGTGATAATTTACATCACGGTATTTATGTGCAATCGGCTGAAGGGGAAGGGACAACATTTACGTTCCAATTTGCAAAAGATGAAGAATATCATACATTAATGAGAAAAATGACAAAACTGTAAGATAACAAAACGTTTTGTAAGGGAAATCACTCGTTTCTTTTTCTTATTTTTCTTATAGTAAATGTAAGAAGAAAACACATAGGGGGATTAGAAATGAGTGTTCTTGAAGTAAAAGGATTAACGAAGGTGTATCAATCAAAAGGTTCAGTAGCGACGACTGCTTTAAATGATATAAATTTTAAAATAGAAGAAGGCGAATTTGTAGGGATTATGGGTCCTTCAGGAAGCGGAAAAACAACGCTTTTAAATTTATTAGCAACAATTGATAAGCAAACTTCAGGTCATGTGCTTGTAAATGGCGAAGAAATTAATCAAATGCGTGCTGCAAAATTAGCGGAGTTTCGCCGTACACATTTAGGATTCATTTTCCAAGATTTTAACTTACTTGATACGCTATCGATTAAAGAAAATATCATTTTACCACTTGTAATGGCGAAGAAATCTGTAAATGAAATCGATGCAAAAGTGCTTGAGATTGCAAAGTTTTTAAATATCGAAGGCATTTTAAATAAAAAAGTATATGAAGTATCAGGCGGCCAACAACAACGTGCAGCAGCTGCGAGAGCGATTATTCATGAACCGACGTTAATCTTAGCGGATGAGCCAACTGGAAACTTAGATTCTAAGTCGGCAAAATCATTAATGAGCGCGTTGCAAGATTTGCATGAACAAAAGAAAGTAACAATTGCAATGGTAACGCATGATCCAGTAGCGGCGAGTTATTGCGAACGTATTCTTTTCATACGTGATGGAGAGATTTTCTCAGAAATACATAAGGGAAGAACGAAACAAGCCTTTTTCCAAGAAATTTTGGACGTACTTGCGATGCTAGGAGGAGAATATCATGAACTTTCGCCAGCTCGCGCTTAATAACGTAAAAGGAAATTGGCGTAATTATAAAGCGTTTCTTATTAGCAGTTGTTTATCGATTGTCGTATTTTTCATGTATGCTTCCTTCATTTATCATCCAGATGTCGTAAGCGGTAATATTAGTATGAGGGAGATGATTTCAAAAGGGTTAGAATCGATGAATTATATTGTAGTCATCTTCTCAGCACTTTTTATTTTATATGCAAATTCAACATTTTTAAGAGCAAGGAAAAAAGAGTTTGGTCTATTAACATTAATAGGCGGAACAAAATCACAACTTGGCCGAATGATTATATTAGAACAGCTTATGTTAGGTAGTATTGCAATTGTAGTAGGTATTGGACTTGGTATGCTTTGTTCAAAATTATTCTTCCAAGCATTAAGCGTAATATTGAAAATAGATAAAACACTTCCACTCGTATGGAATAGTAAAGCGGTTTTGATTACAGCGGGTGTATACTTTATTCTATTTTTAATTCTATCATTGTTTAGCGTTTGGACAGTAGGACGCTTGCAAATTATTGATTTATTAAGAGAAGCAAGAAAACAGAAAGTAGAACCTTTTGCGTTTACATGGTTATGCGTAGTTGGTATAGGATGTATTATTGTTGCATATGTACTTAGCTTCCAAGTAACATTTATGAATTTTGTCATCCTGTTTTTACCGATTGTAGGGCTGACGATAGGCGGAACTTATTTACTATTTACACAAGGTAGTACAGTCGTATTAAAGGCATTACAAAAACGAAAAAAATCTTTTTATACATATCCAAATATATTCGTACTTAGCAATCTTATTTATAAAATGAAAGATAATGCCCGTTTTCTATTTGTAATTTCTATCATTACGGCGGTTGTATCTTCAGCAGTTGGTACGCTGTACGTATTTTTTGAGGATATGAGTTATAAGGCAGTAACTAGTACCCCGCATGCTATTTCTTATGAGGAAAAGGGAATCCATATGCATAATGTCATAAAAGAGGGAAAAACAAAAGAATTAATAAAAAAACACGGATTTGAAGAAGCGCGAGAAGTAACGTACGTAAAACTTCCTGGAACGCAAAAAATCACAATGTTTAACAGTGAACATGAGATGCCAATGGCGATTGTTTCAGAAAAAGAATATAACGCTGAAGTACGTAAACAAAAGAGAGAGCAAGTTAGAGAAGTTCATAATGCACCAGGTAGTGCAACGATGGTCATAATGGATATGGCGAATGATATGATGAAGATAGATCGTACGAAACCGTATGAAATTAAAATTAACGGACAAAAGCAATCTGTTCAATTAAATGAGCCAACTTCATTTTCTGTTTTTAATGATAGTGAATATCTCATTGTGAATGATCAAGATTTTGAGAAATACGCAAAGCTTGTACCAGATGAAGAAAAGACGAAATATTACGGTTATTATATAGAAGACTGGAAAAGTACGGAAGACCTTGTGTTAGATTTGAAAAAGGAGATTGCACCAGATAAGCAAGAAGAGTTAAATAACTCGGTGCTCGCTTATAAAAATATAAGGGAATCAGGAGCAATTACAATGTTCATCGGTTTCTTCGTATCGGTACTATTCTTCTTCTTCGCTTGTAGTATGACATACTTTAAATGGTTTAACGATAAAGAACAAGATCGTATTCAATTTAAATCGTTAAAGAGAATCGGTATGACAGATAAAGAAATTCGTAAAATTGCAATTCGTCAAATGGGCGTTATCTTCTTTATCCCAATTTTAATCGGTGCCATTCATAGTGGGTTTGCTCTTCATACGTTAGGGAAAATGCTTTATATTGATTTATGGAAATCAGGTGCGATTGTAATTGGAACATACGTTATAGCTTCTGCGATTTACTTTATGATTGCACAAAGAGGATATTTGAAACACGTGCAAAGCTAGAGAAACCTCTAGCTTTTTGCTTATGTAGTAAGTTATAGGGGGACGATAGATGAACATTCGGCAACTAGCGCTGCAAAATATAAAAGGAAATTGGCGTAATTATAAAGTGTTTTTCTTAAGCAGTTGTTTTGCGATATTTGCGTCTTTTGCATACATGTCTGTCATTGTACATCCGTATATGCAGGAGACGATGTGGTATCAAAACGTACGCTGGGGACTTATTATATGTAATGTTATAGTCATTTCTTTTTTCGTCATATTTATTTTGTACTCTACTTCTATTTTCATAGAGGCACGTAAGAAAGAATTAGGGTTATATATGTTAATGGGAGCGACGAAGTCTAACGTAATAGGAGTGATAATGACCGAGCAAATATTAATCGGGATTTTCGCGAATATTTTCGGGGTTGGGCTTGGTATGATCTTTTTGAAACTCTTTTTTATGGTATTTAGTATGTTACTGGGCCTTCCGAAAGAACTCCCTGTCATATTTGATGTGAGAGCAATTGGGGTAACGTTTGTTACATATATGGTCGTTTTTATTGTCTTATCTTTTATAAGTGCTTTACGCATATGGAATATAAAAATCATTCGGTTATTGAAAGAATTTCGAACAGATAAAAAAGAGAAGAAAACATCAATGTGGCTTTGTATATTCGGTTTTATTTGTTTAGGTATAGGATATGCGTTAGCGTTACAAGCGACGATGCCAACGATAGCATTCTATTTTTTTCCTGTGTCTATACTTGTCTTTTTCGGAACTTATTTTTCTTTTACACACGGAACTGCTCAAATATTAGAAATAATAAAACGAAATAAAAAGATTATGTATACATATCCGTATTTATTTATAGTAAACCAATTGTCACATCGAATGAAAGAAAATGGTCGCTTTTTCTTTCTGATGTCTATGGCAACGACGTTTGTAGTTACGGCAACAGGTACGGTGTTCTTATATTTTTCTAGCATGCAAGATATGTGGCGAACTGGAGGGGTACACTCGTTTTCATACATAGAAAAAGGTATTTCTACTCATGAAGTCTTTGAGGAAGGTGCGGTTGAAAAATTACTGAATCAATACGGGTATGATGATTTTCAATATATGAGTTTTGTTGGAGTGTATGCATCCTTTCGGTCTAATAAAGGAGAAACAACAATAGCACCGCTTATAAAGGAAAGTGAATATAACCAAGAAGCGAGGAAACAAAAAAAGAAAATGTATCGTCCTAAAAAAGGTACAGTGACACTCGTTTATTATAATAAATACAATAATTCGAATGTATATAATCAAAAAGAGATTCAATTGCAAGTAATGAGTCAACCATATTCATTCGTATTTAACGGTCAGAAAGAAGGGGTTCAATTTAACTATCACCCTTCGTACATTAATGGTCTGTTCTTCGTTATGAATGATGAAGATTTTGACAGTATAGCAAATCAGGTTCTCGATTCTGAAAAAATGATATATAGAGGCTACACATTACCAAATATCGAAAAGACGAAGAAATTAAATGAAGATTTACGGAAACATATGAAACAAGATAATAATAATGCGTTTCGAAGTAATATGGAGTTATATGTAAATATGAAAGAAGGCGGCGATATTACTCTATTTGTAGGCTCATTCATTAGTATATTATTCTTTCTTACTTCATGTAGTATCGTATATTTTAAATGGTTTCATAATATTGCATCGGACCGAAAGCATTATGGTGCACTCTCTAAACTTGGAATGACGAAGGAAGAAGTATGGGAAATTTCTCGCTGGCAATTATGTATGCTATTTTTTGCGCCAATTATAGTAGGGAGTATGCATAGTGCAGTTGCGTTATATACGTTTCATAATACTTTCTTTATGGATGGATCATTAGGAAAAGTAGGCTTGTTTATTCTGTATTATATCGCTGCATGCATCGTTTATTTCTTCTTCGCTCAAAGAGAATATAAGAAACATTTAGACTAGCGGATGCTAGTCTTTTTTTAATATTCGAAATTTACATAGAAGAATATAAAAAAGTATGGTATAACAGTAAGAAAACGAAAAAGAGGGGAAAAGACGATGATTCGAGTAGGATATTTAGGACCAGAAGCAACATTTACAAATATGGCGGTGAGTCGTTTTTTTCCGGAAGCAGAGCATGTACCGTATCGAACGATTCCGGATTGTATAGATGCAGCCGCAAATGAAAGTGTAGATTTCGCAGTCGTACCGTTAGAAAACGCAATAGAAGGTTCAGTAAATATAACGGTCGATTACCTCGTGCATGAGCGACCACTTTCTATTGTAGGAGAAATTACAGTACCAATTCAGCAACATTTACTCGTACATCCGCAGTATGCAGAAGTGTGGGGAGAAGTATATGCAGTGCATTCACATCCGCATGCTATCGCACAATGTCATAAGTTTTTAAATGAAGAATTAAAAGGGGTAACTGTTCGAGACATGACATCAACAAGTGCTGCTGCACAATATGTGAAAGAACATCCTGAAGAAAAAATCGCTGCCATTGCAAATGAAGCAGCCGCAGAAAAATACGGATTAACAATTGTAAGACGTGACATTCATACGCATAAAAACAATCATACACGCTTCCTAGTGCTCCATAAGAAAAAGAAAGTAATACTCTCAAATAACGGAGAAAACCGCGGGGAGAAAACGACGCTTATGATAACGTTACCTGCAGATTATGCAGGGGCACTATATCAAGTGTTATCAGCTTTTGCATGGAGAAAATTAAATTTATCAAAAATCGAATCGCGCCCGATGAAAACAGGACTCGGAAATTACTTTTTCTTAATCGATGTCGATAAAGCATACGATGACGTATTATTGCCAGGCGTAACGATGGAACTTGAAGCGCTCGGTTTTTCTGTTACTGTGCTGGGGAGCTATTCTTCTTATTGGTTGTAAAGGGTAAGGGAGAGTATTTGTCGTATTTTGTAGTTAAATCGATATAATTTCAGTCGATAATATACCGTCTGATAGATAAATAAAATCCCACCATTTATAGGTGGGATTCTTTACTTTAACTTAGCAAGACGCTCCTCTAACTGACCACGCCAAATATTGGCTAGTTCAGGAACAGCAAGAATCTTTTCAATGCCATCTTTATCTTTTCTATTATGAAAATAAATTTCGTTAGAAAACAAAACAGATACATTGTTTGATGGACGTTTTAGCAATGTGATTTTAGAATCTTTACGTACAGTACCTTCTTGAAGAACGCGGCATAGGTAGCCAGTAAATCCAGTTGCTACAATGCGCGGCAGTATGCCAGGAATACCGAGGCGTTTTGAAATAGTGCTACAAGGTACTCTTGCTTGTGTCACTTGAATGATTGCTTCACCAAGCTGATATGTATCTCCGATGCAAACATCACGCTCTAACATATTTGTTACGGTAATGTTTTCGCCAAATGTGGAAGCTGGAAGCGTAGTTTGAAATTCCTCTTCCCATAGTGCGTAATGCTCGTGTGGGTACACACAAACAGCGCGATCAGGACCGCCGTGATGTTTTAAATCCGCTACGTCATCACCACGAAATCCGTCTTTTGAGAGAAAGGCCTCTTCTGTAGGATCTTTACATATACCTGTTATCATTTCTTTATCTTCGCCATATTTCATTTGTTTCGGTTTACCAGTACTAAAGTGAACGAGTTCAATTCCCATATTCGATCTCCTTTACGATTGATTACAATATTATAGCATTAAAAAAGCACAGAGAATTATAAAAACTCTGTGCTTTACATTAATAAACGAGAAATCCTGCTTTATCTAAAGCCTCGCAAGCAGCGTCTAATTTTTCTTTAGAATCTGCTTCAATTGTATGTAAGTGAATACCATCTGTTAGTTGCGAAAGATAGGAAGCATTTGTATTTTCGATTTTTTGTAAATATTGCTCTACATCAAATCGATTACTTACCATAATTGATGCTGTTAAGTCGCCGTATACAGGGTGCTCAACTTTTACGTCTTTAATCGTAACGCCATGATCAACAAGCATTGTAAGTTCTTGACGTACTTCTGCTGGTTTATGTTGGCATACAATCACGCGTTCAAAAGCCTGTTGCTTCTCCTGTGGTTTTAAATATAAATAGCCTTGAGCAGTTGCGATAATTGGCTCGTTTCTTGCTTTTAGTAAGGAGATATCTTGCACAATAACTTGTCTACTTACGTTTGTCTTCTTAGATAGTTCGTTTCCAGATAACGGTTCATTTGCAGCAAGCAGCCACTGAAGGATAAGTTGTCGTCTTTCTTCACCTAAAATTTTTTTTTGTTCATTTTGTTTCATTATGATTTAACACCTCTATAAAATTGATTTCCAATTGTGTGTAGTGCATGAATAGTAGTATCAATTTGTTCTTTCGTTGTTTGTTGTCCGAAAGAGAAGCGGACATATTGTTTAGCCTCTTCATACGTTCTTCCAATTGCAAGCATTGTTTTCGAAGGTTCTTGTTTACCAACTTGGCAAGCACTTCCGGTCGAGATGGCAATACCGCGGCGGTTGCATTCTAGCATTGTATATTGACCTTCTATTCCTTTTATTGTAACCCCAATAATATGTGGTAAACAAGAAGTAGAATGACCTTCTACTTCAATTTCTAGCGGAAGTGTTTGTAATTCCTCTAAAAAGTAGGATCGTAACTCTTTAAAACGTAAACTTTCTACCTGTTGATTTTTCAATATATTTTCAGCAGCTGTTAAAAAAGATGCGATGCCAGGAACGTTCACTGTGCCTGGGCGAAATCCTTTTTCGTGAGAAGTTCCCGGGAATATTTGTGCCCAGCGAACTTGCGGATTTATATAGCAAGCGCCGACACCTTTTGGACCGTATATTTTGTGTGCTGAAACAGAAAGACTATCAATTCCCATCTCAAAAACATGGATAGGCAGTTTACCAAACGTTTGCACACAATCCGTATGAAATAAAATATTATATGTTTTTAAAAGGGCCCCAATTTCTGCTATGTTTTGAACAGTCCCAATTTCAGAGTTACCATGCTGTATACTTGCTAGCACAGTATCTTCTGTAATAGCTGCCTCTAAATCTACTAAACAAATGAGTCCGCTTTTATCAACAGGAATTTCAGTGATCGTATAGCCTTTTGATTTTAGAGATTGAAAATAACTTCGAATGGATGCATGTTCCATAGGTGTCGTAATAATATGCTTCTTATTTCGGGCACTTAGAAGTGATTGAATCGCAAGATAGTTCGATTCCGATCCACAGCTTGTGAAAAATACTCCTTGTTCTTTGCCTCCAATCATTTCCGCAAATGTTTTTCGGCAAACTTGTAATAAAGAAGAAGCCGTTCCTCCAATATCATGTAAACTTTGTTCATTTCCGAAGTATTGCGAAGCTGCTTTCATATATGTTTGTAACGCTTCCTCGCTCATAGGTGTAGTAGCTGCATAGTCAAGATATATCATCATGTAAGTTCCTCTCTCTAGTAAGAGTTACATTTCTTTTACTTTTTAAATGGTAGTAGTGAAAATAAGAATTATAAAAAAACTCTTGTCATTATTTTAAAACTATGTAAATATAGGTGTCAAGACAGTTGAAAAGTGTAAAGTAGGAGGCAACAATTATGCCAAGTGCAGATGTCTTAATTATTGGAAGTGGCGTTGCGGCACTTCGTGTTGCAAAAGAGATTTGTCACGAAAAGAATGTGATTATTATCACAAAGGAGACGAAACGTAATAATAATACACATTTAGCTCAAGGTGGAATTGCCGCAGCGGTAGCGGCATATGACAATCCTAATGATCATTTTGAAGATACGTTAGTAGCAGGGTGTCATTATAACAATGAAGAAGTGGTCCGTTATTTAGTCGAGGAAGGACCGAAAGAAATTAATAACCTTATTGAAAGAGGAATGAAATTTGATGGAGATGAAACAGGTCCTCATCTTGGAAAAGAAGGGGCGCATCGAAAACGTCGTATTTTACATGCAGGTGGCGATGCAACAGGAAAGAATTTATTAGAGCATCTTATTCAAGAAGTAGCTCCATACGTTACGGTAGTGGAACAGGAAATGGTGCTCGATTTTATTATAGAAAAAGATAAATGTGTTGGGGCTTTAACTCGCAACAATAAAGGAGAACTGAAACGTTACAATGCAGATTATACGGTGTTAGCTTCAGGCGGTATTGGCGGTTTATACGCCTTTACTTCTAATGATGAGACAATTACAGGCGATGGACTTGCAATGGTGTACCGCGCAGGTGGGGAACTTGTAGATTTAGAGTTTATACAATTTCATCCGACGATGTTATACGCGGGTGGGCGTTGTTCCGGTCTCGTGTCCGAAGCTGTTCGCGGAGAAGGAGCTGTCCTTATAAATGGAAAAGGACAGCGTTTTATGATGGAGATACATCCTGAACAGGATCTAGCCCCGCGTGATGTAGTGGCTAGGGCTATTCATGAACAGCTACTTGCGGGTGAAAAAGTGTACTTAAACATCGAAATGATTCAAAACTTTGAACAACGCTTTCCGACCGTGTCATCGATATGTAAAACAAATGGAGTCGATATAAATAAAAAACTTATTCCGATCGTGCCCGGTACTCATTTTCACATGGGCGGCGTGAAAACGAACTGTGATGGAGAGACGTCTATTCTGAACTTATACGCAGTCGGTGAAGTAGCTTGTAACGGGGTTCATGGTGCAAATAGATTAGCGAGTAATTCATTATTAGAAGGTCTTGTGTTTGGAAAAAGAATCGGACGACACATTTTATCTAGAGAGACAAAAGAAAAGGTGAACATGCTAGCCGAAAAGGAAGCAAAGTTTATCGTTCTGAATCATTTACCGACGAAAGAAGAAATACAAAAATGCATGATGAAATATGTTGGGATTGTGCGAACAGAGCACAGTTTATCTTATGCGAAGAGATGGCTTAGTAAGTATGGTGTTCGAAATATGATATTACAACATGATGTTCTTACGAATGAAGAGATAACGCTTATTAATATGTTAACGGTTTGTGAGCTTATAGTTGTGTCAGCCTTGCAAAGAGAAGAAAGTATTGGCGGGCATTACCGGAGTGATTATCCAGATAGAAATATAGGAAAGAAAGAGATTGTTCGAGTAAAGAGAAAACTACAAATTGTGTGATGAGGGGAAGAGGGGCTTTATGAACACGATAAAAGTTAAAGAAGCATTAAATCGATTTTTTTTAGAAGATATAGGGGAAAGAGATGTAACATCTCAGCTTATTTTTCCAGATAACTTGCTTTCGAAAGGAGCGTTTCTTGCGAAGGATACAGGGGTCTTTGCAGGACGTTTAGTAATTGAATCAGGATTTAAATTAATTGATGAGAGAATTGAAGTAGAGCTTCATAAAAAAGATGGGGATCTTGTAGAAAAAGGCGAAATCATTGCAACTGTGCAAGGTCCAATTGCCTCGTTATTAACAGCAGAGCGCGTTATATTAAACGTTATTCAGCGTATGAGTGGGATAGCCACGATGACACGTAAAGCGGTTCTTGCGTTAGATAGTAGTCATACTCGCATTTGTGATACGCGAAAAACGATGCCTGGGCTACGTATGTTTGATAAATATGCAGTCGTGTGCGGAGGTGGATTTAACCACCGCTTCGGTTTATATGACGGTGTCATGATTAAAGACAATCATATTGCGTTTGCTGGTTCTATTACAAAAGCTATTACATCGGTGAAAGAAAAATTAGGACATATGGTGAAAGTAGAAGTGGAAACAGAAACGGAGGAGCAAGTGAGAGAGGCAGTAGCAGCCGGTGCGGATATTATTATGTTTGATAACCGTACGCCAGATGAAATTCGAGAGTTTTCAAAGATTGTGCCAAGCGCCATTGTTACGGAAGCGTCAGGTGGCATTACAGTTGAAGATTTATCGAAATATGGAAAAACAGGGGTAGATTATATTTCACTTGGATTGTTAACACATTCAGTGAAAGCACTTGATATTAGTTTCAATATTGAAGCGTAAGGAAAGTGGCTTAGAGGGGGAGAAAGGTATATGAGTATTTTAGAAAAAGTACAGCCAATTGAAACGATGTTACCAGAGCGTTATTACACAATGTCAATGGAAAATATGGAAAAGCGTGTTCGTGAAATTAAAGAAAAAATGGGGAAAACGTTATTTATTCCAGGGCATCATTATCAAAAGGATGAAGTTGTACAATTTTCTGATGCAGCAGGGGACTCACTTCAGCTTGCGCAAGTTGCAGCGAGTAATAAAGAAGCAAAATACATTGTGTTTTGTGGTGTGCACTTTATGGCAGAAACAGCAGATATGTTAACGACAGATGAACAAGTTGTCATCTTACCAGATATGCGCGCAGGTTGTTCAATGGCGGACATGGCAGATATTGAACAAACAGAAAGAGCGTGGAAAGAGCTCACGAAGTTATTTGGAGATACGATGATTCCGTTAACATATGTAAATTCTACAGCTGCAATTAAAGCGTTTTGCGGTCGTAATGGTGGAGCGACAGTAACTTCTTCAAATGCAAAACAAATGGTTTCTTGGGCGTTTACACAAAAAGAGCGTCTTGTCTTTTTACCAGACCAACATTTAGGAAGAAATACAGCGCACGATTTAGGTATTCCGTTAGATAAAATGGCGGTATGGGATCCACATACAGATTCATTAGAATACGATGGAAACATAGAAGAAATCCAAGTGATTTTATGGAAAGGACATTGTTCAGTTCATCAAAACTTTACAGTGAAAAATATTGAAAGTGTGCGGAAAAATCATCCGGATATGAATATTATTGTACATCCAGAATGTTGCTATGAAGTTGTAGCCGCTTCAGACTATGCAGGTTCAACAAAATACATTATTGATATGATTGAATCAGCTCCAGTTGGAAGTAAATGGGCAATTGGTACAGAAATGAATTTAGTGAACCGAATTATTCAGCAACATCCAGATAAAGAAATTGTTTCACTTAATCCATTTATGTGTCCGTGCTTAACGATGAATCGAATTGACCTCCCTCACTTACTATGGGTGCTTGAAATGATAGAAGGCGGAGAAGAGATTAACGTTATTAGCGTAGACAAACAAGTAACGAAAGAAGCAGTTCTCGCATTAAATCGTATGTTAGAGCGTGTTTAAAGCAACGGGAATACCGTTGCTTTTTTTCATACATATAATCATAACGAGAGCGAAATGGGCATACATTGTTTTGAAGAAATCATTGTGGTTTTTATGCCTATTCCACTTCCAACTATATTGAAAATAGAAGAAGTGATAAAAGTGAAAAGAAGTTAATGTTATTTAGAAAGGGTTACTTCATGAGATTTGTTACTTATAGATAAGTTATACAGGAGGGGGAAAATTTGAAAATTCATATCGTGCAAAAAGGGGATACCCTTTGGAAAATTGCGAAAAAGTACGGAGTGGATTTTGACACGCTGAAAAAAACAAATACACAGCTTAGTAATCCAGATTTAATCATGCCAGGTATGAAAATTAAAGTACCATCAAACGGCGTCCACGTGAAACAGCAAGCTGGAGCAGGATCAGCACCTCCAAAGCAATACGTAAAAGAAGTGCAACAAAAAGAATTTGCAGCAACACCAACGCCGCTTGGAATAGAAGATGAGGAAGAAGTTACGTATCAATCGGCACCAATTACCCAGCAGCCCGCTATGCAACAAACACAAAAAGAAGTGCAAGTAAAACCGCAAAAAGAAGTACAGATAAAACCACAAAAAGAAGTGCAAGTAAAACCACAAAAGGAAATGCAAGTGAAGCCGCAAAAAGAAGTACAGGTGAAACCACAAAAAGAAGTGCAAAAAGAACAGCCAATTCAAAAAGAAAAACCAGCTGAAAAACCGTCTGTTATTCAAAAGCCACCTGTTATAGAAAAACAAAAACCAGCGGAAAAAGAAAATACGAAGTTTTCGATAAATGTATTACCACAGCCGCCGCAACCGCCAATAAAAACGAAAAAAGAATATAAAATTTCAGATGTAATTAAAAAAGGAAGCGAGTTAATTGCTCCGCAAATTACGAAAATGAAACCTAACAACGTCATTTCTCCGCAAACGAAAAAGGATAATATAGTATCACCGCAAGTAAAAAAAGAAAATGTAGGAAACATAGTATCGCCGCAAGTAAAGAAAGAAAATGTAGGAAACATAGTATCGCCGCAAGTAAAGAAAGAAAATGTAGGAAACATAGTATCGCCGCAAGTAAAGAAAGAAAATGTAGGGAATATAGTATCGCCGCAAGTGAAAAAAGAAAATGTAGGAAACATAGTGTCGCCGCAAGTAAAGAAAGAAAATGTAGGGAATATAGTATCGCCGCAAGTGAAGAAAGAAAATGTAGGAAGCATAGTATCACCAAATGTATCGAAAGAAAATGTGGTTATCCCACAAGTCATACCGCCAAATATTCAAGTACCAAATATAATGCCAATGCTGGATAACAATCAACCACCAAATATAATGCCAATAATGGATAACGATCAACCACCAAACATAATGCCAATAATGGATAACAACCAACCACCAAATATAATGCCAATAATGGATAATAACCAAATGCCGAATATGATGCCGATTATGGATAACAATCAAATGCCGAATATGATGCCGATTATGGATAACAATCAAATGCCGAATATGATGCCGATTATGGATAATAACCAAATGCCGAATATGATGCCGATTATGGATAACAATCAAATGCCGAATATGATGCCGATCATGGATAACAATCAAATGCCAAATATGATGCCGATCATGGATAACAATCAAATGCCAAATATGATGCCGATCATGGATAACAATCAACCACCGAATATGATGCCATATCAAATGCCGTATCAACAGCCGATGATGCCGCCGAATCCATATTATCAACAACAAAACCCATATTACAATATGCCATATCAGCAAGGGGCACCTTTTGGACCACAGTATACGTCTATGCCAAATTCAAATATGATGCCAATGGATAACAATATGCCGCCACTCATACAAGGTGAGGAAGATTGTGGATGCGGAGGAGAGAGTAGGTTATATAGTCCGCAGCCTGGGGGACCACAATACGCTAATCCTTTATATTATCAACCAACGCAGTCTGCATATGCACCACAGCCAGGGACGATGTATTATCAACCAGATCCACCAAATGTATTTGGAGAGCCAGTCGCAGAAGAAGAGGACGAAGAAGAAGTTTAAAAAAAGGTGGGATTATTCCCACCTTTTTTGTATGTAGAATTGTTTTGAAAACGGAAGATTTACATCAAGTGTTAGAAAATTCCCAGTGAAATATTAACAGTGTAAAAACCTTCTCTGTTACTCATCATAAGAGGGAGCTTTTCAGAAGAGAAGTTCATTCTAACAGAGGGGGTTTTTGTATTGAATACGAAAGTAAAAGTGATTGCTGCTTCTTTGTTAGTTACCAGTGCATTAGCTGCATGTGGTACACCAAAAGATAACAATGCGATGGATGGACGTAACTACAATTACGAGCGTACATCTTATAATGATACACATCAGTATCGTGATAATGTAGCGCGTAACGATCGTTATACAGATTATGTAACATATAGAAACGGTCGTAACGATACAGGATATAATAATTATTACCGTGATGTAAATTACAACGGGCAAATTGCTAATCCGCATCCAACTCGTAATATTACAATGAACAATTCATACATTAACAATGATGGTAAAACTGCAGAAAGAATTACAAATCGTGTGAAACGTATGAATAACGTAGACCGCGTGTCTACGGTTGTATATGGAAACGACGTAGCGATTGCAGTAAAACCACGTAACACAGCGACAAATGAAACGGCGATGGCGAACGAAATTCGTCAAGCGGTTTCAAATGAAGTTGGAAACAGAAACGTATATGTTTCTGTAAGAAATGATATGTTTACTCGTGTCGATGCAATGAGTACGCGTCTACGTAACGGTACAGTTACAAATGATTTTAATCGTGACATAGGAAATATGTTCCGAGACATTCGTTACGGTTTAACTGGTACAGTGCGATAGAAAAACAAAAGAGGAAGGGGTTGCCCTTCCTCTTTATTCATCGTTATCTTGTAAACGACGTTTTTTAATAAAATAACTAACGGAATAAGAAATTAAAAAGCATATGAAGAAAATACTACCTGTTAGAAGTGCTTCAAACAGAGGTCTTTCTGGACTGAAAATGATATAAATAATGGCTATAATAGTTCCTACAATAAGAGAGCGTAAAATAATTTTGTAATAAGGAGTTAACTTTATATCCTTTTCGCCTTCTTCTACATCGATAGAAACGCTTAACTGTAAATAACTAAGTACGATACTTGTAAGGATAAATAATAACCATAATGGAGATTTCGTAATTTGATCCATTCCTTCAGTGAATCCGATATAGCCTAAAATGCCAATTATACCAAGTGATTGAAAAAGAAAGGCAATACGTATGTTTTTTAATGTTTTCAGAATGAGACGTTCATCCTTTATTTTTTTCACAATATCCATCTCCTGTTTATTATGATTTCGCTGTTACATTAATCGTAATATATATATTACATTTATCAATTTATAATTTACATAAAGTTCGTTTGGGTGAAAGAGAAAATAAAATATTTGTTATAAAAATGTTGCACTTATACGTTATTAATGTTATATTAGCAAAGCGATGAGCTAATTTACGTAAGACGAGAGATATGCTTAAGTGCTAAACACGCGAATGTGGTCGCCTGGTCTCTCGCCGTAAACGCATCAAGACGCCTGCTTGCAGGCGTCTTTCATTTTATATAAAAACAAATGCTAATGCAGATAAGGATAAAACCTTATCTGCATTTTTTTATTTTTGAGAGAAATGTAATGTGGTTGTTTATATGGATAAAACCTCCACTTTCGGCAAAACTACTAATGAAAGTTTGATTTTGCCTAAAAGAGGTGAACGGAAATGAAATGGATACTGATTGCAGTGCAAGCTTTCGTGATGATGTTTTGTTTAGCCTATGAAACGAGTGTGAGGGCGGAAGGACCAGTACCAGAAGTAACAGAAAAAGAATCTGAAGTTACAATTTTATTAGAGCGTATGTATGTTGATGGAGAAGTAAGTGAAGAAATATTTACAGAAAAAGTAGCGGATTTAGAAAAGTTTTTACAGCAATATAAAGAATGGCAACTCGTTGATCGTGATGATGTACAAATTGTATTGCAAAAGAAAGTGGACGATATTTCTCCGTTATTGAAGACGAGCGGCTATTTTGGTGTTTCAGAGGAAGGGATATTACAAATTTTCAAGGGTGTACCAAAAAGTGATAATGCGATTCATTCTTTCTTTCAAATTGATATGAAAAAACTTGAGAGTTATGAGCGTGCGAAATTGAAACGTGGTATTCGTATAAAATCAAAAGAAAGTTTTGTGAAGACGATTGAAAAAATGAAGCAATATGCAGTGCAAAATAAGAAAAAAAGCAGCTCATGGTGAGCTGCTTTTTCTTACTTGTTTTTAGCTAAAATTTCTTTTGCGATTTCATCAATTAGCATATCTTTTCCGATTGGATTGAATGCTTTCGTATTGAAGATTTCATTCGATACTTCATATACGTGATTGTTTTTTACTGCTTTATTGTCTTTCCAAACAGCACTATTTTTATAGTCTTCGTACACTTTATCAGCCTCGCCGCCGAAGTTTACAATAAACATTTGATCAGGTTGGAATGCAACAAGCCCTTCTAATGATACTTGCGCCATCGTTTGTTTTAAATCTGTACCTTTTGTTGCTGGAAGTTTTAAGTCGTTAAAGATGATGTCACCGTATCCGAAGCTACCGTATACACGGAAGTTTTGTGGTGTAACTGCGACAAACATAAAGTTTTCATCTTTTGTTTTTTCTTTAATTTTTTTAGATAAAGAGTCTGCTTTTTTATCGTAGTCGGCAATCCATTTGTCAGCTTTCTTTTCTTCATCAAATAGTTTACCTACTTCTTTAAACTTACCGCGCCAGTCTTCTAAGTTTGTTTCTAGAACAACAGTCGGTGCAACCTTTTCTAATTGATCATAAATTTTTAATTGACGATTATTTAAAATAATTAAGTCCGGTTTTAAAGCTGTAACAGCTTCTAAATCAACTTTAGGTGCCCAGTACCAGCCAACTGCTTTTACGCCATCTAGCTTGTCTGTTAAGTGATTTTGGATTTTATCTTTATATGTATTTGCTGTACCAACAGGTTTGTGTTCAAGAAGTAATAACTCTTCTGTTGATCCAGATAAGTCAACAATTCTCTTTGGATTTACTGGAATTGTAGCTTCCCCTTTAGCGTGTTTCACAACTTTTGTTTTCGGTTGTTCTTTTGCTTTTGACGCTTCTTTTTGAGAAGAACAGCCAACGATAGAAAGAACGACTAGCATAATAGTTAATAAAATAAATAACTTACGTTTCATCCTGATGTAACCCCTTTAATTAGTATTGATAATCATTATCGACTCCTGTATATTAAGGTGCTTTATCTTTTCTGTCAATGGAAAATAACAGAAGTTTTAAACGGAGAACATTTGTTGGGGTAGTCTCGCTTTTCTATCATTAAATATGTTAAAATGGAATACATGATTTAAGAGGGAGAGATCGTATTTTGTTTGAATATGTTACAGGTTACGTGGAGTATGTAGGACCGGAATATGTCGTAATTGACCATAATGGAATTGGGTACCAAATTTTCACACCAAATCCGTATGTATTTCAAAGAAGTAAGCAAGAAATCCGTGTCTATACATATCATTATGTGAGAGAAGATATTATGGCACTTTACGGGTTTAAAACACGTGAAGAGCGTTTATTATTTACAAAATTGTTAGGTGTGTCTGGCATTGGGCCAAAAGGCGCTCTTGCGATTTTAGCTTCTGGTCAAACAGGACAGGTCGTTCAAGCGATTGAACATGAAGATGAGAAGTTTTTAGTGAAATTCCCGGGCGTCGGAAAGAAAACAGCGCGCCAAATGATTTTAGATTTAAAAGGAAAACTAGCAGATGTTGTACCAGATGCATTTGTTGATTTGTTCTCAGATGTTGAAAGTTTTGATGAGAAGAAAGGTTCCTCAGTTGAACTTGATGAAGCACTGGAAGCACTGCGTGCACTTGGTTATGCAGAACGGGAAGTTTCTCGTGTTGTACCAGAGTTATTAAAAGAATCATTAACGACAGATCAATATATTAAAAAGGCACTTAGTCTTTTACTAAATGGTAAGAGGTGAGTATAATGGACGAACGTCTCCTTTCAGGGGAATCTGGATACGAAGATGCGGATTTAGAGTATTCATTACGGCCACAGACGCTCCGTCAGTATATTGGCCAAGATAAAGCGAAACATAATTTAGAAGTGTTTATTGAAGCGGCGAAAATGCGTGAAGAAACGTTAGATCACGTACTTTTATATGGACCACCTGGACTTGGTAAAACGACGCTTGCGAATATTATTGCCAATGAAATGGGTGTTAACATTCGAACGACGTCAGGTCCCGCAATTGAAAGACCAGGAGATTTAGCAGCGGTATTAACAGCACTTCAGCCTGGAGATGTATTGTTTATTGATGAAATTCATCGTTTGCATAGATCAATTGAAGAAGTACTATATCCTGCGATGGAAGATTTTTGCCTTGATATCGTAATTGGAAAAGGACCGTCAGCACGGTCTGTACGTTTAGATTTACCTCCATTTACATTAGTTGGAGCGACAACACGTGCCGGAGCATTATCAGCGCCGCTCCGTGACCGTTTCGGTGTACTTTCAAGATTAGAGTATTATACAGTGGATCAGCTTTCTGCGATTGTTGAACGTACAGCGGAAGTATTCGAAGTGGAAATTGATTCGTTAGCCGCACTAGAAATTGCAAGACGTGCCCGTGGTACACCTCGTATTGCGAATCGTTTATTACGACGTGTACGTGACTTCGCACAAGTTCGCAGCGACGGAACAATTGCAATGGAAATTACACAAATGGCATTAGAACTACTGCAGGTAGATAAATTAGGACTCGATCATATTGATCATAAATTATTGCTCGGTATAATTGAGAAATTCCGTGGTGGCCCAGTTGGATTAGAGACAGTTTCGGCAACGATTGGAGAAGAATCTCATACAATTGAAGATGTGTATGAGCCGTATTTATTACAAATTGGCTTTTTACAACGAACGCCAAGAGGCCGAATCGTAACGCCACTTGCGTATGAACATTTCGGAATGGAGATGCCAAAAGTATGACGGAGATACCGAAATTGCTTATAACAGCAGGTATCTTACTCATTGTTGTTGGCTTAGCTTGGAAGTTCATTGGAAGGCTTCCAGGCGATATTTTTGTGAAAAAAGGTAACGTTACCTTTTATTTTCCTATCATTACATGTATTGTGTTAAGTATTGCATTATCTTTTATTATGTATATAATAAATCGATTCAAATAAGAAATAGGTGGATACAGTTATGGATATTAATCTGTTTGATTTTCATTTACCAGAAGAACTTATTGCACAAGTCCCGTTAGAGGATCGTGAAACATCAAGATTAATGGTGTTAGACCGTGAAACTGGTGATATTGAGCATAAACATTTTACGGACATTCTTTCTTACTTACATGAGGGGGATTGCTTAGTTTTAAATGAAACGAAAGTTATGCCTGCTCGCTTGCACGGTGTGAAAGAAGATACAGGCGCGCACATTGAAGTGCTTCTTTTGAAACAAGAGGAAGGCGATAAGTGGGAAACGCTTGTTAAGCCAGCGAAACGTGTAAAAGAAGGAACTGTAATTTCTTTTGGTGAAGGGAAATTAAAAGCAACTTGCACAGGGACTGCAGATCAAGGTGGGCGTCAGCTTGAATTTTCATATGACGGCATCTTCTATGAAATTTTAGATGAACTTGGGGAAATGCCACTTCCTCCATATATTAAAGAGACACTGGAAGATCGCGATCGCTATCAAACAGTATATGCGAAAGAAATCGGTTCAGCAGCAGCGCCGACAGCGGGACTTCACTTTACAGAAGAGTTACTTGAGAAGTTAAAGAAAAAAGGCGTTCAGTTAGCATTTATTACACTTCACGTAGGGCTTGGAACATTTAGACCAGTTTCTGCAGATACGATTGAAGAGCATCATATGCACGCAGAATATTACCATATGTCTGAAGAGACAGCGGCATTATTAAATCGTGTGAAAGAGAATGGTGGACGTATTATCACTGTAGGTACGACATCAACTCGTACGTTAGAAACGATTGCGACCGATCATAGTGGTAAGCTTTGCGCAGCTTCTGGTTGGACAGATATTTTTATGTACCCAGGATATAAATTTAAAGCAATTGATGGTTTAATTACAAACTTCCATTTGCCGAAATCAACATTAATTATGCTTGTAAGTGCATTTTCAAATAGAGATAATGTACTTCATGCTTATAATGAAGCAGTAAAAGAAAAATATCGTTTCTTTAGCTTCGGTGACGCAATGTTCGTTGCATCTCACGCTAAAATGAGAAACAAATAAAAGGAGTAAATTATGACAGCAATTCGTTATGAATTTATTAAAACTTGTAAACAAACGGGTGCACGTTTAGGTCGTGTACACACGCCGCACGGTTCATTTGATACACCAACATTCATGCCAGTTGGTACACTTGCAACAGTTAAGACAATGTCACCAGAAGAATTAAAAGCAATGGATTCTGGCATTATTTTAAGTAATACGTATCATTTATGGCTACGTCCAGGTCACGAAATTGTTCGTGAAGCAGGTGGTTTGCATAAATTTATGAACTGGGACCGTGCAATCTTAACGGATTCTGGTGGTTTCCAAGTATTCAGTTTAAGTGACTTCCGCCGTATTGAAGAGGAAGGCGTTCACTTCCGTAACCACTTAAATGGAGATAAATTATTCTTATCACCAGAAAAAGCGATGGAAATCCAAAATGCATTAGGTTCAGATATTATGATGGCATTTGATGAGTGTCCACCGTTCCCAGCTACTTTTGAATATATGAAGAAATCTGTAGAACGTACAAGCCGCTGGGCAGAACGTTGCTTAAAAGCGCATGAACGTCCACAAGATCAAGGTTTATTCGGTATCGTACAGGGCGGAGAGTTTGAAGAGCTTCGTCGCCAAAGTGCAAAAGACCTTGTTTCAATGGACTTCCCTGGTTATGCTATAGGTGGTTTATCTGTTGGTGAACCGAAGGATATTATGAATCGTGTGCTTGAGTTTACAACACCACTTCTTCCAGATGATAAGCCACGTTACTTAATGGGAGTAGGTTCTCCTGACTCGTTAATTGATGGGGCAATTCGCGGCGTTGATATGTTTGACTGCGTACTTCCAACTCGTATCGCTCGAAATGGTACATGTATGACAAGTGAAGGCCGTCTAGTTGTAAAAAATGCGAAATTCGCAAGAGACTTCGGTCCGCTTGATCCTAATTGTGATTGCTACACATGTAAAAATTACTCTCGTGCGTACATTCGTCACTTGATGAAATGTGATGAAACGTTCGGAATTCGTTTAACGTCTTATCACAACCTTCATTTTCTGTTAAACTTAATGGAGCAGGTGAGACAAGCTATTCGTGAAGACCGTCTTGGTGATTTCCGCGAAGAGTTCTTTGAACAGTATGGCTTTAATAAACCGAATGCTAAAAACTTCTAATACATAATTTAAAAGGAGGAACAAAAGATGAATGCAGGTATGATGAATATCGTTATGATCGTTGCGATGTTTGCGATTTTCTATTTCTTATTAATTCGCCCGCAACAAAAGCGTCAAAAAGCAGTTGCTCAAATGCAAAACGAATTAGCAAAAGGTGATGCTATCATAACAATTGGTGGCTTACACGGTACAATCGAATCAGTAGATGAAACGAAAATCGTTGTTAAATCTGGTGGTGCACACTTAACTTTCGATCGCAATGCGATTCGTGAAGTTGTGAAAAACTAATGAGGAAGGCCCTGCATGAAATGTGCAGGGCCTTTTTTTAATTATTTTGCTTTGACATATTTACACCGAAAATACCACCGAGTGTACTCGCGCCCATTAATGCCAATTGGTAAAGTAACTGTGAGTTCGATAAAGTTTGAGAGAAGCCTAAATAGTTAACTAGAAAAACGAGTATGGCGAATGTGAGTCCTGTTGTAAAACCAACTAGCCAACCTTTCCCTTGTGCTTTTTTACCAGCAATAAACCCAGACATAAGCATAGATAAAAGAGCTAGTATCAAAATAGTGACGGTTAATGTACTTTCATTCATGTTCGTAAACTTTAATAATAGAGCCATAACCATGCTAGTAATAGATGCGAGAATTAGTAGGGTAATAATACCGAAACCAATTGCAGTTGATAATTTTTTCGTTCCATCCATTTATGCATTCCCCCTTTTTAATACAAGCATATTTCTCTTTTGCTTAAGTTAGACTATTTTCTTTTCTATAGGGGAATCTATAAGTAAAAAAGGAGATGTAGAAATGGAATGGGTATCGATAATTGGCCGGACGATGCTTTTGTATATCATTATCTTAATTATTTTCCGTCTTATGGGTAAACGTGAAATTGGAGAGCTAAGTGTATTAGATTTAGTCGTATTCATTATGCTTGGTGAAATGGCTGTAGTAGCGATTGAAAATACAGATAAATCACTTTGGCATCAATTAGTTCCGATGACTTTCCTTATGTGCATACAAATCATTTTGTCGGTTATTTCTTTGAAGTTTCAACGATTTCGGCATTTAATAGAAGGGGAGCCTGCTATTCTTATAAATGCGGGAAAAATTGATGAAAAAAAGATGAGAAAACAGCGCTATAACATAGATGATTTAATGATGCAATTAAGGGAGCAAGGGGTCGGAGACGTGCGGGATGTGGAATACGCTATTTTGGAACCATCAGGGAAGTTATCCGTTTTTCAAAAACAAAAAAGTAAAAAGAGTAAAAATGATACGCCTATTTTTACTCTGCCATTAATTATTGATGGAGAAATTCAATCTAATCATTTGCAAATGATTGAACATACAGACGAATGGCTCATTGAAAAACTAAAAAACTTAGGTTATAACGATATAACACAAATTTTATACTGTAGTTTTCAAAATGGACAATTTTTTGTTGATTTGAAAGAAAACTAAAAGCTTACCATTTTAAATAGTAAGCCCGGAAAAGTCTCGCTAATGAAAGTTTTACTTTATTTCAAAAATGAAAGTTTACGAATGATAGGGAGGCGACTTAACTCCTCTTTTCGAATTAGTTTAAAGATGAAGAGGAGAACGACATAAACCATTGTTGTTAAAGTGATTTCCCATAATGTTTGTATACCAAGAGAATGAGAGAAAATAATATACTTATGAAGGTGAAAACCGAAGGCACCTGCAATACCGATGGCAAGTCCGCCGAAAATATAGTCTTTTGCGTAAATGGTAAATGTAATCTTTTTTAAAACGGTAGCGTAGTGAAGGAATGTTACTGTTACTATATTTGCTGCAATAGCGAGAGCAACCCCCATCATTTGAAATTCTGGCTTTGAAGCTAGTACAAAAATAACGATTAATTTCACGATGGCGCCAATAAATGTGTTCATCATAGCAGCGCGTGCTAAATTTAAAGCTTGCAATACAGATGTAAGTGGACTTTGAAAATAATGAAATAAAAAGCAAGGTGCAAGTAGCTGAATGAATGCTGTTGCGCTGTCTGATCCGTACATAAGAGTTAAAACAGGGGAAGCGAATACGTATAATATAACGACAGACCACCCACCAGTAATTAATGAAATTCGAAGTGCTTGTTGTAAACGGTGCTCCACTAATTTATGTTGCCTTTTTGCCATTGCTTCACTAATTGAAGGAACGAGCGCTGTAGAAAGAGCGTATGTAATGAAGGCGGGTAGTGATAGGAGCGGGAATGCATAACCGTTTAATATACCGTATTGCTGGGTTGCGACAGAAGCGGCAACTCCGGCAATCGCTAAACTTTGCATAACGACGATAGGTTCAAAAAAATAAGAAACAGAACCGATTAAACGACTTCCTGTAGTTGGAAGGGCGATATCCATAAGAGAATAAAATGTATCTTTGCTCTCCTTTACGGTAGTGAAAAATCTAGAGCGTATAGATAAGTGTTTTTCACGTTGGAATAAAGTGAGTAAGAATAATAAGGATGCAACTTCGCCGAGAACGGCTGATAACATAGCGCCGGCTGCAGCATATTCTACGCCATAAGGTAAAAATATTCGAATACATACAGCGATAATTGTAATGCGGACAACTTGTTCGATCACTTGAGCATAAGCGCTAGGTTTCATATTTTGTTTCCCTTGGAAATAACCGCGTAAAACAGAAGAAACAGCAATAACAGGAACGACAGGTAAAATGGCCATTAATGGATAGTACGTTCTTTCATCGGTTAATAATGTTTTCGCTAAAATAGGTGTGAGGAGCATAATGCCCATTGTTAAAATGATGCTAATAAAGGAAGTGACAGCTAGTGATACGGTTAATATTTTTTTTATTTTTTGTTTATCGTTCACCGCTTCCGCTTCTGCTACAAATTTTGCGATTGCGACAGGAAGACCGATTTGTGTTAATGTAATTGCTAAAATGAATGTAGGAACGGCCATCATATAAAGGCCAACGCCTTCTTCTCCTAGTATACGTGCCATTACAATCCGGTTAATAAATCCAAGAATTTTGGTAATAAAGCCGGCAATCATTAAAATAAATGCGCCTTTTAAAAAGCTTTGTCTCGTCATGGTCTTCTCCTACCTTCTCAAAATCAGTGGAATGATTTACAATAATTTATATGCACGTACGAGACAAGAATGACAAGCATTTAAGAGAGTGAAGTATGATAGTGCTCTTGAAAGTAGTTATTGCTGTCCATTAGAGCGGGAATAAAAGCGACTTTTCGTGCTGAAATTATAAGGAGATGTTACGTATGTTAGAAAAAGAAGATTTGGTAGAATCATACCGCGGACAGTTACAAGTCGTTTTAGTTAGTAAAGTAGAGGAGTTTCAAATGTTCGGTTATGACAGAGTGACAGATGATGACATTTGGAAGTTTCTTAAAGTGAAAAAGTGGAAAAAGATAGACAGTAATGTTAGGTTGTATGAATTAGTGAACGATGTATTAAGAATAACACCTAATGAATATATGACATATTTAACTGTTGAAGCATACCAAGCGCCACTTTGGTCATTTGATGAGTATGAAAATAAATAACTGACTGCAATTGGTTTGTTCTTCCTTTTGCAGTATAATGATAGGTATTGATAAAGAGGAAATAACGATGTCTAAGATTATATGTAAAGGAGGTAGTGAAGAAGAAAAATAAATAATGAAAGTGTAGGTATTGCGTAAGGTTTACCGACACAGCTAGTGATGAACTAGCAAAAAACAAATGTATTTTATAGAAAGGAAGTCTACTAACTAGGTGTATGCACACGTATAGCAGTGAATCGTAAGAGATTTATTGAAAGTGTTAGTAGCAGAAAGAGGGTACATATGGCAAAGCGTGGTACGAGAATTGCCGCCTTTTTCCTCATCGTTTTATTAATCGGTGGCGTAATTGGTGCGGCAGGAAAAGACATAGCAAAAGGAATTAGTCTAGGACTAGACCTTCGCGGTGGTTTTGAAGTTCTGTATGAAGTAAAACCAGCCAAAAAAGGCGATAAAATTGACCGAGAGGCACTTGTAAGTACAGTAGGTGCTCTTGAAAATCGTGTCAATGTTCTCGGTGTAAGTGAGCCGAACATCCAAATTGAAGGAGAAAATCGAATTCGTGTACAGCTTGCTGGTGTACAAGATCAGCAAAAAGCACGTGAAATGTTATCAACACAAGCGAAATTAACATTCCGTGATGTGGATGACAATCTTCTTATGGATGGTACGGATTTAAAAGGCGGCGGAGCGAAGCAAACATTTGATGAGCAAGGCCGTGCGAGCGTAGGTCTTACATTAAAAAGCGCTGAAAAATTCCGTGCAGTAACTGAAAAAATTTCAAAGATGCCACCACCAACGAATTTAATGGTAATATGGCTTGATTTTGAAGAAGGAAAAGATTCGTATAAAGCAGAATCTGCAAAACCGAATCCGAAGTTTTTATCAGCAGCAACAGTAAGCCAAGTGTTTAACCAAGCTGAAGTATCTATCGTAGGTGGAAACTTTACAGTTGAAAGTGCGAAAGAACTTTCATCTTTATTAAATGCAGGTGCACTTCCTGTTGATTTAAAAGAAATGTATTCAACATCTGTTGGAGCGAAATTTGGTCAACAAGCATTAGAGCAAACGATTTTCGCTAGTGCAATCGGTATTGCTATTATCTTCTTATTTATGCTTGTATTCTACCGTTTACCAGGGCTTGTAGCGGTTATTATGTTAGGTTTATACATTTTCGTTACATTACTTGTCTTTAACTGGATGCATGCGGTTCTTACGTTGCCAGGTATTGCGGCATTAGTGCTCGGGGTAGGTATCGCAGTTGATGCGAATATCATTACGTACGAGAGGTTAAAGGAAGAGCTGAAAATTGGTAAGTCAATGATGTCAGCATTTCGTGCTGGTAACCATCGTTCATTAGCGACAATTTTAGATGCGAACATTACAACAATTGCAGCAGCCGGTGTATTATTTGCTTACGGTAATAGTTCTGTAAAAGGTTTCGCAACAAGTTTAATTGTTAGTATTTTAGTCGGTTTCATTACGAACGTATTCGGTACTCGTTTCTTACTAAGTTTACTTGTAAAGAGCCGTTACTTCGATAAAAAACCATCTTATTTTGGTGTTAAGGAAAAGGATATTATTCCATTAACAAAAGGTGTAGTACATCCGCCAACGAGATTTGATCGTATTAACTTCGTAAATATCGGTCATAAATTCTTCTTATTCTCAATTGTAGTCGTAATTGCTGGGGCAATTATATTACCGATTTTCAAAATGAATCTTGGTATTGACTTTGCAAGTGGTACACGTATCGACTTGCAATCAAAACAAGCAGTTACTGTTGCTGATGTTCATAAAGATTTTAAAGAATTGAAAATCGATGTGAAGGAAGAAAATATTGTACCGACTGGAGATGACAATAAAGGTTTCGCAGTTCGTACATTAGGTGTTCTATCAAAAGATGAAATTGCGAAAACGAAAACATTCTTCCACGATAAATACGGTACAGATCCGAATGTAAGTACAGTTTCACCGACAATCGGTAAAGAGATTGCACGAAATGCATTTATCGCAGTATTGATTGCTTCTGCAGTAATCGTTTTATACGTAAGTATTCGTTTCCGTCTTACGTACGCAGTATCTGCAGTAATCGCATTATTACATGATGCCTTCGTTATGATTGTTGTATTTAGTCTTTTCCGAATAGAGGTAGACTTAACGTTTATCGCTGCGGTATTAACCATTATTGGTTACTCTATCAATGACTCAATCGTTACGTTTGATAGAAACCGTGAATTATACAAACAGAAAAAACGAGTTCGTGATTTAAAAGATTTAGAAGAAATCGTAAACTCAAGTATTCGTCAAACAATTGGTCGTTCAATTAATACTGTTTTAACAGTGTTGTTCCCAGTAATTGCACTACTTATTTTCGGTAGTGAATCACTGCGTAACTTCTCACTTGCGTTATTAATTGGATTAGTTGTAGGTACGTACTCTTCTATTTTCGTTGCTTCTCAAATTTGGTTAATGCTTGAAAACCGTCGTTTGAAAAAGGGCAAAAACAAGAAGAAGGTTGAGAAAGAAGTATCTGAACCACAAGTATAAAAAGGTGATGCCTCATTAGGAGGCATCTCTTTTTTCGTTTGTGGATACAATAAGATAGCAACTTTTTACAGAAGAAAGATGGAAGAAAGTGGTGATGTTATCGTTGTTTTTGATACAATAAATCGGGATAACAAGATAGGTTAAGAAAAGAAGGGATTTTAATTATGGAAAAAGATGAACGTTTTAAACAGGCCGAGTTTGGTGCTATTGTCGGAATCGTTGGTAATATTATATTAGCGATTGTAAAGGCGGTAATTGGTTATATCGGGAACAGTAAAGCACTATTAGCGGATGCTGTGCATTCTGCATCAGATGTAATTGGTTCGCTAGCTGTACTTTTTGGATTGCGAGCAGCAAAGCAACCACCAGATGAAGATCACCCGTACGGTCATGGTAAAGCGGAATCGATTTCAGCGATTATTGTTGCAGTATTATTATTTATTGTGGGCATCGAGATAGCGATTTCGTCTATAAAAGCTTTTTCGCAAGAACTAGAACCACCGAAAGGAATTACGATTTTTGCTGTTATTCTTTCGATTGTCGTGAAAGAAGGAATGTTTCAATATAAATTCCGATTAGGGAAGAGGGTAAATAGTGATGCAATTATTGCAAATGCATATGAGCACCGTTCGGATGTATTTTCTTCAATTGCAGCTTTAATCGGTATTTGTGCAGCTATTATCGGTGGTAAGCTAGGTTTAGATTGGCTTGTATATGCGGATCCGGTTGCGGGGTTATTTGTTTCACTCCTTGTTGCAAAGATGGCGTGGAGTATTGGGGCGGAAGCGATTCATGCAACGCTTGATCATGTACTTCATGAGGAAGATGTTATTCCGCTTAGAGAAGCTGTCCTGCAAGTAAATGGTGTGAAAAAAATCGGTTCTTTATATGCGAGAGAACATGGTCACTATGTTATTGTCGATATTAAAGTTTCTGTAGATCCATACATTACTGTAGAAGAAGGACACCGTATTGGAAAACATGTGAAAGAAATGCTTATGAAACAAGATAATGTACAAAATGTGTTTGTACATATAAATCCGTATTCTCCAAATTAAATATCATTAACATTTTAGTATATAGATATTGCATCGTAGTTTGCATTATATTGTCACCCCTTAATCTGTCTTGTATAATAAACAGGTTAAGGGGTGATTTCGTGTTACAACCGAAGACGCGTTGGAAAGAAAAAGAATATAATGAAGAGCGAGTGAGTGAATTAGCAAAAAAGTTACAACTATCACCACTTGTCATTTCGTTATTCCTCGGTAGAGGATTAGATACAGAAGATAAGATTTTAGATTTTTTAAATACAGAAAATCAAGAATTTCACGATCCGTTTTTATTAGAAGGAATGGATAGAACGGTAGAACGTGTAAATAAGGCGATTCAAAATGGAGAGCAAATATTAATATTTGGTGATTATGATGCGGACGGAGTAAGTAGTACAACGGTTTTATATCTTGCTCTGCAAGAATTAGGTGCAGAGGTAGAATTTTATATTCCAAACCGTTTTACAGAAGGTTATGGACCGAACGAAGAAGCGTTTCGTTGGGCGCATAGTGCAGGGTTCTCACTTATTATTACTGTCGATACTGGTATCGCAGCGGTACATGAAGCGAAGGTAGCGAAGGAACTTGGAATAGATCTTATTATTACGGATCACCATGAGCCACCGCCAGAATTACCAGAAGCACTCGCGATTATTCATCCAAAACTAGATGGCGGTGTGTATCCGTTTCATTATTTAGCCGGTGTAGGTGTTGCGTTTAAAGTTGCACATGCACTATTAGGTCGTGTACCAGAACATTTATTAGAAATTGCAGTAATCGGTACGGTAGCCGATTTAGTATCACTTCATGGCGAAAATAGATTGCTAGTGAAGCGCGGTTTAAAACATATGCGAATGACGAAAAATATTGGTTTAAAGGCATTGTTTAAAGTTGCTAACGTTTCGCAAAGTGAAATTACAGAAGAAAGCATTGGATTCTCAATCGCACCGCGTATTAATGCAGTTGGGCGTTTAGAAGATGCTACGCCGGCTGTACACCTATTATTATCAGATGACCCAGAGGAAGCGAAAGAACTGGCTGAAGAAATTGATGAGCTGAACAAACTTCGAAAAGATATTGTAAAGCAAATTACAGAAGAGGCTATCGCTGAAGTGGAAAATAAATTCCCGCCAGAAGAAAATAAAGTGTTAGTGCTTGCAAAAGAAGGCTGGAATCCAGGTGTAATTGGAATTGTCGCTTCTAAATTAGTTGAACGTTTTTATCGTCCAACAATTGTATTAAGCATTGATCCTGTCAAAGAAACAGCAAAGGGTTCAGCACGTAGTATCGCGGGATTTGATTTGTTTGCAAACTTGTCGGATTGTAGAGAGTTATTACCGCACTTCGGAGGGCATCCGATGGCCGCAGGAATGACGCTACATATGAATGATGTAGATGAGTTACGTCGCCGCTTAAATGCGCAAGCGGATGCAATTTTAACAGAAGCGGATTTTATTCCAATCACAGCAGTTGATACATTTTGTAAAGTGGAAGATGTAACGCTTGCAGCAATTGAGGATATGCAAAAGTTAGCGCCATTTGGTGTTGGAAATCCGAAACCACGTCTTGCAGTGAAAAATGCTGAATTAGAAAGTATTCGTGCAATCGGATCAGATGGTTCACATTTGAAAATGGCACTTCGTGACGGACAGGCAACACTGGATACAATTGGATTCGGATTTGGTGCGTATGCAAAAGAAATTTCTCCAGTTGCTAAGGTATCTGTAATAGGAGAGGCATCCATTAATGAATGGAATAATTTTAAGAAGCCACAATTAATGGTACAAGATATTGCTGTAGAGGCATGGCAATTATTTGATTGGCGTAGTATGCGTAATGTGGAAGCAAATTTAGCAGAACTTCCGAAAGAAAAAATAACAATGGTGTATTTTTCTGAAGAGGTATTGAATAAGTTTTCTTTAGAAGACTATAAAGAACATCTTGTGCATGCATCAGAGGTAACTCATTTAGATGATCAATACATCGTGTTACTCGATTTGCCAAAAGGAACAGATGAATTGCGTGATTTATTTAAAGTAGGATTCCCATCTAGAATCTATACGTTATTTTATCAAGAGAACAATCATCTATTTAGTACAGTCCCAACGAGGGAACATTTTAAATGGTACTATTCTTTCTTAAACCAAAAATCACCATTTTCTTTAAGACAATATGGGGAACAACTATGTCGCCATAAAGGTTGGTCAAAAGATACAGTAAATTTCATGACACAGGTGTTTTTTGAGTTAGAATTTGTTACAATAAAAGACGGTGTCATTTTTATGGCCGGACAAAAACAAAAGCGTGATTTAATTGAATCGAACACATATCGTGAGAAAATGAACCACTTACAATTAGAAAAAGAATTGGTTTATAGCACATATCAGCAACTATATACATGGTTTGAAACGATTCGTAATCATAAATAAGTAGAACAGTTAGGGTAAAGGATTTGTATTTACAAACCTTTTATATCTGAGGAGGATTCAGAAATATGGATTTCAAGCAACATATCGCAATTGTACCGGATTATCCGAAAGAAGGTATTGTGTTTAAAGACATTACACCTTTAATGAACGACGGTAAAGCATACAAAGCAGCAACAGATGCAATCGTTGAGTATGCAAAAGAAAGAGATATCGATGTTGTAGTAGGACCAGAAGCTCGTGGTTTTATTATCGGTTGCCCAGTTTCTTATGCATTAGAAGTAGGATTTGCGCCAGTTCGTAAATTAGGAAAATTACCACGTGAAGTAATTACAGTTGACTACGGCAAAGAATATGGTACAGATGTTTTAACAATCCATAAAGATGCAATTAAACCAGGTCAACGCGTATTAATTACTGATGATCTATTAGCTACAGGTGGAACAATTGAAGCAACAATTAAGCTAGTTGAAGAACTTGGCGGAGTTGTAGCAGGGATTGCATTCTTAGTAGAGCTTACTTACTTAGATGGTCGTAAAATGTTAGATGGTTACGATGTATTAGTATTAGAAAAATACTAATCACTATATAGGTAAAACTACGGTGATAAAAAGTACCCGTGAATCTCTTGGAGAGGAGCGGGTACTTTTGTATAATTGAACAAAAAAATAAGGTGAAATGTCAGTAAAATCTTTTCCTTTTCACAATTCACAATCATTGGGTTATAATGATAGAATATAATTTATTCTATTTAATAAATACAAAGTCAATTTTCAATAAAAGGTGATTCGATGGCAAATGAGCAAGTACTAACAGCTGAACAGGTACTCGAGAAAGCAAGTCAATATTTAGCGGTTGAAGATATTGAGCTAGTGGCACGTGCTTATGAATATGCACGCGATGCACATAGCGAACAATATAGAAAATCGGGTGAACCATATATTATTCACCCAATTCAAGTTGCAGGTATTTTAGTTGATTTACACATGGATCCAGCTACAGTATCGGCAGGTTTCTTACATGATGTAGTGGAAGATACAGAGATTACATTAGAAGATATTGAGCGAGAATTTAATAAAGAAATCGCTATGCTTGTCGATGGTGTTACAAAGCTCGGAAAGATTAAATATAAATCTCATGAGCAGCAACAAGCAGAAAACCATCGCAAAATGTTTATCGCAATGGCTCAAGATATTCGAGTTATTTTAATTAAACTAGCTGATCGTCTTCATAACATGCGTACATTGAAACATTTGCCTCAAGAGAAGCAGCGTCGCATTGCGAATGAAACGTTAGAAATCTTTGCACCTTTAGCACATAGACTCGGAATTAGTACTATTAAATGGGAGTTAGAGGATACGTCACTTCGCTATTTAAATCCGCAACAATATTATCGTATTGTAAATTTAATGAAGCGTAAACGTGCAGAGCGTGAAGAATATTTAGATGAAGTAATGACTGGTATTCGTGAGAAATTAAAAGAAGTTTCCATTCAACCTGAGATTTCTGGAAGACCAAAACATATTTACAGTATTTATCGTAAAATGGCATTGCAAAATAAACAGTTTAATGAAATTTACGATTTACTAGCTGTACGTGTCGTTGTAAATAGTATTAAAGATTGTTACGCGGTGCTTGGAATTATTCATACTTGCTGGAAGCCAATGCCAGGTCGTTTCAAAGATTATATTGCAATGCCGAAAGCAAATCTATATCAATCTCTTCATACGACGGTAATTGGACCGAAAGGTGATCCGCTAGAAGTGCAAATTCGTACGAAAGAAATGCACGAAATTGCAGAATTCGGTATCGCGGCACATTGGGCGTATAAAGAAGGAAAGACCGCAGAAACAACAGGTACATTAGAGAAGAAACTAACTTGGTTCCGTCAAATATTAGAATGGCAAAATGAAGCTTCTAATGCAGAAGAGTTTATGGAGTCATTAAAAATTGATTTATTCTCTGACATGGTATTCGTCTTCACACCGAAAGGCGATGTAATGGAATTACCACTTGGATCTGTTCCAATTGACTTTTCTTATCGTGTCCATTCAGAAATCGGGAATAAAACAATTGGTGCAAAAGTAAATGGGAAAATGGTGACCCTTGATTATAAATTAAAAACGGGTGACATCATTGAAATTTTAACATCGAAACATTCGTATGGCCCAAGCCAAGATTGGGTGAAACTTGCTCAAACATCTCATGCGAAAAATAAAATACGTCAATTCTTTAAGAAACAGCGTAGAGACGAAAATATTGAAAAAGGCCGTGAACTTGTTGAAAAAGAAGTACGTGGTCTAGAGTATGAGATGAAAGAAGTGTTAGCTCCTGACAATTTAAAACGTGTTGCCGAGAAGTTTAATTTTGCAAATGAAGAAGATATGTTTGCAGCAGTTGGATATAGCGGAATTACAGCGTCGCAAATTGTTACGCGACTAACGGACAAGTTCCGTAAGCAGCGTGAAGAAGAAGAAATTGTTGAAGTTAAAGAAGTTCGTAAACCGATGAAAATTCGAAAATGGGATTCTGGTGTAAAGGTAAGTGGTGCTGACAATTTATTAATTCGTTTGTCAAAATGCTGTAACCCAGTTCCAGGTGATGATATCGTTGGGTATATTACGAAAGGTCGGGGCGTATCGATTCACCGTCGTGATTGTGTAAATATTCATACAGAAGAAGCTGTAGAGCGCTTATTAGAAGTAGAGTGGGAAGGTAGCCCTGAAAAAGAAATTGAATACAACGTTGATATCGAAATTTCAGGCTATGATCGCCGTGGTTTATTAAATGAAGTATTGCAAGCTGTTACAGAGACGAAAACATACATTTCAGCTGTTTCTGGTAGAAGTGATCGTAATAAGATGGCAACAATTAATATGTCGATCTCGATTCGTAACTTACAACACTTGAAAAAAGTAGTAGAACGCATTAAACGTGTTCCTGAAATTTATGCAGTACGACGCATGATGCATTAATAGGGAGTGTAGAAAAGATGAGAGTTGTTTTACAACGATCAAAAGAGGCGTCTGTCACAGTAGATGGTGAGATTGTAGGACAAATTCCATTCGGTTTAACATTACTAGTTGGCATTACGCATGAAGATACTGAAAAAGATGCAACGTACATTGCGGAAAAAATCGCGAACTTACGCATCTTTGAAGATGAGAGCGGAAAGATGAACCATTCTGTACTCGATGTAGAAGGACAAGTTCTATCAATTTCGCAATTCACATTATATGGCGATTGCCGCAAGGGAAGACGTCCAAACTTTATGGATGCTGCGAAACCTGACTATGCAGAGCATTTATACGATTTCTTTAATGAAGAAGTTCGTAAACAAGGATTGCATGTAGAAACAGGGAAGTTCGGTGCAATGATGGACGTTTCTTTAATCAATGATGGTCCGGTGACCTTAATTGTAGAAAGTAAATAGTATGGCCTAAGAAGAGAGGATTATATAATCCTCTCTTTTTTATACTTTGTTGTATGTTTTGTTCATTTATCCCGCTATTTGTGGGCAGTAAGAACCCCACCTCAAAATTCAGCGGAAGCAAAGAAGTTAGGGGGCGGGCTGCCCGTAAAAGCCCGATTGGTGAGGGCTGATAATCAGTGGGGGATGAACAAAACCCCCACTGATTAAAGTTTCACTTTATCATAGGATTAATTCGAAGGGGAATAAAAGGAAAAGAAGGTGTAGCATGCTTCAAGAATTCAATATAACTTTACGTTTTATGCTAGAGTTATGTGTTCTTGGGATTGTTGGATACTGGGGATTTCGGGTAGGAACAATAACGGCTATAAAAATTACACTTGCTATTATTTTTTCGATTGTTGTTGCAGTCATTTGGGAGCTATTTGGAGCTCCGCATGCAGAATGAGAAGTACAAGGTATATTGCATGTATTGTTAGAGATTATCATGTTTGAAGCGGATGTTGCAGCGTTGTATCATTTGAAGCATCCTATGCTGGCGAGTGGATTGGTAACTATTATTGTTATAAATCGAATGCTGATGTTGATTTGGAATCAATAGCTTGTGTTATCCATTATATAGTATAATGTGAAAAATGGTAAAAACATTCGGATGTATGTGTGAAAAGGGGAGATAGTATATGAATTGGTCAATCTTTAAAGATTTGAAATTTTCATTGCGATTTAGCTTAGCTATTTTTTTACATGCATTAGGAGTTACTTTCGCAGTGCTAAGTTACAGTACTTGGGCAGTATTTGTAATAGCAGCAATGGTTGTAACAACCTTTATGATTCAAAGAGCGGATTATTTATATAAAAGTGGTATGGAATAACGTTATTCGTTTATACGTATAACTACCTCATCAATATGGAACAATAAAAAGTAAAACATCCATATTGAATGTGAGGGATATACGTATGCGTATGAATGAAAAAGGGCATTCTGTTACAAACGGTGCAAATCAACTGTTTAACGTGAATTTTCATGATTTTATTTCAAAAGAACAAAACAATACTTCGATGGAGCTTGCTTCTGAGTTTGGAATTTCTCTTCAAGATGTAAAGCGTCTTAAGAAGCAGATTGAACGCTCTTAGAACACTTGACAATCGTACTCAACAAACGTATAGTAATTTTATATTTACATATGAATATAACCGTTGATAGAGAAGAGTAAATGAGATACACATGGAAAGAGAAGAGATGTCTTAGGCTGAAAACATTTCTACATGATGACTGATTGAATGACACTCTAGAGGTTTCAACTTGAACGGCATATATGCTTAGTAGGGATGAACGCACATTTAAGCGTTATTAAAAAAGTGGAAGCATACGTGCTTCAATTAGGGTGGCACCACGGGTATAATACTCTCGTCCCTACTGTTCAAACAGTAGAGGCGGGAGTTTTTTTATTTTTATTAAGATTAAAACAATTTGAGGAGGAACTGAATATGTCTATTCAAATCCCACGCGGAACGCAAGATATTCTTCCAGGCACTGTTGAGTTATGGCAGTATATCGAAGGGCAAGCACGCGAAATTTGCCGTCGTTACAATTATAAAGAAATTCGCACACCAATTTTTGAACACACTGAGTTATTTTTACGTGGTGTTGGTGATACGACAGATATCGTACAAAAAGAAATGTATTCATTCCAAGATCGTGGTGAGCGCAGTTTAACATTACGTCCAGAAGGTACTGCACCTGTTGTACGTTCTTACGTTGAAAACAAAATGTTCGGTGACGCAACGCAACCAACAAAGTTATACTATATCGGTCAAATGTTCCGTTACGAAAGACCACAAGCAGGTCGCTATCGTCAATTCGTACAATTCGGTATTGAAGCAATCGGTAGTAACGACCCTGCAATTGATGCAGAAGTAATTGCACTTGCTGTAGAGTTTTACCGCGGCATGGGCTTAAAAAATATTAAAGTTGTATTAAACAGCTTAGGTGATGCAGCGAGCCGTCAAGCGCACCGCGATGCATTAATCGCTCATTTTGAGCCACGCATCGGCGAGTTCTGCTCTGATTGCCAATCTCGCTTAGAAAAGAATCCACTTCGTATTTTAGACTGTAAGAAGGACCGTAACCATGAATTAATGGGTACAGCACCATCTATTACAGAATACTTAAACGAAGATTCAGCAGTATACTACGATAAAGTTCAAGAACTATTAACGATGATGGATGTTCCATTTGAAAAAGATCCAAACTTAGTGCGTGGTTTAGACTACTATCAACACACTGTTTTTGAAATTATGAGTGAGGCAGAAGGTTTCGGTGCTATCACTACATTAAGCGGTGGTGGCCGTTATAATGGACTTGTACAAGAAATCGGTGGACCAGAAATGCCAGGTATCGGTTTTGCGATGAGTATTGAACGTCTAATTATGGCGCTAAAAGCTGAGAACATTGAGTTACCAATTGAACATAGTATTGATTGTTACGTTGTAGCTCTTGGTGAAAAAGCGAAAGACCATGCTGCGAAAGTTGCGTTTGATCTTCGTAAAGCTGGATTATCAGTCGAAAAAGATTATTTAGATCGCAAAATGAAAGCACAATTTAAATCAGCAGATCGTTTAAATGCGAAATTTGTAGCTGTATTAGGGGAAGATGAGCTAGATAAAGGCATCATTAACTTAAAAGATATGGCAACAGGCGGACAAGAAGAAGTAGCATTAGATGTATTTGCTTCATACGTAGCAGAGAAATTAATATAGGGGGAACTTACAGTGGCTGAAAGAACACATGCATGTGGAAAAGTAACAGTAGAAGCTGTTGGACAAACAGTTCAATTAAAAGGTTGGGTACAAAAACGTCGTGACTTAGGTGGATTAATCTTCATCGATTTACGTGACCGTACAGGTATCGTGCAAGTCGTATTTAACCCAGAAACATCAAAAGAAGCACTAGAAGTAGCAGAAACGATTCGTAGTGAATACGTATTGCACGTAGAAGGTACAGTTGTTGAACGTGGTGAAGGCGCAATTAATGACAATATGGCAACTGGTCGTATTGAAGTACAAGCAACGAGAGTAAACGTATTAAACGCAGCGAAAACAACACCAATCATTATCGCTGATGATACAGATGCATCAGAAGATGTGCGTTTAAAATATCGTTACTTAGACTTACGTCGTCCTGTAATGTTTAACACATTCAAAATGCGTCACGACGTAACGAAAACAATTCGTAACTTCCTAGATACAGAAGACTTCTTAGAAGTTGAAACTCCAATTTTAACGAAGAGCACACCAGAAGGAGCTCGTGACTATTTAGTACCAAGCCGTGTACACGACGGTGAATTCTATGCATTACCACAGTCACCACAATTATTTAAACAACTTCTTATGGTCGGCGGATTTGAGCGTTACTATCAAGTAGCACGTTGTTTCCGTGACGAAGATTTACGTGCGGATCGTCAACCAGAATTCACGCAAATCGATATCGAAGCTTCATTCTTAACGCAAGATGAAATTTTAGATATGATGGAGCGTATGATGACGAAAGTTATGAAGGATGCAAAAGGTGTAGAAGTTAGTGCACCATTCCCTCGTATGAAATATGCTGATGCAATGGCTCGCTACGGTTCTGATAAGCCAGATACACGCTTTGAAATGGAACTAACAGACCTATCTGAATTTGCAGCAGATTGTGGATTTAAAGTATTTACAAGTGCTGTAGAAAGCGGCGGACAAGTAAAAGCAATTAATGCAAAAGGTGCCGCAAGCAAATACTCTCGTAAAGACATTGATGCATTAACTGAATTCGTAAAAGTATACGGTGCAAAAGGTCTAGCTTGGCTTAAAGTGGAAGAAGACGGCTTAAAAGGACCGATTGCGAAATTCTTCGGCGAAGAAGATGCAAAAGCGTTAATGAGTACATTAGAAGCTACTGCTGGCGATTTATTACTATTCGTAGCAGATAAGAAAAGCGTTGTTGCAGATAGCTTAGGTGCACTTCGTTTACGTTTAGGTAAAGAGCTTGAGTTAATAGATGAAAGTAAATTTAACTTCCTATGGGTAACTGATTGGCCACTTCTTGAGTACGATGAAGATGCAGATCGTTACTTCGCAGCTCACCACCCATTCACAATGCCATTCCGTGAAGACGTTGAGCTATTAGAAACAGCACCAGAAAAAGCACGTGCACAAGCATATGACCTTGTATTAAACGGTTATGAGCTTGGTGGCGGATCACTTCGTATTTACGAGCGTGACGTACAAGAAAAAATGTTTAAAGCGCTTGGATTCTCACAAGAAGAAGCGCAAGAACAATTCGGATTCTTATTAGAAGCATTCGAATACGGTACACCACCACACGGCGGAATTGCATTAGGTTTAGACCGTCTTGTTATGTTACTTGCAGGTCGTACGAACCTTCGTGATACAATTGCATTCCCGAAAACAGCAAGCGCAAGCTGCTTATTAACAGAAGCTCCAAGCCCAGTTGCAGAAGCTCAGCTTGAAGAACTGAACTTAAAATTAAGCTTGAAAGAAGAGAAGTAAGAATAGGGTCTAGATGGTTATACTATAGCCGTCTAGACTTTTTTTGAGAGGAAGTTTAAAAAGTCCGGTTTAGATAACTGTCGCATTTCGTCGTTGCTTCGCCAGTCCGGTGCTCGAGTAGTAAAGCTACACTGCGCTCCTCCTAGCATACGTGCCTCGATCTGCTCGGTTCTCTAAATCCTCCTTTTTAAACGTATATTGAGAGGAAGTTTAAAAAAGTTCGGTTCAGATGGCAGTCGCATTTCGTCGTTGCTTCGCCAGTCCGGTGCTCGAGTAGTAAAGCTACACTGCGCTCTTCCTAGCATACGTGCCTCGATCTGCTCGGCCCTCTGAATCCTCCTTTTAAAACGTGTATGTAGGAAGAAATAAAAGTCCGGTTTATATTATGTTTTTGTTTGAAATATGTATTTTTAGGAATTCTATAACTTTTTCTATACAAATAGTCGGAAAAACGCTAGAATACATGGTAGACCATTTTTGTAATAGGAGTGTAGAGCTGAATGTTACATCAATTTTCACGTAATGAATTAGCCTTCGGTAAAGAAGGACTTGAAATATTAAAAAATAGTACAATCGGTATTTTAGGAATTGGCGGCGTAGGATCATTTTCAGCTGAAGCGTTAGCGCGTTCTGGTGTAGGACGTCTCGTATTAGTTGATAAAGACGTTGTAGATATTACAAACGTAAACCGTCAAATTCACGCTTTAGTATCTACTGTAGGGCGTTCAAAAGTAGAATTAATGAAAGAGCGTATTGCAGACATTAATCCGGAATGTGAAGTAATTGGATTAGAAATGTTTTATACAGATGAAACATATGAAGAGTTCTTTAAACACGGTTTAGATTTCGTAGTGGATGCATCTGATACGATTACGTTCAAAATCCATTTAATTAAACAATGTTTACGTCGTAAAATTAAAATTATCTCATGTATGGGTGCAGCAAATAAAATGGACCCAACTCGTTTCCGTATTGCGGACATTTCTAAAACACATACAGATCCGATTGCGAAAGTAATTCGTACGAAGCTTCGTAAAGAGGGTATTAAAAAAGGTGTAAAAGTTGTCTTCTCTGACGAAAACCCAATCGTAATTCGTGAAGAAGTACGTAAAGAAATCGCACCAGACGAAAATGCAAAAATTCGTAAGGCGAAATTACCACCTTCTTCAAATGCATTCGTACCATCTGTGGCAGGCTTAATTATGGCAAGTCACGTTGTACGTGAGCGTATTAAAAACGTAGAAGTGAAGCGTGTAGGGCAAGAATAAAAGGAAAGCATATATCCATTTCGGATATATGCTTTTTCTATGTTTTAAAGAATTATTGATATTTGCAATATTAATAATTCAAATGTAAGTAAGGTTAGTAAGTAATGATGATATTTATCTGATTTATAGGCGGATGTCTTTTTTAGACTGTTAATGGTGAAGAGAGCTAAAGTCAGGACGAGAAGGCCAAGAGTTATTTTGAAAATTATTAATGAAATAGCAACCATATCCCTTTAAAGGGGTATGGTTATAATGACATTTAAATAAAAATTATCTAATATATTTTGGGAGTTTCCTTGTATGACAGGGAGAAATATTATTGTCAATTTTTGTCGTTAAATCGATATTCTTTTTCGAATCGTTGATATATTGCAAGTTGTGATAGATATATTTGAAAAATCGTTGATATATTGCAAGTTACGATAGATATATTCGAAAAATCGTTGATATAATTTCATTTACCGATATATCTATATACGGTTCACCGAAAACAAACAAGGATGTCACTTAATCAAAAAAGTGACATCCCTGTTTTTAATTCTCTGCAGAATAAATAATATCTAAATTCCCGTTTTGATCGGTTTTGAAAATGGGAGCAATCTGTTCTTCTTGTTCTTCAACTGAAACAAGTTTTCGAGCACGATCCATAATTCTAACAAGCATTGCATAATCTTCTTCGATTGCTTGTTGTTTTTTTGTGAGTACCGCTAATTTTGCTTCAAGTTCATGATTCGTTTTTTGCAAGGAAGTAAGCTGATCTTGTAATACCTCATTTTCAGTTTGCAACTTTGCGGTTGAAGGGTTATTATGTTCCATGTTTTGCAAAAATGAGATGACATTTTGCATTGTAAGTTCCTGTTGACTTGGCGTGATATTTTCTGAAAACTCGGCATCGATTACGAGTTGCCGAGTTTGTGTAAACTGCTCTTTTTCTATTTTTGCTTCAGAACGTTTTAATTCTTTACGTTGTTTTTTTGCAATCTGTACCGCATCTTCGTAATTCGCTCGTACTTCAGCATTCCATCTAAAACCGCAAGCTGCTGAAGTGCGGTTCAAAGCATCGCCAACTTCATCGAATGCTTTGATTTGTGTACTGCCGCTACGAATATGTCGTAAAACAGTTTCTGCTAAAAGGAGATCGTCTTCTCTTGTCCATGCATCTTGACGTGTTTTCATAAGCGAAGCCTCCGTAATGGTGACGTTTTCGTTTATGTTACCCTTTATTTTTCGTTTTATTCGAACTTTGTAATCTTTCATAAACAGTAGAAAGTGCTTGCTCAAATTTCCCTGTTGTTTTCGGTTTATAATATTGCTTGTTTTTTATTTTATCAGGTAAGTATTGTTGGTGTACCCAGCCATTTGGATGGTCATGTGGATATAAGTATCCAATGCCTCGACCTAACGATTCAGCGCCTTTATAGTGACTGTCTTTTAAATGACCTGGAATGTCACCTGTTTGACCGTTACGTAAATCGTGCAATGCAGCATCAAGTGCTTTATAAGCTGAATTTGATTTTGGTGATAAGCATAGCTCGATAACGGCATTTGCAAGTGGTATGCGTGCCTCTGGGAATCCAACTCGTTCAGCTGACTCGATCGCTGCAAGTGTGCGCGGTCCAGCTTGCGGGCTAGCAAGTCCGATATCTTCATATGCCATAATAAGAAGGCGTCTACCGATACTTTGTAAATCACCTGCTTCAATAAGGCGTGCTAAATAATGAAGTGCTGCATTTACATCACTTCCGCGCACTGATTTTTGAAATGCCGATAATACGTCATAATGAGCATCTCCACCTTTGTCATGAACGAAACTCTTTTTTTGTAAGCATTCTTCTGCGATTTCTAGCGTGATTTCCGCAGCTTTGTCGTCAGTTGTAAAGCTAGATAAAACAGCTAATTCAAGTGCATTATAAGCTGAACGCATATCTCCGCCTGATGCATTTGCAAAGTGATGTAATGCTCCATCCGTAACAGTTACATCATATTCCCCAAGCCCTTTTTCTTTATCTTCAAGAGCTCGTTTTAAACCAATTAAAATATCATCTTCTGTTAGTGCGTGTAACTCGAAGATTTGACATCTGCTTCGGATAGCAGAGTTTATCGCATGGAATGGATTACTCGTCGTTGCACCGATTAAAGTAAGGAGTCCACTTTCTAAATGAGGTAATAGAAAGTCTTGTTTCGCCTTATCTAACCTGTGAACTTCATCTAAAATTAAAACGAGGTGTTGATGCATCTTCGCTTCTTGTACGACAACTTCCATATCTTTTTTATTGTGAGTAACAGCATTTAATAGGCGAAACGGTGTTCCAGTACTTCCCGCAATTGCGCTAGCTATTGATGTTTTTCCTGTACCTGGAGGACCGTATAAAATCATAGATTGAAAATGATTTGCTTGGACCATTCGCCGTAAAATCTTTCCTTCACCAACTAAATGCTGTTGTCCAATAATTTCTTGAATATTTGTAGGGCGCATTCGATGTGCGAGTGGTTGTTTCATTTTTACCGTCTCCCTTACTATATAATCTCATTTTATCGTATCATTTTTTTTAGTGGAATTTGAAATAGGATGCTGTTTTATGGGAAAGATGAATATGAATATTTTCATTTTTCTTTCAATTTTAATAATTTCCGAGTTTTTCAATGTGATTTTATGTTATCATTTTGATACACAAGTTGAAATTTCTTATAATACTATATTATGCTATAATTTCATAGGATTTTAAATTGTGTTCTTTTATAAAGTGAAACTTTAATCAGTGGGGGTTTTGTTTATCCCCTACCTAACTTCTTTGCTCCAGCCGGATTTTGAGGTGGGAGTTTTACTGCCCGCAAATAGCGGGATAAATAAGATATAACCAATAGAAGTGAAAATTTGAAAAGAGGTGCAAAATAGATGAAGATTTCAACAAAAGGCCGCTACGGCTTAACAATTATGATCGATCTTGCAAAAAAGTTTGGTGAAGGTCCGATTTCATTAAAATCAATCGCACAGGCACATGACTTATCGGAACATTACTTAGAACAATTAATTTCACCACTTCGTAACGCTCGTCTTGTAAAGAGTACGCGTGGTGCATATGGCGGATATGTATTATCTGATCAACCGGCTAACATTACAGCTGGGGATGTAATCCGTGTACTAGAGGGTCCAATTAGTGTTGTAGAAATGATAGAAGAAGAAGAACCAGCACAGCGCCAATTATGGATGCGTGTTCGAGATGCGGTGCAAGAAGTGTTAGATAGTACAACTTTAGAAGATTTAGTGCGTTATGAGGAAGAAAATCACGGGGGCTATATGTTTTACATTTAATTCCTTGTGAAACGATTTGGAAAGAAGGAGATTTAATGGAACGCATTTACTTAGATCATGCTGCGACATCTCCGACTCACCCAGAAGTGGTCGAAAAGATGATTCCATATATGACAGAAACATTCGGAAACCCGTCTAGTATTCACTTTTATGGACGTCAAGCGCGCCATGCAGTAGATGAGGCGAGACGCGTGTGTGCAAAAAGCATCCATGCGAACCCGAATGAAATTATATTCACGAGCGGTGGTACAGAAGCTGATAATTTAGCGCTTATAGGTGTAGCACGCGCAAACCGTCATAAAGGTAACCACATTATAACGACGGAAATTGAACATCATGCGATTTTGCATACGTGTGAATTGCTTGAGCGTGAAGGGTTTGAAGTGACATATTTACCTGTCGATGAAACGGGGCGTGTTCAACTTTCTGACATACAAAAGGCATTAACAGAAGAGACAATTCTTGTATCTATTATGTTTGGGAATAATGAAGTAGGGACGATGCAATCGATTGCGGAAATAGGAAAACTGCTAAAAGAGCATCAAGCTTATTTCCATACAGATGCGGTACAAGCTTATGGTTTAGTAGAAATAAATGTGAAAGAGTTTGGGATTGATTTATTATCAATTTCAGCGCACAAAATTAACGGGCCAAAAGGCGTAGGGTTCTTATACGCTAGTGCAAATTTGAAATTTGAACCGTTATTAATAGGCGGAGAGCAAGAAAGAAAACGCCGTGCTGGTACTGAAAATGTACCTAGTATTGTCGGACTTCAACATGCAATTCTTTTAGCTGAAAAAACTCGTGAGCAAAAAAATGCCCAATATGAAGAGTTTAAAGATATAATGGTATCTGTCTTCAAAAATGAAGGCATTACTTTCGAGGTAAACGGAAACTTGGAATATCGCTTACCACATGTGTTGAATATCAGTTTTACAGGAATGAACATTGAACCATTTCTTGTGAACTTAGACTTAGCTGGCATTGCAGTATCAAGTGGTTCTGCTTGTACAGCTGGTTCGATTGATCCATCACATGTATTAGTGGCGATGTTCGGAAAAGACTCCGATCAAATACGTTCATCCGTACGCTTTAGTTTCGGTCTTGGAAATACGAAAGAGCAAATTGAAAAAGCGGCGTACGAAACAGTGAAAATCGTGAAGCGATTAACACAAAATTAGCATGGGAGGTGACATGATGAACAAACTACCTCACGAAACACGCGTTGTCATCGGGATGTCCGGTGGCGTCGATTCATCTGTAGCAGCTCTTTTATTAAAAGAGCAAGGTTATGATGTGATCGGAATTTTTATGAAAAACTGGGATGATACAGATGAGAATGGTGTCTGCACAGCAACAGAAGATTACAATGATGTAATTGAAGTGTGTAACCAAATCGGTATTCCGTATTATGCAGTAAACTTTGAAAAACAATACTGGGACAAAGTATTTACGTACTTCTTAGATGAGTACCGAGCTGGTCGTACACCAAACCCAGATGTAATGTGTAACAAAGAAATTAAATTTAAAGCATTTTTAGAGCATGCAATTGCGCTTGGTGCTGATTATGTAGCGACAGGCCATTATGCACGTGTTGCTTATATGGACGGCGAATATAAAATGCTTCGCGGCGTTGATGACAATAAAGACCAAACGTATTTCTTAAATCAATTAAGCCAAGAGCAATTATCAAAAACAATGTTCCCATTAGGTGAATTAAAGAAACCGCAAATTCGCGAAATGGCGACAGAAGCTGGTTTAGCGACAGCGGCGAAGAAAGATAGTACTGGTATTTGCTTCATTGGCGAGCGTAACTTTAAAGATTTCTTAAGTAACTATTTACCAGCGCAACCAGGTGTGATGCAAACGTTATCTGGTGAAGTGAAAGGAAAACATGACGGTTTAATGTACTATACAATTGGACAACGTCATGGCCTTGGTATTGGTGGTAACGGTGATCCATGGTTCGCTGTTGGGAAAAACTTAAAAGACAACATTTTATATGTTGATCAAGGATTCCATAATGAACTTCTATATGGTGATGAAGTTATCGCTACGAATGTAGGATGGGTAAGTAACAAAGCAAAAGAAACAGAATTTAAATGCACAGCGAAATTCCGCTATCGTCAAGCAGATAATAAAGTAACGGTTCAAATTGTTGATGAAAATACAGTTCGTATTCTTTGTGATGAGCCAATTCGTGCGATTACGCCAGGCCAAGCAGTTGTTTTCTATGATGGAGATGAGTGCTTAGGCGGCGCTACAATTGATGAAGTATATCATAGTGGTAAGAAATTAGATTATTTAGGATAAAACGAGAAGCCTCTGCCGATTAGCGGTTAGAGGTTTCTTTTATATAAAGCGAATTTTCGTTCGCTTGGAAAATACATTCTTTGTTATAATTTGTTGTAGAGGTGAAGGACATGTCAAACAAACTTGAAACAGGTATTCAATATATGCAAGAAGGAAACTGGGAAGAAGCAGCTAAAAATTTTACAGAAGCAATCGAAGAAAATCCGAAAGATGCGCTTGGATATATTAACTTTGCGAATTTATTAGATGTATTAGGTGATAGTGAACGAGCAATTTTATTTTATAAGCGTGCATTAGAGTTAGATGATAAATCTGCGGCTGCTTATTATGGCTTAGGAAACGTATATTACGGTCAAGAGCAATTTGCAGAGGCAAAATCTGTATTTGAACAAGCAATGCAATCGGGCTTACAGTCAGCTGATGTAACATTTATGTTAGGTATTACACATGTGCAACTTGGAAATGATCGTCTTGCATTACCATTTTTACAAAGAGCGACGGAATTAGATGAAGACGATGTAGAAGCTGTTTTCCAATGCGGACTTTGCTTCGCGCGACTAGAACATATTCAAGAGGCAAAACCTTATTTTGAAAAGGTATTAGAAATGGATGAAGAGCATGCAGATGCGTATTATAATTTAGGTGTTGCGTACGTATTTGAAGAAAATAACGAGAAAGCTCTTACTTTATTTAAGAAAGCAACTGAAATTCAGCCAGACCACTTTTTAGCTGGTAATGGTATTCGTTTATTAGAGCAAGAAGCTGAATAAAGTGAAATAATAGTTTAATGCGCAGTTACCCCTCATCTAAAGATTGTGAAAGAGGTGGGGGATGTACTGCTCATTAAGGTGAAAAGAACTCGGGAAGGAGAGGAAAGATGGGAAATCAACATGCCATGGATTTGTTTGAGGAAGAGAAAAAATTTATAAAAGCGCAAGTTCTTCATACCATTTTCCACAACGAAGAAAACCTCTATTCCGTTGTCAGTATGAAAATCATTGAAACGAATGAAACATACGACGAAAAAAAAGTAATGATAAACGGTCATTTTCCCCGTATGCATGAAGATGAAGTGTTTACATTAACAGGTCATTTTAAAGACCACCCGAAGTATGGGAAACAATATTTAGTTGAAACGTTTAAGAAAGAATTGCCGCAAACAAAAGCAGGTATGGTGCAATATTTAGCGAGCGATTTATTTAAAGGGATTGGAAAGCGTACGGCTGAAAAAATCGTAGATCACCTTGGTGAGCATGCCATTTCTAAAATTATGGATGATCCTGATGCGTTAAATGGTGTTGTTAACAAACAAAAAGCACAGGAAATATATGAGACAATTGTGGAGCATCAAGGGTTAGAGAAAGTAATGAGCTTTTTAAATGGTTACGGTTTTGGAACGAAGCTTTCTATTAAAATTTATCAGCAATATAAAGAAATGACATTAGAAGTGATTCGTAATAATCCATATCAACTTATTGAAGAAGTGGACGGGATTGGTTTTGGACGAGCAGATGATATAGGACGTGCGTTAGGTATATCGGGTAATCATGATGACCGTGTACGTGCGGGATGTTTTTATACGTTAGAGAATGTTTCACTGCAGCTCGGTCACGTTTATATGGGGAAAGATCAACTTGTAAGAGAAACGATGTCACTTTTAAATAATCAAGAAGGTAGAGTGACTGAGGAAGACATTATAGGCTGTGTTGAAATGATGCAAAGTGAAGGGAAAGTCATCATTGAAGAAGAACGAGTGTACTTAGCATCGTTATTTTACTCTGAAAAAGGTGTTGTAAAGTCTATTCGTAGGCTTATGAATCAAGAGGAAACCCCTTCATTTCCTGAAGCAGAAATGTTAAAAACATTAGGTGAAATTGAAGAACAGCTGAAGGTGCAGTATGCACCGTTTCAGCAAGAAGCAATTCAAACGGCACTTCATAAGCCGATGATGTTATTGACAGGTGGACCAGGAACGGGGAAAACAACAGTTATTAAAGGAATTGTTGAAATGTACGCGTCCTTGCATGGGGTATCATTAAATCCGAATGAATACAGTGATGATAATCCATTTCCAATATTATTAACGGCTCCAACAGGAAGAGCAGCGAAGCGAATGAGTGAATCTACCGGGCTCCCTGCTTGTACAATTCATCGTCTGCTTGGTTGGACGCCAGAAGGGTCTTTCCAGCGTAATGAAACCGATCCAGTTCAAGGGAAGTTACTCATTATTGATGAGTTTTCGATGGTAGATATTTGGCTTGCAAATCAGCTATTCAAGTCACTTCCGACAAATATTCAAGTTATCGTTGTAGGTGATGAAGATCAGTTGCCATCTGTAGGACCTGGACAAGTGTTAAAAGATTTATTAAATGCAGGAGCCATTCCAACGGTAAAACTTACAGAAATTTATCGTCAGGCGGAAGGTTCGTCTGTTATTCAGCTTGCCCATGCGATAAAAGACGGAACACTTCCACCGGATTTAGCTCAAAATAAAAAAGATCGTTCATTTATCAGCTGTGCAGGGGCTCAAATTGTTGAAGTTGTAAAAAAAGTATGTGAAAACGCGAAGACGAAAGGGTTTAGCGCAAGAGATGTCCAAGTGTTGGCACCTATGTACCGCGGACCAGCAGGTATTAATGTGTTAAATGAAGCTCTTCAAGAAGTGTTTAATCCGAAAAAAGAAAAAAGTAAAGAAATTGCCTACGGTGACGTTGTGTATCGAAGAGGTGATAAAGTACTTCAATTAGTCAATCAGCCGGAAAGCCAAGTATTTAATGGTGATATTGGAGAAATTGTTTCGGTGTTTTATGCAAAAGAAAATGTTGAGCAACAGGACATGATTATCGTTTCATTTGATGGAATCGAAGTAACGTATACAAAGCCGGATTTAAATCAAATTACCCATGCATATTGCTGCTCGATTCATAAATCACAAGGTAGTGAATTTCCAATAGTTATTATGCCGATTGTAAAGAGCTACTACCGTATGTTACGTCGTAATTTAATTTACACGGGCATTACAAGAAGTAAGAAATTCCTTATTATTTGTGGGGAGGAAGCGGCTTTTCAATCCGGTGTAAATCGCCTTGACGATGCAATGCGTCAAACGACTTTAGCTAGTCGTTTGCAAGAATCACAAGGAGAGGTGCAGATGGTAACGGTTAATGGCGAGGAAATGGACGTGGAAAACATTTCACCGTATGATTTCATGTAACGAGGTGAAATTATATAGTGAAACTTTCAAACGTATAACGTTGAAAGGCTCCAGCAATGTATAAATGAATGGGGTTTGGACATAATGGCGAATAGAATCTGGGAGACTGTAAGGAGATGAAAGCCATATGTTTATTTGTCCAAATTGCAAAGGGAAAGACATCGGAAAAATAGGTGTCAACCAATTTTATTGCTGGAATTGTTATATCGAATTATCGGTTTCAAAGGGGAAAATCCATACGCATCAAGTAGAGGAAGATGGTTCATTAAGCTCTCTTGATGATTTATTTGATGAGAACGAAAGAACGATCGGATAACGAAAAGGGGGATTTACTTTGAATCTACGCAATTCATTAATCGCATTAGGTGTTGGAGCTGCAGCATATCAATATGCTCGCAAGCAAGATGTATTTTCAAAACGCAATATGAAAAAAGCACGTAAGATGATTAAATCTTATTTATAAACGTAAAAAACTCCCTTCATGATAAGGGAGTTTTTTTATGCGCTCGTATGCAAATATAAAAGTCCAATTTCAGAGAAGAGATAAGATAGACCGTAACACCCAACACCAAGCATTCCGTAATGAAATAATTGCTTCGCCCTCTCTTTTCGTGAGGAACGAATAAAGAAACCTTTCCAAATACCAAATCCGATACAAACCCATTCAAGAATCATAAAAAGTGCTGATAATACGAGCATAAATAAAACCATTATGAGTCCTCCTGATTATATTGTTTCATGCTGCATTCTCAGGGATGGTTGTCCTTGTTATGTTATGTATATGTACGTCTTTACAAAACAGTATGGTCTGTATGAAAAGATTTTAAAAGTTTTGCACATAACCTACCCTATTTATTTTCAAAATAAAGGTGGAGGAGGTTTTTCGTGTGAAGAATCTTAAAATCATTTGGATATACCGTTTAGGATTATTGTTACTTGTATTTCTTTGTTTGCTTGTCTTCTTAAAGATCAAGCCACTATGGGCGCCGATTATTTTTGTATGTAAAGTGGCGATTACACCGTTTCTTATCGCTTGTTTTATTGCGTATTTATTGCATCCTTTAATTGAAAAAATTCATAAGGAAGGGATGCCGCGCACACTCGCTATTTTGCTCATTTACATCCTGTTCTTTGGCGGGATTGGCTATGGGATTTATAAAGGAACGCCAGTTGTTATTAAACAGTTACAAGAAATTAATGAACAATTTCCGCAGTTCACAAAAATGTATGATTCTTGGATGGATGGCGTTACAGAACAAACAGCGAATTTCCCATCATTTATTCATGAAAAGGTAAAGCAAATTTTCGTTGGTGTAGAAATGAAGATACAAACGCTTTTAAATAAAGTTATGAGCACAGCCCGTGGTGTACTGGATTCATTGCTCATTATTTTCTTGATTCCGTTCATTGTATTTTACATATTAAAAGATTACGGTGAGTTTTATCATATCTTTTGGAAACTAGTTCCGAGTAAGTGGCGTAGTACGGGTCAAATGCTTGCGAAAGAAATTGATAAATCACTCGGAAGTTATATTCGAGGACAGTTATTTGTTTGCTTAGTATTAGGGGGAGTATCTGTTCTTTCTTTTTGGTTTATCGGTATGAAGTATCCATTGCTGCTCGGCATTATTATTGGGGTAACGGATATAATCCCATACTTTGGTCCTATTTTAGGGGCGATTCCCACGTTGATGATTGCGGCAACGGTATCAACGAGTTTACTCATTAAGGCGGGGATTACAATTGCTATTTTGCAATTTTTGGAAAGTAACATTTTATCGCCTTACATCGTTGGTAAGTCGCTTCGTATGCACCCCGTTATTATTATGCTTGCCTTACTAGTTGGAGGAGAGATAGCCGGGATTGTAGGATTGCTAATATCGGTTCCGATTTTAGCAGTTATTCGTACAGTGATTGTTCATGTGAGGCCTCTTTGGAAAAGAGAAGATGTTTAAAATGAAGCCCTCTATTTAAAAAATAGAGGGCTAATCATATGATTATTTAGGGAGCTGATTTTTTATTTTTTGAACAAAAGAGCTCACATCAGTTGTTTGAATATGTTTTATTCTTTTCCATTCCGTATCATACATAAATACAATTTGATTGCTGAAAAGGCGCTTTTGTTCTTTTAGATTAGAAATTTTTGCGAAAGAGTACTCTTCAAATATTGGATTCTTACTTACATCTGGTCCATAAAAGAATAGCCTTTTGTCCGTTAAAATCAATAGGCCTGGCCTTGCGACGGAACGATAAATAAATATGTCTAATGAACATGCTGCATAAAAAAGAATTTTTTCATCAGTTGTTAACATTTCTCTAGCTTGATTCAATAAAGTTGTCATTGTAATCGCTCCTTTATTGTTAATAATTTAATTATAACAAATAATGTAATATTTAGAAGTTTGTATAAAGTATTTTTTGTGAGGAGATTCCTATTTAGTAATAAATGCATAATATATTGAAAGGCTGTTAAGAATGAATAGTAGAATAACTATGAGTAATAAACAATTGATACAATATAAATGATTATCTACATTGACAAACTTAAGAGAATTCTATTATATTTAGTCATATAATACATTAAATCAATGACGGAACAAGTACGTTACAGTCCATTTGTAGAGAGAAGCTTCCACTGGCTGAAAGGAGCTTTAAATGAAGGGTAACAGAAAGCTAATCCTGAGAGCAGCTAATCACTGCCGTCTTGCCACGTTACGGCACCATGAGGTGATGAATTGATTGTTATAATAATCAATTCATAATTAGGGTGGTATCGCGAGTTAACTCTCGTCCCTTTTATAGGGGCGGGAGTTTTTTATATTTAAGGAGGAAAATACAATGAAACAACTAACAGGCGCACAAATTCGTCAAATGTTTTTAGACTTTTTCCAAGAAAAAGGACATGCAGTAGAACCTAGTGCATCACTAGTTCCACATGAAGATCCATCTCTTCTATGGATTAACAGTGGTGTAGCAACATTAAAAAAATATTTTGATGGACGCGTAATCCCGCAAAATCCACGTATTACAAATGCTCAAAAATCAATTCGTACAAACGATATTGAAAACGTAGGGAAAACAGCTCGTCACCATACATTCTTTGAAATGTTAGGGAACTTCTCGATCGGTGATTACTTCAAAGAAGAAGCAATTACTTGGGCTTGGGAATTTTTAACGAGCGACAAGTGGATTGGATTCGATAAAGAATTACTATCAGTTACAATCCATCCGGAAGATGAAGAAGCATTTACAATTTGGAATGAGAAAATGGGTGTTCCAAAAGAGCGCATCATCCGCTTAGAAGAAAACTTCTGGGATATCGGTGAAGGACCAAGTGGACCGAATACAGAGATTTTCTATGATCGCGGGGAAGCTTACGGTAATGACTTTAGTGACCCAGAATTATATCCGGGCGGAGAAAACGAGCGTTACTTAGAAGTATGGAACCTTGTATTCTCTCAATTTAACCATAATCCAGACGGTTCATATACACCACTTCCTAAGAAGAACATTGATACAGGGATGGGTCTAGAGCGTATGACATCTATCGTTCAAGATGTACCTACGAACTTTGATACGGATCTATTCATGCCAATGATTGGTGCAACAGAATCAATTTCTGGTGAGAAGTATCGTAATGGAGACTTAGAAAAAGATATGGCGTTTAAAGTCATTGCTGACCATATTCGTACAGTAACATTCGCTGTTGGTGACGGTGCTCTTCCATCTAACGAAGGCCGTGGTTATGTATTACGTCGTTTATTACGCCGTGCTGTTCGTTATTCTAAGAAATTAAACATCAACCGTCCATTCATGTTTGAATTAGTACCGGTTGTTGGAGAAGTAATGAAAGACTTCTATCCAGAAGTACTGGAAAAGAAAGATTTCATCGCAAAAGTTGTGAAAAATGAAGAAGAACGCTTCCACGAAACACTTCATGATGGTGAAGCAATTTTAGCTGAAGTTATTGCAAAAGCGAAAGAAGAAAAAACAACTGTTATTTCTGGCGTAGATGCGTTCCGTTTATACGACACGTACGGTTTCCCAATTGAATTAACAGAAGAATATGCAGAAGAAGCTGGTATGACAGTTGACCATAAAGGTTTTGAAGCTGAAATGGAAAAACAACGTGAGCGTGCACGTGCTGCTCGTCAAGACGTTGATTCTATGCAAGTTCAAGGCGGTGTACTTGGTGAAGTTAAAGTAGCGAGCGAATTCGTTGGTTACGGTACAGTTGCAACAGAAAGTAACATTGTTGCACTTGTGAAAAACGGTGAGTATACAGATAGCTTACAAGCAGGTGAAGAAGGACAGTTAATGCTTGATGTAACACCATTCTATGCTGAGAGCGGCGGACAAATTGCAGACCGTGGTTACCTTCTTGCTGATGGCGTGAAAGTTGTTGTAAAAGATGTACAAAAAGCACCAAATGGTCAAAACTTACACAAAGTAGTTGTGGAAGAAGGTACATTAACGAAAGGTGCGGCTGTAAAAGCTGTTATCGATACGAAAAACCGTAGTAGCGTTGTGAAAAACCATACAGCAACTCACTTACTACACCAAGCGTTAAAAGATGTACTTGGAACGCATGTTAACCAAGCAGGTTCTCTTGTAACTTCTGAACGTTTACGCTTTGACTTCTCTCACTTCGGTCAAGTACAAGCTGACGAATTAGAAAAAATTGAGCGTATCGTAAACGAGAAAATTTGGGAAAGTATTAACGTTGAGATTTCTCAAAAATCAATCGAAGAAGCGAAAGAAATGGGTGCAATGGCATTATTCGGTGAAAAATACGGTGATGTTGTACGCGTTGTACAAGTAGGCGATTACAGCTTAGAGCTTTGCGGTGGTTGTCACGTTGATAACACAGCTTCTATCGGTATTTTCAAAATCGTTGCTGAGTCTGGTATCGGTGCAGGAACTCGTCGTATTGAGGCGGTAACTGGTAAGTCTGCATACGAATTAATGAACGATCAAGTAGGTTTATTAAAAGAAGCAGCAGGAAAAATGAAAACAAATCCGAAAGATATTTTAACGAGAGTTGATGGCTTATTTGCTGAAGTGAAACAACTTCAAAAAGAAAATGAATCTCTTGCTGCAAAATTAAGCAATATCGAAGCTGGAAACTTAACTGATTCAGTAATGACAGTTGATGGCGTAAACGTATTAGCAGCGAAAGTAAATGTTGCAGATATGAACAACTTACGTACGATGATGGATGACCTTAAAAATAAATTAGAGTCTGCAGTTGTTGTATTAGTGTCTGTAAATGACGATAAAGTAAACATTTTAGCTGGCGTAACGAAAGATTTAATTAGCCAAGGTTACCATGCTGGTAAACTTGTGAAAGAAGTAGCTTCTCGTTGTGGCGGTGGCGGTGGTGGCCGTCCTGATATGGCTCAAGCGGGCGGTAAAAACCCAGCACAAGTTGAAGAAGCTTTAGCATTTGTACAAGAGTACGTTAAATCTGTTTCAAAATAAAGAGATAGTAGTGTACAATGGTAGGGAGAGGAGAAGTTCTTCTCCCTATACTTACTATATAAGTGAGGTGCTTGAAATGGACGGTTTTGATAAAACAATGAAGTTTAGCATTCAAGATGAAAAACAGAGTGTCCATGTAAATGATGTACTTTTAACTGTGTATGATGCACTTCAAGAAAAAGGCTATAATCCGATTAACCAAATCGTCGGTTATTTATTAAGTGGAGATCCAGCATACATACCTCGCCATAAAGATGCACGAAGCATTGTTCGCAAACTTGAACGTGATGAGATAATTGAAGAGCTTGTGAAGTCTTACTTGAAACATCATCGTGAGGAGTAGTTTATGCGGATATTAGGTTTAGATGTAGGTACAAAAACAGTCGGAGTTGCAATGAGCGACGAAATGGGCTGGACAGCACAAGGATTGGAAACAATCAAGATTAACGAAGAACGAGGTCACTTTGGTTTTGACCGTATTTCTGAGTTAGTAAAGCAGTACAATGTGGACAAAATAGTAGTAGGTTTACCTAAAAATATGAATGGTACAATTGGCCCACGTGGTGAAGCGTGCCAGCAATTTGCAGAAAACCTACGAGAGCTGTTACAATTAGACGTTGTAATGTGGGACGAGCGTTTGTCGACGATGGCGGCGGAGCGTCTACTCATTTCAGCTGATGTAAGTCGTAAGAAGCGAAAGCAAGTAATCGATAAGATGGCTGCAGTCGTAATCTTACAAGGATTTTTAGATAGTAAATAAGAGGTGACCAAAATGGAAGAAAATCAAATTACAATTGTAGACGAAAAAGGTAACGAACATTTATGTGAGATTGTTTTCACTTTTGATGCTGAAAAATTTGGCAAAAAATCATATGTAGTCTTCTCTCCAATCGGTGAAGTAGACGAAGATGGAGACCAAATTTATGATGCAATGGCTTATGAGCAAAATGAAGAAGAGGGCGGAACTTTACTTCCAATCGAATCTGAAGAAGAGTGGGAAATGGTACAAGAAATGTTCAACACTCTAGCTGATGAGCAAGAAGCTGAATAATAAGTACTGAGAAGATGGACGATATATAGTCCATCTTTTTTTATATGTAAAATGAAAGATTTTTTGTCGAAACTGTGTAATCCTTTGTAGTATAATGAGACGGATTGTAGAAAAATAAAATATCTGTCAAAAATTGATAGGTAAGTTTATTGTGATTTTTCATCGTGTTGTATAGAAAGACGTACATATGGCCTACAATTGAATAAGGAGGAAGAGTTTTGATAGAGAATCAAGTGAAAAAGAAGCGTAGACGCATTTTTTTATTTTCGATTATTGCACTGCTTTTAGTTTGTGGTTCAGTCTATGCGTATATTTCATCGGCATTAGGACCAGTTGATAGCGGGAATAAAAAAGAGATTGAAGTAGAAATTCCGAAAGGATCATCTACTAGTAAAATTGGTGAAATTTTAGAAGAAAAGGGTGCTGTGAAAAACGGTACAGTTTTTAGCTTTTATACAAAGGCTAAATCAAAAAACTTACAAGCTGGTACATATTTATTAAATCCTTCAATGAGTGCCTCAGATGTCATTGAACAAATGTCATCTGGTAATGTACATCGTCCAGCTCTGTATAAAGTGACGATAAAAGAAGGAGCGCAAGTAACTGAAATTGCAGAAACGGTTGCGAGTGAATTAAAGTGGAATAAAGATGATGTTACGCGTCAATTAAACGATAAAGCATTTATTCAAAAAATGCAGCAAAAGTATCCGAAGTTATTAACGGATAAAATCTTTGATAGTAATATTAAATATCCATTAGAAGGGTATTTATATCCTGCGACGTATTCGTTCTATAAGAAAGATACAACGTTAGAAGAAATCGTAATTCCAATGCTTGAGAAAACAAATGCAATCATTGTTCAAAACGAGGCGAAAATGAAAGCGAAGAACTGGGATGTTCATCAGCTTTTAACATTGTCTTCACTGATTGAAGAAGAGGCGACTGGTTTTACAGATCGCCAAAAGATTTCTAGTGTTTTTTATAATCGCTTAGCAAAAGGTATGCCCCTTCAAACAGATCCAACGGTATTATACGCGCTTGGAAAGCATAAGCAACGTGTATTATACGAGGATTTAAAGGTGAATTCACCGTATAATACGTATGTTGTAAAAGGATTACCAGTTGGACCGATTGCGAACTCTGGTAAACATTCAGTGGAAGCTGCGTTAGAACCTGCGCAAACAGATTATTATTATTTCTTAGCTGCACCAAGTGGTGAAGTGTACTATGCGAAAACATTAGAAGAGCATAATGCATTAAAGCAAAAATATATTACGAAAAAACAGTGAAATGGGGAGGGATAGCGAAAAAGGTCGCACATCCCTCTTTTTTGTGGTAAAATATATCGGGTTAAAAACTGGCAGAAGAATCGTTTTTAATATCAAAACGGGACGTACAAGCTAAGGGTAAAGCTGGCTTGTATTTTTATTGCATTCTATGTGTGAAAAGACGTCATAGAGGCACTTCTCCATGTAAATAAGGAGGACCATTTATGGAGGATGCAGTTAACGAGTACCTATTATCATTTATTGATCCAAAAGATAAATTAATTCTTGAAATGGAAGAATATGCAACAGAAAATCATGTGCCGATTATGGATCGACTTGGAATGGAATTTATGCTGCAATTTTTACGTTTAATTGGACCGAAAAGCATTTTAGAGCTTGGTACAGCAATTGGCTATTCTAGTATTCGTATGATGCAAGCTATTCCAAATTCACGCATTGTGACAGTTGAGCGCAATCGTGAACGATATGAAAAAGCACTTGAATATATAGAACGTTCCCCAGTAAAAGAACGTATTTCAGTTATATACGGTGATGCGTTAGAGACGGGTGAACAAGTAAAAGAACACGGAACATTTGACGTTATTTTTATTGATGCAGCAAAAGGACAATATCGTCGCTTTTTTGACTTATATGAACCGTTATTAAACCCTGGTGGCGTAATTATTTCAGATAATGTTATGTACCATGGTCTTGTAACGACAAAAGAGAAAATTGAAAATAGACGTACACGTGGTTTAATCCGTCGTATTAAGACGTACAATGAATGGCTTATGAACCATGAAGGATATGATACAACGATTTTCCCAATTGGAGATGGAGTAGCTGTTAGTAAAAAGAGAGGATGACCAAGGTATGAAGAAACCTGAATTGTTAGTAACGCCAAGAGCGGTGGCGGATATCGAACCTCTTGCGAAAGCAGGAGCAGATGCAGTAATGATCGGTGAACAAAAGTTTGGTTTACGTTTAGCAGGGGAATTTTCACGTGAAGATGTAAAAAAATCTGTTAAAATTGCACATGAAAATGGTGTGAAAGTATACGTAGCAATGAATGCTATGTTCCATAATGATAAAGTAGAAGAATTAACAGATTACGTTGCATTTTTAAACGAAGTACATGTAGATGCAATTGTCTTCGGAGATCCAGCGGTATTAATGGCTGTTCGTGAAGTAGCACCAAATATGCAACTGCACTGGAATACAGAAACGACAGCAACAAATTGGTTCACTTGTAACTACTGGGGTCAAAGAGGAGCGAAGCGTGCTGTATTAGCTCGTGAGCTTAGCTTAGATGAAATTGTTGATTTAAAAGAAAATGCTGAAGTGGAACTTGAAGTGCAAATTCACGGTATGACTTGTATGTTCCAATCGAAGCGTTCGTTAGTAGGAAACTACTTTGAGTATCAAGGACGTAATCTTGACATTGAAAAGAAAAAATATGAAGAGAATATGTTCTTGTATGACCCAGAGCGTAACAATAAATATCCAATTTATGAAGATGAAAATGGTACTCACATTATGAGTCCGAATGATATTTGTTTCATCGATGAATTAGAGGAACTAATTGAGGCTGAAGTTGATAGCTTAAAAATCGATGGTGTACTAAAAAGCTCTGAATACATTATTGAAGTAACGAAGAAATATCGTCAAGCGATTGATTTGTGTGTGGAAGATCGTGATGCGTATTATGACGTGAAAGATGATCTATATAAAGAAATAGAAGAAATGCAACCAGTAAATCGTCCATTAGATACAGGATTCTTCTTTAAAGAAACGGTTTACTAAACGAGGAGGGTGTAGGAAATGACTGTACAAGAAATTTCACGAGTGATCGATGGCAAGCGCGTTATTGTGAAGAAACCTGAACTGTTAATCCCTGCGGGTAACTTAGAAAAATTAAAAGTAGCTATCCATTATGGGGCAGATGCTGTATATTTAGGTGGACAAGAATTTGGTCTTCGTTCTAATGCAGGTAACTTTACGCTAGAAGATATGGCAGAAGGCGTTGAATTTGCAAAGAAATATGGAGCGAAAATATACGTAACAACAAATATTTTCGCACATAATGAAAATATGGACGGGCTAGAGGAATATTTAAAAGGGATTGAAAAGGCTGGTGTAACGGGAATTATCGTTGCAGATCCGCTTATTATTGAGACGTGTAAACGTGTAGCGCCTTCTGTTGAGGTGCATTTAAGTACACAACAATCGCTATCCAACTGGAAAGCAGCACAGTATTGGAAAGAAGAAGGTTTACATCGTCTTGTATTAGCTCGTGAAGCAAGCTATGAAGAAATGAAAGAAATTAAAGACAAAGTGGACATTGAAATTGAAGCATTCGTCCATGGTGCAATGTGTATCGCATATTCAGGAAGATGTACATTAAGTAACCATATGACAGCGCGTGACTCTAACCGTGGTGGTTGTTGTCAATCTTGTCGCTGGGACTATGACTTAGTTCAAACGGTATCACAACATAAAGATGCAAAAGAGCTTCCTTTATTCCAAAAAGAAGATGCTCACTTTGCGATGAGTCCAAAAGATTTAAATTTAATCTTGTCAATTCCGAAAATGATTGAAATTGGAATTGATAGCTTAAAAGTTGAAGGACGTATGAAATCTATCCATTACGTAGCGACTGTAGCAACTGTATATCGCAAAGTAATTGATGCGTATTGTGCGGATCCGGATAACTTTGAGTTTAAACAACAATGGTTAGATGAGCTTGATAAATGTGCAAATCGTGATACAGCTCCTGCATTCTTTGAAGGGGTTCCAGGACATCAAGAGCAAATGTTTGGAAATCATAGTAAGAAAACAACGTATGATTTTGCTGGTTTAGTGTTAGATTATAATGAAGAAACGGGCATCGTAACGCTTGAGCAACGTAATCACTTCAAACCAGGACATGAAGTGGAGTTCTTTGGACCAGAAATAGAAAACTTTACGCAGACGGTGGAGAAAATTTGGGATGAGGATGGAAACGAATTAGATGCAGCGAGACATCCGTTGCAAATCGTAAAATTCAAAGTGGATCAACCAGTGTATGTGAATAATATGATGCGCAAAAACATACTTCAATAAGAAAGAGTGGTAGTCGAATGGGGACGAATAAGCCTGTTGTAATTGGAATCGCTGGTGGTTCAGGATCAGGAAAAACAAGTGTAACGAAAGCGATTTTTGACCATTTTAAAGGTCATTCCATTTTAATCTTGGAGCAAGATTATTATTACAAAGATCAAAGCCATTTACCGATGGAAGAGCGTTTAAAAACAAATTATGATCATCCGCTTGCGTTTGATAATGATCTGTTAATTGAACATTTGCAGCAGTTGCTTGCATATGAGCAAATTGATAAGCCTGTATATGACTATACATTGCATACGCGTTCAGAAGAAATTATTCCAGTTGAGCCGAAAGATGTAATCATTTTAGAAGGAATTCTTATTTTAGAAGACCCACGTCTTTGTGAGTTGATGGACATTAAGTTATTCGTTGATACAGATGCAGATCTTCGTATCCTGCGCCGCATGCAGCGTGATATTAAAGAGCGCGGTCGTACGATGGATTCAGTTATTGATCAATACGTAACTGTTGTGCGTCCAATGCACAATCAATTTATTGAGCCTTCTAAGAAATTTGCGGATATTATTATCCCTGAAGGTGGACAAAACCATGTTGCAATTGATATTATGGTGACAAAAATTGCAACAATTCTTGAACAAAAAGTAAATTTGTAATAGCATAGTAAAAGATATACGATAGGAAGGGATTTTTTCCCTTCCTATCGAATACAATGAAGCATGCAACCTCATCTATATATAGGTGAGGGCATATTTATATCAACTTTCCATACATATCTTCTTTAAAAGAAGAATTGGAAATACGGGGTTGTATGTGACAACTCCGCTAGTGCAAGGGTACTAGAAACCTCCGCTAACAATGGAAGCGGAGGAGTTTTCATATGGAACTCCTCTTTTTTCGGGGGATTGGTATATAAAAGGAGTGGAAAATATGTCAACAGAAAAAACATACCCTATGACGCAAGAGGGTAAGCAAAAATTAGAGAACGAAGTTGAGCAATTAAAAACAGTAAGACGTAAAGAAGTAGTAGAGCGTATTAAAATCGCGCGTAGCTTCGGCGATCTTTCTGAGAACTCTGAGTACGATGCAGCGAAAGATGAGCAAGCGTTCGTAGAAGGACGTATTACACAATTAGAAAACATGATTCGTAACGCAGTTATCATCGAAGATAATGGCGAAGAATCTACTGTCGTTACATTAGGTAAAACAGTAACATTTAAAGAATTACCAAATGGAGATGAAGAAGCTTACACAATCGTAGGTAGCGCGGAAGCTGACCCATTCGAAGGAAGAATTTCTAACGATTCTCCAATCGCAAAGAGCTTATTAGGTAAGCAAATTGGTGAGAAGGTAGCAATTCAAACACCAGGCGGAGAAATGCAAGTAGAGATTATCTCTGTTAAATAATAAAAATCACTCGTGTAAAAACGAGTGGTTTTTTTATTTGTATAAAAGGTTAAACACCTCGTCCAAACTATAATAGACGAGGTGTTTTTTTATGAAAATAAGACGGAGAATTACAGTTGTTTTAATTTGTTTTATATGTGTGATGTTTTTATTACTTTGTCGTTTACTCCAAATACAGATTATAGATACTGAATCTTTTACTGATCGAAATATTAATTTAATCGAAAGAAGCGTTACGCAACGAACACAATCACTTACAGTAGATAATGGAAGAGGACATTTTACAGATCGGAATGATAAAGAAATTGGTGAAGAGAAATACCCAGTTTTAATTATTTTTCCTTTTTTACAAATAAAAAATGACATGTTAAAGAAAATTGCGCATATCATTGGTGTGTCGAGACAAGAGATCAAAATACAAATGAAAGATAAAAAAAATGCATTTATACTCCAAAGAGGAAATGAGCCATTTCCTTTAGTACGAGAGCAGATGGAGAAGATTAATCAATTAAATGTATTGGGCATTGTAGCGGCTGAAGTTCGATTAAAACAAACTGGAGGGACAAATCATTTAGTGGGTGAAGTGGGGGAGAATGAACGAGAATTCCAAAAGCGATATGGAGAAGTAGAAAAAATTTCAAAACAAACGCCAATTGGTATTTCTGGATTACAGCAATCTTTTGATGAATTTTTATTAACTGATGGAGAGGCAAAAGTATTGTATCAAGTGGACCGGCAAGGAGAACCGATTTTTGGAAAACAGGCGAAATACACTTCGCCAGGAAATCCATTTTATCCAGTTACAATTCAAACTACTTTACATAAAGAGTTGCAGCAAAAAGCTGAAGAGACAATTGAAAAAAGTGAAATAAAGAAGGGGGGATTAGTATTACTTGATGTAAAAACAAATGAAATACTAGCGATGGTTAGCAAACCATCTTTACAGGTTAAAAACGAAAGATTATATAAAGCTACACTTGAAAATCAAATGTTAACACCGCATTTTCCTGGTTCTGTTTTTAAAACAGTAGTTGCAACGGCAGCGATTGATCAAAATATAAATGTATTGAATCGCACATTTAATTGTAATAAAGATTTATATGGTGAAAACGACCCACAAGTTTTGATGGGAACACTTAGTTTTAAAGGGAGCTTTGCTAGAAGCTGTAACAGGGCATTCTCACAGTTAGGTAACGAGCTAATACAAAAGGATAAGATGGTGTTAGAAACGTACGTAGCGGCTTTAGGAGCAGTTGGAAAGGTTGGTTGGAACGGTTCGGTATTTCATACATCGCGTTTCGAGCAAATGCCAGAGGAGAAGAGTGCTATTATCTGGGGGAGTGAGGAAAATAAGACTAGTAAAAAAGCGGTAGCGCAAACAGCAATTGGACAGAAAGATGTACGTATATCACCTCTAGCAATCGCTAATATGATGGCGACGATTGCTAGGAATGGAGAAAAAATGGAAGTGAAAGCTGTTAAAAAAATAGTGTATAAAAATGGAAGTGACTTTTTTACATTTGAAAACCATAAATTAAATGGAAAACAGCTTTCTTATGAAACAGTAAAAACATTACAAGAGTTATTAAGAGGCGTTGTAACAACAGAGAAAGGAACAGGAGCAGCATTCAGGTCGTTGCCACTAAGTGTCGCTGGAAAATCTGGGACAGCACAAACAGGAAAAGGGATGAAGGTCAATCGCTGGTTTGCAGGTTATTTTCCATATGAAAATCCAAGATATGCTTTAGTTGTCGTTGATATAGAAACGGACAGCAGTGTAAATAAAGTCACATCCATTTTCAAAGATATCGTAGAAGAAATCCATCGATTAGAGAATGAAAAGTAATCTTGCAATTCATAGTGAAATGTTTTCATTTCATGAAAATATTATTGTAAATGTTCAACCTTTCTAGATTTAATGTTACAATAGCAAGTATGAAAAACTGCATGGAGGTTTGAAGAATGGCAGGAGGATCTAGATTCCAACAGAAACAACAAAAACGTCGTCAAAACGGTGTTTTAAATATTGCAATCGCTATTGTATTAGTGGCAGTAGCTATTGTAGCATATCAATTGTTCGTTCCTGACACAAAAGAGCAAGCGTCTTCTAATGATAAAAAGGTAGCTCAGCAAACAACAAAAGAAAATAAAGCTGAGAAAGCTAAAGGTAAAGAAGAGACGAAGAAGGACGAACAAGAGAAGGCAGAGGCTAAGAAGAAGGAAGAAGAAGAGAAGCAAAAGGCTGAAGAAGAAAAGCAAAAAGCTGAAGAAGAAGCGAAAGCTAATGAGAAAGTGGCAGCTGAAAAAACACAGCCAAAGGCAACAGATGCTTATACGAAACCTTCTTGGAAGCCAGTAGGTACAGAGCAAGGTGCAACACCTGCGATGACGTTTAACAAAGGTACAGCAGATTGGAATGAGATGAATCAAGCGATTTCCGCTGCAATCGACGTTCCGGTAGAGCAATTAGTTATTCATAGAATCGGAAATAACGGTAAGAATAAAGCTTACGGCAACGTACAAGATAAGCAATCAGGTAAAAAATATTATGTAAATATTGATTGGGTAGAAAATGAGGGCTGGAAACCAGTGCTTGTTCAAACTCTAAACTAAAAAAGAGAAGCTCCTAGGAGCTTCTCTTTTTTAGTTAGCATAATTTCTTTAATTTAAAATGAACAACCGCGCTGTAATACGGTCTTTTGCTTTCGGGATCCATAACCATTTGATGCGAGATGTGATGAACTTCAAGCATAAGTGCTTTATTATTATCAATTTGTTCACTAATTTTTCTTTCTAAGGAAGCTAAGTCTCCCGCTTCAAAAAATTCTATTTTATCTTCTAACATTTCAAAGGTAAATGACATGAAGATGCCCCCTCTCCTATGTAATCAACTACAGTGTAACAAAGAAAAGAAGGAAATACCACGTGCATTTCAATTGACATTTTTAGAAAGAGGGAATATCATACTGATAAAACCGATAAGAAAAAGGGGAATTTTTATGGGCACAGAATTTAATGGTTTATTTGATGAGTGGGCTCATACGTACGACTCATTCGTACAAGGCGAAGATATACAATATAAAGAAGTTTTCGCCCATTATGAGGACATTTTAGAGGATGTAGTTAACAAGTCATTTGGTAACGTATTAGAATTTGGTGTTGGTACTGGCAATTTAACAAATAAATTATTACTTGCCGGTCGTACAGTTTACGGTATAGAACCGTCGCGTGAAATGCGCATGATTGCAAAAGAGAAATTGCCAAAGGAATTTTCTATTACAGAAGGTGATTTTCTTTCGTTTGAAGTTCCGAATTCAGTTGATACCATTGTAAGCACCTATGCATTTCATCATTTAACAGATGATGAAAAAAATGTAGCTGTTGCGAAGTATAGTCAATTGCTAAACAAAGGTGGTAAAATAGTGTTTGCTGATACGATATTTGCAGATCAAGATGCATATGATAAAACTGTTGAAACAGCAAAACAAAGAGGTTTTCACCAGTTAGCAAACGATTTGCAAACGGAATACTATACACGTATTCCGATCATGCAGACTATATTTGAAAACAATGGCTTCCATGTAACGTTTACGAGATTAAATCATTTCGTTTGGGTAATGGAGGCAACTAAGCAATAGAAAGAGGGATTAGATTGAGAATTGCTGTAATTGGAGCAATGGAAGAAGAAGTACGTATTTTACGTGACAAATTAGAACAAGCAAAAACAGAAACGGTTGCGGGTTGTGAATTTACGAAAGGACTATTAGCAGGACATGAAGTAATCTTGTTAAAGTCTGGTATTGGTAAAGTAAATGCAGCGATGTCAACGACAATTTTATTAGAAAAATATAAGCCTGAAAAAGTAATTAATACTGGTTCAGCTGGTGGATTCCATCATTCTCTAAATGTTGGAGATGTAGTTATTTCAACAGAAGTTCGTCACCATGACGTAGATGTAACAGCATTTAACTATGAATATGGTCAAGTACCAGGAATGCCACCTGGATTTAAAGCTGATGAGGCATTAGTTGCATTAGCTGAGAAATGTATGCAAGCTGAAGAGAATATTCAAGTTGTAAAAGGTATGATTGCAACAGGGGATTCATTTATGAGTGATCCGAACCGCGTTGCAGCAATTCGTGATAAATTTGAAAATCTTTATGCAGTAGAAATGGAAGCGGCAGCTGTTGCACAAGTGTGCCACCAATACGAAGTTCCGTTTGTTATCATCCGCGCACTTTCCGATATTGCTGGTAAAGAATCAAATGTTTCATTTGATCAATTTTTAGATCAAGCAGCCCTTCATTCTACAAACTTTATCGTAAAAGTACTAGAAGAGTTAAAGTAATGTAACAAAAAGGCAACTGTCTCATATAAAGAAAATACATACAGTTGCCTTTTCTTTATTGGCAAATAAGGGGGAGAACACGATGAATGTATATCGTGGAGTTCATGAGTTAATTGGTCATACACCAATTGTAGAAATTACTCGGTTTTCACTTCCAGAAGGGGTCCGTTTATTTGCGAAGCTTGAATTTTATAACCCAGGCGGAAGCGTTAAGGATCGTTTAGGAAGAGAATTAATCGAAGACGCGCTAGAAAAAGGGCTTGTCACGCAGGGTGGAACAATTATTGAACCGACTGCTGGAAATACTGGTATTGGACTGGCACTTGCAGCGTTAGAACATGATTTACGTGTTATTGTTTGTGTACCAGAGAAATTTAGTATTGAGAAACAAGAATTAATGAAAGCGCTAGGCGCAACAGTCGTGCATACACCGACTGAGCAAGGAATGACCGGAGCAATTGCAAAAGCAAAAGAGTTAGTAAATGAAATACCGAATTCATACTCTCCAAGTCAGTTTGCGAATGAAGCAAACCCACGTGCTTATTTCAAAACATTAGGTCCTGAACTTTGGAATGCATTGAATGGAGAGATTAACATATTTGTTGCTGGAGCAGGAACCGGCGGTACATTCATGGGAACTGCATCTTATTTGAAAGAAAAAAATATAGATATTAAAACAGTTATTGTAGAACCAGAAGGATCTATTTTAAATGGTGGTAAAGCTGGTTCACATGAAACAGAAGGAATTGGTCTTGAATTTATTCCACCATTTTTGAAAACATCTTATTTTGATGAAATTCATACGATTTCTGATCGAAATGCATTTTTACGAGTAAAAGAATTAGCGCAAAAAGAAGGACTTTTAGTTGGGAGCTCTTCAGGAGCAGCATTTCATGCAAGTTTACTGGAGGCAGAGAAAGCAACACCAGGTACAAATATTGTAACGATTTTTCCTGATAGTAGTGAGCGCTATTTAAGTAAAGACATATACAAAGGATGGGAATAAAAAATGAGAGCAAAGACAAAGTTAATTCATGGTATTCGCATAGGAGAACCTTCAACTGGATCTGTAAACGTACCGATTTATCAAACAAGTACGTATAAACAAGAAGCAGTTGGTAAGCATCAAGGATATGAATATTCACGTACAGGCAACCCAACACGAGCAGCTTTAGAAGAAATGATTGCCGTATTAGAAAACGGTCATGCTGGATTTGCATTTGGTTCGGGAATGGCTGCTATTACAGCAACAATTATGTTGTTCTCAAAAGGTGATCACGTTATTTTAACAGATGATGTTTATGGGGGAACGTATCGTGTTATTACGAAAGTATTAGACCGCTTCGGTATTGAGCATACATTTGTAGATACAACAAACTTAGAGGAAGTTGTAGAAGCAATTCGTCCAAATACGAAAGCGATCTATGTGGAAACACCAACGAATCCACTACTAAAAATTACTGATATTAAGAAAATATCTACTCTTGCTAAAGAGAAAGATTTATTAACAATTATTGATAATACATTCATGACGCCATATTGGCAGTCGCCGATTTCTTTAGGAGCAGACATTGTACTTCATAGTGCAACGAAATATTTAGGAGGTCATAGTGACGTAGTTGCAGGTCTAGTAGTGGTAAATAGCCCACAACTAGCAGAAGACCTTCACTTTGTACAAAACTCAACGGGAGGTATTCTTGGACCACAAGATAGCTTCTTACTACTTCGCGGTTTAAAAACGTTAGGAATTCGTATGGAAGAACATGAAACGAATTCACGCGCAATTGCTGAATTCTTAAATAATCATCCAAAAGTAAATAAAGTATATTATCCAGGCCTTGAATCACATCAAAACCATGAATTAGCAACAGAACAAGCAAACGGATTTGGTGCTATCATCTCATTTGATGTAGATAGTGAGGAAACATTAAATAAAGTACTTGAGAAACTGCAATACTTTACACTTGCTGAAAGCCTAGGAGCAGTCGAAAGTTTAATTTCTATCCCATCTCAAATGACACATGCATCAATCCCAGCAGATCGTCGTAAAGAATTAGGAATTACAGATACATTAATTCGTATCTCTGTCGGAATTGAAGATGGTGAAGATTTAATTGAAGATTTAGCACAAGCGCTAGCATAATAAAAATGCACTGCTAATGTGGAGCAGTGCATTTTTATTATGTTTATTTGTGAAATATTTCACAAATTAGACATACACAAATGAAATGATTTCATGTATATTGAATTCATGAAATGTTATTCACGAATAAACTTGTGAAATATTTCACAAACAATGAGATTCATGTAGGACGGTAACTCTATTTTTTTTCGCTAATCGGGACTTATTATGACCTATAGGGACTTATAAAGACCGTGATAACAGAATAGGAGGAAATTTACATGGTAGTCAAAGAGAAAGTTGTAAATGAAATGCAAGAGGTAAAAGAGATGATTGATACGTTAGTAAATAACGGTCAAGAAGCTTTACAAGCATTAGAAAGTTTTACACAAGAACAGATTGACAACATTGTTCATGAAATGGCACTAGCAGGTGTTGATCAACATATGTCGCTTGCAAAATTGGCTGTTGAAGAAACAGGCCGTGGTGTCTATGAAGACAAATGCATAAAAAATATTTTTGCCACTGAATATATTTGGCATAGTATAAAGCAAGATAAAACGGTAGGAGTTATTCATGAAGATCCTCATGAAGAAATAATAGAAATTGCGGAACCAGTCGGTGTAGTAGCTGGAGTAACGCCAGTAACGAATCCAACGTCAACAACAATGTTTAAAGCATTAATCGCGATAAAAACGAGAAATCCAATTATTTTCGCATTTCATCCTTCTGCACAAAATTGTTCCGTTGCAGCGGCCAAAACAGTATATGATGCAGCGGTGAAGGCGGGTGCGCCAAAGCATTGTATTCAATGGATTGAAAGACCATCTGTCGAAGCGACGAAACAATTAATGAACCATGATGGTGTCGCACTCGTTCTAGCAACTGGAGGCGCTGGTATGGTGAAATCGGCTTATTCTACTGGTAAACCAGCACTAGGTGTAGGTCCTGGTAATGTACCGTGTTATATAGAGAAATCAGCACATGTAAAACGAGCTGCTAATGATTTAATTTTATCGAAAACATTTGATAACGGTATGATTTGTGCATCGGAACAGGCAATCATTATCGATAAAGAAATTTATGATGATGTTAAAACAGAAATGATTGCAAATAATTGTTACTTTGTAACAGAGGAAGAGAGAAAGAAATTAGAAAAGCTCGTTATAAATGAAAATACATGTGCAGTAAATAGTGATATTGTAGGGAAATCTGCACAGTATATTGCCGAATTAGTTGGGATGACTGTGCCTGAACATACAAAAATACTTGTAGCTGAAATTAAAGGAATTGGGGCAGCGTATCCACTATCTCGTGAGAAACTGAGCCCAGTATTAGCTTGTGTAAAAGCGAATTCATTAGAAGAAGGATTTACATATTGCGAAGAAATGTTGAATCTTGGAGGTTTAGGGCATTCAGCAGTCATTCATTCTACAAATAAAGAAGTACAAAAACAATTTGGTTTACGTATGAAAGCTTGCCGTCTTATTGTAAATGCACCTTCATCACAAGGCGGAATAGGTGACATATATAATGGGTTTATTCCATCGCTTACACTTGGTTGTGGTTCATACGGGAAAAACTCAGTTTCTCAAAACGTAACAGCGACTCATTTATTAAATATAAAAAGGCTGGCAAATAGAAAAAAGAATATGCAGTGGTTCAAGTTGCCACCAAAAATTTATTTTGAAAAACATGCTACGGCGTATTTAGCAAATATGCCTAACATTTCACGCGCATTTATTGTAACGGATCCAGGAATGGTTGAGCACGGCTATGTAGACACAGTTACGCACTATTTACGTAAGCATGCAAATGATGTGAAAGTTGAAGTGTTCTTTGAGGTCGAGCCAGATCCGTCAGATGAAACTGTTTTTAAAGGTGCGGAAATGATGAGAAGCTTTAAGCCTGATGTAATTATTGCACTTGGTGGCGGTTCAGCTATGGATGCGGCAAAAGGGATGTGGTTATTCTATGAGCATCCAGAAACATCATTCTATGGCATTAAACAGAAATTTTTAGATATAAGAAAACGTACATGTAAATATCCGGAATTAGGAAATAAAGCGCAGTTTGTTGCCATTCCAACAACATCAGGAACAGGGTCAGAAGTGACACCATTTGCGGTTATTACAGATAAGAAAAATAATATAAAGTATCCGCTTGCAGATTATGAATTAACACCAGATGTAGCGATTGTTGATCCGCAATTTGTAATGACAGTACCACCACATGTAACAGCAGATACTGGTATGGATGTTTTAACACATGCAATTGAGGCGTATGTGTCTGTTATGGCAAATGACTATACAGATGGATTAGCATTAAAAGCTATTGATCTCGTATTCAAATATTTACCGAGAGCATATAAAGATGGAAATGATGAAGAAGCAAGAGAAAAAATGCATAACGCTTCTGCAATTGCAGGGATGGCATTTGCAAATGCTTTCCTCGGTATTAATCACAGCTTAGCACATAAGATTGGACCAGAATTCCATATTCCGCACGGACGCGCAAATGCCATTCTAATGCCGCACGTAGTCCGCTATAATGCTATTAAGCCAAGAAAACACGCATTGTTCCCAAAATATGAGTACTTTGTGGCAGATGAAAGATATGCACATATAGCGAGAATGCTCGGGCTTCCAGCAAGTTCGGCAGCAGAAGGGGTGGAATCACTTGTCCAAGCAATTATTGAGCTTGGAAAAAGCTTGAATATTAATATGAGTATTATGGGGCAAGGAGTCGATAAAGAGAAATTTGAAGAGGTTGTTGGAGTATTAGCAGAACGGGCTTTTGAAGACCAATGTACAACAGCTAATCCGAAATTACCGCTCATTTCAGAGTTGAAAGAAATTTATATGGAAGCATATAAAGGTGTGGAATAGATAGGAAAGAGTCGCAATTAAGCGGCTCTTTTTCTTTTGGAAAACATCTCCCCGAATGGCTGCATTTACTTGTCTTTCAGTTTCATAGAATATGATACAGTGAAATGGAGGAGTGAGAATATGATGAAAGAATTACAAGGGAAAATAGAAGATTATACTCGGTTCGGACAGATCCTTCTCGCTGTAAGCACATTGTTAATGGTTGGCTTATTGATTCCGAATGGAGTAAAAGAAACGATACAATTTTTTGTTATGATGGGGAGCATCGTTATATTTTTAAGTTTATCGTTCTTTTTCTTTCAGCGTGTAAAAGTGATGCGTGACCAGTTGGAGGAAAATGAATGTGAGTAATAGTATTAAATAGAGCGCTACAAAAAGAAAGGATCTTTTTGTAGCGCTTTTTGTTTTTTTTTGAAGAAAATGTATGCGTTTTTGTTGACAATGATAATCCTTATCAATTAAAGTAGAATAGTAGTTAATGATTATCATTATCAATTAGAGGTGGAAGAATGAAAAAGTCTATTACGCTATTTACAGCGATTTTATCTGTTTTTTTCTTATTAATAGGTTGCAATGCAAAGGGAAACGACAAAGCGTCTGCAACCAAAACAGAAAAAGGAAAAGAAAAAATCGAAATTACCGACCTATCGGGAAGAAAGGTAACATTCGATAAAACACCAGAGAGCTTTGCAACATTAAGTATGGGTGATATGGATATTATTCATGCTTTAGGCGGAAAGATTATAGGTCGTCCAGATACGAAATTAACTCTTCCGGAGGAGTTAAAGAAAGCGCAAGTAATTGGGAATGCACATCAGCCGAATTTTGAGCAAATTGCTAGCTTAAAGCCAGATGTACTTGTTGCTAACAATGGATTCCAAAAGAATGTTCCAACGGTTGAAGGTCAAGGGACGAAAGTAGTCATTTCTACTGCAAATTCTGTACAAGATATTCAAAAGAATATTGAAATATACGGAGCAGTAATGAAGAAAGAAGATAAAGCAAAAGAACTGAATCAAAAAATGAATGATCAAATGAAGAAATATGAGAAAAAGAGTGATGTGAAAGCATTGCTAGTGTATGGAGCACCAGGAACTTATTTAGCAGCATTACCAACATCTCTGTCAGGTGACATTTTAGAGAAAACGGGCGGAAAAAATATTGCAGCTGGTTTTCCAGAAATGAAAGAATATCCGCAATATGCACAGCTAAGTGTAGAACGTATTATTGAGGCGAATCCAGATGTAATTTATTTAATTACACACGGAGACCCGAATAGCGTGAAAAAAGCATTTGAAGGCGAAATGATGAAAAATGAAGCGTGGAAAAATTTAGATGCAGTAAAACAAAATCGTGTAGTTATTTTACCACCAGACTTATTTGGATCAAATCCTGGAACAAAAGTAACAGAAGCTATGGACTTTATGTATAAAAGTATACAAGATGTAAGGAAATGATAAGTATGGAGAGTAATGAAGTAGTAAGAGAAAAGGAACATCCTTTTGCGAAAAAAAGATGGGGAATAGCAGTTATTTTAGTCGTATTAACGATTCTAGGTCTTTTTTACGGTCTTTTCGCGGGAAGTTTATCCTTTTCTTTACGAGACATCCTAACAGGGATGCAAGATGAAGGTTCGATAGTTCATCGAATTGTATGGGATCTTCGTATACCAAGGGTGCTCGTTGGATTTATAGTAGGAACGTGTTTAGCGACATCAGGTGCATTATTGCAAGGGGTTATGAGAAACCCTCTTGCAGACCCTGGTATTATCGGGGTTTCATCTGGAGCGGGTCTTGTAGCAATTATAATTATGATTTTATTTCCTCAGCACATGGCTTTTTTACCGCTAGGGGCGTTTTTAGGAGCTTTCATCACAGCAATGGTCATCTATGCTTTATCATGGCAAAAAGGGGCACCACCTTCAAGAATTGTCTTAGTAGGTGTGTCGATTAATGCATTGATTGGTGCAGCAACGTCAGCATTAATGTTATTACATAGTGACAAAGTACAATCTGTTTTACCGTGGTTAGCTGGTGGCATTGGTGGTGTAAGCTGGGCACATTTAAATATGATTATTTATTATGCGATATTTGCTATTATATTAGCCTTCTTTGGTATTAAGCATATTCGAGTATTAATGCTTGGAGATGAAATGGCAAAGTTATTAGGACATAACGTGGAAAAAAGTCGTTTTTATTTAATCGTAGTAAGTACATTATTAGCTGGAATAGCAGTTAGTGTTTCTGGACTTATTGGGTTTGTCGGTCTTGTTGTACCGCATATGCTACGTTTATTAGTTGGAAATGATTATAAATATTTGCTGCCTCTATCATGTCTTGGCGGCGGGGTATTACTTGTTTTTGCGGATGCGATAGCTCGAAGCTGGTTCGATCCAATCGAATTGCCTGTTGGTATTTTATTATCCTTCTTAGGTGGTCCGTTCTTCTTATATTTAATTCATAGAGGAGGAAAACAACGTGATTTCCGTTGAAAAAGTGTTTTACGCACATTCTGAAAGATTTCAAATGCAAAATATGAATGTACATATTAAAGCTGGAGAAGTTGTTAGTTTAATTGGACCGAATGGATCGGGGAAATCTACTTTGCTTCGTTTAATGGCAAGGCTACTTAAACAAAGCGAAGGGGAAATCATTTTAGATGGGAAAAATATTCATACGATGAAGAGTGCCGATGTAGCAAAGCAATTAGCGATGTTACCACAAATGCATGATCATCAATTAGATTTAACAGTGAAAGAATTAATTGAATTTGGAAGAGGCCCCCATAAATCATGGAGTGTTCGCTTAAATAAAGAAGATGAAGAAATTGTTAATTGGGCATTGTCTGTTACAAATCTTGAAGGGTATGAATATCGTCTTTTACAATCTTTATCAGGAGGAGAAAGGCAGCGTGCTTGGATTGCAATGACGCTAGCACAACGCACGAATGTTTTATTATTAGATGAGCCAACAACTTTTTTAGATATCGTTCATCAGTTGGAAGTAATGGAACTTGTGAAACGATTAAATGAGGAGTTTGGTATGACAATTGTAATGGTTTTACATGACATTAACCAAGCTACTCAATATAGTGATCGTTTACTCGTATTAAAGCGAGGGGAGATTCAGTATGACGGTGTACCAGAAGAAGTATTATGTCATGAAATGTTTCAATATGTATTTGGTATAGAAGTGGATATTTTTCAAGGAAGTGACAAACCATTTTTTACACCGAAACGAATTTCTAAAAAAGGAGAAGAGCGATGCATACAGAAGAGCGTATTACCACTGAGTTAGTAAGAGAATTTGTTATGGCAGCTCACGGAAATTTAGAAAAAGTACAGGAACTGTTGGTTGAATCGCCCAGCTTACTTCATGCCTCTTACAATTGGGGCGGATCAGATTGGGAAAGTGCCTTAGGAGCATCGGCACATGTAGGTCGTAAAGATATTGCTCTTTATTTACTGGAAAAGGGTGCTCGCATGGATATTTTTGCTGCAGCTATGCTTGGAGAGTTAGAAGTTGTACAAGCTATTTTAGTAGCACAACCAGAAGCATTACGTGCATCTGGCCCACATGGTATTTCCCTTCTTCAACATGCGCGAATGGGTGGAGAAAAAGCACAGCGTGTGTTTGATTACTTAACAGTGCTCTCTTAATGACCGCAAAAGTTCTTATGTGCGGTAAACTTTTCAAATAATTGAAAAGTTTACCGCCCGTTAGAACGGGATAAGTATCTAGTATATTTGAAAATCCTACACCCCCCTCAATTGTAGTTTTCTTTGTGCTAGTTATGATATGGATGCAGTAGACAATATTTGTCTACTGCTTTTTTTATCGGGTAAAAGAATGAACATTCTGCATTTTTTGTTTCGTTCATTTATAATAGGTAGTAATACTTATTATACATGTAAAATATGGTCGTGAAATAAAGAACACATTAGTGGGAAGGAGTGCAGAAATGTTTCATACAGATCGTTTACAAGTTCGCAAATATACAATGGATGATTTACAGTTCTACGCTTCACTATGGGGAAACGAGAAGGTAATGCGCTATATTGGAAATGGGACGTTAAAAACATATATGCAATGCAAAAAAAGCTTGGAGGAGTGGGTAATTCCTAATTATAAAAATGGTCTCGGTTTATTTGTAATGATTGAAAGGGAAACGGGAATACGAATTGGTCATGCGGGACTAGTAAAGCAGAAGATAGATGGAAAAGAGGAAATTGAAATTGGTTATTGGTTACTTCCTCAGTATTGGGGAAAAGGGTATGCGAAAGAAGCAGCTGCGGCATTTCGAGACTACGGTTTCCAAGCATTACAAATGAATAAATTAATTTCTCTTATTAATCCGAACCATCCCGCCTCAATATTTGTTGCTAGAAAAACAGGGCTTAGTTATGAGAAAACAACTTCATTTCAGGGGATGGATGTTCTTGTTTATTCGATTAAGCGAGTTGGATGAAAAAAGGTAAATTGCATCTTTTGAAGAATGGTATATAAAAATAAAGGGGGATTACATGTATATTTACCATAATGGGCTTATTATCCGTGAAGGAACGAATGGAGTACCAGCATATGCAATTAAAACTTTATTTGAAGATGCCGGTTGGAGTAATGATAATATCCCTTCTTGGCAAATTGAAAAATTTACGCTTGCATTTGAAAATTCAACATGGGCTTTCACAATTTGGGATGAAGAAGAAATGGTTGCGATGGTTAGAGTGATTTCTGATCAAATGATGGTTGCTAACATAGTAAATTTGGTTGTGAAGTGTGAGTATAGGGGGAAAGGATTGGGTAAGAAACTTGTAGCTCTTTGTTTACAAAAGCTTCCCCATGGTGATTGGTTTGCACATACATCTGCGAACAATTTTGATTTTTATAGAAGTTGTGGATTTGAAGTTAGAGAGTTATCCAGAAATGGTACATGTGCGTATTATGGATACCAAATCGCAAAAAGAGATGGTCATCGGTAAATGGGTGAAAAGTAAAGAAATACAGTTATAAGTATTTCTAATTATTTTTTGTAATAGAAAATGAATTAAGACTCATTTCATGATAAAATGAAAGAAAATTCAGTTTATTATTAGGGGGATAAAAATGAGTATAAAAGTTGGGGAAGTATTTAAATATGAAAGAAGATTTACTGAGGAAGAAGTTTTCGAATTTGCAAATATTACAGGTGATAAAGGGAGACATCATATGGAATATGATGAGAATGGCCGATTAATGGTTCATGGTTTATTGACTGCTAGCATTGGAACGAAAGTAGGCGAAGAGTTACATTACATAGCAAGAGAATTAGTAAGTGAGTTTATTAGACCAGTTTTTACAGGGGATACGATTACTTGTGAATTAACTTTAACAAATATAGAGCAAATGGAAGGGTATAAAAAAGTTTCAATCGAATCAGTTTATCGCAATCAACATGAAAAGACGGTGCTAGTTGGGACAAGTTACGGGATTATACGAGAATAAAAAAGAAGCCTGTTTGAAGCAGGCTTCTTTTTTATTGATTAGTAAACGCGTTTTCGATTCTCCGCATGACTAGAGATAAGTAATAGTGCGGATTCTTTTCCTACATTACGAACAATATGTGGAACGCATGCATTCCAAGAGAAAGAATCACCTTCTTCTACAATTGCAATATCTTCACCATGTTGAACTTCTAGCTTTCCGCGTAATACAAGATGACACTCTTCACCTTCATGGGCATTTGGTGAGTTTTCTTTCGGAAACCCGGCAGGAATTTCTACGAGATTCAGGCGAAGGCCACCTTGCTCCGCAACATGTTCAATTCTTTGCTCATCTTTGCCGTATACACTGTATTTTCGTTCTTCTTTTTTAACAATTTTCAATCGATCTTTTTGTTCTAACAATAAATAGGGAAGGGGAACGTTTAAAAAATTTGAGATCGTTTCTAACGTTGAGATAGATGGTGATGTTTTATTATTTTCAACCTGACTCATAAAGCCTTTAGAAAGACCTGTTCCTTCACAAATTTGTGCAATTGTTATGCCTCTACGTTGACGAATTTCACGTATTGCAGAACCAATATTCATAAAATCAAGCTCCTTTTTGTAAACAACTATTTGTATCATAGCAAAAAAAATATATTTTTTCCCAATGAAAATGAATTGACGAATAAAAAAAATTAGTGTATGTTTTGTAATGTGAATAAAAGTTTTGTATAAGAAAACTATAAAGGAGAGAAAGAAATGAATCAACATATTGGTAACTTAATTATTCGTATCGTGTTAGGGGTAACGTTCTTTATGCACGGTTTAACAAAATTCCAATCAGGAATTGACAATATTGCAGGATGGTTTACAAGCATTGGTTTACCAGGAGGACTGGCATACGGTGTAGCAACATTTGAATTAGTTGGAGGCCTATTATTAATTCTAGGTTTAGGTGTAAGATATATTGGATTATTATTTGCACTTGTTATGGTTGGGGCAATCGTAAAAGTGAAATGGTCAGCTGGTTTATTGGGAGATGGAAAAAATCCTGGTTTCGAATTAGAACTTGCATTATTAGCAATGGGTGCATACTTATTTGTTGCAAAAGCTGATGGTTTTGTAGATAATTTCTTAAAAGAAAAAATGTCAAAGAAGAACTAATTTAAATGGGGGGGCTAACAAGATGAGTTTTCAACTTCATCCCGATACAACACTTGATGTTGTTCATTTATACGTATCTAATGTAAAGAAATCACTAGAGTTTTATACGGAAGTACTAAGTATGAAGGTGCTAAAAGAAGAAGAAGCAGTCGTTACATTTGGGAATGAAAATGATGAACCACTTCTTATCATTGAAGAAAAGAAAGAAGCTTTTCCGAAGCAAAGAGCAAGAACAGGGTTATATCATTACGCAATTTTATTACCAAGTAGGCAGGATTTAGCGAATGTTCTTCGTCATCTTGTAGAGATGGTATATCCACTACATGGTGGAGCCGATCATTACTTTAGTGAAGCTCTTTATTTAGCTGATCCAGATGGAAACGGGATTGAAATTTATCATGATCGACAAAAAGAAGTTTGGCGTGATGAGAATGGAGAACTCCCATTTGTTAGTAACCCGTTAGCTGGTGAAGAATTATTACAGCAAGGAAGTACATGGAATGGATTTCCAGATGGTACTGTGATGGGGCATATTCATTTCCATGTAGCTGATTTAGAGGAAGCGAAACGTTTCTATGTTGATGGTCTTGGTTTTGAAATAACGATCCCAGCTCGTAATGGAGCGTTGTTCGTATCAGCAGGTGGTTATCATCATCATATCGGTTTAAATACGTGGCAAGGTGAAGGGGTACCACCGCAAATGCCAGGTTCTGTTGGTTTGAAATATTTCACAATTGTACTAGCGGATGAAAAACAAAAAGAGCAAGTATGTGAAAGCTTAAAAAATATTGGCAAAATTGCTACGTACAAAGATGGAATATTACAAGTCGAGGATCCATTTGGACATTGTATCCATTTCAAAATAAAAAGAGAAGCCTAAAAAGGCTTCTCTTTTTTTATTTTCTTATAATTGCATTTTCGTTTTGTAAAAATAGTTCATCAAATTGTTTTGCAAGCTCAAAATCTAGTTTCGTTAAACCTTTTGCATTCCAAGATGACAAAGTAATAATAACTGCTTTATACTGGATAAGGATAAATGGATGGTGATTATGTTCTTCTGATAGTTTGGCGGCTTCAGAGACAAATTCGACTCCTTTTAAGTAGTCGGAAAACATATATTTTCGTTCAATCCATTTCTCATCTTTTACCATCCATTTATCTACCTTCAATAACTCCTCGCGAACTTCTTCTTCAGTTAATCTTAGCATCATTTCTCACACCCTTTACTGGAAGTAACGTAAGACCATTGTTAATAAGGCGTGTTACAGCTTCGTCAGTTGTGAAAGTAGAAAGTTGATGTAGTAATGCTGCAGATGTTTCATGCCCTTTGTTATGCTCTAAAAGTAATTCTAATATTTCAAGGCGAAGCAGCCATTCTTTCGCATAAAATGTATTTAATACTTCTTGAATTGCTACTAATTGATCGATATGCGCGTCGTGTAAAATCCCCTCACTTCGAATATCTCGAACTGTTTGATACATACGTTCAAGTTCATTCAGTACAAGTGGAGCAGGAATTTCTTGAACTTCTTCATCCATTGGGAAAAATGCTGCTGCATCTGCGGCACCTGGGAATACTGAAGTGATTTGTGAGCCAACAGCCATATCAAATGCGCCCCATGAAGCATCAAATAGTAAACGATCTTTATAAGTAACTGTACAATCTATAAACGAGATAAGGGCAATTTTATTATCATTCTTTACAATATCAGTTACTGTTCCTTTTACATGAATGTCACTTGCAAAAGTAAAATCTGCGCTGTTTCCAATTGTAATGCCTAATGAATGTAACTTTTCTTCTGTACAATCTTCTAGTGCGATATTACCATTTAGTAATCCGATCGGTGTCCCGAATCCATCACTGTGTACAGAGGTAGAATGATTTGCCAACTGCTTATTATGAATTGCTAATGCAGTTGGAGAGCTTGTTCGCATGTAAATGACTTCGCCGGCATCATTTTTAATTGTTTCTGTAAATGTGCCCGTAATTTGTAATCCGCTACTTAACTCAGTTGTGGCATGATTTTCGGAGTGAATTGCTTTTTCTAATCCTTCTGTGCCACCTGTTTTGAATGCCATCGTTTCAGAGAACGTCTCAAGCGCCTCAGTTAACTCTTCAAATGATTGACAAACAAATAGCTGTGGTTGCATTTTTGTCACATCATAAGTTGTCCCTGTGCAAGCTTCAATTGAGAAAGGAACTTTTTCTACAGCATCTGTTAAGCAATGTTTGCTTTCGCCGACAGAGGAAAGAAGACCAGCACCGTAAATTTTTGGATCGTCAATATTTCCAATTAATCCGTACTCCACTGTCCACCAGAAAAGACGTGAAATTTGTTCAGCTTCTGATAAACCAGAAACTAAGTTTTGTTTTTCAATTACAGCATTTTCAGCAGCCTTAACTTCATCAGGAGTAGAAGTAGGGCTTTCTTTGACAATCGTTAATGTACGAACAGCTTCAAATGCATCATGTTCTTCTTTTGTAGAGAAAGCTTTTGCACCAATTTGTCCAAAACGTTTCACATATTTTGCATATGTAGGATCAAGTAAAATCGGTGCGTGTCCTGCCGCTTCGTGTACAATATCTGGAGCTGGTGTGTACTCGATATTTTCTACTTTACGAATATCTGTTGCAATTGGTAGTAATCCGTTCCCCTGAAAATCGAAAAATGCGACGCCAGGAATAAGGCCATCAATTGTTACAGCTCCCCAGCCGCTTGGTGCTAAGCATTCATTCATTTCTTCTACCTTTGGAATTGCATCTATATTAATACCAGATGATTGTAGTCCATTCACATAGGCTGGATGGGCAACGTCTTTTAAGAAGCTATGATTTTGTCTCATAATGTAACGCCACACAGCGTGATTCACCGGTGTGTATTGATCATAATGTTGTGTGGATACGAATGGTTTTAAATGCGATGGGATTTCTATTTTCTTTGTCATTTAGACATCCTCCTTGTTTTCTATAAAATTGAATATGAGTTTCGTATAGCTTATATCACCCCCTTTCAAATTGTAAGCGCTTATAAAATTTTATCATAAGATTCGGAATTATTTAACATTTGTTTCTTTGAGAAATAGAAAAAGCCCCTATCGGAACATCCGATAGGGGCGAAAGAATCGCGGTACCACCCTATTTGTAAGTGAAAATACACTTACATCTCAATTCATGATAACGGAAAAACTCCGTCTTTTCCTTCATGCATAAAAGCACTACGAAAAAGAAGCTCCAGAATTGTAATTCGTACTTATATATGTGCTAATTTCCACCGACCACTAGCTCTCTGTAACAGGGATATAATATACTACTGCGATTCTTTCAATGCGTATATATGAAGTTGTATAAAAGGGAAGGACGCAAAAAAGCCCCTATCGGAAAATCCGATAGGGACGATAAAAATCGCGGTACCACCCTAATTGTAAACATAAAAATTGTTTACCACTCACTTTAAGATAACGGAAAGATCCGTCTTCCTCTTCATGCACTATGTGCACTACGGGAAAGAAGCTCCAGAATTGTAATTCACGCTTGTATATGTACTGATTTACACCAACCATCAGTTCTCTGAGACAGGGATATAAGTCGCTACTAGTATTCCTTCAAAGCCGATATATAATTCGTTCAACTAAACTATGTTTCGTATTATAAAACTATTTTTAAAAGATTGTCAACAATAATTTAATTATTTCACTTCTAAATCAACATTCAAATTAGATGTATTTCCAGCGGCATCAGTTGCTACAATGTGAATTGTATTCTTTCCTTGCTGTAATTGACTACGATCGAAATAAATTTCGTAGTTTTTCTCCCAATGGTTCAGGAATGCATTTTCCCATGTACCATTCCCGTTAATTTCATACTGTATCGTGACAGGATGCCCTGGAGCAACCCATCCGGATTCTGTCATCCAATCTAACAGTATATCAGTTACTTTCCCTCTAATTATGAGATTTTCTTGATCAACTTCGTGTGTTAATTTAGGTGCAGTGCGGTCGACAAACACAGCCCCTGTTTGTTTCGTTTCTCCACCAGAATTAGAAGCAACAGCTTCAATTTGGTATAAGCCGTCAGGCAGAGGGGATCCACCAACTTTTGTACCATTCCATTTGAAAGATTTATAACCTGGTGTTTCATTTTTACCTTGATAAACGATACCTTGATAGGTTACTCGGTCTTTCGTAATTAAATTAGCGTGAAACGTTACATCCTCAACGGGTGTAACTAAATAGTAATTGATAAGATTGTCATCTAGTATTTGGTCATTATTTGGACTGAAAGTAGAATTAACAATTTCAAGGCCATCAATACGTTTGTATTCTTTTGGATCAATGCTAAATGTAAATGGAATACGTATTTCTTCTGTCTTACCTTGTTCTTTTACATATACATTCCCTGTATATACACCTTGTGGCAAAGAACTATCCACAGTAATGGTAAAAGGTTTTTCTATGTTACTATTCGGTTTTACGCTCACAGAAGAAGCGAAAGAAGTTTGAACTTTCGTTTTTGTATCTAATAGTTCAATGCGAGTTGAAAAGTTTTTCTTTTTGCTAGAAAGATTTTGTAGTGTAATATTTTGTGTTAATTTTACTTTTCCGCTATTTGGTTTAATTAGACCGAAACTTACATTGTTTGGTGTAACTAATGCGTCCGCTTTTACTGCTTTTGGAATATTAATTAAGCCCGATCCTTGTGTCATAACAGGATATGTGTTTTCATTTACGTCTTTTAATGTTTCGGCTGTATTGGCAAGAGATGATTTTAATTGTTCTGTCGTCCAATCAGGATGCATTTGACGTAATAGAGCAACGGCTCCAGCTACTTGCGGCGCAGCCATACTTGTCCCATTGTGAGATTCATAGCCACCTCTTGGTACTGTACTTGTAATTTGTACGCCAGGTGCAACAACATCAGGCTTTATAAGCCAACTTCCTTGTGATGGTCCCCTTGAACTAAAATTACCAATAAGTTCTGTTTGTTTTGGTTGTCCAATTTTTATATTTTTCTTTCGTTTTGTAATTAAACTTTTCAACTCTTCGCCATTCGTATTGGATAGCTGCATAACAGGAAGAGCTACTTCTTCACGACCAAAATATTCTGGCATAATATTAATTTCTTTTTCGTTAGAAATTAGTAGCACGCCGAGAGCGCCAGCTTGTTTTGCTTGTTCAGCTTTTACAAACGTGCTCGAAGTCCCTTGTAAGACAAGCGCGAACTTACCTTTTACATCTTGTTTAGCGTAATCACTTGGATTACCGTATCCAACATATACAAGCTGGGCATCGTTTCCTACTTGGAAATCCGATTTTGATAACGGTAATCCTTGGTAAGATTTATTGGAACCAGCTACTTGGAATGTTGGAAATGGAATAGAAACTGTAGATGCTCCAACAGAGATGACACTACTTGCATTCCCAGGTGCATCTACAGACCAAGGTTTGGGTCCATCATTTCCATTTGATACGACCGCAGTAACACCAAGTTTCGCCGCCCGTTCTAGCGTCATTGTTACAGGTTGATCGGGTACATTTAAATCTTGACCAAGAGATAGATTTAAAACATCGGCACCATCTTGAATAGCATGCTCAATACCTTGAATAATATCTTCGGTTGTACCAGTACCCCCATCATTCATGACACGGTAAGCAAGTATAGAGGCATTTGGAGCAATCCCTTTTATTTTTCCATTACCAGCGATAATTCCAGCAACATGAGTACCGTGTACGTTTCCGTCCATCGGATCATTATCTTCATCGACTGTATCATAGCCGCCGATATAATTTGCTTTTAAATCAGGGTGTGTATAGTCTACACCTGAATCGATAATAGCGACTTTCATTCCTTTTCCATCAAGTGGTTTGCCAGTCGGATCTTTTAAATTCCAAGCTTCAGGCGCACCAACTGTCGGCCCTCCAATATTTGGTGTTTCTTGATTAGCCGGACTTTTTGACGTTTCATGTAATTTGTATGTTAAGTTTGGATAAATTGTTTTTACTTCAGGTAAAGAAGCTAGAGCGGTAATTTGATCCCCTGGAATAGAGATAGAAAACCCAGAAAATAACGTACTATACGTTTCTTTTATCGTTGCTTTCGGTGCTTTTTCTTTTATTTTCTTAGTAGTATCTTCTTGTGCTTTTTTTAGTTGCGCATGATAAGACTGGGCATTATTATTTTGTAAATCTGGAGCATGTTGAATGTTACTTTGTGAAGCGAGTGGAGCATGTTGCAATTCTACAATGACAGATATTTCTTTTGATGTTTTTGTTTCAACATTTTGCGTAATTTTATTTTCTCCCCATTGTGTAATGTTTGCTTTTAACTGTGGACTAAATTGCTTCTCTTTTTGCAGTGATTCAGCATGGGCGCTTAAAGCTCCAAAACTGGAAAAGACGAGCGCCATACTCAGTAGTGTAGATGTAGTTTTTTTCATAGAAACTCCCCCTGATAAAAAGTGTCAATATTCCGAAAATTAATCTTACAAATTTATCTCGAATTACATAATCGGATGTTAGATAAACTATATTTTCGGCATAATTCATACCAATCCTCTATGAATTTAAAATTTCTTGGGAAATTTTTTCTGATTATGTCGAATAGGTATTTTTTACATATTGTAGGTGGACATTGAGGAATGCTATGAGGGAAATGGAGGGGTATTATGAAACGGTTCATAGTAAGCGTTGGTACAATGTTAGTCTTATTTTTATGTTCAATCATTAATAGTAGCGCAGAAAATAATGAAGCGAAAATTGCTTTTATTCGTCATCATGACCTCTGGATTAAAGTTGAGGGGAAAGAGAAACAACTTACAAAAGGAGAGTATATAACAGGGCCAAAGTGGTCTCATGATGGAGAGTGGCTGGCATATGTAAAAGGAAAGAAAGAAGGTAGTCTTGAGTTATATCGGCTGAAAGATGGAAAGAAAGTTACGCCGTTTCACTCAGAAGCATCGAATTATCAATGGTCACCAACAGAAAATATAATTGCATTTATATTTACAGGTACATTAAATACATTTGATGTAGAAAAAAAGAATACAGATTTTGAAAATGTATCGGCAGGTGTAGGAGATTATGCATGGTATCCTGATGGAAAGAAGTTTTTTGTATCATCTGAAGCACATTTACTTCCAACAGGGTGGACAGGAGCCCAGCTATATGAAGTACAAAAAGATGCACATATGAATCCTCATAAAATGAAGCATTTGTATGCATTACCAAATGAACATGATGATTTCCTAGCATTAGTTGCAAGTGGCTTTCAGTGGTCGCCAGATCAAAAGTGGATTTCATTTTTAGCAGTACCGACAGCTTCATGGTCAGCTGATAGCAATACGCTTTGCTTAGTTCGTGCAGATGGTAGTCGTTTTGAAAAGGTAGATCAAATGTTATTAAACACACAATGGTTCAAATGGGCGCCAGCCAACAATATATTGGCCTATATTGAAGGAAGCGGGAGAGTTGCGTTAGAGAATAAACATTTAAAAGTAAAAGAATTGCCAGCACTTCAACAGAACACATTTACACCGAAAGGATATGTCGATTGGGATTTTACATGGAAGAATGATAACGTAATTATCGTTTCACGAGCAAAAGAGGCGGGGATAGAAACTCCACCAGAAAAAAGACCACTACCATCTTTATATGAAATCGATAGTACAAGCGACGAACAACATCGAATCACAAAGCCACCTCATAGGCAAGGAGATTATCATCCGCTCTTCATGAATAAGAGTAATCAATTAATATGGATACGTTCAGACCGTAAGAAAGCGGATGTATGGCTTGCTCATAAAGATGGAAAGCATGAAATGAAGTGGATTGAAAATATAGATGTACCAGAGTGGTATTATGAGAAATGGAATTGGGAAAATGTTATCTCGGTGAAAGAAGAATAAAAAACCTGCCTAAAAGATAATTTTAGGCAGGTTTTTTATTGTTATTTATGTGTTTTATTTGGCTTCTTTTTCGCTGGGTTTCCGTTCCCCTGACGTTTTCTATTTTGTTCATCTTTTGCTTGTTTTTCATGCAGTGTATCTAAAAAATCATTCGAGTTACTCATTTTTCTATCGCTCCTTTCATTTCGTCCTAATTACTATAACCATTTAGGAGGATAATCATGAGATAAAAAGTTAAGCGCTTAATTTTCTTCGGTAGTATATGTAAAAGATGCCATACGTAATAAATAGCATAAATAAAATTTGTAACTCTATATTTTCTTTTAAAATAGTTGCGATAGAAGATGGTAAGTAAGGTGATGTATTGTTTGTTTCTACACCTAACCATTTGTTTAAGAGGTTAATGGTACAAAACATAAAAACACCGGACCAGCTTGCAATAATTGCTTTCTGTTTAATTTTTGTTTCTCGTTCATCATCTGTAATCCAAGGATTAGCAGTTTTATCACTACTAAAAAATCCGTTTATATATCCCCATATAATCATTCCAATTAAGATGGTTATCCATTTCATATTTATAATTCCCCTCTTCCTTGTAAAAAGTATTTTACATATGCAATTGTAATATTTTCCTGTTATTTATGTCGAATACTTTTTACATATTGTTTTTTTATAGCAGGAATAATGAATGAGATAGGGAAGAAATTATGTTGAAGGATTTCATGGAGAGAGGAGGATGGGTATGAAACTCGTCTTTGTTCGGCACGGTGAAGGAGAACATACAAAGGATTTGCCGGCAAGTTTACAAATGTTGAATTCATCATTAACGGATGAGGGAAGGAATCAGGCTGGATTCATTCAATTCAATGTACCATTACAGAAAACAGATATATTAATCGCTAGCCCTACACTTAGAACTTTACAAACGGCGGCGATATGGAGTGAGAAAGTAGCTTGTCAAAAAATCGTTCATCCATATGCATCCCCACGTATTTTTCCTTATCGAGAAGGAGCGAAAACATTACCATGTGATCACATAGTAGATCAAGGAATAATAACAAATTTATTTCCACATTTTTCGATTGCGAAAAGTACAAATAAGCAGTTATGGACGGAAGGTATAAATACTATTTCAGAGAATCGTTTTCAGCAAATAGTAGATGAATTTCTTCTTTGGTGTTATGAGCTGGGGGCGGAAAGAATTTGCATTGTATCTCACGACGGGACAATTACAGCGTATCGGCAATATTTACAGAAAGTCGTTTTAACTAGATCTGATTTTTTGAAAGAAACGGGTATATATAAAATGGATGTATCCCTTAATAGTTTGATTGAGGAGATCTAATTATAGGATGGAGGGTGTATGTTGAATGTTGCACTAGTAGTTGGCTTTAATTCTGATTTAGAGGCACAATCAATCCGAGCATCGCTTGAATATTTTGGGGCAAGAGTTGTGACATATTGGATTGGTAGGCCGAATGATTTCGTGGAAATTCTTTCTGGAAAGAACTTATATAACGATATCAATTATGTTATTTTTTGCTTTCATGGTGAGGAAGGAAAGTTTGTCATGGAAGAGTTAGGTGAAGATATTTACGAACAAGATGAACCGAGAGGGAACTTTGGAGCGAAAGAAATTTATAAATATGCAAAATTGCATAATACACATATTGTAAATAGTGGGTGCACGTTAGGGGAGGGGAAATTAGCAGAATCATTTTTATATAGTGGCGCGAAATCGTATATTGGGTCGATAGATTACGTAGATGGGAATGCAGCGCTTATGTTTACAATACGCTTATTTTACAGTGTTATTAACCATGACAAAACGTTAGAAGAAGCCTTTCAAGAAGCGAGATTAATTGATGAAGAGACCGATACTTTTCGATTATATAAGTAGTGCGAGACGTGTTTATTTAAATATAGAATAAACACGTTTCACATTTAGCACACATTTTTTTTACAATTTTTTCAATGAAAATGATTATCACCTGTGGTATGATATGTTCAAGTTTTTATAGGTAATAAAAGTTACTATATAAACGTTAGTTTTTAATGTTTAATATGTATGACACAAATTATTCATAATTAACGTTTGAAAAATAAGTAACTAATGTTATTATATTATCTGTAACTGACTTAATTACACCTTTAGGAGGAAGATATGGTTATTCAATTTTTAAGAGAAAACAAAGCAGTTTCTTTTGTATTAGCAGTAATTCGAGTATATCTTGGTTACACATGGTTAATGGCTGGAATTGGTAAACTACAAGGAAAAGGATTCGATGCAACGGGTTATTTACAAGGTGCAATTGAAAAATCTAAAGGAGCACAACCGGCTGTTCAATCTTGGTGGGCATCATTTTTACAAGAATTTGCAATTCCAAATGTAGATTTGTTTAATACACTTGTAACATGGGGAGAAATTTTAGTTGGAATTGGTTTAATTGTAGGCTGTTTAACAAAAACAGCGGTCTTTTTTGGCCTTGTAATGAACTTTTCCTATATGTTTAGTGGGTCAATCGGTGTGAACCCTGAGATGGTTATCTTATCTATGTTTGTTCTTGTTTCCGGTATGAACGCTGGGAAATTTGGAATGGATGGTTTCATTATCCCGAAAGTATTGGGATCAAAAACTCAAAAACGTCAAAAGCAAGCTGCTTAATATATGAAAACGGGTATCTCAAAATGAGATACCCGTTTATGTTATTTTTCAAATTGGATCGGATTATTGTTAAAGAAGTCTTTTACATACCCTACAAATTCTTGTGGTTCTTGGCGAAATGGTGCGTGATAACCTTTTTCAATAATATGTAAAGTGCTGTTTGTTAAGAATTGGTGATACGTTTCTCCTTCTTTCCAAGAAACGCTACTATCATTTCTTCCCCATATAATTAAAGTTGGTTGTTTCATTTCATTTGCATTGATTTTAAGTCGTCTAGGCCATAACTTCATTTTATTATAATGCTCTTCATCATTACGCTTGAATTTCACTTTGCTCTCATCATAATCTGCAATTGAAGAAACGGCACTTAAATCAGTCGACAACTGTGGCTTTGGTGATCCTTGTTTATGAACGAATGTATGAGGGCCACCTGTAGCGTCAGTTAAAATAAGGTGGGTAACCGCTTCAGGGTATAAATATGTTAAATTAAGAGAAATTTCTCCACCCATCGAATGCCCTAATATTGCGAATGAATCATACCCTAGTTTTTTCATTAACTTATAATACAAATTTGCATGAGTTGGGAAAGAATAATAAAAATCCATCGGCTTAGATGAACGCCCGAATCCTAAAGCATCTACAGAAATAATCGTATGATCTTTTGCTAAATCGGAATAAATCTTTTGGAAACCATCTGATGATCCTCCAAATCCATGGATCATAAGTAAAGGTGGTTTTTCATTACCGATTTTTTTAAAGTAAATCGTTTGACCGTCTATTTCTACCATTTTTTCCTCGGTAGCTAGTTTTGCTGTAATTGTATTTTTAACTTGTTTTACTTGTTCTACTGGCTTTTCTGCTGCACTACATCCTACTAATAGTGTAAGAGTAAGACAACCTACCATAAAATAGCTAAACTGCTTCAATTAGTTGTCTCCTTTCTAACATAATGCTGTATCTATCACAGCAAATAGCATATTACGATTTCCAGGAAGTTGGCTACCATTTTTTATCATAAGAGGTGAAAGGAGCGTTTCTTGGAAATTGTCTGTTTGAAGAAAGTTACGAAATGTAAATTGTGAATGCGGGACATCAATTCGTACGATACCATGCCAACACTCACAAATCTTTTTTAATAATCGAATAGCATCTTCCTCTTGTTTTGCGATAAGTGGATTGATACATAAAATATTCCCTTTCTGTATACAGAAGGAAAAAGCTTCTATACAGTTATTTCTCTCAATTTTAAAAGAGTGTACAGCTCTTGGTAATAATAATGAGTAGAGTAGAGAGCGATTGGCACCAGTTACAATTTCATCGAGAGAGGTAATAGAGATAAGGTCTTTTTCTTTCACTTGTTGTGTTTGAACGGTATTCGTCTTAGTAGTTTGTTTTTCAAAACGATGTATCGTCGTTACTGTTTGAAATCCGCATGATGTGTATAAGGGCTCGCCAGCTTTTGTTGCAATAAGTGCAATTGGTTGTTTTGAGTGAGCGTGTTTCAAACAGCTATCTAGTAACATACGTCCAATTCCTCGCCCTTGAAAATGAGGATGAACGATTAACATGCCAATGGAAGAAAAGCTACTTGTAAAGGGAAATACACCTCCAGTTGCAATGAGTTTATTTTCATGAATATAACCTACAAGTGTGCCAATAGAGAGGTACATTTTGAATTGTTTTTTCATAAAGATTTCATCTTGTAACCATCCAACAGATTTGCAAAGATTGAGTAATTCAACAATGAAAGATTCATTTAGCTTTACTATTTTCATAAAAGTACACCACATTTCTATTTGTTTTCATAAAAATAGATTCGAAATGTAAAATAAGAGGTTTACGTTAAAGGGAATCCAACTTGTTTATATTTAGATTGTAAAGGGAACGATGCTTGATATGAAAAGACAAACTTATACAAATTATAACTTATATTTACATAAGTTAACAAAAAATTTACATATAACTAATTTTCCCTTAACAGTCTTCTATTAAATTTGATAGTGGGAAATGAATAACCTAATTAGGGGGACAAGACAGTGAAAAAGTTTGTAAAAAAAGCATGGCCATTTGCAGTTGTGGCGTCGTTAGCAGTTACTTCGGTAGCAACATGGAATTTTACACGTTCTAGTGAGGTTAATGCAGATGAGAGCGGAAACAATGCAAAGATTAAAAATGTTATTGTGTTAATTGGAGATGGCATGGGTCCTTCATATATGACGGCTCATCGTTATATGAAGGATAATCCAAAAACATTCGAGATGGAATCTACAGAATTTGATAAGCATCTTGTAGGAACACAAAAAACATATCCGGAAGATGAACATGAAAATATTACAGACTCTGCATCAGCGGCAACAGCTATGTCAGCAGGGATTAAAACATATAATGCGGCAATTGCGGTTGATAATGATAAAGCAGAAGTGAAAACTGTTCTTGAACAAGCGAAAGAAAAAGGGAAATCAACGGGACTTGTTGCGACTTCTGAAATTACACATGCAACACCAGCTGCTTTCGGTGCTCATGATATTAGCCGTAAAAATATGGACGCAATTGCAAATGATTATTTTGATGAAAAAATTAAAGGGAAGCATAAAGTTGATGTTATGCTTGGCGGCGGTGTAAAGAACTTTGTTAGAAAAGATCGTAATCTTACAGAAGAGTTTAAGAAATCTGGTTATAGCTACGTAACAGATCGAGATCAATTGTTAAATGATAAAAATGATCAAATCCTTGGTTTATTTGCACCAGGCGGTTTAGATAAAATGATTGATCGCAATGAGAAAACACCTTCACTAGAAGAAATGACGAATGCAGCAATTGAACGTTTAAACAAAAACAAAGATGGTTTCTTCTTAATGGTTGAAGGAAGTCAAATCGACTGGGCTGGGCATGATAATGATATTGTCGGTGCAATGAGTGAAATGGAGGACTTTGAAAAAGCATTTAAAGCAGCGATTGAGTTTGCGAAAAAAGATAAAAATACGTTAGTCGTTGCAACCGCAGACCACGCTACAGGTGGATTATCTCTAGGTGCGAATGGTGAGTACAACTTTAAAGTAGATCCAATTAAAGCTGCAAAACGTACACCAGACTTTATGGCAAATGAGATTGCAAAAGGTGCAAATGTAGAAGAAACATTGAAAAAATATATCGATTTACAATTAACACCAGAAGAAATTAAAGCTGTAAATGATATAGCTCCATCAAAAGATGTAACGAAGATTGATAATGCGATTGAAGATATCTTCAATAAGCGTTCGGTTACAGGGTGGACAACAGGTGGACATACAGGTGAAGATGTAAACGTATATGCATTTGGACCAGGTAAATACTTATTCTCCGGTGTTCAAGAGAATACAAATATAGCGAAACGTGTCTTTGATATTGTTGGTGGTGGCGACCCGAATAAAGGAAGACGCTAATTATGAACGAAAGTGAGGCAAAATGCCTCACTTTTCTTTTTAGGAGATGGACAGATGAGATTTTTTTTACGGAATTTAAGTTTTCTTCTATTCTTTGTATTATTGCTAGTTGGATGTCAACCTCAAGAGAATAATATAGAACAAAAACCTACTACGAAAAAAACTGAAGAAAAAGTACAGATAACGAAAGAGGAAGAACAGTCTATTCAAGATGTTATTGAGGCATTTGTACGGACGACGAATGAACGAAAATTTGCTGAACATATGGAGTTATTTTCAAAGAAGCTACCTAGTGCCGAAGACTTAAAAACACAAAAAGAAGCAGCTTTTCAAAAAGGAAATAAAAAAATTGAATTGGAACATATAGATATGAAAGCTAGTAAAGCAGGATATATCATTGTTGAAACAAAGGAAAAAGAATTAGATGGGGAAATTGCTATTCAAAAGAAAGTACAGTATGCGCTTGGAAAAGAAGATGAGACCTGGAAGATCGAAGAGGTCCGCACGATAGAGAAGAAATAAAAAAGGTTCTCCTTGAAGAGAACCTTTTTTATAGTGGTAACAGAATTTGATTTGAGCATGCTTCAATGTCATCAATATCTTGGCGAATGGTTGCCATTTTATTATCAAGATCTTCAGCTTTCATTGCTGCATCATGTAGTTCATCTTTTAAATATTCAGGTATATTTCCTTCATATTTATAATAAAGTTTATGTTCTAAACTTGCCCAAAAGTCCATTGCAAGTGTACGTAACTGAATTTCTGCAAATACATCTTTTGTACCAGAATTTAGTGATAAGGGATACTTAATAATCATGTGTAAACTTTTATATCCGTTTCCTTTTGGGTTAGCGATATAATCTTTTACTTCTATGACTTCCATATCCTCACGCTTTTGAATTACTTCTTTTAAATGATAGATGTCTTCTACGAAGCAACATGTAATACGAATACCAATGATATCTTGCAAATTTGTTTGAGCATTTTCAATTGTTGGCAATAAGTTTTTTCGCTCTAGCTTTTTTATAATACTTTCAGGTTGTTTTAGTCTAGTTTTTATATGTTCAAACGGGTTGTAATCCTCTAAAAATTGAGCTTCCCGGTTCATAATTTCAAATTTTGTTTTTAACTCTTCTAAAGCAAATGTATACGGTAATACAAAAGCTTTCCAGTAGTTAACTGTTGATTGATTATATTCCATTTATATACACACCTTTTCCTATTTACAAGTGAGGTTGTTATTTATACTAAATACCAAATCATATAAGCGCAAGCAGCAAATGATGAGATCATAAAACGATATTTAGTTTTCATACTTTCAACTCCTTTCGAGTGAGATTCTATATGAGTAAACGTGATTGTTAATAAATTCACTATGTACAACTTCTATAGTAATAGATTCATGTGAATTTCGTATGAACTAATTGTTTCAGCTTTTTGTCTTTTTTTTTGTAAATCATAATTATTATCTGTAATTTAAAGTGTTTTAATTTGATTTATTCATTTGTATAAATTAATGTATATTTAAATTTATAGTTATTAAGGAGGATATATGTTGAACTTTGAAGAATTGGCAACTGCTAGGCGTTCCGCAATGAAATTTATACAAGGCATAGAAATCCCTGATGAGGATTTTAAAAAAATATTTGAGTTAACAAAGCTTTCCCCCTCTTGTTATAATTTGCAACATGCACATTATGTCGTAATTCGTGATCAAGAGCGAAAAGAAAAATTAAAAGAATTAGCTTTCGGACAATATAAAGTAGCGAGTGCATCTGCTGTAGTGCTTGTTTGTGGTGATAAGAGAGCGTATCAAAATGTTGAAAATATTTATTTTGGTATGAAGGTTTTAAAAATGATTGATGAATGTGAATATGAAGATACAATTAGGCAAACGAAAGGGTTATATGAAAGAAAAGGAGAGCGCTTCATGGAAGAGGAAGCGATTAGAAATGCTTCGTTAAGCGCAATGACTTTTATGTACGCTGCTAAATATTACGGCTATGATACGTGTCCAATGATTGGTTTTGATGAAAAAGCAGTACAAAATGAGTTGAATATGCCAGGGCATATAGTACCTGTTTTAATGGTTACGATAGGGAAAAGTGATACCACTAAAATTCGTCCTAGAGGATATCGAAAGCCAATTAGCGAGTTCGTTACATACGAATCGTTTTAATCAAAATGATAGATTACTAAAAACAAAAGGGTTCTATTTAGAATCCTTTTGTTGTGTGATTGACAAATAGAATGAAGTTATATAATATATAAATCGTAATCATTACGTTTTATTTGCAATCTTTGAAAGAGAGGAGAATTACATATGCGTGTAAATATTACATTAGCTTGTACGGAGTGCGGTGATCGTAATTACATTTCTAAAAAAAATAAACGAAACAATCCCGAGCGCATCGAACTAAAAAAATATTGTCCACGATTAAAGCGAGTAACGTTACATCGTGAAACGAAGTAAAAGACTAGAGATTTCTCTAGTCTTTTTTTATTAATAAGTTTTGGATTTGTTTGTTATAATTACCTTAAATTGTAACGCAGGGAGAGGTATGATGAATCAAAAAGATAAAGAAAGAAAAGAGCAAGTGGCTCATATGATTGACATTCCAGATGAATATAGGCTTGTTGTAGATGATCAAGAAGGTGTGGATGACCCATATCATCTAGTATGGTGGGAGCATAAAGAGGATGAGGAGAGAACGATACAAATTACGTTGAATAGACATACTGGTAATTTAATTGAATTTAGTATAGATGATGAAATTTATTTTTCGAGTGGTAAGGAAGCGATAGATGAGAATAAAGCAAGAGAGATTGCAAATGCATTCTTAAAAAAATATACAAAAGAAGGATATGAGTTTTATACATATATAACGGTTAAGGATGACAGGCGTGGGTGGAAAGAAGTAAATTATATGCAAGAAGTGAATGGCTACCCATTACGGAATGCAGGGTGTGTTGTGCGAGTTCATCCTTCAGGCAATGTTGTACATTTTCGTTATAATGGACAAAAAGCTATTGAGAAAAAACCGTTATGGCCAAGTGAAATTGTTGAGGAGAACGTCGTTTTAGAAAATCTGAAAGCTAGACAAGATATGAGACTTGTATTTGTAGATTTAACACATTCCCCATGTAAATATGAAAATGGTGAGGAAGTAAAAGGGTATCATCTCGTATATGAACCAGAACCTAGTCATGCGTTTATTGATGCAAGTACAGGTAAAGATTTGTTTGGAACAGATCATTATAAATTGCCTCTAACTGTAGCTGTTGAAAACCCGAAAAAAGGTATTCGACAAGATGATATATTCGATTTGTTTGATTGGGATAAAGAAAATTTTACAAAAGTTGCTGAGAAGGAAAATGATTATGAAATAAGGATGAAATTTGTTCCGAAAGAGGAATTACAGAAACAGAAAGAAGAAAAGAATCCATATTTAATGAATGAATTTTTTAAAAAGCATTTACCGATGTTAAAATATAATAATTTTGTTGGCATTATGATTGATAAATCTACCAATGAATTAACTGGTTTTATAAAACTGACAGACGATAATGAAGTAAAGCAAATACTGTCTAGAGAGGAATGCATACAAAAAGCACTTCAATTTTTGGAACAAGTTATTCCAGATGTCACACAATATCTACGTCTTTGGGAAGAACGTGAAGAAGCAGAAGATGGGATTGAAAGGTTTACCTTTTCCGTATATGTGAATGGTATTCCAGCAGAGTATAACCAATTTAGAGTCAATATCAATGCAGAAAATGGTGCTGTGATGCACTACTCCGGAGAGTCTAGCAAATTTATAAAAGAATTACTTACATATGAAACAACAATAAAAATAACAAAAGAAAAAGCGCTAGAAATATACAGAGGGGCCATGCGAGTGAATTTAGAATGGTTTTTAGAAAATGATGTAGAGGAAACGAACTACGTACTACTGTATAAACAAACAACGGATGAAAATCATAAAGAATCCTTCGATTGTAGTCGAGAAATTCGTTATATTGATGCGCATACTGGGGAGAAAATTTGGAGTGAATAAGGAAAAGGTCTTCGAGAGAAGACCTTTTTTTAGAAATAACGATTTATTATTCGTATATATCGATTTTGTATAACCACTTTTGTACACTAGCAGGTGGTCCTTCTGTTCTCCACTTTGTTGTGCACATTCCACAGGAACAGTGAATTTTTCCTTTTGCAAAAATACCAGCTGTTTTAGGTGTATGTCCCCATGCATGTTTTACGATAATCATCTTTCGGCGCATCGTACGCTGACGTTGGTGCCTTGTATAAGCACGTGTTCTTTCAAATTTCATATTTGTATAATCCCTCCTTGTAGTACAAGTAGCTTGCAAGAGCGTACAAGGAGTTCATCTCTTACCAGCTACTTATGAACAAGAGGGTAATGAAATGTTTCATATTCCACTCTCCAATCTTTTGTTTAAGTATATGTAGCAAAGCTTTTTGAGACAAATATTATGCGTAAAAACATATTGGAATGATATCGTACAGACACAAACAACCTCACGCCCACATACACATAATAAAGACCACTATTTTGGCGGAGGTGAAAGGTTTGAGTCTATTCGCCGCAATTGGATATATGGTTCGAGAAGTGTTTGTCTTTGTTTCTTATGTGAAGAACAATGCGTTCCCGCAGCCGTTATCATCAGATGATGAGAGAAAGTACTTAGAGTTAATGGAGCAAGGTGATGCTCAAGCGAGAAATCTTTTAATTGAACATAATTTACGGCTTGTAGCTCATATCGTTAAAAAATTTGAAAACACAGGAGAAGATGCAGAAGATTTAATTTCAATTGGTACAATTGGGCTCATTAAAGCAATTGAGAGTTATTCAGCAGGGAAAGGAACAAAGCTTGCGACGTATGCAGCACGCTGTATTGAAAACGAAATTTTGATGCATTTACGTGTACTAAAGAAAACGAAAAAAGACGTTTCACTTCATGATCCGATCGGGCAAGATAAAGAGGGGAATGAAATATCGCTTATTGATATATTAAAATCTGAGTCTGAAGATGTAATTGATATGATTCAGCTTAGTATGGAGTTAGAAAAGATTAAAGAGTATATCGATATTTTAGACGAACGAGAGAAAGAAGTTATCGTAAAGCGCTTTGGACTTGGGCTTGATAAGGAGAAAACGCAGCGGGAGATTGCGAAGGCACTTGGTATTTCAAGGAGCTACGTATCAAGAATTGAAAAGCGTGCGTTAATGAAAATGTTCCATGAATTTGTAAGAGCAGAGAAAGAGAAAAAAGCGAAAGAATAATGTGCATTGCAAGCAGCCAAATTTTAAAGTGGGCTGCTTTTCTTTTTGTAAATAAGGAAAGAAAACGAGTTGTATTAAGAAGAAATACATGTTCACTGTTGAAAATGACGGATTCTATCTGTAATATTAGAGGGTGCTAAACAATTTAAGAATAATACCATACTTAACTTAGTTTTCGATTTGCATAATGAACAGTTCTATATGATATGTGGGAATAAGAACCAGTTTTACATATGATATAGAAAGAAAATAAGGGAAAACTAAAGTTATAGACTGGTTAGGAGGTTTCGCAATTTGCGACGTACATTATATCGACTTATGATAGAACTTACAAATGGTCGCTTTACTTCTTATATATTACGTAAATTTGCACAATCTCGTTTGAGCTCCATCATAATTCCATCATATGCGAAAGTTTTTCAAATTAATCAAGATGAGATGGAAAAGGGTTTGAAGGAATATAGAACATTGCATGACTTATTTACGCGTAGGCTAAAAGAAGGAAAGCGTAGTATTGATACAGATACATCGAGTATCGTTAGCCCTGTTGATGGTGTTTTTGCTGACCACGGTCCTATTGAGGATACAAAAACATTTGATATTAAAGGTAAGCGTTATTCAATTGTGGATATGCTAGATAATGAAGAACGTGCAAAGCGATATGCAGGCGGTACATACATGGTCATTTATTTGAGTCCAAGTCATTATCATCGCATTCATAGTCCACTTTCTGGGGCTGTGACTGAAAGATTTGTACTCGGTAGAAAATCATATCCGGTAAATGCAGCTGGTATGGAATACGGTAAAGAACCACTGTCAAAAAATTATCGTTCTGTTACAGAAGTGAATAGTGACGGCGAACATATGGCACTTGTAAAAGTAGGGGCTATGTTTGTTAATAGTATTGAGCTTTTGCATGAAAGAAGTACTGTTCAAAAAGGTGAAGAAATGGCATACTTTACATTTGGTTCAACAGTTGTATTATTGTTTGAAAAAGATATGATAGAAGTAGTGCAGAATTTGAAGAGCGGACAAGAACTTCGTCTCGGTGAAAAAATTGCTACTCGATTAACTCACAAGTAAAGAGAAGATTTTATAATCGTAAATAAGAGTTATGGACAAAGATGCTTAATGATGAAATCCCCTAGATGGGAGTACTTGTTTATTCGAGAGCCATCGTAGGATGGCTCTTTTTACAGGTTATTAGTAATCTATATGTACTCAAGAAGATTTGGCAAGCTTGTCCTCTAATGAGCGTCTAATAATTTCTTGTTTTATAAGTAAAATGAAGTCGGGATTTAATTTTAGTTCTTTTGCTTTATAATAAGACTCAGTGAGTAACTCAGTAGATAACTGTTCCATATGTTTTGTTTTCAAGGTGAGTCACCTCCTAATAATATAAGGATTGATTCGTTGTTGCATTTAATGTACCAAAAAAATATGACAGTCACAAACAAGTGGTTATCCACATACCACAGTGGATAAATTGTGTATAGATTGTTAGTAAATTCCAAATTGACTGAAAAATTAATGTGGAAAGTGTGTACAATTTTATCCACAGGTTGTATATCGAAAAATGTTGTCGAAAAATTTTATGAAAAATCCTCAAAGAGGTGAAAGAAATTGAAATTATTTTTACCAAATGAATATGTGAAAAATGTATATCATGTTCAACCAGAAGATTTGAAAAAACGTGGAATTAAAGGAGTTATTACTGATTTAGATAACACGTTAATTGAATGGGATCGTCCAAATGCAACGCCGCAACTTGAAGAGTGGTTTTTAAAAATGAAAGAGCAAGGCATTCAAGTAACGGTCGTTTCGAATAATAATGAGCAACGTGTGAAAGACTTTGCTGATCCATTAAATATTCCATTTATTCATAGTGCACGTAAACCATTTGTTCGTGCATTTAAGCGTGCGATACAAGAGATGCACCTGCAGCCGGATGAAGTTGTAGTAATTGGGGATCAGTTGCTTACAGATGTGCTTGGTGGAAATCGTGTAGGACTTCATACAATCTTAGTTGTGCCAGTAGCGCAAACGGATGGATTGGTGACTCGCTTTAATCGAAAAATTGAACGAAGAATTATGAAAAATATGAAGAAAAAAGGTTTAATTAACTGGGAGGAATAAAGTTTGACTGAAACAATTAAATGTATTGGTTGCGGTGTAGAAATTCAAACAGAAAATAAAAATGAAGTTGGGTATGCGCCTGCCTCATCTTTAGAAAAAGAGCAAGTGATTTGTCAACGCTGTTTTCGCTTGAAACATTACAATGAAATTCAAGATGTATCGCTAACAGATGATGACTTCCTACGCATTCTAAATGGAATTGGAAGGTCAGATGCATTAGTAGTCAAGATTGTAGATATTTTTGATTTTAATGGTAGCTGGTTACCTGGCTTACATCGTTTCGTAGGAAATAATAAAGTATTACTTGTAGGAAATAAGGCGGATTTAATTCCTAAGTCAGTAAAACATGATAAAGTAAAGCATTGGATGCGCTATAGTGCAAAGCAGTTAGGATTAAAGCCAGAGGATGTCTTTTTAATTAGTGCAGCGAAGGGACAAGGGATTGCTGAATTAGCGGATGCTATTGAGTATTATCGCGACGGCAAAGATGTTTACGTTGTTGGATGTACGAATGTAGGAAAATCTACATTTATTAATCGTATGATTAAAGAATTTAGTGATGAGACTGAAAATGTAATTACAACATCTCATTTCCCAGGAACAACACTTGACTTAATTGATATTCCATTAGACGAAGAATCTTCTTTATATGATACGCCAGGTATTATTAACCACCATCAAATGGCTCATTATGTTGGAAAGGAAAGCTTAAAGCTTATTACACCAACAAAAGAAATTAAGCCGATGGTATTCCAATTAAATGAGGAACAAACATTATTCTTTAGTGGATTGGCACGCTTTGATTATGTAAGTGGTGGTCGTCGTGCGTTTACTTGTCACTTCTCAAATCGTTTAACAATTCATCGTACAAAGCTTGAGAAAGCAGATGAATTGTATAAAAATCATGCCGGAGATTTACTAAGCCCGCCAACACCAGAAGAATTAGAAAATATGCCTGAGCTGGTGAAATACGAGTTTAATATTCGTGAACCGAAAACGGACGTTGTATTCTCTGGATTAGGATGGGTTACTGTAAACGAATCAGGAGCAAAAATTGTTGCTCACGTACCAAAAGGAGTAAGTGTTTCATTGCGTAAATCTTTAATTTAATATGGAGAGGGATTTATGAAACAATTATATGGTGTAATCGGAAATCCAATTGGACATTCATTATCGCCCGTTATGCATAACGATGCATTTGAACACTTGAATATGGATGCCCATTATCATGCGTTTCTTGTAGAAGAAGGGCTAGGGGAAGCAGTAAGAGGTTTAAAAGCGTTAGGTATTTCAGGATTTAATGTAACAACTCCGCACAAAGTTGCTATTATGGATTATTTGGATGAGATTGACCCACTAGCAAGGCAAATTGGTGCAGTAAATACAGTGGTTCATAAGGATGGAAAATTAATTGGCTACAATACAGATGGAATCGGTTTTGTCCGAGCCTTACAGTCAATTAGTAGTGAACCACTTCAAGAGAAACGTATTTTATTACTTGGCGCTGGTGGTGCTAGCCGAGCTATTTATTTTTCTCTTGCTGATGTAGGTGTGAAAGAAATTGATGTAGCAAATCGTACAGTCGATAAGGCGAAAGAACTTATTGCTGCATGTGCGGCTGATGTTCATTCTGTTGCTTTATCGTTAGAAAAAGCGACAGAAGAACAAGGGAATTATGATATTATCATTCAGACGACAACAAGAGGTATGCATCCGCATGTCGAACATACGCCATTACAAATTTGTTCGTTAAAAGAAGGAACAATTGTATCAGATATAATTTATAATCCATTTGAAACGAAAATTTTATGTGAGGCAAAAGAGCAAGGTGCAATCATTCAAAATGGTATTGATATGTTTGTTTATCAAGGGGCACTTGCATTTGAAATGTGGACAGGACGCGTGCCAAATATTGATAGAATGAAACAATTAGTAATGAGAAAGCTTGGAGGCTAATTATATGTTAACAGGAAAACAAAAAAGATTTTTACGTGCACAGGCACATCATTTAACACCAATTTTTCAGGTTGGAAAAGGCGGCGTAAATGAAAATATGGTGAAACAAATTGGAGAAGCATTAGAGGTTCGTGAATTATTTAAAGTGAGCGTGCTACAAAATTGTGAATTCGATCGTCGTGAAGTTGCAGAAGAACTTGCACAAGGTGCACGTGCTGAAATCGTTCAAGTAATTGGAAGCACAATTGTTTTATATAAAGAATCAAGAGAAAATAAACAAATTAAGCTTCCTCGATAAAAAGATTAGCATGCGGTACTTTTATTGCTAGTGCTTAATGATGTAGAGAGCGAAACCAATTGAACTTTTATTAACAGTGAACTCTCTTCGAATTGATAGGAAGAGAGTTGCTGTATGTAAAAGGAAGGGGCGTTTCTTTTGAGAAAAATTGGCATCATTGGCGGTACATTTGATCCGCCTCATTATGGGCATTTGCTAATTGCAAATGAAGTATATCACGCTTTGGACTTGGAAGAAGTATGGTTCCTGCCAAATCAAATTCCGCCACATAAACAAGGGCGGAATATTACAAGTGTAGAAAGTCGTTTAAAGATGTTAGAGCTTGCGACTGAGGAAGAAGCATACTTTTCAATTTGTTTAGAAGAGCTAAACAGAGAAGGCCCATCTTATACGTATGACACTATGTTACAATTAACGGAAAAGTATCCGGATGTGCAGTTCCACTTTATTATTGGTGGAGATATGGTTGAGTATTTGCCAAAGTGGTATAACATTGAAAAGTTACTTACACTTGTAACTTTCGTTGGAGTTACGAGACCAGGTTATACATTGCATACGCCTTATAATATTGTAAAAGTGGAAATTCCAGAGTTTGCAGTTTCTTCTTCTTTGTTACGTGAGAGGTATATGGAGAAGAAAACGTGCAAATATTTACTTCCGGAAAAAGTACAGGTATATATCGAGAGGAATGGGTTGTATGAATCGTGAGGAAGCACTTCATATTGTGAAACAACAAATGCATGAAAAGCGTTATGTACACACAATAGGTGTAATGGAAACAGCGATTGAACTGGCTCGTTTATATGATGTAGATGAGAAAAAGGCAGAAACAGCTGCTATCTTTCATGATTATGCAAAATGTAGAGCGATTTCAGAAATGGAAGAGATTATTAAGAGGGAAGGTTTGCCGAAGGATCTACTTCACTATAACAAAGAGTTATGGCATGCACCTGTTGGGGCATACTTAGTAGAAAAAGAAGTAGGCATTACGGATCCTGAAATTTTGCAAGCTATTACATACCATACAAGTGGTCATGAGAAAATGACGATGTTAGATAAAGTGATTTATGTAGCAGATTACATTGAGCCGGGGCGTAAGTTTCCTGGTGTAGAAGAAGCGAGAAAACTCGCATATAAAGATATAAATCAAGCGTTACTGTTTGCTTTAAAGCGAACAATTCAATTTTTAATGGAAAAAGATCAAACGATTTATCCATTAACATTCCAAACATACAATGCAGTTATCAAGGAGGAAATTATTAAATGAAAGATAAAGATTTATTAGTATTAGCAGCAAAAGCAGCTGATGATAAGAGAGCAGAAGATATGGTTGTACTAAATATGCAAGGGATTTCACCAATTGCAGACTATTTCATTATTTGTCACGGAAACTCTGATAAACAGGTGCAAGCAATTGCGCGTGAAATTAAAGCGAAGGCGCATGAATTCGAAATTAATGTACAACGTATGGAAGGTTTTGATGAGGCTCGTTGGGTATTAGTAGACCTTGGTGATGTGGTTGCTCATGTATTCCATAAAGATGAGCGTGATCACTACAATTTAGAGCGTCTATGGGGCGATGTACCACGTGAAGATATTACTGAAGAGTTAGATCAATGAAATACGAACAATTTGCATTACTGTATGACGAACTGATGAATGATGTCCCGTATGATAAATGGGTAGAGTTCACAGAGGAAAGTTTGCAGCATGCGGGCATGAAAGAGGCAAAAATTCTTGATGTAGCATGTGGAACTGGTAACGTAACACTACCGCTTATGCGAAAAGGTTATGATTTAACTGGTGTAGATCTTTCAGAAGAAATGTTAACTGTCGCACAGCAGAAATTAGGAGGAGAAGGTTATTTTCTTCCTTTTTACCAACAAGATATGAGAGAACTTGATGTTCCTGGTGAATTTGATTGTGTAACAATCTTTTGTGATTCGTTAAACTATGTATTGCAAGAAGATGGAGTGCAAGAAACGTTTAGAAGAGTCTTCCATCATTTACGTCAAGATGGCTTGTTTTTATTCGACGTACACTCTTTATATAAAATACATCACGTATTTCAAAATGAAACATATACAGTGAATGGCGAGGAAATATCACTTATTTGGAACTGTTTCCCTGGAGAAGAATCCAATAGTGTGGAACATGATTTGACATTCTTTGTACAAGATCCAGAAGAAGATGTATATCATCGTTTTGATGAATGTCACGTGCAACGAGCATATTCGGTTGAAGAATTAACGAAATGGCTTGAAGAGGCTGGATTTACAGTGCTTCGCGTCACAGGAGACTTTGAACGAATTGAAGTGACAGAACAAACAGAGCGCATCTTTTTTATGGCGAAGAAGAATGGATAAAACAAAAGCAACCGATAAGGTTGCTTTTGTTTTTTAGAAAAGATTTGATTTCATTTCTAGAATATTAAAAAGATGATACATGTAAAGTACAAAAATGCTAGTTTTAGTGAAAATGTAGCATAAAAAAGATACGTATTAATAAAAAGGATTTGGAATGGCGATGGCGTATTTATTATGTGTGTTTATTGAATTGCTGATCAACGCATTTTAAATCTTCATCAAACTTCTCGTGTGTCCGTTCGATTAATTTATGAAACATATCTCCAACATGTTCTTCTAAAACTAGAATACCTTCTCCTGTAACGCCGCCTTTGACACATACCTTTTCTTGTAAGGTAGGTAATGTGAAAATCTCTTTTTCAAGTAATTTCCCCATTCCAACGACCATTTCACTTACTAAAGTAGTAGCTTCTTCATGTGTAATATTTGTTTTATCTACAGCAGCGTTAATGAAACATTGTAATAAATAACTAAAGAATGCAGGGCCGCAGCTTGCTATATCAGATGAAACGCGCGTTATATCTTCTTCTATTACAAGTGGAGTAGAAATTTTTTTGAATAGCCGAAGTAGTTTTTGTTGCCACTCTTCAGAGCATTTACTTCCAAATGTAAATAATGATGCGCCAGATAGGGCGCGGTTTGTAATGCTCGGAATGATACGTGCGACGTGGCAAGGTACAAGTGTCTCTAATTGTGATGGAGATATTGGACTTGTGATAGAAACTAAGCACTTTTCATCAGAAAAATGTTCAGCATATTTTTGTAGGATAGGGTATATATCTTTTGGTTTAACGCAAATAAAAATAAGTTGTGATTGTTCGAGTACTTCTGGGATTGTTTTGGCTATATGAATAGAAGGGTATTTTTCTTTTATATGATATGCTTTGGCAGGTGTCCGATTAATGATTGTAAGGCACGAAGGTTTGACAGCACGGGTCTCTAAAAATGCATCGATTAGTATGTTCCCCATGTTTCCTGTCCCTATAATTCCTATGTTCAATGTTTCATCCCTCCTTCGTAACAGCTTTCTCCTAAACAATATGAATGATGTTATAAATTTATGATTAGAGGTGTAAAATGATGTGGGATTTTCCGAAAAAATGGTTGGGGTTAGTAGTTATTATTGTAACTGTACTTTTTCTTTTTTTCTGGAAAACAAACCAGCATACAGAGCGATCGGTCATTGCAACGGATGTTCAGGCGAAAGATGTAGAGAAAAAAAGTAAACCGAAAATATTAGATGCAAAGGAACAGAAAAAAATACTAATTGATATGAAAGGGGCCGTTGTTAAAGAGGGGGTGTATGAAATGAAGGAAGGGGACCGGTTCAAGGATGCCGTTGAAAAGGCGGGTGGTTTTTTGCCCGAGGCAGATATAAAGAAGGTGAATTTAGCACAAATTGTACAAGACCAAATGATTCTTTATGTACCCAATAAAAATGAGCAAGTGCAAGATTTGGCTACCTCTTCAAAGGGGGAAGGGAAAGTTCAAATAAATGCAGCTTCTAAAGAGCAACTTGAAAAAATCACAGGCATTGGCTCTCGAAAAGCGGAAAGTATTTTGAAATATCGAGAGGAACATGGTCCGTTTCAGAAAATAGAAGATTTATTAAAGATTGATGGGATTGGTGTAAAGTCTTTGGAAAAAATAAAAGATCAAATTATTATTCCGTAAAAGATTGACGAAGTTTTTCTTCATTCGCTACACTACAAGTAGACAAAAAAGAAGGTGAAAAATATGGAACGAATTTCGTGGGATCAATATTTTATGACGCAAAGTCATTTGTTATCTTTACGTAGTACATGTACAAGACTTGCAGTAGGGGCAACAATCGTTCGTGACAAGCGGATTATTGCTGGCGGCTATAATGGTTCAATTAAAGGTGGGGTGCATTGTATCGATGATGGATGCTATGTCATTGATAATCATTGTGTTCGTACAATTCATGCAGAAATGAATGCTTTATTACAATGTGCCAAGTTTGGTGCGAAAACAGAGGAAGCAGAAATTTACGTTACGCATTTCCCTTGTTTACAATGTTGTAAGGCAATTATTCAAAGTGGTATTACAGCGGTTTATTATGCGCAGGATTATAAAAATCATCCATACGCCATAGAGTTATTTGAACAAGCGAATGTAACAGTGAAGCACGTTCCACTAGAATATGATATTGCTGCATTAGAGGAGCAAAAACGTTATACGGAGTTAAAAGAATTATTTGCGTCTTTCGAAAAAGATAATTTATCAATGGAAGAATTACAGCATGTATTCACGAAAGCAAAAATGATGCTATAAGGAGTGAGTATAAGTTGCATGAACAATGGGGCTATATTGCAATCTCTTTTATAATGGGGATTGCAATCGCCTTTTCCTTGTCATTTTTATGGATTGCTTGTTGTTTCGTTTTATATGTTTTCTTCTGTTTATATCGTACTTCGCGTAAAACCTTCATTTTTTGTATGATAGCGTGTTTTAGTGGTGCTATGTACACTTCGTATGTTCAAGGACAAAATAAGCCTCTAGGGGAGCCCTATGAAGCTACAAGAGGGGTGATACAAAATACACCTCTTATTAATGGGGATCGCCTATCTTTTCAATTTGAAGATCAGAATAAAAATACAGTGCAGTTAAGTTACAAAATGAAATCAGCCTTGGAAAAGAAACAATTACAACAATTATATGCGGGAGTATCCTGTGTATTCAAAGGTGAGAGGAAAGAACCGCAAACTGCTCGAAATTTTCATGGTTTTGATTACCGAGATTATTTATATAAACAAAATATTCATTTTATATTCTATGCTACATATATTTCTGAGTGCCAAAAAACATCATTATCATTTGTGCAATGGATTCTTTTTTATAGGCAGCACATAATCTTTAAAGTTACAGAAATGTTTCCAGAGCAATCAGGTGCTTTTATGAATGCATTATTATTTGGTGACCGACAACAAATGACGTTTGAAGTTGAAGAACAGTATCAGCAATTTGGTCTTGTGCATTTATTGGCGATTTCAGGGTCGCATATTGTTCTGTTAATGGTGATAGTTTACTTTGTTTTACTGAGAAGTGGTGTGACGAAGGAGATGGCGACAGTATTTCTAATTGTTTGTATTCCAGTGTACATGATTATAGCAGGCGCATCACCGTCTGTTATAAGAGCTTCTATAACAGGTGTTTTATTGTTGGTTGCTTTCATTTGTTCTGTTCGCTTATCTAGTTTAGATGCCTTAAGTATAACGGCTATATGTATGCTTATATACGACCCATATCTTGTTTTTAATATAGGATTTCAATTTTCATTTGTAGGTAGTTTCGCTTTAATTTTATCTGCTCCGATACTACTAAGGCATAGTAATGGAATAATTCGAAATGCTATTTATATTTCTATTATCTCGCAGCTCGTTAGTACCCCGATTTTGTTATATCATTTTGGTTATTTTTCTCCATATAGTATTTTCCTCAACCTCATATACGTTCCATTTTTATCTATACTTGTATTACCATGTAGTATTATTATTCTGGTATTTATACCAATTATCCCATTTCTAGCAAAAGGACTTGCAAATATACTGTCAGTAGGTTTAATTATTTCTAATAATTTACTAAGTTATTGTGAAAGCTTACCGTTTCCCCGCCTTGTTTTCGGGCAAACATCTATACTTCTTATAGTTGTATATTGTGTGATGATTGTTAGTATATTGATCGTCTTGGAAAGAGGGCTGCCGAAAAAAATTGTATTCATAGTCATGAGTGGATTTCTTTTTATTAGCACGTGTCATTATGTATACCCGTATTTTCGCGAGAGTGGGAGTGTGACATTTATTGATGTTGGACAAGGTGATGCAATATTAATTCGACTTCCATATGATAAAGGGGTTTATCTTATTGATACAGGTGGAACACTTCGGATAAATAAAGAAGAATGGCAACGGAAAAAGCATGAATTTTCTGTTGGTCACGATATTCTTGTTCCTTTTTTGCAAAAGGAAGGTGTGAAAACAATTGATAAATTAATCATAACGCATGGAGATGCGGATCATATAGGTGCCGCATCAGATTTATTATCGTATATAACTGTAAAAGAAGTTGTATTTGGTCAAAAGAAACAAGAGACAGTATTAGAAAAGGTGTTAAAGAAAAAGGCATTAGAAAAAGAAGTGAAAATAAGTATAGTGGAAGAAGGGGAGTGTTGGAGTATAAATGGAGCGGAATTTTTTATACTAGCTCCGAAAGGGAAAGAAAAAAGTGAAAATAACTCTTCAATTGTAATGTGGGCCAAATTAGGAGGATTAACATGGCTGTTTACAGGTGATTTAGAAGAAGAGGGAGAGGAACTTTTAGCATCGACATATCCATATTTACGGGCGGATGTTTTAAAAGTTGCGCATCATGGGAGTAAAACGTCATCTACAGCACCTTTTTTGAGGCTTATACAGCCTAGTATAGCGATTGTTTCTGTGGGAGAACGGAATAGGTATGGACATCCGGATAAGGAGGTGATAGAGCGTTTTGAGAAGATGGGTACTGAAGTATGGCGAACGGATAAACAAGGTGCTATTTCCTATGTTTTTAAAGGGGAAACCGGAACCTTTAAAAGTAAAATCACATATGATGAAATACATAATAGATGAAAAAGAGAAGACTGCCATGAAATGGCAGCCTTTAAGAACCGATGAATTTAATAACAGTTGCAATAATGAAAAGTGTTGCGAAAAAACCAAATGAGACGATAAATCCTACCCCTGAATCAATAGCGTCATTGCGTTTACTTTGAACATTTTGTTCAAAATCATTCATTTAGAATCCCTCCCCAACATTCCACTTTAGTATAAAATATTGTCAGAAAAAAATCTACAATTTCCATATGAAGAGGAACCGAGTATTTTTACTACTTTCTAGTTCGTTAAGTGACATGAGTTTTTCGTTTCCAAGCATGTTAAGAGTTGGCACTTATACTCGGATTTTTATTGTGAATAATAAAGGGAAGGTGATTACCGCACACCAATAAGAAACCCGGGACTTATTGCGTGGCGTTTAATATAAATAAAGGGGCGGGTTGTAAAGCCTGTTCCTTTGTACTTGTAAAACAAAAGCTAGGGCATTAGTATAAATATATATTGCCAAGTTAGGGAGTAGGAAAAAAGTATGAGTGATATACATAAAAAAATTAATAAGAAGCAGTTTGCTCCGTTATATTTACTGTATGGAACGGAAGCGTTTTTTATAAATGAAACGATAAAGCTTATTACAACAGAAGCACTTGAAGAGGAAGATCGAGAATTTAATGTTGTGACATACGATTTGGAAGAATCCTATTTAGAAGATGTGGTTGAGGATGCGCGTACACTTCCTTTTTTTGGGGAACGGAAAGTACTATTAATGAAATCACCACTTTTTTTAACTTCACAAAAAGAAAAGTTAGAACAAAATATAAAAATTTTAGAAGAATATATTGGTGAACCTTCTCCATTTTCTATTCTTGTTTTTGTTGCGCCTTACGAAAAACTCGATGAACGAAAAAAAATTACAAAACTATTAAAGAAAACAGCGGATGTAGTAGAAGCGAATGCGATGCAAGTGCAAGATGTTCAGAAATGGATTGGTGCTCGTGCTGATGAAGTACATGTGCATATTGATAATGCAGCTGTTAGTTTGTTATTAGAGCTTGTGGGAAGTAATGTAACGATGTTGGCGAAGGAAATGGACAAGTTAACGTTATACGTCGGTATGGGCGGAGAGATTACACCAAAACTTGTTACAGAACTTGTGCCGAAGTCTGTGGAGCAAAATGTATTTGCTTTGACAGAAAAAGTAGTGAAAAAGGATATTGCGGGTGCAATGCAAATTTTAGATGGATTATTTACGCAGCAGGAAGAACCGATTAAATTGCTTGCGTTATTAGTGAGTCAATTCCGCTTGCTGCATCAAGTGAAAGAGTTGCAACAACGTGGTTACGGACAAAATCAAATCGCGTCTCATATTGGTGTACATCCGTATCGTGTAAAGTTGGCGATGAATCAAACGAAGTTTTTCTCTTTTGAAGAATTAAAAAAAGTTATTATAGAATTAGCGGAAGCTGATTATAGTATGAAGACGGGGAAAATGGATAAGAAACTTGTGCTTGAGTTTTTCCTGCTGCGACTAAATCATATGTAGTGATACAAAAAAGTTCATGTACTTGTTACGTGAACTTTTTTGTATATAAAAAAACGATCCAAATGGATCGTTTTTTAAACGCCTTACGCGTTTACTTGTTTCGCTAAGCGAGATTTTTGACGAGCTGCAGCGTTTTGGTGGATAAGACCTTTACGAGCTGCTTTGTCAAGTTTTTTAGAAGCAGTTTTGAAAGCTTCTTTAGCATTTTCAAGATCGTTATTAGTAACTAAAGCTTCTACAGTTTTAACAGCAGAACGCATGTCAGACTTGATAGAAGCGTTATGTGCACGACGCTCTTCGCTAAGTTTAGCGCGTTTGATAGCAGATTTGATGTTTGCCATACTTTTCACCTCCCTGGTGCAATCGAATGACTCGATTCTTAACATAGAACAAGTGATATTCTATCAAACGGTGAAGAGAATTGCAATAGTATATCAATGAAATTTCACGTAAAGGAAAGAATGACCTTATATAACTTTGGGAAATCTAACGATATTTACTATGAATTACGGAGGAGATACGATGAAAGAACCATTAGATTTAAGTAAATATAGTGTTAGAACTGACCTTGCTGTAGAAGCGCATCAAATGTTGCAAGAACGCCAAGAAGAACAAGAAGGGGTACAAGGAGTTATTGTAAAAGAGAGGGAAGAAGAGGGTATTACAATTACAAAAGTCACAATTGATGAAGTTGCATCTGAATCGATGGGTAAAAAACCTGGAAATTATTTAACGCTTGAAGTGCAAGGTATACGTCAACAAGATACGGAACTGCAACAAAAGGTAGAGCGTATTTTTGCGAAAGAATTTTCTTATTTCTTAGAAGAGGTTGGCGTTACAAAAGAAGCGAGCTGTTTAATTGTTGGTCTTGGGAATTGGAATGTAACACCGGATGCACTTGGACCGATAGTTGTAGAAAACGTATTGGTAACGAGACATTTGTTTCAATTGCAGCCTGAAAGTATAGAAGAAGGTTTTAGGCCTGTTAGTGCAATTCGTCCGGGAGTAATGGGAATTACAGGAATTGAAACGAGCGATGTTATTTATGGAATCATTGAGAAGACGAAGCCAGACTTTGTAATTGCAATTGATGCGTTAGCTGCACGCTCTATTGAACGTGTAAATAGTACGATACAAATTTCGGATACAGGGATTCATCCTGGATCTGGTGTTGGGAATAAACGTAAGGAGCTAAGTAAAGAAACATTAGGAATCCCTGTTATTGCGATTGGTGTTCCAACTGTAGTAGACGCAGTTTCTATTACGAGTGATACGATCGATTTTATTTTGAAGCACTTTGGAAGAGAGATGAAAGAGGGACATAAGCCGTCACGGTCTTTATTACCAGCGGGATTTTCATTCGGAGAAAAGAAAAAATTAACAGAAGAAGATATGCCGGATGAAAAAAGTAGGAATATGTTTTTAGGTGCTATTGGTACGTTGGAAGAAGAAGAAAAAAGAAAATTGATCTATGAAGTACTGTCTCCTCTCGGTCATAATTTAATGGTGACCCCAAAAGAAGTAGATGCTTTTATAGAGGATATGGCAAATGTAATAGCGAGTGGGTTAAATGCAGCGCTGCATCATCAAATTGACCAAGATAATACAGGAGCATATACACATTGAGGGGGAGAGACGATGATAGTTTAAGTCGTTTTGCACTTCTGTGTATATGTAGTGCAGTTTTATGTTTACTTATGATGATAGCAGGAGTTGCGCTTGCTAATCATGGTTTGAAAAGTATGAAAGGTTATCAGCAGCTGTCGTATGAACAAATAGCTCATATGACAGGGACAGAGGGTGCGAGTGCTGAATCAGAAATTTTGGGAAGTTCGTTTTCAACTATTGAGAAACAAAAACAATTAGAAAGTTTAAGAAGTTTTAATGTCGTAGAAGGAATTGGTATGGCGATAGCAAGTGTTGCTTATGAAATAACAAAGTTTGGAACGGATATAGTTGTTGGGAAAGTGAAAGAGATTTTTAGCTAAGAGTAGCAGGAAGAACGGTTGTCTTATCGTTTTGTACGACAGCCGTTTTTTAATTTGAAAAAGGTTTGTCTCTTATGGTTTGTTCGCATAAGATATAGATAGAATGATTTGTCTTGTAAGCAGCACGAGTTTTCATTGAATCTTTGCTGCTCTATTGATATAATCAGTGCTAGTGTATATTGGCGAGACTATTAGGAGTTGAGAACATAGATGAATAAAGAAGAAAGAGCAAAAAGACAGTCCAAAATTCGTAACTTCTCCATCATTGCTCACATTGACCACGGGAAATCAACGTTGGCAGACCGTATTTTGGAGAAAACAAACGCGTTAACACAGCGCGAAATGAAAGCTCAGTTGCTTGACTCTATGGATTTAGAGCGTGAGCGCGGTATTACAATTAAATTAAATGCAGTACAATTAACGTATAAAGCGAAAGACGGTGAAGAGTATATTCTTCACTTGATCGATACGCCAGGACACGTCGATTTTACGTACGAAGTATCTCGTAGTTTAGCGGCTTGTGAAGGTGCAATTCTTGTTGTTGATGCAGCGCAAGGGATTGAGGCGCAAACATTAGCAAACGTATATTTAGCGCTTGATAATAATTTAGAAATCTTACCAGTTATTAATAAAATCGACTTACCAAGTGCGGATCCAGAACGCGTACGTCAAGAGGTAGAAGATGTAATCGGTTTAGATGCATCGGAAGCTGTACTTGCTTCGGCAAAAGCAGGCATTGGTATTGAGGACATTTTAGAACAAATCGTTGAAAAAGTACCAGCTCCGACGGGTGATTCAGAAGAGCCGTTACAATGTATGATTTTCGATTCCTTATATGATCCATATCGTGGTGTAATTGCATATATCCGTGTTGTAAACGGAACGGTAAAAGTTGGCGATAAAGTACGTATGATGGCAACTGGTAAAGAGTTTGAAGTAACAGAAGTAGGTGTATTTACACCGAAAACAACGCAGCGTGATGAGTTAACTGTAGGTGATGTAGGTTTCTTAGCAGCATCTATTAAAAACGTAGGTGATACACGTGTTGGTGATACGATTACACATGCGAAACGTCCGGCTGCAGAGGCGTTACCAGGTTACCGTAAATTAAACCCGATGGTATTCTGTGGGCTGTATCCAATTGATTCTGCTCGTTATAACGATTTACGTGATGCGTTAGAAAAATTAGAGTTAAACGATTCTGCTCTTGAGTTTGAACCAGAAACATCTCAAGCGCTAGGATTTGGTTTCCGTTGTGGATTCTTAGGTTTACTTCACATGGAAATCATTCAAGAACGTATTGAACGTGAATTTAAGATTGACTTAATTACAACAGCGCCAAGCGTTATTTATAAAGTTTATTTAACAAACGGTGAAGATGTTATTGTTGATAATCCATCTAATATGCCAGATCCACAGTCTATCGATCGTGTAGAAGAGCCGTTTGTTAAAGCTTCAATTATGGTTCCGAATGACTATGTTGGAGCTGTAATGGAAATTTGCCAAGGTAAACGTGGAACGTTTATTGATATGCAATATTTAGATGAAACGCGTGTTACATTAACATATGAAATCCCGTTATCAGAAATCGTATATGACTTCTTCGATCAATTGAAATCAAATACGAAAGGATATGCATCATTTGACTACGAGTTAATTGGTTATAAACCGTCTAAACTTGTGAAAATGGATATTCTTTTAAATAATGAACAAGTGGATGCTTTATCATTCATTGTGCACCGTGATTCAGCGTATGACCGTGGTAAAGTAATCGTAGAGAAATTAAAAGAATTGATTCCAAGACAACAGTTCGAAGTGCCAATTCAAGCTACTATTGGAAACAAGGTTGTAGCACGTTCTACAATTAAGGCGATGCGTAAAAACGTACTTGCAAAATGTTACGGTGGTGACATTTCTCGTAAGCGTAAACTTCTTGATAAGCAAAAAGAAGGTAAAAAACGTATGAAGTCTGTTGGTTCTGTAGAAGTACCGCAAGAGGCATTCATGGCTGTACTGAAAATGGATGACAACTAATATAAAATAAAGAAGGAGTCGTTTATGCGGCTTCTTTTTTTCTGTATCATTACTTTTTAGACATCTTAGTATCTCTCATTTACAATAGTGAGAGAGCTTTTTAGTTCATACAGAGTTAGGAGATTATTAATGTCCGAAAATATTCGAAAAGATATTCAAGAGAAACTACAAAATGGTAATTTTAATTGTGAAAAGGAATTGACGCTTTCTATTATTAGTGGAAAGTGGAAAGTTGTGATACTGTGGCATCTTGGTGTGGAAGGGCCTCATCGTTTTAGCGAATTACAACGGTTATTCCCAAGCATTTCTCATAAAGTTTTGTCGAACCAATTAAAAGAGTTAATGGAAGATGGGATTGTTGATCGAACAGTATATCCCGAAATTCCTCCTCGTGTTGAGTATTATATGACGGAACTAGGCATGTCACTTTTACCAATCGTTGAAATGATGTATGATTGGGGAAAAATGCGAATGGAACAAATCCGTAATACGTTAGAGAAGTAGAGAACCCTCCGGAGTGCGGAGGTTTTCTTTTTAGAAAGGTAGGAGTTATATTTGGTACAAGCTGCATATATTCATATTCCGTTTTGTCAGCATATTTGTCACTATTGTGATTTTAATAAAGTGTTTATTGAACGCCAACCGGTAGATCAATATTTAGAGTACTTAGAGAAAGAAATAATAAATACGGTTCAAAAAGTACCGTTTGATAGTATGAAAACGATTTTTGTTGGTGGAGGAACGCCGACAGCATTAAATATGGAACAGACAAAAAAATTACTCGAGATTATTAATCGTCATTTGCGTCCGTTTGCTCCGAATTGTGAATTGACATTTGAAGCGAATCCAGGAGATCTGCCGAAAGAGAAGTTGAATGTACTGCTAGAAGGTGGAGTGAATCGAATTAGTTTTGGTGTGCAAACGTTCCGTGATGAACTGCTGGAGAAAATCGGGCGCAAGCATACGAGGGAAGATGCATTCCTAGCGATTCGAGAAGCTCAAGAAGTAGGCTTTAAAAATATTAATGTAGATATTATTTATGCTTTGCCAGGACAAACGATAGAAGATGTGAAGGAAACATTAGACATTGCCTTTACGCTTGGTGTACAACATTTCTCGGCATATTCATTAATTGTGGAACCCAAAACAGTGTTTTATAACTTAATGAATAAAGGGAAATTGCGTCTTCCGGGTGAAGACCATGAAGCGAAAATGTATGAAATGGTAATGGATGAAATGGAGAAACACGGTTATAGCCAGTATGAAATTAGTAATTTCTCAAAAGGTGATAATGAAAGTAGACATAATCTCACATACTGGAATAATGAAGAGTACTATGGATTTGGAGCTGGAGCGCATAGTTATGTAAATGGGGAACGTATTCAAAATGTAGGTCCGCTGAAGCAATATTTTAATAAAATTGATGAAACAGGATTTCCTTATTTAGATGTTCATGAAGTGACTGAGAAGGAAAAAATGGAAGAAGAGTTGTTTTTAGGACTTCGAAAAACAAAAGGTGTTTCTAAAATAGCATTCCAAAAGAAATTCAATATGGAGATGGATCAAGTTTTCGCGAAGCAGTTACAAGGCAATCAAGAACAAGGGTTGCTTGAAGAAAGAGATGGATATGTGCGTTTAACACGAAAAGGGAAATTATTAGGGAATGAAGTGTTCCAGTCATTTTTGATTGACTAATTAAATGTTTCATAAACGTGAAAAAAATTCATTATTTCGTGACGTTTCCGTTGACAATTGAATGTCAATTTTGGTAAGTTATTAATAGATTTAGCACTCGAAGACAAAGAGTGCTAACAGAGGTGATGATGAGATGCTTACGGAACGTCAGCTCTTAATTTTACAAACAATTATTGATGACTTTATTGGATCAGCGCAGCCCGTTGGGTCTAGAACGTTGGCTAAAAAAGAAGAAATCACATTTAGTTCAGCTACTATTCGAAATGAAATGGCTGATTTAGAAGAATTAGGTTTTATTGAAAAAACACATAGTTCTTCTGGACGGGTTCCTTCTGAGAAAGGATACCGATTTTATGTAGACCATCTTTTAGCGCCGCAAAACTTACCGAACGATGAAATTGTACAAATTAAAGATTTATTTGCTGAAAGAATTTTTGAAGCAGAAAAAGTTGCACAGCAATCTGCTCAAATTTTATCAGAGCTTACGAGCTATACGGCGATTGTTCTAGGGCCTAAGTTAAGCACAAATAAACTTAAAAACGTACAAATTGTGCCGCTTGATCGTCAAACAGCAGTCGCTATTATTGTAACGGATACAGGGCATGTACAAAGTAAAACGATTACCGTTCCGGAATCTGTTGATTTATCAGATTTAGAAAAAATGGTTAACATTTTAAATGAAAAGCTATCTGGTGTACCGATGGCAGAACTTCATAATAAAATCTTTAAAGAGATTGTTACAGTTTTACGTGGGTATGTTCATAATTACGATAGTGCGATAAAAATGTTAGATGGTACCTTTCAAGTTCCGTTATCGGAAAAGATATACTTTGGAGGGAAAGCGAATATGCTTTCGCAACCGGAGTTCCATGACATTCATAAAGTAAGATCTTTGCTGACGATGATTGATAATGAGGCTGCGTTTTATGACATTTTGCGTCATAAACAAGTCGGAATTCAAGTGAAAATTGGTAGAGAAAATTCTTCTACGGCAATGGAGGATTGCAGTTTGATTTCTGCAACGTATTCGATTGGAGAAGAGCAACTTGGAACAATTGCAATTTTAGGTCCGACGAGAATGCAATACTCTCGTGTAATTAGTTTACTGCAGTTATTTACAAGACAGTTTACAGACGGACTTAAAAAGTAAATGAGAGTAATACATTCGCTCAAGTGATGAAATTTTCATTGCTGTGTGTAATATATAATGCTTAGGTAATCATGCTAAGCATGATACCTAATACCTTTTAAGGAGGTGAAAATTGTGGAAGAGCGTAACGAACAAGTGGTAGAAGAAGTGAAAGAAGCGCAAGTTGAAGAAGCTGTCACGCCAGAAAACAGTGAAAAAACTGTAGAAGAAAAAAGTGAGGCTGCTCTTTTACAAGAAAAAGTAGATGAGTTACAAGCGAAACTAACGGAAACGGAAGGTCGCACATTACGTCTACAAGCTGATTTTGAAAATTATAAGCGCCGTGTCCAAATGGATAAACAGGCTGCTGACAAATATAGAGCACAAAGTCTAGTTTCAGATATTTTGCCAGCTCTTGATAATTTTGAAAGAGCGATGCAAGTGGAAGCGACTGACGAGCAAACGAAATCCTTGTTACAAGGTATGGAAATGGTGCATCGTCAATTGCTAGAAGCGTTGACTAAAGAAGGTGTGGAAGCGATTGAAGCTGTTGGTAAACAGTTTGATCCGAATGAACACCAAGCTATTATGCAAGTGGAAGACAGTGAATTTGAATCAAACGCGGTAGTTGAAGAATTCCAAAAAGGTTATAAACTAAAAGACCGTGTGATTCGCCCATCAATGGTAAAAGTAAATCAATAATTTACATAAAAGTAGGAGGATTCGCCATGAGTAAAATTATCGGTATTGACTTAGGTACAACAAACTCTTGTGTAGCTGTTATGGAAGGTGGAGAACCAAAGGTTATCCCAAATCCAGAAGGAAACCGTACAACACCTTCTGTTGTAGCTTTCAAAAATGAAGAGCGTCAAGTTGGGGAAGTTGCGAAGCGTCAAGCAATTACAAACCCAAATACAATCATGTCTGTTAAACGTCATATGGGTACAGACTACAAAGTAGAAGTTGAAGGTAAAGATTTTACACCTCAAGAAATTTCTGCAATCATTTTACAAAACTTAAAAGCTTCTGCTGAAGCATACTTAGGTGAAACAGTAACGAAAGCTGTTATTACAGTACCTGCATACTTCAACGATGCAGAGCGTCAAGCAACGAAAGATGCTGGTCGTATCGCTGGTTTAGAAGTTGAGCGTATCATTAACGAACCAACAGCAGCAGCACTTGCTTACGGTTTAGAAAAACAAGATGAAGAGCAAAAAATCTTAGTATATGACTTAGGTGGCGGTACATTTGACGTATCTATCCTTGAGTTAGCAGACGGCACATTCGAAGTTATTTCAACTGCTGGTGACAACCGCCTTGGTGGAGATGACTTTGACCAAGTTATCATCGATCACTTAGTAGCTGAATTCAAAAAAGAAAATAACATTGATTTAAGCCAAGATAAAATGGCACTTCAACGTTTGAAAGATGCAGCTGAAAAAGCGAAAAAAGATCTTTCAGGTGTAACACAAACACAAATTTCATTACCATTCATTAGTGCTGGAGCTGCTGGCCCATTACACTTAGAATTAACGTTAACAAGAGCGAAATTCGAAGAGATTTCAGCAGGTCTTGTTGAAAGAACGTTAGAGCCAACTCGTCGTGCATTAAAAGACGCTGGCTTTGCTCCAAGTGAATTAGATAAAGTTATCCTTGTTGGTGGATCTACTCGTATCCCAGCTGTTCAAGAAGCTATTAAACGTGAAACTGGTAAAGAGCCATACAAAGGCGTAAACCCTGATGAAGTTGTAGCATTAGGTGCTGCGGTTCAAGGTGGCGTACTTACTGGTGATGTAGAAGGCGTACTATTATTAGACGTAACTCCACTTTCTTTAGGTATTGAAACTATGGGTGGTGTGTTCACGAAATTAATCGAGCGTAACACTACAATTCCAACAAGTAAGTCACAAGTATTCTCAACAGCTGCTGATAACCAACCGGCAGTAGACATTCATGTACTACAAGGTGAGCGTCCAATGTCAGCTGACAACAAAACATTAGGTCGTTTCCAATTAACGGATCTTCCACCAGCACCACGTGGTATTCCACAAATCGAAGTAACATTCGATATTGATGCGAACGGTATCGTTAACGTACGTGCAAAAGACTTAGGAACAAGCAAAGAGCAAGCTATTACAATTCAATCTTCTTCAGGTCTTTCTGATGAAGAAGTAGATCGTATGGTACAAGAAGCAGAAGCAAATGCTGACGCTGACCAAAAACGTAAGGAAGAAGTTGAACTTCGTAATGAAGCTGACCAACTTGTATTCCAAACAGATAAAGTTGTAAAAGATTTAGAAGGTAAAGTAGATGCGGCTGAGGTTGCAAAAGCGACAGAAGCGAAAGAAGCGTTGCAAGCGGCAATTGAGAAAAACGATCTTGATGAAATCCGTGCGAAAAAAGATGCTTTACAAGAAATCGTACAACAATTAAGCGTTAAATTATACGAGCAAGCTCAAGCAGCTGCAGGGCAAGCAGAAGGTGCACAAGGAGCACAAGACGCTGGCGCGAAAAAAGATAATGTAGTAGACGCTGAATTTGAAGAAGTAAAAGAAGACAAGTAATTTAAGTACAAACATAATAAGTAAGATGACAAAAAGTCAAAGTCAAGCGTGCCTTGGCTTTGGCTTTTTTCATAAATGAGGAGAAATGTGTGAGGATCTTAAGTTTTTTACCTTGCATACTGTAAGTGAGGAAACTTTGTTGCAAAGCACTTTCTTTCGGTGTTAAAATTACGTTTATGTGAAAGATTCGGGGGTTGCAAATTTATGAGTAAACGAGACTATTATGAGGTCCTTGGACTTAGCCAGGGCGCTTCAAAAGATGAAATTAAAAAAGCGTATCGTCGTTTGGCTAAAAAATACCATCCAGACGTGAGTAAAGAAGAAAATGCAATTGAAAAGTTTAAAGAAGTACAAGAGGCATACGAAGTGTTGAGCGATGATCAAAAGCGTGCGCAGTACGATCAATTTGGTCATGCTGGTGCAAATCAAGGCTTCGGTGGCGGAGGAGACTTCGGCGGTGGCTTCGGTTTTGAAGATATCTTTAGTTCGTTCTTTGGCGGCGGTGGCGGCAGACGTCGTGATCCAAATGCTCCGCGCCAAGGTGCTGACTTACAATATCAAGTCACTTTAGACTTTGAAGAAGCTATTTTTGGTAAAGAGTTAAACGTTGAAATTCCAGTAGAAGATCCATGTGATACTTGTAAAGGTAGCGGGGCAAAACCAGGAACTTCAAAAGAAACATGTAAACATTGTTCAGGATCAGGTCAAGTAAGTGTAGAACAAAATACACCGTTTGGTCGTATTGTAAACCGTCAAGCTTGTGGTCATTGTTCAGGAACTGGTCAAATGATTAAAGAAAAATGTACGACATGTCATGGTTCAGGTAAAGTACGTAAGCGTAAAAAAATTAACGTTAAGATTCCAGCTGGTATTGATAATGGCCAACAAATTCGTGTATCTGGAAAAGGTGAAGCGGGCGTAAATGGTGGACCGGCAGGAGATTTATATGTAGTTGTTCATGTAAGAAATCATGAATTCTTCGAGCGTGAAGGTGATCATATTATTTGCGAAATGCCATTAACATTTGCGCAAATGGCACTTGGTGCTGAAGTAGAAGTTCCTACTGTTCATGGGAAAGTGAAGCTGAAAATTCCAGCAGGAACACAAACAGGAACAGAATTCCGCTTAAAAGGAAAAGGTGCTCCAAACGTACGTGGATACGGTCAAGGAGATCAATATGTAGTCGTTCGTGTTGTTGTACCAACAAAATTAAATTCACATCAAAAAGATTTATTACGTGAATTTGCAGGGCAAGAAGAGCAGGATGATAGTTTATTCGGAAAGCTTAAACGTGCTTTCAAAGGGGAATAATGGAAATAAAAAATGGAGTTGGTAAATTGTGAAATGGTCAGAAGTTAGTATTCATACAACAGAAGAAGCAGTAGAAGCTGTCTCTCATATTTTACATGAAGCTGGTGCTAGTGGAGTTGCGATTGAGGATCCAGCAGAGTTGACGAAAGAGCGCGAGCAACAATATGGTGAAATTTATGCATTGAACCCAGATGAATACCCGGCAGAGGGTGTATTAGTAAAAGCATATTTCCCACAAACGGATTCTTTACAGGAAACGATTGCGGGTGTAAAATCATCTATTGATGTGCTTCCATCTTACGACATTGAAATTGGTACTGGAAATATTACCATTAACGAAGTCAATGAAGAAGATTGGGCTACTGCTTGGAAAAAGTATTACCATCCAGTACAAATTTCTGATACATTCACAATCGTACCGACATGGGAAGAATACACACCATCTTCTCCAGATGAAAAAATCATTGAATTAGACCCGGGTATGGCGTTTGGTACAGGAACTCATCCAACAACAACGATGTGTATTCGTGCTTTAGAAAAAACAGTTCAATCAGGTGATACTGTCATTGATGTAGGAACGGGTTCAGGTGTACTTAGTATTGCAGCGGCAAAATTAGGTGCGTCTTCTGTTCAAGCATACGATTTAGATCCAGTTGCAGTGGAAAGTGCGGAAATGAATGTACGTTTAAATAAAACAGATGATATCGTATCTGTTGGACAAAATAGTCTTTTAGAAGGTATTGAAGGACCTGTTGATTTAATCGTAGCGAATTTATTAGCAGAAATTATTCTTCTATTCCCTGAAGATGCAGCACGAGTTGTAAAATCAGGTGGATTATTCATTACATCTGGTATTATTGCAGCGAAAGAAAAAGTAATTTCTGAGGCGTTAGAAAAAGCTGGATTTACAATTGAAGAAGTATTACGAATGGATGATTGGGTAGCAATTATTGCACGAAATGCGTAATATAGATTTTAGTTTATAATGAAAAGGGGAGTCTCTCACTATAAGGTGAGGGACTTGCCGTTTGTTATATGAAAAATGATAACGTTTCGTTCTTTTCGTAAGTGTTGACTTACGAAAGGAACGAAACTCTACTAAGGTGATTATATGCAACGTTATTTTGTAGAAGAAAAATATGTAAGTGAAGCAAAGATTCGCATTGTAGGTGATGATGTACATCATATTGCGAGAGTAATGCGTATGTCAGCTGGTGATCACATTTATTGCTGTGTAAACGGAAAAACAGCAGTATGTTCAATTGATGAAATTACCAGTGAATTTGTTGAGACAGCTATTGTAGAATGGGTAGAGGCATCGAGTGAACTTCCTGTGTTCGTGACGATTGCAAGTGGACTGCCAAAAGGAGACAAGCTAGAGTTAATTTTTCAAAAAGGAACCGAGCTTGGGGCAGCCACATTTTTACCATTTCAAGCATCTCGCTCTATCGTAAAATGGGATGCGAAAAAAGCTGATAAAAAAGTTGAGCGTTTAAGAAAAATTGTGAAAGAAGCTGCGGAACAATCGCATAGAAGTGAAGTTCCAGAAGTACATGCTCCAGCATCGTTTAAGCAATTGCTTTCAATGAGTGGTGAGTATGATGTTTGTCTTGTTGCGTATGAAGAAGTAGCAAAACAAGGCGAGAAATCTAATTTTGCGAAAGCTTTAACGACAATGAAACCAGGTCAAAAGCTATTAATTGTATTTGGCCCAGAAGGCGGTTTAGCTGAGGAAGAGATTACAGCGCTTCGTGAACATAAATTTGTACTATGTAGTTTAGGACCAAGGATTTTAAGAACGGAAACGGCACCGCTTTATGCGTTAAGTGCTGCTTCTTATCATTTTGAATTGATGGGGTGATGATCAATGTCAACTGTTGCGTTCCACACGTTAGGTTGTAAAGTAAACCACTATGAAACAGAAGCTATTTGGCAATTGTTTAAACAAGGTGGTTATGAAAGAACTGAATATGAAAAGAAATCTGATGTATATGTTATTAATACATGTACAGTAACAAATACTGGAGATAAAAAAAGCCGTCAAGTAATTAGACGTGCTGTGCGTCAAAATCCAGATGCGGTTATTTGTGTAACGGGATGTTATGCGCAAACATCTCCAGCTGAAATTATGGCAATTCCAGGTGTAGATATTGTAGTTGGTACACAAGATCGTGAAAAGATGTTAGGATACATCGAAGAATTCCGTAAAGAGCGTCAACCAATTAATGCTGTCCGTAACATTATGAAAACACGTGTATACGAAGAACTTGATGTACCATATTTCACGGATCGTACACGTGCTTCATTAAAAATACAAGAAGGTTGTAATAACTTCTGTACGTTCTGTATTATTCCTTGGGCGCGTGGTTTAATGCGTTCTCGTGATGGAAAAGAAGTTATTAAACAAGCGCAGCAATTAGTGGATGCAGGCTATAAAGAAATCGTATTAACTGGTATTCATACAGGTGGATACGGTGAAGATATTAAAGATTATAACTTAGCTGGATTACTTCGTGATATGGAAGCGGAAGTAGGTGGATTAAAACGTCTTCGTATTTCTTCTATTGAAGCGAGTCAAATTTCAGATGAAGTAATAGAAGTGTTAGACAAATCTGAAGTAGTTGTACGCCACTTGCACATTCCGTTGCAATCAGGATCTAATACTGTATTAAAACGTATGCGTCGTAAGTATACGATGGAATTTTTCCAAGAGCGTTTAGATCGTTTGAAAGAAGCGTTACCAGGTCTTGCGATTACATCAGACGTAATTGTTGGCTTCCCAGGTGAAACAGAAGAAGAATTTATGGAAACGTACAATTTCATTAAAGAGAATCGCTTCTCTGAGTTACACGTATTCCCTTATTCAAAACGTACGGGAACACCTGCAGCGCGTATGGAAGATCAAGTTCCTGAAGATGTGAAGAACGATCGTGTTCACCGTTTAATTGAACTATCTAATCAATTAGCGAAAGAGTATGCTTCACGGTTTGAAGGAGAAGTGCTTGAAATTATCCCGGAAGAGCAATTTAAAGATGGCGACCGTGAAGGGTTATATGTAGGTTATACAGATAACTATTTGAAAATTGTCTTTGAAGGGTCAGAAGAATTAATTGGTAAGCTAGTGAAAGTGAAAATTACGAAAGCTGGTTATCCATATAACGAAGCGCAATTTGTTCGTGTTATTGAAGATGATGTGAAAAAAGAATCAGCGAGCGCGTAAAAAAAGCATGCAAACGGAAACGGTTTGCATGCTTTCTTTTTTCATGGAAAAGTTAAGTGTTGAAAAGGTGCAATGATAAAAATATAGTTGTTTTCAGTGGAAAAGGATGATAGCTATTTGCATAGCTTTAAAAAAGGAAGAGCATCTATTCCTCTTTTATTCTGTCAAATAGTTGACCTGAAGTGATAAAATGTATTATAATCGTAAAAGACATGCTGAAGAAGTGTTTCTTTTTGCATGCTGAAGTTAGTATGTAAGTGTGATGTTTCGGAGGGAGGGAAAGAGAATGTCAAAAACAGTCGTTCGTAAAAACGAGTCTTTGGAGGATGCACTTCGCCGTTTTAAAAGATCGGTTTCTAAAACTGGTACACTTGCTGAAGCAAGAAAGCGCGAGTTTTATGAAAAACCAAGTGTAAAACGTAAGAAGAAATCTGAAGCGGCAAGAAAGCGTAAATTCTAAGAGAGGGTGTAAGTTATGAGTCTTCTCGGTCGTTTAAACGATGATATGAAACAAGCGATGAAGAATAAACAAAAAGAAAAATTAACCGTTATTCGTATGGTTAAGGCTGCTTTACAAAATGAAGGTATTAAACTGCAACATACTCTTACTGAAGAAGAGGAATTAACAGTTTTAGCTCGTGAAGTAAAACAGTATAAGGACTCCCTCCTTGAATTTAAAAAAGCTGGTCGTGAAGACCTTGTTGATAAACTGCAAAGTGAAATTCAGATTTTAAGCGCATATTTGCCGGAGCAATTAACTGAAGAAGACCTGATTGATGTAATCAAGCAAGTTATTTCTGAAGTTGGTGCGACATCAAAAGCAGATATGGGTAAGGTGATGACTGCTGTTATGCCGAAAGTAAAAGGTAAAACAGACGGATCACTTGTGAATAAGCTGGTTATCCAGCTATTAGCATAAAAAAACGTCTCATTTCGTATGAGACGTTTTTTTATGCTTTTTTTCAGTTTGGACGTGATATTACAAGCTCTTTTTTCATACATATGGGATGAGAGGAGGTCTTTTAAGATGAAAAAATTAGAACAAATGAAGAATTGGTTAACGAAGCAAATAGACCTGCCAGTGGATGTGCTAATGGATCTACCTCGGATCACGCTTGTTGGGCAAGTGCATATCTATATAGAAAATCATCAAGGTTTATTAGTGTTTTCAGATAAAGAAGTAAGATTGTTGCTAAAACATGGTCAATTATTAATTAAGGGGCAATCCTTCGTTATTAAAACAATCCTTCCAGAGGAGCTTTTGCTTGAAGGGATCATTGAGCAAGTGATGTTTTTAGAAAGTGAAAAGCAAAAGGAGTGAGGGAAACTTCCGTATGTGAAGTTTTTCTTCTTTATTCTCGTGATTCGACCTTACTATTCAGTTATCTCGCTATTTATGGGCAGTAAAACTCTTTATTTCATTTTCGTACGAGCTATTTTGCTAATTAAAGTGAAAAGTAGTATGTCTACTTTTTGGAAAGGTAGTGGAGGTAGTAGATGAAAAATAAATGGTTTATAAAGTGGCTTGGATATGTAAAAGTACGAATTGAAGGTAGAGGAGCGGAACGGTTCGTTAATGAATGCGTACGTAGAAAATTATTAGTTTGGGATGTTAAGAAGATTGCTGATGAAACGTTAGTTTTTTGTATGTTGTTACGCGATGTGAAAAAATTAAAACCAATTTATAGAAAAAATGAATGTAAATTATATTTCATTGGACGCTACGGTTTTCCTTTTTGGAATAAGCGTTTAATTAAAAATAGTGGATTTTTAATCGGTTTTTTAATTTTCTTTTTTGGTATGATTGCAATGTCAAATATGGTTTGGAAAATTGAGATTACAGGAGCGAAACCTGAAACAGAATATATATTGATGAAAGAATTGGATAAAATGGGTATTAAGAAAGGAAAACTACAGTTTCAAATGCCTAGTGTAGAAGATGTGCAACGCCATTTGACGGACAATATTAATGCGATTACTTGGGCGGGGCTGGAAGTAAGAGGGACCACCTATCATTTTAAAATTGTGGAAAAAAACGAGCCGAAAAAAGAAAAGGAACAGCATCCACAAAATTTAGTGGCAAAAAAAGAAGCAATTATTACAAAAACGTTTGTAGAGGTTGGGAAACCAGTCGTTATGAAAAATGACCATGTTGAAAAAGGACAACTTCTTGTATCAGGTGTATATGGTAATGAGGAAAACCCGTCAGTTGTTTCGGCGAAAGGCATTGTATATGGAGAAACTTGGTATACATCCGAGGTGAGTGTGCCGCTGAAAACACAATTTCAAGTGTATACTGGTAATGCGTATAATGAATACTTTCTTAAGTTTGGGAGTGCAAAAATAAAAATATGGGGATTTCAACATGATAAGTATAAACGCTCTCGTACTGAACATGTAAAACATGATGTGAAATTATTTGGTTTTACATTACCGATTGCATATGAAAAAGATATTGTACGAGAAGAGGAAGAAGCGAATCGAGAATACACAGAAAAACAGGCATTGAAAGTAGCGAAAGAGATGGCCGAAAAAGAACTAAAGAAAAAATTGGATGAACATGCTATGATTGTAAGTGATAAGATTTTGAGTAAAGAGGTTGAGGCGGATCAACTAAAAGTTACATTGCATTATACTGTAATTGAAAATATTGCAGAGTCACAACCGATATCCGAATCCGATATTCAAGGAGACTGAGTAATGGCAGAACAATTAGTAGAAATGAACCAACAATTGGAAAATACTAACGAAGCAATCGCTCTTTTTGGAGTCAATGATGCTCATTTAAAAGTAATGGAACGAGAACTTAATGTATCTATCGTAACTAGAGGTGAAACAGTTCATGTGTCTGGGGCAGATGAAAACGTGACACTCGTAGAAAAAATCTTACAGCAATTACTTGTTGTTATTCGTAAAAGTGTATCCATTACAGAAAGAGATGTTGCGTATGCAATTCAGCTCGCACAACAAGGGAAAATTGCTCAATTTGAAGAGTTATATGAAGAAGAAATTTTTAAAACGGCAAAGGGTAAATCTATTCGTGTAAAAACAATGGGACAAAGACGATATATTCATGCGATGAAGAAGAATGATATTGTATTTGGGATAGGACCTGCTGGAACTGGAAAAACGTACTTAGCTGTAGTAATGGCTGTAAGAGCGTTAAAACAAGGGTATGTAAAGAAAATTATTCTAACAAGGCCTGCTGTAGAAGCTGGAGAGAGTTTAGGTTTTTTACCAGGGGATTTAAAAGAGAAGGTAGATCCATATTTACGTCCATTGTATGATGCACTGCACGATATTCTTGGACAAGAATATACGCAGCGTATGATGGAGCGAGGTGTAATTGAAATCGCGCCTCTTGCTTATATGAGAGGGCGTACGCTTGATGATTCATTTGTTATTTTAGATGAAGCGCAAAATACAACTGGTGTCCAAATAAAAATGTTTTTAACAAGATTAGGTTTTAGTTCTAAAATGGTTATAACAGGGGATCCTTCGCAGGTAGATTTGCCAAAAGGGGCAAAATCAGGTCTTTCTATTGCTACAAATGTTTTATCTGGTGTATCAGGACTTTCGTTCATTACATTAGAGCAAAGCGACGTTGTGAGACATCCGTTAGTGCAACGTATTATTGAGGCGTATGATAAAATGGAATGATCCTATTTGTCAGGATCATTTCTTTTTGTATGATAAGGTTGGCGAATAGCAATTTTTTTACTATCATGAAAGAAGAAGAGTATAAGCGATAAATGACGTATGATTCTAAAAGTGTCGCTTGTTAGAAGAAACGAAAGCTATAAATAGTTTCACTTTATTTCTGGAGAGGAGAAGGTATTGAAATCATGTCAAGATCTCAAGAAATTTCTAAGTGGTTTCGTAATTTACAACATTCGAAAAAACTAAGTTGGATTTCTTACGTTTTATTAGGAGCAGTGCTGTTTTTTGCACTTATGAATAATGTAAAACCAGAGCAATTAGATGTTACAACATATTCTATTGCGAAAAAAACAATCCATTCTCCTATTAAAATTGAAGATAAAGTTACAACGGACAAAAAGAAAAAAGAAGCCGCTACAAAAGTTGAAGATCAATATACATATAAAAGTGAGTATAAACAAAATAAAGTGGATATTGTGAATGACGTCTTTGCTAAAGTAGATGAAGTGATACAAGAGATTAAAGCGGTTGGGCCGGATGAGCAAAAAAAGATTACTGATGCTGAAAAAGTGGACAAGTTGAAAAAAAAATTGCCTACTGATTTAACGAAAGAATTATCTGATTTAAACTTACTAAACTTAATTAATGCAGATTCGAACCAATTAGTATTAGCAAAAGATGCAGCAGTTACAGCTATTAATAGTATCATGACTGAGCATATTAAAATGGACGAATTGAAGGATGCGAAGGAACGATATGTAAGTGAGATGAATAGTGTTAATGTTGATAATGGTTTAAAGGAATCTATTAAGGCGTTAGGGAAATATGCGATTTCTGCAAACTATTTTTATGATCCGACCTTAACAAAAGAGAAGAGAAAAGCGGAAGAAGATTTAGTTCCACCTGTTTATATTCTTCAAGGGCAAGTCCTTGTTAGAGAAGGTGAAACGATTTCAAGTGATATGTACAATCAGTTGAAATTAGTTGGTCTGTTAGAAAAAGGGAACAGTTTTCAACCCTATGTTGGATTAGCGGTACTCATTGGTGTGCTATTGTACTTTATGCATAAGCAATTTGAAGTATTTTTACAACGGAAAAGGGAAGATAGACCGTATATTTTAGCGTACATTACCATTTTGTCGATCACGATCGTTTTAATGAAAATCATTAGCTTGTTCCAAAAGCTTGAATATGCAGGGATCGCGTATGTCGTTCCAGTTGCAATGGGAACAATACTTGTAAAACTAATGATTGGTGATCGATTTGTTTTTTTAACAAGCATGATTTTTTCTGTATGCGGAAGCATTATGTTTAATGAAGGAGTAACGAGCACCCTGAATTATAGTGTGGGGATCTATGTGTTACTAAGTTCACTATCAGTTAGTATTTTCTTGAGAGAAAAAAATCGTCGTACGATGATTTTACAAGCGGGTATACTCGTTTCTGTGTTAAATGTGGTCGTATTGGCAGCGTTATTATTGTTGCGTAATGGGAATTTTTCGCCTCTTGAAATTGGTACACAATTATTGATGGCTTCTGTTTCAGGGATTATCTCTTCGGTGTTAGCTATGGGGATTTTACCATATTTAGAGAGTGGACTTGGCATTGTATCAAGTATGAAGCTTATGGAACTATCAAGTCCAAATCATCCGCTTTTGCGTAAGATTTTGCTAGAAGCGCCAGGGACATATCACCATAGTGTAATGGTAGCGAATCTTTCTGAAGCTGCTTGTGAAGCAGTCGGGGCAAATGGTGTATTAGCCCGTGTAGGGGCGTATTATCATGATGTAGGAAAAACGGTACAACCACAGTTCTTTATTGAAAATCAGATGGGGATTGAAAACCCACATGATAAACTCGCCCCTGTAACGAGTAAAGATATTATTATCGCTCATGTAACGGACGGGGTGAGGATGCTAGAAGAGTACCATATTCCGCAAGAAATTATTGATATTGCTGGACAACATCATGGTACAACGTTACTTAAATATTTTTACTATAAGGCGATTAAAGAAGATAAAGAAAAATATACAGAAGAGATGTTCCGTTATCCAGGATCCAAAGCAACTTCTAAAGAGTCGGCGATTGTTGGTATTGCTGATAGTGTAGAGGCCGCGGTGCGTTCTATGAATCATCCAACGCCAGATCAAATTAATAATTTAGTGCAAAGTATTATTAAAGATCGTTTGCAAGATGGACAATTTAGTGAATGTGATTTGACATTTAAAGAGCTACAAATCGTTGGAAAAACGTTATGCGAGACGTTAAATGGTATTTTCCATTCGCGTATTACATATCCGGAACTACCGGAAGAGAAGGAGAAAGAATGAGTTTATTAATTGATTTTATTGATGAAACAGAAGAAGTGAAAGACGATTATATAAGTTTGATTCGAGAGCTGGTAGAGAAAGCGGCTCAAATGGAAAACATAGAAGAAGGGGCAGAATTATCGGTTACGTTTGTAGATAATGAACGTATTCGTGAAATAAACCGTGATTACCGAGATAAGGATCAGCCTACGGATGTTATTTCTTTCGCTATGGAAGAAATGGGAGAAGGTGAAATGGAAATTGTCGGTGCGGAGATGCCACGTATGTTAGGAGATCTTATTATTTCTATTCCAAGAGCGAAAGAGCAAGCTGAAGAATATGGACACTCTTTTGATAGGGAACTTGGGTTTTTAGCGTTACATGGCTTTTTACATTTGCTTGGTTATGATCACATGACAGAAGAAGATGAAAAAGAAATGTTTGGAAGACAAAAAGAAATTTTAGAAGCATTTGGATTAGGACGATGAAAAAAGGAAAACTTTTAGATAGTTTTGGATATGCTATAGTTGGTATATTCTTTTGTCTTCGTCATGAAAGAAATATGAGAATTCATTATTTAGCCGCAGTCATTGTTATATGCTGCGGCTTTTATTTCCATATTACGAAAATAGAGTGGGTGGTATTACTTATTGTGATAGGGATTGTAATGGGTTTAGAGATGGTAAATACGGCTGTGGAAAAAACAGTAGACTTAGTGACTGCTGGTATACATCCATTTGCGAAAATTGCAAAGGATGTCGCAGCAGGAGCGGTTTTACTCTTTGCAGTTATAGCCGTTATAATTGGTGCTATTATCTTTGTACCGTATGTGGTATAGTTGCATTCCGAAGCTTTTATTAAGCCTAGGAAGTGCTATAAAGGCCTTTAGTGAGAGAGTGTATCTATTCACAGCTGTGAACAGGAAGGATGCGGGATATGAATAGTAAACAATTAATTCAAGAAGCAATCGAAGCGCGTAAACAAGCGTACGTACCATATTCAAAATTTCAAGTAGGTGCAGCATTATTAACGCACGATGGAAAAGTATATCGTGGCTGTAATGTTGAGAATGCATCATATGGCTTATGCAACTGTGCAGAAAGAACTGCTTTATTTAAGGCAGTTTCTGAAGGGGATAAAGAGTTTGTAGCTATTGCGGTTGTAGCAGATACAAAACGCCCAGTACCTCCTTGTGGAGCATGTCGACAAGTTATGGTAGAATTATGTAAACAGGATACGAAAGTATACCTATCAAATTTACATGGTGACGTTCAAGAGACGACAGTCGGAGAATTGTTACCAGGAGCATTTTTAGCGGAGGATTTACATGAATAGAAAAGGTTATAAATCAGGTTTTGTCTCTATTATTGGCAGACCGAATGTTGGGAAATCTACATTTTTAAATCGTATTATCGGCCAAAAAATTGCCATTATGAGTGACAAGCCACAAACGACTCGTAATAAAATTCAAGGCGTATATACAGAAAATGATTCACAAGTAATTTTCATTGATACACCAGGAATACATAAACCGAAACATAAACTAGGTGACTTCATGGTGAAGATGGCTCAAACGACATTGAAAGAAGTTGATATTGTGCTGTTTATGGTCAATGCAACTGAAGGATTTGGTCGTGGTGAGGAATTCATTATTGAGAAATTACAAGAAACGAAACAACCGGTATTTTTGGTAATTAATAAAATTGACCAAGTTCATCCAGAGCAATTATTAGAGTTAATTGATCAATATCGTAAACTACATGAGTTTGCAGAAATTGTACCAATTTCTGCATTAGACGGTAATAATGTAGAAGCGTTAATTGGAGCAATTAAAAAATATTTACCAGAAGGACCGCAATACTACCCAGATAATCAAGTAACGGATCATCCGGAGCGATTTATTATTGCAGAGCTTATTCGTGAAAAAGTACTACATTTAACACGTGAAGAAGTGCCACATTCTGTAGCGGTTGTTATTGATGCAATTCAGAAGCGTGAGGGCGGTGCAGTTTATATAAATGCAACGATTGTTGTTGAACGTGCGTCACAAAAAGGAATTATTATTGGGAAACAAGGGAAGATGTTAAAAGAAGTCGGGAAACGAGCTCGTTTTGATATTGAAGCACTTCTTGGTTCTAAAGTATTTTTAGAGGTATGGGTAAAAGTACAAAAAGATTGGCGCAATAAGATGTCTCAGCTTCGTGATCTTGGTTTCCGCGAAGACGAGTACTAAAATAAAGTAAGGCTGTAATCAGTGGATGTTTGCTCATCCGCTGATTATTGGTTTTTGTAAACTTTAATAAATTAGGAAAAATTTTTCTCACATGAAAATGGACAAAATGGGTCAATTTAATAACAAAGGAAATTGGTTTATAGGCTACGCTTATTGAGAAAGGTGGATTCTTATGCTAGATTTTACCTGGAAGTTTTTCTCCAAAACAGGAAGCATTGAAACGTATTTGCTTTTAAAAGAGATGGAAAAAGACGTAAACGATGAGATGGATCAACATGATGAGGAGCTAGCGCATCTAGACTCTCCAATTTCTTGACCCGTTTTGTTCAAACCTTGGATGGTGACGAACATGTTTCAAAAAGTTGAGGGCATCGTTATCCGTACGACAGATTACGGAGAAACGAATAAGATTGTTACAATATTCTCAAGAGAATTCGGTAAGATAAGTGCAATGGCAAGAGGAGCGAAAAAACCGAAAAGTCGGTTAGCATCTGTTTCGCAACTTATGACACATGGGCATTTTCTTATTCAAGTGGGATCTGGGCTTGGAACTTTGCAACAAGGCGAGATTATTTCAACTATGAAAGAAATTCGCGAGGATATATTTTTAACTGCTTATGCATCATTTGTTGTTGAGTTAACTGATAAAGCAACAGAAGATAAAAAACATAATCCGTACTTATTTGAAATGTTATATCAAACGTTGCATTATATGTGTGAGGGTGTTGATCCAGAAGTATTATCATTAATTTATCAAACGAAAATGCTTCCGGTATTAGGGATGCGCCCGTATTTTGATACATGTGCGATTTGTCATCAAGAAACAGATTTTGTCGCCTTCTCTGTCAGGGAAGGCGGTTTTCTGTGCTCACGTCATGCGGAGCAAGATCCGTATCGTATACCGGTGGGAGAAGCTGTACATAAATTGTTACGTCTTTTCTTCCATTTCGATTTACATAGGCTCGGCAATGTATCAGTGAAGGATAGCACAAAAAAACAAATGCGCTTAGTATTGAATACATATTATGATGAATATTGCGGAATTTATTTGAAATCAAGACGTTTCCTAGAGCAACTTGATAAGTTTCAAATATAATTTGGGGCCGTATACGGTCCTTTTTACATACTTTCTTTTTCGAATAGCATATTTAGTATATAATATTTAAGAGATAGTATAACTTTTTTCGTTGTGCATTAAAGGTGGTGATTATCATAGAGCTGAATAAACGGCAAGAACATATCATTCAGATTGTAAAAGATCACGGTCCTATTACAGGGGAGTCAATTGCTGCGCAATTGGGTTTAACACGTGCAACGCTAAGACCAGACTTAGCAATTTTAACGATGGCTGGTTATTTAGAAGCGCGTCCACGCGTAGGTTATTTTTATACGGGGAAAACTGGGGGGCAGCTATTATCTGAAGCTGTTAAGAAAATTAAAGTGCAAGATTATCAATCTAGACCGGCTGTAATTGATAAAAATGTATCAGTATACGATGCAATTTGTACGATGTTTTTAGAGGATGTTGGTACATTGTTTGTTGTAGATCAATCTACACTATTAGTTGGTGTTGTGTCTCGAAAAGATCTATTAAGAGCTAGCTTAGGGAAGCAGGATTTAACCTCTCTTCCGGTTAATATTATCATGACAAGGATGCCAAACATTGCCATGTGTCGTAGAGAAGATTCTTTATATGATATTGCGATGGAATTAATAGAAAGACAGATTGATGCGATGCCGGTTGTGAAAGATACGAAGCAAGGTTTAGAAGTAATTGGACGAATTACAAAAACAAATATTACACGTGCGTTTGTAAACCTAGTAAATAACGAATAAGTGTAATTTGTTTAAAGTGAGGTAATGTAATGGATAATAAAATCGTATATGTCGTATCTGACTCTGTAGGAGAAACGGCTGATTTAGTTGTTCGAGCAGCAATGGGGCAATTCCCATTTGCTCCTGATATTAGACGTGTACCGTATGTAGAAGATACAGGGACATTAAAAGAAGTGATTTCGATTGCTAAGAGTAATCAAGCGCTTATTTGTTTTACGTTAGTAAAGCCGGAAATGCGCCAGTATTTAGTGAAAGAGGCTGCAAAAGAAGGGGTAGAGGCATACGATATTATCGGACCTCTTATCGATCAAATTGAAGAAATTACAGGGCAAGTGCCGAGATATGAGCCGGGTGTTGTTCGTAGATTAGATGAAGAGTACTTTAAAAAGATTGAAGCAATTGAGTTTGCTGTAAAGTACGATGATGGTAGAGATGCACGAGGTATTTTAAAAGCGGATATCGTGTTAATTGGAATTTCACGTACATCAAAAACACCACTTTCTCAATACTTAGCTCATAACAAACGGTTGAAAGTTGCCAATGTGCCGCTTGTACCAGAAGTGGATCCACCTGAGGAATTATATCAAGTGGCAAAAGAGAAATGTTTCGGTTTGAAAATTACACCGGATAAGTTAAATCATATTCGAAAAGAACGATTAAAATCACTTGGATTAAGTGACGGCGCAACATATGCCAATATTAATCGTATTCAAGAAGAGATTGATCACTTTGAAGCAGTAATTAGTAAAATAAATTGTCAAGTAATTGATGTATCGAATAAAGCGATTGAAGAAACAGCAAATATTATTGTGAATGCAGTGCAAAACCAAAAAATGTTTTAGCACATTTACCGAAGGTGAATGTGCTTTTTTCGCTCATATGAAATACGATACTTGTTGGATTAGTAATAGATTATAGCGGAGTGGTTATACTTATATTCTTCTGTTTTTTTATTATGTGAAAAGCATGGTTTAGTTATCCTAAAGTAGAAGATGAAAAAATAAAGGGATATGTAGCGTAGTTGAAGAAAATATATTATAATAAAAAATTGTGATAAAAACCTATATTTTACGTTTAGACTTTAATTTTTCAGAATAAACTAGGGATAGGATTTACAAAAAAGACATGTAATTACATTAAATCGACAAAATCTATACAAGAAAACGCACATTATGGAAGGATTCACAGAAGGGATGTAGAATACAGAAATATGCAAAACATCAATAACGTATTAGTTGATGCAGATGCATATCCCGTGAAGGATGAGATTGTGCAAGTTGGAACTGAATTTCATGTCGAAATTGTGTTTGTCGCATCGTATACTCATCGTTCAAGAAAACAGCAAGGCAATTGGATTTATGTAGATTCTGGACAAGATGAAGTTGATTTATATCTATCAACTTGCAAAGGTAACAGATCTCATGATCATACAGTATATGAGGCTTGCTAGTCTTCTTGTAAAAAAGGTGTATATGTATTGTCTTCAAGAGGTGCATTTGTAATAGATGAGCATATGAATACAATTTTATATAGTAGTATGTATCTGCGAAGTTACGCAGACAAAGGGCCTATATAAGAGGTCCGAAGTCGTTTACACAATGTGATCGACAATACTTTCTAACAAGTTTAGAAAAAATATTGTCGAATTATAAAGGAATTTTTTAATTTATATCGAATACAAAATACGACACGGAGATGGAGTTATGGGCAACAGAATTCCCGAAGAAGTTGTTGAACAGATTCGGACGTCATCCGATATTGTAGAAGTGATTGGTGAATACGTTCAACTTAGAAAGCAGGGACGTAACTATTTCGGCCTTTGTCCATTTCATGGTGAGAATTCTCCTTCATTCTCTGTTTCATCTGATAAGCAAATTTTTCATTGCTTCGGATGTGGAGAAGGTGGAAATGTATTTTCCTTTCTAATGAAAATGGAAGGACTTGCTTTTACCGAGGCTGTTCAAAAGTTAGGTGAAAGAAATGGAATTGCGGTTGCAGAGTATACATCAGGGCAAGTACAACAAGAAGACATATCTGATGACACTGTCATCATGCAACAGGCTCACGAACTTTTGAAAAAGTATTATCATCATTTATTAGTAAATACGGAAGAGGGAAATGAAGCACTTTCATATTTATTAAACCGTGGTATTACGAAAGAGATGATTGAGAAGTTTGAAATTGGTTATGCATCGCTTGCTTGGGATGCTGCAACGAAAATTTTACAAAAAAGAGGTTTATCGCTGTCTAGTATGGAACAAGCCGGTCTTCTAATAAGAAGTGAGAAGGATGGTAGTCATTATGATCGCTTCCGTGGAAGAGTTATGTTTCCAATCCATACGTTACAAGGTAAGGTGATAGCGTTTAGTGGAAGGGCTTTAGGAGATGACACTCCGAAATATTTAAATAGCCCTGAAACACCGATTTTTCACAAAAGTAAATTGTTGTATAACTTCCACCAAGCAAGGCCGTTTATTAGAAAGCGTGGGCAAGTAGTCCTTTTTGAAGGGTATGCCGATGTACTAGCTGCGGTAAAGAGTGGTGTGGAAGAAGCTGTTGCGACAATGGGAACAGCTTTAACTGAAGAACAAGCAAAACTTCTGCGACGTAACGTTGAAACTGTTGTTCTTTGCTATGATGGTGATAAAGCAGGACGAGAAGCGACGATGAAAGCAGGGCAATTACTGTTAAAAGTTGGTTGCCAAGTGAAAGTCACATCCTTGCCAGATAAGCTTGATCCTGATGAATATGTGCAACAATATGGGACAACCGCTTTTGAAAATCTTGTGAAATCAAGTATAAGTTTTGTTGGTTTTAAAATAAATTATTTGCGTTTAGGGAAAAATTTGCAAGATGAGTCTGGCAAAGAAGAATATGTGAAAAGTGTTTTAAAAGAGTTGTCGTTGTTACAAGACGCGATGCAGGCAGAATCATATTTGAAGTCGTTATCGCAAGAGTTTTCTTATTCAATGGAAACACTTTTGAATCAATTGCACCAATATCGCAAAGAACAAAAGGTACAGCAAAAACAAATAAAGCAGGTTTCTAAGCCGTCTCAAGTTGTTCAAACAAAACCGAAGTTAACAGGTTTTGAAAGGGCAGAAAGAGAAATTATTTATCATATGTTGCAAAGTGCAGAAGTAGCCGTTCGCATGGAATCCCATATAGAAGATTTTCATACAGAAGAACATAAAGGGATTTTATATGAACTATACGCATATTATGAAAAGGGAAATGAACCTTCAGTCGGAACATTTTTAAGTTGGCTCTCTGATGAAAAGTTGAAAAACATTATCACTGATATTTCGACGGATGAATTTATTAATCCAGAATACACAGAAGAAGTGTTACAAGGCCATTTAGAGACGCTTAGACGTCATAAGGAAAAACTTGTAAAGATGGAAATCATCTTTAAAGTAAAACAGATGGAAAAAACAGATCCTGTAGAGGCTGCTAAATATTATGTAGCATATTTACAAAATCAAAAAGCGAGAAAATAGCTTTTTTGGTAAAGATTTAGTATAATGAATGTTTGTATCTCGCGTAAGGAGGGGAACAGATGGCTGACAAACCAGCTCGTTCTAAACAAATTGAAACTGAAATGACCCTTGAGCAAGTGAAAGAACAACTCACTGAGGTCGGAAAAAAACGTGGCGTTCTTACATATGAAGAGATCGCAGAACGCATGAATGGATTTGAAATTGAATCCGATCAAATGGATGAATACTATGAATATTTAGGTGAACAAGGGATTGATTTAGTTGGCGATAACGACAACGAAGAAGGTCCTAATAATCGCCAAATTACAAAAACGGAAGAAGAATTCGACCTTAATGATTTAAGTGTGCCACCAGGTGTGAAAATCAATGATCCTGTTCGTATGTACTTAAAAGAAATTGGTCGCGTTGACTTACTATCCGCTGAAGAAGAAATTCGACTTGCGACGCGTATTGAAGAAGGCGATGAAGAAGCAAAACGCCGTCTTGCGGAAGCGAACTTACGTCTTGTAGTAAGTATTGCAAAGCGTTACGTGGGCCGTGGTATGCTTTTCTTAGACTTAATCCAAGAAGGAAATATGGGTCTAATTAAAGCGGTTGAAAAGTTCGATTATCGTAAAGGTTTCAAATTTAGTACGTATGCAACTTGGTGGATTCGCCAAGCAATTACACGTGCGATTGCAGACCAAGCGCGAACAATTCGTATTCCAGTTCATATGGTTGAAACGATTAATAAGTTAATTCGTGTACAACGTCAATTGTTACAAGATTTAGGACGCGAACCATCTCCTGAAGAGATTGGTGAAGAAATGGATCTTGCGCCAGAAAAAGTACGCGAAATCTTAAAAATTGCACAGGAGCCAGTTTCTCTTGAAACACCAATTGGTGAAGAAGACGACTCCCATTTAGGTGACTTTATTGAAGACCAAGAAGCAACATCGCCTGCGGACCATGCAGCGTATGAATTGCTAAAAGAACAATTAGAAGATGTGTTAGATACACTAACAGATCGTGAAGAAAATGTTCTACGTCTTCGTTTCGGTTTAGATGATGGACGAACTCGTACGCTTGAAGAAGTTGGGAAAGTATTCGGCGTAACGAGAGAACGTATCCGTCAAATTGAAGCGAAAGCACTTCGCAAATTAAGACATCCAAGTCGTAGTAAGCGTCTTAAGGATTTCTTAGAATAGGCTAACTTTAAGTTTACTTCACTTTTGTGAAGTAAACTTTTTTGTTTTGTTAAATTTTGTTAAAATTTAGCTATCGGCAACGATTACAATTTCTTGTAATTTATTTTACAGAATTGTCTTTTGATTTGCAAATGCTCATTTTTCGATTTTTCGATTAATTTTGTTTATTCTATACAAAAAAATATGTAGAAAAGCGAAAAATATGATGAGAAACGTTAATAATTATCGAAATAATAAGCGATATAACAATAAAAAACAATAAACTGAATTTATGTAATATTTTCAACAAGTGATAGTTTACTCTTTTCGGATAGAGCGTTTTCAAGTACAATGGAAATGACTGAATCATCTAACTATTTAGGGGTATAGAGGGGGGAGAAGAGATATGAAACGTAATCCGCTGATTCCGTTCGCTCTTATTGCAGCATTAGGTATTATCGTTATGTTTGTATTTTCATTTCAGGGGCTAAATAAATCTAAAGAGTTAGCTGATACAAAAAATGGCGGGAAGCCAGCGCAAACAGCATCAAAGCCAGAGGATATTGTGAAGCAAAGCTGTACGAGCTGCCATGGCGATCAGTTACAAGGGGCGGTAGGGCCTAATTTACAAAAAATTGGTGGAAAACTTTCAAAGGATGAAATTAAAGAAATTCTTTCGAAAGGAAAAGGAAATATGCCGCCAAATTTAGTTCCAGCTGATCAAGCGGCTAAAGTAGCTGATTGGCTATCTAAGAAAAAATAAGGTTCCATAAAACAAGCCTTTTGCTTTTGCAAAAGGCTTGTTTTTCTATACTTTCTAAAATACGATGAGTAATAGAGAATGGAATTGTTGTTATGGGCTTGCAACAACTACTATAAATTCATTATCATGGAGACAGACTGACAAGAGAAGGAGTAATGGAAATACATGAATGAAGTAAAGCTTTCAAAACGATTAGAAGAAGTTGTGCGCGAGATTCCAGTAGGATCTACAGTAGCTGATATTGGATCGGATCATGCGTATTTACCGTGTTATACAATTATAAATAATATTGCTACAAAAGCAGTTGCAGGAGAAGTTGTAGATGGGCCGTTTCGTTCTGCGCAAGCAACTGTAGCTGAAAGTGGCTTACAAGATAAAGTGGACGTTCGTAAAGGGAATGGATTAGAAGTAATTACACCAGGGGAAGTAGATGTAATTACAGTTGCTGGTATGGGTGGAGCACTAATTCGTGACATTTTAGAAAGTGGTAAAGAAAAGTTAGAAGGTGTAACACGTTTAATTTTACAGCCGAACATTGCAGCACATCACATACGTGAATGGTTTATTGAAAATGGCTGGGAGCTTATCCGTGAGAAAATCGTAAAAGAAGACGGGAAAATTTACGAAATTTTAGTTGGGGAACGAGGAAATATTGCAGCACCTTACTCGGATAATAAACAAGCTGAATTATTTATGGGTCCATTTTTAATAAAAGAAAAAGGTGAGGCTTTTGTTGAAAAGTGGGAAGGAGAATTGAAAAACTTCCAAAATATCTTAAAACAATTAGAACGTGCAGCAGATTCTGAAGAGACAAAAACGAAACGTGTAGAAGTAGAAGCGAAAATGAAAATGATAGGGGAGATTTTATCATGAGTAAAATTCCAAATGGCCATGAGGTTATTTCTTTATTTGAAAGTATGTACCCGAAGCATTTAGCGATGGAAGGGGATAAGATTGGCCTGCAGATCGGGGCGCTTAATAAACCCGTGCAGCACGTATTGATTGCTTTAGATGTAACGGAGGAGGTTGTAGATGAAGCAATTCAATTAGGAGCGAATGTCATTATTGCGCATCACCCTTTGATTTTTAATCCGTTAAAAGCGATTCATACAGAGAAAGCGTATGGGAAAATTATTGAAAAGTGTATTAAGAATGATATTGCCGTTTATGCCGCTCATACAAATGTAGACGTTGCTAAAGGTGGAGTAAACGATTTACTCGCTGATGCGTTAGGATTACAAAATACAGAAGTATTAGCTCCAACATACGCAGAAGAAATGAAAAAAATTGTTGTGTTTGTGCCAGTAACTCATGCAGAAGAGGTTCGTAAAGCATTAGGAGACGCAGGTGCGGGTCATATCGGCAATTATAGCCACTGTACGTTCAGTAGTGAGGGAGCAGGCGCGTTTGTACCTCAGGAGGGAACAAATCCTTATATCGGGGAAACTGGGCGGTTAGAACGTGTGGAAGAGGTACGTATCGAAACGATAATTCCAGCTTCACTACAAAGAAAAGTTATGAAAGAGATGTTGGCAGCTCATCCATACGAAGAAGTGGCATATGATGTATATCCTCTTGATAATAAAGGTGAAACGTTAGGGCTTGGAAAAATAGGCTATTTACAAGAAGAAATGACACTTGGCCAGTTTGCTGAACATGTGAAACAATCATTAGACGTGAAGGGCGCAAGAGTTGTCGGCAAGTTAGGTGATAAAGTGCGTAAAGTTGCTGTACTTGGTGGGGACGGTAATAAATATATAAACCAAGCGAAATTTAAAGGGGCAGATGTATATGTAACAGGTGACATGTATTATCATGTCGCTCATGATGCGATGATGCTCGGTTTAAATATAGTTGATCCAGGACATAACGTTGAAAAGGTAATGAAGCAAGCTGTGCAAAAGCAACTGCAAGAAAAAGTAGATGCGAAAAAATTCAATGTACAAATTCATGCTTCGCAGTTACATACAGATCCATTCACATTTGTATAAGAATAATAAAAACCGTTGCTCATGTAGGCAACGGTTTTTATTATTGTTCTTTTTTCACTTTTACACGAGGTAAGATTTTTTGAAGTGGTACTTTTCGAATTCTTTCCCACGTAGCCGGATTCATTGGGTCATATTGATCTAAGAAAGCGATAACCTCTTTTGTAATTGGTGTTGGAGTAGAAGCACCTGCTGTAACAGCTACGTTTTCTACACCTTGTAGCCATTCTAATTGAATTTCACTTACATCCGCAACACGGTAAGCTTTCGTACCAGCAATTTCTTGTGATACTTGCGCTAAGCGATTCGAATTGTTACTTTTTGGATCACCAACAACGATTGTTAAATCTGCAACATCCGCTTGTTTAGCTACAGCTTCTTGACGAACTTGAGTTGCTAAACAAATTTCCTTATGGAATTCTGCTGTTGGAAATTTTTTCTGAATGTCCTCCATTAAATGTTGAACATCCCATTGACTCATCGTTGTTTGATTCGTAACTAAAATTTTATCCGTTGGGATTTCTAATGTTTCTAAATCATCCGCTCTTTCGATAAGGTGAACGATATCAGGTGCAATACCAACCGCGCCTTCTGGTTCTGGATGGTTTTTTTTGCCGATATAAATGACATGATATCCTTCAGCTTTTTTTGCTTCAATAAGGTCATGTGTTTTTGTAACATCTGGACAAGTTGCATCGATTGTCGTTAAACCTTTTTCTTTTGCACGTTGTTTAACTTCAGGAGAAACACCGTGAGCAGTAAATATAACAGTACCAGAATCGATTTGATCTAAAATATCTAAGCGACTTGGTCCGTCTAACGTAATGATTCCATCTTCTTCAAAAGCGTCTGTAACATGTTTATTGTGAACAATCATACCTAAAATATAAATAGGTCTCGGTAATGATTTATCTAATGCAGCGTTACGTGCAATTACCATTGCATCGACAACACCGTAGCAATAACCACGAGGGGAAATTTTAACAATTTTCATATGAGTAATCCTCTCCTTCTAAACAAGGGATACTTTTGTGCATAGTCCTTTACATTATAAAGGAGGAGAGGATAGAAAACAAAGGATTGTTACACATATAGTTTGGGTTTTGTTGCTATTTTTTGAACAGGCTCCTCTCGTACTTCTGTTTCTATGGCTGGCTCAATCACTATTTTTTTTCTTTTTCTTTTTTTTTGTGGAGGAGGGGGAGTTGCTACCTCAACCTTTTCTGTTAGATCTTCAGTTTGATCTTCTTCCGTACTTTTTCCAGAGGTGAGGATTTTAACAATGCTTGGTAGGTTACGCATAATGGGACCGTACTGTTCGACGACAGGGCTTACAGATTGAACGACTTGTGATACTTTTTCGATATTGTTTATCATATTAGTTGGATTCGAAATTAAATTCGAAAAAAAACTGCCGATGCCGCTGCTAGATGCTGCTGTAGTGGCTGCACCGCCGCGCGTTTCGTTTGATTCATACATTTGAGGGGGAATCATTTGCTCTGGATACTGCTGCATGTATGGTTGATATTGCTGTGAGTATTGATGCGGGTATTGTTGTTGGTATTGTTGTTGGTATTGCTGTTGATATTGCTGTTGATATTGGGGTGGCTGTTGTTGGTGCATCATTGGCGGCTGTCCGTCTATTTGTCGATAAGGCGGAACCATTTGCATGAAAGGTTCGGTTGGATCGTGTTTTTTAAAGAGTTTAGCAAGGAATCCTTTCTTTTTTTGTGCCATCGGTGGTAGTTGTGGAATGGGGTATGGTGTATAAGGTTGTTGGCCTGGATTCGGATACATTTGCCTTACGGGAGATTTTGGAAACATGTGAGAAATCCTCCTTTCTTCAGTTAGGTATATACACATACAATATGCAATAAGAGTGAAGAAGGTTAGTTTTTGAAGTAAAAACCTAAACTAAAGATGGATTTTACTTGTAGATTTCGATATAATGTAGACTTGACTGATTTGTGCGCGCAGTAGAAATTTAGAAAGAAGGTGTAACTTATGACACAACAAACTTTTACACAGTATGATTTTAAACCATTTTTAATAGATGCAATTCGTGAACTACGCTTTACAGAGCCGACAGGAATTCAACAGAAAATTTTCCCGGTCGTGAAAAAAGGTGTAAGTGTAATTGGACAATCCCAAACAGGTTCTGGGAAAACACATGCATACTTACTTCCTACATTAAACAGAATTAATCCAAGTCGTGAAGAAGTACAGCTTGTTATTACAGCTCCTACTCGTGAGTTAGCACAACAAATTTACGAAGAAATCGTGAAATTAACAAAGTTCTGTGCAGAAGATCAAATGATTACAGCACGTTGTTTAATTGGTGGAACTGATAAACAACGATCGATTGAAAAGTTGAAAAAACAACCACATATTGTAGTTGGAACACCAGGACGTATTAAAGACTTAGTAGAAGAAAAGGCGCTATTTGTTTATAAAGCGGATACTATTATTGTCGATGAAGCGGATTTAATGCTTGATATGGGATTCATTCAAGATGTAGATAAAATTGCAGCACGTATGCCTAAAAACTTGCAAATGCTAGTTTTCTCTGCAACAATTCCTCAAAAATTAAAACCATTTTTGAAGAAATATATGGAGAATCCAGAACATATTCATATTAATCCGAAACAAGTTGCAGCAGGAAATATTGAGCATTACCTTGTGCCTTCAAGACACCGTAATAAAATTGAATTAGTGAAAAATATGCTACTTCAATTTAAACCGTACTTAGCAATTGTGTTTACAAACACGAAGAAGAAGGCTGATGAAGTAGCCGATGGATTAGCTGAACGTGGGTTAAAAGTAGGGCGTATACACGGTGATTTATCACCACGTGATCGTAAAAAAATGATGAAACAAGTTCGTGATTTAGAGTTCCAATACATTGTCGCAACAGATTTAGCGGCACGCGGTATTGATATTGAAGGAATTAGCCATGTTATTAACTATGAACTTCCATCAGATTTAGATTTCTTCGTTCACCGCGTTGGAAGAACTGCACGTGCGGGTCATTCAGGGATTGCAGTGACAATTTATGATCCAGCAAATGAAGAAGCGTTAGATAGTTTGGAAAAACAACGTCATATCGAATTTAAGCATGTAGATTTACGCGGAGATGAGTGGGCGGATTTAGGTGACCGTCGTCGTCGTAAGAGTCGTAAAAAACCAAATGATGGACTAGATGTTATGGCAACAAAAGTTGTTAAAAAGCCGAAAAAAGTAAAACCAAACTATAAGCGAAAACTTGCAACAGAACGTGACAAAGTGAAGAAAAAATATAGCAATAAAAAAAGATAAGGGATTTCCCTTATCTTTTTTTTATCCAGCTATTTGTGAGAGTCGTAATCAATATGGGTAGAAAAATATGGATTAAAGCTTCACTTAATCCAGTTCATTTAAATGAAGAGTATAGTCTGTTTAAATAGTCATATAAATTTGTGTAGTGCGTTTTTTGTGAACAAACAATTCACTACATATTTCTACAAATTATGCTATCATTATAACTATTGTATATTGAAGAGGTGATTGTATGTTAAAGATTGGATCTCATGTCTCAATGAGTGGTAAGAAAATGTTATTAGCAGCAAGTGAAGAGGCTGTTTCATACGGTGCAACGACGTTTATGATTTATACAGGTGCACCGCAAAATACACGAAGAAAACCAATTGAAGAATTGAACATAGAAGCAGGACGTAAACATATGGAACTGAATGGTATTGAGGAAATTATCGTCCATGCACCATATATTATTAACGTTGGTAATACGACGAAGCCAGAAACATTCCAATTAGGTGTAGACTTCCTGCGCATGGAAATTGAAAGAACAGCGGTATTAGGTGTTGCGAAACAAATTGTTCTTCACCCAGGAGCGCACGTTGGTGCTGGAGCAGATGCAGGTATTCAACAAATTATTAAAGGGCTTAATGAAGTAATAACGCCTGAACAGACGGTTAACATTGCGCTAGAGACGATGGCTGGAAAAGGAACAGAGTGTGGTCGTAGCTTTGAGGAAATTGCAAAGATTATTGATGGTGTAAAATATAATGAAAAGATATCTGTATGTTTTGATACGTGTCATACGCATGATGCGGGTTATGATATTGTAAATGATTTTGACGGTGTATTGAACGAATTTGACAAGATTGTTGGTGTAGATCGATTACAAGTGCTTCATATTAATGATAGTAAAAATGTGCGTGGGGCCGGAAAGGACCGTCACGAAAATATCGGTTTTGGTCATATCGGTTATAAAGCATTGCATCATATTGTACATCATCCGCAGTTAATGAACGTGCCAAAAATTCTTGAAACACCATATGTAGGTGAAGATAAAAAAGATAAGAAGCCACCATATAAATTAGAAATCGAAATGCTGAAAAACGGTACTTTTGATGAGGGGATTCTTGAAAAAATTAAAGCGCAATAAGGAGGGGGGTATCCCCTCCTTATTTTAGTAGTTGCTGAAATAAAGTGTTTACTTGTTGCGCGGTAGCAGGGGAAGTTACTTTTGCGATTTGTTTTAAGAGTTCTAGTCGCTCATTATTATCATAAATGTTAATATTCTTTCCTTTCATAAGTAAAACAATTTGATCAGCTTGTGCAGTTGTAATTGAAACTTCATATTCTTTACTATATTTCAATAACTCTTTTGTAGAAATATGATTTAATTTTTTATTCACAATTTGTTTAATGAGATTCATCGAGTTATCCTCCTTCATACGTTCTTCTATCGAAATATATGAGTGCGTAGCTTGTACATATTCTTATAGAGTTTCTTTTTCATGAGGAAAAGAAGCGTATGTTATAATGTAAGGACAAAACTACAGAAAAAGAATATAAGGAGGACTTATGGAACAAAAGCAACATCGAAAAGAAAGCGTTATCCATCTCATTTATCGTTTAGTAATGATTATTTTTGGGGCAGCGTGCGCGGCGGTAGCGATTGAATTATTCTTAATGCCCAATAAAATTATTGATGGTGGAATTATTGGTATTTCTCTTATATTAGATTATCTTACTCCTAATATTTGGTGGTTAAGTTTTTCTACTTTAGTTGTTATCCTCAACATTCCGTTTATGTACTCTGGGTATAAGCAAATCGGAAAAACATTTATGTTATCCTCAGCATTTGGGATTGTAGCTTTAGCATTTATTGAATCGACATTACATGCTGTTCCACCATTTACAACTGAGCCCATTTTAGCAACAGTTTTTGGTGGCCTTATTTTGGGGCTTGGTGTAGGACTTGTTATTCGTCATGGCGGATCAATGGACGGAACAGAAATTATGGGGATTTTATTAACGAAGAAATTACCGTTTTCTGTTGGTGAATTCGTAATGTTTGTGAACTTATTTGTTTTTGCATGGGCAGCATTTGTATTTGGTGTCGAACAAGCTATGTATTCTGTTATGACGTACTATATTGCATTCAAAACAATTGATACGGTAATTCAAGGTTTAGATGAAACGAAAGCAGTTTTAATTGTATCAGATCAGTATGAGGAAGTATCAAATGCCATTTTGCATCGTCTCGGTCGTGGAACTACAAAGCTTGTAGCCAAAGGTGGTTACACGGATAAAGAAAAAGAAGTTATTTATGCAGTTGTAACGCGTTTGGAAGTGACGAAGTTAAAATCAATTGTGCATGAAATTGATGAAAATGCGTTTGTTACGATTATGAGTACACAAGAAACAAATGGTGGTAAGTTTAAATCAGCTATCCACTAAAAAGTTACTTGGAATATTTTTCGAAAGCAGAGAATTTTTCTCTGCTTTTTGTTATAATAGTAAGGTTTCTTGAAAAAATAGATATAATTTAGGCAGATTGGTTTACAACTATAATAAGCTGTACTATAATTCAAATAGATATAAATCGGAATCATTCTGAATTAAAATAGGTGAGATGCTATGAATAATATATTGGAAATAGAAGGATTAACGTTTCGATATGAAGATCGAAATGTGTTAGAAAATATTAATTTGCAAGTTCCGAAGGGAGCTTTTTTAGGTTTAGTTGGGCCAAATGGTTCTGGGAAATCCACTTTACTAAAATGTTTATTAGGCGTTTTAAAGCCTAAACAAGGGAGTATTCGCTTGTTTGGTGTTGATAGCAAGAAGTTTAAAGAATGGAACAAACTTGGCTATGTATCCCAAAAGGCAAATAGTTTCAACTCTGGTTTTCCAGCAACTGTTTTTGAAGTTGTGTCAATGGGGCTCGTTTCGAAAAAAGGTCTTTTTCGCTTTTTCACGAAAGACGACAAGGCGAAGGTAGAAAAGGCGATTGCTGATGTAGGGATGAGTGAATTTCAAGGTCGCAATATTGGAGAGCTTTCTGGTGGACAACAACAACGTGTATTTATTGCTCGTGCGCTCGTTAGTGATCCTGAATTACTTATTTTGGACGAGCCTACTGTTGGGATTGATGTGAAAAATGTGGAAAGTTTTTATGAGATATTAGAGGATTTAAACAAAAGGCTTGGGATTACATTAATTCTTGTTACTCATGATATGGGGGCTGTTACCGAGAAAGTAACACATGTTGCATGTCTAAACCAACATTTACATTTTCATGGGAATGTAAAGGAGTTCCGAGAGTTAGAAGATGCAGAAATGTCCGTCTTATATGGACATCATGTCCATCGTTTAAAACACGAGCATGAGCATCACGGGAGGATATAATGATACAAGATTTTTTACAATATGACTTTTTACGTAATTCTTTATATGCAGGTATTTTAATTGGACTTGTTGCACCGCTTATCGGTGTGTTTGTTGTTATTCGTCGTTTATCTCTTATTGCAGATGCATTAAGTCACGTGACGTTATCAGGTATTGCAGCAAGTTTACTACTTGAAAAAACAATTTTTACAGGTGGCTTTTTAAATCCCCTATATATGGGGATGATTTTCTCGATTGGGGGAGCGTTACTAATTGAAAAGTTACGAACTGTATATAAGCATTATCAAGAATTAGCAATTCCGATTATTCTTTCAGCAGGAATGGGAATTGGAGTTATTTTCATTTCACTTGCAAATGGATTTAACACAGACTTATTTAGTTATTTATTTGGTAGTGTAAGTGCTGTAACGAGTACGGATTTAATTATTATTGGGATTGTAGCAATTGTTGTTATTGCGACAATTATTTTATTATATAAAGAGCTGTTTTTATTATCATTTGATGAGGAATACGCAGTATCAACTGGTCTAAGGGCAAAATGGATTCACTTTATCTTCATTATATTAGTTGCTCTTGTCATTGCAGTATCAATGCGTGTAGTAGGTGTTCTTCTAGTATCCTCATTAATGACGTTACCAGTTGCAGCAAGTATTCGTATTGCTAAAGGATTTAAACAAACAATTTTCTTTTCCATTTTATTTGGTGAAATTGCAGTAATTGGTGGAATGTTTGCTTCATATCAACTTGATCTAGCACCAGGTGGTACAATTGTTATGATAGCAGTTCTTATTTTAATCGGTGCGATTTTATGGAAGAAGAAAAAAACTGCATAAAGTAGGGATAGGTATGAATCTAACAGAAGCTTTACGCCTAATGAAAGAAAAAGGATACAAACATACTGGGAAAAGGGAAGAGATGCTCAGATTATTTGCAGCTCACAATCGTTATTTAACAGCAAAAGATGTTTTAGAGCATATGAAGGATGATTATCCAGGTCTTAGTTTTGATACGATTTATCGTAACTTAACGGTTTTTGCTGAAATCGGCGTTTTAGAACAAACAGAATTAAATGGTGAAAAACATTTTCGTTTTACATGTTCCATTATGGAACATCATCATCATTTTATTTGTTTAGATTGCGGGGGAACGAAAGAGATTACTTCCTGTCCAATGGATTTTATGAATAAAGATTTTAACGGTTATGAAGTAACAGGGCATAAATTTGAAATATACGGCCGTTGTCCAAAGTGTGCAAAATAAAAACTCGTCGGTTATATAACTGACGAGCTTTTTTGCATAAAAAAGAAGGTTGCTCACAAATATTGTGGGCAACCTTCTTTTTATTGTTCTTGTGTTTCTTTTTCTTTATCTCTTTCAGCAGCCATTTCAGCAGCAATTACATCGATTTCTTTTTTCAGTTCTTCTACCATTGTTTCTTCTGGTACTTTACGAACAACTTGCCCTTTACGGAATAATAATCCTTCTCCACGTGCACCGGCAATACCGATATCAGCTTCACGAGCTTCACCAGGGCCGTTTACAGCGCAACCAAGTACTGCAACTTTAATTGGTACTTGCAGTGTAGAAATATATTCTTCCACTTCGTTAGCGATGCTAATTAAATCAATTTCAATACGACCGCAAGTTGGACAAGAGATAAGTGTTGCTGCATTAGATGCAAGACCGAATGACTTTAATAGTTCACGTGCAACTTTTACTTCTTCAACTGGATCAGCACTTAATGAAATACGAAGTGTGTTTCCGATGCCTTTACTTAAAATTGCTCCAAGACCAGCGGCACTTTTTACAGTTCCAGCAAACAATGTGCCAGATTCTGTAATACCTAAATGTAATGGATAATCAAAAGCGCGAGCAGCTTTTTCATATGCTTCAATTGCTAAGTTAACATCAGAGGCTTTCATAGATACGATAATATCGTGGAAATCTAAGTCCTCTAAAATTTTAATGTGATGTAGTGCGCTCTCAACCATGCCATCTGCAGTTGGGTATCCGTACTTTTCTAAAATGTGACGCTCTAATGAACCAGCGTTTACACCGATACGGATTGGAATGCCACGCTCTTTTGCTGCATTTACAACAGCTTCTACTTTATGGCGACGACCAATGTTACCTGGATTGATACGTACTTTATCAATGCCACCTTCAATTGCTTTTAAAGCAAGGCGATAATCAAAATGAATATCAGCAACAAGTGGAATGTTGATTTGTTTTTTAATATCAGCAATAGCATTTGCTGCGCGTTCATCTGGAACGGCAACACGAACAACCTGACAACCAGCTTCTTCTAAACGTTTAATTTCAGCAACTGTTGCTTCAACATCATGTGTTTTTGTTGTTGTCATACTTTGTATAATTAATTCATTATTACCGCCAATTGTTAAATTACCGACTTTAACTGGACGTGTTTTTGTACGATGAGTCATTTCATTCACGAATAGATCGCTCTCCTTATAAAAGAAGTTTCTTATTTAGTCCCTCATATCAATGATAGTATACGTGATATAGGGCTATAGAAACCGAAGTGCTCGGTTTCACTTTTACTATTGTATCAGCGCCTTTATGTAATTGACAAGGATTAAGTGATCGCTTATTGATATAACGGGAATTTATAAGTCTTTCCAATTTGAATTTTTGTAGCAGATGTACTTTTATTTAATTGTTTAAAGTCATCAATTACCTTTTCAATAGAAGGGATTTTTTTCTTATTAATTTGTTCTGTAATCGAAAGAACGGTCTCACCAGTTTTTACTTCAATTGCTTTATAAGTAACATCTGTTTCTTCCTTTTTGCTTTGTTTTGTAGTTGTTTCTTCTTTTTTTATAGTTTGAGCAGCTGTTGTTTTTTTGTATGAACTTAACATCGGTAAAGTACCGATTTTTATATCGTAATAAAATATATAACCGAGAACAAGCACGAATAAGAATATACCTAATCTCTTCATATTCTTCACTCCTTTGCTAGGAATATATGCTTGTCCAAAAAAAAAATGCCTATTTAGGCATTTTTTATCGTTCTTATTTTTCTTTCGGTTGTGGAACTTCTTTAAGTGTTAAGTATAGAACAATTAAAACAACTGCGATATAAATGAATGTTGAACCAGGTACGACGATTTTAAATAAATCCATAATCATAAAGAAGATTGTTGGAATTGTGTAACTGTAAGCAGTTAATGTCCAAACTTGTTTGTAGGATAATTTACGTTGTCCGCTCATAGCAGAACCGATGAACGCAAGTAAAGTCACGCCTACAAAAGTAATGAATAATTGGAATAGGTACACTAAAAATCCGATAACAAATAATAAAATTGGATAGATACTATCGAATAGAGAAATAAAGTCTTGTAAATCTTTTTTCTCAAGAGATGCACCTAATAAGTCGTTATAGGAATACGTTTGTGTTTGACCATTTCCCATGGAGACTACTTTATCTTTTAAAACAAATAAACCCGTTTTATTTTGATATTTTTCTAAGTTTGTTGAATTTGGATCAAATACGAAAAGGGCATTTCCATCTTCTTTTTCGATAGGTTGATCAATATCTGCTGTTAGTTCGCCATTTTCAATTTTAAAATCAGGTAAATCTTTTTCGATTACTTTATTTACCATATTAACACCGTCTTGAATAACGCTACCGTACAAGAAAGTTCTTGGAATAGTAGTGATTAGGCAAAGAAGCATAATATACAAAATGGTTTTACCGATTTTTTGAAAACGGAAAAGCGCAATATCTTTAGGCGAATATACGCTTTTTGCTAGCTGTTTAAAAATGGACATAGATTCACTTCCTTTATGTATGTATAAAGTCATTGTAACGTAGGAATCTAGAGAATCTCAAGATATATTATATTTACATATAGTGGAGATAACTAAATTTCTTTTTAATAATTTTCTTCTTTTAAATGAGAAAAATACAATTGACACTTTTCTTTTTTATATGGTAAATTTATCTTACATTTCTTAAAGGATATATCCGATAGGAATTCAGTTGTTTAATATGTTATTACATACATAATTATGGACCCTTAGCTCAGCTGGTTAGAGCAGACGGCTCATAACCGTCCGGTCGTAGGTTCGAGTCCTACAGGGTCCATACCCATTTCGCATGTTTATTATGTCAGCAGGAAGCTTCCTTGTAGAAGGAAGCTTTTTTTACGGAATATATGAGCATTTTAATTGAAAAGAAGTGGGAATTTTGCTACTTTAATGATAGCAAGACAATGTGATTTATTTGTTTGCACCCTATGGCAATTAGGGTAGAATGAAGTTGTATGTCACACATATGGTGGCAATACATAAACTGGGAGGAATATAACAATGGCAAAACACGAATTACCAAACTTACCTTATGCGTATGATGCTTTAGAGCCTCACTTTGACAAAGAAACAATGAACATCCATCATACAAAACATCACAACACGTACATTACAAACTTAAACGCTGCTTTAGAAGGTCATGCAGAACTAGCTGACAAAAGCGTTGAAGAATTAGTTGCAAACTTAAACGAAGTACCAGAAGCAATCCGTACAGCAGTACGTAACAATGGTGGTGGACATGCTAACCATACATTCTTCTGGACAATTCTTTCTCCAAACGGCGGGGGACAACCAGTAGGCGAACTTGCAACTGCGATTGAAGCGAAATTCGGTAGCTTCGATGCATTCAAAGAAGAATTCGCAAAAGCTGGCGCAACTCGCTTCGGTTCTGGTTGGGCTTGGTTAGTAGTAAACAATGGTGAGTTAGAAGTAACAAGCACGCCAAACCAAGATTCTCCTCTAACTGAAGGTAAAACTCCAGTTATCGGTTTAGATGTTTGGGAGCATGCTTACTACTTAAATTACCAAAACCGTCGTCCAGACTACATCGGTGCATTCTGGAACGTTGTAGATTGGAACGCTGCTGAAAAACGTTACCAAGAAGCAAAATAATTATAATAATTATAGAAAAAAGCTAGGAGAATGCTCCTAGCTTTTTTCTATGCTTTCCTTTTACATAATTGGGCTTGTCTTTGGAAGACTAGAACATGAAGTAAAGGAGAGTTGTGTATGAAGTGGAAACATATAATTGGTGACGTTGAAGTGAATCGGGATTTAGTGTTATTGCTCCTTATTGGAGGTTTATACACGCTCGCAATTTCTTTATCGAATACGTTTGTTAATATTTATTTATGGAAACAAACACAAAATTATGTGAATCTTGGCTTGTATAATTTGGCCAGCGTTGTATTGCAGCCTCTCACATTTCTTATAGGTGGGAAATTAGCGAAACGTATTGACCGCTCAATCTTGTTACGAATAGGCGTAGGCACGTTAGCAATTTTTTTTATCGTTGTTTTAGTAGCGGGAAAAAGCGCTTCTCACTATATTTTATTAATGGGGGCTCTTTTAGGAGTCGGATATGGTTTTTATTGGCTCGCGTTTAACTTATTGACATTTGAGATTACAGAACCAGAAACAAGAGATTTCTTTAATGGGTTTCTTGGACTTCTTACATCCTTCTCTGGAATGATTGGACCGATAGCGGCAGGATACACAATTTCACGTATGGCAAAATGGAGTGGTTATACTGTCATATTCTTTCTTTCATTAGTGCTATTTGCAATTGCTGTCGTTTTAAGCTTTTTTTTATCTAAGAGAGAATGTGAAGGGCGTTATGAAATTACAAAAGTATTGAAGGAGCGACGGATTGATAAAAATTGGGGGAGAATTACACGTGCTCATTTTTTCCAAGGGTTGAGAGAGGGAACATTTATTTTTGTTATTTCAGTATATGTGTACTTAGCAACCGATAGTGAGCTTGCATTAGGGAAATATAGCTTAGTCAACTCCGCTGTATCATTTGTATGTTACTACTTAGTTGCTCGTATGTTGAAGAAAGAGTGGCGAAAAAAAGCGATTTTGCTTGGAGGCATTATTTTATATGCGGTCGTATTTTTAGTTATATTCAATGTTACATACACAAAATTACTTATTTATGCAGCATGTATCGCGATCGCATACCCTATTTTACTCGTTCCGTACGGGTCAATGACATATGACGTAATTGGTAGAGCGAAAAATGCGAGAGAGTGGCGTGTAGAGTATGTAGTTGTCCGGGAATTATGGTTAAATGCTGGAAGGATTTGTTCGGTTTTAAGTTTTTTATGTGCTGTGTTATTCTTTCCGCCTGAAAAAAGTTTACCTTTCTTACTATGTATTTTAGGTGCTGGACATTTTCTTATTTATTTTGCAATTAAAAATGTCAAATATGATGAGGGAAATGTGGGGAAAACCAGCGTTGTAGCGCAAGAAACTACTCAGAATCAAACTGAACCAGAAGGTTAACTTATCGTTTGTTTTATGCTAAAATAGAAAAAGATGTAAGACAGCAGTGAGGACACCTGTATGAAGGTGTCCCTTTCACATTACATAGCTGTTGGTAGAGGGGGTTTGTATGAGCAAGAAGCAGAAACAACAAAAGAAAAAAACTCACGTTCCTTTTCGATTAAACGTGCTGTTTTTTTGCGTATTTTTAATGTTCTCCGCGGTTATTGTAAGGCTCGGATATGTACAAATTGTTCGTGGTGAGGAATATAAGAATGAAGTAGAGAAGAAAGAGAATTCAACGATAAGTAATCCTGTACCGCGCGGGAAAATCTTTGACCGCTATGGGCGACCTGTAGTAGATAATACAGCTGTTCGTACTATTACATTTACAAAAATGAAAGGATCAACTGCAGAAGATCGCTTAGAAACAGCGAAAAAATTAGCAGAGTTGATTGAAGTACCGACAGATAAATTAACAGATCGAGATAAAAAAGATTATTGGATTGCGATGCATAAAGAGGAAGCGAAAACAAAAATTACGAGTAAAGATCGTCAAGAATTGAAAGATAACAAAATTGACGATAAAGAATTAGACGAGCGTCAACGAAGTCGTGTAACAGAAGAAGAGATTAATCAATTATCCGCAAAAGATTTAGAAATACTAGCGATTAAAAGTAAGATGGACGGCGGATATGCAATGACACCTCAAGTTATTAAAAAAGATGCTACAGAAAGAGAATATGCGATTATTAGTGAGAGCCTAGCAACATTACCAGGTGTAGATACGAATGTTGATTGGGATCGAAAATATACGTATGATGATTTATTCCGAAGTGTTCTTGGTGGGGTGTCGACGGCGGATGAAGGTTTACCGAGAGAAAGACTAGATTACTATCTTGTTCGTGATTATAATCGAAATGACCGAGTAGGGAAAAGTTATCTTGAACAGCAATATGAAGATAGCCTGCACGGTACGAAAGCAGAAGTGAAAAATATTACAGATAAAAATGGTAATATTTTGGAAACAATTAATGTATCACAAGGACAAAGTGGTAATAATCTGAACTTAACAATTGATATGGAATTACAAAAGCGTGTGGAAGATATTATTACCAAAAATTTAACGAAATTTAAAGGGTCAGAACCTCTTTTAGATCGAGCATTTGTTGTAATGATGAATCCGAAAAATGGTGAAGTATTATCTATGGCTGGGAAACAATTAGTGGATGAAAATGGCGAAACGAAAGTACAAGATTTCGCATTAGGAACGATGACAAGTTCTTATCCGATGGGATCGACTGTAAAAGGTGCGACAGTACTTACAGGATATCAAACAGGTGCAATTCAACCGGGTTCAGTTCAACTGGATGAACCAATCGTATTAAAAGGGACGAAGAGCAAATCTTCTTGGAAGACGATGGGATATATTAATGATTTAACAGCATTAAAAATGTCTTCTAACGTATATATGTTTAAAACAGCGATGAATATCGCTAATGCTCCATATGTTAGAGGTGGTACGTTAAATATACCGCAAAAAGCATATGATACGATGCGATACTATTATGGTCAGTTTGGACTTGGTGTAAAAACAGGCATTGATTTACCGAATGAATCTGCTGGACAAAGAGGTACTACAGACAATATCCCAGGTTTCTTATTAGATTTATCAATTGGACAGTATGATACGTATACACCACTTCAATTAGCGCAATATATTTCGACAATTGCCAATGGTGGATATCGTATGCAACCGCAAGTTGTTAAAGAAATTCGTCAACCGGAAGCGAAACCAGATGAAGTTGGAAAAGTTATTCACTCGATGGAGCCGAAAGTGCTAAATCGTATTGATATGCCTGAATCACAAATTAAACGTGTTCAAGAAGGATTTAGACAAGTATTTAACGATTCAGGCGGTACAGCTACAAAATACTTTACTGGTGCAAAATATAAAGCTGCAGGGAAAACTGGTACAGCGCAAACTGTGTATGGTGGAGATAAAGCGATTGGTAAAAAAGCAGATGGTCAGCGTGTGGAGACTTATAACTTAACATTAGTAGGTTATGCGCCACTTGAAGATCCAGAAGTGGCATTCTCTGTTGTTGTTCCGTGGGTACATGATGATAAGACTGGTATTAATGGATATATTAGTCGTGAAATTATGGATGCTTACTATGATTTGAAAAACCAAGAAATAAATGGTGAAGCTCCAAAAGATGCAAAAGATAATAAAAATGAAAAAGAAGATCAAGATGAGGAATAAAAAAGTTGTAAAAAAAGCACACTATCTGAAAAGATAGTGTGCTTTTTTTTATGGTTTATGCATATCGTGTAATAAATGTGGACAAGTATAAAATATTGGAAAAAGCACGCGGTCTCACAAATGATAATTTTATATTGTGTATAGGGGGATAACTGTTTTATGGACTAATTAATTATCAGTGGAAATGAATAGCGGCTACTGATTAAAGTTTTATCTTATGTTGATTCCTGTGGAACTTTACAAAACTTTTACAAACAATTAAAACCGAATTAATAGTTTAGCAGTATTCTTATATCTGTAATCCTGTTATTTCCGGTTACTTCTAGGAGGAAGAACACGTGAGATGGATGAGTGCATCGATTAAAGTTTTTATATTATCGACATGGTTCCTTTGTTTTGGCATGTCTACTGCATTTGCTGTGAACGAAATGGGAGAAGTGAGAGTTGATGGATCCTCAACGGTTTTTCCTATTATAGAAGCAGTAGCGGAGGAATATACAAAGGAGCATCCAAACGTGAAAATTTCTATTAGTGTTTCTGGAACTGGAGGAGGATTTAATCGTTTCAGTAAAGGAGAAGTGGATATAAATAATGCTTCGAGAGTAATGAAACAAGTGGAAGAAAATGAAATGAAGAATAACTCCATTCAGTTTACACCCTTTGAGGTTGCTTATGATGGTCTTACGATTGTTGTAAATCGTCACAATACTTGGGTAGACAATATGACAGTAGACGAGTTACGTCTCTTATGGAGTGAAGATGGAAGAGAGAAGCGATGGTCGCAAGTTCATTCAACATGGCCACGTGCACAAGTGAAGTTTTATGCACCAGGTGTAGACTCTGGTACTTATGATTATTTTCAAAATGTCATCTTACAAAATCGTCGCATTGTAAAAAAAGTCTCTTTGTCTGAAGATGATCAAGTTATTATGCAAGGAGTAATGCATGATAAAAATGCCATTGCTTTTGTAGGATATGCTTATTATATGGCCAATCGAGATAGGGTGAAAGCGATAAAAGTGAACGGTGTATTTCCGACGAAAGAGACTATTCAATCAGGTGATTATAAGCCGTTATCTAGATCGTTATTTACTTATGTGAATGATGCATCTATCCGACAAAAAATAAATGTAGCAAATTATGCTGAGTTTATGATCAAACATGTTGGTAACCTCGCTGAAGAGGTTGGATATGTAAAATTACGAAAAGAAAAATATAATGAACAGCTGCGAATGTTAACAGAAATCAAAAGGTAATGTCAGGGTGGAAAGGGGTTTTCATCTTTGGCTCATAATGACAAAAGTCAAATTACATTTTCTGTACAACATTTGATTGAAAGAAATACAAAACAAAGAAAAAAAACGCAGCGAATCAATCAAATAGTTCCATTATTATTAAAAATAATTGCTAGTGTGTCTATTGTGACGACAATTGGAATTATTTTTACGTTGGCAAATGAAACAATGATGTTTTTTCAAAAAATATCATTATACTCCTTTTTGACGGAGAAAGAATGGTTACCGTTTTTTGAAGATCCTAAATTCGGTATATTACCACTTATATGTGGAACAGTCCTTGTAACAGCAATCGCCATGTTTGTAGCAATTCCTATCGGTTTAGCGTGTGCTGTATTTTTGAGCGAATACGCTTCAAACGGTGCGCGAAAAATATTAAAGCCGATGTTAGAACTATTAGCAGGTATCCCGACAATTGTATATGGTTTTTTTGCATTAACAGTTGTCACGCCACTTTTACAACGAATGATACCGGATTTACAGTTTTTTAATGCAATTAGTCCAGGAATCGTGATTGGATTTATGATGATACCTACAGTTGCATCTTTATCTGAAGACTCGATGAGAGCTGTGGCGAAAGGAACGAAAGAAGCCTCGTTAGCGCTTGGTGCGACTCGGTTTGAGATGGTAAAACAAGTAGTGTTTCCCGCAGCTTTGACAGGAATTATGGCAGCGATTATATTAGCGGCTTCTAGGGCAATCGGTGAAACAATGATAGTTGTAATTGCAGCGGGATCCACACCGAATGTATCGCTGGATCCGACGCACTCTATTCAAACGTTAACAGCCTATATTGTGCAAGTGAGTTTAGGCGATGCTCCGCATGGAACGATTGCTTATTACAGTATGTATGCCGTAGGCGCAACGTTATTCTTGTTTACTTTTATAATGAACATCATTTCGCAGTATATTGTGCGCCGTTTTAGGAGGGTGACATAATATGCGAATGTTGAATCATAAAAAAATACAAGAAAATATGGCATCACGTTTTTTTAAAGATCGAATTTACAAATTGTTATTTTATATAGCAATTTTGTTTTCAATCGTAATTTTGCTTATTTTGCTTTTTCAAATTTTTGAAAAAGGGTTAAGCTATCTTTCAATAGATTTCTTTACAAACTTCGCTTCACGTAATCCGAAAGAAGCCGGGATTGCTGCAGCTTTGTCGGGGACAATATTATTTATGAGTATTGTTATACCGGTCTCATTTATATTTGGAGTCGGGACTGCCCTTTATTTAGAGCAATATGCGAAGGAATCTATATTTAAAAAGGTAATAGAAATTAATAATCAAACGTTAGCAGGAGTACCTTCCGTTGTATTTGGATTACTTGGCTTAACTATTTTTGTATATGCTCTTCATTTAGGCGAGAGTATTGTTGCAGCGGCGCTGACGATGAGTTTGCTCGTCTTACCGACAGTTGTTGTAGCTAGTCAAGAAGCGATACGATCTGTACCAAGTTCATTATTAGAGGCTTCTTACGGATTAGGTGCTACGAAGTGGCAAACGATGTATCAAATTGTATTGCCGGTAGCTTTCCCAGGAATTATAACGGGTTGTACGTTAGCGGTATCAAGAGCAATTGGAGAAGCGGCACCGTTGTTAGTAATCGGAGCATTAGCGTTTGCAAATTATGTTCCATTTAGTATGTTTGATAGATTTACAGTTTTACCAATTCAAATTTTTAATTGGATGAGTAGACCACAAGAAGAATTTCAGTATGTAGCAGCAGCTGGGATGATTGTTTTGCTAGGTCTGTTACTCTTTATCAATATATTTGTCTTATGGTTACGGAATCGAAAATAAGTTGGAAGTGGATGAAAGGGGAATTCAAATGGTAGCAACAGTAGTAAATGTACAGGTGAAAAACGAAGAGAAAATCCAGACTGCTCCAAAAAAAGTAGTATTTGATACGAAAAACCTAAATTTATGGTATGGAGAAGACCATGCTTTAAAGGATATTAACTTAAGTATTCATGAGAATGAAGTTACAGCAATTATTGGACCAAGTGGTTGCGGTAAATCAACGTACTTAAAAACATTAAATCGTATGGTAGAGTTAGTACCGATCGTTCGAACTACAGGCGTGATTGAATATAGAGAACGTAATATATTTGATAAATCGTATCCAGTTGAAGAATTACGCACACATGTAGGAATGGTGTTCCAAAAGCCAAATCCATTTCCAAAATCTATTTATGAAAATGTAGCATATGGACCGAAAATCCACGGTGTTCGTGATAAAAAAACGTTGGACGAAATTGTTGAAAAAAGTTTACGCGGGGCAGCAATTTGGGATGAATTAAAAGATCGTTTGCATGATAACGCATACGGTTTATCTGGTGGACAGCAACAACGCTTATGTATTGCACGTTGCTTAGCGATTGAACCAGACGTTATTTTAATGGATGAACCAACATCGGCGTTAGATCCAATTTCGACGTTAAAAGTAGAAGAATTAATTCAAGAGTTAAAGAAAGACTTTAGTATTGTAATTGTAACGCATAACATGCAACAAGCAGCGCGTATTTCAGACAAAACAGCGTTCTTCTTAAGTGGGGAAGTTGTGGAGTATACAGATACAAATAAATTATTCACAACCCCTTCAGATAAGCGTACAGAAGACTATATCACAGGACGATTCGGTTGATATCGCTAGCAAGGCTAAGAGAAAATGCCCTCTTAACAGAGGGCATTTCTTATTTTTACCTCATTTTAATAGAGAATTAAAACTTCTCCTATCTTACTGCTTATGGCAAGTATAAGAGGTTAGATAGGAGATTTATATAAAATGGCACATAATATTGAGGGGGAAGAAACGATGGTAAGAGAACAGTTTCAGTGTGATTTAAAAACGTTACAGCAAAAGGTAATTGAGCTTGGTGAATTAGCAAAGGAAGCTTTATTAATTGCTATGGAAGGTCTGCATACAAGAGATGTAGAGAAAGCGTTAGAGGTCATTGATGGTGATTACCGCATGGATAATTTAGAAGAGGAAATAAACGATCTTGCTCTTATGCTTATTACGAAGCAACAGCCTGTAGCAAGTGATTTAAGAAGAATTTTTATTTCAATTAAAACAGCGACAGATTTAGAGCGTATTGCAGACCATGCTGTTAATATTGCGAAATCCACAATTCGTCTTGGGGAAAAAGAAGTAACAGTTAGTTTGCAAAATCTTGATGAAATGTTTGCGATTGCTCATAAGATGCTAAATTTAGCATTGGAAGCATACGAACAAGAAAATTTAACTTTTGCTAAACAAATTGCTGAGATGGATGATTCAGTTGATGAAATATATGGGAAGGCAATTCGTGAATTTATATCCTCGATCCCTGAACAACCAGAGGCTATTACACAAATTACACAATTATCCTTTGTTGCAAGATATATTGAGCGTGTAGCAGATCATGTTACAAATATTGCTGAGAATGTATTTTATTTAGTAAAAGGAAAGCATTATTTATTGAATGAATAGGAAGGAAAGTAGGTGATGAGAAATCACCTGCTTTTTTTAGTCAAAACATGACAAAAAAAGCTCGTTGTTTCCTTTAGTTTATGATGATAAGATGTATCATAATATAATGGGAAAATTAGTATTATTGGTTTTTATTCAGTGCTTTTTTACTAAGTTAACAGTAAGCGCTTTCTTTGTTGTTTGAGGGTGATAAAAATAGCCCTTCTTATTAAAGTTTCATTTTATATGGAAGAAGATTATAAGCAGAGATTTTCCATAGCACAATGATTTGTTGAAACAATCAAGCTTATATTGCTAGTTCATGTGGGATAGAGAATATACATATGGTGTATGGATTTATTGAACATTATATAAGTGGAGGCTGAAGTATATGAAGGGGGTTATTTTAGCTGGAGGAAAAGGAAGACGCCTTAGACCATTAACATGTAATACTCCAAAGCCGATGTTGCCATTATTAGAAAAACCAGTTTTGGAATACAATATTGAATTGTTACGTCAGCATGGTATTCGTGAAATTGCAATTACAGTTCAATATATGAGTGCGGCCATTAAGCAATATTTTGGCGATGGTAGTAAATGGGGAGTTAACTTGTACTATTTTGAAGACTCCCCTCCACTTGGAACGGCAGGAAGTATTAAACAAGCGGAAAACTTTTTAGATGAAACATTTGTTGTTATAAGTGGAGATGCATTAACTGATTTTCGATTATCAGAAGGAATTGTGTTTCATGAACAAAAGAAAAGAATGGTAACTATGTTTGTAAAGGAAGTAGAAAACCCACTCTCATTCGGTTTGGTTGTAATGAACAAAGAACAAGAGGTTACACGATATATAGAAAAACCGAGTTGGAATGAGGTAATCTCCAATATTGTGAATACAGGGATTTATATTATGGAGCCAGAAATCTTTTCTTACATACCACCCCGAGAATTTTTTGATTTCAGTCAAGATGTGTTTCCATTATTAGCAAATAAGAACGCGTTATTTGCATATTTGTCAGAAGGTTATTGGTTAGATATTGGTACATTTGATCAATATCGACAAGCACAATTTGATTTGTTAACGAAAAAATTGCAAGTACCTATTCCTTATACGGAAGTGTTACCGATGGTATGGATGGGAGAAGGTGTGACGATTGGAAAAGGGACGAAAATTCATGGCCCATCTTTTATTGGAGAAGGAGCAAAGATTGGTGCGGGGGCTGTAATTGAGCCGTACTCTATTATCGGGAAAAATAGTATTGTTTCAAGTTACTCTCATCTTCAAAAAAGTATTGTTTTTGCAAATGCTCACATTGGGGAGTATTGTGAGCTATTAGAAACGACAATAGGAGAGCATACAATGGTTGAAGATGACGTTACGTTGTTTCAAAAAAGTATTGTAGCGGATCATTGTCATATAGGGAAGAGTACGGTCATTAAGCAAAAAGGAAAATTATGGCCTTATAAGGCCATTGATAGTCATTCGATAGTAGGATCGGCTGGTGTTCAAGAAAGTGAAAAAAGCGCTGGCTGGTTACAAAAAAGCCGTATTGTAGGGAGAGGGAATGTTGAGATTACTCCGCAATTTATTGTAAAAGTGGCGATGGCGTATGGATCTCTTTTCGGAAAAGGGGAAAGCATACTAATTGGGAGTCAAGAACATATAGAAACAACTTCTTATAAAAATTTATTTTTACATGCTATTCATGGTATCGGGATTCATACGATGGAATGTAAAGAGATGAACGAGTCACTTTTTCAGTATAGCATTCATAATTTGCAATGTGCAGGTGGGGTTTTCGTTCAAGTGGAAAATGAAAAAGAAGTTGTTATAAAGCTGTATGGTAAGAATGGAATGCTGTTAACGTATAAGCAGCAAAAAGCAATAGAACAAGTATATATGTCCGAGTCGTTTTATTACGTATGTGAGAAAGAAATGGGACAAAATACGCCAGTCCACGTTTCTTTAAATGACTATATAGAAGCTGTATTAGAATGCATTGATATTGAACAAATACAAAAACAAAAGTTTCATCTTCTTATTAATAAGAGAAATGATATGTTACAACATTTACTTATGCTCTTTCTTCAAAGGCTTGGGTGCACAGTTACATGGATTTATGCGGGCGAACAAAAAGATCATGTGAAAGCTTTGATGAAATCAAGTAAAGCGAATATGGCGCTTATGTTTTCTGAGCAAGGAAATTATTTCGAGTTATATGATAATCATAGTAATATTTACCAAGGTACAGATTTTGAAGAAATAGATCTTCCTGACTTATTACTGGAATCAAAAGGGAATATTTACCCAATGTCTTTGAAATTAGGAGAATGTTACCTTCTATTTTATATACATGATGAAAAAAAGGCGTTTCAAGTAAAGTGGAAACGAGATATTTTATATCGAATTGGAAAGTTATTCGAGTTAATAGCACTGCAAGAAAAGGCGTTTCTTAGCATAGTAGAGCAATCACCGCCGCTTTATTTACTTTATGATGAAGTTGTGTGTTCATGGAACGAAAAAGGGAAAGTGATGAGGAAATTATTGGCCGATATGGAAAGAAAGGAAGAAGGTATATTTGAAGGAGTGCAGTTCAAATATACCGAAAAAGAATGGTCTTATATCGTTTCTGATACAAAACAACCAAAATTTTTGGTGTATTCACATGCTAGAAATCCAGTGATAGCAAGGGAAAACATGAAAAATCTTATAGAAAAAATTAGACAATATCAAAAGGTGTAGAATTTTTATTTTAAAAGTGGTATTATGGTATAGTCTGATTTAAGTTATTAGTACTGGAGGGAAATAAGAATGCGTGTGAATATTACTCTAGCATGTACAGAATGCGGAGATCGTAACTATATCTCAAAGAAAAATAAACGTAACAACGCTGAGCGTATCGAGCTTAAAAAGTATTGCAAGCGTGACAAGAAGTCTACGTTACACCGTGAAACAAAGTAAGCAGTAGGAATATTTTCCTACTGTTTCTTTTTTTATTCGATTCCTATATTAAAAGTGATACACTATCATCATAGAGTAAAGTGTCACTGTAGGGGGGAAGATGTGTGAAAGAAGAGAAAATACGTTTACGTAAACAAATAATAGAACACATGAATTCTTTATCGGAAGAACAGTATGCAACTTTATCAGAGCAAATCGCAGTTTCGTTGTATGCGCAAAAAGAGTGGGTTGAAGCTGAAACAATTGGAATCACTCTTTCAATGGAAAATGAAGTGAATACATATCCTATTATCGAAAAAGCTTGGGAAGAAGGAAAGAAAGTTGTAGTTCCGAAGTGTAATAAAGGAACAAGAACAATGTCCTTCCGGCAAATTAGTAATTTTGATCAATTAGAAACAGTGTATATGCATTTGCGTGAACCGATTCCATCGCTTACTGAAGAAGTGAATGCGGATGAAATTAACCTTCAAATCGTACCAGGTGTAGCTTATACAGAGCGAGGAGAACGGATTGGATACGGCGGGGGCTATTATGATCGTTATCTCGTGCATTATAAAGGGAAAACGCTATCATTAGCTTATGATTTTCAAATGGTAAAACAAATTCCAGTGGAACCATTTGATAAAAATGTAGAAAAAATTATTACAGAAAAAGGAACAATGGTTATAAATGGGCTTGTATAGACAAATAAAAATTGACGAGACTTTTTCTTCTTGATTATAATAAAATATGTGAACGTTTTCTTATTATAATTTTTTATAGTAAGTGAGCATAGAGGGTGATGAAATGGTATCTATTTATGATATTCAGCAATTGCTAAAGAAATTTGGTACGATTATTTATACGGGTGATCGAATTGCAGATTTGCAATTAATGCAAGATGAGCTACGTGAATTAAATCAGTCACAGCTAATCGATCCACAAGACTATCAAACAGCTTTATTTTTATTGAAGCAAGAAATTCAAAAAGAGCTAAATAAGAATTAGATAAAGGTAGGTAAGCAACATGGAAGAGAAATGGTTAGTTGGTGTTGACCTTGGTGGTACAACGATTAAATTAGCATTTATTAATGTATACGGTGAAATTTTACATAAGTGGGAAATCCCTACGAATACAAATGAGCAAGGAAAACATATTACACTTGACGTAGCGAAGGCAATTGATAAAAAATTAGAAGAGTTAGGCGAATTAAAAAGCAAGTTAATTGGTATTGGTATGGGAGCTCCTGGTCCTGTGCATGTGGCATCTGGAATGATTTATGAAGCGGTTAATTTAGGGTGGAAAAACTATCCATTAAAAGATTTACTAGAAGTAGAAACAGGGTTACCTGTTGTAATTGATAACGATGCAAACTTAGCAGCGCTTGGCGAAATGTGGAAAGGTGCTGGCGAAGGAGCAAAAGATTTAATTTGTATGACGCTTGGCACTGGTGTCGGTGGTGGTGTAATCGCCAATGGTGAGATTGTACACGGTGTAAGTGGTGCTGCTGGTGAGATTGGACATATTACAGTCGTTACAGAAAATGCTTTCCCATGTAATTGCGGAAAATCTGGTTGTTTAGAAACAGTAGCTTCTGCAACGGGTATTGTGCGTGTTGCTATGCAGAAAATACAAGAGACTGATAAAGAAAGCATGTTACGTTCTATGTTAGCAGAAGAAGGACGTATTACATCAAAAGATGTTTTTGAAGCGCACGGACAAGGTGATGAACTAGCAAATGAAGTAGTAGAAAAAGTAGCTTCTTATTTAGGATTAGCTGTAGCGAATCTTTCTAGTACGTTGAACCCAGAGAAAATTGTTATTGGTGGAGGCGTTTCTAAAGCTGGAGATGCACTATTAGAACCAATTCAAAGTTATTTCGAGCAATATGCTTTCTCACGTGCTGTAAAGAGTACGAAGTTAGCCATTGCAATACTTGGTAATGATGCAGGTGTTATTGGAGGAGCTTGGCTTGTAAAAAAGCACAAATACGAAGCGAAGATGATATAAGTTGTGAAATGTGAAAAGAGGAAGGGGGAAACCCTTCCTCTTTTTGCGTAAAATCTTGATGAAGAATAACATGTAAGTGAATTAAGCTGCTGGCGGATACCCGTTATATAGAACAGTCATGATCGTAAACCATCCGAAAACGAGTACAGTCGCAATTGCAAAGCCGCCTGCGAAAAAGTTCTTTTCGCGAAGTGTTCTAAGCGTAGCAAAAACAGCTAACAGAGTGACAAGCGTAAAAATAATAACAAGGCCCATACAATATCCTCCTCTGTCTACCTATTTTTAAATATGAGTTTTTAGAATATTTACTCTTTTACATTGTACATGTTTTAAAAATGATTGTCGAGATAGCATCCTTTCTTTTCCTAAGAGAAAGAAATGTTGTATCATTAAAAGTAAGTTTAATAACTGGAGGAGATTTTCATATGAAATGGACACAAATGCCGTTAGGACCATTACAAACAAATGCTTATATTTTAACGAATGATCAAAATGAGTGTATTATCTTTGATCCTGGTCATGAAGGAGAGAAGCTCGTTACATATTTACAAGAAGAACAATTAAAACCACTGGCGGTTTTATTAACGCATGCCCACTTTGATCATATTGGTGCTGTTGATGCGGTAAGAGACGCTTTCCATATTCCTGTATACGTACATAAAGAAGAAGCAGATTGGTTAGGAGATGGAACTGTAAATGGCTCTCAAATTTTTATGATGAACCGTAGTATTACAGCTAAGCCAGCGGATCATATTATTGATGCAGAAGGTACATTAACAGTCGGTTCATTTAATTTTGAAATTTTTGAGACGCCAGGACACTCTCCAGGAAGTATTTCTTATTATAGTAAAGAGGCGAATGCAGTGTTCTCAGGAGATGTATTATTCCAAATGAGTATTGGAAGAACTGATTTACCTGGTGGAAGTTTTGCTGAATTAATTGGAAGTATTGAAGAGAAATTATTCGTATTGCCAGATGAAACAGCGGTGCTATGTGGACATGGTCCAGAAACAAGCATCGGTTTTGAAAAAGAAAATAATCCATTTTTACAATAAGGAGTCATTATGGGGATGGAGCTCATTTTAAGAGAATGGATGGGGAAAGAGAAAGATTATTCGATTTCATATAGTACGTATATGAACCTCGTATTGTATGCAGAAGGGCATGGCTATTATATGAAGGACCGTGAAAAGATTGGAAGACAAGGCGATTTTTTTACAAGTAGCAATGTATCCTCTGCTTTTGCAAAAACATTTGCTAAGTTTTTTATTCGTCTTGTTGAGAATGATGAAGTCGCTCCAAATATTTGTGAGATTGGCGGGGGAACAGGAAAGTTTGCCTATGATGTTTTACAAGAATGGAAGCAATTATCTCCGGAAACCTTTATTGATTTAAACTATTCAATGATTGAAGTGAGCCCTTTTCATAGAAAATTACAACAAGAGAATCTGTGCTCATTTTCTAATGTATCGTATTATACATCTTATAGTAAAATGGGAGAGTCATTCGAAGGAATTCTTTTTTCGAATGAGTTATTTGATGCATTTCCTGTTGAAGTAATTGAGAAGAGAAATGGAATGTTGTATGAAGTACGTATTACGTATACAGAGGAAGGGAACCTTGCTGAAGTATGTAGACCGTTAGATAAAAGAATCGGTCGCTACTTACTGAAATATAACATTCATATTGCAGAAGGGCAGCGTTTTGAGGTGCCAATTGCGATGGAAGATTATATAAAAGGAATTGCAAAATGGTTTCAAAAAGGTATATGTATTACAGTTGACTATGGATACACAAAAGCAGAATGGACGTACCCTGCGCATCGGGAAGGAAGTTTACGTGGGTATTATAAGCATAAGTTAATACGTAATCCTTTAGCGTATCCAGGGGAAATGGATCTTACTACTCATATTCATTGGGATGAGTTAAAGGAGATTTTTAACTTTCAGGGAATGAGTGCAGTATGGCATAAGAAGCAATCTGAGTTTTTGTTAGCTGCAGGAATATTAGAACAGCTTACGAGTCATCAAGATACGAATCCTTTTTCTGAAACTCAAAAACAAAATCGAGCAATTCGTTCTATGATTTTGAACGGAGGATTAGGGAATGCCTTTGATGTTGTTATACATACGAAAGACATACAGAATTTACATCTGAATCGGTATTTAACAATATAAAAAACAAGACACAGCATATTTCTGTGTCTTGTTTTTTAATACGACGTATGTAGTATTATATATTTCCCCTCATGATATATATTTATATTAAAGATATGAGATGAAAAATATAGAATACGTTCTTTTTCTCTGTTTATTAGTCCCTAACCTAATAATACGCGAACGAGTTGAATAATTGTTTCGTTTTCTACTTTGTAGTAAATTTCTAATCCTTTTCTTTCACTAGAAACGATTTTAGCACTTTTTAATTTTGCTAAATGCTGTGAAATTGTAGACTGTGGCATGTTTAAGCCAGTGTACATTGTAGAAACGTTGCTTGGACCACGCTCGATTAATCCTTTTACGATACATAAACGAACTGGGTGAGCAAGTACTTTCAATAATTCTGCATTGCTTTCATAAAGTTCTATTTCTTTTTGAAAGGTTTCTAACATGTTCTTTTCCACCTCCGTGTGAGCTGTTATACCATACTATACATACCAAAAAATTAAAGAAAAGAAAACAGTTGTTGCAGAAAAAATTTCCTAAAGTAAAGAAATTGTAAGAAAAGAGACCCTGATGTAAATAAAATGGATAAATTAGCACAGTTTTGTAAAATGACGCTTTTGGGCGAAAATTTTGATGCATTTTAAAAATTGAAAGATATAGATATATTTGTAACACAATTTTATCATGATTTTCTTATTCTTTCAAATGAATATACAAAATTTTTAAAATAATATGACAAAGGAATTATAATGCTATATATAGAATATAAAACAGGTTAAAAGAAGCCCGATGTAATCAGCTTTTTTATGAGGATAATGAGACACTTGAGTGTAGCTGATCAATCTTAGAATGATCAAGTCATTCGTCATTTATGCTAGAGCTCATCTTTTAGCAACTTTAAAAATCTGTGATTCCATATATTCTCATAAAAGTCAATTGTCTCTTTTGCGGACATAAATGGATTGTTTAATGTAGAAGTTATTTTAGGTGCCATAAAGTTTTCGTACCCTAGTCCGTGAGCAAATTTAATCGTAGCATCCATACAGTACTCTGTTTGGGCGCCACAAAATTCAATACGATGTACAGATAATTGATCTAAAATTTCTTTTAAGTTTGTTTTATAAAATGAATTTGCATGTGTTTTTCTCACAAAGAAATCTTGGTCTTGAACATCTAGATCAGTATGAATAGCCCAAAGTTCTTTTTCGGGTACTAAATCATCATCACAATGTTGAACAAAAATGATTGGTTTATTTGATTTTCTGTATGAAGAAATTCTTTTATTTACTTTTGTAAGCAAGTTTTGTAAATCAAATAAATGCTCTCCGCTATAACATACCCCATTTTGTAAATCGATAACGATTAAAATATCAGAACAAGTATCCATTATTTTTACCCCCTTGTATTTCTTAATATATCGATAAAACCATTATTTGTAAATAAGTGATGTGCTTTTATCCCACTATTTGTGGGAGGCGGGCTGCCCGTAAACGCCCGATTGGTGAAGGCTAATAATGAGTGGGAATGAACAAAACCCCCAATGATTAAATTTTTGTACAGAGATAATAAAGTAGTTTCATTTACAATAAAATTCTTTAAAAAACAATAAAGTTGTTTTATTATAATTGGGGTAGAGTCAAGAAAATACGCATTTACAACGATAAGTATTTTGATACAAGTCTTATGAGACATTATGAGGTCTAATTGAAAGGTGATTGGATTATGTACCGATAGGTTTTACTCTATTGAGATTGTGAAGTTTCCTACTTAGACTAACGGGGCAGGTTAGTTAGATAAAGGGATATTTGGATTAAGATAGATGTAAGTAGAAAAACTACTAAAGTAATAAGATTTGCTTCAGTAAAATAAGGTATATTATATTTGTTGAATAGATTCTCTGTAAAGACAAGAAAAGTAGGTGAACAAAGTGGGCAAATATCAATTGGATTACAAAAGTCAGGTAGCTGTGGCAAAGTTTCATGAAAAACAGACGCCTGCCAAATTTGATAAAAAGCAGCAACTTGAAAAATTGCGTGCGGAGTATTTGAAAAAGAAGCAAAAACAAACAGATAAATAATATGTTTTGTTTGTCTGATTGTTTTGTATTCGGTGTAAACAAAAGGAAATAGGTAAGTTATTCATCGTTCAAATATATACAGGCTATTTTTTCAAACATCTTTCTTAATGAACTAACGCATGCGTTAGTTCATTAAGAATAAATAAAAAAGTCGATTCCTTGAGAGGGGAATCGGCTTTTTTTAATAAGTGATATTTCCTTAGCGTTGTAAATCCGCATTTTCCTGACGCTACCCCTCATTAGACTAACGAGGAGGATGGTTGAAGAAGACAAAAAAATTTGAGTACAAAAAGAAAAAACACTAAAAAGAATATACTAAACCGCATAAAAAGAAGATATGAGAACTTAATCTCATATCTTCTTTTCTCTCTACGCATTTACAGGTTCTTCTACATAAGAGAGGGCATTTTCAAAATCGGATATTAAATCGTTAACATTTTCAAGACCGACTGATAAGCGAAGTAATGAATTAGAGATACCTCTTTCATCACGAGCTTTTTGCGACAGTGCGGCGTGGGACATTTTAGCTGGGTAGGAAAGAATCGATTCGACAGCTCCTAAACTCACTGCAAAAACAGGTAATTTTACTTTTGATAAAAATTGGCGGAGTGCATCTTCTGACTGCAAAGTAAACGATAAGACCGCTCCAGCTGACGTTGCTTGAGATTGTTGAATATTAAATCCAAGATGTGTTTGTAATCCCGGATAATAGACATTTTGTACTTTAGCATGCTCTTGTAAATAGTGTGCAATTTTATTGGCATTTGCAGCTGAGTGCTCAAGACGTACATGTAATGTTTTTAGACCGCGAAGTACGAGAGAACAATCTTGAGGTCCTAAAATAGCGCCAAATGCATTTTGTAAAAATCCAAGCTTTTGAGCGAGTTCGGCATCTTTTACGACCGTTAATCCGGCAGTAACATCACTGTGACCAGCAATAAATTTTGTAGCACTATGAAGAACGACATCGGCGCCAAGATCAAGTGGCTTCTGGAATAATGGTGTCAAAAAAGTATTATCAACAAATGTAAGAGCACCAATAGATTTTGCGAGTTTAGAAACCTCGCGAATATCTGTTACTTTTAAAAGTGGGTTAGATGGTGTTTCTACATAAAAGAGTTTCGTATTCGATTTAATATTTTGCTTTATTTCTTCTAAATTGGTCATATCAACAAATGTATGTGAAACACCGTAACGGGAGAGTACTTCAGTTATAATTCGATAAGTGCCTCCGTATACGTCTTCTGAAATGAGAACGTGATCGCCTTGTGAAAGAAGGAGAAAAGCAGTAGAAATCGCTGCAATGCCTGAGGCAAAGGCGAATCCTTTTGTTCCGCCTTCTAATAAAGCAATGATATCTTCCAGAGCTTCACGAGTTGGATTTCCAGATCGGCTATAGTCGTATTTGCCAAAAGTATCTACATCAAACTGGTGAAATGTTGATGTGTTATAAATGGGAACGTTAACAGCTCCTGTTTGTGCATCGTGTTTATATTGGTTGTGTAGTAAGAGTGTATCTATAGAATAACTCATATTCTCACACCTTCTTTTACAAGTTTAATGGCTTGATTTAAGTCTTGAATTAAATCATTACTGTTTTCAATGCCGACGGAGAATCGAAGAAGACGATTACATACACCGTTCGCCGTTCTGATTTCTTCTGGAATATCAGCATGTGTTTGCGTTGCTGGATAAGTCATTAAACTTTCTACACCACCAAGACTTTCGGCAAATGTGATTAAGGATAAAGATTGTAAGAATGGATTAATCCAAGCTTCATCTTTAAGTCGGAATGAAATCATACCGCCTCTCCCTGGATAAAAGACATCTGTCACACCATCCTCATCATTTAAATAAGTAACAACTGCTTTCGCATTTTCTTCATGTTGTTTCATGCGAAGCGCTAAAGTTTTCATACCACGAATTAATAGCCATGAGTCAAATGGGCTTAAGACAGCACCGGAGGCATTATGATAATGAGCGATTTCCTCACAAAGTTCCTTTCCTTTTGCAACGACAAGTCCGCTTAATACATCATTATGCCCACCTAAATATTTCGTTGCACTATGAAGTACGATGTCAGCACCTTCTGTTAATGGCTGCTGTATATAAGGCGTGTAGAATGTATTGTCTACGATAAGAAGTAGTCTGTGTCTTTTCGCTACAGTTGCGACAGCGGCAATATCAGTAACTTGCATTAATGGATTAGTCGGAGTTTCTATGAAAATAGCCTTCGTTTCAGTTGTGATAGCTTGCTCAATCTGTTTAATAGATTGTGTATTTACGTATCTACATCGAACATTCCACTTTTTTTCGTGTTCGGAAAATAAGCGATACGTTCCCCCGTATAAATCTTCGGATACAATAAGTTCATCTCCAGAACGGAATAATGAAAGGACGAGGAGAACAGCTGCCATACCTGAACTACAGGCATAACCTTGTTGGCCATATTCTAAATCTGCGATTGCCTGTTCTAAAAGACCACGAGTTGGATTTCCAGTTCGTGAATAGTCAAAGCCGGTAGATTTACCAAGTCCTTCGTGACGATAAGCGGTTGAGAAATAAACGGGTGGATTAACAGTTCCTGTTGTAGTTTCGCTACGATTTCCGATTTGTGCTAGTTTTGTTTCGATAGTTGACATGTAAAAATTCCTCCTTTTTAAATTGAACCAGTAGTTGAATATAAAATAAAAAAAAGCCTTCTAAGAAGAAGGCTTTCGGATTGAATAGAGTCTTCTTCTCATCTGTCAAATCTTTCACAATTTGCTGGAATTAGCACCTTATTAACAAATGTTAATGGTTGCTGAGGCGTCATAGGGCCAGTCCCTCTACCTCTCTAGATAAGAATGTTCGTATGAAATTTTTATTATGTTTTTAACTTTACAACAAAAGTTAATTGAATTGCAACTTTATTTTAAATAATTTTTATTTTTCCGCAAGTGTCATTGACTTTTATATTTGTGCATGCTAAATTTATAAAAAATTAACAAACATTGTTAAAAGGGGAACGCATTTCCTTTTAGCTACATAAATAAAATAATAAAGACAACTCTTATTGAGAGCGGTGGAGGGAAAGGCCCTGTGAAACCCGGCAACCTTCAAACGAAATGTTTGAAACGGTGCTAATACCTGCAAAACGAATGTTTTGCATAATAAGAGGCGGAACAATTATGTCCCCCTCTTCAAAGTGAAGAGGGGGTTTTTATATTGATAGAAATGAGGGAGATTCGTGAAATTACTAGATTTATTATCAAAAGGAATTGTAATAGGTGATGGTGCGGTTGGAACGTTATTACATTCACATGGTTTGCAAAGTAGTTTTGAAGAATTGAATGTATCTGATCCAGACCTAATTATATCGATTCATAAACAATATGTAGCTGCTGGTGCAGATGTGATTCAAACAAATACGTATGGAGCAAATGAGGCGAAATTACGTATGTATGGCTTAGAAAATCAAGTTGTTCAAATTAATAAAGCGGCAGTGAAGCTTGCGAAAGCATCTGTTACAAACAGAAATGCAATTTTAGGAACAATCGGTGGTATGAAACATATCGGAGCTGTCACAACGACTGATATGGAGCGAGAATTTATGCTACTTGAACAGGCAGGTGCTTTACTAGAAGAACAGGTTGATGGATTACTATTAGAAACTTTTTACGATGAATTTGAATTACTTCATGCCGTTAAAGTATTGCGTAAGCAAACGAATATTCCGATTGTTGCTCAAGTAGCGTTACATGAAGCAGGTACGACTCAAAATGGAAATGATGTCAATGAAATATTAAAACAGCTTATAGATTACGGTGCAAATGTTGTTGGATTGAACTGTCAACTAGGGCCACTTCATATGACGGAAGCTTTCAAAATGATATCGATTCCGCAGAATGGCTATTTATCAGCATACCCAAATGCAGGTCTCCCAAATTATGTGGAGGGACGTTACGTATATGAGGGAAGCCCAGCTTATTTCGAAGCGATGACACCGAAATTTATTGAGCAAGGTATTCGGTTATTGGGTGGTTGTTGTGGTACGACCCCAGAACATATTCAAAGTATGAAGCGCGCTGTTGCGAATGTTACACCTGTAATAGAAAAAGACACGATTCAAAGACCGAAAGTAGTTCATACACACGAGAAGCGTTCGAAGGTACAGGTTACTCTTGCGGAAAAGGCAAAAAAACAAACGACAGTTGTAGTGGAATTAGATCCGCCGAAAACGTTAGATACACAGCGGTTTTTTGAAGGAGCAAGAGCGTTAAAAAGAGCGGGAGCAGACGCTATTACTCTAGCAGATAACTCATTAGCATCGCCTCGTGTTTCGAATATGGCAATGGGCGCATTATTAACGAAGCACGATATTCCAGTATTGACACATTTAACGTGTAGAGACCATAACGTCATTGGACTACAATCTCATTTACTAGGTTTATCAGCGTTAGGTATGGAGGAAGTATTAGCTTTAACTGGTGATCCAGCGCGCGTTGGTGATTTTCCGGGAGCAACTTCTGTATATGATCTGTCCTCTATAGAGTTAATTAAAATGATTAAAGAAATGAACGATGGACGTTCCATTTTAGGGAAATCCATTGGACCGGCAACAAGGTTTTCAGTCGGAGGTGCTTTTAATCCTCACGTAAGGCATTTAAAAGCAGCGGTAAAGCGAATGGAACGGAAAATAGATGCTGGGGCTGAATATTTCTTAACACAGCCGATATATGATGTTGCTTTAATAGAAGAAGTATATGAAGCAACAAAACATTTGGAACAACCTATTTTTATTGGAATTATGCCATTAGTAAGTAAGCGGAATGCAGACTTTCTCCATTTTGAGGTGCCGGGTATTACTCTTCCTGAAGAAATAAGAGAGAGAATGGATGGACACGAAACGAAAGAGGCAGCTATCGAGGAAGGGATTCGTATTTCACAAGAGTTGATCGATGCAGCGATGAAATATTTTAACGGTATCTATTTAATTACACCATTTCTAAAATATGAAATTACAGAACATCTTGTTAAATATGTGAGAGAAAAGCAAGAAGTGAAAGAAGGTATTAATTGATGAAGTGTATAGAAGAAAAATTACAAAATAACATTTTAATATTAGACGGTGCAATGGGGACAATGATACAACAAGAGGACTTAACTGCGGAAGATTTCGGAGGAGAAGAGTACGAGGGCTGTAATGAATATTTAGTAGAAACAAGGCCGGATGTTATTTTAAAGATTCATAAAGCTTATATTGAAGCTGGAGCTGACATTATTGAAACAAATACATTTGGGGCGACAAATATCGTATTAAGTGATTATGAGCTGTCTCATTTAGATGAAGAACTAAATGAAAAGGCAGCACGATTAGCGAAACAAGCTGTTAAAGAAAGTGGGAATGAAGTATATGTTGCAGGTGCGATGGGACCGACAACGAAAGCAATTAGTGTTACAGGAGGAGTTACATTTGAAGAACTAATAGAAGCTTATACTAGGCAGGCGAGGGGATTATTAAATGGCGAAGTTGATGTGTTACTCGTTGAAACGAGTCAAGATATGCGTAATGTGAAAGCTGCTTATATTGGAATTCAAGCTGCTTTTGAAGAACTAAATAAAATTGTTCCTATTATGATCTCTGGGACGATTGAGCCGATGGGGACGACTCTGGCTGGGCAAACAATTGAGGCTTTTTACTTATCCGTAGAACATATGAAGCCATTATCTGTTGGATTAAACTGCGCGACTGGTCCGGAGTTTATGAGAGACCATATTCGTTCTTTATCTGATTTATCGGAGTGTTACATTTCTTGTTATCCAAATGCAGGTCTTCCTGATGAAGATGGACATTATCATGAATCTCCATCTTCTCTCGCTGAAAAAGTGAAGCGATTTGCTGAAGAAGGATGGATTAATATTATTGGTGGTTGTTGCGGCACAACACCAGAACATATAAGAGCAATGAAAGAAGCGCTAGCATCTCTTACACCGCGTGCGCAAAATGAACGAGCCGGACATGGAATTAGTGGATTAGAGGCGCTGCAATATGATGAGTCTATGAGACCGTTATTTGTAGGTGAAAGAACGAATGTTATAGGGTCACGTAAATTTAAACGATTAGTGACAGAAGGTAAATTTGAAGAGGCTGCTGAAGTGGCAAGAGCACAAGTGAAGAAAAATGCTCATATTATTGATATTTGTATGGCAGACCCTGACCGTGATGAAATAGAAGATATGGAAAAATTCTTATCAGAAGTTACGAAAGTGTTAAAAGTACCGATTATGATTGATTCAACAGATGAAAATGTAATGGCGAGAGCACTTACTTATATTCAAGGGAAAGCTGTTATTAACTCTATTAACTTAGAAGATGGAGAAGAGCGTTTTGAAAAGGTAACGCCACTTCTTCGCAAGTATGGTGCCGCAATTGTAGTTGGGACAATCGACGAAGATGGTATGGCAGTAAGTGCTGAAAGAAAACTAGAAATTGCGAAAAGAAGTTATGAATTATTGACGACGAAATATGGTATACGCCCGTCAGATATTATTTTTGATGCACTTGTATTTCCAGTAGGGACAGGTGATGAAGAATACATCGGTTCAGCGGCAGCGACGATCGAAGGAATTCGACTTATTAAAGAAGCGTTACCAGAATGTTTAACGATTTTAGGTGTGAGTAATATATCATTTGGTTTACCACCAGCTGGACGTGAAGTGTTAAATTCTGTCTTTTTATATCATGCAACGAAAGCAGGATTAGATTATGCGATTGTTAATACTGAGAAATTAGAGCGCTATGCGTCAATTCCAGAGGAAGAAAAACGTCTTGCAGATGCATTATTATTTGAAACGACGAAAGAGACGTTAGAAGAATTTACGAATTTTTATCGTGTTGCTAAAAAGAAAGAGGTTGTTGTTCAAGAAATATTAACGCTTGATGAGCGACTAGCCAACTATATTGTAGAAGGTACAAAGCAAGGATTACATGAAGATTTAAGTCTCGCGCTGACAGAGGGAAGAAAACCTTTGGATATTATTAATGGTCCACTTATGACAGGAATGGATGAGGTGGGACGATTATTTAATAATAATGAACTTATAGTTGCTGAAGTATTGCAAAGTGCTGAAAGTATGAAAGCTGCTGTAAGTTATTTGGAGCCGCATATGGAATCTAGCGATAGTGCGAAAAAAGGAAAAGTATTATTAGCGACCGTTAAAGGGGACGTACATGATATTGGGAAAAATCTTGTTGAAATTATTTTATCAAATAACGGATATGAGATTATTAATTTAGGAATTAATGTTCGTTCGGATCGAATCGTTCAAGAAGTGCAAGAAAAAAAACCTGATATTATAGGTCTTTCTGGCTTGCTAGTAAAATCAGCACAACAAATGGTAACAACTGCTGAGGATTTAAAAGCGGCGAATATTGATATTCCAATTGTTGTTGGTGGTGCAGCGTTAACGAGAAAGTTTACAGATAATCGTATTTCTCCATCGTATAAAGGGCTCGTATGTTATGCGAGCGATGCGATGACAGGTCTTGATATTATTAATAAGCTTCAAAAAGAAGAAGAGCGTGAGAAGATGAAACAGGATAAAAAAGAACGTCATCTTCATATCGTAAAAAAAGAAGAGAAGAAAGTGGAAATTCCAGCAGTAATTGAGCCATTACCAAAATCAGAGGTTATGGTGCCTGATTCAACAAAACGAATTGTATTACGAGATGTTCCTGTCTCACATCTTGCCCCATTTTTAAATAGACAAATGTTACTTGGACATCACCTTGGATTAAAAGGAAATGTGAAGAAGCTTTTGAAAGAGGGGGATAAAAGAGCGCACGAATTAAATGATTTAATAGACGAATTATTGGTGGAAGGACAATCTTGGTTAAAACCGAAAGCAGTGTATCAATTTTTCCCAGCGCAAAGCGATGGACAAAACATCGTAATATATGATCCAGAAGATCATACGCGCGTAATAGAGCGTTTCACATTTCCTAGACAAGGAAAAGCACCATACCGTACTTTAGGTGATTATTTGCGCCCTATTGGAGATGAGATGGACTATGTCGCTTTCTTATCTGTTACTGTTGGGGAAGGAGTTCGGGATATTGCTGAGGAGTGGAAGGCGAAGGGAGATTATTTACGCAGTCATGCAATTCAATCGTTAGCGCTTGAATTAGCAGAGGGGCTTGCTGAAAAAACACATATGCTCATTCGTGACCGCTGGGGCATTCCAGATTCACCTGAACTGACGATGGAAGAGCGTTTCCGTACGAAATATAGAGGAATACGTGTGTCATTTGGTTACCCAGCATGCCCAGAACTTGCGGATCAAGAAAAATTGTTCCGTCTAATTCATCCAGAGGAAATAGGTATTTCATTAACGGAAGGATTCATGATGGAACCAGAAGCATCAGTAACGGCTATGGTATTTTCTCACCCTGAGGCAAGGTATTTTAGTGTACTATAGTGTAGAAGGGGGAGACGTATGAAGAAAATAGTCTTTACAGGTGGCGGTTCGGCAGGGCATGTAACACCTAATTTAGCCATCATTCCATATTTACAAGAACAGCATTGGGACATCTCTTATATTGGTTCTCATCAAGGGATTGAGAAAGCGATTATAGAAAAAGAGGGCATTCCGTACTATAGTATTGCGAGTGGAAAGCTACGTCGTTATTTTGATTTGAAAAATATAAAAGATCCTTTTCTTGTAATGAAGGGGGTTATGGATGCGTATGTAAGGATTCGAAAACTAAAACCGGATGTAATTTTTTCAAAAGGTGGTTTCGTATCTGTACCAGTCGTAATTGGAGGATGGTTAAATAGAGTGCCAGTTTTATTGCATGAATCCGATATGACACCAGGACTAGCAAACAAAATTGCGCTCCGTTTTGCTTCGAAAATATTTGTTACATTTGAGGAAGCAGCGAAACATTTACCGAAAGAAAAAGTAATATATACGGGAGCTCCTGTACGTGAAGAAGTGTTAAAGGGAAATCGTGAAAAAGGTTTAGCGTTTTTAAGTTTTTCACGTAAAAAGCCGATTATTACAATTATGGGTGGAAGTTTGGGTGCGAAGAAAATCAATGAAACAGTTCGAGAAGCGTTACCAAAACTTCTTAAAAAGTATCAAATTGTTCACCTTTGCGGAAAAGGTAATCTTGATGAAAGCTTACAAAATAAAGAAGGATATAAACAATTTGAATATATCCATGAGGAGTTACCAGACATATTAGCGGCAACAGATTTTGTTATTTCACGTGCGGGATCCAATGCAATCTTTGAGTTTTTAACATTAGAAAAGCCAATGGTTTTAATTCCCTTATCAAAATTTGCTAGTCGTGGAGATCAAATTTTAAATGCAGAATCCTTCGAAAAACAAGGTTATGCCTCAGTATTGTACGAAGAAGATGTTACTATGAATTCTCTTATAAAGCATGTCGAAGAGTTAGATCAAAATAATGAGGTGTATAAAAGGGCATTAAAGAAATACAATGGAGAAGAAGCGATTAAAACTATTATTAAACATATTTCAGAGGCATGATTATACAATCATGTCTTTTTTAATAGGATGAAAGATTCCAAGAATTGATATTTTTATGTTACAATAACAAATGGTTAGTAGGGAAATTCCAATTGATTAAGCGTGAAAATACGAATGGATTAGGAGTGACTGTGTTGGAGCTAAGTCTCTATGAAAATACTGCACTTATTATATGCTTTGTGTTGTACGTTGGTAGTGTGATTGTTTATATTTCAAGGAAATTTTCGCAAGAACGAGAGCTTGAAAAATCAGAAATAACAGCAGAACTAGAAATGTTAGCTGATGAAAGTTATAAAAAACAAAAAATAAAAGAAGACCATGAAGCAACCCATCATTTAAACGCAAATAAGTTCTAAAGATGGGGATTTTTTTTGATGTCATTCTTTATTATATCTATAGCAAGTAACGCTAAAAGGAGTTTCCCCATACATATTTAAAGGATGAACATAAATGAAATTTTATATAGCATCGGGATTTCAAAATAAACACATTGTTCATTTTGTATCAGGCCAGTTAAAAGAAGCAGGATGGCACCATACATATGATTGGACAAAAAACGAAAGAGCAGTTAACCAAGAACAATTAAGAGAAATTGGTGAGGCGGAAAAGAATGCTATAAAGGAAGCCGATGTCTTTTTACTTATATTAGATGGTGGAAATGGAAGTCATACAGAGTTTGGAATGGCCATTGCACTAGAGAAAAAAATATATATGTATCATGAAGGAAATTCGCTGCAAACAACATTTTATCATTTGCCAGAAGTACATATTTTTGAAGGGGATGCAAAAGAGTTTGTAGCTCACGTTATGAATAATGTGGATGTTTAAAAGGTTATAAAGATAATCTTTTGGGTACAGTGATGATAAGGAAAGTATATAAAGGAGCTATATAATATGAAATTAGAAAATGGTTGGGAAACAAGTTTTTTAGAAGTGGTACAAAAGAGTGAATTTAAGAAAGATGCGCTTCTTAGTCAATTGCTTTTTGCAGATAGTGAAGAAGTAGAAGAGCTTACTGATGATTACGGATATGAAGAGATTATTGAACGCGAACATGATGATGAATTAGCAGAAGTTTTAGGCGAAGAACTATTCAGTGAGATGGAGCGATACGTATTCTTATCTTCACAACCAGAAGAGAAACTGATTTCATTCGTAAATGGATTAGGTTTTCATGTGTTAGATTGGATCGTGCTTCTTGAAACAGAATTTGGTGTTGATAGTGCAAACTTTACATCAGATGCTGTGAAGATGTTAGAAAAGCGTTTCAGACAGTTTCCATACATAGAGGATAAGACGATTTTTGATATGACGTTTGGAGAAGCGATGGATGTATTAGAATCCATTACAGGATTACAACTGAAGGAAAAGATGAACGTATAATGAAAAAAGAACGTGAGGATATCACGTTCTTTTTTTTACATAATAATAATTTTATCATCTAGTTTTGTCTGCCCAGTAAGAAGTGCGTTTAAATATTCCACTTTTCTTATACAAGCTTGTATATGTCTTTCAACCTCTTGTAACTCTGCTTGATGATGTGTTTCAATTGGATGAATTTGTACGTTAAATTTTTCAAATTGACTACTATATGTTATTTCTGCATAGCCGCTCATAATATCCGTTTCGTTATGAAATAAAAATTGTTTCGTTTTGTCACAGAATGATACATCCTGAAAGCCATATACTTTTAATGCGTCAATTACTTTTTTTATTATTTTTGTATTCATTTTTTAACCCTCTTTACGAAGTTCTACTTTTATATTATAACATAAAAAATTACATAGAAAGCGCTTCCAAGTGTATTTTATTATAAACTTTACGTTTCAATCATAAAAATGAAACAAAGAAAAAATAATTGTAAAGAAGGAAGGACTCTTTTATTGTTTCGTCATATATATAGAGAAATAGTGCAATGAAAGGAAATTTTCCGAGGTGGAGATTGTATTTCCAATTTGAGCGCAGTAAAAGAGGTGAGAATCTTGAACTTTGATATTGTAGGGCAAAAAGCATATATAAAAGATGGCCCGCATCGGAACCGAATTGGAATTGTAAAGAAAAACGAAGAACAATTAAAACCACACTTCGCTATTATAATTGGAGAACAAAGTATTGATGTCGAGCTAAAGGATATCGTGTTAGTTGGAGTGGACGTAGGACAATTTCATAAATGGTGCGAGCAGAATGGTTATTTGTGAAAAGGACGGGCTGTGAGATAATGAAATATATTTGAGAAAAGAGAATATGTTATTGTATTCTCTTTTTCTATGTGTAAGGAGACGGAAATGAAGTATAAAGAACGAGATTTTACATTGGAATTGAAAGAGAAAATTCAATGTATGGAAAAGGAGATAGAGCGAATATCACTTAAACTTTTTAGAGAGTATGCGCATTTATATATTGAGAAAAATATGGAATTAGACATTGGATTCGAAAGAGAAAAAGAGGATCCCTTTGAAACGGGGTATTATTCATCAGTTTCTATGGCGATAGTAGATGAAGAAGGTGAGATGATTGACTTTTATATCATTCCAATTTGGAAATGTGAAAATATCCTTTTAGGAATGCTAACTCAATCAAGAATTTGGGGGAGTAAGAAAGTAGGAAAACTTGTTGATGATTCTTATTATGAGATTGAGGAGGAGTTAAAAGAGCAACTAGAAGAATGCTTGGAGTGATACTTTTCAAGATGAGATGTAAAAAAAGACGCTAACAGTTTTATGTTAGCGTCTTTTTCTTATTATGAAGCAATTTCACCAGTTTTTGTATCATCTTGATTGTACGTATCTTGATCTAATTCACCAAGCCATTTACTAGAAATAAGACCTGCTGTCATAGAACCACTTACGTTAAGAGCTGTACGGCCCATATCGATTAATGGTTCAACCGAGATAACAAGAGCGACAATGCCAATTGGTAAGTTCATTGTAGATAGTACGATTAACGCTGCGAATGTTGCACCGCCACCAACACCGGCAACACCGAATGAGCTAATAGCAACGACAGCGATTAAAGTTAAAATAAATTGTGGTTGTAACGGATCAATTCCTACAGTTGGAGCGACCATCATTGCAAGCATTGCTGGATAAATACCTGCGCAACCGTTTTGACCGATAGATACCCCGAATGAAGCTGCGAAGTTTGCAATCCCTTCGGAAATACCAAGCTTTTCTTTTTGCGCTTCAATATTTAATGGCATTGCACCAGCACTAGAGCGAGATGTGAATGCAAATGTTAATACAGGGAATACCTTTTTCAAATATTGAATTGGATTTAAACCAGATAGAGCAATTAATAATAAGTGAATAACGAACATTACGATAAGTGCTACGTAAGACGCTAACACGAAGTTACCAAGTTTTAAAATAGCATTTATATCGCTACCAGCAACTGTTTTTGCCATAAGAGCTAATACGCCGTATGGAGTAAGGCGTAAAATTAATGTTACCATACGCATTACGATTGCATATACAGCATCAAGCATCTTCTTAAATAACTCTGCTTGTTCTGGATATTTTCGTTTTACACCTATAAAGGCAATGCCGATAAAGGCTGCAAATATTACGACAGAAATTGTTGATGTTGGACGAGCACCTGTTAAATCAAGAAATGGATTTGTAGGTAATAGCTCTAATAATTTGTCTGGAATTGTTGTCTTTTCAATAGAAGTAAATCTTTCTTCAACTAGTTTCAGACGAGCAGATTCTGCATCACCTTGTTGTAGGCCTGTTGCTGATACATCAAATCCTGCACTTGCAGCGATTCCGACAGCTGCAGCAATTCCTGTAGTAAGAATTAAAATTCCGATAATAAGGCCACTGATTTTACCAAGATTTTTCGTTAATTGTAATTTTGTAAAGGCTGAAATAATAGATACTAAAATAAGTGGCATAACGATCATTTGAAGCAATTTCACATAACCGTTACCGATTAAGCCAAACCAAGTATTTGATTCAATAATTACTTTAGAAGTAGGCTCATAAATAAATTGTAATATAAGACCAAATAAAATTCCGACTCCTAAAGCAGTAAATACACGTTTATTAAAAGATACATGCTTACGTTGCATATAATATAATACGCCGACTAAAATGAGCATGACTACAACGTTAATTCCGACAAGCAGTGTATTCATGTTGATTCCCCCTAATTCCAATCTGTTATATAGAATATAAGGTAATAAAACCTATAAGTCAACTAGGAAATTCCGCGATTAAAAAAAAGATGGCAAATTGCCATCTTTTAATGTCCAGCCCCAGGGACAAGTAAAAACGTCGTGTAGTATGTAAATCCTATGAAGAAAACAGTTAAGTAGGCCCCAAATACGTATATATACATACGCTCTGTTAATTTTAAATAACTTAAAAGTACGAAGAAACCTGTTTGTCCTAAAAATAGTAGTGCAGCCTGTTGCATATCCCCTACGTAAAACATAACCGAGAAAATTCCAGTCCAAAAGCCGAGAACGCGAAACATGCGCTCCATGCCATCTCCCTCCTTTTCTAGAAAAAGTAAACCTCTCCTCATTATAGTTTATTTTTCTTACTATTGTAAATATTCGTTCATATAAAAAGAAGCCAATTATAATTGGCTTCTTTTTATATGAGAAATTAAATTGTTAATTTATAATTACAAGATTTACATCCATCTAGTAGACTATCATTTCGTGTTAATTCCATGTTAGGGAATAGGATTTCAAAAATCCCTTTCATCATATCCCCATGCATATTACAAATTTCAGTTGGGTGATGAACAGCAACTTCTTTAAATGGACAATTGTGTACATCATAGAAAATTTTTGTTCCATCTGCACTTAATTCAAATGCAGGTGATAAACCAGCTGTTGAGAAAGCTTCTTTTGCAATTTGAATTTTTTGTTCTACTGTTAAGTCTTCTTCACTCACATTTAAGCGGTGCATATGTTGTTGCATTAATTCTGCCCCGAATTGTTTTCCTGTTTCGTATAGCGCTTTTTCACCAGCAGCTCCAAGGCTAAGGAGAGAATTGAACGCTATTTTTGCTAATAATTGATAATCACGGAATGGAAATTGCAATTGGATAACATCATCAGATAATACATATAATCTGCTTGGTCTTCCACCCTTTCCAGTTTTCTTTGTTTCAGATTTAAGCATATGAACATCTTCTAATTTAGATAAATGTAAGCGTGCTACGTTTGGATGAATGTCAAACTCATCTGCAATTTCTTGTACAGTTACGTAACTATGTTTTTGAGAAATATATTTATAAATGTAATAACGAGTTGGGTCAGATAATACACCTGTAATTTTTAAAGCTTGTTCCATGAGGATCTCCACCTTTATCACTTTATCCAAGATAATAACATTATAATACAGATAAACTTCCATATAGGTAATTTCAGACAATAATTCGGAAATTGTTCATAATTTCACAAACATAATTTTCCTTTTTATTCTGATGAAAATACAAAAGTCCCAATTTTTATTGTGCATTTTTTCATGCTATATACATAGTGAGGAGGGAAAATGATGAATGGAATTGAAATTTTTGCGAATACAATTTTGAAAGAAGCGTGTAGGGTACAAGCATCGGACTTACATATTGTGCCCCGGCAGAAGGATGTAGCGGTTCAGCTACGTATAGGAAAAGATTTAATTACGAAACAATGTATTGAAAAGGAGTTTGGAGAAAAACTTGTTTCGCACTTTAAATTTTTGGCATCCATGGATATAGGAGAGAGGCGGAAGCCACAAAATGGTTCATTGTATTTACAAATTGATGGACAAGAAGTGTATTTACGTCTTTCAACACTTCCGACTGTATATCGAGAAAGTCTCGTGATTCGCCTTCATTTACAAGCATCTGTGCAGCCGTTATCTCATCTTTCGTTATTTCCAAGTACGGCGGAAAAACTCCTCTCTTTTTTACGTTATTCACATGGTCTACTCGTATTTACTGGACCGACTGGTTCTGGGAAGACAACGACAATGTATGCATTATTAGAGGTAATTAGAAAAAGGAAAACACGTCGAATTGTAACACTTGAAGACCCAGTTGAAAAAAGAAAAGACGATTTATTACAAATTCAAATAAATGAAAAAGCAGGTATCACTTATGAGGCTGGACTAAAGGCTATTTTACGCCATGATCCAGATATTATATTAGTTGGTGAAATCCGGGATGAAGAAACAGCAAAAATAGCTGTAAGAGCAAGTTTAACTGGACATTTAGTAATGACGACCCTGCATACGAATGATGCGAAAGGAGCGATACTCAGATTTATGGATTATGGCATAACGAGGCAAGAAATTGAACAAGCTTTATTGGCTGTCGCTGCACAGCGACTTGTTGAATTAAAGTGTCCATTTTGCAGAGGAAAGTGCTCAATTTTATGTAAATCAATGCGGCAAGTAAGACAAGCAAGCGTTTACGAGTTGTTAGATGGATATGATTTGCAACAAGCAATTAAAGAAGCGAACGGAGAATGTGTTACGTACAAACATGAAACATTAGAATCTTCGATACGAAAAGGGTATGCTTTAGGATTTTTAGAAGAAGATGTTTATGTTTAAGAAAACATGGAGTTTAAGTGAGCAATTAGTATTGTTGAAACGATTAGGAGAACTATTAGAAAAAGGATACTCCCTTTTGCAGGCACTAGAATTTTTACGGTTTCAATTACCCTTAGAAAAGAAAGTACAATTACAGCATATGATTGAGGGATTAAAAGAGGGGAGAAGTCTACACGATTCGTTTCATCAATTAATGTTTCATCAGGAGATGTTAAGTTATTTATTTTATGCTGAGAAACATGGTGATATTTCTTTTGCATTGCAACAAGGGAGCGCACTTCTTTATAAGAAGGATAAGTATAGGAAAGATATGATGAAAATAATGCAGTATCCTATGTTATTAGCATTCTTTTTAATGATTATGCTTGCTGTTTTCAATCTCATCTTATTACCGCAGGTTGAAATGGTGTATAGTTCATTTGGTTCTACAGCGCCGCTATTTACAGAACAAATTTTAAGTGCAATTAAACGAATACCTTACATTATTTTTAGCGGTATTCTTATCTTTATTATTGGATGTAGCGTATATTTGTTTTATTTTCGGAAACTCCCACATATTGAACAGGTAAAAATCATGCTTCGTATTCCTCTCATAAAAGTATTTCTTATTTTAAAGCATTCGCATTATTTCTCCACTCAATTGAGTGGTTTATTGTACGGCGGACTATCGGTGCTCGAAGCACTCACAATAATGATGGAGCAAAAATATAATCGATTTTTTCAGTATGAAGCAGCCCGAATTGAACGGCAATTAATTGCAGGAGAATCGTTACAATCTATCATTGCTAAAAGTGGTTATTACGAAAAAGAACTTTCTTATATTATTAGGCATGGACAAGCAAACGGTAATTTGGCAGTTGAATTAGAGGACTATAGCGATCTTGTTATAGAAAAGATGGAACAAAAAATGAAACGTATGTTAGTTATCATTCAACCGATTTTATTTACATGCATTGGAGGAATAGTTGTTCTTATGTATTTAGCGATGATTATGCCGATGTTTCAAATGATGAATTCCATTTAGGAGGCATTTACATGCAGAATGAGGAAGGATTTACTCTGTTAGAGATGTTATTAGTTATGGTTGTTATAACTGTATTATTACTATTAATTATTCCGAATGTAGTGAAGCAGCGCTCATCAGTTCAAGGAAAAGGATGCGCAGCCTATGTGAAATCTATAGAAGCGCAAATACAGGTATATCAATTACAGCATAATAAAATTCCTTCGTTAAAAGAGCTAAGTGACGAAAAATATATTACAACTCATAAGTGTCCGAATGGTGAATCTATTCATATTTCAGATGATGGCACAGTATCAATCGGGACATTGTGAAACAAAAAGGATTTACTCTTTTAGAAATGTTGCTCGTTTTATTTGTAATTTCTGTCTTAAGTATGATTACGTATTTTAATGTTCATTCATTATATGAAAAACAAAAAGTCGAACAATTTTTGAGCCAATTTTCAAATGATATTTTGTATATGCAACAATTAGCGATAAATCGTCAGAAATACTATACGCTACGGTGGTATAAAGAGAAAAACACGTATTACATTGAGGAGTCGGGTACGAATCATTTTATTGTGTCGAGAGACTACGGTAACGATATACAAATTGATTTGCATACATTTCCAAATCCGATGACATATAATCCGAGCGGAAATATTAATAGAGGTGGTACAATTTTACTTTCGTATCGAAGTTATAAATATGAGATTGTATTTCAGCTCGGAAGAGGGAGATTTACGTATCGTGAAATATCAAAAAGGATCCATAATGGCTGAAATGCTTGTATCGTTAAGCATACTAATGATGGCGGTATCGGTACTGCTGCCGCAAACAGTATTGGTCATGCAAGAAAGAAAAAATATACAACTCCGCTATAAGGCATTCGTATTATTAAAAAAAGAAGCAGCTTTATATATGTATGAGAATGAGGAAATGCGAGTAAAAGAAAAAATTATAAACGAACTTGTATATTACACATATTGGGGAGGAAGTGAAGTGTGTACTATGTGGAAAGATGTGAAGGGAAGAATGATGGAACAATGTTTTTATGTGGGAGGAAAAATAAATTAGAAGTTGGATTTACATTAATAGAAATGATCGTATGTTTGTTTCTAGTATCCCTGTTCTTTTTACTTTTACCGAGTCTTCATTTTATCGGAATGGAGAATAAACACTTAAAAGGATTAAATGAGTGGGAGTGGGATGTGTTTTTAGGATAAATACATTTAGTGTTTTTGTGTGCTTTTAATTTATTCCTGTGAAATACGAAACCCGTTGTTACATAAGGGTTTAACGGGTTTCTTTTGGTTTCTTAAGAGGATGGTATTTGTGTGAAAAATCAGAAACGCCCCGCTTTTGCCCCGCTTTTTTCTAGAAAATAAATTCTTGCCCCACGTAAGCTTCATATTTGCTTTGTTCATTTTCTATTACTTTAGGTGTGACATGTGAATAAATATCAGAAGTAATTTCGATACTTTTATGTCCTAATCTTTCTTGTATATATTTCATTTCAACCCCAGCTTCTAAAAGAAGTACAGCATGAGTATGCCTTAATCCATGAACACTAATTTGATGCAGTTCAGCATTTTTTAGGATGCGATCTAAAACATTTTTTAATGTTGATTTTGTTAGTGGTTTACCTGAAGTCGTGAATGCAAAATCGAAAGTTTTATCATACTTAGCGCCTAATTTTAATTTGCACTCATTCTGATACTTTTTAAATGTTTTAAGCACAGAGACCAGTCTATCTGAAATAGTAATAGAACGCACAGAATCATAGGTTTTAGTTTTACCTATTAAATCTTTATTGTTCTTCTGTCCTGTAGGAGTATAAGCGTGATAATTTATAGTTCTATCAATATGAATCATTTTATTATCTAAATCAATATTTATATCCCACTCTAATGCCGTTGCTTCACCTTTACGCATACCAGTCTCTACTAAGGTATAAAAGTATGCATAATAAATCATTTTATCTTTATGAGCCACATTCAATAATTTTGATACTTGTTCCTTTGTTAGATAATTTTCTTTTTTAGAATGCTGATTGAAACGATCTGCAGCAATTAGAATTTTGTTCGTGAAATCTTTGTAAATCATTTCTAAATCTATAGCACGTTTTATGGAGTTAGACATTGTTGAATGAATAATTTTGACTGTACGTTTTGAATAACCTTTGTTAATAAGGTGATTAATAAATTTTTGGTATTCAAGTTTATTTATATCAGCCAATTTGATGTTTTGAAAATACGGAACGATGTGCTTATTGATATTATTCTTATGAAGAATATAAGTGCTTTGACCGACTTTCCCTTTTTTGTACGTCTCTAGCCATTCTATTAAATACTCACTTAATAGCGTTTTTTTGCTATTCGCATCCATTCCATGGAATAATTGACGTTCTCGTTCATTGGCATGAAAGGTAGCTTCTTTTTTAGAATCAAATCCACTTTTACTTATTTCTCTTTTTTTTCCAGTAGTTTTATCGACATATCGGAGTCGATATTCCCATTTTTTGCCCCGCTTTCTGAAAGTTGCCATATGATATCCTCCTTTGTATTTGTGACATAGCACCTGATATGGGATATGTCACTGCCGAACTTAATTAGAATAATACCATGACAACCTAATTACTGTAAAAATAAAAGAAGAGAGGGATCGATGCCCTCTCTTCTTTATTTTGTAAAAGAAAGAAAATTTTACAATTTGAATTTGGAAATGATTTCTTCTAAAATCAAATCATAACAATTCGTCAGTCTCGGCTAAGACTTTAGAATAAAATACGAGTTGTTTGCAAAAACGCTCTCGTTTAGGTTCTTCTAACGCCGCATACGTTTGTTGAACTTCTTCGAGAGTGTTACGCAACACTACGTCATTTGTATTGTTATAACTATTACATAGTAAGTCTAACGATACATTGAAAAACGAACTGATTTGAAGAAGTGTTTCCATGCTCGGTTCAAACATTGCATTCTCGTAATTATTTATCTGATTTCGACTGAGGTTTAGTTGTTCACCGAGTTGTTCTTGTGTTAAATCCTTAGACTTTCTAAGCTTCTTTAAATTTTGACCAAACAATTCTAACGCTTTCATAATTCGAGTATAGTCTTTAAGTATTAAACATACTATAATTGATTGTAAAACAATCAGTTTTTTGTATTTTGATTGGTTTTTTAAAAATAACCACCCAAAAATAAGAACTTGTGTTCTGTTTTTAGCTGATTAGTGGTAATATATGCATATGGGGCTTTAATACATGAAATGCAAAATTGCATATACAACTAAATGTTGATTTATAGCGATAAAAAAAGTTTCTCAACATTTGATTAATAATTGTTTTGTTAAAATTATAAAAATTCGTGATAGTATTAAATTAACTATAACGAACGAAAAAGACCCATATGAGCGTGTTCAAGAGGGACTCTCACACCGCCTCTTAAACCGTTCCCTAACTACGACTTAGGAAACACTTGCCACATACGAGTCACATCCAAGTATAACACAAAATTAAGATATTCCCTTCTCGTATTTTCGTTTCCAACTTGAAAAATATTGTTAGAATGGCGTCCTGTGTTCAGGAAAGGGAAGTGTTTTTATTTTGGAAGAGTTAATGAAACGTATTAAAAAACAATCTGAGAGAAGGGAATTAACATTCCCAGATATCGAACGGAAAACTGGAGTAGATCGCGTAGTAATAACGGATGCAGTAAGTGGTAAAACTTCAGAAATGAAATTTGATAATTTTTTACCTGTAGCTTCAATTCTTTTTGAAGATATGGAGGAACGAAAAGAGATTCTTAATGAATTTATCATGCTGTGTTCGGGAGATTTAAACATTCGCAAAGCATTATGTTATTGTCAAGGAATTGGTGAGTATGAGGTTATAGATAAGCTTATAGAGAAACATCAAAAAAATATTCATTTAAGGAAATACTTTAAAATCTACAAGTTATTTAATTGCAGAAATCAAAATGTTAAACGAGGACAATCTTTAATTGATGACATGGATAAAGTTATGTTTGCAAATGATCCAGAAGTTCAAGTCCTAGTAAATATGTTATACAGTTTTTCGATGTACGATATTTTTAACTACAGAGCTATTCTTCCTTATTCAGATAAAGTAGAGAAAAACTTAATAACTATAAAGAATGCATTTATACAATCTTGTCATGAGATACATTACAATGTTCGAAGTGCCTACATAAATTTGTTTAACGAAGATTTAGAAACATGCAGAATTAAATGTGATGCAATATTAAAATCTGAATTAGAAGCACCTATCATAAAGGCAACGGCTTTATGTGGGCTCGGAGAGAGTTATCTGTTTTCTGATGTTTTGAAGGCAGAAAAATATTTATTAAAAAGTCTAAAATATTTAATCGAAAATGGGATTTCGAAAGATAGTAGAAAGTATAAGTCTTTTCAATCTACACTTGCTTTTCTGTATATCGATAACGGGTTTAATTTAGATAAAATAGATTTTTCTTGTATTGATTTATCTGAAGTTGCATATTATGAAGGCTTATATGGAGATAAGAATAAAGCGCTAAAAATGTTTGAAGAATTAGCTAGGGAAAGAAAACTGGATTCTCCGTTCACAATGTACTATATTTCCAGAATTAACAATGATATACTGGGATTAAGAGAGTCTTTGAAGCGCTTTGAAAGGGTAGGAAACTATCACTATGCTAATGCTGTAAAGCGTGTGTTAGCATCATTAGAAAAGAAAGTGGGATGAGGATGAAAAAAATTAGTCTAACAATTTTATGTATTATGAGTGCTTTAACTCTATCATTGAATGTAGGGGCAGCAACTAATGAAAGTAAAGAACAACCAGTTAAACAACAAGTACAATATATGATGTCTGAGCCTGGTGGGCTTTAATAATAAAAATAAAATAGTTAATAAAAAGTTAGAGGTTGCGATTTCGCAGCCTCTTTCGTAATTTTCAAGATGTGTTGGGTTTTAGTTGAATGGCAAAAAATCGACACCTAATTATTACCAATTGATAAGGGAGGAAATTATTGTGATGAATAAAGGGGTAGAAATACAGGTTAAACAAATGATACAAGTATTATTGGGGAGCGAAAATGTGAATGTAGATGTAATTTATATGTTGGAAGAATTACGTAAGCAAGGATTACTAAATGAGGTTGAATTGCAATCATTTCAAAAAAATCTCCAACTAAAAAAAGGAATAGCATCTTGCTAATCCTTTTTCTTTATTTAAGCATTCGCTTGACCGCAACTTCTAATAAATCTTTAAGGCTCTCTACATCATCTTCAGATAATTCTTTTCCGTCCCAATGCAATTTTTGATTATCAAAGAAATCCTTAATATTAGAAGATGTTGTTTTTTCTAATGTTGGATCATCAGTCTTACATAAAATATAATCAGTTGTTGTATTATGCAAGTCAGCTAATTTACAGATCATTTCAGCGTCTGGCTTTCTATAATTAGTTTCGTATCCGCTATAGGTTGAGTCTCCTATTCCTAATTTGGAAGAAATATCTTTCATAGTCCATTTTTGTTTGTTTCTTAAATATTTTAAACGTTCCCCAATGTTCATATATAAAACCTCCCTTTAATTAAAGATAACATTTCACAGAACAAAATCAATATTTTTTTCGCGCTACGCGAATTTATTTTATTTCAAAAAAAACAAAAAAACGTTTACTTATTCGCGAAACGCGAGTATACTAAAATCAAACATACGACATCGGAGGTAAACATGAAAAGAGAATGGTTAATCAAATTGCGCGAAGATAAAGGTCTCAAGCAATTAGAAGTAGCTAAAATTCTAGATATTTCTTCTAACTATTATTGTGAAATTGAAAAAGGAAAGAAGAATCCAAGATGGAATATAGCTATGCGAATTGCGGAGTTCTTTGATGTATCGGTAGATAATTTTTTTTATAATCCCACTCGCGTTTCGAGAGTGAATGGGGGGATGGAGGAAAAAGAAAATGAATCAATTACAAACATTGCAATATCCAGTAAGTGAGTTTGTTTTTATGGAAAGAAATCAGGTGGTTACGGATAGTTTGACAATGGCTCAAATGTTTGGAAAAGAACATAAAAACGTAATGCGTGATATCGAGGTCCAACTAGAAAAGTTAATTGAGGCGAATGAAACAGAATGGAGTCAGCTCAACATTGAGCGTACCCAATATAAGCATTATCAAAATAAACAATGGTATCCAAAATTTAATCTTACAGAAGACGCATTCGCGATTGTTGCAATGAGCTACATAACACCAGAAGCAATGAAGATGAAAATTAAGTTTTTACAAGAGTTCAAGAAAATGAAAGAGCATATCCAAAAGTTACAGCAAAAACCGCAAAGTGTTGAAGATGCAATTATTTATAGTATGACTGAACTAAAACAAATAAAATCACGTCAAGATCATACAGAAGAAGAAATGAACAAAATGAAAATTCTAGTAGAAAATGAATTATGGCTGACTGAACAACACAAAGGATCTGTGCAACGTAAAGTAAAACAGCGTGTTTTTGAACTTAAAAAAGAAGGTTACAATAATGCATCGTATCAAGGAATTTATGGTGCACTGAAAAGACATTTCGGTGTAGCTAAATACGATAAAATCCCAAGAAAATATTATCAAAATGCTATGCGATTTATCGCAGGATGGTATCCACCAGAAAGACCTAGTTCATTAGATGATTATGTTTCTTAATAGATAAAATTAAATTTTATAGAACAGGAGAGGCGGAAAATGATTAGTGTTCAAGTTGATGAAAAAGAAGTAAGAAATCTTTATCTAGCAAAAGTCGAAGAAAAGGTTAAAGAAATCGATGCTGAGCTAGTGTATTGGGACTCTAACGAATTGAAGCGAAGAACTTGTATGGGATGGAATACAATTCAAAAAGAATTCTTCTTTGATCCTAGATTTCCAAAGCACAAAGTAGGAGGGAAATGGTATTTTCCAGCTCAACAAGTAAAAGCGTTTTTATTGCAATGGTTATCAGAACATTAAGGAGGTGATTTAGTGGAAGACACAACATCATTAGTTATATTCGCAATGTTAATCACATGTGGTTCATGGATACTTTACATCACATACGAGCCAATTAAACGATGGGCTTGGAGTGATGTAGAAAAAAATAAAAGACCCACGGCAATGGGTCCTTTTGAAAAAAAATAGTTGTTATAAGTATACCACGGGAAGTAGGGAAATAGCACATGGACTTAATTGAATATCAAGTGCTATTACCTAATAAATTCTGGGACTTAGCCAAAAGCAAAGATGAATTAAAACAAATGATTGATCAATACTTCATTGTTGGTTATCCGCATTATGAAATTCAACGGATTGTAAAAAGCAGACAAGCATATGTGGCAGTTTGTACAAGGGGGTAATTACAGTGTCAGAAGTTAAATGGATAAAGCTTTCAACTAGTATGTTTGAAGATGAAAAAATACGTTTAATCGAAAGCATGCCTGAAGCTGATACCTTACTAATTATATGGATTAGATTATTAGCTCAAGCCGGAAAAACAAATGCGAGTGGGTATATTTTTCTGAGTAAAAACATTCCTTACTCAGATGAAATGCTTGCAACTCTATTCAATAGACCAATTACAACAGTGAGATTAGCACTTCAAACATTTCAACAATTTGGAATGATTGAGATAACAAATGATCAGTACATTTGTATTTCGAATTGGGAAAAACATCAAAACGTTGATGGGTTAGAAAAAATACGAGAGCAAAACCGATTACGCAAACAAAAACAGAGGGAAAAACTTAAATTGGAGATGTCACGTGACAGTCACGAGACAATCACGCAAAGTCACGCAACAGATATAGAAGAAGATAAAGAATTAGATAAAGATAAAGAATTAGAAATAATTAATACATCTTCTTCTGACGAATCAGATACAAAAGTATCAATTCCTTATCAAGAAATCCTAAGTTACTTAAATGAAAAAGCGGATAAGAACTTTAATCATAAAGCCGAGAGTCACAAAAAATTAATTAAAGCTAGATGGAATGAAGGTTATACAGTTGAGAATTTTAAAACAGTCATTGATAACAAAGTATCTCAATGGTTTGGGAAGTTTGATAGAGAAGGGAAACCTCTTGATCAATATTTAAGACCAAGTACATTATTTGCGCAGAAACATTTTGATAACTATTTAAATGAAACAGTAAAAGGAGCGAAAAATAATGATCCAATTGCAAGCAACGGAGCAGTTTACTACAACGAAACTGAATTTGACTTCTAATCTATGTGAAGTGTGTAAAGAAAAAGGAATTAAGCAACGAACAATGATATTTCAAGGCGAGGAAGTTTGCCCTAAATGTTATTTACAAAAGGACCACGATAGATTGTATACAGAATGCAACAAGTATTACAAGGGTGAAGAGGAACGGAGAAGAAAAGCTTATTTCCATAATCACAGTTTAATCAGTGACCCAACAATCATGAATGCAACATTTGAAAATTTCATACCTGATTGTGATGAAGAAGTGAGCAATAGAGCTCAAGCTGTAACACATGCCCATAACTTTATAAGCGATATGAAATATACATTAGTAGCTTCTGGAGATGCTGGAAGAGGAAAAAGTCATTTAATGCATGCTATAGCTGAAGAAATTAATGATAACGGAACGCAAAACGTGTTGTTTATAAGCGAAAGTGTTTTATTCAAAAAGTTAAAAGCTACATTCAAAAGAGATTCTGAGTTATCTGAAGATGATTATTTACAAAAAATAATTGATGCAGATGTAGTGATATTTGATGATTTTGGTTCAACGTTAGGTGATTACAGAGATATCAACTTGAAAGCACTAGAATTCCACAATAAAAAAGGGGAAGGGAATATCACTGATCTCCAAAGAGCGACAAAATATATGAATGATACTTATATGACCGTTTTTGATGGTAGACAAGGAAAGGCTAATGGAATTGCTACAAATTTAGTAGGTGCAGCAATCACGTATTGTTATGACCAGCGAATCACATCTAGGATACTTGGTTGCAAATCAGCCATGACATTTAAAAATACACCTGATAGACGTAAGAAAGCTTTACCTTTTTGATAAGTAGGTCCATTTGAAACAAGGAGGAATAATCATGTGTATATTATGTCGTAATACAGGAATTATTCGTAAAGAAATTTATTCAGGTGTGACTCTAACAGAAGGTTGTAATTGTGACGTAGCAAAGCAACAGCAACAAGAAAACGATAAGCGCTGGGAAGCATGGTTAATAAAATTCGAGTCAATGAAACAAGAATTACAACGGAATCAACAACAAAAAGTAAGTTAACAAGGGGGAGCAAGTTATGAAAAACACAGGTGTTGCAAGAAAAGTGGACGAGCTAGGACGTGTAGTAATTCCGGTAGAGTTACGCAGAACTTTAGGGATTGCTGAAGGTACAGCATTAGGCTTTCATGTTGAAGGGGAAAACATCGTTTTAAGAAAACATGAAAAGTCATGCTTAGTAACGGGTAAAGTTTCCGAATCAAACATAGAATTGCTGGATGGCCGAATGGTTTTGAGCAGGGAAGGCGCAAGGGAATTGCTGGACATTCTTCAAAAGAGTGAGAAAGCTCATGCCTAAACAATTGAACATTTTCGATGTAGAGCCAGCAATTTGTGAGTTCGATGTAATGAAAGCAAATGTAAAGAAAGGAACTGGACGCGTCACATTTGCAGATGTACGTGTCCAAGTTCCAAGAAATGCAAAGGGTACAGATGAATTACCACGCACAACTAAACAAGATGATCGCTATGACATCTTTGAAGAATATGTAATGGCAATTTGGAGATTTCAAAGAGCTGTAGATAAGCTTTTTAATTGGGCAACAGCGGAAGAATTGTGTAAGGCAGCAAGGGATAAAAAAGAAATAATTCCAGTACGGATTTATTTAGGAAGTGGATTTAAACCTGATGTTGTCGAGTACATGCGGTAGTAAAAGGGAGATGGGCATATGAAAAAAATAGAAATTGATGTTAGTAGCAACAAACTTTTAATAGTGAAGGACGGAAATGTAACAGCAGTAAATCCACCAATGAGCGGATTTGGTGAGCAAGTCGCAATTTGGGTAAACGGTAAAGTTGATCGTGTGGATACTAAGTTTACTGAAAAAATAAAATAATTTTTTAGAAAGTAGGTTCACTTATGAGTGTAGCAACAAATCATGAAGCGATGAAAGAATCGCGTTTAAAAATATACATCGCTTTAGAAGAAGCTAACTTCATTTGAGATGAAAGAGATGTAATTCGTTTTCGTGAAATGTGGAATCAAGGTATGAGTTTACCAGAGGTGGCAGAAGCACTAAGGAGACACCATGCTGAGGTTGCGCTCCTTGTAATAGATCAGGCTGATAAGTATTTAATTGAAAATCGTCCGATAGGATTAGGAATTTGCTAAATAGGAAGGGGAAAACAAAATGAATTTAACTAAAATATTTGAAATGCAAAAGGTGTTAGATACAAGAGTCGTCAAGGAACATGGATTGGAAGGTCAAAATTTATTTTACAATATGATCCTTGCTTTACAGGTTGAAATTGGAGAACTTGCAAATGAAACAAGATGCTTTAAGCATTGGAGCAATAAAAGCCCTAGTGAAAGAGAAGTCATTTTAATGGAATATGTAGACGGGTTGCATTTTATAGCATCATTAGGAAATGGTATTGGATTGAAACCTGAAAAATATAACTTAGCAATGTTGGAGCTTAAGTCAAGAGTTTACGCATCGAATTCGCTAGTCAATCAATTTAATAATGTATATGAAGCTGTATCGGAATTTCGTGCAACTCAAGATATTGAGCTGTATGAAGAGTTACTATACTCATTCTTAGGATTAGGTAGGAAATTAGGATTCACATTTGAAGAAATTGAACAAGGATATTGCAAGAAGAACGAAGTGAATCATCAACGCCAGAATAACGGGTATTAAGACCAAGTTTGAATTTTATTAAGAAATGGGGAACGAGAAATGGCTATCGAAGCACATAAATGTAACGTTAAAGGATGTAATGGTCTTGTAGTTTTTGAAAATGCTGATTTTAATTTGCAAAATCCTGACACAATTAAAGGAGTTTATGCACTTGATGATCCTACTTGTAACGTTTGCGGAAAAGAATTTTTAGTAGTACCTAGCTATTCTGTCATTGATCTTGATGTAGAAACACAAGAATTTGAAGAAATTGAACCAGCTTGTATTACTGAATGGCAGAATCAAAGATTTTAACCAAAGCGTTAATTGAAAACAAAATAGAGCGTACAAATGAGTAGGCTCTTAAAAAGATAGGTTTTATGAGTATTGGATTACCATATACTTTATGTTTTTTTGCATAATCGTGTAAACAAAATTAAATAAAAGAGCACATATTAAAATGTGCTCCTTTAAAAGGTGACAGCTTACAAGGCCTAATTTGTAAGCTGAATACATGTGCAGCCAATATTAATATATGTATTTTCTTATGAAGTGTGAAAAGAGAGCACCTTTTCAAAGTACTCTTAGTAAGGAGATTACTATAAGTGAAAAATTTTCATATCAATACTATATGCTTGTCTTATCAAAAGGTGAAAGCTTTTATAAAAATGTTGTTATTTCATAGTGAAAAATCTAAGAGCACGCAGATAACAATGCTCTTAGATTGGAAAGGTAGATTTCTATGCCTGGAGGGTCTCCATACAATAACTTATGCTTGTCCGTTAAAAATGTGAAAGGATTTAACAAAATAGTTATTTTATAACGAATAAAGGAAAGAACCCTTTTTGATAAAAGGATTCTTTCCTCAAGGTCTGCAAGAAATTCAAGGTAACTGGACCAGAGAAACCTGTGAATTTCTTTGTGATAATACTGTATGCAAAGGAATCAATAAAGTTAATGAATTTTAAACAAAATTCTTATTTTGGAGGGGAACGGAATGGAAATTAAAGTGAACGAGCAAGCTCAACGTTTTTATCTAGCGTTTGATGAATGGGTACCTGCAGTTGGTCATGAAATTAAAGTGGGACAATATCGTTTTTGCGCTATTCCATTAAGTGAATCTATTAATATTTTGGAAGTGACATCTGGTGTACATGCTATAACCATTCCAATTGATATGAGGATTTGGATGGCAACAAGCACTAAGGAAGATACAATGAGGTTTTTAGAAAAAGCTGGTGAAGGTTTAAAGCGAATCCTTGAGAGACAAAGTAATTTAGATGAATTACTTGCAAAAAATAAAAAGATAGCATTTGATCGTTTGGGAGAAATGCCGCCAATTGAAGATGTGGATACGGATTGGATAACTGCTGATATCAGTGACGTGATTCATTAAGTAATACAAAATCCTTATTTAGACATAAAAAAAGAGCACAATATATGTGCTCTTAGACAAGAAAGGTAGATTCTTATGAGTGGATGCCTCCATACAATAACATATGCTTGTCCATTTAAAAGGTGAAAGGTTTTAATAAAATCGTTATTTAGTAAAAAAGAACACTGTTCAACAGTGTTCAATATGTAACACGAATCTTATGAGGATGAATAGAACCGGTGGATTCAGTTCTTAGTACATTATATTTAATCCTTTCGAAAAAAATGCTTGTTAATAAAAAAAGAGCACATATATAACGTGCTCTTGGACAAGAAAGTTAGGTTCCTATGAGGAGAGTTTCCCCATACAATAACATATGCTTGTCCAGTTAAAAGGTGAAAAGTATATTTCGAAACCAGCAAAAAATGAATAGAGCGTCTTGGGAGAAAGACGCTCTAAAGGTGAATGTACTGTAGAGAGTATTCGGTTTAGTATATGCAATTCATTTAGGAAATGTTTTTAATGAAAACGCTATTTGATACTAAAAATTAAAAGTGAAAAGAGCACTATGAATAAGTGCTCTTTTCAAGAGTGAGTGTAAATTCCTATCATTCTATATTAGTATATGCTGACAGTAATAAATTGTGAAAAAACTGGACAAAACTGTATTTGATAAAAATATAACTAAGTTACAATAAATTCCACGATAATTGGAGTTGCTCCATCAAGTACATCTCCACCAGGAATGGTAATAGAAGAAGGACCGACAGTGATAGTTGAAGTGTCAGCAGTTTGAAGAACACCATTAATGTAGAGATTGTAATAAGCGTAAGCAGCTGGAAATGCTGTATTTGTTCCTGTATCATTTGTGAAAGCTGTTGCAACAATTGCAAATGTAGCACCAGTACCTGTTCCAGAGGATGCTACGCCGGTGAATTTTCTACCAGCAACAAAAGGGTGAACGATAGCCATTGAAATTCGCTCCTTTCTAAAATTAACTTGGACAAATTTTTAGAAAGCTTGGTCCTGTATTATATTTTATGATTTACTTTTCAAAAAGAAAACGGCTGGTGTATTAGTAAATAAGTGGAATTTTCATAAGTATATATATATAATTATTGAGAATTATTGATTTTAGTTCGTTTTATGGTGAAGGGATTAGTAGGTTTTTTACATAAAAATTTTATTTTATAGAAATAAAAACCCTAGTTCCCTAGGGTAATGGTATAACAGCCAAATATATTTTATTCGTTTATATCGTAACTTAATATTGCGTTAAAAACATCAGGTAAGTGTAACCAATTGCAGAAAATATAAGAACAGCCAGCAAAAGCTAACTGCTCGGTTCTCCAAGGGGGAAGAAGGAGAAAGTAACTTAATGGGTTGTCTGTATAATTGACGGAATATTGAGTTTTATTCAGGGGAGTAATCATAATTTATAAATTAGATTATAATATTCGCTATTACCCATATCGCCCAGAAAAGAACTAAAAATTCAATTGTAATCCAAAGTGCTTTTTTCTCAGGTTTTTTAAACTCTTTTATTAAAGAGAAAACAGCACTAATTGCTATAAGGATGAAAAGAACGAGTCTTATTGTATCTGGCATTTTAACCACTCCTAATTTCAAATTAAATTCATTATATAACAATTTTAAAATTTTTAGATAATTACTGGTGAGAATTAAGCAAAATTTAAACAAAATAATCCTTTTAAAGTGAAAGCAAACTGAATATAGTCCGGCTAGAAAACTAGAGGACACCAATTCATTAAAGCTGCAATTAAAGCTGTTTTAGGAATAGGTGTCCTTTTTATTTTTGAAAAGGGAGATGGGGAAATGAAGGCGCTAAAAGATCAGTTACGCGAATGGAAAAAGCAATAAAAACAAGCTAAGAAAAAAAATAAGAAAAAACGAAAAGAGAAATTAAGCACTCGTGAAATTGAGAATTTGATGGGGATGCATAGACCTTTCTATGAGCGGAGACGTGGAGCAGTAAGACAAAAGTAATAAAAAATAAAAAGGAGTGGTCTTACATGACTATACAATTATCTTTCTTACCAAAAATCGATAGATCAGCAACGCAGAAAAAATTAGAAGGTGTTCTTGAAAATGTACGTTTATATAGACAGTTTGGAATGATGCGTGAAGAAATGAAAGTCACTCCTTCTTATGAAATTAGATATCACGGACCTACAAATGATGTAGGAAAGCCATTAGAAGATGTAGCGATGGCTAATATACAACAAAGTAAACGAGAAGAGTGGATTAAGAAAACATCAGTTCGTATCGATCAATTCCTAAATCGTTTGGGTAGTGGGCGTGCAGGAGAAGATCAAAGAAATATTATCATTAAACGTTATTTAGAAGATGAAGATGTATGTGATTATATGGTTTATAACGAAATTGGTATGAGTGAGCGTACGTATCGACGTGTTAAGGCTAGGGTGTTTTATAAACTTGCTTTTGCTCTTAGATTAGAAGTTTACGAGACAGAAAAAACTGGAGGGATTGAATAATGAATTTTGTTCAGCCAATACGTGATCCAGAGCAAATACAACAAATTAAAGAGTATTTAAAAGAAAAGAGTGAGCGTAATTATATCTTGTTTGTAATGGGAATTAATACAGGCCTACGTATTAGTGACATTCTAAAACTGAAGATTGGAGATTTAAAGGGAAGCCATATTTCAATGCGTGAAATGAAGACAGGTAAACAGAAACGAATTCAGATTACTGCAGCATTAAGAAGAGAATTGAAATGGTATATAGAAGAGATGGAAGATCATGAATATCTAATCAAGAGCAGACAAGGAAAGAATCGACCAATAGGAAGAAGTATGGCATATAAAATTCTTAGTACCACAGCAGCAGAATTTGGTTTAGATGAGGTTGGGACACATACACTTCGTAAGACATTCGGATATCATATGTACATGCAGACAAAAAATATAGCTTTGCTGATGGAGATATTCAATCATTCGTCTGAAAGGGTTACGTTAAGATATATAGGTGTAAATCAAGATGCGATGGATAAGGCAATGACTAAGTTTAGAATTTAATATATAATCTACGATGTAGTTACATTTATTTAGAAAAATATGGAATAATATGGTTGTTAATTTAATTTATTCAATGTAAGGATGGATTTAGGTGAAAAAAAATGCGGTTAAAACAATAAGCACGAAAAAAGAAATATTTAGTAAGAAATGGAATGATATTTTAGAAGAAATTGCACTCTTTAGAAGAGAATCAATGTCAAATTGGATATGGTTTAGAGGGCATAGTAAGGAAGAATATAAGTTGGATTCAGGCCTCTTTCGAACTTTAGACAAGAATAAAAAATTAAAATTGATGCAGTACATAATTCTTGAAGATCACTTGAAAATAAATTTTAAGCAGCAAGCGTCAACTTTTATTAGAGAAGATGATATTGATTTACAATTTCATATGCAACATCATGGATTAAAAACAAGATTATTAGACTGGACAGATTCGTTTGGTACAGCTTTATATTTTGCTTTTGAAGGATGGGATTATGATAAGGAAAATAATGCTTGTATATGGTTGTTAGATCCATATGCTTTACATTGTAATCTCCAAGAAGAATATCCTACTATCAAAACTACAGATTCGATTAGAAATATGAATGAAAAACTTGTTAAAGGTAAAATTGAAAGTTTATCAGATATCTTTAATAATGAACATATGGAGTATACGTTTCCAATGTATCCGTCAAAAAATAATGCAAGATTATTGGTGCAGAATGGGTATTTTACAGTTCAAAGTAATAGGCTAGAAGATTTAGAAGTTGAATTAGAACAAGCTTGTCCAGAAAATAAAGAAAAAATATTAAAAAAAATAATTTTATCACCAGATTTATTAGAATGTATATATGAGTATTTGACTTTAAATGGAATTAACCATTTCACGGTTTATAATGATGTCGATGCATTGTCTAAGTATTTAAATAAAGAACTTACTGAAAATGCGTTTGATGAAAAAATAAAACGTATAGCTAAGTTTAGCAGTCTTAATTATATAGAAAATAATATGGATATTTAAAAATCATGGCGGCCTTTGGTCTGCCTTTTTTTATGAGGTGATTTTTTTAAGTCCTAATAGCTTATAGTTAGCTAAAATTTTCGTACTGTGTAACTCAAAAAGAAAATTCTAATTAAATCAATGATATCAAGGGATTCGGAGTTTGGCCTAGTTACACAAAATAGAACATATGGATAACTGAGTAATGACATGTAATAATGTAAATTAACTAGTAATTAGGGGGAATATATATGTTTGTAGAATATCCGAATTTTATTATGCCTCGTCATGATACTAAGATATGGAGGTACATGGACTTTACTAAATTTGTTAGCCTGTTAGATACGGAAGCTATTTTTTTTACTAGGTCAGATAAATTTACTGATGTATTTGAAGGGACGTATCCAAAGGCAAACAATGATTTAAGAGGTTTTAAATATCCGAACTTTGAAAAAGAGGATACTAGGATCTTGAAGAGTATTTTAGAACCGTTAAGTAAGACGCTAAGAAAATTTGTATTAATAAATTGTTGGCATATGAATGACTATGAATCAGCAGCGATGTGGGACTTATATTTGAAAAGCAGTGAAGGAATTGCTATTCAATCAACTGTTGGTAATTTAATAAAAAGTTTTGATAATACTGAAGAGCATATTCATATAAGTAAAGTAAATTATATAGATTTTAAGAGAGAATGGATGCCTGAACATGATCCGTTACTTCCTTATATTTATAAAAGAAAATCATTTGAACATGAACGTGAGCTAAGGCTCTTACATACTTTAAAATTTCCAACTGATGAGAAAGGTATAATAGATTACGATGGAGAACCACCGGTTGAATATGGGGGGAATATTAGATGTAATATTGGAAATTTAGTTGAGAAGGTGTATATTGCTCCTTCAGCGCCAGAGTGGTTTGCGGATTTGGTAATGTCTACTTGTAACAAATTTAATCTCAACAACGTTGAGATAGTTAAGTCAGAATTAAGTGAAGTTCCTTACTAAAATAAAATTGCTGGCAGATTCGTGACCGCTTTTTGGCAGGAAATGTGCCGGTTGTTTTGAAATTAACGTGATATATTTGTATTGTGAGAAGTGGCGGAAAACACAACTCATGAAGTTCCTTTATAGTATGTTGTCTAAATGGTTTCATAATGACGGCACATGAAATCCGAAACCAGCCGATGGTACTGATTGAATGCTACCGTTATTAAGGAGAGCTTTTGCTCTTCTTCCAGTTACTTAATATTGTTGGAGCAGATCAGCGTAGCAACATTAGGTGATTGGAAGAAGGATAAAACTTCACGTACCACATTCTATTGTTCAAATGATTTCTAATGCTTTCATGAAATTAAAAACAATAGGAAAAGGTGAGATAACAGATGTTGAATCAAGTATTTAATATGGATTGTTTAGAAGGTATGAAGCTGATTCCAGATAAGAGTGTAGATATGATTTTATGCGATCTACCTTATGGGACGACAGCATGTAAGTGGGATAGTATTATTCCTTTTGATTTATTGTGGCAGCAGTACGAAAGAATTATTAAAGATAACGGGGCTATTCTCTTGACAGCAAGTCAACCATTTACAACAAAGCTGATCGCTTCAAATATGAAGTTATTTCGTTATGAATGGATTTGGAAAAAAGGGAATCATGTAACAGGGTTTCCAAATGCAAATAGAATGCCGCTAAAGAATCATGAAAATGTTCTGGTATTCTATAAAAAATTACCTAAGTATTGTCCGCAAGATTTGATCTTATTGGATAAGCCAATCCAAAAGAAACAAATAAGAAAGATGAAGGTATTCGGCACAAGAAATAATGAATCTTTAAATAATGTATATGTAAAGAAATATACTAACTATCCAAAGTCGATTATTGATTTTCCACGTGAGAGTAAAACGTTTCATCCTACACAAAAGCCAGTCGCTCTTTTTGAATATCTAATCAAGACATATACAAAAGAAGGGGATACAGTCCTTGATAATTGTATGGGTAGTTTTACAACTGCTATAGCATGTATTAATACTAAGCGTAATTACATTGGTTTTGAGATGGAAGAAGAGTATTGGAAACTAGGTAATGAAAGAGTTAATAAACATATTGAATCATTAAAGCACTCATAATGGGTGCTTTTTATTTTGAATAAAGATAGGGAGTGAAGAAAGATGCAATTAACTAAACTTGAGAAGGCAATAGCTATTAGCACAATACTTTCAGGTATAAAAGCGGAGGAGTTTAAAGAGTATGTTGATGTAGAAAGGTTACCACATGTAATAAAAGAAGTGGAAGCATTGGCTGATAACACAACACGGAAGGTAAAGAAGGAAGCTGATATAAGTTTAATTAGTAAGCTTATCGATTCATTCTTAGAAGACGGTAAGGAGTGATGATATATGGATAGCGTTTTAAACGGTAAGATTGCTGCACTTGGTCTTATACCTATTGATAAGAAAGCATACATCAAATACCTTAAGCCACATGAGAAAGCGTATAAGAAGGCTGGAATTGATGTTAATCGATTCAAGTATTACAAACTGTATGGAGAGAAACACATGCTTTACTCAATGGAATATCTAGAACAAACATCAATAAAAGAATTATTAGAAAGAGATAGAGGGAATCAAAAGCGTTTGGTAAAGACAAATGAAAGAGTATAAAACCAAACAACAGAAGCGTAAGTTCTATGACAGTGGTGAGTGGAAGAGTGCACGCGAACAAGTAAAGATGCGTGACAACTATGAGTGCCAGGAATGTAAACGTAACGGCCGAGTACAAACAGATACCAATGAATACAGTGAGAGTGCAAAGCGTAAGAAAATACAACTTGTTGTCCATCATATAAAAGAACTAGAACATCATCCTGATCTTGCATTAGACATAGATAACCTTGAAACAGTCTGTGTGAATTGTCATAACAAAGAACATGGAAGAGTTTATGAAAAGAAACAAAATAAATGGGAACATGATGAGAAATGGTGAAAATACAACAAAAATAACACCCCCCCTTAAAATATTTCGTTAAAAATTCGTCTTAGGGGCACCGGAGGAGGGGGTTAACTGTCAGGTTTTTTTCGATTTTACGCACGTAAGGGGGGGTGGGTAGATGGCTGTTAGTATTGTGAGGTTAAAAGAACAGCTCATGAATAGTATTGATATCACAGATTTAGTCGAAGTTGAAAAAGTAGAAAGATACATTGATCTGGTCAAAGCATTTAGAAAAATAAATAAAACCATTAATAAAGAAGGCGAATCTGTAACAGTAAAAAATGGTTCTCAAGTTTTTGTTAAAGCCCACCCTCTTATAAGTGAGAGGAACAAAATTAACAGTTCTTTAATTGCTTTAGGAAGAGATATAAAATTCGTTCCTAAAGTGGGTGCTTCTAATACGGGATACAGTCCAAGTGATTTAATATGATCAGGCAAAAGTATGTAGAGGAATATATTGAGCTTTATAGGAGTGGGAAAATAAAGTTCAACAAAGAAAGAGAACTGTTAATTGACTATCTAGAAAAATATGTTTTGAACAGAGACGATTTGTATTTTGATGATGAAATGATTGAGAAGTGTATCCGTTTTGGAGAGAAATGGTACTTCCCGTTACAAGCATTTCAGAAATTCTTAATAGCATTCGTTTTTTTGTTTTATAAGAAAAATGGCCGCGTGTTTTACCGGAAATTTTTGTGGATGCTAGGACGTGGTGGCGGTAAAAACGGATTAATATCAGTCATCATTCATTTTTTAATTAGTGAAATGCATGGTATCACGGAGTATAACATTTCCGTTGTTGCAAACAGTGAAGAGCAGGCGAAAACCAGTCCAGATGAAGTTCATAAATGCGTCAAACGAAATGAAATATTGCAACGAGCATTTAAAACCACATTAACCCAAACTGTCTCTAAAGCAACAGGAAGTATATTGAAGTTTAGAACGTCTAATGGAGATACAAAAGATGGTTTGCGTGATGGCGCGGTTGTATTTGATGAAATACATCAATATGAAAGCAATAAAGATGTTCGAGTCCACATTAGTGGTTTAGGGAAAAAGAAAAACCCACGTGAATTTTACATTGGTACAGACGGGTATGTACGAGACGGATTTCTAGATAAGCAAAAAGAAAAAGCAATGAAAGTTTTAAATGGTGAAGCCCGTCCAAATGCTATCTTTCCATTCATTTGTAAATTAAATGATGAAAAAGAAGTCGATGATATTGATAATTGGGAAATGGCGAATCCAATGTTATCTCATCCTTTAAGTGAGTATGCTGAGGGATTACTTGAAACGATAAAAGAAGAATACGAGGATTTAGAGGATGATCCAAGTAACCGAGAGGAGTTCATGACAAAACGAATGAACTTGCCGGTTACAAATTTGGAGCGATCTGTTGCGAAATGGTCAGAAATTCTTGCTACAAATCGTCAATTTCCTGATTTATATGCTCAAGAATGCATAGGGGCATTAGACTTTGCAAGCATTCGAGACTTTGCAGCATGTGGTCTTTTATTTAGACAAAATGGGGAGTACATTTTTAAAACTCATTCTTTTGTTCGAAAAGAATTTGTTGATATCTATTATGGATATTCTAAAAAAGCAGGTGAGTTTAAAAAACAAAAATTTGCTCCTATAAAAGAGTGGGAAGAGCAAGGTTTACTAACAGTTGTGGATGAACCAACTATTAATCCTCAACACATTGTTGATTGGTTTGTAGAAATGAGAGAACAATATGGAATTAAAAAGATCATAGCTGATAACTTCAGAATGGAAGCAATACGGCCATTATTAGTAGCAGAAGGGTTTGAAATAGAAGTTATACGAAACCCAAAAGCAATTCATAGTTTATTAGCTCCACGCATTGAAATGGCATTTGCAAATAAACAAATTGTTTTTGATGATAATCCGCTAATGCGTTGGTATACGCAAAATGTACTAGTTGTTATCAAAGGTGATGGAAATAAAATATATGAAAAGAAAGAACCTGTACGTAGAAAAACAGACGGATTCCAGTGTTTTGTTCATGCTCTCTATAGAGCTGATGAGATACAAGAAGCAACTGATTTTGTTATAGGTAACATTAAATTCTAATAAAGGGGGTGATAACCATTGGATGGTTAGGTTCAGTATTTAAAAGAAATAAAGAATTAGAATTTATGATTGATCTGGATATAATTGCTGATACAGCAAACAGACTTCATATGAAACGCTTGGCGATTGATACATGTGTATCATTTTTAGGAAGAACAGTTAGTCAATCTGAATTTAGAGTGAAAAATGGTAAAGTATTTGAGAAAAACGAGCTTTATTATCGCTTAAATATTAGGCCAAATAAGAATATGACGGCCAGTACCTTCTGGGAAAGATTCATCCGTAAGCTCATTTATGATAATGAATGCTTAGTTGTACAGGCGGATGATGGTGATTTACTTATTGCTGATGGATTTCGGCATAACGAATATGCTGTATATGAAGATACTTTTACAGATGTAACAGTAAAAGATTACACGTTTAAGCGAAGTTTTAAACAAAGCGAAGTAATTCACTTAAAGTATCGAAATGATAAACTATCTCCACTTATAGATGGATTGTTTGCAGATTACGGGGATTTATTTGGTAGAATATTAAATTCACAGAAGCGTAAAAATCAAGTTCGTGGCACAGTTGATATGGATATGATCGGTGCCAAAACAGAAGAACAAATAACGAAGTTACAAGAGTTTATAGACAACATGTATAAGTCAATTGGTTCAAAAGATATAGCTATTGTTCCGCAACAAAAGGGTATTAATTATAACGAGATATACAATGGTGTGGCGAATGGGCCAAGTGTAGAAGAAATCAATAAAATAACAAGTGGTTTCTTAAATCAAGTAGCTATGGCAATGGGTATTCCTACAGCTTTGATATACGGGGAAATGGCTGATGTAGAAAAGCAAACGAAAAATTATATGCTTTTCACAGTACGGCCATTATTAAAAAAGCTATCTGATGAAGCGAACGTTAAATTCTTTGAAATGAGAGAATATATTTTGGGACAAAAAATTGAGGTCAAGGCTGTTTCCTATCAAAGTATATTTGATCTTGCGACAAGTATTGATAAACTCATTTCTTCAAGTGCATTTACAGGAAATGAAATTCGATCAGAAGTAGATTATGAAGATTCTGATGATCCGAACTTAAATGTTCATCATATTACGAAAAACTATACAAGACTAGATAAACCTAAAGGAGGTGAGGAATGATGGAGCAAGTGAATATGAATAAGCTTCTAAATTTAAAACGAGATATTCGTTTTGAATCTAAAGGTGAAAATGAGTATAAATTAACTGTTTATGGTTCAATCGGTGGATGGTTTAGTGAAAATAATGCTGAAGCTGTAAGAAGGAAAATTCAAGATGTAAAAGCAGAAAAAATTCACGTTCATATTAATTCCGGTGGAGGTTCCGCATTCGATGGTGTAGCAATTTGTAATCAGTTAAAACAGCATAATGCAGAAATTATAGTTCATATTGATGGTTGGGCGGCTAGTGCCGCATCTGTAATTGCGATGGCTGGTGATAAAATCATTATGCCAAGTAATACTATGATGATGATTCATCAAGCGAGTACCTTTGAATATGGAAATGCAGATCTTTTTGAAAAAACAGCACGAGATTTACGAAAGATTGATTCAGCTTTAGCAGCATCTTATAAGAAACGTTTTGTTGGAACAGATGAAGAGCTAAAACAACTTTTAAAAGATGAAACTTGGCTAACAGCAGAGGAAGCAGTTGCTCTTGGTTTAGCGGATGAAATTGCGGATGAAATTGAGATTGATGATACGCAAGAAGATGAAGAAGTGGAAATTGTAGAAAATTTCAAAGAAGATTTAGTAGCTAAATATACGAAACAAACAAATAATCAAAATTCAAAAGAGCCTATTCAAGAACCTGTTAATAAACAGAATTTGAGTACGCTCTTTTTAAATTTAGGGGGAAAATAAAAAATGGTGATTAAATTCAATAATTTTGAAGAAAAGAAACTAGCTTTTGCGAAAGCGACTCAGGAAGGTACACCAGAAGAACAAACAGCAGCGTTAAATTCGATGATTGAGGCGCTTGCTACAGATGTGCGAGTAGATATTTTAAATCAAGTAAATGAATCTATGGTAGACCGTTCTATTATGCAATCTCGTGGCTCCAATGTATTAACGAGTGAGGAACTGAAGTTCTTTAATGCGGTTGTGCAAGATGGTGGATTTAAAGATACTGAAATTCTACCTAAAACAACACAAGAGAGAATCTTTGATGATTTAGTAAGTGGACATCCGTTCTTAGAACATATTGGACTAGAAAATTTAGGAGCTGTTACAGAACTTATCTATGGAGATCCAGAAGGTGCAGCAGTATGGGGACCATTATTTGGAGATATTCAAGGACAACTAAATGCTACATTCCGAAAAGAACCTATTACGCAACTTAAATTAACAGCATTTATTCCATTATCAAATGATATGTTAAATTTAGGACCAGTATGGGTAGAACGTTATGTACGCGCAATGATTACAGAAGCAATGGCCGTTGGATTAGAACGAGGATTTGTAGTAGGTACAGGTAAAAATGAACCTATTGGATTATTAAAAGATCCTAGTGGAAGTGTTACGGGTGGAGTGTATCCAGATAAAAAAGTTGCTGGTACTTTAACATTTGAGCCAGGCCGTAAAACAATTAATGAATTAAAAAATGTTGTTAAGTTACTTGCAAAAAAATTAAAAGCTGATGGTAAAGATGCAGATAAGCCGAAGAATATTGCTGGAAAAGTAGTTATGGTTACGAATCCCTTTGACACATTTGATGTTCAAGCAAATGCAACAACTTTAAATGCAGCTGGTGTTTATGTAACGAGCTTACCATTCAATCCAACTCCTACAGAATCAGTGTTTGTACCTCAAGGGAAAGTGTTGTTTTTTGTTAAAGGAGAGTATATTGCAGCAATGGGTGGAACGGAGCCGATTAAAAAGTTTGACCAAACGTTAGCATTAGAAGATGCAACACTTTATATTGCTAAACAATATGCTACAGGTAAGCCAAAGGATAAATACGCAGCTCAAGTGTATGAATTGAAGGTTGGAGAAGTAACACCACCAACACAAGGGTGATGTGAATGGATACAGTAATTTCAAATGAAATATTACAGCAATTCAAAGATAGGATGCGCTTGGGTGATGATGAAGACGATAACCTGAGACGTATCCTTTTTGCATCCAATAAGGCTTTAATAAAAGATTGTGGATCGTATGACATAAACAAAGATGAGACGTTCAAAGAATTAGTATTTGAACGTTCTCGTTATGTTTATAATGATGCACTAGAGTATTTTGCCGAAAACTTTTTAACAGAAATTAATAGCTTTGGCATTCAAAAAGCTTTAGAAGAAATAAAATTGGGCGGTGATTAATATGCGTCCCTTTCAGTATAAAAAGCCACTAAATACAGGTGATTTTAGAAATCGTATTATTATTGAACAACCTGAAGTAATAAAAGATGAATTGAATCAAGAGGTTGAAACAGGTAATTGGCAAGAAGTTAAAAAAGCATGGTCGATGATAAAAACGGTAAAAGGGTATGAGTATATTGAAGCTTCAGCTTCACAAGCTACTCGGATTTATCGGTTTGTAATTCCTTATACAAAAGGCATTACAGAATTAATGCGAATCAATATGAAAGGTCGTATTTTTGATATTATCGAGCCTCCAATGAATGATGATGAAATGTATCAAACATTGACTATTATCGCAAAGGAGCATACTTGATATGAATGATTTTGCGGGTGATCTTGCTAGAGAATTACAAAGATATGCAAATGTTGTGGAAGAAGAGTTGTTGACAGCACAAGAAGAAGTAGCCGATCTTGCTGTAAGTAAATTAAGACAAAGTGGCCCTAAAAAAACAGGTGCTTATCGTAAAGGGTGGCGTAAGAAAAAAGAAGGTAATAGCGTTGTCGTCCACAATACAAAAGGACAATTAACACATCTTTTAGAAAAGGGACATGCGAAAGTCGGTGGTGGTCGAGTTCCAGCACAAGTTCATATTCGTCCAGTTGAAGAGTATGTAATTGACGAATTGCCAAGACGTATCGAAAGGGCGGTTCAACAATGATATTAGGTGAATTAACAAAAATTCTTGAAGCTACCGGTTATCCTGTGGCTTATTCTCATTTCACAGCAACGCCAAATAATCCAGTTCCGGCACCGCCTTATATCTGTTTTCTTGTGGATGGATCAGCAAATTTAATGGCTGATAACAAGGTCTATCACAAGATAAATGATTTAAATATAGAGCTTTATACAACTAAAAAAGATTTAGTTGCAGAAGCCAAGCTTGAACAAGTCCTAGACGATCATGAAATTCCTTATGATTCGTATGGGACTTTTATTGAATCTGAAAAGTTGTATCAAAAAAATTATGAAACGAGGTTGATATAAATGAATGAAAACAAAGTAGCTTTTGGTTTGAAAAATGTCCATTATGCACTTTTCGATATTAAAGATGGTGTAGTCACATTTAGCACACCGATTCCATTACCAGGTGCAGTTGAATTAACGTTTGATCCGCGAGGGGATTTAATTGAATTCTACGCGGATGACATGCTTTACTATGCGGCAAGTAATAACCAAGGTTATGACGGAACGCTATCCATCGCGACAATTCCAGAACAATTTGCTGTTGATGCATTAGGAGAGGAATTAGACGAAGAAGACGGTGTGTTAAACGAATTAGCTGATGCGAAAGGGAAATCATTTGCATTATTATTTGAATTTGATGGTGATGTACGAGCAACGCGCCACGTTATGTTTAACTGTTCAGCAAGTCGTCCAACACTTGCATCTAAAACGAAAACAAATTCAGCGGAGCCAAATACAAATGAGCTTAAATTTGTATCAAGCCCTATTGATATTAACGGAAAACGTATGGTTAAAACGAAGACTACAACTAAATCAAAACAAGCGATTTATGATAATTGGTACAAAAAAGTGTATACAAAAGTACCTGCATTACCGAAAGGAGCATAAGTAGATGGAAAAGACAATTTCAATAGATGGAAAACAAGTCAGATTAAAAAGTACAGCAGCAACAGTTAAACGATATAAAGCACAATTCAGACGTAATTTATTTGCAGATATGATGGGGTTAGGAGCAATTAGTACATTAACTTCGTCAGATGGATCACAACAACCTATCGATACATCTAATCTTGATTTAAGTAAAGTGGACTTTGAGCTTGTTTATGATTTGACTTGGTTATTCGCTAAAACGGCTGATCCAAGTATTCCTGATCCTATGGTTTGGCTTGACGGTTTTGAAGAATTCCCGATTGAGGAAATCATGCCAGAAATTATGGATTTGATTCAAGTCACTATGGGAGCAAAAAAAAAATAAAAGAAAACAATGGAGAGCAAGGGACATTCAGTGATGAAGAATTAACCACTGATTTGTTCCTTGCTCTTTGTTATAAAGCGAAATTAACGCGTTGGGATTTAGAAGATATGACAATTGGTGATTGTTTTGATTACATTGCTGAATTCGCTGAAATGGAGAATCCAGACAAAGAAAAAGTTAGAAAAGCAAATCAAAAAGATTACGATGCGTTCTAAGAAATGAGGTGAGAAAATGGCAGGAAGAATTAAAGGGATTACGATAGAAATCGGCGGAAATACTCAACCGTTACAAAATGCTTTAAAAGATGTAAATAAACAAAGTGATGCCTTGGTTAAAGAATTAAAAGATGTTGAACGCCTGTTAAAGTTTGATCCAGGTAATGTGGAAGCATTAGCACAAAAGCAAAAATTACTTACACAACAGATTGAAAATACAACGCAAAAGCTAGATAAATTGAAAGCAGCGGAACAACAAGTACAAGCTCAATTTCAAAACGGTAAAATTTCTGAAGAACAATATCGTGCATTCAGACGTGAAATTGAATTTACAGAAGGGTCACTTAATGGTCTTAAAAATAAACTAGGAAACATGAAAGCTGAACAAGAGAATGTAGCGAGTTCCACAAGGCAATTAGAAACATTGTTTAGAGCTACAGGAAAAAGCGTTGATGATTTTGCAGGAGCATTAGGAAATCGTCTTGTGAATGCAATTAAAAGCGGAACAGCTACAAGTCGCCAATTAGAACAAGCAATTGGAATTATTGGTCGTGAAGCATTAGGAACTGAAGCAGATATTGAAAAATTACAACGAGCACTACGATCTGTGGATGCTGGTAATTCAATACAACAAGTACGGAACGAATTACGAGATTTACAACAAGAAGCCCAAAGGACGGAAAGAGAATTTCAAGAATTAGATATTGGCTTAGAAAATGTTCTTGGAGCAATGGTAGCTGGTGGCGGAATTGCTGGGACAATCGAAAAAGCACTTGATATGTCAAAATTGAAAACCAAGATTGATATAACATTTGACGTCCCAGAATCCTCGAAAAAGTCTGTAGAAGAAGCTGTGAGAGGCGTTACCGCTTATGGCGTTGATGCAGAAGCATCTTTAGAAGGTGTACGTAGGCAATGGGCTTTGAATAAAGGTGTAAGTGATGAAGCGAATGCAGCAATCGTAAAGGGAGCAGCCGCAATTGCACAATCATATGAAGGTATAGATTTCACAGAACTAATACAAGAAACAAATGAAGTTGGAAATGAATTAGGCATTTCACAAGAAGGCGCACTTGGATTAACCAATGCCTTGTTAAAAATGGGATTTCCACCTGAGCAATTAGATGTTATTGCTGAATATGGAGGACAGTTAACGCGAGCAGGGTACAATGCTGAAGAAGTCCAAGCAATTATGGAAGCTGGGATTGAAACAGGAACATGGAATATTGATAACCTTTTAGATGGTTTGAAAGAAGGGCGCATCAAAGCGGCTGAGTTCGGTCAAGGTGTCGATAAGGCTATGAAGGAAACGCTGGAAGGAACTAATATTTCAGCTGAACAATTGCAAAAATGGGGACAATCTGTTTCTAAAGGTGGAAAAGAAGGATCTGCGGCTATGACAGAGATTGCAGCGGCTTTAGCCAATGTAGAAGATCAAACAAAACGGAATGAACTAGGTGTCAAACTCTTCGGTACAATGTACGAAGACCAGGGCGATAACATAACATACGCATTACTCGGTGCACAAAGTAAAGTAGTTGATTTTGACAAGAACCAAAAGAACTTAAATGAATCTATCAAAAAAATGGATGCCAATCCAGCGGTTAAAATGCAAAAGGCTATGGGAGATTTAAAGATGGCGTTAGAACCAGTATTATCAGTCGTAGCTGATCTGGTATCTAAATTTGCTGAATGGGTTACTAATAATCCAGCATTAGCAGCAACGCTTGCAGCCGTGGCAACTGCCATTGGAATAATTTCAGGTGCAATTATGGCGCTTGCGCCAATAGTTGTAACGGTAATGAGTATTTTTGGGGTTGGTGCGGCTGTAGCAGCTGGGATAGTTGCCATTGTCCCGATTATCATAGCGGCCATAGTCGCTTTAGGTGTAGCAATTTATAAAAACTGGGACGATATCAAAAATTGGACAATAGAAACCTGGAATTCTATTAAGGAATATTTGATAGAACTTTGGGACGGTATCGTTCAATCATCTAGTGAAACCTGGAATTCATTTTTAGAAACAATGCATACATTCTTTGATCCAATAGGTCAATTTTTTAGTGATTTATGGACAGGAATAGGCGAGATATGTAGTAGTACCTGGAATTCTATTGTCGAATTTTTCTCAGGAGCTTGGGCTTCATTCACAGAAATGATGCATAGTTTCTTTGATCCGATAGGCGAATTCTTTAGTAGTTTGTGGTCTGGAATTGTTGAAACAGCTTTCTCTTGGTGGACTTCTTTAGTTACAACAGCTTCCGAACTGTGGGGAACACTCGTACAAGCTTGGCAAGAAACTTGGAACACGATTCTTACTGTTTTAGATCCAATTATTTCGGCAGTTTCTACCGTTTTAGAAGCTGGATGGCTACTAATACAAGCCGGAGTACAAATTGCATGGGCGGCAATCTGCCAATATATTATTCAACCAATTCAAGAAGCTTACAATTGGGTGAGTACAACAATCAGTGAAATGGTTACTTGGCTTGGTACACAATGGGAAATTGCAAAAGCGGTGGCACAATTAGCATGGGGATTATTTAAGCAATATATCATTCAACCAGTCGTAGATACTTGGAACTTAGTAAAAGAAAAGTTCAGTGATTTAGTTTCATGGCTAAATTCACAATGGGAGACAATAAAATCATATACATCAGCAGCGTGGAATCTGGTAAAACAGTATGTTATCCAACCAGTGCAAGAATTGTGGAGTGCAACAAAAGAAAAGTTGAATGATTTAGCAAATTGGATATTAGGAAATTGGGCGAAAATCCAATCTTACACACTTGCAGCATGGCAGTTAGTTTATAAATATGTTATTGATCCGGTTATTTCAGCCTATAATTCTACGAAAGAAAAATTCGGTGAAATGTATAACAGTGCGAAAGAAAAATTTGATGCTATAAAAAATGCAGCACAAGAAAAATTCGATGCGGCTAAACGTAACATCATCGATCCAATCAAAGAAGCGGTTGGTAATGTAGAAGAATTTATTGGGAAGATTAAGGGATTCTTTAGTGATTTAAAATTAAAAATTCCAAAGCCTGAAATGCCACCTCTTCCACACTTTAGCTTACAAACAAGTACGAAAAACGTTTTAGGTAAAGATGTTACTTATCCATCAGGAATTAATATTGATTGGCGTGCAAAAGGTGGTATCTTCACTAAGCCGACTATCTTTGGGATGAATAATGGACGTTATCAAGCAGCAGGAGAAGCGGGGGACGAAGCGGTGCTTCCGCTTAATAAAAAGACACTTGGAGCTATTGGTGCAGGAATCGTAGCAGCCATGCCACGAGAACAATTTGCTATGCCAGGCGAAATAAATCAATTAATGGGTGACATGAGCCGTATGATGGCTAGTTCTGTGAGTCAATTATCAGGATTAAAGACTGTCATGAGTGGTGTGTATGGAAATATGTCAAATAGCAAACAGGCTATGACAAGTAGTGTATCAAATCAAGTATTTAATAACTCATTTGGATCATCTGACGGTGGAGCAATTCCGATGCTTGGCGGTGATTTGGTTGTTGAAGTTCCTGTTGTTATAGAGGGGCGAGATGTGGCGCGTGGTACGTATCGATATACAACCGAGTACCAAGAAAGAGAAAAACAAAGAGACTCAGCCTTTTAGGTTTGGGTTTCTTTTATTTTATAAAGAAATGAGGTGTCAGCATGAGTTCTTTTACATTTAACAAAATACGTAAAAGCTTTATTCAAATTGCGAAAGGATGGAAAAGACCTACTTGGGCACCATTGAAACGAAATTTTCTAAACGTTCCAGGATATCCAGGCGCAAGATTGTTAAACACACAAACAGAAATGCGCGTTTTATCTATTCCGGTAGGAATTATAGTACCTGATGGATCTAACTTAGAAAAGCTGAAAGAAGAAATTGCAAGTTGGCTAATAACAGATCAACCAACAGAACTTATTTTTGATGTAGAACCAAATAGAACGTATTTAGCAATTGTGGATGATAGCTTTGATCCGGATGAATTTGTAACACTTGGAATAGGAACGCTTAAATTTATTTGTCCAATGCCTTATAAATTAGGACCAATTCGAAATGAAAAAGCAAAACTAGAACCAAATAATATTATTAAAATGGATGCTTTGAATGAGGGAAGTGTATTTTCAGAACCGAAATTCAAGATACAGGTAGAGAATCCGTCCACATTCATCGATATTATAAATAAAAATGGAGGTCAACATTTTCGTATAGGATATCCAGTTAAAATAGATGAAACGCCAATAAGTAGGTATGAATTGGTTATGCATGATAAAGCGAATTCTCTAGTGGGTTGGACGGAAGTGGGGAAAGATTTTGTTTCAGATTATGGAATCGTAGCAGGGAAAATGATAGCGGATGGCGCACGTATTATGCCATCTGATTACGGTCAAGGGCAATTTTGGCACGGACCAGCAGTGAAAAGAAGCATTACAGGTGGACCGCTACAAGATTTCACGCTTGATGCAATAGTTGAATGTCGAAACTTAAACCCTGCAACTATGGGACGTGTAGAACTTTATTTATTAGATGAGAACAGCGTTGTAGTTGGAAAAGTAGGTATGTTTGATGCATATAGAAATTCTAGCGAAAATTTTGGTGAAGTTATGGCGGGAAACGGTGACTACAATCATCTGATTATAGCGGAAACTGGTTATTATCGTTCGACATGGAATGATTTTTATGGACGTCTACACATTGCACGAGTGGGAAATTATTGGCAGGGTGATATTGCTTTAATCGATGAAAAAGGAAATTACCATACAGAAAAATTTGCCCAATGGTGGGATACGGGAAATAGCTTTATGAAAAAAGTCGCTCAAATTGTTGTGCATATATGCTCGTTTAGTGATGCACCATCATTAATTGCAGCCGTGCACGATATTAAAGTGCAAAAAGTAAATAGCAATACAGAACGTCAAATACCTTATATTGTTCAAAAAGGAGATCTTGTAGAAATCGATTCATCGGATGCGAGTATTCGTATTAACGGAGCAGATGCGATAAATATAAAGGATTTTATGAGCGACTATATACGTATTGAAAAAGGAAAGAATGAAATCGAAATATCCCCAAATAACATTGGACAAGTAGATGTCACGTATAGGGAGCGTTACAGATGAGTAAAGCAAATAATCTATTACACATTGTGGATTTTAAAACAGAACAAATCGTAGGTGTTATCAAAGAACAGGATTATTGGGATGATTTACGCCAATGGGAGCTTAAAGATAACAAAGATAAATTTGAGTTCACAACAGCTGATGGTACAAAGATAGCGGCATCACTTATACAACAGAACCTTGTCGTTAAACAAACCCGTGACGGTACTTTTGTTTCATACATTATTACAGAAGTAGAGCAAGATACAGCAGGTCGTCCAAAAAAGATTTATGCACTTGGTGAACATACAAAGCTAAAGAAAGCGACTGTAATTAAACCACAAACTTTACAAGCTACTACAGTCAATGAATCTACGGACTTTGCTTTACAAGGTACAGAGTGGAAACGTGGGATTACTGAGTTTGTTGGTATACGTACCATTCCTATTAAGGATTTTACAAATCCGCTTGATCTCTTAAAACAAATCGCATCTACGTTTGAACTTGAGATTCGTTTTAGAACAGAAATAATGGGATCTTTTATTGTCGGTCGGTATGTAGATGTAATAAAAAAAGTAGGACGTGACAATGGAAAAGAATTCTTGTTAGGAAAAGATGCACAAGGCATCCGGCGTATTGAGAATAGTCAAGATGTAGTAACCGCTCTTGTAGGTGTTGGTCCACAAAATAGTGAAACTGGTGAATTTCTCACATTTGAAGAAATAAACAATGGCAAACTTTATGTAGGAAATAACGATGCGTTACAACGTTGGTCGAAAGATGGCAAGCATTTATTCGATATGTATTTACCACAAACAGAAGATCAAGATATGACGAAGCAACGACTCAAACAGTTAACCGAAGCCGAATTAAAGAAGCGAATTGATAGTTCTACTTCATATGAAGTAAATGCAGTAGCGCTTGAAAAAGTGTTTGGTTTATCTCATGAATCGGTTCGTAAAGGAGATACGGTACGAATAAAAGATACAGGGTTTAGTCCACCACTTTTCTTAGAAGCCAGGTTAATAGCAGCAGATGAATGTGACACTGATCCATCGAAAGATAAATATATCTTTGGTAATTATCGTGAAATTAAAGATACACGAAGCCTTATCGATAGGTTATACGCACAAATCATGGGTAGCTTATCAAATAAAGCATCTAAAGAATTACTAGATATGTTAGATAAAAAGCTTCAAGAAAACGTAAAAGAAACAGAAGTCATTCGAAAAGAATCGGAAGCAGCAAAGAAAATTGCTGAACAAGTGGCTGAAAACTTGAAGAATAATATCGTTGATATTATTGAAGGCGTAAATCCACCAACAGCAAACTTAAAGGATAGAAAAACTTTGTGGCAAGATATCAGCAAAGGTAAGCCTGGTATTCTGAAATTGTGGAAGGATGGAAAATGGGATCCTGTTATTCCTGATGTGGAATCCGTTAAGAAAGAAACATTGGAACAGGTGAGCAAAGATATCGAGACCACAAAAAATGAATTAAATCAAAAGGTTCAAGAAGCGCAAAAACAAGCAACAGGGCAATTTAATGAAGTGAAAGAAAGCTTACAAGGTGTTAGTCGTACCATTTCTGATGTGCAAAATAAACAGGGTGAAATTGATAAGAAGGTAACAAAGTTTGAGCAGGATTCTAACGGGTTTAAATTATCTATTGAATCGTTAACTAAAAAAGATACTGATATCAGCAATAAATTTAATACAGTCGAGCAAACTGTGGAAGGCACAAAAAAGACAATATCTGATGTGCAACAAACTGCAAATGATCTGAAGAAAACAACAACTGAAATTAAAGAGCAAGCAGGCAAGATTAGTGAGAAGTTAACAAGTGTAGAAAAGCAAGCAAATACTCTAACAAATAAAACAACTGAGATTGCAAAAAGTGTGGATGGAATTAAAGAAACAGTAACAAAAGTAGAAAATAATCAGGGTGGATTTGATAAACGTGTAACAGCAGTAGAGAAAACCGCTGAAGGTATTTCTCAAAACGTTACCAAGATACAAGAAACACAAACGATACAAGGTAAACAAATTACTGAAGCACAATCTACAATCAAACAACATTCTGACGCACTTGATCTGACAGTGAAAATGAAAGATGTTGAGAACTATGTAGGTGGTATTGGTTCTATCAACGAAATCAGAAACGCAGGTCTTGAATTAGGTAACAAGTATTGGTCAATTAACCAAGGTACTGTCGTTCAGCCAGGTTCAAAATACAAAGGATACGCAACTTTCTGGAGTGATTATTCAGGAAAGACTAGCGATCACTGGTCTGGTACTGCTTCTGAATTTATATCAGTTACAAATGGTGAGGATCTTATTTCTTCAGGTTGGTTTGTTACTGACAATATAGCTTCACTGGATCAAAAAGCTTGGATGGAAATTGAGTTCTGGAATGCTACCAAAGGAACTAGAATGAGAACACAACGTGTAGAAATCCAATGGGCTAAACAAGGTGATTGGGCAAGAATGACGATGGTTTCAAAGGTTGCAGCCAATGAAGAGTGGGTTAGATGGCGCTATTATGTTCAAAGAAACGGACGTATACGAGCTGCCCTGCCAATGTTACAGCGTGGTAAAGTGGTTACTGAATTTTGGTTACATCCGAAAGATCAAATTGATGCTGATAAAATGATTGAAGATATTGCTAATAAAGTAGCTACCGATAAATACAATCAGAAAGTGACAGAGTTAGAAAGAAGTATCACAGCAAATGTAGAAGGCGTTTCAATTATTTCTAGAAAGCATGAAACCTTTGTAAACGACACATATAATGCTTACGTAAAAGAAACAAGCTCTAAGCTTCAGGTTCTTGATACAGGTATTCTAGCGCAAGTTAAAAAGGGTGACATCATTTCTGCTATTAACCAGACGGCAGAACAGATTCAAATTGATGTTGCGAAGTTGAAAATCAACGCTGATACCATTGTAAAATGGCTCACTGCAACAGGTATTAATGCAGATGTAATTAAAATCGAAAATGGGAAAGTTACGATCGATAAGAATGGTATTACAGCAAAAATGGCTGACTTCTTTTTTGAAGATGAGCGTGGGCAGAAATTTTCAGTAACACCAAGAACGAATCTCATTCCAGATCATGACTTTTCACACATTTCTTTTACTACTGTTAATAATAATTTTTTGAAGATCGAATACAGTCCTACATGGACAATTATGTCTAGTCCATATATTGAGAAACCAGTGGTTAATAATTATGAGCCAATGGTTAATCCGATGCGGATAGATTTAGGAAATTGGATTCGATTTACATTATTTGAAGGGGTAAAACCAGGTAAGAAATACACATTGTCGGCTCATTTCAGAGCAACTACCAATGATAATCGTGTAAACATTACGAATAAACCAATCATGAGGGCGATATTTGGTAAATATAACGGTGACACTCCTGTGGAGCTTGGACGAGCATCAAAAACTTACGATGCACCAAGCATTCAAACTGGAAAAATAGTAAGATACGCTTTAACCTTCACTGTTCCGAGCAACTATGTAGAAAGAAATGGGTATGTTTATATTGATATATTTGGCGAGGGGCTCTTAAATAATATGCAAGCAATTGCTGTATCAGGTGTTCAGTTGGTGGAAGGTGACGTTCCTTCCGTTTATAACTGGGATACAACACATGGACAACTCGTAAACGGAACACTGCCTTTTTCTACAATTGCACTTGGTACAAAAGATAATGTTATTTATCACAATCATGTGAACAAATGGAACTATATGAATGCGCCACTTGAAATCATAAGCAATGGCGAAATGATGGCACTCGTTGGAAGCGATCGTGCAGGACTCAGTTTTTATCCCCGTGGCGGTGGAGAACGTAGAAGTTACATCGGTCACATTTACAACAATGAAAATAGATTTCGGATTGAATCAAAAGATCCTGTTGCAACGACACAATCAATTGAATGTAATGGGATTAACGTATGTGGTGGATACTTTGGTGCTAATGCAGGTTCTATTCATTATACAAATGGTAGCTTAGGTTTAGGGTGGTATTTCCATGATGGTAGATGGAATTATGTTGATTTCACAAAGATGACTTCTAGAACATAGAGAGGGAGATGAGTATGAATCCAGACAAATTTATGCGTCCAATGCCACCTAATGAACAGTCACCATTCTTAGGTAGAGTAGTTGATTTGAAGAAAGGTGAAAATCAAGTCACCGTGAGCATTCCAAACGATATGCTAGAATTTTGCGGTATTAAGGAAGATACAAAAGTTGAAGTTTGGGGACTTTCTGATGGCACGTTGAATATGCGCATTGCTACTGCATGTGACTTATGCAATAAAGGAGGCAAAGTTTACGAGATTGAGCTTTTCGGTAAAGTAAGTCTTATCTGTGCCGAAGATTATGTAAAGCTAACTGGAAAGAGCCCAGGGGCTTCTGATGAAGTGATAATTGAACATGTGGAAGAAGTAGAAAATAGAATGATAGAAGGAGCATTATCAGCAGATCAGTATTAACTAAATACATGTAAACAAGTAGGGCAGCCATGAGCTGTTTTTAATTTTGAATAAAATACGGTTTTTATAACAAAGAGGAGCGATTTCGCTTCTCTTTTTATTTTGAAATGAGGTGGTCAAAGTGGAAGGTTTACAAGATATCAAAAGTGATGTTCAAGAAATAAAACAAGATATCAAAGACATTCGTTTGGAAATTAAAACCTTAGAAATGCGAACGACAGGTAACGAAAAAGACATTATTAATATCACTAAACAGTTAGATAAGATCGGCGCCAATACTACCTGGATATTACGACTTATTGTGGGCGGACTTGTTGGGGCAGCACTGACTTTCTTACTGAAAGGAGGTGGTATGTAATGTTTGAAATTACAGTAATGATTGGCATTATAGTTGGTCTTTCACAAATTGGCAAAACAATTGGATTACAAACAAAATATGTTCCGTTATTGAATTTAACGCTTGGCATTGCGCTAGGCGTTTTATTTTTGGACGGAGATATCAAAACAAATGTATTTCAAGGAATCATCATTGGGCTGTCAGCAAGTGGATTATTTGATCACACAAAAATTATGAAAAAGGATGTTGATGAAAAATGAAAAAGACATTAAAACATATTTCTTCTGTAGTCTTTGCGGTTATTTTAGTTTTATCTATTGCAACAAGTGCTTTTGCTGATAGAACACTTATTATTCCTGATTTACCGAAACAACCATACCGTTATGGCGTTGGTGCATATGAGGGTGTTGTAGCTCATTCTACAGCTACTCCAGAAGCTCCGGCTATTAATATCCAAAAATATGAGTCTCGTACATGGAGAAATGCTTTTGTTCACTATGCAGTCGATTGGAACGAAACAATCCAAATCGCTGATACAAAGTACATTGCTTATGGCGGTGGGCCTGCTGCAAATAAACGCTTTGTACACGTAGAGTTATGCGAAACAGCGGACTATACAAAATTCAAGCGTTCTTATGAAAAGTATGTAAAGCTTTTAGCAAAAATTTTAAAAGACAACAAGATATCTGTAGAAAAAGGATTATGGACACATAGCGATGTAACTCATCACCTTGGCGGTACGGATCATGAAGATCCAATTGACTACTTAAAGTCTCATGGCGTTTCAGAAGCTCAATTTAGAGCAGATGTACAACGAGCATACAATAATTCTAGTGTTGATGTTTCTGTACCTGAAAAACCATCTAAACCAGAAGAAGTACCAACAGCTGTAACAGACGGTATTGCTTATATTGAAGGCTACAACGTTAACTTACGAAAAGGACCTGGTACAAGCTATTCTAAGATTCGTCAGTTAAATAAATCAGAATCTTATATTGTGTGGGCTGAAAAAGATGGTTGGTTAAATCTTGGCGGTGAGCAATGGATTAAAAACGATCCATCTTATGTGAAGTTTAATAAGAAAAGTACAGTAGATTCTTCTATTGTAGGGAAACGCGTTGTATCTAAAGTTAACAATCTACGTTTCTATGACGCTCCATCTTGGCAAGATAAAGATGTTGCTGGTTCTGTAGATACAGGTTTAGGATTCACAATTGATGCAAAAGTAAGTGTAAATGGTTCACCACAATATAAAGTACACAATAGCAAAGGTAAAACATACTATGTAACAGCAAATGAAGCCTATGTATATGTGAAGTAAAACAAAAGTGTGATATGAACCATAAGTTTTCCGAAACGGCAAGCTTATGGTTCTTTTTGTTTGCGGTAAACTTATGCTTTCTGTAGCTTTGAAATAAATTCGTACCGATTATAAAAAAAGTTAATCGTTTTATCCCTTTGGATTTACTTATCTATAGGGATATTTTTATTAATAAAAGAAACATGATGTATAAACTGAATATAAAAACGTTTTAATCCTTTAAAAATATTCCATAATTTAGTATTGTTTAAATATGGGATATTTTGTTTACATGAAAGGGGTAACTATATGTTTTTACAAAAATATAAAGGTTTGATTATTGGGATAATTGGTGCTGTTATAGGGATATTATCTTTCTTTTATCTTAAAGATTTAGATTATATGTATAGAGTGGGTCTTAGATTATTTTCTATAACATTAATAACTATAGGATGGATTATTGTCGAGAATTCGAACCATTTCTATAAAAAAAAGGATAATGGTAATGTATAGATGTTACTATTCCCAAATTTTTTTTGCGTTTTATTAATCAGAGAATCACATAGTAAGGTTAACATGTGTAATTTTAATCAACCATTTTTATAAAAAACAATCTTAAATCTACTGGAAAAGAATCTATTATAAAATCAACGTTTGTAGCATGTTTTTGATCAAACTTTATTACAAACAAACAGAATTCACGGCAAGTTTATGGGTTAATAATTAATCCACGGCAAAGTTATGCTTCCATTTTCTTTGAACAATTAGATAAATATCTTCTAAAACAAGTGAATTCCGGCAAGTTTATGCTTCCAATTGCGGCAAACTTATAGGTAAAGTGACAAAAAGCCGTCCATGTCAAAATTGGGCGGCTTTTTTTATTTCTTCTATTCAAAATCTATTTATTCATTTTATTTAAAGCTTTATCCATTTGGCGTTCATTAGCTTGAGTAGCGCTACTTGTTGCATTTTCTACGCCACGGTAATTATATTTAGAGTTTTGCCAGAAATCAAATGCGAAATCTTTTAAATTTTTATCTGATGCATTTTTATCGACAACTTGTGACTTGAAAAGGTTTTTTAGCATGTATTCATGGTTAGATACATCTTTAATATAGTTTTTATCTTTATATTCTTTAATGATTTCGTCACCGAATTGTTTAACTTCATCTTTGGATGGTTTGTAATCCTTAGCATATTTGCTTATTTCATCAAACTTTTCAGTTGTAGATTTATCACTCGATGCAATTTCTTTAACTTTCTCTTCCCATTTAGCAGTTACTGCAACAGTTTCCTTCGGTTTGCTTTTTTCTTTTGGATCGTCATTAGATATATCGATAATAAGTGCAATAATAACGATTGCAAATAATGCAATAACCCCAAAACAACCGAATTTAAAAGCTTTTTTCATACAATTTTCCCCCTAATTGATATTACCAACTATATTATTATATCAAAATTTAAGAAGAAAACTGTAAGATTCTTTTTTTATTTAGAATCAATAATATCGATAAATTTCAACGTCATATTATTATAAAATGCATCTGTACAAATTATAGATTTATTCAGCGGATCAATATCAACGACGGTCATATAGTTGGTAAGTAAAAAACCACCTTCGTAATATGTAATCATTATTTCTTCTTCAGAAAGCAACGAACATAATAGCATGTTCTCAATCAGTTCTTGTTCATCTTGGGTTAATGTCGGGCGTTCTACTTTCGCCTTTTCTTTAACAATCTCACGGATACCAGCGAATTGCTCCGGCATTGCAGCAAATGGAGTCCATTTAACCATTCCTCTTCCTTTTGGCATATTAGCGTTGTTCATGCTTTATGTCCCCCTAACAATGTGTTTCTGTATCTTGCTGTTGCACTATTTGTATACGAAATTCCTCGTAATATGCTGTTCTTTCCAAATTTAGTGCGTATTTCGTCCATTACTTTAGTTAGTTTCATTTCTTTTTCTCGTTGTACTACGTTATCGAATAGTGAGATTTGTTCTTCGCCTTCATTAATTAAGTTAGTTAAAGAAACATTGATAGATCTAATGGGTTCCCCAGTATAAAATTTTTGTAAAAAATATGTACAAATCTTATAAATATCCATTGTTAAGTTTGTTGGTCGGTTCATAGTGTGAGTTTTTCTGAAACCACCGGAATAATTTTTGCTGTAACCAATGGAAAAATGAATAGTTTGAGCGAGTTTGTTTTGTCTTCGCATTCGATAACAAACTTCCTCGATATGCTCCAGTAGAATAATCGGGAATTCTTCTATGGTGTAATCACGCATAAGTATTTGACTTTTACCAATAGAAGTTGTTGCTGGAACATATTTTTCTGATATACGGCTATAATCAATGCCGTTGCTATGTAAGTGTAGTTCCTCACCAATAACGCCAAAACTTTGTTTTATATATTTAAGTGGGTATTGCGCTAAGTCTCCGATGGAATGTATTCCTTTTCGATTTAACTTTGCTTCTGTTTTACCCGAAATCCCCCAAAACTTATGGAGTGGTCGTATTGGCCATAATTTTATGGGTACATCTTCGTACTTCCAGTATGCTATGCAATCTTTCGTTTTCTTTGCTTCCACATCTAAAGCTACTTTGCTCATTAAAGGATTAGGACCAATTCCTATCGTGCATTCAATTCGTGTCTTCGCATATATTTCACGCTTGAATTTCAATGCAAACTCATATGGGTCGTTAGCAAACAAATGAATGCTATCCGTAATATCCATGAAGAACTCATCGATGGAATATTGGTGGAAATCCTCAACAGGAACGTATTGTAGAGCTAATTTTGTGATGAAATTGGAACATTTTATGTAAGTGCTCATTATTGGATTTACTACAAGAACGTCTTTACGATGAGGTATTTCGTACAACCTCGCCATTTTCTTAACGCCTAACGCTTTTAATGGTGGTGTTGCAGCCAATACAATTGAGCCATTTCTGTTAACATCACCAACTACAGCTAATTTAGTATGAAGTGGATCTAATCCCATCTTGATGCAACTGACTGAAGCATAAAAGCTACGAAGATCTACACATAAAACAATTCGATTTGGCAATATTGAATAGTCATACACCGTTATTCCTCCTAAATAACAGAACGTTAGTTCTTATTATATACGAATGTACGTTCTTTTATGAAGAGGTTTTTTTAAAAAAAATAAAAATAGCCCCACTCGTGTTTATATCGATCCGATAAGGATACGTTCAATCTGTTCTTTTTGAGGTGTGTTTTTATATGAATGTGTTTATGTATTTTTAAATTCTTCTTCAATTCAAATATCTTCTAACTTCATATTGGAGTTTCAATAAAAAGAGCTGAATGGAAATCCAGCTCTTTTGCCCCCCCTCTTTCTTAGTAATGCCCCACCTTTGCCCCACTTTATTTAAAAAGATAGAAAACATTTTGAAAAGCTCATGAGTAAAAATGCTGATACAATAAGATATTTACAAGGATAAAAAAACAAATAAAAGGGGTGTATCTATTTTTAGGCCAAGTACAACTGGAGTTTCGTGAGGTATCGTTTGGGGAACATATAATGGCCCTTGAAAATAAAGGTAGTATTTTACGCTTCCGTTTGCGTAATGGGGATGAAGTGATATATGAAAAAGTGAATAATCATCTTATAAGAAAAGTGAATATGCGTGGAAGGGAAGTTATATTACAAAAGGTTGGCAATGTTTCGTACAAACTAACACCTCATGTGCTCTTTATAAATATGAAAGATACTAGTGGGGAAATACATGAAGGTGTAGTTGTAAGATATAGCGAAATGGAAATAAAGGAATGAAAAAACAAGATGGATTTACAATGCCAGCAACAATCATTTTTTTAATTTTATTAACCTCTTTTTTTGTATACGAAACGAATATGTTGCTTTCTGATAAAAAATTTTATACTGAAATAGAGAAAAAATTTTTAGTGGAAGAGTTGATTAATCGAGCTATTGCAGATATAAAAGTAGACTTACAGAAAACAGAAAGAGATGGTACCTTTTTCTTTCCATATACAAAGGGAAAAGTGAGTGGAAAGTACGAATTTGAAAATGATATGATTCTCGTTTCTTTGCAGTGCGAGACAAAACAAAGAATTTTCTATACGGTGAGCTTTCGGTATAGAAAAAATGATGAGAAAATATTTGATTGGATAGAAGGATGACAGGTAAAGTATGCGGAGTAAAACCATGAATTTCCATTGTGAAGAGCTTCAATTTCTTTTGGGAAATGGATAAATATAACGATCAAAAGTTTAAATTTTCTCAAAAAAGAGAAAGGTAGAAAGAATATGATATATTCATGCTATCCAATCATTTTTTTTAGGGAGAATAGGGAAATGACAAATAACAATCAAATAGGTGAAAATAAAGAACAAACTATTTTTGATCATAAAGGAAATACGATTATGACAGAAGATAGGGAAATACAAATTATTTCGAAATTCGAAGAACCTCTTATCGTCGTATTAGGAAATGTAATAAGTGACGAAGAATGCAACGAATTAATTGAAATGTCTAAAAATAAAATAAAACGTTCTACAATTGGTTCAGCACGTGATGTAAATGATATCCGAACAAGTAGCGGCGCATTTTTGGAAGAGAATGAACTTACTTCGAAGATTGAAAAACGTATTTCATCTATCATGAATGTTCCGGTGACGCATGGAGAAGGATTGCACATTTTAAATTATGAAGTGGATCAACAATATAAAGCGCACTATGATTATTTTGCGGAACATAGTAGATCAGCTGCTAATAATCGTATTAGCACGCTTGTAATGTACTTAAATGATGTAGAAGAAGGCGGAGAAACGTTCTTCCCGAAATTAAATCTTTCTGTACACCCTAGAAAGGGAATGGCAGTATACTTTGAGTATTTTTATCAAGATCAATCACTAAATGAGCTTACGTTACATGGAGGGGCATCTGTAACGAAAGGCGAGAAATGGATTGCAACGCAGTGGGTGAGAAGAGGTACTTATAGGTAAAAGCGAGTATGTTACGTTTTGTTCTTCTTAGTATAAGAAGAACAAAACGTTTTTTTATTAAACAAAGTAGCATCTTTCGTTATAATAACAATTAATACATGACGATTGAGAGGACAGAAAATGAAATCTATATACATAACCGGCTATATGGGAGCTGGGAAAACAACAATTGGAAAAGCGTTAAGTAAAGAACTGCAAATGGATGTTGTAGATACAGATCAAAAAATCGAAGAGAAGCAAGAGAAGGCAATTCGAAATATTTTTGCAGAAGAAGGCGAAATAACTTTTCGAGAATATGAAAGTGAGATGTTACGTTCACTACCAGTTCATAATGCAATCATTACAACTGGTGGAGGGATTATTGAGCGAGTGGAAAATCGAAAGTGGATGAAAGAGAACGGGACTGTCGTGTATTTATATTGTGATCCGCATGTAATTGCAGAAAGGCTTCGTGAAGATACGACACGACCACTATTTCAGAAGAAAGATATAGAGGCATTTGTAACGAAATTCGAATCGCGCCGAGCGTATTATGAAGAGGCACATATTCATATCGACACGACAAATAAGTCAGTAAAGCAAATTATGAATGAATTAAAGGAAAAGATTAATGAATAAAAAAGTGGACATACTAATCAAGTAGAGGTGATGATAATATGTCTACTAATGATTATGTTCGCTTTGTGACGCAGCAGTTTGTGTCATATATGGATGCACCAAAAGAAGATCGTAAACAAAAGAAAGAACAACGCCGCTCTGAAAAAGAGCCATTTTTAAATAAATGGTTTGGTGTTATGCCGCTTAGTGCAGCTTTATTTTATCGAAACGTAAAAAATAAAAGGAAAAAATCAAGTTAACTTTTAGTCATATGTCTAGCAAAATGAAAATCCCCTAGTAGCGTTATATACTAGGGGATTTTCATTTACTGTACAGACTCTTTTTCCTCAGTAACCGCATGTATTTTATTGTTCACCCATACGAACCCTATTCCGATACAAATTGAAATGCCCCAGCCGACAGCAGTCATAATCGCTCTCATTTCACCGTAGCCATCTACACCGAAAACGGAGATGAAATAAATTTTTAAAAAGCTTTTTAATATAAATTGAAGCCCGAAAAATAGCGTTAAATATTGTAGTGCTGGATATATACGACTATCACGATACAGTTCACGACTTTTATCACGGTCATGCCCTTGTAGTGCTGCAATATCTGCTGCGAAATATAACATAAGTGGTTTTTTTATAAAAATTGTACATATGACGATAATACCGAGTACGATGTGATAATACGCATCGTTCCACAACATTCGTTCAGCTGATCCAGATAATAAATCTACCGTCGTATTAGAAATGAGTGTAATTAAAATAAAGAATCCTGTCACGTTAAACTGCTTTTCTTTTTTAAAGGTATACAGTGTATAAATAATCCCCGGAACAGAGGAAATTAACATCGCGTAATAAGGATCAATATAAGGTTTTGCAAATTTCCAAATGAGGAATGGGATTACGAGATAAAAGACAAGATCTAATATAGCTTTTTTATTTTGATTCATACAAATCCTCCTTAAGTCATACATATATTTTATAATATAATTTCTGAAAATTGTATAAGGTTTGATTGGAAAAGAAAAAATATATCAATTTTTGAGGGATTAGTAGATTGAAAAAATTGCCCCTAGCGTAGTAAGTTTTTTTAGTATATAATAAAGGAAACGCTTTCATTTTTGGTTTGTTCACAAAATAGACGGAAAATCACATATGTACTATCGATATGTTGCTTTATAATGAAACTAATTAAATATACGTGCATACAATATTGTGAAATAAATAACATAAATAAAATATATAAATGTAAACGTTATCAAAGAGAGAGGTGGAAACAATGAGTAAATTTTTCTTCAATCATAATCCAGCAACAGTAGAGGATGGAAGGCTTGTTAAGTATGCTGAAATTATTTATGGAGAAGGTGGCCGTTCTGTATTAGAAAATTTAATGGTGAAGGCATCTATCAGATTGCGCGATCGTTATCCGAATAAATCTGACGAACAGATCTCGAACCTCGTAAATAAAGGCATCCATGATATGTTTCAAAAATATGTGAGTGAGTAAGAGTAGCCAATGGCTGCTCTTATTTTTTTGTATAAGGATTGTAACTCTAGCTGAAAATAAACATGTGTTTTGAAAAACGTAAAAAGGAGTGGGAAAGATGAGCAATGGAATTGGACGTTCGAAAGAAAACCTTCCAACTGATGCAAATCATGTGAGCGCAAAGGATCGTGCACAGCAGAAACGTATGGCACAGAAAAAACAGCAAGAGCGTAGTGACGATAGCGAGTAGGATAGAAAATAAATAAAAAAAAGCTCCTTCTAAAAACGGAAGGAGCTTTTTTAAGATAGAAAATGATTAGCGGTAACATAAAAGAGGCCACCGTTAATAATTTGCACTGTAATACGTGGTTCATATTGTTCTTGCAAGGCTTGTTTTTCAATTTCATAGCTTTCAGGAAGTTCATCACTATCTTCATAAAAACGATTTAAAAGATCTAAATCGTGATTCCAACGTACCCTCGCTTCTTTCGCCCACGCATGATCATCTTCTGCAATTATATTTTTTAAAGCGTCCTCTATACGTTGTAAGCCGCTTTGAGGCTTAATGATAGGAGAGAGCGTAAAACAAAAATCAGGTATTTTCGGTGTAAGTTTAATGTTAGTTAATGTTTCATGAAAATTTGCCATCATTGTTCCAGAGATGAGATGAATACCAATGGAATGAAGGATGTCTTTTTTTCGATCACATTGATAAGACACTTTTATATTTACACCGAGCCAAGGATGGAGCGGTGTATGCGTTGCCCCGTTATGCGTTATTTCCTCATATAAACGTATGTAAGAGCCTAATTCTTTCGTTGTCTGGAAAATTTGATGTAGTCGTGGTGAACCGTAGTGAATAAGTTCGCCATCGTTTTCTTCGTTTTCTGGATTTGTAATAAGAGTAAGGCGCATCGGATTCGGTACGCCTCCTGTTTTTTCAAGATAGTGCCAATAGAAAGGGCGGTTCATTAATAATTTATCCATCTCAATTGTTAACTGCACATCTAATAGGTGAGGGGAACGTCCTAAAATTTCGCAGTTATTCGCTTCAAAGAAATTGTTTAAGTAATTATGGATTTCATGTTGCTGCATAGCCTTGCACCTCAGCTTCATTTCGCTTCGCAAAGTCGATAATAGATGTTAAGTTTTCCATCTTAATTCGAATTTCTCCTTCGCTTTTTGATTGCGCAAAAATTTCTTGAATATGCGCATCGATGTTTTTCATATTAATTCTTGTTAAAATTTCATCGAGTTCACCGATAACACGCTCAAATAAATTTATTTTTTCATATAACAGTTTCAAAATGTGTTCTTCAACAGTATGCTTTGTAGCTAAGTTATAAATATGAACATCATTTTTTTGACCAAGACGGTGAATACGTCCAATTCTTTGTTCAAGACGCATTGGGTTCCATGGCAAATCATAATTGATCATATGGCTACAAAACTGTAAGTTAATTCCTTCTCCGCCAGCTTCCGTTGCAATTAATACTTGCGCGTGTTTTTGGAAAAGTTCCTTCATCCAATCTTTTTTCCCGCGTTTAAATCCACCGCGGAACGGAACGGAAGAAATGCCGTGCTGCTGTAAAAACCATTGTAAGTACATTTGTGACGCTCGATATTCCGTGAAGATGACGACTTTATCGTCAATTTCTTTTATAAGCTCAAGAGCTTTATTTGCTTTTGAGTTGAATGGAATATGATTAATATTGTCCATTAGTACATCAATATATGGATCTTTTATATATTGTTCATTTTCTTTCTGACGTTTTTCTACATGCTTTTTTAATGAATAGTACACAGCTTCACGGCTACTACATGCCTCGCGTTTTAATGTTAAGGATGAGAAAGCAGATGTGAAGGCATCTCGTCCTCCCCAGTGTTCAATTGCATTATATAAAGCTTGCTCTTCTTTATTAAACTCTACAAAAATTGTACGTACATGCCTCTTCGGCCAATCAATTCCGGTATTATGACGTCTATTTCGGACCATTACTTTGTTAATGAGAGCTTTTAAGTCTTCATCTGATTCGGCTGAACGATTTTTTGAAGCGTAGTATTCTTCAAAGTTGGATTGATTGCCCAAATGTCCTGGTTTTAATAAAGAAACAAGGTTGAAAATTTCATCAATCTTGTTTTGAACAGGAGTAGCTGTTAGTAATAAACAAAACTTCTTTTTTAATCGCTGTGCAAATTCATAGTTTTTTGTTTTATTATTTTTTAGTTTATGTGCTTCATCGATAATAATAAGATCATATTCTAAGTTCAAAACGATATCGCGATGTGGTGAACGTTTTGCAGTATCAATTGATGATACGATCACGTCAGCTTGCTCCCACGAGTAGCTTTTCTTTTGAGCTACAGCTGGAATGAAAAACTTTGTATTTAGTTCGTATGCCCATTGTGACACGAGAGAGGCTGGGACGAGTATGAGTACTTTTTTCACAAGCCCACGCACCATATATTCTTTTAAAATAAGTCCAGCTTCAATTGTTTTTCCAAGCCCTACTTCGTCGGCTAGTATCGCTTTACCGTTCATTTGTTCAATAACATTTTGAGCGACTTCTAATTGATGAGGAAGCGGTGTGAAATGGGATAAGTGCTTCGGTGCTTGTAGTCCATCGAAAGTAGGAACAAGTAACGATTTTTCTGTTTCATAAGCTAAATGGTATAAATCCCAGTTTGTCCAAGGACCATCTTCTTCAATTCTATTTAAAAAATTGTTTTGCCACGTCCGATCTACGGAAATATCAACATTCATTACGACTCTCCCACCTTTTATAAGTTAAAGTAATTATTTTTTACATGTATAATGATTCGCCTTGAAAGAAGGCTTTGTTATCGTTATTAAAGGCTATATGATAGACAATAATAAGCATTAAATCTCAAAAGTTGTATTTAGTAAGATTAAGAATGAAAAATTCTAAATTATTTTTTATGCTAGAATATTGATGAAATATAGCGAATGATGTTAGGATAATGGTGTGAAATGTGTGGAATCTTTCGTATTTTATCCAAGAAAGTACTTTTTTATTTACGCTTTCATAAAAAAATATAGTGAGATTCCGTATATCCTATCTTTTCAGAATGAAAATGTTTAGATATGGGAAGCAACTTTTATTGATTTGTCAGAGCATAAGGGGGAAAGAGCATGATTACATTACAACGTACACCGTTATTTGATGTATACGCGAAGTATGGTGGGAAAACAATCGACTTTGGTGGCTGGGAATTACCAGTTCAATTTTCAAGCATTAAAGAAGAACACGAAGCTGTACGTACAGCGGCAGGTTTGTTCGATGTGTCTCATATGGGAGAAGTTGAGGTAAAAGGTGTAGATAGTTTAGCATTTTTACAACGTGTTGTTACAAATGACGTATCTACCTTAAAGGTAGGAGGCGCACAATATACAGCTATGTGCTACGAAAATGGTGGTACAGTAGATGATTTATTAATCTACAAACGTGGTGAAGAAGACTATTTATTAGTAATCAATGCATCAAATATCGAGAAAGATTACGAATGGTTAGCAAGTCATGTAATTGGCGATGCGAAAGTAGTCAATGTTTCTAGTGAAGTTGCGCAGCTTGCAATTCAAGGACCAAAAGCAGAAGGCATTTTACAAAAAGTTGTGTCAGAAGATTTGAAAGAAATTAAGTTCTTTAAATTTAAAAACTATATTCTTGTAGATGGAATTCCTGCACTTGTATCTCGTACAGGTTACACAGGTGAAGACGGATTCGAAATTTACTGTAAGAGTGAAGATGCTGCAAAACTTTGGGAGAAACTTCTTGAAGTTGGAGCAGAAGAGGGCTTAAAAGCATGTGGTTTAGGTGCTCGTGATACACTTCGCTTTGAAGCAACACTTCCGTTATACGGACAAGAATTATCAAAAGATATTACACCGATTGAAGCAGGAATTGGCTTTGCGGTAAAACCAAACAAAGAAGCAGATTTCTTTGGAAAAGAAACGTTAAAAGAGCAAAAAGAAAACGGTGCATCTCGTAAATTAGTCGGCATCGAAGTGATCGAACGCGGTATTCCTCGTACGCATTACCCTGTATTTGTAGGAGAAGAAAAAATCGGGGAAGTAACGAGTGGTACACAATCTCCAACGTTAAAGAAAAGCATTGGTTTAGCACTAATTGATGTAAAATACGCAGCAGTTGATACAGAAGTAGAAATTGAAATTCGTAATAAACGCGTCAAAGCAGTAGTTGTTCCAACACCATTTTATAAACGTTCAAAGTAACGGGGAGAGGGGTAGATTTCATGTTGCATCGTTATCTTCCAATGACAGAAGAAGACAAAAAAGAAATGTTACAAACGATCGGCGTTCAAACGATCGACGAATTATTCTCTGATATTCCAGAGAGTGTTCGTTTTAAAGGGGATTTAAAAATTAAAGAAGCAAAATCAGAGCCAGAGCTTTTAAAAGAGCTATCTCAAATGGCTGGTAAAAATGCTAATTTAAAAGAATATGCTTCTTTCTTAGGAGCAGGCGTATACGATCATTATGCTCCAGTAATTGTTGATCATGTTATTTCTCGTTCAGAGTTTTATACTGCTTACACGCCATACCAACCAGAAATTTCACAAGGGGAATTACAAGCAATCTTTGAATTCCAAACAATGATTTGTGAATTAACAGGAATGGATGTAGCAAACTCTTCTATGTATGACGGAGGTACAGCTTTAGCTGAAGCGGCAATGTTAGCGGCTGGCCATACTCGTAAAAAGAAAATTCTTGTATCTAGTGCAGTGCACCCAGAATCAAGAGCAGTACTTGAAACTTATGCAAAAGGTCAACATCTAGAAGTTGTTGAAATTAATCATAAAGATGGTGTAACAGATTTAGACGTATTACAAAGCGAAGTAGACGATACAGTTGCTTGTGTAATCGTTCAATATCCAAACTTCTTCGGACAAGTTGAAAAGTTAGCTGATATTGAAAAAATCGTTCATCAACAAAAATCATTATTTATCGTTTCTTCAAACCCGTTATCATTAGGCGCATTAACACCACCAGGGAAATTCGGTGCTGACATTGTAATCGGTGATGCACAACCATTCGGTATTCCAACACAGTTTGGTGGACCACACTGTGGTTACTTTGCAACAACGAAAGCATTTATGCGTAAAATTCCAGGACGTCTTGTCGGACAAACGGTAGATTCAGATGGTAAACGTGGATTTGTATTAACGCTACAAGCACGTGAACAGCATATTCGTCGTGACAAAGCGACATCTAACATTTGTTCAAACCAAGCGTTAAATGCATTAGCAGCTTCTGTTGCAATGACGGCACTTGGAAAACAAGGTGTGAAAGAAATGGCACGTCAAAATATTTCTAAAGCACAATATGCAAAACGTCAATTCGAAGCGAAAGGCTTCACAGCTACATTTGCTGGACCATTCTTCAATGAATTCGTTGTAGATTGCAAACGTCCAGTGAAAGAAGTAAACGACGCATTACTACAAAAGAATATTATCGGTGGTTATGATCTAGGCCGTGATTATAAAGAATTAGAAAATCATATGCTGTTAGCAGTAACTGAGCTTCGTACAAAAGAGGAAATTGACACACTTGTAAACGAAATGGGGGCTATCCAATGAAGAACCAAGACCAAGCACTTATTTTTGAAGTGACTAAAGAAGGACGCGTAGGATATAGCTTACCCAAATTAGATGTAGAAGAAGTGAAACTAGAAGATGTATTTGAGAGCGATTATATTCGAGTAGAAGATGCAGAGCTACCAGAAGTATCTGAACTTGACATTATGCGCCACTATACAGCACTTTCAAACCGTAACCACGGCGTGGATTCTGGATTCTATCCACTTGGATCTTGTACGATGAAATATAATCCGAAAATTAATGAGAATGTAGCTCGTTTTGCAGGATTTGCAAATATTCATCCACTTCAAGATGAAAAGACAGTACAAGGTGCAATGGAATTAATGTACGACTTACAAGAGCATTTAATTGAAATTACAGGTATGGATACTGTTACATTACAACCAGCAGCAGGTGCACACGGAGAATGGACAGGTTTAATGTTAATTCGTGCCTACCATGAAGCAAATGGTGACTTTAACCGTACGAAAGTAATTGTTCCTGACTCTGCTCACGGAACGAATCCAGCATCTGCAACTGTAGCTGGTTTTGAAACAATTACAGTAAAATCGAATGAACATGGTCTTGTTGACTTAGAAGATTTAAAACGTGTTGTAAACGAAGAAACAGCAGCACTTATGTTAACAAATCCAAATACATTAGGTCTATTCGAAGAAAATATTTTAGAAATGGCTGAAATCGTCCATAATGCAGGCGGTAAATTATACTATGATGGTGCAAACTTAAATGCGGTATTAAGCCAAGCGCGCCCAGGAGATATGGGATTTGACGTTGTGCATTTAAACCTTCATAAAACATTTACAGGTCCGCATGGCGGCGGTGGTCCAGGTTCTGGTCCAGTAGGTGTGAAAGCTGATTTAATTCCGTACTTACCAAAACCAATTTTAGAGAAAACGGAAAATGGCTACCACTTCAATTACGATCGTCCAGAAGCAATTGGGCGTGTGAAACCATTCTATGGTAACTTCGGTATTAACGTTCGTGCATACACATACATTCGTTCTATGGGTCCAGATGGACTACGTGCAGTAACTGAGTATGCTGTATTAAATGCGAATTATATGATGAGAAGATTAGCGCCGTTCTATGATCTTCCGTTCGATAGACATTGTAAGCATGAATTTGTATTATCAGGTCGTCGTCAAAAGAAACTTGGTGTACGTACATTAGATATTGCAAAACGTCTGCTTGATTTCGGTTACCACCCACCAACAATTTACTTCCCATTAAATGTGGAAGAATGTATTATGATTGAACCGACAGAAACAGAATCAAAAGAAACGTTAGATGGTTTCATTGATAAGATGATTCAAATCGCTAAAGAAGTAGAAGAAAATCCAGAAGTTGTACAAGAAGCACCGCACACTACAGTTATTAAACGTTTAGACGAAACGATGGCTGCTCGTAAACCTGTTTTACGTTATGAAAAGCTTGCTCCTGTACAAGTTTGATTAGAATAAAAAAGAACTCGCTACATGCGGGTTCTTTTTTTGTTTGGAGAATTTGTCCCGCTATTTGTGGACAGTAAAACTCCCAACTCAAAACTTAGCTGGTGCAAAGAAGCCAGGTGGGAGATAACCTGTCCGTAAATGCCCGATTGGTGAAGGCTAATAATCAGTGGGGATGAACAAAAATCCCTACTGATTAAAGTTTCACTTTATGCAGAAATAGTGAAGAAAATGTTAAAACTTTATATTTTTTGTTTCATAATTGTGTAAAGATGTAGTTTTATAGGTAGTTTTGTTGAAAAAGTCGGTTTGATAAAAGTATTTATTTTTGTTAGAATTTTATTGAAATTAAGAAGATGTGATGAGGCAAAAATTACTCATTTTTATGTATATGTGAAAAAACGAGCAAGGCGGGGGTGAAAGTGTGGGATATCGATGTTATAGAATGGTATACCATTTAGAAAATGGAGAAACAATTAAAGATGTAAAAGAATTTTGCTATCGAGACCAAGGAAAAGTTTTAGAAAGAGTAGCACATCGTGTAATGGATAATAGAGAAGTGACGGCGATTGATAAACAAGGAACAATCATTTCAATAGCATGTGAGGACATTGTAAAGGTAGAACTTGATTACATAAAAGAAAGTTAACCTTGAGTCATATCGAATTATTCGATAAAATATACTGTTGAATGGTGCAGAGAGTAGAGAGGAGTTTATCATGGGTAGTACAAGACACTTTTATATGTTTATTTTAGCGTTTGTTCTTGTTGTGGCGTTAACGATTTATTTAATTGTTGATAGCAGCTGGTACAATACAGTTCATCCGGCATTCCTTCTGTTTATGTATGTAGGAATTGCGGTTGTTAGTTTCGGAATGAGAGACGAAATGTTAGATCGCTTTGAAAAGTGATACATATACGAAAGACCAACAGGAAAATGTTGGTCTTTTTTTCTTGCCAAAAATAGGATGGTGTGTATATACTGTATATATAAGATATATACAGTATATACACACTGGAGGAAAACATGAATATTATTATTTCGAATTCTTCCCAAGACCCTATTTATGTACAAATAAGGAAACAATTAAGCCAGCTTATTTTAAATGGTGGTTTAAAGGGGGGAGACCAACTGCCGTCTATTCGTAGCTTAGCGAAGGAATTACAAATTAGTGTAATTACAACGAAGCGTGCGTACGAGGAACTTGAAAAAGAAGGATATATAGAAACTGTTGCTGGGAAGGGGACTTATGTTTCACGTAAAAACAATGAACTATTAAAAGAACAGCGCTTACGTTTATTGGAAAGTAAGGCTGAAGAAATTGTGAGAGAAAGTAAAGTGTTGCAGCTTTCACTTGAAGATTTACAGCAGATGATTGCGTGTTTATATGAGGGGGAATAAGGAATGTTAGAGCTAAAAAACATTTGTAAAAGATATCAAGATTTTGCAGTGAAAAATATAAGTTTTACGCTGCCACGTGGATATATTATGGGATTTGTCGGACCGAATGGTGCTGGGAAAAGTACGACGATCAAAATGATTATGAATTTAATTAGAAAAGAGAGCGGCGATATACAAATTTTTGGCAAGGACAATAAGAAAGCAGAAAAGGAAATAAAACAAAATATCGGCTTTGTATATGATGAAAATCATTACTACGAAGATTTAACGTGTGAACAAATGAAGCGTATTATTGCACCGCTATATAAAAAGTGGGACGAATGTCAGTATCAATCGTATATGGAGAGATTACAAGTTCCAAAGTATAAAAAAATTAAAGAGTTATCTAAAGGGATGAAAATGAAATTTGCGATTGCCATCGCGCTTTCGCATCATGCAGAGTTTATTATTATGGATGAACCAACAGCAGGATTGGACCCAGTTGTTCGAAGTGAATTGCTTGATATATTGCAAGAAATTGTAATGGAAGATGAAGTATCTGTATTATTCTCAACGCACATTACAACAGACTTAGAGCGCATCGCAGATTATATTACTTTTATCAACGATGGGGAAATTATATTTACTGGTGAGAAAGATGAATTAATGGAGAGCTACGTAATCGTAAAGGGAAGTAATGATTTATTGGATCGAGAAGGAAAAGAGCTATTTGTTGGATTACGAAAAAATAAATTTGGTTTTGAAGGTTTAGCGAAGGATAAACAAGTAATTATCGATTGGTTTGGAAATGAGGTTGTACTAGAAAAGCCTACATTAGATGATATTATCGTTTACACTGCGAAAGGGAGAGGTGCCTATGCGTCAGCTCATCTATAAAGATTTGTTCTTTTTTCGGGTAACTTGGTTAGTGAATCTTATTATGCCCCTTATGTTCTTTTTACTTGAGCCCGGGAGTGAATTGTTATTTCCGATGAGTTGTCTATTTATAACCCTTTCCTCCGTTATGACGCTAATCTATATGGATGAAAGGAATAAAAGTGACATTGTAATAAATAGTTTACCGTTAAGTCGAAAGGATATCATAATTGCTAGATATATTTCCTGTGCAATATTTATTGTAGGTGGCATGCTCTCTACGATGTTAGTTGTTTTTCTTATAAGAGGCATTGTGGTCATCGGTGATATCGGTGCATATCATCCTAATCTATACATTGAAATTCCGTGGTATGAAATAATAAATGGAGCTGTTTACGCCGTATTTTTGGTTGTCACGTTTTTCCCTAGTTATTATGGTACAAAGTCGAAGGTAGTAAGAAGTATAGTATCAGCAGCCTCAATAGGAGTCGGAGGGATACTTTGGATATTTATTAGTGATGAGATCAATGGAATAGCACCTTCATTCATTGAGTGGATTATGAATCCTATGCATATTGGTGTATTTATAGTTGGATTCATTACATTAGTTAGTATTTATATCGCTTCTATGTTTCTAACAATTAAAATTTATGGAGCCCGTGATTTATAGAGAGGAGAATTCATATGCAACAGTTAATTTTGAAGGAGTTTTTCTTACAGAAGAAGATGATTCCTTTCTATTTTTTAATACCCGTTTTATCGATTTTTAGGAATTCTGTAGAACCGATGGGGATTGCAATAGGGTTATTTATGACATGTAGTATGATTATATATATTTCTTTTTATTATGAAGAAAAAAGTAAAACAGAAAAAGTATTAGTGAGTTTGCCTATAACGAGAAAAGAGATAGTTATAGCTAAATATATTTCAACTACATTATTTATTATAGTCGGTTTGAGTACAACTTTTATAGTCGTAATATTAGGAAATATTTTGTTGGACAGAGATATAGTTATTCCTGGATATGCAATGTTTTCAGCAATAGTAGCAACTTTGATTTATTGTGTGATAATGATACCTACTAATTACATCGGAGGAAATAAAGCTACTACTGTCTTGTATGTAATTATGATTTTTCCTTTAATGGGTATGATTGGCCTTATGTGTAATGTTTTTGGTGATAAAACAATTATGTTAAAAGTACTTCACTCTGAGGATGCTACAGTAGCGATGAGTGTTCTTGGTATCGGAGTGTTAGTAAGTATAGTCATATCAATGTTACTCTCAATGAAAATGTTTCAGGAGGCAGAGTTATAGAAGGGGCATTTTCATGTTAGGAGGTGTAATACATGATTAAGCAATTAATTTTAAAAGATTTCATCATTCAATGGAAATTTTTAATTTGGTACATACTGTATCCTATTTTCTTTTATATGGCCTTAACAGATACGGAAAATCTGTTCATAATTATGTCAGTAATTATTACAATTGGGGCAACAGTAAAAACATTTGAAGCAGATAGTAAAAATGAGAGTGAAGTGATAGTAAATAGTTTACCAATATCGAGAAAACAAATTGTGTATGCGAAATATATAGTAGCAATTATTATTCTTTTTATAAGTGTAATAGTCGGTTGTTTCACGATGGGAATGAAGAATGGGGTTAACCTATTTGAATTTATTGAAACGACAATGGTTGCTAGTATTAGCTTTATTTTAATATATTTAAGCTTTGTTTTACCGATATCATTTTGGCTAGCATATAAAAAAGCTATTTTTATTACGCTTTTCATGCTAATAGCACCGACAGCCATTTGTACTATGTTCTTTGAAATCAACCTGGAACAAATCCAACTATATAACAGTTTATTATTCGTTAGTTCAATATGCATGTTCATAGTATCTGCCTTCGTTTCAATGAAATTGTATGAGAAGAGAGAATTTTAAAAGGTGCCTCATAAAAGGCACCTTCTTCAATATCGACAATGTGAAAGTAATAGTTTATAAACAGAGAGGCTATTCGGTACAACATCTTTTGGAGTATGTAATATAAAGCTGAAAACGATAATGAGAATGAGAAAGAGGAAAAATAAAAATAGGATCTGTTTATGTATAGAATTTTGCATAGGATCCACTCCTTTTTTAGGTAGTATGTCCAAAAGGAAGGAGTGTATGAAAAATTTTAGGAGGGAGAATGATGAACAAAAGAAAATGGTTATATAGAATAGGAATACTTTTAGTTTCAATTGGTTGCATATTAGCAAACTTTTATTCGGATATACCAGTGCTATTTCCTAGTTTGCATAAAGGAATTGGTATGAGTGTTGTCGTAGTTGGTCTGCTTTGTCTTATCACATCAAACTTCTATAGAAAGTCTGAATCTATATAAAAAAGGACAGTTACTCTTTTTCAGAGTAACTGTCCTTTTTAAATAACTTATTATATAGCTTGGCGATACTCCATATAATTACGATTGCAATGGAGGCGATAATGGACCAAACGATAGATAAAATTTCAAGTGTCATGTTCGGAAGGAATGCAAGAATGGATAATACTTTATGAAACAACCATTCTATTATATGAAAACTTACTTGCAGTAGAATGGCGATCACGAGTGTGATCCATGCTAACATTTGTTTTCCTTTTTCTCTCCACATGACATTCACCTCACGTTAGCTTAATAGTTTTAAGCCAACAGCGCCGCATAGAATGCAGCTTAAGAAGGCAAGACGACGCCAATCCGCTGATTCTCGGAAAATAAGAATGCCTAGAAGTGCACTTCCGGCAGTTCCGATTCCAGTCCAAATCGCGTAAGCAGTTCCCATCGGTAATGTGTCCATCGCAAGAGATAAGAAGAAGAAGCTTACGCCGAAGTTAGCGATTAAAATAACTTTTGGTGCCCAGCCTTTCTTTTCAGTGGCTACTTTCATAAAGAGTACACCAATAATTTCACAAATACCAGCTAGAATTAAAAATACCCAAGCCATTTTATGCGGCCTCCTTCGTTTCTTTTTCTTCTGTTACTCGTTTTAAACCAATTACTCCGAAGAAGATTAAACCGATTAATAAAACTTTTACGATAGAGAACGGTTCCCCGAAGATGAAAATTTCTGTAAGAACGATTCCGCCCGCTCCGATTCCTGTGAAGACTGCGTATACAGTGCCGACAGGTAAATCTTTATAAGCTCTAAATAATAAGACGAAACTAATTGTAATTAATAGCGCAACACCAGCCCACTCAAGTGGTGCCTCCGCTTTTTTTAGTCCAATCACCCAAAAGATTTCAATAATACCAGCGATGATTACATAAATCCATGCCATATGTCATTTCTCCTTCCTACCAGTCGTTAGGTAAAGGGCTTAAAAACGACGCATTGCAAAGGAGCAATCCGTCAGTTTGAAAGTCCGCGCCAAAATACTTTCCAAGAAGCGTCTAAACGTGTCTCAAAACGATTTAAACCTGCGTATAGTAGTTCAACCATAAGACCGTCGAGTAAGCATAGAAAAGCCTCTAAGGCGTCTTTTACTTCAATGTTATGCAGCTCATCTTGTTCGCTTGCTCTTTTAAATACCGGGAATAAAAGTTTTCCGACGTTTTCAATGTGTACATTTGCTTTATTAATAATTTGTTCGCGAAATGCATCAGGCGGAAAATAAGAAGTTCGTAACCAAAACATTGATTCTTCACTTTCACCAAATCGTTTTGCGTAGCCTTTTAATAATTTTAATAGCAATTCTTCAGTGGACGAATTGGAAAAGCTTTCGATATCGCCTGTGAAGCTCTGCAAATCTTTTTGAAGAGCAGATTCTAAGCATATGAAATATAGCTCTTCTTTTCCTTTAAAGTGTGCGTAAATCGATGGTTTTTTAATCCCAACTTCTTGGGCAATATTTGCCAATGAAGTTCCTTCATAGCCGTAGCGTGCGAAATGAGAAAGTGCTACAGCTTTAATGCGATTTGCTGTCATTTTCATCCCCTACCTACCGTTCGTTAGGTTTATTATATGAGATAAAAAACACAAAGTCAATAGGTGAAAAGCTGAAAAAGAGTGCTATAGTTAACGCTCCTTTTCAGACTGTTTTTCGCTCAATTAAATGGAATGGAAGTTCTTCTGAGTTCCCGGTTATTTGTTCGTCCTGCATCTGTTTATGGAATAAGGTAAAAGCACGTGATCCCATCGTAAGACCAGGGTGTTCAATAGTCGAAATTTCTAACGCCTTTGAAATTTCATGGTTATCGAATCCTAAAATAGCGAGATCTTCAGGGACGCGAACACCATGTTTCTTTGCCTCTGTTAATAAACCGGCAGCTACTTGGTCATTCGCTGTGAAAATAGCAGTTGGACGATTTTTCATATGTAAAATACGGTGGAGTATTTGTGCTCCGTCCTGCATTGTATAGCATTGATGAAAAATCCATTCAGGATGTAACGTTTGACCTTCGTTATGAAGTGTATCAGCAAACGCTTTTTCACGTTCCATAGAATTTACACTCGTTTTTCTTGCTAAACAAATTCCGATTTTTTCATGGCCTTTACTTAGTAAATATGCAGTACCGAGCCGGAATCCTTCATAATGATCTACGTAGACAGATGAAATGAGGGGGTGGTTCATTTTTTCACATGAAATAATAGGGGCGAATTTTGCGAAAGGTTCGATTTGTTCCCATGAACTCGTTCGAGAACAAATAATCATCCCGTCAAATTGTTTCATTTTCATCATTTCAAGAACACGAATTTCTTCAATACTATCGTAATTTGTTTGGCATAAATTAATGTGATATCCAGCTGCTAACGCTTCGTTTCCGATTCCTTCAATAATGGTACTGAAGTAAGGGACATTAATGAAAGGGAGCATAACCCCGATTGTATATGTTTTCCCCTTTATTAAATGAATAGCATTTATATTTTTTGCGTAGTTTAATTCTTCAACCGCCTCTAGAACTCGTTTCCGTTTGTCTTCTTTTACGTAAGGGTGATTATTTAAGACACGGGAAACGGTTGATATAGATACACCAGCAGTTTTAGCGATTTGTTTTATATTGGCCATATGCATCACCTCTTTACTTATTATAAAGGGAAAATAAGTAGAATGAAAAAATCTTGACCTGAAAAGCTTTTCACAATCTATGTTATAAATAGGACTTCTGTTATTCGCGTAACCATTTCGTTTGGGCGTAAGAATAGCGAAGTCTTTCTGTTTGTTTGAAAGCAGTTTTGTCAAAATGTGTGAGAATAACGAGGAAAGTTTTCAAAGGTGGAGTGTGGCATTCAAGCGAATATGAACAACATATAAACGCTTTGTTCGTTAAGAGGGCGGTATGAAAGGGCGGAAACAAATTGAAAAAAGGAATCATTTGTTTCGTGTTTTCTAGTGTATTACTTAGCTCATGTTCATTTCAGCAAACGATGCAAAAAGAAAAAACATTTGTGGGAACAACAGGTGGGGCTACAGATCGCGTTACGGATCCGATTCCGTTAAAAGAACTTCCAAAATATTTTCCGGCGAAATTTAAAGTTCCTACCTTTTTACCGTATGACATTACGAGTGATGTGTTGGGTGAAGTAAGAACGATTGAAAAGAAGAATGCTGTCTTAACGATTAAATATAAACAACAGGAGCAAGGTAGACATGAGTATATTGAGCTAACTGTTGCAAATTTCCCTTACAGTTTTCCGGATTTTGTAGAAGAAAAGCGATTTCAAGAACAAATGAAATTGAATAATGGAGCGTCTGCTTATTTTAAAAATAAAGATGACTTCGAGAGAGGAGAGGAATTTGCTACGCTTCTATGGAAAGAAAAGGGGATTGAATATCAGTTATTATATCGTAATGTAGAAGAGAACGATGCAGATGTAATAAAAAAGAATCTATATTACATTGCAAACAATATGAAATAAAAAACTAACTGCAGCATGCAGCTAGTTTTTGTATGTTATTTCTTTTTAATTTTACCTGTCCAAGATTTAAATCCACCTTGTAATTGGTAGAAATCTTTGTAACCTTGTTTTTTTAAGTATTGAGCTGCACGGCCTGTACGGAATCCGCTTTGGCAGTATAAGTAAACAGGTTGATCTTGGCGAAGTTCTTTATGACGAAGGCGAATTTGTGATAACGGAATGTTACGTGCACCTAAAATGTGCCCTGCGTTATATTCGTCTGCTTCGCGAATATCGATAAGCTGTGCTTTACGGTAGCCAGCGCGAAATTCTTCTTCTGTAAGAGTTTTAATTAATTTTTTCTGATAGAAATACATCCATACAGTGTAACCGATGAACGCTACGATTACGGCTAATAAAATAATCCAAGTTGTTGACACGGTTCTATCGCTCCCTTTTTTCTTATCCTACTTTCAATATTATAATGCCCATATGTATTTATGCAACAGATTCATTTGTATATAAGGAGAAATTTCGTATTCTTTCACAAATTTTGTCGAATTTGGTAGACTAGAGAATGTGAAAAATAATTGGTTATATGAGGTGTAGGATGGGAAAAGAAAAATGGTGTTATATTAACTCTGGTCAATGTTCACCAGCGTTTAATATGGCGTTAGACGAATGTTTATTAAATTGGCAAAGTGAAAAGAAGATGCAACCAACAATTCGTTTTTATGAATGGGAAGTACCAACATTAACAGTCGGGTATTTCCAGCGTGTTGAAAAAGATATAAATATGGATGTAGTTAACGAAAAGAAATATGGGTTCGTTCGTCGTCAAACAGGCGGCAGGGGTGTACTACATGACAAAGAATTAACGTACAGTGTTATTGTGTCTGAAGATCATCCAAATATGCCAAAAACAGTTACGGAAGCATACCGCATTATTTCGCAAGGCTTATTGGACGGTTTTAAGGCATTAGGATTAGAAGCGTATTATGCAGTTCCGAAAACAGAGGCGGATCGTGAGAATTTAAAAAATCCGCGTTCAGGAGTATGTTTTGATGCGCCATCTTGGTATGAAATTGTAGTTGAAGGAAGAAAAATCGCAGGTAGTGCTCAAACACGTCAAAAAGGTGTTATTTTACAGCACGGATCGATTCCGTTAGAAATAGATTTAGACGAACTATACGACCTATTTTTATTCCCAAATGAACGTGTGAAAGAACGTATGAAAAGTATGTTTTCTTCTAAAGCGGTAGCAATTAATAAATTGACAGACCGTACATTTACGATCGAACAGTTAATTAAAGCGTTCGAGGTTGGGTTTGAAAAAGGATTGGATATAGAGCTTGTGCCATATGAATTAACAGAAGAACAGTTACATGAAGTTCAAACGTTAGCAAAAGAAAAGTATGAAAGTAAGGAATGGAATTATAAAAAATAAGAGATGGCAATTGCCATCTCTTATTTTTTTATAGTAAATTAAGTACTTTTTCTACTTTGATTCCTTTATCTTGTAAAGAACGAAGGCGATTTACAACGTCCATAATTTCTTTGTCAAATGTAACGCTAATACCTTGGCTTTGTAGTTCTTCTTTTAAGCCTTCAATAGAATCATCTATGTCGATGCCAAGCTCGTAATCTTGACAAACTTCAATTGTCTTTTTCACGAGTTTCACATAATTTTCTTGTAGTTTTGAATTTGTTTCAGTCAAAGCAGGTTGTTTCGGTTTTGCTGGAGCAACCGGTACTGTCTCTTGCTTTGTAACTGAAGTAGGGACTACTTTTTTCACAGGTGCTGGAGTAGTTAGTTCTACAGCTGCTTCTACGCTTACTGGCTTCGGCGTCGGTACCGGAGTAGGCTTAGGGGCCATAGCAGGTGTTTCTACACGCGTAATAGGTTTAGGAGCAGGTGTAACTGCTTTTGGAGCTTCTACAACTACTTCTTTTTTCGGTGTGGCTTCTACCGGTGTTTCTTCTTGACCAGCAGCCTCTTTATTTTCTTTACTCCACATAACGCGTTCTATTTCTAGAGAAACATTGTTTTTGTTCATCGCTGATAATGTAACTTTACCAACTTCAGCGTTTCCAGTGAAATCAACAATTTTATAAATAACACTCTTGTTCCAATCCACGTTTCCGCTCAAAAATAATTCTTCGTTACATTTCGGCGTTAAGCCCTCGATTTTAATTTCTGCGTTTACACCGTTTTCACTGTATACCATAATTAGCGAAGCATTTACATCTTCGTCTGCTAACATTAGTTCACGTACCATTTTGCCGGTGCGTACTTGCGTTTTCTTCTTAACTGACATCTAATTTCTCCTCTCAAAAATTCAGTAATAATAAAAAAATCGTATAACGAAAAATAATTGCTCACGAAGATTTATGATACCGATAATAAAAGCATCACGTCAACAATTAACTTTAATTATTTTGCATTTTTCTTATTTTCTTTATGAAATTTTTCAATTTGTAAAATTAGACAGAAGAAAAACAGCCTTTTGAAAGGCTGTTAAAAATTTGATTTTTTGTATAGTAATTTATATAAAATGAAAAATAAGATAGCAATTAAGGCGTTTTGCCAAAAGGTTAGGTGGTAAATGAGATAAGGTTGTTTTTTAAAATAGACATTTAAAAATACAGCTGAACAAAATGGAGTAGCAAATGCAAATCCAAATAGAATCCTTCTTTTCCAATTCATCTTTTGATCAAAGGAATAGCGCTTTAATAAATATAAAATGAAAAGTATGCCTAGTATAATAAGTGAAACGAACAAAGTGGTTCCAGGGATGCTAAAAGCTGGGCTTAATTGTTCGATATTTTTCCTGAAGATTAAAATGAAAGTCGAAACAAGTGCATCCATTCCAAACTGTATAGCAAGAAGTAAGCTAATAACAAAACCGATTAAAGAAGTTTTTTCTAACTTTGTTTGAGCTGGTAAAGCCGATATGAGTTCATCACAATAAGATTGTAAGTCATTGCCGAAAATATCATAAGCATTTTTATTTTCTCTTTGTGCTTCGATGAGATGATCTAATATTTCTAATAATAGTTCTTCTACTTGTTGTTCAGGTACGTTAGATAACCGAAGATATACTAGCATATCGCCATAAGAAGCTTCGTTTTCAAATGTTAGAAGTTCGCGTTTTTTGTTGTTCAATTCAATCATGTCTTGCGCATTCATCCCTATCACTCTCCCTGTAATAAGTTGTTCACCGTTGTCGAAACCATTCCCCAGCTTTGTTTAAATTCTTCAAGCTGTTCTATTCCTTTATCGGTTACATGATAATATTTTCGCTTTGGACCGAGTGAGGAAGCTTTTAATGTTCCTTCAATTAGCCTCTCTTTTTGCATACGTAACAATAACGGATATATGCTTCCTTCGCTGACAAATGTAAAGCCGTATTTATTTAATTTTGTACTCAGCTCATATCCATACACTTCTTCTTGCGAAATGATGTATAGGATGCAACCTTCGAGTACACCTTTTAACATTTGGCTATGCATGATTTCCCCACCTTTTATTCAGGTAACTTGCCTTGCAAGGTAGCTGTTATCCAAATTATAACATTCAGTAACTTGCAATGCAAGTTACTGAAGTGGAAAACTTTAATGCGTTTTAATTTTTCCGTGTTCTCCATACTAACGAGAGGAGGGAAGTATATGAAACCGTTTATGCCAAAACTTGTTTACTTTGAACCGAAGGCACTCGAATATCCACTTGGAAAAGAGCTGTATGAGAAGTTTACGAAGATGGGATTAGAAATTCGTGAAACGACATCCCATAATCAAATTAGAAATTTGCCAGGTGAAAATGATTTGCAAAAGTATCGCAATGCAAAGGCAACGCTTGTCGTTGGGGTGAGGAAGACATTAAAGTTTGATACGTCAAAGCCGTCAGCTGAATATGCAATTCCGCTTGCAACAGGGTGTATGGGACATTGCCATTATTGTTATTTGCAAACGACCCTTGGTAGTAAACCTTACGTTCGTGTATATGTGAATCTAGATGAAATATTTGAGAAGGCACAGCAATATATGGATGAAAGGGCACCAGAAATAACAAGATTTGAAGCGGCGTGTACATCAGATATCGTTGGAATTGATCATTTAACGCATGCTTTAAAGCGAACGATCGAATTTATGGGAGAAAGTGAGCATGGGCGTTTACGTTTCGTTACGAAATATTCGCACGTTGATCATTTATTAGATGCAAAGCATAATGGGAAAACGCGTTTTCGATTTAGCATTAATTCACGTTATGTGATTAAAAATTTTGAACCGGGGACATCGCCGTTCGAAGAGAGAATTGAGGCTGCTCGTAAAGTGGCAGGGGCTAATTATCCACTTGGCTTTATAGTTGCGCCACTTTATATGCATGAAGGATGGGAAGAGGGGTATCGTGAATTGTTTGAGAGATTATACAATGCCTTGAAAGATATGGTGATACCAAATTTAACGTTTGAATTAATTCAGCATCGCTTTACGAAGCCGGCAAAAAAGGTCATTCAAGCGCGTTATCCGAATACGAAACTTGAAATGGACGAAGAGAAGCGGAAATATAAATGGGGACGATACGGTATTGGGAAATACGTCTATAAAAAAGATGATGCAGAAGTATTGGAGGAAACGATTCGAAGATATATTCGTCACTTTTTTCCTGACGCAGAAATTCAATATTTCACATGAAAGGAACTTGTATTTGAATGCAGGTTCTTTTCTCTTTTGCAGATTTAGGCTCGTTTCTACCTTGTCACGTTATTCTTTCTGGTGTATCATTTTATTGATTGCTTCGTTCGGAATAAGCAAAATGAAATTGGATGGAGGAAACCGATGCCTACCCCTAGTATGGAAGATTATATTGAACAAATTTATTTGTTGATTGATGAAAAGGGTTATGCCCGCGTATCTGATATTGCTGAAGCGCTTAGTGTACATCCATCCTCTGTAACAAAAATGGTGCAAAAATTAGACAAAGATGAATATCTAATTTATGAAAAATATAGAGGGCTTGTATTAACATCAAAAGGTAAAAAAATCGGAGAACGTCTCGTATATCGTCATGACTTGCTAGAGCAGTTTATGCGTATTATTGGTTTGGATGAAAGCAAGATTTACAATGATGTTGAAGGGATTGAACATCATTTAAGTTGGGAAGCAATTGACCGTATCGGTGATTTAGTACAATATTTTGAACAAGATGAGGTTCGAGTAGAAACACTTCGTGGTGTTCAAAAAGCAAATGAAGAGAAAAGTAATTAAGGGGAACGGATGGCGTTTCCTTTTTTATTTCAATCGAAAAGGACGGGAGAATTATGAAAGCAATTATTTTTGATTTTGATGGATTAATTGTGGACACAGAAACAATATGGTTTCACTCTTTCAGAGATGCTGTTCGTGAGTACGGCGGAGAGTTACCTTTAGAGGAATTTGCGAAATGTATTGGAACGACAGATAATGTACTTTATGCATATTTAAAGGAACAATTAAAAGAAAAGTTTAACGAGCGTGCACTAAAAGAAAAGGTGACGACTTTACATAAAGAGAAAATGAAAATACCAGAAGCGCGTGATGGGGTAAAAGAATATTTAGAAGAAGCGAAAGAAATGGGATTGAAAATCGCATTAGCTTCTAGTTCATCTAGAGAATGGGTTGTTCGTTTTTTAGAAGATCTACAGATTCGAGATTATTTTGAAGTAATTAAAACGAGAGAAGATGTTGAGAAGGTAAAACCAGATCCAGCACTTTATCGAATTGCAATAGAGGAATTAGGAATTGAACCATTAGAAGCTGTTGTATTTGAAGACTCATTAAATGGATTGAAAGCAGCGGTTGCGGCAGGATTAAAATGCGTCGTTGTTCCAAATGATGTGACAAGAAATTTACCATTTGAAAATCATCACCTTCGAATTGAAAGTATGATAGATAAAACTTTGAAAGAAGTGCTTGAAAGTATAAAGAAAGACCGTATTTCCTAAAAGGAAGCACGGTCTTTCTTTTTGTTCTTTTTACCTTCAATGACAGTTAAATGAGATTGTTTTCTTTTTCGTTTCAACGATGGAGAATTACCCTTTTTGCCCTTGTCATCAGAAGTATTTCGTTTCAAGAATGAATTGCTTAGGGGTGCTACATTTTGTTTCCCATGTTTGCGGTTCGATTGTTTTGCAGCGCGCTTATATGAGCTTTGCGAATTTGCAGAACCACTGGAATTAGTAAACATCTTGTATAGCAAGTAAAAGATACCGACAACAAGTAACATATACCCGATATTTCTTAATACACCCATTGGATTTGTAATTACAGATGAAACAAGGCCGAATATTGCTAATCCGATTATAAGCACAAATATAGCGAAAGTAAACGAACGACCGTTCATAAGGAACACCTCCTAAAAACATATATTAAAATTAGTATATTAACGATGAGGAGAGGAGTTGAACACCATTTTTAAATAATTATTGTTTGTTTTCTAAACGTAATAATTCTTCAAACGATGCAATAGCTACTTCCACTTGATCATCTGTTGGTTCTTTCGTTGTTAATAGTTGCAGCCATAATCCGGGATATCCAAGTATGCGTAATACAGGAATGTCTCGCAATCGATTCGTAAATTGTAGTACTTCAAACGAAATGCCGAGAACGACTGGAATTAATAAAATTCGGTTTATTACTCGTGCCCAAAGTGGATCTGTAGGAACGAGGAAATAAACAAACATTCCAATAATGACTGTAAATATAATAAAGCTACTACCACATCTATAATGGAGGCGGGTTTGCTTTTGGACGTTTTCTACAGTCATAGGAAGATTATTCTCATAAGCATTAATTACTTTATGCTCTGCACCGTGATACTGAAATACCCGTTTAATAAGTGGGGTTAAAGAAATAAAGTATATATAGCTCAATAGTAGCATGAGCTTAATGACACTTTCGACAATGATTTGCCCTGTATGAGATGGGAAAATCGGTCTCGTTAATTCAGCTAATAGTGCAGGAACTGCTGTGAAAATGACTTTACCGAATATGAAAGATAAAACGCCAACTGCTGCAACTCCTAATACCATCGTTAATTTTGATTGTTCTTCTTTTTTATTTGCAATTTGTTCATCATCTTCTGGGTGGACATCAAATCGTTCTGAAGCGAAGTTTAAATGCTTTGCTCCATTCGCACTTGCGTCCACAATGGCGGCAATACCTCGTAAAAATGGAATTTTTTTTAGGATAGATAATGCTTTATTACGAACGCGTGGTAATCGATAAAATTCAATCGATTTATCTTTACGACGAACCGCTGTAACAGTATATTCTCTACCGCCAAACATAACTCCTTCTATGACTGCTTGCCCGCCATATATTTGTTTTGACTCTTCTGCCATGTTAACACCAACCTGTATTTGTTTCTCTCTTATGTAGAAAAAGAGGCAATTGTCATACTGGGTTCTGTCGTTTTGAAATAAGACAATCACCGAGTTTCCTTTATTTTATCGACAAATACAAGTATATGACAAGAGAAAATGTTACGAGAGTCGGACATTTCTTATTCTTTTTATAGACAAATTTCGCAGTATTTAAACATGCTTCAAAATAGTTTCGGGCATACTATTGAGCGGAGGTGTTGATGTGAGTCAAGAACAATTAGGAACAAGGAATTATGTGCAAATCGGTTTGTTTGGTGGAATTTTTTGGGGAGGAATATGGTATTTCCTTCATATATTTTCATTCACGGAAGCGGGACCTAATTATTTACTGTTACCATTTGCGTTTGGGAGTTGGAAAGAAGGGATATGGGGCAATCTGTCAGGAATTGTTTGCATGGGACTTCTTTCAATCTTGATTTCCTTTTTGTATAAAGCGTTTTTGGCGAAATTTGAAGGAATCATTCCAGGGATTATTTATGGGCTATTTTGGTGGGCGTTACTGTTTTTCGTAATGGGTTTAATGGCACCTGTTATTAAAAGTGCGTTCAATTTGCCGAAAGAGACGATTGTGACGACAATATGTATTTTTATATTGTATGGTGTGTTTATTGCATACTCTGTTTCTTACGCAGTAAATAGTAATAAAGCGGAGCAAGAAGGAGAAGAGAAGACGAACTATTCAAATAAGTAACTCCTATGTTAAAATGTTGTATAGATATTTAATATTAAGGAGTTTTAAGAATATGAAAAAGTTACTCCTCGTAAACGGTCCTAACTTAAATCGCCTCGGTGTTCGTGAGGTAAATGTATATGGAAAGGGCACGTTAGCGACACTTGAAGCAGATATGAAGCAAGAAGCAAAAACAATGGGAGTGGAGTTAGAATGTTTCCAATCGAATCATGAAGGTGCGATTATCGATCGTCTTCATGAGGCTGAAGATATATATGAAGGGATCATTTTAAATCCTGGAGCATTTACGCATTATAGCTATGCAATTCGAGATGCAATTGCGAGCATTTCGATTCCTGTTATTGAAGTACATATCTCTAACATTCACCAGCGTGAATCGTTCCGTCACGAATCTGTGACGGCGGCTGTTTGTGCAGGACAAATTGTTGGATTTGGTTTTTATGGCTATAAGTTAGCGTTATTTGCATTAATGGAGAAATTAAGGGAGGCATAAAGTCATGGAGAAAATCGAAAGATTAAGAAGCGCATTTGCTGAGGCTGGTATCGACGGTATTTTATTAACAAATGAACATAGTCGTAGATACATGGCTAACTTCACTGGAACAGCTGGGGTTGTACTTATTTCAAAAGAGCGTGCTCAATTTATTACGGATTTTCGTTATGTAGAGCAGGCTAGTAAACAAGCTGTTGGATATGAAATCGTGCAGCATGCAGGATTAATTATTGATGAAGTTGCAAAGCAAGTGAAAGAACTTGGAATTCAAAAGCTTGGCTTTGAGCAGGATACTCTTACATATAGCTCTTACGTAACGCATAATGAGGCGATCGAAGCTGAATTTATCCCGACTTCTGGGCTTGTAGAAAAGTTACGCTTGATAAAGACTGATTCAGAGATTAAGATATTAAAGGAAGCTGCACAGATTGCAGATGCTGCCTTTGAGCATATTCTATCATTCATTCGCCCGGGAGTATCTGAAATTGAAGTGTCAAATGAACTTGAATTTTTCATGAGAAAACAAGGAGCAACATCTTCTTCGTTTGATATTATCGTTGCTTCAGGTCTTCGTTCGGCATTACCGCACGGCGTGGCATCTGAAAAAGTGATAGAAACAGGAGATTTCGTTACATTAGACTTCGGCGCTTATTACAAAGGGTATTGTTCTGATATTACTCGTACAATTGCAGTCGGTGAACCATCTGATAAATTAAAAGAAATTTATAATGTCGTTTTAGAAGCACAATTACGTGGTGTAAACGGTATTAAAGCTGGTTTAACAGGCCGCGAGGCAGATGCATTAACGCGTGATTACATAACGGAAAAAGGATATGGTGAATACTTTGGACACTCTACTGGTCATGGAATCGGCCTTGAAATCCATGAAGCGCCAGGTTTAGCGTTCCGTTCTGATACAGTACTTGAACCAGGTATGGCTGTAACAGTAGAACCAGGTATTTATATTCCAGGTATTGGCGGCGTACGTATTGAAGATGATATCATTGTAACGAGTGAAGGTAATGAAGTAATTACGAAATCACCAAAAGAACTTATTATTTTGTAATACACAGGAGGATTTTTTTACATGATTTCAGTAAACGATTTTCGTACAGGTTTAACAATTTCAGTGGACAATGCCCTTTGGCAAGTACTTGATTTCCAACACGTAAAGCCAGGTAAAGGTGCTGCATTCGTTCGTTCTAAACTACGTAACCTTCGCACAGGTTCTGTTCAAGAGAAAACATTCCGTGCAGGTGAAAAAGTAGAAAAAGCACACATCGAAAACCGTCGTATGCAATACTTATACGCGAGCGGTGAGGCTCATGTATTTATGGATAACGGAACTTATGAGCAAATCGAACTTGGTGAAAACCAAATCGAGCGCGAATTAAAATTCCTAAAAGAAAACATGGAAGTATCTATTATGACATACCAAGGTGAAGTACTTGGTGTTGAACTTCCGAACACAGTTGAATTAAAAGTTACAGAAACAGAGCCTGGTATTAAAGGTGACACAGCTTCTAACGTAACAAAACCAGCTACATTAGAAACTGGTCTTGTTGTACAAGTACCAATCTTCATTAACGAAGGCGAAATGCTTATCATCAACACTGGTGAAGGTAAATACGTTTCTCGTGCATAGTAAAAAAGCACTCGTGATTATCACGAGTGCTTTTTTATAGAAAATAGGGCATATAGTAAATTGCGGTGACAACAAAACTAACTAAAACAAGTGAAAGAGTACCCGCTATATATGGTGTGAAAATGAATTGAAATGGTTTTATTTCACCAGTCTCAACACCAGTTAATGTTTTACTTATTGCGTGATCTGTAATGTTATTTCTATGGTTACTCATAATAATTAACCACATAATTGCAAATATTGCTAGACTGCCAAGGAAAAAGGTCTCTATAAATGACCAACCGACCAATAATGAAAAAAGATAAATAAGAGCTAATTCTACTACAATTGTTAAACTAATTTTCAAAACCTTCATATTTTCCCCCCTCATTTTGTACGTCCAGCCAATTTAAAAATTTCTTACGCGATACGACATGCAGTACGCAAGGTGATTTTACTTCTTTCTCCAGTGCAGCATGTTCGCCTGGAAACTTGTTTTTCACATGCAATGAAATGTAAGGTAGTTTTTCTTGTGCTTTTAACGAGCGAATGTTAGTCGTTTTAGCACCAGTGAATACGTATGTAAGTTGTAAGTCTAAAAAAGCGATTTTAAAGATTTCTTTTTTAGCTGCCTCATTATACCCTTTACCCCAATATGGATAGCCAAGCCAACTACCAATGTGAGATTGTTTCTTCCCATAATTAATATGTTTAAGTGTGGTGAGGCCAAGTATTTCATTCTCTTCATTTACAATCATTCTCGATAAAGACTTCTTTTGGCGCTCTTCTTCTATTGCAAAAAGAAGAAATGCTTTCGTGTCTTCGACTTTTTCTACCTGTATTCCTAATGCATTTTTTACGTGTGGTTCACTTGATAGCTCAAAAAGCACATTTGCATAGCGTAAATCAAGTGGTAATAAAGTAACGTGCTGCATCGTCTATACCCCTTTTAAATTAAATATACCATAATATACCATTAAAAAACACGAATATTCAGATTTAAATAAAGGTGTTAGAGAAAAATTATGTTTTTACTTCTGAAATAGACAACCTCTGCATATGGTTGTACAAATATATTCTTTTTTGGAATGTAGAATTCGTAACCGTTACGGGAGAAGGTGGGAGAATGAAACAGTGGCTAGCGGCAATGGAAACATCCGTGCTCGTAATGGGGTTACTTCGGTTGTTTTCGGGTAGCGCGGAAATATTCGCCGCTTTGCTTATGCTTTACGTGAATGATGCGAAGAAAGCATTGTTTATAAATGGTATGTTGGCGTTTGTTGGACCGACCGTATTAATTTTAACAATGACAATAGGCATAGCGAGTGTAGCGAGCGAAATTTCTTTCTTGAAACTCTTTTTTCTGGCACTTGGAATTGGCTGCATTTTTATCGCATTGTTGAAATAGTAAGTCGAGTATAGTGGGGAGAAGCCTATGAAAGAAGTATTAGAGGTTTTACCAAAAATGATGAAACAGTTAGTTGAAAGTTGTAAGCAATACAATACTTTAGAGGAAATTCGTGTTCGAATTGGAAGACCGCTAGAGTGTATTGCGCATGGAGAGGTGTTTTTTTATGACTATATCGCTACAGCAGAAGATGCAAGTTACTTATTGAATAAGTTAAGTCAATTCTCAATTTATACGATGGAAGAGGAATTGAAACGTGGGTATGTGACACTTCGAGGAGGACATAGAATTGGCCTAGCGGGAAAAGTCATTACAGAGAAAAGTACAGTGAAAATGATTCGTGATGTCTCTTCATTTAATATTCGTATTGCTCGTCAAAAAATAGGAATAGCTGAGCCGCTTTTGCCGTATTTGTATGAATCAAGATGGTTAAACACGATGGTAATTGGCCCGCCGCAAACGGGGAAAACGACACTTTTAAGAGATGTAGCACGTTGCATGAGTCAAGGGGTTGGTACGTCGAAAATTCCTTCTTGCAAAGTGGGGATTGTTGATGAGCGGTCAGAAATTGCTGGATGTGTGAAAGGAATCCCTCAGTATGAATTTGGTACACGAGTAGATGTGTTAGACGCATGTCCAAAGGCTGAAGGAATGATGATGATGATTCGTTCTATGAGTCCAGATGTTTTGATCGTAGATGAGATTGGACGTAAAGAAGATACTGAAGCAATTATGGAGGCGGTGCATGCAGGGGTCCAGCTTTTTATAAGTGCACACGGGTTTTCTTATGATGATGTTGTGAAACGTCCATCGCTACAGGCAGTGCTGGAGCTTGGCATATTTGATAGGTTTGTGGAGTTATCAAAAGCAAGAGGCCCAGGAACAGTTATGCAAGTGAAAGATAGATATGGAAAACCAGTACTACCGAATCGAAAGGCTGGGGGCGTATGGTGAAAATAATTGGTGCAGTGTTAATCGTTGCGGTCAGCACTTTTTTCGGGTTTTCATACGCAAAAAGATATAGTGAGAGGCCGCGGCAACTTAGACTATTAAAATCGGCACTCCAATCATTAGAGGCAGAAATTATGTATGGGCACACACCTTTATCTGAAGCCGCCGAACGATTAGTTAAACAAATGCCCAAGCCATTAAATTGGATATTTCAAAGTTTCGCCAAAAAACTAGAAAACGGGGAACAAACAGTAAGGGAAGCTTGGATAGAAAGTTTGAAAGAGAATTGGAAGTTAACAGCATTTCAACAAACCGAGTATGAAATCTTGCAGCAATTTGGTGAAACACTTGGACAACATGATCGTGAATCACAACAAAAACATATTCGATTATGTATTACACATTTAGAGAGAGAGGAAGAAGAAGCGAAAGCGTTACAACTGCAATATGAAAAAATGATTAAGAGCTTAGGGGTACTAGCGGGGCTACTTATCGTAATTTTACTGCTATAGGAGGGAGAAAGGCGATGTCCATTGATGTTGGATTAATATTTCAAATCGCCGGAATCGGCATTGTTTTAGCTTTCATTCATACCGTATTAAAAGAATTAAAACGAGAGGATATTGCAAATTGGGTTATCCTTGTCGGTTTTGTCGTCATTCTATTCCATGTTGCATTTTTAATTAATACGTTGTTCGACAAGATTAAAAGTGTCTTTCTCTTCCAGTAAAGGAGGCGGTTCGAATCGAAATTATACAAATTGTCGGATTAGGCCTCGTTGCTACGTTTTTAGCAGCTGTTTTGAATCAGCATAAATCTAGCATTACATCGTTATTTATTGTTTTTGTAGGTAGCGTAATGTTTCTTATTTTAATCGATCAAATTCACTCTATTTTACAAATGATTGAGAGAGTAGCGAGTGAAGCGAAAGTTAGCAACGTCTATGTAGAAACGTTACTGAAAATTATTGGGATTGCTTATATCGCTGAGTTTGGAGCGCAAATTACAAAAGATGCTGGGCAAGGTGCAATCGCTTCGAAAATTGAACTAGCTGGTAAAATCTTAATTCTCGTTATGGCAATTCCTATTTTGACAGTCGTAATTGAAACTATTCTCGGATTTTTACCGACGGGATAAGGGGGAGTGAATGTTGAGGAAGTTTGGAGCTAAGCTGCTATTTGCTTGCTTCCTTTTCTTTTCTTTACCGGTTGTTGTACAAGCTTCTCCTGTAGAAACAAACGTCGTTGATCAACAATTGGATAAGCTCGGAATTGAAGATGTGAAGCAATTTTGGGACGGGCTTGTTACAAAATATGGAGGTTATTTACCAGAGAGTCAAAAAGGAAGCTTTATGGAGTTTGTAAAGGGAGAAAAAGAATTCTCTATAAAAGAATGGATGCTAGGTTTATTAAAATATTTGTTTCACGAGCTTGCTGCAAATGGAAAGCTACTTGGAACACTCATTATGCTCACAATTTTTAGTGCATTGTTGCAATCACTGCAATCTGCCTTTTCAAAGAGTAGTGTAAGTAAAATTGCCGATGCAGTTGTATATATGGTGCTTATTATTTTTGCTTTAAATAGTTTTTATGTGGTTATGACATATGCAAGAGAAACGATACAAACAATGGTAGATTTCATATTAGCGCTATTACCAATCTTGCTTGCACTCATAGCAACTGGAGGCGGTGTTGTATCTGTATCGTTTTTTCATCCGATTATCATTTTCTTAATGAATACGAGTGGGCTTCTTATGAATTACATCGTTCTACCACTTTTATTACTTGCAACGATATTAAGTATTGTAAGTACGATGAGTGATCAATATAAAGTTACGAAATTGTCCAAGCTTCTGCAAAACGTTAGCGTTGGGATTATCGGGATCTTTTTAACGATTTTTTTAGGAGTATTATCTGTACAAGGAACAGCGACAGCGGTTGCTGATGGGATAGCTGTGAAAACTGCTAAATTTGTAACAGGGAACTTTATTCCTGTAGTTGGAAGGATGTTTACAGAGGCAGCGGATACTGTTATTAGTGCGTCGGGGTTATTAAAAAATACAGTCGGAATTATAGGGCTCGTTATTTTATGTTTAATTGTCGCTTTTCCAGCGATTCAAATTTTTTGTATCGCGTTTATTTATAAATTCGCAGCAGCAGTATTGCAACCAGTTGGCGGAGGAGCAATTATTCAATGTTTAGATATCATTGGACGAAGCATCATTTACGTGTTTGCTTGCTTAGCTATCGTATCATTTATGTTCTTTTTAAGTATCACAATTATTATTGCTGCGGGGAACATTACGCTTATGATGCGATAGGAGGTGAAGAGTATGCAATTTGTTACAGAGTGGATTAGAAATATTATCGTTTTTTTACTCTTAGCGACAATGCTTCATCTTATTCTTCCAAACTCGAATTTGCAAAAATACGTTAAATTCGTCGTAAGTCTACTATTAGTTGTATTAATTTTAACACCTCTTTTTAAACTGTTGCAAACAGATGTAAATGAAGTAATCGCAAATTTTAATGAAGAAAAGTATGTAGCAGAGGGATCTGTAAAAAATTCAATAGATTCGAAGAAAAAAGAAATACAAGCTCTAACACGTGCATATAGTTTAGAAGAGATGGCTACCAAAATGAAAAAAGAAGTAGGAAAAGAGTTTGAGAAAAAGTATGGTATGACAGTCTCTGAAATACAAATAGTCGCAACGGAAAGGGTAGAAGAAGTAAAGTCAGCCAAAGATATTCAATCTGTTGTTGTGACGTTGAAAGAAAAAGAACGCAGTAAAAATGACGCAATTGAAACAGTAAAGCCAATTGAAATTAATACGAATGAACCTCCAAAAAAGGTAGAAGAAACGAATGTAGAAATGAAAGATTTCTTTTCAAGCAGGTGGCAACTAGAGAATAAACAAATCCAAGTTCAAACGGAAGGGAGGACAGGTAGAGTAAATGGACAATAAAGATAAAAATTCGAAGTTCTCATTTTTTCGAAACTTATTGAATGGGGATCAAAAAGAAAGCAACGAGAAGGGGAAAAAGGTAACACCTAAGTTTTTACTTGTCCTACTCATACTTGGAATTTTGCTTATGTTTTCTAGTAGTCTCTTTTCAAGTAAAAAAGAAGAAGTACCTGTATTTAAAGAACAAAAAACTCAAAACCAAGAAAAAGACGTACCAACTTTCGGACAAAAAAGTAATGATAGTATGTCAAATGTAGAAAAATATGAAAAAGCGTATGAACAAGAATTAAAAGCTGCTTTAGAAGAAATAGCAGGAGTAAAAGACGTAACGATTAAGGTGAATTTAGATTCATCTGAAGAAAAAATTTTAGAAAAAAATACAGTGAAACGCTCACAAACAACAGGTGAAACAGATAAAACAGGCGGTAAGAGGGAAGTAGAGGACGAGTCTCTTGATGAAAAGACTGTCATTATACGTGAAGGTGATAAAGAAACTCCCGTTGTTTTACGGACAGAGAAACCGAAAGTACGAGGTGTTCTCGTCGTAGCAAAAGGAGTGGATAATATACAAGTTAAAGCATTGGTAAAAGAAGCTGTGATAAGGCTGCTAGATGTACCAGCCCATCGTGTTTCAGTTTCACCGAAAAATTGATAGGGAGGAAATAAAGTGTTAAAAAAACAAACGGTTTGGCTATTAACAATGTTAAGTTTAGTTGTTGTACTATCTGTGTATTACGTAACAACTCCTGACAAAATGAATACAGCATCGCCGGCAACAGGTGAAAAGATTGGACAAGAAAAACAAGGTACTGACAAAGCAGTAACAAACGAAACGCCAAATAAAGAAACAACAAAAGAAACTCCAAGCAAGGAAACACCAAATAAAGAGACAACAAATAAAGAGACAGATAAAAAAGAAAATGCTAAAAAAGAAACAAGTAAAAAAGAGGGGAATGTATCAGTTCAATCGAGTGATGAGAATTTCACAGCTTTACGTATGCAAATGGAAGATAAGCGTAGTGCTGAAAGAGAAAAATTACAAAATGTAATAAAGTCTTCTAACGCTACTGCTGAAGAAAGAAGTAAGGCGAAAGATGGTATGGATGCAATCGCTACAATGGAAACAAAAGAAGGTTTACTTGAAACAGTTATTAAAGCTCAAGGAGGATATAAAGATGCCCTTGTAAGAGCTGATGGAACTGACATTAGAGTAACAGTGAAGGCAGCGAAACATTCACAAAAAGAAGCGAATAAAATTATACAGCTTGTAAGAAGTGAAGGCGGTTCTAAAGATGTAGGTGTGAAATTTGATCCATCAGCAAAATAAGTAGAATTTTAATCCGTGGGGGATTTCCCCCACGGATTATTAATTTTTACTAATCGCATTGTTTGTAAATAAGAACATAGAGTACTTCAAAATAATTAGATAAAAATAATAATAGAAAAAAGCTATCACTTTCGATAGCTTTTTTCTATTTCGTCTTTGTATGTGTTTTTACTATGTTCAACTCGGAATGGAGAAATACGTTGTGAATAAAAAATTAGCGGTTCATGGTGATGATGATTACTTTTTCCAGATTTGACGTGGATGAAGAGAACGAATGCCCAAACCATTACGGCAGGTAAGAAGAGCATGAGCCATATCATATGTCCACACCTCGATACAATATATTTTCTACACTTTGAACATACTATTCTTATATGAAGGAATGATGAACGGCGTGTAAACAAAAAAATAATATTTGGTAAAAATATGTTATGAACCATAGATGTGGTGAAGAGTGGAGCGGCAATTATATGTTTACTGTGTAGCATTTTGAAAAGGTAAGGAATGTTTTTTAGGAAGTGGTCTTGCCAATTTCGTGTGAAACTTGGTATTATTACTAGGTAATAAATTTTTTATTGGAATAATATTTTTACAGGAGTTTCGATTTATTATAAAGAAATATAAATTGGAATGTTTAAAAAATTTATCGTAAGATGGAAATAGTAAATATTTCTATTAGTAAATAAAATAAATTTTCTAATAGAATACATCGTATTTTTACAGTCAATCTAGTGTTAGTGATGAGAATCTGTAAAAACGGGACAAACAAGAGTATGGGAGTGGATTTTACATGTTTAAAATTCAAGAAGTTCGTGAATTAATTAAATTAATTGATAGCTCTAATATTGATGAATTTGAATACAAAAAAGACGGTACAACAATCAAAATGAAAAAGCGTGGTAATGAAGTTGTTGCGATGCAAGCACCTGTAGCGAAACAAGCTATGCAACCAGTAGCATCTGTTGAAGTTGAAACAGCAGTAGCGGCAGCGCAAGTAGAAGCACCAAAACAAGAAGAGAAGAAAGCTGTTCAAGATGAAAACCTACATAAGATTACCTCACCAATGGTAGGTACATTCTATTCTTCATCTTCACCTGATACACCTCCATATGTAAGTGTTGGAGACAGGGTATCGAAAGATTCTATCGTATGTATTGTCGAGGCTATGAAGTTATTTAACGAAATTGACGCTGATGTAGAGGGCGAAATTGTTGAGATTCTTGTTAATAACGGACAGCTTGTTGAGTATGGACAACCGCTATTTCTTGTGAAAGCGTAATAAGGGAGTCTTTGTGATGATAAAAAAAGTATTAATAGCCAATCGTGGGGAAATTGCTGTACGAATTATTCGTGCTTGTAAAGAAATGGATATTGAAACAGTTGCGATTTATTCAGAAGCAGATAAAGAGTCACTTCACGTACAAATTGCAGATGAGGCGTATTGTGTAGGACCAACAGTTTCAAAAGAAAGTTATTTAAATTTGACGAACATTATTAGCGTTGCGAAGTTAACGGGCTGCGATGCTATCCATCCGGGATACGGATTTTTAGCAGAGAATGCAGATTTCGCAGAGTTATGCCGTGAATGTAACTTAATTTTTATCGGTCCAAGTCCAGAAGCTATTTCAAAGATGGGCACAAAAGACGTTGCTCGTGATACAATGGAAAAAGCAGGGGTTCCGATTGTACCAGGTTCACAAGGGATTATAAAAAATACCGAGGAAGCGATCGAGCTTGCAAATCAAATTGGATATCCAGTTATTATTAAAGCGACTGCAGGTGGCGGTGGAAAAGGTATTCGTGTTGCACGTCATGAAGAAGAGCTTGTAAAAGGAATTCAAATTACACAGCAAGAAGCTAGTACCGCTTTTGGGAACCCTGGTGTATACTTAGAAAAGTACGTTGAAGATTTCCGCCATGTTGAGATTCAAATAATGGCAGATACACACGGAAATGCCATTCATTTAGGAGAGCGTGATTGTACAATTCAGCGCCGTTTGCAGAAACTATTAGAAGAAAGTCCATCACCTGCACTTGATGAAAATGTTCGCAAGCAGATGGGGGAAGCGGCAGTTAAAGCGGCGGTAGCGGTTGATTATACAGGTGCTGGTACGGTTGAGTTTATTTATGAATATAAAACGAAAAGCTTTTATTTCATGGAGATGAATACGAGAATTCAAGTTGAGCATCCGGTTACTGAAATGGTGACAGGAATGGACTTAATTAAAGAGCAAATTCTTGTTGCTTCTGGAGAAAAGTTATCGTTACAGCAAGAAGAAGTACAATTTAATGGTTGGGCAATTGAATGCCGAATTAATGCGGAAAACCCTGCCAAAAAATTTATGCCATCTCCAGGTAAAGTAGAAATGTACTTACCACCAGGCGGATTTGGTATTCGCGTCGATTCAGCTGTATATCCGGGATATTCAATCCCACCTTTCTATGATTCGATGGTTGCTAAATTAATTGTTCACGGAAAAACACGTGAAGAGGCAATTGCAAAAATGAAGCGTGCACTCAGTGAGTTTGTCATTGAAGGCGTACATACAACAATCCCGTTCCATTTGCAATTGTTAGATCATCCTGATTTTGTAAAAGGTGAGTTTAATACGAAGTTTTTGGAAGAGCATGAACTTGTGACGCAGTGATACATTAAAGGAGGTTTTTTTCATGGCTGAACATATGTTAGATATGGGTCAAGATACAACTCTTGGTAAAGTAGAAATTGCACCAGAAGTAATTGAAGTAATTGCAGGTATTGCAGCTGCTGAGGTAGAAGGTGTGGCGGCAATGCGTGGTAATTTTGCTACAGATGTTGTTGAGAAGTTAGGTAAGAAAAATCATGGTAAAGGTGTAAAGGTTGAATTAGCAAACGAAGATATTATCGTCGACCTTTATGTTGTAATGTATTTTGGTGTAGCAATTCCAGTTGTTGCACAAAAGATTCAAGACAATATTCGCCAAGCACTCTTTACAATGACAGGACTTGAGCCAAAAGAAGTGAATGTTCACATCGTTGGCGTAACATTCGAAACACAAAAAACAGAAATTGAACCAGTGTAAGAATGAAAAAGGTGCCTAGTAACATAGGCATCTTTTTTATCGTTTCATTTCTTCACAAATTACAATCCTCTAATTGTTATACTATTTCAAAAAATAAGAAATAAAAAAGAAAATGTTTCGTTTTTCCAAAAAACGTACATTGTGATAAGATATGGAACTTGAAGTTAATCTTTTTATTATTTTTCAGCCTTGTAACCCGTGTGTGAAACGATAAATTGTGTTATTATCATTGTATTATAAGGTTGGAAAATCAATGAAAACTGTAAGAGTAAGTGAATTGACGGCTTATAAATTATAATAATATAACAAAGCATAAGGAAAGACTTGAAGCATAAAGGAGAGTTACAATGAAACGTAGGACGGCTAGAGAAAGAGCTATGCAAGCATTATACCAAATGGATATTACAGGTGAATTAGAACCGAAGGTAGCGGTGGAAAATACGCTAGATGAAGGTGAAGAAACAAATGAGTTTTTAGAATCACTTGTTGTAGGATTTGTAGACAATAAAGAAGAGATTGACGCAGCAATTCGTCAAAACTTAAAAAAGTGGAAGCTTGAGCGTATTAGTATTGTTGATCGCAGTATTTTACGTGTAGCTGTGTATGAAATGAAGTACATGGAAGAAATTCCACACAACGTAACAATTAACGAGGCAATTGAAATTGCTAAAACATTTGGGGATGAGGAATCTCGTCGTTTTATTAACGGCGTTTTATCTAATATAAAAGATACACTGTAATTTCTTTAAGGGGGAATCTTAAAATGGTAGCAGTAATCATCAAAGGAAATGAAGTTGCGGAGAAAAAACGAGCACAATTAACAGAAGAAGTTGTGAAGTTGAAAGAACAAGGGATTGTACCAGGATTAGCAGTGATTTTAGTGGGAGAAGATCCAGCATCTCGTTCTTACGTAAAAGGAAAAGAAAAAGGCTGTGAACAAGTAGGAATTTATTCTGAGCTAATTGAACTTCCTGAAACGATTACTGAGGAACGTTTGCTTGCTGAAATCGATCGCTTAAATGGCGATGACCGCATTAATGGCATATTAGTGCAATTACCTTTACCAAAACATATTGAAGAAAAAGCTATCATTGAAAGAATTTCACCAGAAAAGGATGTAGATGGATTTCACCCAATCAGCGTGGGACGTATGATGACGGGACAAGATACATTCCTTCCATGTACACCGCATGGTATTGTAGAATTAGTAAAAGAAACGAATCTTGATATTTCGGGAAAACATGTTGTAATAATTGGAAGAAGTAATATTGTCGGCAAACCAGTGGGGCAATTGTTCTTAAATGAAAATGCAACTGTCACATATTGTCATTCTAAGACGCAAAATATTAAAGAATTATCGAAGTTAGCTGATATTTTAATCGTAGCTGTTGGACGACCTAAAATGGTAACAGCTGATTATATGAAAGAAGGCGCGGTTGTAATTGACGTTGGTGTGAATCGATTAGAAACAGGCAAGCTTTGTGGTGATGTTGACTTTGACAACGTGTTAGACGTTGCGGGTTACATTACGCCTGTGCCAAAGGGTGTTGGTCCAATGACGATTACAATGCTTCTTCATAATACTGTTGAATCTGCCAAACGCGCAGGTGTCGTTTGTAAATAATTTGAGTCGGCTATGAGGAGAGAGAAATGGAGAAACAATATTTAACCGTTACAGCATTAACACGCTATATAAAAACAAAAATAGAATATGACCCGCATTTACAGTCTGTTTGGTTAAAAGGTGAAATTTCCAACTTTAAAAATCATAGTCGTGGTCACATGTATTTTACATTGAAAGACGAAAATGCCAGAATCGCAACGGTTATGTTTGCGGGTCATAATCGTAATATTAAATTCAGACCTGAAAATGGGATGAAGGTACTTGTAAAAGGGAAAATCTCTGTTTACGAGGCGAGTGGTTCTTATCAAATTTATATTCAAGACATGCAACCTGACGGAGTCGGAAATTTGCATTTGGCTTACGAACAATTAAAAGTTCGTTTAGAGGAAGAAGGATTGTTTTCTCAAGTTTATAAAAAAATAATCCCTCCTTATGCTAAAACAATAGGGGTAATTACGTCGCCAACAGGAGCTGCGATTCGTGATATCATAACAACGATTAAACGTCGTTATCCAATTGGGAATGTTATTGTATTTCCAGTACTTGTACAGGGGGAGTCAGCAGCTCCCTCGATTGTACAAGCGGTTCGTACAGCGAATGAAATGGGAGATATAGATGTATTAATTGTTGGGCGCGGGGGAGGTTCTATTGAGGAATTATGGGCTTTCAATGAGGAAGTGGTTGCAAGAGCAATCTTTAAGAGCGAAATTCCTATTATTTCAGCAGTAGGGCATGAAACAGATTTTACAATCGCAGATTTTGTTGCCGATTTACGTGCACCAACACCGACTGCAGCAGCTGAACTAGCAGCACCGAACGTTATAGAGTTACAAGAAAAGGTATTACAAAGAACTCTAAGATTGCAAAGAGCAATGAGAGAGTTAGTACATAAAAAAGAAGAAAAATTACAAGTATTGCAAAAATCTTATGCATTCCGTTATCCAAGACAAGTATATGAACAAAAGGAAGAGCAATTAGATAGAGCGTTAGAACAGCTTGTTTTAGCGAAAGAGCGCTACATTGATAAAAAGGTGAATCAGTTAAAACAGCTTTCATTTTATTTAGAGAAGCACCACCCATCTCAAAAAATTATACAAACAAAGGTAGCGATTGAAACGTTGCAAAAGCAATTACAACGTGAAATGCAAACTTTACTTCAAACGAAAGAATTTGCCTTTGTAAGAGCTGCTCAAAAACTTGAAGCATTAAGTCCGCTTAAAGTAATGATGAGAGGGTACGGGCTTGTATATGATGAAGAGAAGCAAGTGTTAAAAAGTGTGAAAGATATCAGCCTTGGAGATGCTGTTTCAGTTCAATTACAAGATGGAATACTAGATTGTAGCGTATCAGGCATAGAGGAGCGTGAATTGAATAATGGAAAATAAAGTGAGTTTTGAAGAGGCAATTTCGCAACTTGAGCATCTCGTATCTAAGCTAGAGCAAGGTGATGTACCTTTAGAAGAAGCGATTTCTTATTTTAAAGAGGGTATGGAATTATCTAAGCTTTGCGATGAGAAGTTGAAGAACGTACAAGAACAAATGGCAGTTATTCTTGGAGAAGATGGAGAGCTTGAACCGTTTACTGCTTTAGGAGATGAAGCATAGTGACAATCGCTTTTGATACTTTTTTGAAAGAAAGTAAAACTTTCGTAGAAGAGAAGCTTGTAAGCTATGCAAATGAATTACAATGTCCAAATGTACTTCGTGAAGCGATGGCATATTCTTTGGAAGCGGGTGGAAAACGTCTCCGCCCGTTACTTTTATTTGCAACATTACAAGCGTTTGGGAAAGAAAGAAATCTTGGAGTAGGTGCAGCTTGTGCTCTTGAAATGATACATACATACTCGTTAGTTCATGATGATTTACCTTGTATGGATGATGATGATTTAAGAAGAGGAAAGCCCACGAATCATAAAGTATTTGGTGAAGCAATGGCAGTTTTAGCAGGAGATGGTTTGTTGACGTATGCTTTTCAAATTGTTATGGCATATGAGCAAAAAGAAATCTCTGCTGAAAAAAAAGTAAGACTTGTACTTGAGCTTGCAAAAGCAGCTGGGCCGGAAGGAATGGTTGGCGGACAAGTGGCGGATATGGAAGCTGAAGGGAAACAACTTACGATTGATGAGTTAGAGTATATTCATAAGCATAAGACCGGGAAACTACTTGAATTCGCTGTACTTGCAGGAGCGATACTTTCTAATGCTACAAAAGAGCAGGAAGAAAAGTTACTTGAGTTTGCAAAAAATATTGGCCTAGCTTTCCAAATTCGAGATGATATTTTAGATGTAGAAGGAACCGAAGAAGAGATTGGAAAACCGATTGGTAGTGATGTTTCCAACGAAAAGAGCACATATACGACGTTATTTACTGTAGATAGAGCAAAGAATATTTTAGAAGAAACAATTGCAAAAGCAAAAGATGCGATTAGCTCCTTGCAATTACAAGATGAATATTTACTATCTATTTGCGATTTGATTGCAAAACGTAATAACTAATATAACAGCGTTTTCATTTGTTGAGTCATTCATCATTTTATGATATAAATGTAGGAAAAGGTTTTTCTTTTCTTGTTATTGGCAAAAATATATGTAGATTACATTGCCGTTATCACTTCGTGTTAGCGGCTATTTTTTTCAACGCATAAAGAAATATGGTTTATAATAGGATTAGGGCACAATAGACTGGTTGATAGCAGGGTAAGATAAAGGATAGAAAAGAAAATTTCTTGTGTTGTGTAAATGTTTTTTATAATATTTGACATGTTGACAGATTATGAAATGAAAGTGAGTGATCCATGTGGATCTAACGCAAATTCAAAACCCTAGTTTTTTGAAAGATATGTCTATCAGTGAACTAGAGGGATTGAGTGAGGATATTCGTAAATTTTTAATTGAAGAGCTCTCTCAAACAGGTGGACATATTGCACCTAACTTAGGTGTAGTAGAACTCACAATTGCTCTGCATAAATTATTTGATAGTCCGAAAGATAAATTTTTATGGGATGTAGGACATCAATCCTATGTACATAAAATTTTAACAGGACGTGCGAAGGAATTCGGTACATTAAGGCAATATCAAGGTCTATGTGGTTTTCCAAAACGTTGTGAGAGTGAGCACGATGTATGGGAAACAGGTCATAGCTCGACATCACTATCTGCTGCAATGGGAATGGCTTTAGCACGTGATTTAAAGAAAACGAAAGAATATGTTATACCAATCATTGGAGATGGTGCTTTAACAGGTGGAATGGCCTTAGAGGCATTGAACCATATTGGGCATGAAAAGACAGACATGATTGTTATTTTGAATGACAATGAAATGTCAATTGCACCAAACGTTGGTGCGCTTCATAATGTACTTGGTCGTTTACGTACCGCAGGAAAATACCATTGGGTAAAAGATGAACTAGAGTATATATTGAAAAAAATCCCAGCAGTCGGTGGGAAAGTGGCTGCAACAGCAGAGAAAATAAAAGATAGTCTTAAATATTTACTAGTATCAGGCGTCTTTTTCGAAGAGTTAGGCTTTACATATTTAGGTCCAGTCGATGGGCACGATTATGAAAAGTTATTCGAAACGTTGCAATATGCAAAGAAAACAAAAGGTCCAGTACTTGTTCATGTGATTACGAAAAAAGGAAAAGGTTATAAACCAGCTGAGAGTGACGTAATTGGAACTTGGCATGGAACAGGCCCGTATAAAATTGAGTCAGGTGACTTCGTTAAACCGAAGGAAGTTGCACCAGCATGGAGTGCTGTTGTTAGTGAAACAGTACTTAAGTTGGCGAGAGAAGATGAGCGTATTGTTGCAATTACGCCTGCAATGCCTGTTGGATCGAAACTTGAGAAATTCCAAAAGGAATTCCCGAATCGTATGATCGATGTAGGTATTGCAGAACAGCATGCTACAACAATGGCAGCAGGTATGGCAACGCAAGGGATGAAACCATTCTTAGCAATTTATTCAACGTTTTTACAAAGAGCATATGACCAAGTTGTTCATGATATATGTCGTCAAAATTTAAATGTTTTCATCGGAATAGATCGCTCTGGATTAGTAGGAGCAGACGGTGAAACACATCAAGGTGTATTTGATATCTCGTTTTTACGTCATTTACCGAATATGGTAATAATGATGCCAAAAGATGAAAATGAAGGGCAACATTTAGTGTATACGGCGATGCAATATGAAGATGGACCAATCGCTTTACGTTATGCACGTGGTAATGGTCTTGGCGTTCATATGGACGAAGAATTAAAGGCAATTCCAATCGGCACATGGGAAACGTTAAAAGAAGGTACGCAGGCAGCTATTTTAACATTTGGTACGACAATTCCAATGGCAATGGAAGCAGCAGAGCGTCTTGAAAAGGCTGGAGTTTCAGTGAAAGTAGTGAACGCTCGCTTTATTAAACCAATGGATGAAGCGTATTTACATGATCTCTTAGGAAAAAATATACCGATTTTAACGATTGAAGAAGCTTGTTTAATCGGTGGTTTTGGAACTGGAGTAGTTGAATTTGCATCTGAGAACGGATACCATAGTGCATTAATTGAAAGAATGGGTATTCCAGATCGTTTCATAGAGCACGGTAGTGTAACAAAATTATTAGAAGAAATTGGTTTAACGACAGATGCTGTTGTAGACCGTATTCATACAATGATTCCATCAAAACAAAAAAGGGCGTAACAAATGAGTGCAAAAAAAGAAAGAGTAGATGTACTATTAGTAGAGCGAGGGCTTATAGAAACACGTGAGAAAGCGAAACGTGCTATTATGGCTGGACTCGTATATGCGAATGAGATGAGACTCGATAAGCCAGGAGAGAAGATCCCACAAGATACAGAGATTACGGTAAAGGGACAAGTTATGCCGTATGTAAGCCGTGGTGGTTATAAACTTGAAAAGGCACTGGAGACATTTCATCTAGATTTACAAGATAAAGTTATGATAGATATTGGTTCATCAACTGGTGGCTTTACAGATTGTGCGCTTCAAAATGGAGCGAAACTATCTTATGCATTAGATGTAGGATATAATCAATTGGCGTGGAAATTGCGTCAAGATGAGCGTGTTGTCGTAATGGAACGTACAAATTTCCGTTACGTGACACCAGCAGACTTAGAGCGTGGTTTACCACAATTTGCTAGTATAGATGTTTCATTTATATCATTAAAACTAATACTGCCAGTTTTAAAAACAATGCTTATGCTTAACGGTGATGTAGCAGCGTTAATTAAACCGCAGTTTGAAGCTGGAAGAGAGCAAGTTGGGAAAAAAGGCATTGTTCGTGATAGAAAAGTGCATGAAGCTGTCGTAGAAATGATTGTCGATTTTGCTTTAAAAGAAGGCTATGATGTAGAAGGTTTAACATTCTCACCGATTACGGGTGGAGACGGTAATATTGAATTCTTAATTCATTTAAAATGGCATGGTGAACGTGATGAGAGTGGCAAAAATCATTCTCCAATTTCTATTGAGCAAGTTGTTACAGAAGCGCATGACGTTCTAAAACAAAAAGGAAAAGGGGAATAACATATGTTGTTCCTCTTTTTGCTGTAATTGTATAATGATTGTAAAAACAATTGTGTACAAGTAACGAATTATAAGTTAACATAAATAAGTGAAGTATACCAATGTTTAAACTATGGTAAGAGATAGTGTGAGGTGCAAATGTATGAATAAAGGTCAGCGCCATATTAAAATCAGGGAAATTATTGCGAACAAAGAAATCGAAACACAAGATGAATTAGTTGATATTTTACGTAATGAGGGATTTAATGTAACGCAAGCAACAGTATCGCGCGATATTAAAGAACTGCACTTAGTGAAGGTGCCATTACATGATGGTCGCTATAAATATAGCTTGCCAGCAGATCAACGGTTTAACCCGTTACAAAAATTAAAACGAAATCTAGTGGATTCATTTGTAAAATTAGACACGGCAGGACATATGCTTGTGCTAAAAACATTGCCTGGTAACGCTCATTCACTTGGAGCACTTATTGATCATTTAGAGTGGGATGAGATCATCGGAACCATCTGTGGTGATGATACTTGCTTAATTATTTGCCGTACACCTGAGGATACAGGTGTTGTCTCTGATCGTTTCTTAAATATGTTGTAACAAAAAAATCTTGTTTGCTTTCCTCTGTAAAGTGGAAAGTGAACAGGATTTTTTTAGCGGTTAAAAATGTGAATTTTTAATTGTAATATAATATTTTGTTTGAATAAAATTAGAAAATAGGTGGATTGACCCGTAAAACGAATGTTTGGTACAATGGAGCGGGTTAGAAGAGTACATACAAACATATAGTATGACTATTTGAATAAAGAACTGAGAAAAGCCCTTAGTAGGGGATTAGTTTATAACGAGGTGAATGGGGCATTGTTATCGGAATTATCGATTAGAAACTTTGCTATTATTGAGGCATTAAATATTTCTTTTCAAAAAGGTTTAACAGTTTTAAGTGGTGAAACAGGAGCTGGAAAATCGATTATTATTGATGCGATTAGTTTACTTGTAGGTGGCCGTGGTTCAGCGGAATTTGTTCGATACGGAACAGAAAAAGCTGAGATAGAAGGGTTATTTTATGTGGAAGACGACAAGCATCCATGTATTGAAAAGGCAGAAGAGTTAGATATAGAAATAGAAGACGGCATGATTATTTTGAAGCGTGATATTGCTGCAAACGGAAAAAGTGTATGTCGTGTAAATGGGAAACTTGTCACCCTTAGTATATTAAAAGAGATTGGCAAAACGCTTGTTGATATTCATGGACAGCACGAAACGCAAGACTTAATGAATGAAGAGCGACATCTGTTTATGCTCGATCATTTTGATGGGGAGCGTATTGTTAAACAGTTGGATATATATCAAACTGTTTACGCTGACTATGAGAAATTAAAAAAACAATTGAAATCGTTAAGTGAAAATGAACAACAAATGGCACATCGCTTAGATTTAATTCAATTTCAGCATGAAGAAATCCGTAAGGCTGATTTAAAGATGGATGAAGAAAATGAATTAACTGAGGAACGATTGCAAATTTCTAATTTTGAAAAGATTTATAAAGCGTTAGGTGATGCATATCGTTCGTTAAGTGCTGACGGACAAGGATTAGATAATGTAAGAAGTGCAATGGGACAAATGGAGAGTATTACACATTTAGATGAAGTATATCAAGAAAATCATGATTCAATTGCAAATAGCTATTACTTATTAGAAGAAGTTGCGTATCAACTTAGAGAAAATCTCGATATGATGGAATATGATCCGAATCGTCTAGATGAAATTGAAACACGTTTAAATGAAATTCGTATGCTAAAGAGAAAATATGGAAATAATGTAGAAGAGATTTTAGCGTATGCTGATAAAATTGAGCAAGAAATTTTTACGATTGAAAATAAAGACGTTCATATTGAAACGACGAAGAAGCAGTTAAAGGAATTAGAAAGTGTTATTCTGAAAGAAGCAACGTTGTTAAGTAATATGCGTCATGAACTTGCAGAGCATCTTACAAATGCTATTCATCAAGAATTAAAAGAACTATATATGGAAAAAACGAAATTTGAAGTGAGAATCATGAAGAGAGAAGGAAATGCAGAAGAACCTCTTGTGGAAGGCGCACCGGTGCGCCTTACGGCGGACGGCTATGATCACGTGGAGTTTTATATTTCAACGAATCCCGGTGAACCGTTAAAACCACTTTCAAAGGTCGCTTCAGGTGGAGAGTTATCTCGTATTATTTTAGCTTTAAAAAGTATTTTTTCTAAACATCAAGGTATTGCATCTGTTATTTTTGATGAAGTGGATACTGGTGTGAGTGGTCGAGTTGCACAGGCTATTGCGGAAAAAATTTATCGTGTATCAGTAAACTCACAAGTGCTTTGTATTACGCACTTACCTCAAGTAGCTTCAATGGCGGATTCGCATTTATTTATTCGAAAACAGGTAGCGAATGATCGGACAATTACATCAGTTACCGTTTTAACTATGGAGGATAAAGTAACAGAAATAGCTCGAATGATTTCTGGTGTGGAAATTACAGATTTAACGACAGAACATGCGAAAGAGTTACTTACGCAAGCGCATCATTTTAAACAGACAGCAGAGGCTATCCAGTAATGGATAGCTTTTTTTCTCAAATGAAGATTTCTTAATTCTTCCGGTTATAAATAAAGCACTGCAAGGAGAGATTAAAAAGTGAAGCCAAGAGGCTGAATGTGGGGTAGGAGCGAGGAGAGTGAACAAATTGAAATTAGAAAGATTTCGAAAAATAATAGGTCTTTGTCTCCTTGTTTCTTTAGTTTTTATTGGATGTTTTAAGCCGCTTCGGACGTTTATTTCATCCCCGAAGCAACTTGTTGTTTTTGAAGGACAACAATCAGAAATAGCTTCATTACCAGTTTTTAAAGCTTCATCTACAAATAGCCATGTATTTACAGTGAGTTCGAATGAACAAAAACAAGGACTTATGGTAAATTCTCATCAAAATGGTGAAGCGGACATGGTGTTCCAAATCGCTGGTTTTCCAGTAAAAAAAGTAAATGTGAAAGTATTAAAAGATTTTAAAGTTATTCCAGGTGGACAATCAATTGGTGTGAAATTAAACACAAAAGGTGTACTTGTTGTAGGCCATCATTTAATTCAAACTGAAAAAGGTAAAATATCTCCTGGTGAAACAGCTGGTGTGCAAATTGGAGATATGATTACTGAAATTAATGGTAAAACAATTGAAAGAATGAGTGATGTCGCACCATTTATTCATAGTAGTGGTGAAACAGGTGAACCACTTAACCTTGTTTTGTTAAGAGATGGAAAATACATTCGCACGAAATTAACACCACAAAAAGACAGTGGGGAATCGTCTTATCGTATTGGCTTATATATTCGTGATTCGGCAGCTGGAATCGGAACAATGACATTTGTTCATCCAGATTCTATGAAATACGGAGCACTGGGTCATGTCATTTCTGATAATGATACGAAAAAGCCGATTCAAGTTGAAGATGGACAAATTATGCGTTCGACAGTTACATCGATTGAAAGAGGTAGTCATGGGAATCCAGGAGAGAAGTTAGCAAGGTTCTCACCAGATCGTGAAGTGATTGGCAATATTACAATAAATAGTCCGTATGGTATTTTTGGAAAATTAAATACAAATATGACAAACGGCGTAATGGATAAAGCAATGCCTATCGCATTATCTCATCAAGTAAAAGAAGGACCGGCAAAAATATTAACAGTTATTGATCAAGATAAAGTAGAAGCATTTGATATTGAAGTTGTTAGTACGGTACCGCAAAAATTTCCAGCTACAAAAGGTATGGTAATAAAAGTAACAGATAAGCGTTTATTAGCAAAAACAGGTGGTATCGTACAAGGGATGAGTGGAAGTCCAATTGTACAAAACGGGAAAGTAATCGGAGCCGTTACACATGTATTTGTCAATGATCCAACATCAGGGTACGGTGTTCATATTGAATGGATGTTACATGAGGCTGGAATTAATATTTATGATCAAGAAAAAAAAGCGAGCTAATTTATTCATTAGCTCGCTTTTCTATTGAAAAATTCGTTGAAATTTTGTAAAAGCTCCGCAAGAGATGTTTTTTGTTGTAAAATATAAGCAAAGGGTTGAACGTTTCGTTGTATTTCTATGATGGAATGTGTTGCGAAAGGGAATAAATGAACGATAAACATATTTTTTTGTGATTTTATCGGAAAGTAACAAACTTTAAAAGGGAATTTTCACACAATTGTCGAACAATTCATGTAGCCTAGAAGGATACACATGTCGGAGAATCGATTCGGTAAGGGAGGAAAAGCTGTGGAGAAAATTAAAGTATGTCTTGTGGATGATAATAAAGAATTAGTATCAATGCTAGAGAGTTATGTAGCTGCTCAAGATGATATGGAAGTAATCGGTACTGCTTATAATGGTCAAGAGTGTTTAAACTTATTAACAGATAAGCAGCCTGATGTACTCGTTTTAGACATTATTATGCCACATTTAGATGGTTTAGCTGTACTAGAGAAAATGCGACATATTGAAAGGTTAAGACAGCCTAGCGTAATTATGTTAACAGCATTTGGACAAGAAGATGTGACGAAAAAAGCAGTTGACCTAGGTGCTTCATATTTCATATTAAAACCATTTGATATGGAGAATTTAACTAGTCATATTCGTCAAGTGAGTGGCAAGGCAAATGCTACTATTAAACGTCCATTACCATCTTTCCGATCAGCAACAACAATAGATGGAAAACCGAAAAACTTAGATGCAAGTATTACGAGTATTATTCATGAAATTGGTGTACCTGCTCATATTAAAGGATACATGTACTTACGAGAAGCGATTTCTATGGTGTACAATGATATCGAATTACTAGGGTCTATTACGAAAGTATTATATCCAGATATTGCAAAGAAATATAATACAACAGCGAGCCGTGTCGAGCGTGCAATCCGTCACGCGATTGAAGTAGCGTGGAGCCGTGGAAATATTGATTCTATTTCGTCCTTATTTGGTTATACAGTATCCATGTCAAAAGCAAAACCTACGAATTCTGAGTTTATCGCAATGGTTGCGGATAAGTTGAGACTTGAACATAAGGCTAGCTGAGAGTATAAATAGCAAAGCTGACGATGAAATCTAGAAACAATACTAATTTTAAAAAAATAAAAGTTTCATTCAAAGGCAAATGAATTTTATGATTCATTTGCCTTTTTATTTTGTAGAGAAGTAAAATTTTTTGTAAATTAAAGACTCATTCAACTCCCTAGGATATAAAGTCTATATTTAGAAGGATTACTTATAAGGGCACGGTCTTTTATATAATATTTTGCGAGAGGTTTTAATAAATACAGATGGGGGGACGAGAGCGGAAAAATAAAATATTAACTTGGCTAGGGATAGTAGTGGTTATAGGGGCTTGTGGTGGTGGCGACCTTTTGGATATTAAAACTTGCAGATTATCCAGTAGATAAACAAGCAAGTGCTGAAATAGATAAAAAGGAGAATCGCTGGTAGTAGGTAGTAGGTAGTAGGTAGAGGGGAGATGGGGATCTATATGTTACTGGAAATTCTACTGAAAGCGAAGCAACTACAGCGATGCAAAACAAGTGTAATAAAGTGAAACTATAAGTAGTGGAGGTATCCATCCCTGGCCTCTTATTAGTGCGAACGACGTCCTAATAAGAGGCCAATTGAATTTTTTATTGCTGAAAGAAGCTAATATTTAAATTAATAAATAAAATATTATGTTGAAAGATCAGATTAACAATTGACAGTTTAAGGTAGATGATGTAAAATTTTGTTGATTTTTATATTGTGAAAGCTATAGTAAATAAAGAGGTATATTTACTATAAGCTTTCGTATTTCTAGATTCTTTTTTTAAAAATATGACAAAATAGGTTGTAATTTACACTTAAAAAGAGCTGGAAGGATAATGCTAGTTGCATGTTTGTCTGGCAAAAAACGATGACGTAATGGCATGCATATAAAGGAGATAAAAAATGCAGACAAAGTGGTTAAAATGGGAAGTTATAGCAGTTGTTGTTGCGGCAATAGTAATGATTGGTTTATTACTTATTAAGCCTATTGTTGGTCTCGCTGACAATGGTGACTTTGAACGTATTATGATTCAAATTGGATTGGCTTATCCAGATCCAAATGAAGCGAGGGTAGATAAATACTTTTCATTTATCCATCATTTATATGCTTATGTGAATCCAGCTGCAGGTGATTATGTTTCTTCGCAGTTGTTTCTCATGGTTCCAGCTTTATGGATTGGTAAAATATTACCAGGACCTTGGTTTGATATACGAGTTCTAGCGGTCGAATATATTATGATTTTTCTTCTAGCACTATATCTAATTGTCAAACTGAATAAAACGAATAATAAAATCGTGAATGGTTTTCTTGTAACGTTAACAATTGTTGTTTTTGCAGATATTGGATACATACTATATTTTAATTCTATGTATGGTGAAGCTGTAACGTATGTGTTTCTATTTTTAACAATTGCATTAGGAATACAACTTGCGCGTCAGAAACATCCGTCTATTTGGTTAGTTATTTTGTTTTATATATCAGCAATAATGCTAGCTTGTTCTAAAACGCAGTATACACCAGCAGGATTTATAGCAGCATTACTTACTATTAGACTATGGTTTATACGCAAGGATAAAGTATGGAGAAGTGTAATTGTATCAATGACGGCATTACTTTTAATTTTATCTTTCATTTGTTATAAAAGCTCACCTGCCTGGATTGATAAAATTAATATATATCAAACAGTATTTTATGGGGTTCTTAAAGATTCTCCAAACCCAGAACAAGATTTACGTGATCTTGGAGTTGATCCAGAACTTGCTGTAAATGCAGGAACTCATTTTTGGTCTAATGCAGCGATACCACAGGAAGACCCGAGATTGCACAAAGAATTATATAATAAAATAAAATTCCCTGATATCGCCAAATTTTATTTGACGCATCCACAAAGATTTTGGAGTAAACTAGAGGCAACAGCTGAATATGCTTGGACTATCCGACCGTCCGTTGATGGGGTTGCTTTTCTTGGTAATTATGAGAAAAAAGATAATCCAGTTCCCGCTACTCAAGTGGAGACATTTTCTTTATGGAGTCATGTGAAAGAGCAATATCATCCAAATGGATTCATATGGATTGTTCTTTTATACGTTTTATATGGACTAGGAATTTTGCTAGAATACAGAAGAGCTAAGACGCATAGTGAGCGGCTTATTCCTGACATATTTACAGCGGTAGCTATAATTGGCATGATTTCTTATGTGGTCCCATTTGTTGGAAGTGGAGAAGGGGATTTCGCTAAACATTTATTTTTATTTACAGTTTGCTTAGACGTAATGTTAGTAAGTGGGATTTGGTGGTTAGCGAAAGGTAGATTACAATAAAAGCTTAATTAATAGAGGATAATAGTCAGTGGAGATAGATAAAAAAAGCTGACTAAAATTCCACTGTATTTTATGATTATTTACGATACTAATCTTCATCGTTATGTAAGAAAAACTATTTGAAATACGAAACGAACTAGATTATTATTATTTAAGAGTCTATAATGGTGTATATTGGAAAGATTTTAGGAGGATGGACATGGAATTTTTGAGCGGAAAAGTAGTTACCGTGTTATTAGCATTGTTTTTTATCATTACAGTATATGTTAATATTAATACGGTATACTATGTAATCATTTCCTTTTTTGGATTTGGTAAAGCGAAACGTGATTATGAAATAATTGAAGATAAGACAAAGTTTTTAATATTAGTTGCAGCACATAATGAAGAGAAAGTAATTGGTTCAACTATTGATAATTTAAGAAAAATTCAATACCGAGATGATTTGTATGATATTTATGTTGTAAATGATAATAGTACGGATAGAACAGGTGCTATTTGTGAAGAAAAGGGAATGAAATATGTTAATACAAGTGAACAGCTATTTCCTCGTGAAGGCGTAGGGAAACCAGCAGGTTTACAATATGCGTTACGTCATTTAGGATTTGATAAACTGACTGAAAAATATGACTGTTTAATGATTTTAGATGCTGATAATCATGTCGATTCGAATGTTTTACAAGAGTTAAATTCACAGTACATTGCTAAAGATAAGCCAGAAGCGATTCAAATTTATTTAGATTCAAAAAACTCAGCGACTAATTTATCGCTTGGTTATGCTATGAGCTATTACTTAACAAATCGTTTCTTCCAGCTGGCAAAATATCGTCTGGGATTACCGAATGCTATTGGTGGAACTGGGTTCATTGTTAAAATGGAGTACTTAATGAAACATGGTGGTTTCCGTTTTGATTCGCTAACAGAGGATTTAGAATTAGAGATGGAAATTGTTAAAGATAATGGAAGAGTATTATGGAATCACTTTGTTCGAGTATACGATGAAAAACCAGATAACTTTAAAATTAGTATTAAACAACGTACGCGTTGGTCTCAAGGGCATTGGTATGTTGCATTTACAAACTTTAAACCTATGGTAAAAAAACTGTTTACTGAAAAAGGGAAAATAAGAATTATTGACCAGTTGTTTTATCTATTCGGAATGACTCGTGCAGTTCAAATGACAATAACCTTGATAGGTATTTTAATTGCTTTAGGATATGTTGTTGCGACGCAATCATATCAAGATATCCCTGCAATAGGGAAACGTTTAGTTGCGATGATTTTAGGTGCGAGTATTCTTTCTTTAATATTATTCCTGTATCAATTTGTTGTTTGTATGTATTATGCAGTTAAGGTAGATACAAATAGAAAGTATAAACTTATCCAAATGAGTTTTTCTATCTTTTATTACGCATATACGTTTGTTTATGCTCAAATTGTTGGTCTAATTAAATGGAAGCAACAACATACATGGGTGAAAACAGAGCATAATAAGACAACGATAAATCATAAAGTGGATAAATGATAAAGGTTTAATATATTTCCAATAGAGAAATGAAAGAGCGGTGCCATGAGGCAACGCTCTTTCATTTTTTTGTTCAAAGAATGCTTGTAAGAAAGCGATTAGTTGTGGGATCAGTAGGAGAATAAGACAAGATAACTTATCTGGTGGAAGTTTCACTGTATGGAAGATGTACTTGTGATAGTATATGTAGTAAGGATAAATTAAAAAGTCCTGCAAAACAGGACCATATTATTCTTCGTCTTTATTTTGTTTTTCTAATTCAACTAGCTTTTGAATTAAAATGTGTTGTGGCATATGCATGAGCTGTTCGAGCGGCACACCTAATGCTTTTGATAAGCGAACTGCAGTGTCTGGAGAAATTTGTAATGGTCTCATAGAAGTACCTCCTTTTTCGTATAGTATAGCATAAGATTGGGGGAGTGAGGATGACTCTTATATTTGCACATCGTGGTGCAGCGGGAACGTATCCGGAAAATACAATGGTTTCATTTGAAGCGGCGGAGGCTTTTAGAGCGGACGGAATTGAGCTTGATGTTCAACTAACGAAAGATGGAAAGGTTGTCGTCATTCATGATGAAACAGTGGATCGGACAACAAATGGAAAAGGTGCGGTTCGAAATTATTTATATGAGGATTTATGTAAGTTGGATGCGAGTTATAAATTCGGTGATAAAGTAGGTTTTTGTAAAATACCTCTTCTAGAAGAAGTATTAGAATGGCTCGCCAAAACGAAATTGCTACTCAATATTGAATTTAAAAATAATAAAATCCCATACAGAGGTTTAGAAGAAGAGATTATAACACTTGTACGTAAGTTTAGTCTAGAAGATCGTGTTGTATTTTCTTCGTTTAATCACTACAGTATGAAAAAATGTCATATGATGGCTCCGGATATTCAAACAGCTATTTTATATCGTGAAGGTTTGCATAGTCCGTGGGCATATGCAAAAAAAATGGGCGCAACAGCAGTACATCCTAATTATCGTTACCTTCAAGATGCCATAGCTATACTAACAATGGAAAGTGGTGTAGAGGTTCGCCCCTATACAATAAATGAAGAAACTCTTATGCGTAAATATTTTGATATGAATATTTCGGCGATTATTACCGATTATCCTGAAACAGCAAGAACTTTATTGCCGATAAAAAAATGAGACCTAATATAAAGGTCTCATTTTTTATTTATCAAGCTCTTTGTTGTAGGACTCATCATCAGTTAGAAATGGACAAAACCCTAGTGATTAAAGTTTTACTTTATCTTCTAAAGCGAGCTTGAACTTTATTGCGTTTACGGTCTCGGTGTAAGACGAAGCCACCAAAGATGTAAAACCCGAGTGCGAAGCAGAGAGCGCCAATAAAAAACTGTAACCATAGTATAGAAATTGGGGGGAATAAAATCCCAAACACAGTATCTCTCATTAACTTAATGCCGAATACAGCTAATGAAATAGGGATGAGTGCTAATAGTAGAGCAAGGTAACGCTGCATACATAACGCTCCTTTTCGGATTATTTAGTATATTCCAATGATGTTATATGAGAAGGGGGTTTGTCAAGAGGGGGCTGAGCGAGTAAGATAAAGGTGTGAAAAATTTTGCAGAGATACTTCGAGAGGAAGTGTAATGTATGAAACAAAAGGTTTTAATTGTTGGTGCAGGTGAAGGTGGAAGTACACTGCTGAATCTGTTACAAAGTTCGAATATATTTCAAATTATAGGAGTTATTGATATAAATCCGACTGCGCAAGGATTACAAATTGCTAAGGAAAATGGGATTGTGATTGGAGAGAGCGTAACTCCGTTTCTTTCTATGCATATCGATGTCATATTTGATATGACAGGTGACGATGGTTTACATAAAGTTTTACTAGAGAAAAAGCATAAAGATACTCTTCTCATTCCAGGTGATATTGCGAAAATTGTTACAAAATTAGCGCATGAGAAGGAAGGTTTAATTGGACAGTTAGAGGAACAGACGCAACAAGGAGAATTAATTTTAAATTCTACACATGACGGTATGATTGTAATTGATAAAGAGGGACAAGTCCGTCTTTTTAATAAAAGTGCAGAGCGTATTATCGGATATAAAAAAGAAGACGCGATAGGGAAATATATTTTAGAAGTTATTCCAACTAGTAAGCTGCTTCGCATTATACGTACGAAACAAATAGAAGTAAATTATGAACTGACGTTAGAAAATGAAAAGAAAATTATTACAACACGTATTCCAATATTAAAAGAAGGAGGAGAGGTTCAAGGGGCATTTGCGATTTTTAAAGATATTACAGAAGTTGTAGATTTAGCGGAAGAAGTTACAGATTTAAAAGAAATTCAAACGTTACTCGAGGCAATTATCAACTCATCTGAAGAAGCAATTTCGGTTGTCGATGAGAAAGGAAGAGGATTAGTTATAAACCCTGCTTATACGAAGTTAACGGGTTTAACAGAAGAAGATATTCTTGGACAACCGGCTACAACTGATATTGTAGAAGGTGAAAGTATGCATATGAAAGTACTTCGAACGCGTAGGGCGGTACGCGGAATACATATGAAGATTGGGCAAAAGAAGCGCGATGTAATTGTAAACGTAGCACCCGTTATTGTTGATGGGATATTAAAAGGAAGCGTCGGTGTAATTCGTGACGTATCAGAAATTCAAAAGTTAACAAATGAGTTGAATAGAGCGAGACAGATTATTCGTACATTAGAAGCAAAATATTCATTTGATGATATTGTCGGAAATTCAGATGAAACAACTGCAGCTATCGAGCAGGCGAAACTTGGGGCGAATACACCGGCAACAGTATTGTTACGCGGAGAATCTGGGACGGGTAAAGAATTATTTGCACATGCGATCCATAATGGAAGTAATCGAAAATATAATAAGTTCGTCCGTGTAAACTGTGCGGCGATTTCGGAGACGTTGTTAGAAAGTGAATTATTCGGTTATGAGGAGGGTGCGTTTTCTGGAGCGAAAAGAGGGGGGAAACGCGGATTCTTTGAGGAAGCGAATAACGGTAGTATCTTTTTAGATGAAATAGGTGAGTTGTCTGCAAATACGCAAGCGAAACTCCTTCGCGTGTTGCAAGAAAAAGAAATTGTAAAAGTTGGTGGAACGAAAGCGATACCTATTAATGTTCGGGTAATTGCAGCGACACATGTGAATTTAGAAAAGGCTATTCTAGAAGGAGAGTTTAGAGAGGATTTATATTATCGATTAAATAAAATTCCAATTCAAATTCCGTCTCTTCGTCAGCGAAAAGGAGATATACCGGCAATTGCTGAACGATTGATACAAAAAATAAACCAAGATTATGGTCGGAATGTAGAGGGGCTCACTGATTCGGCTATTTCCTATCTACAATCATATGAATGGCCAGGGAATGTAAGGGAACTTGAAAATATTTTAGGACGAGCGATTATCTTTATGAATTATAACGAGATATATATTGATGTACAGCATTTACCCCCTTTGCATAAAGAAGAGCAGGCGGAGTTAGCTCAAAATAACTTATTACCTGAATTAGAAGAAAAGCCACTTGAACATTTAGTGACAGAGTTTGAAGGGAATATTATTCGTGGATATCTAGAGAAATTTGATGGGAATAAAACGAAAACTGCAAAAGCATTAGGAATTTCAGTTCGAAATCTATATTACAAGCTAGAAAAGTGTGAGTGTGCAAAAAATAGCATGCAATAAATTGCGTACCGTGCAATTTATTGCATGGTATATAAAAAGCGACAAAATAAGACAGAATGTTTCGTTATTTTGCAAAGTATTGATTTTACTGCATTTTGAATGCGTTTTCATTATTGGTAAGACCACTTTAAAAAGTTGGCACGGTATTTGCTTTATAAATAAACGAGGGACGACGGAAAGGGTTGATTACAAAATATGAAGTTAGAACACTTAATTGATCAAGCAGCAGGACAGCCTAAAAAAACTGTAGCTGTAGCAGTAGCTGAAGATCATGAAGTAATTGAAGCTGTAGCGAAAGCGATTAAATTACAGCTAGCTCAATTTCGTCTATATGGAAATCAAGAAAAAATAATGGGGATGCTACAAGAACATGGTTTACAAACTTCAGACCACATTGAAGTGATTGCAGCAGCGTCAAGTGCTGAGGCTGCAGAGCTTTCTGTTAAATCTGTGAGAAACGGTGAAGCAGATGTGCTTATGAAGGGCAACATCCCAACAGCGAATATTTTAAAGGCTGTGTTAAATAAAGAGTGGGGGTTACGTAAAGGTAGCGTGCTTTCACATGTAGCAGCATTTGAAGTTCCAAATTACGATCGTCTTATTTTCGTTACAGATGCAGCGATGAACATCGCACCTGATGTAACACAAAAAACTGCTATTATACAAAATACTGTAGAAGTTGCCCGGGCAATAGGAATCGAGTTGCCAAAAGTGGCACCAATCGCAGCAGTAGAGGTTGTGAATCCAGCGATGCAGGCGACAATTGATGCAGCGATGTTAACACAAATGAATCGCCGCGGACAAATTAAAAATTGTATCGTTGATGGACCACTTGCTTTAGATAATGCAGTATCACAAATCGCAGCAGAGCATAAAGGCATAGTAAGTGATGTAGCAGGTAAGGCAGACATTTTACTCGTCCCAACGATTGAAGCTGGAAATGTGCTCTATAAATCACTCGTTTACTTTGCAGATGCAAAAGTAGGAGCGATGATTGCTGGCGCAAAAGCACCGATAGTTTTAACATCTCGTGCTGATTCAGCAGAAACAAAAGTATATTCATTAGCATTGGCAGTTACGACTGCTTCAAAATAAACCAAAAAGGGTAAAACATTAGGGGGAAACGACAATGACATTAGAAATCTTCGAATACTTAGAAAAATATGATTATGAGCAAGTAGTATTTTGTCAAGATAAAGAATCAGGTTTAAAAGCAATTATTGCAATTCATGATACAACACTTGGACCGGCTCTTGGTGGAACAAGAATGTGGACATATGATTCTGAAGAAGCGGCGATTGAAGATGCATTGCGTCTTGCAAAAGGGATGACATACAAAAACGCAGCAGCTGGTTTAAACCTAGGTGGAGCGAAAACAGTAATTATCGGTGACCCACGTAAAGATAAGAGTGAAGCGATGTTCCGTGCATTAGGACGCTATATTCAAGGATTAAACGGACGTTACATTACAGCTGAAGATGTTGGTACTACAGTAGATGATATGGATATTATCCATGAAGAAACTGACTTTGTAACAGGTATTTCACCTTCATTCGGTTCTTCTGGAAACCCATCTCCAGTAACTGCATATGGTGTATACCGTGGTATGAAAGCAGCTGCGAAAGAAGCGTTCGGTACAGATAATCTAGAAGGAAAAGTAATTTCTGTTCAAGGTGTTGGTAACGTAGCATATCATCTATGCAAACATTTACACGCTGAAGGAGCAAAATTAATTGTTACAGATATTAATAAAGAAGCTGTACAACGTGCAGTAGAAGAATTCGGTGCAACAGCAGTTGAGCCAAATGAAATTTACGGTGTTGAATGTGATATTTACGCACCATGTGCATTAGGCGCAACAGTTAATGATGAAACTATTCCACAACTTAAAGCAAAAGTAATCGCGGGTTCTGCAAATAACCAATTAAAAGAAGATCGTCACGGCGACATCATTCATGAAATGGGTATTGTATACGCACCAGACTATGTAATTAATGCAGGTGGCGTAATTAACGTAGCAGACGAATTATATGGATATAATAGAGAACGTGCGCTAAAACGTGTTGAGTCAATTTATGACACAATTGCAAAAGTAATCGAAATTTCAAAACGCGATGGCATAGCAACTTATGTAGCAGCAGATCGTTTAGCTGAAGAGCGCATTGCAAGCTTGAAAAACTCTCGTAGCACATACTTACGCAACGGTCACGACATTATTAGCCGTCGCTAATCATTCATATATAACTTTTACAAAAGGTGTGGTTACCTCTTATGAGGTTTCCACGTCCTTTTGAATTTATTAGTGGAGGTAGCAACATTGTCCTTAAATCGAATTCTTGTTATTAACCCGGGTAGTACATCCACAAAAATTGGTGTTTTTGATAATGAAAGACCTGTTTTAGAAGAAACAATTCGTCATGATGAAGAAAAGATTGGGAAATATAAACGAATTATCGACCAATATGAGTTTCGAAAAGAAACAATATTAGAAGTTTTACATTCTCACGGTATTAACATTTCAAAATTGAACGCTGTTTGTGGGCGTGGTGGATTACTTCGTCCAATAGAAGGCGGAACATACACAGTAAACGATGCAATGTTAGAAGATTTGAAAAATGGATTTAGCGGTCATCACGCTTCGAATCTTGGAGGCATTTTAGCATATGAAATCGCTTCTGGATTAAATATTCCAGCATTCATTGTGGATCCTGTCGTTGTAGATGAAATGGAACCGATTGCTCGTATAAGCGGTATTGCTGGTATGGAACGTAAAAGTATTTTCCATGCATTAAACCAAAAAGCAGTTGCTCGTAAAGTGGCTGTAGAATTAAACCACAAATACGAGGATTTAAATTTATTAGTTACACATATGGGCGGCGGTATTACAGTTGGTGCTCATAAAAAAGGAAAAGTTATCGATGTTAATAATGGCTTAAACGGAGAAGGACCATTTAGTCCAGAGCGTGCTGGTACAGTACCAGTAGGACAATTAGTTGAGATGTGTTTCTCTGGTGAGTATTACCGAGACGAAATGGTTAAAAAACTTGTCGGACAAGGTGGACTTGTAAGTCTTATCGGTACAAATGATGCAATTAAAGTAGAACAAATGGTTGAAAAAGGCGATCCTGAAGCAACTCTTATTTATAAAGCAATGGCATATCAAGTTGCGAAAGAGATTGGCGGAGCTAGTGCTGTACTTCACGGAAAAATCGATGCAATCGTATTAACTGGTGGACTTGCATACAGTAAAATACTTGTTGATGAAATAAAAGAACGAGTGGATTGGATTGCAGATGTTATCGTACATCCAGGGGAAGATGAGTTAGAAGCGTTAGCAGAAGGAGCACTTCGTGTATTACGTGAAGAAGAAGCGCCGAAAGAGTATGTGGTAAGAGAAAAACAAACAGTAGCTAGGGGTTGAGATAATGGCAAGAGAATATGATTTAGTCATCGTTGGCGGCGGTACAGGTGGATATGTTGCTGCAATTCGCGCATCACAACTAGGATTAAAAACAGCACTTGTTGAAAAAGAAAATCTTGGTGGTACTTGTTTGCATAAAGGATGTATTCCTAGTAAAGCTCTTTTACGTAGTGCGGAAGTATACGCAACTGCTAAAAAAAGCGAAGAGTTCGGAGTTATTGCAAGTAATGTAGAACTAAACTTTGCAAAAGTACAAGAGCGTAAAGAGAAGATTGTAACGCAGCTTCATAAAGGTGTTCAACATTTAATGAAACAAGGTAAAATTGATGTGTTTGAAGGTATTGGTCGTATTCTTGGCCCGTCTATTTTTTCTCCGATGCCAGGGACAATTTCAGTTGAACTTGCAAGTGGAGAAGAGAATGAAATGTTAATTCCAAAAAATGTACTTGTTGCAACGGGTTCTCGTCCAAATTCATTACCAGGTTTAGAGTTAGACGGAGAGTATGTAATGTCTTCAGATCATGCCCTAAAAATGGAAACGCTTCCTAGTTCGATCATTATCGTTGGTGGCGGTGTAATTGGTATTGAGTGGGCATCTATGCTTGCTGACTTCGGTGTAGAAGTTACAGTGTTAGAGTATGCGAAAACGATTTTACCACTAGAAGATCAGGACGTTTCAAAAGAAATGCAACGTCTGTTCAAGAAAAAAGGTATTAAAGTGGTGACTGGTGCAAAAGTATTACCAGAAACATTGGTAAAAGATAATGGAGTAACAATTCAAGCTGAACATAACGGTGAGAATAAAGAATTTAAAGCAGAAAAAATGCTTGTATCTGTAGGAAGACAAGCCAATACGCAAAATATTGGTTTAGAGAATACGGATATCGTTGTGGAAAAAGGATACATTCAAACAAATGAGTTTTATCAAACGAAAGAATCTCATATTTACGCAATTGGAGATGTAATCGGTGGCTTACAACTTGCTCACGTTGCTTCTCACGAAGGAATTGTTGCAGTAGAACATATTGCAGGGAAAGAAGTTACGCCAATTGATTACTCTATGGTATCAAAATGCGTATATAGCAGTCCAGAAGTTGCTTCTGTCGGTTTAACAGAACAAGAAGCGAAAGAAAAAGGCTATAAGTTAAAAGTAGGTAAGTTCTCATTCCGCGCAATCGGAAAAGCGCTTGTATACGGAGAATCTGATGGTTTTGTAAAGCTTGTAGTTGATGAAGAAACAAATGACATTCTTGGTGTTCATATGATTGGACCACACGTAACAGATATGATTTCTGAAGCTGGTCTTGCAAGAGTACTTGATGCAACACCTTGGGAAGTAGCACATACAATTCATCCGCATCCATCATTATCTGAGGCGATTGGTGAAGCAGCACTTGCTGTAGATGGAAGAGCGTTACACGCATAAAAATGTGGATTTAGGAGGTTATGAAAAATGGCAGAAGTAAAAGAAAAGCGCCATGAAGAGCTTGGCTTAAGTGATGAGCAAGTATTAGAAATGTTCCGTACGATGTTACTTGCACGTAAAATTGACGAACGTATGTGGTTATTAAACCGTGCAGGTAAAATTCCATTCGTAATTTCTTGTCAAGGACAAGAGGCTGCACAAGTTGGAGCAGCGTTCGCTCTTGATAGAGAGAAAGATTATGCATTACCATACTACCGTGATATGGGTGTTGTACTAGCGTTTGGTATGACAGCTAAAGAGCTTATGTTGTCAGCTTTCGCGAAAGCTGGAGATCCAAACTCTGGTGGTCGTCAAATGCCTGGTCACTTCGGTCAAAAGAAAAATCGTATTGTGACAGGTTCATCTCCAGTAACAACACAAGTACCACATGCAGTTGGTATTGCGTTAGCTGGAAAAATGGAGAAGAAAGATTTAGTAACGTTCGTTACATTTGGAGAAGGTTCTTCAAACCAAGGTGACTTCCATGAAGGGGCAAACTTTGCTGGTGTACACAAACTACCTGTTATTTTCATGTGTGAAAATAACAAATATGCAATCTCTATTCCGGTTGAAAAACAATTAGCATGTAAAAACGTATCAGATCGTGCAATTGGTTACGGTATGCCTGGATATACAATAGACGGAAACGATCCGCTTGCAGTATATAAAGCTGTAAAAGAAGCAGCAGACCGCGGTCGACGTGGTGAAGGTCCAACTTTAATTGAAACAGTATCATATCGTTTAACAGCACATTCTAGTGACGATGATGATCGTGTTTATCGTGATAAAGAAGAAGTAGAAGAAGCAAAGAAAAAAGATTCAATTATAACATTTGCAGCTTATTTAAAAGAAGCTGGCGTGTTAACTGAGGAATTTGAAAAACAAATGTTAGACGAAATTATGCATATCGTAAATGAAGCAACAGAATATGCAGAAAATGCTCCGTATGCAGCACCTGAAGATGCATTGAAGCACGTATACGCAGAATAGGGGGGAACGTTTCATGGCTGTAATGTCTTATATTGATGCTATTACATTAGCAATGCGCGAAGAAATGGAACGCGATGAGAAAGTATTCGTTTTAGGAGAAGATGTTGGTAAAAAAGGTGGCGTGTTTAAAGCGACACACGGTTTATACGATCAATTTGGTGAAGATCGTGCACTTGATGCACCGCTTGCAGAATCTGCAATTGCTGGGGTAGCAATTGGTGCGGCAATGTATGGTATGCGCCCAATCGCTGAAATGCAGTTTGCTGATTTCATCATGCCAGCAGTAAACCAAATTGTTTCTGAGGCAGCAAAAATTCGTTATCGTTCTAACAATGATTGGACTTGTCCAGTTACAATTCGTGCGCCATTTGGCGGGGGGGTTCACGGTGCATTGTATCATTCACAATCTGTAGAAGCGATGTTTGCAAACCAACCAGGTTTAAAAATTGTTATCCCTTCTACACCATATGATGCAAAAGGCTTATTAAAAGCTGCAATTCGTGATGAAGATCCGGTACTATTCTTTGAGCATAAGCGTGCCTATCGCTTAATTAAAGGTGAAGTGCCAGAAGATGACTACGTATTACCAATCGGAAAAGCAGATGTAAAACGTGAAGGTGATGATATTACTGTTATCACTTACGGATTATGTGTTCACTTTGCTCTTCAAGCAGCTGAGAAGTTAGCGCAAGATGGCATTTCTGCACACATTCTTGATTTACGTACTGTGTATCCATTAGATAAAGAAGCAATCATAGAAGCTGCTTCTAAAACAGGTAAAGTTCTTCTTGTAACAGAAGATAATAAAGAAGGAAGCATTATGAGTGAAGTGGCGGCAATTATCGCTGAAAATTGTCTGTTTGATTTAGATGCACCAGTTGCACGTCTTGCAGGCCCAGATGTTCCAGCAATGCCATATGCACCAACAATGGAAAAATTCTTTATGGTAAATCCAGATAAAGTTGAAAAAGCAATGCGTGAACTTGCGGAATTTTAATCGGGGGGACTATACATGGCTGTAGAAAATATTACAATGCCTCAGCTCGGGGAGAGCGTTACAGAGGGCACAATTAGTAAATGGCTCGTTAATGTTGGCGATCACGTAAATAAGTATGATCCGCTTGCAGAAGTAATGACTGACAAAGTAAATGCAGAAGTACCATCTTCTTTCACTGGTATTGTGAAAGAGTTAATCGCTGGTGAAGGTGATACGTTAGCTGTAGGTGAAGTAGTTTGTGTCATTCAAGTAGAAGGCGCGGATGAAGTAGCAGCAACAGCTGTAGAAGAAAAAACAAAAGAAGAACCAAAGGCAGAAGTAACTACGCCTGAAAAAGCGCCGAAAGTAAAACAACCAACTGATGGAAAACCACGTTTTTCACCAGCGGTATTAAAACTTGCGGGCGAGCATAACGTTGATTTAGATTTAGTAGAAGGTACGGGAGCAAATGGTCGTATCACTCGTAAAGATATTTTAAAACTAGTGGAATCTGGAAACATTCCGCAAGTAGGTGCGAAAAAAGAGGAAGCTGTAGCAGTAGTAGAAGCGCGCCCAGAAGCATCAAAAGCAGCGCCAGTAGCGCAAAAAGTAGAAGCTGCGAAACCAGTTTCTGTACCGACAATGCCTGGCGATATCGAAATTCCAGTAACAGGTGTGCGTAAAGCAATTGCAGCGAATATGTTACGTAGTAAACATGAGGCGCCACACGCTTGGATGATGATTGAAGTAGATGTGACAAACCTTGTGTCATACCGTAATTCAATTAAAGGTGACTTTAAGAAGCGCGAAGGCTTTAACTTAACGTTCTTTGCTTTCTTCGTAAAAGCAGTAGCACAAGCGTTAAAAGAGTATCCTCAAATCAATTCTATGTGGGCTGGCGATAAAATCGTTCAGAAGAAAGATATTAACCTTTCTATCGCTGTTGCAACAGAGGAAGAACTATTTGTACCAGTAATTAAACACGCGGATGAGAAGACGATTAAAGGTATCGCTCGTGAAATTACAGAGCTTGCAGGAAAAGTACGTACGAAATCGTTAAAAGCGGACGAAATGCAAGGTGGAACATTTACAATTAATAACACAGGATCATTTGGTTCTGTTCAATCTATGGGTATTATTAATTACCCTCAAGCGGCTATTTTACAAGTTGAATCAATTGTAAAACGCCCAGTAATTATGGATAACGGTATGTTCGGTGCTCGTGACATGGTTAACTTATGTTTATCACTTGATCACCGTGTACTAGATGGCTTAATTTGTGGTAAGTTCTTAGGACGTGTAAAAGAAATTTTAGAAAATACGTCAGAAAATAATACATCTGTATATTAATAAAAAGCTCGCTTATGCGAGCTTTTTATCATCTTATTTCTTCATCTACAACCTACTATATGTATAATATCTTTCCCAGTAATCTTACAATGAACGATTATGTATTAGGAATTTATGAAAATACATTGCTGATATATGGTATATGGATATAAAATAAGAAAAGAATAATTTTTTTGGCAAATCTTACTGACGAAACTGTAGTATAATATATTGTATTGTATGAAAAAGAGAGTTATTCTATATAAGTGTTTTATAGATAATGTGTAATCAGTCGTCAAAACATGAAGAATGTTGACTCCTGGTTTTTTATTTTGCTGTAACAATGTTTCAGGAGGATGTCATGAAAAGAAGTACCGAGTTTCTAAAAAGTTTAGATGTAAAATTAATTTTAATTTTGTGTGCACTATGTGTTACGAGTATAGCTGCTATATATAGCAGTCAGCAAACTGGCCAATATGGAGAGGCAAACTTTGCGATGAAACAGGGTTTGAACTACATAATTGGGGTTGTATTGTTATTGCTTGTTGCAAGCATTGACCTAGATCAATTACAAAAATTGTCTTGGCCACTTTATATCGTTGGATTTGCTTCACTTATTCTTTTGAAAATACTACCAGTTTCCACTTTCACACCTGAAAAATTAGGTGCAAAAAGATGGTTTGTATTTCCGCTAGTTGGACAAATTCAGCCGTCTGAGTTTTTCAAAATTTCATTGCTTCTCGTAGTAGCAAGTATAGCAGTGAAACATAATGCACAGTATATGGCAAGGACATTCCAAACGGACTTAAAATTAGTAGGTAAAATCGTGCTAGTATCCCTCCCGCCTATGGCTGTTGTATATAGCCAACCGGATACAGGGATGGTGTTCTTATATGCTGCTGCCATTGCATGTATTTTATTTATGTCAGGTATTCAGAAGAAATTGATAGCGTTATGTACAGTTATTCCAGTCACCATATTAACTACGTTAATATTTATTTACGTAAGGTATGAGGATTTCTTCTTTAATAAGTTAGTTACTTTACTAAAACCTCACCAACAATCACGTATTTTAGGTTGGTTAGATCCATTTGAACATACAGATCAAGGTTATCAAACGCAGCAATCGATTTTAGCTGTAGGTAGTGGCGGTATGGAAGGGAAAGGATTTCGCGAAGGGAACGTCTATATCCCTGAGAAGCATACTGACTTTATTTTCGCTACAATTGCCGAAGAAGGTGGATTTATCGTAGCAGCGTTAGTTGTGTTCTTGTTCCTATTACTACTATATAGAACAATTATTATTGGTTATTCTGCTGATAATTTATTCGGTACATTATTATGTGCTGGATCAATTGGGATATTAACGGTTCAAATATTCCAAAACATCGGTATGATCGTTGGATTAATGCCTGTAAAAGGGATTGCATTGCCTTTCTTATCGTATGGGGGAAGTTCCTTGTTCTCGAATATGATTATGATGGGTCTCATATTATCGGTACGGAAAACGTATAAAAAATATATGTTTTCAGTTAAGTAAAAAAGCTAGTTCGTGTAAAAACGAACTAGCTTTTTTACATATATGCTCTTAAACGTTGCAAACTAAAACAGACTAGCAGTTTGAGATGGGGTGCGAATGATGCATATGCATATTTTTGAAGGGGCACGGCACCTTTCAAATATGGAATGGGTTGTACGGGCTATAATAGCATACGTATTTTTAATATTAGTTACGAAAGCGATGGGGCAAAGATCTATCGCACAACTTCGTTTTTTAGATGTTGTATTAGTGCTATTGCTTGGTGGGAATATTTCTAACGCATTGTCTGATGAAAAAGTAGGGTTACTCGGTTCGATGATTACAACGTTCATACTCGTTGTACTTCATATTATAAGCTCAGTTTTAATGCTGAAATGGGATAGATGGAGACGTTTTTTAGAGCCAGCACCTATCATTCTTATACACAATGGTTCCATTGATTTTAGCAATTTGAAAAAAGCGAGAATTACCGTGGAATATTTATTTTCGGAACTTCGTATGCGAAATGTGAGCGATATTCAAACAATCAAATTAGCATTATGGGAAGCGAACGGTGTCGTTTCTATATTTAGATATCCAGAATATGAAGCAGTTTCGCGACTTGATCTTAAAGTGGCGGGAAAAAAATCTCCAGTTTCTTTTGTATTAGTAAAGGATGGGAGGATTCAGAAAGATGTTCTTGCTTTATTAGGAAAAACAGAAGCGTGGGCGAGAGAATTTCTAGAGGAGAGTACAGAAGTCGAATCTATTATGTTAGCTACAGTAGATGAAGCACATAAAATAAATATTTTGTTAAAAAAATGAAAAATATACGCATTTTGTCGTTTCATACATATGATACAATAGTGTGGACAACGAAAAAGGAGGCGATACGATGGGATATGTAGAAGAATTACGAAAAATAGTTGGTCATCGCCCTTTAATTTTAGTTGGTGCTGTTGTACTCGTTATAAATGAACATGGAGATGTATTATTGCAACAACGAACAGAACCGTATGGAAAATGGGGGCTGCCTGGCGGGCTCATGGAGCTTGGTGAATCACCAGAAGAAACAGCTTACCGTGAAGTATATGAAGAGACAGGTATAGAAGTAAAGAACTTACGATTAATCAATGTGTTTTCTGGAGCGAACTACTTTACAAAATTAGCAAACGGTGATGAATTTCAATCTGTAACGACAGCTTATTATACGGATGAATACGAAGGACATTTTGTTATGAATAAAGAAGAGGCGGTTCAGCTTAAATTCTTTCCAGTAACGGAGCTACCTGACTATATTGTTGGATCGCATAAAAAAATGATTGTTGAATATATGAAAATTATGGAAATGAATATATAATAATGAAAGAAATATAAAAACACAGCTCTGGTCGGTAGTCCAGACGCATGATTTCATGTCAGTAACCTTCCCCTCCGGGATGTCCAATATTTCTAATTTTATTAAAGGAGGGGCTGTCAATGGATTTGACAGTATATCACGACGGTCAATTTTTTGTAGGAATTATTACGCATAAAGAAAAAGGGAAATTGTATGGAGCGAGGTATATTTTTGGAATGGAACCTTCAGACGAGGAAGTACTTATATTTGTGAATGGTCCAATGTTAGCATATTTCCAGCACGTTGCAAAATGTGGTGTGGACGTTAAAGAAAAACAGCGTCCAAAAAATATAAAACGTATCATACGAGAAGCGGCAAAAGAAGTAAATGTAAAACGTTTTACAAAGGCACAAGAAGCAATTAGTTTATCTTATGAACTGCATAAACAAGAACAGAAAGTGAAATCTAAAGAGAAACGGGAAGCTGAAAAGCAGAGAAAACGTTTTATAAAAGTACAAAAAGCAAAGCAAAAACATCGTGGTCATTGAGAAAAGGTGTTAGAGCAAGAGCTCTAACACCTTTTCTATGCTTAAATACAAGTAAACTTACTTGTATTTCATAAACATTAACTGGTAAGATACAAATAGGTAGATTTAGAGGAGGGAAAAGATTGATTAATTTTAACTTTTTTATGAATGATGTTGTTCGTCAAGCGCGTGAAGAGATCGTTTCTGCTGGATATACAGAATTAACGACACCAGAAGCAGTTGAAGAAGCGTTTAAAAGAAATGGTACAACACTTGTAATGGTAAACTCTGTATGTGGTTGTGCAGGTGGTATTGCTCGCCCTGCTGCTGCGCATTCCGTACATTATGATAAACGTCCTAACCATCTTGTAACGGTGTTTGCAGGTCAAGATAAAGAAGCAACAGCAAGAGCTCGTGAATATTTTGAAGGGTATCCACCTTCTTCTCCATCATTTGCTTTATTAAAAGATGGAAAAATTGTAACGATGGTAGAACGTCATGAAATTGAAGGTCATGAACCGATGCAAGTTATTGCGAAATTACAATCGTATTTTGAAGAGAATTGTGAAGAACTATAGATAAGTGAAAAGGCGGTACGCCCACGATTAAGTGGGTGTACCGCCTTTTTTTATTAATTATACAAAGCGATGGAATATACATCATCTTGTTTTATTATGCAGTTTTTTATGCATTAAGAATGCGTTATTTAATGTTATTTAATTTATTTTTATTTTATATATTGCATAAAAATAAAACTGCTGATACAATACAAACATCGAATAAATATTCTATTAAACTTTTAAATATACATTATTAGGGGGAAGAAAGATGAAGAAGTTATTATCGATATCGTTTGCACTTATTTTAATTGTAAGTATGTTTAGTGCGTGTAGTAATGGGGACGTAAAAGAAGAAAAAGGAAATAAGAAAGTACTTGTAATGGGAACTTCAGCAGACTATAAACCTTATGAATATGTAGAAGCTTCAAAGAGTGATGAAATTATTGGCTTTGACATTGATATTGCAAAGTATATCGGAAAAGAACTTGGGTATGAAGTGAAAGTGAAAGATATGGATTTTGGTGGTTTATTAGCGTCTCTTAGCTCAGGAAAAGTTGATTTTGTAATGGCAGGTATGACGCCAACGGCAGAGCGTAAAAATAATGTAGATTTTACAGATATATATTTTGTTGCGAAAAACATGATTGTTTCTAAAAAGGATTCTAACATTAAATCAGTAGAAGATTTAAAAGGGAAAAAAGTAGGGGTACAAACAGGATCTATTCAAGAAGAGAAGGCGGCGGAATTTAAAAAACAAGTTGATTTCAAAGCTGAGGGACGTGACCGTATACCAGAAATTGTACAAGAAATTAAAGCGGGTCGTTTTGATGCGGCGATTTTAGAAGATACAGTAGCGAAAAATTATTTAGAGAAAATGAAAGATTTACAAGGAATTGAAATTAAAGAAGCGCCAGAAGAAGTAGGAGCAGCAATTGCCCTTCCGAAAAACAGTGATAAAACAGCTGAATTTAATAAAGTGATTAAAAAAATGCAAGAAAACGGAGAAATGGATAAATTAGTGAAGAAGTGGTTTGGCAGCGGAAAATAAGCTGCCTTTCACTTTTCTGTGAAGGGAATGAAAAGAATGAACTTGGATTTTTCGGCGATTACGCCTTCGATACCGTATATATTAAAAGGGCTAGAAGTTACTTTGAAAATTGTAGCAGTATCAGCTTTAGCAGGATTTATTTTAGGAACGTTATTAGCACTTTGTAAGATTGCTAGAATACGAGCATTAAATATAGCGGCAGATCTTTATACATCAATTTTCCGTGGTACACCACTTGTATTGCAATTAATGATTATTTATTTTGGTGTCCCGCAAATAATTGGTTATGAGATACCGGCCTTTTTAGCGGCTGTACTAGCATTTAGTTTGAATTCAGGTGCATATATGTCAGAAGTCATCCGTGCCGGCATTCAAGCGGTTGATAAAGGACAAACTGAAGCAGCGATGGCTTTAGGAATTCCATATGGAAAAATGATGCGAAATATTATTTTTCCCCAAGCTTTAAAAAATATATTACCGGCACTTGTAAACGAGTTTGCGACGCTTACGAAAGAGTCGGCTGTAGTCACAGTAATAGGTGCGACGGATTTAATGCGCCGCGCTTACATTGTAGGCGGTGAAACGTTTAAATATCTTGAGCCGCTACTATTTGTTGGTCTGATCTACTATACGCTAGTCATTATTCTTACATTAGTCGGGAAGGCAATTGAAGGGAGAATGAAAAAAAGTGATTAAAATTGAAAACCTTCATAAATCATTCGGGAAAAACGAAGTATTAAAAGGCATTACAACAACGATTGAAAAAGGGGAAGTAGTTGCAATTATCGGACCGTCCGGATCAGGGAAATCAACATTTTTACGCTGTATGAATGTGTTAGAAGCACCGACAAATGGTCGTATTTGGATTGGAACGGAAGAAGTAACGAATCCGAAAACGAATATAATGCACGTTCGTGAAAATGTAGGAATGGTATTTCAGCATTTTCACCTATTCCCTCATATGACTGTATTAGAAAATATTACGTATGCTCCTATCAATGTAAAAGGAGTAACGAAACAAGAGGCTGAAAAGAAAGCCGAGAAACTTTTAGAAAAAGTAGGCTTGTTAAATAAAAAAGATACGTATCCGAATCGCCTTTCAGGGGGACAAAAGCAACGTGTAGCGATAGCGAGAGCTTTAGCGATGGAACCGGAAGTTATGCTGTTCGATGAACCAACATCAGCGCTAGACCCAGAGATGGTGAAAGAAGTGCTAGAAGTTATGAAATCATTAGTGACGACAGGAATGACGATGGCGATTGTTACGCATGAAATGGGATTTGCAAAAGAGGTGGCAGATCGCGTTCTTTTCTTAGACGGAGGAAACCTTGTAGAAGACAGTCCGCCAGCACAATTTTTTGCAGCACCAAAAAGTGAACGTGCGCAACAATTTTTACAAAAAATATTGTAATATGAAAAGGTTATGTGAATAATAAGTAGAAAAGGATGACAATGTGTCATCCTTTTTTTATACTAACTATAAATACGTTTATACATATAGGAGTAATGATATGTTTAAAATTGGATACCGTACAGTAAAAACAGCAATAGGGACAGGAGCGGCAGTTTTTATTGCTCAGTTATTAGGGTTAGAATTTTATAGTTCAGCAGGTATTTTAGTTATATTATGTGTACAAAATACGAAGCGTAAATCACTTCAAGTATCGGTACATCGATTTTTAGCTTGTGTATTATCAATGGTATTCGCATTTTGCATTTTTGAAACAATTGGCTATACCCCACTTGCAATTAGCGTATTATTACTTACATTTATTCCGACTGCAGTTATGTTGAAAATTCAAGAAGGCATCGTCACGAGTTCAGTTATTGTTATGCATCTATATTCATTGAAACACATTACATGGCTTATAGTTGGAAATGAAATTGCTATATTAACGATAGGAATTAGTGTGGCGTTATTAGTGAACATGTATATGCCAAGTAGTGAAAATAAGCTAAGAGAGTATCGGAATAAAATAGAAAGTAATTTTAAAACGATATTGTTTGAAATGGTTGTGTATTTACGAAATCGAGAAAGTAGTTGGAGCGGGGCAGAACTCATTGAAACCGAGAATATGCTAAATGAAGCAAGAGATTTATCTTTTAAGAAGCTTGAGAATGCATTTATGCGCGAAGATGATTATTACTATCGTTACTTTAATATGCGCATGCAACAATTCGAAATTTTAGAGCGAATGATACCATTGGCAGCCTCTTTATCGTGGACATATGAACAAGCTGATATGATTGCCGATGTTGTTGAAAATATTGGGAATGCAATTAGCCCTGAAAGTACAGGTGTTATTTCCTTAAGGCAGCTTCAAGAAATGAGAGAATTGTTTAGAGAAATGCCGTTACCAGTCACACGTGAAGAATTTGAAATACGTGCAAAACTTGTTCAACTTGTATATGAAATGGAGCAATATTTACTCATTAAAAGTCGCTTTAAGGGAAAGGATAATATAAAAGAACTTATATAGAAGGTAGGAATTATTTATGCCGTATCTTCTCTCTTTCATATTATGTCTTTCTTTATCGCCGATTTGGCCTCTTGGTGATAATCCACGTGCCGGAGATCCTTTCATTATTGTAAATAAAGCGACGAATAAACTAGCTTACATTGACGATGGGAAAATTCAAAAGATTTTTCCCGTAGCGACAGGAAAAACGAATGAATTAACCCCAGAAGGAACTTTTGATATTGTAATGAAAGCGAAGGACCCGTACTATATTGCAAAAGATATTCCAGGTGGTTCACCAAAAAATCCACTTGGATCAAGGTGGATTGGGTTTAATGCAAGAGGAACTGATGGGAGTAAATATGGAATACATGGAACAAACCAACCAAGTTCAATTGGAAAGTATATTTCACAAGGATGTATAAGAATGAAGAAAAACGATGTGGAATATTTATTTGATCGCATTCCAATTGGAACAAAAGTGTGGATTGTGAAGTCGAAAAAAACATTTCAGCAATTGGCAAAAGAAAAAGGTGCCATTGCATATGAAAAAGCCAACGCAAAGGTTGGCTTTTTCTTTTATCATAAGTTGTCTTGACATGTGTACATAACCATGCGTTAATGAAAATATAGAAAGATAAAGTGAAACTTTAATCAGTGCGAGGTTATTCCCCGTTAATGCGGGATAAAAATAGGTAAAGGGGTTGCTCATATGTACTTGAATCCAAAAATTTCGTATATGCAGTTTTTTATTGGCTTTCTATTTGTGATTACATTCATATTGGCAACTTTTAATATATGCTCTTACGTTGTAGCGATTGTATTGATGGCATTACTTAATCTTACTTTTGTTATTGGGGCGTTTCAACACAAACAGTACACGAGTTTTGTGATAGCGTTAGTAATGGCATTTTCCTTTAGTATTGTAGCGGTTGTGCTTTATATAAAATAAACCATCTCGATGTCGAGATGGTTTATTTTATTATGTGTAAAACGTAAAAAAAAGGACGAACACATCGCCCTTTTTACCAAAACATACTTGCGCCAGCAAGTAATGTTGTTACAAGCATAGAAATTAGCATGATATAAACCATAACTTTTTGAGCTTTTTTATGCATCGTTAAACCTCCTTGCAAATCAGTACACCTTCATTGTAACGAGAAATGAAACTGTGGACAAGGGGAGAGAAAGGACAAATTTCGGGAAGGGGTTGCAAAATATAACAGGAAATTTAAGTATGCATAGAGAATATATTAAAAGATAGATTGTGAGTTTTTGTTTTGCAAGCTGAGGAATGGAGATACGATGATGAAAATATATGAGACAGGCCGCTTACATTTAAGGGAAATCGATGAGTCGTATGCTGAAAAAATTCTTCAATATTACGACAGAAATCGTGAATTTTTAAAAGCTTGGGAAGAGTATAGACCGGAGGATTTTTTTACGTTAGATTATCAAAAGAAAAAGCTACAAAAGGATAGAAAAGAGTTTACAGAAGGTAAGATCATTAGGCTATGGATTTTTAAAAAAGGTGATGACACGAAAATAATTGGCTGTATTTCATTTAATTTAATCGTTCGTGGTATTTATCAATCTTGTGTACTCAGTTATAAATTAGATAAGGAAGAGTTAAATAAAGGTTATACGACAGAAGCGCTTAGAAAAGCAATTGCAGTTGCTTTTGAGGAATTTCATTTACATCGTATAGAAGCACCAATTATGCCGCGTAATTTAGCATCTATACAAGTAGTGACGAAAATAGGCTTCCAGTATGAGGGTGTATCTAGGAAGATGTTAATGGTAAATGGAGTGTGGGAAGATCATATGCGCTGGGTATTGTTAAATGAGTAATCGAAAGCAGATGGTTATCTAGACATATAAACCGTCTGTTTTTTGTCTTGTATTTCGAAACTTTTGCGGAATTCTGTTATAATTATTAGTGTTACATACATAATGGTAGTGCAGGAGGCGCAGTCTTATGATTAATCAAGAACGTTTAGTAAATGAATTTATGGAATTAGTACAAGTAGATTCTGAAACGAAATTTGAAGCAGAAATCTGCAAAGTATTAACAAAGAAATTTACAGATTTAGGTGTAGAAGTATTTGAAGATGACACAATGTCTGTAACTGGTCATGGTGCAGGTAACTTAATTTGTACTTTACCAGCAACAAAAGATGGCGTGGATACAATTTACTTTACTTCTCATATGGATACAGTAGTTCCTGGTAATGGAATTAAGCCTTCTATTAAAGATGGATATATCGTATCAGATGGTACTACAATTTTAGGTGCGGATGATAAAGCAGGATTAGCGTCAATGTTTGAAGCAATTCGTGTGTTAAAAGAGAAAAATATTCCTCATGGTAAAATTGAATTTATTATTACAGTTGGAGAAGAATCTGGACTTGTTGGTGCAAAAGCATTAGACCGTGAGCGCATTACAGCGAAATATGGTTACGCATTAGATAGCGATGGAAAAGTTGGTGAAATCGTTGTTGCAGCTCCAACACAAGCGAAAGTGAACGCAATTATTCGCGGGAAAACAGCTCATGCTGGTGTAGCACCAGAAAAAGGTGTATCTGCAATTACGATCGCAGCGAAAGCAATTGCGAAGATGCCACTTGGTCGTATTGATTCTGAAACGACTGCAAATATTGGACGTTTTGAAGGTGGTACACAAACAAATATCGTTTGTGATCATGTACAAATCTTTGCAGAGGCTCGTTCTTTAATCAACGAGAAAATGGAAGAACAAGTTGCGAAAATGAAAGAAGCATTTGAAACAACTGCAAAAGATATGGGTGGTCAAGCAGACGTTGAAATAAACGTTATGTACCCAGGATTTAAATTTGCTGATGGCGACCACGTTGTAGAAGTTGCAAAACGTGCAGCTGAAAAAATTGGTCGCACACCTTCTCTTCACCAAAGTGGTGGCGGAAGTGATGCAAACGTAATTGCAGGACACGGTATTCCAACAGTTAACTTAGCGGTTGGTTATGAAGAAATTCATACAACAAACGAGAAGATTCCTGTTGAAGAATTAGTGAAAACAGCAGAATTAGTTGTTGCAATTATTGAAGAAGTAGCGAAGTAATAAAATAAAAAAGACGTGTGAACCAATTATGGTTTACACGTCTTTTTTATTTTGATTCAACTGCTTTCACTAGGCGGATAAACCAATATAAGAAAATCCATGGCAGTATATAAGTTGTTACGATACTTAGTAAACGAGGGAGGAGTCCAGCTGTATTAATATTAAAAATGGGGAGTAGTAAGTAATTAATTAAGAGGATTAATATAATAATGAGAAAGGTAGAGTTAAGTTTACTATTAGATTTCATAATAAGTCACTCATTTTACAATAATATCCATATTTCGTATTAAGTATAGCAAAAATAAGGATAAAAAGAATAAGTAATTATTATATTGTACATGAATTTGGTATAATGAAGGAACAAATGTTCTTTTGAGGGGGGAGTACTATGCGAGAAATGTATCCGAAAAATGGCCGTGTTATTTTACATGTGGATATGAATTGTTTTTTCGCATCTGTTGAAATTGCTCATGATTCATCATTACAAGGAAAGCCATTAGCGGTTGCTGGAAATGAAAAAGAGAGAAAAGGAATTATTATAACGTGTAGTTATGAGGCGAGAGAATATGGAATACGTACGACGATGCCTCTTTGGGAAGCGAAAAGGTTATGCCCACAATTAGTTGTAAGGCATCCAAATTTTACATTATATCGTGAAGCTTCATTTCAAATGTTTCAAATCCTTTCCCGTTTTACAGAAAAGATACAACCAGTCTCTATAGATGAAGGATATTTAGATATTACAGATTGCTATGCACTCGGTTCGCCTCTTGAAATAGCAAAGATGATTCAACAAGCGTTGTTAACAGAGTTACAGCTTCCGTGTAGTATTGGAATTGCTCCAAATCTTTTTCTAGCAAAGACCGCTTCAGATATGAAAAAGCCACTTGGTATTACTGTACTTCGAAAACGTGATATTCCAGAATTGATTTGGCCACTTCCAGTTGGAGCCATGCATGGAATTGGTGAGAAAACAGCTGAAAAATTAAATGATATTCATATACAGACAATTGAACAATTGGCAAAGGGAGACGAGCATATCATTCGCGCTAAAATTGGAAAGCACGGTGTTGATTTACAAAGGCGTGCAAAAGGTATGGATGATAGAGAAGTTGATCCGAGTCAAATGGGACAGCATAAAAGTGTCGGTAATTCGACGACCTTTTCAAAGGATATGGATGAAGAGAAAGAGTTACTTGATATGTTAGAACGTTTATCAAAATCAGTGAGTAAAAGATTACAAAAGCGAACTCTTGTCAGCTATAATATTCAAATTATGATTAAATACCATGATAGGCGAACGGTAACACGGAGTAAGCAATTGAAAAATGCAATTTGGGAAGAACGCGATATTTTTCAAGCAGCATCCCGTTTATGGAAGCAACATTGGGACGGTGATTCCGTTCGTTTATTAGGTGTTACAGCTACTGAAATAGAGTGGAAGACAGAATCGGTGAAACAATTAGATTTGTTTTCATTTGAAGAGGATGCGAAAAAAGAACCACTACTTGCTGTCATTGATCAAATTAATGATAAGTATGGAACACCGCTTTTACAACGAGGTAGTCAACTACTACGTAAGCAAGAGAAGTCGTTTCAACAAAAGTTAGAAAATAAGTTTATGTAGAAGGTGTCATGAAGTAGTAAATAGCATGACACCTTTCATATTTAACTTGCTTCTAAATCTAAAGAAGTCCTCCACCCAGCAGCAGTAACGCCAGATTCTAATAACATTCTACTTACTATTTTTTCAATTAAGATAGCCGCATTTGTCTTGCAATGTAATGTAGCCTGTATACAGACTTTTTGCTTAGAATCTACATCTTCACTATATAACTCTTTTAAACCGAGACCTTCTGTACTTACCATGTGCATGAGTAAAAAACGAATATGTGCTTCATTTTCTTCGGAACAAGTAAGAGAAAGGAAGTAGTTTGTTTGTTCAGGTGATTCTTCTTTTGATTTTTTATTCATAAAGAGAGCGATCGGGCGAAGTAGTATATTTGCTAGTAAAACGCCGGCTGCACCTAATATAGCTGCAAGGAGAAAACCAGCGCCTGTAAGAGTACCGACAGCAGCAGCACACCATAAAGTAGCCGCAGTATTTAATCCTCTAATACTAAAACCGTCACGGATAATCACACCGCCTCCTAAAAAGCCAATCCCACTAACAACTTGAGCAGCAATACGTGAGGGGCTAGCATCATGATCAAGCATGACGGATAATAAAACAAATATACAGGCACCAAGTGATACGAGAGCATTTGTCCGTAAACCGGCCATCCGGTGTCTCCATTGCCTTTCCATTCCGATGCAAGCACCTATAATAATTGCGATAAATAATCTTAATACAATGTCATACCATACCATCATGGTCACCTCCATACATATAAGTACGTGTGATGTTTTTAAGAATGAGTGGGGAGTACCACTCATTCTCGTTTTTATCCCGCTATTTGCGGGCAGTAAGACCCCCACTGATTAAAGTTTCACTTTATAACCAGCTATGAAACTTTTTAATATAAACTTTTTTCAGGAATTGTGTTAAGAAAGCATAGCCTAATAGTATTCCTACTAGCCAAGGGAAATAGCTAAGTGGTAATGCTTGTAAACCAACAGCCGCACCAAGTGGTGAGAATGGAATATAAATTCCGATTGCCATAATACAAGCGGTTAATAACAGTACCGGTGCTGATGCAGTACTTTGAATGAATGGAATCTTCTGTGTTCTTATCATGTGAACGATTAAAGTTTGTGTGAGCAGTCCAACGACAAACCAACCAGATTGGAATAATGATTGTTCGCTAGGTGTATTTGCACCGAAGACATTCCACATGACTACGTATGTGATAATATCAAATATGGAACTAATTGGGCCGATACAAATAATGAAGTTCCGTAAGTTTGCAGTATCCCATTTTCTCGGTTTTTCTAAAAATTCTTTATCCATTTTGTCCCATGGAATAGACAGCTGTGAAATATCGTAAAGCAAGTTTTGAATTAAAAGGTGAATGGCAAGCATCGGTAAAAAGGGAATGAAAGCACTGGCCACTAACACACTAAATACATTTCCAAAGTTAGAGCTAGCCGTCATTTTAATATATTTTAAAATATTTCCGAACGTAGTGCGTCCTTCTAAAATACCCGCTTCTAATATAGTTAAACTTTTTTCAAGTAGAATAATATCGGAAGACTCTTTTGCGATATCAGTTGCAGTATCAACAGATATTCCAACGTCAGCATCACGTAATGCTACGGCATCGTTAATACCATCCCCCATATAACCTACTGTATGACCGTTCCCTTGTAAGGCACGAATAATGCGAGATTTTTGCATTGGATTTATTTTTGCGAACACTGTTGTTTCTTCGGCTAGTTTTGCTAATGCTTTATCTGGTAAAGAATCGATCTCGTAGCCAAGGATAGGCTCACCAATATCCAATCCAACTTCTTTACAAACTTTTTTTGTAACAATTTCATTATCACCAGTTAAAATTTTTACTTGTACACCATGTTTCTGTAATGCTTGAATAGCAACAGATGCAGATGGTTTCGGTGGATCTAAAAAGCCAATATATCCAGCGAGAATCATATTAGTTTCATCTTTTACCGCGTACTCTTTATCATTTATTTTTCTATTTTTTTTATAAGCTACAGCAATTACACGCATACCTTCGCCATTCAATGTCTCACTTAGTTGTTTGACATTTGAGCGCATTTCCTCGGTAAGTTGAACAATCTTTTCGTTTGATTCAGTGTAGTTACAAATGGATAAAATTTCTTCCACGGCACCTTTACAAACCATTGTATGTTCACCTGAGATGTCTTTGACGATGACGGACATGCGACGGCGGGCAAAATCAAATGGAATTTCATCTAGTTTTTGAAACGTTGAAGGGTCGAACGTTTGTTTTTCTTCTGTATGCTCAATAACAGCTTTATCTATTAAATTTTTCAATCCAGTTTGATAGAAGCTATTTAAATATGCAAACTGTAATACACGATTGCATGGATTACCAGTAGGATCTAAATGTCTAACAAGAACAACTTTATCCTCTGTCAATGTCCCAGTTTTATCTGTACAAAGAATGTTCATCGCGCCTAAGTTTTGAATAGAATTTAGCTGTTTTACAATAACTTTTTGCTTAGACATGTTCACAGCACCTTTAGCTAAATTAGCAGTTACAATCATTGGTAACATTTCAGGTGTAAGACCAACTGCAATAGCGATAGCGAAGAAGAAAGCTTCTTGCCAATCACCTTTTGTGAATCCATTAATGAGAAGGACAATGGGCGCCATAATAAGCATGAATGTAATTAAGAGCCAGCTTACTTTGTTTACACCTTTATCAAAGCTTGTTTCTGCGCGCTTCCCGATTACTTTATTCGCTAAAGAGCCGAAATACGTATCGGTACTTGTTGAAACGACAACAGCTTTTGCGCTACCACTTACAATATTCGTACCCATAAAGCAAAGGTTTTCCATATCGAGTGGATTGAAATTTTTTTTCATATTTTTTGGTAAGATATGCTTGTTTTCTGTATGGTAGCAGTTTTCGTATTTTTCTACAGGAAGTGCTTCCCCGGTTAATGAAGACTGATTAACAAATAAATCTTTAGCCGATAAAATACGCACATCAGCTGGAACGATGTCACCGGCTGAAAGTGAAATAATATCGCCAGGTACAAGTTCTTCAATTGGAATTTCTATTGTATAATTTCGATTTAAATTCGTTACGTTTTTTGTTTCGTGTACAAATCCATCTATTCTAAAGACGCTCGCGGTTGTTCGAACCATCGCCTTTAATTTATCCGCGGCTTTTTGAGAGCGGAATTCTTGTAAAAAGCGAATCGTTGAACTTAGAAGTACCATTACAGATACGACAATTGTTCCTTGCATGTCATCTGTGAAAAAAGAGAGCGCTCCAAGAGCTAATAAAACAAAAATAAATGGATTTTTAAATGCCAGCAGAAATTGAATGTACCACGGCAATGTTTTATTATGAGCAATTTCGTTCGGACCATATAAAGAAAGTCTACGGGACGCTTCTTGTTTAGAGAGTCCATTTTCTGTAGTTTCTAGAAGTTTTAATGCAGAGTTTATATCTTGTGTTGCAACTTCCACTAATACTTTGTTATTTGTTTGCATGCTATCTTGATCGTAAGCATGCTTTGTTTCTTGTCTTTGAAAATTAAACATCGGTAGTTCCTCCTTTGTCATGAAGGAGGAAACAAACTGTTACTCGACTATTTAAAATTAGGAGGAACAGCTTCTTTCCTACCTACATGATGAAATATTAACGTAAAACATATGGGTATCTGGGCCGAATCATCACTTGCCACTGTTCCTCACCTCCGTCCAATTTAATAGTTTCTGAATATGCTATGTTTGTTTCATAGTCAGGTGCATAAAGACATAAAAAAGACCTTTACTCACAACGAGTAAAGGTCTGAATTCACAGTTAAAAAACGTCCACACGAAAGCCTGTTAGTAAACATAGCTAAAAACAGTTTTTGTGTATGACAAAATACATGCACCTCTCCCTCGTTGAGTTTTAGCACTGTATAGCATAGGTACTGAAACCAGCTACGTTAAAAAAGGCCTTCATTCCGACCTTTCCTGTTGACCCATTGGCGTCTCTCGACATTTTTGGGCAGCAGCGTTTCTCTATACAGGAGCCTCACCTAACAGAGACCATATTCAATTACATGTTGAATGTTAGCACTGTAAAATCGTAGTGTCAATATCTTTTTAATCTGTTTTTTTGAAAAATCAAATAGATTTATGAAGGGTATATAGTATGAAATAAGTTGTATTTTTTGAGAATAAGTTGGAAAAATAAAAAATAATGAATATAAATAAAAAGCACTCATTACAGTGCTTTTTATAATAGATTATGAGATTGTAGGATTTTCAAAAATAACAATTTCTGAGTTATTTGTTGTTGAAACGCGTTGTGCGTAATATGTTAAAGCTGAAGAAATATATGTTGGTAATGTCTCATTTGTATGTGATGTTGTATATTCATGGATTAATTCTTTTAAAGTCGTCCATTCTAATTGTGCTGGGTGATCAGACACGAAAGAACTTACCCAGCGATCAAATGAAGATGAAAAATCAGTTTGTAAACGAAATACTTCTTTCATAATAAAACGCTCCCTTAAAATGTAGTACAATCATTTTACCACAAAACACGAACGATAGCTAATTTTTTTGAGTATAACGTTCGTGTTATATAGTTGTCTAGATGATTGGTTATGTAAATTCAATTTGCCATTTGAAATAACATTCCGTAAGATGAAAGATAGATTATATAAAGAGCTGGAGGAAAGAAAGTGGAATTTGTATTTTTAGGAACTGGTGCAGGTGTTCCTTCAAAAGGAAGGAATGTTTCAGCAATTGCTTTGCAGTTGTTAGAAGAACGAGGACAGACTTGGTTATTTGACTGTGGCGAGGCGACGCAACATCAAATACTACATACGTCTGTACGTCCACGCCGCATTGAAAAAATATTTATTACGCATTTACATGGCGATCATATTTTTGGATTGCCGGGTTTATTGGGTAGCCGTTCGTTTCAAGGTGGAACAACAAAATTAACAGTGTACGGACCAAAAGGAATTAAACAATTTATTGAAGTGGCATTATCAGTAAGTACGACACATGTGAAATATCCACTTGAAATCGTTGAGATAACAGAAGAAGGTACTGTGTTTGAAGATAATGAGTTTTATGTAGAAACGAAAAAATTGTCACATGGCATTGAATGTTTTGGATATCGTATTGTAGAGAAAGATATACAAGGTGTTCTTTTAGTCGATAAATTGCTCGAAATGGGAGTGAAACCAGGGCCAATCTTTAAGCGTTTAAAAGATGGAGAAGTAGTTGAATTAGAGAATGGTACGATACTAAATGGAAAAGATTTTATCGGTCCGCCTCAAAAGGGAAGAATTATTACCATTTTAGGTGATACACGATATTGCGAAGCGAGTAGAGAGCTAGCACAAAATGCTGATGTACTTGTTCATGAAGCAACTTTTGCGGCAGACGATGAACAACAAGCGCATGATTATTTTCATTCCACATCTAAGCAAGCTGCGAGCATTGCACTTCATGCAAATGCGAAACGATTAATATTAACTCACATTAGTTCTCGTTATCAAGGAGATACATATAAGGAATTATTGAAAGAGGCACGAGAGTTATTTCCTAATACAGAAATAGCGACAGATTTAAAATCATTTCCAGTAGAAAAATAATGATTTTTGGAAAAATGGTAACATTAGGTTACCATTTTTTTATGTCTAAAAAATTTTAAAAATAAAACTGTTATTATTTTATACTTAAACTTGGATGATACAGAAACTTAGAATGGATTGAATATATAGGATAAAAATACGTAATAATGATTATTTAGAAAAACTGTTATATAAGTCAGATGACATACAAGTAATACAAATAGCAGAAAGGGACTTTTATTCAGAACTTTTAAAATTCAACAAAAGTAAGCGTTTTATAAAAAACAAGCTATAATGAGGGCAGATTACAATTTATTATAAGTCACATGCATATTAGTCATTGTCGTAACAAGTGAAGTTGACTAAAACATGAGAGAGTAATATGGAGATTATAATAGGAAAGATATCATTATTTGTACTAAGTCTTTTTTACTTTTTAGCTAAACGGTATGATTAGCTAGTGTAGCTGTTGCAAGTGGTTTAGTAGAAGCTTTTTTAATAATAAGTTGGTGGGGATTTAATTGGTATACCACTCTTTAAAAGAGTTCAGAACATCAGCAGGTAGTCTAGGTTGAGTAGCGGGTGCAAATTTAGTTGTATTAACAATGGTTATATCACCTGTTTATGCTATGCTTGCAATGGCTTCTGTGTTAAACTTTGGATTGCTACCAGGATTTATTGCTGGTTATCTTATATCGTTTTAAATGAAAGTAATGCTATATTTCTTATGTATTATGGTATCTGGTATTATTTCAGGATATTGGTTCATTTTATTCAAAAACTATCCAATTCGTACAGCGGAACAAATTCGTGGTAGAACTGGAACAGCAACAAATGTGGCAGCTTAATAAAATAGTAGAATAAATTTTTTTCATAGAGGTTTAGGGGGAGTTATGATGAAGTACCGCTCAGTGTTTGATATTATTGGTCCGGTTATGATTGGTCCATCAAGTTCACATACAGCAGGCGCGGCAAGAATGGGGCAAGTTGCTCGTCAGCTGTTTCGTCATGAGCCAGAGAGAGTTAGCATTTCATTATATGGTTCATTTGCAAAAACATACCGTGGTCACGGTACGGATGTAGCGCTAATCGGTGGAATACTTGGATTTGAAACAGATGATTTACGTATTCCAAGTGCGTTAGATATTGCAAAAGAACGCGGGATTGAAGTGGAATTCATTGAAGAAGATGCAAATGCTCCGCATCCAAATACAGCGAAAATTCGTCTGTATAAAGGTGAAGAGGAAATTGAAGTTGTTGCTTGCTCAATTGGTGGCGGTAAAATTGAAGTTGTAGAATTAAACGGATTCGATCTTCAATTAACAGGCACGAGTCCAGCACTACTTATTGTAAATAACGATCGCTTTGGTGCTATCGCAGCTGTAGCTTCCATTCTTGCGAAACACGAGATTAACATTAGTACAATGAGCGTTTCTCGTAAAGAAAAAGGAAGAAGAGCGCTTATGGTCATTGAAACAGATGAATTGTTAGCAGATGAAGTGATTGAAGAAATAAAAGGGCAACAAAATATTTGTCAAGTAACTATTATGGATTAATTGCAGGGGGGACACACCATGTTTCGGAACGCAGCGGAACTAGTGGCGCAAGCTAAAGAACAAAATGTAAAAATCGCAGAAATTATGATTCAATGTGAAATGGAAACAAGACATATTTCACGTGAAGAAGTAATTGCTGGTATGGAAAAGAACTTAGTCGTGATGGAACAAGCAGTAGAACGTGGTATTCGCGGCGTGAAATCACCAACTGGTTTAACTGGCGGTGATGCTGTAAAAGTTCAAGCGTATATGAAGAGCGGAAAAGGCTTATCTGGAGATACGATTTTGGACGCAGTGAGTAAAGCTGTTGCAACAAATGAAGTAAACGCGGCGATGGGGATTATTTGTGCAACACCAACAGCAGGTTCTGCTGGAACAGTGCCAGGTGTACTGTTTGCACTGAAAGAAAAATTACAACCTACACGTGAAGAAATGATTGAATTTTTATTTACAGCAGGAGCTTTCGGTATGGTAGTTGCGAATAATGCTTGTATTTCTGGTGCGGCAGGAGGATGCCAAGCAGAAGTTGGTTCAGCAAGTGGAATGGCAGCGGCAGCAGCAGTTGAGATGGCTGGTGGAACACCAGATCAAGCAGCTACAGCGATGGCAATTTCATTAAAGAATATGCTTGGTTTAGTGTGCGATCCTGTTGCAGGACTTGTAGAAGTACCTTGTGTAAAGCGTAATGCAGCGGGTGCTTCAAATGCGATGATTTCAGCGGATTTATCATTAGCTGGTGTAACGAGTACAATTCCATGTGATGAAGTGATTGAGGCAATGTTTAGAATCGGACAAACGATGCCAGTAGCACTTCGTGAAACAGCTGAAGGCGGGCTTGCAGCAACACCGACAGGTCGTCGTCTACAAGAAGAGATTTTTGGAAAGAGTAATAACTAAAAGTATATGATGATAAAAAATGGAGCTCAAGTAAGATTGAGCTCCATTTTTATTTTTCTTTTGTGAGTTGTTCTAATGTTTTTCCAAGATCATGTGATCGTTTCGTTGCCTGTGTAATACAAGAAACGAGTGCTTGTTGAAATTTATTTTCCTGTAATACTTCAATGCCTGCTTCGGTAGTTCCGCCAGGAGATGTAATTTCCTTTCGCAAAACAGAAGGGTGTTTTTCGCTTGCTTTTAGCATTTCAGCAGCACCAATCATCGTCTGAAGAATAAGCGATTTTGCAACATCTTCTTTTAAACCAATTTTTTTTGCGGCGTCTTCCATCGCCTCTACTACGTAATAAATATAAGCTGGTCCACTTCCAGACAATGCAGTGACAGCATGCATATCTTCTTCCTCTACAACAGAGACGAGACCGACCGTTTCAAATAAAGATTTTGCAGTTTGAATATGTTCCGCTGTTGTATGTTTTGAAGGCGAAATAGCGGTAGCTGATTTTAAAATAGCGGCAGATGTATTTGGCATTGCACGAATGATCGGAACGTTTTTTTGAAGTAGGTTTCTAATCGAGTGAGTAGAAACACCTGCTAATAGCGAAATAATAAGCAAATCCTTATTTATATATTCTTTAAGAGGGGTAAGCGCTTCTGCAACATCCTTTGGTTTCATTGCTAGAAAAAGAATATTTGTATTAGCAAGTAGTTCTTTTTTGTTATGCGTACCTTTGACACCATATTTTGTATGTAGCTCTTGTAACCTTGTCTCGTTAGAACGATTGCTTACGGTAATTTGTTCTCCTTTAACTACATTTGCGTGTAACAATCCACCAATAATCGCTTCGGCAATAGAGCCTGCACCGAGAAAGGATATGTTTTGAATAGACATGATGTTCCTCCTTTAAACTTGGTTAGAAATACTTATAAATGTACATACATTCGGTTTTTTATAGAAAACACCTCTTTTTATCTGAAAATAATGACAAATTTATGTGGAAGTTGTAAACTGAAGAAGTATTCATTTTTGAACCGGAAAGAGTCAGGGGGGCTAAGCATGACGGCGATTCACCGAATGGAGATTCCTGTGCCATTTGCAGTTGAGACTGTGAATGTGTTTTTAGTTGAGGGGGAGACATTAACATTAATTGATACAGGGACGAATACAGAAGAGGCAAAAAATGCGTTAGAAAGTCAATTAGGTGCATTAGGTTATACGATAGAAGATATTGAAACGGTAGTGATTACGCATCATCATGCGGATCATTGTGGACTTTTAAATATATTTTCTGAGAAAACGAATATTATTGGACACCCTTGGAATGAGCCGTGGATCACGCAAAATCCAGAGTTTTTAAAGCGGTATCATGAGTTTTTTAGAGAGACAGCCTTGCAGTTCGGTGTTCCAGCAGCATTTTTGAATGACGAGGCATTATTGACGACAAGGACACTTAAATATTCTTGTAATAGATCGTTAACACATACTGTGAGAGAGGGGGATCGTATTGATTCTTTACCTGGGTTTACAGTAATTGAAACCCCAGGCCATGCTTCTACTCATATTTCTTTATATAGAGAATCCGATGGGATATTAATTGGTGGGGATGCTCTCATTAGTCATATTTCTTCAAATCCAATATTAGAACCACCATATGAAGGGCAAACGGAAAGAGCACGTCCATTGCTACAATACAATCAAACGTTAAAACGTTTAAGTGAAATGAATATTTCACGTATTTTATCAGGGCATGGGGAAGATGTTCTAAATGTGAAACAACTTATTGAAACGAGGTTACAAAAGCAAGAAACACGTGCATTTAAAGTACTTGAGTTATTAAAGGAAAAACCGATGACAGCATTTGAAGTATGTGTGAAGCTATTTCCAGTATTATATAAAGAACAATTGCCGCTTACTATCTCCGAAACTGTTGGACAATTAGACTTTTTAGCATATAATCAACAAGTGATGATTGATGAATCTTCGCAACAATTGATTTATTATGCAAAGTAGGTGACAGCAATGACAGGACGCTTACAAGAAAAAGTAATCGTCATTACAGGCGCTTCTAGTGGAATTGGAGAGCAAGTTGCAATGCAAGTTGCAGAGCAGGGAGCGACTCCAGTATTAATGGCTCGAACAGAGGAGAAACTACAAGCGTTAGCAGACAAAATAAAAAAAACTTATAATACGCCTTGCTATTATTATGTATTAGACGTAAGTGAAGAGACGAAAGTACAATCTGTTTTTTCAAAGGTATTACAAGAAGTGGGACGTATTGATATATTGGTAAACAATGCGGGTTTTGGTATTTTTAAAACGTTTGAAGAGGCATCAATGGATGAAGTAAAGGATATGTTCCAAGTAAATGTATTTGGACTAGTAGCTTGTACGAAAGCGGTATTACCTTATATGGTAAAAAGAAACGAAGGACATATAATTAATATAGCTTCACTTGCTGGGAAAATTGCAACTCCGAAATCGAGTGCTTATGCAGCAACGAAACATGCCGTATTAGGATTTACGAATAGTTTGCGCATGGAATTATCGAATACAGATATTTATGTAACAGCAATTAACCCAGGACCGATAGATACGAACTTTTTTGAAATAGCTGATCAATCTGGTACATATGTAAAAAATATGGGACGTTACATGTTAAAACCAACATATGTAGCAGAACAAATCGTAAAGGTGATGCAAACGAAAAAACGTGAAGTGAATTTGCCGAAGTGGATGGGAATGGGGCCTAAGCTCTATGCGTTATTCCCTGGTTTATTTGAACGTGTAGCGGGAAAATCATTAAGTAAAAAATAGGAGATTTCCATATGGAAATCTCCTATTTTTTTATTTTCCAGTCACATAATCGTAAACGGTATCCTCAATTGCCTCGTATACGTCAATTTCATTATTCGAATGAATAATCGCTTGAATATGTTTCACTAACATTTCCTGATCCTCTTTTGATACAGGATTGCATTGATATTGCTGAAAACTTTTTATAATCATTTTCTCAATTAACTTTTCGTTCATATTTTTCCCCGCCTGTATGTACGTATGTATTGTTTTATTGTACTTGAAGTGAAATAAAAAAACTACCATGCACTATTATTGTATAAAAATTCGGTTGAGTATATTGTTTTTCTAGTAAAATTAAGTTTTTTTAGTTTTAAAAATTTATAAATATTTAATTGACTCTATAAATATACAATATTATAATCATACTTAATCTAAAGAATCAATATGAGGAGGAACTTATGAAAGTCGCAATTATTGGAGCAACTGGATATGGAGGTATTGAATTAATTCGGTTATTAGAGCAGCATCCGTATTTTTCGATATCATCTCTCCATTCTTTTTCGCAAGTTGGTGAGTGTATAGCGAATGTATATCCACATTTTCGAAATATCCTTGTCCATACGTTACAAGAAATTGATGTGGAGGAAATAGAGAAGGAAGCAGAAATTGTATTTTTAGCAACCCCAGCAGGTGTATCGGCAGAATTAACTCCAAAATTATTACAGGTAGGTTTAAAAGTAATTGACCTATCTGGAGACTTTCGTATGATAGATCCCTCATCATATGAACTGTGGTATAAAAGGCCAGCTGCACAAGAAGAAATTCTTAGGAAAGCAGTATATGGGCTAAGTGAATGGAAAAGGTCTGAGGTTCAAAATGCAGATTTAATTGCAAACCCAGGATGTTTTGCTACAGCTGTATTATTAGCGATAGCGCCGTTAATGCGTAGCGGCATAATTGAAGAAGATTCCATTATTATTGATGCGAAATCAGGAGTATCTGGAGCGGGCAAAACGCCAACAACAATGGCTCACTTTCCTGAGTTATATGATAACTTACACATTTATAAAGTTAATCAGCATCAGCATATTCCTGAGATTGAGCAAATGCTTGCAGAGTGGAATAGTGAAATGAAGCCAATCACGTTTAGTACACATTTAATACCGATATCACGGGGGATTATGATTACACTTTATGCGAAAGTGAAAAAGGAAATGAAAATAGAGCAGCTTCAAAAATTGTATGAAGAAACGTATGAATACTCAGCTTTCGTTCGAGTTCGCTCTCATGGAGAATTTCCAAGTCCGAAAGAAGTAAGGGGCTCAAATTATTGTGATATTGGGGTAGCTTACGATGAAAGAACAGAAAGAGTTACGGTCGTTTCTGTTATAGACAATATGATGAAAGGTGCGGCTGGGCAAGCGATTCAAAACGCAAATGTATTAGCGGGATTGGAAGAGACAACAGGTTTACAGCATATGCCGCTTTATCCATAAGGGGGACATGATGATTAAAGTAGCGTCTATTACAAAATTAGAAAGTGGTTCAATTGTAACGCCGAAAGGCTTTTCGGCAATCGGTACTAGCAATGGTTTGAAAAAGGAGAAAAAGGATTTAGGTGCAATCGTTTGTGACGTACCAGCATCGTGCGCCGCTGTTTATACAACAAATCAAATACAAGCAGCACCCCTGCAAGTAACGAAAGATAGTATAGCAACTGAAGGGAAATTACAAGCAATTATCGTTAATAGCGGAAATGCAAATGCTTGTACAGGAATGAAAGGGCTACAAGATGCTTACGAGATACGAACATTAGGGGCAGAACACTTTGGTGTAAAAGAAAATTACGTTGCGGTCGGTTCAACTGGTGTAATTGGAGTACCTTTACCGATGGATAGCATCCGCAAGGGAGTTACATCTCTTATACCGACAAAAGAGGTAAGTGAAGCTCATTCTTTTTGTGAAGCAATTTTAACGACGGATCTTATAACGAAAGAAACTTGTTATGAGATGATTATTGATGGAAAAGAAGTGACTATCGCTGGTGTTGCTAAAGGTTCAGGAATGATTCATCCGAATATGGCAACGATGCTTAGTTTTATTACAACAGATGCCAATATAGAGCATGAAGTATTGCAAACAGCATTATCACAAATTACGAATCATACATTTAACCAAATTACGGTAGATGGAGATACTTCTACAAATGATATGGTCATCGTTATGGCAAGTGGATTGTCGGAAACGAAACCAATCAATATGGAACACACAGACTGGGAAACTTTCGTATTTACTTTACAGAAGGTATGTGAAGATTTAGCAAAAAAAATTGCACAAGATGGTGAAGGTGCTACGAAGTTAATAGAAGTAAATGTGCTAGGGGCTAAAGCGAGTGAAGAGGCAAAGAAAATTGCAAAGCAAATAGTTGGTTCAAGTCTTGTGAAAACCGCAATACACGGTGAAGACCCAAATTGGGGGCGAATTATTAGCAGTATTGGACAAAGTGAAGTAACGATTAATCCAAATACAATTGATATTACTCTTCAATCTATCGTTGTGCTAAAAAATAGTGAACCTCAAATATTTTCTGAAGAGGAAATGAAAAAGAAATTAAAAGAACATGAAATTATTATTGATGTGTATTTACATGTAGGAAAAGAGACCGGATCAGCTTGGGGATGCGACTTAAGTTATGATTATGTAAAAATAAACGCTTGTTATCGTACATAAGGAGAGAGAAGATGAGTGATTATATCGTAATTAAATGCGGCGGTAGCATGTTGGATCAATTAAATGATGTGTTTTTTGATTGTATAAAGAAATTGCAACAGAAGTATAAGGTAGTGATTGTCCATGGTGGTGGCCCAGAAATTGATGCCAAATTAAAAGAGTGTCATATCAAAGTGGAAAAAAGAGATGGATTACGAGTAACACCAAAAGAAGTGATGGATGTTGTTCAAATGGTGCTATGTGGTAGTACAAATAAAAAGTTTGTAATGAATTTACAAAAGCATAATTTACTGGCCGTAGGGCTTTCAGGGTGTGACGGTAATTTACTTCAAGTTCAACCTGTCAGCGAAGAAATAGGATATGTAGGAGAGGTAAGTTATGTAGAAACAACCTTATTAAAAAAATTAATAGATATGAATTATATTCCTGTTATTGCCCCAATCGGAATAAATGGTAATGAGGTGTATAACATAAATGCGGATACTGCTGCAGCTGGGATTGCGGATGCGCTATCCGCAAAAGAACTTATTTTCATTACAGATGTAGATGGGATATTACATGAAGGGAAATTGGTAAAGAAAACAGATGAGTCTGAAATTGCAACTTTTATAGAAAAAGGTGTTATTACAGGCGGGATGATTCCGAAAGTACAGGCGGCACTTACATCATTAAAAATGGGAGTACAAAAGGTAAGTATTGTGAATGGTACAAAGGATTTTACTGAGGTCACAGGCGAGTGTATCGGAACGACGGTAACGAAAGGCGTGAGTATTGTATGACGAGTCATCTTTTTCAAACGTATGGAAGAAGAAACGTTGAGTTTGTAAAGGGGAATGGAACGAAAGTTATTGATAAACATGGTAAGCAATATGTAGATTTCACTTCCGGTATTGGAGTATGTAATTTAGGACATTGTCATCCTACTGTTGTAAAGGCGGTTGAAAAGCAACTTGGAGACATATGGCATATATCGAATTTATTTACAAACTCCTTACAAGAAGAGGTTGCATCGTTAGTAACAGAAAATACAGCATTAGATTATGTGTTTTTTTGTAATAGCGGGGCAGAGGCGAATGAAGCAGCTTTAAAGCTAGCTCGTAAGCATACTGGAAAATCTCTAGTCGTAACATGTGAGCAGTCTTTTCACGGTAGAACATTTGGAACGATGAGTGCAACAGGTCAAGATAAGGTGAAAGAAGGGTTTGGTCCACTACTTCCGTCTTTTTTACATATCCCTTTTAACGATATACAAGCATTAGAGGAAGTAATGAATGAAGAAGTTGCGGCAGTAATGATAGAAGTTGTTCAAGGAGAGGGCGGAGTCATACTAGCTGATTCGTTTTTTTTGAAAGAAATCGAAATATTATGTAATAAGTACGGTTCTCTATTTATTATAGACGAAGTACAAACGGGTATAGGAAGAACCGGAACACTATTCGCTTACGAACAAATGGGAATAAAACCTGATATCGTTACTATCGCTAAGGCTCTTGGAAATGGTATTCCCGTTGGAGCAGTAATTGGTAGGAAAGAACTGGGCTCTTCTTTTAATGCGGGATCACACGGTTCAACTTTTGGAGGGAATTATATTGCGATGACTGCTGCGAAAGAAGTGTTACAGGTAAGCAAGGAACCATCCTTTTTAAAAGACGTACAGGAAAAGGGCGAATACGTATTAAAGAGATTGCAAGAAGAGTTATGTCATGTCGAATGTATTCAAAATATTCGTGGCAAGGGGCTTATGATTGGAATCGAATGTAAGCATGAAGTTTCAAATTTTATAGAACAACTTGAAAAAGACGGGCTACTCGTATTACAAGCAGGGCCGAATGTCATAAGACTATTACCGCCACTCATTGTAACGAATGAAGAGTTAGAACAGGCAGTATATATGATAAAAAAAGTAGTTTGTACAAAAAACGTATCAATCATATAAGGGGGAAATTTCATGTCAACTGTACAAGTACCGAAATTAAATACGAAAGATCTTTTAACACTAGAAGAATTAACGAAAGAAGAAATTATTTCTTTAATTGAGTTCGCTATATATTTAAAAAAGAATAAGCAAGAGCCTTTATTACAAGGTAAAATATTAGGGCTTATCTTTGATAAACATTCAACTCGTACTCGTGTATCTTTTGAAGCAGGAATGGTACAGCTCGGAGGACATGGAATGTTTTTAAGTGGGAAGGAGATGCAAATCGGAAGAGGAGAGACCGTTTCTGATACTGCGAAAGTACTGTCTCATTATATTGATGGGATTATGATACGTACATTCTCACACGCGGATGTAGAAGAGTTGGCAAAAGAATCGAGCATTCCTGTTATTAATGGATTAACGGATGATCATCATCCTTGTCAAGCATTAGCAGATTTAATGACGATATATGAAGAAGTGAATACATTTAAAGGAATTAAATTGGCTTATGTAGGTGATGGGAATAATGTGTGTCATTCGTTACTGTTAGCGAGTGCAAAAGTCGGAATGAATATGACTGTGGCAACACCCGTAGGGTATGAACCGAATGAGGAAATTGTTAAAAAAGCGTTAGCGATTGCTAAAGAAACAGGCGCTGAAATTGAAATTTTGCATAATCCTGAATTAGCGGTACAGGAAGCAGATTTTATTTATACTGATGTTTGGATGAGTATGGGGCAAGATGGAGAAGAAGAGAAATATACTTTATTTCAACCTTATCAAATCAATAAAGAACTTGTTATGCATGCAAAGCAAACATATCGTTTCTTACACTGTTTACCTGCTCATCGTGAAGAAGAAGTAACGGGAGAAATTATTGATGGACCACAGTCTATCGTTTTTGAGCAAGCTGGTAATCGATTACATGCTCAAAAAGCATTATTAGTAAGTTTATTTAATAATGTAGAAGAACCTTCCTAAAAGGAAGGTTTTTTATATTAAAATGTCGGATGTATATTTGGTTAATCATTTTTATATCATTTATAATAGAAAGAGAAAACTAAATTTGTTATTCAGTGCGTGTAAGGACATACTACATATAAAATATAGTTAAAGAGATGATGAGAGTGAAAACAACTAAGCAAACATATTCGTTTTTTCAGCGGATGTGGAGAATATTAAAGTTTCAATATTATAAGTTGCTTCGATCGCCAGAAGGAGCAAAGAAAGTGTCGTTAGGTTTTGCTATTGGTTTTGGTTTAGAAATGTTAGTAATTTATACAGCATCGCTCGTATATGTAATATTTTATCCAATCGTTCGATTAGCAAAAGGATCATTTCCTGCTGCAGTTATTGGCAATATTATTGGGAAAATATCGTTTCTCCCAGTGTTTTTATTTCCGCTTGCGTATGCGCTAGGGAAAATGATTTATCCATTTCATGTACAACAAATACATCATGAACCATTTACGATATCGGACTTGTTTTCAAGTCACATTTTTACGATGTTAAAGAGCTTATTACAGAGTGAAGTATATGTATTAATTGGAATGACGATTTTAGGAGTTGTGTTCGGTGTAGTTTCATATTTCGTAGTGCATTATTTATATGAAAAGAATCGTAAGTTACGTTTGAAGAACAGAAAGAAAAAAGTGAGAGAACCACTTGTACAAATATAAAGAATGGCACATTCATTTTCTCCTTTGAATATGTTTAAGAAAAAGGGGGAGAGAATGGATGTATTATTACTATGTACCTCAAGTATACCCATATACAAATTATTATCCGGTAAATGATATGAGACAGCAAGTTGGAGTGTATCAACAGCAACAATTTCAGCAATTGCCACAAATACCACCACAACAACCTACGCAAGATCAAAAACCATATTTAACGACATGGCCATATTCAAATGTATACTACGGTAATTATTATGAATCATAAAGCTGCTTCTATTTAGAAGCAGCTTTATGCGTTTGTTTTCAAAATTAAATTTTGAATGGTTTGAAGAGATTGAATGAGCTTTTCGCGCTCTTCCTCAGATAATGTTTGGAAATTTTCTTTTAGTTTGTCTAAAATGAATTGCTGATACTGATTTACTAATAATTTCCCTTCAGCTGTTAGAGAAATTAAAATGACCCGTCGATCTTTTTCGCTATAATGACGCTCTATTAGTTCCTCTTGAATAAGTTTGTTTAATAGAGGTGTCATGTTAGGCCTTGAAATCGCTAGCCGCTTGCCGATTTCGGAAACTGCTAATGTGCCATTTTCATGCAAAAGTAGTAATACTTGTGTATGTGATGGCGGCATATGTCTTTGAGAAGAAAATTCTCCAGGAAGCATAAATTTGCGATAAAAAAGAGGCACTAGCGAAAGAAGATGATCAACAATACGTTCCCACTCGCGTGATTCCATATAAAGGCCCCCTTCCACTTTCATTGTAACAAAAAAGACATGGTATAAAAATAGAATTGTTTCACAGCAGCTTTAATATTTGTAGGATAACACTTGCTTTGTAAATGTATTAGCAATAATCGCATAGCCGTTATCATTTGGGTGCACTTGGTCAAATAGTAAATCTTTTTTATCATTCGATATTAATTTACGAATTGGTAAAACGATAGACGGTTGATTTGCTTTTGAAATGGAATAAACGGATTCATTCCATCCGTCTAAAAACATGTCTGCATAACTTGCGATGGAGTCATCGAGTTGTAACGGGTTATAGAGTTCTGAGAGAATGAGTAAAGCGTTCGGATTTTGATCTCGAACTGTCTTTACAATAGTTTTTATATCCGCTTCAAAATGAGCTTTTTCTTTATTTAACATTTTAATACCATCTATAACACCGACATCACGATTTAAGCGAAATAAATTATTTCCTCCAATATTAATCGTAATTATATTTGCAGCTCTAATTTTTTGCTTTACATCTTCTGATTGAACTTTTTTAGCGAGACGATCTGTAGTAAGGCCGTTTATCCCAAGATTTTCTACTGTAATTGGTTTATGAATTTGTGCTTCTATTTGTCTGGAAGCTAATTCAGCAAATCCACCTTGTGTCGATCCATATCCTTTAGCGAGTGAATCACCTAATACGAGGTGATAAAAGGAGTCGTTTGTTTGCTTATCAATCCAACTTGGAGCAGAGGTTTTCTCTGTTTTGTCTTCAGGTTCGTTTTGTTTTGTCTCATCGTTCTTTTCAAAATTAGAATAAGAAATGATTAGAAGGAGGAGACAAACAACTATTAAGATGACTTTTTTCATAAATTCATCCTCCTTGTAATTGGTAATTGTATCATATTCAGCAATATTAGCAATGTAAGGGCATATTATATGTTTATGAAAAGTTTACAATAACTTTACAGAAAATTTGTTGAAGTTTGTCAAAAAATATTGACGATACGAAAGAGTTTTATATATGATAATGTCAGATAAGGTGAAATGCTACTTAGCGGGAGCTTTATCTCCCGTTAATTGTTAGTCTTCATCAATCGAGCGTTTAAGGGGACTACTCGTTAGCGCAGGATGAAATGAAAATCGTGTCTCTAATAGAAGAAAAAAGGTATGTGATTATGGACCGATAGGGATTCATTTCATTATTTCTGGTAATTGTATAAGGGGGATTTTTTGTGAAAAAGTCAAAAAAAATGCTAGCTGGAGCAACTCTTGCTATAGGTGTAATAGCGCCGCAAGTACTGCCAACAACAGCTCATGCGGATGAGAATACTGGGGAGAGTACAGTTAACTTACGAATTCTAGAAACATCAGATATTCACGTTAACTTAATGAATTACGATTATTATCAAACGAAAACAGATAATAAAGTAGGTCTCGTGCAAACGGCAACACTTGTTAATAAAGCACGTGAAGAAGCGAAGAACTCTGTCCTATTTGATGATGGGGATGCATTACAAGGGACACCGCTTGGTGATTATGTAGCGAATAAAATAAACGATCCGAAAAATCCTGTGGATCCTAGTTATACACATCCATTATATCGTGTAATGAATTTAATGAAGTATGACGTCATCTCTCTTGGGAATCATGAATTTAACTATGGTTTAGATTATTTAAACAAAGTGATTAGTAAAACAAAGTTCCCGGTTATTAACTCGAACGTCTATAAAGATGATAAAGATAATAATGAAGAGAACGACCAAAATTACTTTAAACCATATCATATTTTTGAAAAAGAAGTAGAAGATGAATCAGGTCAAAAACAGAAGGTGAAAATTGGGGTAATGGGATTTGTTCCACCTCAAGTTATGAACTGGGATAAAGCAAATTTAGAAGGAAAAGTTAAAGCGAAAGATATAGTTGAAACAGCGAAGAAAATGGTGCCGAAAATGAAAGCGGAAGGTGCAGATGTTATCGTTGCACTAGCGCATTCTGGTGTTGATAAGAGTGGATACAACGTTGGCATGGAAAACGCATCGTATTATTTAACAGAAGTTACTGGTGTAGATGCAGTATTAATGGGACATTCACATACTGAAGTGAAGGATGTATTTAATGGTGTTCCAGTTGTAATGCCTGGTGTGTTTGGAAGTAACTTAGGTATTATTGATATGCAATTGAAAAAGGTAAGCGGAAAATGGGAAGTACAAAAAGAGCAATCGAAGCCACAACTTCGTCCGATTGTTAATAATGAAGGTAATGTAGGACCTGATCAAAATTTAGTTAATGAAATTAAAGATGATCATCAAGCGACAATTGATTATGTGAATACAGCTGTAGGAAAAACGACAGCGCCAATTAATAGTTATTTCTCATTAGTACAAGATGATCCTTCTGTGCAACTTGTGACAAATGCCCAAAAATGGTATGTCGAAAAGTTGTTTGCTGAAAATGGACAATATAGTAAATATAAAGGAATACCAGTTTTATCTGCAGGCGCACCATTTAAAGCAGGTGGCCGAAACGGTGCTACATATTATACGGATATTCCAGCTGGAACGTTAGCAATTAAAAACGTTGCAGATTTATACGTATATCCAAATACTTTATATGCTGTAAAAGTAAATGGGGCACAAGTGAAAGAATGGCTTGAAATGTCTGCAGGTCAGTTTAATAAAATTGATCCAAAGGAAACGAAAGAACAGCCGTTAGTAAATATAGGCTATCCTACATATAACTTTGATATTTTAGATGGTTTAAAATACGAAATTGATGTGACGCAACCAGCAAAATATGATAAAGATGGAAAAGTTATAAAGGAAAATGCGAATGCGAATCGTATTGTAAATATGACGTATGAAGGTAAGCCAGTAGCTGACAATCAAGAATTTATCGTCGCTACAAATAACTATCGTGGAAGTAGCCAAACGTTCCCAGGTGTAAGTAAAGGGGAAGTTGTATACCAATCACAAGATGAAACACGTCAAATCATTGTGAAGTATATGCAAGAAACACCAGTTATTAATCCAGCAGCCGATCAAAACTGGACATTTAAGCCGATTGTTGCAGATAAATTAAATACAACATTCGATTCTTCACCAAATGCACAAAAGTATATAAAGAAAGATGGGAAAATATCATATGTTGGACCATCTGAAAATGAATTTGCTAAATATGCAATTGATATAACGAAGAAGAACGATGGTGGAGAAAAACCAACAACACCACCAACAGGTGAAGGTAATAATGGAGGAAATCCAACGACACCACCAACAGGTGAAGGCAATAATGGAGGGAATCCAACGACACCACCAACAGGTGAAGGTAATAATGGAGGGAATCCAACGACACCACCAACAAATGAAGGTAATAGTGGAAACAATGCAGGATCTGGACAAACTACAACAGATGATCAAAATACAAAAGAAACAACGACAACTGTAAGTGAAAATAAAGAAGCTGACAAAGATGAACGTGATTTACCGAAAACAGGTGCAAGTGTTGCTTCTACAATTGGAGCGGGTCTTGCATTTGTTGGAGCGGGATTACTTATGTTATTTAGAAGAAAGAAAGCAAATAGATAGTAAAGTGTTGTATAAAAAAAGGATTACCGCAATCGGTAATCCTTTTTTTACTTGTATATTATGAAACTGGTACTGCTTTTTCTTTTTTCCATGAAAGACCGAATCCAGTAAAGCCGACGATAATGGTTACAACTGGACAAGCTAAACAGAAGATTGCGTATGGCAGGTAATCGAATGTTGGAACGCTAAGGACGTTTGTTAAGAATACGCCACTTACACCCCATGGTACGAGTGGATTAATTACTGTACCAGCATCTTCTAGTACTCGTGATAAATTACGACGTTCTAAACCGACTTCATCGTATTTATTAGCAAATGCTTGTCCTGTTAAAACGATGGATAAGTACTGTTCACCAAGTAAGAAGTTTACACCAATTGCAGTTGAAGCAGTAGAAATAATTAAGCGTGTACTATTTTTAACAAAGCTAGAGATGATATTCATCAGCTGCGCGATAATACCCATTCCTTGTAGTAATCCTCCCATGCAAAGAGCTAGGAAAATAAGGGCAACGGACATCATCATACTTTGTAAACCGCCGCGAGATAATAAGCTATCAATATCTTTTATACCAGTTTTAGAAACATAACCGTCCTGCATAATTTTCATTAAATCAGTTAGAGATGTACTAGGTTTGAAAATAAAGAGAATAATGATTCCTACTACGATTCCAGCAAGTAATGTTGGAACTGCTGGAACCTTTTTGAATGCGAATAGGAACAGTAATAAAATTGGAATAAGTGTAACGATAGAAATTGTTGCATTTTTTTCTAACGTGCTAATAAAGGATGTGAAATCAACATTGCCTCCAGATCCACTGCCTAAAATGAAATATGCAATAAAAGCAATAATGAAAGCTGGAACTGTCGTCCAAAGCATGTTACGAATATGTTCAAATAAATCTACACCGGTTACAGCAGGAGCTAAGTTTGTTGTATCAGATAAAGGAGACATTTTATCCCCAAAGAATGCACCAGAAATAATTGCACCAGCGATAAGCGCTGGATCGTATCCAAGAGCACTACCCATGCCCATAAAGGCAAGTCCTACAGTTGCAGCAGTTGTAAATGCACTACCGATACTCGTTCCAACAATCGCACAAACAACAAAAACAGTTGGAACGAAAATTTTCGGAGATACAAGTTGGAAGCCGTATACCATTAAAGTTGGAATTGTTCCAGCTGCGATCCATACACTAATTAATACGCCTACAAGTAAGAAAATAAAAATAGATGGAATCCCCGCTGAAATACTACTGATCATCCCTTTTTCCATAGTAGACCAAGAGATTTTTTTCATAAACCCAAACGCTAATAAAATAACGATACCGAATAAAATCGGGATATGCGGTGAAACTTCTAATTGAATAACACTAAAACCAATACAGAAAAAGATAAAAATTGTTAAAAGAACAGATTCAATTTTTGAAACCATTGTTTTCCCCTCCTAATTAATCGAGAATAGTCTTTTTTATATAAAATTCGCCAATATTGTATATTCCCTTTTAAATTTTAGAATTTTTTGACAAATTACCGGTAATTTGTTAATACTTCTATATGATACGGAAATGATTGGATAAAAAAACGTCCCTGCATATAATTATGCAGGGACGAAGAAATCGCGGTACCACCCTAGCTTGTAAAATGAATGTATCACAAAATAAAGGGTCGTATGATATGCGTTAATAAAATAAAAAACGCCCCTGCAATATATGCAGGGACGAAAAATTCGCGGTACCACCCTAAATTGTGAAACAGTGTCGTTTCACCACTCTTTAGACATAACGGTCTATAACCGTCTTTCACTACTCCTTACGTTTCGTAAAAGAAGCTCCAGGGGGTAATTCATAATTCGCTCTGTACTGGTTCGCACCGACCACCAGCTCTCTGAAATCAGAAATCGAAATACTACTAAATCCTATCAACGCCGATTCATATGATGTTAGTTAAATTTTTATCATATATTCATCATACATGTCAATAAAAATGTGTAATATTTTTTTAGGGAAATAAAGGAGATAGGTTTTAACATTGAAAGATGTGCGTTATAATGAATTCGAAAGGGGAGAAAAGAGTGAAGAAAAAACTAATTCTTTTTACCACCTTACTAGTCATTGGCGGAAGTGCTGGAATTTACACAGCTTTTGCAGCTGAATCAGAGCAGGTGAAGCAAAAGCAAATCCAGCAATCAGAAGTGAAGAAAGTGAAAGAAACGGAAGAGAAGAAGTCGATGGAAAAAGCAGCTGCGAAACTAGGAGTTTCTACTGATGAGAAAACAAAAGAGGAAATTACGAAAGAAGTAAACACAGCTAGATTTGAGAAGCGTCATGATTTATTAATTGAGCATGCAAAACAACTGGGAATTGATACAGAAGGAAAAAAAGATGAAGAGATTATTTTAGAAATCGGAAAGATACAGCATGGAAAGTAGAACAACTTATCGTATGATAAGTTGTTCTTTTTTAAGAACTGTTTAATTTAAAAATAATTGACAGTCTTTTGGATTTAATGTTAACTATATCTATAAACTAGTTAACATTAGGGGTGACAATTGTGACTGTGAATAGTAATACGACTGAAAAATCATCTTATACATATGAAGAATTATCAGAGAAAAATAAAGCTTACGTATGGCACCCATTTACACAAATGAAAGGTTATTTAGAAGAAGATCCTGTCATTATTGAACGTGGAGAGGGAAGAAAGCTATACGATGTAAATGGAAATGAATATTGGGATGGGGTTTCATCTATTTGGCTAAATGTTCACGGACATCAAGTGCCAGAATTAGATGAAGCAATTCGTGAGCAATTAAATAAAATTGCTCATTCTACTATGTTAGGACTTGCTAACGTTCCATCAATTTTATTAGCAGAAAAAATTATTGAGGTTGTACCAGAAGGATTGAAGAAGGTGTTCTATTCAGACTCTGGTTCTACAGCTGTTGAAATTGCAATTAAGATGGCTTTCCAATATTGGCAACATAAAGGGAAACCGAGAAAACAAAGATTTGTTACATTAAAAGAAGCATATCACGGTGATACGATTGGTGCTGTTTCAGTAGGAGCAATAGACTTGTTTCACCAAGTGTATAGTTCACTCTTATTTGAAGCAATTAAAATGCCGTATCCATATACATATCGTTCTCCTTATGGAGATAATAAGGAACAAATTGTAAAAAAACATTTAGAAGAAATGGAAGAAATGCTGAAAGAAAAACATGAAGAAATTGCAGCTATTATTGTAGAACCTTTAATGCAAGGTGCTGGCGGTATGATTACAATGCCGAAAGGATACTTAAAAGGGCTAAGGGATTTATGTACAACATATAATGTTTTATTTATTACGGATGAAGTAGCAACGGGATTTGGGCGCACTGGAAAAATGTTTGCATGTGAACATGAAAATGTGACGCCAGACATTTTAACCGCTGGGAAAGGTTTAACAGGTGGTTATTTACCGGTTGCAGTTACGGTAACGACAGACGAAATATATAATGCCTTCTTAGGAGAATATGAGGAACAAAAATCATTTTTCCATGGTCATAGTTACACAGGTAATCCGTTAGGGTGTGCAGTAGCAATTGCGAATCTAGAATTATATGAAAAAACAAATTTAATAGAAGATGTTGCACGTAAAACAGAATATGTAGCCAAGCAATTAGAAGCGCTCTTTGCATATAAACATGTAGGTGATATTCGTCAGTGCGGGTTAATGATTGGTATTGAACTAGTGAAGAATAAGGAAACGAAAGAATCGTTTGAATGGACAGAAAGAGTCGGTGTGCAAGTATGTAAACGCTCAAGAGATCTTGGCATGATTTTACGACCGCTCGGTAACACGATTGTATTTATGCCTCCTCTTGCTTCTACAATTGATGAGATAGATGATATGTTACGCATTTTATATAAAGCAATCTCAGATGTTACGGAGGGAGAAGAATGAGCGGTTTTTTCATAACAGCAACAGATACTGAAGTTGGAAAAACTGTGGTTGCAGGTGCGTTAGCAGGTGTATATAGAGAGTTGGGATATAACGTAGGTGTATATAAACCGTTGCAAAGTGGACATGTTGCATCAAACCCTGAGGGAGATGCAGCAAGATTAAAAGCATTATCGGGTGTACCGACAAAAGAAGATGAAATTTGTCCTTATTCCATTGAAGAACCGCTTGCTCCGAGACTTGCGATGAAAAGAGCTGGAAGAGTCGTAAAGTTAAAAGACATTATGAGGCACTATGAAGAACTATTAAAAGAGTTTAATAGCGTATTTGTCGAAGGGGCAGGCGGGCTTGCAGTCCCATATACTGAAGATAGTTTAGTAATTGATTTCGCAAAACAATTACAGTTGCCTCTTATTATAGTAGCTCGCCCTACGCTAGGGACAGTAAATCATACTGTCTTAACAATTTCTTATGCACAGGCACACGGTTTAACAGTAGCAGGTGTAATTTTGTCTAGTTGTAAAGAATGTGACAAAGAAAGAGTGCAAGAAAATAAAGAAATGATTGAGGAGTTAAGTGGAGTACCAGTTTTAGGTTTATTACCATTTCTTGAAGGTGAATTTACTAGGGAAAAATTATTGGAATCAGTAAAAGAACATATTATGATTTCAAAATTAGAGGAGTTCATTTAAAATGAATCAAACGTGGCGCACACATCTTCAATCTAAATTACAACAATTACATGAGCAAGGACAGTATCGTAATTTGCATGTAACAGAGCAAGCAGAAGAGACGTGGCTTATTCGAGATAAAAAAAGGTTGTTAAATTTAGCATCAAATAATTATTTAGGATTAGCTGGGGATGAAAGATTAAAAGAAGCTGCTATTGCGTGTACAAAAAAATATGGAACTGGTGCGACTGCCTCTCGCCTCGTTGTAGGAAATTATCCATTGTATGAAGAGGTTGAGAGAAGTGTATGCAACTGGAAAGGTACTGAAAGAGCACTAATTGTAAATAGTGGATATACAGCAAATGTAGGTGCTATATCTGCTTTAGCCTGTCGTCACGATATTGTGTTTAGTGATAAATTAAATCACGCAAGTATTGTTGATGGAATTATATTAAGCGGCGCAGAACATAAAAGGTATCGTCATAATGATTTGGATCATTTAGAGAAGTTATTGAAAATAGCGTCACCTGAAAAGAGGAAATTAATCGTAACTGATACTGTTTTTAGTATGGATGGTGATACTGCATACTTGAGAGAATTAGTGCAGCTTAAGGAGAAATACGGGGCAATCATTATAGTTGATGAAGCGCATGCGAGTGGAATATATGGAATCGATGGAGCTGGGTTATCTCATATAGAAAAAGACATTGCTCAAAAAATTGATATACATATGGGGACGTTTAGTAAAGCTTTAGGGTGCTATGGTGCGTATTTGACAGGCGATGCAATTTATATAGAGTATTTACGAAATATGATGAGAAGCTTTATTTTTACTACAGCCTTACCACCAGGAATATTAGGGGCGATACGAAAAGCAATTGAAATTGTGAAAGAAGATAACGAAAGAAGAGAGAGTCTTATAGCGAATGGTGCATATTTCAGAACCCATTTACGAGAAGCTGGTTTTGATATTGGGAATAGCTCAACTCATATTGTACCGATTGTAGTCGGTTCAAATGAAAATGCTTTACGGTTTAGTAAAAGATTACAAGAGGTAGACATCGCAGCAATTGCAATTCGTCCACCGACGGTTCCAATTAATAGTTCCCGGGTCCGTTTTGCTGTTACGTCACAACATACAATAGCTGATTTAAAATGGGCCATTGACCAAATTATTCACATTGCGAAAGAAGAGGAGCTTTTCGTATGAAAGAGCTAAAGATTATTTTTATCCCTGGATGGGGAATGGAAGAAAATGTTTGGGATTTAGTACTTCCGTATTTCAAAGAATATCCTGTTCAATGCATAGATTGGCGTAACGTGAAAGAGATAGGCGAGTTTGCGGAACGAATAATAGATGTAGCGCATGATGAAAATGTAATTTTAGTTGGATGGTCATTAGGAGCTTTAGCGGCAATTCAAGCCTATAAAAAGATTAAGGCGAAAGGTATCGTATTAATTGGTGGTACTGCTAAATTTACAAATACGAGTGACTATACAAGTGGATGGAATTCTTTGCATGTAGAACGGCTGAAAAAGAATTTGGTAGGGAAGAAAGAAGATACGCTCAAGCGGTTCTATGAAAATATGTTTACGAAAGATGAGTTGAAAGAGAATAAATGTTTTGAAGATATTGTAAAACATTTTAAAGGGGATTCTATTCAGTCTTTACAATTAGGTTTGGATTATTTAATAGAAACAGATATGAGAGGAGAGCTGAAAGAAATTCAAGCACCTATACTATTTATTCATGGAGAGCAGGATGTAATATGTCCATTGTCTGCTGCTCATAGTATGGCGGACAATACAAATGTAACACTCAAGGTAGTAAGTGAGGCAGGACACGCATTATGTATAATAAATTTTGAATATTGTGCAAATGAGGTAATTCAATTTGTAGAGGGGATACGACATGATCAACAAAACGTTACTGCAAAAACGGTTTAACGTGGCAGCTGTATCTTACGATCAATATGCAAATGTACAAAAAAAGATGGCACATTCATTACTTTCTACATTGAATCGACGATATAGTGCAAATTCATCGATACGTATTTTAGAACTTGGATGCGGGACAGGTTATGTCACAGAGAAATTATCAAACTTATTTCCAAAAGCGCATATTACAGCTATTGATTTTGCTGAAAGTATGATTGCGGTTGCGAAAACTAGACCAAATGTAAAAAATGTAACGTTTCACTGTGAAGATATCGAACGATTACGATTAGAAGAATCATATGATGTCATTATTTCAAATGCTACATTTCAATGGCTAAATGATTTAAAACAAGTGATTAGAAATCTATTTCATCATTTGTCTACAGATGGGATACTACTCTTTTCAACGTTTGGACAAGAAACTTTTCAAGAGCTTCACAATTCGTTTCGGAGGGCGAAAGAAGAAAAAAATATACGAAATGAAATAGCGATAGGTCAACGTTTTTATTCGAAAGATCAGTTACGCCATATATGCAAGATAGAAACAGGGGATGTACATGTTTCTGAAACATGTTACATAGAGAGTTTTGCAGAAGTTAGAGAGTTTCTGCATTCTATTCGAAAAGTAGGAGCGACCAATAGTAATGAAGAATCATATTGCCAAAGTCCCTCACTCTTTCGTGCGATGCTTCGTATATACGAAAGAGACTTCACGGGAAATGAAGGGATAATGGCAACGTATCATGCTTTATTTACGTATATAACAAAAGAGGGGAAGAGATGAAATGAAACAAGTACAAACAAAAAGGGATTGGAAAAAACTTGCATACGACGTAGTAGAAGAGAAAATGATTACGAAAGAAGATGCAATAGCAATATTAGAAGCTGATGATACAGAAGTTTTAGAAATTATGAATGCAGCCTACATCATTCGTCATCATCATTTTGGTAAGAAAATAAAATTGAATATGATTATTAATACGAAATCTGGCTTATGTCCTGAAGATTGTGGGTATTGTTCACAGTCTATTATTTCAGAAGCACCAATTGATAAATATGCATGGTTAACGCAGGAGAAGATTGTAGAAGGAGCACATGAAGCAATTCGCCGTAAAGCGGGTACATATTGTATTGTAGCATCTGGCCGTCGCCCGACAGATAAAGAAGTAAATCACGTAATTGGGGCTGTGAAGGAAATTCGTGAAACGACAGATTTGAAGATTTGTTGCTGTTTAGGTTTCTTAAACGAAGATCAAGCAGGACGCTTAGCAGAAGCTGGTGTTCATCGTTATAACCACAACTTAAATACACATGAAAACAATTATGAAAGCATTTGCTCAACTCATACGTATGACGATCGTGTTGATACGGTTCAAAAAGCGAAACAAGCTGGTATTTCACCATGCTCTGGGGCGATTTTTGGAATGGGAGAAACAATTGAAGAACGTGCTGAAATAGCATTTGAATTACAACGTATAGATGCAGATTCTATTCCGTGTAATTTCCTCGTTGCTGTAAAGGGCACACCGCTTGAAGGACAAAAAGAGTTAACACCTGTAGAATGTTTAAAAGTATTGGCGATGATGCGTTTCGTAAACCCAACAAAAGAAATTCGTATTTCAGGAGGTCGCGAAATTAATTTACGTTCTGTACAGCCACTCGGCTTATTTGCAGCAAACTCTATTTTTGTCGGGGATTACTTAACGACAGCTGGACAAGAGCCAACTGCAGACTGGGGCATGATTGAAGATTTAGGATTTGAGATTGAGGAATGTGCACTATAAGATAGAGGAAAAAGCAAACTTGTAAAAGAGTTTGCTTTTTTTGTAAATAAAATGTAATAAAAGGCTATTATCACTTAATACGAATGGGTTTTGAGTGAGAAAAAGAATTTTTGCGGACGAATTTTCCAAGCCCTAGTTGTACATAGTAAATATGTATTTTATATTGGGTTGGAGGATTTTACATGCACAAATACATATTAGCGATTATGACCTGTCTAATTTTAATAAAAGCAATAAGTACTGATCCAGTTAAGGCCGCTGAAAATCCTGAACAAAAAGAGATGCAACAAAGAATTGAACAACATTTTCGAACGAAAGCTGAACATTTTGGATTGAAAACGGAAGGGAAAGATTTAAAGGAAGTACGAAAAGAAATTACTATTATAGAAGAAGCGAAAAAAAGAGAGAATGTATGGAGAACAGCGCAAGCACTTCGTATAAAGACAGAAGGAAAAACGATGAATGAATTAATAAAAGATGTACGAAAAAAAGCGAAAAAATAAAAAGAGGCCGCAGCCTCTTTTTTTATGCCCATTGTTTTGATAAGTGAGCCATTTCAATGGCAGCAACGGCTGATTCATATCCTTTATTACCAGCTTTCGTACCTGCACGTTCAATCGCTTGTTCAATTGTTTCTGTCGTTAATACACCGAAAATAACAGGGATGTCAGTTTGTAGTGATAAAGATGCAACACCTTTTGCTACTTCATTACAAACGTAATCGTAATGTGTAGTAGCTCCACGGATTACAGTACCTAAAGTAATAACAGCATCATACTTTCCGCTACTGGCCATCTTTTTAGCGATTAAAGGAATTTCAAATGCACCAGGAACCCAAGCGACATCAATATCATTTTCTTCTACGCCGTGACGTTTTAATCCGTCTAAAGCGCCGCCAAGTAATTTACTTGTAATAAATTCATTAAAACGTCCAACAACAACCCCAACTTTTAATCCTGTACCAACTAAATGACCTTCGAATACCATAATAAATCTCTCCTTTGATTATAAGTTTAATAAATGTCCTAATTTGTTTACTTTCGTTTGTAAATATGTTTTATTCTCTTCTTTTGTTGGCATTTGCAACGGTACACGCTCGACTATTTCTAAATCGTAACCTTGTAAGCCAGCAATTTTTCTTGGATTATTCGTTAATAATCGTAAACTTTGTAAGCCTAAATCTTTTAATATTTGAGCGCCGATACCATAATCACGAAGGTCAGCAGGGAAGCCGAGTTTTTCATTTGCTTCTACAGTATCGAATCCTTCTTCCTGCAATTTATAAGCGCGAAGCTTATTAAGAAGCCCGATGCCTCGTCCTTCTTGTCTCATATAAAGAAGAACACCTTTTCCTTCACGCTCAATTTGAGCAAGTGCTGCATGGAGTTGTGGTCCGCAATCACAGCGACATGAACCGAATACATCTCCTGTTAAACATTCAGAATGAACACGTACAAGCACCGGTTCACCTGTTGAAATATCACCTTTTATGAGCGCAATATGTTCTTTCGTATCTAATGAGTTAGAATAGCCAATTGCTTGGAAAGTACCGAAATCTGTAGGTAAGGTAATTTCCACTTCTCTTGTCACAAGTGTTTCATGATGGCGGCGATAAACAATTAAATCTTCTATCGTAATCATTTTTATATCAAATTGTTTTGCGCACTGTAGTAAATCAGGTACACGTGCCATCGTACCGTCCTCATTAATAATCTCGCAAATGACTCCAGCAGGTTCTGCTCCGCAAAGTTTTGCTAAATCGACAGCAGCTTCTGTATGACCTGAACGGCGAAGGACACCGCCTTCTTTTGCGATTAATGGAAAGATATGTCCAGGTCGATTGAAATCAGCACCTTTAGATGCAGGGTTTAACAATTCTTGTATCGTAGTTGCACGTTCGTGAGCGCTAATCCCTGTTGTTGTAGAAACATGATCAATGCTCACTGTAAACGCAGTATGATGTGAATCTGTATTATGAGATACCATTGGTTCTAATTGTAGGCGCTCTGCGTACCCTTCCGTAATCGGTACGCAAACGAGGCCGCGACCATGTGTAATCATAAAATTAATTGTTTCTGGCGTAATATACTCTGCTAAAGCGATAAAATCGCCTTCATTTTCTCGGTTTTCATCGTCGCATACGATAACGACTTTTCCTTGTTTTAAATCTTCTAGAGCTTCTTCAATACGATGAAACATTATGTTTCCCCCTTATAGAAATCCGTTTTCTTGTAAAAAGCTTTCGGACATTGACCCCGTTCGTTTTACAGGTTTAGAAATAAAGCGTTCGATATATTTACCAATCATGTCACACTCAATGTTTACGATATCTCCGGCATTCTTTTCTCCGATGACAGATTCGCTTACTGTGTGTGGGATGAGTGAAATTGTTATGGAAGATTCGTCTATATCAAATATCGTTAAACTCGTTCCATCAACAGCAACGGATCCTTTATGCAAACAATAGCGTAGCAATTCATCGGAAATTGCTATTTTGTAATAGACGGCATTGTAATGTTGTTTTTTAGTTAAAATTGTCCCGATGCCATCGATATGTCCTGAAACGAAATGTCCACCAAAGCGCCCGTTTGCAGCCATGGCCCGCTCTAAATTTACTTTAGAGTGTGATTTAAGCAGGCGAAGTGATGTTGATTTCATCGTTTCAGGCATTGCATCAACTGTAAATGAAGTAGTTGTAAAGCTCGTTACAGTTAAGCAAATCCCGTTAACCGCGATACTATCACCTAAATGGACATCAGATAAAATTTTATTTGCATGGATCGTTAATTTCATCGCTTCTCCGCTTTGTTGCATGTTTGTGATCGTTCCTAATTCTTCTACAATTCCTGTAAACATTTCGTCACCTCATTTCGGGCAGTCGCAACAATTTTGATATCATCGCCAATTTGTTTCATCTCTTGAATTTTCAAGGAAAGCGAATCTTGTAATTTTGAAAAACCGTTTCCTCCAAAAAGAGTAGGAGCACCTTTCCCGCCAATTAATTTCGGGCTTATATAGGTTACAATTTCATTGAAATTGTTTGTTTGTAAGAAACTTGCATGAACAGTTTGTCCACCTTCGATGAAGAGAGACAGGATTTGTTTTTCACCGAGTAGATCTAAAACATCTTGAATTTCAATTTGCTTCGTTTTCATTTGGAATATCGCTATATTTTTAGATTCATAAGAAGCTATTTTCTCTTTATTTACATCCTTACCTACAATAATCCATGTCGGTGCTAAAGTATCTGTTATGACATGAGAAGATGGTGGCGTTCGTAAATGGGTATCTAAAATAACGCGAATAGAATGTTTCCCGCCATTTGGAATTCTTGTTGTTAAATGTGGATTGTCGGCTATAACTGTATTCACTCCAACAAGAATTGCATCATGTGTATGGCGATATTGGTGAACGTCAGCGCGTGCTTCTGCACCAGTAATCCACTTACTTTCACCAGTTACAGTGGCTGTTTTGCCATCTAAGCTCATCGCGGTCTTTATCGTGACAAATGGGCGTTTCGTTTTCATGTAGTGAAAAAAGTAGCGATTTAATAAAACTGCTTCCGTTTCAAGAACACCCGTAGTTACTTCGATTCCTGCCTCTTCTAATTTCTTTTTTCCATTACCAGAAACGAGCGGGTTGCAATCAAGGGTAGCAATGACAATGCGCTTAACTCCCTTTTCGATGAGTAATTCACAGCAAGGTGGTGTTTTTCCAAAGTGGCTACACGGCTCAAGTGTTACATAGACGGTAGCGTTTTTGGCTTTCTCACCAGCCATATGAAGGGCATGAACTTCCGCGTGTTCTTCACCAGCACGTAAATGAGCGCCCATTCCGACGATGTTTCCATCTTTTACAACAACAGCACCAACCATAGGATTCGGACTCGTTTGTCCTGATGTCCCCTTAGCTAATTGCAAGGCAATCCTCATATATTCTTGATCAGTCATTCTCTTCACCTCTCCTAAAAAAATCAAAAAACCCCAAGGATTTAATATCCTTGGGGTTTGGGAGACGTGATTTCTAGAATTATAGTTCGAATACGAAAGTACAGGAAAGAAACCTAGCGATGATTGACATTTTTGCATAAGGAAAAAACCTAGCAAAATATCGAATTTTTTAAACGCTAGTTGTCTCTTTTTTATTTCAGTATAAAAAATGAGTATAGAAAACTAAACATATATATAAATTCAAAATGAATGTATAAAAATATGCATACTGAAATAAAAGTGTATTCACTATATAAAAAACTAGAAACATATCCTTCTCCCATCCAGACTATACTGTCGGCCCTAGAGTTTCACTAGATCCACCGTTTTCGAGTTGAAAACGGGTCACGGACTTAGAAGTTTTCACTTCATCACCGCCGGTTGGGAATTTCACCCGACCCCGAAGGATGCTGTTTGGTCAAATTATAGCACAAAAAAGAAAAAAGGCTAGCAAAAAATATTTGAATGTGAAGAATTGTGTGAAAATACATGGAGATTGAAATGGAGACAAAAGTGTTAGAAATGTTGTTAGGAAAAGGAATATCCAGACTTTGATTAAAAGAAAAAACATGCACAAAAAATGTGCATGTCACATACGAAATTACTTTGCCTCTGGTGCTCTAACAACAGATTCGAATTTACCTTTATGCGAAGCATCGCAATAAGGCATATTTTTTGATAAACCACAACGGCATAAAGAAAATGCTGGTTTTGCTGGGAATACATTCCCTTGTGAGTCGACTAATTCCACGTCCCCTGTAACGCGAAAAGAGCCATTATCATTTACTTTAATTTGTACTTTTGCCAACGCTATCCCTCCTTCCCAAACGCTTAATTTCATCATATAATCAAGGGAAGCACTTGACAATATAAAGTGAAACTTTAATTAGTGGAGGGGGTTCATTCCACTGATTATTAGCCTTCACCAATCGGGCGATTACGGGCAGTTAATCTCCCGCCTAACTTCTTTGCTTCAGCTGAATTTTGAGATGGGAGTCTCACTGCCCGTTAACGCGGGATAAAAAGAGCACTTTCTTTGGGAGAGAAGAGAGTGTTATAATGTTTTTTATAACTGACTAGAGTAAGGTGACGAAAGATGGATAAACAATTACTTACATTACGAAATATTGCAAATGAGCGCACGTGGGCATCATTTTTGAATGATAATCATCCATATAGTTTATTGCACTGGTCGATTGCCGGTGTAGGACAAGAAGCGAAGGATGTTTGGTTACTTCAAGATGAGGTAACGTTTCAAACAACAGAATTTCCAACGCTAGATGAAGCTGTGCAATGGATTTCTGAAAACATGGAACAAGTTACAGACGTTTTATCACAATGAAAAAAACAGGCTTATGCAAGCCTGTTTTTTGTTTCTTTTACGTATGTGTTCAAAAATTGATCAAGAGCTGCTTCATACTCCTCTTTATTTTCGTTATAAGAGCAAGCGTGTGCACCGTGTTCTGCAATATAAAGTTGTTTATTATTTTCTTTTGCTTCATATAGAGCTTTTGTCATATCGGCTAAAATATAATCGTCATCTTTACTATGAATAAAGAGAACGGGATTGTTAATGTTTTTTATACAGTCGATTGGTGAAACTTCACGAATTGTATACCCGTCACGAACTTTTAAAAAAGCATTTGCTAATGGTAATAAAGGCCATTTGGGTAAATGGAATTCAACCTTTAAGCGGTGCTGTAATTGCCCATAGAAATCAGAAAAAGGACAATCTGCAATATAGAAATCAGCACCATCTTCTACAAGTCCTGCGTATTGAAGTAGTGTTGCAGCGCCCATAGATTCACCATGAATACCGAGTATTATATTTGTGCCAAAACGACTTTTTAGCCAGTCAACTACTGATTTTAAATCATGTTTTTCATAGTATCCATAGCTTGTTGTTTTTCCTCCGGTTTTACCATGACGACGATGATCATAAATAAGGACATTAAATCCTCTGCTTAAAAATAAGTTTGCATATTTTACAGAGTTCATTTTGTTTACAGTTACGCCGTGACAAAAAACCATAAACTTGTTGGAATGACCTGCAGGAATGTAATATCCATGAAGATCATATCCGAATTGCGAAGGGATATGAATTTCTTCTTTATGAAGAGCGTCAAAATCTTCTATACGAAAATGTTTTTTCGATTCTCTTTCTAGAACTTCTTCCTCTGTTTTTTTCTTCAAGTACATCACTTTATTTGTAAAGAAAATCCCAAGGGCAGTTATCGCACCTAGTATAGTAAACAATGCTGCAAAAAAACGTTTCATACTTTACCTCATCCTCCAAATACCGTTACATGTGATACACTTACATTGTATCACAAGGATAGAAAAGGAGAGAAATAGGAAATGGTGCATATAAAAAAAATTACATCAACAATGAAAGAAAAAATCCGAATGTTCATGTGTGAAAACTGGGGGAGCTCATTGATGGTTTCGCGTGGTAAGGGGCATCAGTTAGAAGAGCTACCAGGATTTGTTGCGTTTTTAGATGACAGAATAATCGGAATTATAACGTATGAAGTGACTGGGAATTTGTGTGAAATTGTATCGTTAGATAGTTTTCAAGAAAGGAAGGGGATCGGGACGAAGCTTGTGGATTGCGTATTGCAAGTTGCTCAAGAAGCACAGTGCCAAGGAGTTTGGCTCATTACAACAAATGATAATATGAACGCGTTACGCTTTTATCAAAAACGTAATTTCATGATGACAAATTTATATGTAAATGCAGTAGAAGAGGCGCGAAAAATAAAGCAAGAAATTCCGCGCATTGGATATGATAATATCCCGATTTTACATGAAATTCAGATGGAGTATCGTTTATTGAAATGATGTAACAATTTTCAGAAATATAAGTTATTACTCTTGACGAATACTGTAATTTAAGTTACCTTAAAATTGTAATCTATTACCATATTAAGGGGTGACGATGTGGCAACTATACGTGATGTTGCAAAATTGGCAGGTGTTTCAGTCGCAACCGTTTCACGAGTTATTAATGAAAAAGGATACGTTCATGACGAAACAGTAAAACAAGTAAAGGAAGCAATTGAGGAATTACGTTATAGGCCAAACAGTGCAGCAAAGCCATTATTTAAAGAGAATTCAACAATCATTGCATTACTTGTAGAGAATTTATGTAACCCATTAAACATCACTTTGCTACATTGTATTGAGGAAATAGCATATAAAGAAGGCTATCAAATAATCGTTTGTAATATAGAGAATAAAGATAGATACATACATATGTTGAAGCAAAATAACGTTGCAGGTGTTATTTTGACAAAATCAGTTTTTAAAAGTCTAGGGAAAATCGAATTCCCATTTGTTGTGATGGAGGAAAAACAACCTCTTACAAATCATTATGAAAGTGGACAGAGGGCTGTTTCTTTATTAAAAGAGAAAGCATGTCACTTTCTTGCTTATTTCGGTGAGGGGGAAGAAAGTGAAGAAATGGAAGAGCGTATATCAGGATTTTTAGACGCTGTTTGGGATGAAGGGATCTCTTATCGAGAAGCATGTGTACAAAGGTATACGAATAAACAGTTTATTACGTTATTGCAAACTCATCCGTATATAGATGGAATTGTAGCTTCAAGTGATAAGGTTGCTACCGAGTTAATTCGAGCAGCCAAATTTCTAAATATACATATACCAGAAAAATTAAAAATTATTGGACCGAATGGGAGTATCGAGAGTGAATGGATAGGTCCATCACTACCAGCAATTGAAAATTACGTCGAAGAAGAAGCGAAAATAGCTTTTCAACAATTAAAAGGGAAAATGAAAAAGTAAAAGGTGCGTTTTATACGCACCTTTTACAATGTAATTGCGGCAATAAAGCCAAATATAAGTAACGGTATATTATAATGCAGAAAAGTCGGTACACATGTATCCCATATATGATGGTGTTGACCGTCAGCGTTTAAACCTGATGTTGGTCCAAGTGTACTATCAGATGCTGGAGATCCTGCATCACCTAGCGCTCCTGCTGTACCGATAATTGCAATTGTAGCCATTGGACTAAATCCAAGCTGAATGCAAAGGGGTACAAAAATTGTTGTTAAGATAGGAATGGTTGAAAAGGATGAACCAATTCCCATCGTAACGAGAAGTCCGATAACGAGCATAAGAAATGCAGCAAGCGGTTTGTTATTTCCGATGAAATGTGCACTCGTTTGCACAAGTGATTCAACATGTCCTGTTTTTCGAAGAACAGCGCCAAATCCAGCGGCAGAAATCATGACAAATCCGATAAAGGACATCATACGCATTCCACTTGTTAATATTGCATCTGCTTCTTTAAGGGGGAGACTACCACTAATTGATAAGACAATAATCCCCGCTAAGGCACCGAAAATCATTGATTCTGTTGCTAATTGAACAGTTAATGTAGCTGTGATAGATAATAATCCGAAAGTGATGCTTCGCTTTGTATAGGGAACGATTTCACTTTCAGCGGTATGAATTTGTTCTGTTTCATATGTACGAGGTTTTCGGTACGTAATGAATACCGCTACACATAATCCGATAATCATTCCGATTGCTGGAATAGTCATCGCTTTTGGGATAAGCGCGACATCAAATGTAAGGCCGCTTTGGGCAGCATTTGTTTGCAATACGTCATGATAAATTTTTCCGAATCCTGCAGGGATCCACATATAAGGTGTAATTAACCCGAATGTAATAATACATGTGACAAGTCTACGATCTACTTTCAGCTCGTTTAATACTTTTAAAAGTGCAGGAATTAAGATTGGGATGAAAGCGATATGAACAGGGATAACATTTTGTGAGAAACAAGCCATTGTTAAAATGATGAATAAAATCAGTATTTTAGAATAAACTTGTTTTTTTGTGTCTTGTTCGTTGCCAATCCATTTTAATGCGGTTTGAATCATGGCATCTGGAAGTCCTGTTTTAGAAAGAGAAATAGCGAAACCGCCAAGCATTGCATAGCTTAATGCGATAGGGGCACTGTTTCCAAGACCAGTTGTAAAAGTGTTAATTGTTTCTGAAATACCGAGTCCGCCGATAAGTCCGCCTGTTAGAGCTCCAATAATAATGGCGACAATGACTTGGACACGTAACAAACTAAGCAATAGCATGACTGCTACTGCGACGAGTACAGCGTTCATAATAGACATAATCTCCCAAATTTTTATTCTGTTAAGGCAAGTGAATATGAAGCAGTTTGCTATATTTATACATAATACTTGCGACATATTATTATAAAATGTTTTCTATGAAATGTAAAAGAGCCTTTTGTATTTAATGATGAAAAGATAGCTCTTGTTTGATGGATTGTAAAGAATTAGCAAATAGTTCTGGTTCTTCTAGATCAGGAGAATGTGCTGAATTTGGAAACCAAATCATTTTCTTTATGGGTGCTTCAATAACATCACAATATTCTTGAACGAGTGCATACGGAGTTTGATAATCATAGCGACCAGAACAAAAATATACCGGAATAGATAAACTTGAAATAGACGAAAAGAAATCGATTGTCAGCATTTCTTCCCATAAAACGCCAGATTTTAAATTTCCTGCGAGAAACTTGAACCAATCTAATAGCGTATACTCAGGAGAAAAGAAACCTTTTCGTATGAAAGAAAAGGAAGATCCGTTTTGGATTGCGCCTCCAAATGTGCCAAGCCACTTTCTTTGAATAATAAGACGTCTCGTATCTAAAAATGGTGGTTTGCCTAATTTTAAAAGGGAAGCTAATGCTTTTTTATGATCATGTTTTTTGGCAGAATGAATTAAATGTTGATATAGCAATTCTTCATTTTGTTTCATATGTACAATTTGCCCTATACCGATGTAAGCCTCGATATATTTTGGATATTGATGTGCTATGTTAAGCCCAATAATACTTCCCCAAGAATGACCAGCGAGAAATAGTTTTTGTTTGTTGAACCTTTTAAGTACATATTGAATCACTTCTTTTGCATCGGAAACGAATTGTTCGATTGTGAAATTTGCTCCGAAATCTTTCATTGAAAAGGATTTACCTGCCCCGCGTTGATCCCAATTAATAACGATAAAGTGCTTCTCTAATTCTTTTTGGAAATGGCGAATAAATCCGATTTGTGCCATGCCAGGTCCGCCGTGACAGCATAATAAAATAGGCTGTTCTATGTTTTGACCACGCATGAGGAGGAATTGTTTTCGGTTGTTAATCATAACGCTTTCCATCGTAGCAATACTATTAGGAATGAGTTGTTTATTTTCATTATAGAACTGTGGGGTACAGCTACGAAAAAGCATATTGAAAACCTCCTTTTCTGAAATCGTATGAATCGCACAGGCTATTTATTTTGCATATACTGTTAGAAAATCATTGTAACATACCATGCTAGTGTCATTTCAACATGGGAGGAGGGGAAATTGTGACGATTGGAGAAATTATAGATTGTTTAAATAGGCGTGAATCCATCGCTATTATAGCAAAGCGCCTTGAAATAAGTCCGTATACATTATCGAAGAAATTAAGGTGGATTGGATACGAGTATGATGGAGAACGGAAGAAACGTATTTTTGTAGGAGATGGAGAAGAACCACGTCACTTACAACTCCAAGAAGCGACCGCCCTTCAATATGCGAAAACAGATTATCAAGTATTAATTTATGAGCAATTACAAAGCATTTATGAATTATTAAGAAAGAGAGAAGAAGTAAGTGCACCAATTATGAGTAAAAGTACAGAAAAAAAGAAACGTACCTTCTCTATTAATAAAGAAATATTAGCAAGATTAGACATCATATCAGAATCAAAAGGGATTCAAAAATCTAAACTTGTAGAAGAGGCATTACAACAATTTTTACAGCAATATGACTTTAACAACACATCACATTTTGATAATTGAAGAAAAGGATACTGTGTTCATTATAAGAACGAGTATCCTTTTCTTTGTTTCATGTATATTACGGCTAGAATAAAGGATAAGTGCATATCCTTTGCAATGAAAAGTACAGAGTGCGTATTTCGAGCGTACTTAATTTATTTTTTGAATTCTACCATCAATAGTTGGTTGAATTGGCTCTTTTACTTGTTTTACATAATCAACTAGTGCTTCAAAGTCATTTGGACCAGTCTCTGCATTTTTACCATTTTTAAATGATACGAATCCATCACCACCAGAAGCTAAGAAAGCATTTGCAACTACGCTATACGTTTTAGATGGAGATAATTCTTCTCCATTTGTTAAGCGTATATTCGTAACCTTTTCACCGTTTGGTTTGCTTGCATCCCAAGTATATTGAATACCTGAAATTTGCAGCATTCTCGTTGTTCCTTTTTGCCATTGTTGATTTAAAATATCACGAATATCTTGACCTGTTAAATCTGCTTTAATCAACTGATTTCCAAAAGGTTGAATGCCGTACAATTCGCCCCATGTAATATCACCAGCGTCTAAGTCATTACGAATCCCACCAGGATTCATAAGTGCGATTTGAGTTTGCATCGTTTGGCGCTGTGCATCGGCAACTAAATTTCCAAGTGTAGATTCACCAGCATCGTTTTGTTTACGGTCAATAGGTGCTGTAGATTTTCCGACTACTTCATTTACAAGAGGTGCGATTTTTTCTTTATATTGATCTAACTTTTGTTTTACTTGTTTATCAGGTTCGACACCTTCATGGTATGTTGTAACAACTTCAGCTTTTTTCTTTACGATATCTTTTGTTTTACGGTCAATTGTTACATCTACGTCTGAGAAAGCCATCCCGTAAGAGTTCGCTTGTACGATAAGTTTATTATTAACAGTACCATTTACATACGTATGACTATGCCCACCGAAAATAACATCAACTTCTGGATCAGCTTCATTTGCAATTCGGTTAAGGTCGCCATTTGTTATACCAGACTCATCTGTCGTTCCGCCAACATGTGCAAGGACGACGATGGATTTAACACCGAGACGCTTTAATTGTTGCGTTGATTTATTAATCGCTTCCACTTCGTCAGTGATCTGTACATTTTTAAGCATAGTAGGCATAACGACATTTGGTGTATCAGTTGTAACGACACCGATGAATCCTACAGGAACACCATCTACCATTTTTACAGTAAATGGTGGTAAGAATAAGCGACCAGTTGATTTGTTATAGAAGTTTGCAGCGACATAAGGGAAGTTTGCTCCTTTGAAATTCCCTGTTTTTTCGTGGTAACCACCGTAAATGAGTCGTTTCATTTCATCGATGCCTTCATCAAATTCATGGTTTCCGATTGTACCTACATCAAATTTTAAGTCATTTAAAAATTCAATCGTTGGTTCGTCTTGTAACAATGCTGAAACTGGTGGACTAGCTCCGACAATATCGCCAGCATGTACGAGAAGTGTATTAGGGTTTTGTTTTTTACGTTCTTTTAAATAAGTGGCTAAGTAATCAGCGCCACCGGCTTCTTTATTATTAATTTTTTTAACAGTATCTAGTTGTCCATGGAAATCATTAATGCCAAGCATTTGTACGTCTATGTAACGGTTTTGTTCGGCTGGAGTCTGAGATGGGGGAGCGGCGAATACACTTGAAAAAGTAATGGTGCTTAAAACTGCGACAGCGGGAATAATTTTTTTCCACATAATTCATTTCTCCTTTTTTTATAATCTGACATCATACGACATAATTTTAATAGATTCATAGGATTATATCTATATAAAAATTTAGTTTTTTAAAAAAATTAACAAATTTACAAATAATGAATAATAGAGTAATGAACCTTTTTTATTGTCGATTTCAGCATGTATCCTCTATAATGGAGAAAAAAGTAAAAGGTGAGCGGTATGAAGAAAAAGAAACAAAGGCAAGTGCAAAGACAATCTTAAATGAACCAACCGAAGAAAGAATCACTTACATTAGGTGATCAATTAAATGATTCACTTATGCAGCAATTAAAGAATAAGAAGAAAGAGTTGCAAGTGAGAGAAGAGAAAAAAGAGGCAGCAGAACTAGAAAGAAAGCGTCAAGAGCAAAAAGAACGTGAAAAGAATAAATCATTTGAAGAACTGTTAAGTGAAAGTAATCTTACTTGGAAAGACTTTAAATAATAACGAAAATGATCAGTGTATATCGCTGGTCATTTTTTTGACGAGCTTGTAAGAAAAGGGGAGTTAAAATGAGAAAAATTGTAGTCGTACCATATGAAAATCATTGGATTGAAAAATTTCAAATGGAAGCTGAAAGATTGAAGTCTGTGCTGCCAGAAACAGTGGAGATTCATCATATTGGCAGTACATCAGTGCCAGGACTAGCAGCTAAACCTATTATCGATATGATTATGGAGGTAGAAAGTATCGATCGTGTAGATCGTTGGAATGAAAGATTTAAAGAGCTTGGTTACATCGTAAAAGGAGAAAATGGTATTTCAAGACGCCGTTATTTTATTCATGGAACGGAGGAAAAACGCTCGTATCACTTACACGTGTTTGAAAAAGGAAATCCTGAGATAGTAAGGCATTTAGCGTTTCGTGATTATATGATGGCGCATTGTGAAGAAGCAAAGGCGTATGCAGTTTTAAAGAGAGAACTAGCCGAAAAATATACATATGATGGCACGTTATATACGGAAGGGAAAAACGAGTTTGTACGTAATATTGATGAAAAAGCAAAAGAATGGAGAAAAGGAAACGTAAATAATTGAGTTCGTATTTTTAGTGTATAAAATTATTATGTCAACTATACGTATATTTTGACTTTTTGGATGAATCTTGTTGAAATAAAGTAGTGGTTTATAAAATGTAACAATGAAAGGGAGAACGACTGTGCATATTCCAACAACTACACTTCATAATGGCGTGAAAATGCCGATGATTGGTCTAGGCGTCTATAAAGCGAAAGAAGGCGACGAAGTAAAGCAAGCAGTAAAAACAGCGTTAGAAGTTGGATACCGTTCGATTGATACAGCAGCTGTATATGAAAATGAAAGCGGTGTCGGTGAGGCAGTTCGTGAATCAGGAATTTCGAGAGAAGACATATTTATTACAACAAAAGTTTGGAACGACGATCAAGGATACGAGGAGACACTCGAAGCATTTGAAAACAGCTTAAAGAAATTACAGATGGACTATGTAGATTTATATTTAATCCACTGGCCAATTAGAGGGAAGTATATTGAAACGTACCGAGCTTTAGAAAAATTGTATGAAGAAGGTAAAGTACGCGCGATTGGTGTTTCTAATTTTCATAAACATCATTTAGAACTGTTATTACCAAATTGTAAAGTGAAGCCTATGGTAAACCAAGTGGAACTTCACCCGATGTTAACACAATTTGAATTGCGTAATTTCTGTGAAGGTGAGCAAATTCAAATGGAAGCGTGGAGTCCGTTAATGAGGGGCGGCGAAGTATTCGAGCACCCAATTATTCAGGGGATTGCTAACAAATATGAAAAAACACCCGCACAAGTTATATTACGATGGGATATTCAAAGTGGGATAGTAACGATTCCTAAATCTGTGACACCATCTCGTATTCAGGAGAATTTTACTATCTTTGATTTCTCATTAACTGAAGAAGAGATGAATCAAATTAATACGTTAAATCGCAATTTACATGTAGGAACGAATCCGGACAAATATGATACGTTATAAAAAAGACTGCCTCCTAATGTTTAATGTTGGGGGCAGTCATCTGTTTTTATCAGTAAATCGATATTTTAACGGTGCAAGGCATATGAATCATGCTTAACGATTTTTTGAAGTTGTATATATTCTTCTTTTGTTACAGGTAACTGTTGGCAAGCGTGTACATTTATCTGTAATTGTTGAATAGAGCTTGCACCAGGTATAACAGCTGCAACAGTTTCGTTATGTAAGCAATAGTGAATAGCTGTTCCTGTTAAAGATTTTTCTCCGATAACTTCTTTTACACTCCCGAGTGCAGTGTTTAATTCATCGTAAGAATAAGAGAGATAGTCCTTTTCTTTTACTCTTTCTATCTTTCTTGCATTGTTGTCAGTTAAAATTCCTTTCGCAAGTGGTCCGCGGGCAATGACACTAATTTGGTGTTCATTAAGAAGTGGGAACCATTCTTCTGGACGACGATTTAAAAGGCTATATTCCATTAGTACACTAACGATATTTGAGCGTTTTGCATACTCACGGATGACATTTGGACGTATAGAAGAAATACCGTAATGGCGAATAATACCTTCTTTTTTCAATTCTTCAAAAGCTTCAATAGTTTCATCTATCGGATCTTCCAGCGTTCCGCCATGAAGTTGATAAAGGTCAATATAATCAGTTTGAAGTCTACGTAAACTTTCTTTTACTTCGGCTTTTATGTAGGCTTTAGAAGGGTCCCAAGCCCAGCCGTTTTTTTCTTCTGTCCATCGATTTCCAACCTTTGTTGTAAGAACAATTTGGTCTCGTTTTCCCTTCAATGCTTTTCCAACAAATTCTTCGTTTAATCCATAATCATATAAATCCGCTGTGTCAAAAAAATTGATTCCTAAATCGATTGCTTCATCGATAATGCGCATAGCTTCTGTTTCAGATGTGCCGAGAGACATACAGCCAAGTCCCATTTCTGTCACAAATAAATCTGAGTTTCCTAATTGACGTTTTTTCATAAGTCAACCTCCTTTCCTTTATTGTACGAAAGGGAAAAGAGGTTGACAAACGTTTACTTTTTATTCGCTGTAATCCACTCTTGTACGGTTGTATACTCTTTGCCATATTGTTTTAGTTTATGGCGAATTTGCCATGCTTTGCCGACTAACGTGATGCGATTTGGTAAAATATAAACTTTCATTTCTATCACGCTCCTTTCAATGTGGTAAAATGTATGAAGAAAGAATAGGAAATAGAACAGGGAGATGAAATAGTATGAGTAATCTTGCAGAGAGAACGGTAAAAACTGAGCCGATTTTTGATGGTAGAGTTATAAAAGTTCGTGTTGATGATGTAGTATTACCAAATGGAGAAATGAGTAAACGTGAAATCGTAAATCACCCTGGTGCAGTTGCTATTATTGCTATTACTGATGAGGGGAAAATTGTGCTTGTTGAGCAGTACCGTAAAGCGCTTGAGAAGGCGATTATTGAAATTCCTGCTGGGAAATTAGAACCTGGGGAAAAGCCAGAGGTGACAGCAGTTCGTGAATTAGAAGAAGAAACAGGATATGTATGTGAAAATATGGAGCTCATTACTTCTTTCTATACATCTCCAGGATTTGCAGATGAAATTTTATATGTATATAAAGCGACAGGTTTGACAAAAAAAGAAAATAAAGCAGCTTTAGATGAAGATGAGTTTGTGGAATTAATGGAAGTATCATTAGAAGAAGCGATTGATCTTATGAAAGACCTTCGTATCCATGATGCGAAGACGATGTTCGCTGTGCAATATTTACAATTACAAAAATAAAACACTCGCCAAAGGCGAGTGTTTTTTAATTGATTTTTGCATATACACGTGCATCACGTAAGCTACCATCTGGCGCAAGGAAATCATTTTCCATTGTACCTTCTAGAATAAATTCTAAACGTTCTGCTAAGTTACATGCATTGGCATTTGTTGCATCAGTACGAATTTCAATCCTTCTAGCACCTAGCTTATCAAAGGCAAATTGAATGGCACCTTTAACAGCTTCAGTCATATAGCCTTGTTTTGTATAAGCACTATGGAGCCAAAAATGAAGTGAAAACTTTGGAATATCCCAGTTTTCAGGCTTGAGCGTAATAGCTCCGATGAATGTACCGGATACTTTATCGTATAAGTGAAAATCAAGTGTTTCACGAAGTAAAAACTGCCCGTGAGCGTTACGAACGATTTCTTCAGCACTCTCTTCTGTTTCAGCGTCAATTGGCATCCATGGTACTAAGTCTTCTAGAGAAGCTTGGATTGCTTCATATACTTCTGCACCATCACCTGGAAACGGCTTGCGAACTTGTAAGCGTTCAGTTTGAAATAATGTTGGAAAATCTAATAATAATGGTTTCAAGAGAAATCCCTCCTATTCTCTACTTTTTAGTTTAGCAAAGTAGAGCGGAATTTCAATGTTAATTCGTCATACTTTTTTTCTTTCTTTCATACATTTTTAGTAAGAGTGTGAACGGAGGGAAGAAAAATGTGGCGAAAAACTTGGCAAAACCGCGTAATGTCTCACATACAGGAAAACTCTTCATTATATATATTTAATGCTGTTTTATTATTGATGGGAGTAATATTTGGAGCTATTCTTGTGAATAGTTTACAAATGAATCAAAAGCAAGATTTATCATTTTATTTACAACGTTTTTTTGGACAAGTTTCTAAAGGAGAATTTGCTATTGCAGGCGAAATGTTTCGAGAAAGTTACTTTTCGCAATTAAAATATATCGGCTTTATTTGGATTTTAGGGATTTCAATTATTGGGTTGCCCCTCATTTTTATTTTATTATTTGTAAAAGGAGTAGTTGTTGGATTTACAGTAGGTTTTTTAGTAAGTCAGCACGGATGGAATGGATTATTATTAGCATTTGTATCTGTATTGCCGCAAAATTTAATTATCATTCCAGTCTTTCTCGTTATGACAACAATTGCTGCAAGCTTTTCCTTACGTATGATTAGGCATCAGTTTATTAGGAAAATAACCGAGCCACTATTACCATTATTAATTCGTTATACATGCTTCTTTCTAGTGATCGGAGTGGTGTTAGCTCTTGCTTCTAGCGTTGAAGCATATGCATCACCAGTTTTAATGAAAGAAGTTGTTGAGGCTATTAACAAAAAATAAATATTTTTTGAGAATAATTATCAATTTGTTTTTATTGTTTTTCTTTTGACAGAAGCCCTTCTTCTGATATAATGGTGTAAGAGTGGCGAGGAGGGAGTAGTACCGAATGGAAGAAAGAATTGAACGAATTAAGAAGCAATTACATGCAGCGAGCTATAAATTAACACCGCAACGTGAAGCAACAGTTCGTGTGCTGCTAGAAAATGAAGAAGATCATTTAAGCGCAGAAGATGTTTACCTCCTTGTAAAAGAAAAGTCGCCAGAGATCGGATTAGCAACCGTCTATCGAACTTTAGAGTTATTATCTGAGTTAAAAGTTGTCGATAAGATTAACTTCGGAGACGGTGTTTCACGCTATGACTTACGCCAAGAAGGTGCGCAGCGTTTCCACCATCATTTGATTTGTACACAATGTGGTGCTGTACAAGAAATACAAGAAGATTTACTTGGTGAAGTGGAAAGGAAAGTAGAACGAGATTGGAGCTTTAAGGTGAAAGATCATCGTTTAACATTCCATGGGATTTGTAAAAACTGTCAAGAAAATGAAACGGATGAAAAATAACCTTTTCCTATTTATCTAGGAAGAGGTTTTTTATTTGAATAAGGTATAAATTGGTGAAAGCTTGGCATATGTTGTAATAACTTATATTTTGGAGGAATTTACAATGCGCCGAGCTTTAAAATTAACTTTTGATGGAATAAAAGTATTTTTATTATTTACAAGTTGTACGATTTTGTTTTATTTCGCTATACTATGGATAAATGAAGAATACGAAAGCTATCATCGTTATGAAAAGCCAAAAGAAGAGACTGTAGAAAAAGTATCAGGGAATGAAGAACCGGCAAAGGATGCTTTCGTAAATAGAATGATGTTTTTCTATGAAAATGGGGAGTAGTGTAGATTGGAAGATCAATTAAAAGATTTTATTCATTATATGATTGTCGAAAAGGGATTAGCGAAAAATACAGTAGTATCTTATGAACGTGATTTAAAAAGCTATGTAAAGTATTTGCAAAATGTAGAACAGATGAAAACCTTTCATGAAGTGACACGTTTGCATATTGTTAACTTTTTGCAGTATTTAAAAGAAAACGGAAAATCTTCGAAAACATTAGCACGTCATATTGCATCAATTCGTTCATTTCACCAATTTTTACTTCGTGAAAGAGCGGTAGAGCACGACCCATCAGTACATATCGAAACGCCGCAAGGAGAACGAAAGTTACCAAAAGTATTATCAATCGATGAAGTAGAGGCGTTACTGCAGACACCAAAAATGACAAGTGCTTTTGGGATTCGTGATAAGGCAATGCTAGAGTTATTGTATGCAACAGGACTTCGTGTTTCAGAATTAATTGCTTTAAATTTAGAAGATGTACATTTAACGATGGGATTTGTTCGCTGCATTGGGAAAGGGAATAAAGAAAGAATTATTCCATTAGGAAGTTTAGCGACAGAAGCGATTCAAAAGTACATTGAAAAAGGAAGAAGAGAATTGATGGGTAAAAAAGTAGTAGATGCACTATTTTTAAACCATCACGGTAATCGATTATCAAGGCAAGGTTTTTGGAAAATATTAAAACGATTAGCGAAAGAAGCGAATATTGAAAAAGAACTTACACCTCATACGTTACGTCATTCTTTTGCTACGCATTTATTAGAAAATGGGGCAGATTTACGTGCGGTACAAGAAATGCTTGGACATGCAGATATTTCAACGACGCAAATTTATACGCACGTTTCAAAAGCTAGATTAAAAGATGTATATAAACAGTTTCATCCGAGAGCATAGTTACTATGCTCTTTTTTCATAGATTAAGAAGAGTAAGCCGTTTCACAGAAACTTCACAAACATTTCGTATATTGTTTTCAGCAGAAGACTGGAATATTACAATGTATTTCCTCTATACTAAATAAAGTGAAACTTTAATCAGTGGGGTTTTTGTTCATTCCCACTGATTATTAGTTGAACCAATCGGGCTTTTACGGGCAGTTGATCTACCACTTAACTTCTTTGCTTCAGCGGAATTTTGAGGTGGGAGTCTTACTGCCCGTTAATGCGGGATAAAGTATAAAGGAGGAAATGATGATGAAAAAACTGATTATAACTTTATTTATCGCGATGCTAGCGTTGGCTGGCTGTAATACAAACAAAGAAGAACCGAAAAAAGAACAGAAACTTGAAGCTGTAAAAGTAGCAGTCCAAACAAATCCGAAAGAAATTAAACCAGGTGAAAAAACAGAAGTACAAGCACTTGTTACACAAGGAAAAGAAAAAGTAACAGATGCTGATGACGTAAAGTTTGAAATTTGGAAAACTGGTGACGAAAAACACGAGATGTTAAATGGTAAGCATAAAGGAAAAGGTGTTTATGCAGTAGAGAAAACATTCGAAACGGATGGCGTATATCATATTATCGCTCATACAAATGCACGTGAAATGCATGTAATGCCAGAAGTAAAAGTCGCTGTAGGAAACGCAAAAGTAGAAGATGCGAAAAAAGAAGAGGCACATGGTGATCATAAAAGTGACACAATGATTCATCTTATGGCTGGTGACATAAAAGCAAATGCTGAATCAACGATGAAAGTTCATTTAAAGCAAAAAGAAGAAGCGTTAACTGGTGCTGAAGTGCAACTTGAGATTTGGAAAGATGGCGTTGAAAAGCACGAATTTATTCCAGCAAAAGAAGGGAATAAAGGAGAGTATGAAAGTAAACATACTTTCAAAGAAAACGGTGCTTACAAAGTGAAAGTACATGTAAGAAAAGGCGAACTGCATGAACATAAAGAAGAAACAGTAGAAGTAAAATAAAAAGCAGCTCTTTAGAGCTGCTTTTTATTTTTATATGAAGAAATAAATCATAAAATAATTAGCACTTCTTCGCCGAATGGATTACAATAGAAGTGTGAATAAAATAAGAAATTCTACGAAAATGTATTAAAAAGAAAGCGTAAACATGTTATGATATCAATATCAGATGTCTGACATCTGACTTAGAAAAAACTAGAAATGTTTTTGAGTCGTTTCAAGTAAAACGAAATAGGTTAGAGAATGATTTAAAGAAGTACTGTTTGACAATGAGAAGGAAAGAGAATTCTTATGAATAACAGTTTCACTTTATAGCGTTTTGAACATACTACAAGAAGTAGAACTGAACTTATAGGAGGTCGCAGTTATGAATAAATATAAACGTATATTCCTAGTCGTAATGGACTCTGTAGGAATCGGTGAAGCACCAGATGCTGAACAATTTGGTGATCTAGGTTCTGACACAATTGGTCACATTGCTGAACATATGAATGGATTACAAATGCCAAACATGGTGAAATTAGGTCTTGGTAACATTCGTGAAATGAAAGGTATTTCTAAAGTAGAGAAACCACTTGGATATTACACAAAGATGCAAGAAAAATCTACTGGTAAAGATACAATGACAGGACACTGGGAAATCATGGGCCTTTACATTGATACACCATTCCAAGTGTTCCCTGAAGGATTCCCGAAAGAATTACTTGATGAATTAGAAGAAAAAACAGGCCGTAAAATTATCGGTAATAAGCCAGCTTCTGGAACTGAGATTCTTGATGAACTTGGTCAAGAGCAAATGGAAACAGGCTCTTTAATTGTTTACACTTCTGCAGATAGCGTACTACAAATTGCAGCACACGAAGAAGTAGTACCACTTGATGAGTTATATGAAATTTGCAAAATTGCACGTGAATTAACACTAGATGAGAAGTACATGGTAGGTCGTGTTATCGCTCGTCCATTCGTTGGAGAACCAGGGAAATTCACACGTACACCAAATCGTCATGACTATGCATTAAAACCATTTGGTCGCACAGTAATGAATGAATTAAAAGATAGCGACTATGATGTTATTGCTATCGGTAAAATCTCTGATATTTATGATGGTGAAGGGGTAACGGAATCACTTCGTACGAAGTCTAATATGGATGGAATGGATAAGCTTGTAGATACATTAAACATGGACTTTACAGGTCTTAGCTTCTTAAACTTAGTTGACTTTGATGCATTATTTGGTCACCGCCGTGATCCACAAGGATATGGAGAAGCACTGCAAGAATATGATGCACGTCTTTCAGAAGTATTCGAAAAACTAAAAGAAGATGATTTATTATTAATTACAGCAGACCATGGTAATGATCCAGTACATCCTGGTACTGATCATACACGTGAATATGTACCGTTATTAGCATATAGCCCAAGCATGAAAGAAGGCGGACAAGAATTACCACTTCGTCAAACATTTGCTGATATTGGTGCAACTGTAGCAGAAAACTTCGGTGTGAAAATGCCAGAATACGGAACAAGCTTCTTAAACGAGCTAAAGAAATAGGGGGATAAACAAATGAATCGTGAACTTATTACAAAATCAGCTTCATACTTAAAAGAGAAATTTCAAGAAACACCACAAGTAGGACTAATCCTTGGATCTGGACTAGGCGTATTAGCAGATGAAATCGAAAATGCGGTAACAGTGCCTTACAGCGAAATTCCTGAATTCCCAGTATCAACTGTAGAAGGACATGCAGGTCAATTAGTATTCGGTACACTTCAAGGTGTAACAGTAGTAGCAATGCAAGGACGTTTCCATTTCTACGAAGGATATGACATGCAAAAAGTAACATTCCCAGTTCGTGTTATGAAAGAGTTAGGTGTAGAAACTGTTGTTGTAACGAACGCGGCTGGTGGTGTAAATACATCGTTCGAGCCAGGTGACCTTATGTTAATTTCAGATCACATTAACTTCATGGGTACGAATCCATTAATCGGACCAAATGATTCTGAAATGGGTGTACGTTTCCCTGATATGTCTACATCATATACGACAGAACTTCGCGAAATGGCGAAACAAGTTGCAGCAGACTTAAACATTAAAGTACAAGAAGGTGTATACGTTGGAATGACAGGTCCTGTATATGAAACACCTGCTGAAATTCGTATGCTTCGTACACTTGGCGGAGATGCAGTTGGTATGTCAACAGTACCTGAAGTAATTGTAGCTCGTCATGCTGGTATGAAAGTACTAGGTATTTCTTGTATTTCAAACATGGCAGCTGGTATTTTAGATCAGCCACTTCACCATGATGAAGTAATTGAAACGACAGAACGTGTTAAAGCAAACTTCTTAGCATTAGTAAAAGCTATCGTAAAACAAATGAAGGGGTGACCTCACAATGAGAATGGTGGACCTAATTGCAAAAAAACGTGATGGACAAGCATTAACGACAGAAGAAATTAACTTTATTGTTGAAGGATATACAAATGGTGATATTCCTGATTATCAAGTAAGTTCACTTGCAATGGCAATTTTCTTCCAAGATATGAATGATCAAGAACGTGCAGATTTAACGATGGCAATGGTAAATAGCGGTGATACAATTGACTTATCAGCCATTGAAGGGGTAAAAGTAGATAAGCATTCAACAGGTGGAGTTGGTGATACAACGACACTTGTATTAGGTCCATTAGTAGCTGCTTTAGGTGTACCAGTTGCGAAAATGTCTGGGCGTGGTTTAGGACATACTGGTGGCACAATTGATAAATTAGAAGCAGTTCCAGGATTCCATGTGGAAATTGAAAATGATGAATTCATGCGTCTTGTAAATGAAAATAAAATTGCTGTTATCGGTCAAAGTGGAAACTTAACACCTGCTGATAAAAAATTGTATGCACTTCGTGATGTAACGGCAACAGTAAACTCAATTCCGCTTATTGCAAGCTCGATTATGAGTAAAAAAATTGCTGCTGGTGCAGATGCAATTGTTCTTGATGTGAAAACTGGAGCAGGTGCATTTATGAAAACAGATGAAGATGCAAAACGTTTAGCAGAAGCAATGGTACGTATCGGTAATAACGTTGGCCGTAATACGATGGCTGTTATTTCTGATATGAGTCAACCACTTGGTGAGGCTATTGGTAACGCATTAGAAGTACAAGAAGCAATTGATACATTACAAGGTAAGGGACCGAAAGATTTAGAAGAGTTATGTTTAACACTTGGAAGTCAAATGGTATACCTTGCTGGGCAAGCTTCATCTTTAGAAGATGCGCGTGAAAAGTTAATTGAAGTAATGAACAACGGTAAAGCGTTAGAATCATTCAAAACGTTTTTATCAGCACAAGGCGGAGATGCATCTGTTGTTGATGATCCTTCTAAATTGCCACAAGCACAATTTAAAATTGAAGTAGAAGCGAAAGAGGACGGTTATGTATCGGAAATCGTTGCAGATGAAATCGGAACAGCAGCAATGCTTTTAGGAGCAGGACGTGCAACGAAAGAATCTGAAATTGATTTAGCAGTTGGCTTAATGCTTCGTAAAAAAGTAGGGGACAGCGTGAAAAAAGGTGACTCCCTTGTTACGATTTACGCAAACCGTGAAAATGTTGAAGATGTAAAAGCGAAAATTTATGAGAACATGAAAATCTCTAAAGAACACGTAGATGCACCAACTTTAGTACATGGAATTGTAACGAAGTAATAAAGTGAAACTTTAATCAGTGGGGGCTTTATCCCCACTGATTATTACCCTTCACTAATCGGGCGTTTACGAGCAGTTGATCCCAGACCTAACTTCTTTGCTTTCGCTGAATGTTGAGGTAGGGGTCTTACTGCACGTTAATACGGGATAAAAAAAGGCTGAGGAGATTTCTCCTTGGCTTTTTTTACTATTTTTTGTTTATAATAATAGTGGGTGAAATTATGATTAGAATATGTGCAGTAACAAAAACAGATGAAGTATTATATGACGTTTCGCTAGAAGAAACAACGAAAGACCATATTGTATGGTATTGGCTAGATTTATATAAGCCAACGAAAGAAGAGTATACATATATTTTGCAAGACCATTTTAAATTCCATCCCCTTGCAATTGAAGACTGTATAGAATATGTACAGAGGCCAAAAGTTGATTTTTATGATGGATATAATTTTTTAGTTCTACATGGATTTGGTGAGGATGGATTAGAACCGCATGAAATCGATTTATTTATTAGTGATCGTTATATTGTTTCTTTCCATTTTTCTCATAACAATGCAATCGAAAGAGTATGGAAAACACTTGGTGAAAAGAAACGTATTAAGAAAGGTCCTTTGCATGTGGCACATACAATTATTGACCAAATTGTAGATGACTATTTCGCACCTGTTTATTACATTGAAGACCATTTAAATGCGATTGATGATAATTTAACGGGTGAGACAGCAGGAAGCGTGCTAGAAGAGGTATTTGATATACGTGCGGATTTATCTAAGCTAAGGCGGACAATTATTCCGATGCGTGATTTATTGTATCGTATTTTAAATTCAACTCGTTTTTACGGCATAAGTGATCATGAGATTTACTTTAAAGATATACATGACCATTTGCTTAAATTAACTGAAATGATTGAAGCGAGCCGAGAGTTGACGGCAGATATTCGGGATAGCTACTTTTCATTAAACTCACATCATATGAATAACATTATGAAAACACTAACTGTTTTCTCTACTATTTTCATGCCACTAACATTTATTGCAGGAGTATATGGAATGAACTTTTCACATATGCCAGAGCTTGGTGGGAAGTATAGTTATTTTATTTGTTTATTGTTAATGGCGTTAATTGGTGGCGGAATGATGGCCTGGTTTTATAAAAAAGGATGGTTTAAGTAAAAAACACCGAGGTATTCACCTCGGTGTTTTTTTATTTAACCAATAGCATGTAATACAAACATGGCTAAGAATAAGCATGTAACGATATACATAGATGGTGCGACTTCTTTACGCTTTCCAAGTGCAACTTTTAAGATAGGGTAAGCAATAAATCCGAACGCAATGCCATCAGCGATACTATATGTGAGCGGGATCATAACGATAATTAAAAACGCTGGAAATCCTTCTGAAAAGTCGTTCAGAGGAATTTGTTGAATGCTTGTAATCATCAGACCGCCAATAATAATTAAGATTGGTGCAATGGCACTATCAGGAATTAATTTGACAAACGGAAGAGCGAACAGTGATGCAAAGAATAACATCCCAGTAACGATAGACGTCAGACCTGTTTTTCCGCCTGCAGTAATACCTGCGGCACTCTCTACTGTTGAAACGGTAGGACTTGTGCCAAATAGACCACATGTCATTGCTGAAATCGCATTGGCTTGGTAAGCACGTGGGAATTTGCGGTCATCTTCTAATAAACCGTGCAGAAGTCCCATGTTCTCAAAAATAAGCACCATGCTTAAGGAGAATGTTGCAATCCAAAACGGTAAGGAAGAAAGTTTCCCAAATGACATAGCTCCAAACACATCGCCGTAATTAGCGAATGAGAATGAACTATTTCCCATTTGACTCGTATCAACAAGACCAAATAGCCATGCAATACCAGTTCCTATTGCAATCGTCCATAAAAAGTTTCCACGTACGTTACGAATAAATAATACAAGTGCAACGATAAGAGTAAGCAATGTCGCAAGAACGACAGGATTACTTAATTTCCCCATTGCAACAGCAGTATTTGGATTCGAAACGACTAAACCACCTTTTTGCAATCCGATAAATGCTAAAAACAATCCGATACCGACAGTAATAGCTTCCTTTAATGACTTTGGAATCGATACTGAAAGCACGCGAGCAATTGGTGTAAACGCAGCAATTGCAAAAATAATACCAGAGATAAAGACAGCTGCTAATGCTTCTTGCCAAGTTAAACCGAGCGTATGCACAGCTGTGTACGTGAAGAATGCATTTACACCCATACCTGGGACAAGAATAGCAGGTGCATTTGCCCAAAATGCCATGAGCAGACATCCGACAAATGAACTGAAAACAGTTGCTAAAATTCCAGCCTCAAGTGGAATGCCGGCATCTGATAAGATTGACGCATTTACAATCATTATATATACGATTGTGAAAAATGACGTAACTCCAGCTAAAACTTCTTGTTTTGGTGATGTTTCGTGTAAGCCTAATTTAAATGTTCTTTCAAGTATTCCTTTCATGTTAAACCTTCTTTTTCATATCCCTCTCCCACCCGTGATATCTCTTTTGTAAGAGCTCACCGTCCTTTATTATATCAGAACATCATGTTTTTACAACAACGAAAATGATAACGTTTACTTATAAACGAAATTATTTATAAATACGTAAAAATAGCCCGTATAGTTGAAATGATTTCTAATTCTCCCGATTGAATAGGTGGAGCTGTTTGCGCATGCAAAGTAGCATAGGAAGCAATCTCCCGTGGTAATTGAGCAGATTCTTCAACGAGTGAGAGGGGGACAGGATTAATATTTAAATTGTATGTACTCGCAATAGCACGAGCTTTTTCTACCGCTTGATGCAGAGCCTGAATAAGAGCTTGCTCATAATATTTATTTGGATGAGATATTCGAAAACGTAAACCTTTTGCTAAATTTGCTCCATTTGAAACGGCTATATCATATACTTCCCCTGCTTTTTGTACATTTAAAACGGTAATTTCATACAAATGTTCCACACGATATCCTTGTAGTAACGCTTTATCATTTACATACTCGTATTGAGGAGTGATCGTATAAGAAATCGTTTCTATATCTTTATCAGCAATACCAAGCTGTTTAAGTGCATCCAGCAATTGTTTTGATTGTACTGCATTTTCTTCTTGCGCTTGTTTCACATTTTTACTATCAGTTCGAATGCCAAGTGTTAATAGAACAACATTTGGTTTCGCTTTGACAACACCTTCACCTTGTACAGTAATAGTCGCTTCTTTACCAGTATTAGCTGTGCGTACGTTGTGTAAATAAGGATTCATTCCACCCTGCATTTTCCATCACCATCCTTTTTATATGTATATGTGTGAACAAAAAAGAAATTTATATGAAAAAAGTTACATAAATGAGAATGTTGAGGAAAGAAAGCATATACAACATAGGTATTTATAGATTATAATATGTGTAAATATGATAAAAAAGGGACGAGGCTAGTGAACGAAAAAAGAGAAACACTGATTTTAGATTTATCCGCATCATTTCGAAAGATGATACGTTTATTACAAAATGATATTAATACACGCTTTGCAGAACATATGCCATATAATGAATTTTCTGTATTACGTGCGTTATTTTTAAACAGTCCACAGATGGCTTCGCAAATTGCGAGTGAAGTAAACGTAACCTCCAGTCATATTACAGCTGTTACAGATCGTCTCGTACGAAAAGGGTTTGTAGAAAGAAAGCGTTCAAATTCAGACCGTCGTATCGTGTACTTAGAAATTACAGAACACGGAAGAGAAGTAACTGAAAAACTTGAAGCTGTGCGTAAGGAATACTATAAAGAGAGATTTAAAGGTTGGAGCGACCAAGAAATAGAAATGGTATTAGAATTATTTGGCCGCGTATTATAATAAATGAGGATAGGAAGCTAAAGCTTTCCTATCCTTTTTCTTTTGAATAAAAATATTTTGAAACTCCAATACTTTAATTAAAAAGAATCGGAGTGAAAAATTATGAAACGTATTTTTACGCTTTTCATTATGATTGGAAGTATGTTCTGCTTTAATAAGTTCGTGGATGCCGCAACGCCAATTCATGTCGTTCAAAAAGAATTACAACATATTTCAAATAAGCAACCTGTTTTATATTCAAAACTATGGATTCGTTCTATGCAGAATGCCATTTTATTTCATCATAGTGATAACATGCGGCATGAAGATACGATAAGCAATGTGACAAAGTCTTCTCTTGTAAAAGTAAAACAAATTCCACTTCAGAAAGCATCACAATACATCCCGAGATTATCACAATATATTTCTAAGTTTGAGGCTGAAAATGTTCAAGTGTATTATGTTGCAGCTCGTTATGAAGTGAAAAAAGAAAATCCGTATCAGTTAAATGGAATGAATTATTTTATGCAAGTGTTTATTCAACAAGGGGGAGAATGGAGAATTGCTGAAAGTATAGTTGCTCCAACAGATCAAATCGTAGCAAATGGTGACGGATTTGGAACGAAGCAAGAAAAAGAGTATGGGAAAAGAAGAGAGAATGTGAAATAACCTCCTCAATAAGAGGAGGTTATTTTATTTGAAATTCCAAGAGACTTTCCATTTTAATATTTTAGGTAGAAGGAAGTAGGTAATTATGCTCGTCACGAAAAATCCAATGTAAAAATTCAGTAATGATTTGTCTCTCCCCAAGACTAAACCACCAACTATTCCCATAAAGAAAATAGCAAGGCTCATAACTATTTTTTGAAACTTCGGATATAGTAAGAAACTTCCATTTCGCTCATTGACTGAACGAACATATAAATATAAACTGAGTGGTAACAAAATAATGATATATATAATAGGTGCAATCAATAATTTTGCTGAAGGGATTTTTGTAAAGTTTGGTTCGTTATGACGCACTCCATCATCATCAATATAAGAACTTTGTGGATCGTAATCAAAGCGAATAGTAAAATTTTCTGCCGGACCAGAAATCCGCATGTTTTCCATAACCCGATGCATATTGCCATTGTTCTCATGAAAGTCAATATTTGAGTGGACAGCGATGACTCCTGAGATAAGTGTTGGAAGTAATAATGGGAATATGAATATAGCTGCAGTGAGAAGTCCTTGCGAGATAAGATTCCCAGTTATTGTCCCTATACATAAGGCAAGTGTATAAATAGCAATTAATACAATTAACATGTATATAAAATAAGAATGAAATGGGGAAAATACTTGATATTTATTATGAAAAGTTAACTTTTTCATAATAGCAAATAGTCCCCAGTTTATACTAACAGCTGCTACAATGTTACAAATACCAAACAACCATTTTGTCATAAAAAGGTGTGAACGTTTAAAAGGCATAGACCAAAGAAAATCGATGGAGTTATTTTGCCTTTCCCAACCTATTAACGTACAGGCTAGAATGATAAGTGCACCACCTTGAAAGATGACAGGGTCCATAAGTAATAAACCGAAATTGTAATGATATACATATTCGCCTTCTTTTTGCATTTTTAGAAGGTATTGTTGTTCAATCGATGCCAAATAGTATTTGTATGACAAATTGTATAAGCTAACGAACCAAAAGAGCCATAAAACATATTTACTTTGTTGATACGTTCTTAGCCATAGTGCTTTTTGAAACATAGGATCTCTCCTTTAAAAAACTTTATAATTTGTTAGGCGTGATAATACAATATAAGTAATGATTCCAGCGAGAAACAAACCGATATAGTAGTTAAATAAGAAACTAAATTGATTTATTTTATAGCCACCTAGTAATGCAAAATAAATGGTTGTTCCCCATATCCATATTCGTAAATGTTTTTGGAAAATAAATATCTTTTGAGTGTTTTCATTAGGCGATCGTGTATATAAAAATGAGCCAAGTAGTAAGTAAAATATTGTATACAAAATAGGGACTAACACTGATTTAGCCGAATAATACGTATAAGATGCTGGATCTCTTAAAGTAGTTGGGTCATTTTCTTTTTTGCGCGATTCAGGATTATATTGGTAATAGATCGCGAAATTATATATTGGTGCAACTATATTTGTTTTTCGATTGATTTCATCAAGCTGGTGATACAAGTTGGTATTTGTAGTATCTGTAGCCTGTAAATGGTTTATTGTAAAATTGTACAATAATGGAGTAAATGTAAGTCCCATTAGTAGCCATGGAATACAAAAAGCGATTTGTGAAACAATGCTCCCAGTAAAAGTACCGATACATAATGCAGCTGTATAGACTGCAACATAAGAAACAATTGCATAAAGAAAGTATCGATGAAATGGACTGAATGTTTGATACTCAAAATGAATGGTTGTTCTATAAATAATGTACATAAGGATCCAGTTTACAAGGAGAGACCCTATAATCCATAGTGAACCGAAAGCCCATTTAGAGAAGAAAATATCTTTTCTTGTAAATGGCATTTCCATAAGTAGGGTATTAGATTGGTTGCTACGTTCCCAACCTATTAATAGACAAGCTAAACAAATAATAAGAATAGTTAGCCAAAAACTATTACCTGTATTTGACAAAAAAGCATAATAGTAATAGAAAGTCCCCTTTTCTGAGAGTTCATAATAATTAGCAAGTTGTTGCTGAGCTGCTTTATAGTATCCGAAAGATAAAAGATAAAGTGTACTCAAGAAAAAGAGTAATACAGCATATTTCCCGCGTTTCCAATTCCACATCCATAGTGCCTTATGAAACATACCCATCCTCCTCAAGTATCGTAACGAAGACATCTTCAAGTGACATTGTTAACTCTTCAATAAGTATTGGTTGCTCTTTATAAAACTTTTCAAGCGTTGTAGCAACATTTCCTTCGATTAAAATCGTAAATACTTTTCCTGTTTGATTTAATATTTTAATATTGCTTAAGTTTTCTAGTTTTTGAGGTAATGACCGTTCATAAGCTACTTGTATTTTTGCAAATCGTGATTTTGCATCATCAAGTGAAGTAATAGATGCCACGGTATGGCCTTTTAACATAATGATTGTATCTGCAATTTGTTCCACTTCATCTAAATGATGAGTTGAGATGAAAATGGTAATCTCTTTTTCTGCAACTTCTCCAACGAGAAACTGCAAAATCTGTCTTTTAACGATAGGATCGAGCCCATTTGTCGGTTCATCTAAAATGATATACTCTGCTTTTGTAGCAACGGCTAAAATGATCGCAAGCAGCGCTTTCATTCCTTTTGAGTAACTACGAATCCGCTTGTTTGGTAAGTTAAAACGTTCAAGCAGTTCGTAGAAATATGATGCATCAAATGCTGTATAAACTGCTTTATAAAATTTCACGATTTCTTTTACTGTATATCCGTTCAGTATGTTAGTAGAATCTGGGACATATACGACCTTTTGTTTCATTTCAGGATGCATATGAATATCTGTATCTTCATATGTAACCGTGCCTTCATCTGGGTCTAAAATGCCGATCATCGTTCGTAATAAAGTTGTTTTCCCCGCACCGTTTCTTCCGAGTAATCCGACGATACTACCTTTTTGTAATGTGAAAGAAACATCGTCTAAAATCGTTTGATTATCAATTGTTTTCTTCAAACTTGTCACTTTCAGCATCCATATTTCCTCCAATCTCTTTATAGTATGAATTTATCCAATCATGAATTTTATCTTTCGTAATCCCAAGATAAGAGGCTTCTAGTAATAATTGATGAAATTGCTTTTCAACCATAGCGATTTTCCTTTCGTCTAATGTTGGGGTAATCGATTGGGATACAAATGTTCCTTTTCCTCGTAACGTTTCAATAATCCCTTGTCGCTCTAATTCTTGATACGCTTTACTCACTGTATTTGGATTTATAACAAGTAATGAAGCGAGCTCGCGTACAGAAGGAAGTTTATCACTTGGAGCTAACATGTTTTTTAATACGAGTTCTTTTATATTTTGAACAATTTGTTCCCATATCGGAGTGTTGCTTCTTGGATCAAGTTGAATATGCAAGAGCAATGTCTCCTTCCTCATATGTATTAAGTGTACTAATGTGTGTAATACACTTAATACAATATAGGGTATGAATGTATTTGTCAACTGAAAAAAATAGAAAAATATGGTATTAAAAAATAATAAATTGGAAAAAATAGGTCTGATATAGAATGGAGGGTTAGTCATGAAGCGAGTTTTTGGAATACTTGTTTGTTTCATGTTATTGCTTTCTGGTACTTCAGTTAGTTTTGCACAATCTGAGAAAACGAAGCAGGAGAAAACAGAAGAAACCGCGCCGAAGTTAGCGGAGCAAGCATCGTCAGCAATCGTAATTGAGCAAGATACAGGTAAAGTTTTATTTGATAAAAATCCGAATGAAAAGTTACCACCTGCTAGTATGACAAAGATTATGACAATGCTATTAATTATGGAACAAGTTGAAAAAGGAAAACTAAAACTAAACGATAAAGTTAGAGCAAGTGAACATGCAGCTTCAATGGGTGGATCACAAATCTTTTTAGAACCTGGGGAAGAGATGACCGTAAATGAAATGCTAAAAGGTATTGCCATTGCATCTGGAAATGATGCATCTGTTGCAGTAGCAGAGCATATCGCTGGTTCAGAAGAAGGATTTGTAAATATGATGAACAAAAAAGCGAAAGATTTAGGGTTGAAAAATACACATTTTCAAAACCCGACAGGTCTCCCGGCTAAAGATCATTATTCTACAGCAAATGATATGGCTATAATGGCGAGAGAATTGATGAAGTATCCACTTATTCGCAAATACACAGGTAAATACGAAGATTATTTACGAGAAGATACGGATAAGAAGTTTTGGCTCGTCAATACGAATAAGTTAGTGCGTTTTTATCCTGGAGTAGATGGTGTAAAAACGGGCTTTACAACAGAAGCAAAATATTGCTTAACAGCATCGGCTGAAAAAAATGGCATGCGTGTTATTTCAGTTGTTATGGGAGCACCTACATCTAAAGAACGGAACAATCAAGTGACGAAGCTTCTTGATTATGCATTTGGTCAATATATGACGAAGAAAATGTATACGCGCGGTGAAAAAATTAAGACTGTACAAGTAGGAAAAGGTAAAAAAGAAAAAGTAGATTTAGTTGCATCAGATAATGTGTCTCTTCTTATGAAGAAGGGCGAAAATATGGACAAAGTAAAGCAAGAAGTAATTGCTGAAAAGAAAGTGAAAGCACCGATTAAAAAAGGTGATGCACTTGGCACGCTTGTTATTAAAAAAGATAAAGAGGTTTTATTAAAACAAACAATCGTAGCAAAAGAAGATGTTGCTGCAGCAAGCTGGTGGGAGTTATTTAAAAGAAGTTTTGGGATGTTTTCAACATCAAAATAGCGGCAAACATTTTGCCGCTTTTCTATTCGTATGTAAGTAAATAATTGTTGAATGGTTTCACTTTATGGCGAAATAGTTCTTCTTTTGTCAGTAGGAAGGATTCTTATGTTGTATCACGAAAATCTTTATGTATGTAAATGAGTAAAGTTTGAGCATAAGGAGGAAATCGTGTGAGTCTTTCCATGCAATTAGAAGTAAAACGTGACGTCCTATGTGTGAGACTAGCGGGTGAATTAGATCATCATACTGCTGAAGAGTTGCGAACGAAAGTGACAGATATGATTGAGACACATGGTGTTCATCACATTGTTTTGAGCCTAGAGAACTTATCATTTATGGATAGTTCTGGTTTAGGTGTGATATTAGGCCGATATAAGCATGTAAAGGGATTAGGTGGAGAAATGGTTGTTTGTGCAATTTCACCGCCTGTTAAGCGTTTATTTGAAATGTCGGGCTTATTCAAAATTGTTCGCTTAGAAGAAAGTGAAGCGCACGCGCTCGCGACGTTGGGGGTGGCATAAATGAGAAATGAAATGAACCTTCAATTTTCAGCATTAAGTCAAAATGAATCATTCGCTCGCGTTACAGTGGCAGCATTCATTGCGCAACTAGATCCAACGATGGATGAGCTAACGGAGATTAAAACTGTTGTGTCAGAAGCGGTTACAAATGCAATTATTCATGGATACGAAGGAAATGCAGAAGGTACTGTTTATATTTCTGTAATTTTGGAAGAGGCAATGGTGAAACTCACGATTCGAGATGAAGGGATTGGCATTTTTAATTTAGATGAGGCAAGACAACCCCTTTTTACAACTAAACCTGAATTAGAGCGTTCCGGAATGGGATTTACTATCATGGAAAATTTTATGGATGAAGTAGAAGTTATTTCAAACGAATCTTTCGGGACAACAATCCATTTGACAAAATACTTATCAAATAGTAACGCTCTATGCAATTAAGGAGAATAGCCTATGGACATAGAGGTCAAAAATGAGAAGAAGAAACCTCAGTTAAAGGACCACGAGCTAAAAGCGTTAATTCAAAAAAGTCAAGGTGGAGATCAACAAGCAAGAGATACGATTGTTCAAAGTAATATGCGTCTAGTATGGTCGGTTGTACAGCGTTTTTTGAATCGAGGATACGAACCAGACGATCTATTTCAAATTGGATGTATTGGGCTCTTAAAATCGGTAGATAAATTTGATTTATCTTTCGACGTGAAATTTTCAACATATGCAGTTCCAATGATTATTGGAGAAATTCAACGATTTTTACGTGACGATGGATCAGTGAAAGTAAGTAGATCTTTAAAAGAAACAGGCAACAAAATTCGAAAGATGAGAGACGAGCTTTCGAAAGAATTCGGAAGGGCTCCAACGATTAATGAAGTAGCAGAGGCGCTAGAACTAACACCTGAAGAAGTTGTTCTGGCGCAAGAAGCGAGTCGTCCTCCTTCATCGATACATGAAACCGTGTATGAAAATGATGGTGACCCTATTACTATTTTAGATCAAATTGCAGATCAATCTGAAACGAAATGGTTTGATAAAATAGCTTTAAAAGAAGCAATTAGAGAATTAGATGAACGAGAACGTCTTATTGTATATTTGCGCTATTATAAAGATCAAACCCAATCAGAAGTAGCAGAGCGCATAGGTATTTCGCAAGTACAAGTTTCAAGACTTGAAAAGAAAATATTAAAACAGATGAAAGATCGAATAGATGAATAACTGTCTATTCGATTTTTTTATGACTTTAATAGGAGGGAGTTGTTAATTTTCGCGAAAATTAACAGAATTTATTGATAATTTAGTTAATTTAAAATATAATCCAAGTATGAACTTGTCATAAAGGGGGAAGGAAACATGGAAACGAGGCAACAATGGGGAACGAGGGCTGGATTTATTTTCGCAGCGGTCGGCTCAGCCGTTGGATTAGGAAACATATGGCGTTTTCCTTATACAGCGTATGAAAATGGAGGAGGTGCATTCTTTTTACCGTACTTATTTGCATTATTAACGACTGGTATTTCATTGCTAGCATTCGAATTCGCTCTTGGGCATCGTCATCGTGGTTCTGCACCACTTACATTCTTCCGTATTCATCCACGTGCTGAATTTATTGGATGGTGGCAAATGTGTGTAACGTTTATCGTTTCAACATATTATGCAGTAATTATCGCTTGGTCTATTTCGTATACGTATTTTGCAATTACTGGAGCGTGGGGGAAAGACACGCAATCATTTTTATTTAAAGAATATTTACATGTTGCAGATAAACCAGGGCAATTTGGGGGGCTTGTGCCAGAAGTATTAATTCCGTTAGCTCTCGTTTGGATTATTGTGCTTGGCGTTGCATTCAAAGGCGTTAAAAAAGGAATCGAAGTTGTTAACCGCATTTTTATTCCTTTATTAGTTGTTATGTTTTTAATTATCGTTGTTCGTGCAGTGACGATGGAAGGTGCGATGCAAGGGTTAGATGCATTCTTTAAACCAGACTGGAGTCGTATTTTTGATGGGAAAGTATGGCTTGCTGCTTATGGACAAATTTTCTTTAGTTTATCTCTAGCATTCGGAATTATGATTACGTATTCTAGTTATTTACCGAAAAACTCAGATACAACAAATAATGCTTTTATTACAGGGTTTGCAAATTCAGGATTTGAATTATTAGCCGGAATTGGAGTTTTTGCTGCTCTTGGATTTATGGCAAATAACATGGGGGTACCAGTTGATAAAGTTGCGAGTGCTGGCGTAGGGCTTGCGTTTGTAGTATTCCCACAAATTATTAATGAATTACCGATGTCACCGTTATTTGGAGTATTATTTTTCTTATCGTTAACTGTTGCTGGAATTACATCACTCATTTCACTTGCGGAAGTATGTTTTGCGGCTGTATCTGAAAAATTTAGTTTGAGTCGTCAAAAGACGATTGGAATTATGGGAACACTTCTCGTGTTAGTTTCTCTTGTTTTTGCAACACGTGGTGGGCTTATGTTTCTAGATGTTGTTGATTATTTCGCTAATAATTTTGGATTAATTACAATTGCACTAGCTGAAGTGGTTACGATAGGTCTTATCTTGCGCCGTCTACCTATTTACCAAAATCATGCTAACTTTGTATCTGATATAAAATTAGGAACGTTTTGGAGAGTTAGTTTACTCGTTATTACTCCACTCATGTTAGGGTATATGTTAATTGATGGTGTAATCCAAAATATTAAAAAGAACTACGGAGATTATCCGACGGAATTTGTTGTAACATATGGTTGGTCGATAGCGGCAGCATTCCTTCTAGTCGCACTAGTCATTGGTTTGAAAAAATGGAATGCACAAATACATTCAGATTCTGCCCAGCTTGAAAAAGAATGGAAAGATCGAGGTGTTTCATGATGAGTGGATCAGCGATTATGATGATGGTTATTGGTATCGTAGTCATTTGGGGAGGACTTGCATTAAGTATCGCAAATTTATTTAAGAAAAAGGCATAAGCTAAAAACATCTGTACCGAAACGGTACAGATGTTTTTTTATGAAAAAATTGTATTAGAAAAAAATTCAATAACCATACTACAACTACGAGGAAGAGTGAAGGGGTGAATGAAAATTGGAAGGAACGATTTATATTAAAATGCGCAATCGTTTAAAAATTTCTCCTGCGTATGAAATAAAGCTGAGTGATGTCGCTCAACTTGCAGGAGATTCTTTTGTAGTTGAGTCTTTACAAAATGAAATAGTTTACAACGTAACAGCACATGATAAGACGCATGTTGTAATTGATGTTATGAAAGTAATTGAAATTATTCAACAAAAAGCATCTCATGTACAAATTAATTTACTAGGTTCTGGACAAACTCTTGTTGAAATTATATATGAAAAAAAGAAAGTGCCCCCAATTTTCTTTGGGCTTGTATGGTTGTTGTTGTTCATTGGGGCGGCCCTTGCGATCATTTATTTCCATGAGGATGTAAGTATGCAACAAGTACACCAGCGGTTATATTACATGATTACTGGAGAGTTTAAGGAGCAACCACTATTATTTCAAGTTCCCTATTCAGTAGGTCTTGGATTAGGTATGGTTTTATTTTTTAATCATGTATTTCAAAAGCGAATTAATGAAGAGCCGAGTCCGTTAGAAGTTGAGATGTTTCAATATCAACAGTCGCTTGATCAATATGTAATTGTTAATGAAAACAAGGATAACACGAAACAGCTTGCCGATGATTGAATGTGGGTTTGTTATATTAATTGGTTTAGCTGGCGGGATTGCAGTAGGTAGCGGATATGTTGCCTTTTTGGCTGTACTTGGTATAATCCCTCGTTTAGCTCAATTAACGAGAAGTGGAAAGCATATTCAATATTTTGAGTGGGCTGTCATTGCGGGAACTTTAACTGGGGCTTGGTGTAGTTTGAAAAACATTACATTTCAAACATCGCAATATTGGCTTGTAATATTAGGTTTATTTTGTGGTACATTCATTGGAATGCTTGCTGCGGCATTAACGGAAGTATTAAATGTTTTACCTATTTTAGCGAAACGAGTCGGGGTAGAGGGGAAAATTGTTGTTTTACTCGTTGCTCTTGTACTTGGCAAAGTAATAGGCTCATTGTTTCACTGGATTTATTTCGTAAAGTAGGAGGCAATATATAAATGACAAACCGAAAACTGAAAGATGATTACATAAATAAAGTGAAGGAGTACCATCCAAAGCCAAACTATTTACTAAATTGTGTGAAGGCATTTCTTGTAGGTGGGCTCATTTGTACAGTCGGAGAAATATTGATGAAATTTTATATACATTATTTTCACTTTAGTGAACAAGAGGCAGGAAATCCGACAGTTGCAACTCTTGTTTTATTGTCGGCGATTTTAACAGGATGTGGTGTATATGATAAAATCGGTCAATTTGCTGGAGCAGGATCGGCAGTACCAGTTACAGGATTTGCAAATTCTATGGCGAGCGCTGCGCTAGAACATAAGAGTGAGGGGATTGTTCTAGGGATTGCTACAAACATGTTTAAGCTTGCAGGAAGTGTTATCGTGTTTGGCGTTGTTGGAGCATATATTATCGGATTAATAAGATATACTTTTAAAATTTTTATGTCTTAAAGGAGGGGCGAGTATGAGGTTGACAGGAAAACAAACGTGGGTATTTCAAAATGATATTTACGTAAATGCAACGGGTACTGCTGTCGGTCCGAAAGAAGCTGAAGGCCCTCTTGGAAAATATTTTGATATTTCATATAATGACTTGCATTGTGGAGAGGAAAACTGGGAACTTGCTGAACGAAAATTAATGTCAGACTCAATGCAACAAGCAGTGCAAAAAGGGAATATAAAAACATCACAAATTGATTTCTTTTTAGCGGGCGATTTATTAAATCAAACAGTGACAGCGAATTATGTTGCGCGTCAGTGGGGGATTCCTTTTTTAGGAATGTTTAGCGCTTGTGCGACGTCAATGGAAACTTTAGCAGTTGGATCAGCATTTATAGACGGTGGATTTGCGAATCGTGTCTTAGCTACGGTGAGTAGTCATAATGCAACGGCTGAAAGGCAATTTCGTTATCCAACAGAGTATGGGGGACAAAAGCCAGAAACCGCAAATTCAACTGTTACAGGTGCAGGGTCCATATTAATTAGCAAAGAAAAAAGTGCAATTAAAATTACGGCAGCTACGATTGGAAAAGTGCAAGATTTAGGAATTATGAACCCTTTAGATATGGGATCGGCAATGGCACCAGCTGCTGCTCATACAATCCAACAGCATTTTGAAGATTTAGGAAGAAGCGCAGCTGATTATGATTTGATTGTTACTGGTGATTTATCGGCTGTTGGGACACCAATTGCAAAACAACTTTTACTTGAGGAAGGTTATGACCTTGGGCATATATACAATGATTGTGGATTAATGATTTATGATTCAAATCAAGAAGAAGTGTTTGCAGGTGGCAGTGGTTGTGCTTGTTCCGCTGTTGTCACATACGGCCACTTATTACGTGAAATGCAAAAAGGGAATTTACAACGCATTTTTGTCGTTGCAACGGGGGCTTTATTGAGCCCAATGATGATGCAACAAAAGGAAACGATTCCAACAATTGCGCATGGTGTTGTGTTTGAAAGAGTTAAAGGAGAGTGAATTGTGGATTTTGTATATGCATTTCTTGTAGGAGGAGCGATTTGTGTAATTGGACAAGTATTGTTAGATTTTGCAAAGTTAACACCGGCCCATTTAATGGCAAGTTTTGTAGTTGTCGGAGCCATTTTAGACGGATTCGGATTGTATGATAAGCTTATAAAATTTTCAGGTGCTGGAGCAACAGTCCCTATTACAAGTTTTGGACATTCACTATTACACGGAGCAATGCATGCGGCGGAAAAACATGGGTATTTAGGAATTGGTATCGGCATGTTTAGTTTAACGTCTGCGGGCATTTCCGCAGCTATATTATTTTCATTTTTTGTAGCACTTATATGTAAACCGAAAGGATAAATTAAATGAGACGAAGGGTTGTTTTGGTAACAGATGGAGATGAATATGCAAAGCGGACAATTGAGCTGTTAACAAAGGAATTTGGGGGCAGGTGTATTTCAGCATCGCAAAGTAATCCAACCAAATTGACAGGGAAGAAAGTTGTTGAGCTTATTATGCAAACGCCATATGACCCTGTATTTGTCATGTTTGATGACAGTGGATTTATTGGAGAAGGATCTGGTGAAAAGGCTTTAAAATATGTAGCCACACATAAACAAATTGATGTACTTGGTATTTTAGCGGTAGCATCTAATACACATCATTGGGAATGGGCGCGTGTAGATGTAAGCGTAGATCGGAATGGGAATTTAACAGAATACGGTGTTGATAAATTTGGACTTCCAGATGGTGAAATTGGCAGGATTAGTGGGGATACGATTTATTGTTTAGATGATTTGAATGTTCCAGTCATTGTGGGGGTCGGTGATATTGGCAAGATGTGTGGAAATGATGAATGGGAGCGAGGATCACCTATTACTAGAAAAGCAATTCAATTAATTTTGGAAAGGAGTGGGTTTTATGACGAAGCCTAAAAAAGTGAATATCCCGATTTCGTCTTTTTTAAGTGATAATGAAAATTACTTAAAGCAAACTGTTGGATTGGGTGTCACATATGATGTTGGTATTCGTAAATTTCAAATTTTAAACAAAGAAATTGGTGTGTTATTTGTAAATGGACTTTGTGATACGAATTATATTATCCCTATTTTAGAAGAAGCGGTGGATACAAATGAAATAAGGGATGTAGAAGAAGATACAGTAAAGCTTTTAGAGAATCGTTTAATTCATCAACAAGTAAGTAAAGTAAAAACGATGGATGAAGTAATGCTCCAAGTATTATCAGGGCTTATTGTTATATTTGTGGAAGGTGAAACGGAAGCTTTTGCAATTGATGTTCGTAGTTATCCGGGGCGGACACCGACAGAACCAGATACAGAAAAGGTAGTACGTGGTGCAAGGGATGGTTTTGTTGAAAATATTGTTGTAAATACAGCGTTAATCCGTAGAAGGATCCGCGACCCACGTCTTCGAAATGAAATGGTTCGAGTAGGGGATAGATCACAAACCGATATTTGTATTACATATGTACAAGATGTTGCAAATCCAGATTTAGTGAAGATTATAAAACAAGAATTAAATAATATTGAAGTAGATGGGATTACGATGGCGGATAAAACGGTGGAAGAATTTGTAGTCAAACAAGGTTATAATCCATTCCCGCTTATTCGCTACACAGAAAGGCCAGATGTAGCAGCGAACCATTTGTTAGAAGGACATGTGTTAGTACTTGTTGATACATCACCAAGTGCTATGATCACTCCAACAACATATTTCCACCATTTACAGCATGCAGAAGAATTTAGACAAAATCCAGCTGTAGGTACATTTTTACGTTGGGTACGTTTTTTAGGTGTTATTTTCTCGTTATTTTTATTACCATTTTGGTTAGTATTTGTATTTGATCCAACTCTTTTGCCACCGAATCTTGCTTTTATTGGACCGACTAAGATGACGCATTTACCAATTTTATTACAAGTGTTAATGGCAGAGGTCGGACTTGAGTTTTTAAGAATGGCTGCCATTCACACTCCGACGTCGTTATCGTCTGCGGCGGGGTTAATTTCTGCTATATTAATTGGTCAAATTGCCATTGATGTAGGGTTGTTTGTACCAGAAGTTATTTTATATGTAGCTGTTTCGATGATTGGGGCATATGCAACACCGAGCTATGAATTAGGACTAGGAAATAAGGTTGGGAAATTGTTTGTAATTATTTTAACAGGTCTCTTCCATGAGATAGGGTTTGTAATTGGAATGACGATATTGATTTTATTTTTAACGTCTATAAAAAGTTTACAAACACCGTATTTATGGCCGTTTCTACCATTTGATTGGGGCGCGTTAACGAAAATTTTACTCCGACCAACTATGTCTAGTTTAAAAGTGCGTCCTAGTATTGTGCGACCTCAAAATGTAAGAAGACAAAAATAAACGGGATTATGCTCCCGTTTATTTTTTTATTGAAAATTTATTTTTTTTTAACAAAAACCAAACATTTTTTGTGTACACTTAGAGTAGATATTGTGTATGAAAGGGGAAGAGGACATGATTAAATTATTTGTAAGTGATTTAGATGACACGCTCGTTTACAATGTGAATGATATGCAAAAAGAAGATGAACGTGCACTTTGTTGGCTAGCTGAAAAAGGGACAAATATTTGTTTTGCCTCTGGCCGCTTTACTCACCGAATTGATGAAGTCGTAAAAAAGTTTTCATTCCCGTATTACACAACAGGTTTAAATGGGGCGACAATGTTACTGCCGGACGGTAAAATATTTCATGAATCAAGTTTTGAAGATAGTGTTGCCCAGGAAATATATCGATATATACATAACAAAGGACTAGCAGATATTGTTTGTGCAAATGAGCAGCGATATACAAAAAGAAAAAATGAAAATCATCATACTTTTGAAGAGTATATGGGGGTACATATTGCTGAAATAGAAGCGTTAGAAGAAGAATTTGGTAAGACTGTACATCCAGCGAAATTATTTGTATTTGGAGAAGAAGAGAAAATTGTAGCATTAGATCAAGAGTTACGAAATACGTTTCACAGTGAAGCGGAAGTTTTTATATCAGGTAAACGTTATGTTGATATTATGCCAAGGGGTGTAAGTAAGGGGAGTGCTTTAAGGCGACTAATGGAACATTTAAAAATTGAAGCAAATGAAGTTGCCTGCATTGGAGATTCTTTTAATGACATTTCAATGTTTGAAGTAACCCCGCATTCATTTACTCTTCATCATGCTCATCCATATGTGAAGAAGAAAGCAAATCATGTTGTTCGTTCGGTTGAAGAAGCTGTTATGAAATTACCGTTACTTGTATAAAAAAGAAGCTCGTCACTGACGAGCTTCTTTTTACTTGAATAAAGATTTAACAAAATCAATGATGCTTGAGAAGAAATCTTTCACTTTATCTAGGAAACTTTGCCCTTCTTCAGACCCTAAAAAGGCAGAAACGTGTTCTTTTGCTTTATTTAACTGACTGCCAACTTGATTCCAATCGATATTAAGATTTTTCATTTTATCAAATAACGCTACTAAGTTATCCAACTGTTCATCCGTTAATGTAATGCCGAGTTGATCAGCAATTTTTTTAATTAATGAACGTAAATCTTCCGTTGTTTTTGGCTGCTCTTTTGCAATCTCTTCTTTAATTTTTGCAACAAGTTGAACTGCTTTTTCTTCACCAATTTTATCACCGAGCTGGGCCGTTTGCACCATTTCTTCATTGGCTACTTTTTTTACTTCCTCAGGAATTGCTTTGTTCGATGTTGTTTCATAGGCCTTCATTAAACCTGTTAAAGCAGCAGTTCCTGAAACTTTAAATGGTGCAGTAATTTGAATCTCTGCATCTTTCACACCTGCTGTAATAAGTGCGTTTGTGTACATTGCATCTGTTATTGAATTAATGTTTTTTGAACGTACAATGAGACCAGATCCTGGCTTTGTGTATGTAATCATAGAAGAGGAAATTGCTCGCGTACCAATTTGTGCTTTTGGAACAATTCCTTCTAGAAATTTATGTTCTTCCGCATTAGACACAGTAATAATTGTAGCATCTTTCGGTGCTTTCATTTCTTTTAACAGATCTTGTTTTTGTTGTTCAGATAAGTTTTCTCCTAGTGTAACAATTGATTCTCCCTCAATGATGTCTGCAAATGAAGCTGTTGGCATCATAAATACCGTTACAGCTAATAGCAGAGCTAGTAATTTCGTTTTCACGAAAAATCGCTCCCTTTCTCTTTCTAAAATTTTCGGGCAACACAGTTATTATAGTATATATTTCTTATTTGTCACCTAGCTTTGTCCACATTTCGAAAAAGAAGTATGTAGATTGTCGGATTCTTTTTTGTTTCTAGTCATGAATGTGGTAATATAGTGCTGAGATACTTGAAAGGAGACATATACATATGAAAACTTTAGGATATATATTAATGGAAAATGGTGAAAAAATCGAATTGGAATTTTTCCCAGAAGAAGCACCGAAAACAGTAGAAAACTTTAAAAAATTAGCAGAGCAAGGATTTTATGATGGTGTGACATTCCACCGCGTTATTCCTGGCTTCGTAAGCCAAGGTGGAGACCCAACAGGAACAGGTGCAGGTGGCCCAGGTTACTCTATCCCATGTGAGACTGATGGAAATCCTCATAGACACCTTGTAGGATCACTTTCTATGGCACATGCTGGCCGTAACACAGGTGGTAGCCAATTCTTTGTTGTTCATGAGCCACAACCGCATTTAGATGGCGTACATACTGTATTTGGTAAAGCGACAAGCGGTATTGAAACAGTATTAAACATGCGTCAAGGCGATGTAATGAAAGAAGTTAAAGTTTGGGAAGAGTAAGTTATGGAAAAAGGGAGCTTTTGCTCTCTTTTTTATTTTTTTAATAGGAATGAGTATTTTCTTTACAGTACATGATACAAACTGTACTGTAATTGTTGCTAAAATATATGACTTATGAGAACAAACTTTTAACAAATTACATAGAATACACTAGATTATATGTTTCAATAAACATTTTTTATTATATTAATTTTGCTAGAATTAAGTTGCTCTATGGTGACTAATAATGAAGCGGTAATGAGTAGCGGATGTTACTTTTAACTATCATATAGCATTGTCTTTTTTTAAAATCTACTTAGAAAGAAATAGTACTGAAACATATATTTGACTTTCTTCTTTTCGCTTTGTATGATTATCAAGTTGTTTTAGGCTCTTCTCACTCTGTTGAAAATATTGTAAAATGAATGTGATATGAAAAGAGTGATTGAGGGGATTCATAGTTTGTAACTTTTGTAAGAAGGGATAAGGGTTATGTTAATTCGTTTTAAAAAAAGTTATGAAAAAATTGCAATGGGGCTTCTTTCGTTTATGCCAACTGAAAAAGATGTGAAAACATTACAATTGACAATGAAAGAGTATGAAGCGAAAGAGGATTGGCAATTGTATTTGTGGAAGCAAAATGAAGATTTTGTTGGAATAATGGGGATTGTAAAAAAAGAGAATCAAGTATTAGAAATTCAGCATTTGAGTGTGAACCCGTCTCATCGTCATATGGGAATTGGGACGATGATGGTTCAAGAGTTAAAGAGCAAATTTCTTGAGTTTACAATTTGCGGAAATGAGCAAACAGCAAGTTTTTGCGAAAAGTGTAAAGGGCTTGAACAAAATATACATTCATGAAAGCAGGGATAAGTAGTTTATTATCTCTGCTTTCTTTTTTGTAATTGTTCTTTGCGTTCAGTGATGACTTCTGTTCGATCACGTAATGTGTGCTTGTGTAGGATATATTCACTAGGAGTAGCGTTCATATCTTTCCACGGAAGGTTTTGTTTCTGACATAACTGCATACATTTCTTTTCTAATGATGTGTCCGATAATGGTAAAAATAACGGTACAAAACTTTCTTTTTTTTGTATAGATTGCACTCTTTCATTGAGTAAGGGTAGAAGTTGCGTTTGATTGATTCCTAAACGTTGTAAAAGTGCACTGTTTTTTTCTAAAATTGTGATTGCACTTTTCATCATCTTTGTGGCGCCATTCCAGTTAGTGCGTCTTTGGTGGTATAAAGAAACTGCCACTTGAATGAGACCGACTAAGTAATCATCACGATTTCCTCTCGGTTTGGTTTTCCAATACTCTTCCAATATTTCGTGACATTCAAAATAGTCATAGTCTCCGTGAAAATGAATTAAAAATTGTATGTATTCGGTAGGATACATATTTTTCGCCCCTATCTAACGGTTATAAATACAAGTGTATCATAGAAATATGAACAATAAACGACTAGGGGATTTTCCCTAGTCGTTTATTGTTCATGTTAGCAGAAGCAAGCTGCCCCTACAATAATTAGTAAAATAAACAGTACAACAAGTAATGCGAACCCACCGCTAAAACCGCAATCAACGTGACCCATAGTTTTTTGACCTCCTACATTGTTCTTACTACACTGTTATCATATGAAGCTGTGGGCATGATGACATAGGCATAGGTCTATTTTTAATTAAATTTCTTAAAAAGGTTGGATAGAACATGAGTATGCTCTATACTTATGTTGTTATAGAAAAAATGTGGTGGGATGCTTTGTGCAGTATAATTTTAAAGTAGAGGCTTTTGAAGGGCCTTTAGATCTATTGTTACATTTAATACATCGTTATGAAATTGATATATATAATATTCCTGTAGCGGATATTACAGAACAATATTTGTCTTATGTCCATACGATGAAAGAACTACAATTAGATGTTGCAAGTGAGTATTTAGTAATGGCTGCAACGTTATTGCAAATTAAAAGTAAAATGTTGTTGCCGAAACATGAAGAAGATGTACTTGATAATGGTGATGACTTTATTGATGACCCTCGTCAAGAATTGATGGAGAGGTTAATTGAATATAAGAAATATAAGCAAGTTGCTACTGAGTTAAAAGAAAGAGAACAAGAAAGAGCACAGCTATATACACGTCCGCCAATTGATTTTGCATCGTTGCAACAAGAAGAGGAGACAAGCTTACCTCTTGATGTTACGTTATATGATATGCTAGCGGCATTTCAAAAATTAATGCGCCGTAAAAAAGCAAAGAAACCTGTAACAGCACGAGTTACTCGTCAAGAAATACCAATTGAACAACGAATGGCTGATATTCTAAAACAGTTAGAAATAAAAGGTGGCCGTCAAAGTTTTTATGATTTGTTTGCTGATGAAGAACGTGAAATAATGGTTGTAACATTTTTAGCGGTTCTTGAGCTTATGAAAAAACAACAAATTAGCATAGAACAAGAACATAATTTTGATGAAATTTTTGTATCGAGTTCTAATAAATCCCCATAGAGCTTGTATGGGAAATGGGATAGAGAAACAGTTTATCTCATGTTACGTTTTAATGAATCGTTTGGAACAAGAAAAGAAATATTGAACCGAACGCATTGATTGTGATTCGGTTTTTTGATGTGTATTTTTAATGAGAAAATAGGAGGAAGGAGCTCGGACAATGGATAGAAAAGAACAAAAATCAATCATTGAAGGGCTTTTGTTTGTTTCTGGTGATGAAGGGATTTATCCAGAACAAATAGCGAAAGTTCTTGAAATTGAAGTGAATGAAGTAATAGATATTTTAGAAGAAATGCAAAAAGAATATGAAGGTGCACATCGCGGTTTGCAAATTGTACAATATGCAAAAGTATATCGCTTTGCTACAAAGAAAGAACATGCTTCGTACTATCAGAAATTAATAGATATCCCAACAGCTGCCTCACTCTCTCAAGCTGCTCTTGAAACGTTAGCGATCGTTGCATATCGTCAACCGATTACAAGGACAGAAATGGAAGAGATTCGAGGGGTAAAAACGGACAAGGCACTACAAACGTTAGTTTCACACTTACTTATAAAAGAAACTGGCCGAGCAGAAGGTCCAGGGCGTCCTATTTTATATGGAACGACAAAAGAATTTTTGGACACATTTGGATTGAAAACATTAGATGATTTACCGCTACTTTCTGAAGAGAGTGAACAGATGAATGAAGCAGATTTATTCTTCGGTTCTTTACAAGAAATATCAAAATAAAAGCTTAGCATTTTGCTAAGCTTTTTTTGTATATCAATTATATCCCGTGCCATACTAAGTGAAAAAAAGGAGACGAGTTATGAAGGGTATACGAAGTATTTTGTTGTTAATTTCTGTTTTATTATGTTTTTCTTTAAATAGTACCTCGGCTAAAAGATATATGATGTCTATTCATGCTACGTCTCCTTTACATATGCAGCGGCAACATCTTAGTAAAATGCAAGTGAACTTTTTAAAAGTTGGACAAGGTGATGCAACACTTATTGTATTGCCAAATGGACAAACAATGTTAATTGATGGAGGACCTTATGAAGCAGGAGAGGTTATTATTCAAAAACTAATCGAAAAAGGGATAAACCATTTAGATGTTATTGTCAGTACGCATCCTGATATGGATCATATTGGTGGACTAATTCCGATTGTAGAGCAAATGCCGGTCTCACTTATACTAGATAGTGGAAAAACATATAGCTCTTTTACATATCATACGTATCGAAATAATATTAAGAAAAGGGGAATACCTTTTGTTTCGGTAAAGGAAGGACAATATATACCGCTAGATCCACATGTTTCTATACAGGTATTAAACAATGGGAAATCGAAAGATGAAAATAATGAATCCTCAATTGTTTTAAAGGTTCGATATGGAAAGGCTGACTTTTTATTGATGGGCGATGCTGATGTACGGACGGAACATGAGATATTAAAGCAATTTGATGTACATGCAGATATATTAAAAGTTGGGCATCATGGCTCATATACTTCAACAAGTGAAACGTTTATAAAAAAAGTAGAACCACAGTTCGCTATTCTTTCGTATGGGAGTAGCAATCCGTATGGCCATCCTCACCAAAGTGTAGTAAGGAGATTGAAACGGCACGGTATAATGATATATGGAACAAATAAACGCACTGTAGAAGTGAATACAGATGGGGAACATATTATGATAGGGTCTAGTGGATTCATGCCATTATTGAAGTAATTCATACATTAGAGATGGAGACCGTCCCTTTTTGGAAAAAATGAATAACATATATTATAATTACGAGAGACGTAATTATAATATATGTTTCGTTAAACAAAATGGAAATTTCATTAGAATGTATAGACAACTACTCGTGCATATATTAAGATGGAATTAGGCGAATAAGGTAATAAGAACAAGTAGGAAAGTTCATGGGAAAGGGTCGATGAAAATGAAAACGCAAATTGTCATCAATGCCAAAATTTACACAGGTCAAGAAGTAGTGGAAAACGGATTTATTCGTTACGCAGAAACAATTAAAGAAATTGGTTTGATGGCTCAATATGTACCACAAGAAGATGAAACTGTTATTGATGCTACAGGGAAGATTGTAATTCCAGGTATGATTGATGTTCATATTCATGGTGGATACGATATTGATGCGATGGATGCAAATAGCGATGGATTAGTAACTCTAGGTAAAGAAATGTTAAAAGAAGGGGTTACAACTTACTTCCCGACAACAATGACACAAGCTCCAGAAGCGATAGAAGCGGCACTAAGTGCTGCAAAGGAAGCGAAAGAAAAAGGAGCACATTTCGAATATATTCATTTAGAAGGACCGTATGTTTCAAAAAAACGTGCAGGTGCACAACCACTAGAACATATCGTTCCTGCGAATATTGAACAGTTTAAACAATGGCAGGAAGCAAGCGGTAATTTAATTAAGTTAGTCACATATGCACCAGAGGAAGAAGGAGCATTAGAGTTTGAACAGTATCTTGCTGAAACTGGTGTTGTTGGCACAATGGGGCATACAGATGCAATTGATGCGCAACTAAAAAATAGAAACATTACACATGCAACACATTTGTACAATCAAATGCGTGGATTACATCACCGTGAACCAGGAGTTGTTGGTCATGTGTTATTAAATCCAGATGTAATGGTTGAAGTAATTACAGATGGCATTCATATTCACCCTGATATGGTGAAATTAGCATATAAATTAAAAGGACCGAAAAAAGTAAGTGTCATTACTGACGCAATGCGAGCAAAAGGTCTTGAAGATGGATTATATGAACTTGGCGGACAGCCAGTACATGTAAAAGATGGTAGTGCTCGATTAGAAGATGGAACGTTAGCTGGTAGTATTCTAAAAATGGATCAAGCTTTCCGAAATGTAATTGAATTTACAGGATGTTCAATCGAAGACGCAGTACGTATGACATCAGTTAACCAGGCAGAAGAGTTTGGATTAAATAAAAAAGGTGCGTTAGCGGTAGGGAAAGATGCAGACTTTGTTGTGATGACTGAAAATTTACATGTATATGATACCGTTCGTTTAGGAATTCATATGAAGGAAGGGAAGTAATTAAATGAATATTCTTGTTGTAAAAACTCCAGAAGAATTAGCAGAAGCAGGTTATAAATTAATTGAAGAAGTTGTAAAATCAAAAGAAAATCCAACATTAGGAATGGCTACAGGAAGCTCTCCATTAGGTATTTATGCAGAAATGCGAAAAAATAAACTTGATACAAGTCATGCAACCACTGTAAACTTAGATGAGTACGTAAATTTACCACACGAAGATAAAAACAGCTATCACTATTTCATGCAAGAACAGTTGTTTGATTATCTTCCATTTAAACAAACTTATGTACCAAACGGGATGGCAAGTGATTTAGAGGAAGAGTGCACACGTTACGAGAGCATTCTAGCTGCTAACCCAGTTGACCTACAGATTCTTGGAATCGGTGAAAACGGTCACATCGGATTTAACGAGCCAGGAACAGCATTTAATTCTCCAACTAACATTGTTGAATTAACAGAATCTACACGCCAAGCAAACCTTCGTTTCTTCGAAAAAGAAGAAGATGTGCCAACTCATGCGATTACAATGGGAATTGGAAGCATTATGAAAGCAAAACAAATTCTACTTGTTGCTATGGGGCCTAAAAAGGCAGAAGCACTTAAAGAGTTATTGCAAGGTGAATATAGTGAAGCGTGTCCTGCTACAGTTTTACAACGTCATCCGAATGTAACCGTAATCGCTGATCAAGAAGCTCTATCTTTATGCAGTGAGGCGATTGCTGATGAACATCGACAAGTATTCACCATTTCCGATCTATTATCAGATTCAAGAGTGGGTGAAACAGCTAATTGAGGACGGCGAATGGAAGCCGGGAGACAAAATCCCATCTGAGAATGAACTTTGTGATAAGTTCGAAGTGAGTCGTATGACAATCAGACAGGCGATTAATAATTTAGTGGAACAAGGCTATTTATATCGGAAACGTGGAATTGGAACGTTTGTCCAACTTCCGAAAGTGGAACAAAAATTGCAAGGAATGACGGGATTCACAGAAGATATGATTTCTCGCGGGATGAACCCAAGTAGTCAATTACTTAGTTTCCGCCTAGTTCCAGCTACTGCGAAAATAGCAGACCGGTTGAGAATACAGGAGGGGGAGTCGGTTTATGAAGTGAGGCGTATTCGCTTAGCTGATGATGAACCGATTGCTTTTGAGACGACATATTTGTCGCCAGCTCTTGTAAAAGATATTAACGAAGAAATATTGCAACAATCTTTATATGAACATTTAGAGAAAAAACTGGGCTTTAAGCTTGTTAGCGCTACTCAATCAATTGAAGCTTCCATTGCAACGGATAATGAAGCTGAACATCTGCATATTCCTAAAAAGGCGCCTGTGCTTGTAATGCGCCAATGGTCATATTCAGAAGGTGAGATACCGTTAGAGTATGTGAAATGTATTTATCGTGGGGATCGTTATAAATTTATTACAAACATCGCACGTAACAAATAATATATTTCAGTTTGTAAAGTACAGTAAATTTTAAAGTGTTTAACATGTAAAGAAATAAAAATACGACTCATCCTTATAAGGAGTGAGTCGTATTTTTATTATGAGTAATTACGTGGTTAACAGCATCTTTAACCGTATTTACTACATAGTGAGCGTGCTCTTTTACTGCGTCATCTGCTTGAGACATAGCAAAACTGTGAGGAGTTAAAGAGAACATTGGAATATCATTATAAGAATCCCCTATGCAAGCAATTTCCTCTGGTTGTATTTGAAATTCTTTTAATAAAATAGAAATAGCAGAACCTTTACTAATATTAGGTGGCATTACATCTAAACATTGTTCTGCTGAAATGAAGGTGCTAACTTTCCCATGAAATTTTTCATCAATTTTTTTCTGAAGGAGTTGTAAGCTTTCCTTCGTTCCACCGACAGAAATTTTATTTGGAAAAATTGTATCATCAATTTTCTGTAATAGATTAGGTTCTTCAACAGAAGTCATCGTTACTTGTTGTTCAAGTTCATGAATAAACGGTGTTTTTTCTTCAATGTAGTAGCTATGTTCATCACTTACATAACGGAAATAAGGGTCTTCATTTGTCATAGCTAACAAATCTGGAAGAATGCTGGAATCGAAAGTTGCAGATAATAGCTTCTTATTTTCATGTGTATATACAAAAACACCATTTACACTAATGCGAGGGAAATTTGTATTAACCGCTCTCATTAAGTCTGCAATTTCATTATCAAGTCTTCCAGAAGCGAAACAAAGAATTACATTTTGTTCAGCTAAGCTGCGCAAAGCGATAATATCTTGTTCGTCGATAAAACCTCCGTGTTGCATCATTGTTCCATCAATATCACTTACAAACATTTTAATCATGTTGCAATCTCCTTTCTATGTACAGTTGCCCTTACATTATACGCATCATATACAAACATGTCTAAAAAATGAATTTTTATTAAATGGTAGATGTTTTACATTGACGACAAAGAAGAATATTCTGTAACATAAAAGCAGGCTATTTAAGTACGAGGGTGGTGTTATATGAGTAATTATCTAGAAATTAAAAAAGTTTTAAATAATAATGTCATCATTGCTAGCCATCCTGAACACGAGGAAGTAGTAGTGATTGGTAAAGGAATTGGATTTGGAAAAAAAGCGAAAGATGTATTGGAGCAATTACAAATTGAAAAAATGTTTGTTTTAAAAAATGAACGTGATCGAGAACAATACAAACTGTTAGTGCCGCATGTGAGTGAAAAATTAATTGAATTAATGAATGACATTATGTTCTACATTCAAGAAAAGGCAAAATCGCCATTAAATGAACATATTCACATCGCTTTAACAGATCATATTTCTTTTGCAGTTAAGCGGTTAAAACAAGGACTTACAATAGATAATCCTTTTCTGGTTGAAACGAAAATGCTATATCCAGAAGAATACGAAATTGCTGAAGGTGTTGTAGACCTTTTAAATTCTCGTTTGCAAATTACATTGCCAGAAGGAGAAATTGGTTTTATTGCACTCCATATTTACAGTTCACTTACAAATTCAGATTTATCTTCAGTTAATCAAAACTCCCGTCTCATTGCACAACTTGTATCTTTAATTGAAACAAGCTTACAAATTACATTAGACCAAGAAAGTATTCACTATTTGCGCCTTATTCGTCATTTACAATATGCTATTGAACGGGTGAAAAAGGGAGAAAAAGTTGAGGAATCACAAAGCTTTGCTGATTTATTAAAGGCAGAATATCCCGTCTGTTATAATTTAGCCTGGAAGCTGGTTAAGGTCATGCAAAAAGAATTGCAATTGCCTGTATATGAAGCTGAAAGTATTTATTTAACAATGCACTTGCAACGATTAGTGAAAGCGGAGCATGTGTAAAAAGACATATATTTTTGTCTAAAATGAAAACGTTAAAAAAAATCATTGAATCGCTTACAATAGTTATGTATAATAACTATTGCAAAGTTATACAAATTTCGACAAACACATTAAGGTAAGTAACGAAAACGTTTGCCTTAATTATAGTGAACTTATACGTAAACCTATTTTTGACACGTGTTACTGATTCGATCAGGCATGAGTGGAGAAAAGCCAGGAATGTAAGCTAGAGAAAGGGATATACTACCCTTTGTATAGCTATCGTTCTATCTTTTTTTCCTCATGCCTTTTTGGCGTTTGTCGGAAGGTATCAATATAGATAAGAGAGGAAGGGTTTCCATGTTTAAGAAGATCTTTGGTGTTCTTCAAAAAGTCGGGAAAGCGTTAATGCTTCCAGTAGCGATTTTACCGGCAGCAGGTATTTTACTTGGATTTGGTAATGCATTTCAAAATCCACAGTTAACAAATGTTATTCCTGCTTTAAAAGCAGATTGGTTCGTAATGGTTGCAAAAATTATGGAACAATCTGGTGATATTATTTTCGCTAACCTTGCATTATTATTCGCAGTTGGGGTAGCAATTGGTTTAGCAGGTGGAGACGGAGTAGCTGGTTTAGCAGCATTCGTTGGCTACCTAATTATGAACAAAACGATGAGTGTGTTCTTAGAAGTAGATAAGTTAGTAAAAGTAACAAGTTCTGGAGCAGACCCAGTGAAAATTGGATTTGCAGATCCAGCATATGCGAATGTATTAGGAATTCCAACGCTACAAACAGGAGTATTTGGTGGTATTATCGTCGGTATAGTAGCGGCATATTGCTATAATAAATACTTCAATATTGAATTACCTTCATACCTAGGTTTCTTTGCAGGTAAGCGTTTCGTACCGATCGCAACTGCAACATTCTCTTTAGTAGTAGGTATTATCATGTGCTTCATTTGGCCATACATTCAAGGTGGCTTAAATACGTTCTCACATCAAATGATTGATGCGAATAGAACGTTAGCAGCATTTATTTTTGGTTTAATTGAACGTTCATTAATTCCATTTGGATTACATCACATTTTCTATTCACCGTTCTGGTTCGAATTTGGTCAGTACACAAATGCGGCTGGCGAATTAATCCGCGGTGACCAAAAAATCTTTATGGCACAGTTAAAAGATGGTGTAGAATTAACAGCAGGTACATTTACAACTGGTAAGTATCCGTTCATGATGTTCGGTCTTCCAGCAGCAGCTTTAGCAATGTACCATGAAGCACGTCCAGAAAATAAAAAATTAGCAGCTGGTATTTTAGGTTCTGCTGCATTAACATCTTTCTTAACAGGTATTACAGAACCACTTGAATTTTCATTCTTATTCGTAGCACCAGTATTATTCGGAATTCACGCTGTATTTGCTGGTCTATCATTTATGACAATGCAAATTTTAGGTGTTAAAATTGGTATGACATTCTCTGGTGGTTTAATCGACTTTATGTTATTCGGTGTATTACCAGGCCGTACAGCATGGTGGTGGGTAATTATTGTTGGTCTTGTACTAGCAGTTATTTACTACTTCGGATTCCGCTTTGCAATCCGTAAATGGAATTTAAAAACACCTGGTCGTGAAGTAGCAAATGCGAATGACGGCGCAGGAAAAACAGAAGCAGGTGAACTTCCTCGAGAAGTATTAGTAGCACTTGGTGGTAAAGAAAACATTGCTTCTTTAGATGCTTGTATTACTCGTTTACGTGTTCAAGTTAACGAACAAAAGAATGTAAACAAAGACCGCTTAAAAGAACTTGGAGCGGCTGGTGTACTTGAAGTTGGAAATAACATTCAAGCTATTTTCGGACCAAAATCTGACACATTAAAATCACAAATTCATGATATTATGTCAGGCCGTACACCTCATGTTGAAAAAGAAGAGCCTGTAAAGGTAGAAGAAACTCCTCAAAAAGTTGATGAAAATGAAACAATCGTATCACCAATTGAAGGGAAAATCTTACCGATTACAGAAGTACCTGATCAAGTATTCTCAGGAAAAATGATGGGAGACGGATTTGCAATCGAGCCAACAGAAGGAACAGTAGTTTCTCCAGTTAATGGTGAGATCGTCAATGTATTCCCTACAAAGCATGCGATTGGTATTCAATCTGAGGGTGGAAAAGAGATATTAATTCACTTTGGTATTGATACTGTAAAATTAAATGGTGAAGGATTTGAGGCACTTGTAGCGCAAGGCGACAAAGTGAAACAAGGACAACCATTATTAAAAGTAGATCTTACATTCATAAAAGAAAATGCACCATCTATTATTACGCCAATTGTATTTACAAATTTACAACAAGGGCAACAAGTCGAATTGAAAAAAGATGGAAATGTTAAGAAGGGCGAAAACGCTATTATTGACATTCAGTAGGAATTTGACGCAAAATGTTTATAATTATAATAGGCGATGTGGTTGACCGAACATCGCCTATTATATACAATAGATGATGTAGTACTCACGTCTATACAACTAAAAAAAACTGTAATTTAAAGGAGATAAATTATCATGGAAAAAATCTTTAAAGTAACAAGCGACTCAGGAATTCATGCACGTCCAGCAACTCTACTTGTAAACACTGCAAGCAAATTTGGTTCTGACATTAACTTAGAGTATAACGGAAAAAACGTTAACTTAAAATCAATCATGGGCGTTATGTCTTTAGGCATTCAACAAAACGCAGAAATTAAAATCACTGCAAATGGTGATGATGCAGCTCAAGCACTAGCAGCTATCGAAGAAACTATGAAAAACGAAGGATTAGGAGAATAATGACTCTTAATATTCAAGGGATCGCTGCATCAAGTGGGATTGCTATTGCAAAGGCTTTCAGACTTGAGAATCCTGAATTTAACATTGAAAAGAAATCAATTACAAACGAAGCTGCTGAAATTGCACGCTTAGACGCTGCGCTTGAGAAAGCAAAAACTGAATTAGAAGCAATTAAGGACCACGCTTTTGCTGAGCTGGGTGCTGATAAAGCTGCGATCTTTGAAGCACATTTATTAGTATTAAATGATCCAGAACTAGTAAACCCGGTAAAAGATAAAGTAAATAGCGAAAAAGTAAATGCTGAATTTGCAATGGATGAAGTTGCATCAATGTTTATTTCTATGTTTGAAAACATGGATAACGAATATATGAAAGAACGTGCTGCGGACATTCGTGACGTAACAAAACGCGTTCTTGCACATTTACTAGGAATTAACTTCTCAAACCCTGGTACAATTTCTGAAGAAGTAATCATTATTGCTGAAGATTTAACACCATCTGATACAGCTCAGTTAAACCGTAAGTATGCAAAAGGTTTCACGACTGATATCGGTGGACGTACATCTCACTCTGCAATTATGGCTCGTTCTATGGAAATTCCTGCAGTTGTTGGTACGAAAGTTGTTATGGAGAAAATCCAAAATGGCGATATCGTAATCATTGACGGTTTAGATGGAGAAGTAATTGTAAACCCATCGGAAGAAACTCTTCGTTCTTTTGAAGAAAAGAAAGCGAAATTTGAAGAGCAAAAAGCAATATGGGCAAAATTAAAAGACCAAGCTACTGTAACGAGCGATGGACATCACGTTGAGCTTGTTGCTAATATCGGAACACCAAATGATGTACAAGGTATTATCGATAATGGCGGAGAAGGCGTTGGTTTATACCGTACAGAATTCTTATACATGGGCCGTGACAATCTTCCAACAGAAGAAGAGCAGTTCGAGGCGTATAAAGCAGTTCTTGAAGGTGTAAAAGAAGGTCAACCTGTTGTTGTTCGTACACTTGACATCGGTGGAGATAAAGAACTTCCATACTTACATTTACCAAAAGAAATGAACCCATTCTTAGGATACCGTGCAATTCGCTTATGTCTTGATGAGCAAGATGTGTTCCGTACACAACTTCGTGCATTACTTCGTGCTAGCGTATACGGTAACTTAAAAATTATGTTCCCAATGATTGCAACTCTTGATGAGTTCCGTCAAGCGAAAGCGATTTTATTAGAAGAGAAAGCAAAGCTTGTAGAAGCGGGTACAACTGTTTCTGATTCTATTGAAGTGGGTATGATGGTTGAAATTCCAGCTTCAGCAGTATTAGCAGATCAATTCGCAAAAGAAGTTGATTTCTTCTCTATCGGAACAAATGACTTAATCCAATACACAATGGCTGCAGACCGTATGAACGAACGTGTAGCTTACTTATATCAACCATATAACCCATCTATTTTACGTCTTGTAAAAATGGTTATCGATGCTGCTCATAAAGAGGGCAAATGGGCTGGTATGTGTGGTGAGATGGCGGGAGATTCACTTGCTATCCCATTATTATTAGGATTAGGCTTAGATGAGTTCAGTATGAGTGCAACATCTATCCTTCCTGCAAGAACACAACTAAGCAAGTTGTCAAAAGCAGAAATGGAAACATTAGCAGAAAAAGCATTAACAATGTCAACTGCTGAAGAAGTTGTTGAATTAGTTAAAAGCATATAATCAATAAAAAAACCTGAGTCGATTTGAAATCGGTCTCAGGTTTTTTCTATGAGAAAAGTAAATCTTATTTGCTTACTATCGAGGATAAGAGACAGAATTAGATAGCGATTGCAACGATATCAGTTGGGCATACACGTAAAATACCAGTAAAAGTATTTCGATTTTGATTGTTCTTATCGTCTTTATTGTTATCTTTGTCGTCTTTGTTATTACGAGCTAAAGCAGAGAAAAGAGCAACACCGTTAGCGAAACCTTCAAAAATTACATTGTTGAAAGTACCATTACCTCTAATGCTTAAAAGAGAAAGCTCTGTTCCAACTGAAATGCTAGCAAGTACGTTACATACAGCTGGTTGTTGTGGTTTTACCTCTCTCTCTTTCTCACGATGGTCGCGATGGTCACACTCTCTTTCACGATGATGACAGTCTCTAAAGTTATCACAGCATCCAAATGATCCAAACATAATCCTCATCACCCCCTTCACACTTATAATCTATGTAAGTTCGGTAGTTAGTGACTGGACAGAGCGTGGAATTTTTTCTAGGGTATTTTCTCATTTTAAAAGACTAGCTGGGTGTTTAGTACGGAATGATGTTTAAAATAGGGGAAATATCACAAAAAAGTGTAAAGACCACCAAAATGAATGAAATAGGTAGGCTTTACACTTTTTTACTTTTATATAAAACAATGATATATACTGGGAGAGCTAAGAGTAATGGTGCAATGGATCGCGCAGTATGTTTTTCTGCGTCTAATTGGAACGCTTCTTCTTTTGGGAATTGTAACACTGATATGTTTGCAGCATCGCCAATAAAATATAGAAGTAGTACAGTTACTATGTAACTTAAAAGTGCGATAAAGCTTCCGTATGAACTCAATGAAAATCCCTCTCTTGTTATCTATTTGTTATCATTGTATCATAATTGTAACAAAAATACACGGTTATATTTCGATGTTTTAACAAATTTCGACACAAAACGTCATATTTGTTTATGGAATTAACATAAACTGTACTGTTTATCTATCTGTAGATATCGAATAACACATTGTAATATTACGGATGTGTGACAGAGTATAAAAAAACGAAGGTAATGAAATTACCTTCGTTTTTACTATTTTGCCCATTCACTCACTTGCTCTACGCTCATTCGTGGTGCAGGGTGGCCTTTTAAAGTTGATTCACCAATTGTAATAAGCATAATTGGTACGTATCGAGATGAAACATTGAATTCTTCTGTAAGTGCTTGTGGATTGAAACCACCGATAGCGCAAGTGTCCCAGCCAGTTGCTTTAGCTGCAAGCATAAGTTGCATTGCTGCTAAAGATGCATTTGAAAAAGCAGCATCTCTTGGGAATTGTTCACGAGTATATGCAGATTCAATGTTTTTAGCTAAGCGCTCTTTTGCTTCTTCTTTCATAAAGCCTTGTTCAACAATTGGACCATAAACGGGTTCAACATTTTTATAAGCTTCTAAATCACCTAAAACAGCGACTACTGCAGAAGCATCGAGAATTTGTTGTTGGTTATAAGCAATTGGATGTAATCGTTTTTGTACATCTTCTCCTTGGAAAACAAGGAATTTCCAGTGTTGCAGGTTCCAAGCAGAAGGTGCTTGTGCAGCTGCTTTTAAAATTTCATGTAATTCTGTCGATGAAATTTCTTTGTCTGGGTTGAATGTACGTGTAGACGTGCGTTCATATAGAACGTTAAAAAAGTTATCGTTTGTCATTATATATCCTCCAAATTACATATCAAATTATTTAAAAATAAATGTAATATCTTCTACTTACATTTTGTAAGTTGTCGAGTTTAAGAATATAATATCTTTATTTTAATTGTCAAGTTTTAAAGAGTAAGCTAGGGCATTCATACAAACGATACAATTCCTATAATCATACACTAAAAAAGGAATTTATAGAGTGAAAAAGCGAAGATTACATTCTCAATTAGCTTGTTACTATGTATCCCTCACGCATTAAAGTTTTTGGGAATAGCTATTTATAAAACGTTTGTGAGGAATTCTGTAGAACAAGATATATGAAGTGAGTGAAGACTAGTGATGAACATACTACATTTTTTATTAGAGAATACGGTTTTCCAAAATGTATTACAAGATCTTAAGTTAAATGTCCTTTATATAGAAAATGGATGCACACATCAACAAACGATTGAAAATATTCATCCCAAATGCATGTTTATAGCAAATAGTTTTGAAGAAGGAGAACTATTGTTTCATAAGACTAAACCGCATATTGTAATTATGTATGTAACAGATTTTTCTCAAATAAAATATATAAAGAATATGTATAATCCACATAGTACATTCATTGTCATTTGGGATCAACAAATAACAAATGAGTTTACAGAGGTGCTTACGTTAGGAATACGTAATATTGTGATAGCCCCAGTAACTCCACAAGTAGTGTTAGAGGAAGTAAATAAAAGTTTGTATCAACTTTCTTTAGTGCGGCAAGTAAGTTTGCAACAAGAACTACTGCAGATGATGTTTGATTTTCACAATGATCTATTATTTATAGTAGAAGATGATGAGATTGTTGATTGTAATACGAATTTTTTAGAGTTTTTTGGATATGAAAATTTGTTTGATTATCGTGAGCAACATTTAGTGTTTGCCGAACATTTTATTAGAGAAAATGGATATTATTCGACGACTCATGATATAACATGGTTAGATGATACATTATCATATGATAGAAGAATTAAGATGTCTAATTATGAAGGAATTGTATCAACTTTTTTATTACGTGCGACGCCGTTACCAGAAGATTTATCGAGATTTATTGTAAAGTGTACAGAGATTACAGAATTAGATGAAATCTATCAAGAACAAGAAAGACTTGCCATGATAGATTCATTGACAGAGATTTATAATCGTTTGAAGTTCCAACAAATATTAGAGGTAGAGTGGGATAATGTAATACGTAACGATGAAAAAATGGCAATTATATTATTTGATATAGATAATTTTAAAACAGTAAATGACACATATGGTCATGATTTTGGAGACTTAGCATTAATACAACTTGCAGAACTTATGAAGTCTAAAGTAGAGCAACAACATGTATTTGCAAGATGGGGAGGAGAAGAATTTATTATATTAGTGACAAATACAGTAGAAAAAGAAGCATTTCAAGTTGCAGAATCATTGCGCTTTTTTATTGAAACAAAACAATTCTCTGGAATTTCGAAATTAACAGCGAGTTTTGGAGTAGCGTTATATGAGAAAGGAATTACAAGAGAAGAATTAATGCAGCGAGCGGACATTGCATTATATGAAGCGAAAAAAAATGGGAAAAATCAGGTATGTATATATAGAAAAGAAAAAATGTGATTTTTCGCAACTAATTGTTGCGATTTTTTTTTATTGCCTGATAATAGTAGTAGGGAGACCATATGTAATGAAGTAATTATGGAGGAACAATATGATAAAAAAAATAATAGTAGTTGCTTCACTATGTACTGTTGTTTGCGGTGGAGTATACTATGCTTTCTATGCTCCCAGTGTAATGGAACAAACAGTGTTAACTACTAATGTGGCCCCGGCTATTGGGTCAGAAGTGCAAGATAATATAGAAGAAAAAGAAGAGAGACAAATTGATTATGCTAGTATATCTCAAAAATTAGATCAATATTTAGTAGGAAAGCAATTTAATGGGACAGTTTTGGTGACTGATAAAGAGCGTGTTATATTGAATAAAGGATATGGATATGCTGATGTTCAATATAAAATAGAAAATACACCTCAAACAAAATATCGTATCGGTTCTATTACGAAAACAGTAGTTGCTACATCTATTTTACAGCTACAAGAACAAGGGAAATTAAACATTCAGGAAAATGTAAATACATATATTCCTTCATTTCCAGCAGATAAAAATATCACTTTATATCATTTATTAACGCATACATCGGGTTTACCGGAAAGCGGCAAAGGAAAAGTGAATGCGGCTTCTCGTATAAACTTAGTAAATTGGATTGGGAGTCAAAAAGTAGAGTTTCCACCAGGAGCAGGTTGGAGATATACAGATTATAATTATATGGTGCTTGCTTATATTATAGAAAGCATATCAAAAAAAACGTTAGGAGATTACATAAAAGAAAATATATTTATTAAAGCAGAAATGCACGAATCTGGTATGGGAAATATGGCGCCGGGAGATCAGCATTTTACTAAAGGGTACGTTAAGAAAGATAATGTACTTGAACCTGCACAAAAATTGTCAATGGATTGGTTATACGGTTGCGGCGAGATGTATACGACAGTTGGAGATATGAAGAAATTAGACGAAGCAATTATAAATGGGAAACTTCTTTCTGAACAAAGTATGCAAGCGATGTTTTCACCTTCAGAAGAACGGAAATATGCATTTAGTTTTTATATATACCCAGATTATTTTCATAATCATGGTGTACTATCTGGTTGGAACACTTTCAATAATTTTAATAAAGAAAAAGGGACTTTTGTTATTTTATTTTCAAATGTGAAAAATAGTATGGATGATGATTTTAATAATGAGTTTCGAAAGATGGTAAATGATTTATTAGAACAAAGGGGATGAGAATATGGAAAACAAAATTTTATCAATAGGTTTCATCGGTATTGGTGTAATGGGAAAAAGTATGGTTCGTCATTTAATGCAAGAAGGTCATAAAGTATATGTATATAATAGAACGAAAGCGAAGACAGATTCATTAGTACAAGATGGTGCAAATTGGTGTGATACACCGAAAGAGTTAGTGAAGCAAGTAGATGTTGTAATGACTATGGTTGGATATCCACATGATGTTGAAGAAGTGTACTTTGGAAGTGAAGGGATTATAGAGAATGCAAATGAAGGCGCGATAGCCATTGATTTTACGACATCTACACCAACATTGGCAAAACGTATAAATGAAGTTGGTAAAAGAAAGAATGTATTTACGTTAGATGCCCCAGTATCTGGAGGAGATGTTGGTGCTAAAGAAGCAAGACTTGCAATTATGGTCGGTGGAGAGAAAGACATATATGATAGATGTTTACCGTTATTTGAAAAACTAGGAACAAATATTCAGTTACAAGGACCAGCTGGGAGTGGACAACATACGAAAATGTGCAATCAAATTGCAATTGCATCCAACATGATTGGAGTATGTGAAGCTGTTGCTTACGCGAAAAAGGCTGGACTAAATCCAGATAAAGTATTAGAGAGTATTTCAACAGGTGCAGCAGGTAGTTGGTCATTAAATAATTTAGCTCCTCGAATGTTAAAAGGAGACTTTGAGCCAGGGTTTTACGTAAAGCATTTTATGAAAGATATGAAAATCGCTTTAGATGAGGCTGAAAAATTACAATTACCAGTACCAGGTTTAAGCTTGGCGAAAGAATTGTATGAAGAGTTAATTATGGATGGAGAAGAAAATAGCGGAACACAAGTGTTATATAAAAAGTATATAAGGGGGTAAATGAGATGGATCTCCAAAAGTTTGATGAGATGATTGATGCTGTGCAGCGAGCAACTTGTATACAAATCAATGAAAAACAAAAGGAAGCCTTTAAACAAAAATATGATTTTGAACCAAACTTTGAATATGGAAGAGATGAGAAAGGGCATTATGTCATTCGAACTTCAAAAAAGATGTTAGAAGAAATGGAGTTTTACTTGGCATTAAAATATGATCGTGATGGAGTGGATCTTTATATGCAAGCTGAGATTGACGATATATGTCATGTGTCTGTTAGCTATAGTGAAGATGCGTTACATCTACAAGAATTGTTTCAATTTCTAGAAGAAAATAAATAAAAGTCCTCATTTGAGGACTTTTATTTATTTAGGTAAATATATTTCATTTTTATAATTATAAGCTAGAAGCTCGACGGCACCGTTCAACCGGGAACGGGATAACTTGCGCCATGTGGTTAGCGCCAAATTGTTTTGAGCGAGCGTGGCGTAATATATAAAATGCGCACAGAATAGCAACAGGAATAGCGCCGTATAAACCAAAAAATAAAGCGCTTACACAAGAGGCGACAAAACCTAAAACACCAACTTCTAACTCTTCCATAATAGCTCCTAAAATAACAGGAATAGCTCCGCATAAAACTCCTAGTATAAGTGCGATAAGTAAACTCATGATTATCCCCCTCTGTTTGCAATATTATTTTCCTTCTTATTAGTTGTAGTATATCATATATAAAACAGAATTTTCAGAAAAAATTCAAAAAAAGTTCAACAAATGTTCAAAAAGGGTTGAGAAATACACTTGAAAAATCGAGTGGATAGATTGTTTCTTGGAAGAAGAGGAAAGATGCTTTGAATAAATAAAAAATCAGGCCTATTTCATTTTTTGAAATAAGCCTGTTCCATAGGAGGATGTATATATGTAGAGTGAATAAAAGGTTGGAAAAGGGGGTCCAAGTCCTTTTATTCAACTAGCTACCTTAATAGATTGGAACCCAGCCTTCAGTTGTAACAAAAATACGAATAGCTACAACTTGACGATCATCCTGCAAAGTAAAATAATGTCTTGCATTTTCAGGAACAGAGATTAGGTCGCCTGGCTCAAGTTCAACGTCAAAGAATTTTCCATCTTTGCCTTCAATAGCAAAGATGCCATGGCCACTGACAATAAAGCGAACTTCATCATCAGTATGATGGTGTTCTTTTTGGAAATTAATTAATAATTCGTCAAGGTTAGGTGTGCTACTTGAAAGTGAAATTACATCATGCGCTTTATAACCTCGGCGTGCTGAAACATCAGCGATTTCTTTTGAAAAAACAGTTAATATTTCAGCTTTGTTATCATCTGTTAACGAATAATTTTCATTTAAATGAGTAGGAAGTTTAGAAATATTCCATTTCTCATATAAAACGCCTTCCTCTTGTAGAAATTTTGATACTTCCACTTCATTCTCAATGCGAGTATTTACTTCATGAATACGAATTTGCGCCATTAGAAACGCCTCCTTGAATTGATAATAGTTTTATATGAAATTGGAATAAAAACTCATAAGCTTCTAATCTTTTCTTTGCATCAAAGCTATCACGGCCCCATACAGTGATGCCGTGATTTCGAATTAATACTGCTCCCGAATCTCCTTGTATATGTTTTCGGAAGTTTTCCCCAAGTGTTGGGATATGAGCATGGTTTTCGATAATAGGAATGTGAATTGTTGCACCTTCCTCCCAAATATCAAGAGCTTTAATGATTTCTTGATTTTGAAGGGTGACTGTATCGCTATACAAATTTGTGATGACATTGTTATCCGTTGTATGAACATGAAGTACGCACCCGGCATTCGTATTGTTATAAATATGTGTATGCAATATTGTTTCTGCTGAAGGGCGTAATTCAGTCTCTAAAACAGGAACTCCTGCATGATCTACTAATAGAAAATCATCTGGAGTGGTTTTTGTTTTATCTTTACCGCTTGCTGTAATAAGGAAAGTAAGCGGCTCATGACTAACTTTTATAGAAATATTGCCACTTGTTGCTGGAAACCAATTTCGAGTTGTTAATTCTTTTTTAATCTCGCTTAAGTCATACCATTGACGAAACAGTTGTTTCATGATTTCACCTCCAACAAATGTTTTAATTCAGCTTGAACATCGTGAAATGTTTCAAACGGTGTATAAACAATATGATTTTCTTTACACTTTGTAATAAGGAAATCGCGAGCGAATACTTTATCTGCTTGTTTCGCAGCTTGTAAATCAGTAATAGAATCTCCGATTACAATATGGAAATTATTTGTATCACTTAATTTGCGGATTAAAGATGATTTACATAATCCACAATGATTTTGACAGTAATGATCACAAGGGTTAGGCCACTTAACTGTAATGTATTCATTTGAAAAGTCTGTTTCATTACAGTAAATTTGCTCTTTTGGAATGATTCCTTGTAAGAGTGGATAGACGAAGAAATCCATTCCACCTGATACAACGTAAAAAGAAATATTATTTTCATTTACAAATTGTATAAATTCACGAAAGCCACTACGAATTTCGGCAGTTTCTTTTAAAAATTGAATTATATCATCATGCAAATTAGTAGGTAGCAATTGAAATAATTGAGAAACACCTTCTTGAATAGAAAGCTCTTGTGATAAAATTCTTTGCTTTATTTCTTCTGCTTCTGGTGGTGCGAATTTTTCCATAATCGACATAATGTTATCGTTATTTGTAATCGTACCATCGAAATCACAAAATACTTGAATACTCATAATTTCACCTCATAAGAGGGATTTCCCCATATTTGTAGTGCGCTATGCAAATTTATGTCATCTACTTCATGGAGTAGATTACCTTGCAAAGTAGCATCAATTGCAGTGCGGAAAGCCTTTCCACCACCTTGCGCCCCATACGGATGCCCATGTATGCCGCCGCCCGCATTAATAACAACATCTTTACCGAAGTCTCGTAGAATAAAGGGAACGAAACCAGGATGAATGCCAGCAGATGGGACAGAGAAACTTTTCTTGAAAAACGCATCGTCTTCAGTTAGATAGTTTGAAATGTTGAAAGCCTCTTCCTTTTCTAACGCAACACTTCCGTATGGAGACGGGAATAAAGAAAAATCAGCACCAGCATAACGTAGTAGCTTTCCAAGTAATAATGGAGATGAGACCCCATATAGCTTGGATGCTGAATAAGCACCACTTACAGCAGGGTGTGCCATAATAGGAACTGGGATTTCATCATCTTCTGCCAGTGATTGTAGTACATCTAGTCCGTAAGCAAATACATTAAATAATAGAATATCAGCACCAGCCTGCACTGCGCGTTTCGCATTTTCTTTTAAGTCGAAAGTTCGCCCTGTTAAATTTACGGCATATAATGTTTTATGGCCGTATGTTTCATATACGGATTGTAAAACTTCTTTTCCAGATACAATTCGCTTCGCAAGTGGTGTTAAGGAGTTCTCGAATAAAATTTCATCATCTTTTACGATATCCACACCACCAATTGCTTGATCGCGTAATTGAGTTTTTAAGTATCCAATATTTCGTCCAATCATTCCTTTGAAAATGCTCATTAAAAGGGGACGGTTATACACTTGTACACGATTTCGAATACCGTCTATACCGAATTTTGGACCAGGAAAGTGCTTTTTTAATTCGTCTGAAAACGTTAAGTCAATTAATTTCACTTCGCCATCAAGTGATAACTTTCCGAATGTAGTTGTTAAAATCGCTGGTAAATCTGGACTGAAATTTAATAATGGGTATTCGATTTTAATAATCCCACGTTTTACTTTTTTGCGTAGATACGAATTGATATGTTCTTGTTCATCTAATTCCTCAATATGAATGACGTTGCCTTTATGTTGTTTTAATTGTTCTTGTAATAAATGTGGCAAATGAGTCCAAGAGCCAATTGTTAAACCGAGTGCAATTTGTTCAGCCTTTTTGTCTAAGTTAAGTGAATCGTCATGGATTAAATACGTCGCTATAATTCCGCTCATTGTTATAACCTCCTAGTTAAATAAAAAAACCTCTCAGCTAAGGAGAGGTTTTTTTACAACCAGCTCCTTATCTGTCAGCGTAATGCTGCGAGAATTAGCACCGTGTCTACAATTGTAGATCGGTTGCCGGGTTTCGTCGGGCTCGTCCCTCCACCTGCTCTTGATAAGAAGTATTTAGAAATGTTTAAATTTTTAAGATAACTGAATTTTGTCAGATATTTTTCATGTTGTCAACGACTTTTTGAAAAAATTTAATTTATCAATTCGATTAATTGCTTCTCGTAATCGTTCTTCTGTGTGCAAGAGACCAACGCGGACGTATCCTTCACCGTGTTCACCAAATCCAACACCAGGAGCAACTGCAACGTGTGCTTTTTCTAGCAAAATATCAGAAAATTGCTCAGATGTATAGCCTTCTGGTACAGGAAGCCATGCAAAGAAGGATCCGGTTGGGATGTCTACATTCCAACCGATAGAGTGACAAGCTGAAATAAGAGCATTTCTTCGAGATTCGTAACTATTTACAAGATCTACGACGCAAGATTGTGAACTTAATAGCGCTTCGCGGGCAGCGTCTTGAACTGCACCAAAAATACTAACATACATATGATCTTGCAATAGGTTAATTGTTTCGATGACACTTTCATTCCCTATGGCAAAAGCAATACGCCATCCAGCCATATTGAAAGTTTTGGATAATGTGTAAATTTCAATTCCTATATCTTTTGCACCGTCTGCTTGCAAGAAACTAACCGGTTTTTGACCATCAAATCCGATCGCACCGTAAGCAAAATCGTGAACGACTAATATATTATGTTTATTAGCAAAATGAATGGTTTCATCAAAGAAATCTTTTGATACAGTAGCACCAGTAGGATTGTTTGGATAGTTTAAAAACATTAACTTTGCTTGTTTCGCAATAGCGTCATCAATTTTTGTATAATCTGGTAAAAATTTATTTTCGGCAATAAGCGGCATTGTTTCAAATTGTGCTTTTGCTAAAGCAACTCCGGATAAATAATCTGGATAGCCTGGATCGGGAACGAGAATCGTATCACCAGGATTGGTAAAACACATTGGTAATTCTACTAATCCAGCTTTTCCACCAAACAAAATAGCAACTTCAGTTTTTGGATTTACTACTACATCATATTCACGTTGATAGAATGTTGCCACGGCTTCTTTTAAGCTTTCGTGTCCGCGAAATGGCGGATATTTATGATGAATGGTCTTTTCTGCAGCATGTTGTAAAGCTTTTACGATATGCTGCGGTGTTGGTTGATCTGGATTACCTTGACCTAGATTAATAACATCGTGACCAGCCGCAACGACTTTGTTAACTTTTGCAACAAGTGAAGCGAAAAATTGTGTTGGCAATGATGTTACTATCTCAGAAGGTTGAAATAATTTCATACTTTCCACCTCTTTTGAAAGTTGTTACAATTCTAGTGACAAATGATATAATCTTTCCAGTATTTTGTAAAGAGAAAATTAAGAATGGGGCTGAAAAAATGAAAGTCGCATGTATTCAAATGGATATTGTATTTGGAGATGTAGAAAAAAATATGGAGAACGCTAAAAACAAAATAAGCGAAGCGATGAAGGAAAGACCAGATGTTATCGTCTTACCAGAACTATGGACAACAGGATATGATTTAACGAGGCTTTCTGAAATTGCAGATAGAGATGGATTAGAAACGAAAGAAAGGTTGAAAGAATGGTCGAAGCAATATGGTGTACATATTGTTGGTGGTTCTATAGCAAAGCAAACAGAGCAAGGGGTTACCAATACAATGTATGTCGTAAACAACGAAGGAGATCTAGTCAATGAATATAGTAAAGTACATTTATTTCAGCTTATGGATGAACACAAATATTTAATGGCGGGTAATAAAACAGGTGAATTTAAACTAGATGATATCGAGTGCGCTGGCACAATTTGCTATGATATTCGTTTTCCAGAATGGATGCGCGTTCATACTGCTAAAGGGGCAAAAGTTTTCTTCGTTGTAGCAGAATGGCCATTAGTTCGTTTAGCACATTGGCGTTTGCTATTGCAAGCAAGAGCAGTTGAAAATCAATGTTATGTTGTTGCATGCAATAGGTCAGGAAAGGATCCGAATAATGAGTTTGCAGGTCATTCTCTAATTGTGGATCCTTGGGGTGAAGTCGTGGTAGAGGCAAATAAAGAGGAATCCATTTTATTTGGAGAACTTACATTCGAAAAGATTAAAGAGGTACGTAAAGGAATTCCAGTTTTTGCAGATCGCCGTCCAGAACTATACAAATAAAATATTGACAAGTGATTTTTATTCTTGGTATAGTCTTCAACATAAAGTTAAAAATTCTAAAAAATTATATAACTCTTATCAAGAGCAGGTGGAGGGATTTGGCCCGATGAAGCCCAGCAACCGACCGTAATACCATTGTGAAATGGGGCGTTTATGACGCCAAAAGGCACGGTGCTAATTCCAGCAGAAAGTAAAATTTCTGGCAGATAAGAGGGGAGAAGATAAACTTCAAACCTCTTTCTTAGTGGAAAGAGGTTTTTCTGCGTTAGAAAAACCTCTGAATTTAAAAAGGAGGAAAAGACGATGGGATATTATTCATTAACAGAAGTAACAGCTGTACAATATGCGAAAGAACATGGATATTTTGACAAGAAGGCGAATGTAGTTTGTCATGAAATAGGAGATGGAAATTTAAATTACGTGTTCAAATTAGTTGATGGAGAGAGATCAATTATAATAAAACAAGCACTTCCATATGCGAAAGTAGTTGGTGAGAGCTGGCCGTTGTCTATAAAAAGAGCGACGATTGAAAGCAAGGCATTACAAATTTTCGCGAAGTATGTACCAGATTATGTTCCGGTAGTGTACAGTCATGATGAAGAGTTAGCAGTTACAGTAATAGAAGACTTATCAAGACTAACAATTACAAGAAAAGGATTAATAGATGGAGAAGGATATCCACTTTTATCCCAGCATATCGGTCGTTTTCTAGCACATGTTTTATTTTATACTTCAGATTTCGGTTTACAGTCAGAAGAGAAAAGGATGCTAGAAGGTACATTTGTAAATCCAGACCTTAGTAAAATTACAGAAGATTTAGTTTTTACGGATCCGTTTGGACATTACGATACGAATGATTATGAGTCAGATTTACAGTCAGTGATTGATGAACTTTGGAGTGACAAAATTTTAAAACTAAAAGTAGCACAATATAAATATAAGTTTTTAACGAGAAAAGAAGCGCTTATTCATGGTGATTTACATACTGGTAGTATTTTTTCATCACCTTCTGAAACGAAAGTGATTGATCCAGAATTTGCAACGTACGGTCCATTTGGCTTTGATATCGGTCAATTTATCGCAAATCTATTATTAAATGCTTTATCGAGAGAAGAAGAAAAGAGAAGTGTACTATTTTTCCATATAGAAAAGACATGGAGTTATTTTGTAGAAACTTTTACGAAGTTATGGATTGGAGAAGGGGTAGAAGCATATACGAAAGAAAAACAATGGTTACCAATTATTTTGCAAAATATCTTTACTGATGCCGTCGGATTTGCCGGATGTGAACTGATTCGTAGAACAATTGGTTTAGCTCATGTAGCGGATTTAGATGAAATAGCAAATAAAGAAAGAAGAATTCAAGCTAAGAAGCAAGCGCTGTACTTAGGAAAAGAACTAATAAAATATGAATCTAAGTGTGCTGATATTCAACTGTTTCGAACATTATTTCAACAGACAGTTTCAGGAGGCATAAAAGCATGAGTACATTTGTAACTGTTCCGAGGTCTGTAAGTTGGAAAGGTGATGCAATTGCGGTATTAAATCAAACAAAGTTGCCGTATAGTACAGAATATAAAACGTTGACGACTATTGAAGAGGTATGGAAAAGTATTGTAATGCTAGAAGTACGCGGAGCACCCGCAATTGGAATTGTAGCAGCATTTGGTTTGGCGCTTGCATCAAAAAAATATAACACGATACATATTGAAGAATTTCAGAAGATATTTAATAGAGATTGTAACTATTTAGGGACATCACGACCGACGGCAGTGAATTTGTTTTGGGCAATTGATCGTATGAGAGAATCTATTCGAGAGATTATTACAATAAAAGAAGCGCAAAAAACATTAGAAGAAGAAGCGCTTCGCATTCAGCAGGAAGATGAAGAGGTATGCCGGAGTATTGGGGAACATGCGTTAACATGCTTTACAGACGGTGATAACATTTTAACAATTTGTAATGCTGGAAGTATTGCAACTGCAAGGTATGGTACTGCATTAGCGCCGTTTTATATCGGGAAAGAAAAAGGTGTACACTTACATGCGTATGCATGTGAAACGAGACCGGTTTTACAAGGTGGCCGTTTAACGACATGGGAGTTAAAGCAAGCGGGTATTGATGTGACGCTTATTACAGATAATACGGCAGCTCATGCAATTCGTACGAAAGAAATTGATGCAATTATCGTAGGGGCAGATCGAATTGTCGCAAATGGAGATACGGCAAATAAAATCGGAACAATGAATTTAGCTATATTAGCAAAGTATTTCGAAATTCCATTTTACGTTGCAGCTCCGTTATCTACGTTTGATATTACGAAACAAACAGGTACCGAAATTGTTATTGAAGAAAGAGATGAAACAGAAGTTACGAAAATTTTTGGCAAACAAGTGGCACCGATTGGTACAGATGTTTATAATCCTGCATTTGACGTAACACCGCATGAATTAATTACAGGTATTATTACTGAGAAAGGTATTATACGTGGAGATTATGAGCGAGAAATTGCATCATTATTTGAAAAACAAGCTAATACATAATAGCTTGTTTTTTATGCCTAAATGTGCCTTTTCCCCTTATTTATATAATGAAAGGAGGAGAGAAGGATGGAAGAGTGGATCGGGATGATAGGTAATGTAGGCTTTCCAATTGTTGTAACATTATATTTACTCCATCGGATTGAAAGTAAATTAGATGGGATAACTGTTGCGATAGAGAAACTGCCACAGCAATTACTAAAGTACGATGATCCTCGTGATAAAAAATAAAGTTTGCTCTTCGTGAGCAAACTTTATTTTTTTATCACGCATTAACTGCCCGTAAAAGCCCGATTGGTGAGGGCTACGAATCAGTGGGGGATGAAGCCCCACTGATTAAAGTTTCACTTTATTGAGCAATATAACCACCATCGATAACGACAGCTTGACCAGTTATGCCTTTTGCTTTTTCACTCGCTAAAAACATAGCATAATCAGCAATTTCTTGTACTTGTAATAAACGTTTTTGTGGTACAAGTGGATAAATGACATCTTCTAAAACATTTTCAAGCGGTACATTTCGTGTAGTAGCTAAGTCTTGTAGTTGATTACGTACAAGAGGGGTATCGACATAACCAGGGCAAAGTGCATTAACAGTAATTCCATGGGTAGCACCTTCTAATGCGGCAACTTTTGTCAGTCCAATTACGCCATGTTTTGCGCTATTGTAGGCAGCTTTTCCGGCGAATCCGACAAGGCCATTAATAGAAGCGACGTTAATAATCCGGCCGTATTTTTGTTTTTTCATAATAGGAAAAGCGTGTTTGATGGCGATAAATGGAGCGATTTGCATAATTTTAATAAGAAGCTCGAATTTCTCAGTTGGAAAATCTTCAATCGGTGAAACATGTTGCATTCCTGCATTGTTAATTAATACGTCTAATGAACCGAAATGACTAACTGTTTGAGAAAGCGCTACTGTAATTTCTTCTTCAGATGTAACGTCACATTGTAAACCGATAGCTTGAAAGCCTTCTTTTTGTAATTGCTCAGCAGCTTCTTTCGCACGATCTTCAAGGCGATCAGTAATAACAACTTTTGCGCCTTCTTTTGCAAAGGTATTCCCCATTTCATAACCAATACCACTCGCAGCACCTGTTAAAAAGACAACTCGATTTGTAACCATGATGAAAAACACTCCTTCATAATAAAAGTTCCCTCATTGCTCTATTTAGAGGGGGAACTACGAAATTCCTGCAAACATTTGGAAAAAATCCGTTAGCTATCTTGTAAAACAAGATAGTGGGAGGATTTCAATTATGTCGACAAGTCAAATGCTGAAAGGGATTTTAGAAGGATGCTTACTTGCTATTATTTCTGAAGGTGAAATATACGGTTATGAAATGAGTGAAAAGCTAGCGAAGTATGGTTTTACAATGGCGAGTGAGGGAAGTATTTATCCGTTGTTAATACGGATGCAAAAAGAGGGGCTAATATCAAGTGTAATGAAGGAATCTCCATCTGGTCCAAAAAGGAAGTATTATACGTTAACAGAAAAGGGAGAAGATGAACTGGATGAATTTATGGGTCGCTGGGAAGCGATGCAAAGTAGTGTAGAACGTCTACTTGAAGGGAAGGGAAGAAAATAATGCTATCAAGTGAAGCACAAAAGTTTTTGTTAGATATGAGATTGTTTTTGACCGCAAAGAGTGTGAAAGAAAGCGATATGGAAAGCTTTTTAGAAGATGCAGAGTTGCATTTAATAGAAGGTGAGAGTGACGGGAAAAGTGTAGAAGAAATTTTTGGAAGTTCGCCGAAAGAATATGCTAATGAACTTGTAAAAGTGATGGAAAGAGATAGACAGGAAACGTGGAAGCAAATTGGTTTTACAGTAATGAATATCGTAGCATTTTGGATTATTGCTTCTATTTTAATAGTGAATAACGGAAAGTTACAAATTTCACTTATTCAGTGCATTGGTTATAGTTTCACATTAATGTTAGCTGTGTTAGGCCCTAATTTTTTGCTTCGTAAAATGACCTTTGTAACAAGCTTTACAAAAACGTGGTTTTCTATGTGGTCTTTAGTCATGATTGCTCCAATGTTTTTATTAGGAGTTGTTACGATATTAGATGTAATATATCCTACAAAGATGGTTACATTCACCCAAATGCAAAGTTATATGTTAGCTGGTGGGATCTTTATCATGACAGTAGCTATAAACATGTATTTTGAAGGATGGTTTAAAAACTTATATTTAATTATTCCTCTTTCTATTATGTTAGTATTTCAAGCATTTACATCAGAAGATCTCATGCCAATGTTATTTCAGATTATATGTTTATACGGAAGTTTATTTATTTTAATTTTCGTTGAAATTATGATGAAGACGAATAGAAGAGAAACGGTTAATTAAGGGAGGGGTTATAATGAAGGTTTCTAAAGAAGGAGAAGAGTTTTTAATCGATACGAAAGTATATTTAATAACAAAAGGGATTAAAGAAGAAGATGTGGACGCTTTTCTAGAAGATGCAGAACTTCATTTAATAGAAGGTGAAAAAAAGGGGAAGACGGTAAGTGATATATTTGGTGATTCACCAAAAGAGTATGCAGAAGAATTGGTGAAAGAGATGGAGAAGGATAAAAGCGGGAGTATAAAAAGTATTTTAGGAATGATTATTGGTATTGGTGGATACTGGTTAGTTACAAATATTTTATTTGAAAGTCCGAATCATGAATTTACATTAACGAATGTACAATTGATTGGATACCCAATTGTTTTAATGATTACTATTGTGGGTATTATTTTTGCTTTTAAGATGTCATCATTTAAAAGCAAAATAAAAGAATTTAGCATTATTTATGTAGCAGCTTTGCTACCAATTTTATTACCAGTATTATTAATGTTTATGAATAAATGGTATGGGACACCTGTATTGCAATTAACTACTATACAAAGTTACATACTAGCTGGAATTGTCTTATTAGTATTGTTAATTGGGGAAGCGTACATACTTGGATGGATTGGAATGCTAGTTGTTATTATACCGCTATTAATTATGTTTGTATTTAAAGAATTAGGAAAGCAAAACCCATATTGGGGAATACTAGAGCCTTTACTTCTGTATGGAAGTTTATATGTATTAATGCGATGGTCTTTAAAAAATGAAGAGCAAAAAACTGTAAACTAGTGTTTTACTGATATTGAGCGAACGGAATATTTTATTGAGAGGGGAACAAATATGCAAAGTATATTTCTAGGTATATTATCTATTATATTTCTAGGTTTAACAATTTTCGGGCTATATACTACCTTTTCGAAAAAGGTACATGATAACTATTTTGATACTTTATTAGATGACACATCAGGATATATTTTGTTCTTCGGGTTAATAGGAAAAAGGCTGCTCTGGATATGCAAAAAATTATTTCCAAAGAAATATTATATAGGGATTTTTAGAGGGATTACATTTACGTTTAGTTGTCTATTTTTATTTCTAGCAGCCGGGACTTGGTTTGTTGATTAAATAAGTTGTTTTAAACAGTAATAAGATTGTTACTGTTTTTTTCTTTGTAATAAAGAGCTTTGTAAAGAGAGTTCTTTTTGTTCGTTTGTTAATAAGGAATGAATATGGACGTTTTCTGGGCGGGGGACTATAGGGTACATCAGATTTGATGGAGAAGGGTGGTGTTCCGAGCCAGTTGGAGAATGAGGATCTGCATGTGTAAGTTTTCCGTGAACGCGCCTTGTGAATAAAATATGGCCAATTTCGTGAGCGAGCGTATATATATTTTTCATAGGAGCGGCTGAATTTGTTAAAACGATATAACCAGTAAGTTGTTGTTGTTTAGCTAAAGAGTAAGCACAGGCAATTACTGCTGTTTCTTTAAAATAATCACTGCCAATATAACAAATATAAAGATCACATTCTGGAGCTTCATTTACACACGTTTGGAAAAAGGCTGCTAATTTTTCCTGACTTTGAATAGAATTTTTATAACTAATTTCACGGTCTGAAAAACGAAAAAGCTCATTTAATACAATTACTTCTTGAATTTGAAATGTAATGGGGTGCCAAATTGATTCTGCGACTGCTAAATCTTTTGCGATACGGTCTTCAGAAATGTTGGCGCCTGGCGTAATGCAAATACATATATTGACGTATGGATCCATAGGGAACACCTCAAATGAAAAAATTCTTCCTATAATATATGTGAGAAAAAGGTGCTATGTATGGATAAACGCCTTGTTTATTACATGAATATATAGACTACAAGTCGAAAAAATTTCATAGTTCTATAACGTAGTATGGTCATCTTTTTGATATAGTAAAGGAAAGGGGGAGAATATATGTATACATTAAAAATCGTTTCAGACAGAGAAGCTCTTTATCAATTTGCGAGTTATGTAAAAGTTGTGCAAGGGGTTGAAGATGTATATGTAGAGGTGGGAGAACCTGTATATGAACATCCATTAATGAAGTTTTACGTACATATTAAGCTGGGGGAAACATATGATCAACATAAAGCGTTACAAGAAATAGCAAGATTAGTAGAATTGGGGCGTTTTACATACGTTCATTATCGTAATGATGAAATTGAAGAAGCTTTTGAAGCTGTAAAATATGAAAGTTTTAAGAAATAAAGTGAAAAAAGGGAGCGAAAGCTTCCTTTTTTTCTTGAAATTTACATCAACAAAATGAGAAAAATTTTGTTATGATAAGGGAGGGTGAGGAAAGGAGAGTTTACATATTGGGGTATATTGAAGAGTTACGTAAAGTCGTTGGTACAAGGCCACTTATTTTAGTAGGATCAGCAATTATTATATTAAATGATAGGCAAGAAGTATTGCTTCAATATCGTTCAGACACATATGATTGGGGTGTACCTGGCGGAGCGATGGAGCTAGGAGAAACGACAGAAGAAACTGCTCGCAGAGAACTATTTGAAGAGACGGGACTAAACGCGAAAATTATGCAATTTATCGGGGTTCTTTCGGGAAAAGAAGTGTACTTCCAATATCCAAATGGAGATGAAATTTTTAATGTCATTCATCTGTATCAGGGGCATCATGTGAGTGGGGAAGTTAAGCTTGATCATGAAGGATTACAGCTTCAATATTTTCCGGTAGATAAGTTACCGAATTTGAATAAAACAACAGAGAAGATTTTACAAAAATTCCTATACGCATTAACAGAATAGAAGGTTAATTCCTTCTATTTTTATTATATTAAATATTTTGATTTTTTAGTATGTTTATAGTATGATAGTTTTAGATATACATCTTATGGAATTTCACCTAAAAACTGACTAGGGTACATAAGAGAGGGGCAAGTACAAAATGCATAATGTTGTCATTACAGCTGCAGTTCGTTCACCAATTGGAACTTTCGGAGGAGCACTAAAAAATATAACACCAGTAGAATTAGCTGTTCCTGTACTTCAGGAAGCTGTAAAACGAGGCGGGGTAGAACCACATGAAGTTGATGAAGTAATTTTAGGTCATTGTATTCAAAGAACTGATGAAGCAAATACGGCGAGAACGGCTGCATTAGCGGCAGGATTTCCTGACACAGTTACGGGCTATACAATCCAACGCCAATGTTCTTCAGGTATGCAAGCAATTATGTCAGCTGCAATGCAAATTCAATTAGGTGTGAGTGATGTTGTTATTGCAGGTGGAGTAGAAGCGATGAGTTCGAGCCCTTATGCATTGAAACAGCACCGCTGGGGACAACGTCTACAGCACGGAGAAATTCGTGATACGGTGTGGGAAGTGCTAGAAGATCCGATTCATCATATTATGATGGGTGAAACAGCGGAAAATTTAGTTGAACAATATGAAATTACAAGAGAGGAACAAGATGAAGTTGCGCTTCGCAGTCATACATTGGCACTACAAGCAATCGAGTCTGGATACTTTGACGATCAAATTGTTCCTATTACAATAAAAGAGCGTAGAAAAGAAATTGTATTTTCTAAGGATGAACATCCGCGTGCAGATATTACAGCGGAAAAATTAGCTGGATTAAAACCAGCTTTCCGTAAAGATGGATCTGTAACGGCAGGGAATGCATCTGGTCTTAATGACGGAAGTGCAGTTCTAGTATTAATGAGTGAAGAAAAAGCGAAAGAAAAAGGCTTACAACCGTTAGCTAGAATTGTTGGCTATTCAGTAGCTGGAGTAGATCCTAAAATTATGGGAATTGGACCAGCACCAGCAATTCGTAAAGGATTAGAAAAAGTAGATTGGTCATTAGAAGATGCAGATTTACTTGAAATTAATGAAGCTTTCGCTGCGCAATACCTAGCTGTAGAGAAAGAATTAGGTTTAGACCGTGAAAAAGTGAATGTAAACGGTAGTGGTGTAGGACTTGGACACCCAATCGGTTGTACAGGAGCTCGTATCACTGTAAGTTTAATTCATGAATTAAAAAGACGTGGATTAGAAAAAGGAATTGCCTCTTTATGCGTCGGTGGCGGTATCGGGGTTGCCTTATTTATAGAAGCGTTATAAAAAAGAAGCAGCGTTTGCTGCTTCTTTTTTACGACTCAAATAGATGATGGAATAATCGATCGCTATTTTCAAAGAAAAGTTTCGTCGTTTGATAATGCTCCGTTTCTTCTAAAGATGATTCGTGAATCCCCTCTTGTGTTAAAGAATATATAGTAGATTCAGGATAAGCCATTAATATAGGGGAATGCGTGGCAATAACAAATTGTGAACCTTGTTCAGCTAGTTCGTGCATTCGAATGAGCATGGAAAGTTGTCTCATCGGGGATAAAGCTGCCTCAGGCTCATCTAAAATGTATAAACCTTGTCCTGAAAAACGGTTCATAAATAAGGAGAAAAATGATTCGCCATGTGATTGTTTGTGTAGTGAGATACCACCATATGAGTCAATAACTGGATTTCCGCGTGCTTCTGGATCAGCATCCATTTCATCGATATAAGAAGCGACGTTATAAAATGATTCAGCGCGAAGAAAGAAACCATCGCTTGGTGTATTAAAACTTTTTGAAATTCGAAGATATTCATGTAAAGATGAATGTGAATTATTTGTGCTAAAACGGAAATTCTTCGTTCCACCTTCAGCATTAAAACCTAAAGCAATTGCAATTGCTTCAAGTAGTGTTGATTTACCTGTTCCGTTTTCTCCAATAATGAATGTTACATTTGGATGGAAAAGGAGCGATTGTAATGTTCGAATAGCGGGTAAACAGTAAGGATATGCGGAAAAGCTAGGGATATCTTCTTTTTTTAATGTGACACTTTTTAAAAAGGGTACGTCAATCAATATATAAACCTCAATTCATAACGGATTTTGATTTAAAAAAAGCAAAAAATACAAGTGTAAGACGACTTGCTAATAAAGTGCGCCAAAACCGAGATTTTCCCAGCCGAACGTCATTCTCTGCAATATAAAAATGGAAAGAACGCTTATAAAGCCAACGAGAGCAGGCGTATATTTTATAATTTTTAAGTTCTTCCATAGAAAAAAGAAAAGTGTTAATGACATGAGAACTCCCATTTTATTTTCTGAATATTTCATGAGGATTATAACATGGAAACTATCATATTCCAATGTGAAAATAAACATTGCATGAAGGTCAATTCTCTCGTTATGATAGATGATATTCTATTGGAAATATGAAAAGGAGTTAAAATATGCCGTTTACATTTGCGCATCCAGCAGCTGTTCTCCCTTTTTCTAAAAAGCAGGTTAATTATATTTCAGTAACGGCTCTTATATTAGGTAGTATGGCACCTGACTTTGAATATTTTTTACACTTTAGACCGTATGGCGTGATTGGACATACGTGGCTTGGGTTCTTATATTTAAATTTACCTCTTGTCTTTCTATTAGCATACATATATCATTACATTTTAAAAAAGCCGTTTATAACACATTTAGCTAAACCATTTGCTGGCTACTATACATATGCAGTAGATGAGAGGTGGGGACTTCATACATGGAAGGATTTCTTTGTATTTTGCTATTCTGCTTTATTTGGTATGCTCACGCATGTTGTTTGGGATGCGTTTACTCATAATACAGGCTACTTCGTTATGGAAATACCATTGTTACAAAGAGAATTACATAGTATTCCGGTGTATAAATATATGCAACATGGGAGTACATGTGTTGGTTTATTATTACTATTACACGTACTATGGAAGTATAAAGATGAAACAGGGAAAGATATTATTATAGCTTCAGAAAAAAGGAAGTATTGGGTTTCGGCAATCATTGTGGCAACTATTATATTTATCGTTCACGCGTTCGTAAATCCCTATTTTCATATTTTCCAAATAGGGGGTATAATAGTATCTGGACTGACAAGTTCGTTTTGTGGACTTCTTATTGTTTCTATAGTTTACAAGACTAGGGACTAATTTATTTTAATGAATGATAGTGTTAGGAGAAATTAAATGATGAAAGCATGGAAAAGTATTTTTGTTTTATGTAGTTTTCTTCTTATGTTAAGTGGTTGCTTCCATCAAGAAGAAAAGAAAGCTGAACCGAAGAAGAAAGAATCTATTCCTGAAACAAAAGAATATGGTGGGCGTGAGCTAAAAAAAATTGGGCAAAAAGTGAAAGAAACAGGATGGGGTACTTTCAAGTTAGAGCAGATACATTCTGTGAATCAAACATTTGAAGTAGCACCAATGAAAATTCATGTACAAGATGTGAAAGTAATCTCTTTATCACAAATGAGTGAAGACGCAAAAAATACATTAAAAGCATATACGGCATTAACTCCTGACGAAGTAAAGCGTAGATTGGGCGATAAGGTAAGTCAAGAAGATGCTGAATTATATGCATCGCTAAGTGGAACAGAGATTAGTGATACGATTCGTTACGTTGAAATTACATATAAGGTGGAAAATAGCGGGAATAAAAATATGCAATTTTTCTCTATGAATGATGTTACGATTAATGATAAGCAACATTTTAAAGTAGCGACTCAAAACTTTTTATATGATGAAGATACGCTCGTTGGTACGAAAAATGTATCAAGAGAAGATTATAAGCCTGGTGAAACAAGAGATGGAATTATCGGTTTAATACTTGATGATGGAAAAGAAAAGGTAAAGGATATTAAATTTACAACGGATGATTTAATGGCAGGAGACACAGAAACACAAGAAACTGTTAAAGAATCACAAAGTTTTAACATTTCACTTTCTGAGTAATATGTTTTTAAAATGATATAAGGAAAAACAGTCAGCATTCTATATATTATGCTGACTGTTTTTTTATTTCTTTTATGTATGAATCTACATTTTGAAAAGGCACTTTAATTTTAAACGCATCTTTTTGTTCATTAAATTGTTTTTCATTATAGGGACCGAAACGTTTATTGTGCTTTACGTCAATAATCCAATAATGTTCACTTTTTTTATTTGCAATTGCTGCGTCAGGGTTATTTGGATCTGACTTTTCCTCTGTTTGTTTTACAATAATGTATTTATCATCCCAAGCGATGTCTGTAATTTTGGCAGGGATGTATTGTGTGGCATATACAGCATCTTGCGTAGGGAACAGTTCAAATGCATTTCCAGAAGTACGTATGAGTTCGTATTCATCGTTAATCGTATAAGATACATGGTTTGTATTTCCTGTACAAGCAGTTAATAGGACGGCGACGAATAGGATTATCCATTTTTTCAATATGGGAACCTCCTTTACAATGCTGTTGTAACACATTGTACAAGAAAAGTAAGAGAAACGCCAGTTTACAATGTTTTTTAGAAGTGGTACGATGTAACGGGTAAAGAAGGATACGAAGGAGTCGACATAAAATGAAGTTGAAGATGCATCGTCCAGCGCTTGTAATGAATCGCATAGGTGCTTCCCTAATTGACATGTTTTTAATCTCGGTTATGTATGGTGCAGTAGTAGCTGTTATGACCGGAAACTATAGTGCTATTTTTAATCGGTTTAATATAAGTTTCGGTGACTATAGATATGATCTCGCAGTAGTTTTCATATTAATGGTTCTATATTTTATTTTGTTACCTTTTATTTGGAACGGTGTTACACTTGGGAAAAAAATAACGAGAACAAAATTGATTTCATTGACGAGTGAAAAATTAACGTTGCAAACATTAACTTTACGATTTTTTGTATTGTTATTACCGAACATGTTGTTACTTGGAATTCCGTTAATATGCAACGTATATATGATGTTGTTCCGCAAAGATAATTGCGGTTTTCATGATTTAATTACAAAGACAAAAGTGATGAATCTAGTATAATAAAAAACCTTTTTATGCTTGTACATAAAAAGGTTTTTTATTATGGAAGGATATTTTTCGAAGTAGAAAGTCCTTTTTCAATAGATTGAAAATTAAGAAAATGGTATAATAAATGAAAATAATATCTTTATATAATGAAGGGGGAAGTTGTAATGACGGGAGGTAGCATAATCTTTTGGGGGATTTTAATTTTCGTTGGTCTCGTTTTCGATCAGTGTAATAGTAAGAAAAAAGAAGGAGTAAAAAAGTAATCGCTTACAAATAAAAGAGTAACTTTTCTTGCTTGCAGACTAATCTTATAAAGGAGTATACTGAATGACGGTAAGACTTATAGAAGGGGTAATGAAAATGAAGCTTGCAGGAAAAGTTGCTATCGTAACTGGCGGTGGCATCGGTATTGGACGTAATACAGCTCTTTTGTTGGCTAAACAAGGCGCAAAAGTAATTGTGACGGACATTGATCAAGATAGTGGACAAGCAACAGTGGAGGAAATTACGAATCTAGGCGGAGAAGCCCTTTTTGTATCCTATGATATGGAAAAACAAGGAGATTGGCAACGTGTTATCAGTATTACTTTGAATGCATTCAGTCGCATTGATATGCTTTTTCAAAATGCTGGTTTATATAAAATAGATTCTATTTTTTCTCGCCAACAAGAGAACGATTCCAATGTACTTTGTATTAATGACGTTTGGATAGAGATAAAACAATTAACGTCATCTTTTATGAAACAGCAAGAAGAAGTGGTGCTTAGTGACTTACCGATTTTCGGTATTATTAGCACGAAAGGACAATCATTTCATACAGTAGAAGCCCTAGTATAATAATGAAAACCGCCCTCAATGTATGTGGACGGTTTTTTTGTATGTTATATACAAGAAAATTTTTTTAGCGAATACGTTGTTCGGTTTGGCTATCAAAGAAATGCGCTTTATTTAAATCAAATGCTAATTTAATTTGGTCTCCAGGTGAGAATATATGTCTTGCATCAACACGTGCTGCAAAATCTTGATTTCCAAGTTTCATATATAAAATGGATTCAGCACCTAACAACTCAGCAACTTCAATTTTTGATGTGAAAGTAGTAGATTGTGAAGCCTCTAAAAATAGTAGTTCATCATGAATATCTTCAGGACGAATTCCTAAAACGATTTCCTTATTTACATAACCTTGTTCACGTAATAATTTCATTTTTCCTTCAGATACTTTGATTTTCAATGAATTATCTATAACGAAATCAGTTTCAGTTAATGTACCACGGAAGAAATTCATAGCTGGAGAGCCAATAAATCCGCCAACAAAAATGTTTTCAGGTGTTTCATATACTTCTTTTGGAGTTCCAATTTGTTGAATCTTTCCGTCCTTCATAACAACAAGACGGGAAGCCATTGTCATTGCTTCTGTTTGATCATGTGTTACATAAATTGTCGTTGTTCCAAGGCGATGGTGTAACTTAGAAATTTCTGAGCGCATTGCAACACGGAGTTTTGCATCTAAGTTTGATAATGGTTCATCCATTAAGAAAACTTTCGCGTCTCGAACGATTGCTCTACCTAACGCAACACGTTGGCGTTGTCCACCTGATAACGCTTTTGGTTTTCTATCTAAATATTGTTCAAGCCCTAAAATTCGTGCGGCATCTTTCACACGACGATCGATTTCATCTTTTGGTATTTTTCGAAGCTTTAATCCAAATGCCATATTATCATATACACTCATATGTGGATAAAGAGCATAGTTTTGGAAAACCATTGCGATATCACGATCTTTTGGAGGAACATCATTCATTAGCTTACCATCAATTGAAAATTCTCCTTTTGAAATATCTTCAAGTCCAGCTACCATTCGTAATGTTGTAGATTTTCCGCATCCAGAAGGACCAACAAATACGATAAACTCTTTATCTTGAATGTGTAAATTAAAATCTGTTACAGCGGTTACGTTATTATCATATATTTTATAAATGTTTTCTAATTTCAGTTCTGCCATGGTATTTCCCCCTAGAAAAAATTATGCAAACGTTTTCTTTGAATTTATTATAAACGAATAGATTCAAAAAATAAATAAAAAAATAAAACGTTTTCATTTATTCGAGTGATATGTAGTAGTTTTCATATGTTTTCCTAGAAAAAGAAGGATAAAAATTGTAAGCGCTATTTTAAATTAAGATAGAATCTGTTATCATTCATTAGTGAAAACGTTTGCGCCTTGGGGAGAAAGAGAAGAATGAATTACTAATGAAATGGGGTAGCATAATGGAAAAACAATGGTGGAAAGAAAGTGTAGTATATCAAATTTATCCTCGTAGCTTTATGGATAGTAATGGTGATGGTATAGGGGATCTTCGTGGTATTATTTCAAAGCTAGATTACTTAAAAGAATTAGGGATTGATGTAATTTGGTTATCGCCAGTCTATGAATCTCCAAATGATGATAATGGTTATGATATAAGTGATTATTGTAAAATTATGAACGAGTTCGGAACAATGGAAGATTGGGATGAGCTATTACATGAAATGCATGAACGTAATATGAAACTTATGATGGATTTAGTTGTTAATCATACTTCTGATGAACATAATTGGTTTATTGAATCACGTAAATCAACAGATAATAAATATAGAGATTACTATATATGGCGTTCTGGAAAAGAAGGGAAAGAGCCGAATAACTGGGGAGCAGCTTTTAGTGGATCTGCATGGCAATATGATGAAATGACAGATGAGTATTATTTACATCTGTTTTCTAAAAAACAGCCGGATTTAAATTGGGATAATGAACAGGTAAGACAAGATGTTTATGAAATGATGAAGTTTTGGTTAGAAAAAGGAATTGATGGATTCCGCATGGATGTTATCAATTTTATTTCTAAAGAAGAAGGTTTACCGACTGTTGAAACAGAAGAAGAGGGGTATGTTTCAGGTCATAAGCATTTTATGAACGGTCCAAACATTCATAAATATTTGCATGAAATGAATGAAGAAGTATTGTCTCATTATGATATTATGACGGTTGGTGAAATGCCTGGTGTAACGACAGAAGAAGCTAAATTGTATACAGGAGAAGCTAGAAAAGAACTACAAATGGTATTTCAATTTGAACATATGGATTTAGATTCAGGAGAAGGCGGAAAATGGGATGTAAAACCATGTCCACTTCTTACTTTAAAACAGAATTTAACAAAGTGGCAAAAAGCATTAGAGCATACAGGATGGAATAGCCTGTATTGGAATAACCATGATCAGCCACGCGTTGTATCTCGTTTTGGTAATGATGGGATGTATCGTACTGAATCTGCGAAAATGTTAGCGACGGTGCTTCATATGATGAAAGGAACACCATATATTTATCAAGGAGAAGAAATCGGAATGACTAACGTTCGATTCGAATCAATTGATGAATATCGAGATATTGAAACGCTAAATATGTATAAAGAAAAAGTGATAGACCGTGGTGAAGATAAAGAAAAAGTCATGGAATCTATTTATATAAAAGGTCGTGATAATGCTAGAACTCCGATGCAGTGGGATGATCAGTATCACGCTGGATTTACAACGGGTGAACCTTGGATTACGGTAAACCCTAATTACAAAGAGATTAATGTGAAACAAGCAATCCAAGACGAAGGATCAATTTTTTATTACTATAAGAAATTAATTGAGTTACGCAAAAATAATGAAATAGTTGTGTATGGATCGTATGATTTAATACTAGATAATAGCCCTTCTATTTTTGCTTATGTAAGAACATATGGAGAAGAAAAGCTACTTGTGATTGCAAACTTCACTGCGGATCAATGTGTATTTGAATTGCCTGAGAACATTGTTTATAGTGAATCAGAACTGTTAATACACAATTATGACTCGGAAAATGGATTAATGGAAAACGTTACATTGCGTCCATATGAAGCAATGGTGTATAAATTGAAATAAGAAAAAGCCTTATGTCCGAGCGGCATAAGGCTTTTTCTATTACCATTTTAATATTGAGAATCCGTGCGGTGGAAGTGTAACTTGTAATACACTTGCTTCTGCTGAAAATTCTTCGTTTGTATATATATTGACTATTTTCTTCCTTGTAATATGGATAGGGAGTGAAGCTGTAATTTCATCGTTAGTAGGATTTAAAACGAAAAAGATAGTTTCATCTCCATATGTTTTCGTATAAGAAATGTAATTATGTTCATCATTTGCTTCGATGAATTGGAATGTACCATGTCCTCCAAATGCTTTATATTGTTTTCGTAATGAAAGTAATGTTTGTATATGTGTAAATAATACATGGTCTTGTTCTTTTGTATCCCAAATCATACATTTGCGGCAATCCGGGTCCATGCCGCCATCCATACCGATTTCGTCTCCATAATAAATACAAGGAGAGCCGATGTAAGAAAGATGGAATACATAGAGTAACTTTAACTTATTTTTATCTCCGTTACATGTTGTTAATATTCTTGGTGTATCATGGCTGTCTAATAAATGAAATGCGGCTTCATTTATATTCATAGAGTAGGAATGTAGGGATTCTGTAATTTGTTTCATGAATTCACTTGCTTTAATGGAATTGTTAGCAAAGTAAGAAAGTAGAGCATTTGTAACAGGATAGCTCATGACAGCATCAAATTGATCTCCGTGTAGCCATGGGAGGGCGTCGTGCCAAATTTCTCCTAAAATATATACTTCAGGATTTAACGCCTTTATCTCACTTCGGAATTCTCTCCAAAAGCAGTGGTCAACTTCATTTGCTACATCAAGGCGCCAACCGTCTATATTGAATTCTCTTACCCAATAACGCCCTACTTCAAGTAAATATTCTTTTACATCTGGGTGTGCAGTATTTAATTTAGGCATATACGGTGTAAATGCGAAAGTATCATAATTAGGAAGTGGCTCGGTTATAATTGGGAATTCATGAATGTGGAACCACTCTTTATAGGCTGACTTTTCACCATGTTCTAGTACGTCCTGGAATTTATCGAAAAAGTAGCCACTATGATTAAACACAGCATCGAGCATTACTTTTATACCGTGTTTATGACATGCCCCAACAAGTTCTTTGAAAGTTTCTTTCGTCCCGAATTGCGGATCGATTTCCATGTAGTCAATAGTGTCATATTTATGGTTTGAATGAGCTTTAAAAATAGGTGTGAAGTATATTCCGGAAATCCCAAGTTTAACAAGGTAATCAAGGTTTTGAATAATACCAGCAAAATCTCCTCCGAAAAAATTAGTTGGAGTTGGTTCGGTACTTCCCCAAGGGAGGGTGTTTGCTGGATTTAATGTGCTGTCCCCGTTAGCGAATCGTTCTGGGAAGATTTGATACCATACTGTGTCCTTAATCCAAGGTGGTGCCATGAAAACGTCTTTTGTATGAATGAATGGAAAGCAGAAAAAGTTACCGACATCGTCATCTGGAATGTTTGAGAAAAAGCCTCGTTCTGCATAAATAAGAGTTTCTGTCTCAGTTTTTAATTCGAATCCATAACGTAAGCGCTTAAATTTTGGTTCGATTGAAATGGACCAATAATCAAATAATGCAGTAGAACCAGTTTTGTTCATCGGCGTATTTGACGTAATCCATTTTCCATCTGTCCATTCGTAAGGGTCACCATAAATAAGAGTGGCGATTTGAACATCGTTTCTCTTAGTACGTATTCGGATGTGAATTGTTTTTTCATCGTAAGCGTATGCATAATTATCTTTCGGCCTATGGTAAACGGCTTCTTTAAGCATATAGAAAATCCCCCTTTAATATCTCTATACATATTATTCCCTTAAATGTAATAATAAAGCCTGTATTGCAAACGATTGCCTTTCTATTAGCTTTAATATTGCTTATAAGAGTAGTATTCATTTCATATAAAGTCAATGTATAAAGAGCATAATGACATTATTTTTAAAATTAATATTTGCAAAATGAATAAAAGAATGTATAATGATAGACAAATAGCGCAAACGTTTTCGTAGATTTGAGATAAGGTTTGCGCTTCTATTAAACTTTCAAATGCAAACGTTTTCAATTAGTGAGGTACATAGACAATTTAGGGAGGTTTTTGGGGATGAAGAAAGCATTATCATTATTAACGGTTTCGGCATTATCAATTGGTATGTTATCTGCATGTGGGCCGAAAGATTCAGGGAAAAAAGAGGAAAGTAAAGCGAAGAAAGACTATGACCTTCTCGTTTGGGAAGATGATAAAAAAGGCGTTGGTTTAGAACCAGCAGTGAAAAGCTTTGAGGAAAAATATAAAGTAAAAGTAAAAGTTGTTGAAATGCAAATGACAGATCAAGTGAAGAAGTTACGTCTTGATGGACCAGCGGGGACTGGACCGGATGTTGTAACATTGCCACACGATCAAATCGGAAATGCAGTAACAGAGGGCTTACTTTCTGAAGTGAAAGCAGATGATGCTGTTAAGAGTAAGTTTACTGATTTATCAATAGAAGCACAGACATATAACGGGAAACTATATGGCTTACCAAAAGCGATTGAAACACCAGTCTTTATTTACAATAAAAAGTTTATGCAAAAAGCACCAGAAACAATGGACGAATTGTTTAACTTCTCAAAAGATTTTACAAAGGATGGCAAGTACGGATTTTTAACATTAGGAGATAATTTCTACTTTGCTAATGCATTCATGGCAGGTATGGGTGGTTATGTGTTTGGTGAAAAAGATGGAAAACCAAATGCAAGTGATGTTGGGTTAAATAATAGTGGTGCTGTACAAGGTGCTGAATATCTTCAGAAATGGTACAAAGAAAAACTATTCCCGAAAGGTATTATCGGTGAATCTGGTGGACCTGCTGCTGATGGATTATTTAATGAAGGAAAAGCAGCTTCTATCATGAACGGACCATGGGCGTTCCAAGCGATGGAAAAGAACGGAATTGATTATGGTGTTGCTCCAATGCCAAAATTACCAAATGGTCAACCGATGAAAACGTTCGTTGGGGTAAAAGGATGGCATGTAACAAGCTTCTCTAAACAAAATGATTTAGCTACTAAATTCACTGAATGGGTAACGAATGAAGAAAACGCGAAAATTAGATTTGAGAAAACGAAAGAAATTCCGCCAGTAAAATCAGTAATGGAAGATCCGATTATTAAAGATAACGAAGCTGCAAAAGCGGTTGCAACGCAATCAGAAAATGGAATTCCAATGCCAAACATTCCAGAAATGCAAGAAGTATGGAAACCAGCTGGAGATGCCCTTCAATTAGTTGTTACAGATAAAGAGGCGCCAAAAGCAGCTCTTGATAGTGCAGTGAAGCAAATTAAAGGTAATATTGAGGCAAATCATAACAAGAAAAAATAAGGTGAAGTTCGTGCCTCTAATATGAGGGGCACGAATTCTCTCCCTTCCAAGTAGGAAGAAAAAAGGGGGAAGGAATATGCAAACATCTATGGAACCAATGAAAGATATGAACGGTTCAAAACATAGGAAAATGGCAACCATGTTATCAATCATTCCGGGCGTGGGCCAAATGTATAATAAACAATTTGTAAAAGGTCTTATTTTTCTAGTATTAACAGGTTCATTTATTGTAGCCTTTGCTGATTTATTAAATATGGGATTATGGGGGATTGTAACGCTTGGTACAGAAGTTCCACGTGATCATTCTGTCTTTCTATTAGTGGAAGGGATCTTAGCACTTATCGTTATCGGGTTTGGACTCGGAATATATGCATTTAATTTATATGATGCGTATCAAAATGGAAAGAAACGTGATATCGGAACACCTTTAAACTCTGTAAAAGAGCAATACCGTAATTTATTAGATCAAGGCTTTCCGTATTTAATGGTTTCGCCAGGTTTTCTACTACTTATCTTTGTTGTTGTATTTCCAATCATTTTCGTAATTTTAATTGGATTTACGAACTATGATTTATATCATTCTCCTCCAGCTAAATTAGTAGATTGGGTGGGCTTTAAAAACTTTATTGATATTTTCACACTACCGATGTGGAGAGAGACATTTTTAAGTGTATTCTCTTGGACGGTCATTTGGACATTCGTTGCAACGACATTACAAGTTGCACTCGGTATTTTTTTAGCGATTATCGTAAATCAGCCTGGTATTAAAGGGAAGGCAATTATTCGAACAATCTTCATTTTACCGTGGGCTGTTCCAGCATTCGTATCTATTCTTGTTTTCTCTGGTATGTTTAATGAAACGTTTGGAGCAATTAACAATCAAGTATTGGCGTTATTCGGAATTGAAAAGATAGCTTGGATGACAGATCCATTTTGGGCGAAGATAGCTTTAATTATGATTCAAACGTGGCTTGGGTTCCCATTCGTCTTTGCAATGACAACAGGTATTTTGCAATCGATTCCAGGAGAATTATATGAAGCGGCTACAGTAGATGGAGCGACAGCTTGGCAACAGTTTCGTAAAATTACATTGCCACTTGTTTTATATGCAACAGCACCAATATTAATTACGCAATATACGTTTAACTTTAATAACTTTAGTATTATCTATCTATTTAACGGCGGAGGACCTGCTGTAGCTGGACAAGATGCAGGTGGAACAGATATTTTAATTTCATGGATTTATAAGTTGACGATGACTTCAGCGCAGTACGGGAAAGCAGCAGCTCTTACAATGATTTTATCGTTAATCGTTATTACAGTTGCGTTATGGCAATTTAAGAGAACAAAATCATTCCAAGAAGAGGATATGATGTAAATGAATATTAAAAGACAGAAGATGTTACGTCTCTCATTAAGCTATTTCGTTATTTTTGTAATGTGTGCCATAATTTTCTATCCATTATTATGGATTATTGGCTCATCGTTTAATCCGGGTGATAGTTTATCTGGATCAAGTATTATTCCGCAAAATGCAACGTTAGATCATTATCGTAAGTTATTAGATCTAGAGAATAGTAATTACTTACTATGGTATAAAAACACATTAAAAGTAAGTGTTTTAACGATGATTTTCTCAGTGTTAGCAATTAGTTTTACTGCTTATGCATTTTCGAGATACCGTTTTGTTGGAAGAAAAAATGGCTTACTAACATTTTTAATTCTGCAAATGATTCCGAACTTTGCAGCGTTAATCGCTCTATACGTATTAGCGCAGTTAACAGGATTAATTGATACACACCTTGCATTAATTTTAATTTATGTAGGCGGGGCAATCCCTATGAATACATGGCTTATGAAAGGGTATTTTGATACGATTCCGAAAGAATTGGATGAGTCAGCTCGTATGGATGGAGCAGGGCATTTTCGTATTTTTTGGCAAATCATTATGCCGCTTGCAAAGCCAATCGTAGCGGTTGTAGCGTTATTCACTTTCATCGGTCCATTTACAGATTTCATTTTAGCGAGTATCATTTTGCGCACACCAGAAAATTATACTTTAGCAGTTGGATTATATGAAATGGTAGCGAAGAAATTTGGTAATGAATTTACGACGTTTGCAGCGGGTTCAGTATTAATTGCAATCCCAATTTCAATTTTATTCCTATCACTACAAAAATACTTTATCTCTGGTTTAACAGCTGGAGGTACGAAAGGATGAAAAATGGGACATTACGTCCCATTTTTCTTTTCATCTCCCTATAAAAAGCTTTATAGGGAGATGAAAAGAGATTTGACATCACATGTGAAAATAAGTGAAATAAATAGTATATTATAGTATAGGAAAAAAGAGCTATATCCCTTACAATACATGGAGAGGGAGAATATGATAAGTTTTGCAAGATAAAATAAATAAATGAAAGTTTATGACTTCTCCTATGACTTGCAACGAGTGCAAGATAAAATATATGAAAAATGGCAGAGAAGTGAGAGGAGGGGATTTTTTATGACAGTTACAATTAAAGATGTGGCGAAGAAGGCGAACGTAGCACCATCAACTGTTTCTCGTGTAATTGCTGATAATCCAAGTATAAGTGAAAAGACAAAGCGCCGTGTTCGAAAAGTAATGAGTGAATTAGGATATCATCCAAATTTAAATGCAAGAAACCTTGCGAACCAAACGACGAAGACACTTGGTCTTGTTATGCCAAGCTCTGCAAGTAAAGCTTTTCAAAATCCGTTTTTCCCGGAAGTTATAAGAGGAATTAGTTCATTTGCACATGTGGAAGGGTATGCACTTTATATGTCGACAGGTGAAACGGAAGATGAAATTTTTAATGGTGTTGTAAAAATGGTACAAGGGCGTCAAATTGGTGGTATTATTCTTTTATATTCAAGAGAGAACGATCGGATTATTCAATACTTGCATGACCAAAACTTCCCGTTTGTTTTAATTGGAAAACCATATGATCGAAAAGATGAAATCACATATGTAGATAATGACAATTATACAGCTGCAAGAGAAGTGGCAGAATATTTAATTTCACTAGGACATAAACAGGTCGCGTTCATTGGTGGTGGCTCAGATTTACTTGTAACAAGAGATCGTTTAGCAGGTATGAGTGATGCTTTAAAATTAGCAGACATTGTATTACCGAAAGAGTATATTTTACATTTTGATTTTTCAAGGGAAAGTGGTCAACAAGCTGTTGAAGAGTTAATGGGACTAAAACAACCACCGACAGCAATTATAGCTACGGATGATTTAATTGGACTTGGTGTGTTAAGTGCGCTTTCTAAAAAAGGATTCGTTGTACCGAAAGACGTTTCAATTGTAAGCTTTAATAATGCTTTATTATCAGAAATTGCGAGTCCGCCGCTTTCAACAGTTGATGTGAATATATATCAGTTAGGATATGAAGCAGCAAAAGCTTTAGTTGATAAAGTGGAGAATGCTGAATCTACTGCCAAGTGTATCATTATTCCGCATAAATTATTGAAGCGTCAAACATGTGATCATTATGCAAAAAAAAGCTAGGAGTTTAACTCTTAGCTTTTTTTTGTAGAAAGGCTTCTAAACGATCACAGCCTTCTTTTAAAGTTTCGATACTATATGCATAGGAAAGGCGAAGATAACCTTCACCATACTCAGAAAATGCTGTTCCAGGAACGATGGCTAGTCCAGCTTCTTTTACTAGATCAAGTGCAAAATCAAATGATGAAGATGTTAAATGGCCAACATATGGGAATAAGTAAAATGCACCTGTTGGTTTTTCAACTGTTAGCCCCATTTGAGTGAGTCTATTATATACGTAATCACGGCGTTTTTTGTATTGGTGGCGCATCATCTTCGGTGCGTCTTTAGCGGCAGTTAATGCTTCGATTGCGGCATATTGGGCGATTGAAGTAGCACATGTTACATTGTATTGATGAACTTTTAAAATATGTCCTGCTAAATAGTTTGGTGCGAATAAAAGTCCAACACGCCAGCCAGTCATAGAATGTGATTTAGATAAACCGTTAATGACGATCGTCTTTTCACGCATTTCTGGGAAATGGGCGATAGATGTGTGTTTTTCTTCGTATACAAGTTCGCTGTAAATTTCATCTGAAAGAACAAAAATATTTTTATCTTTTAAGACTGATACAATATCTTTTAATTCTTCTTTTGATAAAGTTACACCAGTTGGATTAGAAGGATATGGCAGTACGACGCATCTCGTTTTTTCTGTAATAGCATTTTCTAGTGCTGCAGCAGTTAAACGAAATCCAGTTTCACGAACATCTACAAAAATTGGCGTTGCGCCGCATAGTCGAATAATAGGCTCGTAACCTGGATAAATAGGAGCAGGCAAAATTACTTCTGTCCCGGGCTCTAAAATCGTTCGGAATGCAACGTCAATTGCTTCACTAGCACCGATTGTAACGATGGTTTCGTTTTCAGCTGAATAATGTAAATCGTAGTTATCTTTTACAAAGTTACAAGCGGCCTTTCGTAATTCTAGTAAACCAGCGTTATGTGTGTAGCTTGTATAATTTTCTGTAATGGCCCGTTTTGCCGCTTCTTTTACGAGAGAAGGTGTAGGGAAATCGGGTTGCCCAATTGTTAAAGAGATAAGATTATCATAGTTTTGAATCATATTAGAGAATTGGCGGATTCCAGAAATTTGGATGTCCTTTACTCTAGGATTAATGAATTGTTCCATTGTATCTCCCTTTCTTCCGTTTGAAAATTAAGTTCATTTTATCATACTTTCTATGATTGCGCTTTGTATATGAAATTTAGAAAGAGAGAACAGAAAAAAAGCCGCTATAAGCGGCTTTTTAGTATCCGTATTCCCAATCTATTTCATCTTCATTCCAAAGTACAGAGGATACTTTGCCAAGGTGAACAACTGATTCGTTCACAGCACATGTGCAATCTGCTTCTCCTGTTTTATGCTGTAATTCCTCATACACTGATTTTTCAACATTTTCTAGAACTACCAAATTTTCTTCTTTTAAAACAAGCGTAGTACCTGCCATATTTATCTTCCTCCTACTAAAGTAATGATCACTTATTTGTAAACATAGATAGTATGGATTATATGCTGTATTTTACTATAGTTGTCCGTCTAGTGAAGTATTTTTTATATTTTCTTTGTAATCCGTATTCATTGTATACTGCATGAAGGAAATTTGGTACAGGGTTTACAATCATTTCGAAAATCTGTAACAATTAATATGTGTTGTTAACAAAGAATTAACAAATATGTTAAGAAAAATCAAAATTTTAAAACAAATAAACTAATAAAATGATATAATCATATCAAAATACATATAGGGGATGAGAGGCTATGGAGCTTATCCGTGATTTATTGATCCAAATTGCCATCATTATTTTGCCATTATTTTTATATGAAGCGATTCGTTTAAATCGCTATCAAGAAATGCCTCCGAAGCCGAATCGTTACTTTATTATGTTTTTATCTAGCGTTACGCTCGTTCTCTCCATGACATATTCTATTTGTTTTGACAATGTTTGCGGGTATAACTTTCACCCAATCCCAATTGTCAGTGGTTTTTTATATGGTGGGATTGTCGGTTTAATCCCAGCAGTTATTTTTGTTACATATGAATGGGCACTAAAAGGAATGAGCATTCTTCCAGTTGTAGAAGTAATATTTCTATTGATAGTTCCATTGTTCTTATCAAAGAAATGGTCTCTTTTTTCAAGGGGTAAGAAGCTAATTTTAGCATTTATGATTTCGTCATTTTATGTGTTGGTTTTTCTAGTATTTGGTATAATTAATGTGCTGTTAGAAACAGGTTTTACACCGTATATTTCGCAAATATATAGCGGATTTATATTTGCCTCGCTTATTATGGTTATGACTATGGTATTTCAGGTGTATTTAACGGAATATTTAAATGAAAACGCATTACTACGTACTGAGATGCAAAAATCAGAAAAACTTAATATCGTAAGTGAATTAGCAGCAAGTGTTGCACATGAGGTTCGAAATCCGCTCACTGTTGTTCGTGGATTTATCCAATTGCTAGAAAGTACGGAAGAAATGAAGAATAAGGACTATATGCGTCTCGTATTAGCTGAATTAGATCGGGCGGAACAAATTATTTCAGATTATTTAAATTTAGCAAGACCGCAAATTGAGAAAAAAGAACACATTTGTTTATCCGCGCAACTTATAGAAATGACTACTTTAATGTCATCATTTGCAGCGATGCAAGGTGTATATTTGCAAGTTGAGATTTCTGAGAGCCTTTATACGATTGGTGATAAGACGAAATTGAAGCAAGCTATTATGAATGTTGTTAAAAATGGTATTGAAGCAATTCAAGGAAATAAAGGATATTTAAAAGTAACGGCTGTTCAAAAAGACGAAACAATCGTAATAAGAGTTAAAGATAGTGGCGTTGGTATGACAAAAGAACAGTTAGCAAGGCTTGGACAACCGTATTATTCTTTAAAAGAAAAAGGGACAGGATTAGGACTTATGGTGACATTTAGTATTTTACAAGCGCATAATGGTACACTGGAATATAAAAGCGAAAGCGGAAAAGGTACTGAAGCGATTATTATATTACCAGCTGTAAGAAGTAAGGAATAAAAGTTACCGATGGAAGGTAACTTTTTATTGTATATTGTTTATTCGTTTGTTCTTTCTTGTTTTGTTCGGCTAAATAAACTTTTAAATGAATGGAAGAAACCTTGTTCTTTTGAGGCGGCGACCATTCTTTTTGTTTCTTGAATTTCGCGAATAACTTGCATAAGTTGTGTATCACGGTTACTGTCTTTATGATAAATTTGATTAACGAGTTTATTCATTTTTTCTTCTTGCTTGGATTCTCGTTTATACATATGATTCATTAATAAGTCCATCTTTTCTTTTTGCAAGGCATCTGTTTGAGCGGCGTGATCAACTAACTCTTGTAGCATTTTTTCTTGAGAGCCTTCTTTTACATAAACTTGTTGCATCAATTCATCTAATTTTTCATCTTTCAAACGATTTTGTGTAATTAGAGTAGAATTTTGATGAATAATTGCTTCATTTAATTGAGCGAGCATTTCGAGTTTTAACATGAACTCCTCAAAGTTACGCCCATCTTCTTTTTCTTTCGTTTGTATTTCTTGCTTATCTTGTATAGCGGGTACAGGCGGGGCCTCTTTTTCTTTTAAAATAATAGGTATCGTTTCTGAAATATCTTCTTGCAGTTTAGCAGCTCTTTCATGTATAGATTTCAATAGTTTTAAATCATCCAGTTTATAAATACGAGCATCAGCTGTTTTTGAAATGATATACCCATGTTCCTCTAACAGTTGACTATATTTACGGACTATATGTTTTGGGATGCCTGTTTTATTCGTGACATCTTTTGTTTTATAGATAGCTTCCATGTTATTTCCTCCCCAAAAAGTATCGTATATATCATTTCAATCTTTTTATGAGGACTTCCTTTGAAAAAGAATGTCGGAAGGTTATTAGTTTTCTACAGCATTAGTGAAAAGATGAAGAAAAATGAGAGATTTTTGGCGGAATGGCGAAGAAGAGCTAAAATAATGTCTGAAAACATATACAGGAGAAGTTTGTTATAATAACGGAGGAAAAGAAACTGGTAGAATCATGGAGGTATACATGAAGCAATTAAAAGGTATTATCATTTCAATTATTGCAATTCTTTCTATTGTAGTAGCGGTGTATGAAGTACTTGTTCCAGAGGAAACAAGTATCAAAAAAACGAATGCGTATGATCAAGTTCTAGAATTTCCGAAAGAGCGATATCCAGAGACAGGGAAACATATTACGGATGCTATAAAAGAAGGACATTCAGAAGTTTGTACAATTGATCGTGGTGGTGCTGGAGATAGAAGGAAATTATCGTTAGCTCCATATCCATCAAAAAAAGGCTATGATCGTGATGAATGGCCAATGGCGATGTGTAAAGAAGGCGGAAAAGGGGCGCATATTGAATATATAAGTCCAGCGGATAATCGCGGAGCAGGTTCTTGGGTAGGAAATAAGTTAGATAAATATCCAGATGGTACGCGTGTGAAATTTGAAGTGAAGTAGTGTTACATATTTCATAATGAAGGAGAAGGGGAACGATGGAGTTAACAATTTCTTATTCACAATTAATGTTGATGAACTATGACGGTGAACAGCCTTACGTAGACTGGACGGATGAAGATTTTGATAGAGGTTATGCTAAGGCGGATGGAACTGTTATTTTTGAAGCACTTTCTGATTATACTTGTGAAATAAAAGTGACTTGTGGAAAACATATTGAAAAAGAAGAAGTAATTAGAACAGTTACGGTTCCTTTTACAATTAAAAATGAATGTATCGTTGTAACGAGTATTCTTTCAAATAAATTTCAAATTCCTATTCCAAATGGTGAGTATACAGTTGTATTGCAGGTAATTCCTCTTGAAGAACCAACGGATGATGAGTTATATAAACTACAATACGAATTCTTTTTTGAAAGTAAAGAATAAAAAATGGGTTATCCTAAGGAAGGATAACCCATTTTTGTTATGCATTTGTTTTTAAAAGGGAACGAGCATCTTTTGCTGCTTGCACCATGTGTTCTAAAGCTGGAATAACTTCTTCTGTTTTTCTTGTTTTTAAACCACAGTCAGGATTAATCCAGAAATATTTAGGATCACATACTTGTAAAGATTGTTCTACGATTTCAAACATTTCATCTTTACTCGGTACACGTGGGCTATGAATATCGTATACCCCTAGACCGATCCCTTTTTCATATGTTGTATGTTTTAATGTATCAATAAATTCTCCGTGACTACGTGATGTTTCGATAGAAATGACATCCGCATCTAATGCACGAATAGCATCTACAATATCTTCGAAGTTACTGTAACACATGTGCGTATGAATTTGCGTTTCATTGGCTACAGAAGATGTTGCTAAAAGGAAGGATTGAACTGCCCATGTAATATATGCATCCCAATCTTTTTCTTTTAGTGGCATTCCTTCACGAAGCGCTGGCTCATCGACTTGGATTACTCTAATTCCAGACGATTCAAGTAATTCAATTTCATGACGAAGTGCTAATGCAATTTGATAGGAAACTTCTTTTCTTGAAATATCATTTCGAACGAATGACCAATTTAAAATAGTGACAGGTCCAGTTAGCATACCTTTTACTACTTTTTCTGTTAAGCTTTGTGCGTATACAGTTTCTTTAATAGTCATTCCATTTATAAAGGCAACATCACCATAAATAACAGGTGGTTTCACGCAACGGGAACCATACGATTGTACCCAACCGTTTTTAGTGAAGGAGAAACCAGCAAGACGTTCACCGAAGTATTCGACCATGTCAGTTCTTTCAAATTCACCATGAACAAGAACATCAAGACCGATTTCTTCTTGGTAACGAATCCATTTTTCTGTTTCTTTTTCAATAAATTGCTCATATTGTTCATTTGAGATAACGCCGTTACGCCATTCTTTTCGCGTTTGACGAACTTCAGTTGTTTGCGGGAAGCTACCGATAGTTGTTGTTGGTAACAACGGTAACTGCAGAGCAACTTGTTGTAATTCGTATCGTTTTTCAAATGGAAGAGGGCGTGAAAAATCTTCTTCTTTTAGTGCTGTTCGTGCTGCTTTGACATCTTCTCGGTTACGTGCAGCAGATGAACGTATTGTATGGTGCGCATTGCGATATGTTTCAAGTTCGTTACTAATGCTTTCTGTACCTTGAGTCAAAGCAGAATGAATAAGAACTAGTTCTTCTAATTTTTGGTTTGCAAATGCTAGCGCATCAAATAGTTCAGTCGATAAGTGAGTTTCTTCGGTTTTATCAATTGGTGAATGCATTAAACTACAAGAAGGCTGAACGATGAAATCTTTTGTTTGGACTTGTTTTTGTAACGTTGTAAATAACGTAAGAATTTCATCAAGGTCCGCTCTCCAAATGTTACGGCCATCTATACAACCGACTGCTAAAGTTTTGTCAGCTGGGAATCCGTATTTCGCAATAGCATTTAAATTACCTTCTTTACCGTGAACGAAATCTAAACCAACACTAGATACAGGGAATGTAATAATTTCTTCATAGTTTTCTTCTACACTATCAAAATATGTTTGTAAAAGAAGATTCGCGTTTGGAACTTCTTTACGAATAGTTTCATAAATTTCTTTCGCATGCTGAATTTCTTCTTTAGTTAAAGAAGCGAAAATCGGTTCATCAACTTGAATGATTTGTGCACCAGCCGCATGTAGTTCTGAAAGTAGTTGTACGTAAGGTGTAACTAACTGTTTTAAAATAGTAGCAAATTGATCTTGTTTATAGCCTTTTGCTAATTTTAAGAAAGTATATGGTCCTAAAATAACAGGCTTTCCATCTACGCCTAATTCTTGTTTTGCCTCTTCGTATAAGCGAAGTGGACGATTATCTTTTAAAGAGATTTGTAATCCCTCTTCATATTCAGGAACAATATAATGATAGTTTGTGTTAAACCATTTAGTCATTTCGGAAGCTACGTGATCTTTAGAGCCACGCGCCATTGCAAAATATACATCAAGGTAAGATGTAAACTCAGAAAAACGTGACGGGATAAAACCTAACATATAAGCAGTATCCAGAACGTGATCATAATATGTAAAATCGCCGACTGGAATGAGTTCAATTCCTTTTTCTTGCTGTACTTTTACGTGTTGAAGGCGAATTTCTTTCATCGTTGTTAAAAATTGTTCTTCATCAATTTTATTGGACCAAAAAGCTTCCAATGTTTTTTTCCATTCTCGTTGTAGTCCGATACGTGGATAACCTAAGTTACTTGTTTGAATTGCCATTTTAAATTCCTCCCTAATTGAAAGTAAGCATTTCCGTTTACTAGGAAATACTTATAACAAAAAGTACAAAGACATAGAAAATAAGCCTTCCTTTTTGTTTTAACACCTCATCATCATCCGTGAATCTATCAGTGTTGTTAAAACAGGCAGGTCTCCTGACTTATGCTTCATATAATTTCTTTCACCTTCCCGTTCTCACAGTGGCACTAACAAAGAAATCTCAGCATTTACAGTGGCGGGACCGTGTTGGAGTTTCACCAAGCTTCCCTTTTAAACACGAAACGAAATTTTCGTGTACCTATTTTCCTTTTGAAAGGAATTTAACAAGCGATATGATATTGAAACAAATTCTAACACGATTTTTGGAATTTTGTCTACTGTTTTAAAATAAGAAAATTCTAAAGGTTTTATTTCTTAATATTCTGAATAATTCAGGTGTTTTTCAGATTAATGATATATAATGGAATGTGAAAATATAGAAAAATTGAGCGAGTAAAGAAGAGGGAACGTCTTCTTTACTCGCTCAATTTTCATCTACATCAAATTTTGAAAGTCGTCCTGCTATGGCATCGTTAAGGAGGGTGCTTAACCATTGTAATTCAACGGTAATATGCTCAATAACACTTTGTAAAATATATAGTTGTGCACGTGGAATTTTTCCTTTACTGCAATCATATATAGTTTGCATTTTATGTAAATATTGAACGGTATCATGTTTCTTTTTTTCTAAAATTGGAACCAATTCTTGATCATCACCAAAATGAGTGAAAGAAAGTGCTGAATAAATTGGTTTATATATTTGGTTTTTTGCTTCGAACTGTTTTAAGAGTAACGTGTGAAATAGTTGTTTACCTTCCTCTGTTATATGAAAGATTGTTTTATCTGGTCTATTCGTATCACGAACAATAGTTGTAATGCGAATTGCACCTTGCTTTTCTAATTGCTCGAAGGCGTAATAAAGTGATCCTTTTGCATATTTAATATAATAATCCATCTGTCTGTCTTTCATTATGTGCTGCACTTCATATGGATGTTTATCTCCTTCGAGTAGCAAGCCGAGAATGACTAATTTCATGCTCATTCTGTCTCAACTCCTGTACATAAAAACTGTATCCCTACTAATTAAAGTTTGATTTTATACATATTATAAACGGCATATCCTTTTTCATAAAGGGATATGCCGTTCCTTTTTTTATACTAACTTACTTGTTTTTGCTTTTGTTTCGCTTTCGGTCCTGTAAATAGGCGTTCATTTCCCATAAGTAAAATACAAATAATACTTAGTACAGCTGGGATCAGTGCCCAGAAGAATGTGTTGGCAATAGATGTAGCGAGAGCTTCTTTAATACCAGTTAATATTTCTGCTGGAATCTTCTCGGTAGCACCTGGTGATAATAAGAAACTTGTGTCTCCACCTTTTGGAGCTAATTTTGCAAGTTCAGGAGGGAACACAGTGTTTAATTTATTAATAAAAATATGATTTTGAATTGTACCGAAAATCGTTACACCAAGAGTCATACCGAGTGAACGGAAGAATGAGTTTGTTGATGTAGCAGAACCACGGTCTCTCATTTCTAATTTATGGATAGAAGACATACTTAAAACTGAGAATGAGAAACCAACCCCAAGTCCAGCGAGGACCATAAATAGCGTTACGAGCATACGAGGTGTGTCCATTGTTAAGGTGCTTAGTAAATAAATACCAAGAACGAAGAAAACGCCAGATACCATCATAATGTTACGATAGCTTGTTCGTGAAGCTAACTGTCCACCTGTTTGACTTCCGATTACAGAGCCGACCATCATTGGTGTTAAAATTAATCCAGCATTTGAGGCTGAACCTCCGAGAACACCTTGAACGAAGATTGGGATATAAACTGTACAGATGATAAAAGCAGCACCATAGAAAAAGGCAACGCCTTGGCTAGCTGCAAATAAAGGTTTTTTAAATAGATGGAAAGAAATGATAGGCTCAGTTGCTTTTCGTTCTACGAAGAAGAAAATAATAAGCATAATAACAACAGTTGCAAATAAACCGATAATTACATTAGAGCCCCATGCATACGTTTTACCACCAAGTTCTAGTGCGAACATTAAGCAAATAATACTAATGACAAGTGTAATAGCACCAGCCCAATCAATTTTTTGTTTTCTAAATTCTAGAGATTCACTGTAGTATTTAGTAATGAAGAAGAAGGAGATAAGCCCTAATGGAATATTAATATAGAAGACCCAATGCCAGCTTATATAGTCCGTAATATAGGCACCTAATAAAGGTCCAAATACACTTGATGTCCCGAAAACTGCACCGAATAGCCCTGTCATTTTCCCACGTTTTTCTGGCGGGAATATGTCATACATAATTGTGAAGGCGATAGGCATAAGGGCGCCACCACCAATACCTTGAATTGCTCTATAAATACTTAATTGTTCAATACTAGATGCTGTCCCGCAAAGTGCAGAACCGAATAAGAAAAGAATGAGTCCACCAATATAAAAACGTTTCCGTCCGTACATATCAGAAAGTTTTCCGAAAATAGGCATCCCTGCCATTGTTGCTACCATATATGCCGATGTGACCCAAACAAACTTGTCAAATCCTCCTAAGTCTCCGACAATCGTCGCCATTGCGGTTGCAACAATTGTATTATCCATTGCTGCCATTAAAATACCAAGTAGTAAACCAGCAACAACAAACTTTGTATTGTTGGAGTCTTTTTTTGATAGTTGAGTTTCCAAATATGCCCCTCCTTTAATAATAAGTAAACTATATTAAGTTTTAAATGCAACGCATAAAAATCTAAAGCATAGTTCCTCTTAAATTCTCTTACATAAGTGCACTGACATGCCATAAAGAATATTATAGTCAAATTTGACTAAAAGGCAAACTTTTTCTTTCACCAAAATATCCTTTTGTATGGAAAGAAAAAGAGTGAGCAATACTGAATATTGTTATAAAGTCAATGAAGTAAATTGTAAAAAATATTTCAGTAAGAATACTTCCTGTTAACAGTTGAAAAATGGTTTTTTCTTTATATTGTCGAATAGGATAAAAGGAAGGGAACTATTAAATATCGTTTGTAACAAGCGTTCATCATTTTTGTAGTTTATTGTGTAAAGCGAAAGAATAGAATTGTATGGATGGTACATCTGAAATGAGGTGAATATATATTATGAAAATATGGAAGCGAATTTCGGATCAAGGAAGGGATACAATACCGTTACAGCCGGTATTGTGGATTGATGGCTCAAAAAAGGAAGGCGAACTTCCTAATGTAGCAGTTACATTACAAATCCGTAGTATGTATGAAGAAAAATTTTCATATGAACTAATCTATGATGTAAACGACATACTTATTATGCGAATTGAAGTTGAAAATAAAGGAATTGAAGTGATTTCACGAGTCGTTGTAAGTCATATGATTAGAGATTACTTTTCGTATATTCCGAATTCTCTGCAGGTTAATAAGGGGATGAGCGAGTTTTTATTCCAGCTTGTAAGGTGGAGAATCGATAATTTATTGCCGAACGAGAAGGTGGAACTAAGTTGTAAATTAAAAGCAAATAAAGATAAAGCGGTTAAAACTGCATTGTTTAAGGCTACATACACATTTCAACATAAAGCAGTCTCATATGGCCCATTGCAAACAAATGAAGTTGTGGTGCGGCAATGATAAAAAGGAACCTGTGCGAAAGGTTCCTTTTTTAATGGAGGTTGTGCTTCTTGAGTATTTTCTTTTGTTCGATTCCTTTTTTTCCTACATAGTTATTTTTATAACCAAAATATAGAATGAATAGAAATGAAATAACATTTACAATAGCGTCGATTTGATCGTTCGTAATAAAGTTTATTCCGAAAGAGGTAAATAGTAGCTTTAATGATAACAAAAAACCAGCTAGTAAACGTATAGCATCTGATAGATTTTCTTTTTGTAGCATATAGGTCACTCCTTTCTATAAACGATATATAGTATATATATGAAATAGAATAAAAAAGGAATACAAGCTCTAGCGGAAATGTACATAGAATATGTACATTTTTTATTTGGTAGAAAAACATTATTGTTATAGAAACATATATTGGTATAGGAAGGAGAGGAAGTATGAAACATAAAGGGAAGATTAGTGGATTATTACTAGGGAATACTGTTGCTGTTACGGAATGGATTGCGCTTCAGGATGTAATTGCAAAATTAGATTCGCGATCATTTTATACTGTCTTTATTATTTATATTTTGCAACTGTTGCTAAGTTGTTACTTTGGCCATTGGTATGATAAAAGAGAAAACGGACGTATGAATATGGAAGTAGGGGGAATGGCAAGTAATGATTTTGTTGTTGATTTTTTTGAAAAAGTAGCTGCTTTATCTGAACGAGATTCTCGCAATATTACAGTGTACATTCTTTCCGTTAAAGAATGGGAGGGATTAAAGGAAACAGTGCAAGAAAAAAAGTTGGAAGCGTTAGTACAGAGAGTGGAGTCTACTATTGTAAAGACGATTCGAAAAGGTGATGTCGTTACAAAATGGGATGAAAATAAATATGTTATTGTAGCGATTGATAATGGTCATGAAAAATCAACAATAACACGACGATTAATGAAAAATATTGAAAGTGAAATAGAAAGTGGTTTATTAAGTGTGACGTTATTATTTGGGGCTGCTAGTTATCCAGTAGAAGGGAAAACTTTTGAAGAATTGTTAAGAAAGGCACAGAATCAATTGTACCAGTATAGAAATTTGAAAGACAATGAGTAAAACTTTGAGTTGAAGAAATATGATATGAAGAAATTCGGATTGTAACATTTTTTTGACTTTTATTACAAAAACAACTTTTATTGTAATAAAAGTCTTTAAAAATATATGAAATAGGCATATAATTATGATGGATGTGTCAATGCATTTGCACAATGTGTTTCATTTTAAAAGTGTAGAGGAAAACATGCTCTACACTTTTCCTTTTTAGGAAAGGAAAAGAATATTTGTAAGTTGTTGCGAGGTAGTATTTGTACTGTGTAAAATGAACAAAGAGATTATTTGATAGAAAGCGGAAAGGGAATGATAGATGTGAGAGATCGACAATCATCTTTTATCAGGTGAATTATTATAGTTGTTCTTCTAATTATTATGGCTCTGGTGAATTCCATTGTATTTTAAGGTAATACATAGTGTGAGTAGAGAATGAAAAGTGCAAAGTGAAATATACTTAGTAGATGGACATGAAACTGCTACATAATTCAAAGAGAATAACGTGAAAAATAATTTCAAGTAATAAATGTGTACAAGCATGATAAACAATACTGATGATCTTCGTAAAAAAGATGCGAGTGTGAAGTGTATAGAAGGATTATATGATTTTTATAGCTTTTTTACACAAGGATCGTTTATAAGTAGGAGGAAAAGATGTTGAAATATAGTAAATTAGCAATTGTAGCCACATTATCAATGGTTTTATTAGCGGGTTGTTTTGGGCCAAAACCAGAAGAGGAATTATATGTAGCATTTGAAAATGCTGCCAAGCAAGAAAAAACAATGTTTGAAGATGCAAAGAAACTTGAAACTTTAGAAAAAGAGGGACAAGAATTATATAACCAGATTGTTCAAGAAGGAAAAGATAATAATCAAACTGTTAAGGAAAAACTGAACCAAGCAGTGAAAAATACAGATGAACGAGAAAAAGTGCTTAAAAAAGAAAAAGAATCTTTAAATAAGGCGCAAGAAGAAGTGAAATCAGCAGATAAATATGTGAAGAAAATTGAAGATAAGAAATTGAAAGAGCAAGCGGATAAAGTGAAAAGCACATATGAGAAACGACATGATTCATTTAACAAAATGTATGACAGCTATAATAAATCGTTAAAACAAGAAAAAGAATTATATACAATGTTACAAGATAAAGGTACAAAATTAAAAGATATTAGTGAGAAAGTTAAAGTAGTAAATCAATCGTATAAGGATATTGAGTCAGAAAAAGATAAGTTTAATGAATTCACGAAATCTTATAATACAGAAAAAGTTGCATTTTACAAGCAAGCCAATATTAAAATTAAAGAAGAGAAAAAATAAAACAGTTTGGCCTAACATAGGCCAAACTGTTTTATTTTTTTGTATAAGTGCGGCTATACCATGGAACAGGTTCACTTAATTTTTTTTCTTGTTTCAGTGCTTCAGGACCAATATAATCTTGAAGTGTTTTTTTGGAAACTGTTAAAGACAAGGTTGTTTTCGGGTTTCGGTAGGAGGATTCAAGATGACCAAGATGTGGTAGGTTTCGAAAATCTTCTTTCGTAGGAGGGATGTGGAAATAATAATCGCCTAACCGTATAAGAACATCAGATTGTTGTTGGCTAAAACGTGGATTTCTAGAGAAATGTAATCCTTCTTTAATTGCTTTTTTTTCGGCGATTAAACGCTCTAAAGCTGTCTTTTTTAACCAGTATAAATATTTAGGGTTAGTTGCAGCTTTGGCATGACGATTCACAACGAAAATAGATTGAGCTAGTCGATTAATAGGATGTTGGTTTTGTAATTGAGATTGTGGTTGTGAAGGTTTCATATTGAATCTCCTTTCAATTTTTCATTATTATAACATAAATAAAAGAGGTTTTTATTATATGCAAAAAGTGATTGTATACATTTTCAATATTAAAGCAATATTGTTACAAAAAACAACTATTTTGTATAATAGTAATAGAATGTGTTTTGAAATTTGATAATGAAAGAGTGAGAAGTTTGAAAGAACTATTAAAACAACAATATGCCATTATAGATATTGGATCTAATACAATGCGTTTAGTTATTTATGAAAAGCAAAATGGAGGTTTTTATAAAGAAATTGAAAATACGAAAGTGGTTGCCCGGTTAAGAAATTATTTAATCGATGGTGTTTTGAATGAAGAAGGTAAGGAAGTATTGTTACAAACATTATTTCAATTTCAAGAAAGTACAAAATTCCATCAGCTGCATCATGTACTTTGTGTTGCAACGGCAACAATTAGACAGGCTGAGAATCAAGAGGAGATTAAAAAACTTGTTGAAGGACAAACAGACTTTACTCTTAGAGTGTTATCAGAATATGAGGAAGCACGTTACGGCTATTTAGCAGTTATGAATTCTACTTCGTTTTCGGAAGGAATAACAGTAGATATTGGTGGCGGAAGTACGGAAGTTACATATATTAAAAATAGAGAGATTTTAGAGTACCATAGTTTTCCTTTTGGTGCGCTTTCTTTAAAACATCTATTTATTAAAGGTGATATTCCTACTAAAGATGAATTAGAGGAAATTCGAGAGTATTTAGAGTGTCAATTTCGAACGTTACCATGGTTAATTGATAAGAAATTGCCTCTTATTGCAATTGGTGGTAGTGCGAGAAACTTAGCAAAAATCCACCAAAATTTAATAAACTATCCTATAGCGGGAGTACATTTATACAAAATGAAAGAAGAAGATATTGAAAATGTAAAAGGTACATTAGAAAAACAATCGTTTATCGAACTTCAGAAAATGGAAGGATTGGCAAAAGATCGAGCTGATACAATTATTCCAGCGGTTGAAGTATTTCATAAACTTGTAAATATTATAGAAGCAACGGCATTTGTATTAAGCAAAAAAGGATTAAGAGAAGGTGTTTTCTATGAAGAGTTGACGAAAGATTTAGGGATTTCATATTATCCGAATGTAGTTGAAGAAAGCTTACATTTGTTATCACACGAATATGAAATGGATATGGAATTTGTCATTCAACTTATTAAACATGGAAGATTGATTTGTAAACAACTCGAAGAAATGGGACTGATTTCTGTTTCGATAAAAGACTGGGAAGCATTCCATCAAGCAGCGAAAGTATTTAACATTGGAAAATATATAGACGAAGAAGCGAGTCGTTTACACACGTTTTATTTATTGGCGAATAAAACAATTGATGGCATGATGCATAAAGATCGAGTGAGGTTAGCGCTTATTGCATCTTATAAATCAAAAATGCTATTTAAACAACATTTATCTCCATTTGAAGGTTGGTTTGATAAAAGCGAACAAAAAAAAATCCGCCTATTAGGGGCTGTTTTACAATTTTCAGCTGCTTTAAATGTAAGACAAAGATCGCTTGTCGATACGATATCCATAACAGAAAATAAAGAAGGATTAACGTTTAGAATTTTATGTGAGCAATCGGCATTAGCAGAAAAAGTACAAGCTGAAAAACAAAAAAAGCAGCTAGAAAGAGTGTTAAAAACGAATATTAACTTGTCATTTGAATGAAAATGTTAGGTTGTACGGATGTCTTTACAAAAAATTTACACTTTATAATATTGTAATTTGCTAAAATAAAAGTAACTAAATTATAGTAAAAAAGTTTCAAGGGGAAGTGTGAAGAGAATGGAATTGTTGAAGGGGAACATCGTAAATTTAAATGATACAGCATATTATAATAACCGAGAGCTAAGTTGGTTAGCATTTAATGAACGTGTACTACAAGAAGCGCAAGATGAAAATAATCCACTCTTGGAAAGATTAAAGTTTATTAGTATTTTTAGCTCGAATTTAGATGAATTCTTTATGGTACGTGTAGCGGGTTTGAAAGATCAAGTGAGTGCTGGGTTTAATCAACCAGAAAATAAAGCTGGCTTAACACCAAAAAAACAATTAAATAAAATTGAGATAAAAGCCCATGAATTAATGACCGTACAATATGATACGTTTAAAAATTACGTATTGCCAGCGCTTGAATTAGAGGGGATTGAGCGTTTAACATTCCATGATTTGACGAAAGAACAGAGAGAATTTATAGAAGATTATTTTGATGAGCAAATTTTTCCGGTTTTAACGCCTGTAGCTATCGATGCATACCGTCCATTTCCGATGTTATTAAATAAAAGTTTGAACTTAGCTACTCTTTTATATGATGAGAAGCAAGTGGAGGAAGAAAACCGTACGAAGTTAGGAATTGTGCAAGTTCCTTCATTACTTGAACGCTTCATATTTTTACCGAGTGAAGGGCAAAAGCATAAATTTATTTTATTAGAAGACGTAATTAGTAGTTTTACTCATAAATTATTCACAGGATATAAAGTATCATCTGTTACTCGTTTCCGTATTACACGTAATGCGGATTTAACAATTCATGAAGAGGGTGCGAGGGATTTATTAAAGGTAATTGAAAAAGAGTTGAAAAAGCGTAAGTGGGGAGCTGCTGTACGTTTAGAAGTTGGCAAAGAACACATTGATGAAAGAGTATTAACATTATTATACGAGGTGTTGGAAGTAAAAGATGAAGATGTATATATAATGGATGGACCGTTAGATTTAACATGTTTATTCTCTTTATATAAAAAATTAGCACCATTATATGAACATCTCATTTATCCAGCCCTTATTCCGCAACCACCTCAAGACTTAGGTGATGAGGAAGATGTATTTGAAAAGGCGATTGAGCATGATATTTTATTACATCATCCTTTTGAATCGTTTCAGCCAGTAGTTGATTTTGTCCGTGATGCGGCAGACGATCCGAATGTACTTGCGATTAAACAAACATTATATCGAGTAAGTGGTGATTCTCCGATTATTCAGGCACTAAAAGTAGCAGCTGAAAAAGGAAAACAAGTCACAGTGTTGGTGGAGTTAAAAGCAAGGTTTGATGAAGAGAATAATGTTCATTGGGCTAAAGAATTAGAACAGGCTGGGTGTCACGTTATTTACGGTGTAAGTCACTTGAAAACGCATAGTAAAATTACGCTAGTTGTAAGAAGAAAAAACGGAAAAATCGAAAGATTCGTACATCTTGGAACCGGAAATTATAATGATGCAACAGCAAAGTTATATACCGATTTTGGCTATATTACATCACGAAAAGACTTTGGGGTCGATGCAACAAATTTCTTTAATTATTTAAGTGGTTATACAACGAAACCGCATTTTCACCATTTATCAGTTGCACCATTTGATATAAGAGAGCAATTTATGGATTTAATAGATGAAGAAATTCGTTATCATAGGCAATATGGAAATGGCTATATTATCGCTAAGATGAATTCACTAACGGATAAACCATTAATAAAAAAAATGTATGAAGCATCACAAGCGGGAGTAAAGGTAGAGCTCATCGTTCGAGGAACATGTTGTTTAAGACCTGGTATTCCAAATGTAAGTGAAAATATTCGTGTAGTTAGTGTTGTAGGAAGATATCTAGAACATAGCCGTATTTATTATTTCCATCATAATGGAGAGGAGAAAATATATTTATCTTCAGCTGATTGGATGACGCGAAATATGGAGAAACGAGTAGAAATATCCTTCCCAATTCTAGATATTGAAATGAAAGCAAGAATAAAGGCGATTTTACAGCTTACTTTAGCAGATAATGTGAAAACACGCGAACAAAATAAAGACGGTGACTACTATTATGTTATTAATAGTAGTGCAGAGGAGATTGATAGCCAAGTGAAGTTGTTTAAGATGGCGTATCAAAATACAGATGCTGAATAGCAAGAACAAAGTAAAAAACCTCTTATTAATAAGAGGTTTTTTACTTTGTTCTCTACTTATTATACGTTCTCAAAATAGAAGAATGTGTAGAGAGAATAGTTTTTATTGTAAGCATATTAATCGATTGTCTAATAGAGAGAATAGCGTTGGTAGAATTGTTGGCATACATTAATAATAGTATGGTTGTTGACAAGGTCCACCATAACAAGGATAAGGTGCTGGTGGCGGGTAAGGTGGTGGATAAGGTGGATAAAATGGTCTAGGGCCGAAAGCTAATGCTCCGCCGAGCAATCCACCAGCAATTCCAGCTAGAAATGGAACGCCAAAAAACGGAAAGAATCGTGAGTCGCCTACTGGGCCAATAGGTGCTGAACGAACTGGGATTGGTTGATAATATGGATACATGAACAAACCTCCTTTATTGGACTCACTTTTATCATATGGTAAACGAAACGTGGATGAGCGCGTACAAGAAAGGATATGTAAGAAAATAGGCGAATTATTACGAATGTTGTAGGGTGAAGAGTGTAATTTCAGGTTTTGACATAAACCGGAATGGGACACGTGTTCTTCCAAGTCCGCGATTGACATAGAGAGATAAGTCTTGAATGGAATAGAAGCCTTCAATGTAGTGTTTGGCAAGTGATGGGGTAACGATAGCACCTAAAAAAGGGATTTTTACTTGTCCGCCGTGGCTATGACCAGAAAGTTGCAAGTTGATTGGATATGTAGCAATTTGTGGCGCAATATCTGGCTCGTGAACAAGAACAATGTTATAAGTATTTTGCCGCGCTTGTTGTAGTGTTTCCGCTATTTTTGGTTTGCCAAGTAGTATATCATCGAGTCCGAAAATAGAAATTTCACTATTATCCAGTAGACGAATTCGTTTTTCGCTATTTTGTAATAGTTCAAATCCAGATTCACGCATGATGTGATCATAGTATTCAGTTCCATATCCGCCGTGATCATGGTTACCATAAATAGCAAATTTACCGAAGGGTGCTTGTATATTCTTTAAAATGGATGCAACGAAAGGAGTATCAGTATATGTTTGGTAATTATCAATGAGATCACCAGTAAAAAGGACAATATCTGGGTTTGCAGCATTAATCTTAGAAATGATTTGAGATAAATGTTGGAGCGAGAAATAGTATCCGAGATGTAAATCGCTAAATTGAAGAATCTTCATACCATGAAAACTTTTTGGTATGAGCTGTGATTTTAGTGTGTGCTCTGTAAAAGAGATCATATGCGGCTCTATGTATTTAGCGTAATAGTAACCGATACTAGTGGTTATAAATGAATATAGACAAGTGCGTATTCCATTTTTCAAAAAATTTCTTCGTGTAATTTGCTTCATAAAAGTATGAGTATACCTATTTGATTTATATCATGTGTTTTCGTTCCATATACAGGCTACTCAAATCTCCTTTCAGTTTTTTTTAATATATTTAAAATAATAAAGAAGTAGTATAGCTTACGGAAAAATGAATGAAAAGAAGTCTCTTTAAGTTAAAATATCAGAAAAGTTTAAAAATATAAAGATTTCTATCAAATAAAATGATAAAATGAATGTGTATTCATTTTTGGGAGGGATATATATGAAAGAGAAGGTAGTAATTATAACAGGTGGATCGAGTGGAATGGGAAAAGGAATGGCAACTCGTTTTGCAAAAGAAGGGGCACGAGTTGTTATTACAGGGCGTACAAAAGAAAAACTGGAGGAAACAAAGTTAGAGATTGAACAGTTTCCAGGGCAAATATTGCCTGTACAAATGGATGTACGAAATACTGAAGATATTCAGAAAATGATTGAACATATTGATGAAAAGTTCGGACGAATTGATATTTTAATAAATAATGCAGCTGGCAACTTTATTTGTCCAGCAGAAGATTTATCTGTGAATGGCTGGAATTCGGTCATTAATATTGTGTTAAATGGTACATTTTATTGCAGTCAAGCTGTCGGGAAGTATTGGATTGAGAAAGGTATAAAAGGAAATATCATTAATATGGTAGCGACATATGCATGGGATGCAGGTCCAGGAGTTATTCATTCGGCTGCAGCAAAAGCTGGCGTATTAGCAATGACTAAAACGCTTGCTGTTGAGTGGGGACGTAAATATGGAATACGAGTTAACGCTATCGCACCAGGGCCGATTGAACGTACGGGCGGTGCCGATAAATTATGGATTTCAGAAGAAATGGCTAAGCGTACACTACAAAGTGTGCCACTTGGAAGACTAGGTACGCCAGAAGAAATTGCGGGTCTAGCTTATTATATATGTTCAGATGAAGCTGCATACATAAATGGAACATGCATGACAATGGATGGAGGACAACACTTGCATCAATATCCATTTTAAGAGGGATGACCAAATGAATGTTTGATTCATTTTTTTGTGGTAAAATGTGACGGAATTGTGACATGTGAAAGAAAGGTATTTACAAGAGGTCATATATACGGTATATTTAAGACCTCTTTTTTCTTCATAGTAGAATTGCTAATTCCCCTTAGCATTTTACCCCTCTAATCCCTTCAGGAAAACTGAAGGGATTTTTTATTATTTTTCCGTAAATATCGTGTTATAATTTTTGAAAAGTAAAGGGAGGGAAGCACGTTGATAGATGCATTAGATGTAATGAGTAACTTGGATAAAGTCCTTCCTTATTATCAAGCTATTTTTAGTGCTGATGAACATACAGTAATTGGATATGAAGTAGTAGGACGTATTCAAACAGAAGAGGGCATACAAAGTTTAGCTTCGTTCTTTCATGATGATTCTATTCCAAGTGAGTTTCAACTGGAAGCGGATAATATTATAGTAGAAAAAGCTTTAAACCGTTATTTAGAAAGCAATCAAAAATTGTTATTATTTATACATCGAAATGCTAACGTATTAATGAATGACGAAGATGAAAGTTTACTTCAACTTTTATTGATGTATGAAAAACAAGGTTTAAATTTGAACCACATTGTTTTAGAGATAACAGAGCATGAATGTAAAGAAGATATTGAGCAATTTAATCATTTGCTTATGTATTATCGTACATATGGTATTCAGATTTCGATTAATAAAGTTGGAACGGGTACAAGTAATTTAGAACGTATTAGCGTGTTAGCACCTGATATTTTAAAAGTAGATTTAACAAACTTAAGGCAAACTGCACTTATACAATCTTATCAAGATATTTTATATTCCTTATCTTTACTTGCAAGAAGAATTGGTGCAACGTTGTTATATGAAGAAATTGATGCTTTTTATCAACTACAATATGCTTGGAAAAACGGTGGTAGATACTATCAAGGTAATTATTTAAAAGAATGTTTACCTGATTTTATTGAAACGAATGTTTTAAAAGAGAGACTTGGTAATGAATGTCATCAATTTATTCAGCATGAGAAAAAGAAGTTGCAAAAAATTTATCATTTAACAGAGATGTTACGTGATCGAATTGGTGATGTTCTGTCAAAACAAAAAAAGAATGAAGATATAAATGATTGGTTATTACAATTTAGCCAAAGTATATCACAATGTAGTTTTCGCATATTTATTTGCAATGAAGATGGTTTTCAACAATCAGGTAATGTTATGAAAAAAGATGGGGAATGGATTGTGATGCCGGAGTATTATATGAAGAACTGGAGTTGGCGTCCGTATTTTCTTGAGAATATTATGAAAATGCGTTTTGAAAATAAGGCGAGACTTTCAGATTTATATGCCGATATTGAAACTGGTGAAATGGTACGAACATTTTCTTTCCCGATTGATGATGAAAACTTTTTATTTATAGATTTATCTTATGAATATTTATATGAAGAAGATGTTTTATTTTAATGCACGAAGAGATTCGTGCATTTTTTTGTTTGTTTTTATCAGAAATTGGTAATAGTGAAAATGGTGATGAAAATGCTGTCTATCGTTGTAAAGATTTTACGAACGAAACCATCCCTTTCTTTGCATAATCATTGTTACAATGAATACTACAAAGACAAGTTCTTTTAAAAGGAAGGTGAAAAAATGAGGAAATATGGAATATGGCTTGTTCTATTTGTATGTGTTGCCTTTCTAGTTGGTTATAGTGTTACAACTGTTTTAGGAAAAGAGGAATTGAAAGTCGATCGGAAAGACGTGTTTACAACGATACAAAAAGGCTATGAAACCCAATTTTCAATTCGCGGGAAGCATTTGCCGATGAATAAGATGATAGAGACGTTATCACCGTATTTTACAGATAATTTCCTTCAAGTATTTACAGATGAAAATAGTAGAAGTGATAAACAAAGTGGTGAATATTTACTTCCAGCAAAAGAAGCACCGTTTTCTTTTAATTCGGAAACGAAAATGGCGTATGATGAAGAGCATAAAAATTTATATGTATATGAGCGGGCGAAAAGTGGACAATATCAAATTGTAACATTGAAAAGGGATCAAGATAAATGGAAATTAGCAGGGTATCATGAAAGCCAAGAACTTTTAACTGAAATAAAAAGGTTACAACAATTATAAAGCTAATAATCAGTGGGGGCTTTATATCCCACTGATTATTAGCTTTCATCAATCGGGAGTTTTACTGCCCATAAATAACGAGATAAAAATAGGAATAGGTATTTACCTATTCCTATTCTATATTGAGTAGCTGTTGTAATTTTTCGATTTGAAAACCTGCAACCACTTCACCGTCGATTACAACTGTTGGAGTTGAATAGGAATCATAGTCGTATAAAAGTCGATCTCGAGCAGCAGCGTCTTTTTTTACGTCAAATTCTTCATATGAAACGTTATTATGCTTTAAAAATTCTTTCACAATGACACATGGCGGACAATCAGGTTGTGTGTAAACCTCAATTTTTTTCATTGTAATTCCTCCTTTTTTCTGTTTTTTATTATATTATTCCAGTATGGAAATCGCAATAAAGAAGGAAAAAGATGTTCTTTCTGTGTTTTCCTTTGCATTTCGACAAATTTTTAGTTGAGTTTCTGGCCAATAACCTTTATCCTAGACTGTGGAACATTTTTTCTGTTATGACGGATAGAATGAGTATAGCTGTAAAACCTATTGGTAGGAAGATTAGAGAAAGGAGAGATTTCATGTCTCTACTCCAAGGAATTTTAACACGACTTGTTAGTCTACAAGAACAAGCTGTAAGCGGTGAAGTAGCACAACGCTATTTTGAAGTGAACGGTGAGCGCAAATGTAGCGTGAAATTTTTCGATAAAAGTGAAATGTATGAATTAGAAGTGTATCAACAAGGTGAAAAACCTCAAGTGTATCAATTCGATAATATCGATATGGTTGCAATTGAGATTTACGATATCATTTCTTGATACATATAAAAAAGGTACTGCCTATGGCAGTACCTTTTTTAGTTCTTTTACTTTCCAGTATATATGTATAGGAATTTTTCGTTTTTCCTACAATGGTAATAAAGTAAGACTTTAATCAGTGGAAGTGCTTATTATCGACTGATGATTGGCCTACATCAATCAGGAGTTTTACTGCTCGAAAATAGCGTGATAAAAATAAATAGGAGGTGTGTTATGTGGAACGTTTACCAGTTGTGATCTGTCCTAATTGCCACAATTCTGCAGAGATTATTCATGTATTAACGGCTCAATCGAATCAAAATGTAATTTATACTTGCCAAGTTTGTCATTTTGTAATGCGAAATATTGAGACGAATAAAGGATAGTAAGTTATAATTTTTGTTTTTGTCCCATACAATGAGAATACGAAAAGTCTGTCTAATGGAAAGGACGTGACTATGTGGACGGTGGGCATAAATTCTATAATGTTTCAGAGAGACATTTGAATTTTGATACGGTCTTTAACCGCATTTGTAGTTTCATTGAAAAGGATCCACGAAATTTATATCGATTATCTATTGGGACAGACTCACAGGCACATCAAAAAGATACGAGATTTATTACGGCAATCCATATTCACCGTGTTGGAAAAGGGGCTTGGGGATGTTTACACCATAGGTCAGTAAAAGATAAGCCGGCAACATTACGGGAGAAAATATATTTAGAAACACAGTTTAGTCAAGAAATCGCTTGCCTATTTACTCCTAACCATATACAAACCATATGGGATTTATTGCATCCATATGCTCAAGATGGGGCTGGGTTCATAATGGAAATTCATTTGGACATAGGGAATGATGGTTTAACAAAAGAATTTATTTTAGATATGACAGCGAAAATTCAAGCGATGGGATTAACTGCAAAAATTAAGCCGGATGCTTATGCGGCATTTAGTTATGCAAATCGATATACGAAATAATTTTTATATGGTTACAATTGTTACATGTTTTTATTAAAAACTGAATATTACATCTACTAAATAAGTTGGAAATTTTATATAATGAGAGTAACGATGGGATTATAAGGAGAGGGGTATATGCAAAGGGAATTTGTTTTAACGAAAGAAGAAGAAAGTTTGTTACTAGATATTTTATTTCAACAAAATTATGCGAGTGAAATTTTAGCTGTAGAACTTACAGATATTGAGAATGGTTTGAAACAGACAGATGTGACGCAATATAAAAAAATCACAAGGTTATTTTACAGATTAAAAAATAAAGGGTATTAAGTGCTACCGTAATGGTAGTCTTTTTTTTGTGTTGTATGCTAAAATAGCTGTGTAATTGTATTTTTATTGAAATAAAGTTAGGACAAAATAATAATATGAAAACGCTGTCATAAAATAAGAATAGAATCGGTGAATATAAGCAGGAAAAAGGGAAAATGGGGGATGTAACATGATTAGTATTCCAAAAGACGAGTTTCAGCAAATTCTTGTGAAAGATTTAATGATTTCATCAGAAAAAGTAGCACATGTCCAAATTGGGAATGGATTAGAGCATGCTTTACTCGTTCTTGTGAAATCTGGATATTCGGCAATACCTGTTTTAGACCCAATGTATAAATTACATGGGTTGATTAGTACTGCTATGATTTTAGATGGTATGTTAGGGTTAGAGCGCATTGAGTTTGAAAGACTTGATGATATGAAAGTAGAACAAGTGATGAAGGAAGATATTCCGGTTCTTAAGTTAGAAGATTCATTTGCAAAAGCTTTAGAAATGACAATTGATCATCCTTTTATTTGTGCTGTAAATGAAGAAGGGTATTTCGAGGGGATTTTAACACGTAGAGCTATTTTAAAATTATTGAATAAAAAAGTACGGCAGCATAATCGATAGACAATAGGAGGAAAGTGACTTCATAGAAACGGAGAAGTCACTTTTTTTCGTGCATATCAGTTGTGTATGTATTATATTTAAAAAGACATAAAACATAAGGAAAGTTCGAACTGAAAAATTGTATTTTTTGTATAAAAGTATTCAGTTAAATTCAGGATGAAAAGCTTATTGAAATAAGGTGTATGGAAGCTAAGGAAAGAGGGAGAAAGTTGCAAATTGATGATTTTCAAATGATGGTTGTGTTAGCCCAGGAATCAAATATGAGAAAAGCGGCGGAACGTTTATTTGTTTCCCAACCTGCGCTTAGTCAACGATTACAATCTATGGAGAAACAATGGGGAATGAAATTTTTTATTCGTTCACAAAAAGGATTGACAATTACACCTGAAGGGGAAAAAGTCGCAAATTATGCAAAAGAAATGTTACAAAGAGAAGAGAATATTAAGAGCGAACTGGCAGTTTTTAGAACGGAAACATATGGAACGTTAAAAATAGCTGTTGCATCGGTTATTGGTCAATATTGGCTCCCTCCTGTGTTGAAAAAGTTTGTACAAAAGTATCCTTCTGTGAAGATATCGCTGTTTACTGGCTGGAGTAGTGAAGTGCAAAAGCAATTTTATGAGGGCGATGTTCATGTAGCTATATTAAGGGGATCACAGGAATATAAAGGACAAAAGCAACAATTATTTGAAGATGAATTATATTTAGTCGATAAAGAAATAAAAGATATTTCGATGTTAAAAGAAACAAATAGACCATTTATTCAATTTAAAAGTGATTCGACTTATTATGGTCAAATACAAAATTGGTGGTATGGGTTATTCTCTAACCCACCTAAGCGAACAATTGTAGTTGATCAAATTGAGACGTGCAAACAACTTGTTCTAAATGGTATAGGTTATGCATTATTGCCTTCTACAGTATTAAAAGAAGTGCAGGAAAATATGTATAAAACACCTGTTCAATTAACGAGAGAAACATGGTTGTTAACGAGTGAATCAGCAAGACAATTGAAGCAAGTACAAGCGTTTTTAGAAATTATAGAAGAAATTCAAAGGGAAAAATAAGATTATTGTCTTGCTACTCGCTCTATCGTTTGGTAGAGTAACAATATAAATGGATTTAGGAGGCAACAAGAATGAAAATGATGGACGCTAACGAAATTATTTCGTTTATTCAAAAAAGTGAAAAGAAAACTCCTGTAAAGGTATACATAAAAGGGGATTTAAAAGAAGTAACGTTCCCTGAAACAGTACAAGCATTTGTAAATAAAAAATCTGGTGTAGTATTCGGAGAATGGTCTGAAATTAAGACAATTCTTGATGAAAATAGCAAGCACATTGTTGACTATGTAGTTGAGAACGATCGTCGTAATTCTGCAATCCCAATGCTTGATTTAAAAGGTATTAAAGCTCGTATTGAGCCAGGCGCAATTATTCGTGACCACGTTGAAATTGGTGACAACGCTGTTATCATGATGAATGCAACAATTAACATCGGTGCTGTAATTGGCGAAGGTACTATGATCGACATGAACGCAGTGCTTGGTGGACGTGCAACGGTTGGCAAAAACTGTCATGTAGGTGCAGGTGCTGTACTTGCGGGTGTTATTGAGCCACCTTCTGCAAAACCAGTTATCGTTGAAGACGATGTTGTAATTGGTGCAAATGTAGTTGTTTTAGAGGGCGTTACAGTAGGTAAAGGTGCAGTTGTAGCAGCAGGAGCTGTTGTAACAGAAGATGTGCCTCCATATACAGTTGTTGCGGGAACTCCAGCACGTGTAATTAAAGAAATTGATGAGAAGACAAAAGCGAAAACTGAAATCAAACAAGAGCTTCGTCAATTAAACCCAGAGAAATAAAAAACAAAAAGCGTAAGAGCATAAATAGGCTCTTACGCTTTTTATAGATAGAGGTGCAAAAATGACAGTAAGCAAATTTGTCCAAGTTCGTAGAGATTTACACAAAATCCCGGAAATTGGATTTAAAGAGTGGAAAACACAACAGTACATTTTAGAGTATATAGAAACACTTCCTAACGAATATTTGGAAGTGAGAACATGGAAAACAGGTGTAATTGTTAAAGTAAATGGGAAAAGCCCAGAGAAAATAATAGGTTATCGTGCAGATATAGATGGTTTGCCAATAACAGAGGAAACTGGATACGAATTTGCTTCTGTACATGAAGGAATGATGCATGCATGTGGACATGATTTGCATACAACAATTGGTCTAGGCCTCCTAACAGCAGCTGTGAGTGAAAGAATAGATGATGACCTTGTGTTTCTATTCCAGCCGGCAGAAGAAGGTCCAGGTGGCGCTCTTCCTATGTTAGAAAGTGAAGAGCTAAAAGGATGGAAGCCTAATATAATTCTTGGTCTTCATATTGCACCAGAATACGCTGTAGGAACAATTGCGACAAAAGAAGGTCTGTTATTTGCGAATACATCAGAATTATATGTTGATTTAAAAGGAAAAGGTGGACATGCGGCTTATCCACATACTGCGAATGATATGATTGTTGCAGCCAGTCACCTTGTTACACAACTTCAATCCGTTATTAGTCGTAATGTGAATCCTCTTGACAGTGCGGTAATTACAATTGGAAAAATAACAGGTGGTACAGTTCAAAATATTATCGCAGAAAAATCTCGTTTAGAAGGAACGATTCGAACATTATCAGTGGAATCAATGAAGCGTGTGAAAAGCAGAATTGAGGCAATTGTTGCAGGTATCGAAGCTTCTTTCCAGTGTGAGGCGATTATAGATTACGGAGCAATGTATCATCAAGTATATAACCACGAAGAGTTAACGAGAGAGTTTATGCAATTTGTACATAAACAAACTGATATGAATGTTATTACATGTACTGAGGCAATGACAGGTGAAGATTTTGGTTATATGCTTCGAGAAATCCCTGGATTTATGTTTTGGCTTGGAGTAAATTCAGAATATGGTTTACATCATGCGAAATTAAAACCAGACGAAGAAGTGATTGAAAAGGCAATTACATTTTTAAGCCAATATGTAAAGTGGAAAGGAAATAGAAAATAAAACTTCCGCTCTCTTGAAGGTTCCAAAAAAATTTTTGTTCTGAGGTGTAAGTAACGCTCGTATAGATTGATTTTAGACATTTACATACAAATGAAAGAATTAAAGTTAATTGTACTGTTTTAATAATGAGCAGGGGGTTTTAGCCACTGCTCATTATTAATTATTTGACTAACTTATATATGTTTACTTTTAGTATGAAAAGTGTGTAAAATCAATGTGAAACATAGAAAAAAGGGTGGGGAATTACGTGCAAATTAGCAGTGCGATTTTATGTTTCGTCTTATATGCGTATGTTATTATTGCGGCGGTTTATTTTGGGATAAGTTTTTATGCCTATCGTCTAGTAGATAATAATGAATATGACGAAACATACAAATGGGTGAAGAGATATTTATCACCTGTACTAGAAATTATGAATGGGTTTGTGCTCTTTTTATTTATTGGATTAATTGCTTTCTCAACGAGTTTAGTAGGGAATAAAACTACATTATTTGTACTAGGTATCATTATTTTTATGCTGCTAGGTATACGAATTGGTAATACGGTCTTTTGGAATGAAAGAAAAGTAGATGGTTGGACGGGAATGTTAATCCCGTGTATGCTAGCTGCAATCGTGACAAATATAGAGCATGAATATTATCAATTACACTTTTGGCTTATTATCGTTTTAACGATTCTTTCTGTTTTGTATATAAGTACAGTAGTACTAACATACATTGCATATGAAAAAGGAGATGTTCAAGGTACCCGCTTCTTTAGAGGGCGAGCACTATTCTGGAGTGTGCCAACAATGGCGGTTATCGGGATTATTGCGATATTAGTGAATGGATACCAATTTTCTAATTGGCAACTGTTGTTAGAAAATTGGTGGATTTTCATCGTTTCATTTATTGCTTTTTTAGGCGCAACGCATTATTTATTCCATCAACATCATTACATATGGGCGCTTGTATTTGCTTTTACGCAGCTTCTATTTGCTTTTTTCGGCCAAGAAACGTTATTGTTCGTTTTTGAAACATTTAGTTCGTTTGGAAATATATTTGTATTTGGTATGTTACTTGTTGGTATCGCCTTTTATTTACAACAATATTTTTATATACAAAAACAAAAATAAGTATGATTTACACGTTTTTGTGACGTATATAAAGTATGTTACAATGAAAATACATAGTACTTGAAGTTATTGGAGGAATTCCTGTGAGTGAGAAAGAAAAAGAATTTGCTGTCATCGGGCTTGGGCGTTTCGGTGGAAGTATTTGCCGAGAACTAGCTCAATTAGGTATGGAAGTAATGGCAATTGATTCAGATGAGGATAAAATTAATGAGTTTGCAAATATAGCTTCACATGCTGTAATTGCAGATTCAACAGATGAGATGGTATTGAAAAGTCTCGGTATTCGTAATTTTGATCATGTAGTCGTTGCTATTGGAGATAATTTAAATTCAAGTATTTTAACAACGTTAATTTTGAAAGAGTTAGGTGTAAAAAATATTACTGTAAAAGCTCAAAATGACTATCATGAAAAAGTATTAAGTAAGATAGGTGCAGATCACATTGTACATCCAGAGCGTGATATGGGAAAACGGATTGCTAATAATATTGCATCAAGTAATGTATTAGACTATCTTGAGCTTTCAGATGAGCATAGTATTGTAGAGATTATTGCAAATAAAAAAATTGATGGGCACTCTTTAATTGAATTAGATATTCGTGCGAAGTTTGGATTGAATATTGTAGCAATTAAACGTGGTAAAGAAGTTATCGTCTCTCCTCGAGCTACGGAAAATATTCAAGCGGGGGATATATTAATTGTAATTGGTCATGATGACGAAGTAGATCGTTTTAAACACTTTTTAAGATAAGAGAAAAGGACAATGCCATGAAGGCATTGTCCTTTTTCTTATATTTCCATAATGATTGGTAAAATCATTGGGCGACGTTTCGTTTTTTCGTATAGGAATGGTGCTAATGTGTCTGTAATCTCATTTTTAATTTCAGACCATTGTGTTGTTTTCCGTTCCATTACTTTTTCTAAATGTGTTGTAATCAATGTTTGAGCATCGTTGATTAAATCGCTGCTTTCACGCATATAAACGAAACCACGCGAGATGATATCAGGTCCTGCTGCAACTTTAAATTCCTTCATATCAATGCTTACAACTACAATTACAAGCCCTTCTTCAGAAAGGATGCGACGATCGCGTAATACGATATTACCGATATCTCCAATACCATTTCCATCGATATAGACAGAACCAGATGGAATTTTTCCAGCTACACTTGCTTCATCTGAACGCAAGGCAAGAACATCTCCGTTATCCATGATGAAACAGTTCTCTTCTGGAATACCGCAATCATTCGCTAATTTCATATGCATACGTTGCATACGATATTCACCATGAATTGGCATGAAATACTTTGGTTTAATTAGACGTAGCATTAGTTTTTGCTCTTCTTGTCCGCCATGTCCACTCGTATGAATGTTTGACAGCTTGCCATGGACTACATTAGCACCAGCACGATACAACATGTTAATTGTACGGCTTACACTAATTGTGTTACCAGGGATTGGTGAAGAAGAGAAAACAACTGTGTCGCCAGGAATAATTTGAATTTGACGATGAGTACCATTCGCAATACGGGAAAGTGCTGCCATTGGTTCACCTTGACTACCAGTACATAAAATAACCACTTTATTAGCTGGTAGGCGGTTTAGTTGAGATGTGTCTATGAATGTATCTTTTGGACATCGGATATACCCAAGGTTTTGTCCAATCTCGATAGCTGCTTCCATACTTCGACCAAATACAGCTACTTTACGATTATTTTCAACAGCAGCCTCAACAACTTGTTGTAAGCGATGGATATTCGATGCAAAGGTTGCGAAGATAATACGACCTTCTACTTTGCGGAATATATCTTGAATACTATCGCCAACACGGCGCTCAGACATCGTAAAGTTTGGAACCTCACTGTTTGTACTGTCAGATAAGAGACAAAGTACACCGTCTTTTCCGATTTCAGCCATTTTTGTTAAATCTGCTGGCTCACCGACTGGTGTGAAATCGAATTTGAAATCACCTGTATGAACGACTTGTCCTTGAGGTGTTTTCACAACAACTCCGTATGAATCCGGAATACTGTGAGTTGTACGGAAGAAGGAAACAGATGTCTTTTTAAATTTAATAACATCATCTTCTTGAATTTCATAAAGCTTCGCTTTACGAAGTAATCCGTGCTCTTCTAATTTGTTTTTTATTAGTGCAATTGCTAATTTTCCACCGTAAATTGGAATGTTTACTTGACGTAATAGATAAGGGATTCCACCGATATGATCTTCGTGACCATGTGTAATGAATAATCCTTTAATTTTATCTTCGTTTCGCACAAAATAAGTGTAATCAGGTATTACATAATCGATCCCGAGGAGTTCGTCTTCTGGAAATTTAATTCCAGCGTCAATTATAATAATTTCATCTTGAAATTGAACAGCATATGTATTTTTACCGATTTCACCAAGACCACCGAGAGCAAAAACGGCAACTTGATCATTTTTTAGAAATTTCATATGGCTATACAATCTCCGCTAATACTAAATCAGCGTTTTGTTTTTCATATTCAAGATGAGCGCCAGTAACAGACTGAACAAACTCGATATTATATGCGAACTTATTTAATTTTTTACGAACATCCTTTTCAGACGTAGCCTCTAAATATACAACTTTTGTATTTTCACGTACTGGGACCTCAGTTAATTTTTCTTGATAAAATACTTTAAAAATCATTTGGAAAACCTCTCCTTGTCTATGTTTTGCATTATCTGTTACTTATTATAAAGCAAACAGTCACGATTTTCATGTTTTTTCGAATGAGAATGAAGAAAAAGCCCGAAATGGGCATAATTTAAGCGATTGTCTTCTTCCGGACTAAATCGTTTAAATAACGCTTAAGCTTTTTCTTCAGCTTCTTCAGCATGATTACTCCTTCCTTTCCTTATTCTAAACATGCATATTACTAGTGAAAACTCTATCTCTGACATAAGAAAGAGGGGAAAGTGAATGGAAAACCTTGTCCTTTCTCATACAGTGAAAGTTATTCTATAGTAACGATTAGTAGCCGTTAGTTATAGATATAGTATGAGGAAGAATGGAAAAGAAAATTCATTAGAACAAGTATTCACCTTTTTTACTAATATATATATGCATGTTTCATAAATAAGGTCAGAAAGTGAACGCTTTCTTCACAGATGTTTAATATGTTATACTTTTTTTTAGAATTTGAAAAGCGATTATCAAAATAGGAGTAAAGAGTGCCAGAAAGGGTTTTGACAAATGAATGATAAAATTGTCTTTTTTGATATTGATGGAACATTATTAGATCACGATAAAAAAAATCCGCAATCTACACGAGATGCAGTAAGACATTTGCAGGAAAAAGGGGTGCATGTAGCAATTGCGACAGGACGCGCACCGTTTATGTTTGAAGATATTCGTAAGGAACTCAATATACATAATTATGTTAGTTTTAATGGACAGTATGTTGTCTTTGAAGATGAAGTAGTATTTAATAATCCGTTACACCCAGCTGCCTTGCATAAGTTTACTCAGTTTGCAAAACAAGAAGGATATCCACTTGTATATCTTGACCATCAAGAAATGAGAGCGACAGTGGAATATCATGATTATGTGAAAGAAGGTTTTGGAAGCTTGCAGTTCGAGCATCCGGCATATGAACCTGATTTTTACGAAAAACGCGATATTTATCAAACGCTTCTTTTTTGTGAAGTAAATGAAGAGGAAAAGTTTATTAATCAATATCCAGATTTTCATTTTATTCGTTGGCATGCGTATTCAATGGATATCATTCCTAATGGTGGTTCTAAGGCAAAAGGGATTGAGAAGTTCATTGGAAAATTAGGATTTAGCCGTGAACAAGTGTATGCATTTGGGGATGGTTTAAACGATTTAGAAATGATTGAAGCAGTTGGGACAGGCATTGTGATGGGGAATGGTCATGAAGATTTGAAAAAACTTGCAAATCATGTGACAAAGGATGTAAGTGAAGACGGTATATATCATGGATTAAAATGGGCTGGCTTGTTATAAGTAAATATGGAACCCATTTCATAAAATAAAGGGGCGGGAGATTAATTCCCGCCTTTTTATTATTAGCGCTCTAAAGGTTTTGAATCATCAGGAGCGGCAAAAGGATTTTCTTTATTGATATGGTCATAGAACATAACACCATTTAAATGGTCAATCTCGTGCTGGAATACGATTGCTGGTAAACCTTTTAAACGTAATTTTACTTCTTCTCCGTTAATAGAAGTCGCTTTTACTGTAATTCTTGTATAACGAGGAACATAACCAGGTACTTCGCGGTCTACAGATAGGCAGCCTTCACCACCCTGTAAATATGTACGTTCAACAGAATGGCTAATGATTTTTGGATTGAATAATGCATGGCTATATAATGTACCGTCCGCATCGGTTACATGAACTGCAATCATTTTTTTTGAAACACCGATTTGCGGAGCCGCTAATCCGATTCCAGGGCGTAAACTATATTTTTCAGCCATTTCAGGATCTTGGCTATTTATTACAAATTCAATCATTTCTTTTAAGGTAGTTGTATCTTTTTCGCTTGCCGGTAATGACACCTCTTCTGCAACGTTGCGCAAAATAGGATCTCCTTCGCGAATAACATCTTTCATTGTAAGCATATGTAATCTCTCCTTTCCTCTTTAGTCTACCAAAGGAGATGGAAAAAGTCATCGGCAAGAAAGGGAAGGCATTTTGGAAATCGTTCTATTATAGAGTATTTATGTATGTGATAAACAGAAAAAGACGGCAAAGCCGTCTTTTTCTTTCCATAGTTGTTTCGTTTTACATTAGCGAATGCAAGCAGCACCAACGATAATTAAAAGAATAAACAACACAACGATTAAGGCGAAGCCGCGTCCAGACCCGCCACAAGAACCGCCATAACCGTAGGAAGGATATGAACAAGTTGGATAGCAATATGAGTATCCGTACATGAGATGACCTCCTTTATCATTTCCCGCTAATACTGCGGTTACTATAATGTATGGAAGAGAGGGGAGAAATGTATAGGTATTTACCTAAAAAAGGAAGGATAGTTTGTATATTTTTGTTACGAAGAGAGAAAAACTAAAGAGAATTAAATCGTTTACATATTATTCTAAGAGAAAAAATAAGTGAAAAAGGGAATAATATAACAGTAGGTCAACGCTTACTAATACAGATGTAAAAAATAAAAACACGTTTGTGTAGTAGAAACCTGCATATTATTTATAAAAAAACGTATTCAAAGTAATTGACATCGTAATTAGAATAGTTGTAAACTAAAAAACGTGATCAAGATTGTATTAATATGTTTCTGAAAAAACATTAGTACAGATTGTTAGGTACACAAAATTATTCTCAACCGACAGATAAACATGTTGGTTTACATCGTTGCGCTTTTTAAACTGGAAAATAGCCAGTGAAAGCGTTTCAGAATATGGTTCAAGAGAGGAAGAGGTGAACGGAATGGGTACTAAAACAAAAAAGACCCTATTTAATGTTGATGAGCAAATGAAAGCTATCGCAGCTCAATTTGAAACATTACAAATTTTAAATGAAAACGGTGAAGTTGTGAATGAAGCAGCTATGCCTGAATTATCTGATGATCAATTAAAAGAATTAATGCGTCGTATGGTGTATACTCGCGTATTAGATCAACGTTCTATTTCTTTAAACCGTCAAGGACGTTTAGGTTTCTACGCACCTACAGCTGGACAAGAAGCTTCTCAATTAGCGAGTCATTTCGCACTTGAAGCAGAAGACTTCATCTTACCAGGATACCGTGATGTACCACAATTAGTATGGCACGGACTTCCATTATATCAAGCATTCTTATTCTCTCGTGGACACTTCATGGGTAACCAAATGCCTGAGAATGTAAATGCATTAGCTCCACAAATCATTATCGGTGCGCAAATCATCCAAACTGCTGGTGTTGCGTTAGGTATGAAACTACGTGGTAAAAAATCTGTTGCAATTACTTACACTGGTGACGGTGGTGCTTCACAAGGTGACTTCTACGAAGGTATGAACTTTGCGGGTGCATTCAAAGCTCCAGCAATCTTCGTTGTTCAAAACAACCGTTATGCAATCTCTACTCCAGTAGAAAAGCAATCTGCAGCTAAAACTGTAGCACAAAAAGCAGTAGCAGCAGGTATTTACGGAATTCAAGTAGACGGTATGGATCCATTAGCTGTATACGCAGCAACTGCTTTCGCTCGTGAGCGCGCAGTAAATGGCGAAGGCCCTACTTTAATCGAGACTTTAACATTCCGTTATGGTCCACATACAATGGCTGGTGATGACCCAACTCGTTACCGTACAAAAGATATCGAAAACGAATGGGAACAAAAAGACCCAATCGTACGCTTCCGTAAGTTCTTAGAAGCTAAAGGCCTATGGTCTCAAGAAGTTGAAGAGACAGTAATCGAAGAAGCAAAAGAAGATATCAAACAAGCAATTGCTAAGGCTGACCAAGCTCCAAAACAAAAAGTAACTGATTTAATGGAAATCATGTACGAAAAAATGCCTTACAACTTAGCTGAACAATATGAAATCTACAAAGAAAAGGAGTCGAAGTAAGCCATGGCTCAAATGACAATGATTCAAGCAATCACTGATGCTTTACGCGTTGAAATGAAAAATGACCCTAACGTACTTGTATTTGGTGAAGACGTTGGTGTAAACGGCGGTGTATTCCGTGCTACTGAAGGTTTACAAGCTGAATTTGGTGAAGATCGTGTAATGGATACTCCACTTGCAGAGTCTGGTATTGGTGGACTTGCAGTTGGTCTTGCACTTGAAGGATTCCGTCCAGTTCCAGAAATCCAATTCTTCGGTTTCGTATTTGAAGTAATGGATTCAATTTCTGGTCAATTAGCTCGTATGCGTTACCGTTCTGGTGGACGTTGGACTGCTCCAGTAACAGTTCGTTCTCCATTCGGTGGTGGTGTTCATACTCCTGAACTACATGCTGATAGCTTAGAAGGATTAGTAGCTCAACAACCTGGTCTAAAAGTTGTTATTCCATCTACTCCATACGATGCTAAAGGTCTTTTAATCTCTGCGATTCGTGACAACGATCCAGTTATCTACTTAGAGCATATGAAATTGTATCGTTCATTCCGCCAAGATGTACCAGAAGGCGAATACACAATTGATTTAGGCAAAGCTGATATCAAACGTGAAGGTACAGATGTATCTGTTATCGCTTACGGTGCTATGGTTCACGCTGCATTAAAAGCTGCTGAAGAACTTGAAAAAGAAGGTATCTCTTTAGAGGTTGTTGACTTACGTACAGTTCAACCATTAGATATCGAAACAATCATCGCTTCTGTTGAAAAAACAGGTCGCGTAGTTGTAGTTCAAGAAGCTCAAAAACAAGCTGGTATTGCAGCTAACGTTGTAGCGGAAATTAACGACCGTGCAATCTTAAACTTAGAAGCTCCAGTTGTACGTGTTGCAGCTGCTGATACAGTATTCCCATTCTCTCAAGCTGAGAGCGTATGGTTACCAAACCATAAAGATATTGTTGAAGCTGTTAACAAAGTAATGAACTTCTAATTTTTAGCTTTTCATGTGCAAAAGAAATCAGCACATGCTGGTTTCTTTTGTACATATTCCATAATAATGAAATGAATCAGGGGGCTGAATTCCGTGGCATTTGAATTTAAACTACCAGATATCGGTGAAGGTATCCACGAAGGTGAAATCGTAAAATGGTTTATTAAACCAGGCGATGAAGTAAATGAAGACGATGTACTTCTTGAAGTACAAAATGATAAAGCAGTAGTAGAAATCCCTTCTCCTGTTAAAGGTAAAGTACTTGAAGTACTTGTAGAAGAAGGAACAGTTGCAATTGTAGGAGATACATTAATTAAATTTGATGCTCCTGGATACGAAAACCTTAAATTTAAAGGTGACGATCATGATGAAGCTCCAAAAGCTGAAGAAGCAGCAGTAGAAGCTCCAGCAGCGGAAGCTACTCCAGCAGCAACTGCAGAAGTAGTAAATGAGCGCGTTATCGCTATGCCATCTGTTCGTAAATATGCTCGTGAAAAAGGTGTAGATATTCATAAAGTAGCTGGATCTGGTAAGAACGGTCGCGTTGTGAAAGCTGACATCGATGCATTTGCAAATGGTGGACAAACTGTAGCAGCAACTGAGGCTCCAGCAGCAGTAGAAGCTACTCCAGCAGCAGCGAAAGAAGAAGCACCAAAAGCACAACCAATCCCAGCTGGTGAATATCCAGAAACTCGTGAGAAAATGAGTGGTATCCGTAAAGCGATTGCGAAAGCAATGGTTAACTCTAAGCATACAGCTCCTCACGTAACATTAATGGATGAAGTTGATGTAACTGAGCTTGTTGCTCACCGTAAGAAGTTCAAAGCTGTTGCAGCTGACAAAGGTATTAAATTAACTTACCTTCCGTACGTTGTTAAAGCTTTAACATCTGCATTACGTGAATACCCAATGTTAAACACTTCTTTAGACGATGCATCTCAAGAAGTAGTTCACAAACATTACTTCAACATCGGTATCGCAGCTGATACAGACAAAGGTCTATTAGTACCAGTTGTTAAAGATACAGATCGCAAGTCTATCTTCACTATTTCTAACGAGATCAATGATCTTGCTGGTAAAGCACGTGAAGGTCGTTTAGCTCCAACTGAAATGAAAGGTGCTTCTTGCACAATTACAAACATTGGTTCTGCAGGTGGACAATGGTTCACTCCAGTTATCAATCACCCAGAAGTAGCAATCCTTGGTATCGGCCGTATCGCTGAGAAGCCAGTTGTGAAAAATGGTGAGATCGTTGCAGCTCCAGTATTAGCATTATCTCTAAGCTTTGACCATCGTTTAATTGACGGCGCAACTGCTCAAAAAGCATTAAACCAAATTAAACGTCTATTGAATGACCCACAATTATTAGTAATGGAGGCGTAATAACAATGGTAGTAGGAGATTTCCCAATTGAATTAGATACAGTCGTTGTTGGTGCAGGTCCTGGTGGATACGTTGCGGCAATTCGTGCAGCACAATTAGGTCAAAAGGTAGCAATTATTGAAAAAGCTAACCTTGGTGGCGTATGCTTAAACGTTGGATGTATTCCTTCAAAAGCGTTAATCAATGCAGGTCATCGTTATGAGAATGCAATGCATTCTGATGACATGGGTATCACTGCAGAGAACGTAAAAGTTGACTTTACAAAAGTTCAAGAATGGAAAAACGGCGTAGTTAAGAAATTAACTGGCGGTGTTGAAGGCCTTCTTAAAGGTAATAAAGTTGAAATCATTCGCGGTGAAGCTTACTTCGTAGATGCTAACACATTACGCGTTATGACTGAAGATGCAGCCCAAACTTATACGTTTAAAAATGCTGTTCTTGCAACTGGTTCTACACCAATCGAAATTCCAGGATTCAAATACTCTAAACGTGTTATCAACTCTACAGGTGCTTTAAGCTTACCTGAAATTCCTAAAAAACTTGTTGTAATCGGCGGCGGTTACATCGGTATGGAATTAGGTACTGCATATGCTAACTTCGGTACAGAAGTTACTGTAGTAGAAGCTGGCGACGAAATCTTAGCTGGTTTCGAAAAAGCTATGAGCTCTGTTGTTAAACGTGCTCTACAGAAAAAAGGTAACGTAAATATCCATACAAAAGCTATGGCTAAAGGCGTTGAAGAAACAGAAACTGGCGTAAAAGTTAGCTTTGAAGTTAAAGGTGAAATCCAAACTGTAGAAGCAGATTACGTATTAGTAACTGTAGGTCGTCGTCCAAACACTCAAGAAATCGGTCTTGAGCAAGTTGGAGTTAAAATGACTGACCGCGGTATCATCGAAATCGATGAGCAATGCCGTACAAACGTATCAAACATCTATGCAATCGGTGATATCGTTCCTGGACCACCATTAGCTCACAAAGCTTCTTACGAAGGTAAAGTAGCTGTTGAAGCAATTAGTGGCCATGCATCAGCTATCGATTACATCGGAATTCCTGCAGTATGCTTCACTGATCCAGAATTAGCATCTGTTGGTTACACTAAGAAACAAGCTGAAGAAGCAGGAATGACTGTAACTGTATCTAAGTTCCCATTCGCTGCAAACGGTCGTGCGTTATCATTAAACAGCACTGACGGTTTCCTACAACTTGTAACACGTAAAGAAGATGGTCTTCTTGTAGGTGCTCAAGTTGCAGGCGCAGGTGCTTCTGATATTATCTCTGAGATTGGTTTAGCTATCGAAGCTGGAATGACAGCTGAAGATATCGCTCAAACAATCCACGCTCACCCAACATTAGGTGAAATCACAATGGAAGCAGCTGAAGTTGCTCTTGGAATGCCAATTCACATTGTAAAATAATAAAAAAACGTCTTCTAAATTTAGAAGACGTTTTTTTATGTATGTGTTATATGAATAGAAAAACAAGAGGTGAATCGGAATGATTCACCTCTTGTTTTTTATTCTTTATTTTCAAATTGATACATTTGTTTACTTGTACTAGTGTCATTATAAAGAAATAAGACGATATCAGCATTTAGTTTTTCAAGATCTTGTTTAATATTTTTACTTGCCCCAAATCGTGGATCAATAAAAGTTGTTTGTTCGAATTCTTGTGCGAATAAAGGATAAGTTGCATCTGCATAAGAATCTTTAATAATGACAGCATGCAATTTACTTTTTGCATTTGGATTTAAGATGTTAATCTGTGAATAGTCTGTTTGATAAACCGATGCATAGTCTGGTGAAAGCTTCTTTTTGTTCACTGCAAAGAATTCTTTCATCGGTATTTTACTTGTTTCTTCTGATTTTGGACCGAGATAGACAGTATAATTATCCCACACATTTGGGTTTTCTTTTAATTGTACATATGGAATTGTTTCAGGTGTTTTTATTAATTTGTATAATTGTCTATTCCAACTACCGATAAATTGCCCATTAGGTTCTTCTATAGTGGTTTTATAATCATCTCGATTAACAACATTTCCTGTAAATACTTTAGAGTGATTAGCAATGTAATTCATTGTTTGTTCGTATGCATAAAACGCACCTTTCATATTCCAATGGTGATCCGTTTTAAAGTATAGTTCTTCTAATTGTTCGTGAGTAAATTCTTTTTGAATAGCAGGTAGAACATCAATAAATGGAAAATTTATTTTCTGTAATTCTTGTACAAAATAATCACGATGTTTTTGATCATACCCACGATCTACATATGGTGGGTACTTATACGAAAATGTCGTTAGTTTACTTGGAGCTAACAGGAAATAAAATTCTGTTTTTGTAAATTGATTTCTTAAGTTGTCTAGTTCACTTACAGATTGTTTTATTTGATCACGCATATCAATATTTGTAGGTGCAGACAAAATGAAACCGTCATCTGCGACGAAATTATTATTTACAAAAGTGCGATTGAATTTTAATTGCAACTTTGTGTAAGTTTCAATAAATTTATCTCGTGCGGCAATATGATCTGTAAAGTGTAATTCAGTATCTTTGAAATATTTTCCGGATTTTATAGTATCCATAGTTAGCCCTCCTTTAGAAGCGGAAGTAAATAAATGGATTGTAAGTTGCATTCGTTAAGTACATCATAGTAATGATTAAAACACTCAAATAGTAAAGTGGAGATAAAAGTACTATCTTTTTATTTACAAATAGAGTCTTGATCCAAGAGAAAATTGGAGCTGATGTCACTATTGCAAGTATAAAGATTCCCCAATAATTCATCACATAGAAATAACTAGTAATGTCAGTCAACGATCCATTTAATCCGAACATTGCTTGTAAAAATTTAGAACAGTAGCTAAAGTTGTCAGCTCTGAAGAAAACCCAACCGATAATCACTAAAAACAGCACGTATACATGTTGAATTGGCCACCATAATTTTTGCAAGATTTTCTCAAAACCGGATTTTTCCAAAGCAATTAAACATCCGTAATAGATACCCCAAATCATAAATGTCCAACTAGCCCCATGCCAAAAACCTGTTAGCGCCCATACTATAAAGAGATTACGATAGATTTTCCAGCTAGATACTCGATTGCCACCTAGTGGGATATAGACATAATCACGGAACCATGAACCAAGGGAAATATGCCAGCGACGCCAAAATTCAGAAATCGATTTTGATATATACGGATAATTGAAGTTTTCTAAGAAATCAAACCCGAACATTTTTCCTAATCCAATGGCCATATCACTGTAGCCTGAAAAATCGAAATAAATTTGTAATGTATAAGCGATCGCACCAATCCAAGCAGTAGATACGCTCATTGTTGCTGGGTCCATTGCAAATATTTCATCGGCAATAGCTCCCAATTGATTTGCAATCAAAACTTTTTTTCCTAATCCAAGGATAAAACGACGAATGCCTTCTGAAAACATATCAGCATTAACGGTTCTAACATGTAATTGATGAGCTATTGTGTTATACCGAACAATTGGTCCCGCAACTAATTGAGGGAAAATAGTAAAGTATAGCGCCAAATCAAACAGATTTCGCTGAGCCTCTACTTTTCTTTTGTAAATATCAATAATATAACTCATTGCATGGAAAGTGAAAAATGAAATCCCGATTGGTAATGGGATTTTTTCGAGTACAATGTTTGTATGAAAAATCCCGTTTATATTATCTACTAAGAAATTAGCATATTTAAAATATCCTAGTATAGCAATATTGACGACGATTGCTATAGTAAGAATGAGTTTTCTATTTGTATTAGATATTTGTCCTGTATTAAGCCATAACCCGAACCAATAGTTAATGAAAATAGAAAAAAGCATAAGGAAGACATATATAGGCTCTCCCCAGGCATAAAATAATAAACTAAATAACAAAAGAACGATGTTTTGTTATTCTTTACGTACTGAATAGTACACTAGAAGAATTGCAGGTAAAAAAAGACATAAAAAAAATAGGTTACTAAATACCATGTATCATTGATTTCTTTCTATAGTTAATCCAAAGGAATTATACCACGCTACTAATGGAATAATCTATATTGTAAGGAAAGAAAGAGAATGTAACGTAAAAAACGAGGAAGTTTTGGCATATAAAATAATTAAGAGCTTACATAAATGGTAGAAGATAAATCATAGAGTAAGTAGAAGCTTCAAATATTTTATACACGTAGAAGTTTGTTTTTAAAATAAGGAGAGGGATGGGCTGCACAATATAATAGAAGAAATAGGAGGTAACGCTATGAAAATTACGCTAGTTTCATTTTTACATCTAGTTTTATGGAGTGGATTTTCAGCAGTGTTATTATTGTCAAGTCGTGATAAACTTCATTATAAAATTTTTCTTTTTCTCATATTCTTTTATTTAGCGTATGTGATAGCGTATGTCATACTAAGTGCAAGGAGAAAAGCAATGCTTCTCACTTGCACGAATAGTATGATTTTTCTAATCGTTTATTTTTGTTTTTAAACTAACGTTTATAGAAATACATTATCCTTCCATTAAATAATTGTAATTCTCCTTCTAATTTCTTCGCTAGAAAACGGCAAAATTCATTTGCTTTCCCTTTATCACCAAATGTTGCATTAGAGGGTAAAGAAATTTGAATGAAAGATTGTTCATTTTCTATTCCAACACCGACATAAATTGAGTCATATCGATCATGACTGGATTGAAGCTTTAATGTTGTTGCTGATGTATCTAAAATTTCATAAGGAAAAGCGGTATTTGTATAAGCGTAATTAATTTGAACTCCGGTTTGGGAAGTAACTGTTTTATAGTACTGAAAAAGTTGTTTTATATCATCTGTTGAAACAGAGTGTTGATTGGATTTAGGTACAAGCGTAATAAAGGCATGTTGCATATAAGTTCCCCCTAGCTTAGTAGAATAATATCATTCTACAACCTACTGAATTTTTTGACAATTAAAAGGAGTATTGCTTTTTTTGTTTAATATATGTATGAGTAGGAAAGGTGATGTAGAGAGGTGGAAACCAATGTTTGAAAAATTGTATGATGAGCATGAAAGTGTGAAGGTACGATTTTTAGGATTTATGACACATGATACTCGTTATGACTTTGGGATTGTTTATACAAATATGTTTTTTGGAAAGCCACTCATTGTTTGTATGCAAACGGGAAGGTCTACTTTACTGGGACAAGATGATGTAGAGAATGTGCAATATATGCAGGAAATTTTCAAGTTAGGATCTCAAGAGGAAGCAGCGGAGTTAGCTCAGTTTTTTAAATTTCTCGTTCCATCTACTTCATTGCATGCAGAATATGAAGAATAATTAATTTGAAACAGTCGTACGTATAAATATGGCTGTTTTTTTATGTTAATATCGCATACTAATTTAAAATTAAAATATTTAATGTGTTATACTAAAAACCTATTGACGTAAAAAGTATAACATATTAAAATAAAGACATAAAGTTAAGCGGTTACAAAAGTTTTTGGGATTATAAACTTAGGGGGAAATGAAAAATGGGAACAATCGTATGTCAAGATTGTGAAGGTACAATTGCACACTTCGAGGATGAGAAAGTAACGGTACTTTACGGGAAATGTGGATCTTGCGGATGTGATCACACAGAGCATACAAAAGCCCAATAATTGATAGGACATGGACAACTGAAAGTTTTTAGGACCATAAACTTAGGGGGAAATGAAAAATGGGAACAATCGTATGTCAAGTATGCGAAGGAACAATCGCACATTTTGAAGATGAGAAAACGACAGTACTTTACGGGAAATGTGGTACAAATTGTGATTGTGCTAATAGAGATAATGCGAAAGCTTAATGATAAATAAGTAGATTACTATTAAAAATCAGGGGGAAATGAAAAATGGGAACAATCGTATGCCAAGTATGTGAAGGAACAATCGCACATTTTGAAGATGAAAAATCAACAGTATTATATGGGAAATGTGGATCTCATTGCGAATGTGACCATAAAGAACATACAAAAGCTTAATTATTAAAAAAAGCGCCTACATGTGTAGGCGCTTTTTTTAATAAATTGTAGTTGTATGGCCAACTGTAGCAACGATTGCATCATCTCTAATCGGAATAAACCCTATGGCTGTTTGTGGTGTGTTTGGAGAGGCGTATTGACTCATTATACGGCTATCAATACGAGTAATAGTATCGGTCAAAAAAGCTGAAATAAAAGCGTAAGGGACGCGTCGTTCATTTAATGAGTAGATAATTTCTTCTTTTGTTTTTACACCTACGCCATGTCCGTAAAAAAAGAAATTTCCTAGATAGATTGTGTTTTCTCCTTGCCACTCAATCGTAGCTGGATTCACTTGTGGGTTTTTAAAGTAAACGAGATCGCCAGGAACAAGGTCGCCACCTGTTTTTGTTATGAGTTTTAAATCTTGATCGTAGTCCCAAGTATAAAGTAAAAGATTTGCAAAGAGGCGATTGAAGGTTTCTTCCTCATACAATGATAGTAAAGCTTTGTAAAAAATAATTATCATAGCGGTTGCGCATTCAGTCCCATATAGTTTCCCGTTTTTGAAAATATCTTGTATGGCAATAGAAGGTGGTATATTTGGAAGTAGTTGGAATCCCCCTAAAGATGTTCTTTTCCAAAACTGAGGGTTGCAAAAGGATTGTTGAAACGTACGAAACTGAAATCCACTTTGAAAAAGTTCTAATGCAGAAATAATAATATTAACTCGCAAATTTAAATCAAAGCTGAGTTCGTCAGCAGTTCGGAAGGAATAAACTTCTTGATTTCCTGCCATTATGGATAAAATTTGTTGCTTCTCAGCTGCAAATGGCTCATATTCATTTGTGATATAAGGGTGTACAATAGAACGACCTATTACAATCATAATGGTATCCCCACCTATACGTTACATTCTTTAGTAGCGTATGAAGAAAGGGAAAAAAGGTGAAAGAAAAGCCTATCAACTGATAGGCTTGTACTCTTTAATAACACGTAATGTTTGTAATGTCATATCTTCAGGACCTTGTACAGGTAAACCTGCTTCTAAATTTTTACGAATATACTCTAAGTTATCTTGTGTAATAATTTCCCCCGGAGTAAAGATTGGAATCCCTGGTGGATAAACCATAACAAAATCAGCTATAATACGACCTGCCGCATTTTCAAATGGAATGACTTCTGTTTCTGAATAAAAAGCATCTCGTGGAGAAAGTGCTAGCACCGGTATTTCTGGAATTTCTACTTGTACTTGAACACCTTTATCTGCCCTATTTCTAAATGTTTCCGCTAAATCTTGTAATGCTGCAATAAGCGTATTTGTATCGCTTTCTGTATCTCCAAAAGTGATAAGACATAGTATGTTGTATAAATCGGAGAGTTCTACTTCAATGTTATATTGCTCTCTAAGCCATACTTCAGCCTGATGGCCGGTAATACCTAAATCTTTCACAGACACAATTATCTTTGTAGGATCATAGTTAAAAGTAGCGTCTGTACCTAACATTTCTTTTCCAGGACAGTAAAGGTGCTCAATAGCATTTATAGCATCACGAACATGTTCAGCTAATTGTATTGTCTGTTCTATGAGCGCTGTTCCTTCTGTAGCAAGACGTTTTCTTGCAACATCAAGAGATGCTAATAAGATGTAAGAAGTTGATGTAGTCGTAAGCATGCTAATAATAGATTGAACATGTTTTACGTTCACAAGACCTTCTTTCACATTAAGAATAGAACTTTGAGTTAAAGAGCCTCCTAATTTGTGAACACTTGTTGCTGCCATATCTGCACCAGCTTGCATCGCTGACATCGGTAATTCATCGTGAAAATGAATATGAACACCATGAGCCTCATCGACTAGTACAGGGATATCGTACGAATGTGCTAATTGTACAATCTGTTCTAAGTCTGCAGCAAAGCCAAAGTAGGTTGGATTAATAACAAGTAAGCCTTTGGCATCTGAGTGTTCTTCAAGTGCTTTTTTGACAGATTTAATTGTAATTCCATGAGAAATACCAAGTTTTGGGTCGATTTCAGGATGCATGAAAATAGGTTTTGCACCTGAGAAAATAATAGCTGACATTACTGATTTATGCACGTTTCGTGGTACTAGGATTTTGTCGCCAGGACCGCAAACGCTCATCACCATTGTCATAATAGCGCCACTTGTACCTTGAATAGAAAAGAAAGTATGATCTGCACCAAATGCAGCAGCAGCTAAATCCTGTGCTTCTTTAATCATACCCTTTGGATGATGTAAATCATCGAGTGGCGCAATATTAATTAAATCAATTGCTAATGCGTTATGCCCAATAAATTCGCGAAATTCAGGATCCATGCCCTGTCCTTTTTTATGACCAGGAATATGGAATTGGATTGGATTTCGCTTACTGTGCTTAACTAAAGCGGTAAACAATGGTGTTTCGTATTGGGACAATCTATACACCCCTTCTTTTTTGTAATATTTATTAGAATTTGTTTTATATGATTTCATCTCATTCTAAAAGGAAAGTAAGGTAATTAACTTTTAAAACGAGACTTGTTTTCCTGCCATTCACAAAATCCTTTTGGATGGTAGTCACACTTTATTTTCTATAAAACAAAAGCATTATATCACCAATAATTATAGATGTATATAAAAAAATATTTTTATGGTGAGTATGTGTAATAGTTATTTCCAAGTCAACTCATAGAGGAAGACAATTCCATTAAAATGAATAAATAGTGTATAATGCAGAGTAGCTATAATGAAGAATAAAAAATTCTCTTTAAGATAGCATAATGAAACACGTAGAAATGATAAATGAGGTGCAAAATGGAATATCAATATCCGTTAGATTACGATTGGTCAAATGAAGAAATGGTTGCCATTGTGAAGTTTTATGAAGCAATTGAGAAGGCATATGAAAAAGGAATTAGAAGAGAAGAATTAATGGGATTATATCGTCGTTTTAAAGAGATTGTTCCATCAAAAGCAGAAGAAAAGAAAATTGATAAAGAGTTTCAAGAAGTAAGTGGATATTCTATATATCGTACTATTCAAAGGGCGAAAGAAGTCGAAGAACAAAAGCTTGTAAAAATGTAAAAATATTTTGAAAAATAAAAACTGAAGTGATATAATGTGATAACAACTAAAAACGGACAATATAAATTGTCCGTTTTCTACTATCGATTACAAAGTGCATATAAAGGAAGGAGTGATTGCATCGTAGATTCAATCTTAGCAAGGAATTGTTCGTTGGTCATTGCTGAAAACTCCTCTGGTGATATATGAATACCAACTAATAGTTCTGCTTTTTTCACAGTAGCTAAACGTCCAATCATCTTTTGTAAGTCTTCTGTTTCAAGCGTTTTATGCAATTTTACACTTGGTTTAGTATGGTCAATGGACCAAACGAAGTCATTTGGAATATTTGTTTTTAAATCATTTAAATGTTCTAAGAAGGCGTGAGCCGTCTCCACTTTTTGTGGACACTCATAGATTAAACCAAAGTATATGAAGGCGTGAGTACCCCATAAACCAATTTGAAAATGTGGTAGCATTTTATATCCTCGTTTATTTATTGAAAAAGCAACCCAAGTATCGTTTGGTGGATTGACTTTGCGGCGTGCATGTTTTGCAACATGATAAAAAAAGTTCTCATCAGTTTGTTTGGATAAATACTCTGCAAACTGTTCCCCTAAAGCTTCTAGCTTAGGATGAATGTTCGTTTTAATTGCACTCATTCGTTCTTCGAGACCATCAACTGTAAAGACATCAAAATCAGTTGATTTGAATGTTTGTAGTGTCATGATTGTTCCTCCAACTCCTATTTTGTTTTTATTTTAGCATAGCTTGTACTATTCATAAAAAAAACAGCACAAAAAAATTTAAATAAAAAAATATAATTTTGTTGCATAGATGATTTATCCAACATAGTATAGTATAAAACAAAAAATCAGAAAATTTAATTAATTCTAGTCCGAGGGCAGACGAATATTGGGAGGAGGCAAATAATATGAGACAGGTGATTAATGCGTTAAAGAGAACAGATGCTGAAAAGAGAATACCGGTGCTACGTTTGGAGTTAGATTATGAATTAGCAACTTTATATGATGCAATGATGGAGGATGACAAACAGAAAAAAGAAGAGTGCGTACAAAAATTAGAAGTGTTGAGACTTGAAATGATTCGTTTAGAAGCGTAATAATAGTATATGTATAAAAAATTAGTTGGTGCGAACCTTATAAAGGGTTCGTTTTTTCTGTGAACAGTATAGATCGGAGTGTTTAAACATGCAAGAGGTATGGAAAGATATCGATGCACACGCCAAACGGTGGATTCGAGATGCAGGAGAGCGTTTAATGGCATCACTGAAACAAGCACTTATTATAGAAACGAAATCAAATGCAGCTGATTTAGTAACAAACATGGACCGGGAAATAGAACAGTATTTAATTGGGAAAATTAAAGAAACATTCCCAACCCATAATATTTTAGGAGAAGAAGGCTATGGAGATGAGATAACTTCTTCTGACGGGGTTGTTTGGTTAATTGATCCAATTGATGGTACAATGAATTTTGTACATCAAAAAAGAAATTTCGCAATTTCAATTGGAATTTATGAGAACGGTATCGGAAAAATTGGTCTTATTTATGATCCTGTTCATGATGAATTATATCATGCGGTAAAGGGAGTTGGAGCGTTTTGTAATGATACGCCAATTCCTCTATTGGAAAAAGGAACAGTAGAGAATGGTATTATAGCTTTAAATGCGATATGGCTTACCGACAATCCATTGCTTAATATGGAAAGTATGATGGCACTTGTTAAGAAAGCAAGGGGTACGAGATCATATGGCTGTGCAGCATTAGAAATGGTATACGTTGCAACGGGAAGAATAGATGCATATGTAACGCCGAGATTATCACCATGGGATTTTGGTGGGGGGCAGATCATAGTTGAGGAAGTTGGAGGAAAGGTGACAACATTCTCCGGAGCTCCGCTGTCTATTATAGAGAAAAGCAGTGTATTAGTTGCAAAACCGGGAGTATATGAGGAAGTATTATCATTTATATCGCAGTAACAAAAAAAGTAAGAGGCTATATACAAGCTTCTTACTTTTTAACATTATTGCGATTTACGCATTTTTCTTTTTGTTACAAAACCATATCCAACTGTAACAAATGTGCCGATAATGCAAATAATAATACCAATGGGACTATTTTCAGCAACCATAATGCCGATACCGATTAAGAAAATAACACCGATAATTGCAGTTAATAAAAAGCGATATTGAATGTGTTCCATTTCTTCACCCTCCAATCTCATTTTACTTTCACAAAAGTAAGAATACAACTATATTTTCATTCTTGATTTTATTTTGATTGCCATTGTATCCCCTTCGCTCTTATAATAGAGAAGGATTAAAAAGACATTAGGAGTTGGACATGTTGAAAAAACGACAAGATTTACGAAATATAGCAATTATTGCCCACGTTGACCATGGTAAAACAACACTTGTTGACCAGTTATTACGTCAAGCGGGGACGTTCCGTGCGAATGAACATATTGAAGAACGCGCAATGGACTCAAATGATCTAGAAAGAGAACGCGGTATTACAATTTTAGCGAAAAATACTGCGATTCACTATGAAGATAAAAGAATTAACATTTTAGATACACCTGGTCATGCGGACTTCGGTGGAGAAGTAGAACGTATCATGAAAATGGTTGATGGTGTTCTACTTGTTGTTGATGCATATGAAGGTTGTATGCCACAAACACGATTTGTTTTAAAGAAAGCTCTTGAGCAAAACTTAACACCAATCGTAGTTGTAAACAAAATTGACCGTGACTTTGCTCGCCCTGACGAAGTAGTTGATGAAGTTGTTGACTTATTCATCGAGCTTGGTGCAAACGAAGATCAATTAGAGTTCCCAGTTGTATTTGCATCAGCAATGAACGGAACAGCAAGCTTAGATTCAAATCCAGCAAATCAAGAAGAGAATATGAAATCATTGTTTGACACAATTATTGAACATATTCCAGCACCAGTGGATAACAGTGAAGAGCCACTTCAATTCCAAGTAGCACTTCTTGATTACAATGACTACGTTGGTCGTATCGGAGTTGGACGCGTATTCCGCGGTACTATGAAAGTAGGACAACAAGTTGCATTAATGAAGGTTGACGGAAGTGTAAAACAATTCCGTGTAACGAAATTATTTGGTTACATTGGATTAAAACGTCAAGAAATTGAAGAAGCAAAAGCTGGAGATTTAGTAGCTGTTTCAGGTATGGAAGACATTAACGTTGGTGAAACAGTATGCCCAGTTGAGCATGAAGAGGCTTTACCATTATTACGTATTGATGAGCCAACACTACAAATGACATTCCTTGTAAATAACAGCCCATTTGCAGGTCGTGAAGGTAAATACATTACATCTCGTAAAATTGAAGAGCGTCTTCGTTCACAATTAGAAACAGATGTAAGTTTACGTGTAGATAATACAGATTCTCCTGATGCGTGGATCGTATCAGGACGTGGTGAGTTACATTTATCTATCCTAATTGAAAACATGCGTCGTGAAGGTTATGAACTACAAGTATCTAAACCTGAAGTAATTATTAAAGATGTTGATGGCGTAAGATGTGAGCCTGTAGAGCGCGTACAAATCGATGTGCCTGAAGAATACACTGGTTCTATTATGGAATCAATGGGTGCACGTAAAGGTGAAATGTTAGATATGGTGAATAACGGAAACGGTCAAGTTCGCCTTACTTTCATGGTTCCAGCACGTGGTTTAATTGGTTACACAACAGAATTCTTAACATTAACTCGTGGTTACGGTATTTTAAACCATACATTCGATTGCTACCAACCAGTACACGCTGGACAAGTAGGTGGACGTCGTCAAGGTGTTCTAGTTTCACTTGAAACAGGAAAAGCATCACAATACGGTATTATGCAAGTTGAAGATCGCGGTGTAATCTTCGTTGAACCAGGTACAGAAGTATATGCTGGTATGATTGTTGGAGAACATACACGTGAAAATGATTTAACAGTTAACGTTGTAAAAATGAAACAACAAACTAACATTCGTTCTGCAACGAAAGACCAAACTTCAACAATGAAAAAACCACGCTTAATGACTTTAGAAGAGTCATTAGAGTACTTAAACGATGACGAGTTCTGTGAAGTGACTCCGGAATCAATCCGTCTACGTAAAAAGATTCTTGATAAGAGCGAGCGCGAAAGAGCTGCTAAGAAAAAGAAATCTGTAGAAGCGTAAAAATAAAAAAACAACTACCTTTCCAAAAGGTAGTTGTTTTTTTTGTTTTTATTTATTTTTAGAATATTTATTCTTTTTTGTGGACAGTATTTTTTTTGCGAGTTACTCTTGTATTAAGTGTATAAAGAAAACTTGTTTTTATAGCTAGGGGGGAAGAGTGTGTTAGAAAGGATGTCTTTTTTTGCTAAATTATGTAAGGTGGATGAAAATCCAGAGTTAGGAATGTGGTTACTTTATGGAACGATTATTATATTAAGTGCTCTCGTTTATAATTTAGGATTTGCTAGAAAATTATCTGTACTAAAAAATATCGTGATATATATTTCTTTAGCAATTGGATGTACAGTGTTAACCTTTTTTGCTGTATTTTTACCTGTTGGGGAGGGGCTTGTTGTAGCAGCAATTGTACTAGGAATTTATAGATTGCGCTTACGTCAAGCAAAACAAGAAAAAGTAGGATGAGGGGGAATTAATGACATGCGTTCAGTACAAGATGCACTATATAATTGGTTAACGATTAAAACAGTTGCGGAAGCACGCCCCGATGATAGTGCTGCGAAAGAAACGTATTTGTTATTTCAAAATATGATATATGAAGAACATAAATTAAGGGATGTGGAAGTTAAAAAGAATGAGGAAATGTATTTGATTACATATGAAATTGATGGGGAAAGAAAATCTGTGAGATTTCCATTAGAAGCTATTGATTGTTTTTTGGATCAGATGAATCGTGAACCTGAAAAATATAAATAAGTCCTTATCGATATGATTAAGGACTTATTTATATTTTACCAATCGTCTTCAACTTTTTTATCACGGTATAATCGGAAATTACCACTTGCATGACGTTCCATCGTACGCTCTGCAATTCGTTCCGAACATTCCATGCACATATATGTATGAATAGGGCGATTACGCAGTTTTTTTGCCGTAGGATTTTCGTCATCTAACATATCTTTTTTATCACAGATCATACATTTGACTCTCATTTCGTCACCTCAATACGAATTCTATCGGTATAAGTATATCATGGAAGTATGATGTTTTTGAATAATAGGAGGAAAAAATAATATTTTCGCAATTCGAAAAATAAGTTATGATAAGGATATATTAAGTATATTTGGAGGTGGAAATATGGCGAATGTAGTAGAGCCTACATTAACAGATGATTTAGTACAAACGTTCCGTAAAGAATGTATTGTTATGGTAGCAACAACAGATTTCGAAAAACAAGTTCCTAACGTAAGTGCTATTTCTTGGGTGTATGCAGTGAGTGAAACTAGTATTCGATTTGCGGTAGATCAACGTTCACGTATTGTGGAAAATATAAGGCGCAATCCGGGAGTGGTATTGACTATAATGGCGAATGGATCCGTATTTTCCATAAGTGGTGCAGGTGAAATTTTGACAGATAGAATGGAAGGCATTCCTCTAAAATTAGCTGTAATAGAAGTAAGTGTGCAAGAAGTACGTGATGTTATGTTTTATGGAGCAAAACTTGCAATTGAACCAAAATATGAAAAAACATACGATCTTCGGGCAGCAAAAAAACTGGATAACCAAGTGTTGGTAGGGATAAAAGAATTATAAGTGAGATGAATAAGAAAATTGTTCATTAACTTTTGGAATCAGTTATTGTGGTTTAACGTTAATAATTAAAATTAAAAGTAATATATTGAATAGAAATGAATAAAAAATAAAGAAAAGGTTTAATTGCTATAATTTTCGATTCTACCTCGTTTATACGGTACATATAATTATAACAATGGTTCGTCCATATTTTATGGATGAAACCCTTGTTCTACAAATTTAAAAGTGGAGTCAGGGGGTAACAGGTTGGATAAAATTTATGTGTTAGATACGAATGTACTTTTGCAGGATCCTTTATCTATTTTTTCATTTGAAACCAATGAAGTAGTGATTCCGGCAGTTGTATTAGAAGAGGTTGATTCGAAGAAACGTTATATGGACGAAGTAGGACGAAATGCTCGTTATGTATCTAAGTTAATAGATAAATTTCGTGAAATAGGAAAGCTGCATGAAAGTATTCCGCTAGAAAACGGCGGTACATTTCGTATTGAATTAAATCATCGTTCATTTGTTCAACTACAAGATATTTTTGTAGAAAAAACAAATGATAATCGAATTTTAGCAGTAGCAAAAAATCTATCTTTAGAAGAACAAGAAAAAGAGGACGGGAAGTCTGTTATTTTAGTAAGTAAAGACGTGCTCGTAAGGGTAAAAGCTGATGCAATTGGATTGAAGGCTGAAGATTATTTAAGTGATCGCGTAATTGAAGTAGATAATATATATTCAGGGTTTTTAGAAGGGTATATATCAAAAGAACAATTGGATTATTTTTATGAAAAAGGTGAATTACCTTTATCTGAAATTGCAAATCATCCTTTTTATCCAAATCAGTTTGTGGTAATGAAGGATGCACTTGGGGGTTCTAGTTCTGCACTTGGCATTGTAGATCACTTAGGTAAGAAGGTGAAGAAACTTATTTTTCACAATGAGCAAGTGTGGGGGATACGACCACGAAACGTGCAGCAAATAATGGGATTAGAATTGTTGCTTCGCGAAGATATTCCGCTTGTAACGTTAACGGGGAAAGCTGGTACAGGAAAAACGTTACTTGCGTTAGCTTCGGGATTAATGCAAACGGAAGATTTAGGGTTATATAAAAAATTACTTGTTGCAAGACCAATTGTTCCAGTCGGAAAAGATATCGGTTATTTACCAGGAGAAAAAGAAGAAAAGTTAAGACCATGGATGCAGCCGATTTTTGATAATCTAGAGTATTTATTTAATACGAAAAAGCCAGGGGAATTAGATGCTATTTTAGCTGGAATGGGTTCGATTGAAGTAGAGGCTCTTACTTATATACGTGGCAGAAGTATTCCAGACCAATTCATTATTATTGATGAGGCACAAAATTTAACGAAGCATGAAGTGAAGACGATATTAACGAGAGTAGGAGAGAAAAGTAAGATTGTATTAATGGGAGATCCTCAGCAAATCGATCATCCATATTTAGATGAATATAATAACGGTTTAACATACGTTGTCGAGAAATTTAAAGAGCAACGTATTAGTGGTCATGTAAAGTTTGTTAAAGGGGAGCGCTCGAATTTAGCTCAACTAGCAGCGGATTTATTATAAAAAGGAGTGAGCTTCAGCTCACTCCTTTTTTAGTATACTCGTTAAATAATTGTGAATTTACGGATGTTACGGATTGGATTTTGTCTATTAGATCCATCATTGAAATATAGATGTACAGGTCCGTCCTCTTTTAATGGTTTTCCTTCTTTTGAAAAACCAAGAATGGCCTTGTTGACCGTTTCTAATGGTAGTGTAATGGTAGTATCTACTGTTTCAATTTCAACTTGCATAGCGTCCTCTAAAATTTCGGCGTTAGCAAGAAATGGATGAAATGGTATACCAAATGTCCCAGTAATCAGCTGTTCTTTTTTATATTTCTTTACACTTTGTTGTATTGGCGGGAAGGCAGCACCATCACGGATTTCACGATCCCAATGTTCTGAAGTGTTCTTTAAGTAAGCTTCTAGTTCAGACGTGTTTTCTCTAGTTTCATCAAAGTAAGTTGTCAAATCTACTTTTCGATCGTCAAAAATCCAAACAGTTGGATCAATAGTGATTGGAAAACGTACTTTTCCATTAATAAATAAAATTTCGCTCATTGTTGTTCCCCCATTTGTGTTATACTCCCACTTTTCAGTATAATAGTATTAGACACTGTTGTCACAAAAAATGTTTCTATTGCAATTTATTAAAACTATCGCTAATATTAATAGATATGAGAGAGTAGGACGGAAACGGAGGGAATCAATTTGGCGTCTGAGACAGTATCAAATCATCAGGAAAAGGCACTAGCCCTTCTACAAGCGGATGCAGAGAAGATTTTAAGACTTATTAAGGTGCAAATGGACCATCTTACAATGCCGCAATGTCCATTATATGAAGAAGTTTTAGACACACAAATGTTTGGACTATCCCGCGAGGTCGATTTTGCGGTTCGCCTTGGTCTTATTGCAGAAGAGCAAGGGAAAGCAATGTTAGGAGAGCTCGAACGTGAGTTATCTGCACTTCATGAAGCATTTACAAACAAACAACAATAACGGGTTCAAATAAGGGGGCTCAAACTAAAACAGTTTGAGCTTTTTATTTGTATAATAAAGCAGGAAGAACGTATATACATATGGAATACAACAATAATTAATTTGAAACAGAGAGAGGAAATGAAATGAAAAGAATATGGAAATCAATGGATTATTCATTATTACTTCCTCTTGTTATTTTATGTGTGCTGGGAGTCATAATGGTATATAGTTCTAGTTCCATTGTTGCGATTTCGCGGTTTGATAAACCAGCAAATTTCTTTTTTAAAAGACAATTACTTACTTTAGTTGTTGGGACAATGGTATTAATAATTATGGCTACTATCCCATATAAAGTTTGGAGAAAACGAATTTTTTTGTTGGGGAGTTACGGTGCTAGTGTTGCCTTATTAGCGGCAGCTGCCTTTTTCACTAAGAAAGTAAATGGTGCAAATGGATGGATATTTGGAATACAGCCTGCGGAATTTGTAAAGATAACAGTTATTCTCGTATTGGCTCATTTTTTTGCGAAAAGGCAAGAAACGAATACGTCCGTTTTCAAAGGATCGGGACCGGTACTTTTAGGTATTGGTTTAATTATGTTTTTAATTTTAAAGCAAAATGACTTAGGTACTGATATGTTAATTGCGGGAACGGTAGGAATCATGTTTCTTTGTTCAGGAGTTAGTGTTAATTTATGGATAAAAAGATTCTTATTAACGTCTATAGTATGGGTCCCGATGTTGTATTTTATTGGGAATTATAAATTAAGTCCATACCAAAAAGCGCGATTTTCAGTTTTTCTGGATCCATTTAGCGATCCGCAAAAGGATGGATTTCAATTAATAAATTCATTTATTGGAATTGCTTCAGGTGGGTTAAATGGTAGAGGGTTAGGGAATAGTGTGCAAAAGTATGGATACTTACCAGAGCCCCAAACGGATTTTATTATGGCGATTATATCTGAAGAACTAGGCTTTATAGGTGTAGCTATCATTTTAATCTGTTTATTGTTAATTATCATTCGCTCATTTAGAGTGGCGCAAAAGTGTACAGATCCATTTGGAAGTTTAATAGCCATCGGAATTGCAAGTTTGTTTGGAGTTCAAACGTTTATCAATGTCGGTGGTATGTCTGGATTAATACCGCTTACTGGGGTACCGTTACCTTTTGTTAGTTACGGCGGAAGTTCCTTGTTAGCTAATCTACTTGCGATGGGGATATTATTGAATATTGCTAGTCATGTGAAAAGACAAGAAAAACAACAAAATGAGTTAGTTAAAGAAAGAGAACAAGGTGGACCGCATCTTGTAGTTGTAAAATAAAAACACATTGTGCTGTAGAGCACAATGTGTTTTTTTATTTAAAGTAATTTCAAATGTGATATATTAATTGTTTTTATATCCAAAAGATATATCACATTAAAATAAATGTGATATACAATTAGGTTGTTCGAAAAGGAAGAGGTATGCTATACTATTTTTGTGAAACAAATTGCACAGAAAACTTATCATTTGTTAAAAAATAAGGTATGATGGATAAAAATAAAGTGAAACTTTCTAAGTATAATATAATGTGGAAAGTGAAGAACTTCACGCTTTTTATGGTGTGTATATATTTTATCTCTAGAGTGGTAGGAAAGTAGAGGGGGAAAATCATGACAAAGCTGCAACGTATTCAAAAAGTATTGGTAGCTAACCGTGGAGAGATTGCAATTCGTGTGTTTCGAGCTTGTTCGGAACTTGGATTAAAAACAGTTGCAATCTATTCTAAAGAGGATAGCGGTTCTTATCATCGCTATAAAGCCGATGAGTCCTATTTAGTTGGGGAAGGGAAAAAGCCAATTGATGCTTATCTAGATATTGAGGGCATTATTGAGATTGCGAAAAGCAATCATGTAGATGCAATCCACCCTGGATATGGTTTCTTGTCAGAAAATATCCAATTCGCAAAACGTTGTGAAGAAGAAGGAATTATCTTTATTGGTCCGAAAAGTGAGCATTTAGATATGTTTGGAGATAAAGTGAAAGCAAGAACACAAGCGCAGCTAGCACAAATTCCGGTTATTCCTGGTAGTGATGGCCCAATAGATTCAATAGAAGAAGTCGAAGAGTTTGCTGAAAAGTATGATTACCCGATTATTATTAAAGCGTCCCTTGGTGGTGGCGGTCGAGGTATGCGTATAGTACGAGCTAGTGAAGAATTAAGAGAATCGTATAATCGCGCGAAATCAGAAGCAAAAGCAGCCTTTGGTAATGATGAAGTATACGTTGAAAAATTCGTTGAAAAACCTAAACATATAGAAGTACAAATTTTAGCAGATGAAGAAGGCAATGTTGTTCACTTATTCGAGCGTGACTGTTCTGTGCAACGTCGCCATCAAAAAGTTGTCGAAATCGCACCAAGCGTTTCGCTTTCAGATGATTTGCGTCAACGTATTTGTGAAGCTGCTGTGAAGTTAACGAAAAATGTAAACTATTTAAACGCAGGAACGGTAGAATTTCTTGTAAAAGGTGATGAGTTTTACTTCATAGAAGTAAACCCACGTGTTCAAGTTGAACATACGATTACAGAGATGATTACAGGAGTGGATATCGTTCAATCGCAAATTTTAATAGCTGATGGACATGCATTACATAGTAAAATGGTAGGTGTTCCGAAGCAAGAAGAAGTGGTTGTGCACGGATTTGCAATCCAATCTCGTGTAACGACTGAGGACCCACTAAATAATTTTATGCCGGATACAGGAAAAATTATGGCGTACCGATCAGGCGGTGGCTTTGGTGTTCGTCTTGATACAGGTAATAGTTTCCAAGGTGCAGTTATTACACCGTACTACGATTCTTTACTTGTAAAAGTTACGACTTGGGCTCTTACTTTTGAACAAGCTGCTGCAAAAATGGAACGTAACTTAAAAGAATTCCGTATTCGTGGTATTAAAACAAATATTCCATTCCTAGAGAATGTAGTAAAACATAAAAACTTCTTATCAGGAGAATATGATACGTCGTTTATTGACGCGTCACCTGAACTGTTCTTATTCCCGAAACGTAAAGACCGCGGAACGAAAATGTTAAATTACATTGGTTCAGTAACAGTAAATGGTTTCCCGGGAGTAGGGAAAAAAGAGAAACCAATTTTCCCGGATGCTCGTATACCAAATGTAGTACACTCAGAGCCGATACAAAATGGAACAAAACAAATTTTGGATGAGCGTGGAGCGGATGGATTAGTAAAGTGGGTTCAAGATCAAAAACGTGTACTTTTAACTGATACAACATTCCGTGATGCGCATCAGTCACTACTTGCAACTCGTATTCGTACAAAAGATTTACATCAAATTGCAGAGCCGACAGCGAGAATGTTACCGAACTTATTCTCAGCGGAAATGTGGGGCGGTGCAACGTTCGATGTTGCGTATCGTTTCTTAAAAGAAGATCCATGGGAACGATTACTAGATCTTCGTGAAAAAATGCCGAATGTTTTATTCCAAATGTTACTTCGCTCTTCAAACGCAGTTGGTTACAAAAACTATCCAGATAATTTAATTCAAAAATTTGTGGAATGTTCTGCTCAAGCTGGCATTGATGTATTTCGAATTTTTGATAGCTTAAACTGGGTAAAAGGTATGAGAGTTGCGATTGATGCTGTACGAGATACTGGCAAAATTGCAGAAGCGACAATGTGTTATACAGGAGATATTCATGATCCGTTACGTAGTAAATATGATTTGAATTATTATAAAAACTTGGCGAAAGAATTAGAAGCATCAGGTGCTCATATATTAGGTATTAAAGATATGGCAGGTTTATTAAAACCTAATGCTGCATACGATTTAGTTTCTGCATTAAAAGAGACAATATCGATTCCGATTCACTTGCACACACATGATACGAGCGGAAACGGTATATTAACGTATACGAAGGCAATTGAAGCGGGTGTTGATATTGTCGATGTAGCGGTGAGTTCAATGGCAGGTCAAACGTCACAACCAAGTGCGAACACACTATACTACGCATTAGGCGGAAATGAAAGACAACCAGATGTTAATATAGATTCATTAGAAAAACTATCTCATTACTGGGAAGATGTACGCAAATACTATGCACCGTTTGAAAGTGGTATGAATGCACCTCACACAGAGGTATATATGCACGAAATGCCGGGTGGGCAGTATAGTAATCTTCAGCAACAAGCAAAGGCGGTTGGTTTAGGAGATCGCTTCGATGAAGTGAAAGTAATGTACCGTCGTGTGAATGACATGTTTGGAGACATTGTAAAAGTAACGCCATCTTCAAAAGTTGTTGGTGATATGGCATTATTTATGGTTCAAAACCATTTGACAGAACAAGATATTTTAGAGCGTGGACATGCTTTGGATTTCCCAGGATCTGTTGTTGAAATGTTCTCTGGTGATTTAGGTCAACCGTACGGTGGTTTTCCGAAAGAATTACAAAAGATTATTTTAAAAGGGAAAGAGCCGTTAACAGTAAGACCGGGTGAATTGTTAGAGCCAGTAGATTTTGATGCTTTAAAAGAAGAGTTATTCCATAAACTTGGACGCGAAGTAACGATTTTCGATGTAGTTGCGTACGCGTTATATCCGAAAGTATTTATGGACTACGAAAAAGTTGCTGAGATGTATGGTAATGTATCTGTGCTTGATACACCGACATTCTTCTATGGTATGAGACTTGGTGAAGAAATTGATGTGGAAATTGAGCAAGGTAAAACATTGATGGTTAAACTAGTATCAATTGGAGAACCTCAGCCGGATGGAAATCGTATTCTTTACTTAGAATTTAACGGACAACCACGTGAGATTGTTGTGAAAGACGAAAGTGTGAAAGCAACAGTTGCACAACGTGTGAAAGGAAACCGTGAAAATCCAAACCATATTAGCGCAACGATGCCAGGAACGGTTATTAAAGTAGTTGTAAAAGAAGGCGATGAAGTGAAAAAAGGCGATTCTATGGCAATTACAGAAGCGATGAAAATGGAAACGACAGTTCAAGCGCCGTTCAATGGTAAAGTGAAGAAAGTATATGTTAACGATGGTGATGCAATTCAAACGGGTGATTTACTTATTGAATTAGATCACTAAAATAAGGAAAGAGCTGTGTAAATACAGCTCTTTTTTTATTGCAAAAAATCTCTTGCCGATTCGGCAAGAGATTTTAGTTTTAAATTATTTTGTTTGTTTAGAAGTTGATTCGGATTCTTTTGCGTTCACTTTACTTCTTGTTCCTAACATAACTAAATAGCATAATACAGCAAACAAGCAAGAAATGAATAGGGAATGTAATAATGCCATTGCTAAACTAGCATTTGTATATACAACTAAAATCCCAACAATAGCTTGAAGTGTTACAAGAATAAAGGAAATAATCCATCCCCAGTATACTACGCTTTGTTGCTTATATTGACGAATAGCAATAATCATTGCGTATAGTATCCAAAGGAATATTAATATCGCTGCAGCTCTATGCCCCATTTGAACCCACTCATGTAATTGAGTCGGCCATGGTCTATTTTTACTACATAAAGGAAAGTCTGGACAGGCTAAGCTAGCTCGTTCGTGACGTACTAAAGCCCCTGTGTAGACGACGATATAACTGTAAATTGTTACACCATAAATGTGAAATTTCATTTTTTTATCCATAATAAGTGAACGTGCATCAAATTTCTGATCAATTTCAAAAATAAGACACGTTAACAAAATAACAGAAGCGAATGAAATTAAGGAAATACCAAAATGGATAGCAAGTACAGCTGGCATTTGACCCCAAACAACGGCTGCCGCTCCCATTAATGCTTGTGCAACTAAAAATACGAAGGATAAAATTGCTAACGTTTTTGTTTCGCGCACATGTTTATAATACTTCCAGGATAAAATACAAAGGAGAGTGACAAGTATTCCTGCTGATCCTGATGTAAGGCGGTGACTTAGTTCAATAATAGTTTCCATCGATAAATTAGATGGAACTAACTCACCATTACAAAGCGGCCATGATTTACCGCAGCCTTGGCCAGAACCTGTTTTTGTAACTAAAGCGCCTCCTAATAATACTACTAATAAATCAAGACTTGTAATGACTGCTAACCATTTAATAAAGCGTTGCAATCTCTTTCACCATCTTTCTGCTATGAAGTTATTGCGAAATATTTTCATTCCATTATGTATAGAATAAAACGCGCTAGTTCCTATGATATATAAAAAATAATAAAATAGCAAAGAAATGGAGGGGGAAGACAAAGGGGAGAAAAAGGGTGTGAAAATAGAATTTATAAGGGAAATTTTAGGAGGAAAATAGGCTATTTTGAAAAGAAATGGGGAGAATACGTGTTAAATATGACAAAATAGTTTATTATAGAAAGTAACATCATGTTATGATAAGGATAAGTAAGAAGTAAGCTTTTTTATATTCGACACAAAAAGTTCATGTTTTCTTCACAAAATGTTCGGGAAATATGATTTAATATATTGGAGTATGGGCGTAGATTAGTAGTAGAATGGGTTAACAATATTTCTACTGTAATAATATTGCTATATAGAAGCGAATTATTTCATTCGAAATAGGCGCAAAAAGAAAGATGAAAGTTTTAAGAGGGGGTTAAAGTGATGAACCATGCAACAAGTGAGCTGCATGATGAGTCAGCTGTAACAAGTGTACCCGAAACAACTCGGTTACAAGATTTATCAGCGCTCGTTAAAATGGGGATTGTAAACTCAAATACACTTACTGTATTTACAGGATTTTGGTTGGCGTTACACTTTAATGGATTAAGTGTGATGGACAATCTGGATAAGCTATTTTTTACAATCGTTGGTTCCGGATTAATTATGGCAGGGGTATGTTGTTTAAATAACTACATTGATCGAGACATCGATCCGTTAATGGAAAGAACAAAAACCCGTCCAACGGTTACAGGAAAGTATAAACCAGGTTTTGCACTTACATTTGGACTAGTTATATTACTACTTGGATTTGTATTCTTATTATTAACAACACCGATGGCAGTATTAATGGGATTTATTGGTGCCTTCACATATGTTGTCTTATATACTTTATGGACAAAGAGAAAGTATACGCTAAATACTGTTGTAGGTAGTATTTCTGGAGCAGTTCCACCTTTAATTGGATGGGCAGCAATTGATCCATCTTTAGGCCATCCAATTGCTTGGATGTTATTTTTAATTATGTTTATTTGGCAAATCCCACATTTCCTTGCGTTAGCGATGAAACGTGTTGATGAATATCGAAATGCAGGAATTCCAATGCTTCCTGTAGTTCATGGATTTGAAATTACGAAACGCCAAATTATGATTTGGACAGTATGTTTATTACCACTACCATTTTATATGAGTGGACTTGGGATAACATTTATGGTACTTGCAACATTGCTTAACATCGGATGGATCGTTTTAGGATTTTATGGCTTCCGTAAGAAGGATGACATCAAATGGTCCGTACAAATGTTTGTTTATTCCCTAAATTATTTAACAATCTTATTTGTATCAATGATTGTAGTTACATTCTTCTAAGACAACGACATAATTGGATTTCTTTACGTTGAGATTTACTTTACTTAACTATAAAGTACAATCTAATTCACAAGGAAAGTGGGGGTTGTTTGTATGAAGAAACAGTGGCGACTGCTTTCGTTCGTTTCACTGCTGGCTTTACTGTTAGGGGGATGCGGTAAAGCCTTTCAATCTACTTTAATTCCGCAAGGAGAAGTAGCAAAAATGCAATATGATCTGCTCTTACTAGCGAGTGCGATCATGGTAGGAGTAGTACTAGTAGTTACTATTATTTTCTTGTATGTAATTGTGCGTTTCCGACAAAAGAAAGGTCAGGAAGATTATATTCCAGAACAAGTTGAAGGGAATCACAAACTAGAAATTATATGGACAGTTATTCCGATTATTCTTTTACTAATCTTAGCTGTTCCGACGGTTACATATACATTCAAACTTGCTGATGTAAGTGCGATGGAGAAAAAGAATATTGATAAAGATACGATCGTTGTTGATGTAACAGCGAATCTTTATTGGTGGGAATTTTCTTATAAATCAGAAAAAATAGTAACTTCTCAAGATTTAGTTATCCCCACAGGTAAGAAAGTGTATTTGAATTTGAAGGGTGCCGATATTAAACATTCATTCTGGGTTCCATCTTTAGCTGGTAAAATGGATACAAATACAGACAATGTAAACAAAATGTGGTTAAAGGCAGATAAATCGGGCACTTATAATGGTTTTTGTACAGAGTTTTGCGGCCCGTCACATTCTTTAATGCAATTTAAAGTGAAAGCTTTAGATGAAAGCGAGTACAAAAAATGGCTTGCTGATATGAAGAAGATTGATGGGAAAAAAGAAGTAGCTTCAACAAAGGCGCAAGAGGGCCAAGAAATATTTAATAAAAGCTGTATTGGTTGTCATGCAGTTGGATCTAATGATAGTAGACCACCTTCCGCTCGTATCGCACCAAACTTAGCGAACTTTGCTGATCGTGATACGGTTGCTGGTATTGCCGAAAATAATGAAGAAAACTTAAAAAAATGGCTGAAAGATCCTGAAAATATGAAGCCAGGAAATAAAATGACTGGTAAATATGGCAACTTAACGGATGATCAAATTGATGCATTAAATGCATACTTACAAACGTTAAAGATTGAAAAGTAAAGAGGGATTATTCGCGAAGGGGAGGTTGAAAACGTGAGCTCTGTAGCAAAAAAACAGGGGATGGGTGCTGTCATATGGGATTATTTAACGACAGTAGACCATAAAAAGATTGCCATTCTCTATTTAATTGCAGGTGGATTGTTTTTTATAATAGGCGGAATAGAAGCACTATTTATTCGCCTTCAATTAGCGATTCCTAACAACGCTTTTCTTGTTGGGGATGCTTATAATCAAGTATTAACGATGCACGGTACAACAATGATTTTCCTCGCAGCTATGCCACTCGTGTTTGCATTTATGAACGCCGCCGTGCCACTTCAAATTGGTGCGCGTGATGTAGCGTTCCCGTTTTTGAATTCACTCGGATTTTGGTTATTTTTCTTTGGTGGAGTATTTTTAAATTTAAGTTGGTTTTTAGGTGGAGCACCTGATGCAGGATGGACATCTTATGCATCATTAGCTTTAGCTTCTAAAGGCCATGGTGTTGATTTTTATGTACTCGGCTTGCAAATTTCAGGTATTGGTACATTAATTGGAGGTATTAACTTCCTTGTTACAATCATTAATATGCGTGCGCCAGGAATGACGTATATGCGTATGCCGATGTTTACATGGACAACGTTTGTAACATCTTCACTTATATTATTTGCTTTTCCGCCGTTAACTGTAGGATTAGGACTTTTAATGTTAGATCGTTTATTTGGAACAAGTTTCTTTAATCCAGCATTAGGTGGGAACACAATTATATGGGAGCATTTATTCTGGATTTTCGGTCATCCGGAAGTATACATTCTTATACTCCCAGCTTTCGGAATATTCTCAGAAATCTTCGCGACATTTTCGAAAAAACGATTATTTGGTTATTCATCGATGGTGTTTGCGACAGTATTAATTGGATTTTTAGGATTCATGGTATGGGCGCATCACATGTTTACTGTTGGCCTTGGTCCAGTTGCAAATGCTATTTTCTCAGTTGCGACAATGGCAATTGCGGTTCCGACAGGTATTAAAATATTTAACTGGCTCTTTACAATGTGGGGCGGAAGTATTCGTTTTACAACACCGATGATGTGGGCGGTAGCTTTTATTCCATCATTCGTAATGGGTGGAGTTACAGGCGTTATGCTTGCATCTGCACCAGCTGATTATCAATTTCATGATAACTATTTCGTAGTAGCGCACTTTCATTATGTAATCGTCGGTGGTGTTGTATTTGGTTTACTTGCAGGGGCTCATTATTATTGGCCACTGATGTTTAATAAAATATTAAATGAAACATTAGGTAAGATAACATTTTGGTTATTCTTTATCGGTTTCCATTTAACATTCTTTATTCAGCATTTCCTTGGATTGATTGGTATGCCACGTCGTTACTACACATATCTTGAGGGGCAAGGATTGGAAATGGGGAATATGATTAGTTCTATTGGAGCTGTGTTTATGGCTCTTGGAACGATTGTTCTTCTATTCAATGTAATAAAAACAACTGTATCAAAAGAGAAGGCTGGTCGTGATCCATGGGATGGACGTACACTAGAATGGACAATGCCAGCACCTACACCGGAATATAATTTCAAACAATTACCATTTGTTCGCGGGTTAGATCCGTTTTGGATTGAAAAACGTGAAGGTAATAAAGAGATGACGGCGGCGGAACCAGTTGGTGATATTCATATGCCAAATGCTTCATTTTCACCATTTATCATTTCTCTAGGCTTATTCATAGCGGCATTCGGTGCAATGTATATGCAAGGTGGAAAAGATAAGTTCTGGTTATTAGTAGCAATTATTGGTTTAATCATTACATTTGGCGCAATGTTCCTTCGTTCAGTAGTCGATGATCATGGATATCATATTCATAAGGAAGATTTAGAGGATAAGGGGGGCAAGGCATAATGCATGTAGATGAAAAATTAACGAATGAAACATTTCCAGCAGAGCCTGAAAAAGCAACCCTTGAGGGGAAAAATAAGTTTGTCGGTTTTTGGTTATTTCTTGGAGGCGAAACAGTATTGTTCGCTTCCTTGTTTGGCACATATTTAGCATTAAAAAACTCTACAAATGGTGGACCAACATCTCAAGAGATGTTTCAAATGCCGCTCGTTTTCATTATGACGATGCTTTTATTAACGAGTAGTTTAACGAGTGTATATGCGATGTACCATATGAAAAACTTTAATTTTAAGAAAATGCAACTTTGGCTACTTGTAACAGTGTTGCTTGGCTTAGGGTTTTTGGGATTTGAAATATATGAGTTTTATCATTATACACATGAATTTAAGCATACTATGAGAAGTAGTGCATTTGGCTCTGCATTTTATGCTCTTGTTGGTACACATGGACTTCACGTATTGTTTGGATTGTGTTGGATTTTAACATTAATTTTTAGAAATGCGAAGCGTGGTTTAAATTTATACAACGCACCAAAGTTTTATGTTGCATCAATTTATTGGCACTTTATTGACGTAGTTTGGGTGTTTATTTTCACTGTAGTATATTTAATGGGAATGGTGGGATAAACAATGGCGATAAGACAAACAAATAATCCTAAGGTGGATCTTGTTTATCGGAAGAGAAAAAGTGCAGAGGAGATGAAGCACCAAGTTATTACGTTTGCGCTAATGATTTTCCTGACATTAGTTGCATTTGTAGCGGTAGCATATCCAAAAACTTTTAGTCCAACCTTCTCTGTTCCGTTTATTTTACTATTAGCAGTGGTGCAAGTGATTTTTCAATTGTATTATTTTATGCATATGAGCCATAAAGGGCATGAGGCTGCAAGTTTCTTTCTGTATTCTGGCCTGTTAATAGGATTAATTACAATTTTAGCTTTTATGACAATCGTGTGGATTTGAAAAGTGAAGAATAAGGGGGCTTGTGTTGTCACAGCCCCCTCTTCACATTATGTGGAAGGATAACCATTAGGAAGGTGGGGGTGACAATGAGTAACTTATGGATATTTGGCTTTCAAGCTTTATGGAGTCCATTCTTTTTATTATTTATGCTTTCGATTCTTATTGGATACTTCTTAATTATTGGACCATATAGAACTCGATTTGAAAATGCGACGAAGGTAAGTAAAAAGCAAATTTTTTATTTTACGTCTGGAATTGTTCTTTTGTATTTTGTAAAGGGTGGACCTATTGATTTAATTGGCCATATTATATTTAGTGCACATATGTTTGAAATGGCAGTCATGTATATTGCAGTTCCGCCTTTATTATTATTTGGTATACCAGTTTGGTTATATCGTTATATTACTTCTTTTAAGCTAGTTCAGATTGTGTTGAAAATTTTTGCTAAACCGCTTATTGCATTGTTTGTATTTAATGGACTGTTTTCTTTTTATCATTTGCCAGTTGTTTTTGATGCAGTAAAACAAAGTCAAATTGCCCATCCGATTTGCCTCGCTATATTATTTTTTGCGGCAATCATGATGTGGTGGCCGATGTTAAATCCGTTACCAGAATATCAAACGTTAAGTGATATAAAGAAACTTGGTTATATGTTTGCTAACGGTATATTATTAACGCCAGCTTGTGCATTAATAATTTTTGCAACTGCACCGTTATTTGCAACGTATACGGATTCAGCTGCTTGGATGAAAGCGATGGAACTATGCGTACCTGCGGGAACTTTATCAGAATTAAATATAACTGGACCAGAATTTTTGCACTGGATGCCAGTAGTACAAGACCAACAAACGGGCGGTATCATTATGAAAATTGTCCAGGAAATAGTGTACGGTACGATTATCGGCTATGTATTCTTTAAATGGGCGCGTAGAGAACGCGAAAAGGATAAGGAGCAGTTGCAACAATTGCCGCCATATTTACAGACTAAGTAAAAAAGTGTATGGGATTCCATATGCTTTTTCTTTTTTTTAGTTTTAGCTTTAGGTATTTATAAAAGATTGAATTTTCAATCTTTTTGTGTTAAGTTAGTGTTGGCGTGTACTAAAAGTGGATATAAAATTTACTACTAGCTTTCATGCGTAATAATTCCATATGTAGTGCAAGTTTTTTAGAGAGTTACAAATTTATATTGTTATCTTTAATAAACACGAACTATTTTAAGGGGGAATTTAAATGGGTAGTAGCGGAAGTATGGTAAAGCCGATTAGTGGTTTTTTAACAGCGTTAATTCAATATCCAGTACCGGTAGTAGAGTCACGTGCAGACATTGATAAACAAATTAAACAAATCATAAAAACAATTCATTCAACTAAATCAGGTTATCCTGGATTAGAATTAATAGTATTTCCCGAATATAGTACACAAGGGCTCAATACAAAAAAATGGACTACAGAAGAGTTTTTATGTACAGTGCCTGGGCCAGAAACAGACTTATTTGCTGAGGCATGTAAAGAATCTGAAGTGTATGGTGTTTTTTCTATAATGGAAAGAAATCCTGATGGTGGAGAACCTTATAATACAGCGATTATTATTGATCCACAGGGTGAAATGATTTTGAAGTATCGTAAGTTAAATCCTTGGGTGCCGGTCGAGCCTTGGAAAGCTGGAGATTTAGGCTTACCTGTTTGTGATGGACCTGGAGGGAGTAAATTAGCTGTTTGTATTTGTCATGATGGCATGTTCCCTGAAGTAGCCCGTGAAGCAGCCTATAAAGGCGCGAATGTCTTGATCCGTATTTCTGGATATAGCACACAAGTTAGTGAACAATGGATGTTAACCAATCGTTCAAATGCATGGCAAAATTTAATGTATACATTGTCAGTGAACTTAGCGGGTTATGATGGTGTATTTTATTACTTTGGTGAAGGACAAGTATGTAATTTTGATGGGACTACTTTAGTGCAGGGGCACCGAAACCCTTGGGAGATTGTTACTGCCGAAGTATATCCAGAGCTAGCAGATCAGGCTAGATTAGGATGGGGGCTCGAAAATAATATATATAATTTAGGCTCAAGGGGATATGTAGCGACTCCTGGTGGAGTGAAAGAGAACCCGTATACGTTTGTAAAAGATTTAGCTGAAGGTAAGTATAAAGTTCCCTGGGAAGATGAGATTAAAGTGAAAGATGGATCCATTTATGGGTATCCAGTTAAAAAGACGATTCATTCTTAAGGAAGATAAATAGAACAAGCGCATCATATTGATGCGCTTGTTCGGTTTACTCAATAATTTGAAATGCTTTTAACTCTTTTTCGACATTTTGTAGGAGTTGTTCGCTTTTTTGGAGTACATTTGTTGGGAAAGTCTCATCATCACCATATTCAACACCGTGAGGATAATAATGTTTTCCTAATAAGGGAGGGAGTAGTTTTACTTCAGCGTGTCTGCTGCCAATGTCGCCTTCAACAGCAACTCCGCGCACTCGTAAGTAATAAATATCCTTTAATATTTCAAATTTATAATCGTATGTAACTCTTTCGTAATCCCACTGTCCAGCTAGTACAAAATGGTTCTTTTCCATAATCTCAGTTAAAAGGGATAAATCAACGACGGCCCCATTAAATTTCGTATTTGTAAATTGCATATAATACCTCCTTTTTTAATGTTACATCATTATTTTTATAATAGTATGAATAATAAGAAAGTGCAATTCATATTGAGAGAAAAGGGATAATCCAGACTTTTTTTGTGAAAATATGATATAGTGAAAAGAGTACGGTACACACAAAAAAGGAAATAAAAGGATTTGTGTATATCTCAATTTTATGTTTTGTGCAGGAGGTATATCGTTTGAAGAAATTATTGCGTATCGTAATGATTACATTTTTAATTTTAGCTGTTGATTTATACGGGAAATTACTCGTTTCACAATATATATTAACCCCATCTCAATCAAAACAAGAAAATAAAATTGTGAAAAAGAAAAAACAAGTCGATGAGGACTCCTCAGACACTGTTTTAAATATGATTGGTGGAGATTCTGAAAATCTATTGGCAAAGTGGGGAGAACCAGCTCGAATAGAGCCATCTGCTTACGGTTATGAATGGTGGGTGTACAATCAAGATTTAAATCAGTACGTTCAATTTGGAGTTGCTGAACGTAAAATTGTAACAGCGTATGTTGCTGGTGAACAAGTTAAGGTACCGCCTTATTATATAAATGAAAAATATGAAGATGTATACAAAAAGAATCCGCTCTCGCATGAGATTTCATTAAAAAGAGGGAAGAATAGTTATCAATTTGAGTTATCTGATACGGAAGTAATGGAACAGCCGTTAGTACCTGTAGAAGATGGATGGGCACAATTATATTTTGATCATTTCACACATGAACTCGTTGGTGTTCGTTATATGGATGATGAAACGTTATTGCGCCAAAGACCGTATCAGCTTGTTTATTCAGGTGAATTAATAGCAGAACAACCATTAACACCAGAAAAGATGAAACAAGTAGAGAATGGGAATATGCAACAAATTTTTGATTTAACAAATATTATTCGAAGTCGTCATGAACTACCATTGTTAACGTGGGATCAACAAACAGCAGATGTTGCTATTGGACATAGCAAAGATATGAAAGACAATAATTACTTTTCACATGATTCACCTACATTAGGTACGTTAGGAGATCGTTTACAACGAGGACGAGTAGGGTTTCAGCTTGCTGGTGAGAATATAGCGGCACAACATAGTGATGGAATTGCGGCGGTACAAGGTTGGTTAAATAGTGAGGGGCATAGAAAAAATTTATTTAATGAACAATTTACCGGATTAGGTGTTGGGGTATATGATAAATTTTATACGCAAAACTTTATTCGAAAATAAAGTGAAACTTTAAGTAGTGTAAAAAAGGTGCATGAATCGTCTAAAAATAGGCGAACCATGCGCCTTTTTTTTCTTACAATATAAGTAGATATACATGAAGAGGTGAGGATTATGCCAACAACAAAAGGACCGTTACATCCATCGGTTCAACAGTTTAAAGAATTTGTAAACCATCACCCTAAAATGGTTCATGACGTTAGAAGTGGTCAAAAAACTTGGCAGCAATTTTATGAAGAATGGTACTTACTTGGTGAGGAAGATCCAATATGGGCAACTTATAGACCTGATGGAGCGCCTGCCTTTTCTTCAGTAAAAGAAAATAAAAAAGAGAAGGAAAAAGACAATCGAACTGAAGAGGAAAAAACTGCTGATGTGATGGGACAAATGCTTTCTTTTTTTAAAAAGCTAGATGTGGAACAAATGCAGCATCATTTAGCTAATGTGACGAGTGCTATCGGGAGTGTGCAACAAGTTATTCAACAGTTTCAAGGAAGTCGCACGCAACAAGAACAAAGTACTTCCAAAGAAAATAATCCATTTTTCTTTCAAAAGGATTAGGGGGAAAGATGATGAGAGAAGAACTTATGGAGTTTATAAAGGCTGATGAGGACTTATCGCGTTATATTAGGGAGCAGCCATACTGGTATAGGAAGTTAACCCGAAATCCTGAAGAAAAAGAAGCTTTTGAGCTGGCTGCTATGCAACATTTCAAAAAAACGATACCAGATAAAGTAGAAAAATTTCAAAATCAATTGGCGGTTGCTTCGATCATGATTGATATGTTTCAGTATATGAAGCAGCAAAATACGACATAATTGGAAGGGAAAACTATGTCCGTCATGCAGAACTTTTGTTACAATAGAAGCGGATTATTTAAAAAAGGAGTTGCAGCATGACGGAAATTTGTTTAGTACGACATGGACAAACTGATTGGAATTTTCAAGAGATTATTCAGGGGCGTGAAGATATTCCACTTAATGAAGTTGGGAAAAAGCAAGCGAGTCAAAGTGCGGCTGCTTTGCAAGTAGAATCGTGGGATATTATTATAAGTAGTCCGTTAATTAGAGCACAAGAAACGGCTAAGGCAATCGCAGAGGCAGTTGGATTACAATCCATTTTATTAGATGAACGATTTGTTGAACGGAATTTTGGAGAAGCTTCAGGGAAGCCGGTTGCGACTGTTAGAGAGTTAATTGCGGAGGGTAAAGTAGAAGGTATGGAGTTAGATAAAGAAATTGTAGCTCGTTGCTTTGCTGCTTTAGAAGATGTTGCAGTAACTCATTCTGGTAAACGTATTATTATTGTTGCTCATTCACATGCGATAAAAGCTATTTTACATGCAATTGCACCAGATGAAATTACGTTTAAGACCCCGTTAAAAAATGCATGTATTAGTTATGTGAAAGAAAACGGCGGAGAATGGGATGTTCTTAAATATAATATTGCGGAACATATTAATGTATAAGCGTATCTGAGATTGTTTGAAAATAGTTAGAGTCATATCTTTCTTTTAAGTGAGTCACTTCAATTAGTAGTTCTATTCTAAATGTGGTATGATGAATACTCGGAGGTGTCTCTCATGATTGTAGCGACGCTAGAAAGCGTATTAATATTAGATAAGGCAGAGCAGCTTGCAAAAGCGATCATCTGTTCAGATATAGCAGAAGATTATCGTAAGTGTTATAAAGAATTGCATGAGGATGTGGAAGTTCAGACATTAATTCAGCAATTTACAGCGATGAAGGAACGATATGAGGAAGTGCAGCGTTTTGGGAAATACCATCCTGACTATACTATCGTGTCAACAAAAATGAGGGAATTAAAGCGTTCTGTAGACTTGCATGATAAGATTGCAACCTTTAAACGAGCAGAAACTGCTTTACAAAAGTTATTAGATGAAGTTAGTGTAGCAATTGGTTCTGAGGTATCCTCTTCTATTAAAGTTCCAACAGGAAATCCATTTTTCGATGCTGGTGGCTGTGGCGGAGGTTGCGGTACTGGCGGAGGTTGCGGTTGTAAAAAAACGGGGTGATGTACCCCGTTTTTTAGAAGATGTAAGAAAACGTATACAGAGTTTGTTTCATTATGTCATAAATTTCTGGTTAGTTTTCAAAAATATAAAATATAAGTTTTTAAAAGGAGAAGATGGAGAAGATTATGTTCGGGCAACGACAAAGTATGATTGTTTATTTACATTCATTGAAACATGCCAAGATTTTAAGAAAATATGGTAACATACATTACATATCAAAACGATTAAAATATGCCGTTGTATATTGTGATATGGAACAAATTGAGCATATGATGCATAAGTTGAATAAACTTCCTTTTGTGAAAAAGATAGAACAGTCGTACCGTCCGTTTTTAAAAACGGAATTTGAAAATTCCCGTCCTGATCGGGCAAAAGAATACGATTATAGTTAAAGTAAAAAAATCCCCTGCTACGTTTAGCGTGGGATTTTTTTACTTTAAATAAAGTGTTATTTCATTGGAGGAATGAAATTATTCATTCGTAAAATACCAATTAGATGATTGAAAAATAGTTCTTTTTCTGGGAAAGTTGTGGACGGTTTTACAGTAAATGTGGTCACTTTTTTTCCTAGTTTTTCTGCCATTTCTTCAAATAAAATGACACGTTTACTTTTTTTATTTTCAGGCATAGGAATACCTTCACGACATATGTATAATGGCTGGAAATCACCAGTAGTGGTCGGTTTTAATATTACAACAAGCGAGCATACTTTCTTTTCGTTTTTAATTGTTTCAAATTGTAACATATGTGTTATACGTTCTTGGTTTGCTTTGGCAATTTCAAGTAATTCATATAAATCAGAGTAGCCTTCTCCAAGTTCTATAAAGCGTTGAATCATATTTTTTCCTCCTCTTTCTTTTACTGTACCATCTCACTTTTTAAATGAAAAGTAGACAAAGAAAAAAAACCCTGCAAAGCAGGGCCCTTCTTATACTAGTATGTACTAGTAAGAAGGCAAAGGGAGAGGAGAAACCGGAGGAAGAACTTATGGGGAAACGTAAGTCTTCTCCGCGGTTGGCAACAACATCGAAGGTGATGTTGTTATAATTATTTATGTCCAATCTAAATGAAGATATACATAATGAATTTAAATTTTATGTTTGGCTTTTTATTTTTCTTTTTTTTATTTTATGATAGGATAAAAAAAGATAAAGTGAAACTTTAATCAGTGGGGGCATCCCCGCTGATTATTAGCCTTCACTAATCGGGCGTTTACGGGCAGTTAATTTCCCACCTCACTTTTTGTTCTAACCGAATTTTGAGTTGGGAATTTTACTGCCCGTTAATGCGGGGGAAAGTGGAATTAATGTACATAATGGGTTTGTGTTAGCGAATGGCGAGATAAATACATAAAAAATGACGAGCGGTTATTTTTAGAGAAAGTTTCTTATGGATAGGTGAAAGTTACATATAGTTTTGCAGCGGTTACTGAAGTGGGAAATTATTTTATAAGCGCTCGATAGATTGAAATAAAGGTAGTGACAACAGATGAGAGTAGTTTCAGGAAAATGTAAAGGGCACCCACTTAAAGCGGTTCCCGGCAATACAACACGTCCAACGACGGATAAAGTAAAAGAATCTATTTTTAATATGATAGGCCCTTATTTTGATGGTGGTACCGCTCTTGATTTATTTGGGGGTAGTGGTGGCCTTGGAATTGAGGCTATAAGTAGAGGGATTGAAAAAGCGATTTTTGTTGATCGAGATAGTAAAGCGATAAAAGTCATTCATCAAAATTTAGAAAGTTGTAGAATACATGAACAAGCTGAAGTGTATCGAAATGATGCAGAGCGTGCGGTGAAAGCGCTCATAAAGCGTGAAATGTCATTCGATCTTATACTAATAGATCCTCCATACAAAGATCAAAAAATTGTATCTTTGATTAGTGTGATGGATCAACATGGATTGCTACATAGAGATGGATTAATTATGTCAGAGCATGGTAATGATGTTGTTTTACCTGATTCTATAGGGAATCTTGTAAAAGTAAGAGCTGAAAATTATGGGATTACAGCAATATCGATTTATAAGTATGAAGGTGAGGAGACAGAATGACAAGTATAGCTATTTCTTCAGGGAGTTTTGATCCAATTACCCTTGGGCATCTTGATATTATTAAAAGGGGAGCAAAAGTGTTTGATGAAGTGTACGTAGTTGTTTTAAACAATTCATCAAAAAAACCATTCTTTTCAGTTGAAGAACGTCTAGATTTAATTCGAGAAGCAACAAAGGATATCCCAAATGTAAAAGTGGATTCGCATAGCGGGCTATTAGTGGAGTATGCAAAAATGCGTAATGCAAATGCAATTTTACGTGGTTTACGAGCGGTTTCTGACTTTGAATATGAGATGCAAATTACTTCTATGAATCGAAAATTAGATGAAAATATTGAAACCTTTTTTATAATGACAAACAACCAATATTCATTTTTAAGTTCGAGTATTGTGAAAGAAGTTGCGAGGTATGGAGGAAGTGTAGTAGATCTTGTGCCTCCTATTGTAGAGCGTGCTTTAAAAGAAAAGTTTCAAACCCCGTTAAAGTGAACGGGGTTTTTCTTTATTCATGCGTAAAAACAATAAGATAACATATAAGTATAAACAAAATAATGTGAAAATCGGTCCGTAGTGTACAAAAGATGTCCAAATTTCAAGTAGTGTAGAAGAATGATTGGATAAAAATACGGGAATATCTTTTTCCATAGGTGAGAAAGAACTTACTTTCTCATAAAAAGGTTTCCAAAATATAAACGTAAAAATAGGAGCAAGAATACTTTGGATAAGTCGTGCGAAAAAATATGGCTTAAATCGGATATCCGTTTCAGCTAGTATGCTAGCAACTTGTGCCTGAATTGAAAGGCCGCTAAATGCTAAAATGAAGCTTGTTACCATCGCTTGTTGCAGAAGGGGTGTTTCATTTATTTGACTAATCATTTGGCTTCCGAGTGTCATTTCAAAAATACCTGATAATATCGGAATACTAAAATCAGTACTTAGTTGGAAGAATGATAAAATATGTTGCATAATAAAAGAAAGAGTTGCTGTAATATGGAATACAGTAATCATTTTGTTTAACACAGAAAATAAAATAATAAATCCGCCAATCATAAGTAATGTTTGAATGGAAGAAACGATAGCGTCCCCAAGTAATTTTCCTATTGGTCTTTTTTCTTGCAAGCGTGTTTGGTGAAGGATTGAAAAAGGGTTTTGAAAAGGACGTTTTTTAGTAGTTTGTTTATCATTTGTGTAAGATGTGTTATGCCCGTAAAAACGCATTATTAATCCGACGGCAAAGTTGCTTAAATAATGTGCAGCAGCTAGTACGATTCCTAATTTCGGATTATTGAAAAAACCGATAGAAACAGCTCCAAAAATAAAAAGTGGATTAGAAGAGTTTGTGAAAGATACGAGGCGCTCGGCTTCAATTTGTGTTATTTGATCGCTTTTTCGCAGTCTAGCGCTTAATTTGGCGCCAGCAGGGAACCCTGAGGCCATGCCCATTGCCCAAACAAATCCACCTATTCCTGGAACGCGAAAAAGTGGTCGCATGAGTGGTTCTAATATAACGCCTATAAATTTTACAACACCGATACTAATTAGAAGTTCCGCAATGATGAAAAACGGTAATAGTGAAGGGAATACAACTTCCCACCATATATTTAACCCTCGAATGGAAGCTTGCAAAGCAGCTTGGGGGTGGAGTACAAGAGAAAAGGTTAAAAATAGTGTTGATATGGTAAGGAAAGCGGTTTTCCATTTTTCATACATGTAAGTAAATCCCCCTTTGTCCCAAAAAACGTTCATTTCAGTATACGTGGATACGTGGTGAATTTAGACCATAAGTATGAAAAAGGGATGAAAAAAATTAAAGGGTGAGAAAAATGAAAGAACCGAAGATTGGTTTAGCGCTTGGATCTGGGGGAGCGAAAGGATTTGCTCATATTGGCGTTATAAAAGTTTTAAGGGAAGCGGGTATCCCGATTCATATGATTGCAGGGAGTAGTATGGGGGCCTTAATAGGTACATTTTATGCAGCTGGCTGTAACGTTGAACGATTGTATAAATTGGCGACTGTTTTTAAGAGGAAATACTATTTAGATTTCACGGTACCAAAAATGGGGTTTATTGCTGGTAAACGTGTCAAAGATATGATTAAAATGTTTACATATAATAAAAATTTAGAAGAGTTAGATATCCCGACAGCTGTTGTGGCTACTGACATATTGAAGGGGGAGAAAGTGGTTTTTACAAGTGGTCCTGTTGCAGATGCGGTGAGGGCTAGTATATCTGTCCCTGGAGTGTTTGTGCCAGAAAAGGTAAATGGACGATTATTAGTAGATGGTGGAGTGATTGATCGCATCCCAGTTTCGGTTGTAAAAGAGTTAGGTGCCGATATTGTTATTGCTGTTGATGTATCTCCGATTAAGGTGAATGGTGAGGTTACATCTATTTATGATGTAATTATGCAAAGTATTGAAATTATGCAGCATGAGCTTGTAATGAATCGGCAAATTGCATCAGATTTAATGATGCGACCAGCTGTGGAACAATTTAGTTCACGTGCTTTTACAAACATTGAAGACATTATTCGAGTCGGAGAAGTAGAAGCAGAAAAACATGTTTCAAATATTTATTTATTAATTGAGCAGTGGAAGGAGAAACATAATGTTTAAGCGTTTTCGGTTTATATATGCAATCTTAATAGGTGTGATATTGGCGATGTTACTTGTTTATGTGCGTTTACCGTACTATGTAACAAAACCAGGAATGGCTGCGAAATTAGAGCCGTATGTCCAAGTTGAGGGTGGAACAAAAGAATCTGGTGATTTTATGCTTGTAACGGTTTCGATGGGGCCGGCAAATGTGGTGAATTTAATAGCGGCACAATTTAATAAATATACACATGTTTCGAAGGCGGAAGAAATATTGCAAAGGGGCGAGAGTGATGAAGAATATCAATTCCGCCAAAATTATGCAATGAAAGACTCGCAAAATGCAGCAATTTATAATGCGTATAAACAAGCGAATCGTACTGTTTCTTTTGAAAATAAAGGCGTATTAGTTGCTGGTGTAGCGAAGGGTATGCCGTCAGAGGGGAAGCTTAAGCTTGGAGATATCATCATAGCTGTCGACGGAAAAACATTCGAAAAGACGGATCAATTTATTGAGTATATGACAGGGAAAAAAGAAGGAGATACAGTAAATATTGAGTACATGCGAGGCGGAAAACAGTTAAAAGAAAATTTAAATGTAAAGACAATTCCTAATGGAAATGGCCGCGTAGGTATAGGTGTCTCTATCGTGACGGAAAGAGAGTTAGTAGTAGATCCGAAAGTGAAAATTGATTCCCATGAAATAGGTGGGCCATCAGCAGGCTTAATGTTTACATTAGAAATATATAATCAACTTGTGGAAGAAGATTTAACAAAAGGACATGAAATTGCTGGAACAGGTACAATTAATGAAAAGGGAGAAATTGGCCCAATTGGTGGTATACAGCAAAAAGTGGTAGCTGCTAGTGATGCGGGTGCTGAGGTGTTTTTTGCGCCAAATGAAAAAGGTGCGGAGAAATCCAACTATAAAGATGCACTTGAGGCTGCGAAAGATATTAAAACAAAAATGAAGGTTGTACCAGTGGATACGCTGGATGATGCGTTGAAGTATTTGGAAAAAATGGGTGAGAAAAAATAAACCTCTCTGAAATAGAGAGGTTTTTCTTATAGAAACGTTGTAGTTGTTTCATCGTAACGAATTGGATGGTGTATTACGTCTTGTTTTAGTAGTTGTGTCCGTAATGGTTCTTGCATGATAGAGAAATATACAGAATTTGCTTTTCGCTCTATATGTAAAGTAGGATGGTCAAAACTTTTTGTATGAGTAAGGATTGGAAGTTCTATTTTTTTCTTGTTTTTTGAAATATAAGTTTGTCCTTTTTGTGACATGCCGAGTAGACGAATATACGGTGCATGTTGTTCTATATTTGCCATATGCATCTCTTCTTTTGTCGTGTTTGTTAAAATATGTGTACAGGCTCTTTGTAATCTAGTCCATGTATAACGTTTTGTTTTTAATGCTTCCATGAATGAGTGGAAGGAAGAGCTGTTTTGTATTTTTGATAAAATACGATGCTCTAAACCTTCTTCGATTTCATATATATGTCGTAAGTCCCCTGGAGACATCGTCATAAGTTTGTATTTAAAAAATGAAAAGTATTGTTCCCAATTATGTAATATCCCGAAGTTTTGTTTATAAGTTGCTAAAAGAGAAGCGGTTGCTTTCGGGATAAAAGGCTCAATTTCTGTAAATGAACCATTTTCGCTAAAGAGTTGTTTACGAATACTCGTTGCACTTGCGATATGTTGGTTACTAAATGTTTCATCGTGATAATGAGATGCGTATCTTTTTATAGTTTGTGCTTGCATAGAACTATTTTGCGCCAGAATTGCTTTTATGTATTGAAAGCCTAAAATGTTATTTGGTTGTGACATATCGATGTTTTTTTTGGATGGTAAAATGTGTAGAAAGGCTTCAGATGTAGCTTTGGCGTAACTATTACCTGCGCTCATAAATTGCTTTACGAGACGATTAAAAGTCGCTTCTTCGTTTTTTTGTACAGAGATGGTATTATAAAAATTTTCGATTTGTCCATCTTCACTGCCAAAACAAATTTCAGAAACGCGTAAGGCATTTAAGATGGAAATAGCACCATTTGCAAAAGTTTCAGCTTTTTGTGTTGCGAATGCGTATGGAAGCTCTACAATAAGGTCTACACCGCTTGCTAAGGCCATTTTAGTGCGATACCATTTGGAAATGAGTGCGGGCTCACCACGCTGCAAAAAAGGGCCACTCATAACGGCAATTATAATATCAGAGTGTGTTAACTTTTTTGTTTGTTGCACATGATAATCATGACCGTTATGAAAAGGGTTATATTCAACGACAATACCACTGGCTTTTATGATAATCTCTCCTTTCGATGTAGCATCTTTTTGGAAAACATGATACTCTATATATTATTTACTATGATGACTTCATTATAGTGTAAAGAAAAAACATTGACAAATATAAAATGGCTAGCTATAATTTTGTTTGTTGCCTTGAGGTGATATGATATGAAATGGTCCATCCATCAATTGAATAAATTGAGAAATAAAGGATTGACATTGGATGAGATGGTAGATGTAAGTGAGCTAAAAGAGGTCGAGAAAGATATTCGTGAAATTAATCCTGTTCATGTAACAGGAAGAGTTGATTTTGGCTCCGGGAAGTTTACGTTCCATCTACATATAACTGGAAGCATGGTTTTACCATGTTCTCGCTCTTTAGTAGATGTGACATTACCATTTGACATTAAAACAACTGAGGTGTTCCAAACTTCAGAAGAAGAGTTTGAAACAGAAGCTGAAATTCATTGTTTAGAAGGAGAAGTACTTGACTTACTGCCCGTAATCAAGGAAAATATACTTTTGGAGATTCCAATGCAAATTTTCAGTGATGATGTTTCTGGTGGAGCACCGATGCAAGGTCAAGACTGGCAAGTGATTTCGGAAGAAAACAAAGAAAAGGCTGTTGATCCAAGATTGGCAGGACTTGCAAAGTTTTTTGACAAATAATCGGAAGACTGGTTTAGGCCTTCATATGAAAATAATTATTTCTTTTAAGGAGGTGGGAAGAATGGCTGTACCTTTTAGAAGAACTTCTAAAACAGTAAAAAGAAAGCGTCGTACGCATTTCAAATTATCAGTACCTGGTATGGTAGAGTGCCCAAGCTGTGGTGAAGCGAAATTAGCTCACCGTGTATGTAAAGCATGCGGTACTTACAAAGGTAAAGAAGTAATCAGCAAGTAATTGCGGGAAAATAAACGTAGAAGATATCTTCTGCGTTTATTTTTTTTGTTTTATTCTTTAGTTGTTGTATTCTATCTTTTCTAGTAACTGCATATGCTTAATAAAAAATGCATAGGGAGGACTAGAGAGATGGCGACAACAAGACAAGATGCTTGGACTGATGATGAAGATTTGCTTCTGGCAGAAGTAGTACTCCGGCATATTCAAGAAGGTGGAACGCAACTTTCTGCCTTTAAAGAAGTGGGAAGACATTTGTCTCGTACACCAGCAGCATGTGGATTTAGATGGAATTCTTACGTGAGAAAGCAATATAAAGAACGTATTGAAGAAGCGAAACAACTTCGTAAAGTAGAAAATTATGAAGTGAAAGAGACGGAGGTATTAGAGCCTACGTCAATTACACTGAATGATGTTATTGATTTCTTGCAAAATTATAAAGATGAAAACTCTTTAATGGTGTTGCAAAAACAAGTTGAATCGCTACAGACAGAGAGAGAACGACTTCTAGAGCGATTATCAGTATATGAGGAAGAGTATAGAACATTACTTGATTATATCGATCAAAAAAGAAGTGTAATGGTAGCGGAAAGAAATAGTGTTCGTTCGAATGGAAAGTTAGAGAAGTTAAAGAAATAAAAACAGCTGTTACGCAGCTGTTTTTTTTATTTCTTATGCAGATTCCTCGTTTGTAATCGCATTCATATTTGTTTCTGGATGCCAAATATAAAAATCACCATTAGTTACTGATACAGGTTGGAAATTTAATTTATCCCAAAAACCAGCTGAATGGATACGTGCTATCGTTTTAACTGGGAACTGTAGTTGTTTTGCATAATTCACAAGCATTTGTCCAAATCCTTGTTTTTGAAAAGTTGGTAACACTTCAAGTTTATAAAGTTCTAGGTAAGGGCCAGTAATGTCAAATGGTTCGCCACCATCCCTTTTCATATATAGACTCATACGTGCGATTAGTGATCCGCCATAATAAATACCATAAAATGGTGATTCGCTATTGTTTTCAATAATGTTTGCTTGTAACTCTTCCAACATAGATAGTTCTAGAGCTCCGCAACCTTTAAATTTTTTAAATTCATCTAATGTTTTATAATTGATGAGCAAGCGCTCAACTTTTGGGAATCCCATTACATCACATCCTTTTCTTATCTTGTTGAATCCAGAAAAGTAAAAATATTTATAATAATATTATAACTTATTTTTTTATTTTTATGAAGAAGATAGTATATTTCTTTTATTATTTTTTTGAGGATTTGCTAAACTAAGAATAGAAGCACGTTAATAGGTAGTATATACATAGTGAAAGAAGAGGTTGCATTTATCTGTTAGGAGTCAGTGCAAGCGTAGGATGTATGCATGTGAATTAGAAAGATATAAAGGGAGGGAAGGCAAGGAAATTTAATATGAATTCCTTGGGTGAAAATGAAAATTGGAATTGTAGGATCAGGTGCTATTGGTCTATTGTATACATTTTATTTACAAAAAAGTAATCAAGATGTCACGTTGTTTACAAGGACGGCTAAGCAGACTGAAGAATTGAATAAAACAGGTGTAACTTGTATTAGAGATGGGAAACGTGAAACGGTATTTCCATCCATTTTACCGATAGAATATATGTTAGATCAGAAGTTAGATTATACATTTATTGCTGTGAAGCAATACCATATAAATGACATATTACCGTTTGTGCAAGGAGAATCATCATTAATCTTTTTGCAAAACGGAATGTCGCATCTTCATGCTATACAGAAAATAAGAAATGAGAATATAGCTGTTGGTATTGTAGAACACGGTGCGAAAAAAGAAGAAAGGTATACGGTCCATCATACTGGAATAGGTATAACGAAGTTTGGGGTAGTGCGCGGTCCATTTTTATATTTTAAAAAAGTATTCGATTATTTTCCTTTTGCTCATTTTCCAATTCAAATAGAGGCTGATTGGAAAGGTATTATGTACAAAAAATTAGTAGTAAATGTATGTATTAATCCATTGACAGCGTTATTGCGGGTTCAGAACGGTGAGTTAATTACGAATCCTTTTTTTTATCAAATGATGGAGCAAGTATTTAGGGAAGTTGCATTTCTTGTTAGTGAAGAACAAGAAATGGTATGGGAAATGGTACGAGGTATATGTGAAAGAACGTCTCATAATACATCATCTATGCTAGCAGATGTAAGAGCGAATAGACAAACGGAAATCGATGCAATTGTTGGATATGTGTTAGAGAAAGCTAAGAAACAGCAACGACCAGTTCCGACACTTCAATTTTTGTTCGATGCAATAAAAGGATTAGAAGTAAAAGAATAAGTGTTATTCTTTGCTTTTACGTGAAACATTGACTACAATGTGGATTGGTGAGAGAACTGGATACGAAAGGAAGAATTATATGGAGATAAACGAAATCTCTGTTCCGCAACAAGGTATTGTAGCGGACTATATGAACGGTAAAAAAGAGATACAGTCGTGTTTTGATTATATGTTAACAGAAGTTGCTTTTAAACAACGTTTACATGATTTGCGTGAAAGGAAGTTTTTCCGCCAAGAGTTAGTAGCGCATTTATTAGAATATAATACAAAATTGCAAGCGGGAGAATCTACAATTCAAAATGTAAAAGCGCTTGGAGATGAAAATACATATGTTGTTATAGCTGGACAACAAGCGGGGTTATTAACTGGACCGCTTTATACAATTCATAAAGTTATTTCAATTTTACAGCTTGCAAAGGAAAAGGAAGAAAGTTTAGGCGTTAAAGTCGTTCCTGTATTCTGGATTGCTGGTGAAGATCATGATATGGATGAGATTAATCATACTTTTGTAACGAAAAATAAAAAAATAAAAAAGACTATTTTTCATGACCGTAATCCGAAAAAGGCGAGTGCTTCTGAGTCTGAACTGTCTGTTGAAGATTGTAGAAAATGGATGGAAGAGATTTTTAAAACATACCCAGAAACGAATTTTACAAAGGATGTATTACGATTTGTAGATGATGCTTTGAATAAATCGAATACGTATGTAGATTTCTTTGCTTACCTTATTACAAAAATGTTTGCTAATTCTGGTTTAATTCTTGTTGATTCGCATCATCCTGAATTAAGGAAGTTAGAGGTTCCATTCTTCAAACGTATTATAAGCAAGTATAAAGAAGTGCAAGAGGGGCTTCACAATCAGCAGGAAGTAATTAAAGAATTAGGGTATAAGCCAATTATTGAAACAAAGTCTAATGCAGTGCATATATTCATGGAAATCGATAATGAGCGAGTGCTGCTTGAAGACAATCAAGGAAAGTTTGTCGGAAAAGATGGGACACATTCTTTTTCATATGAAGAATTGATTGAAGAGTTGGAGAGAAGTCCAGAGCGTTTTAGTAATAATGTTGTAACACGTCCTCTTATGCAAGAGTATGTATTTCCTACGCTAGCGTTTATTGGAGGTCCAGGGGAGATAGCTTATTGGAGTGAACTGCAACAAGTATTCCATACTGTTGGTTTCCAAATGCCGCCTGTCGTTCCTCGTCTTACAATGACTTATATAGAGAGAGATATAGCGACAGATTTAAATGATTTACAGTTGCAAGAAAATGATCCGTTTTTACATGATGTAGATAAATTACGTGAAAACTGGTTGTCTGATCAAATAGAGGAACCAATCGACGATCGATTTATAGAGGCGAAAAAAGAAATTATTGATATTCATACATCATTACAACAGTTTGTGAAAAAAATAGATCCAGGATTAAGTGAATTCGCAGGGAAGAATGAGTTGAAAATTAATGAACAAATTGAACTGTTAGAAAGAATGTTGAAAAGAAATGTTGAGAAAAAACATGAAGTTCAACTAAATAAATTCCGCCGTATACAATGTGCAATTCGTCCATTAGGAGCTCCGCAAGAGCGCGTGTGGAATGTATGTTATTATTTAAATCAGTTCGGTTTGGATTTCGTTGATCGAGTGATGGAGAATTCATTTTCTTGGGATGGAAAACATCATGTTATAAAACTATAGAATCTTGCTCTTTGGAGCAGGATTTTATTTTTATTCTGTTGAATTTACTGTGAAGTGAAATTTTTCTGAATTATCATTTTGTAACTGGTAGAGATTGTATATATGTAGGATACTTAAATATATGACAAAATCACACAAAATGTAAACGTATTATTCTCTTTTTCGACAGTTTTTTATTTAAATTCCCGTAAAAAATGATAAAATTTAGTATATAATAAAAGAAAATAGCGATTTATATAGTATGCTGCCTTTGTTGGTAAGTTAACTGAGTCGTTCTTTAGTAGTATTTCATTCTCTGATCGTGAGAAATACGTTTAGAGGAAGGAATACATTTAACATAAATTAATTGGAAAAAGAGTAGGTGCAACAATGTTTAAACACGTAACAGTGCTTTTGAAAGAAACAGTAGACGGCTTAGATATAAAGCCAGATGGTACATATGTAGATTGTACACTGGGGGGAGGAGGACATAGTTCTTATTTATTATCCCAATTGACTGATGGGGGAAAATTAATTGCTTTTGATCAAGATGAGATAGCGATTCAAAATGCAAAAGAAAAATTTTCTTCATACGGTGAGCAGTTTATAACGGTAAAGAGCAATTTCCGTTACTTATCTGAAAAACTACAGGAATTAGGCATAACAGAGGTAGACGGTATTTTATTCGATTTAGGTGTTTCATCCCCACAATTAGATACACCAGAGCGAGGCTTTAGTTATCATCATGATGCACCGTTAGATATGCGGATGGATCAAGATGCCCCATTAACAGCATATGATGTTATAAATAGCTGGTCATATGAACAACTTGTAAGAATTTTCTTCCAGTATGGTGAAGAGAAATTTTCAAAGCAAATAGCAAGAAAAATTGAAGCGTATCGTGAAAATAAAGCTATTGAAACGACAGGAGAATTAGTGGAACTAATAAAAGAAGGTATTCCGGCTCCTGCGCGTAGAACTGGTGGACATCCTGCGAAGCGAGTTTTCCAGGCAATCCGTATTGCTGTAAATGATGAATTGAAAGTATTTGAAGAAGCGTTGGAATCTGCTATTGAGATGGTCAAGCCTGGTGGAAGAGTTAGTGTTATAACATTCCATTCATTAGAAGACCGTATTTGTAAAACAACATTTAAGCGAAATAGTACAACGCCGCAATTGCCGCCAGGGTTACCAATTATCCCAGATGAATTTAAGCCGAAATTAAAGCTTATTACAAGAAAACCGATTTTACCTTCTGATATAGAGCTGGAAGAAAATAATCGAGCGCGTTCTGCGAAGTTGAGAATCGCTGAAAAACGATAAAAAGGAGAGAGAGGTATGACTAATTTAGCTGTAAAGTACAAACAACAAGCGCAAGAAGAGGTACAAATTCAAACGCCCCCACAGCAGATGGTTAAGCCGAAGGTTAAAGCAAAGATCACAAGGGTCGAAAAACTGATGTATGTAGCGTTTATTGGCTTCTTATTGTATGCCTGTGTAGCGTTTATTGGGAATAAAGCAGGGCTTTATCAAGTTAATGTAGAAGCAGCGACGATCGAAGAAAAAATTGTACAGCAGCAAAAAGAAAATCAAGAATTGCAAGCTGAAGTAGAGAAGCTAAGTCGCTATGAACGAATCGCTGAAGTTGCAAAAAAACATGGGCTAGAAATTAATGCGAATAATGTGAAAGGCCTCAAGTAAGGCAATAGGTGTGAAGGAAAGATGAAGAAAAATATGACTAAATTTCATACCAATAAAGGAGCAGGTTATTTTATGATATTTTTCCTCCTGCTCTTTTTGCTATTATTAGCCCGATTTTTTTACATACAAGCGACAGGAACAGTGCATAATCAGGATTTGGATGACCTTGCTAAGCAAAAACATAGTAAAACAGGAGTTCTCGAAGCGAATCGAGGAACGATTTATGACCAAAATGGTCATGTGTTAGCGCAAGATGCAAACTCTTATAAACTTGTAGCTGAATTAAAAGGTGCGAAACCTGTTGAGAATAAAGAGGATACTGCAAAGAAAATTGCAGGAGTACTAGGAAAAGGCGAAGAGGATATTTTAGCTGCATTAAATAAGGAAGGCAGAAGTCAAGTCGAATTTGGAACACTAGGCAAGGATTTGACGAGAGAACAGAAGAAACAAATAGAGGCATTGAATTTGCCGGGAATATCTTTTATTACAGAAAATGCAAGAGTGTATCCAAACGGTGATTTTGCGTCTTACGTCATAGGTCATGCGAAACCAAATGAAAAGGGAACTTCGGTAGGACAATTTGGCTTAGAAAAAAGTTTGGATAAATATTTAAGTGCTTCTAATGGAGAAGTAGCTTATACAGGTGATCGTAAAGGTGTATCTCTCGATGGTGGAAAAGTGAATGTAAAGGCACCTAAAAATGGAGATAATGTGTATTTAACAATGGATCAACGAATCCAAAGTTATTTAGAAGATGCAATGAAAGCGGCAAGTAAACAATATGATCCAGAAAGTTTAATAGGGATTGTTGCGGATCCGAAAACTGGAAAAATATTAGCGATGTCTACTAAACCTAGTTATGATCCTAATGATCGTCAAATTAAATATTTCTTCAATGATGCGATTTCAAATGCATTTGAACCGGGGTCAACAATGAAAATTTTCACATTAGCGGCAGCTATTAATGAAGGTGTGTACAAAGGACAAGATTATTATCAGTCTGGTACATATCAAGTTGGAAATCGGAAGATAAATGATCATAATGGCGGTGCTGGCTGGGGCTCTATTACATTCGATGAAGGGGTGGAGAGATCTTCAAACGTAGCGTTTGCTATTTTAGGTGATCAAAAACTTGGTCCAGAACGTTTCCGTAAATATATTAATGCTTTTGGGCTAGATGAGAAAACAAATATTGATTTACCTGGTGAAGGTTCTAATACAATTTTATTTGATCAGCAAATACAGCAAGTAACAACGGCTTTTGGACAAGGTTCTACTGTAACGCCAATTCAGCTTGTACAAGCTGCAACGTCTATTGCAAATGATGGGAAAATGATGAAACCATATGCGATTGACAAAATTGTAGATCCGATAACAGGGGAAGTAAAATTAGAGCATAAACCAGAAGAAGTAGGAAAGCCTGTTACAAAAGAAACAGCAGCGCAAGTAAGACAGTTGTTAGAACGTGTTGTTACATCTCCGAAAGGAACAGGAACTGCTTATAAAGTCGATGGATATTCAGTTGGTGGTAAAACAGGGACAGCGCAAATGCCGGATGGGAAAGGTGGCTATATGACAGGAAGAGAGAATTATATATTCTCATTCTTAGGGATGGCGCCGATGGAGGATCCGCAACTTGTTGTGTATGTAGCTGTTAAACAGCCGAAATTGAAAGGTGATGAGAACGGCGCACAGCCGTTAGCTGATATTTTTAAATATGTAACAAAAAATAGTTTAGAGTATTTAAAGATAAAGCCAAATGAAGTGAAAGATCCGAAGAAGCATTTAAAAGAGCAACAAACTGCTGTTCCAGATGTAACTGGTAAAACGATGACTGAAGCGGGGAAAGCAATTGAAAAAGCAAAACTCCGTCCAATCATACTAGGTGAAGGAAAAGTGCAGCAACAAGTACCAAAAGCGACTGAACAAACATTAAAAGGTGATCGAGTCTTTTTAGTGGGAGATAAGCCAACAATGCCAAATATACAAGGGTGGGCACTGCGTGATGTTATGAATTTGGCGAAAACATTACAGCTTAACTTAAAACCTTCTGGTACCGGATACGTAACTGAACAAAGTGTAGCAGAAGGAACGTTACTGCAACCGGGTACAGAATTAGGTGTAACACTAGTACCACCACTTGAACCGCAACAAGAAGCAGAAAAACCGTAATGGTAAGAAGCAAGGAGTTCTAATTAAATAAGTACAAGCATATATTGGAACAAGCTAGGCGTAAGGGAGGCTTGTTCCAATATGCGTGTATCAAATGTAACGGTTAGAAAACGACTTATTTTTATACTTATATCAGGTATACTTATTTTCACTATCATCGATATTCGTCTTGGATATGTACAGTTTTTTCTTGGGAATATGTTAACGGATCGCGCGAAAGATTCGTGGAGTCGTAATATTACTTTTGAGCCTGAAAGAGGGAAAATTTTAGACCGAAACGGTGTGGAACTTGCCACAAATAAAAGTGCCCCGACGGTATTTGTAGTGCCGAGGCAAATTGAAAAACCAGCAGAGACTGCAGAGAAGTTAGCTGCAGTATTAGGTGTGGAAAAAGACGAGATTTATAAGAGGGTTACAAAAAAGGAATCAATTGTAAGGTTAGATAAGGGTGGCAGGAAGATATCGCATGACAAAGCGAAAGAGGTACGAGGATTAAGTTTAAAGGGAGTTTATATTGCAGAGGATTCTATCCGGTACTATCCATTTGGAAATTTTTTATCACACGTATTAGGGTTTGCAGGTAGTGATAATCAAGGTCTTATGGGGTTAGAAAAATATTATGATAAAGAGCTGAATGGTGATAAAGGTCATGTCCGTTTTTTTGCAGATGCAAAAGGACAAAGAATGCCTAACATTGGTGATGATTTCAAAAAACCAGAAGCTGGACTGAACTTAGGCTTAACAATTGATGCGCGTATTACGAGAATTATGGAAAGAGAAATGAATATCGCAGAGTCAACGTATAATCCCGATGGTATGATTGCCATTGCAATGAATCCAAAAAATGGTGAGATTTTAGGCATGTCGAGTCGACCGAGTTTTGATCCAGCAGATTTTCAAAGTGTTTCTCCAGAAGTGTATAATAGAAATTTACCTGTATGGAGTACGTATGAGCCTGGTTCAACATTTAAGATCATTACGTTAGCGGCCGCTTTGAATGAAAATTTGGTAGACTTAGAGAAAGATACGTTTTATGATGATGGAGCAGCTGAAGTTGGTGGGGCTAGATTAAAATGTTGGAAAGCTGGAGGTCATGGTAGCCAGACGTTTTTAGAGGTCGTTCAAAATTCGTGTAACCCAGGGTTTATTGAACTTGGTGATCGACTGGGTAAAGACAGATTGTTTAAATACATTCGTAATTTCGGCTTTGGACAGAAGACTGGAATCGACTTACAAGGTGAAGGTAGTGGGATTTTATTTAAGTTAGATAAAGTTGGTCCAGTTGAGCAAGCAACAACTTCATTTGGTCAGGGTGTTTCTGTTACACCAATTCAACAAGTAGCAGCTGTAGCAGCGGCTGTAAATGGTGGAACGTTATACCAACCATATATAGCTAAGGAGTTTATTGATCCGAAAAATAATCAAGTTGTTAGTAAAAAAACACCTGTTGATAAAAGGAAAGTTATTTCCGAGGAAACTTCAGAAAAAGTTCGTTATGCATTAGAGAATGTTGTAGCGAAGGGGTCTGGTAAAGGTGCGTTTATTGACGGATATCGTGTAGGTGGAAAAACAGGTACTGCTCAAAAGGTGAAAGATGGTAAATATTTAGAGAATAATTATATAGTGTCTTTTATTGGCTTTGCTCCAGCGGATGATCCGCAAATTGTTGTTTATGTAGCTGTTGATAATCCAAAAGGAGTCACTCAATTTGGTGGAGTAGTAGCGGCTCCAATTGTTGGGAATATTCTTCGGGATGCACTTCCTGTTATGGGAGTGAAACCGAGAAAAGAACAAGTTGAGAAAGAATATAAATGGGGCGACACACCAACTGTAGAAGTTCCGAATTTAATTGGCATGAAAAAGAAGGATTTACAAACTCAACTTGTTGATTTGAAGCTTGATATAAGCGGAGATGGAGAGAGAGTAATTAAACAATCACCAGAAGCTGGGGCCAAGGTAAAAGAAGGCTCAAAAATTAGAATTTACTTCGGGAATTAAAGGTAACATAGTGCGTTTTATGGTACAATTGGTGGAAGTGAGTTCTTTATAGAAGAGTTACTTAATTTGAGACAGCAAGTGTCTCATTAATAAATAGGTCTATGTATTAGACGATAGTAGCACGTACCTCCTATTTAAATTAACTAGGAGGTAATGTGTTGCTTACTAAAAAAGAGATAAATAAACAATGTAGAGAGGGTTTAGTGAAATGAAGTTGCATACACTTGTATCATGTTTGCATGATTTTCCAGTTGTTCCAAAAGAAAATCCAGAAATCACATCTATTGAAGCTGATTCACGTAAAGTGAAAGAGGGAAGCTTATTTATATGTATGAAAGGGTATACGGTTGATAGCCATGATTTTGCTAAGCAAGCAGCGGCACAAGGAGCGGCTGCTATTGTTGCGGAAAGACCAATTGATGTTGACGTTCCAGTTGTACTTGTGAAAAATACTTTTCGTTCGTTAGCGGTTTTAGCTGATTATTTTTATGGTCAACCAACACACAAGTTACATTTAATCGGTATTACAGGTACAAATGGAAAGACAACAACATCGCATATTATGGATGAAATTATGCGCGCACATGGTCATAAAACAGGGCTAATTGGAACGATTAATATGAAAATCGGTGATGAAACATTTGAGGTGAAAAATACAACGCCAGATGCACTAACACTTCAACAGACGTTTTCAAAAATGGTTGAACAAGGTGTAGATAGCACAGTAATGGAAGTTTCATCTCATGCTTTAGATCTTGGGCGTGTACACGGATGCGATTATGATGTTGCAGTATTTACGAATTTAACACAAGATCATTTAGACTATCATAAAACGATGGAAGAATATAAACATGCGAAGGGCTTGCTTTTTGCACAGCTGGGCAATAGTTATAATCATAATCGTAAAAAATACGCTGTATTAAACAGCGATGATCCAGTTGCGGAAGAGTATATGAGAAGCACAGCGGCAACTGTTGTAACTTACGGTATAGATGTTTCAAGTGACATTATGGCGAAAGATATCGTTATGACGAGCGGTGGTACGACATTTACACTTGTAACACCGTATGAAAGTGTAGATGTTACGATGAAATTAATTGGTAAGTTTAATGTATACAATGTGTTGGCTGCAACAGCAGCAGGGCTTGTTTCAGGCGTAAGCTTACAAACAATTATTGATGTAATTAAAGAGCTTGCTGGTGTGCCTGGACGTTTTGAAGTTGTTGATGGTGGACAAAATTACACAGTTATTGTGGATTATGCACATACACCTGATAGCTTAGAGAACGTTCTAAAAACAGCGAAACAGTTTGCGAACGGTGATGTGTATTGTATCGTTGGTTGTGGTGGTGATAGAGATCGCACGAAAAGGCCAGTGATGGCAAGTGTCGCGGTAGAATATGCAACTCAAGCGATTTATACATCAGACAATCCAAGAAGCGAAGATCCAGTGGCTATTCTAGATGATATGATAAAAGGTGCAAAAGGGAATAATTATGAAGTAATTGTTGATCGAAAAGAAGCGATACGTTATGCTATTTCGAAAGCCAAAGCAGAAGATATTATTATTATTGCTGGTAAAGGGCATGAAACGTATCAAATTATTGGTAAAGAAGTTCATCATTTTGACGATCGTGAAGTTGCTAAAGAAGCAATTACAGGGCGTCTAAACAACGAAGAGTAACAACGTGAGAGGAGGACTACATGTGCTTGAGCAAGGTTTATTAGTAACGGCAGGGGTAGCATTCTTAATTTCTGTTGCCCTTTCGCCACTGTTTATTCCATTTTTAAGAAAATTAAAGTTCGGACAGAGTATTCGTGATGAGGGACCGAAGTCACATCAAAAAAAATCAGGGACACCAACGATGGGCGGTATTGTCATATATGTATCTATGATGGTAACGACCTTAATTATGGCAATTAAGTTTAATCATTTAGGTGCAGAGGTTTCGTTACTATTATTGGTGACATTTGGTTATGGATTAATTGGTTTTTTAGATGACTACATAAAGGTAGTTAAGAAAAGAAATCTTGGTTTAACATCGAAACAAAAATTACTAGGACAGCTTATTATTGCAATTGCGTTCTTTTTAATTGGAAAAGGGCAAGCATTTCACACATACATTATGATTCCAGGGACGGATGTTAAGTTTGAACTAAGCTGGGCGTATTTTGTTCTTGTATTATTTATGCTTATTGGTGGGTCGAATGCAGTTAACTTAACTGATGGTTTAGATGGTTTATTATCGGGAACAGCCGCTATTGCATTTGGAGCGTTTAGTATTATTGCTGTGGCACAAGAGCAATTCGGAGTAGCAATATTCTGTATGGCAGTTGTAGGAGCTGTACTTGGATTTTTAGTATTCAATGCGAATCCAGCGAAAGTATTTATGGGAGATACGGGTTCCTTAGCTTTAGGTGGAGCGATCGCAGCTGTAGCAATTTTACTAAAACAAGAATTGTTACTTGTAATTATTGGTGGAGTATTCGTAATGGAAACTTTATCTGTTATTATTCAAGTCATTTCGTTTAAAACAACCGGAAAGCGTGTCTTTAAAATGAGTCCATTACACCATCATTATGAATTATGTGGTTGGTCAGAATGGCGCGTCGTTGTGACGTTTTGGTCTGTAGGATTTTTATTAGCTATGTTAGGAATTTATATCGGGGTGTGGATGTAATTGAAAACTGTAACTGAATTTCAAAATAAAAATATTCTTGTATTAGGCATTGCAAAAAGTGGTTATGCAGCAGCTACCTTGTTACAAAAATTAGGGGCAAATGTTATTGTAAATGACGGAAAGCCTTTAGCAGAAAATACGCTTGCTGCAGAATTACAAGCAAAAGGAATGGACGTTGTATGCGGGGGGCATCCTTTGGAATTATTAGAGAGAAATATTTCTCTTGTAGTAAAAAATCCAGGGATTCCGTATTCTAACCCAATATTAGTTGCTGCGAAAGAAAAGCAGATTCCAATCGTTACGGAAGTTGAATTAGCATACCGTATTTCAGAAGCGCCATTTGTTGGCATTACGGGGTCTAACGGTAAAACGACGACGACAATGCTTACGTTTGAAATGCTAAAAGAAGGACGAAAGCATCCTATTATTGCAGGGAACATAGGCACTGTAGCTTGTGAAGTAGCACAGGATGCAAAAGAGAATGAAGTTGTAGTTACAGAACTTTCATCGTTCCAACTGATGGGAGTAGAATCTTTCCAGCCTAAAATCGCTGTGTTTTTAAACTTATTTGAGGCTCACTTAGATTATCATGGGACGAAAAAAGAATATGGTTTAGCAAAAGCTAATATTTTTAAAAACCAAACAGAAAACGATTATAGTGTAATAAATGCAGATGATGCAGATGTGATGGCTTTATCTGCTTATAGTAAAGGTCAAAAAATAATATTCTCGACAGCGAAAGAAAATGAAGATGGTGCGTGTATAAAGGATAACGCTCTTTATTTCAAAGGTGAAAAAGTTGTTGAAGTAAGCGATATTGTTTTACCTGGTCAGCATAATTTAGAGAATATTTTAGCTGCGATGAGTATTGCGAAACTATTAGGTGTTTCTAATGAAGCTATTACGGTTGTGTTAAAACGTTTTACAGGTGTAAAACATCGATTAGAATATGTAACAACTATTAACAACCGTAAGTTTTATAATGACTCAAAAGCGACGAATATGTTAGCGACTGAGAAAGCTTTATCTGCGTTTACACAACCAATTGTGTTATTAGCAGGTGGGCTTGATCGTGGAAATGAATTCGATGATTTAATTCCATATTTCAAAAATGTAAAAGCGCTTGTAACATTTGGACAAACAGCACCAAAATTAGTAAGAGCAGCAGAAAAAGTGGGATTAGATATAATTGAAAGTGTCGACACTTTAGATGAAGCAGTAGTGAAAGCTTACGCTCATTCTACGGAGGGCGATGTAATTCTTCTTTCCCCAGCATGTGCAAGCTGGGATCAATTTAAAACATTTGAAGAAAGAGGAGACATTTTTATACAAGCTGTGCATAAACTTATATAAAGTAAATCAAAACATCAGTAGGCTAACACCTACTGATGTTTTGTTACATAGGGCAAAAGATTCTGCCTAAAGAGGTGGTGTTCATGGCTAATGAAGAAGACGCCTGATTATATTCTTATTATCGTTACACTTGCGTTGTTAACAATCGGAATGATTATGGTTTATAGTGCGAGTGCGGTTTGGGCCTCTTATAAAATGGGGGATTCATTCTTTTTTGCAAAAAGACAATTGTTGTTTGCGAGTATTGGTGTAGTGGCTATGTTTTTTATCATGAAAATTGATTATTGGGTGTGGCGGACATATTCAAAAGTAATTTTGCTAGTTTGTTTCGTTCTTCTCATTCTCGTTCTAATTCCAGGAGTAGGTCTTGTCCGTGGGGGAGCACGAAGTTGGATTGGAATCGGTGCATTTTCCATTCAACCGTCAGAGTTTATGAAATTCGCGATGATTATTTTTTTAGCGAAATTTTTAGCGGAACGACAAAAGTTAATTACATCGTTTAAACGTGGATTACTACCTGCTCTTAGTTTTGTATTTCTTGCTTTTGGGATGATTATGTTACAGCCAGATCTTGGTACGGGAACGGTAATGGTTGGGACATGTATTATTATGATATTTATCTCGGGAGCAAGGGTCTTTCATTTTGCAATGTTTGGTTTGCTTGGTGTAGCAGGATTTGTAGGGTTAATTGCATCAGCACCATATCGAATGAAACGCATCACATCATATTTAGATCCGTGGTCAGATCCGCTCGGAAGTGGATTTCAAATTATTCAATCGTTACTCGCAATTGGACCTGGTGGTTTATTTGGGCTTGGACTTGGGCAAAGTAGACAAAAATTTCTTTATTTACCTGAACCACAAACAGACTTTATATTTGCAATTTTATCCGAGGAATTAGGTTTTATTGGCGGTTCATTTGTGTTATTATTATTTAGTCTATTACTATGGCGCGGGATTCGTATAGCATTAGGAGCGCCAGATTTATATGGTACGTTTTTAGCAGTAGGTATTGTGGCGATGATTGCGATTCAAGTAATGATTAATGTTGGTGTTGTAACGGGACTAATGCCTGTTACGGGTATTACTTTGCCATTTTTAAGTTATGGTGGATCAAGTTTGACCTTAATGTTAATGGCAGTAGGTGTATTATTGAATATAAGTCGCCATTCTCGCTATTAAACCCTGTTTAAAAGACAGGGTTTTTCGTATGTGTGGAAAATACAATATGTATATGGAAATAAATACAATTGAATAAGAACAGGGAAGTGGAGGAATTAGTAGTGCGAGTATTAGTAAGTGGTGGGGGTACTGGAGGCCATATTTATCCAGCTCTTGCTTTAATTAGAGAAATAAAAAAATTAAATCCGGAAGCAAGATTTTTATACATTGGTACAGAAAATGGATTAGAGAGTACCATCGTTCCAAAAGCTGGTATTCCGTTCCAATCTATTGTTATAAGTGGATTTAAACGAAAAATATCGTTAGATAATGTGAAAACGGTTATGCGTTTTCTAAAGGGTGTACAAGATAGTAAACGATATATTCGTCGTTTTAATCCGGATATAGTGATTGGAACGGGTGGATACGTATGTGGACCTGTTGTATATGCGGCAGCAAAACTAGGTATTCCAACTATTGTACATGAACAAAATAGTGTACCAGGTGTAACGAATAAATTTTTAAGTCGTTACGTTGATAAAGTTGCGGTTTGTTTTGAAGCAGCTACAGAACATTTTCCACAGTCAAAAGTGGTAATGACAGGTAATCCGCGAGCATCAGAGGTAATGGATCAAAACGGAATGAAAGGGAAACGTTCAGTTGGTCTATCTCTTCCTAAAAAGTCCGTACTTATTTTTGGGGGAAGTCGCGGAGCTAGACCGATTAACGATGCTTTCGTAGAAGCAATTGAACAGTTTGGAAATAAAAGTTACGAAGTATTGTACGTAACAGGTGAAGTGCATTATGACAAAGTGATGGATGCTGTGAAGGAAAAAGGCAATCCGAATAATGTTATTATTAAACCTTTCATTCATAATATGCCAGAGGTACTAACTGGCGTTGATCTTGTTGTTTCAAGAGCCGGAGCAACAACACTTGCAGAATTAACAGCATTAGGTAAGCCGAGTGTGTTAATTCCGAGTCCGTACGTAACAAATAACCATCAGGAGAAGAATGCACTTTCAGTTGTTGATAAAGGAGCGGCGAAAATGTTACTTGAAAAAGAATTAACAGCTGAAACGCTTATTCGTGATATTGATGAGATTTTATTAGATACACAAACATTACAAAATATGAAGCTAGCTGCTAAGCAACTAGGTATTCCTGATGCAGCAAATAAGTTGTATGGAGTAATGAATAAGCTTGTGAAAAAATAACGTTAGGTGAACGCCCTGCATATTACTGTAATAAGGAAACTTAATATTGGGGGAGAGCGTCTATGGAACAATTAGTAAATGAGCTTATAGAAGCAAATGTTGGTCGCGTGTTAGTTAACGAGCCGTTAGCACGTTATACAACTATGAAGATAGGTGGACCAGCTGATATTTTAATTGTGCCAAAGCATGTTGCCGGTATTGAGAAAATATTGCAGTTAGTAAAGAAATATAAAATAAAGTGGACTGTAATTGGTCGAGGTTCAAACCTTCTTGTATCTGATAAAGGGATAGAAGGTGTTGTTATTCGTTTAGGAGAAGGATTAGACCACTTAGAGGTCGAAAAACATAGGGTAAGAGTTGGTGGCGGATATCCCCTTATTAAATTGTCAACATTACTTAGTCGCCAAGGGTTGGCTGGATTGGAATTTGCAAGTGGTATTCCAGGAAGTGTCGGTGGTGCAGTGTATATGAATGCTGGAGCACATAAATCAGACATATCAAACATATTGTCAAAGGCTCTAATTCTATTTGAAAACGGAACAATTGAATGGTTAACGAATAGAGGAATGGAGTTTTCATATCGTACATCTGTATTGCAAACGAAACGTCCTGGTATTGTTTTGGAGGCGGAGTTTCAATTACAGGTAGGAGAGCGTGAGAAAATCGTAAGAAACATGCAAAAGAATAAAGATTACCGCCGTGAAACACAACCGTGGAATCATCCTTGTGCTGGAAGTGTGTTTCGGAATCCAATCCCGTATTTTGCTGGAGATTTAGTAGAGAAAGCTGGGCTTCGTGGCTATCAAATAGGTGGAGCTCAAATTTCTGAAATGCATGGGAATTTTATTATTAATACTGGGGGAGCCTCAGCGCAAGATGTATTAGATTTGATTTCATTAATAAAGCATACAATTAAGGATAAATTTGGTGTAGAAATGCACACAGAAGTAGAAATCATTGGAAGATAACGGTTATTCATTCCGCTCATTATCATTTATGTTATAATAAGAAGATAAGAACGGCATGAGGAACATGCCGTTCTTTATGTTACATAGGGGGATCGTACATGAAAAATAGTAAAGTGATTAAACTACAAGATCGTGTACCAAAATTAAAAAATCAAAAGAAAAAAAACAAAAAAAATGTTAATCATCGGCTGATTTTATACATATCAATTTTATTTTTATTAGTACTCTTTTTAATTTATTTTCGGTCTCCGCTTAGTAATATAAAAAAGATAAGTGTGTATGGAAATCATTATATGACAGATGACCAAGTAATGAAGGAATCAGGTGTGACATATGATACAAGTTATTTCCGAGTGACAGCACATAAAGCGGAAGAAAATTTAACGAAACGAAAAGAAATTAAAGCAGTAAATGTAAAAAAGCGTTTTCCAAACAAAATTGATGTTCATATTAAAGAATATGTAACGATTGGTTATATAAACAAAGATGGAAAATTACAACCGTTATTAGAAAATGGGAAAACACTTGATGTACTCCCGAATGGAAAACTTCCTGTTGCAGCACCAATTTTTGAACCTTTTAAAGAGGAGAAAATGAAGGGACTAATTGCTGAACTAGAAAAGTTAACTCCGACTATTTTAAGGTCTATTTCTGAAATTCGTTATTCACCGACGAATGCGAATGAAGACCATCTTACTTTATATATGAATGAAGGATATGAAGTGAGCACTACGATTCAAAATTTCGCAAAGCGTATGGAAACTTATCCACTTATTTTAAAAACAATTGAGCCAGGTAAGAAGGTGTTAATTGACTTAGAAGTAGGTGCATATACGAAAGAGTTAGGTGTAGAAGAAAAAAAAGAATAGAACGGTAGTATTCACTGCATTAATATAGAAAAAAGAGAAACGAATGTTCTATCATATGCATACGAATTTACTAGAATGGTTCATTTGATGAAAAATATGTAAAAATTCTTAGATTCATACTAGGATTGGTACAAGTTTCACTTTTCTATGAGTACATCTTAGTGTAGACTTATACTTGGCGGTAATTTTTACACTTGAAATAAAATTATTTCAAGATAAGCAGTTCTTCACAGGTTACTGCGATATTCTTAAATGAATGTTAAATAAAAATAAGAAAAATATAGGGTTAAAAAAGGGAAACGTATAAAGACGTTGAATATTTTTCTTATAAATAGTAAAGTTGCGATTGTTGTTCCATATATTGAGTTGTATGGTATAAATAAAGAAGGAGGTGCCAAAGAATGAACAGCAATGAAATATATGTTAGTCTTGACATCGGTACATCCAATGTTAAAGTCATCATTGGTGAAATGGTTAATGACAGCTTAAACATTATTGGTGTTGGAAATGTAAAATCGAATGGTTTAAAGAAGGGATCGATAGTCGATATAGATGAGACTGTTCGATCAATTAAAAAAGCAATTGAACAAGCTGAGCGCATGGTGGGAATCCACATTGAGCAAGTTGTAGTAGGTGTCAATGCAAACCAGGTACAGCTACTTCCTTGTCATGGAGTAGTCGCTGTTTCAAATGAAGATCGTGAAATCGGGAATGAAGATGTCTTACGCGTTCTAGATGCAGCACAAGTTGTGTCAATTGCTCCAGAACGTGAGTTTATTGATGTGGTACCTCGACAGTTCATCGTAGACGGTCTTGACGAGATTAACGATCCACGTGGAATGATCGGTGTAAGATTAGAAATGGAAGGTACACTTATTACAGGATCGAGAACCTTACTACATAACTTACTTCGTTGTGTAGAAAAAGCAGGTCTTGAAATTGTTGATATTTGTCTTCAACCTTTAGCGGCTGCAACAGTTGCTATATCTTCGGATGAAAAAAATAGAGGAGTAGCCCTTGTTGATATGGGGGGAGGATCTACGACTTTATCTATTTTTAAAGATGGAGAGTTACAAGCGACAAGCGTATTACCATTAGGTGGAGACCATATAACGAAGGATATTGCGATTGGGTTGAAAACTTCAACAGAAAATGCAGATCAAATTAAGTTGAAATATGGACATGCTTTTTATGATACAGCATCGGAAGAAGAAATGTTTACGGTTCCTATTATGGGAAGCGATCAAACAGAACAATATTCTCAGTTGGAGTTATCGGATATTATCGAGGCTCGTGTAGAGGAAATTTTAATGTTTGTTCAAGATGAAGTACGTAAGTTAGGAGTAAAGCAAGTAGCTTCTGGGTATGTACTAACTGGTGGAATAGCTTCTATGCCAGGTGTTCTTGATCTTGCATATGATATTTTACATGAAAATGTTCGTGTAGCAACTCCTGACTATATTGGTGTGCGTGAGCCCCAATATACAAGTGGAGTTGGATTAATTAAACATTCATATCAAAAAGCTAAATTACGTGGGAAAAATGTGCAGGAAAAGCAAGAACATTTTGAACCAGTACCAGCACCAGCACCAATGCCGGTACAACAACAACCTGCGAAACAAAAAACCCGTAATCAAAACAATAATAATCAAAATGATGACCGTATGATGTCAAAAGTAAAACGTGTATTCCGTTATTTATGGGATTAAAATTGGACACGAAAAATGAGGTTCTAGGGGGATTTCGACATGTTAGAGTTTGATACTACTCAAGATCAATTAGCGAATATAAAAGTTATCGGTGTCGGCGGTGGCGGAAACAATGCTGTAAACCGTATGATTGAGCACGGTGTACAAGGTGTTGACTTTATCGCTGTGAATACTGATGCACAAGCGTTAAATCTATCAAAAGCTGAAACAAAAATGCAAATTGGTGGAAAATTAACGCGTGGACTTGGTGCAGGCGCAAACCCTGAAGTAGGGAAAAAAGCGGCAGAAGAAAGTAAAGAACAGATCCAAGAAGCACTTCGTGGTGCAGATATGGTATTCGTAACTGCTGGTATGGGTGGCGGAACTGGAACTGGTGCAGCTCCAGTTGTTGCTCAAGTTGCAAAAGAACTAGGTGCATTAACAGTTGGTGTTGTAACACGTCCATTTACGTTTGAAGGACGTAAGCGTGCAACACAAGCTGCATCTGGTATTGCGGCATTTAAAGAAAATGTAGATACACTTATTGTAATTCCAAACGATCGCTTATTAGAGATTGTTGATAAAAATACGCCAATGTTAGAAGCGTTCCGTGAAGCAGATAACGTATTACGTCAAGGTGTACAAGGTATTTCTGATTTAATTGCTACACCAGGTCTAATTAACTTAGACTTCGCGGACGTAAAAACAATTATGTCTAATAGAGGTTCTGCTTTAATGGGTATCGGTTCTGGTAATGGGGAAAATCGTGCTGCTGAAGCTGCGAAAAAAGCGATTTCTAGTCCATTACTAGAAACATCTATTGATGGAGCTCAAGGTGTTATTATGAATATTACGGGTGGAGCTAACTTAAGCTTATACGAAGTACAAGAAGCAGCAGACATTGTAGCTTCAGCTTCGGATCCAGAAGTAAATATGATCTTCGGTTCTGTTATTAATGAAGGATTAAAAGATGATATCATTGTAACTGTAATTGCAACTGGCTTTGATGATAGTATTGCAACTCAACCACCAAAACCAATGATTCGTCCGAATGCGAATCACACGCAACAACAGCAACAACCAGTGGCTCAGCCTTCAAAACAACGTGAAGTAAAACGTGAAATGAAGCGTGAAGAGCCGGTTGTACATGAGCGTCATTCAGATTCAGATGATATCGATATTCCAGCATTTTTACGTAACCGTCGTAGACGATAAAAAAAAGGGGCATTCATGCTCCTTTTTTGTTTCTGAATGGAAAAGACCTGCTGAGCAGGTCTTTTTTTATTTTGTATATTTAAATTTATCTCGCATTAACGGCCCGTAAAAGCTCGGTTTATGTGGGTTAAAAGGAACCGATTCTACTGATTAAAATTGCGCGTTAAAGTTGTAGTACAGGATTTTTAATTTTCGTTACATATAGTTCAGCCCATCTGTCGGTAAAAAATAAAAACATATCATTCTATGAAACTATACTTTTATTTTTTACCGACAGATTATGTCTAGAAATCACAAAATAACAAAAAAACACCTCCGCAAATTGACACACTTTCCCATTGGATATGCATTATACTAGTCTCAACTTAAAAAAAGAGGTGAATTGTTTGGTTGTTTACGCCGACGTTGTTTGGTTGTTAAACGCCTGCATTGATTTTCTTTTACTTTTATTAACAGCTACCGTGTTAAAAAAGAAGATCAAAAGATGGAGGCTTGTGTTAGGGGCATTTATAGGTTCCACCATTGTTATTTTTGCCTTTACTCCTTTTGCTTCTATGATGACACATCCGATTATGAAACTACTGTACTCGTTACTTATTGTGTATACAGCCTTTGGGTTTACAACGTTTAGAAATTATACACAAACTGTTTTTACTTTTTACTTTGTCACTTTTATGGTTGGTGGAGGATTAATGGGAACTCATTTCTTTTTGCAAACGAATGAGATGGTAAATGGATTGGTTCAATCTCAATCGATTTCTTACGGTGATCCAATTAGTTGGTTGTTTGTTATTTTAGGTTTTCCAGTAATTTATTATTTTTCTAAAAAGCGTATTGAAAGCGTAGAAATCACGAAAATACACTATGACCAAATCGTGAAAGTGAAAATTCAATTAGCTGAAGAAGAATTGGAACTAGCAGGTTTAATTGACAGTGGGAATCAACTTTACGACCCGTTAACAAAAACACCCGTAATGATTATGCATATTTCATCATTAGAACATTGTTTGCCATCTTGGTTAACAGAACAAATTTATTCCAAAACAGAAATTCCTCAAATACCAGAAAAAGATTCTGGATGGGCGACAAAATTACGCTTAATTCCTTTCCGAGCAGTAGGAGTAGAGAGTCAATTTTTGTGGGCAATTAAGCCTGATAGTGTGCAAGTTGATCATGAAGGTAGTTCAATCGTTGTAAACAAAGTATTGATTGGGTTAAATACACAACAACTGTCTACCAATGGAGAGTATCAATGCATTGTACATCCAAAAATGTTGATTTCGCAAAAAATGGTAATTGCTTAATTATGAGAGGCGGGATAATATGATGAAATTAAAATTTTATTTAGTATACCTTTGGTATAAAGTATTGCTGAAACTAGGAATTAAGACCGATGAAATTTATTATATTGGTGGAAGTGAAGCGTTGCCACCGCCGTTAACGAAAGAAGAAGAAGAAGTTCTTTTGAATAAATTGCCAAAAGGCGATCAAGCTGCAAGGTCATTACTTATTGAACGCAACTTACGGCTAGTTGTATATATAGCAAGGAAATTTGAAAATACAGGGATAAATATTGAAGATTTAATCAGTATAGGAACAATTGGCCTTATTAAAGCGGTAAATACATTTAATCCAGAAAAGAAAATAAAATTAGCAACATATGCATCTCGTTGTATAGAAAATGAGATTTTAATGCATTTGCGCCGAAATAATAAAAATCGTTCGGAAGTGTCTTTTGATGAACCGCTTAACATTGATTGGGATGGGAATGAACTGTTGTTATCAGATGTATTAGGTACAGATGATGATATTATTACAAAAGATTTAGAGGCTACTGTAGATCGTCATCTTCTAATGAAAGCATTGCACCAATTAAATGATCGGGAAAAACAAATTATGGAGCTTCGATTTGGGCTTGCTGGAGAAGAGGAAAAGACGCAAAAAGATGTGGCGGATATGCTTGGGATTTCACAGTCATACATTTCACGTTTAGAAAAAAGAATCATAAAAAGGTTACGAAAAGAATTTAATAAAATGGTGTAAAGAATAAGACCAGCCTTTATGTAGGCTGGTCTTATTCTGTTTAGTTGTAGAAGAAGGGGGAATTAAAATGAAAAATGAAGAGAAAACCACATGCATAAAATCCCCTTCAAAGGAAATACTTTACACTGTACAGCAACTCCCGATAGGAGGGAACACTTTGACGAGAAACAAAGTAGAAATTTGCGGTGTTGATACAGCAAAACTTCCAGTACTAAAAAATGAAGAAATGCGTAAATTATTTCGTGAAATGCAAAGTGGAGAGATAAGCGCAAGAGAGAAATTAGTGAATGGAAACTTACGTCTTGTATTGAGCGTCATCCAAAGATTTAATAACAGAGGAGAATATGTTGACGATTTATTTCAAGTTGGTTGCATCGGACTTATGAAATCCATTGATAACTTTGATTTAGGCCAAAATGTAAAATTTTCAACGTATGCTGTGCCGATGATTATTGGAGAAATACGCAGATATTTGCGTGACAACAATCCGATTCGCGTATCTCGCTCGTTACGAGATATTGCGTATAAAGCGTTGCAAGTAAGAGAAAAATTGATCGCAGAAAATTCAAAAGAACCAACAGCAATGGATATTGCAAAAGTGCTAGAAGTGACTCACGAAGAGATTGTATTTGCTTTAGATGCGATTCAAGATCCAGTGTCATTATTTGAGCCGATTTATAACGATGGGGGAGATCCTATCTTTGTTATGGATCAATTAAGTGATGAAAAACAAAAGGACGAGCAGTGGGTTGAAGAGTTAGCGCTGAAAGAAGGCATGAAGCGTTTAAATGATCGTGAAAAGATGATTATTCGAAAACGGTTCTTTCAAGGAAAAACACAAATGGAAGTTGCAGAAGAAATCGGGATTTCTCAAGCTCAAGTATCACGCTTAGAGAAATCGGCTATTAAACAAATGAATAAAACGATTCAAGGATAAGGTCTCACCATTTATGGTGAGGCCTTTTTATATGTACTATTATAGTTTGCGTTCATAGCAATGAGGTCGTGTTCATATAATGAAAATAATATGAACCTTAGTAGCGGTTACTTCCTGTTAATATGAAATACAGTAGTCTGTGTACTTCCAATTCGCCATATAAGGGAGAGGATGAGAGTGATACGGATTTCAGAGTTACAGATGAAGGATGTTATAAATATTTCAGATGGGAAAAGGCTTGGAAATATTGGAGATATTGAGATTGATATCGATACAGGGAAGATTTGCTCTATTATTATTTCCAAACAGGCACGTATGCTTGGGATTTTTGGGAAAGACGTAGAAATTATAGTTCCTTGGGAGGAAGTTATGAAAATCGGGGAAGATGTCATACTTGTAAGAGTAAATCCTGTTAATTCTGTAACAGAATCAATACAAACAACGACAATTTCATAAAGAATATTACAAATTCCTCTTTTTTTTCTGTTGGTATTATGAAAAAATAAAAGTATGGTAAAATAGACAGGAAGTACCATGCTTTTTTCTGTTATTTTAATTAAAAAGGAGCCGCTTTATGAGAGAACCATTTAAATATGTGGACGGTATACTGTATTTACAAGCGTGGAAAGAACTTGGAAACATTACTGCTGGATTTACGACAAAAGATGGTGGGATAAGTACGGGCTCCTTTCATGCGATGAATTTAGGATTACATGTGAATGATATCGTGGAGAACGTTCATGAAAACAGACGCATTTTAGCAAATAAGTTACAAAAACCATTGGAAAACTGGATTTGCTCTGAACAAGTTCATGATCACCAGGTTGAAAAAGTAGGACAACAAGAAAAAGGAAGTGGCGTCTATTCATATGAGGATGGCATTTCAAAAACAGATGGCATTTATACGACTAATAACGATGTTCTTTTAACGTCTTGTTACGCGGATTGTGTCCCACTCTATTTTTATGCACCATCACATGGTATGATAGGACTTGCGCATGCTGGGTGGAAAGGGACTGTAAAAGAGATTGCAAATGAAATGATTCAAAAATGGAGTGCAGAAGGGATTTCAAGTGATGAAATTCATGTTGCAATTGGACCGGCAATCGGATCTTGTTGTTATGTTGTTGATGATAGAGTGTTAACAGCGGCACAGCAAGTAGTAAACGGTTCTGTCCCATATAAAAAAATTTCTGATGGACAGTACGCAATTAATTTAAAAGAAATTAATCGTGTATTATGTGTACAAGCAGGCATAAAAGAAGAGCATATTGTAATGTCATCTCTTTGTACAAGCTGTGAAGAACAACTATTTTTCTCTCATCGTCGTGATCAAGGGAAGACAGGGAGAATGTTGAGTTTCATAGGTTTTAAGGAGGAAGAAAACAAGTGACAGTACAAGAAAATTTAATAATTGTAAACGAAGCTATTAAAGAATCTTGCACACGAGCTGGACGTTCGTTGCAAGATATTAAACTTGTTGCAGTTACAAAAACTGTAGGGATTGAAAAAACAAACGAAGTAATGGAAGCTGGAATTATCGATTTAGGTGAAAATAGAAATGAAGGTTTCTTACAGAAATACGAGCATTTTGGCTCAAAAGTTAATTGGCACTTTATTGGCTCATTACAAACGAGAAAAGTAAAAGAAATCATTAATGAAATTGATTATTTACATTCGTTAGATCGTCTTTCTCTGGCGAAAGAAATTCAGAAACGTGCTGATAAGAAAGTGAAATGCTTTATTCAAGTGAAAACCTCATCTGAAGAATCAAAGCAAGGATTGGCAATAGAAGAAACAGTTTCTTTTATTCAAAGTTTGCAAGAATTGGATAAGATTGAAGTGGTTGGACTAATGACGATGGCGCCATTTACAGAAGAAGAGGAAGAAGTTCGTCGCTGCTTTAAGGACTTGCGCAAGCTACAAATAGAGGTGCAGGAGCTAAATCTATTACATGCGCCATGTAAAGAATTATCAATGGGAATGTCCAATGATTACACGATTGCAATTGAAGAAGGTGCTACATATATTCGTTTGGGAACGATTTTAGTAGGAAAAGCGTAAAAGGAAGGAGAATCTTATTATGAGTTGGTCAAAAGTAAAATACTTCTTTTTTGATACACCAGAAGAAAAAGAAGCAGCTCAATATAGCTATGAAAAGGAGCAAACGGATATGAAGAAGCAGCAAGATCCGCCGGAACAACAAGATGTTACGTTTCCGAAAGCACAACCGAAACAAAATGTTGTGAGCATTGAAACGGCAAAGCAATCTTCAAAAGTTGTTTTATTAGAACCACGCACGTATTCGGAAGCGCAAGGTATTGCGGACCATTTGAAAGGTAGACGAGCTGTTGTAATTAATTTGCAAAGAATGTCTACTGATCAAGCAGTACGTATCGTTGACTTTTTAAGTGGTACTGTATACGCTATAGGCGGGGACATTCAAAAAATAGGACCGAAAACATTTATGTGTACACCTGAAAATGTAGATATTGTTGGTGCAATTTCAGAATTATTCGGCGAAGAAGAAGAAACAAATATAAAGAGGTGGTAATACGCCATGACAACCGTTTTAAATGTTTTACTTACTGCTATCGAGATTTACTCGTGGGCACTTATCATTTACATCCTCCTATCATGGTTTCCTGGTGCAAAGGAATCAACTTTTGGAGATTTTCTTGCACGTATTTGTGAACCGTATTTAGAACCATTTCGCAGATTTATTCCGCCGTTTGGTATGATTGATATCTCTCCACTCGTTGCGATTTTTGCGTTAAAACTTGCTAAAAGTGGTTTGTTCAGTTTGTTCAGCTATTTCTTGTAATAAGAGGCTAAATACATGAGCATTTACGAACATTTCAGACCTGATGAAGAGGTCTTTGTAGATAAAGTGCTAGAGTGGAAGCGAGCAGCAGAGTACCATCAAGTGAAACTAACAGATTTCCTTGATCCAAGACAGCAACAAATTGTTTCTATGGTAATTGGACAAGGAGATGTTGCTGTGCAATTTGATGGTGCAACGCCTTACGCAGAGCGTAGAAGAGCACTTATTTATCCAGACTATCTAGAATTAAATGAAGAAGAATTTCAAGTAGAAGTATTAGAAATTGACTATCCTTCCAAGTTTTATACGCTAGAACATAGGCAAATATTAGGTACATTTATGTCACTTGGTTTAACGAGAGAAAAATGTGGTGATATTTTGCTTCAAGAAAATCGTGCCCAAATTGTAGTTGCGAAAGAAATCGTATCTTACATTGAGATGAACTTACAAGCAATAGGGAAAGTAAAAGTCTCCTTATCAGCAGTACAAGGAGAACAAATTCTACAGACTCATGAAACGTGGGGAGAGAAATCTGGAACGGTTTCTTCACTTCGCTTAGATGTTATGTTGGCTGAAATGTTACATATATCCAGACAGAAAGTGCAACCTTTCATAAAAAATGGTTTAGTAAAAGTCAATTGGAAAACAGTAGAGCAAACTTCTTATGAATGTTATCCAGGAGATGTGTTTTCGGTGAGAGGATATGGGCGAAGTAAATTGTTTTCTGTAGAAGGTAGAACAAAACGCGACAAATGGAGAATTTTGTATGGTATACTAAAATGATTGGTTTTTTAGAAGGAAATCCTCCTATTTTGTCGAAGAAAAGATATAATTGAAAGAGGAAATTTAGATAACTACTTGGAGGTGGCGTTGTGCCGTTAACACCATTAGATATTCATAACAAAGAATTTGGTCGCGGATTCCGTGGCTATGATGAAGATCAAGTAAATGAGTTTCTTGATCAAATTATCAAAGATTATGAATTAGTCATTCGTGAGAAAAAAGCTTTAGAAGAAAAAGTTGCGCAATTAGAAGGAAAGTTAGATCATTTTTCTAACATTGAAGATACGTTAAACAAATCTATCGTTGTTGCACAAGAAGCAGCGGAAGAAGTAAAACGTAATGCGCAAAAAGAAGCGAAATTAATCGTACGTGAAGCTGAAAAAAATGCAGATCGTATCATTAACGAAGCTTTAGTAAAATCAAGAAAAGTTGCTTTTGATATTGAAGAGCTAAAGAAACAAGCGAAAGTATTCCGAACTCGTTTCCGTATGTTATTAGAGACACAGCTTGAAATGCTAAACAACGATGATTGGGATAAACTAATTGAGTTAGAAGACGAAGTAGATGAGCTGTTGAAAAAAGAAGAAACAGTGTAAGCTTGACGTTTTTCTCATTATTACATATAATTTTAAACAACATATTTATTAAGAAAAACGAAGATAGGGATAAGTACCTTTTCAAACCTTATATAGCGAACTGAGGACGGTGTAAGCTCAGGATAAGGAGATTAGTGGGAATATCACCCTGGAGTTCCGCGCTGAACAAATAGAGTAAGCGTAGGCGTGTATTCGCGTTAAGAATATAAAGAGGGTTTTATACATATGTATAGAATCTACTAGGGTGGTACCGCGGGAGACTTTCTCGTCCCTTTTTGGGATGAGAAGGTCTCTTTTTTATTCCGTTTTTTAAGTATTTCTTTTATACATGTAAGGAGGAATTGAGCATGGAGTACAAAAATACATTACTGATGCCAAAAACAGAGTTCCCAATGCGTGGGAATTTACCAAAACGTGAGCCTGCAATGCAAGAAAAATGGGCTGAAATGAATATTTATGAAAAAGTACAAGAACATACAAAAGGCCGTCCTTTATTTGTGTTGCATGATGGACCTCCATATGCGAATGGTGACATTCATATGGGACATGCATTAAATAAAGTGTTAAAAGACTTTATTGTTCGCTATAAGTCAATGACTGGTTTCAGTGCACCATATGTTCCAGGTTGGGATACGCACGGTTTACCAATCGAACAAGCGTTAACGAATAAAGGTGTAAAACGTAAAGAAATGACAGTTGCTGAGTTCCGTAAGTTATGTGCAGAGTATGCATATGAACAAGTAGAACGTCAACGTGAACAATTTAAGCGCCTAGGTGTACGTGCAGATTGGGATAATCCATATATTACTTTAGAGCCAGCTTATGAAGCACAACAAATTAAAGTGTTTGGTGATATGGCGAAAAAAGGTTACATCTATAAAGGGCAAAAACCAGTTTACTGGTCTCCAACAAGTGAGTCTGCTTTAGCAGAAGCTGAAATTGAATACCAAGATAAAAAATCAGCATCTATTTATGTAGCGTTCCCTGTAAAAGACGGAAAGAACGTATTAGAAGGTGATGAGAAATTTATCATTTGGACAACAACTCCTTGGACATTACCTGCGAACTTAGGTATTTCTGTTCATCCAGAGCTTGAATATAGCATTGTAAAAGTAAATGACGAGAAATATATTATCGCTTCTGAATTATTTGAGACAGTTGCAAAAACGTTAGAGTGGGAAAAAGCTGAAGTTGTGAAAACGGTAAAAGGTAGCGAACTTGAGTATACAGTTGCAAAACACCCATTCTACGAGCGTGATTCATTAGTTATGCTAGGAGATCACGTAACAACAGATGCAGGTACAGGTTGTGTTCATACAGCACCAGGACATGGGGAAGATGACTTCGTTGTTGGTAAAAAGTATGGATTAGAAGTACTTTGCCCAGTTGATGATAAAGGTGTATTAACAAATGAAGCACCTGGATTTGAAGGCTTATTCTATGATAAAGCTAACAAGCCAATTACAGAAAAATTAGAAGAAGTAGGCGCGTTACTGAAACTAACATTCATTACGCATTCATACCCACATGATTGGAGAACGAAAAAACCAATTATTTTCCGTGCGACAGCACAGTGGTTTGCATCTATTGAAGCATTCCGTAAAGAGTTATTAGAAGCTGTTGCGGAAACGAAATGGGTACCAGCATGGGGCGAAACTCGTCTTCATAACATGGTTCGTGACCGTGGTGACTGGTGTATTTCTCGTCAGCGTGCATGGGGTGTGCCAATTCCTGTATTCTATGCTGAGAATGGTGATCCAATTATTACAGATGAAACAATTAACCATGTAGCAGATTTATTCCGTGAACACGGTTCTAACGTATGGTTTGAGCGTGAAGCGAAAGATTTATTACCAGAAGGATTTACACATCCAGGTAGCCCAAATGGTGAATTCCGTAAAGAAACAGATATCATGGATGTATGGTTCGACTCAGGTTCATCTCACCAAGCGGTATTAGAAGAGCGCGATGACTTACAACGTCCAGCTGATTTATATTTAGAAGGATCTGACCAATATCGTGGTTGGTTTAACTCTTCATTATCAACAGCAGTTGCTGTAACAGGTAAAGCTCCATATAAAGGCGTACTAAGCCATGGTTTCGTACTAGATGGTGAAGGACGTAAAATGAGTAAGTCGATTGGAAACATCGTCGTACCGAAGAAAATTATGGATCAATTAGGCGGAGATATTTTACGTTTATGGGTATCATCTGTTGACTATCAATCTGACGTACGTATTTCAGATGATATTTTAAAACAAGTAGCAGAAGTGTATCGTAAAATCCGTAACACATTCCGTTTCTTATTAGGCAACTTAGATGACTTTAAGCCAAGTGAAAACACAGTAGCGGTAGCTGAACTTCGTGAAGTAGATCGTTACATGTTAGTGAAGTTAAATGACTTAATTACAAAAGTAAAAGAAGCATATGAAACATATGACTTTGCTGCTGTATATCATGCTATTCACAACTTCTGTACAATTGATCTAAGTTCATTCTACTTAGACTTTGCAAAAGACATTTTATACATTGAAGGTGCAAATCACGCGGATCGTCGTGCAATTCAAACTGTATTATATGACGTTCTTGTTGCATTAACGAAACTTGTAACACCAATCTTACCTCATACAGCTGATGAAGTATGGCCATATGTTCCAGGTGTAACAGAAGAAAGCGTACAGTTAACTAACATGCCGGAAGCTACAGAAGTAGAGGGTTCGGAAGCGTTAAAAGCGAAATGGGATGCATTTATGACATTACGTGATGACGTATTAAAAGCGTTAGAAGTAGCTCGTAATGAGAAAGTAATTGGTAAGTCATTAAATGCGAGCATTACTCTTTATCCAACTGCAGAAATGAAAGTAATGTTAGAGTCTATTAGCGAAGACTTGAAGCAATTATTCATCGTTTCTGAATATAAACTTGGTGGTATGATGGAAGAAGCTCCAGCAGATGCGCCTAAGTATGAGCATACAGCGGTTGTCGTTTCTCAAGCAACTGGTGAAACATGCGAACGTTGTTGGGTAGTTTCAGAAACAATTGGTAAAGATGCTGAACATGAAACATTATGTGAGCGTTGTGCATCAGTTGTTAAAGAAAACTATGTAAAATAATAAAAAAACTGACTGCTATTGATGCAGTCAGTTTTTTTATTGATGGTATATCGAAATAACTTTCAGGCTCTTTCCTGTGAAGGAAAAATGTGTGTGAGGTAAGCAAATAAATTTCGGACACACTAACTGTACATTACAGCTAGGAGGAATGTACACGTGAATGAAATTTACATGGAAATAAAAGAAGAATTGCAATTGATGAGAAAAGAGTTGCAAGAGAGACTAGCTAAAGAAGTAATGCACAAATATGATGCTGAGTTCAGCCAAGAGCTTGGATATGAAATTAAGGAAGAGATAAAGAAAAAATTGCTATTACATGATATAAAAGAGGACTTAAAGGATGTAGAACGCGCATTATTTAAAATGGAAATAGATATGTACGGTATTTGTGAAGAGACGGGGAGAGTAATTTCGACAAAGCAAATGAAAACAATGCCGACTGCCCGTACGATTCATGAATTTTTCTATGAAAAGGTAAATGTATGAATACGCACAACGATATTATATTACCTTTTTTTAATTTATTTTATTCTTCTATAAAGGTTCATTGTGAAAAGGTAGCAGCTATGCTAAAATTTTGAGGTACACTGTCTTTGTGGGGGAAATGAAAATGATATATTATGTAATAGCGTTATTTGTCATTGCCATCGATCAAATATCGAAGTGGCTAATTGTAAAGAACATGGAATTGGGTATGAGCATTCCGATAATCGATAATGTATTATACATAACATCACATCGAAATAGAGGAGCTGCCTGGGGGATTTTAGAAAATAAAATGTGGTTTTTCTACATTATTACGGTTGTCTTTGTAGTATTTATCGTAATGTATATGAAAAAATATGCAAAAACAGACAAGCTTCTAGGAATTTCATTAGGTCTAATTTTAGGTGGAGCAATTGGTAACTTTATTGATCGTGTATTTAGACAAGAAGTAGTGGATTTTATTCACGTGTATATTTTCTCGTACAACTATCCAGTATTCAATGTAGCTGATTCAGCGTTATGTATTGGTGTTGTATTAATTATTATTCAAACATTATTAGAAGGCAAGAAAACGAAGGAGTAATTGAATGAGTGAAGTAGTACAGGTAACAGTTGCAGAAGAACAAAAAAGTGAGCGAATCGATAAATTCGTTGCAGAAATTAACAGTGAATGGTCACGTTCACAAGTACAGCAATGGATTAAAGATGATGTTGTAACAGTGAATGGGAAATCGGTAAAAGTAAATTATAAAGTTAAAGAAAATGATGAAATTACAGTAACGATTCCTGATCCGGAAGAGTTAGATATTCAAGCGGAAGATATGAACTTAGAAATTTATTATGAAGATGCAGATGTACTTGTTGTAAATAAGCCACGTGGTATGGTTGTACATCCAGCACCAGGTCATACAAGTGGCACACTTGTGAATGGTCTTATGCATCATTGTACAGATTTATCAGGCATTAACGGTGTAATGCGTCCTGGTATCGTGCATCGTATTGATAAAGATACATCTGGCCTATTAATGGTTGCTAAAAATGATATGGCACACGAATCACTTGTAAATCAACTTGTAGCAAAAACAGTAACAAGACGTTACAAAGCGATTGTACACGGTGTTATTCCGCATGATAAGGGAACGATTGATGCTCCGATTGCTCGTGATAAGAAAGAACGTCAAAGTATGACAGTTGATGAAAATGGTAAGCATGCTGTTACGCATTTCCAAGTGTTAGAGCGTTTCAAAGATTTCACACTTGTAGAATGTCGCTTAGAAACAGGACGTACACACCAAATTCGTGTTCATATGAAATATATTGGCTATCCACTTGCAGGAGATCCAAAGTATGGACCAAAGAAAACATTAGACATGAATGGACAGGCACTTCATGCAGGTATTTTAGGATTTGACCACCCTCGTACTGGTGAATATATTCAGTTTGAGGCACCGATTCCAGAAGTGTTTGAAGAGACTTTAAATATTTTACGGAAATAGTATTGACAAATCATGAGAAAACTGAGATACTGACAACAGTTAAATAATGATCCTTTAACACAGCCCCGTGAGGTTGAGAAGGTAACGGTTTGAAATACTTAGGGTATGTTGTACCCTTTTTTCAAAAGTCCTCTCGCACACGCTGAGAGGACTTTTTTTATACCATTACTCTCACGCAAGAAAAATAGCTTGGAGGTGTAGAGCATGCAGGAAAAAGCTGTCGTTTTAGATGACCAAATGATTCGCCGCGCTTTAACACGAATTAGTCATGAAATCGTGGAACGAAATAAAGGTGTGGATAATTGTGTTCTTGTCGGAATTAAAACACGTGGAATTTTTATTGCACAACGTTTGGCAGAACGAATTGGTCAAATTGAAGGAAAAGAGATGGAAGTAGGAGAGTTAGATATAACTTTATATCGTGATGACTTAACACTTCAATCAAAGAATAAAGAACCACTAGTAAAAGGTTCAGATATTCCAGTAGATATTACGAAGAAAAAAGTAATCCTTGTAGATGATGTATTGTATACAGGAAGAACAGTTCGAGCTGCGATGGATGCTCTTATGGATTTAGGAAGACCATCACAAATTCAATTAGCTGTTCTTGTAGATAGAGGACATCGTGAATTACCAATTCGCGCTGATTATGTAGGAAAGAACATTCCAACATCAAGTGAAGAGCGTATCGAAGTTGATTTGCAAGAGACAGATCAACAAGATCGAGTAAGTATATACGATAAGTAAAGCCCTTTTAAATGTAGTCCTGTGAGGCTGCCAAAGGGTCTTGGCTTTCATATGTCGAATTTGGCATACGAAAGTATAGGACTCTTTGTGCACAGGCACAAAGAGTTTTTTTATTGCAAAGATTTAAACTGAAGGAGGATGTAACAATGGAACAAAAGCCAGTGTTAGACGTTAATGAAGTACCGAAACCGGGAAAATGGTTATTTTTAAGTATACAACATTTGTTCGCGATGTTTGGATCAACAGTGCTTGTTCCATTTTTAACAGGATTGAATCCGTCAGTAGCGTTAATATCAAGTGGATTAGGAACGCTAGCGTTTCTTCTTATAACGAAAGGTCAAGTACCTGCGTATTTAGGATCATCATTCGCCTTTATCGCACCGATTATTGCAGCAAAAACAGCAGGTGGCCCCGGAGCAGCGATGCTTGGTGGCTTACTTGCAGGAATGGTGTACATCTTAATTTCAATCGGAATTAAGAAATCTGGATCAGCGTGGATTATGAAATTACTGCCGCCAATCGTAGTTGGTCCGGTAGTAATGGTAATCGGTTTAGCTTTAGCACATACAGCAGTGAACATGGCGATGAACGGTGCGGATGGTAAGTATAGCATTACACACTTTTCAGTAGCACTAGTAACATTAGCAATTACAATCATTTGCTCCATATTTGGAAGAGGATTTTTCAGCATCATACCGGTGTTACTTGGAATCATCGGCGGATATATCTTCGCTTACTTCCAAGGGCTAGTAGATTTAAAACCGGTAGCTGAGGCGAAATGGTTTGTCGTACCTGATTTCACAGTACCGTTTGTAACATACACACCAGAGTTTTCGTGGAAGATTGTACTCTTAATGGTGCCAGTAGCACTAGTAACAATTTCAGAACATATCGGACATCAAATTGTACTTGGAAATGTTATTAAAAGAGATTTAATTGAAAAACCAGGTTTACACCGTTCAATCTTTGGGGATGGGGTAGCAACATTAATCGCATCACTAATCGGTGGACCACCGAATACAACATACGGTGAAAACATCGGTGTGCTAGCAATTACGAGAGCGTATAGTGTATACTTATTCATCGGTTCAGCAGTATTCGCAATCATGTTTGGATTTATCGGGAAGATTTCAGCACTGATCCACTCGATTCCAACACCAGTTATGGGTGGTGTATCAATCTTACTATTCGGTGTAATCGCATCAAGTGGTTTACGCATGATGGTAGATGATAGAACAGATTTAAGTGACAAACGAAACTTAATGATTGCATCAGTTATACTAGTAATTGGTATTGGCGGAGCGGTACTTCACGTAGGAGAATCGTTCCAAGTAGAAGGAATGGCACTAGCAGCAATTGTAGGTGTACTGTTAAATCTACTACTACCAGAAACGAAACAAATAAAACAATCTAAGCAGATTGCTTCATAAAAACAACCTTTTAATTCAGTCCTGTGAGACAGAAAAGGGTGGCTTCTTCCTTGCACCCTAGTCTCACATGACTAGGGTATTTTTATGCAAATGTTGTTATAAATATCCATAAATGCTATCATAAAAATTAGAAAGACGAGGGATGACGATGAGCCATTTGTTAACGATGAGTGAATTATCGGAACTAGAAATTTCAGAAATCCTAAAAGACGCAGAAGATTTCGCGAATGGGAAAGAGAGTAAAACAACAGAGCAAACTTTTGTTGCGAACTTGTTCTTTGAGAATAGTACGAGAACGAGATTTAGCTTCGAAGTTGCTGAGAAGAGATTAGGACTTGACGTATTAAACTTTTCAGCAGATTCATCTAGCGTACAAAAAGGAGAAACGTTATACGACACGATAAAAACACTGGAATCAATCGGAACAAAAGCGGTAGTCATCCGCCACGAGCAAGATCGTTACTTCGATGAGCTAAAAGATCAAGTAAATATTCCAATCTTAAATGCTGGAGATGGATGCGGAAATCATCCAACGCAATGTCTGCTCGACCTTCTAACAATTAAACAAGAGTTTGGAAGTTTTGAAGGTTTAAAGATTGCAATTGTTGGAGATATTCGCCATAGCCGAGTAGCACGATCCAATGCTGAAACATTAACGAAGCTTGGGGCAACGATTTATTTTGCAAGCCCAGAAGAGTGGAAAGATGAAAAAAACACATTTGGAACGTACAAAAACTTAGATGAGCTAGTTCCAGAAGTTGATGTAATGATGTTACTTCGTGTACAGCATGAGCGTCATGATCATTATGAAACAGACATTATGAAAGAGTATCATGAAAAACACGGATTAACGCTTGAAAGAGAAAAACGTATGAAAGAAGGAAGCATTATTATGCATCCAGCTCCTTTCAACCGGGATGTGGAAATTGCAAGTGAACTTGTTGAGTGTGAGCGTTCACGCATATTTAAACAAATGGAAAATGGAGTTTACGTAAGAATGGCTGTACTAAAACGCGCCTTACCAAATGTATTAGGAGGAATGAAACATGAATTATTTGTTTAAAAATGGTCGTTATATGAATGAAGAAGGAATAATCGTAGCAACAGATCTTCTCGTACAAGACGGTAAAATTGCGAAAGTAGCAGAAAATATTACGGCAGATAATGCTGAAGTAATCGATGTGAACGGAAAGTTAATCGCACCTGGATTAGTAGATGTACATGTACATCTTCGTGAGCCAGGTGGTGAACATAAAGAAACAATTGCAACAGGCACACTAGCAGCGGCAAAAGGTGGATTCACTACAATTTGCGCAATGCCAAATACACGTCCAGTACCAGATTGCAGGGAACATATGGAAGACTTACAAAAACGTATTAAAGAAAAAGCACACGTAAATGTATTACCATATGGAGCAATTACAGTACGTCAAGCAGGTTCTGAAATGACAGATTTCGAAACGTTAAAAGAGCTTGGAGCATTCGCTTTCACTGATGATGGAGTAGGCGTACAAGATGCGAGCATGATGCTAGCTGCTATGAAGCGTGCAGCGAAGTTGAATATGGCAGTAGTTGCACACTGTGAAGAAAATACACTTATTAATAAAGGTTGTGTACATGAAGGGAAGTTTTCTGAGAAACACGGATTAAACGGTATCCCATCAGTATGTGAATCTGTACATATTGCAAGGGATATACTGCTTGCTGAGGCGGCAGATTGTCACTATCACGTATGTCACGTAAGTACGAAAGGGTCTGTACGTGTAATCCGTGATGCAAAACGTGCTGGAATTAAAGTAACAGCAGAAGTAACACCGCATCACTTAGTGTTATGTGAAGATGATATCCCATCAGCTGATCCTAACTTTAAAATGAACCCACCGCTTCGTGGAAAAGAAGACCACGCAGCGTTAATTGAAGGGCTATTAGATGGAACGATCGATATGATCGCAACTGACCATGCACCGCATACAGCGGAAGAGAAAGCACAAGGAATTGAAAGAGCACCATTCGGAATTACTGGTTTTGAAACAGCATTCCCACTTCTATACACAAACCTTGTGAAAAAAGGAATTATTACATTAGAACAGTTAATTCAATTCTTAACAGAAAAACCAGCTGATACATTCGGTTTAGAAGCAGGTCGCCTGAAAGAAGGTAGAGTAGCTGATATTACAATCATTGATTTAGAACAAGAAGAAGAGATTGATCCAAAAACTTTCTTATCAAAAGGAAAAAATACACCATTCGCAGGTTGGAAATGCCAAGGATGGCCGGTAATGACAATCGTTGGCGGTAAGATCGCATGGCAAAAGGAGAGTGCATTAGTATGAAAAGACAACTTATCTTAGAAGATGGAACAGTATTAATTGGAAAAGGTTTCGGAGGCGAAATCGAAAAGTCAGGTGAGGTTGTATTTACAACAGGAATGACTGGATATCAAGAAACATTATCTGATCCATCATATTGCGGTCAAATCGTAACATTTACGTACCCATTAATCGGAAACTACGGCATTAACCGTGACGATTTTGAATCCATTCACCCATCTGTAAATGGTTTAATCGTAAATGAAATTTGTGATCATCCATCAAACTTCCGTAATGAAATTTCGTTAAATGATTACTTAAAAGAAAGAAACATTCCAGGATTAGCAGGAATTGATACGAGAAAATTAACGAGAAAAATTCGTCAATACGGTACATTACGCGGACGACTTTGTAACATGGATGCAGATGTAGAGTACATTGTGAGCCAATTAAAAGCGACAGTATTTACAGATCATGTAAAACGCGTATCAACGAAAGACCCATACCCAAGCCCAGGCCGTGGTCATCGAGTTGTACTTGTAGACTTCGGAATGAAACATGGTATTTTAAGAGAATTAAATAAGCGTGACTGTGATGTAATTGTAGTACCTTACAATACAACAGCAGAAGAGATTTTACGCCTTAGCCCAGATGGAATTATGTTAAGTAATGGACCTGGGGATCCAAAAGATGTACCAGAAGCAATTGAAATGTTAAAAGACATTATCGGTAAAGTTCCTTTATTCGGGATTTGCTTAGGACATCAGTTATTCGCATTAGCATCTGGTGCAAATACAAGTAAGTTGAAGTTCGGTCATCGTGGTTTAAATCATCCAGTAAAAAATCTTGCAACTGGAAAAGTAGCAATTACTTCTCAAAACCATGGATACGCAGTAGAAGAAGAGTCAGTTGAAAATACAAATCTTGAAATTACACATGTTGCTTTAAATGATGGAACAGTAGAAGGTCTTCGTCATACGAAGTTTCCAGCATTTACAGTACAATACCATCCAGAAGCTTCAGCGGGACCAGAAGATGCAAATGATTTATTCGAAGATTTCTTAGAAATGATTGAAAACTTCAAGAAAGAAGGGGAAGAGTTATGCCAAAACGCCTAGACATTAACACAATTTTAGTAATCGGATCAGGACCAATTGTAATTGGGCAAGCAGCAGAGTTTGATTACTCTGGTACACAAGCTTGTCAATCTCTTAGAGAAGAAGGTTACAAAGTAATCCTTGTTAATTCTAACCCAGCAACAATTATGACAGATACTGCAACAGCAGATAAAGTATATATAGAACCATTAACATTAGAATTCGTAAGCCGTATCATTCGTAAAGAACGTCCAGATGCAATCCTACCAACATTAGGTGGTCAAACAGGCCTAAATATGGCTGTTGAACTTGCGAAATCAGGCATACTTGAAGAATGCGGAGTTGAAATTTTAGGAACAAAATTATCAGCAATTGAGCAAGCGGAAGATCGTGATTTATTCCGTACATTAATGCAGGAATTAAATGAACCAATTCCATCTAGTACCATTATTCATACGCTAGAAGAAGCACATGAATTTGTAAAAGAAATTGGTTATCCAGTTATTGTTCGCCCAGCATTTACAATGGGGGGAACAGGTGGCGGAATCTGTAGTAATGAAGAAGAACTAATTGAAATCGTATCAGGTGGATTAAAACATAGTCCAGTAACACAATGTTTATTAGAAAAGAGCATTGCTGGTTGTAAGGAAATTGAATATGAAGTAATGCGTGATTCGAATGATAACGCGATTGTAGTATGTAACATGGAAAATATCGATCCAGTTGGGGTTCACACAGGTGATTCAATCGTTGTAGCACCGAGTCAAACATTAAGTGACCGTGAGTATCAAATGTTACGAAACACTTCATTACGAATTATTCGTGCATTAGGAATCGAAGGTGGCTGTAACGTTCAGCTTGCACTAGATCCGCATAGCTTCCAATACTATGTAATCGAAGTAAATCCGCGTGTGAGTCGTTCATCTGCACTAGCATCTAAAGCAACTGGATATCCAATTGCGAAGTTAGCAGCGAAAATTGCAGTCGGTTTAACATTAGATGAAATTCTAAATCCAGTAACACAAAAAACATACGCTTGCTTCGAGCCAGCATTAGACTATGTCGTTTCAAAAATTCCACGTTGGCCATTTGATAAGTTCGAATCAGCAAACAGAACGCTTGGTACACAAATGAAGGCAACTGGTGAAGTTATGTCAATTGGACGTAACTTAGAGCAATCATTATTAAAAGCGGTTCGTTCTTTAGAGCTAGGGATTTATCACTTAGAATTAGACCATTTAAAAGAACTTGATAAAGAAACAATGAAAAAACGTATTATAAAAGCTGACGATGAGCGTCTGTTCGTTGTAGCAGAAGCAATCCGTCAAGGTGTAACGAAAGAAGAAATTAATTCATGGTGTGAAATGGACTTCTTCTTCTTACAAAAAATTGAAAACATCGTAAACATGGAACACGAAGTAAAAGAAAATGCAGGAAATATGGAAGTGTTACAATCTGCAAAAGAAATGGGATTCAGTGATCATTACATCGCCAATGCTTGGAACAAAACAGAGCGTGAAATTTACGATATGCGTAAAGAAAGTAATATGACTCCTGTTTATAAAATGGTAGATACTTGTGCGGCAGAGTTTGAATCTGCAACACCTTACTACTACAGCACATACGGTGACGAGAATGAATCGGTTATAACAGATCGTAAGAGTGTGGTTGTACTAGGGTCTGGTCCAATCCGTATCGGTCAAGGTGTTGAGTTTGACTACGCAACAGTTCACTCTGTATGGGCAATTAAAGAAGCTGGATATGAGGCAATCATTGTAAATAACAACCCAGAAACAGTTTCAACAGACTTCAGTATTTCTGACAAATTATACTTTGAACCATTAACGATTGAAGATGTAATGCACATTATCGATTTAGAAAAGCCAGAAGGTGTTATCGTACAATTCGGTGGACAAACGGCAATTAACTTAGCGGCGAAATTAGAAGAACACGGTGTGAAAATTTTAGGAACATCACTTGAAGATTTAGACCGCGCAGAAGATCGAGATAAATTCGAAGCTGCATTAACAAAATTAGGAATCCCACAACCAGTTGGTAAAACAGCAACAACTGTAGAACAAGCGGTAGCAATCGCTGAAGAAATTGGTTACCCAGTATTAGTAAGACCATCTTACGTACTAGGTGGACGTGCGATGGAAATCGTATATCGTCAAGAAGAACTACTGCACTACATGAAAAATGCAGTTAAAGTTCATGCAGAGCATCCGGTATTAATCGACCGTTACATGGTTGGTAAAGAAATTGAAGTAGATGCAATTTCAGACGGTGAGAATGTGTTCATTCCAGGTATTATGGAACATATTGAACGCGCTGGAGTTCACTCTGGGGATTCAATTGGAGTATATCCACCACAAAGCTTATCTGACGAACTAAAAGAACAAATTATTGAACATACAATTGCACTTGGAAAAGGATTAAACATTGTTGGGTTACTAAATATCCAGTTTGTAGTATTCAAAGATCAAGTGTATGTAATTGAAGTAAACCCACGTGCGAGCCGTACAGTACCATTCTTAAGTAAAATTACAGGCGTACCGATGGCGAATGTTGCAACGAAAGTTATTTTAGGTCAAAACCTAATAGAGCAAGGATACGGAACGGGCTATCACCCAGAAGAGAAAGAAGTGTATGTAAAAGCACCAGTATTCTCATTTGCGAAACTACGCTCAGTTGATACAACATTAGGACCTGAAATGAAATCAACAGGGGAAGTAATGGGGAAAGACTTAACGCTTGAAAAAGCATTATACAAAGGGCTAGTTGCCTCAGGAATTAACATCCCAACGCACGGATCCGTAATCATCACTGTAGCGGATAAAGATAAAGAAGAGGCGATGGAAATTGCAAAACGTTTCCATGAAATCGGCTATAACTTATTAGCAACAGCTGGAACGGCACAAACATTAGCAGAGCAAAATATCCCAGTACAAGTTGTAAACAAAATTGATTCTGAAGACTACAACTTACTAGATATTATTCGCCAAGGAAAAGCACAGTTTGTAATCAATACATTAACAAAAGGAAAACAACCAGCGCGTGATGGTTTCCGCATTCGCCGTGAATCAGTAGAAAACGGTGTGGCTTGCTTAACATCACTTGATACAACGAGAGCAATCTTACGAGTATTAGAATCTATGACATTCTCAGCTCATTCAATGAAAGAAATTACGCAAACAAAGCGTCACGAGGTGGTACATGCATGATGCAAAAGCAAAATATGATCGTCGTTAACCAAAAAGAAATCGCAAAAAACATTTACGAATTAGTGCTTCAAGGAACGTTAGTACAGCAAATGAACGAACCAGGGCAGTTTGTACACATTAAGGTAGCAGAGGGCATTGCGCCCCTTCTGCGCCGCCCGATTAGTATTTGTAATGTAGATCAAGAGAAGAACGAGTTTACAATGCTATATCGTGCGGAAGGACAAGGGACAAAAACATTAGCAACTAGAAAACAAGGTGAAATGGTAGATGTACTAGGACCACTAGGACACGGTTTTCCTGTAGAAGAAGCAGAAACAGGACAAACGGCTTTATTAGTAGGCGGGGGAATTGGGGTACCACCACTTTATGAATTATCACAGCGCCTCGTTGCAAAAGGTGTACGTGTGATTCACATCTTAGGTTTTCAAACGAAAGATGTTGTTTTCTATGAAGAAAAATTTGCAGAACTTGGTGATACGTACGTTGCAACAGTAGACGGCACACACGGTACAAAGGGATTTGTTACAGATGTAATTGATAATTACGGAATCGACTTTGACATTCTTTATTCATGTGGCCCGTTAGCGATGCTTCGTGCATTAGAAGGACGTTACAAAGAGAAAAAAGCCTATATTTCATTAGAAGAACGTATGGGTTGTGGTATTGGAGCTTGTTTCGCATGTGTATGCCACTTACAAGAAGATCCAAGTGGACATTCTTATAAGAAGGTGTGTAGCGACGGACCGGTATTTCCAATTGGGGAGGTTGTACTATGAACAGATTGCAAGTTGAATTACCAGGATTGTCATTAAAAAATCCAATTATACCAGCATCTGGATGCTTTGGATTTGGTCGTGAATATGCACAGTTTTACGATTTAAGTGTACTAGGATCAATCATGATTAAAGCGACGACAGAACAACCACGTTATGGAAATCCGACGCCTCGTGTTGCTGAAACACCAGGCGGCATGTTAAATGCAATCGGACTTCAAAACCCAGGTTTAGAAAAAGTAATGAATTCTGAATTACCATGGTTAGAACAATTTGATCTTCCAATCATTGCGAATGTTGCGGGCTCACAAGCTGAGGATTACGTAGCAGTTGCAAAGGAAATTTCTAAAGCGCCTAATGTCCATGCACTAGAATTAAATATTTCTTGTCCGAACGTAAAAACAGGTGGTATCGCTTTTGGTACAAATCCTGAAATTGCTGCTGATTTAACGAAGCGAGTAAAAGAGGTTTCTGAAGTACCTGTATACGTGAAATTGTCACCGAACGTGGCAAACATTGTGGAAATTGCAAAAGCGATTGAAAATGCAGGTGCAGATGGTTTAACGATGATTAATACATTGCTTGGTATGCGTCTAGATTTAAAAACAGCCCAACCAATTTTAGCAAACCGTACGGGCGGACTATCAGGTCCTGCGATTAAGCCAGTAGCAATTCGTATGGTACATGAAGTAAGCCAAGCGGTTAACATTCCAATTATCGGAATGGGTGGTATTGAGTCAGCAGAAGATGTAATTGAGTTCTTCTACGCTGGTGCAAGCGCAGTTGCAGTAGGTACAGCGAACTTCATAGATCCGTTCGTATGTCCGACAATTATTGAAGAGTTACCAGCATTACTAGATGAATTAGGATTTGATCACATTTCGGAATGTCAAGGAAGGAGCTGGAAGCAAACATGTCACAGTCGTTAATCGTTGCACTAGATTTTCCGGGGAAACAAGATGTAGAACAATTCTTGCGCCACTTTGAAGGGGAAGAGTTATTTGTCAAAGTTGGTATGGAGTTATTTTACAAAGAAGGCCCTGCGATTATTACGTACTTAAAAGAAAAAGGACATAAAATCTTTCTAGATTTAAAACTTCATGATATTCCGAATACAGTAAAAAGCGCTATGCGTAGCCTAGCTAGTCTAGATGTTGATATGGTAAATGTTCATGCTGCTGGGGGAAGCAGTATGATGAAAGCTGCGATTGAGGGATTAGAGGAAGGTAAGCAAGAAGGAAAAGAGAGACCGATTTGTATTGCAGTTACACAACTAACAAGCACTTCGGAAGCTATGATGAAAAAAGAGATCGGCATTGAGAAAACGTTAGAAGAAGCGGTTGCTCATTATGCAAAATTAACGAAAGAAAGTGGACTTGATGGCGTTGTTTGCTCAACGCTTGAAGTTCCAAAATTACGTGAAGTATGCGGGAATGAATTTGTAACAGTAACACCGGGGATCCGTCTTGCAAGCGATGATGTGAATGATCAGGTGCGCGTAGCAACACCGAAACGTGCGAGGGAACTTGGCTCAAGCTACATCGTAGTTGGGCGTAGTATTACAAAAGCAGAAAATCCGCTTGAAGCGTATAAAACAGTAAAACAACAGTGGGAAGGTGTAACAGTATGAAAAAAGAAATCGCATCGCATTTATTAGAAATTGGAGCAGTATTTTTACAACCGAATGATCCATTCACTTGGTCTTCAGGTATGAAATCACCAATTTATTGTGATAACCGTTTAACTTTATCTTATCCAAAAGTACGTCAAGCGATTGCAGCTGGATTAGAAGAGTTAATTAAAGAGCACTTCCCAACTGTAGAGGTTATTGCAGGAACAGCAACTGCTGGTATTGCGCACGCTGCATGGGTAAGCGATCGTATGAATTTACCAATGTGCTACGTACGTAGTAAAGCAAAAGGCCACGGTAAAGGGAATCAAATTGAAGGAAAAGCTGAAAAAGGTCAAAAAGTTGTAGTAGTAGAAGACTTAATTTCAACTGGTGGTAGTGCAATTACATGTGTAGAAGCACTTCGCGAAGCAGGCTGTGAAGTATTAGGAATCGTATCAATCTTCACATACGAGTTAGAAGCAGGAAAAGAAAAACTAGAAGCAACTAACGTAGCATCATACTCTTTAAGCGACTACAGTGCATTAACTGAAGTAGCAGCAGAAAAAGGTATGATCGGACAAGCTGAAACGAAAAAATTACAAGAGTGGCGTAAAAATCCAGCTAACGAAGCTTGGATCACAGCGTAATATGAAAAAAGACGACTGCGGGGGAACGCGGTCGTCTTTTTATATAAATTCAAGCAAATTCCCATCAATATCAAAGCCCCTTACTACTAACTACTTAGTGCTTTCTACAAATTCATATCCTTTCACAAACAAGAGAGTCATATAAGAAACAATAAATGAGAAAATGCTATACATGCCAATCCAAAAGAAAAATTTTGGAGTAAAAGCGATGACACCTAGTATTAAAAAACTAGCAAACGTTACAATTGGCATTACGTAATATGTTTGCGTCTTGCGGGTTCCAATAACAGAAACGATAAAGATAAGTAATGGACAAATTAATAAGACGAAAATCAATTCATTCATAGTTATGTCCCCTTTTCGAATGGAAGTAATCTGTTTCTCGTAAACGTTTTGAAATAAATACTCTCCTAATATAACTTCGCTAACATATACATAATCCCTTTTGAAAGTCCGTAATAAATGATTGATTTCACAATAAAAAAGTAAGCAAGAGAACACCTGCTTACTTTATAGAATAAACATCGCAACGATTGTGGTGACAATTAAGCCAATTATAACTGGTAAAAAGTTTCGGCGTGCAAGTTCAAATGGATCTACTTTACAAATGGCAGCGGCAGGAATAAGCGCCCAAGGAATCAAAGTCCCGCCTCCGGTCCAGATTGCAGCAATTTGCCCAAGTGCTGTTAATGTAGCTGTTTCATTCCCCAGTGCTGTGCCGAAAAGATTGGCAATCGAACCAGCAAGTGATATACCGGAAAAGCCAGATCCATCTAACCCTGTTATGACACCAACGATAGTTAGTGTTCCCGCTGATACATATTGGTTTAAAGGAACAGTTTGAGATAAGGCGATTCCTAAGTCGTTAATGATTCCGTGTGAACCTTTCGGTAAATAGTCCCCGATAATTTTTACAAATCCGCTATCCCCTAAATAAAAAAGTGCAGCAATTGGGATAACTGGACCAAAGATTTTAAATCCAAATTGGAGCCCTTCTATAAAATAATCGGTCGTTTTATTCAGGCCATTTCCTTTGTAGGCGATGAGAGCAATAATGATAATCATAATAACAGTCGTCCCGCCAATAAGTGCTGTTGCATCGCTTCCTTGTAGTTTAAATTGAATCATGCAAAGGATATCAATGATATATACGATAGGGATACATATGGCGAGCCATTTCTTTATGTGAGGAGATAATAAAATGATAGTTTTGGATGGTTCAGTTGCTGAAGAAGAGTCTTGCAACGATAAGCCTGTATGAAATTCTTTTCGTAAGAAGAAAAAAGCAACAGAAGTTGTAACAACGCCCATAACGATAACGAGGGGGACACTTGCGGATACGACGCTAGAAACTGGTAAACCAGCTGCATCCGCTGTTAATTTCGGGGCACCTTGAATAACGAAGTCGCCGGATAAAGCAATTCCGTGTCCAAATAAGTTCATAGCAATTGCAACCCCAATTGGTGGCAGGCCGACGCGTACAGCGACGGGTAATAAAATAGCCCCCATTAACGCGACAGCTGGGGAAGGCCAAAAGAAGAAAGAAATTGTCATCATTAAAAGGCCGATAATCCAGTAGGCAAGTGTAGGTGTACGAATCATCTTTGTAAATGGTAAAATCATCGTATCATTTATGCCAGTATGAACGAGTAGGTTACTCATCGATACGATAATGGAGATGATCAATATAGTTGGTAATAGTTCAGTTATGGCATAAATAAAACTTTGAAAAATACTGCTAACGGCAAGAGGGATAGAACTTGTAGCGGTTAATGCTAATAAAAAGGTGAAAATGATACAAATAATCGTTGTATCTTTTCTAAAAATAAAAAAGGTAATAATAGTGAGTAAACAAAGAATATAGAGAGCATGTAAAAGCGTTAATTCAACTCCCACAACATTCACATCCTTTAGGCGTTCGTGTAGTTCATTGTATGAAAGCGGTGAATGTATGTGAGTATAGGGAAAAAATAAAATTTCATGTACTGTAATGGTAAGGATATAAAATGGATGTTACAATACAATTAATCCTAAAAATGGAATTAGAGGAGGGCGTATGCGCAAAAAAAGTTGGTTTTTGGGGATTTATCCCGCATTAACGGGCAGTAAGATTCCCACTTTAAAAGTTGGCGAATGCGAGGGAGTTAGGTAGGAAATCAACTGCCCGTAAAAGCCCGATTGGTTCAACTAATAATCCGTGGGGGACACCCCCATGGATTAAAGTTTCACTTTATCATTTCTTGTAGTCTATTAATCATTTTAGATCTATTTACAAACAATGAATGGATAAGTATTATGCCTGTTCTCGGGTTTGTGTTTTTGCTTTTATCTCGCTGGGATGACATGAAACAGCATAGTAAGAAAAGTATTGGAATTATGATAGATATCATTGTTGTTAGTTCATTTGTAGTAGGTTTTATTTTAATAGAAGGTCAGAAGCAAATGGAGCAAATGTCTATTTTTCAACAATGGATGTCGTCTGCGAAAGGTCTTTATTTTGTAATTGTAGTCGTTATTTTCCTAAGAGTCATGATAAGAATAGGGAGTTATATAGTAAAGAGCGAATAGAATGGGGGTAGTACGAATGAGAGAGAAAGTAGGGTATTATGGTGTGCTCGGTTGTTTAATAGTATCTATCATTTCAGCACAATTTTTAAAAAGTGAATGGACACCATTTATATTATGTATAGGCATATTCATTTTTGCTCCCTTGTACCGCTGGAAAGAGTGGAAAACGTATAGTCGGAAAAAGAAAATTATTTATAGCATTGAGTTTGTTATTATAATTAGTACAATTCCGTTCTTGCTAAAAAAAGGTTATGAACAAATGAATGACATAGCAATTTTTCAAGGGTGGTTACTTGTTGCAAAATGGTTATACTTACTATTCATTTTAATAGTGGTAACAGCTATTGCTAAAAAAGCAAACGGGAAAATATTTGTAAATGAATAAAAGAAAGTGCCACCGGATAAGGTGGCACTTTCTTATTTTACTGAATGAGCTTTTTGCATCTTTTTTATTAAACGAATTTGTCCACGATGGTTAATTTCATCTTCAAATACGTGAAACCACTTAAAATAATTATTTGCTGGTTTGTCATGCCAAAAGTCTGTCGTTTTAAATAACCATTCCTCAGGTAAGGATTGAAAAGTTTCAATTGTTTTAGAGCGTACTTCTTGTAATGTATGGATGTAAAATTCGATGGAGTTTCCTTTTATTTTTTCTCGTCCAATAGCCCCTAACTCTACAGCAGGTAACCAACGTTCTAATTCGGCATCTGTCGGTTCACGATCCTCAAAGGTATGAATTTGGTAATAAAATTCAATAGCAGCCATGTGATATAATAGCATGCCAATTGAATTTGCTTCTTCGTCATATAAATAATCAAGTTCATCAATTGTTAAACCTTCCACTGCTTGCATCGTTGTGTAACGGGCGTAATTCATCATGGAAACAAGTTTTGAAAATTCAAGCTGTAAACCATCTATCTTATCGATTACAAAATTCAATTTAAATTCCCCCTCTTTAAACGAATACTCCAGAGAAGGAATTCTATGTGTAGAGAAAAACTCCTTTTAAAAAGGGCCATGATTTTAACAAGGGATAACAATTAGTTCTCTATTTGATTTTGTAATAACTTCATAGCCTTCTTTTGTAATGACGATATCGTCTTCAATTCTACAACCGCCCCAGTTTGGTATGTAAATGCCCGGCTCAACTGTAACAACCATACCTTCTTGTAAAGTTGCCTTACTTTCTTGGGATAGGCGAAGCGGTTCGTGTATTTCTAACCCAAGACCGTGCCCGGTAGAGTGGCCAAAGTATTGACCGTATCCATGTTCTGTAATGTAATCTCTCGTTACATCATCGATACTTTTCGCAGTTTCTCCAGGCTTAATTGCTTCAGTTCCACGTTTTAATGCTTCTCGTACAACATTGTATATTTTTTTGAATTCTTCTGACGGTTCTCCGATCGCTACAGTACGTGTTATATCGGAACAATATCCGTCGTAAAGTGCACCGAAGTCTAATGTAACGATATCGCCTCGTTCGATTATTTTATTTGATGCAACGCCATGAGGAAGAGAAGAACGAACGCCAGAAGCTACAATGATTTGGAATGATGAAGATGTAGCTCCTCTTTTTCGCATGAAAAATTCTAACTCATCTCGTACATCAGTTTCACTTATTCCTGGTTTTAGAAAGGTAAGGATGTGGTGAAATGCTTCGTCAGCAATAGTAGCTGCAATTTTCATTGTTTCTATTTCAGGCGTGTCTTTAATAATACGAATATTTTCGATGATTTCGCACACTTGAATCATTTCCGCATGTACGTATTTTTGTAAGTTTTTATATTGTTGCAATGTCATGTTATTTTCTTCAATTCCAAGTTTTTGAATGTTTAATCTGGATACTTGATTGGCAACTTCTTCTTCCAAATTCCCTTTATGCATAATGATTTCCGCGTCTTTTATTTGTACTTTGGCTTGATCTACATAGCGAAAATCAGTTATGAAAACAGCTTGATCTGCAGAGAGTAAGACGACACCAGCACTACCTGTAAAGCCTGTTGCATATTGGCGATTTTCTTTTTTTGTAATAAGTAATCCGTCAAGTCCATAATGATGTAGTTGATTTTGGATTTTATCAATTTTTAAAGTCATGTTAATTCCTCCTTTTCACAGTATTGAATAAAGCAAATAGCGTGCCAAAATATATATTAGGGAAAATAAACGATTATCCAGCTATTTTGTGGGAGGCGTGCCGTTAATAAAATTCAGATTGCAATTAGTAGGGGATAAAAACATTGACTTGAGTTGAACTTTATATACATACTGTAAAAAAATTTATACAAATGCGTAATGACACTGTCAATCTTTTTGACAATATATAAAATGACAAAAGAAAGATAGTGTGAATTAGTTAATGGATATAGGAACGAATGTGAATGAATATAAAAAATGCGTTGCTATCTAGCAACGCATTTTTTATATTTACGCTTTTAATTTCATTACGATGTCAGCATCTGGTGTTACATATACTGTTTGTTGGTTATCGTACGTAACGAATCCAAGCTTTGCACCACTCGGTTTTTTCACATGGCGTATTTTTGTAAAATCAACAGGTACAGAGCTAGACTCTTTTGCTTTACTGTAATAAGCGGCAATTTTTGCAGCTTCTAGTAAAGTTTCTTCAGCAGGTTCTAAAGAACGAATGACAACGTGAGAACCAGGTATGTCTTTCGTATGTAACCAAATTTCATCCCGACGGGCAAATTTCGTTGTTAAATAATCATTTTGCTTATTGTTTTTACCAACGAAAATCTCTGTACCGTCACTAGCTACATATTTATCTAATACTGGTTTTGTAGGCTTTTTCTTTGCATTTTTCGTCTTACGATTACGCACATATCCTTCTTCGGCTAATTCCTCACGAATTTCTTCAATATCTTTTGAAGAAGCAGCTTCCATTTGTTGAAGTAAGCTATCAAAATAAAGAATTTCTTCATTGGTTTTTTCGATTTGTTCTTCTACCACAACAACTGATTTTTTTGCTTTTTGGTATTTTTGGAAATAGCGTTGTGCATTGTCAGACGGTGTTTTTAAAGGATCTAATGTGATTTTTACAGTACCGCCATTTTCATCGTAATAATTAACGACCTCAATATCTTTATCGCCTTTTTTCAAAGCGTACATATTGGCTGTAAGTAGCTCTCCAAATAGTTGATATTTATCTGCTTTTCCAGCATCTTGTAATGTTTTTTCAAGTTTAATAAGTTTTTTCTCATTTTTGTTTTTTTCGTTTTGCATAAAGCGTTCTAAATCATGAGCTTGTTGTTTTACACGGTCTCGCTCCGCTTTTCCGAAAAAGAAACGGTCTAACAATTCACTAACAGATGAGAATGTTTTTTCTTCTCCTTGCAAGTGTGTAAGAGGGAAAAGATAAAAGAATTCTTTTCCGTTTGCAGTAATCATTGTTGGTGAATATGTATGAGTTAGTAATGGTTTTTGTATGGAGAAAAACGCTTCAGATAATGCTTTTTCATTTGCCATACCTGCTTTTTTTACAACTTCTTTTGCGAATAATGGGGAAATTCCCATAAATGCTCCGACAAGTTGTTTGTCCATGTTTCCGGATAAAAAGTCTAGCGGTCTAATAAAATCAGCTGCTGTTTCGATAAGAAGCGGATTAACCTTATGTTGTGCTGGAGGGGCAACATATTCAGCTCCAGCATATACAGTACGATGGCGGTTTACCGCTAAAGATATGTGTTTTAAGCTATCTAAAATAACATTTGTTTTCGTATCTACTAAGATAATGTTACTGTGTCGTCCCATTATTTCGATTACTAATGTTTTTAATGATTCGTCTCCGATTTCATTCCGACTGCGAACTGTAATTTGAATAATACGTTCTAAGTCAATTTGTTCAATTTTTTCAATAAATCCGCCTTCTAAATGTTTACGAAGAAGCATACAAAACATCGGCGGTATTGCTGGTGAATCGTAGTTTTGATTCGTTAAGTGCATACGCGCATATGTAGGGTGAGACGAAAGAATTAGTTTTTGGTTCTTTCCGTTTGCTCGAATATGTAATAAAATCTCGTATTTTGAAGGTTGATATATTTTGGAAATTCTTCCTGTGTAAAGAGAATTTGCAATTTCATGTGTAATTGCTCTTGTAAATAATCCATCGAATGCCATAAATGAACACTCCTTTCTAACTAAAAGTTAATTATAGCATTTTTTTGGACGAGGCTGAATAAGCTTTCAATAGAGTATGTCTGGAATCAGGAGGTCGATGGCAGGATGAACTGGTATGGAATGCGGGCACATGAAGTGGAAGAAAGAACGAATACGAATGTAAAGGTTGGACTTACAGAGAAAGAAGCAGAAGGGCGAATTAAGAAATTTGGTACAAATGAATTAGAAGAAGCAAAAAGGCCTTCTGCACTAATGGTATTTTTAGCACAATTTAAAGATTTTATGGTACTTGTTTTATTTGGAGCAACAATTGTTTCTGCATTTTTAGGTGAATATATTGATTCTATAGCTATTGTTGCCATTGTCATTATCAATGGTATTCTAGGTTTTTTTCAAGAAAGAAAGGCTGAAAAATCATTGGAAGCTTTAAAAGAACTAGCCGCCCCGCAAGTTACGGTAATGAGGAATGGAAAGTGGGTAAAGGCACCATCTAAAGCACTTGTTTTAGGTGATGTTATTAAATTTTCCAGTGGTGATCGTATTGGGGCTGACGTCCGTCTCGTTGAGGCATCGAGTTTATATATCGAAGAGTCTGCCCTGACAGGAGAGTCAGTACCTGTACAAAAGAAGATAGAAGCATTGCAAGGGCAAGATGTTTCAATTGGTGATCAAAAAAATATGGCTTTTATGGGTACGATGATTACGCGAGGATCTGGAACAGGAGTCGTTGTAGCGACTGGTATGAATACCGCAATGGGCCAAATTGCAAATATGTTGCAAAATGCAGAGCAAATGGAAACACCACTGCAAAGAAGATTAGAGCAACTCGGGAAAATATTAATTATTGTAGCTCTTATTTTGACAGCACTCGTTGTATTAGCAGGTGTGTATCAAGGGAATGAAGTATACCATATGTTTTTAGCAGGTGTATCCTTAGCTGTTGCTGCTATTCCAGAAGGATTGCCCGCAATCGTTACAGTAGCTTTATCACTTGGTGTACAGCGTATGATAAAAAAGAGAGCAATTGTAAGAAAGTTACCAGCTGTAGAAACATTAGGTTGTGCTTCTGTAATTTGTTCTGATAAAACAGGAACAATGACACAAAACAAAATGATGGTAACACATATGTGGTCAGGTGGAGAGTTGTGGAAAGTGACTGGTCAAGGATATGAACCTAATGGATCTTTTATGAAAGGTGAAATAGAAGTTAATCCAGCTAAGACAAAAGCGCTTTATCAGCTACTTACATTCGGTTCACTATGTAACAATGCAAATATTATTCAAAAGAAAAAGGCGTATGTATTAGATGGGGATCCAACAGAGGGAGCACTTGTAGCTGCAGCAATGAAAGCGGGAATAACACGTGATGCACTGAAAGGGAAGTTCGAGATTATTCGTGAGTTCCCATTTGATTCGACTCGAAAGATGATGAGTGTTATTGTCCGTGATCGAGATGGGAAAAAGTTTGTTGTTACGAAAGGAGCTCCAGACGTCCTCCTGCAAATGAGCCAAACAATCTTATGGGGTGATAAGCAGCAACCGATGAGTGAGTTATATAGAAAAGAAGTACAGGCGGCTATTCATAGTTTAGGTAGCCAAGCGCTTCGAACAATTGCGGTTGCATTTAAGCCATTAAAAGTAACAGATTCCACTGAACATGAGAGAGATGTTGAAAAAGATTTTATGTTAATCGGTATACAAGGTATGATCGATCCGCCAAGACCAGAGGTAGCGCAGGCGGTAAAAGAGTGTAAAGAAGCTGGTATTCGAACAGTGATGATTACAGGAGATCATAAAGTAACAGCGATGGCGATTGCGGAACAATTAGGGGTTTTACCACCAGGAGGTCGTGTGGTGGAAGGTGTTGAGCTAGCAAATATGGATATAGAGGAACTAGAAAATGTTGTAGAAGATACTTACGTATTTGCTCGTGTATCACCAGAACATAAATTAAAAATTGTTAAATCATTGCAAAATAAAGGGCATATAGTAGCGATGACAGGAGATGGAGTAAACGATGCACCAGCTATAAAAACAGCGGATATTGGGATAGCGATGGGTATTACAGGAACAGACGTTGCGAAAGAAGCTTCTTCGCTTGTATTGTTAGATGATAACTTTGCGACGATTAAATCAGCGATTAAAGAAGGTAGAAACATATACGAAAATATTCGAAAGTTTATTCGATATTTGTTAGCATCAAACGTCGGCGAAATTTTAGTTATGTTATTTGCGATGTTACTGGCACTGCCATTGCCGATGGTTCCAATTCAAATATTATGGGTGAACTTAGTTACCGACGGTTTACCAGCGATGGCATTAGGTTTGGATAAGGCGGAAGGAGATGTGATGAAGAGAACGCCGCGGCATCCGAAAGAGGGAGTATTCGCCAGAGGGCTTGCCTGGAAAATTATAAGTCGAGGGTTCCTCATTGGAGCAGTGACGTTAGTAGCGTTTATTATCGCATATAATCAACATCCGAATGAACTGAAATATGCACAGACAGTAGCATTTGCGACTTTGGTACTTGCGCAACTTATTCATGTGTTTGATTGCCGAAGTGAACATTCTGTCTTTCATCGCAATCCATTTGGGAACGTGTATTTAGTAGGGGCTGTTATCATTTCATTGTTGTTAATGCTCGTTGTTATTTATTATCCACCGTTACAACCAATTTTTAGTACAATGCCAATACAAGCAAGAGATTGGTTGTTAATTGGAGGTTTGTCATCAATTCCGACTTTCTTATTAGTAGGTTCTTTATTAACAAGGAAAAAAGGTAAGGAGAAAAAGCCACTTTTATATAAGAAGGGATTAAACTTGAAATAGTCAATGATATGAAAATGTGATATAATTTACAGAAGGTAGTAGAGCCTTGTCTCTATTACCTTTTTCATTGAGTTATTTCATGGCTTGGATGTGATAAAAATGATTTCTAGTATGACAGGGTTTGGAAGGTCGAAAGTAGAAAGTGATACTTTTCAGATTACAGTAGAAATGAAATCGGTGAACCACCGTTTTCTTGAGATGAGTATTCGACTTCCGAAGCAAATGATGGTATTTGAAGACAAAATTCGTAAAATAATCGCACAGCAAGTTCGACGTGGGCGCATTGAAGTGTCTATTAGTATAACGGGTGAAGGGCTTGTTGAAAGAAAATTAAGTGTGAATTGGTCGCTTCTCAAGCAGTACCAATCGATGATGGAAGATATAAAAGGAAAATTTCAATTGCAAGATTCTATTACACTTGGGCAATTAATGGCAATGCCAGAAGTAACGGCAATTGAAGAAATAGAAAACGTAAATGAACAATTTGAGAATAGTTTATATGAGGCTGTTCGCCAAGCTGCTCAAATGTTGAAAACGATGAGAGATGGCGAAGGAGAACGATTACATAAAGATATGGCGTATCGTTTACAAGAGATTCACAATTGTGTAAATGCAATTACTCCACATGCACCGATTGTTACACAAAAATATCGTGAACGATTAGAAAATCGCTTAAAGGAATTACATAATCAAGATCTAGACGAACAAAGATTGCTAACAGAAGTCGCGATGTTTGCAGAGCGTTGTGATATTCATGAAGAGTTAGTTCGTTTACAAAGTCATTTAGAACAATTTCGTGAAACACTGCAGATTGAAGAGCCTGTTGGAAGAAAAATGGACTTCATCGTGCAAGAGATGCATCGAGAAATTAATACGATTGGTTCGAAGGCAAATGACTTAACAATTTCAAAATATGTTGTAGAAATGAAAAATAACCTTGAAAAAATTCGTGAACAAGTACAAAATATTGAGTAGCTTTCAAAAAATATATAAAGTTATACGTGGTGGAGAAATCGGATAGACTTACTAGGAGGCGCAAACTATGGCCATGCGGTTTTTAAATATTGGATACGGAAATATTGTATCTGCTCATCGAATTATTGCTATTGTAAGTCCGGAGTCAGCTCCTATTAAACGAACAGTACAGGAAGCACGTGAACATAATGCTTTACTAGATGCTACGTATGGGAGAAAAACAAGGGCGGTTATTGTTATGGATGATGGGCATGTTGTATTAAGTCCAATTCAGCCAGAGACGATTGCACATCGTTTGAATAATAAAGAAGATTTAAGTGAGGAAGGGTAGGTTTTACATATTTATGAGAAGTAGAAGAGGATTGCTCATCGTTCTTTCAGGACCTTCTGGGGTTGGTAAAGGAACGGTTCGAAAAGAGCTGTTTAGCCATGAGGATACACGTTTTCAATACTCTATTTCAGTAACGACACGTAAGCCGCGTGAAGGTGAAGTAGATGGTGTGGATTATTTCTTTAAAGAGAGAGAAGAATTTGAGGAAATGATTCGTAATGAAAAATTACTTGAGTGGGCTGAGTTCGTAGGTAATTATTACGGAACACCGATTGACTATGTTGAAAAAACATTACAAGAAGGAAAAGATGTATTCTTAGAAATTGAAGTGCAAGGAGCAATTCAAGTTAAGAAAGCTTTCCCAGAAGGTGTATTTATTTTCTTAGCACCCCCAAGTTTATCTGAGCTAAAAAACCGAATTGTCGGCCGTGGTACAGAAACTGAAGATGTTATTGAAAATCGCTTAACTGTAGCGAAAGAAGAAATCGAAATGATGGACGCTTACGACTATGTTGTAGAAAATGATCAAGTTGAATTAGCTTGTGATAGAATTAAAGCAATTGTGGTTGGTGAACATTGCCGCCGCGAAAGAGTAGCAAAATATTATAAAGAAATGACGGAGGGTCTATAATTATGTTAAATCCATCAATTGATTCATTACTAACAAAAATCGATTCTAAATATACACTTGTAACAGTAGCTGCAAAGCGTGCACGTGAAATGCAACTTGCTAACAACTGTGTTATTGAACAACCTGTTTCTCATAAATGTGTAGGTAAAGCATTAGAAGAAATCGATGTAGAAGTGTTAAAATATGTACCAAGCGAAGGCAAAATAATTGATTAAGATATTATTTTCGACAAATTAAAACATAGACTTTATAATTTTCTATGTAACGGTAACAACCTATTTACAAGTAGGTTGTTATTTTTTTACGATAGGATGAAATATTGGTACTGAAGAGCTGAGAAACCTGTTTCAGTATTATAAGTTTGAAAAAGAAAGAGGACGAGCCATATGCTAAAAGGGAAAAAGATACTCCTATGTGTAACAGGAGGCATTGCGGTCTTTAAAGCGGCTGCGTTAACTAGTAAATTGACACAAGCTGGTGCTATTGTAAAGGTGATCATGAGTGAGTCGGCAATAAAGTTTGTTACGCCTCTTACATTCCAAGCACTTTCTCGTCATGATGTATATACAGATACATTCGATGAGAAAGACTCAGCTGTTATTGCTCATATCGATTTAGCAGATTGGGCAGATGTAGTACTTGTTGCACCTGCTACAGCCAATTGTATCGGGAAGTTAGCTGGTGGTATTGCGGATGATATGATTACAACTACTTTGTTAGCTACTACAGCTCCAGTATGGATTGCACCTGCTATGAATGTGCATATGTACGAAAATAAAATTGTTCAAAAAAATATGATGACGTTAAAAACGTTAGGATATACATTTATTGAGCCTGGGGAAGGCTTTTTAGCGTGTGGTTATGTAGCGAAGGGAAGACTAGAGGAACCTGAAGCAATTATTGCGCGGTTAGAAGAAGCATTCACGGAACAAAAACCACTACAAGGTAAGAAAATGTTAATAACTGCTGGCCCGACGCGTGAAAAGATTGATCCAGTTCGTTTTATGACGAATTTTTCTTCTGGAAAAATGGGGTATGCGATTGCAGAAGTAGCAGCGAACTTAGGGGCTGATGTCATACTTGTTTCGGGGCCGACGGCATTAAATCCGCCACTACATGTAACAACGATACAAGTGGATTCAGCGCAGGATATGTTAGAAGCAGTCCTTCAACATTATCAAAATGTAGATGTTGTCATCAAAACAGCAGCTGTTGCAGATTATCGCCCGAAATATGTTCATGATAATAAAATGAAAAAGCAGAATGGTGATGCTGTAATTGAATTAGAGAGAACGGTAGATATTTTAAAAACGCTAGGTGAGAAGAAGGGTAAACAGTTACTTATCGGTTTTGCTGCTGAAACGACAAACGTAGAGGAATACGCAACGAAAAAGTTACGTGAGAAAAATGCGAATATGATTGTTGCGAATGATGTAAAAGCGCAAGGAGCTGGATTTGGCACAGATACGAACATTGTAACAATGTATAGAAAAGATGGAAAAGTTATTGAGTTGCCACTTTTAACAAAGAAAGAGGTAGCTCGCGAAATATTAAAGCAAATTGAAATGATGTTAGAAGATGATCGTTTATGAAATTTGCAAGTGTAATTGTTGATGTACCTGCCCGTCAGACAGATAGACCGTTTGATTACATTATCCCTAGAAAATGGGAAGATATTGTACAGACAGGAATGCGTGTAGTAGTTCCATTTGGTCCAAGAAAATTGCAAGGTTTTATTATTGAGATTAAAGATTCGGTTGACGTGGAAAGTAAGAAATTAAAGACAATCCATGAAATATTAGATGTAACACCGGTTTTAAATGATGAATTATTAAAGCTTGGATATTGGCTTACAAGTGAAACGTTATGTTATATGATTTCAGCATTTCAAGTCATGCTTCCGACAGCGATAAAAGCAACGTATAAAAAGCGTCTACAACTTCGTAAACAAGAAGAAGTAGCACCTGCAATACTGTATTTATTTCAGGATAAGGAAGCAATCGATTGGGAAGTTATTGAGGCGCAGCCACATTTATACCGCGCTATTCAACAAGAAATTAAAAATGGTACGATGGAAGTCGTATATCAAGTGAAAGATAAAGTGCAGAAGAAGAAACAAAGAGTCGTTCAGCCAGAGTTGCCGGAAGATAAATTAGAATTAGCTGCATTTGAATTGAAAAGTAAAAAACAACAAGATGTACTCTATTATTTTGTGGAAAATTATAAAAGTGTACAGTTGAAATTGTTAACAGAAGAGCTACAAATAACAGATGCTCCAATAAAATCACTTGTTAAAAAGGGGCTAATCTCAGAAAAATATGTGGAAGTATACCGGAATCCGTATGAAGATGATGATTTTGAACAAACGAAACCATTTCCACTTACAGAGGAACAAAAGCAAGTTATTACACCTATTTTATCATCAATTACAAATGAAACTTACAATCCATTTTTACTATATGGTGTTACAGGAAGCGGAAAGACAGAAGTATATTTACAATCTATAGCAGCGGTGCTGAAGAAGGAAAAAGAAGCTATTGTACTCGTTCCTGAAATTGCGCTAACGCCTCAAATGGTAGATCGTTTTAAAGGTAGATTTGGCTCGCAAGTAGCGGTTCTTCATAGTGCACTGTCTGTTGGTGAAAAATATGATGAATGGCGTAAGATTTTAAGAAAAGAAGTGAAAGTGGTAGTTGGTGCCCGTTCAGCTATTTTTGCTCCTTTTGAAAATTTAGGGATTATTATTATTGATGAAGAGCATGAATCGAGTTATAAGCAAGAAGATAACCCGAAGTATCATGCAAGAGATGTAGCGGTGTGGAGAGGGCAATATCATAAATGTCCAATCGTTCTTGGAAGTGCAACGCCTACACTTGAATCATTTGCAAGAGCGACAAAAGGTGTTTATGAACTATTAACGATGGAAAAACGTATGAACGAACAAGCTTTACCAACAGTAGAAATTGTTGACATGCGTGAAGAACTTCGCGACGGGAATCGATCAATGTTTTCGAAGGCGTTGCATGAAAAAATAGCAGATCGACTAGAAAAGAAAGAACAAATGGTTCTCTTTTTAAATAGGAGAGGTCATTCAACATTTGTGATGTGTCGTGATTGCGGGTATGTTGTACAATGTCCACATTGTGATATTTCGCTGACGTATCATAAAATGAACCATCGTTTAAAATGTCATTATTGCAGTTATGAGGAGAATATGCCAACTGCGTGTCCAGCTTGTCAAAGTACATATATTCGTTTCTTTGGTACAGGCACACAAAAAGTAGAAGAAGAAATTACAAAACTATTTCCAGAAGCGCGAGTCATTCGAATGGACGTAGATACGACAAGTCGCAAAGGAATGCATGAGAAGTTATTAAAGGCATTTGGTGAAGAGAAAGCAGATATATTACTCGGGACACAAATGATCGCCAAAGGACTTGATTTTCCGAAAGTAACGCTCGTTGGTGTTTTAACTGCAGATACGATGCTTCACTTACCTGATTTTCGGGCGAGTGAAAAAACATATCAATTATTGACGCAAGTAAGTGGACGGGCAGGTAGACATGAATTGCCAGGGGAAGTTGTAATTCAAACGTATACGCCAGAACATTATAGTATAGAGTTAGCAAAGAACCAGCAATATGATGTGTTTTTTGACCAAGAAATGCAAATGAGACGAACAAGACAATATCCACCTTATTACTATGTTGTACTTGTAACGGTATCTCATCCAGAATTATTAAAGGCAGTGCAAGTGACGGAAAAAATTGTCGGTCATTTACGAATGCATTGTTCGCAGCAAACGATGGTGTTAGGGCCAGTTGCTTCAGCAATTCCAAGGATAAAAGATAGATATCGTTACCAATGCATGATAAAATACAAACGGGAACCAAACTTAAAGAACGTGCTCAAAATGGTAAATGAACATTATCAAGCAGAAATGCAAAAAGAGCTACAAATCTCAATTGATTTTAATCCAACAATGTTAATGTAGCGGAGGGAAATATGGCAGTTTTAGAAATAGTAAAGCATCCAAATGAAGTGTTAGAAACACCATGTGAAAGAGTAATTAACTTTGATAAAAAGTTAGTGAAATTGTTGAAAGATATGCATGAAACAATGTTAATGGCGGACGGAGTCGGTTTAGCTGCACCTCAAGTAGGGGTAAGCTTGCAAGTAGCAGTTGTTGATGTCGATGATGATACTGGGAAAATCGAGTTAATCAATCCATCAATATTAGAAAAACGTGGTGAACAAGTAGGTCCCGAAGGCTGTTTAAGCTTCCCGGGACTTTATGGTGAAGTGGAACGTGCAGATTATATTAAAGTAAGAGCACAGAATCGCCGAGGTAAAGTGTTTTTATTAGAAGCGGAAGGATTTTTAGCGCGTGCAATTCAACATGAAATCGATCATTTACACGGTGTTCTATTTACATCGAAAGTGACAAGATATTATGAAGAAAACGAATTAGAATAGGTGTTAAAAGGAGCGGTTTTTAAATGATTAAAGTAGTATTTATGGGAACACCGGACTTTTCAGTGCCGGTGCTTCGTCGTCTTATCGAAGATGGCTATGATGTAGTAGGTGTTGTGACGCAACCAGATCGTCCGGTAGGTAGAAAAAAAGTATTAACACCTACACCTGTTAAAGTTGAAGCGGAGAAACATGGTATTCCGGTGTTACAACCACTGAAAATTCGTGAAAAAGACGAATATGAAAAAGTATTAGCATTAGAGGCGGATTTAATTGTAACAGCTGCGTTCGGTCAGATTGTACCAAACGAAATTTTAGAAGCGCCAAAGTACGGATGTATTAATGTCCATGCCTCTTTACTTCCAGAACTACGCGGTGGTGCACCGATTCATTATGCAATTATGGAAGGTAAAGAAAAAACAGGAATTACAATTATGTATATGGTAGAAAAATTAGACGCTGGTGATATTTTAACGCAAGTAGAAGTGGAAATTGAAGAGCGTGAAACGACGGGCTCGTTATTTGATAAGTTAAGTGAAGCCGGTGCACATCTTCTATCTAAAACAGTACCTTTATTAATTCAAGGTAAGTTAGAACCGATTAAACAAAATGAAGATGAAGTGACATTCGCATATAATATAAAACGTGAGCAAGAGAAAATTGATTGGACAAAAACAGGTGAAGAAGTATACAATCACATTCGCGGATTGAACCCATGGCCAGTTGCATATACGACTTTAGCAGAACAAGTTGTTAAAGTATGGTGGGGAGAGAAAGTTTCTCTAGAAGCGAAAGCTGAACCAGGTACAATAGTTGGTCTTGAAGAAGATGGATTTGTTGTTGCAACAGGGAATGAAATAGGTGTTAAAATTACTGAATTGCAACCGTCGGGTAAAAAGCGTATGAGTTGTTCACAATTTTTACGTGGGACAAAACCTGAAATTGGCACGAAGTTAGGAGAAAATGCATGAGACAAAATGTTCGTGAATTAGCTCTTGATGGTTTAATTCAAGTAGAAAAAAGTGGTGCATATAGTAACTTACTTTTAAATAATCTAATTGAAAAAAATGCAATTGATAGAAAAGATATTGGTTTATTAACTGAAATTGTATATGGAACGATTCAACGTCGTGACACATTAGATTATTATTTACAGCCTTTTTTAAAAAAGAAGGTTGAGGCGTGGGTAAGAGTATTGCTTCGCTTATCTTTATATCAAATGATATATTTGGACCGAGTGCCAGAAAGAGCGGCTATTCATGAAGCGGTTGAAATAGCAAAGCGTCGTGGGCATAAAGGGATTTCAGGCATGGTGAACGGAGTATTGCGTTCAATTCAGCGAGAAGGTGTACCTTCATTAGATGAAATCAAAGATCCAGTGGAACGTCTTGCAATTGCAACGAGTCACCCAGTTTGGTTAGTACAAGATTGGGCATCTGAATATGGTTTAGAGACAGCAGAGAAAATGTGTGAAGTAAACATGTTACCACCAGTACCTACAGCACGTGTGAACGTTGATAAAGTAACGGTAGAAGAAGCAATTGAGTTGTTGGCAAGTGAAGGAATAGAAGCAAAGTCTGGCGATTTGTCAGATGATGCAATTCAAATTGAAAGAGGGAATGTAGCGCATACAGAAGCGTTTAAAAAAGGGTTCCTTTCTATTCAAGATGAAAGCTCTATGCTTGTTGCACGTGCTTTAGACCCGAATGAGGGAGAGACAGTTCTTGATAGTTGTGCTGCTCCTGGTGGTAAAACTACGCATATAGCTGAGCGTTTAAAGGGAACTGGTAAAGTAATGTCTCTTGATTTACACGCGCATAAAGTGCGTTTAATTAAACAACAAGCAGAGCGACTTGGTCTAGAAAATATAGAAACAAAAGCGTTAGATGCTAGAAAAGTGCAAGAGCACTTTGCAAATGAAACTTTTGATAAAATATTAGTAGATGCACCATGTTCTGGATTTGGGGTAATTAGACGTAAACCTGATATTAAGTTAGGAAAAGATAAAGGCGATAGTGAAAGATTATCGACGATTCAACTTGCGATATTAGAAAAGATAGCACCATTATTAAAACAAGGCGGTCGTCTTGTTTATAGTACGTGCACAATTGAGAAAATAGAAAATGAACAAGTAATAGATAAATTTTTAAAAGAACATCCTGAATTTGAATGGGATACTACGATAAAAGAACGTATGCCAGAAAAATTAAGTCCGTATATTAATGAAGGTCAAGTACAAATTTTACCGCATTATTTTGCAACGGATGGCTTTTATATTGCTTGTTTAAGGAAGAAGGTGTAGCATCATGGAAACGACTGTAAAAAAACAAAAGAAAAATGTAGAAACGAAAAAACCATCAATTTACTCTTTACAACTTCATGAAATGCAAGATTGGTTAAAGGAACAAGGAGAACCGAAGTTCCGTGCTGGACAAATTTTTGACTGGCTATATAAAAAACGTGTAAAAAATTATGAGGATATGTCAAACCTTTCTAAAGGATTGCGTGATAAATTGTCGAATTCCTTTGATATTACTACTTTAAACACGTTAGTAAAACAAACGTCTTCGGATGGAACGATTAAATTCTTATTCCAGTTATATGATGGATACTCTATTGAAACGGTATTAATGCGACATGAATACGGAAATTCTATTTGTGTAACAACACAAGTTGGTTGTCGTATTGGCTGTACGTTCTGTGCTTCTACACTTGGCGGGTTAAAACGAAACCTAGAAGCTGGAGAAATTGTAGCGCAAGTAGTAGAAGTGCAACGCGCGCTTGATGAAACGGAAGAACGTGTAAGTTCTCTTGTTGTTATGGGAATTGGAGAACCATTTGATAACTATGATAATTTAATGGGATTTTTACGCATCACTAACCATGAAAAAGGACTTCATATTGGTGCAAGACATATGACAGTTTCGACGAGTGGTATTATTCCGAAAATTTACAAGTTTGCTGAAGAAGAGTTACAAATTAATTTTGCGATTTCATTGCATGCTCCAAATTCAGAATTACGTTCAAAATTAATGCCGATTAACCGTGCTTATAAGCTACCTGATTTAATGGAAGCTATTAAATACTATGTAAATAGAACAGGGCGTCGTATTACATTTGAATATGGACTATTTGGAGGAGAAAATGACCAAGTTGAGCACGCTGAAGAACTTGCTGCGCTCTTAAAAGGTGTAAAGTGTCATGTGAACTTAATTCCGGTTAACTACGTACCAGAACGTGATTACGTACGAACACCACGTGAGCAAATTTTCTTATTTGAAAAAACGCTTAAAGATCGTGGAGTGAATGTAACAATTCGCCGTGAACAAGGTCACGATATTGATGCTGCCTGCGGTCAGTTGCGTGCGAAGGAGCGCAAAGAAGAGACGAGGTGACGAGATGAAAGCCGTGTTTCTATCGGATAAAGGGAAAGTTCGTCAACATAATGAAGATAGTGCAGGAGTTTTTCACAATTTAGATGGAAATATTTTAGCGGTAGTAGCAGATGGAATGGGAGGTCATCGAGCTGGCGATGTAGCTAGTTCGATGGCCATTCAATTATTCCATGATTATTGGAAGCAAACGCATAATATGAATGAGCCTAAAAAAGTAGAAGAGTGGTTACATACTAGTGTTGGAATTATTAATGAACGCATTTTTGAATATTCTAAACAACACGTAGAGTGTGATGGTATGGGAACAACGATTATCATAGCAATTTGTACGCCTAATTTTGTAACAATAGGTCATATAGGAGATAGTCGTTGTTATATGGTATCAGAGGGAGTAATGTCGCTCGTAACGGAAGATCATTCACTTGTAAATGAACTTGTGAGACATGGTGAAATTTCAAAGGAAGATGCAGAATACCACCCGAAAAAAAATGTTTTGTTAAGAGCGCTAGGAACAGAAGAAAAAGTCGGATTAGATGTTAAAACATTGGTACTTGAAGAAGATGATCAATTGCTTCTTTGCTCTGATGGATTGTCTAATAAAGTCCCTATGACTGATATGCAACAAATTTTACAGTTAAATGAACAGCTCGAAGCTAAGGTGCAAAGTCTCATTCAATTGGCGAATGATCGTGGTGGAGAGGATAATATTACTCTTGTTCTTATTGATTATGCGGATTCGACAAACGAAAGTAGGTGAAGTGCAACGTGCTGATTGGAAAACGCTTAAATGACCGTTATAAGCTGCTAAAAATGATTGGCGGTGGAGGGATGGCCAATGTATATTTAGCTCATGATGACATACTCGGCCGAGATGTAGCGGTGAAAATATTAAGACTCGACTATTCCAATAACGAAGAGTTTATTAAACGTTTCCATCGAGAAGCGCAATCTGTTACAACGTTGTCGCATCCAAATATTGTGAATATGTATGATGTTGGAGAAGAAGATGGTATATATTATCTTGTAATGGAGTATGTACCTGGACAAACATTAAAGCAATACATAATTGAGCAAGGGATGTTACCTATAGGGGAAGCTCTTGATATTATGGAGCAATTAACATCCGCCATGGCACACGCTCATCATTTTGAAATTGTGCATCGTGATATAAAACCGCACAATATTTTAATTCGAGCTGATGGAGTAGTAAAAGTAACAGATTTTGGAATTGCGACAGCTACAAGTGCAACAACTATTACACATACAAATTCAGTACTTGGTTCGGTGCATTATTTATCACCAGAACAAGCGCGCGGCGGGATAGCAAATAAACAATCAGATATTTATTCGCTTGGTATTGTTATGTTCGAATTGTTAACAGGAAGACAACCGTTTTCTGGTGAATCTGCTGTTGCAATAGCTTTAAAACATTTACAAAGTGAAATACCGTCTCCAAGAAGATGGAATGAAAATATTCCGCAAAGTGTTGAGAATATTATATTAAAGGCAACTGCTAAAGATCCGTTCCATCGATACCAATCTGCTAATGCGATGAAACGAGATATTGAAACGGCTTTATATCCAGAACGAATTAATGAACAGCCATTTTACATACCAGAAGATATGGAAGCGACGAAAGCGATTCCAATTATCCAACAAGAACAATTATTTGAAAATGTAACTGATGAAACGATTGTTTTAAGTGGAAGTAAAGTGGATGAACCAAAAAGAAAAGAACATACTGAATTAGATAAGAAGAAAAAACGAAGTAATAAATGGATTAAGGTTTTAATTACGACATTTTTACTTTTAGCAATTGGAATAACATTAGCTCTTACTGTTATTCCGGGATTCTTTATTCCGAAAGATGTAAAAGTTCCTGATGTGGCTGGTATGAAATATACGACAGCTGTAAATAAGTTGGTAGAAAAAGGTTTTGAAGTGACAGAACCTAATATTGTATATACAGATGATGTGGAAGCTGGAGATGTAATAAAAACTGATCCTGTAGCAGGAAGAGTAGTGAAGGAAAGTTCTAAAATTACTATCTATCAATCAGGTGGAAAAAAGAAAAGTAAGATGAAGGATTTTACAGGTCAAAACTTTGAGAGTGTAAAACCCGAGTTAGAAGAAAGATATAAACAGGTTACTGAAAATTATATTGAAAATGATAAACCAAAAGGTGAAATTGTAGAACAAATACCGACACCTGATCAAATGGTTGTAGAGGCGGAGCAAGAACTGAAAGTTTGGATAAGTAAAGGTCCTTATCAAAATAGACCAGGTGATTTTTCAAGATGGACTGAAAATAGTGCAACTGGTGATTTGAATGAGAGAAAATTAACTCCAGATATAAAACGAGAGTATTCAGATACGGTTGATAAAGGTCTTGTAATTTCGCAATCGCCAAAACCAGGAACTCCGTTAAAAGAAGGAGATAAAGTGACACTTATCATCTCGAATGGCCCTAAGCCGAAAGTAACAAAAACAGTGAAGGTGGATAACATTTCTATCCCATATGAGTCTTCTATAATAGGTGAGAAAAAACCGCAAACAATAGAAATTTATAAAGAAGATATGCAACAAAAGATGGATAGACCAATTGAAACTAGAACGATTTCAGAGTCGGCAACAATTTCTTTAGAATTTGTAATTCAAGAAGGCTCAAAGGGTCACTATAAAATCGTACGGGATGGAGTAACGATTATCGATAAGGAAGTACCATATCCAACTCAATAATAGTGAATTCCATTTTCTTTTTATAGAGAATGGAATGCATTACCCTTGCCTGTTATGCTGTCTACAAGGTGGACTGTATAACAGGCAAAAATATATGATTCAAAAAGCTATACAAGTGATATTGTTGTAAAAAATATTTCGAATTGATGGTAGAGATTAAATATATGAACCTGGTTATATATTGGTGGGTTTTAAAATAATTGTTTAAAGAACTCTAGTCTATTCGTTTTAATTACAGCTTCACTTTATACAAAATAAAGGAGAATTATATGCCAGAAGGAAAAATTGTAAAAGCTTTAAGTGGATTTTATTATGTACAACATGAAGAAGGGGTTACACAATGTCGTGGGCGTGGTGTATTTAGAAAAAATAAAATTACACCACTTGTAGGAGACCAAGTCGTTTTTCAAGCAGATAACCCAACGGAAGGCTACGTGCTTGAAGTATTTGATCGAAAAAATGAACTTGTTAGGCCTCCTATTGCTAATGTGGATCAAGCAATCCTTGTTTTCTCTGCAGTAGAACCAGATTTTAATCCTGGACTGTTAGATCGATTTTTAGTGCTGATTGAATATCATAACATTAAGCCGATTATTTGTATTAGTAAGATGGATTTAGTGGATGAAAAGATGCGAGAAACCGTTGAAGCTTATGCAAATGATTATCGTGAAATGGGTTATGATGTATTATTTACTTCTATAAATACATCGGAAAGTATTGCTATTTTAAAACCATTTTTAGAAGGTTGTGTTTCTGTCGTTGCTGGCCAATCAGGTGTTGGGAAATCTTCGATGCTTAACGTATTACGTCCGGATTTAGAACTAAAAACAAATGATATTTCCTCACATTTAGGACGCGGAAAACATACGACAAGACACGTGGAATTAATTGCAGTTGGAAGTGGACTTGTTGCGGATACACCTGGTTTTAGTTCACTTGATTTCATAGATATAGAGGTAGAAGATCTTACATATTGTTTTCCTGAGTTGAAAGAAGCGAGCCAATACTGTAAATTTAGAGGGTGTACACATCTTTCTGAACCGAAATGTGCGGTGAAAGCTGCGGTTGAAGAAGGAAAGATTACAGAATATCGTTATAAGAATTACCAACAATTCGTAGAAGAAATTAGAGAGAGAAAGCCGAGGTATTAGTTATGATTAAAATTGCACCATCGATCTTATCAGCAGATTTTTCAAAATTAGGGGAAGAAATTAAAGATGTAGAAAAAGGCGGAGCTGATTACATTCATGTCGATGTAATGGACGGGCATTTTGTACCGAATATTACGATTGGGCCATTAATTGTAGAAGCGATCCGTCCGATTACATCATTACCGTTAGATGTGCATTTAATGATTGAAAATCCTGATAACTATATCCCAACTTTCGCGAAAGCGGGAGCGGATATTATTACTGTTCATGTAGAGGCGTGTCCTCATTTACATCGTACAATTCAGTTAATTAAATCTCATGGCATTAAAGCAGGGGTTGTATTAAATCCACATACGCCAGTTTCGGTGATTGAGCATGTGTTAGAAGATATAGATATGGTATTACTTATGACGGTGAATCCTGGATTTGGTGGACAGAAATTTATCCATTCTGTATTACCGAAAATTAAACAAGTTGCAGAAATGGTTAAAGAGCGAAATCTAGAAGTCGAAATTGAAGTTGATGGTGGTGTCAACGCTGAAACGGCAAGACTTTGTGTTGAAGCAGGAGCAAATGTACTTGTAGCTGGATCAGCGGTATACAATCAAAAAGACCGCGGTGAAGCGATCCGTATCATTCGTGGATAATGAATGAACAGATCCCTATCCTAGTGAAGTTTCGGGTTTAGTAAGACTTCACTATTTAGAAAGGATAGAGCGAAAAATATGTAAAAAGGCAATCTACCGAATGGCAGATTGCCTTTTTACAATAGAAGGGGAAGGAAAAATGATTATTCATATTTTAGCAGGAGGCCCTGCAGAATATTGCGCAGATTTTTCTCGATATGAAAATGAAGAAGTAGTGTGGGCGGCGGTTGATAGAGGAGTGTACCATTTACTAAAAAGAGGGATTACTCCATCTGTTGCGTTCGGAGATTACGATTCAGTAACTGAAGAAGAATTAGTATGGATGGGACAGCGAACAGATGAATTACATATTGTTCCACGAGAAAAAGATCAAACGGATTTAGAGATTGCAATTAGTTGGGCTTTAGAACAGAAACCCAAATTAATTCGTATTTTTGGTGCAACTGGTGGGCGGTTGGATCATGGTTTAGCAAATATACAGATGCTTTTAAAGGGTTTAGAAGCAAAAGTGGAAATGTGTATTGTGGATAATAAAAATGAAATAATGGTGAAAAAAGTTGGTACATATACAATTGGAATAAATAAAAATTTCCCCTATGTATCATTTGTGCCAGTTACTGAAAGTGTAGAAGGTATTACACTACAAGGATTTAAGTACCCTCTTACTAATAAAACGATAGAGTGGGGATCGACACTTTGTATTAGTAATGAACTCATTGAGGAAAAAGGTACTTTTTCATTCGCATCTGGCATATTAATGATGATAAGAAGCACTGATTGAAGAAACAATTTTGCTCCTTGCATCATATAGTGGGCAAGTGGAGTAAAGGGGATTAGGAGGGAAACCATGAGATTTTATACAATTAAGTTACCTAAATTTCTTGGTGGAATTGTTCGTGCGATGTTAAACACCTTCAAAAAAGACTAAAAAAAGCACCGATAATAGGTGCTTTTTCCATTGGTATAGTAAAAAAAGAGCCTAGCGGCTCTTTTTTTTATTATTAAACACGTTCGATTTTGCCAGATTTTAATGCTCTAGCAGAAACGTAAACACGTTGAACTTTACCGTCGATGCGTACGCGAACTTTTTGAAGGTTAGCGCCCCATTTACGTTTTGTAGCGTTCATTGCGTGAGAACGAGAGTTACCAGAACGAGCTTTTCTTCCAGTGATAGCACAAACACGAGCCATTTATATTTCCCTCCCTTGACACCTTACCATACGTAATTTTTCAATGTTAGTCTTTTTTGCGATGCTAAAAACACTACTATAATTTAACACAACTAAAAAGAGAATGCAACACTGTAGAAAAAAGAAATCAAGAAAAATTACTTGACACTATATGTAAGTGAAGAAAAGTTGAAATCAAGAAAATTTGCTTGACATATTATAGTGGTACATGTTGTATAATAACAATGGACTATTTTGCTCATCATAGAAAAGTGTAGTATAAAACATAAAATATGAGAGTGAAAAGAAAGAACGATGGAATTTTCTTTGAAAAGATTATATGATAGTAACTAAAGTAGTCTAGCTCACTTTCACCATTTATGAAGGGGGAAACGAGATGTCAATTGAAATTAAAACGAAGTACGGACAAATTGATATTAGTACAGATGTAATTGCAACAATTGCTGGAGGTGCCGCGGTAGATTGCTACGGTATCGTAGGTATGGCATCAAAAAATCAGTTAAAAGATGGATTAACAGACATTTTACGAAAAGAAAACTTCACTAGAGGTGTTATTGTTCGTAAAGATGAAGATGAAGTACATATTGATATGTATATTATTGTGAGCTATGGTACGAAAATTTCAGAAGTAGCACATAACGTGCAGACGAAAGTGAAATATACATTAGATCAAACTGTAGGACTAGCAGTAGATTCTGTAAACATCTACGTACAAGGAGTTAAAGTAATAAACTTGTAATGTGCATTAAGGAGGAAAATCTGTGTCAATTCAAAAAATTGATGGGAAACGTTTATCACAAATGATCATGCAAGGAGCGAATAATTTAACAAATAATGTTCAGCTTGTTGATGCATTAAACGTATTTCCAGTTCCAGATGGCGATACCGGTACAAACATGAACTTATCAATGACTTCAGGCGCACGTGAAGTGAAAGCAAATCCTTCACAGCACGCTGGTAAAGTCGGTGTAAGTTTAGCCAAAGGATTATTAATGGGAGCTCGTGGTAACTCTGGTGTTATTTTATCTCAGTTATTCCGTGGTTTTTCAAAATCCATTGAACAAAAAGAAGAATTAACAACAGTTGATTTTGCTGCAGCTTTAGATGCTGGGGTAGAAGCGGCTTACAAAGCGGTTATGAAACCGATTGAAGGAACGATTTTAACGGTTGCAAGAGAAACGGGTAAATATGCAGTGACAGTTGCGAAAAAACAGCGCGACTTTGTTTTGTTTATGGAAGACGTTGTGAAAGAAGCCAATGCATCGTTAAATCGTACGCCAGATTTATTACCTGTATTAAAGCAAGTTGGCGTTGTAGATAGCGGTGGTAAAGGTCTTGTTGTTGTATATGAAGGATTTTTAGCTGACTTAAAAGGAGAAACAATTTCTTCTGATGTGTCTGCCCAACCATCTATGAATGACATGGTACGCGCAGAACATCACCGTAGTGTACAAAGCCAATTGAGTACAGAAGATATAAAGTATGGATATTGCACGGAATTCATGGTGAAATTAGAGCCTGAAAAAATGAAGGAACATAATTTCTCTGAACAAAAATTCCGTGAAGATATTAGTGTATACGGAGATTCACTACTTGTTGTATCAGATGATGAGGTTGTTAAGGTTCATATTCATGCGGAACATCCTGGAGATCCTATGAATTATGGGCAACGCTATGGTAGTTTAATTAAGATTAAAGTAGAAAATATGCGTGAACAGCATACCGCTTTATTAGATGAACCTACTATGGTTCCTGAGCAAACAACTCAATCGAAAGAAAAACAACCATATGGTATCGTAACTGTAGCTATGGGATCTGGTATTAAAACTTTATTTGAGAGCATTGGTGCAACGAAAGTAATCGAAGGTGGCCAAACGATGAATCCGAGTACGGAGGATATTGTGAAGGCGATTGAAGAGGCGAATGCTGAAAAAATCATCATCTTACCAAATAACGGAAACATCGTGATGGCAGCAGAACAAGCAGCGTCAGTTGTTGATCAAGAAGTTATTGTTATTCGTTCAAAAACAGTTCCTCAAGGTATGGCTGCAATGTTAGCATTTAATCCAGTTGGAACGTTAGAAGAAAATGAAGAAAACATGAAAGAAGCTTTATCTCATGTGAAAACGGGTCAAATTACGTATGCTGTTCGTGATACGGAAATTGACGGTGTAGCAATTCAAAAAGACGATTTCATGTGCATTGCGGATGGAAAAATCGTATCAACAAATGCTGAAAAAGTAGGAGCTGCAAAGCAATTATTAGAAGCATTGATTGATGAAGAGTCTGAAATCGTAACGATTCTACAAGGTGAAGATGCAACTGATGAAGAAGTAGCTGAGTTAGTTGCATTTGTAGAAGAGAAATTTGAAGATGCTGAAGTAGAAGTGCATGCTGGGAATCAACCAGTGTATTCTTTCATCTTCTCTGTAGAATAAAAAAGATTCGTTTTGAAAATAAATGGATCACTTACTTGCTAATGGATCAGAAGTAGTAATGTGAACGTTATTACTAGTTTTTATTCAAAAGGCTAGCATATGGAATAAAGAAAAGAGCCTTGCTGCTAATAGTGAGGCTCTTTTTTACTTGTTGTGTATAAGGGATTTGAGTAGTTTCTCTTAGAATGCCTATGATAGAATATATAAGGTGAAAGATAGCGATTGCAGATGTTAATTGATACTCAAATAGAGTGTAACAAAGAAAATAATGTGACGGAGTGTGAGAATCTTGAATGACGTTGTACAAGTTCCTGTTACAGATGTAAAGGGAATCGGAGGAGAAACATCTGAATTACTACACGAGATGGGAATTTATACAGTTTCTCATCTATTAGAGCATTTTCCGTACCGTTATGAAGATTATGCGATGAAAGATCTTGCTGAAGTAAAGCATGATGAGCGTGTAACAGTTGAAGGGAAAGTTCATAGTGCTCCGTTACTACAATACTATGGTAAGAAAAAATCACGTCTTACAGTTCGTGTTCTCGTCGGTCGTTATTTAATTACGGCTGTATGTTTTAATAGACCTTACTATAAGCAAAAGTTAAATTTGGATGAAACGGTAACGATTACTGGTAAATGGGATCAACATCGTCAAACAATTGCTGTATCAGAGCTTCATTTTGGATCGGTTGTTCGTCAACAAGAAGTAGAGCCTGTATATTCAGTGAAAGGAAAGCTTACAGTAAAACAGATGCGCCGTTTTATTGCACAAGCGCTAAAGGAGTATGGAGATTCTATGGTCGAAGTGCTACCAGATGGTTTGTTAAATCGGTATAAATTATTACCACGTTATGAAGCACTCAGGGCGTTGCATTTTCCGGTAGGGCAAGAAGATTTAAAGCAAGCTCGTCGCCGTTTTGTATATGAGGAGTTTTTCTTATTTCAGCTAAAAATGCAAACACTAAGGAAAATGGAGAGAGAAAATTCAAAAGGTACGAAGAAGGAAATCCCGTCAACAGAATTACAAGAATTTATCGATGCACTTCCGTTTCCGTTAACTGGTGCACAGCACCGGGTTGTAGATGAAATTTTAAAGGATATGACATCTCCTTATCGGATGAACAGGCTGTTGCAAGGTGACGTTGGTTCTGGGAAAACAGTTGTTGCTGCGATTGGTCTCTATGCCGCAAAATTAGCTCATTATCAAGGTGCTTTAATGGTTCCTACAGAAATTTTAGCCGAACAACATTATCAGTCGCTTGCGGAGACGTTTTCTCGTTTCGGTATGACGGTTGAACTGTTAACGAGTTCTGTTAAGGGTGCGAGACGTCAGGAAATTTTGGCGAGATTAGAGCAGGGAGAAGTAGATATCCTTGTTGGGACGCACGCTTTAATTCAAGATGAAGTTATATTTCATAGGTTAGGTCTCGTTATTACCGATGAACAGCATCGATTTGGTGTAGCGCAGCGCCGGGTTTTACGTGAGAAAGGTGAAAGTCCAGATGTATTGTTTATGACGGCAACCCCAATTCCGCGAACGTTAGCTATTACGGCATTTGGAGAGATGGACGTTTCTATTATCGATGAAATGCCAGCTGGTAGAAAGGTAATCGAAACGTATTGGGCAAAACATGATATGTTAGACCGTGTTCTCGGCTTTGTGGAGAAAGAGATAAAAAAAGGAAGACAGGCATATGTTATTTGTCCTCTTATTGAAGAGTCTGAGAAACTTGATGTACAAAATGCTATCGATTTACATAGTATGCTGACTCATCATTATCAAGGTAAGTGCCAAGTTGGATTAATGCATGGGAGACTATCATCTCAAGAAAAAGAAGAGATAATGGGACAGTTTAGTGAAAATAAAGTGCAAATTCTTGTTTCGACAACAGTTGTTGAAGTAGGTGTGAATGTACCAAATGCGACTGTTATGGTTATTTATGACGCGGAGCGTTTCGGTTTATCGCAGCTTCATCAGCTCAGGGGGCGTGTTGGGCGTGGTAGTGAACAATCATATTGCTTATTAATTGCAGACCCGAAATCAGAAACAGGAAAAGAAAGAATGCGTATTATGACTGAAACAAATGATGGATTTGTATTGTCAGAAAAAGATTTAGAGTTACGAGGTCCTGGGGATTTCTTTGGAAGTAAGCAAAGTGGTCTACCAGAATTTAAGGTTGCTGATATGGTACATGATTATCGGGCGTTAGAAACAGCGAGACAAGATGCGGCGATACTAGTTGATTCAGAAGCGTTTTGGCATAATGATCAGTATGCTTCGTTGCGTACTTATCTTGACGGAACAGGTGTGTTCCAGGGAGAGAAGCTCGATTAAAAGTAGTCTGCAAAAGTTTTTGTTGCATTCTACTTTTAATGATTATATACTACTGTTAGTACCTAGTCATAAAAATGGATGGTGCGGTATGAAAAAGAGAAGAAGTAAAAAAGAAAGACAAGAATTATTACAACAAACAATAGAAACGAATCCTTTTATAACGGATGAAGATTTAGCAGAAAAATTTCAAGTGAGCATACAGACTGTTCGTCTGGATCGTATGGAGTTATCTATTCCTGAATTGAGAGAACGAATTAAGCATGTGGCTACAAAACAACATGAAGAAGATGTGAAATCTTTACCGTTAGAAGAGGTTGTCGGAGAAATTATCGATATAGAATTAGATAGACATGCGATATCTATCTTTGAAGTAAAGGTAGAACATGTATTTAAAAGAAATCAAATTGCTCGTGGGCATCATTTGTTTGCGCAAGCAAACTCACTAGCTGTTGCAGTTATTGATGAAGAATTAGCTTTAACTGCAAAGTCTACCATTCGATACATTCGTCCTGTAAAATTAGGAGAACGTGTAGTTGCAAAAGCGCGCGTTGAAGATGTAGAGAATGATAAAGGACGGACGGTTGTCAAAGTGCGTAGCTTTGTTGGAGAAGAACTTGTTTTTACAGGCACTTTTGAAATGTATCGATCTAGTAATAATAGTGAGGAAGGTAACAACTTATGAAAATCGCAATAGATGCAATGGGCGGAGATCACGCTCCAAAGGCTGTAGTATTAGGAGCAATGAAAGCTATTAAGGAATATTCAGATTTACATATTACGTTAGTAGGGAAAGAAGCAGAAATCCGTCAATACTTAACGAGTGAAGAGCGAATTACTATCCTTCATACAGACGAAAAAATTGAATCGACAGATGAGCCAGTAAGGGCGGTTCGTCGAAAAAAACAAGCTTCAATGGTACTAGCAGCGCAGCAAGTGAAAGATGGTATTGCAGATGCTTGTATATCAGCAGGTAGTACAGGGGCTTTAATGGCAGCAGGATTATTTGTTGTCGGTCGTATGGAAGGAATTGAACGACCAGCTTTATCACCGACAATGCCAACTGTTGATGGAGAAGGTTTTGTTATGTTAGATGTTGGAGCAAACGTTGATGCAAAACCAGTTCATTTATATCAATATGCAGTGATGGGTTCTGTTTACGCAGAGAAGGTAAGAGGAATTAAAAACCCTCGTGTTGGACTTTTAAATGTTGGAACAGAGGATGGAAAAGGAAACGAGCTTTCAAAACAGGTCTTTGCTATGCTCAAAGATGCACCAATTAATTTTGTTGGAAACGTTGAATCAAGAGATTTATTGCAAGGTGTAGCAGATGTTGTTGTGTGTGATGGTTTTACAGGGAACGTAGCTCTAAAATCACTAGAAGGAACCGCGCTTGCGCTATTCTCTATGTTAAAAGAGCAATTAATGAGTTCGTTTACGAGCAAATTAGCAGCAGCGGTATTAAAACCAAAACTTATGGTATTAAAAGATAAAATGGATTATTCGGAGTATGGAGGAGCGGCATTGTTTGGATTGAAAGCTCCTGTCATTAAGGCTCACGGTTCTTCAAATGACCAATCGATATTTAGTGCGATTCGTCAAACGAGAGAAATGGTAGCGAAAGAAGTAATTCCTACAATTTCAAGTGTAATGGAGAAGGAGCCGCTTCAATAAGAGGAGGATTTGAAATGGGAAAAATAGCATTTCTTTTTCCGGGCCAAGGTTCACAGGCAGTTGGAATGGGTAGACAGTTAGCGGAGAATAATAACGAGGTTGCGAAAGTGTTTGCGAAAGCAGATGAGGTGTTGCACGATTCACTTTCAGAGGTGATTTTTGAAGGGCCGCAGGAAAAGCTTACATTAACGACAAATGCACAACCTGCATTATTAACAACGAGTTTTGCTATTTTGACAGCTTTGAAAGAGTATGACATTACACCTGATTTTGTAGCAGGACATAGTTTAGGTGAATATAGCGCTCTTGTGGCAGCTGGTGCTATAACTTTTGAAGATGCTGTATATGCTGTAAGAAAACGTGGCGAATATATGGAAGAAGCCGTTCCTGGTGGGGAAGGGGCAATGGCAGCTATTTTAGGTGCTGATCCAGATATGCTGAAACGAGTTACAGAAGAAGTAACAAGTGAAGGGTATGCAGTACAGATTGCAAACATGAATAGTACGAAGCAAATTGTAATTTCTGGAACAAATCAAGGGGTAGAACTTGCTTCTCAAAGAGCGAAAGAAAATGGTGCTAAAAGAGCAATTCCGCTTAAAGTAAGTGGACCATTTCATTCCTCTCTTATGAAGCCAGCTGCTGAGAAGTTTCAAAGTGTGTTAGATGAAATTACAATTCAGGATACGAATATTCCTGTTATAGCAAATGTTACAGCAGATGTTATTACACGTGGTGCAGATATTCAAGAGAAGCTAATTGAACAACTGTATTCACCTGTATTATGGTACCCATCTATTGAAACTATGGTGAAACAAGGTGTGGATATATTTATTGAAATTGGACCTGGAAAAGTACTTGCTGGGCTTATGAAGTCGATTGATTCATCAGTGAAAGCATATGCCATATATGATGAAGCGACATTAAAAGATACCATTTCAAATTTGAGAGGAGAAAACTGATGTTAAAAGGGAAAGTAGCATTAGTAACTGGTGCTTCACGTGGAATTGGTCGCGCGATTGCAATCGATTTAGCGAAACAAGGGGCAAATGTAGTAGTAAATTATGCTGGTAATGAACAAAAGGCGAATGAAGTAGTAGATGAAATCAAGAAATTAGGTTCAGATGCAATTGCGGTAAGAGCAGATGTTGCAAATGCTGAAGATGTTACAAATATGGTGAAACAAACAGTAGATACATTTGGACAAGTCGATATTCTTGTAAATAACGCTGGCGTAACAAAAGATAATTTATTAATGCGTATGAAAGAAGAAGAATGGGATACAGTTATTAATACAAACTTAAAAGGTGTATTCTTATGTACAAAAGCAGTATCTCGTTATATGATGCGCCAACGTCATGGTAGAATAATAAATATTGCTTCTGTTGTTGGTGTTGTAGGAAATCCAGGGCAGGCTAATTATGTTGCTGCTAAAGCTGGTGTAATTGGATTAACAAAAACATCAGCAAAAGAATTAGCAAGTCGAAATATAACTGTTAATGCAATTGCTCCTGGATTTATTGCAACTGATATGACGGACGTATTAGATGAAAATATAAAAGGTGAAATGTTAAAAGTTATTCCGGCTGCACAGTTTGGTGAAGCGCAAGATATCGCGAATGCTGTAACGTTTTTTGCTTCGGATCAAAGCAAATATGTTACAGGACAAACGTTAAATGTTGATGGCGGAATGGTAATGTAATAAAAGAATCGATTTCATCTAGTTTTTTTGGACAATATTTAATATAATATTTGAGGGGAGGTGAATGGAATGGCAGATGTTTTAGAGCGTGTAACAAAAATCATCGTTGATCGTTTAGGTGTAGAAGAAACTGAAGTAGTACCAGCTGCAAGCTTTAAAGAAGATTTAGGCGCAGACTCCCTAGATGTAGTAGAACTTGTAATGCAATTAGAAGATGAATTCGAAATGGAAATTTCTGATGAAGATGCTGAAAAGATTGCTACTGTTGGCGATGCTGTGACTTACATAGAGAGTCATCTATAATGCTTAAGTGAAGTCCCGTTATTTAGCGGGGCTTTCTCGGCTTATATCTGGAGGGACCTATGCCGTACCGAAAATATAGAGAAAAAAAATACGAAACAAAATATCGTGAAGCGTTTAAAGTGTTTCAAGAAAAGATAGGTATTACGTTTACAGATGAAAAATTATTGACTCAAGCATTTACGCATTCATCGTATGTGAATGAGCATCGAAAAAAACCGCATGAAGACAATGAGCGTCTTGAATTTCTTGGAGATGCAGTACTGGAACTTACTGTATCGCAGTATCTGTTTCAAAAATATCCGACAATGAGCGAAGGAGAGTTAACAAAACTACGTGCAGCTATTGTATGTGAGCCATCTCTTGTTCGTTTTGCAAATGAGCTGTCATTTGGAAGCCTTGTTTTATTAGGGAAAGGTGAAGAAATGACAGGTGGACGTGAACGACCAGCTTTATTAGCGGATGTCTTTGAAGCGTTTATTGGTGCCCTTTATCTTGATCAAGGGCTAGAAACAGTTTGGGGATTCTTAAAAGAAATTGTGTATCCGAAAATTAATGAAGGTGCTTTTTCTCATGTGATGGATTATAAGAGTCAATTGCAAGAATTGATCCAGCGTGATGGTAGTGGCAACATTGAGTATCAAATTTTGCAAGAAAAAGGACCAGCCCATAATCGAGAATTTGTATCACGTGTTACATTAAATAATGTAGCGTTAGGTCTTGGTAGTGGTAAGTCGAAAAAAGAAGCAGAGCAACAAGCTGCTGCAGAAGCATTGAAAAAATTAAAAGAACAACTATAAGGAATCCCCCTTTGAATAGGGGGATTCCTTATGCATAGAATGAAACTTTTCTTTTGTAAATAAATGAAAGGAAAGTAAATCCGTATTATAGCTTGGTTTCGTACAGACAACGTATATAACAACGGAGAATAGGAGGAAGACCTTTCGTGTTTTTAAAAAGATTAGAAATAGCAGGATTTAAATCTTTTGCTGAGCGTGTATCTGTCGATTTTGTTCCAGGTGTTACGTCTGTAGTAGGGCCTAATGGGAGCGGGAAAAGTAATATTACTGATGCAATTCGCTGGGTACTTGGTGAACAATCTGCAAAATCATTACGTGGTGCAAAGATGGAGGATGTTATTTTTGCCGGTAGTGAAACGAGGAGAGCGGTTAATGTAGCTGAAGTAACATTAACTTTAAATAATGAAGATCAACGTTTACCGATTGAATATAACGAGGTGAGTGTAACGCGCCGTGTATCTCGTTCAGGTGATAGTGACTTTTATATAAATAAACAATCTTGTAGATTGAAAGACATTATCGATTTATTTATGGACTCTGGCATGGGAAGAGAAGCCTTTTCAATTATTAGTCAGGGGAAAGTGGAAGAGATTTTAAGTAGTAAATCAGAAGAACGTCGCGGTGTATTTGAAGAAGCGGCAGGTGTGCTGAAATACAAACTTCGCAAAAAGAAAGCTGAAGGGAAATTAGCGGATACACAAGAAAACTTAAATCGTGTACAAGATATTATTCATGAATTGAGTATTCAAGTAGAACCGTTAGAGAGACAAGCTTCTATTGCGAAAGATTATCTCGAGAAAAAAGAAGAGTTAGAGAAAGTAGAAGCTGCGCTTATTGTACATGAAATTGAAGAATTGCATGAGAAATGGGAAGCGCTTCGAAGTCAGTTTGGGCATAATAAAAACGAAGAAGCTAAAATGTCAACGCATTTACAAAAAAGTGAAGAAGAGCTTGAGGAGTTACGTGGACAATTACAAGCGGTAGATGAGTCTGTAGATTCCTTGCAAGAAGTTCTTCTTCTTTCTAGCAAAGAGCTAGAAAAATTAGAAGGACAACGTGAGCTGTTAAAAGAGAGGAAGCAAAATGCTACGACGCATTGTGCACAACTTGAACAGTTAATTGTTGAATTGACAGAAAAAGCTAAAAGTTATGATGGTGAAATTGAATCAAGTACAGAAGTGTTAATGCAATTTGTAGATCAAGTAAAAGAATTGGAGAGAAATTTGCTTGATAATGAACAACTGCTTGCAACTTTTGCGGATAATTTAGAGGAACAGATTGAGAATTTAAAAGGGGATTATATTGAACTTTTAAATCAACAAGCTAGTCAGCGTAATGAATTATCTATGATTGAAGAACAGTCTAAACAGCAAAACTCTAAAAATGAACGTCTTGATGAAGAGAATGCGAAATATGTAGAAATGCGTATGGAAATCACAGCGAAAAAGACGAAACTTGTTGAAAGTTATGAACAAGTGAAAGAAAAAATAGCTGGTATCATTTCGAACATACAGAAAACAGAAGCGGCGCTCGGGAAATGTAAGGCGCAGTATAGTGAAAATGAAACAAAACTGTATCAAGCATATCAATTTGTACAACAGGCGCGCTCACGAAAAGAAATGCTAGAAGAGATGCAAGAGGACTATTCTGGTTTCTACCAAGGTGTACGTGAAGTATTGAAAGCTAGAGAAAATAGGTTGCAAGGTATCGAGGGTGCTGTTGCGGAACTGTTAACGGTACCGAAAGAATATGAAGTTGCAATGGAAATTGCTCTAGGTGCAGCAATGCAGCATATCGTTGTACAAACAGAGGAACATGCTCGTAATGCAATTGCATTTTTAAAGCAGAATAAACATGGACGTGCAACGTTTTTACCGCAAGCTGTTATTAAAAGTAGATCGTTATCATTTGAACAGTTACGTGTTGTGAATCAACATCCATCGTTTGTAGGAGTAGCGGCAGAACTTGTGCAGTACAATAATAAATACGAGAATGTCGTTTCGAGCCTATTAGGTACAGTTGTTGTTGCGAAAGATTTACGCGGTGCAAATGAATTAGCGAAACAATTACAATATCGCTATCGTATTGTAACACTTGAAGGTGACGTAGTGAATCCTGGGGGTTCAATGACTGGTGGAGCTGTAAAACAGGCGAAATCTTCTTTATTAGGACGTCAGCGTGAACTTGAAGAATGGACTAAAAAGCTCACTGATATGGAAGAAAAAACAACGAAGCTAGAAAACTTTGTTAAAGCAGTAAAGCAAGAGATTCAAGAAAAAGAAGTACAAATACGCGAACTACGCCAAGGTGTAGAAACTGAGCGTGCAGATGAACAAAAATTAAGAGAAGAAATTAATCAATTAGAATTAGAAGAACATCGAATTAATGATCGCTTATCTATATACGACTTAGAGATAGAAGGATTTTTACAAGATCAAGTGAAAATGCAAGGACGTAAAGGAGAGTTAGAAAAGATTTTAGCAACTCTTCAAGCAGAGATTTCGGAATTAGATAGCAAAATCGTCGCGTTAACGAAACAAAAAAGTGAGCAACATTCTTCAAAAGAAAAAGTTCAGAAGGAAATGACTGAGCTGAAAGTACAAGCGGCTGAACAACAACAACGTTTGTCTAATCAAAAAGAAAAAGTTGAACGATTAACGAAGGAAAAAGAAGAAACTGATACAACACTTGTAAAAACAAAAGAAGATTTAGCATTCTTAAAGCAAGAAATGACATCTAATTCAAGTGGTGAAGAACAAATTACGAATATGATTGAGAAAAAAGCATATGATCGTAATCAAACTTCAGAATTAATTCGCTCTCGCCGTGAACAACGTGTATCATTACAAGAGAGAGTGGAGCATTTAGAACGTAATGTGAAGGAAACGTTAGGCAAGCATAAATATATTCTTGAGTTGTTGAAAGATCAAGAAGTGAAAATTAACCGACTTGATGTTGAGTTGGAAAATAGATTGCAACATTTACGTGAAACATATACGATTTCATTTGAAGCAGCAAAACTGAAGTATACAATGATGATGCCTGCAGAAGATGCGCGTAAAAAGGTGAAATTAATAAAACTATCCATAGAAGAGTTAGGTACAGTAAACTTGGGTGCAATTGATGAATACGAGCGAGTAGCGGAACGTCATACGTTCTTACTAGAGCAACGAGATGATTTAGAAGAAGCGAAAGCGACATTGCACCAACTTATTACTGAGATGGATGAAGAAATGAAAAAACGTTTTTCCACTACTTTTGAAGGGATTCGAACGGAGTTTCAATCTGTATTTACTGAATTATTCGGAGGCGGTAGAGCGGATTTAGTAATGACGGATCCTGGAGACATATTAAATACTGGTATTGATATTGTTGCACAACCACCAGGAAAGAAATTGCAGAACTTAGGTTTACTGTCAGGTGGAGAACGTGCTTTAACGGCAATAGCGCTTTTATTTGGTATTTTAAAAGTACGCCCAGTACCATTCTGTGTACTAGACGAAGTAGAAGCGGCTCTAGACGAAGCGAATGTTGCTCGTTTTGCGCAATATTTAAAGAAATTTAGTGATGAGACGCAGTTTATTGTAATTACACACAGGAAAGGTACAATGGAAGAGTCTGATGTATTGTATGGTGTAACGATGCAAGAATCAGGTGTATCTAAGCTTGTTTCTGTTCGTTTAGATGACGGGGAAGAACTTGTGGCGAGTAAATAGGAAGGATGGGAAGCATGAGCTTTTTTAAAAAACTTAAAGAAAAAATTTCAAAACAAACGGATACAGTAACAGAGAAATTTAAACACGGATTGGAAAAAACGAGAAATTCATTTGCGGATAAAGTAAATGATTTAGTCTATCGTTACCGTAAAGTGGATGAAGATTTCTTTGAAGAGTTAGAAGAGATTTTAATCGGCGCAGACGTAGGGGTTTCGACTGTAATGGAATTAATTGATCAGTTGAAAGAAGAAGTGCAGCGCCGAAATATTCAGGACCCAAAAGAAGTACAAGCTGTTATTTCGGAAAAGTTAGTTGGCATTTATAAAGGTGACAGCGACTTTAGTAATGAAATCAATATGCAAGAAGATCAATTAACAGTTGTTTTATTTGTAGGTGTTAACGGTGTAGGGAAAACGACGACAATTGGTAAACTGGCACATAGATTTAAATCAGAAGGTAAGTCAGTCCTATTGGCAGCAGGAGATACGTTCCGTGCTGGCGCGATTGAACAATTAGAAGTATGGGGCGATCGCGTTGGTGTAGAAGTCATTAAACAAGGGTCTGGTTCTGACCCTGCAGCGGTAATGTATGACGCTGTACAAGCTGCAAAAGCGCGTAAAGTAGATGTATTACTATGTGATACAGCAGGACGTTTGCAAAATAAGGTGAACTTAATGAAAGAGTTAGAGAAAGTGAAGCGTGTAATTGAGCGTGAAGTACCAGGAGCTCCTCATGAAGTGTTACTAGTTATTGATGCAACAACAGGTCAAAACGGTTTAAGTCAAGCGAAAACATTCCGTGAAGCAACGAATGTTACTGGTATTGTTTTAACGAAGTTAGATGGAACTGCTAAAGGTGGTATCGTATTAGCAATTCGTAACGAAATGGATGTACCGGTGAAATTTGTTGGCTTAGGAGAGCAAATGGATGATCTGCAGCAGTTTGATCCAGAACAATATGTGTATGGTTTATTTGCAAATTTAGTGGAAACAGAAGAAGTATAAATGAAAGAAGCGGTATTACCGCTTCTTTTTCTATAAAAAATAAGTGATGTTAAGAAAAAAACTTGACACTCTTTTATACTCCATGTAAACTAATTGATGTAAAGGGAAATCACTTAACAAAGGATGATCCAACATGCTCGAGAAAACAACGAGAATGAACTATTTATTTGATTTTTATCAATCGTTGTTAACGCAAAAACAAAGAAGTTATATGTCGCTTTATTATCTAGATGATTTATCTCTTGGTGAAATTGCGGAAGAATTTGATGTAAGTCGCCAAGCCGTGTATGATAACATTAAACGGACTGAAGCGATGCTTGAAGAATATGAAGATAAATTAGTATTACTTCAAAAGTTTCAAGAGCGACAGCGACTTGTTGCAAAGCTAAAACAGCTAATCAGCGAAGAAGAGCATGTGAATGAAGAAATGAAACAAGTTGTTGAAGCTATCGAAAAATTAGATTAGGAGGGCGGCAATATGGCATTTGAAGGATTAGCCGACCGACTTCAACAGACAATGCAAAAAATCCGCGGCAAAGGAAAAGTTTCTGAAGCCGATGTGAAAGAAATGATGAGAGAAGTTCGTCTAGCTCTTTTAGAAGCGGATGTTAACTTTAAAGTAGTAAAAGATTTTGTAAAGCGTGTGTCTGAGCGTGCTGTCGGACAAGATGTAATGAAAAGTTTGACACCTGGACAACAAGTAATTAAAGTTGTACAGGAAGAACTTACAGAACTTATGGGCGGAGAGCAAAGCAAAATTGCTGTTGCTAATAAGCCACCGACTGTTATAATGATGGTTGGTCTGCAAGGTGCGGGTAAAACGACGACAACAGGTAAGCTTGCGAATTTGCTTCGTAAAAAGCATAATCGTAAACCGATGCTTGTTGCAGCGGATATTTACCGTCCAGCAGCGATTAAACAGCTTGAAACATTAGGGAAGCAATTGGACATGCCTGTTTTCTCTTTAGGAGATCAAGTAAGTCCTGTTGAAATTGCGAAACAAGCGATTGCAAAGGCAAAAGAAGATCATCACGATTATGTTTTAATCGATACAGCAGGTCGCCTGCATATTGATGAAGAACTAATGGATGAATTAGCGAAAGTGAAAGAAGTTGCGAATCCGGATGAAATTTTCCTTGTTGTCGATGCGATGACAGGACAAGACGCGGTAAATGTTGCACAAAGTTTCCATGATCAGTTAGGGTTAACGGGTGTTGTATTAACGAAACTAGATGGTGATACGCGCGGTGGTGCGGCATTATCTATTAAGGCTGTAACAAATACACCAATTAAATTTGCTGGTATGGGTGAAAAACTAGATGCGATTGAAGCGTTCCATCCAGAACGTATGGCATCCCGCATTTTAGGGATGGGCGACGTCTTAACATTAATTGAAAAAGCGCAAGCTACAGTTGATGAAGAGAAAGCAAAAGAACTTGAGCAAAAAATGCGTACGCTTTCGTTTACACTTGACGATTTCCTAGAACAACTTGGACAAGTGCGTCAACTTGGACCACTTGACGAATTGTTAGGGATGCTTCCTGGTGCAAATAAAATTAAAGGGCTGAAAAACGCGCAAGTTGATGAAAAGCAAATTGGGCATATTGAGGCAATTATTCGTTCTATGACTAAATTAGAACGTGAACAACCGGAAATAATTAACGCTAGTCGAAAAAAACGCATTGCAAAAGGTAGCGGTACAACCGTACAAGAAATCAATCGTCTAATCAAGCAATTCGATGATATGAAGAAAATGATGAAAACGATGACTGGAATGCAAAAAGGTAAGAAAAAAGGACTAGGTGGAATGAAGTTTCCATTCATGTAAGAAAAAAAGATGGCTCTGTTAAGAAAAAATACTTTACAAAGCAATAGTCTTTTTGCTAATATAATTATCTGTGTGAAATAAATTCGGAGGTGCTTTATAAAATGGCAGTTAAAATTCGTTTAAAACGTATGGGAGCTAAAAAAACTCCTTTCTATCGTGTAGTTGTTGCAGATTCTCGTTCTCCTCGTGACGGACGTTTCATTGAGGAAATCGGTACTTATAATCCGGTTGCTCAACCAGCTGAAGTTAAGATCAACGAAGAAGCAGCATTAAAATGGTTAGGAAACGGTGCTAAACCATCTGATACAGTTCGTAACTTATTCTCTAACCAAGGTATCATGGAGAAATTCCACTTATCTAAACAAGGTAAGTAATTGAGGCAATGACTATGAAGAAGTTAGTCGAGACGATTGTCAAGCCTCTTGTCGATCATCCTGAAGATGTAAAAGTTACACAGGAACTTTACAACGGAGAGATAAAGTATCGATTAACTGTACATCCTGAGGATGTTGGAAAAGTCATTGGTAAGCAAGGGAGAGTTGCGAAAGCGATTCGAATGCTCTTGTATTCAGTGGGACATCATAATGATGAAAAAGTAACACTGGAAATTCAATAAACGTAAAAAGGGCGAGGAGTTATATCCTCTCCCTTTTTTAACATTTAAAGAGAAGTTGCATGTTCCATATGTGAAATGGAGATGCTTAATTTATATAGAAACCAGGGGTGACATACTATTTATGACAAAATGGTTTAATGTAGGGAAAATTGTAAATACTCATGGCGTAAGAGGAGAAATTCGTGTTATTTCTCGTACTGATTTTCCGGAAGAGCGATATAAAGTAGGAAACACTCTATACATATCGAATGAGAAAAGTACAGACTTCCTTCCGGTGAAGGTAACTTCTCATCGTCAACATAAGACATTTGATTTATTAACATTTGAAGGATACAACAATGTAGATGAAGCAGAAAAGTTTAAAGGTTCTTTAATAAAAGTACCAGAAGAGCAATTAGGCGAACTTGCTGAAGGTGAATACTACTACCATGAAATTATTGGTTGTAGTGTTGTAACGGAAGAAGGAGAAGCGTTAGGAACGATTAAAGAGATTCTATCTCCTGGTGCAAATGATGTTTGGGTAATTAAACGTCCAAAGGGCCAAGATCTTTTAATTCCTTACATTGATGATGTTGTACTTCAAGTTAATATTGAAAATAAATTAGTAACCATTCATGTAATGGAAGGGCTACTATAATGAAAATTGATATTTTAACGTTGTTTCCAGACATGTTTACCGGTGTATTTGGGTCTTCCATCTTAAAGAAGGCGCAAGAAAAAGAAGCGGTAAGCCTTCGTGTTGTTAACTTTCGTGATTATACAACGAGTAAGCATAATAGTGTAGACGATTACCCTTACGGCGGAGGTGCTGGTATGGTGCTTACTCCTCAGCCTATTTTTGATGCGGTGGAAGATTTAACGAAAGAAACAGAGCGTAAGCCGAGAGTTGTCTTAATGTGTCCGCAAGGGGAAAGATTTACTCAGAAGAAAGCGGAAGAGCTTGCAGAGGAAGAACATTTAATCTTTGTATGTGGGCATTATGAAGGGTATGATGAACGGATTCGTGAGCATCTCGTAACTGATGAGATTTCTATTGGTGACTACGTATTAACAGGTGGAGAATTAGCCTCTATGGTTATTACTGATAGTGTAGTACGTCTCCTGCCAGGAGTACTAGGAAATCATGCTTCACAAGTGGAAGATTCGTTTAGTACAGGGTTATTGGAACATCCACATTATACACGTCCTGCTGATTTTCGTGGTATGAAGGTACCAGATGTTTTAATGTCAGGAAATCATAAAAATATTGATGAATGGCGCCATAAAGAATCTTTGCGTCGTACGTACACACGTAGACCGGATTTATTGGAAGAAAGAGAATTATCTAAGCAAGAAAAGAAATGGTTGGAACAGATTAAAGAAGAACAATAAGGGCTTCATATATTTTCTATTGCAACAGTCCTAGCAATATGCTATTATAACATTTGTGCTACTGAAATCAGTAGCCGTATTAACGATGTTCCGCTGTAATTTAATAAGACTTTATAAGAGCATCTGTTTAAAGGAGAGAATTTAATATGCAACAATTAATCGCAGAAATTACAAAAGGCCAATTAAAAACTGACCTTCCTTCATTCCGTCCTGGAGACACTTTACGTGTACACGTAAAAGTAGTTGAGGGAACTCGTGAAAGAATTCAGCTTTTCGAAGGTGTTGTAATCAAACGTCGTGGTGGCGGAATCAGTGAAACATTCACAGTTCGTAAGATTTCTTACGGTGTAGGTGTTGAGCGTACATTCCCAGTTCACACGCCAAGAATCGCGAACATCGAAGTACTTCGCCGTGGTAAAGTACGTCGTGCTAAGTTATACTACTTACGTAACCTTCGCGGTAAAAAAGCACGTATTAAAGAAATTCGATAAGACATGTATGGGAGCTTGTAAATGCGCAAGCTCCCTTTTTCCAATCTATATAAAATTTTGGTATAATACGAGCAGCTTACATAACCGTGGAGGGGAAATACATGAAAAAAGAGACGAGTTCACTTTGGGAATGGATCAAAGCAATTTTGATTGCTGTTGTATTAGCTGGTGTTATTAGACAGTTTTTCTTTGCACCAATTCTCGTAGATGGGGTATCAATGGCGCCAACTTTACATGATCGAGATCGAATGATTGTAAATAAAATTGGTTATCACATAGGAGACCCAAAACGCTTCGATATTATCGTATTCCGCGCAACGGAAGATAAAGATTATATTAAGCGTATTATTGGCCTGCCAGGCGATGAAATAGAGTATCGGAATGACAAACTATATGTTAACGGAAAGGTTTATGAGGAGCCGTATTTAGATAAGCAGAAAAAACAGCTTGCTGATGGACCACTTACATATGATTTTACTCTTGAAGAAATGACGGGAAAGAAAACTGTTCCAAAAGATCAATTATTTGTTTTAGGGGATAATCGTCGTTTTAGTAAAGATAGCCGTTCGATTGGTACGATTTCAATGGATCAAGTACTTGGTAAAGCCAATATGCTATATTGGCCGTTAAAAGATGCACGTATTGTGAAATAAATGAAAAAGAAGGTGGCAACATGGTAATTCAATGGTTTCCAGGGCATATGGCTAAGGCTAGACGCCAAGTAACAGAAAAATTAAAATTAATTGATGTTGTAATTGAACTTGTAGATGCTCGATTACCATTATCATCTCGAAACCCGATGATTGATGAGATTATTACACATAAGCCAAGGCTTGTTGTTTTAAATAAAGCGGATATGGCAGATGATCGTCTAACGAAAGAATGGATTGCATATTTTAAAGAAAAAGGGCATATGGCAATTTCAATTAATGCGCAAGCTGGACAAGGTATGAAGGAAATTACTGCGGCTTGTAAAGTGCTTGTTAAAGAGAAGTTTGATAAGATGGTTGCGAAAGGGATTAGACCGAGAGCAATTCGTGCTTTAATTGTCGGTATACCGAATGTTGGTAAATCTACGTTAATTAATAAATTGGCGAAGAAAAACATTGCTAAAACAGGAGATCGTCCAGGTGTGACAACAGCTCAACAATGGATTAAAGTTGGGAAAGAAATGGAACTGTTAGATACACCAGGTATTTTGTGGCCTAAATTTGAAGATCAATTAGTGGGTCTTCGTTTAGCGACAACGGGTGCAATTAAAGATTCAATTTTAAATTTACAAGATGTAGCTGTTTATGCATTACGTTTTATGGAGAAACACTATCCAGAACGTTTAAAAGAGCGATATAATTTAGATGAAATTCCAGAAGATATTGTAGAGTTATTTGATGCAATTGGAAAATACAGAGGCTGTTTAATGGGCGGCGGAATGATTGATTATGATAAAACATCTGAACTGGTACTTCGTGAACTTCGCGGTGGAAAACTTGGTAAAATGACGTTTGAAACACCAGAAGAGTTTGTGGAGCAAGTAGAAGAGGTAGAGAAAATAGAAGAAGTATAAGACGTGCGTTTGTACGTCTTTTCTTTTTGTATACGTTTATAAAGGAGTGTACTTATATGCAAAAAATGACAATACAAGAAGCGGAGAATTTACTGCAAGAAATTATGAGTGAAGAAGATGATCGCTTTCAAATGTTAATGAAAGATGAACGAAAGGGCATTCAAAAACTTATTTTGAAATGGTACAAACAAAAAGAGTTAGCACAAAAGGAAAAAGAAAAATTTCTAGAAATGTCTAAGTATGAAAATGCGTTACGTGAAAAAGGAATCACATATATTGCTGGCATTGATGAAGTAGGGCGTGGACCATTAGCTGGGCCCGTTGTGACGGCAGCTGTCGTTCTTCCAGATGATTTTTATATTCCAGGGTTAGATGACTCAAAAAAGCTGAGTGAAGCGAAGCGAGAGCGTTTTTATGATGAAATAAAAGCACAAGCAATTGCGATTGGAGTTGGAATTGTATCACCGCAAGTCATAGATGAGATAAATATTTATCAAGCGACGAAACAAGCGATGTTAGATGCTGTTGCGAATTTATCTTGTACACCACAATATTTATTAATTGATGCGATGAAGCTTCCTACATCAATTCCACAAACATCCATTATTAAAGGTGATGCGAAAAGTGTTTCTATTTCAGCTGCATCTATTATTGCGAAGGTGACGAGAGATCGTATGATGAAAGAGCTTGGGGAAAAGTATCCTGCATATGGATTTGGACAACATATGGGGTATGGAACGAAACAGCATTTAGAAGCGATTGAAGCGCATGGAGTATTAGAGGAACACCGGAAATCATTTGCGCCAATTAAAGATATGATTCAAAAATAAGCTGTGAATATACAGCTTATTTTTTTATTTTGGTATATGAACATTATTATTTTCGAAAAAGAATAAAGCGATTTCAGTTTTCTGACACTTTATTGTAGACAGCGTGCCAATCATCTTATACAATGGCAATGTAATGTTTTTTAAACATTAAAAAACTTTTCGAGTAAAACAGGAAAACAGGGGAGGATGGGACCATGAATATCCATGAGTACCAAGGTAAGGCAGTCCTTAAAAGCTATGGGGTTAGCGTTCCGAACGGGAAAGTTGCATTTACAGTAGAAGAAGCTGTAGAAGCAGCGAAAGAATTAGGAACGGATGTATGTGTAGTTAAAGCGCAAATTCACGCTGGTGGACGCGGCAAAGCTGGCGGTGTAAAAGTTGCGAAAAATTTAGAAGAAGTTCGTACATATGCAGAAAGCATTTTAGGGACTACACTTGTAACGCATCAAACAGGTCCTGAAGGTAAGGAAGTAAAACGCTTACTTATCGAAGAAGGTTGCGATATTAAGAAAGAATATTATGTAGGTCTAGTGTTAGATCGTGCAACTTCTCAAGTTGTTTTAATGGCATCTGAAGAAGGTGGAACAGAAATTGAAGAAGTAGCAGAAAAAACACCTGAAAAAATCTTTAAAGAATATATTGATCCAGCAGTAGGTTTACAAGGTTTCCAAGCGCGTCGAATCGCATTTAACATCAATATTCCAAAAGAGCTTGTAGGACAAGCTGTGAAGTTTATGATGGGCTTATATCGTGCGTTTATTGAAAAAGATTGCTCTATCGCTGAAATTAATCCACTTGTTACAACAGGTGACGGTAAAGTAATGGCGTTAGATGCAAAATTAAACTTTGATTCTAATGCATTATATCGTCATAAAGACATTTTAGAGCTTCGTGATCTTGATGAAGAAGATTCAAAAGAAGTTGAAGCATCTAAATATGACTTAAACTACATTCCTTTAGATGGAAATATCGGTTGTATGGTAAATGGTGCAGGTTTAGCGATGGCTACAATGGATATCATTAAACATTACCATGGTGACCCAGCTAACTTCTTAGATGTTGGTGGCGGTGCAACGGCTGAAAAAGTAACAGAAGCATTCAAAATTATCCTTTCTGACAAAAATGTAAAAGGTATCTTCGTTAACATTTTTGGTGGCATTATGAAGTGTGATGTTATCGCAGAAGGTGTTATTGAAGCAACGAAGCAAGTAGGTCTTGAATTACCTTTAGTTGTACGTCTTGAAGGTACAAACGTAGAATTAGGTAAGAAAATTTTAAATGAGTCTGGCTTAAATATTGTTGCAGCAGAATCTATGGCAGACGGTGCACAGAAAATTGTTTCACTAGTGGGCTAATAGAAAGCGGGGGAGAAAAATGAGCGTATTAGTTAATAAAGATACAAAAGTTATTGTTCAAGGTATTACTGGTTCTCAAGGATTATTCCATACAAAACAAATGATTGAATACGGTACGAAAATTGTCGGTGGTGTAACACCTGGTAAAGGCGGCACTGATATTGAAGGTGTACCAGTATTTGATACAGTAGAAGATGCTGTGAAAGCAACAGGCGCAAACGCTTCAGTTGTATACGTTCCACCCGCTTTTGCTGCTGATGCAATTATGGAAGCAGTTGATGCGAAGATTGATTTAGTAGTATGTATTACTGAAGGAATTCCTGTATTAGATATGGTTAACGTAAAGAGATATATGGCTGGTAAACATACACGTTTACTTGGACCAAACTGCCCAGGTGTCATTACACCTGATGAATGTAAAATCGGTATTATGCCAGGATACATTCACAAAAAAGGTCATGTAGGTATCGTATCTCGTTCTGGTACATTAACATATGAAGCTGTACACCAGTTAACACAAGAAGGTATTGGCCAATCTACTGCTGTAGGTATCGGTGGGGACCCTGTTAACGGTACAGACTTTATTGATGCGTTAAAAGCATTTAATGAAGATGAAGAAACACATGCTGTAATTATGATTGGTGAAATCGGAGGTACGGCAGAAGAAGAAGCAGCTGAATGGGTAAAAGCTAATATGACAAAACCAGTTGTAGGCTTCATTGGTGGCCAAACAGCGCCTGAAGGCAAACGTATGGGTCATGCGGGGGCAATCATTTCTGGCGGCAAAGGAACTGCTGCTGAAAAGATTAAAACAATGGAAGCTTGTGGTATTAAAGTGGCTGAAACACCAGCTGTTATGGGTGAAACGTTAATCTCTGTTTTAAAAGAAAAGGGATTATTTGAAACTTGTAAAAACTATTAATCTTTTTGAAAGGCACCTTCTTATTTGAGGGTGTCTTTTTACAATTTTTCTGTTTACATAATAAAAATTATGGGTAAGGAGAATTAGGATGAAAAGAGAGCGATTATTACATCTTCATTACGTGTTAGCGGATCATTGGAAGGCGATGGAGAGGCTGCTATATGTCGATCCAGAATTGAAGGTAATATACAATTTTAACCAAAAACAAATGGAAAACTACACTGGAATATCCCCGAAAAAATCTGCAGAACTAGTACATTTCCTCCAAAATTCAAACCTTTTGCAATATATATCTTATTTAGAGAGAAATCAAATCTTTTATGTGACTATATGGGATGAAAATTACCCGCAATTATTACGCGAAATACAAGACCCTCCTTTTGTTTTATATGGAAAAGGAGAGAAGAATTTTCTAAATAAAGTAAATAAATTAGCGGTTGTTGGAACGAGAGAACCGTCGTTATACAGTCGTGAGAGTATGGAGTTTATTTTACATCCTTTATTAGAAAGAGAATGGCTTATTGTGAGCGGATTTGCAAAAGGGATAGATACAATATCTCATGAAGTTACAGTAAAGAAACATCGTCCGACTATTGCGATATTGGGACACGGATTATCTTATATGTATCCGAAAGAGAATAGACGTTTATATGAAAAGTGGGAGGAATATATATTGCTATTAACAGAGTATCCTCCGCACTATGCACCGAAAAAATGGTATTTTCCAAAAAGAAATCGAATTATTAGCGGGATAAGTAAAGGGGTTTTAGTTGTAGAAGCAAAATCAAGAAGTGGGTCACTTATTACGGCAGACCTTGCATTAGAGCAAAATAGAGAGGTATTTGCGCTTCCTGGACCAATATTTATTGATAGTGCATCGGGAACGAATCAGCTTATTCAACAAGGTGCAAAACTAGTACGAAATGCAGAGGATATCTTTGAAGAAATAATAAATTAACCTTATATTTTTATGTTTTTATTAAACAATTATTGACAAATGGTAGATTGGCACTGTATGGTATATTCATTCTTGATTGACAAAAACAAGAGAAATCAATAAGATTAATGAAGACTTGAATCCACCTCTTAAGGAGGCACTAGCATGTCAGATTACCTCGTAATCGTGGAGTCGCCTTCTAAGGCGAAGACCATTGAGAAATATTTAGGGAAAAAATACAAAGTCGTTGCGTCCATGGGACATGTTCGCGATTTACCTAAAAGCCAAATGGGGATAGAAGTAAAGAACAACTTCACCCCGAAGTATATTACCATTCGTGGTAAAGGTCCCGTTTTAAAAGATTTAAAATCAGCGGCAAAAAAAGCAAAGAAAGTCTATCTCGCGGCCGATCCAGACCGTGAAGGAGAAGCAATTGCTTGGCATTTAGCGAATACGTTAAATGTGGATGTTGAATCAGATTGTCGAGTTGTCTTCAATGAAATTACAAAAGATGCAATAAAAGAATCATTTAAACATCCTCGTGCAATTAATATGGATTTAGTAGATGCACAACAAGCAAGACGTATACTTGATCGTCTAGTTGGTTACAATATTAGTCCTTTATTATGGAAGAAAGTAAAAAAAGGATTAAGTGCAGGTCGTGTACAATCTGTAGCAGTTCGTTTAATTATCGAACGTGAAAGGGAGATTCAAAACTTTGAGCCTGAAGAATTCTGGACAATTAAAACAGAGTTTGTAAAAGGGAAAGATACATTTGAAGCAAGCTTTTACGGTGTAGATGGTGAAAAGGTTCAATTAACGAATGAAACGCAAGTGAATGAAATAATTGAACAGATGAAAGATAATGCGTTTTCAGTTGAAAATGTAACGAGAAAAGAGCGAAAACGTAATCCCGCTTTACCGTTTACAACATCTTCCTTGCAACAAGAAGCAGCACGTAAGTTAAATATGCGAGCAAAGAAAACAATGATGCTTGCACAGCAACTGTATGAAGGGATAGATCTTGGGAAACAAGGGACTGTGGGTCTTATAACGTATATGAGAACTGACTCAACGCGTATCTCAGAAACAGCTCAAACAGAGGCTCGCACTTACATTACTGAGGCGTATGGTGCGGAATACATAGGAACAGAGAAGAAGAAAGAAACGAAAAAATCAAATGCACAAGATGCGCATGAGGCAATTCGTCCTACTTCGGTAATGAGAAAGCCAGAGGAACTAAAAAGTTTCTTAGGTCGTGACCAACTTCGGTTGTATAAATTGATTTGGGAGCGATTTGTTGCAAGTCAAATGGCGTCTGCTATAATGGATACTGTTACAGCGAAACTCATTAATAACAATGTTCAGTTCCGTGCAAGTGGCTCGGTTGTAAAGTTCCCGGGGTTTATGAAAGTGTATGTTGAGTCAAAAGATGATGGTGCGGAAGAAAAGGATAAGATGTTGCCACCGTTAGAAGTGGGAGAAACGGTATTTTCAAAAGATATAGAGCCGAAACAACACTATACCCAACCACCGCCACGTTATACAGAGGCTCGTTTAGTAAGAACACTTGAAGAACTTGGGATTGGAAGACCATCCACTTATGTGCCGACACTTGAAACAATTCAAAAACGCGGTTATGTTGCTTTAGATAATAAACGTTTCGTTCCAACTGAATTGGGTGGAATAGTAATCGAACTTATTTTAGAGTTTTTCCCAGAAATTATTAACATTGAATTCACAGCTAACATGGAGCAAAGCCTTGATGAAGTGGAAGAAGGAAATGCGAATTGGGTGAAAATTGTTGATGATTTCTACGTAGGATTTGAACCGCGCTTAGAAAAAGCGGAAAAAGAAATGCGTGAAGTGGAAATTAAAGATGAACCAGCTGGGGAAGACTGTGAATTATGTGGTCATCCAATGGTCTTTAAAATGGGTAAATATGGGAAGTTTATGGCTTGCTCGAATTTCCCTGATTGTCGTAATACAAAACCGATTGTGAAAGAAATCGGTGTAATTTGTCCGAAGTGTGAAGAAGGACAAATTATTGAACGTCGTAGTAACAAAAAGAAACGTCTTTTCTACGGATGCGGTACGTATCCAGAATGCGACTTTGTATCTTGGGATAAGCCGATTGGCCGTAAATGTCCGAAGTGTGAAGGGATGCTTGTAGAGAAGAAGTTGAAAAAAGGCGTGCAAGTACAATGTATTTCGTGTGATTATGAAGAAGAACAACAAATGTGAGCGTAACTGCTCACATTTTTTTCGGGAAGAAAAGGAAAGGTGATATATATGACAACACAAGTAGTAAACGTCATTGGCGCAGGTCTTGCAGGAAGTGAAGCAGCTTACCAAATTGCAAAACGTGGTGTCCAAGTAAAATTATATGAAATGAGACCAGTAAGGCAAACGCCAGCTCATCACACAGATAAGTTTGCTGAATTAGTGTGCAGTAACTCATTACGTGCAAACACATTAACAAATGCCGTTGGAGTTATTAAAGAAGAAATGCGTTTAATGGATTCTGTCATTATTCGTGCAGCTGATGAGTGCTCTGTGCCAGCTGGAGGAGCTTTAGCAGTTGACCGTCATGAGTTTGCAGCTAAAGTGACTGAATACGTAAAGAATCATCCGAATGTAACTGTAGTGAATGAAGAGCTTACTGAAATTCCAGAAGGACCAACAATTATTGCAACAGGTCCACTTACATCTCCTGATCTTGCTGCACAATTAAAAGAACTAACAGGTGAAGATTATTTCTATTTCTACGATGCAGCAGCACCAATCGTTGAAAAAGACAGCATTGATATGAACAAAGTATATTTAAAGTCTCGTTATGATAAAGGAGAAGCGGCATATTTAAACTGTCCTATGACAGAAGAAGAATTTGATCGTTTTTATGAGGCTTTAATTGCTGCTGAGACAGTACCTTTAAAAGAATTTGAAAAGGAAATTTTCTTTGAAGGTTGTATGCCAGTGGAAGTTATGGCAAGCAGAGGAAGACAGACGCTAGTATTTGGACCAATGAAACCTGTTGGATTAGAAGATCCGAAAACAGGGAAAACGCCATATGCTGTTGTTCAGTTACGTCAAGATGATGCAGCGGGAACGTTATACAATATCGTAGGTTTCCAAACGCATTTAAAGTGGGGACCACAAAAAGAAGTGTTACAGTTAATTCCAGGACTGGAGAACGCAGAAATTGTACGCTACGGTGTAATGCATCGTAATACGTTTATTAATTCGCCTAATTTACTTCGTCCGACGTATCAATATAAACAACGTGATGATTTATTCTTTGCTGGTCAAATGACTGGAGTAGAGGGATATGTTGAATCGGCGGCATCAGGGTTATTAGCAGGTATTAACGCTGCTCGACTTGTAAAAGGCGAAGAGCCAGTTGTATTACCACCTGTAACTGCAATGGGAAGTATGGCAAATTATATTACTGCGACAAATGCGAAAAACTTCCAGCCTATGAATGCAAACTTCGGTCTATTTGCACCGTTAGAGAAGAAGATCAAAAAGAAGGCAGAACGAAATGAAGCGTATGCTACACGTGCTTTAGAAACAATTCAAAATTTTGTAAATATTTAGTTAAATTTCTTGCAAAGGCTACTAAGTTGTGATACGATTTAGTAGCCTTTATTGAGGTGAGTTATGTGAATGTGAAGAAATTGTTACAATTATTCGTTGGATATTTACAAATTGAAAGAAATTATTCAAAATATACAATTGCAAGTTATCAAAATGATTTAGAACATTTTGTGCAATTTATGGAGCGAGAAGGCATATCCTCTTTTTTAGATGTTACATACGCGGATGTTCGTTTGTACTTAACGACGTTGCACGATGAAAAGTTAGCCCGTAAATCTGTCGCAAGAAAAGTGTCAAGCTTACGAAGTTTATATCGTTTTTTAATGCGTGAAGGTTATCGGAAAGATAACCCGTTTGCACTTGCGTCACTCCCCAAAAAAGAATTGTCAATCCCAAAGTTTTTATATGCTGAAGAATTAGAGGAATTATTTGAAGTTTCTGATACGGAAACGCCGCTAGGTCAAAGGAATCAAGCTTTATTAGAGTTGATGTATGCGACGGGGATCCGTGTGAGTGAATGTGTCAACCTACAACTTACCGATATTGACTTTGCAGTGGGAACAATTTTAGTGATGGGAAAAGGAAAAAAACAAAGGTATATTCCGTTCGGAAGTTATGCACAAGATGCTTTAATTACTTATATGGAGAACGGGAGAAAACAGTTAGCTAACAAGACTGAAGAACAATCTCATATGGTATTTTTAAATGCGAAAGGTACGCCGCTAACAAGTCGTGGTGTGCGCTATGTATTAAACGAACTCATTAAGAAGGCTTCATTGACAATGCGGATAAGTCCCCATATGTTAAGGCATACATTTGCTACACACATGTTAGATGAAGGGGCAGATTTACGTACTGTACAGGAGCTGTTAGGTCATGAAAATTTGTCGACGACACAAATTTATACGCATGTCTCTAAAGAAAGATTGCGTTCTGTTTACATGAAGCATCACCCGCGGGCATAAATTGCTTTTAAAGCTATAAAAACATATAAAGGAGTTTTTTCTATGGGAAATTTCCACGCTACAACGATATTTGCAGTTCATCATAATGGAGAATGTGCAATGGCTGGAGATGGCCAGGTAACGATGGGGAATGCTGTTGTAATGAAACATACAGCTCGTAAAGTTCGTAGACTTTTCCAAGGGAAAGTTTTAGCTGGTTTTGCAGGTTCAGTTGCGGACGCATTTACTCTTTTTGAAATGTTTGAAGGGAAATTAGAAGAGTATAACGGGAACTTGCAGCGTGCTGCAGTTGAAATGGCGAAACAATGGCGTGGGGATAAAATGCTGCGTCAGTTAGAAGCGATGCTCATTGTCATGGATAAAACAACTATGCTCCTTGTTTCGGGCACAGGAGAAGTAATTGAACCGGATGATGGTATTTTAGCAATTGGATCTGGTGGAAATTATGCACTTTCTGCAGGTCGTGCTTTAAAACAATATGCAAGTGAACATTTAACTGCGAAGCAGATTGCGAAAGCGAGTCTAGAAATTGCAGGCGATATTTGTGTTTATACGAACCACAACATAATTGTTGAAGAATTGTAGAATCGTAAGGGAGGCATTTTATATGCATTTACATTTTACTCCGCGCCAAATTGTGGAAAAATTAGATCAATACATCATCGGTCAAAAAGATGCAAAGAAAGCGGTTGCTGTAGCTTTAAGAAATCGATATCGTCGCAGTAAACTAGCTGAAAATTTACGTGATGAAATTGCACCTAAAAACATTTTAATGATTGGACCGACAGGTGTTGGTAAAACAGAGGTAGCACGACGAATGGCGAAACTCGTTGGAGCACCTTTTATTAAGGTTGAAGCTACTAAATTCACAGAAGTTGGATATGTAGGTAGAGATGTAGAGTCGATGGTACGTGACCTTGTAGAAACGTCAGTACGCATCGTGAAAGAAGAAATGGTAGTTAAAGTTCAAGATAAAGCAGAAGAGCAAGCGAACCAACGTCTTGTTGAAATTTTAGTGCCAAGTCCGGAGAAGCAATCTGGATTTAAAAATCCATTAGAAATGCTTTTTGGCGGTGCTCAAAATTCGAATCAAACATCCGATGAGCAAGAAGATGTTGAAATCGAAAAGAAACGTCAAGACGTGGAAAGAAAGCTTGCTGCAGGACTTCTTGAAGATGAAATTGTATCGATTGAAGTGACTGAGCAACAGTCTTCAATGTTTGATATGTTACAAGGAACTGGTATGGAACAAATGGGAATGAATTTCCAAGATGCATTAGGAAGTTTTATGCCGAAAAAAACGAAAAAACGTAAACTTTCTGTAAAAGAAGCAAGAAAACTCTTGACAAATGAGGAAGCACAGCGCTTAATTGATATGGATGAAGTTACACAAGAGGCTGTTTATCGTGCTGAACAGCTCGGGATTATTTTTATCGATGAAATTGACAAAATTGCTGGTAAGCAGTCGAATAGCGTAGATGTATCACGTGAAGGTGTGCAACGTGACATTTTACCAATTGTAGAAGGATCGAATGTTGCGACAAAATACGGATCAGTAAAAACGGATTATATTTTATTCGTTGCAGCTGGAGCGTTTCATATGTCTAAACCGTCGGATTTAATTCCGGAATTGCAAGGGAGATTTCCGATTCGAGTAGAATTAACAAAATTATCGACAGATGATTTTGTTAAAATATTAATCGAGCCTGACAATGCGTTAATTAAACAGTATATGGCATTATTAGCGACTGAAGGTATAGAAATTGAATTTTCAGACGAAGCTATTCGTAAGATTGCTGAGATTGCTTATCAAGTTAATCAGGATACAGATAATATTGGAGCCAGAAGACTCCATACGATTATGGAGAAGCTCCTTGAAGATTTATCGTTTGAAGCATCTGAAATTACGTTAGAGAAAATAACGATAACACCTCAATACGTTGAGGAGAAATTAGCAACAATTGCTAAAAATAAAGATGTGAGCCAGTTTATTTTGTAATAGTGTCATCAGGTGACTCGCCCTAGTTTCCAAGTGATGAAAAAATATGTGAGTAACATGTAGGAGGAACTTTTGAAATGGAATTATTAGCAAAAACAAGAAAATTAAATGCGTTATTACAGAGCGCAGCAGGAAAGCCTGTAAACTTTAGAGAAATGTCTGATACAATGTGTGAAGTAATCGAAGCGAACGTATTCGTAGTAAGTCGTCGTGGTAAATTACTAGGTTATGCAATTCACCAACAAATCGAGAACGAGCGTATGAAACAAATGCTTGCAGAGCGTCAATTCCCAGAAGAATATACGCAAAGCTTATTCAATGTAACGGAAACATCTTCAAACTTAGATGTAAACAGTGCTTACACAGCATTCCCAGTAGAAAATAGAGAATTATTCGGTCAAGGTTTAACTACAATCGTACCAATCGTTGGTGGCGGTGAGCGTCTAGGTACATTAGTGTTAGCTCGTCTTGGTCAAGAGTTCTTAGATGATGATTTAATCCTTGCTGAATACAGTTCAACTGTAGTAGGTATGGAAATCTTACGTGAAAAAGCAGAAGAAATCGAAGAGGAAGCACGTAGTAAAGCTGTTGTTCAAATGGCGATTAGCTCATTATCTTACAGTGAGTTAGAAGCAATTGAGCACATTTTCGAAGAGTTAAACGGAACAGAAGGTCTACTTGTTGCAAGTAAAATTGCTGATCGTGTAGGAATCACTCGTTCTGTGATTGTAAATGCACTACGTAAATTAGAAAGTGCTGGTGTAATCGAGTCTCGTTCTTTAGGTATGAAAGGAACATACATTAAAGTATTAAACGACAAATTTTTACATGAACTTGCTAAATTAAAAACAAACTAATTTATAAAAACTCTCCTCAAATGAGGAGAGTTTTTTGTATATAAGAGATTGATGTTGTTTGTGAAAAGCGCCATAATCGTGTTCTTTGGAAAACTATGAATTGAATTTTATTTTTTCGCTTAAAAGAAATACAGGTTGGTAATACTAGAATTCGAGTGTGAATAAAGAAAGTTTTACATTGTTCGCATTTTCGACTTGATTGTAATATTTCAGTATGATATAGTAAGTAGTGGTGTCAGTACAAAGTACACACGTTTACTGATTTAAGTGTTGGTGCTACGGTTGTAGTTTCGCTTAGAGATGAAGTAAACGGAGGATATCAAAAACCATTTAGGAGGAACTATATTATGTCAGTAATTTCTATGAAGCAATTGCTTGAAGCTGGTGTTCATTTCGGACATCAAACACGTCGTTGGAACCCAAAAATGAAGCGTTACATTTTCACAGAGCGTAACGGTATCTACATCATCGACTTACAAAAAACTGTGAAAAAAGTTGAGGAAGCTTACAGAACGATGCGCGACATCGCTGCTGAAGGCGGAGACATTTTATTCGTAGGTACTAAAAAACAAGCACAAGAAGCTATTAAAGAAGAAGCAACTCGTGCTGGTATGTACTTCGTTAACCAACGTTGGTTAGGTGGAACTTTAACAAACTTCCAAACAATCCAAAAGCGTATCAAGCGCCTTAAAGACATCGAAAGAATGCAAGAAGATGGTACTTTCGAAGTACTTCCTAAGAAAGAAGTTGTTCAACTTAAAAAAGAGTTAGAGCGTCTTGAGAAATTCTTAGGCGGTATTAAAGATATGAAAGGTCTTCCAAGTGCATTATTCGTAGTAGACCCTCGTAAAGAGCGTATTGCAGTTGCTGAAGCACGCAAATTACACATTCCAATCATCGGTATCGTTGATACAAACTGTGATCCAGACGAAATCGATCACGTTATCCCAGCAAACGATGATGCAATTCGTGCTGTAAAACTTCTTACATCTAAAATGGCAGACGCGATCCTTGAAGCAAAACAAGGTGAAGAAACTGTTACTGCGTAACAAATTTGGAAAGGTGATAAGGGGTTCGGCCTTTTATCACCTTTTTTAAGGTATAAAAACCTTTTTAAAAGGTATAAATACATATTTTAGGAGGATGAAAAACATGGCAATCACTGCACAAATGGTAAAAGAACTTCGTGAAAAAACAGGCGCAGGTATGATGGACTGCAAAAAGGCTTTAACTGAAACAAACGGCGACATGGAGAAAGCAATTGACTTCTTACGTGAAAAAGGTATTGCGAAAGCTGCTAAAAAAGCTGACCGCATCGCTGCTGAAGGTTTAACTTTCATCGAAACAAACGGTAACGACGGTTTAATCTTAGAATTAAACTCTGAAACTGATTTTGTTGCGAAAAACGAAGGTTTCCAAGCTTTAATTAAAGAATTAGCTGCTCACTTATTAGCTAACAAACCAGCTAACGTTGAAGAAGCTATGGCTCAAACAATTGAAGGCGGTAAAACAGTAGAAGAGCACATCAATGAAGCAATTGCTAAAATTGGTGAAAAACTTACACTTCGTCGTTTCGAAATCGTATCAAAAACGGATGCTGATGCATTCGGCGCTTACCTACACATGGGTGGACGTATTGGTGTATTAACAGTTCTTGAAGGTTCTACTGACGAAGCAGCTGCTAAAGATGTAGCAATGCACATTGCAGCAGTTAACCCTAAATACATTGACCGTGATGCTGTAACAGCTGAAGAAGTTGAGCATGAGCGTCAAGTATTAACACAACAAGCTTTAAACGAAGGCAAGCCTGAAAAAATCGTTGCAAAAATGGTAGAAGGCCGTCTTGGCAAATTCTTCGAAGAAATTTGCTTACTTGACCAAGCATTCGTTAAAAACCCTGATATGAAAGTTCGTCAATTCGTTGAGTCTAAAGGCGGAACATTAAAAGGATTCGTTCGCTACGCTGTTGGTGAAGGTATCGAAAAACGCGAAGACAACTTTGCTGAAGAAGTAATGAACCAAGTAAAAGGTAACAACTAATACAGATTAGGGAACACATTGTGTTCCCTTTTTTAAAATAAAGATGTAAGCAATTGGAGGTTCATTATGAGTAAACCGAAATATAATCGTGTCGTTTTAAAGCTGAGCGGAGAAGCTTTAGCTGGCGAGCAAGGATTTGGAATTAACCCAGCTGTTATCAAGTCAGTTGCGGAACAAGTGAAAGAAATTGCAGAACTTGATGTAGAGGTTGCTGTTGTTGTTGGTGGCGGTAACATTTGGCGTGGGAAAATTGGAAGCGAAATGGGCATGGATCGTGCAGGAGCAGATTACATGGGCATGTTAGCGACAGTTATGAATTCACTAGCTCTTCAAGATAGTTTAGAGAATATTGGAATTCAAACTCGCGTTCAAACTTCAATTGAGATGCGTCAAGTGGCAGAGCCTTACATTCGTCGTAAAGCAATTCGTCACTTAGAGAAAAAACGTGTTGTTATCTTTGCCGCAGGTACTGGTAACCCATACTTCTCTACAGATACGACAGCAGCATTACGTGCAGCGGAAATCGAAGCGGACGTTATTTTAATGGCGAAAAATAATGTGGATGGCGTATATAGTGCAGATCCATCTATTGATCCAACTGCTACGAAGTACGAAACGCTTACTTACTTAGATGTATTAAAAGAAGGTTTAGGTGTAATGGATTCTACAGCTTCTTCTCTATGTATGGATAATGATATTCCATTAATTGTATTCTCAGTTATGGAAAAAGGTAATATTAAACGTGCCGTTTTAGGCGAAAATATCGGAACAGTCGTAAGGGGGAAATAATTATGGGACAACAAGTATTGAAGTCTTCAAATGAAAAAATGGAAAAAGCAGTTGCTGCTTATTCTCGTGAATTAGCAACAGTTCGCGCTGGTCGTGCAAGCTCGTCTGTATTAGATAAGGTACAAGTTGATTACTATGGTGCACCAACACCAGTTGTGCAATTAGCGAACATTACAGTTCCAGAAGCACGTTTGCTTGTAATTCAACCGTATGATAAAACTTCTATCGGTGATATTGAAAAAGCAATTTTAAAAGCAGATTTAGGCTTAAACCCTTCTAATGACGGAACTGTAATTCGTATTGCATTCCCTGCATTAACAGAAGAGCGTCGTCGTGATCTTGTAAAAGTTGTGAAAAAATATGCTGAAGAAGCAAAAGTTGCGGTTCGTAACGTACGTCGTGACGGTAACGATGATCTTAAGAAGCTTGAAAAAGCTGGCGAGATTACGGAAGATGATTTAAGAGGATATACTGAAGATATCCAAAAAGAAACAGATAAATATATTGCAAAAGTTGACGAAATCGCAAAAAACAAAGAAAAAGAAATCATGGAAGTGTAATAGCGATAACTTCGCAAATATGACCCTCTTCTTAAGGGGGTCTTTTTACACTTTTAGGCATATGTCTGCTTGCTGGAGGGTATGAATGATGTTTAAAAACTTTCCTTTTTTTAAAAGTAAAAAGGACGCATCGTTTGATCATCTCGTTGAAGAAGTGAAAAAAGGGTATATACCAGAACATATTGCCATCATTATGGATGGTAATGGAAGATGGGCAAAGAGGAGAGCTATGCCTCGTATTGCGGGACATCATGAAGGTATGCAAGTTGTAAAGAAAATCACAAAATTTGCAAGTAAGCTTAATGTGAAAGTGTTAACTCTTTATGCTTTTTCAACTGAGAACTGGAAAAGACCGAAAAAGGAAGTTGACTATTTAATGAGGCTTCCAGAAGAATTTCTAGGTACATTTTTACCAGAATTGATTGAAGAAAACGTACAAGTCCGAGTAATAGGGCAAAAAGATCGTCTTCCTACGCATACACGCAGAGCGATGGAAAAAGCCATGGAAGATACGCAAGAGAATACGGGATTAATTCTCAATTTCGCGTTAAACTATGGAAGTCGAGATGAAATCGTTTCTGCTGTGCAACATATGATGAAAGATAGTGAGGAAGGAAAAATTCGTGCTGAAGAGATAAGTGAAGAAATGATTTCTTCCTACTTAATGACGGGTTCTTTACCTGATCCAGAGTTGTTAATTCGTACAAGCGGAGAGCTACGTATTAGTAATTTCATGTTATGGCAAATTGCATATTCGGAATTTTGGTTTACGGATGTGTATTGGCCAGACTTTACGGAAGAACATTTGCTTAGTGCGATTACAGACTTTCAACATAGAGGGCGCAGATTCGGAGGCGTGTAGAAAGAGAGGGTTTGGTAGTGAAACAGAGAATTATTACTGGAGTGGTTGCTGCCGCGCTATTCATTCCCATCGTAATTTACGGTGGCGTGCCTTTTACGGTTTTAGTGTATGCACTTGCTTCTATAGGTTTATATGAGTTAATTCGAATGAATAAGCTTACGCTTATTTCAGTACCAACAGTTTTAGCTGCGGTATTATTATGGACTATTTTAGTTCCAAGTAGTGCATCAGAACTATTTAGGTGGATTGGATTAGGTAAATTAGAAATTACGTTTGTGATTGTTTTATTACTTTTATCATATACAGTCCTTTCTAAGAATACATTTACTTTTGATAATGCTTCATTTTTACTTATGGCAACAACATATGTTGCAATGGGATTCTTATATCTGAATGAAACGAGAATATTAGGAATTAAATATGTGTTTTGCGCATTATTTGTTATATGGGCTACTGATTCAGGTGCATATTTCGTAGGAAAAGCATTAGGAAAAAGAAAATTATGGCCAGAAATTAGTCCAAATAAAACGATTGAAGGTTCAGTAGGTGGCATCGTTTGTGGAATTATTGTGGCACTTGTATACAACGTGTTCTTCCCAGTTGAATCGAATGTAGTAATTTTAATTGTGCTGACAATTATCATTTCTATTTTTGGACAAATTGGTGATTTAGTACAATCTGCATTTAAACGTCATTATGGCGTAAAAGATTCAGGTACAATTTTACCTGGACATGGTGGTATATTAGATCGAACAGATAGTTGGTTATTTGTGTTACCAATTCTCTACTTCTTATTGCAATACAATTAATAAATGAACGAGGGGTTGGAGTCATGAAAAACATTAGTTTATTAGGTGCAAGCGGATCAATTGGTACACAAACTTTAGATGTGTTACGCTCGCACCCAGACCAATTCCGTCTCGTTGCTTTTTCTGTAGGGAAAAATATTGACTACGCAGTAAAAGTAATTCAAGAATTTTCTCCGCAAATCGTTTCTGTGCAAAGAGCAGAAGATGTTATAAAATTACAAGCTGTTTCTGGTAATACAAAAGTTGTGTATGGTAGTGAAGGTCTTTTAGAAGTAGCATTACATCCAGATGCGGAGATTTTAGTAAATGCCGTTGTAGGTAGCGTAGGGTTGTTACCAACACTTCGTGCAATTGAGGCGAAAAAAACAATTGGAATTGCAAATAAAGAAACGTTAGTAACTGCAGGGCATCTAGTAATGGAAGCGGCGCGAAAACATAATGTTTCGTTACTTCCGGTAGATAGTGAACATTCAGCTATTTTTCAATGCTTGAATGGTGAAAATGAAAAAAGAATTTCTCGACTCATTATAACGGCTTCTGGTGGAAGTTTCCGTGATAAAACGAGAGATGAATTGCATCATGTGACCGTAGAAGATGCGCTTCGACATCCAAACTGGTCAATGGGTTCGAAAATTACAATTGATTCTGCTACAATGATGAATAAGGGACTAGAAGTAATTGAAGCACATTGGCTTTTTGGTATCCCTTATGAGCAAATTGATGTTGTTTTACATAAAGAAAGTATAATTCATTCTATGGTTGAATTTGAAGATCGTAGTGTAATGGCGCAGCTTGGCTCACCTGATATGCGAGTACCAATTCAATACGCGCTTACATATCCTGATAGATTACCTCTTTCAGATACAAAACAGTTAAACTTATGGGAAATGGGAACATTGCATTTTGAAAAAATGAACCAAGAACGTTTCCGTTGTCTACGTTTTGCGTATGAGGCTGGGAAAACAGGTGGAAGTATGCCAGCTGTAATGAACGCTGCAAATGAAGTAGCTGTTGAAGCTTTTTTACAAAAGAGAATTGGTTTCTTAACAGTGGAAGACCTCATTGAAAAAGCAATGAACCATCACAATGTCATTGCACGTCCGAGCTTAGAGGAAATTCTGGAAATTGATGCAGCCACAAGACGGTTTGTGATGGAACAAATTTAGCAAAGGTGGTTATGGAATTGAATACAGCGATTGCCTTTATATTAATTTTCGGTGCACTCGTATTTTTCCATGAGCTAGGGCATCTATATTTCGCGAAAAGAGCAGGCATTTTATGCCGCGAGTTTGCGATTGGTTTTGGTCCGAAAATATTCTCATTTGAAAAGAATGAAACGGTGTATACGATTCGATTACTGCCCCTTGGTGGCTATGTAAGAATGGCTGGCGAGGATGCGGACACAGTTGAGTTAAAGCCAGGGAAAAAGGTTGGCCTTGTGCTAAATGAAAAAGACGAAGCTGTGAAATTAGTTTTTGATGGATATGAAAAATATCCAAATGTTCGTGTTATTGAAGTCGAACAAGCCGATTTAGAGCATAATCTAACGATTTCAGGCTATGAAGAGTATGAGGAAGAGCTTCAAACATTCCGAGTGAATGAAAAGGCTCGTATCATTACTGCTGGAGAAGAAATTCAAATTGCTCCGTATAACAGGCAATTTGGCTCTAAAAAATTGGGTCAACGTGCTTTAACAATCTTTGCGGGTCCTGCAATGAACTTCATTTTAGCATTTGTTATTTTTGTGATTCTTGGATTTGTACAAGGGGTTCCCATTGACAAACCAATGGTCGGAAAAATAATGGAAAATAGTGCAGCGCAGCAAGCTGGATTAAAAGAAAACGATACAATTCAAGCAATTGATGGGAAAAGTACAAGTACATGGAAAGATGTTGTTGCCATTGTACGTGAAAACCCGAATAAAGAAATTACGTTACAAGTAAAGCGTGATAATGAACAGCTTAATGTAAAAGTAACTCCAACACTCGATAAAGAAGGTAAAGAAGAAGTTGGTAGAATTGGTGTTTACTCTCCTGTAGAGAAAACAGTGATGGGTTCGATTAAATCAGGATTTGAACAAACGTACGAATGGACGAAACTAATTTTTGAGTCTCTTGTGAAATTAGTAACTGGTCAATTTTCTATTAATGAGTTGTCAGGTCCAGTAGGAATTTACAATCTAACAGATCAAGTCGTAGATTATGGATTTACGCGTGTGCTAAGTTTAGCGGCAGTTTTAAGTATAAACCTTGGTTTATTTAATCTATTACCAGTCCCCGCTTTAGACGGTGGACGTTTATTCTTCTTCTTAATCGAAGCGTTACGAGGAAAACCGATTGACCGTCAAAAAGAAGGAATGGTCCACTTTATTGGTTTTGCATTATTAATGTTACTAATGTTAGTTGTAACATGGAATGACATTCGTAAGTTTTTCTTGTAAAATAAAGTGAAACTTATAATGAAATAGAGCTCGTAGAATAAAATCCCTCACCTAACCCGAGGTGAGGGGTTTTACTGCGTGTAAGAGTAAAATGAAGAGGTGCGAATAAATGAAACAAAGTATGGTATTCAGTCCTACATTACGTGAAGTTCCAGCTGATGCTGAAATTAAGAGTCATCAATTATTACTTCGCGCAGGTTTTATGCGTCAAAATGCTTCTGGTATTTATAGTTTTCTACCATTTGGTTTAAAAGTACTACACAAAGTAGAACGTATCGTTCGAGAAGAAATGGAACGCGCAGGAGCTGTAGAATTATTAATGCCAGCGATGCAAGCTGCAGAATTATGGCAAGAATCAGGCCGTTGGTATTCTTACGGATCTGAATTAATGCGTATGAAAGATCGTAACGCTCGTGAATTTGCTTTAGGGGCGACACATGAAGAAGTAATTACTGATCTTGTACGTGATGAAGTAAAATCATATAAAAAATTACCGTTAACGCTATACCAAATTCAAACAAAGTTCCGTGACGAACAAAGACCTCGTTTCGGTTTATTACGTGGAAGAGAGTTTCTAATGAAAGATGCCTATTCTTTCCACGCTACGCAGGAGAGCTTAGATGAAGTGTATGATCGCTTATATAAAGCATACTCTAACATTTTTGCTCGTTGTGGCTTAAATTTCCGTGCGGTTATTGCTGACTCTGGAGCAATGGGCGGAAAAGATACACATGAATTTATGGTATTATCTGATGTTGGTGAAGATACTATTGCATACTCGGATACATCCAATTATGCAGCGAACATCGAAATGGCTCCTGTTGTAGCTACGTATACGAAGAGTGACGAAGCAGAAAAGGCACTTGAAAAAGTAGCAACGCCAGATCAAAAAGCAATTGAAGAAGTATCTGCATTCTTAAACATTGAAGCAGAACAGTGTATTAAGTCTATGGTATTTAAAGTAGACGAGAAATTAGTAGTTGTACTTGTTCGTGGTGATCATGAAGTAAACGATGTAAAAGTGAAAAATGTATACGGCGCTTCAGTTGTTGAGCTTGCTTCTCATGAAGAAGTAAAAGAATTATTAAATTGTGAAGTTGGTTCATTAGGACCGATTGGTGTAACAGGTGATATCGAAATTATTGCTGACCATGCTGTAGCATCAATTGTAAACGGATGTTCAGGAGCGAATGAAGAAGGGTTCCATTATGTAAATGTAAATCCAGAACGGGACTTTAAAGTAAGTCAATATACAGATTTACGCTTCATCCAAGAAGGAGACCAATCTCCAGATGGAAACGGAACAATTCTTTTCGCACGCGGAATTGAAGTTGGTCATGTATTTAAATTAGGAACTCGCTATAGTGAAGCGATGAACGCAACATTCCTAGATGAAAACGGGAAAACACAAGCACTTATTATGGGTTGTTACGGTATCGGTGTATCTCGTACAGTGGCAGCAATTGCAGAGCAGTTTAATGATGAGAACGGCTTAGTTTGGCCAAAAGCTGTAGCACCGTTCCATGTGCATGTAATTCCAGTAAATATGAAATCTGATGCACAACGTGAAATGGGTGAAAATATTTACAACTCATTACAAGAGCAAGGATATGAAGTATTACTAGATGATCGTGCAGAACGTGCAGGTGTTAAATTTGCAGATGCAGATTTATTTGGCCTTCCAGTTCGCGTTACGGTTGGTAAAAAAGCAGATGAAGGTATTGTAGAAGTGAAAGTACGTGCTACAGGCGAGTCTGAAGAAGTGAAAGTAGAAGAACTTCAAACATATATTGCTAATATTTTAAAATAAGAAGAGGTACCTCGTAATGAGGTACCTTCTCTTTCTTTGTAAACGTATTTTGTAAAAGAAGAAGGGAGACATCTTTCTTTGTAGTACGTTTCAATTTATAATAGCAAATGGAAGGAGAGTGCTTATGTCATTAACAAATGAACAACAAGAGCGATTTCAAATTTTGCTCCAGCAGTTGCAAATACCAGAAGACCTTATAAATCAATATTTACAGGGCGGTGGTATTGAAAAGCTAGTTATTGATAAAGCGAATAAAGGTTGGCATTTTGACTTACAAGTGCCACGTATTTTGCCGACAGAATTATATGAATTGCTAGAAGTGAAGCTTAAGCAATCATTTTCTCATATTGCAAGAACAACATTTGCATTACAAGCAGAGAATAAACAATTTACAGAAGAAGAAGTGAAGGCATATTGGCCGCTTTGTACGGAGCGAATTACATTTTCACCTATGTTTGCTTACTTAAAGAAGCAACTACCTCAGGTAAATGGAGTGAAGTTGTTAATAAATGTGAATAACGAGTTAGAATCTACTGCTTTAAAGAAAAATGTTACGAAACCAGTAGGTGATCAATACGAAGCTTTTGGATTCCCACGTTTTCAGTTAGACACACATATAAAGCAAAATGCAGAAGAAATGCAAAAGTTTCGTGAGCAAACTCAGCAAGAAGACCGTGAGCGTGTAATACAAGCTATGGAAGAAATGGCGAAGAAGCAAGCTGAAGAAAGTAGCGTTGTGCATGAAGGACCGGTTGTACTCGGATATCTTATTAAGCCAGATGAAGAGATTACACCGATGCGAGAAATTCAAGATGAAGAACGAAGAAAAACGGTTCAAGGGTATGTATTCCATGTAGAAACAAAAGAGCTTCGTAGTGGGCGTACGTTATTAACTTTAAAAATAACGGACTATACGGATTCTATTATGATCAAAATGTTTTCGCGTGACAAAGAAGATATTCCAATGCTGCAATCCTTGAGAAAAGGAATGTGGGTGAAAGCACGTGGTTCTGTTCAAAATGATACGTTTGTTCGAGATTTAGTAATGATTGCAAACGATATTAATGAAATAACAGGACCATCTCGTAAAGATAAGGCGCCAGAAGGTGAAAAACGTGTAGAGCTTCACCTTCATACCCAAATGAGTCAAATGGATGCTGTTACGCCTGTCTCTAGGCTTGTTGCTCAAGCTGGTAAATGGGGACATGAGGCTATTGCAGTTACAGACCATGCTGTTGCTCAGTCTTTCCCAGAAGCATACTCTGCGGGTAAAAAGGCTGGGGTTAAAGTTATATACGGTGTAGAGGCAAATTTAGTTAATGATGGTGTACCGATCGCATATAACGAAGCGCATCGTTTACTTGCAGAGGAAACGTATGTTGTTTTCGACGTTGAGACGACAGGTTTATCAGCTGTATACGATACAGTCATTGAGTTAGCTGCCGTAAAGATAAAAGGTGGCGAAATCATTGATCGTTTTGAATCTTTCGCAAATCCGCATCAACCATTATCTGCGACGATTATTGAATTAACAGGTATTACAGATGATATGTTAACTGATGCACCAGAAGTGGACGAAGTGTTTAAAAAGTTTGAGGAATGGATGGGTGACCATACACTTGTTGCTCATAACGCAAGCTTTGATATGGGCTTTATTAACGTAGGTTTTAAAAAGGCAGGGCTAGCAAAAACGAATAACCCTGTTATTGATACGTTAGAACTTGCGCGGTTCTTATTCCCGGAAATGAAAAACCATCGATTAAATACGATGTGTAAAAAGCTTGATATTGAATTAACGCAACATCACCGTGCGATTTATGATACTGAAGCAACGGGATACTTACTTGTGAAAATGCTAAAAGATGTAATTGAAAAGGGATTTGAATATCATGATCAATTAAATGATAGTATGGGACAAGGGGATGCGTATAAACGTGGGCGTCCAAGTCATATGACATTACTTGCTACATCAGATGTTGGATTGAAAAATTTATATAAACTTGTTTCATATTCTCACCTGAATTATTTTTACCGTGTGCCACGTGTACCAAGGTCACTATTAAAAAAATATCGTGAAGGAATTTTAGTAGGAACGGCTTGTGATAAAGGTGAAGTGTTTGAGGCAATGATGCAAAAAGCACCTGAAGAAGTAGAAGAAATTGCGCAATTCTATGATTACATTGAAGTAATGCCTCCAGAGGTGTTACGTCATTTAGTAGAACGTGAACTTGTTCGAGATGAAGGACAATTAAAAACAATTATTTCTAACTTAGTAAAACTGGGTGAGACGTTAGATAAACCGGTTGTCGCTACAGGGAACGTGCATTATTTAGATCAAGAGGATGCTATGTATCGTAAAATTTTAGTGAGTTCGCAGGGCGGAGCAAATCCGTTAAATCGACATTCATTACCGCCGGTACATTTCCGTACAACAGATGAGATGTTAGAGTGTTTTTCATTTTTAGGTGAAGACAAAGCGAAAGAAATTGTAGTAACGAATACACAAAAGGTTGCGTCATTAATTGGTGATGTTCATCCAGTAAAAGATGATTTATACACACCGAAAATTGAAGGTGCTGATGATGAAACGCGTGATATGAGTTATAAAATGGCGCGTAGCATTTATGGGGAAGAGCTACCAGAAATCGTAGAAGCCCGATTGGAAAAAGAATTAAAAAGTATTATCGGACATGGATTTGCTGTAATTTATTTAATTTCACATAAGCTGGTGAAAAAATCGTTAGTAGACGGATATTTAGTAGGTTCGCGTGGATCTGTAGGTTCATCATTCGTTGCAACGATGATGGAAATTACAGAAGTAAATCCATTACCACCACATTATGTATGTCCGAAGTGTAAGCAATCAGAATTCTTTAATGACGGCTCGGTAGGTTCTGGTTTTGATTTACCAGATAAAGAATGTCCAACATGTAATGTTTCATATGTAAAAGATGGACATGATATTCCGTTCGAAACGTTCCTTGGATTTAAAGGAGATAAGGTACCCGATATCGATTTGAACTTCTCCGGCGAATACCAACCACGTGCCCATAACTATACGAAAATACTGTTCGGTGAAGATTATGTATATCGTGCAGGAACGATTGGTACAGTTGCAGAAAAAACGGCTTATGGATATGTAAAAGGTTATGCAAATGATCATAATTTAACGATACGAAATGCAGAGATTGACCGCTTAGTAGCAGGGTGTACCGGTGTAAAACGTACAACTGGACAGCATCCAGGTGGTATTATCGTTGTGCCAGATTACATGGACATCTTTGATTTCTCACCAATACAGTATCCGGCAGATTCAATAGGGGCTGAGTGGAGAACGACACACTTTGATTTCCACTCAATTCATGATAATTTATTGAAACTTGATATACTAGGACACGATGATCCGACAGTTATTCGTATGTTACAAGATTTAAGTGGTATTGATCCGAAAACAATCCCAACAGATGATCCGGAAGTAATGAAAATTTTCTCAGGTCCGGAATCATTAGGAGTAACGGAAGAACAAATTAACTGTAAAACAGGTACACTTGGTATACCGGAATTCGGTACGAAATTCGTAAGACAAATGTTAGAAGAGACAAAACCAACGACATTCTCAGAGTTAGTCCAAATCTCTGGACTATCACATGGTACGGACGTATGGCTCGGTAATGCAAACGAGTTAATTTATAACGGTACATGTACGCTGAGTGAAGTTATCGGTTGTCGTGATGACATCATGGTATATTTAATCTATCAAGGTTTAGATCCATCATTAGCCTTCAAAATTATGGAGTCGGTTCGTAAAGGTAAAGGTGTACCGGAAGAATGGGAAGAGGACATGAAAAGTAATAATGTACCAGGTTGGTATATTGATTCATGTAAGAAGATTAAATACATGTTCCCTAAAGCCCATGCGGCTGCTTACGTACTTATGGCTGTACGTATCGCATATTTTAAAGTACATTTTGCACTTTTATTCTATGCGGCATACTTTACGGTTCGTGCAGATGACTTTGATGTAGAGGCGATGGCAAAAGGTTCAGCATCTATACGTGTAAAGATTGATGAAATTGCGCAAAAAGGATTAGATGCAGCGCCGAAAGAGAAGAGTTTATTAACGGTACTAGAAATGACACTTGAAATGTGTGAGCGTGGATACTCATTCCAAAAGGTTGATTTATATCGCTCGCATGCAACAGAATTCATTATTGATGGAGACTCATTAATTCCTCCATTTAATGCGGTGCCTGGTCTTGGTACAAACGCAGCTTTAAGTATCGTAGAAGCTCGTAAAAATGGAGATTTCTTATCAAAAGAAGATTTACAGCAGCGCAGTAAGGTTTCTAAAACGATTATTGAGTATTTAGATAGTCAAGGTTGCTTAGGTGATCTACCTGATCAAAACCAATTATCACTGTTCTAGCAGGTAGGAAAAGTCTTTGCAAATCAGTATTTGCTATGGTATACTATTAACCGAGATAACCATGTCATGTATATTGTGTGAAAAAAAGAGTGGGGAAACCCACTCTTTCGTGTTACTATCTACGTTTTATTGATGTAGAGAGGTAAGAAATTTCTGTCGTATATACATATTTTGTTACAAGTTTTACTTCTTAAATTTGGTAATACTAAGACAGATATTCCCTGCTTAACGGCAGGGGCTTTTGTTAGCTAACGAGAAAGAATAAGATAGACCGTTTTTATGGACGGAATCTTTTCTTGTAAATGGTACATGGCGGCAGGAAGGAGGCTGTTTATGGATAAGAAAGTCACAGAAGTTGTAGAAGCATTTGCGCAGCCGATCGTTGAAGAGTTAAATCTTGAACTTGTAGATGTAGAGTATGTGAAAGAAGGACAGGACTGGTTCTTACGCGTATTCATTGATTCTGAAAAGGGAGTCGACATTGAAGAATGCGGTGCGGTAAGTGAACGTTTAAGCGAAGCTTTAGATAAAGAGGATCCAATTCCTCATCTTTACTTTTTGGATGTATCATCTCCTGGAGCAGAACGCCCATTAAAGAAAGAGAAAGACTTCCAGCAAGCGGTAGGAAAACAAGTGGCAATTAAAACATATGAGCCGATTGATGGTGAAAAAATGTTTGAAGGAAAGCTACTTTCCTACGATGGTACTACAATTACACTATTATTAACAATTAAAACACGTAAAAAAGAAATCCAAATTCCAATGGATAAAGTTGCAAATGCGCGACTTGCTGTTACGTTTTAGTTAGAAGGGGGATCTTCATGAGCACTGAGTTGTTAGATGCCTTGCTCGTATTAGAGTCAGAAAAAGGAATTAGCAAAGATATTATTATTGATGCGATTGAAGCAGCATTAATCTCTGCTTATAAACGCAATTTTAACCAAGCACAAAACGTTCGTGTGAGCTTTAACCCAGAAGTGGGAACAATTCAAGTTTTAGCACGTAAAGACGTTGTTGATAATGTGTTTGATCCACGTCTTGAAATTTCTGTTGAAGAAGCAAGACAAATTAATCCAAACTATCAAGATGGTGACGTACTAGAAATTGAAGTAACACCAAAAGATTTCGGCCGCATTGCAGCACAAACTGCAAAACAGGTTGTAACACAACGAGTGCGTGAAGCAGAGCGTGGTGTTATTTACTCGGAGTTTAGTGACCGTGAAGAAGACATCATGGTTGGTATTGTACAACGTCAAGATGCTCGTTTCATCTATGTAAGCTTAGGGAAAGTAGAAGCTTTATTACCTGTAAGTGAGCAAATGCCAAACGAACAATACAAACCACATGATCGCATTCGCGTATTCATTACGAAAGTAGAAAAAACAACGAAGGGACCACAAATTTACGTATCACGTACACATCCTGGTCTTTTAAAACGTTTATTCGAAATGGAAGTTCCTGAGATTTATGATGGAACTGTTGAAATTCGTTCTGTGGCACGTGAAGCAGGCGATCGTTCTAAAATTTCTGTACATGCAGAGAACATTGATGTTGATCCAGTAGGCTCTTGTGTAGGACCGAAAGGACAACGTGTACAACGCATTGTAGATGAATTAAAAGGTGAAAAGATTGACATCGTTCGCTGGTCAAATGATCCAGTAGAATATGTTGCAAATGCTTTAAGCCCATCACAAGTTGTTAAAGTACTTGTAGATGAAGAAGAAAAAGCAACAACTGTTGTTGTTCCAGACCACCAACTTTCATTAGCTATCGGTAAGCGTGGACAAAACGCACGTCTTGCAGCTAAATTAACAGGTTGGAAAATTGATATTAAGAGTGAGTCTGATGCGAAACAACTAGGTATTGTAACAGAAGAAGATAGCGTAATCGCATTCGGATTCGATTCAGTTGAAGACGAAATCGAATAGAGGTGATGAGTATGAGCAATCGAAAAGTTCCGTTACGAAAATGTGTTGCAACGCAAGAAATGAAATCAAAACGAGAGCTCGTTCGCATTGTTCGTTCCAAAGAGGGAGAAGTGTCCATTGATTTAACTGGAAAGAAATCAGGACGAGGTGCTTATTTATCAAAAGATAAAGAAAGTATTCTTCAAGCTCAAAAGAAAAATGTTTTGGAACATCATCTAAAAGCGAAAATCGACGGTTCTCTATACGAAGAGCTTCTTGAGCTTGTTGAGAAGGAGTCGAAATAAGTGTCCGATTGGAAATCGTTTTTAGGACTAGCAAACCGGGCTCGGAAAATTATTTCGGGTGAAGAACTTGTTTTAAAAGAAGTACGAAGTGGCAAAGCAAAGCTTGTGTTGCTATCTGAAGATGCGTCAGTGAATACAACAAAACGCATGACGGATAAAACGACGTATTACAACGTACCAATGAGAAAGGTCGAAAATCGACAACAATTAGGGCATGCGATTGGGAGAGATGAGCGAGTCGTTGTAGCTGTGTTAGATGAAGGCTTTGCGAAAAAGCTGCGTAGCATGCTCGATACAAATTACCGGGGGTGAAGGTATGAGTAAAATTCGAGTGCATGAATATGCAAAACAACATAATATCTCAAGTAAAGATCTTATGACAAAACTAAAAGAAATGAATATCGAGGTTTCGAATCATATGACAATGTTAGACGATGAAGTAGTAAACAAATTAGATAATGAGTACCAAGAAGAAAAACCTTCTGTTGCAGATGAGTTTGAAGTAGAAGAGAAAGTTGTTCGCAGTAAAAAGAACAGTAATAAGAAGAAGAAAAAAGGCAAAGATAACGAAGACAAGCGTCAAGATAACTTTGCTGGAAGACAACAAACGCAAATTGTAGAAACACCAGATAAAATTACTTTCTCTGGAAGCCTTACAGTGGGTGAGCTTGCTAAAAAATTAAGCAAAGAGCCGTCTGAAATTATTAAGAAGCTCTTCATGCTAGGAATTATGGCAACAATTAACCAAGACTTAGATAAAGATACAATTGAGTTAATTGCTACTGATTACGGTATTGAAGTAGAAGAAGAAGTAGTTGTAAGTGAAACTGAATTCGAAACATTCATCGATGAGCAAGATGATGAAGAAAACTTAAAAGAGCGTCCAGCTGTTGTTACAATTATGGGACACGTTGACCATGGTAAAACAACTTTACTTGACTCTATTCGTAATTCAAAAGTAACTGCTGGCGAAGCTGGTGGGATTACTCAGCATATTGGTGCATACCAAGTTGAAGTAAACGATAAGAAAATTACATTCTTAGATACGCCTGGTCACGCAGCATTTACAACGATGCGTGCTCGTGGGGCACAAGTAACGGATATTACAATTCTTGTTGTTGCAGCTGATGACGGTGTTATGCCACAAACAGTGGAAGCAATTAGCCATGCGAAAGCAGCTGGAGTACCAATTATTGTTGCTGTGAATAAAATGGATAAACCAGCGGCAAATCCTGATCGCGTAATGCAAGAATTAACAGAATATGAATTGGTTCCAGAAGCATGGGGCGGAGACACAATTTTCGTACCAATCTCTGCAATTCAAGGCGAGGGAATTGACAACTTGCTAGAAATGATTCTTCTTGTGAGTGAAGTAGAAGAATATAAAGCAAATCCAAATCGCTATGCAACTGGTACTGTAATTGAAGCGCAGCTTGATAAAGGTAAAGGAACTATCGCGACATTACTTGTTCAAAACGGTACACTTCGAGTTGGAGATCCAATTGTTGTTGGAACATCATTCGGTCGTGTTCGTGCAATGGTAAGTGATATTGGTCGTCGAGTAAAAGTTGCTGGTCCATCAACTCCTGTTGAAATTACAGGTTTAAATGAAGTACCACAAGCGGGAGATCGTTTCATGGCATTCGCTGATGAGAAGAAAGCTCGTCAAATCGGTGAATCACGTGCACAAGAAGCGTTAGTTGCTCAACGTGGTGAAAAATCTAAATTAAGCCTTGAAGATTTATTCCAACAAATCCAAGAGGGCGATGTAAAAGAAATTAACTTAATTGTGAAAGCAGACGTACAAGGTTCTGTTGAAGCAATGGCTGCATCACTTCGTAAGATCGATGTTGAAGGCGTAAAAGTAAAAATCATTCACACTGGTGTAGGTGCGATTACAGAATCTGATATTATTTTAGCTTCTGCATCTAATGCAATTGTAATTGGATTTAACGTACGCCCTGATGTGAATGCGAAGCGTACAGCTGAATTAGAGAACGTTGATGTTCGTTTACACCGTATTATCTATAAAGTAATCGAAGAAATCGAATCAGCAATGCAAGGGATGCTGGATCCAGAATTCGAAGAAAAAGTAATCGGTCAAGCGGAAGTACGCCAAACGTTCAAAGTAACAAAAGTTGGAACAATTGCAGGTTGTTACGTAATAGACGGTAAAATCACACGTGATAGTGGCGTTCGTATTATCCGTGATGGCGTAGTAATCTTCGAAGGACAACTTGATACGTTAAAACGTTTCAAAGACGACGTAAAAGAAGTTGCACAAAACTATGAGTGTGGTATTACAATTGAGAGATATAATGATCTTAAAGAAGGGGACATCATTGAAGCATACATTATGGAAGAAGTGAAGCGATGATTATCGCTTCACTCTCATTCGAGTGTATGATTTACGATGTGCATTCTTTAAAAGAGAAACGAGCAATTTTGCAAAGGGTGCTCACTCGTGTGAAGCAGCGTTATAACGTAGCTGTTTCAGAAGTAGGGCATCAAGATGTATGGCAACGTACAGAAATTGCAATTGTTTCCGTATCCTCAAATCGTGTTATCTGTGAAAAAGAAATGAATCGTGTACTTGAGTACATCGATTCATTTCCTGAAATTGAACGTACGATAACACAATTGGAATGGTACTGAATGAGGTGAAGAGTTATGAAATTACGTGCAAACCGTGTAGGCGAGCAAATGAAAAAAGAATTAGGCGACATTATCAGTCGTAAAATTAAAGATCCACGTGTCGGATTTGTTACAGTAACAGATGTGCAAGTGAGTGGAGATTTACAAATCGCTAAAGTGTATATTTCTGTTTTAGGTGACGATGAACAGAAAGAAAGTACATTAAAAGGTTTAGCGAAGGCAAAAGGCTTCATTCGTTCAGAAATCGGCCAACGTATTCGTCTTCGTAAAACACCGGAAATTTCTTTCGAATTTGATGAGTCTATCGGATATGGTCATCGAATTGATACACTTTTACATGAAATTAATAAAGACGGTAAACGTGAAGAATAATGGATAGACATTTGTCTATCCATTTTTTCAATGAAAAATAAGTTTGGATAATTATTATGAAAGAATTATGATGAGGTGAACATATATGGAAGGTGTAGTATTATTACATAAGCCAAAAGGCATGACATCACATGATTGTGTATTTAAATTAAGAAAGATATTACGTGAGAAACGAATTGGTCATACGGGAACATTAGATCCAGATGTAACAGGGGTATTACCGATTTGTGTTGGACGAGCAACGAAGATTGCACAGTTTTTAACGAGTGAAACAAAAACATATGAAGGTGAAGTAACATTAGGATTTTCAACAACAACTGAAGATGCTTCTGGTGAAGTTGTTGAAACGACAAATGTAGATCGTAGTATTACTCGTAAGGAAGTAGAAGGAGTTCTCGCAGCATTAACAGGTACGATTGAACAAACGCCTCCAATGTTTTCAGCTGTAAAAGTTAACGGAAAAAAATTATATGAATATGCAAGAGCGGGACAAGAAGTTGAACGTCCAGTTCGTACCATTACAATTCATGAATTCGTATTACTTGATGACCGTGAAATGTTTGAAGGGGAAAACATTTCATTCCGTTTCCGTGTAACGTGTAGTAAAGGGACATATGTAAGAACGCTAGCAGTAATGATTGGTGAAAAACTAGGTTTTCCATCACACATGTCCCATCTTGTAAGAACGGCATCTGGTGAATTTTTACTAGAAGATTGCATATCATTTGAAGAAATTGAAGAAAACGTGCAAAATGGAACAGTAGAGTCTATCTTCATTTCAATTGATGAAGCGTTAAGTAAATTCCCAAAAATGGTTGTAGATGAAAAGCAAGCAGAAAAAATAAAAAATGGTATGTTCTTAAAGAATGAATTAGAAATAACAGCACCATTCATTACAGTATTTGATAAAAATTACCGTTGCTTAGCAATTTATGAGCATCATCCAAAACACCCTGGTATGCTAAAGCCAATGAAAGTACTTGTGAATAATCAAGAACTAAAGCTATAATGAATTATTGGAAGGATTATTACAGAAAAAGGTGAATTCAAGCGTGAAACTTATTCATTTAACTCATCCACATGAACAAAAAAAATTAGAATTACCACCTACTGTAATGGCATTAGGATTTTTTGATGGCATTCATTTAGGGCATCAGTGTGTGATTCGAACTGCGAAACAAATAGCGGATGAACGCGGATATAAAAGTGCAGTTATGACATTTCATCCCCATCCATCTGTTGTTTTAGGGAAAAAGGAAGCGCATGTGGAGTATATTACACCGATGCATGATAAAGAAAAAATAGTCGAAAACTTAGGAATCGATATATTATATGTTATTAAATTTGATGAATCGTTTGCAGGTTTATTGCCACAGCAATTTGTAGATGATTATATTATTGGTTTAAATGTAAAGCATGTAGTAGCAGGGTTTGATTATTCATATGGACGTTTAGGAAAAGGGAAGATGGAGACTTTACCATTTCATGCAAGAGGGGAGTTTACACAAACTGTGATTGAAAAAGTTGAATTTCAAGAAGAGAAGGTAAGTTCTACAGCATTACGAAAGTTAATTCGAAATGGTGAAATGGAACAAATTCCATCTATTTTAGGTAGAGCCTATACAGTGGGAGGAACGGTTGTACATGGCGATAAACGTGGACGACAAATTGGTTTTCCAACCGCTAATGTAGGTTTAAGTGATGAGTATTTATTGCCACCTGTAGGTGTTTATGCAGTGAGATTAAAAGTTCACGATGAATGGTACGATGGTGTATGTAATATTGGATATAAACCAACTTTTAAAGAAAATGAGCGTCAATTATCTATTGAAGTACACTTATTTGAGTTCAACAAAGACATATATGATCAAAGTGTTACAGTTGAGTGGCATATGCGTATAAGAGAAGAGAAGAAATTCAATGGTATTGATGAGCTAGTTGAACAAATCGCAAAAGATAAGAAAACAGCACAAGAATATTTTGCGAGTGAAAAGAATATACTTGCTTTTTCAAATGAAAAGTAGTATTCTATGTTATGTACTTTATGACAACCATTGCTTGGCATTGCGACTCACCGACGCTTGCTCGGTAATTGGGGGTTTAATTAATAGGAGGTGAAATAGGATGGCTTTAACACAAGAACGTAAAAATGAAATCATTGCACAATTTAGAACTCATGAGACTGATACTGGTTCTCCAGAGGTTCAAATTGCTGTCCTAACGGAGCAAATTAACACTCTAAACGAGCACTTACGTACTCACAAGAAAGATCATCATTCACGTCGTGGTCTATTAAAGATGGTTGGTAAACGTCGTAACTTACTAACTTACCTTCGTAATAGCGATATCACACGTTACCGTGAATTAATCACAAAGCTTGGCTTACGTCGATAGTCAAAGAAGCGGGAATATTCCCGCTTTTTTGTTAGGTAAAAATATATCTTCTACGCTTTATAGCTTACTTAATTTTCGGCAATACTAGAGGTAGAATATTGTGATATACTATCCATTTACATAGAAGAATTGAATACTTTAAATTGAGAGGGGTACTTAAATGAGTCAAGAAAAGCAAGTCTTCTCGATAGATTTAGCTGGTCGCCAGCTAACAGTTGAAACTGGTCAGCTTGCAAAACAAGCGAACGGGGCAGTATTAGTAAGATATGGCGATACAGCGGTTCTATCTACAGCAACTGCATCAAAAGAGGCTAAAAATGTAGATTTCTTCCCACTTACAGTAAACTATGAAGAGCGTTTATATGCAGTCGGAAAAATTCCAGGCGGTTTTATTAAACGTGAAGGTCGTCCAAGTGAAAAAGCAATTTTGGCAAGTCGTTTAATCGACCGTCCAATTCGTCCGCTTTTCGCAGATGGTTTCCGTAACGAAGTACAAGTTGTCAGCATTGTAATGAGTGTTGATCAAGATTGTTCTTCTGAAATGGCAGCTATGCTTGGTTCTTCATTAGCGTTATCGATTTCAGATATTCCATTTGAAGGTCCAATCGCTGGTGCAACAGTTGGTCGTATTAATGGCGAATTCGTTATTAATCCAACAGTAGAACAGCAAGAACAAAGTGATATTCACCTTGTTGTAGCTGGTACAAAAGATGCAATTAACATGGTTGAAGCAGGAGCAGATCAAGTACCTGAGGAAACAATGTTAGAAGCAATTATGTTTGGACATGACGAAATTAAACGTCTAATTGCATTCCAAGAAGAGATTGTACAAGCTGTAGGTAAAGCGAAATTAGAAATAAAACTATATGAAGTCGATGCTGATCTTAACCAAGCTGTACGTGAGATGGCTGAGAAGGATATGCATTCTGCAATTCAAGTACATGAGAAACATGCACGTGAAGATGCAATCAACGTAGTGAAAAAGCGTGTAATTGAGCATTACGAAGCTGAGGAAGCTGACGCTGACACATTAGGACAAGTAAATGAGATTTTATATAAAATTGTAAAAGAAGAAGTACGTCGTCTTATTACAGTTGAAAAAATCCGCCCAGATGGCCGTAAAGGTGATGAAATTCGTCCTTTAGCATCAGAGGTTGGTATTTTATCTCGTACACACGGTTCTGGTTTATTCACACGTGGACAAACACAAGCATTAAGTATTTGTACATTAGGCGCTTTAGGCGATGTGCAAATTTTAGATGGTCTTGGTGTAGAAGAATCAAAAAGATTCATGCACCATTACAATTTCCCATCGTTTAGTGTTGGTGAAACAAGACCGATGCGTGGACCAGGTCGTCGTGAAATTGGTCACGGTGCACTAGGAGAACGTGCTCTTGAGCCTGTAATTCCATCTGAAAAAGATTTCCCATATACAGTACGTCTTGTATCTGAAGTGTTAGAATCAAATGGTTCTACTTCACAGGCAAGTATTTGTGGTAGTACTTTAGCAATGATGGATGCTGGTGTTCCACTTAAAGCCCCAGTTGCTGGTATTGCAATGGGTCTAGTTAAATCTGGTGAGCATTACACAATTTTATCTGATATTCAAGGTATGGAAGATCATTTAGGTGATATGGACTTTAAAGTAGCAGGTACAGCACAAGGTGTAACTGCACTGCAAATGGACATTAAAATCGATGGTTTATCTCGTGAAATTTTAGAAGAGGCATTACAACAAGCGAAAGTTGGTCGTGTGCACATTCTAAATCATATGCTATCTGTTATTGCAGAGCCACGTACTGAATTATCAGCTTACGCTCCAAAGATTATTACAATGACAATTAATCCAGATAAAATCCGTGACGTTATTGGACCGAGCGGTAAACAAATTAATAAAATTATTGAAGAAACTGGAGTTAAAATTGACATCGAGCAAGATGGTACAGTATTTATTTCTTCAATAAATCAAGAAATGAATGACAAAGCTAAGAAAATTATCGAAGATATTGTTCGCGAAGTACAAGTAGGTGAAATCTACGAAGGAAAAGTGAAACGTGTTGAGAAATTCGGTGCTTTCGTTGAATTATTCAGCGGTAAAGATGGATTAGTTCACATTTCTGAACTTGCACTTGAGCGTGTAGGTAAAGTAGAAGACGTTGTGAAAATCGGTGATGTAATTACAGTTAAAGTTATCGAGATTGACAAGCAAGGTCGCGTAAATCTATCTAGAAAAGTATTGCTAAAAGAAGAGCAAGAAAAAGAAGCTGCTAAAGAAGAAAACAAACAAGAGCAGCAATAAGTAAAAGCCAGTTCAACTGGCTTTTTTGTTATGTAAAAAACATGATGTACACATATTTTTATGTCAGTATAGGTATAGTTTTCATTATAACGCTCAAATTAACAAAGATAAGAAGAAAAATATTTTTTATTTAGTTAATGGGAGGGTTTATATGAAAGTTCGTATATTGGCATACATATGTGTATTTTTTTTATATGTCAGTTTAGGCTCTTATTCCGTTTTTGCACAGGATAACTTGTATGAAGAAATTCAAAAACATGCAAAACAATATGAGATTGCACCTCAAAATGCGATCATTGATAAGATATGGAAAGCAACACCTGGATATAATGGAAGACAAGTCGATATTGAAGCATCCTATAACAATATGAAGAAGCTAAAGAAATTTGATCAAAAACATCTTGAATTCAAGGAAGTATCACCGAGTGTCCATTTAGCAGATTTATCACCAGCCCCAATTTACAGGGGACATCCAAATAAAAAGATGGTTGGATTAACAATAAATGTGGCATGGGGAAATGAGTATTTGCCTCGTATATTAGAGATATTGAAAAAACATGATGTGAAGGCAACTTTCTTTTTGGAAGGACGTTGGGTGAAAGAAAATTTACGATTTGCAAAAATGATTGTCGATGCAAATCAAGAAGTTGGAAATCACTCTTACACACATCCTAATATGAAAACATTATCGTCTGATGAAATACGAGAACAGTTACAAAAAACAAATCGAATGATAGAAGCAGCCACGAATCAAAAAGTAAGATGGTTTGCCCCGCCTAGTGGAAGTTTTCGAGATGAAGTCGTACAAATTGCAGATGATTTCCAAATGGGAACGATTATGTGGACAGTAGATACAATTGATTGGAAGCGACCAGAGCCAGACGTATTATTGCAGAGAGTAATGAGAAAAATACATTCAGGTGCCATTGTATTAATGCATCCTACTTCATCTACAGCAGAAGCATTAGATACAATGATTACAAAATTGAAGGAACAAGGATATAGAGTGGGGAATATAACAGAATTACTGGATGAAAAACGTGTGGATTAAATACATTTGCATGACATTCATCCTTAAACTTGTTATCATTAAATAATAGCGTTAATTTAGAGAAACTGGTAGTAGGAGGAAAGTTTTTGATTAAAAAATATACTTGTAAAAATGGTGTAAGAATAGTTATGGAGAACATACCAACTGTAAGATCGGTTGCGATTGGTATTTGGATCCATGCAGGATCAAGAAATGAAAATGAAAAAAATAACGGGATTTCCCACTTTTTAGAGCATATGTTCTTTAAAGGGACGGAAACACGTAGTGCGCGCGAAATTGCGGAATCATTTGATAGCATTGGTGGGCAAGTAAATGCTTTTACTTCAAAAGAATATACATGTTACTATGCAAAAGTGTTAGATGAGCATGCTAAATATGCTTTAGATGTTTTAGCAGATATGTTCTTTAATTCAACATTTGATGAGGAAGAACTGAAAAAAGAGAAGAATGTCGTATGTGAAGAAATTAAAATGTACGAAGACGCTCCAGATGATATTGTGCATGATATGTTAACGAAAGCGACATATGAAACGCATCCGCTTGGATATCCTATTTTAGGAACAGAAGAAACGCTTGATACGTTTACAGGTGATACACTACGTCAATATATAAAAGATCATTATACACCTGAAAATGTAGTTGTTTCAGTTGCAGGAAATATTGATGAAGCATTTTTACAAACAGTAGAGCAATATTTCGGTAGTTATGAAGGAACAACAAACCGTGAACAAGTACATAGCCCAATTTTCCATTTTAATAAGGTAGCACGTAAAAAAGAAACAGAACAAGCTCATTTATGTTTAGGATATAAAGGCTTACAAATGGGACACGAAGATATTTATAACTTAATCGTATTAAATAACGTTTTAGGCGGTAGTATGAGTAGCCGTTTATTCCAAGAAGTACGTGAGCAACGTGGGTTAGCTTACTCGGTATTTTCTTATCACTCTTCTTATGAAGATACAGGTATGTTAACACTGTACGGTGGAACAGGTAGCCAACAATTAGATACACTGTATGAAACGATGCAAGAAACACTAGAAACATTGAAAAATACAGGTATTACAGAAAAAGAGCTTATGAATAGTAAAGAGCAATTAAAAGGAAACTTAATGTTAAGTTTAGAAAGTACGAATAGTCGTATGAGCCGTAACGGTAAAAATGAATTGCTGCTTCGTAAGCATCGTTCACTTGATGAGATTATTGAAAGTGTAAACACTGTAACAAAACAAAATGTAGATGAGTTAATCCGCAATATGTTTACGGATGAATTCTCTGCTGCACTTATTAGTCCAGATGGAAAACTTCCAAAAGGAATAAAACTATAATTGATTTTTGTGATGTACTCGAAAATAACCGTATCTCTTTTAAATGAGATACGGTTATTTTTTTTAGACATACAGAATAGGTACTAATAATGGATAACTTAAATTGAAAATTCGGTAGGGGGAGAGTGTATGCGATTAAGTGAATTAAGTGGTAAAGAAATTGTAGATTTAGAAAGAGCGGAAAAAATGGGGGTTTTAGGGCATCTAGATTTAGAAATTAATGAGAGCGATGGACAAATACAAGCGCTTATCATACCTGTTACAAAATGGGGAGGTTTTAAAAAAGGACAACAAGAGGTAAGGGTGGAATGGAGAGATGTTAAGAAAGTGGGGCATGACATGATACTTTGTGATATATCTGACCATTCAAATCCGGAGTGAAAGATGGCCATTTCGGCCGTCTTTTTTTGTATATATAAAGCTGATAAATCATATGTGCTTTTTGTTTTTCAATCACCTCAAACTCGTACATTACATATGATGTGGAGGAAAAAGAAAAAGTAGGCACTTTTCTTATAAATGACAGAAAAAGAAGGTGAATTAGGGAATGTTGACTGAGATGCATATTGCTGTCATAGGAGGAGATGCAAGGCAGCTAGAAGTAATTCGTAAACTAGTTGAATTGGATGCGAAACTTTCATTGATAGGGTTTGATCAGTTGGATCATGGCTTCACAGGGGCAGCAAAAGAAAGTATACAAAATTTAGATTTTACTTCTGTAGATGCAATCATTTTGCCAGTTGCAGGTACAAATGCCAAAGGAGAAGTAGATACTATTTTTTCAAATGAAAAAGTTGCTATAACGAAAGAACAAATTGAAAATACACCAGAACACTTTACTATATATTCAGGTATTGGTACGCCTTACTTGGAAAATCTCGTATCTACTACAAACCGAAAACTTGTTAAATTATTTGATCGTGATGATGTGGCAATCTACAATTCTATTCCGACTGTAGAAGGCACATTAATGATGGTAATTCAACATACCGACTATACAATTCATGGGTCCAATGTAATGGTTTTAGGATTTGGTAGAACAGGGATGAGTGTTGCCAGAGCATTTCAATCATTAGGAGCCCACGTCAAAGTTGGAGCAAGACGATCGGAACATATTGCACGTATTACAGAGATGATGTTTTCTCCTTTTCATATGCAAAACATTGAGAAAGAAGTAGGAAATATGGATATTGTGATTAACACAATTCCACATCTCGTTGTGACAGCGAATGTTATTTCAAAAATGCCAGCTCATACGTTAGTAATTGATTTAGCTTCTAAACCAGGTGGTACCGACTTTAGATACGCAGAAAAAAGAGGAGTTAAAGCGCTATTAGCACCTGGATTGCCAGGGATTGTTGCTCCGAAAACAGCAGGACAAATTTTAGCGAACGTTCTTTCTCAGTTATTAGCAGAAGACGTAATAGCAAGAAAGGAGAATGGGGAATGAATTTAAAAGGGAAAAGAATTGGATTTGGGTTTACAGGTTCACATTGTACGTATGAAGAAGTGATGCCTCATTTAGAGAAATTAATTGCTGAGGGAGCAGAAATACGTCCCGTTGTTTCTTACACTGTTCAATCAACAAATACGAGATTTGGTGAGGGAGCAGAGTGGATTAAAAAGATTGAAGAAACAACAGGATTTAAAGCAATTAATTCAATCGTTGGCGCAGAACCGCTAGGACCTAAAATTCCATTAGACTGTATGGTAATTGCACCACTAACAGGAAATTCGATGAGTAAATTTGCAAATGCAATGACAGATTCTCCAGTATTAATGGCAGCAAAAGCGACGCTGAGAAATGGTAAGCCTGTCGTATTGGCGGTTTCGACGAATGATGCTTTAGGATTAAACGGGGTAAATCTCATGCGCCTAATGGCCACAAAAAACATCTACTTCGTCCCATTCGGCCAAGACGCACCAGAGAAAAAACCGAACTCAATGGTAGCTCGTATGGAGCTACTGGAAGATACAGTATTAGAAGCGCTACAAGGAAAACAATTGCAACCGGTTGTCGTAGAAAAATTCAGATATATGAATTAAAAAACGAAAAAAAACGGACAATTTTTGATGAAACCATCATTCTTACTGTAGAATATGATAAAATTAACGTTATTAAGATTAGAAGGGGTATTGTATACTCCTTCTAATTCTAAGTTATAGAAGGATTGGTATCTAGAAAGGGGCATAGTGATGGAAAAGCAAAAAACTTTTCATGTCGCTGTAGTTGGAGCAACCGGCGCAGTTGGTGAACAAATGTTAAATACTTTAGAGAAACGAGAATTTCCAATCGGGAAATTAACGTTACTTTCATCTAAACGATCTGCAGGTAAGAAACTTGTATTTAAAGGCGAAGAATTTACAGTTCAAGAGGCGACTCCTGAAAGTTTTGAAGGAGTAGATATCGCACTATTTAGTGCTGGTGGATCTGTATCGAAACAATTAGCGCCAGAAGCAGCAAAGCGCGGTGCGATTGTTGTTGATAATACAAGTGCATTCCGTATGACAGAAAACGTGCCACTTGTTGTACCTGAAGTAAATGAAAACGACTTAAAAGAACATAATGGTATTATTGCAAATCCAAACTGTTCTACAATTCAAATGGTAGTAGCTCTTGAGCCAGTTCGTCAGCAATATGGTTTAAAACGAGTAATCGTTTCCACATATCAAGCTGTATCAGGTGCTGGTGCGGCAGCGATTGAAGAACTTCATGAACAATCACAAGCAATCTTAAATGGCGAAGAAGCTAAGGCGAATGTTTTACCTGTATCAGGTGATAAAAAACATTACCAAATTGCTTTTAATGCGATTCCACAGATTGATAAGTTCCAAGATAATGGATTTACATTTGAAGAAATGAAAATGATTAATGAAACGAAAAAAATTATGCATATGCCTGAATTAGAAGTAGCGGCAACATGCGTACGTTTACCAGTTGTATCAGGGCATTCTGAGTCTGTTTACATCGAAGTAGAAAAAGAAGGCGTAACAGTAGCAGAATTAAAGAGCTTACTTGCAAATGCAGAAGGTATTGTTCTGCAAGATAATCCAGAAGAGCAGTTATATCCAATGCCAGCTACTGCAGTAGGTAAAAACGAAGTATTCGTTGGAAGAATCCGTAAAGATTTAAATAACGATAAAGGATTCCATCTTTGGGTCGTATCTGATAACTTATTAAAAGGCGCTGCATGGAATTCTGTTCAAATTGCAGAGCGCTTAGTAAAATTACAATTAGTGTAAACGGCTAAGAGAAGGTGCAAAATATGAAAATAATTGTTCAAAAATTTGGTGGCACATCAGTACGTGATGAAAATGGACGTAAGCATGCGCTTCATCATATAAAAAAATCGTTAGCTGCTGGATATAAAGTAGTTACTGTCGTATCTGCTATGGGCCGTAAAGGTGAACCGTATGCAACGGATACGTTATTAAGTCTTGTAAATCAAGAGGAATCTACTATTTCTAAACGTGAGCAAGATTTATTATTATCATGTGGAGAGTTAATCTCTGCAATTGTTTTCTCTAATATGTTAAATGAGAACGGTATAAAAGCAGCGGCATTAAATGGTGCACAAGCTGGTTTTGTAACAAATGATGACTTTACGAATGCGAAAATCGTTGAAATGAATTGCGATCGTATACATGAAGAATTAGAAAATCTAGATGTAATCGTCGTTACAGGATTCCAAGGGCAAACGAAAAAAGGTGATACGACAACACTTGGACGCGGAGGTAGCGATACTTCAGCTTCAGCATTAGGTGTTGCGCTTCATGCTGAATTTATTGATATCTTCACAGATGTAGAAGGTGTTATGACTGCGGATCCTCGTATTGTAAAAGATGCACGTCATCTTCAAACGGTAACGTATAACGAAATTTGTAATATGGCTTACCAAGGTGCAAAAGTCGTTCATCCACGTGCGGTTGAAATTGCGATGCATGCAAAAGTACCGCTTCGTGTACGCTCTACGTATTCTGATAGCGAAGGTACGCTTATTGCAGCATACGATGGTGCTACAAAAGGGCAGGATGTAGAAGAACGTCCTGTTACAGGTATTGCCCACGTATCAAACGTAACGCAAATTAAAGTACTTGCAAAAGAAACGGCATATGATTTGCAACAACATGTATTTAAAGAAATGGCAAACGAAGGCATTAGTGTTGATTTAATTAACATTTCTCCTACTGGTGTAGCTTACACAGTAAATGATAATGTATCAGCTCGTGCTGTCGAAGTGTTGAAACAACTTGGATATGAGCCAATTGTGACAGAGCATTGTGCCAAAGTATCTATCGTTGGAGCTGGAATGGCAGGAATCCCAGGGGTTACTGCGAAAATCGTTACAGCTTTAGCAGAAAAAGGTATTCAAATTCTGCAATCGGCAGATAGTCATACGACAATTTGGGTTCTTGTAAAAGAAACTGATTTAGTGGAGGCTGTAAATGCATTACATAGTGCGTTTGAGCTTTCAAAAGAAAAGCAACTGGAACAATAAGGAGTGAGACCATGATAGATTTTGGGACAATTGCAACTGCGATGGTAACACCGTTTGATATAAACGGGAATATCGATTTTGCAAAGACAACGAAATTGGTAAATTATTTAATTGATAACGGTACAACAGCAATCGTGGTAGGAGGAACGACAGGTGAATCTCCTACATTAACTTCAGAAGAAAAAGTAGCGTTATATCGCCATGTCGTATCTGTTGTCGATAAAAGGGTGCCCGTAATCGCTGGAACAGGTAGCAATAATACACATGCCTCTGTTGACTTAACTAAAAAGGCAACAGAAGTTGGTGTTGATGCAGTTATGCTAGTAGCGCCGTATTATAACAAACCGAGTCAAGAAGGAATGTATCAGCACTTTAAAACGATTGCTGAAAGCACGCCACTTCCGGTTATGCTATATAACGTTCCAGGACGATCTATTGTACAAATCTCCGTTGATACAGTTGTTCGTTTATCAGAAATAGAAAACATTGTTGCGATTAAAGATGCAGGCGGCGATGTACTAACAATGACAGCAATCATTGAAAAAACAGCGGACGACTTTGCAGTATACAGCGGTGATGACGGTTTAACGTTACCGGCTATGGCGGTTGGAGCGAAAGGTATCGTTTCAGTAGCATCTCATGTTATCGGAGATGAAATGCAAGAAATGATTACAGCATTCCAAGCGGGAGAGTTTAAGAAGGCGCAAAAATTACATCAATTACTTGTAAGAGTAACGGATTCATTATTTATGGCGCCAAGCCCAACGCCAGTAAAAACAGCGTTACAAATGGTTGGATTAGATGTAGGTTCTGTACGTTTACCGCTTCTTCCATTAACAGAAGAAGAAAGAGTAACGTTACAATCTGTAATGCAATCTATTCCTCGTTAATAAGAAATGACCTAGTGTGAAACTAGGTCATTTTTATTTAGATTAAATATACGTGAGTGGTAAAAACAGCATAGTTAATGAGGTGTAATAAGAAGGGGACGGCATAATATTGGTTAGAAATTGATTATAGAGATCATGTGTTTTTAGTGAATAGTGCTTTATATTTATATACAGAACACACATGTATATTTTTCCATTAATATCTTATATAAGTAGAAAAAATAATAGGTAGTATGTGGAAAAAAACCTCGTAAATTACAACCTCAATTTAGCTTCTTATATAGTCTTTCATATAATTTAACTTGTGTTCTATTTCTTGTATCAGGTATAATATGGCTAAGTAGCTTAGTACGGGTATGCTTAGCAAAATTGGAAGAAATTATAATTTAATTAAATTTTCATATCATATCGAATAAGATATTTGATTTATATAATGAAAGAGAGGTGAAACCTGGTTTAAAAAATATACAAGGACATGATATCGCATAACGGTAAGGACATTCGTCTTGGACGGTGAATATATGGTGGTTGTAGAGTTTCCCCTGGTGTCTCTACAATTTTAGTGAAATCAGTGTTTGCAAGATTTTTAAACCAGGCAACAACATGAAGAGAAAAGAGAATGAGTCTGTTAAAGTATTTGCTCTTGGTGGAGTAGGTGAAATCGGGAAAAACATGTACTGTGTTGAAATTGATTCTGAAATCTTTATTGTAGATGCAGGATTAATGTTCCCAGGAGATGAAATGTTTGGGATTGATATCGTTATTCCTGATATTACATACTTAGTGGAAAATCAAGAGCGAGTAAAAGGTTTATTTATTACTCACGGTCATGAAGATCATATTGGTGGAATTGTTTATGTACTTCGTAAATTATCTATTCCAGTGTATGCAACGAAATTAACGGTAGGACTTATACAAGAAAAACTTGGTGAAGCGGGCATGTTAGGCCGTGTGGACTTAAAAACAATCGATTCAAATTCAACAGTAGAGTTTAATACTACAACAGTGTCATTCTTTGGAACGACACATAGTATTCCGGATTCTGTTGGTGTTTGTTTCCATACATCAAAAGGTGCTGTAGTGTATACAGGAGACTTTAAATTTGATCAAACTCCAATTGGAAATAATGGAGCAGATCTTGGGAAAATGGCACAAATCGGAAATGAAGGCGTACTTTGCTTATTATCTGATAGTACAAACGCTGAGCGTCCAGGCTATACAGGTTCGGAAAAAGAAGTTGGTGTAGAAATTTCTAAAGTGTTCTACGGTGCAGAAGGTCGTATTATCGTTGCTTCATTTGCATCGAACGTACATCGTATTCAACAAGTATTTGACGCGGCTGCCGAAACAGGAAGAAAAGTAGCGGTAGTAGGACGTAGTATGGTGAAAGTAGTAGACATTGCAAGACGTCTTGGTTATTTAGATGTTCCAGAAGGTATGGTTATTTCATTACAAGAAGTAGACAACTTCCCAGAGAAAAAGGTAGCTATTTTAACGACAGGTAGTCAAGGGGAACCGATGGCAGCACTTTCTAGAATGGCGAAGCAAGCTCATAAACAAATTTCAATTCGTAAAGGTGATACTGTTATTATTGCAGCTTCTCCAATTCCGGGGAATGAAATATCTGTATCGAAAATTATTGATTTGTTATTTAGAGCTGGAGCTGAAGTTATTTATTACGGTGAAAGAAAAGTTCACGTTTCAGGTCATGGTAGTCAAGAAGAATTAAAACTAATGTTAAATTTAATGAAACCTAAGTATTTTGTACCCGTACATGGTGAGTTTCGTATGCAAAAAGCACATGCATATTTAGCTGAAGATGTAGGTATTACAAGAGAAAATATTTTTATCGTAGAAAAAGGCGATGTAATTGCTTTTGGTGATAATGAAGCAAACTTAGTTGGTAAAGTGCAAGCTGGTAATGTCTTAATTGATGGATTAGGTGTAGGTGACGTTGGTAATATCGTTCTTCGAGATAGAAAGATGTTATCTCAAGATGGAATATTAGTAGTTGTTGTAACACTTGGTAAAGATGAGAAGAAAATTATCTCTGGTCCAGAAATCATTTCACGTGGTTTTGTATATGTTCGTGAATCAGAAGCATTAATTGAGCGATCTACAGAGATTGTACGCATGATTGTTGAGCAATCAATTAAAGAATATTCAATTGAATGGTCTATGTTAAAACAAAATATTCGTGAATTATTAGGGCAGTTCTTGTACGAAGAGACAAAGAGAAAACCTATGATTTTACCGATTATTATGGAAGTGTAAAAAAGATCACCTTTACGGGTGATCTTTTTTCTTTTTAAACCCTATCGAATGAAATTTATAACTTAAGAAATAATAGTTATATACGAGTGAAAGGGGATGCGATATGACAGAACGTGATCGTTATACAAATGAAGAAAAAGAAGCTGGGCCGAAAGAAGTTCCGAAAGAAGCTTCAATAGTGGAGAAAATTCAACAGCTTGGACAAACGAATGTGCCGCAAATGAATGAATCACGTATTCATTGTTTAACAATCATTGGACAGGTGGAAGGTCATGTTCAGTTGCCACCGCAAAATAAAACAACAAAATATGAGCACATTATCCCGCAAATTGTCGCGATTGAGCAAAATCCGAAAATTGAAGGTTTGCTTTTAATATTAAACACAGTTGGAGGAGACGTTGAAGCAGGGCTAGCGATTTCTGAGATGGTAGCTTCGCTTTCGAAACCGACGGTATCTCTTGTTTTAGGCGGAGGGCATTCGATTGGTGTACCAATTGCAGTTTCGACTGATTATTCATTTATTGCAGAAACAGCGACGATGACGATTCACCCAATTCGTTTAACCGGTCTTGTTATAGGTGTGCCGCAAACATTTGAGTATTTGGATAAAATGCAAGAAAGAGTCATTCGATTTGTGACGAAACATTCGAAAGTAACGGAAGATCGTTTTAAAGAACTTATGTTTGCGAAAGGGAATTTGACCCGAGATATTGGGACGAATGTAATTGGTGGAGATGCAGTGAAGTATGGTCTTATTGATGATGTGGGTGGCATTGGGAGTGCACTTCAAAAACTAAACGAATTAATAGAGGCTCGCGCAGATGATAATGCAGAAGGAACGATGCTACAATGATTCTATATACAATTATGCCAGAGCAACTTGTATACCCTGCCGATTATTCGCAATGTGAAAGTCAAAAAGTTGTAAATATACATGGTGTTGAATTGATGGTTTCTGAAGAGGAACATGGGTGTTATTCTATTGTGCGTGTGTTAAGTACGAATCCATTTCACTACTTAGAGTATGAGCCTGGTCAGAAAATAACCTTTTAGCAAAAAGAAGGATTTTGTTCAGAAGCTATGGTATAATATAAAAAACAAGACGGTTGAGCAGCCATGAGTAGGGGGCTGCTTTCTTCTGTTTATTTAACATTTTACAAGAAGTGTAAAAATAGAAGAGATAAAGACCTGAAAGAATAGAGAAAACAGACATATAAGTAGAGTTTTTTTAGAGGTTGTCCTTATTTATATGTAGAACACGAGGTGAAGAAATGGCAAAACAAAAGCAAAGAGGGACGAAGGCAAAGGCAAGACGTACGATAAAGCCAACTCTATATTATGAAATCGTCGGTTTGGCTCTTTTTGCACTTTCAATCATTACGATTTTACAGCTAGGCGTTGTAGGGAAATCGTTTGTGTTATTTTTTCGCTTCTTCTTTGGTGAGTGGTACATAATTGGTGTGTTAGGTGTAATAGCTTTATCGGTTTCGTTTGTTATAAAACGTGGATGGCCGAACTTTTTAAATAAACGGTTAATCGGTTTTTATTTAATTGTATTGGCGATATTAATGTTCAGTCATATTACATTATTTAACCTTCTTACGAAAGATGGAGCAGTGCAAAATACTTCTGTTATTGTGAGTACGAAAGATAACTTCTTTCTTGAAATGAAAAAAGGGCCAGATAGCGTTCACTTAGGCGGTGGGATGTTTGGTGCGCTCATGTTCGCAACATGTTACTTCTTATTTGATGAAGTAGGAGCCTATATCATTGGAATTATTTTAGTTATTCTTGGAATACTTTGTATAACAAATAAGCATATTGGAGAAGTTCTTGCCCCGGTGGGTAGAATTCTTAGAAGTCAATTTCAAGTTATGCAAGGGGATTATAAAGATTGGCGATCAAAAAGGATTGCTGAACAAACAGAAAAGAAAAAAACAACCAGAAGTTCAAGACACGCACGTGCTGTGGAGCAAGAAGAAGTGATTGAGCCGATGGAAGAGATGCAAATTGATCCCCCCATTATTTCAAATTTCACTGAGAATTATCCTGTAAATGAAGAAGAGGATAAACGGATGGAAGAAGAACATGTAACAGATCCAATTACTTCACCGTTTATTGAAGAAGCTCCACCTATTGAAGAGCCTAAGAAAAAGCGTGGAGAAAAAATTGTGGAATCTTTAGAGGCGGAAACAAGTGCCCCACCGATGCAATTTTCAAATGTTGAAAATAAAGATTATAAGCTTCCTTCGCTTGATATATTAAAGTTCCCAAAAAATAAGCAAGTTACAAATGAAAATGCGGAAATTTATGAAAATGCTCGTAAATTGGAACGTACATTCCAAAGTTTTGGTGTGAAAGCGAAAGTGACAAAAGTACACAGAGGTCCTGCAGTTACGAAGTATGAAGTGTATCCTGATATGGGAGTAAAGGTAAGTAAAATTGTTAGTTTAAGTGATGATTTAGCGCTTGCTTTAGCTGCGAAAGACATTCGTATTGAAGCGCCTATTCCCGGGAAATCAGCTGTAGGGATTGAAGTTCCGAACTCAGAAGTTTCTATGGTAACACTTAGGGAAGTGCTGGACTCTAAGGCTAATAATCATCCAGAAGAGAAGTTGTTAATTGGTCTTGGACGAGATATTACAGGTGAAGCTGTATTGGCCCGTTTAAATAAAATGCCCCATTTACTAGTAGCCGGTGCGACAGGTAGTGGGAAAAGTGTGTGTATTAACGGGATTATAGTTAGTATTTTAATGCGTGCAAAACCGCATGAAGTAAAATTAATGATGATCGATCCGAAAATGGTAGAGTTAAATGTATATAATGGTGTGCCCCATTTATTAACACCAGTTGTAACTGATCCGAAAAAAGCATCGCAAGCTTTGAAAAAGGTTGTAAGTGAGATGGAACGCCGTTATGAGTTGTTTGCTCATAGTGGTACGCGGAATATTGAAGGGTATAACGATTATATTAAAGCGCATAATAATCAATCGGAAGCGAAACAACCTGAATTACCGTATATTGTAGTAATTGTGGATGAGTTAGCAGATTTAATGATGGTTGCTTCGTCGGATGTAGAGGATGCGATAATGCGCTTGGCACAAATGGCTCGTGCGGCTGGTATTCATTTAATTATTGCAACGCAGCGCCCATCGGTTGACGTTATTACAGGTGTTATTAAAGCGAATATTCCATCACGTATTGCATTCGCTGTATCTTCTCAAACGGATTCTCGTACAATTCTTGATGGTGGTGGCGCAGAGAAGCTGCTAGGTCGTGGAGATATGCTATTTATACCAATTGGTGCATCAAAGCCTGTTCGTGTACAAGGTGCATTTTTATCAGATGATGAAGTTGAGAGAGTTGTAGAATATGTTATTGGGCAGCAAAAAGCACAATATCAAGAGGATATGATTCCACAAGATGTCCCTGAGACAAAGCAGCAAGTTGAAGATGAATTATACGATGAAGCAGTTCAGCTCGTAGTGGAAATGCAAACAGCGTCTGTTTCTATGTTGCAACGTAGATTTAGAGTAGGTTATACGCGAGCTGCTCGTCTAATTGATGCAATGGAAATGAACGGTGTAGTAGGTCCATATGAGGGTAGTAAACCGAGAGAAGTGCTCATTAATGATGTACAAGAAAAAAGTTCTTAAAAAAAGCCTAATTGTTTTTGCAATTAGGCTTTTTTATATACTGTTTTTGTTATATACTATATTCAACAAGAAAGAAAGGGCTTACATTCAAGTCGGTTCTTTAGAATACGAATGCTATGAGTGTGCCTTTTTATAAATGTTCGATATTCATTGTAGAAAAATGTTAAATTTTGTTGACACGTATGAGAGCAAGTGGTAAGATTACTTCGAAAAGAATCACTGCCTCATATAATCTTGGAGATAAGGTCCATAAGTTTCTACCTGGCAACCATGAATTGCTAGACTATGAGGGGAAAAGTGTGTAACAAAGGATGTAAGGGATCTTTGTGCCGAACTTTTTCTCGAAAAGAGGAATGTTTATGGTGCAAAGTTTTTTTTATGCAGTAAAGAGTGAAAATTTTATCTAAAAAAATTATTAATATTTATTCGACAATTGTGTTTATTTTTAGTGATTAGTCATGTTTACTATGTTGTAAGTTGAAAAAAGAGAAAAGAAGTCTTACATCAGAGGTCGAATAATTGAAATGCGGGGGAGTCTTATGTCAGTAAAATCCGATAGTCGTCACCTATATTTACGGGTGATTGATCACATCAAAGAAAAAATTAAAGATGGGGCTTACAAAGAAAGACAAAAGCTGCCATCAGAGTTTGATTTAGCGAAAGAACTTGGCGTAAGTAGAGCTACTTTAAGGGAAGCATTGCGTATTTTAGAAGAAGAAAATGTTGTCATTCGTAGACATGGTGTAGGGACGTTTGTAAATGCAAAGCCATTATTTTCTTCTGGAATAGAACAACTTTCTAGTATTACAGATATGATTTCTAGTGTGGGGAAAACACCAGGAACAATCTTTTTATCATCATCTACAACAACTTTAACCGAAGAAGAAAAAGAGAAGTTTAATAGTGAAGATGGTTTTAATGCAGTGATGATTGAGCGTGTGCGTACAGCGGATGGGGAACCTGTTGTATATTGCATTGATAAACTTGCAAAAGAAATATTGCCGGATTTATCGGGCTACAATGAAGAATCATTACTTACAGTGATACATAATAACACGCATAAGCGCATAACGTATGCGGTTGCTCATATTGAGCCGATTGGTTACCATCCGAAAATCTCACCGATTTTAGAATGTGAGCCTGAAACAGCACTGCTTGTATTAAAACAAATGCACTATGATCAAAATGATGAGCCAATCTTATATTCTATTAATTACTTTAGAGCTGATAAGTTTAGCTTCCACGTATTAAGAAAACGTATGTAAGTAAGTTCCTTTTTAGGGAGGTGACAGCAAGAAGTAAGGGACAGCAGCGTAAGAAGAAATATATATCATTTTAGGAGGGGTTTCTAGTATGAAGAAAAAAGCAGGTCTTTTATTATCATTAACATTAGCAGCAAGTACAGTTTTAGGTGCATGTGGTAACTCGGATAAAGCGAGCAGTGACAAGAAAGACAGTAAAGACAATAAAGATTTCAAAGTCGGTATGGTAACAGATGTTGGAGGCGTTGATGATAAATCATTCAACCAATCTTCTTGGGAAGGGCTAAAAAAGTTTGGTAAAGATAACGATTTAAAGGAAAAGACAAATTATCGTTACCTACAGTCTGAAAAAGAAGCAGATTATATTCCGAACTTAAAGAAATTTTCAAAAGATAAGTATGATTTATCTTTCGGAATTGGTTATAAATTAGAAGGTGCAATTAAAGAAGTAGCAAAAGAATCTCCAAAACAACAATTCGCAATCGTTGATACTGTTGTAGATGCACCAAACGTAACAAGCATTACATTTAAAGATCATGAAGGCTCATTCCTTGTAGGTGCGGTAGCAGCTATGTCAACGAAATCGAATAAAGTAGGATTTGTTGGTGGAATGAAGAGTGATTTAATTAGTAAATTCGAAAATGGATTTAAAGCTGGTGCAAAGGCAGTAAATCCAAATATTGAAATCGTATCTGAATATGCAGAAGCATTTGATAAACCTGAAAAAGGTACAGTTCTTGCTTCAGCAATGTATGGTCAAGGCGTAGATGTAATTTATCATGCTGCTGGTGGTACAGGTAATGGTGTATTCACTGAAGCGAAAAACCGTAAGAAAAAAGGTGAAAACGTTTGGGTAATCGGTGTTGACCGTGACCAAAACCAAGAAGGTATGCCTGAAAATGTAACATTAACTTCAATGGTAAAACGTGTAGATATCGCTGTTGAAAAAGTAGCACAAGAAGCGAAAGACGGTAAATTAAAAGGCGGTAAAATAGAAGCGTTTGGCTTAAAAGATGACGGCGTTGGTATTGCAAAAACAACTGACAACGTGAAAAAAGTTAACCCTGAAATTTTAACAAAAGTAGAAGAGTTTGAAAAGAAAATTACAGATGGTGCAATTAAAGTACCAGCTACAGATAAAGAGTATAAAGAATATGAAGCTTCTCTAAAAAAATAAATAGAGAAATAGCAAAGGTTAGTTCATAGAACTAACCTTTGTATGTATAAAACTTCCGAATTGCTTAATAAGTTAATAGTGTAATAGGGGAATGTTCCCTGTTAAAAGGAGGAACACAATGGAATACGTAATTGAGATGAATAACATTACGAAAGTATTCCCAGGCATTGTAGCGAATGATGATATTACGCTGCAAGTAAAGCAGGGAGAAATACATGCTTTACTTGGAGAAAATGGTGCAGGGAAATCCACATTGATGAATGTACTATTTGGTTTGTACCAGCCAGAACAAGGTGAAATTAAAATTAAAGGAAAAACTGTAAAGATTACAAATCCGAATATAGCAAATGACCTTGGTATTGGAATGGTACATCAGCACTTTATGCTTGTTCATAATTTTACAGTTACAGAGAATATTATTCTCGGAAACGAACCGAAGAAAAAAGGGAAAATTGCTGTTGAGGAAGCTGCTAAAGAAATTCAAAAACTGTCTGAACAATACGGTTTAGCTGTAGATCCATATGCGAAAATACAAGATATTTCTGTCGGTATGCAACAGCGTGTTGAGATTTTAAAAACACTTTACCGCGGGGCAGAAATTTTAATATTTGATGAACCGACAGCTGTGTTAACACTACAAGAAATTCATGAGCTAATTCAAATTATGAAAAAGCTTGTGCAAGAAGGGAAATCTATTGTTCTTATTACACATAAGTTGAAAGAAATTATGGAAGTTTGCGATCGTTGTACGATTATTCGTAAAGGAAAAGGGATTGGAACGGTTGACGTTGCAAATACGGATGAAAATAAACTTGCAGAATTAATGGTCGGACGTCAAGTGAATTTTAAAACAGAAAAAATAGACGCGAAGCCAAAAGAAGAGGTACTTTCAATTGCAAACCTTGTTGTTCACGATGCACGTCAACTACCTGCTGTAAAAGGCCTTGACTTAACTGTTCGTGCGGGGGAAATTGTCGGTATTGCAGGAATTGATGGAAACGGACAAAGTGAATTAATAGAAGCAATTACTGGTTTACGAAAAGTTGAGTCAGGTTCTATTGCAATTAAAGGGAAAGAAATAACAAATTGGCCTGTTAGAAAAATAACAGAAGAAGGAATTGGTCATATTCCAGAAGATCGTCATAAACACGGACTCGTTCTTGATTTTTCTGTTAGAGATAATATAGTTTTGCAAACGTACTATAAAAATCCGTTTTCAAAGAAAGGGATTTTAAATTTCAGCAAAATTACAGAAAAAGCAAAGGCACTTATTGAACAGTTTGATGTACGTACACCTAGTGAGCAAACGTTAGCTCGTGCACTATCTGGGGGAAATCAGCAAAAGGCAATTATTGCACGTGAAGTAGACCGTGATCCAGATTTATTAATTGCAGCACAGCCGACACGTGGTTTAGATGTAGGGGCAATTGAATTTATTCATAAGAGATTAATAGAGCAAAGAGATAAAGGAAAAGGTGTATTACTTTTATCACTAGAGTTAGAGGAAATTTTAAATGTTAGCGATCGAATTGCTGTTATTTATGAAGGAACAATTGTAGCAATAGTTGATGCGAAAGAAACGAATGAACAACAGCTTGGATTGTTAATGGCTGGAGGAACAAAGAAGGAGCAGGTGGGTACAAATGGCTAAAAAACTTTTAACAGAACGAACGATAAATATTTTAGTCCCAGTACTATCCGTTATTTTTGGCTTACTTGTAGGAGCGATTGTAATGCTAGTTAGTGGCTATGACCCAATTGTTGGTTATAGTGCACTTTGGACAGGCATGTTCGGCAGTCCAAGTGCGATTGGTGAAACACTTCGTACAATGATACCGCTTATTCTTGCTGGTTTATCGGTGGCGTTTGCATTTCGTACAGGTTTATTTAATATCGGGGTAGAGGGTCAATTGTTAGTTGGTTGGCTTGCAGCGGTTTGGTTCGGTTATGCAGTCTCGCTACCAGCTGTTCTTCACATTCCATTATCTATTTTATTCGCAGCGTTAGTAGGCGGAATCTGGGGTTTCATCCCTGGATATTTAAAGGGAAAGTTTCAAGTTAATGAAGTTATTGTAACAATTATGATGAACTATATCGCGTTATATGTAACATATGATATTATTAAGCGCTTTTTACACGAGGGTAATGATAAAACGTACGACATTAAAGAGAGTGCGTCATTATCTTCAGACTGGCTTGCATCCATTACTGACGGTTCACGCCTTCACTGGGGAATTATTGTAGCAATTTTAATCGCTATTTTAATGTGGTTCTTATTAGATCGAACAACTTTAGGTTATGAATTAAAGTCAGTAGGATTTAATCAACATGCTTCTCAATATGCAGGGATGAAAGTTTCTCGTAATGTAGTATTTTCCATGACAATTGCTGGTGCGTTCGCAGGGATTGGTGGAGCGATGGAAGGATTAGGAACATTCCAAAGCATGACAGCGATGTCCTCCTTTACAGGGGTAGGGTTTGACGGGATTGCCGTAGCCTTACTTGGAGGAAATAATCCGTTTGGTATTATCCTTTCAGCTTTATTATTTGGTGGTTTGAAAAGTGCTTCCCCTCAAATGAACTTTGAGGCAGATGTGCCATCAGAGCTTATAAACGTAATTATTGCATGTATCATCTTCTTTGTTGCATGTAGTTATGTGTTAAGATGGGCGCTTACACGCATGAGCAAGGAGGGGAAATAAATGAGCTTTTTAGATATATTAGCCATTCTTGTGACGGGTACGTTATATACATCGGCACCTATAATTTTCACAGCACTAGGTGGTGTATTTAGTGAACGATCGGGTGTTGTAAATATCGGATTAGAAGGACTAATGCTATTTGGTGCATTTATTGGAGTTGTTACAAACTTATTAATGGGTGATACTTGGGGAACGATGACTCCGTGGATTGCGTTATTGTTTGCGGCAATTGGTAGTGGTTTATTTGCATTACTTCATGCAGTAGCATCTATTACATTCCGAGCGGATCAAGTTGTAAGTGGTGTAGCAATTAACTTCTTATCTCTTGGTTTAACGGTATTTGCAATTAAGAAGATCTTTGATAAAGGGCAGACTGACTTTATTCAGTACCGTATTGAAAAGATTGATATTCCAGGTCTTTCGGATATTCCGGTTATAGGGAAAATATTCTTTTCAAATGTACCAATAACGTCGTATATTGCGATTGTTTTAGCATTTGTTGTTTGGTATGTTATTTATAAAACACCGTTTGGTCTTCGATTGCGTGCTGTTGGTGAACACCCAATGGCAGCGGATACGATGGGGATTAACGTATATAAAATGCGCTATATCGGCGTTTGTATATCAGGGGTGTTTGCCGGAATTGGTGGGGCGATTTTTGCAATGTCCATTTCTAATAACTTCTCAGGAGCAACTATTACAGGACAAGGTTTCTTAGCTTTAGCTGCTATGATCTTTGGGAAGTGGAATCCGCTAGGCGCACTGGGTGCAGCTCTATTCTTTGGCTTTGCTCAGTCTCTTAGTGTAACGGGTGGAACAATTCCTGTATTAGACCAGATTCCAAGTGTTTTATTAACGATATTACCGTATGTATTCACAATATTAGCACTTGTCGGTTTTGTAGGTCGTTCTGAAGCTCCGAAAGCATTAGGAACTCCTTATGAAAAAGGAAAACGATAAGTAATTTGTAAGTAGAAAAAAGCTCGCACATTAGTGTGAGCTTTTTTACATAGAATATATGTAATACGAAATTTTACTATGTTCCTTACATATTATAGTTTTTAGAAAAAGTCATTTGTAAGCATAATAAGGAAGAAAAATTGGTTTTTTATTTCTAAAAACTGTATATTGAAGAGGAATATTCCTATATACGTAAAGGAGGGCTATAAATGAAACTAATGGAACAACAATTACATGAGTTAGGTGGTTTGCGAGTACATATTATTCCGACTGATAAATATAAAACAAATACCTTTGTATTTCGTTTTAAAGCACCTTTAAATGAGGAGACGGTGACAGAGCGTGCCCTATTGCCATACGTATTGCAAAGTGCGACAGAAAAACTTCCTTCTGTAATTCGTCTACGTCAATATTTAGAAGAATTATACGGATCTTCTTTGGGAGTAGATGTAAGTAAAAAAGGGGAAGACCATATCATCTCCATTTATGTAGACATTGCAAATGAAGTATATTTACACGATGCACCACCGTTATTTGAAAAAGCGCTTTCTATGTTATCGGATATTGTTTTACATCCAGCAACAGAGGGAAATAGTTTCCTACCTTCTATTGTAGAAAGTGAAAAAAGAGCGCTTTTGCAGAGAATTGAAGCTACTTATGATGATAAAATGCGCTATGCAAATGAGCGTTTAATCGAAGAAATGTGCAAAGTAGAACCGTATCGATTAAGTGCAAATGGAAAAAAAGAGAGTGTTACTTCTATTACAAATGAAAGTTTGTATCAATATTATCAAAAGGTGTTAGCGGAAGATGAAATGGATCTATATATTATTGGTGATATTTCAGAAAACGCAGTTGATCTTGTAAGTAAGTATTTTTCTATTACAGCGCGTCCTGTGAGAGAAAGAAACGTACTCCTTCATAAGCGAAATAATGAAGAAAAAGAAGTTGTTGAAAAACAAGAATTAAAACAAAGTAAATTACACATTGGTTATCGTACGTTTGTCACATATAAAGATGAAGATTATTTTGCACTGCAATTGTTCAATGGGCTATTTGGAGGTTTTTCTCATTCGAAGTTATTCGTAAATGTCCGCGAAAAGAATAGTTTAGCGTACTATGCAGCATCAAGATTTGAAAGTCATAAAGGCTTGTTGTTTGTTATGTCAGGGATTGAAGCAAAAAATTATGAAAAAGCAGTTGAAATTATTAAAGAACAAATGCTTGCGATGCAAAATGGTGATTTTTCTGAAGAAGAGATGCATCAAACGAAAAGTGTCATTCAAAATCAAATATTAGAAGCAATTGATACGCCACGTGGATTTGTGGAAATGCTATATCATGGTATTATTTCAGATCGTACACGTCCAGTTGAAGAATGGCTAACAGGTATAGAAAGTGTGACGAAAGAAGAGATTGTGAAAGTTGCTAAAAATATTGAACTAGATACAATTTACTTTTTACAAGGAACGGAGGGAGAATAAATGGAGAAGATTGTTTATGAGCAATTAAAAGAGACGCTCTATTATGAAAAACTTCCGAATGGATTAGATGTATATGTTTTACCGAAGCAAGGATTTAATAAAACATTTGCAACGTTTACGACAAAGTATGGTTCTATGGATAATACATTCGTACCATTAGGTAAAGAAGAAATGATTCGTGTACCTGACGGAATTGCGCATTTTCTTGAGCATAAATTATTTGAAAAAGAAGATCACGATGCTTTTCAATTGTTTAGTAAACAAGGAGCATCGGCAAATGCTTTCACATCCTTTACAAGAACAGCTTATCTTTTTTCATGCACATCAAATGTAGAACAAAATTTAAATACGTTGTTAAATTTCGTACAAGAGCCTTACTTCTCTGAAAAAACTGTTGAAAAAGAAAAGGGGATTATCGGACAGGAAATTCAAATGTATCAAGATAATCCAGATTGGCGCTTATACTTTGGATTAATTGATAGCTTGTTTGTAAAGCACCCCATTAAAATTGATATTGCAGGGACAATCGAGTCTATTAGTAAAATTACGAAAGACCTATTATATGAATGCTACGAAACATTTTATCATCCGAGCAATATGTTACTATTTGTTGTTGGTGCAATTGATCCAGAGGAAACAATGGACTTAGTGCGTGAAAATCAAGCGAAAAAAGATTATAAAAATCAGCCGGAAATTGTACGTTCATTTGAAGATGAACCAAATGAGGTAAATGAAAAGAAGAAAATCATTTCAATGCCTGTACAAACACCGAAATGTTTAGTCGGTATTAAAGCGACAAATTTAAAAGGAAAAGGGAAAGCTCTTTTAAAACAAGAAATCGCGCTTACGTTACTTTTAGATTATTTATTTGGAAAAAGCTCGGTTCATTACGAATCGTTATATAATGAAGGGCTTATTGATGATTCGTTCTCGTATGATTATACGGAAGAGAATAACTTCGGTTTTGCAATGGTTGGCGGTGATACGAAGCAACCGGATGAATTGGAAAAGCGTTTGAAAGATATTTTATTAAACACAAATTATGATCAATTAGATGAGGCAGCATTAGAACGAGTAAAGAAAAAGAAAATTGGTGGCTTTTTACGCTCGTTGAATTCACCGGAATATATTGCAAATCAATTTACGCGATATGCGTTTAATGAATCTAGCTTGTTTGATGCATTGACTGAATTAGAAAGTCTAACTGTTCAAGATTTACAAGAAGTAGCGAAATTATTATCAGAAGAAAAAATGAGCGTTTGTCAAGTTTTACCGAAAAAATAAAATTTAAAAGATACCCTCATCTTATCATTGATAAATTGTAAGATGAGGGTATTATTTAGTTATATGAAAAATGAGCTTGTAGAGATAAGAGAGGGTAATTATGAAAAAGTATGCATTAGTAACTGGAGGGAGCGGAGGGATTGGCTCTGCTATTTCAAAACAATTAATTCAAGATGGATATACTGTATATGTTCATTACAATAACAGTGAAGACAAGGTAAATGAGTTACAGAAGGAATGGGGTGAAGTGATTCCTGTTCAAGCGGATTTAGCTTCTAATGATGGGGCAGAGCAGTTGTGGGGACAAATTGAACATCCTATTGATGTTATCGTATACGCAGCTGGGAAGAGTATCTTTGGATTAGTGACAGATGTAACAAATGATGAGTTGAATTATATGGTAGAACTTCAAGTTAAGAGTGTATATAAATTACTATCAAAGGCACTTCCACCTATGATTGGGCGGAGAAGTGGAAATATTGTAGTTGTTTCATCTATATGGGGGCAAATAGGGGCTTCTTGTGAAGTGTTATATTCAATGGTAAAGGGAGCACAAAATTCATATGTGAAAGCTTTAGCAAAAGAGGTTTCTTTAAGTGGATTGCGTGTGAATGCAGTAGCACCAGGTGCAATTGAAACGGAAATGTTAAGTGTCTTTTCTGAAGAAGATAAGATTGGCATTGCTGAAGAGATACCATTAGGCAGAATAGGTTTACCAGAAGAGGTAGCAAAGACAGTTTCATTTCTCGTATCACCAGGAGCATCTTACATAACTGGACAAATTGTCGGTGTGAATGGTGGCTGGCATTGTTAAAAAATTCTTACATAAAAAATGAAAAGTTGCACAAATTAAGCATGATTTTATTACTCAATAGTGAGGTGCTTAATTATGTCAGTGTTAGATAATTTTGATCAGTGGAAGAGCTTTTTAGGAGAACGTTTAGAACAAGCGGAAGGAAAAGGGCTTAATAATGGTGCCGTATCAGATATGGCATTTCGTGTTGGCGATTATTTAGCAAATGAAGTAGAAGCGCGTAACGATCAAGAAAAATTATTGTCTGAGCTTTGGAAAGTTGCTGATGAACAAGAGCAGCATACAATCGCAAATTTAATGGTTAAGTTTGTACAACATAAGTAAAAGTAGAGAGGAGATTCTCCTCTCTACTTTTTTTGTATAATAATTACACGGGAGAGATTGTACATTTAGCTTCCCTATTAAGGTGAAATCATATAATATAGTACGTAGGTGTAAAGTAAGCAAGGGGAGTGATCTTGGATGATTGAATGGTATTTTGAATATGAAATACATAAAAACCGACCTGGCTTGCTTGGTGACGTTTCTTCGTTAATCGGTATGCTCGGCATTAATATTGTCACAATTAATGGTGTTGATAATGCACGACGTGGGTTACTCCTTATGTGTGATAATCAAGAGCAGATCTCTAGACTTGAATCAATTTTAAATACGATGGATAACATAACGGTAACGAAATATCGTCCGCCAAAGCTAAGGGATAAATTAGCGGTTAGACATGGTAGGTACATACAACGAGATGCAGATGACAAGAAAACATTTCGTTTTGTGCGTGATGAATTAGGATTACTTGTAGACTTTATGGCGGAAATCATGAAAAAAGAAGGCCATAAACTAATTGGGATACGAGGAATGCCTCGTGTCGGAAAAACAGAATCCATTGTTGCCGCAAGTGTTTGTGCAAATAAACGATGGTTATTTGTATCATCTACTCTCATTAAGCAAACTGTTCGTAGTCAATTGATTGAAGATGAGTATAGCGATGACAATATTTTCATCCTAGATGGAATTGTGTCAACAAAGCGTGCCAATGAAAGGCATTGGCAACTCGTTCGTGAAATTATGAGATTGCCTGCAACGAAAGTTGTGGAACATCCTGATGTATTTGTGAGTCAGTCAGAATACACATTGGATGATTTTGATTATATTATCGAGTTACGTAACGATTATGATGAAGAAATTCAATATAATTTAGTAGATGAAATTGAGCAAGGTACGCAAAATAATTTCTCTATGTTCGACTTTTAAAGAAATATTGAGGTGTTAGTAGTGACAGAATTAGGACAAAAGCTGAAAGAAGCAAGAGAAGCAAAAGGCTTGTCTATTGATCAGCTGCATGAGATTACAAAAATTCAAAAACGCCATTTAGTAGCGATTGAAGAAGGCAATTATGACGTATTGCCAGGAGCTTTTTATGCACGTGCATTCATTAAACAATACGCAGATGCGGCTGGATTAAATGGAGAGGAACTGCTTGTAGAATATCAGAGTACGATACCACAATCTGAAAATCGTGATGTTCCACAAGTATCAACTGGACAAAAAACACAAGAAACAATGCAAAAATCTTCATCATTGCCAATGGCAGATCATATGCCGAAAATCTTAATTGCATTGTTAGTAATCGCATTTGGAGTCGTAGTTTGGTTTGTTATTCAAGCACTGACTGGTAAAGATGACGGACGAGTTCCGGCTACTCAAAGTGAGAAAATTGAAGTTAAAAAAGCAGAAAATTCTCCGCTAGATACGAAGAAAGATGAAGCGAAAGCGGAAGAACCAAAGAAAGAGGAACCAACTGGACAACAAGAAGTAAAAGTAGTTGGAACAAGTGGTAAGGTATCTACTTTGGAAATTCATAATAATAAAACATTAGAACTGGAAATTTCAGCGAAGGGTACAAGTTATGTAGATGTTAAGGACGATGCGGGTAATGAAATTCTAAACACTACAGTACAAAGTGGTCAAACAGAAAAACGTGATTTATCAACAGCAAAAGAAGTGCGACTTAATATTGGAAATGCAACGAATGTTGAAGTTAAACTGAATGGCCAAGTGGTCGCTTACCCATTGGATCCAGAAAAAGAACTTCACCAAAGATTGGTGATAAAAAACCAAGGGGTAGAGCAACCTGCACAATAACAGTCATCGCTTCGATGACTTTTTTCAATGAACAAATGTTTTTGATATGATGGAGGAATAGCTGTGAATTTACCAAATAAAATTACAATATCTAGAATCTTCTTAATCCCAGTTTTTATGGTAATTATGTTAGCACCCTTTGATTGGGGTTCATACACAATTGGTGATGTAGATCTACCAATTCAACACTTAGTAGGGGCGCTTATCTTTATTATTGCCTCAGCTACAGATTGGATTGATGGACATTACGCAAGAAAGTATAATCTTGTAACAAACTTAGGGAAATTCCTTGACCCGTTAGCAGATAAATTACTTGTTTCGGCAGCACTTATCACATTAGTCGAGATGGGATCTGTACCAGCTTGGATCGTTATAGTAATTATAAGTCGTGAGTTTGCTGTGACAGGTTTACGACTTGTACTTGCTGGAACAGGGGAAGTCGTTGCAGCGAATCAATTAGGGAAAATTAAAACATGGACACAAATTATTGCGATTGCAGCGTATTTATTACACGATGTACCGTTAAATTTAATCCATATTCCAGTTGCTGATATCTTTATATGGATTGCATTAATTTTTACTGTTATTTCAGGATGGGATTATTTCTGGAAAAATAGAGCTGCTTTTGTAAACTCAAAATAGAAGTTTATGGGGGAATTGGGATGAATGCTGAAATTATTGCGGTTGGAACGGAATTATTACTTGGACAAATTGCAAATACAAACGCCCAGTTTTTATCTGAAAAGTTAGCTTCAATTGGCATTAATGTGTACTACCATACTGTAGTTGGAGATAATAACAAACGATTACAGCAGGCGATTGAAGTTGCAGAAGAACGTGCGGACATGCTTATTTTTACAGGTGGATTAGGCCCGACAAAAGATGATTTGACGAAGGAAACAATTGCGTCTAGCTTAGGGGAAGAGCTTGTATATGACAAAAATGCATTAGCATTAATAAGCGATTATTTTAAGCGTACAGGTCGTGAGTTCACTGAAAATAATAAAAAGCAGGCACTCGTTTTGAATGGAGCAACTGTATTTGCAAATGATCACGGTATGGCACCTGGTATGGGTCTAAATAAGAACGGAAAAGTTTATATTTTATTACCAGGACCACCGAAAGAAATGAGGCCAATGTATGTAAGTTATGTAGAGCCTTTTTTACGTAACTTTACAACAGGAGAAAACATTTATTCTCGCGTGCTTCGCTTCTTCGGAATTGGGGAATCTCAATTAGAGGTGAAAGTTCAAGATTTAATTGATGGACAAACGAACCCGACAATCGCCCCGCTTGCGAATGATGGAGAAGTGACATTACGTTTAACTGCGAAGCATCAAAATGCTCATGAAGCGGAGAAACTCATTCAGCATATGGAAGATTTGATTTTAGAAAGAGTAGGAGAATTTTTCTACGGGTATGACCAAGAGTTTCTGCACTATAAGGTGATAGAGTTATTGAAGAAAAAAGGATTAACTTTAGCGTGTGCAGAAAGTTTATCAGGTGGTCTCTTCGGTAATCAAGTAACAGAAAGTGCTGGTGTGTCTTCAGTATTTAAAGGCGGTGTCATTTGTTATCATAATGATGTGAAGCAACATGTTTTACATGTACCTGAGGAAGTGTTGTCTACTGACGGTGCAGTTAGTAAAGAATGTGCTCGTTATCTTGCTGAGAATGTTAAAGAATTATTAAAAGCGGATATCGGAATTAGTTTCACTGGGGTAGCAGGACCAGATGCTTCAGAACATAAAGAGCCGGGAACAGTATTTGTTGGATTGGCGATTAAAGATGAACCAACTGTAGTCTTTCCTCTAAATTTAAGCGGAAGTCGTCAACAAATTAGGGAACGCTCAGCAAAATATGGGTTTTATCATTTGTATAAAAAGCTAGAAGAGATATAAGTCTCTTTTAGCTTTTTTTAATGGTTAAATGCAGTTTTATGTAATGGAAAATAAAAAAATCGAATAAATGTTCGATTTTTGTTGGCAAATTGAATTGAAAATAGGTATAATAAGATTAGCAATTCAGTTAAGGAGGAATTTTGAATGAGTGATCGTCAAGCGGCATTAGATATGGCGTTAAAACAAATAGAGAAGCAATTCGGTAAAGGTTCAATTATGAAATTAGGAGAACAAGCTGAGCGTAGAATTTCTACAATTTCAAGTGGTTCTTTAGCACTTGATGTGGCACTAGGGGTAGGCGGATACCCACGTGGCCGTATTATTGAAATTTACGGACCTGAAAGTTCAGGTAAAACAACAGTTTCATTACATGCAATCGCTGAAGTACAGCGTCAAGGTGGACAAGCAGCGTTTATTGATGCGGAGCATGCAATGGATCCTGTATATGCACAAAAATTAGGCGTTAACATAGATGAATTACTATTATCACAGCCTGATACAGGGGAACAAGGACTAGAAATCGCAGAAGCACTTGTACGAAGTGGCGCGGTTGACATTATCGTAATTGACTCTGTAGCAGCTCTTGTACCGAAAGCAGAGATCGAAGGAGACATGGGTGACTCACACGTAGGTTTACAAGCACGTTTAATGTCACAAGCACTTCGTAAGCTTTCAGGTGCAATCAATAAATCAAAAACAATCGCAATCTTTATCAACCAAATTCGTGAAAAAGTTGGGGTTATGTTCGGAAATCAACTACAAGTTGCTTAATCAAAGTAATGTACTTGAGTCTTTATTTGTCTTCTTCGACTAAGTCTTTATAAGGGATTTCTTATAGGGAGAGATTAAAGTGGCAGTGACAATTGGAAATAGAACTTATCGAAACATAGAACAATGGCAAGTGGATTTTATTGTGACACATGCGGATAGCAAATTGAAAGATATAGGTAAAGAAATTAATCTTGATGAAAGGCGAGTAGGTGAAATATTAAAGTTACTCGGAATTAAAAGAACCAGATATAGAAAGATTTACTTGCCTAAAACCGCAGAAGTTGAACAAGAATTGAAAAATCCATATTTATCACATGTTGAAATTGCTATTAAGTATGGCGTATCCGATACATGTGTTGCTAAAAGGAGAAAAGAGCTTAATGTAAAGGTCAGAAAGAAAAATTATGATACTTTACTGGAACAACAGGTTGAACAGATGTTGTTAAGTTTAGATCTGGCGTTCATTAAGCAAAAAAGAATCGATAAGTGGTCTATTGATTTCTACTTAGGTAGAAAATATTGTTTAGATGTCCATGGGAAATGGGCACACTCACTCAAAAAGATAAAAGAACGAGATAAAAGAAAACTTTTATTTATGGAAGAGGGCTGCTATAAATATCTTGTTATACATGAAGAAGAGTTAGCAAATAAAGAAAAAGTCTTGCAAAAGATTAAGGAGTTTACCATGGGTTTCCCTTGCTAGTGATAGCATGTAAAAAAACCTTGTGAACCTTATTGCCTAAGGGTGTAACTATCCATATAGTTGCTAACGGTGAAGCCCACCATTATTTAGGGTAATACCGTGCCAAGCTCCATAGTGATATGGGGAAGGTGTAGAGACTACCGAAAAGGACTTTTAGTTAACTGAGTAGGGTACGGCAGATGATAGGCTACTGCTGGAAGTGCAAGGCTCTCTGTAAAGAGATGAAGAGATAGTCCGGACTATAGAGATGGAAAATCTATAGATAGTGCCAGAAACAACTCCAGGTGGTCGTGCGTTGAAATTCTATTCAACAGTTCGTCTTGAAGTACGTCGTGCTGAGCAATTAAAACAAGGTAACGACATCGTTGGTAATAAAACGAAAGTAAAAGTAGTGAAAAATAAAGTAGCACCACCATTCCGTGTTGCTGAAGTTGATATTATGTACGGAGAAGGTATTTCAAGAGAAGGTGAAATCTTAGATATGGCTTCTGAACTTGATATCGTTCAAAAGAGTGGTGCTTGGTACTCGTATAATGAAGAACGTTTAGGACAAGGTCGTGAAAATTCAAAACAATTCTTAAAAGAGAATACGGATTTAAGAGAGGAAATTGCCTTCTTTGTTCGTGATCATCACGGAATTGGTGAAGACTCAGGTGTGGAAGACACGGAAGATTCAACTCTTCAAGATTAAAAAATAAAAGACACGGTCCCGTGTCTTTTATTTTTTTACCTTCTATTAAAATCGTGTATATCGCAGTAGTTAAAAAAATTTTTTTTGACTCAAACGGGATGTGTAAAGAGGGATATTCATATGTTTTAAGGGAATAAAATGGTATTTACTAAGGTTTTCCAGGATAATATGCTATCAATTTTTCAAGTTCAGATAACATTCAGGACTGAAGGTAAAGAAAGTAAAAGTAGACAACGCTTGACAATGAAAATTCCGATAGATACAATGAGAATGTATATTTTTTCTTATATACGATATACTCTTCTCAAGAAGAGAAGTAATATTCGGAGTAAGGTTTAAATCTTGCCGAAATAATAATATGACATTTTAATTGTGAAATGAAGAAAGTCCCTTAAAAAAGCGGGACGACGGTCTTTGCTGTATGTTGTAATTCAATGTACATGCCGACAGTCTTTTTTCATTCATAGCAAGGGGAGGTGAAATCATGACGAGTACATTTTGGATACTCATCTCCATTTTGCTTGCAACAGCAGTCGGTGCAGTTGTTGGCTTTTTTGTTCGAAAGTCTATTGCTGAAGCGAAGATTAATGGTGCAGCTAATGAAGCGAGACGTATTTTAGACGAAGCGAATCGTGATGCAGAAGCACTTAAGAAAGAAGCGCTTTTAGAAGCAAAGGATGAAATTCATACACTTCGTACAGAAGCTGAATTAGAAATTCGTGACCGTAGAAGCGAATTACAAAAACAAGAAAATCGTTTAATGCAAAAAGAAGAGAACCTTGATCGTAAAGACGAAACGCTCGATAAGCGCGAGCAACAGTTAGAGAAGAAAGAGGATTCTCTTGTAGCGAAACAACAACAGATTGAAGAGTTGGAAAGCAAAGTGGGAGAGTTAGTTCAAAAGCAACAAACAGAATTAGAGCGCATTTCCAATCTGACACGCGAACAAGCGAAAGCAATTATTCTTGGTAAAGTGGAAAGTGAAGTTTCTCATGAAATTGCCGTTATGGTAAAAGAAAGTGAAATTCGCGCGAAAGAAGAAGCGGATAAGAAAGCAAAAGAGATTTTATCTCTTGCAATGCAAAGATGTGCAGCTGATCATGTTGCTGAAACAACCGTTTCGGTTGTAAATCTTCCAAATGACGAAATGAAGGGACGTATTATCGGGCGTGAAGGTCGTAATATTCGTACGTTAGAAACGTTAACGGGTATTGACTTAATTATCGATGATACACCAGAGGCGGTAATCCTTTCTGGATTCGACCCAATTCGTCGTGAAACAGCTCGTATCGCTCTTGATAAACTAGTACAGGACGGACGTATTCACCCAGCGCGTATTGAAGAGATGGTCGAAAAATCAAGACGTGAAGTGGACGAGTATATTCGCGAAGTCGGAGAGCAAACAACGTTTGAAGTGGGTGTTCACGGATTACATCCAGATTTAATTAAGATTTTAGGTCGTTTGAAATACCGTACAAGTTACGGACAAAACGTCTTAAAACACTCTATGGAAGTTGCATATTTAACTGGACTTATGGCAGCAGAGCTTGGTGAGGATGAAAAACTAGCAAGACGTGCAGGTCTATTACATGATATCGGGAAAGCTATTGATCATGAAGTAGAAGGTAGTCACGTTGAAATTGGTGTTGAACTCGCGACGAAATATAAAGAGCATCCTGTAGTTATAAACAGTATTGCATCTCACCATGGTGACACAGAACCAACTTCTATCATTGCAGTTTTAGTTGCAGCAGCAGATGCATTATCAGCTGCAAGACCGGGAGCTCGTAGTGAAACGCTTGAAAACTACATTCGTCGTCTTGAAAAGTTAGAAGAGATTTCAGAGTCTTATGAAGGCGTTGAAAAATCATTCGCAATTCAAGCAGGACGTGAAGTTCGTATTCTGGTAAAACCAGATACAATCGATGACTTAGAAGCTCATCGTTTAGCTCGTGATATTCGAAAACGTATTGAAAATGAACTGGATTACCCAGGACATATTAAAGTAACTGTTATTCGTGAAACACGTGCAGTGGAATACGCAAAATAAAGTGGTGAAACACCACTTTATTTTTTTGTGTTGGAATTGGATAAAATAAAGAAAATCAAGTGAAACAAACTTATAATAAATTTGTTGTAAGGAAATTGCTTGAAGTTATAGTAATAAAAAATGTAGTACATAGAAAGGGTAAGACATATGAGAATATTATTTGTTGGGGATGTAGTAGGATCTCCTGGTAGAAGTATGATTCAACAATACGTACCGGCGTTAAAGAAAAAATATACACCTACAGTAACAATCATTAATGGAGAAAACGCAGCAGGTGGGCGTGGTATTACAGAAAAAATTTATCGAAACTTTTTAGAGTGCGGCGCACAAGCGGTTACACTTGGAAACCATGCTTGGGATAATCGTGAGGTATTTGAATTTATTGATGATGCAAAATATCTTGCAAGACCAGCTAACTTCCCAGAAGGAACACCGGGAAAAGGTCTTATATTTGTGAATTGTAATGGAACAGAAGTTGCAGTTATTAACTTACAAGGGCGTACGTTCCTTCCTCCGATTGATTGTCCATTTCGAAAAGTGGATGAATTAATTAACATTGCGAAAAAACGTACGAATATTATCTTTGTTGATTTTCATGCGGAAACTACAAGTGAAAAACAAGCGCTAGGTTGGTATGTAGATGGTCGTGCTACAGCGGTAGTAGGTACACATACTCATGTTCCTACAGCAGATAATCGTATTTTACCAAGCGGAACAGCATACATTACAGATGTTGGTATGACAGGCCCGTATGACGGAATTTTAGGTATGGATAGAGAAGCGGTCTTGAAGAAGTTTTTAACAAACTTACCGGTAAGATTTGAAGTGACGAATGGTAGAACACAATTAAGTGCAGTGCTAATTGATGTGGATCCGAATACAGGAAAAGCAAAGAAAATTGAGCGCATTTTAATTAATGACGATCAACCATTTTTTGAGTAAATCTCCGTAAAGATTTAGATAAGTTATTATATTTTAATTTTTTAGAAAAATTACGAAAATTTAGCAGGAATACGCGCCATTCCTCGTGAATATAAGTTAAAGTGATATAATTGCTAATACTTTTTAAAGAAACGAGGAGGAAACGCGGAATGGAAATATTAAAAGTTAAAGCAACGTCGGTCCCTAATTCTGTAGCTGGTGCACTTGCAGGTGTTATTCGCGAACGCGGAACAGCAGAAATTCAAGCTATTGGTGCAGGTGCATTGAACCAAGCGGTAAAGGCAGTAGCAATTGCAAGAGGGTTTGTAGCGCCTAGTGGTTTGGACCTGATTTGTATCCCAGCGTTTACAGATATTATGATTGATGGGGAAGAGCGTACAGCAATAAAATTAATTGTAGAACCTCGTTAAGTTTAAACAACCTGTTTGCAGTATGCAAACAGGTTATTTTTATAGTGGAGGAATGAAAATGAAAATTTTTGATGCTCATTGTGATGTACTCTTACAGTTATGGATTGCAAAGGGGAAAAAGAATTTTAAAAATGATTCACAATTACATATTACATTTGAACAATTAAAGAAAAGAAAAGGAAGTATACAATGTTTTGCTATATATGTGCCAGAAACAGTAGCATATGAAAAACGTTTTGAAGCGGCATTACAAATGATAGATATTTTTTATAATGAAATTTTATCGCTACCAGGTGTGAAGTTGATCCGAACGAAAGCTGATATAAGTATGTTAAAACAGGACGAGATTGGAGCTCTTTTAACATTAGAAGGATGCGAAGCAATTGGAAAAGAAGCGATGAAATTACGTTTGTTTTATCAATTAGGTTTACGTTCCTTTGGATTAACATGGAACTATGCGAATTTGTTAGCTGATGGGGCGCTAGAGACACGTGGAGCAGGCTTAACTACTTTCGGTAGACAAGTTGTACAAGAACTTAATACGTTGCATTTATGGACCGATCTGTCCCATTTAAATGAGAGAAGTTTTTGGGATGTGGTAGAAATTGCAAATAATCCTATTGCATCTCACTCAAATTGCTATAAACTGTGTGACCATCCACGTAATTTAAATGAGGAACAAATTCAATTCCTTATAAAGCGAAATGGCATGATTGGTGTCACTTTTGTACCTCAGTTTCTTACAAATGAAAAACAAGCGAATATTACAGATATAATAAAACATATCGATTATATTTGTTCGCTAGGTGGAGAAAACAACATAGGGTTTGGTTCAGATTTTGATGGGATTTTAGAAACAGTTGCAAATGTATCGGTGTATGAAGATTATGAAAATGTAATTAATGAACTATATAAACACTATGCTGCATCAACTGTAGAACGATTTTTGTATGATAACTTTGTTGAACATATAAGTTTTTAAGTGTTTTGTTTTAAAAATTCAGAAAAATTAAAATAAATTCAATTGATATTATTGCTTTTTTTAGGACCTAATACTAGAATGAAAAACGAAATAGCTTTATACTTAAGATTCAGGGAAATCAGAAGAGGCATAATTTGCGTCCGTTGTAGTTTATTTGCATAAAAAATGCTAAACTAATACTGTAAAAAAATACACTACAATGAATGCAGCCAAAAGGGGTGTAGGAGATGATTAGTCAACTTTCATGGAAAGTTGGAGGCCAACAAGGTGAAGGAATTGAAAGTACAGGGGAAATCTTCTGTATAGCATTAAACCGATTAGGATATTACCTATACGGTTACCGCCACTTCTCATCACGTATAAAAGGCGGCCATACAAATAATAAAATTCGCGTAAGTACAACAGAAGTACGTGCGATCTCAGATGACTTAGATATTTTAATTGCTTTTGATCAAGAAACAATTGATTTTAACTTCCACGAACTACGTCCAGGCGGAATTGTCGTTGCGGATGCGAAATTTAATCCAACAATACCTGACAATACAGATGTAAATTTATATGTGATACCGTTTACAGATATTGCTTCAGAATTAGGCACATCATTAATGAAAAACATGGTTGCTGTTGGAGCATCAAGTGCGGTATTAGGTTTAGACGAAACAGCTTATTTGGATGTTGTTGAAGAAATCTTTGGTCGTAAAGGAGAGCAAGTCGTTCAAAAGAATATGGACGCAATTAAACGCGGCTCTCAATATATGAAAGAATTGCTAGGTGAGAAAGTTAACATGATGCAGCTTGAAAAAGCTGATGGTAAGAAACGCATGTTTATGATTGGAAACGATGCAATCGCATTTGGTGCGGTAGCTGGTGGCGCTCGTTTTATGTCAGCATATCCAATCACACCTGCATCTGAAATTATGGAATACTTAATTAAAAAATTGCCTAAAGTCGGCGGAACAGTAATCCAAACTGAGGATGAAATCGCAGCTTGTACAATGGCAATTGGCGCAAACTATGCTGGTGTTCGTACATTAACAGCATCTGCAGGGCCTGGTCTTTCTTTAATGATGGAAGCGATTGGGTTAGCAGGTATTACAGAAACACCGCTAGTAATTGTTGATACGCAACGTGGTGGTCCAAGTACGGGGTTACCAACGAAACAAGAGCAGTCTGATTTAATGGCGATGATTTACGGTACGCATGGTGAAATTCCAAAAATCGTAATGGCGCCAAGTACAGTGGAAGAAGCTTTCTATGATATTGTAGAAGCGTTTAACTTAGCTGAAGAATATCAAGTGCCTGTTATTTTCTTAACGGATTTACAGCTTTCTTTAGGTAAACAAACTGTAGAACCGCTTACGTTAGATAAAGTGGAAATTCGTCGCGGTAAGCTGGATTTAGAAGCAGAATTACCAGAACGTGAAAATAAAGCATACTTCAAGCGTTATGAAGTAACAGAAGATGGCGTTTCACCACGTGTTTTACCTGGTATGAAAAATGGTATTCACCATGTTACAGGTGTAGAACATGATGAAACTGGTAAACCATCTGAATCGGCAATAAACCGTAAAGATCAAATGGACAAACGTTTCCGTAAAATGGAGAACTTGAAGTTTAATACCCCTGTTTATAAAAATGTTAAGCATGAGGAAGCAGATGTATTGCTTGTTGGATTTAACTCAACTCGTGGTGCGATCGAAGAGGCAATGGAGCGTTTAGAACAAGAGGGTATGAAAGTAAACCATGCTCAAATCCGTTTAATTCACCCGTTCCCGAAAGCTGAAATCGATCCACTTGTGAAAAATGCAAAACGTGTTGTAGTTGTAGAAAACAACGCGACTGGTCAGCTTGCTAACATTATGAAAATGAATCTTGGTAGTGGTGAGAAAATTTCTAGTCTTTTAAAATATGATGGAAACCCATTCTTGCCAAAAGAGATTTACAACGAATGCAAAAAAGGGGTTGTATTAAATGGCAACATTTAAGGACTTTCGTAACAGTGTAAAACCAAACTGGTGCCCAGGTTGCGGAGACTTTTCGGTGCAAGCTGCAATTCAGCGTGCGGCAGCTAACGTTGGCTTAAATCCAGATGAACTTGCTGTTGTTTCTGGTATTGGTTGTTCAGGTCGTATATCAGGTTATATTAATTCATATGGTGTGCATAGTATTCATGGACGTGCCCTTCCGATTGCACAAGGTGTGAAAATGGCAAATCGTGATTTAACAGTTATCGCATCAGGTGGTGACGGTGATGGATTTGCGATTGGTATGGGACATACAATCCATTCTATTCGTAGAAACATTGACATTACGTATATAGTAATGGATAACCAAATTTACGGATTAACAAAAGGCCAAACTTCACCACGTAGTGAAGCTGGATTTAAAACGAAAAGTACACCACAAGGTTCGATTGAACCATCATTAAATGTTATGGAAATGGCATTAACAGCTGGTGCAACATTTGTGGCGCAAAGCTTTTCAAGTGATTTAAAAGAATTAACGCAAATTATTGAAGCTGGTATTAACCATAAAGGGTTCTCATTAATTAATGTATTTAGTCCATGTGTTACTTATAATAAAGTAAATACGTACGATTGGTTCAAAGAGAACTTAACGAAACTAAGTACAGTAGAGGGATATGATCCATCTAATCGCATGATGGCTATGCAAACATTAATGGAAAATAACGGATTAGTAACAGGTTTAATTTATCAAAATACTGCGCAACCATCATATCAAGAACTTGTAAAAGGCTATAGTGAAAAGCCATTAGTACAAGCTGATTTAAATATGGATCAGAAAATGTTTGATGAGCTTGTTGCTGAATTTATGTAACGATTAAAAGGTTGCCATTTGGCAACCTTTTTTTACTGAATAAAAAATATAGGATAGCTTTGTTTACTTAGAAAATTCAGAATGGTAAAATAATATAAGGATCGTTGTATGGAAATGGCAAGTTCATTGCTTATGAAATGTAAGATAAGGCAGGTCCTATTCCTTGTCAAAATTGGCTAAACGCTTCATACTATGGTAATGTGTATAGGGATAAAGCAATATGCTTTTGGGTAGTACAAGATGAAATAATAAAAAGGGAATGTCTATTTGTGTGGGGAAGACTTCATTCTTACGGATGATTAGATCGATTACTCAAGTTTCAAAGGACAAGTTATCTCTCAATCAAGCTATCTAACCATTTTTAAGGTGGGTCTAAGCGCATTAAAATAGACTACAGAGTGTGTATAGTTAAGGGTGAAAGGAGATTACCGATGAACGAGCAACAACGATTAGCAAGTCAACAAGCAAATTCCTCTACGAAAAAAGAAGAGAAAGATTATAGCAAATACTTTGAAAGCGTATATCAACCACCTTCCTTAAAAGATGCCAAAAAGCGTGGAAAAGAAGAAGTTAAAATTGAACGGGATTTTGGCTTACCTGAAGAGTTTCGTAATTTTGGTGCAAGAAGAAAGTTTTATATTCGTACATATGGGTGTCAAATGAATGAGCATGATACGGAAGTAATGGCAGGTATTTTCACAACACTTGGATATGAACCGACATTTTCAACTGAAGATGCAGATGTAGTTTTATTAAACACTTGTGCAATTCGTGAAAACGCTGAAAATAAAGTGTTTGGTGAACTTGGTCATTTAAAATCATTAAAACGTAGAAATCCGGACCTTTTAATTGGTGTATGTGGTTGTATGTCTCAAGAGGAATCTGTTGTAAATAAAATCATGCAAAAAAATCAGCATGTAGATATGGTATTTGGCACGCATAATATTCATAGATTACCGTACATTCTAAAAGATGCAATGTTCTCGAAGGAGACGGTAGTTGAAGTTTGGTCAAAAGAAGGAGACGTAATTGAAAACCTTCCGAAAGTACGTCGTGGCGATATTAAAGCTTGGGTAAATATTATGTATGGCTGTGATAAATTCTGTACATATTGTATTGTACCGTATACACGCGGAAAAGAGCGAAGCAGGCGTCCAGAAGATATTATTCAAGAGATTCGTCATTTAGCTGCGAATGGTTATAAAGAAATTACGCTACTTGGACAGAACGTAAATGCATATGGTAAAGACTTTGAAGATTCAGAATACGGTCTTGGCGATTTAATGGACGAACTTCGTAAAGTTGATATTGCCCGTATTCGTTTTACAACGAGTCATCCACGTGATTTCAATGACCACTTAATTGAAGTGCTTGGAAAAGGTGGAAATCTAGTGGAACATATTCACTTACCAGTTCAATCTGGAAGCACAGATATGTTGAAAATTATGGCACGTAAATATTCACGTGAACATTATTTAGAACTTGTAAGAAAAATTAAAGAAACAATTCCAAGCGCAGTATTAACAACTGATATTATCGTCGGTTTCCCAAATGAAACAGATGAGCAATTTGAAGAAACGATGTCGTTATATCGTGAAGTAGGATTTGATACTGCATTTACATTTATTTATTCCCCGCGAGAAGGTACACCAGCTGCAAAAATGAAAGATAATGTGCCTATGGAAGTAAAGAAAGAACGATTACAACGATTAAACACACTCGTAAATGGGTTGGCAGTTGAAAAGAATAATCGTTATAAAGGTCAAGTTGTAGAAGTGTTAGTTGATGGGGAAAGTAAAAATAATCCGGAAGTACTTGCAGGTTATACTCGTACGAATAAACTTGTAAACTTCGTCGCTTCAAAATCTTTAATTGGTCAGCTTGTGAAAGTAAAAATAACGGAAGCAAAAACTTGGTCTCTTAACGGGGAATTAGTTGAGGAACCGATTGAGGTGAAATAATAGATGAAAGTATATACGAAAGACGAAATTGTAGAGCAAGCGAAAGAATTAGCGAAAATGATTTCTGAAACAGAAGAAGTTGATTTTTTTAAGAAAGCAGAGGCGCAAATTCATAAAAATGAAAATGTAAAGCACGCAATTGATGAAATTAAAGCATTGCAAAAACAAGCAGTTAACTTGCAACATTACGGGAAGTGGGAAGCTTTGAAAAAAGTAGAAGCTGAAATTGACGCACTTCAAGATAAGTTAGACAATATTCCAGTTGTGCAGGAGTTTAAATCTTCACAAACATATGTAAATGACTTACTACAGTTAGTTGCGAGTACCATTTCTAATAATGTTACAGATGAAATATTAGTTTCAACTGGCGGCGATGTACTTAAGGGTGAAACTGGTGCGGCGGTAGAAAGTAAAAAAGGAAATTGTGGTTGTTAAAGAGATGTCATATTGACATCTCTTTTTTTTAGTGGATTAAACGTAAGTTCTTCTCAAAAAAAGAATGACACATTCCGCTATTGTCACGCATATGATTAAGTGAATAGTGATTGAGGAGGGTTACGAATGTCCGAATTTAGAGAGATTATTACAAAAGCAGTGGTTGGAAAAGGACGTAAGTATACAAAGTCAACGCATACATGTGAATCGAATAATGAGCCAACAAGTATTTTAGGGTGCTGGGTAATTAACCACTCGTACGAAGCGAGAAAGAATGGAAAACATGTAGAAATTGAAGGTTTCTATGATGTGAACACTTGGTATTCGTTTGATGGCAATACAAAGACTGAAGTTGTAACAGAACGTGTGAACTACACTGACGAAGTAAGCATTGGTTATCGTGATAAGAACTTCTCTGGTGACGATTTAGAAATTATTGCTCGTGTCATTCAACCGCCAAATTGTTTAGAAGCTCTTGTATCGCCAAATGGGAATAAAATTGTTGTAACTGTAGAACGTGAATTTGTAACAGAAGTAGTTGGGGAAACAAAAATTTGTGTAAGTGTAAATCCTGAAGGTTGTGTAGAATCAGATGAGGATTTCCAAGTCGATGATGATGAGTTTGAAGAATTAGATCCGAACTTTATCGTTGACGCAGAAGAAGAGTAATAGAAAGCTAGGGAGAAGTTCTTCCTAGCTTTTTACTTTACATAAGTGGTGCTGAATGAACATGAATCTTTATGAAATATGTTATAATGAAGAAAGACTCCTGAAATAGGAGAGATGGATGTCCGTGAAGTGTGACATATATAAAGTTCAACTAATAATCAGTGGGGGGCATCCCCACTGATTATTAGTTGAACCAATCGGGCTTTTACGGGCAGTTGATCTCCCACCTAACTTCTTTGTTCCAGCCGATTTTTGAGGTGGGAATCTTACTGCCCGTTAATGCGGGATGAATATAGATTATTATGTAAAAATTATGGAGGAAAGACATGACGCAATATACGCCTATGATACAGCAATACTTAAAGGTTAAGGCAGACTATGAAGATGCCTTTTTATTTTTCCGATTAGGTGATTTTTATGAAATGTTCTTTGAAGATGCGGTTAAAGCAGCTCATGAACTTGAAATTACATTAACGAGCCGAGATGGTGGTAGTAGTGATCGTATACCGATGTGCGGTGTACCGCATCATGCAGCTAAAAATTATATTGAACAACTTGTTGAAAAAGGATATAAAGTAGCTGTTTGTGAGCAAGTGGAAGATCCAAAAACAGCTAAAGGTGTAGTACGTCGTGAAGTAGTACAACTAATTACGCCAGGAACGATGATGGAAGGGCGTACAATAGACGAGAAAGAGAATAACTTTTTAGCAGCATTAACACATTTCGAAGATGGATCTTATGCGCTAGCTTGTAATGACTTAACGACTGGACAAAATACAGTGACGTTGTTAACAGGTTCAGTAGAAGATATTTTATTAGAGGTGTATGCAACTGGTTCGAAAGAAATTGTTGTAGATTCTACATTTTCAAAAGATGAATTAAATAAATTGACTGAAACATTAAAAATGACGATTTCGTATGAAGATGCAACAACGATTCCGGAAGGGTTAGAACATCTTGTGAAAAATGTTTCACAAGCAAAGTTACTTAAAGCGATTGGACGCTTATTTAACTATGTGATAAGAACACAAAAACGTTCATTAGATCATTTGCAACCAGTAGAAATTTATTATACAAATCAATTTATGAAAATTGATGTGCACTCAAAACGTAATTTAGAGTTAACTGAGACTCTTCGTACGAAAGAAAAAACAGGCTCACTATTATGGCTATTAGATAAAACGAAAACAGCTATGGGTGGCCGTATGTTAAAACAGTGGATGGAACGTCCGCTTATTCAGAAAGAGAAAGTGGAAGAACGTTTAGAAATGGTAGAAACATTTGTAAATGATTACTTCTTACGTGAAGATTTAAAAGAAAAGCTAAAAGAAGTATATGATTTAGAGCGTTTAGCAGGGAAAGTTGCATTTGGTAATGTAAATGCACGGGACTTATTACAGTTAAGACGTTCTTTACTTCAAGTACCAGCTATTTTAGAAGCGATTAGTCTTTTAGATAATGCTTATGCAGCAAGGTTAATTCAAGGTGCGGATCCATGTGAGAGCTTAACTGAATTACTAGGAAGAAGTATTCAGGAAAACCCACCACTTTCTATTAAAGATGGAGATATTATTAAAGACGGTTATAATGACAAGCTTGATCAATATCGTTACGTGAGCAAAAATGGGAAAACGTGGATCGCGGAGCTTGAAAAACGAGAGCGTGATATTACAGGGGTTAAATCATTAAAAATTGGATACAACCGTATTTTCGGCTACTACATTGAAGTGACGAAGGCGAATCTTGCAGCGCTTCCAGAAGGGCGCTATGAGCGAAAACAGACGCTTGCTAATGCTGAGCGTTTCATTACAGATGAACTGAAAGAAAAAGAAACGTTAATTTTAGAAGCAGAAGAGAAAATTGTACAACTGGAATATGATTTATTTACAGCACTTCGTGAAGAAGTAAAAGTATTCATTCCGAAATTACAACATTTAGCGAAAGTAATTAGTGAATTAGATGTACTACAAAGCTTTGCGACTGTAAGTGAAGAAGAGCAGTTTGTAAAACCCGTGCTAACAACGAAGCGTGAAATCTTTATTAAAGATGGTCGCCATCCTGTCGTTGAAAAAGTATTGAACGGGAAATTGTATGTACCAAATGATTGTATTATGCCAGAGAAGATGGATGTCTTTTTAATTACAGGACCGAACATGTCTGGTAAAAGTACGTATATGAGACAATTAGCACTTGTTACTGTTATGTCACAAATTGGTTGTTTCGTACCAGCGACAGAAGCGGTATTACCTGTATTCGATCAAATCTTTACGAGAATTGGTGCAGCGGATGATTTAATTTCAGGTCAAAGTACATTTATGGTTGAAATGTTAGAAGCGAAAAATGCGATTGCAAATGCGTCAGAAAGAAGTTTAATTTTATTTGATGAAATTGGACGCGGTACATCAACGTATGATGGTATGGCGCTTGCACAAGCAATCATTGAACATATTCATGACCAAATTGGTGCAAAAACATTATTCTCTACGCATTATCATGAATTAACGGTGCTAGAAGAAAGTTTAGATCAACTGAAAAATGTACATGTTTCAGCTATTGAAGAGAATGGAAAAGTAGTCTTCCTTCATAAAATTCAAGATGGAGCAGCCGATAAAAGTTACGGAATTCACGTTGCGCAACTTGCTGAGCTTCCAGATAGCTTAATCGCTCGTGCAAAAGAAGTGTTAGCGCAACTAGAAGGACAAGAAGAAATTATTATTCCAAAGCGTGTAGAAGTAAAGGTGCAAGAAGTTGTTCCAGAACCTGTAGTTGTAAAAGAAGAACCGGCAGAAATACAAGAAAAGAAAGAAGAGACTGAAGAAGAGTCACAACTATCTTTCTTTGGAGGAGACCAATCTTCAAAAAAACAAGACAAGCCTGTGCTTGATCAAAAAGAAAGCGCAGTACTTGCACAAATTAAAAAAATTGATTTACTAGATATGACGCCTTTAGAAGCGATGAACGAACTGTATCGCTTACAGAAAAAGTTAAAGAAAGGATGAGTAAGTAGATGGGAAAAATTCGCAAACTCGATGATCAACTCTCTAACTTAATTGCGGCAGGGGAAGTAGTAGAGCGCCCTGCCTCAGTCGTAAAAGAACTTGTGGAAAATTCTATCGATGCGAATAGTACATCTATTGAAATCCACTTAGAAGAAGCTGGTTTATCAAAAATTCGCATCATTGATAATGGAGATGGCATTGCCGAAGAAGATTGTATCGTTGCATTTGAACGCCACGCAACGAGCAAAATTAAAGATGAAAACGATCTGTTCCGTATAAGAACGCTCGGATTCCGCGGTGAGGCATTGCCAAGTATTGCCTCAGTTAGTGAATTGGAATTAATCACTAGCACAGGTGATGCGCCGGGTACCCACCTTATCATTAAAGGTGGAGACATTATAAAACAAGAAAAAACAGCGAGCCGAAAAGGAACGGATATTACAGTACAAAACTTATTCTTTAATACACCAGCGCGTCTTAAATATATGAAAACAATTCATACAGAGCTTGGGAATATTACAGATATCGTGTATCGTATTGCAATGTCACATCCAGAAGTATCGTTAAAACTGTTTCATAATGAAAAGAAATTGCTTCATACATCCGGAAATGGTGATGTAAGGCAAGTACTTGCATCAATTTATAGCATTCAAGTTGCCAAGAAGCTTATTCCAATTGAAGCTGAATCTTTAGATTTCACAATTAAAGGGTATGTAACATTACCAGAAGTAACGCGAGCGTCTCGTAACTATATGTCAACGATCGTAAATGGCCGTTACGTGCGAAATTTCGTATTAATGAAAGCAGTTCAGCAAGGATACCATACATTACTGCCAGTTGGACGATATCCAATCGGCTTCTTATCGATTGAAATGGACCCAATGCTTGTTGATGTTAACGTACATCCAGCAAAATTAGAAGTTCGATTTAGTAAAGAACAAGAATTGCTAAAGCTTATCGAAGAAACATTGCAAGCAGCATTTAAAAAAATACAGCTCATTCCAGATGCAGGCGTAACAACGAAGAAAAAAGAAAAAGACGAAAGTGTGCAAGAACAGTTCCAGTTTGAGCATACAAAGCCGAAAGAACCACAGATGCCAAACATCGTTTTACCGACTGACATGGATGAAAAACAAGAAGAACGAACAACTGTGAAACAACCAGCGCAGCTTTGGCAACCGGCGAAGCGAGAATGGCAACCACCACAGTCGCTCGTAAGAGAAGAGCAAAGTTGGCAGCCATCCTCTAAACCGATAATCGAAGAACCGATTCGAGAAGAGAAATCGTGGAACAGTAACGATGACGACTTTGAATTAGAGGAATTGGAAGAAGAGGTCGGGGAAATAAAAGAGATTGAAATGAACGGTAACGATTTACCACCGCTTTATCCAATTGGACAAATGCACGGAACATATATTTTCGCTCAAAATGATAATGGGTTATATATGATTGATCAACATGCCGCACAGGAACGTATTAATTATGAGTACTTCCGTGATAAAGTAGGACGAGTAGCGCAAGAAGTACAAGAACTACTTGTACCGTACCGTATTGACCTATCTCTTACTGAATTTTTACGTGTCGAAGAGCAACTAGAAGAACTTAAAAAAGTCGGCCTATTTTTGGAACAATTCGGCCATCAATCTTTTATTGTTCGCTCGCATCCAACGTGGTTCCCGAAAGGACAAGAAACAGAAATCATTGATGAGATGATGGAGCAAGTTGTCAAACTAAAAAAAGTTGATATTAAAAAGTTGCGTGAAGAAGCAGCCATTATGATGAGCTGTAAAGCATCTATCAAGGCAAATCAATATTTAACGAACGATCAAATATTTGCTTTACTTGAAGAACTTCGTACAACAACAAATCCATACACATGCCCGCACGGGAGACCGATTCTTGTACATCATTCTACTTATGAGTTGGAGAAGATGTTTAAGAGGGTTATGTAGGGATACTAAAATTAGATATTAAAAGGGAGCAACAGTAAATGTTGCTCCCTTTTAATATGTAGAGTTAATTGTTAAACGAAAATAAGGTGGATTGATTTTACAGTTTATTTCTAGACTAAGTAAGCTTTAATTTATCTATGTATAAAAAAGCGCCGTATATCAGCACTTTTTAAAGGTACGTAAATTGTATAATAAAGATTTCTACATTATTAAACATATAACTATGCATGGCCAAATATTGATTCTTATTTGGTTAATTGTTATAAGGATTTATAGGATTATTTGTTTTTATTATTATTATTAATTTTTTCAGTATATAAAACCTGCTCTTTATAATGCTTTTTAATTGGGAAGTTATGTGTACCTGTGCCGTTCTTGAATTTTTTATCAATGGGGTTCTTTAGAGGGACTGTTGTAGTTTCAGTAAATTCATATGGGTAATTTATTTTAGATTTATCTTCAAACATGAAAATGCCTCCTTTTTAGGATTTCCTGAATTCTTTACTATAACATGATATGCATATAGAGTTTTTTTGGACTAGTTATTTATATAGGTTAGAACAATTTAATTACATAACTACTGAAATATTTTAAAGGAAAACAATTTGAGAGAGGTATTGTAATGATAGCCGTTCACTATTATTGTTGTTTAAGTTATCGTGGTGTGTTTGAAATTCTGAAAGGACGTAGCATATTGGTCTATCTAATAACCATTATGTGGTGAGTTTTTTTATTTATCGGTGAAACAAACAATGCATATATATTCGTTATAGATTGTTTTTATAATGTAATATATATATAGTTTTCCTGATAATATAATGCGGAATATTATAGTGTTATTAGGTTATTAGGAACACTTAATGTTGTTTCACAACTGAAAGCGAATTGAAAAAGAACTGAAACTTTTCTCATAAAAATTCAATCTTACTTGAAAAATGAAAGGAAAATGAAATTTTCCAAAAGAAATTCTTTGTTAAGATAAAAAGCATACATAAAAAAAGTATTGACATATCTTAAAAGTGTGTTTTCAAGATATAGTGGGGGAAAAGATGAGAATAGAAAAACAATTAATAAAAAAGATGTATTATGAAACATTCCTAATGGAGAATGAAACAAAACCACCTCTTGACGTACTTGGGGAAGTTTATGTAAACGAAGAAAAACATGAAATTTCCGATGGGTCTTATATTCGTTTTGCACAAGGTGAATTTTATTATCACCATCAAGATTTTGAATCAGCTATTTTCAAATGGGAGAAAGTTGGCAACGAACTAGCACCATGGGCACAAAAAAACATTGCGGATGCTTACTTTGAACTAAACCGACTATCAGTTGCTGAAGAGGTTTATACTTCCATTACTACTGATAACAAAATATTGATGACTGAAATTGGACTGCAATTACTTTCTCTTTACATCGAGCAAAATAATTTTGACTCAGCTTTCGCTGTAATTAAAGAGGCGGTTTCTTTAAATCCCGATTATCCGAATGTCACCAAAATTGCCCGTTCTTTTTATGAAGAACAGCAAGATTTTGATAGTGCAGTAGAGCTTGCTGTGAATGAGCTGGTTCGAACAGAATCTTATCCTTGGTTTGAGGTGCTAAAAGGGTATATCGATAAAGGATTTACTAAAAATATTTCACCAGACTATTTTCATGAAGTATTAGTTACATTAAATCATGTAGATCAAGTGCAATTTACACAAATTGTATCATCACTTTGGAACAGTTATAAAAATGAACAAAATTACTTATTATGGCTTAACACAATAAATGAGTTTTTCTTACATATCGAAATACATTCGTCCGATATATGGGACAAAATTTCTTCTCTTTACGAAGAAACGTATTTTGAATTAATTCAAGGCCAATATACGCTTAGACAATTACATGATATCATTCCAAATCTGTTAACAAATTGGTTAAAGGTAGTCAATTCTTCTTATGCTGTATTTCCATCAGCAGCTGTATTGGCATGGGATGAGATTTTCCCTTCCAAAATAGATGCAGCAAATATAAAAAATGCAGAAAACCTACTGTTGTATTCTATTAATCATGTGGATGGCTTAGAGTATAGTTTACATCTTTTTGAATCTATTACACAGTGGGCACAAAAGCATGATATAGAAATGGGTCACCGATTTAGATGGTTAGTTAGCGAACTTGCAGATTTAAGAACAAATCGTATTTTAGTAACGGGCACTTCAGGAAATGGAAAAACTGCATTTATTAACTCTATAGTAGGAGAAAATATATTAGAAAACTCAATTTCAAATGTAGTGGTTTTAAAAAATGATGCTCATACAGAAATTAACGCTATAACAGACTCAGCAATTACAACAACTGAGAATTTCTCTGATTACCATGATATGATGTCTTTACACCACCAAACGTATAGAGATAGAGCGTGTGTTGAATTTAAACTACCATGCAAATTTTTAAGTGAAAATAAACTTACATTTGTAGTTACACCTGGCTTTAATAGAAATAACGATACTAGAGATGAGATATTTGAATACCTGAATTCTGTAGACGAATTATTGTTCGTATTGAATGCGGATTCACCTTTTACTGACAAAGAACGTGACATTCTATTAAGTATTCAAGAACATACACCAAATCTACAAATTCATTTCTTATTAAATAAAATCGATAACATTTACAGTGAAGCAGAAGTAAAAAGAGTTTTACATGATACGCAAGCGAGAATAAACGCGTATTTCCCGCAAGCGAGACTTTTCCCTTACTCTTCGTTATATACAAGTAATCAACAACTAAATGATTTAACTGAGTTTATTCGTTTTAATTTTAACTATAAAAATATCGATGCAGATCGTACTGAAAAGCTATTGTTTTTCATTCGAAAAACAATTACATACCTTTTAGATAAACGCGTTGAGAAGGAAAACAATCTAGTGGATGCTATGAATTGGAATGAAGATATGTTAGTTAAATTAAATGGTAGTATTAATAACCTTACTGCTTTTGAGAGGGAAAAAATTCATATCATTACACAATCGTATCGTACAATGAAAACAGAAATTACGAATGGTCTTACTGAACATATTCCGAAGCTACTGCAGAGTTGTTCTGATTTAATCAGTGAAGAAAGCGATTTTGGAAACATTGAAATGGAACTAAATACAGCAATGAACGAAAGAGTACACAAATATTTAGAACAAACTGTATTACCTAACTTTGCTCGTTCTATGCAAAATTGGATTGAAACTTCTAATAATGAGTTACTTCAAAGTCAATCGCACTTAGAAGAACTCAGTGAAGGACTTAATTCTTTATTTGGAGAAAATCGAATACAATTAGAATGTGACTTTAAAGTGCTTGATGACTGGCGCAGAGATACTGATAGAATGACGACTAGAATACAAATGGAAGAAGTAAATATTTTACGCCGATTTACGCCAGCGCAATTTTTACTGAAAAGTGCCGGTAAATTATTTGGGGTTCTTCCAAAGAATAGATCTATGCTATATAACAAATATAAACAGTATATAGAAAATGAAGATTATACAGAAGTAACGGCTTCTATTATGAAGAAATTTTTCTTGCAATTTGAGCTGTTTGAAAATACACAAGAGCGGGATATTAATATGTTCTTTAGAAATCCATTTAACTCCTTGAAACAAGCTGTAGAAAATACGCAGTTAGAAATACAAGAAAAACAAGAGATATTACATAAAATGAAATCAAATCCTGAAGTGTATCATGATTCTATAACGCTCTTTGAATTGAGATTACGTCAATGTGAAGTAATCTTAAATATAGGTGAGTATAATGCCTATACAGATTTAAATTTAGAAACAAGCATAGAATAAACGTAAAACAACTCCAAAAGTGGATTTTGGAGTTGTTTTTTTGTTTATATCCGTTGTTATAAGAGGGGAAAAAGGGAGCAACCGTAATGAGTTGCTCCTTTCGCATATATAGATTATTTTTCAGTTTCTTTAATTTTAGTTTTTACTTCGCCAGTTTTAATTTTATTACTTTCTGAGAAACGTAATAAATCGCCTTCAATAATTTTGTCAGACATACGTAATTCATTTTGTGCACGGTTAATGAGTGCTTGAGCTTCTTTTTTTGGTAAATCTAAAATTTCACCTGTTATCCGGTCATAAAAAGTGTTGTTTTTGTATGCATATTTGTCTGTAACGAAGCTACCATCACGTAAAACAACAAATCCTGTATATTCATCTGAAAACATATCGTGACCAAAACGGATATCGTTCGTAGTATCAATCCCTAATAAATTTAGAATAGTAGGTTTCACATCAATTTGTCCCGTAGGCTTTGAAATCGTTTGACCTTTTGTTTGTCCAGGGATATGAATATATAAAGGTGTACGTTGTAAATGTAAAGTATCAAATTCTGTTATTTGATCTTTTTCTAAAAACTGCGCCATTGCACGGTTATGTTTTTCAGAAATGCCATAATGATCACCGTATAATACAATAATAGAATCATCATAAAGCCCTTCGGCCTTTAAACGCTCAATAAAGTTTTTAATGGATTCGTCTAAGTAACGTGATGTTACGATGTAACGATCAAATACGCCATTACCAGAGTTATATGGTTCAATGAATTTTGTGTCTTCATCATACGTAAATGGATAATGGTTTGTTAAAGTAAGGAAACGAGCGTAAAATGGTTGATCAATCGTTTTTAACATATCTACTGATTGATCAAAGTATTCTATATCTTTTAATCCCCAATTTAAATTTGTTTCGGGCGTGATTTTGTAATCAAGTTCATTATAGTAACGATCATAACCAAGAGCTGAGTACATAATGTTACGATTCCAAAATGTTGCGTTATTCGCATGGAATACAGAAGTGAAATAACCTTGTTCACGTAAAATTTCTGGAGTTGCAGTATAATCATTGTTTCCGTGTGTGAAGAATACAGCTCCACGGTTTAATGGATACAACGATGTATCTATTAGAAATTCAGAATCGGATGTTTTTCCTTGTCCAGTTTGGTGGAAAAAGTTATCAAAGTAATAGCTTTCATTTATGAATTCATTCAAGAAAGGTGTAACTTCTTGACCATTGACGGATGCTCCTATTAAAAAGGTTTGCAAGGATTCAAGAGTAACGACAATTACATTTTTTCCTTTCGCTGCGCCAAACATATTAGGATTTGGTTCACTTTGGGTTGCTTTTACGTAGTTTTCAGTTTCTTGTAATTTACTACTATCAGCGAGTGCCTTTTGTGATCCTGCTTTTGCTTGCAGCGTTAAATCATATATTTGGTGAGTGTATAGTCCTAAATTTTTGACAAGCATTACTCGGTCGAAGGATCTCGTTAATAATTCAGGGCGTTCTTTTTCTGCAAGATGCAGATTTGCAGAAAATACAGCAATTGTTAAGACGAAATATAGTAAGCGTGTAGAATGTGCTACACGTTCTGTTTTAAAGACCAATGTCTTCTTTTTTAATAAAATAAAGAAGAAAATAATGTCTACGAATGCGAGTATAATTTTGTAGTTCAATATTTCTATAATACTACCGCCTAATTGGCCAAAGTTTGATGTTTGTCCGAGTACTGGTAACGTAACGAAATCACTATAAAAATCATAGAACATTACATTTCCGACAAGTACGATCGTTAATAAGAAATTAATACATAGCGCTATATAATTGCGCTTTTCACCAGTTGCAAATAATGCTAATCCAACAAATGCTAACGATGCAGCGAGAGGACTAATAAACAAAATAAGCTCTTGTGTAGAAGACTCAATTTTTAAATCAAAACTGAATCGCGTAATAAGATATGTTTTTAACCATACTGCTAAAGCAATTATGATAACAAAGCTTATATTTTGCATTTGTAAATTTATTTTATTCTTCATTTTTACACCTTCTTTATAAAATTTATTTAACTAAGGTTATATGTTATATTTTTATAACTATTATAGTAGGGTGAACCATTTAAATGATGTTTTCTAATGGTAATAATTTGCAGTGTTCCTATACATACAATGGGGAATTTAAATGCGAAGCAGAAAAAGTCATATTTGTAGTGAAAGTGACTTATAGACATCCTAACATATTAAACACTATGATGATGTTACAAAATATCGAACAAATGAAAGTGAAAAGGAATAGACGCTTTTTAAACTATTGACATTCAATGAGTTGGAATTTGAATAAAAGGTGAGTTTAAAGTAAACGGTTATATGAATGAGTAGAAAACTACATTCTACATAGAATGTAGTTTTTCATATATTCTGTAAAATCATGCTTCTTTGTAGGATAATCATTTCATTAAGTAAAGTGGTGGTGAAACGTAAAACGTTTGACTAGTAGTGTAATGAAAGAGTTCACATATCAGATAAATATTTTCCAACATATAGACCACTTGCAGCTGCTTGAGATAATGAATGAGTAACACCTGAACAATCTCCAACTAAAAATAGCCCATTCATACTTGTTTCAAAATGGTTATTGATTTTTATCGTAGGGGCATAGAACTTTCCATCTATTCCATATAATAAAGTATCTTTATCGATAGGTTCTTGGATAAAATGTTCTAAGCGTAATAAAAATTCTTTGAGTCCTTCAATATATAATGGAGGAATTTCTTTATGCAAATCTCCATAATCTCCGTGTAGTGTAGGTTGTATACGATTATGTTTCATATCTTTTTCCATTGTAGGTTGTTTCTTTAATAAGTCCTCTAAGCGCTGTATAACAATCCGATCTCGTCCTTGATTAATGCCTTTAATAATTGAGTTTGCATATATATTGGCGTCTTTAAGAGTTGGGAAATAGCGCGGGATAAACAAAGTGAAATTTAAGTTAGGAGTGCCAGTTCCTTGCTCTCGAAAATTTTGACCGTCAGGCATAACTAAACCTTCTTCGTACTTTCGAATAATGCGTCCTTTTGGATTCATACAGTAAGTAGTTGCTGTGAAATTTTCACCTTGATAAGAAAGTTTCGTTTCAAAAGTATCTTTTAATATAGAACGTAATTGATGTTCTTTCATTTCTACTCTAATCCCTAAGTCTACACGTGTTTGTTCCTGAGAAATATTTAGAGAAGTGCACATTTCTTTTAACCAATCTGCCCCAGAGCGCCCCGTTGCAAATACGAGTTGCTTAGATTGAACTGTTCCTTGATTTGTAGTTATATTAAAATGATCTTTCTGTTTCATAATATGCTCTACATCTATATGAAATTGGATATTTATTTTCGTAAGTAAAAATTCATAGAGTTGCTGAAAAATGGTACTGGAAATTGTAGTACCAAGATGCCTTACTTCTGTTGTTAACATTTGTAAACCACAAGTTGCAGCTTTCTTAGTGAGATTTACATTTTCTGTAGAATATTTTGAAACTGAATTTCCACCAAACTGACATAGAATTTCATCTACTTCAGCCATGAGTTGCATAAAACCTTCTTTACCTACTTTTTGTTCGAGTTCTCCTCCAAATCCATTTGTATAATTAAATTTTCCTTCAGACTTTCCTAAGCCACCAAAACCGAAATATTTATCACATATGTTACAGTCACACGTTTTTCCTTGATCTAAAGGACAATTTCGATGTTCTAGCGGTTTACCTTTATCAAGAATTAAAATGTTTTTGTTACTTTTGGCTAATGAATAAGCCATAAAAATGCTACTTACTCCAGCGCCGATAATTGTAACATCATACATATTCTTTCACCTGCTAACGAATAGTTTGTTTACTATTTTCCTAGTGTATAACACTTTTATGAAGTTAAGAAATAGCTTTTATGAATAAAGAAAAAGTTTTTGAACTTTATACTTTTTCAATTTCTCTAAGTGGTGGATGAAGTATAAATGTTTTTATTTGAACGGAGATATCGTTTTAAATAATCACTTTTTCGTATGATTCATAAAAGTCTACATATAAAAAGAACAGACCTTTTCAGTAAAAAGGTCTGTTCATCATTTGAAAAAGTTGTTAAGTGCATAAATTAGAAGGGAAGTATAGTTTTATTTAGCGAAGGCATGGTTACCGATTACTGCTACTGTTTGACGTGTCGTAATCCATTTGTCTGTTGATGTTTTTGGGTTGTAGAAATAAAGCCAATCAGAATGTATTCCCTTTGTGGAGATAGCCTCTTCTACAGCCATTTTTGCTTCAGCGCTTGCAGGCTGATTAATTCTTCCATCTGTAACAGGAGTAAATGCATATCCGTATTTAATAGGTTCATAAATAACGCCTGTTATTGTATTTGGAAACCCTTTTGCATTTACTCGATTTAGGATAACTTTTGCTACAGCTACTTTTCCTTTATATGATTCGCCACCAGCTTCAGCGGTAACTAAGCGTGCCATTAAGTCTTTTTCTATTTCGGAAATACTGGAATTAATTTTCAAATGTTGCCCTGTATAAAGCTTGTTACCGATTGTGTTGTTAATTTGTTTTATAGATTGAACGGTTACGTTGTAGCGCTTTGCTATCGTTTCTAATGAATCTCCCGGTTGTACTTGGTAAATAATTTGTCCAGAAGTGTTCGTAGTTTTTTCGTTTTGATGAACTGTAATCGCATTTGATTTCATAGATCTTGGAATATGTAACTGTTCTCCAATAAAAGCTTGATCGTTTCCTTTATTATTCGCTTGTTTAATGGCTTGTATGGAAACTCCATATTGTTTACTAATGCCCCAAAGTGTATCATTCTTTTTTACTGTATGAATGGTGGAAGCTTCAGCTGTACTTTGATTACATACGAATGTAAGTGCTACTGCAGATAAAGGAATTATATGTTTTAGTTTTAATAATTTCATTGTAAATCCTCCTAAAAAAGTAAGGTATAACTGTTGCGTAATGTAATTCAGAATATGAAAATATAAATATTTTAATGTAAATATATTAGCACATATAAAATAAATAATCATTATAAGTTTTTTATTTACATCCATATAGGATTCAAATATGAAATATTGCATATGAAAATACATTGAAGTTCATATTGCTGCTTACTATAATCTATTTAGTAGAAAGGTAATATGTTATAGAAATAAAATCATTATAGATTAATATATTGATTATTAATTGTTATGAGTTAGGAGGATTTATGTAATGAAAATGTTTCAAAGAATAGGTGTTTCAGCTGTGATCGTCTCAACATTTTTAGGAATAGGGGACAATGTTAATATTGTAACTGCTGATTCTATAGAACAGCAGAGTAAATTAGGGATAGAACAAGAAACAGATAAACAAATCATTGTAAAATTCAGTGCAGATTTGAAATTACCATATGAAGATGGTATTGAAAAGCAGATACAATCTGAAACGAACGATAAAGTATTAGAAGATTTTTTGGCAGAATATCCAGATGTAACATTTACTCGTCTATTCACATCTGTAAGTCCGGAAGAAATACAAAATCTTGAAGTGAAAGCACCTAATAATGTATCTACAAGCTTATTAAACTACTATATTCTTCAAACCAAAAATGATGGGCGTGAAGAAACACTAGTAGATAAGTTAAAAGCATCTTCTTTAATAGAAGATGTGTATATGAAGAAACAAGAAAAAATAATACCACCTGAAGTGAAACAATTAAGTGTATCTCTTACTCCTAATAATAATCCTAGATTTAATAAACAAGGTTATCTTGAAGCAGCACCATACGGTATTAATGCACCCTTCGCCTGGGGCGTTCAAGGCGGTAATGGAAATGATGTAACCTTTGTTGATATGGAATATGGTTGGTTATTAAATCATGAGGATTTAGTACATCGAAATATTGAATTGATGTCTGGAAGAAATATAGATCAACATGTCGGTCATGGGACGTCTGTACTAGGAATTGTATCATCTGAAGATAATGAAGTAGGGAATATTGGGATTGCACCAAAAGCGAAAGCAAAAGTGATTTCTCAAATAAGAGATAACGGACAGTATAATACAGCTGATGCAATATTAAGTGCTGTAAATCATTTAGAAGCTGGGGATGTTTTATTATTAGAGGCACAAGCTTCTTTTGATGGATATGGTGATAAATATTTACCTGTTGAAGTACAACCAGATATCTTTGATGCAATTCGTGCGGGTACAGATAAGGGTGTTGTAATTATAGAGGCTGGAGCAAATGGTTGGAATGATCTAGATCAATTTAAAGATAGAAATGGTAAACAAATTTTAAATCGTAATAGTAAAGATTTTAAAGATTCGGGTGCAATTATGGTAGGAGCGGGCTCTTCATCTTTCCCTCATGAACGTATGTGGTTTTCGAATTATGGAAGCCGTATTGATGTGTATGGCTGGGGAGAAAACGTAGATACAACTACAGCTGAGCAAAGTAGAAGTGCTGTAAATCTTTATACATCCAGCTTTAGTGGTACGTCTAGTGCTTCGCCTATTATTGCTGGAGCAGCGACTTTAGTACAAAGTATTGCTAAAGAAAATGTAGGACAACCATATAGACCAAGTGAATTGAGAACGATATTAAGTAACCATAACACTGGAACGAAGTCTAAAGATCCATATTCAGATAAGATTGGTATTTTACCGGATTTGAAGTCTATCCTAGTAAATTTAGGGTATGAACGAAGAGAACTAAACGGTGGGAATGAGTTACAAGTAACAGAAAATGAACCAAATAATGAACCTAAACAGGCAAATAAAATTAACTTTCATACACCAATGAAAGGGACACTACATAATCGTGATAACGTAGATGTATTTACTTTCCAAATTGACTCGCCAGAAACTATTAATATCTCTCTACTAAATGAAAAAAATATTGGAATGACATGGGTACTTCATCATGAATCGGATGTAAATAACTATGTAGCATATGGTGAAAATGAGGGAAATGTAGTTAAAGGAACCTATAATGCAAAGCCAGGTAAATATTATTTATATGTCTATAAGTATGAAAATAAAGATGGTTCATATGTATTAAATATAAAATAATCGAAAGGAACTTCAGATGAAGTTCCTTTCGATTATTTTAATTCAGGATACGTGAATGTTTTTTTACTTTATCTCGCAATTTGTCGGCAGTAAGAATTCCACCTCGTATTCGTCCAATTAGTTAAACGTTACTTCTATGCAATATTTCATATTTATGAAATGTCATTTATTTTTTACTCACCAGATTATATTATATTCAATAAGTCTGATGTAAAACAGAAAAGGGAGGAATAATAATGAACAATAAGAAGTTTATTTTGAAGTTATTCATATGTAGTATGGTACTTAGCGCCTTTGTATTTGCTTTCAATGATAAGAAAACCGTTGCAGCTAGCTCTATTAATGAGCTTGAAAATTGGTCTAGATGGATGAAACCTATAAATGATGACATACCGTTAGCACGAATTTCAATTCCAGGAACACATGATAGTGGAACGTTCAAGTTGCAAAATCCGATAAAGCAAGTGTGGGGAATGACGCAAGAATATGATTTTCGTTATCAAATGGATCATGGAGCTAGAATTTTTGATATAAGAGGGCGTTTAACAGATGATAATACGATAGTTCTTCATCATGGGCCATTATATCTTTATGTAACACTGCACGAATTTATAAACGAAGCGAAACAATTTTTAAAAGATAATCCAAGTGAAACGATTATTATGTCTTTAAAAAAAGAGTATGAGGATATGAAAGGGGCGGAAAGCTCATTTAGTAGTACGTTTGAGAAAAATTATTTTCGTGATCCAATCTTTTTAAAAACAGAAGGGAATATAAAGCTTGGAGATGCTCGTGGGAAAATTATATTACTAAAACGATATAGTGGTAGTAATGAATCTGGGGGATATAATAATTTCTATTGGCCAGACAATGAGACGTTTACCTCAACTATAAATCAAAATGTAAATGTCACAGTACAAGATAAATATAAAGTGAGTTATGATGAGAAAGTAAACGCTATTAAAGATACATTAAATGAAACGATTAACAATAGTGAAGATGTTAATCATCTATATATTAATTTTATAAGCTTGTCTTCTGGTGGTACAGCATGGAATAGTCCATATTATTATGCGTCCTACATAAATCCTGAAATTGCAAATTATATGAAGCAAAAGAATCCTACGAGAGTGGGCTGGATAATACAAGATTATATAAATGAAAAATGGTCACCATTACTTTATCAAGAAGTTATAAGAGCGAATAAGTCACTTGTAAAATAGTAAATATGGTCATAGTAAGAAGCGGTGAAATACGTCACTTCTTATTGAAAATACAGTTTTTCTTGTAAATGGAACAATTTTCGAGCTATCGCAATCAATGTTTCATTATGAAAAGACGAAACTTTTAAATCGAATTCATTTCAAGTGAAAAATGAATACAAATAACCTTTTGAAAAAGCGACTGATCTAAGTGATTAGTTGCTTTTTATTTTGAAGTGGATGAGCAAAAAAACATAAAAGTGGTTGGTCCGTTTTTTACAAACATCCATTATGATAGGAGAAGAAAGGTAGTATTTTATTGATGCTTTAAAGAGGAAGTTTTTTATTGAAGTTCTTAATTAAAATAGACTAGCCTTAGAGAGGTGAAAATACAATGAGTTTTGCAATTTCACTAGTAGTTATTATTGTAATTGTATCGCTGTTTGGGACCGTACTAGTTGCACGAAATGTGGAGGAGAATTACGGCAAGTCTACAAAGAGAAATGTGAAAAACTTATCGACTATCTATATTATCCTTCTTTTCGTTCTACTTGTTGGGGTAACGTGGTATGCGGTAGTGATTTAATAACTTTTTAAAGGAACACATTTACATTGTGTATGATGGAGGAGTAGCACTTTGATAAAAAATGAGCGCCACGTTTTAATTGTTTTTCCGCATCCAGATGATGAATCATATTGCGTGGCTGGAACAATTTTAGCTTATGCTCAGCAGAATGTTTCTCTTACGTATGTTTGTTTAACGCTTGGCGAAATGGGGAGAGCGATGGGAAACCCTCCTTTTGCAACACGTGAATCATTATATGCTATAAGAGAGAAAGAACTAAAGAGCGCAACTAATATTTTAGGGATTAAAGATTTACGTATGATGGGATATCGTGATAAGACGCTTGAATTTGAAACTCCTGGAGAATTAAGAAGTGTAATACAAAATTGTGTGGAAGAATTGAATCCTTCGTTAGTCATTTCTTTTTATCCGGGATATGCAGTTCATCCAGATCATAATGCAACAGGAGAAGCAGTAGCCAGGGCGTTAGCTAATATTCCGGAAAATAAGAGGCCAACATTTTATGCTGTAGCTTTTTCAAATAATCATGAAGCAGAAATAGGGCCACCAAGTTTTAAAAATGGAGTAAAAGAATATGTTCCAAAAAAGTTGGACGCATTGCAAGCACATGCATCACAATTTGCGACTAAGGTAGCGGAACTGAAAAGAGAGTATGAAGATGGTGTTCCGGAAACAGTCGAGTGGTTAGAGAGAGAACCGTTTTGGATATACCCGTTCAAAGATAAAAATAAGTGATGCTATAGCTGAAGGTGATGAATATGTATTTTGAATATAAGAATCGAAAGGTTTTTTATAATATAGAAGGATCGGGTCCCGTCATATTGTTTTTACACGGTCTTGGAGGAAACGCAAATAATTGGTTATATCAAAGGCGATATTTCAAGGGGAATTGGACAGTGATTTCAATAGATTTACCTGGGCATGGGAAATCTGAAGGACTAGAAATTAACTTTAAAGAATACGCAAATGTTTTGTATGAGTTATGCAATTATTTAAAGCTACAAAAAGTAGTCATTTGTGGTCTTTCAAAAGGGGCTAGAGTAGGAATTGATTTTGCTATACAATATCCAAGCTTTGTTTCTAGCTTAATTGTTGTAAATGCATTTCCTTATTTGGAACTAAAGGATCGTAAAGAGCGACTTGAAGTATATGATTTACTTAGCTTACAGGATAACGGAAAAACATGGGCGGATACATTATTGAAGGCGATGGGAGTAGCAGATAATGAAGGGATTGTCCGGGGATTTTATCAATCTTTACAGTCTATTAACCCATTGCATATTCAAAGATTATTTGCTGAATTAGTTGATTATGATCAGAGACCGTTTCTTGCAAATGTTTCATGTCCTGTTTTAATAATAAGAGGGGGAAATGATGATTTTGTCCCTGAGAAATATGTAAGAGAGTTTGAAATACATTTAAAAAATACGACTTTCATTGAGTTTGAAAATAGTGGACATTTACCTTATTTAGAGCAGCCAACTAGCTTTAATATGACGGTAGAAACATTTTTAAATCATGCGCTTAATTAATACGATTGTTACAGTAAATACTGTTATTAATGAGTAAAGGATAGTTCGTTTTGAGAGGAGGGAACTAGATGGAATGGAAACCAAATCGTGCAGATAAGACACCCGTATATAAACAAATTGCTGATTATATTGAAAGGGGTATTTCTTCAGGTGAATTTCCTTCTGATAGCAAGTTACCTTCTGAGCGTATGCTAGCAAAGGAATTACAAGTGAACCGGAGCACAATAGTAGCTGCATATGAAGAGTTAAAATCACTTGGAGTAGTAGAACGGCAAAAAGGAAGCGGAACTCGGGTGAATACAGACATATGGGGTGTGTCACATAAACGAATACCGAACTGGGGGAGGTACGTTGAGGATGGATCGTTCTTACCTAACGTACCACTTGTTCAACAAATTCGAACGGAAACACAAAAAGATGACTTAATTAATTTAGCGAGTGGAGAATTGTCACCAGAATTAATTCCGAGCGATAGATTTCGAACGATTTTGTCGGAGAAAACATTTATGGAAAACCTCGGTTATGACCATCCACTTGGAAATGAGATGTTGAGAAAAACAATTGCAGTACATGTTCAGCAATACAAACAAATTGAATCAGAATCAAGCTCGATTCTGATTACATCTGGAGCACAACAGGCACTTAATCTTATCGTTCAATGCTTATTAAAACCGGGCGATGCCATTGCAATTGAAGATCCTTCGTATTGTTTCTCGCTTCCCATGTTTAAATCGGCCGGTTTAAATATATTCCATTTACCTGTTGATGAGCATGGAATGAATCCAGATGACTTAATCGATTTGCACAAAAAGCATCGTATTCGTATGGTGTTTTTGAATCCGGATTATCAAAATCCGACGGGCACTGTGCTTTCGTTAGCGAGGCGTAAAAAGATTTTAGAACTGTCTTCTGAATTCGGTATACCGATTGTAGAGGATGATCCATATAGTTTAACTTCTTTTAATGGAGAAGTGAATCCAACATTAAAATCAATGGATCAGAATGGGAATGTTCTTTATATAAGTTCATTATCAAAAATTGTTGCGTCAGGATTACGTATTGGCTGGGTAATTGGTCCTACGCGCGTAATAGAACGTTTAGCAGATGCGAAGCAACAAGTTGATTTTGGTCATAGTGTATTTACACAGTGGGTAGCAAATCAATTTTTAGAATCAGAAGATTTTCATACGCATATTACAATGCTTCGTGGACAATTGAAACAAAGAAGAGATGAGTTAATTAGAAAGCTTGAAGAAATATTAGGGGACCGCGTTGAATTTTTTGTTCCAGAGGGTGGAATACATGTATGGTGCAAAGTACAAGGAACGTTTGATGAATATCATTTATTAGGTGAATCTATACGGAATGGTGTAGCATTTGTCCCTGGAAGTGTTTTAGGTTCTAAAAGTGAATATATTCGTTTTACTTTTGGGAGAGTAAATGTAGAACAAATCCAACTTGGAATTACGAGGTTTGCGGAAACGCTAAACGAAATTTCATAATAGTGATGCGTAATATTGGAATGAGGGGAAGAAATGAAGTATGTGACGCTTTTACTTCAAGTAGGCGTGCTATATGTGTTTAGCTTAGCTGGTACGTGGATTCAGGGAATATTCCATCTATCGATGCCAGGAAGTTTAATAGGAATGTTAATGCTGTTTCTACTCCTTTCTACTCGTATTTTTCCATTAAAGTGGTTTGAGTTAGGGGCAGAAAAGTTAATCGTATTTTTACCGTTATTTTTAATTCCTTCGACAACAGGATTAATGGAATATGGATCTTTTCTTTTAAGTAAAGGAAGTATTATATTCCTTTTAGTTGTTGCAAGTACGGTAGTAACATTGATTGTTTCAGGGTATGTAAGTCAATTATTAGTAACATTCAAAAAATAAAATCGACAAGGTGCACGATTCAAATGGTCTTAATACTTATTACTGTAGTCATATATTTATTTGCGACAAAGCTGTATAAAAAATATACGTTTCCATTTATGTTACCAGTATTAACAGTTACAGCAACTATGATTTGCTTATTTCTGATGTTTGGCATTTCTCATCATGAGTATAAGGAAAATGGTGGGGACGTTCTTTCAGGCTTTTTGAGTCCTGCAATTGTAGCGTTAGCCATACCTCTATTTAAAGAACGAAAGATACTTATGAAAAACTTTTTATCGATACTTATTGGCGTATTGATAGGTATAGTGGCTTTAACGAGTATGAATGTAGTGATTGGTGGGATTTTGAATATAGATAAGGAATTTATACTAACCACTCTTCCGCAATTAGCGACAATGCCAATTGCCATTTCATTAGCGGATCAAATTGGTGGTATTCCAACTATGACTTCTAGTTTTGTAGTTGTTGCAGGAATAACAGGTGCTATTATCGGACCGACAGTACTTAAGTTTTTCCGGATAACAAGTACGATTGGAAAAGGAGTGGGGATGGGTTGCGCATCACATATTATCGGTGTGAGTCGACTCGTGAAGGAAGGCGAGAAAGAAGCGACTATCGGTTCAGTAACGATGATTGTAACAGGAATACTCATTAGTATATTAATACCTTATGGAACGAAATTTATATTTTAAAAGTTGTAATAAGAAGTATAATGCTACTTATTTTAAAATGTATGGAGATGATAAAAGTGACAACATGGTTTATAGTTACATTATTTATTTTTGGTGCCATTAAAGTTCTAGTTTCTAGTATGCCAACTTCTGTTGTAGAATCCATTATTAGTAGATTTGAATTACATCAAAAACTTGATGAAGAACATACGACTGTATCGCTAGATGGAAAGAATATAGAGGGCGAAATGAAACTGCAAGTTATAAATGATTTTAACGAGGCTTTATTTTTAGATAAACATTATTTTCCGCCACAAGGTGAAGGCACGCCGATAATCATTGAAACGAAAAAAGGAAAAAGAGTAATTACGTTATCGATATATAGTTATGAAGAACATGTTGATGTAATAAGGCAATATAAGAAGAAAGTTGTTGCCTATCGTTTACGTTCTAAAAGTCTTCAAACGTTTGCACCATTAGCAGTAACTGAAGAGTATGCTTAAGAAGAGACCTATAATGGTCTCTTTATTTTTGTATCCAATTATATACTTTCCAAATAAAAGAAAGGAACACCATATAACCAAATAAAGAATATGTATGGTTCCAGTCTGCACTATGTATAAATAAACCTAAACCTTCAGCAACTTGTTCAAAAATGCTAGCACAAATACCTATGGAAATAATAAATATAGTTCTAGAAACGGCAGATAATGTTTTTGAAATTTGTATGAAAATGATTGTTAAAATCGGTAGTACAAACAACGTAAAGCCAATGTTAACTGAAAATATGGATGGGAAGGGCCTAACTGGAAAGAAATATATGTGCTTATGGACAAAGAAAGCATCTAAGTAAGTTCCGATAATTGAAGAGAGTAAGATTGTAACTGTTAATGCTAGAAAATTATTCTTCTTCTCGAAGGAGGACATTTTTCTTTGCGAGAATTGCCAGTTCAATTTTTTCGAGTGTTTTGCAGTAGTCTTCTGTAATTTTTCCATTCATATTTTCCTCCTTATCCACTAAGTAATTTACAACTTGCCAGTCCGTAAACCAATCTTCACTTTCAACTTCTTCATGCTTCATATCTCGCCATGCATAGATGAGTGCAGGGCTGTATATACGATATGCGCCACTACGCAACTGGCATTTCTTTATTCGGCGTTTATAAAACTCACGGGAAAAAGATTCATTTACACTTGAAAATAAATGAGGCCAGTAATCTTTCCTTGAGCCTGTATGTGGATGATGCTCGGCCCAATATATGATTTGAGATAAAATATGTGTATCTCGAAATAATAATGAATACAACCTTTTTCCAATTAAGATTCGTTCATGCAAGGAAGTAAAATGTTTCATTGTATCGCCAATTAATAAAGTTTTTTGATTTGTATTATTTTCGTAGAAAGGGAAAAGGATATGATTAAACTGAAAGAAATCAAAGAGTTTAAATCCGATACTATTGAGTACGGTCTTTTGAAAGTGTGCATTTTGAATCACTCTTTTTTCTAAGTAGTTTTGCTCATTAATAATAGTTGCGATTGCTAATGTTTTTTTGTTCCCAGTTTTCCAAAAATCGTTCCACATCGTTTCCATAAATGTAGAAACATTTAGGTGAGGGAGAAGATGAAATAGCTTTTTTGCTTTTTTAACACTTTGTTCATAAAGTAAAAATTGAGGATATACATCTTGAAAAATGAGCCAATTCCCTCTTTCTAAAAAAGAAAAAAATGTAATTTGATCTTGCTCTGATAAAAGTTTCGTATATAAGTCTCCTTTTAAATCAGTCATATTCCAACCACCGTTACGTGATACCATATGTCCAAGTAGTGCCCAATGTATTTCTGGATATCGAATGTAAAATTGGTAGTACGCGCGTGTTCTCGTAACATTATTTTTATTTAGTTGTTCTGTCTGTATTTTTATATTGTTGATGATGAATTGCTCTTCTTTCGTTAATGTATACATGGTGTCAGAATGAATGAGTTTGCTTTTTTGTTTCAATTAATTTTTTACATCAAATAGGGAGAGAGGCAGTGCTTTGGAAGGTCCGTTATATGTATGATTTGAATTGCTTCGGTCCATTCCGTTACCTCCCTTTTTCATAAGTTTAAACGTGATTATTGGCTATGAATCATTCTATTTATCCCGCTATTTGCCGGGCAGTAAGATCCCCACCTCAAAATTCAGCGGAAGCAAAGAAGTTCAGTGGAGGTCGGGCTGTCCCCCCACTAAATAAAGTTTCACTTTATTTTATTACGAGTATAAGAAATAAATGAGCGGTGTTTTTTACAAGGAATTTATTTATCATGCAAATAGTATAAAAAATCTTACCGTTATGAAGTGAAATAAAAAACAGAAACTATGCTTAATAGTTTCTGTTTTTTTATTTTGTCAATTTAATGTAACAAATGACAATTATGATTTGAATCAATTGAAAATAATTCAATAGCTTTTAATAAATACAATTTTTATGAAATGTACAGCAGGAGGAAAAGAAATGCTTAATAAAATAATTTTAATTACTGGTGGTACAGGTTCGTGGGGACATGAACTTATAAAACAATTATTAGAAAAATCACCGAAAGAAATTAGAGTTTTTTCAAGGAATGAAACGGTTCAGTTTGAAATGCAGCAACAGTTTATAAATGAAACTAGATTAAAATTTATCATTGGAGATATTCGTGATAAAGACCAACTCGTCTATGCTTGCCAAGATGTACATTATGTATTCCATCTTGCAGCTTTAAAACATGTTCCAGTATGTGAGTATTATCCTTATGAAGCTATAAAAACAAATATACATGGTACGCAAAATGTAATTGAAGCATCTATCCAGATGCAAGTTGAGAAAGTTATATATGTTTCAACAGATAAAGCGGCGGATCCATCAAATACGTATGGGATGACAAAAGCAATTGGTGAAAAATTAATGGTTCATGCGAATGTGCAAACGCAGAAAACAAAATTCATTTGTGTTCGTGGTGGAAATGTTTTAGGGACGAGCGGAAGTGTAGTGCCGCTTTTTAAAAAGCAAATTAAGAAGTCTTCACAAATAGGAATTACCGATGTAAATATGACTAGATTTTTCTTAACGATTGAAGATGCTGTTCGGTTGTTATTTAAAGCAGCATTTGACGGAAGAGGAGGGGAAATCTTTGTCATGAAAATGCCGGCATGTAAAATTACAGATTTAGCAAAGGTGTTGATCGAAGATTCGAAAAAAGAATACGTGAAGATAAAAGAAGTAGGGATAAGGCCAGGTGAAAAATTAAGTGAAATGCTTTTATCTGAAGTAGAGAGTAAAACAAGTATAAGTTTTGATCAAAATTATTTTGTGGTACTACCGACTATTCCTATAGAGGGACTTCAAGAATATTATGCTAGTTATCCGCTTGTGGATGTGAAGAGTTTTAGTTCTCAACAAGACTTACTTGCAAAAGATGAGGTGAGACAAATGCTATTAAAGGGAGGATTTCTACGATGAAAAAAAATGCAAGCCTTTTAATAACTGGTGCAAATGGTTTCACAGGTAGACATGCTTGCCAATATTTTTTAGAGCAGGGCTTTCATGTAATTCCTATGTTTCAAAACCGTCCACATAGAGAAAACATCGGAAATAGTATTACTTGTGATTTAACTAATAAGAGCGAAGTAATGAAGGTAATGAAACAAATAAAACCAGACTATGTATTGCATTTAGCAGGAAGAAATTCAGTTATAGAGTCTTGGACAGCTTCTCTTGAATACATGGAGATTAATGTAATAGGGACTTTGTATTTATTAGAAGCGATTAAGCAGGAAGCTTCGCATTGTAAAACATTAGTTATAGGATCTGCATTGCAAGCAGATAGTATGAATAACATAAAAGTTTCAAATCCATATAGTTTAAGTAAAACGATGCAAGTCATTATTGCAGAGGCTTGGGGCGGATTAATGGATTCAAATATTATCATTGCAAAGCCCTCAAACTTAATTGGTCCAGGAGAATCGAATGGCATTTGTTCGATTCTCGCAAAAAAAATGATAGATATAGAATCGGGTAGGAGTAAAGCGATTATTGAAGTAAGCAGTTTGAAAGATAGTAGGGATTTTCTAGATGTACGTGATGCGGTTAAAGCGTATCATGTGTTATTACGTAATGGTATAAATGGGAAACAATATAATATTGGATCAGGAGTGAGACGATCTTTATTAGATGTACTAGAACAATATAAAAGATTAACACAGCTCCATTTTACTATAAAAGAAACAGAGAATAGTGGAAGCAGCTTAAATGAGAGCTTAGTAATAGAGGATATAAAAAAGTTAGGTTGGATCCCAGAAATTCAATTTCATCAATCATTAAAAGATGTACTTGAATATGCGAAGTGCAGTGACATCTGCATGCAATGAAAAATAAAAAAGGGTGTAAGAAGTATATGAATGTGAATGGTTATGAAGCAATAAATAATCAAAATACACTATTTCTTTCGATTGTCGATACGCTGGATTGGAAAGATGAAGAAGCGCATGTTTTGCACATCTATGAGGCGATAAATAAATGTCGAGCATACGTGGAAAAGGTTAATCGGAAAAATCCAGCAGTAGAGACGGGAATTAGGCCTGTAATCCAAGTCTTTACTCAGTGTGAATGTAGTGAGTATGGAAATGATTTTTATGAACTCATCAAAGATCTTTTGCAAGATATAGGATTTGAGTTAAATATTTATATAAATAATAGTAAGTTTACTTACATGTAATAGATTGATATAAAGCAAGATTTTTAATGATAAAGGTGGATATAAGTTATGAATAAAAAGATTCTCTTTACTGGGGGCGGTACAGCAGGACACGTTATGATTAATATGGTATTGATTCCTAAATTTATGGAAAAAGGATGGGGAGTTGAGTATATTGGATCTCAAAATGGAATTGAAAAGTTATTAGTTCAAAATGTTAAGTACAATAGTATTTCAACGGGGAAGCTTCGGAGATATTGGGATTGGGAGAACTTTAAAGATCCTTTTAAAATTATAAAAGGCTGCTTACAAAGTTATAAATTAATTAAGAAAGTGAAGCCAGACGTTATCTTTTCGGCAGGAGGATTTGTTTCAGTTCCTGTAGTTATAGGGGCATGGTTAAATCATGTACCAATCGTAATACGTGAGCCAGACAGTACGTTAGGGTTAGCAAATAAAATAGCATTGCCTTTTGCTACAAAACTATGCACAACATTTCCTCATACAGGGGAGAATGTAAGTAACGAGAAAAAAGTTTATGTAGGACCAATTGTAAGGGAAGAAATTGAGAGAGGTAGCGTATTACGAGGAAGAAGTTATTGTGAATTTCAGCAAGATAAGCCAGTATTGTTAATTATGGGTGGGAGTCAAGGGGCTAAGTGGATAAATGATATGGTAAGGAAAAGTTTAGATACATTATTATTAAGTTTTAATATTGTTCATATGTGCGGTAAAGGAAAGGTAGATTCATCTATTGGCATGGAAGGTTATATGCAATTTGAATATATAGGGGAAGAATTGCCGCATATATTGAATATGGCAAGTGTTGTCGTTTCCAGAGCGGGTTCTACTGCTATTTCTGAATTGTTATTTTTGAAGAAACCGATGTTGCTTATCCCGTTAACTAACGGTTCCAGTAGAGGGGATCAAGTTTTAAATGCTGACTATTTTTCTAGGCAAGGGTATGCGGAAGTCTTACTTCAAGACAGAGCAAGTAATAGTGCATTTACACATGCAGTAAACCGGCTATATGCAAATAAGGAGAGATATGTTCAAAACATGAATGGATATAAGAAAACAAATGATGAGGGGATTCATCAATTAATAGATTTAATAAATGAAGTGGTGAAATAATAGAAAGTTAAATAGAAAAACAAAAGGAAAGAAGGTATCTTCTTTCCTTTTGTTTTTCAAATTCATTATTATGTAGCCTATTATATTCTGTATAGAGCTATATACTATAGACGAATACCGTTTTTTAACAGCTTAGTAAATGCATTAGAATAAATAGGTTTACTGTAATAGTAACCTTGAATAAACTGACATTTATTTTTTTGAAGGAAATTCACGTGTTCTTTCGTTTCTACACCTTCAGCGATAACCGACATCTCTAATGTATGTGCTAATGTGATGATTGTTTTAATGATTTCCATTCCATCTTCACACGTTTCAGACATTGTCATAAATTCCCTCGGGATTTTTAAAGTATCGATTGGATATAAAGGTAAGTAAGCAAGCGAAGAATAGCCTGTACCAAAGTCGTCGATTGAAATGTGAATTCCTAAATTTTTTAGTGTACGCAGTTTTATTAATGTTTCTCTTTCATCCATCATTGCAATTCGTTCTGTTAATTCAAGATCGAGAGAACTTGCTGGTAAGCCTGTAGTTGCTAAAGTAAATGAAATAGACTTTACAAAATCTTCTTGTTCAAATTCTTTAGCAGATAAATTTACTCCTATTTTTAAATGAGAATACCCGAGTACATGCCAACGTTTCATTTGCTCACAAGCTTGTTGTAATGTCCATTTTCCTATTGGAATAATTTGTAGTGTTTCTTCAGCAATAGGAATAAATTCGTATGGAGAAATAACACCTAATTCGGGATGGTTCCATCTGATCAAAGCTTCAGCACCGATAATTTTGTTAGATTCACTGTCAACTTGAGGTTGATATAAAAGGAATAATTCTTCATTTTGAAGTGCATTTGGTAAATCTTTCTCTAATCGTAATCGTCTTTCAATTTTTTTAGCGATTACATCGTCATAAATAGAGACTGAATTAAGCTCTTTTTCTTTCGCATCATACATTGCGACATTAGCATTTTTCAAAAGTGTAGAGGCATCGATTCCAGAATGTGGATAAATAGCGATACCAATACTAAGTGATACATTTAATTTTTGTTCATGTATGACAAATGGTTTTTTCATACTTTCAAATAATTCGTTACATAACTGGAATAAGGAATCATGGTCAGTATAGTTTTCAATTAAGATTGTGAATTCATCGCCACCGATTCTTGATACATAAGTATGTGATGGAAGACATGATTGGAATCGCTGTGCCACTTCTTCTAATATGTAATCACCTGACGAATGCCCAAGTGTATCGTTAATTGCTTTAAAGCGGTCTAAATCTAAATATAATAATGCGAACTCACTATTTATTGTTTGAGCATTCTTTATAACTTTTCTTAATTTCTTATGGAAATAGGCTCGATTCCCAATTTTCGTTACAGCATCGTGGAATGCTAAATATTTTATTTCTTCTTGTTGTTTTTTTTGTGCGGTAATATCCTTTACCATAATATAGCTTCCTGAAATTTGTCCATTTATCATAATAGGGACGATGGTAACGTATAAAAAATAAATAAAACCATCTTTATATTGAGAACTAAGTTGTAAGGATGCCGATTTTTGTTGTTTAACTTTTTCTAATGCAGTTAACAGTTTGTGTTTATCTTCATCTAAAATGATCGAGAAACATGTCTCACCGAGTAACTCGTTTGTTGGTGCTCCGAGTAGGACGCTTCCTGCCTTATTTACATTTAAGAATACTCCATTTAAATCAATTGTAAAAATAGGGTCAGGGTGATATTCATATAATGATTCGAATTTTTGCTGTTTCTCAGATAGAGCCTCTGACTTATGGACTAAATCAGAAGTCCTTAAAGTAACTTTATCTTCAAGTTGAGCATTAAATGCTTGTAGACGTTTTGTTAGAGTAGCATTTTGCATACCCACAATAGAATGTCGAATAAGTACAAAAACAAAAGCGATACAATTTCCTGTAATGAGAGTGGAAGATGATGTTTGTTCTTTTAACGTAAACCCGATTAGTATTGCGACGGCAAGGTAGGGGAATACGACTAAAACTTTTTTCCCTAATTTAGGGTGTACAGTAAAATAATTTTTATTGCTATTATAATCGTCTGAAATGGAACCAGCTATTGCGATAAGTAATATAGGTACTCTATATAAAAGACGTAATAGCGTTATAGTATCATTTGCTAAATGGCTATATAGGTAGAAGTAAATATAGTTAAAAGTTGCAGAACTTATTAATACAAAAATAAAAATATAAATTTTCCGTTTGGAATTAAAAACAGTTGGGCGGAAAAAGAGACTAACACTTAGTAGAAGAAGTAATAGGTCTGCAATTGGATATAGAAAGGAAAGAAAAATATCTCCCAGTGAAAGGGAAAATATATTTAAATCTGGCTGATTAAATAAATACCATTCTAATGTGAATACGGAAATGAGTACTATGCATAGATCACAAATAAAGAATGCCTTTTCCCATTTGTTGCATTCTTTTAAGATTTTATAGCAGAAAGCGATAAGGCAGAAGACTAGAAAAAACATGTAAAACACATCAGAAACAGTAAAACGATGTATTGGAATCTCAAAAAACTTATCTTGATACGTATATACTATTTTTCCTAATAAAAAACTACCAATTGCTATTGTGATACATATCCAAAAAGGATTTGAACTAACTTTTTTAGAATATATAGAGTAAATTAGTGATACAAATGTAATGGCTTCAATGATGAGTGAAGCGAAGCGTACATTGAAATTTGAAAAATGAGTAGGGAACAGAAAGAAAAACATAAAATAGATTGAATAGCATACTAATGTTGTAATTAATATGCATAGTTGTAAATTTTTATTTAATTTCAATAAAATCACCTTCTTTAATTACGCACCATATTCGTAATATCTATACATAATAATATTACTTAAGGATTGTATCAGATTTCCATATAAAAAGCATGCTAATAAGAAAAGAATTGAAGAGTGTAATACTTCTTAAAATTGAAAAAGTATTGCGTTCAATAATTTTTAGTCTATAAGGAATATAGATAGAATTTGTATATTTAGTCATCCTTTAGATTTTAAAGGTTTTTTAGTGATTTGCAAGCAGAGATGCAACATTACATATAAAATGACAAGGGACTTCCTTCTAAGTTATAAAACGAAAGGGAAGACTTTCTGTTTTAAAATCTGAAAATTTATAATTGAAAATAAGTTCCGGGAAGTAATATGATAAGAAAGTATGATTTTGTGGGTTTGATAGTGTTGCCATTAAAACTATAAAAAGAGGGTGAACTTTTAATGTTATGTCGAATTAAAGATGCAGAAATATACTACGAAATTGTTGGAGAGGGGAAACCAGTCCTTATTATACATGGGTGTGCCCCTGATCATAGGTTAATGCAAAGATGTATGGAATCAGTATTTCAGAAATATGAAGGATATCAAAAAATTTATATTGATTTACCTGGCATGGGAAAATCGAACGCTCCAGATTGGATAAATAGTTCAGACCATATATTAGAAGTACTTATTGCATTTATTGAGGAGATTATTTCTACTGAAAAATTCTTATTGGTAGGAGAATCGTACGGAGGATATTTGGCTAGAGGGATACTCTCAAAGATGTCTGAGAAGGTGAATGGATTATTGTTAGTATGTCCTGTTGTTGTAGCACAACCAAAAGAAAGACTTTTACCGGATAAACAGGTACTTGTACGAGACGAGGAGTTTTTAAATACGCTCACTTCTATCGAAAGAGAAGAATTTTGCGATTTGGCAGTGGTAGCAAATGAATATACATATACACGATTCAAAGAAGAAATTAAGCCAGGATTAGATGTTGCTAATTATGAATTTATTGAAAGGTTGCAAAAGAATTACCCTCTTACTATAGATTTTCACCGTAAGAAATATGAGAAACCCGTTCTTTTATTAGCTGGAAGACAAGATATAACAGTAGGGTATCAAGATATTATAGGAATGATTGAAAATTATCCAAGAGCGACATTAGCTGTGTTAGACACGGCAGGACATAATTTGCAAATTGAACAGCCTGAACTATTTGAGAGTTTAGTAGGAGAGTGGATTAGAAGAACAACTTAGCAAAGTGTATAAAGTATATTAAAGGAGAATAAATTAATATTGCGATTACGCCTAAGTTTTTGGATGGGACAGATTAACGTGATGTATAAACAATCTTAAGGAGGAATTATGAGTACATTTATTTACATGGTTAGACATGGTGAATCACTTAAAATAGAGGGGAATGAAAGAACACGTGGATTAACTGAGAAAGGAAATTTAGATACTCATAGAGTAACTGAGATATTAAAAACAGAGGGAATTGATACTTTCATTTCAAGTCCGTATAAGAGAGCTATGTTAACGATAGAAGAGGCAGCTAATTTCTATGAAAAAGAAATAGTAGTATATGAAAATCTTAAAGAGTGTCGATTTGCAAGTGAGGATCAGATTATATTAGACAAAGAGGTGTATCCACTTGTAAAGAAGATGTTCTCTAATCCGGACTTTGCACGAACGGAAGGAGAGTCATATGCGGATTGCCAGAGAAGAGTAGTGAAAGTATTAAAAGAAATCTTAATGGGTTTTCAAGGGCGCAAAATTGTAATTGGTACACATGGGCTTGTCATGACATTGATGATGAACTATTTTGATAAGCAATATGGGCTTGAATTTTTAATGAATACAGCAAAACCGGATATATATAAGATGGAATTTAAAGAAGAACAATTAATGAATGTAGAGAGATTATGGAAAGCTGAATAAAATTGGTTGCATGGATTTTGCTGTAAAAGTTACTTTTATAGCAAAATCTTTTTTATTTGAATAGAAAGCATCTTTATCAACTATTTTTAGAATGTTACATCAATAAGTAATTATTCAGTGTTTGAATAAATTATGGGGGAATTGGTTTAGGGAAACAATTTTAAATGTGTCAAAACTCCAAACGTTGGATTTATATGCATTAGGAGAAAAAGATGTAGAATTTTGTCTTGTTGTACGTGTTTACTTTTTATTCCGTTACATATAGGCTTTGTGGTGTAAGGGGGAGACATCGCCTTTGCGCTAAATTTAGAAGGAGGTCATTGTGATGAAAAAGATGAAGAAATTTGCGGGAGTAGCTTTAGCGGGGACAATTGGATTAAGCGGACTACTTTTTTTAGAACCGAGTATAAGTGCTGCAGAAACATCGCAAGTGCAAGAGGAGAATGTTAATGCGATTCATGTAAAGATGAATCAAAGTGAGCATTATTTATTGAGTGGTAGAAGTATTGATGTTCTTTCGGGAGATAAAGAAGCAATTCAGCTAAATAAATATACAATTAGTTTTAGTAAACCTGGCGAGTATGTGATTAGGGTAAATGGTTGTGTTTATGACGATATCTATACTTTTACTGTGAGTGAGTAGTATATATTTTTATATTGTGAGATAAAAAAAGAAACACCCTATTTGCGGTGGGAATCGTAAATAGGGTGAATTATTTGTTAGAAAGTTAATGAAAAGAGCAATAGGTATTCAGTTGTATTTTATATATTTTCATTAATTTGCTCTTTATTTTTGTTATGTAAAGTATGTAAAAGTGTTTGAAATACTGTAAATGATTGCTGAAAGATTGGACTTTGAATAAAAGTGTATAGAAACGTTACGATGAAAACAGGACCTCCTAGCATATATCCAATAACTAATACAACGCATTCTACTATGATTCTAGCACGACTAATAGACAGTCCCGTTTTGTCGGAAATAGTAAGCATGAATCCATCGCGAGGTCCAGCGCCAATTCCAGCCGCAACATACATACCTCCCCCAATACCTGTGATTGCAATACCGGAAAATAAGATGAGTAAGTTTATCCATAAATAATGAGTAGCGTTTGGAAGGATATTTGATTGTAAGAAAAAGTCCATAATAGGACCGATAAGTAGTGCATTTAAAAATGTGCCCACGTTTATATATTTTCGATCTACTAGTAAAGAAATGAGAACGAGACATAATCCACATATGACACTCCACGTACCAATGGTCCATCCAAATCTTTGGTAGAGGGCCATATTTAAAACTTCCCACGGATGCAAACCGAGAAATTTAACTTTGACTGCAAGAGCGTTTCCAAGGCCAAAGAAAATTAATCCTAAGAAAAAAAGAAAATAGCGAAAGAGAGTTAGCCTCATCTTTAAAACCTCCCATATTTTATAATTATGTATGTTACCTGTTACGGTTTTAATGTACAAATATTATGTCTTTTTATCATTCGTTTAAAATTGTTAACAATGTAAATGAAATATACATCTTCACAGTCAAAAAAGTTAAAATATTTCGTTTTAAGGATTATAATGGAGAAAGAAACAGAAAAGGGAGTGAACGAACTTGAAACAAGAACTTATTGAAAGATTTACGAGATATGTAAAAATTGATACCCAATCAAATGAAGAAAGCCATACAGTACCAACAACACCCGGACAAATTGAATTTGGTAAGTTATTAGTTGAAGAGTTAAAAGAAATTGGGTTAACAGAAGTAACGATGGATGACAATGGTTATGTGATGGCAACACTTCCCGCTAATACGGACAAGGATGTGCCTGTAATCGGATTTTTAGCCCATTTAGATACGGCAACAGACTTTACAGGGAAAAACGTAAAACCACAAATTCATGAAAATTTTGATGGTCATGCAATTACGTTAAATGAAGAGTTAAATGTTGTATTAACACCAGAGCAGTTCCCGGAATTACCATCATATAAAGGTCATACGATTATTACAACTGATGGTACAACACTTCTAGGAGCAGATGATAAAGCTGGTCTTACAGAAATTATGGTTGCAATGAACTATTTAATACATAATCCGCAAATTAAGCACGGGAAAATAAGAGTAGCATTTACACCGGATGAAGAAATTGGTCGTGGGCCAGCGCATTTTGATGTAGAAGCGTTTGGTGCATCATTTGCTTACACGATGGATGGAGGTCCATTAGGTGGTTTAGAGTATGAAAGTTTTAATGCTGCAGGTGCTAAGTTAACGTTTAACGGAACGAATACACATCCTGGAACAGCGAAAAATAAAATGCGTAACGCAACTAAACTTGCTATGGAGTTTAATGGGCATCTACCGGTAGAAGATGCACCAGAATATACGGAAGGTTATGAAGGGTTCTATCATTTACTTTCTTTAAATGGTGATGTTGAGCAAAGTAAGGCGTATTACATTATTCGAGATTTTGATCGTGAAAATTTTGAGACACGTAAAAATAACGTTGAAAATATTGTGAAGCAAATGCAAGAGAAGTATGGGCAAGATGCGGTCGTTTTAGAAATGAATGATCAATATTATAACATGCTTGAAAAAATTGAACCGGTAAGAGAAATTGTTGATATTGCATATGAAGCGATGAAAAGTTTAAATATCGAACCGAACATTCACCCGATTCGCGGTGGAACAGATGGATCACAATTATCATATATGGGATTACCGACGCCAAATATTTTCACTGGTGGTGAAAACTACCATGGTAAATTTGAGTACGTTTCGGTAGATACTATGGAAAAAGCTGTTCAAGTTATTGTAGAAATCGCAAGACGATTTGAAGAACAAGCTTAGAAAAGAACCAAGTAGTACGAATGTGCTACTTGGTTCTTTTTAATATAGCACTCGCCACAAATAAAAAGTTGCATAAGATTCCCAATTTGTCCAGTTTGCCGCAAAGTCTTTTATTTCATTTTTAGTCGGTTTATTTTGGGAACCTGTAATAAATTTAATTGCATTATGCAGACCAACATCATCAATTGGAAAGGCTGAAGGGAAGCGTAAACAGCGCATTAAAACATAGTGGGCAGTCCACGGTCCTATACCATGGATAGCGGTTAATTGTTTTTCAGCAATTTTTACATCTTGTGTTTGTAGTAACGATTCTTTTGATAGTTTCCCTTCTGTAATAAGCTTCGCAATACCGATTAAATATTCACATTTTCTAGTCGTCATTTTTAATTTTTTAAGATCCTCTACATGTAAATTTGCAATTGTTTCAGGTGATGGGAATATCCTATGTTTTCTATCGTTCCATTCTACGTAACTTCCAAATTGTTCAACTAATCTTCTTTTTAGCGTATAAGCATATGCGAGGTTAATTTGTTGACCGATAATTCCCCAGGAAAGTGCTTCAAATAAATCTGGAATACCTAATGTGCGAAGCCCATAATAATCTTGAATAGGGCCTTGAAGGAGTGGATCATGTTTAGCTAATGTATAAAAAGGAGCTAAATCGGTAGTGAAATCAAACCACTCTATTACATAGTTAGCTACAGCATCACATACCCATTTTTCAGAGTTATAGGATTCTCCTAAAAAACGTATTTGAATATTTCCGTCAGTATTTATACTAATTTCAACTAAAGGGTTTACATGTTCAACAGGAATGACTTTATAAATTTTGTTATCTTCAATGTGAAACATACATTCATTGTTAGAACGTGATAGATAGCGTAAGTTTTCTTGGAAATTAAATTCTTTTGGAGCTGCTAAAGTCAATGCGTTATTATATTCTGCTGTCATATGAATTCCACCTGTAATTTTTCTAATGTGAGCAATTCTTTTTTCATTTCTAATCCGCCTCTAAAACCAGTTAGTTTTCCATCTTTTCCTATAACGCGATGGCAAGGAATCGTAATGAGAAGAGGGTTGGCGGCAATAGCAGAAGCAACGGCACGCACAGCTGTAGGTTTTTGAATTCTTTCTGCAATTTCTGAATAAGAATAGGTCTTCCCGTAAGGAATTTCACGTACCGTATTCCAAACGGATAATTGAAAAGCAGTTCCGTAAGCATCGATAGGGAAAGTAAAAGTTTCACGCTTGTTTTCTAAATACTCGATAATTTCTTTCGTATATGTTTGCATGTAATCTGGATTGCAAGTCAATATATGTTGGGGCTTTTTTTTTCTAGCCCATATATTTAGTTCTTCAAAGTTTGCGTCTTGTGATCCAATAAAACAAATTCCATTTTCAGTTGCCGCAATATGAAAGCACCAATTTTTATGTGTAAGTAGCGTCCAATATATAGATTTATTTTTGTAGGAATTCATTATTGTCTCCCTCTTTCATTACGTTCTTTTTTCGATATTCAGTAGGAGTAAATCCAGTTTTCGTTTTAAATAAAGTTGCGAAATACTCTTGGTTTTCTATCCCGACAGCAGTACTAATTTCCTTAACGGATTGCTTTGTATGTGAAAGATATTCCGTCGCTTTCACAATCCTGAATTGCTGTATATATTCCATTGGGCTAATTCCTGTTATTCTTTTGAAAGTGCGTTGTAAATGAAAGGGACTACCGTGGCACATTTCCGCCAGTATGTCGAGAGTTAATGCTTCGTCAAAATGCTTTGCAATATACTCTTTAATTTGTACTACCCACTCTTCATTTGGTAAAGTGATCCCATTTGGTTTACAACGTTTGCACGGACGAAAATTTTCATGCAATGCTTGTTCTGCATGAAGAAAAATTCGTACATTGTTTTGATTCGGTATTCTTGATTTACACGATGGTCGGCAAAAGATACCAGTTGATTTCACAGCATAAAAGAATTTGTTGTCATAGGAAGAATCATTATGAATAATTGCTTGCCAATACTCACTTGTTAACGTAAATCCTTCATTGTGCAAAGAACATCACCTCTGAAATTAGTATAACCTGAATAAAGTGCGTATGTACGTATTCAAAAATGTAAGAGCAAGATTACAAAGATGAAAATATGATTGTTTTTCTATTTTGTGATAGCATGAACTTTGAAAGTGAACAGCAAGAGGAGGATTATAAGTGAAGTTAATTTCATGGAATGTAAATGGTTTACGTGCAGTTATCGCAAAAGGTGGATTTTTAGAATACCTTGAGGAATCTAATGCAGATATATTTTGTCTACAAGAAATTAAATTACAGAGTGGACAAATTGATTTAAATCCAGAGGGATATTATACATATTGGAATTATGCTGTGAAAAAAGGCTATTCAGGAACGGCAATTTTTACGAAAAAAGAACCGCTTTCTGTTACGTACGGTTTAGGCATTGAAGAGCATGATCAAGAAGGAAGAGTCATTACTTTAGAATTCGAAGATTTTTACATGATAACGTTATACACGCCAAACTCAAAACGAGGATTAGAGCGTTTAGATTACAGAATGGAATGGGAAGATGATTTCAGGACTTATATAAAGCAATTAGATGAAAAGAAACCAGTTGTTTTCTGTGGAGATTTAAATGTTGCTCATAAAGAAATAGATTTAAAAAATCCAAAAAGTAACCGTAAAAACCCTGGATTTTCTGATGAGGAAAGGGAGAAGTTTACACGTATTTTAGAAGAAGGATTTGTTGATACGTATCGTCACCTTTATCCTAATCAGGAAGGCGCATACTCTTGGTGGTCCTATCGTATGGGAGCAAGAGCGAAAAATATCGGATGGCGTTTAGATTATTTTGTTGTCTCTGAAAGAATAAAAGGGCAAATAACAGATGCGAAAATTAACAGTGAAATAATGGGATCAGACCATTGCCCAGTTGAATTACATATAAATTTCTAAAAAAAGAAGTATCTCGCTAATAATAGGCGGATACTTCTTTTTAATTCAGTTTGTTAAAATTTTTCAAATCATTCTTGAAATAATTGCATATTAAATATATACTTAGTAACGATAATCATTATCAGTGAAAAGGGTTATCAATGGATGAAGTGTGAAAGAATTATAGTTTAGGGGAAGTGAACGAGAATGAGTTCCGGATAAAATTATTAATCTAATGAATTATATGCATGGAACAAGTTTCATGTAGTTAAGTTTTTATATAAAAATAATCTATTTACAGGTTTCGAGAGGAGATATATAAAGATGAACAAGAAGTTATTTACGTTAGGGATGGTTACAGTTTTAAGTGTAGGGTTAGCGGCATGTAATAGTGCGGATAAAACTTCAGGGGAGCAAAAGCAACAGACAAAAGCTACGGAAACGAAAAAAGACGAAAAGCGAAAAATTACATATTTAGGTAAAGAATATACAGTGCCAGCAAAAGTAGATAAAATTGCGACAGCTAGTTTAGAGTCAATGGAAGATGCGGCCGTACTTGGAATTAAACCAGTTGGTGCGATTACTGTAGGTGGTAAATTACCAAAGTATCTTGAAAAAGATTTAGAGGGTGCAAAATCTGTTGGTGAGAAAATGCAACCGAATTTTGAAACATTACTTCAATTAAAACCAGATGTTATTACATCAAGTACGAAATTCCCAGCAGAAACAGCTGAAAAGTTTACAAAAGTAGCTCCGACGTTCCCGGTATCACACGTTTCAACAAATTGGGAGGATAACTTAAAGTTAATGGGAGAATTAACTGGTAAAAAAGATAAAGCAGAAAAGATTATTAAAGATTACAATGCGGACGCTGAAAAAGCAAAAGCAAAACTAGGAGATAAGTTAAAAGACAAAAAAGTACTTGTCGTTAGACTAAGAGCAAACGAATTATTCCTATATCCTGAAGGTGTATACTTTAACCCTGTCATTTATAAAGATCTTGGACTAACTGCTCCAGAACAATTGAAAACTGTAAAAGCACAAGAGAAAATTTCATTTGAAAAACTTGCTGAACTTAACCCGGATTATATTTTCTTACAATACGAGGCAAGTGAAAATAAAAACCCGAAAGTACTAGAAGAAATTGAAAGCAATCCAATTTGGCAAAGTATGAATGCTGCGAAAGAAAAGAAAGTATTTGTAAACGTTGTGGATCCAATGGCACAAGGTGGTACAGCTTGGAGTAAAACAGCATTCTTAAAAGAAGCAGTGAAAAATTTATCTAAATAATACAATAAGTAAGGTGCGTTGAATGATATGCAGAAAACAAATGCAGTACCAGTAACTATATTATGTATAGCACCCATACTCATCTTAGCTACAGTTATACTTTCTATTTTGTATGGTGCGAAAAGTATTGATGCTGAAACAGTGTGGAACGCATTATTTCATTTTGATTCAAGCGATGTAAATCATAATATTATTATTACTTCACGTTTACCAAGGGTAGTTGCAGCTCTTTTAGTCGGAGCATTTCTAGCCATATCAGGAGCACTTATGCAGGGGATGACAAGAAACTATCTTGCATCCCCTTCTATTATGGGTGTGACGGATGGTGCAGCCTTTGTTATTACACTATGTATGATTTTTCTTCCAGGAATGTCATCAATTGGTATGGTTTTATGTTCAATGATTGGTTCTGCACTAGGGGCCGGTATCGTGTTTGGTTTTGGCTCACTTCTTCAAAATGGCTTATCTCCTGTTAGGTTAGCAATTATAGGGACAGTTATTGGAACATTTTTAAGCAGTGTATCAGCTGCGATGGCTTCGTATTTCCAAATCTCTCAAAATGTTAGTTTTTGGTTTAATGCAAAGTTAGACCAAGTGGACCCTAATATAATTAAAATCACGATACCTTTTGGGATAATTGGGATAGTTTTAGCGCTGTTAATAGCGAAATCTATTACCATTCTTTCTTTAGGAGAAGAAGTTTCTATTAATCTAGGGCAGCGTACAAAACTAGTAAAAGCGATGGCAATTTTATCAGTAATTTTTTTAACAGGAACAGCAGTTGCTTTAGTAGGAAAAGTTGGTTTTGTAGGCTTAATTATTCCACACATTACTCGCTTTATTATTGGGGTAGATTATAAGTGGATTTTACCATGTGCGGGTGTTATTGGTGGAGTTTTCTTAGCTTTATGTGATGTATTAAGTAGATTTGTAAACTATCCATTTGAAACGCCAATTGGAGTCGTTACATCTTTAATTGGGATTCCTTTCTTCCTTTATTTAATCCGTACAAGAGGAGGAGAGAGACATGCTTAAAAGTTCAAGTCAACGTTTTGGAATGACGATGGGGATTATTATATTTTTAATACTATGTGCCATTTATATTAGTTTAACGAATGGAACGTTTGATATTACGATTACAGATGTATTTAAAACACTTTTTAGAATAGATCCGTTACCAGAGCATGATTTAGTTATTTTTGAGTTTCGTCTTCCGCGCATTGTAATTGCTGGATTAGTAGGATTAGGATTAGGCGTTGCGGGTGCTGTAATTCAAGGGATTACGAGAAATGGTTTGGCGGACCCAGGTATTTTAGGAGTAAATGCCGGAGCAGGTACAGCTATCGTCATTTTTATGTTTTTCTTTCAAGGACAATTAAAGAGCACAGACTGGATTTCTATAATGATGATGCCGATGTTTGGCCTAGTTGGTGGATTAGGTGCAGCCATTATAATCTATCTGTTTTCTTGGAAAAACGGTAAGTTAGATTCGCAGCGACTTTTGTTAACAGGGATTGCAATCGGTTCAGGGTTTGGCGCATTCTCTATGTATTTATCACTCAAAATGAAATCATCTGATTTTGAGATGGCTGCAGTTTGGGTGTCTGGAAGCATATATAGTGCAAACTGGAAGTATATTATTGCTATGTTACCGTGGCTTATCATTTTAATTCCACTTATACAGAAGAAAGCTTATTTATTAGATTTATTTCAATTGGAAGAAACGAGTATTACGAGTTTAGGTGTTTCAGTAGAAAGAGAGAAATCAATTTTACTATTAAGTAGTATCGGACTTGTGAGCGCATGTGTTGCTGTTTCAGGAAGTATTGGTTTCATCGGACTAATGGCACCGCATATAGCGAAAAGACTTGTTGGTATTCAGCATAAGCATATCATTCCTACGTGCGGAGTAATCGGAATGTTTCTTGTAATTGCTTCAGACTTTATTGCAAAAACAGTTTTCACACCTGTAGAGTTACCAGTTGGAATCGTTATTTCTATTGTCGGTGTACCGTATTTCTTATATTTACTTTATAAGGCGAAAGCGTAAGAGGAGGAATAAAAGTGAGTATTTTAAGTGCAAAAAATTTAGAAACGAGTTATGAAAAACTTACAGTGTTTCGCGATTTAAATGTGGAAATACAAGAAGGAAAAGTAACGACAATTATAGGGCCAAACGGGTGCGGTAAATCAACACTATTAAAAACGATGGGACGAATTTTAAAGCAAAAAAGCGGAAAAGTTTATTTGCAAGGACAGGATTTAAATACAATTCCAACGAAAGAAATTGCCAAGCTGTTAGCCTTACTTCCGCAAACTCCGATTGCACCAGGAGAGCTTAAAGTAGAAGAATTAATTTCTTATGGACGCTATCCACATCGAAATAACGTAAACAAGTTAACCTCAAAAGATAAAGAAATGATTGATTGGGCATTAGATATAACGAAAACTTCAGAATTTAGAACGAGACAAATTGCAAATTTATCAGGTGGTCAACGACAAAAGGTATGGCTAGCGATGGCTTTAGCGCAAGAGACAGAAGTGTTGCTATTAGATGAACCGACTACATATCTTGATATGTCTCACCAATTAGATGTATTGCAAATTGTAGAAAAGTTAAATAGAGAACATAATTGTACGATTGTAATGGTATTGCATGATATTAACCACGCAGCAAGGTTTTCCGATGAAATTATTGCAATGAAAGATGGGGAAATTGTTACAACTGGTAGTCCAGAAGAAATTATTACAAATGAAGTATTAAAAGAAGTATTTCATATTGATGCGCGTGTCATGATTGACCCGTATAATGGGGCTCCTGTTTGTTTCGGTTATGATAGTGTTGTATCTCAAGAAGAAAAAGTAGAAATATATGTAACGAGTTAAAAGGGGGAGATAGGGTGAATACTACTATTGAAAAACAGCAGATTATTACATCTAATACAGAACAGTGGAAAATGTATTCAAAAGTAGAGGGTAAGGAATATCAAATTCATATTTCAAAGCCGAGGCAACCAGCACCGGATTCAGGATACCCTGTCATATACGTATTAGATGGCAATGCCTTTTTTCAAACATTTCATGAAGCGGTTAAAATACAATCAGTAAGGGCTGAAAAAACAGGTGTTTCACCAGCCGTTATAGTAGGTATCGGTTATCCAATTGAAGGAGCATTTTCAGGAGAAGAAAGATGCTATGATTTTACACCTAGCGTAATTTCAAAAGATGCTCCTTTAAAACCAGACGGTAAACCGTGGCCTAAAACAGGAGGAGCACATAACTTCTTTACTTTTATTGAAGAAGAAGTTAAACCGCAAATTGAAAAAAGTTTTGCGATTGATAAAGGAAAACAAACGTTATTTGGGCATTCGCTAGGTGGCCTATTTGCTTTACACATACTATTTACAAACGTAAATGCCTTTCAAAATTATTTTATTAGTAGTCCATCTATTTGGTGGAATAACCGATCTGTACTTGAAAAAGAAGAGAACCTTATAAATGAATTAAACAATGCTAAGTTTGAAACAGGGGTATTCCTTACAGTTGGGTCACTAGAACGAGAGCATATGGTTGTAGGTGCAAATGAATTATCAGAGCGACTTCTCCAAGTAACACATGATAAACTTAAATTTAAGTTTTATGAAGCGGAAGGGGAGAATCACGCATCTGTTGTCCCAACGTCTTTAAGTAAAGGATTGCGATTTATTAGTCAAGTGTAGAAGAAGTATATGAAAAAAGGTAAGCGATTGCTTACCTTTTTTCATTATTGTTTTATTGCTACGTATCCATCAATTAAAAAGCTAGTGAAAAAGCGATTGATTTGATTAAATCCACATTCTTCCATAATAGCAAGTAGATTATTTTCGGAAATAGGAAATATGTCTGTTTCAAAAGAATTTTCAAACCGGTCCCAATCTTCTAATGGAATTTGATTTTGTATCATGTAGTTTTGCCAAGCATTCAATTGCGCAGAAAACATACTTGTATGGGGTACACCATTTATTGTAGAGAGAAAGAATGGAGCGTCAGGTTTTAAGCGCCTACTAATTTCATGAAGAAGCTCTTTTTTCTCCTCAATAGTTGGGATGAAATGAAGAACAAGCATACAGGTAGCGGTGTCAAATAACGAATTTGGTAATAATGAATGGACAGTTCCATGTACGAAGTGAATTTGGTTCTGTACGCCTTCGTTTTCAATTCTTTTTTTAGCTAACTGTAGCATGCTTTCAGATGGATCAACACCTGTAAAAGATAAATTGCTATTTTGTTTACCTATTGAGAGGATCTCTTGTCCACCTCCAGCACCTATAACTAGTAAATTCGGATTGATATGTTCTTTAGGGAGTGTAGTAAACAAGAAATGATTTATCATGTCGTATAGGGTGTAATAGCTTGGGATTTTTAATGGAATTCTTTGTTCATATGAACTTACGGTAGTATCATTCCAATTCATTTTTGACCTCCTAAGTATATGTACTATAGCTTTATTATGAAATAAATGTATGAAGGTGAACAATCCCATAAATCTGGGGGGAAGAGGATGTATGAAAAAACAACGAAAGAAATTACAATGCTAGCGAATCGTATAAGTTCTATAAGGACATTTCAAAAGTCATTTCTCCACTTGATTCGTAAAGTTATTGATTTTGAAGCCGCTTGTTTTACAATTATAGACCCAATTTCTTTTTTATCTACTGGGGCATTTACGGATGCAAGTGTTGAAAAGATTCATCCACAATTGTTTATGAATGAATTTCTAGATGATGATTTTAATAAATTTAAATATTTATCAGAACACTCACCTCATGTTGCTGCTCTTAGTATGGCGACAAATGGTGAGCAAAAGAAAAGTTCTAGATACCGAAATATTTTAAAACCAGCAAGTTTTGGAGATGAATTAAGGGGCGTTTGTATAAGTAAGGGGAAATGTTTTGGGCATCTTAGTTTATTTCGAGGGAGTACCAGTCCCGTTTTTCATATCGATGATTGTAAGTACTTAGCAACGATAGTCCCAATTGCTGGAGAGGCTTTAAAAAAGGCATTTCCTATACCTTTTTCAGAAGAGAAGGTGATAGGGACAGGCACGATTATATTAAGTGAGGATTTTAATTTATTATATTGGAATCAAGATGGCAGCGATTGGCTCTCAAATCTTAGAAAGTATGAACAGTTAAATATAAAAGAAATACCAAGACCAATACGAGCAGTTTGTTCGAAAGTAAAGGCTAACGAATATAATGTAGATTGCATACGGAGAGAAGAAAAAGTTTGTATACCTTTAGCCTATGGACATTTTCTAATCATTCGGGCCAGTAAGTTAGAATGTACAAGTAGTTTTCAGGCTGGTTATGTTGTTCTTTTCGAAAGAGCAAGACCAGAAGAAATCTTTCCGCTTATTATGGAAGTTTATAGTTTTACAACACGTGAGAAGCAAGTAGTACGTAAAATTCTTACAGGTATGTCGACAAAGGAATTAGCCCAAGAACTGTGTATATCTATATACACAGTACAAGATCATTTAAAATCCATTTTTGAAAAGACTGGGGTAAGTAGTAGAAATGAACTTGTGTGGGAAGTTTTTTCGAGATTTTGCTTTGATGTTGATAAATAAAAATAAAACAAGTCTACTAAAATCACATGAAGTACGGTGGCTGAGTTGTAAAATAGGGCTGAAAAAAGGTTATGGATGAAACATTCCGTAACCTTTTTTCATAAGTAGAATTGTCCTTTTTGAAAGTTTTGTTTCAACTTTTCGTCTAAAGAGACAAAAAGTTGTCACATTTCCGTCACAATTAGCATAAACATAAAATAGACGAAATGAACTTATTTCCAAAAAGGCTTGATTCATTCAAATCAAGAGGAATAGAGCTGAAAAAGCGCGGATTAAAAGTTCACTATATTCTCAAGGAGGTAGATCGTATGAAAACTATTCTTGCTATCGCTGGACTGATTTGGGTTCTATCACATGGCATCCCAATTTATGAAGGAGAACAAATTCGCAGTGCTCTGAATAAAAATTTTAATGAATATCATATCATTGATCGGCAAGATAATGTTGTGACAGTTCGAGTGAATGATTGTTTTCATACGGTGACCGTTGAAGGAACTTCAGTAGTGAATGATACAAAAGTATGTGATCAGCAATAACTATATATAGGAAGAAAAAAGTCTCAATTTAAACGTGTGAAGATTGAGGCTTTTATATTTGTAGGCGAATAATAAGCGGGGATGGACAATCCCCGCTTATTATTGTTTCAATTTATCCCGCTATTTGCCAGGCAGTAAGACCCCCACCTCAAAATTCAGCGAAAGCAAAGAAGGTAGGTGAAGGTCGGGCTGCCCATAAAAGCTCGATTGGTGAGGGCTAATTAAAATTTCACTTTATTGGATTTTGATTGGAGATATAATGATTTTTTTACAAAAAGGAAAGGGTATAATAAAAATTGAGACTGAGAAGCTAATAATGTGTTAAGAATAATCATAAAGTGGAAATATACTCATATGGGGTATCATACATAGATATTTAATGCTATAATTGGTATACTCATAAAAGCAATTGTTTTATTGGATGAAGAGAAATTTTAAGAAGGTGATAATATGGATCATAAAGAGCATGAATCAGTAACACATAGATCAGAAAAAGAGAAAGAGCAAATTATAAATAGATTGAAGAGAATCGAAGGACAAGTTCGTGGTATTCAAAATATGATTGAAAATGATCGTTATTGCGTTGATATTTTAGTGCAAATTTCAGCGATTAATGCAGCGATGAAAAAAGTAGGAATGGGTGTCTTAAAAAATCATACGAGTCATTGTGTTTCAGGAGCTATTAAAAATGGAAATGGTGACGAAGCAATTGAAGAATTAATGACAGTATTTGAACGTTTTTCAAAAGCGTAAAAACAAGCTAGTATGTAACTGGCTTGTTTTTTTGTTTACCCGTATATTGGATTTAGGTGTATTGTAGTGAAAAAGTGTGTGTAAAATAAACGTTTAGAAAATAATTGAAAAATCATGATACAAAACCATTGATTACCTTAGGGGGGTATGGTAAAATGTAGTTGTGATTAACAAACAATGAAGAAACAAGAGGAGGATTTTAAATGGAACAGTTAACATTAAAAGTTGAAGGTATGTCTTGTGGACATTGTGTAAACTCTATCGAAAGCAGTGTGAAAGAGCTAAACGGTGTTGAAAAAGTGAAGGTTCAATTAGCAGAAGGAACTGTTGAAGTTACTATCGACTCGTCTGCTATAACATTAAAAGATATCGTTGCTGTAATTGAAGATCAAGGATACGATGTTCAATAATTATTTTTAGATATGGAAATAAATCGTACTTTAAACGAAGTACGATTTATTTTGCTAATAATTATACCTCACAAGGGTATATAGAGGTGAGAGACATGAATGAACAAAAAGAGGCCAATCTTCAAATATCAGGAATGACATGTGCAGCATGTGCCAATAGAATTGAAAAAGGTCTGAAAAAAGTAGAAGGTGTTCATGATGCAAATGTAAATTTTGCACTTGAAAAAACAAAAATAATGTACGATCCAACTAAAACAACTCCGCAACACTTTAAAGAAAAAGTTGAATCGTTAGGATATGGAATTGTAAGTGATAAAGCTGAATTTACTGTTTCAGGAATGACATGTGCAGCATGTGCCAATAGAGTTGAAAAGCGTTTAAATAAGTTAGATGGTGTGAACAAAGCGACGGTTAATTTCGCTTTAGAGTCGGCAACGGTAGACTTTAATCCTGATGAAGTCAGTGTAAATGAAATGAAGAGTACGATTACAAAGTTAGGATATAAATTAGAAGTGAAATCAGATGAGCGAGATGGATCAACAGATCATCGCTTACAAGAAATTAAACGACAAAAGAAAAAATTTATTATTTCGTTTATTTTATCATTCCCGTTATTGTGGGCAATGGTGAGTCATTTCTCATTTACATCGTTTATTTATTTACCTGATATGCTAATGAACCCTTGGGTACAGCTAGCTCTTGCAACTCCTGTTCAATTTATCATTGGTGGACAGTTTTATATTGGAGCTTATAAAGCGTTACGTAATAAAAGTGCGAATATGGATGTTCTCGTGGCACTTGGAACGTCGGCCGCTTATTTCTATAGTGTATATTTAAGTATTCAATCTATTGGTTCTTCGGAACATATGACAGATTTATATTTTGAAACGAGTGCGGTACTTATTACATTAATTATTTTAGGTAAATTATTTGAAGCAAAGGCAAAGGGACGTTCATCAGAAGCAATTAAAAAGTTAATGGGATTACAAGCGAAAACAGCTACAGTTGTACGAGATGGAACAGAAATGAAGATTTTAATCGAAGAAGTGGTAGCTGGTGATATCGTTTATGTAAAACCTGGTGAAAAAATACCAGTTGATGGAGAAATTGTAGAAGGAAAATCTGCGATTGATGAATCGATGTTAACGGGTGAAAGTATTCCAGTTGATAAAACAATTGGAGATGTAGTAATTGGTTCTACAATAAATAAAAATGGATTTTTAAAAGTTAAAGCAACTAAGGTAGGTAGAGATACGGCATTAGCTCAAATTATTAAAGTAGTAGAAGAAGCGCAAGGATCGAAAGCGCCTATTCAACGGGTAGCTGATCAAATTTCTGGTATTTTCGTACCGGTTGTAGTTGTGATTGCTATTATTACATTTGCAGTGTGGATGATATTTGTTACACCTGGTGATTTTGGCGGAGCGCTTGAGAAAATGATAGCAGTACTTGTTATCGCCTGCCCATGTGCGTTAGGTCTTGCGACACCTACATCTATTATGGCTGGATCAGGAAGATCAGCTGAGTATGGTATTTTATTTAAAGGTGGAGAGCATTTAGAAGCAACGCACCGATTAGATACGGTTATTTTAGACAAAACGGGTACTGTGACAAATGGGAAGCCAGTATTAACAGATATAATTGTAGCAGATGGATTCCATGAAGAAGAAATACTACGTTTAGTAGGAGCGGCAGAAAAAAATTCTGAACACCCACTTGCAGAAGCGATAGTAGAAGGAATTAAAGAAAAGAAAATTGATATACCAAGTTCGGAAACATTTGAAGCAATTCCTGGGTTCGGTATTGAATCGATTGTTGAAGGGAAACAATTATTAATTGGTACACGTCGATTAATGACGAAGTTTAATATTGATATTGAAGAAGTTTCTAAATCGATGGAAGAGCTAGAGCGAGAAGGAAAAACAGCAATGTTAATAGCGATAGATAAGGAGTATGCTGGAATAGTTGCTGTTGCGGATACTGTAAAAGATACTTCAAAAGCAGCTATCGCACGACTTAAGAAAATGGGTCTAGACGTTGTTATGATTACAGGGGATAATACACAAACTGCTCAGGCAATTGCAGGGCAAGTTGGTATTGATCACGTAATTGGAGAAGTATTGCCAGAAGGAAAAGCAGAAGAAGTGAAAAAACTGCAAGCGCAAGGTAAGAAAGTAGCGATGGTTGGAGATGGAATAAATGATGCTCCTGCTCTTGCTACAGCAGACATTGGTATGGCAATTGGAACAGGAACGGATGTAGCGATGGAAGCAGCGGATATTACGTTAATCCGTGGTGATTTAAATAGTATTGCCGATGCAATTTTTATGAGTAAAATGACGATTAGAAATATTAAGCAAAACCTATTCTGGGCGTTAGCTTATAATGGCTTAGGGATCCCAATTGCAGCATTAGGTTTCTTAGCACCTTGGGTTGCAGGGGCGGCGATGGCATTTAGCTCGGTATCAGTCGTATTAAATGCACTAAGATTGCAAAGAGTGAAATTAAAATAATAAAAATTTTAATTTATAGAGTAATTGAAAATGCTTTTATACAAAAAAACAATACTTTGAATAAGTGTTGTTTTTTTGTTTGTATAAAAAGAAAAAAGGTATAATAAAGCAGCAATATTGAATCTTATTATAGTAGAAAGCCGAGTGTTAGTTTAGTAAGGAGACTCATATATGTTAACGGATATTATAATTAGGACATTCCAGAAAGAGGATTTAGAAACAGTATTACAATTGTTCTATGAAACAGTTCATACGGTGAATGCAAGAGATTATAACGAGTTACAGCTACAGGCATGGGCGCCAAAGCGACTAGATAGAGAAAGATGGCTACAGTCTTTAGAAAAGAATATTTGTTACGTTGCTGAGTATAGAGGTGTGATAGTGGGGTTTGGGGATTATAATGATGAGCATTACATAGATCGCTTATTTACGCATAAAGATTATCAAGGAAAAGGGGTAGCTTCATACATATTACAGAAGTTAGAAAAAGAAGCAGTGAACTTAGGGCACGGGGATATATATACAGAGGCGAGTATTACAGCAAAATCTTTCTTTGAAAGGAAAGGTTTTATTTGCATAAAGGAACAAAAAAAACAGCACAATGGTCAGATTTTTATTAATTATGTTATGAAAAAATAGCCTTCTCATAAACGAGAAGGCTATTTTTTCATTATTTTACAGCTTCTTTTAGTTCTTTACCAGCTTTGAAAGCAGGTACTTTAGAAGCTGCGATTTGCATTTCTTCACCAGTTTGTGGGTTACGGCCTGTACGAGCAGCTCTTTCACGAACTTCGAATGTACCGAATCCGATAAGTTGTACTTTTTCACCAGCAGCTAAAGCGTTAGTGATTGATTCTACTACAGTTTGTACAACTACAGTAGCTTCTTTTTGAGAAATCTCAGCATTTTGTGCTACGTTTTTAATTAATTCTGTTTTATTCATGTTTTTCACCTCATATGTAAATAATGCTATTTAAGTTGTTATTATAACGTATAAAACATTCGAGAACAAGTGTACGTAGATATATTCACGAAAAAAATGAAATTTGTAATATTTTTTAGCCTACTTTATAACCATTCCATTTAAGCGGATATAGATTTGTTCTGTATTTCAGTCTTCTCTTTATTTGTAGGTAGTTTCTTATTATAAGATATGAAATAAGGTAGTTCTACAAAATACAAACCGCTTACTAAATTCCCAAAGAAAACAAGAAGTTTGGGAAATATTCAATCCAAGTTAAATGACCGGTAAAAATTGCAGCTGGGATAACAAACATATTTGCTACAACGTGTTGAAACCCCAATTTTTTTCATGTTGTCACATCAATGTAACAAAAGGATTTTAAACTACATCTAGAGGTGAAAACATGAATACGCATCATGTAAAAAAAGAACAAAAAAAATCAATCTTAAAGAAACTTATTATAAGTTTCATAAGTATAGTAATGATTCCAGTAAGCTTGTATTTCTATGCGACAGAAATAGAACGAAAACTAATAACAGTTACGTGGAATGAAATAGAAGCCCCGACGATTCCTAAAGAGTTTAATAATAAAAAAATATTGCAATTCTCAGATGTACATTTAGGACCAGAGTTTACATTGAAACAACTAGAAAATTTGGTGGAGAAGATGAATGAATTGCATCCAGATATAGTTGTTTTCACAGGAGATTTAATAGATAAGTTTGGATCTTATAGTGCGGAAAAAGATGAAGCGAAGGTTATTTTGCAGAAAATTAATGCTCCCTTAGGGAAATATGCTGTGTTTGGGAATCATGATAGGGGCGGGGGTGGTAGTGTGTTTTATAAAAAGTATATGGAGGAAGCTGGTTTTTCTGTATTAGTAAATGAAGTGCAGAAAATTAAAGTGGGAAACGGCAAATATATTACAATATCAGGCTTGGATGATTTCTTATTAGGGAAGCCACAAATAGACGCGACTTTAAAACATGTAAGGCAACAAGATTTCAATATGCTATTAGTACATGAGCCGGATGTTGTAGACAAAGTAGCTTGTTATCCAGTTGATTTTCAAGTTTCAGGGCATAGTCACGGAGGACAAGTTCAAATTCCTTTTATAGGTCCATTAATTACTACAAAATTAGCTGAGAGCTATGTTGAAGGTATGTATGAATTAGAAGGGAAGAATAAGCCGTTACATTTATATGTAAATCGAGGTATTGGGACAACCCGAATGCCGGTTAGATTTTGGAGTGTACCTGAACTTTCAGTATTTGTGTTGAAGCAAAATAGTAATTAGACGATTCTAGAATAGTAGGAGGACTTTCAGAGAAAGTTCTCCTTTTTATTGATTAAATACAGAATGTTATGTAAATTAAATTTAAAGTGTTAAAAAAGAAAGGGGAATTTCTATGATAGAAACATGGCATAAAGAGTTGGAAAGTTTGTATAACCAAATGGTTTCGTGGCGAAGAGATTTTCATCAATACCCAGAGCTATCGTTTCAAGAAATAGAAACACCGAAAAAAATAGCTGCAATCTTAAAAAGTTTTCATATTGATGTGAAAACAGATGTCGGGGAAAGAGGAATCATCGGCGTAATTGAAGGTGGGAAATCTGGGAAGACAATCGCGTTGCGTGCTGATTTTGATGCACTACCTATTCAAGATGAAAAGAAAGTTTCATATAAATCAAAGGTTCCGGGCGTAATGCACGCTTGTGGCCATGATGGACATACAGCAACACTTTTAGGAGTTGCAAAAATATTAAGTGATCATAGAGACCAACTTTCTGGAAAAATAGTTCTTATACACCAACATGCAGAAGAGAAAGAGCCTGGCGGGGCTATCGCTATGATTGAGGATGGTTGTTTAGAAGGAGTAGATGTTGTTTTTGGTACGCATGTATCTTCTCAAATGCCTGTAGGAATTGTTGGTGCGAAAGCAGGAGCAATGATGGCGGCAGCTGATTCTTTTGAGGTGAAGGTTCAAGGGCGAGGTGGTCACGGAGGTATGCCACATCATACTGTAGATGCTATTATTTTTGCAACACAAATTATTAACCAGTTGCAACTGTTAGTTAGTAGAAAAGTCGATCCACTTCAATCCGTAGTTTTAACAGTTGGTACATTCCATGCTGGTCAGGCGGATAATATTATTGCGGATACTGCTACGTTTACAGGAACCATTCGAACGTTAGATCCTGAAGTAAGAGAATATATGGAGAAGGAATTTAGACGAGTTGTTGAGGGGATTTGTCAGTCTCTTCAGGCTGAAGTTAATATTCAATATAAACGTGGCTATCCAATATTAATAAATCATGTAGAGGAAACGAGTCATTTTATGGAGGTTGCAGAACGTGATCTTGGAAGAGAAAGGGTCATTGAAGTGCCGCCTATTATGGGTGGTGAAGATTTTGCATACTACTTAGAACATGTTCCAGGAGCATTTTTCTTCACAGGTGCGGGTAATGAAGAAATAGGAGCAACATATCCGCATCATCATCCTCAATTTGATTTTGATGAACGTGCAATGTTAGTTGGTGGGAAGTTACTTTTAAGTCTCGTAAATAGCTATTTACGAAATGGAGATGAATCTCTTCGTACTGTAGATATGGATGTGAAAAAGTAATTTACATAAATAAAAAACAGCAATAGGTTATATGTTATATAACCTATTGCTGTTTTTTATTATTTTTGCAAAGGAATAGCATCAAAATATGTCCTGTAGTTATCGGAAAATTCAAAGTTGTTTTTTGCATCCCAATTAATGGACCAAGACATTAGACCACGAAATGCAGGGTAGCTATTCTGGTTAGAAAGCTTATACTTTCCTCCGAAAGGAACGCCTTTAATGATATAATCTAAAGCTTTTTTCATTTCAGTTGGAGAAATATACCCGCCACTTGGAGCTGCTGCTGGTGCCGCCGGAAGTCCAATCATTACTTGATCTGAACGAAGAGCTGGGAAAATATTATTTGGATTACCGCCTACAGGAAAGCCATGTAAGAGCATATCTGCCATCGCGACCTCGTAGTCTGCGGTTCCTTGATTATAATTATTACCGTCCATCCCAATGCCGCTACCAGCATTATAGTGTTGAACGTGAATATAAGTTAGTTTGTCTTTCACTCCGTAAATAATTGGTAAATATGCACCCCATATGCTTCCATATGCGCTATACCCGCCTTGAACATAAGCTGTTTCAGGGGCCATGCTTAGTAGGAAATCTGGGCCGTAATGGTCTGAAATCGTTCGAATTGCTGAGATAAGATTCACGATTTGAGGAGTTGTTGGGTTTTTAAAATTAGTGTCATTGCCGTTTAAGTAAATACCTGATTCAAGGTCAATATCCATTCCATCAAAACCGTATTTATCGATTAGAGATTGTATGGAATTAATAAAACGTTGTTTAGCGGCATTGTCAGGAAGTAAAACGACTCCATTTTGTCCACCTATTGAAAGAACTACTTTTTTTCCTTTACTTTTTAAATAGGAAATATCAGATTTGAACTCTGCATCTGTACCATACACAGGGGAAAATTCAACAGTGGAACGATCACCACCAGTTTCACCGAAAGATACATTTATTACATCCCATTTTGGTGAAACATCTTTTAATTTAATAATGCCAGTACCGTTATCAAAGTTATGCCAATATCCAACGAGTAATTTTGATCCTAAATTGTTTGCTGCTTTTGTTTGGAAGGGAGCTAGCGGTAGCAGTAAGAAAATTACTAACATACAACAAATAAATTTGAACTTGTTTAACATATCAACACTCCTATACAAAAAGTTGTCTAGATGTATAATCTTGTTTCTTTAATAATATCTGAAAATTCTATCTTTTGTTAGGTTTAATAATTTTCTCAACAATTGTGTATGGAAAATTATTAAACCTAATGTAATAATTTATGAAGGAGGTGGATGTGCATTTTTAAAATTCATAATATTTTGATATTTTTAGAAGTGTAAGACAAGGTTTTTTGCATAATACTCTTACATAAATTTCAAAATAAAGTTTGGAAGGGGATGTACAAGATTTGGATAAAAATCTTAAGAAAGACCTAAAAATACGCCACATTACGATGATCTCAATTGGTGGTGTAATAGGGGCTGGTTTGTTTGTTGGAAGTGGTGCAGTTGTACATTCGGCCGGGCCAGGTTCTATCGTTTCATATGCATTAGCAGGACTTTTAGTCATTTTCGTCATGAGAATGTTGGGGGAAATGGCAGCTATTAACCCGACAAGTGGTTCATTTGCAACATATGCACGAGAAGCTATTGGTCCATGGGCCGGGTATACAATTGGGTGGCTATATTGGTTTTTCTGGGTAATTGTTATTGCAATAGAAGCCACAGCAGGTGCTGGTATTATTCAATACTGGATTCCAGACATCCCACTCTGGTTATTAAGCCTAATATTAACGATTTTATTAACGTTGACGAATGTTTTTTCAGTGAAATCATTTGGAGAGTTTGAATATTGGTTTTCTTTTATTAAAGTAATAAGTATCGTCTTATTCTTTTGTCTTGGACTTGCTGTTATTTTAGGATTTGTACCAGGAACGGAAGCACCTGGCACTTCAAATTTAGTAGGACAAGGGGGATTTATGCCAAATGGGATAAGTTCGGTGCTGCTTGGAATTACCGTCGTTATATTTTCATTTATGGGGTCAGAGATTGTAGCAGTAGCGGCTGGTGAGTCTGCTGAGCCTGTAAAAGCAGTAAAAACAGCAACAAATAGTGTAATTTGGCGTATTCTCGTATTTTTCATTGGATCTATTGCTATAGTCGTTACACTCCTTCCGTGGAATTCAGCAAACATACTAAAAAGTCCATTTGTAGCGGTACTTGAACATATAGGAATACCAGCGGCAGCACAAATTATGAATTTTATCGTTTTAACAGCTGTACTCTCTTGTTTAAATTCGGGCTTATATACAAACTCAAGAATGCTTTTTTCGATGGCAGAAAGAGGAGATGCTCCAAAGGTGTTTTTAAAATTGAACAGTAGTGGTGTTCCAGTTCGAGCAGTTTTATTTGGAACTTTCTTCGCTTATATTGGAGTTGTTTTTAGTTACATATCTCCAGATAAAGTATTTTTATTTTTAGTGAATGCTTCTGGTGGGATCGCGTTACTCGTTTATCTCGTTATTGCAGTTTCGCATTTAAAGATGCGTAAAAAAATGGGAAAAGTAGAACAAAGAAATTTGAAAGTGAAAATGTGGCTTTTCCCATATGTAACGTATGTTACAATTGCTGCTATTATAGCAGTTTTAGTTGCAATGCTTGCAATTGAATCTTTGCGTCCACAAGCACTTTTAACGATGTTTGTTACTGTTCTTATAATACTTTCTTATTTTATTTTTAATAGAAATAAAAATAGCACAGTTTTGAAACCTAAAAGTAGAAATGAAGAATCCGTTCGATTCTAATTTATTGTTTTTGAAGAGAGTTACACCCAATCATTGCTATAAAAGAATCATATATAAACATAGAAACGAGTAATTACTATTGTCATAGTGAATATAAACTTTTTTCTTGACTTTTTATACGAAGGCGAGCAAAATGGTAAAAAAGGAAGGGGGGATGATGATGGAAGAGTACGTATTAGAGCTGTATAACCTGTTATATACGACAGAATGGCAAGATATTGTTTCGTTTCTAGGAATAGTATTTTGCATGAAAATTGTAATTGTATATATGGAAGAGCAAGGTATGTTCTATTCCTTCTCATCCCCGTTCGATGTGCAGCGCGAGCCGTTGCTGAACTATGCCAAGGTGAATTACGAACAAATTCCTTTTGTTCTATTCTTTATGATTCGATTTATAACAGCAATTGTAAAGAAGAAAGAAAGTGATGATGAAGAGTGCCACGTAACTTGTAATATAGCTAACGTTTTTTAAGCTAAATACAAGGAGGAGATTTATATGTGGTTTCGATTTCTTATGATTGGTTTCTTTTCATTAACAGCAATTTCATTAATGGGATATCAAGTATCTGAAATTTTTCAAGCATATAGCAATACGTTTTTTAACAAAAACTAATTGCATTGCTATTTGAATAATAAAGCGATAAAATCCTTCTTAAGAAGTTTTATTAAGAAGGATTTTTTTCTTTGTCTTGTCTTACTGTGTCAAACTATTGTCACATTTACACTGTGAATAATATGTTAAAATAGTGAGGTTACGTATACATATTTGAAGGAAGAGGGAGTGACCATTTTGGTGGATCAATCAACAAATCAGAAAAGCTATGCTCCTATTGTGATAACGCTTTCTGTAATTGTAAATGCGATTATTTTATTTTTGTTCTTTGGACCTGTTGGCTATGAAGGAGAAGTACATTTTGATGTAACGATTTTACCAATGTTAAATGCAATTTTTAATAGCTTTACGTTCGTATTCTTATTAGCAGCTTTATACTCTATTATTAAAAAGAATGTGAAAATGCACCGTGGTTTCATTCTTGCGGCATTCACGACGACTTTGCTATTCTGTGTTTCGTATTTATCGTATCATTACTTGGCGCCAGCAACACATTTTGGCGGGGAAGGATTTATTAAATATGTGTACTTCATCATTTTAATTACACATATTATCCTTGCGGCAATTATTGTACCACTTGCATTGTTCGCACTTGTATTTGGTTTTACGAATCAATTAACACGTCACCGTAAAATTGTACGATGGACGATGCCAATTTGGCTATATGTAAGTCTATCTGGTGTTATTGTTTACTTAATGATCTCACCTTATTATCAATAAAAAATCTCAGCCCTAAAGGCTGGGATTTTTTTGTTAAGCAAATATTTTTGTGAAATGAAAAAAATATGGTATACAAAAGTATAGTTGCTTTTTAAATAGAAGGGATGGTAAAAAGATATGCAAAATTTTGTATTTCGTAATCCGACAAAACTTATTTTCGGTAAAGGACAATTAGAGCAGTTAAAAACTGAAATTCCACAGTTCGGTAAAAAAGTTCTTCTCGTATATGGAGGAGGCAGCATTAAAAGAAACGGTATATATGATAATGTAATTTCTATTTTAAAAGATATAAATGCGGAAGTATTTGAATTGACTGGTGTTGAACCGAATCCTCGTGTATCAACAGTAAAAAAAGGGATTCAAATTTGTAAAGAAAATGGTGTCGAATTTATTTTAGCAGTTGGTGGAGGAAGTGTAATCGACTGTACGAAAGCGATTGCCGCTGGTAGTAAGTACGATGGAGATGTATGGGATATTGTAACGAAAAAAGCATTTGCTAGCGAGGCATTACCATTTGGTACTGTACTTACTCTTGCAGCAACAGGATCTGAAATGAATGCAGGCTCGGTAATTACAAACTGGGAAACGAATGAAAAATACGGCTGGGGTAGCCCGGTTACTTTCCCGCAGTTTTCAATCTTAGATCCAGTTCATACTGCGTCTGTACCGAAAGATCAAACAATTTACGGTATGGTAGATATTATGTCACACGTATTAGAGCAATATTTCCATCATGGAACAAATACAGAACTACAAGATCGTTATTGTGAATCTGTTTTAAGAACAGTAATTGAAACAGCTCCTAAGCTTTTAAGTGATCTAGAAAATTATGAGCATAGGGAAACAATTTTATATTGCGGTACTATGGCGTTAAACGGCATTTTAGCAATGGGAGTAAAAGGAGACTGGGCAACTCATAATATTGAGCATGCAGTTTCTGCTGTTCATGACATACCACACGGCGGCGGCCTTGCAATTCTATTCCCGAATTGGATGAAGCATGTTATAGATGAAAATGTAAGTCGTTTTAAACAGTTCGCTATTCGTGTATTTGATATAGAAACAGATGGCAAAACAGATAAAGAAGTGGCGTTAGAAGGAATTGAGGCACTGCGTCAATTTTGGACTTCAATTGAGGCGCCAGTAGCATTATCTGATTATACTATTGGAGAAAATGAAATTGATTTAATGGCGGATAAAGCGATGGCTTATGGTGAATTTGGTAACTTTAAAAAATTAAATAAAGATGATGTTTTAAACATATATAAAGCTTCTTTATAAGTGAATCGAGAAAAGAAACCCATTTGATATAACAATCAAATGGGTTTCTTTTTTGTTGTCTATAACTGTTTTTGATTGTTTTTGATTATTTATGAATGTATATGGTTGATTTTTGTGATCGTTTTCATTATACTGTAATCAAAGAAGAGGTGAGTAAAATGTTAACTCCTGAACGTCATCAAATGATATTGCAACTTGTAAAAGAACAGAAAGTAGTTAAATTACAGCAATTAGTTGAAAGAACAGAAAGCTCTGAATCAACAATTCGTCGTGATTTAGCACAATTAGAAAAACAAAGGTTATTAAAAAGAGTTCATGGTGGTGCCTCTGTTTTAACAGCAAAGGGACAGGAGCCAACGATGACTGAAAAATCATCCAAAAACATTCAAATAAAACATCAAATTGCTAAGTATGCAGCTACTATTGTGGAACAAGGGGATTGTATTTATTTAGATGCAGGAAGTACAACATTTGAAATGATTCCATTTCTAATAAATAAAGATGTTACTGTCGTGACGAATGGACTTATGCATATTGAAGCTTTAGTTGAAAATAATATTCGTGCGTATTTACTAGGCGGAATGATGAAGAGTAGGACGAAGGCTTTAATTGGTGCGATGGCACAGGAAAGTATGCAGAAGTATCGCTTTGATAAATGTTTTTTAGGAGCGAATGGCGTACATGAACAGTTTGGTTTTACAACACCAGATCCAGAAGAAGCGCTTTTAAAACAAATGGCATTAACATTAGCGAACGAAGGGTATTTCTTAATTGATGAAAGTAAGTTTTCAGAAGTTGCGTTTGCGAAAATTGCCAATGTTGAAGATGCAAATATTATTACAAACCATTTAGAAATTGATTTAGAAAAATATAAAAGACAAACCAATGTAATTGAGGCTGATAAACAATGATCTATACAGTTACTTTAAACCCATCTATTGATTATGTAGTACAAGTTAATTCTTTCGATTTAGGCACAGTAAATCGGGCAGAGAAAGATATGAAGTTCCCTGGAGGAAAAGGGATTAATGTTTCTCGCGTTCTTCATCGTTTAGGTGTTGAAAATGTTGCACTTGGATTTACTGGTGGATTTACTGGTCAGTTTATTCAAGATGTATTACATGATGAAGGTGTAACAACAAATTTCGTCCAAGTAGATGAAGATACTAGAATTAATGTAAAAATAAAAGGGGAAGAAGAAACAGAATTAAATGGACAAGGTCCTATTGTGACAAAAGAACAGTTTGGACAATTGGTGAAAAAAATTGAAAGTATGCAACGTGAAGATTGTGTTGTACTTGCTGGAAGTATACCGGCTTCTATTCAAAATACCTTTTATGAATCAATTGCTGCGTTTGGAGCTGAAAAAGGTATTCGTGTAGTAGTAGATGCAAGTGGAAGTGCACTGCAACATGTAATTAAAAATAAGCCATTTTTAATAAAGCCAAATCATCATGAACTTGGTGAGTTATTTGGAGTGGAGCTTTCAACGGTAGAAGAGATTTTACCGTATGGAAGAAAATTAGTCGAACAAGGTGTAGAGAACGTTATTGTATCAATGGCCGGAGATGGAGCTTTATTATTTACGGCAGAAGGTATATATGAAGCAACTGTTCCAAAAGGTGTTGTTATTAATTCAGTTGGGGCAGGAGATTCTCTCGTTGCTGGATTTGTAGGTAAATACGAACAGACAAAAGAAATTGAAAAGGCATTCCAATATGGCGTTGCAACAGGGAGTGCAACAGCATTTTCGGCAGATTTATGTAAAAAGGAAAAAGTAGAAGAATTATTGTCGCAAGTAATTGTAGTTAAGCGATAGGGGGAAGTAACATATGAAAATTACAGAACTATTAAAAAGGGATACAGTCATTATGAATTTGACAGCTTCAAATAAAGAAGCTGTCATAGATGAATTAGTTGAGAAATTAAGTGGGGCAAATCGTTTAAATAGTAAAACGGAATTTAAAGAAGCTATTTTAAAGCGGGAGTCCCAAAGTACGACTGGAATTGGGGAAGGCATTGCCATACCTCATGCGAAGACGAAGGCTGTTAAGCAACCGGCGATTTGTTTTGGTAGAAGTGTAAGCGGTATCAATTATGAATCGCTTGACGGACAGCCTGCACATTTATTCTTTATGATTGCTGCAAGTGAAGGAGCGAATAATACACATTTAGAAACGTTGTCCCGTCTTTCTACATTATTAATGGATGAAGGCTTTCGCAAGCAATTATTAGAAGCGAAGGATGAAGAGGAGCTTCTTCGCTTATTTGATGAAAAAGAGAATGAAAAAGAAGAAGAAGTTGAAGTAGCGAAACCAGAAGGGGATGAACCATACGTATTAGCTGTTACAGCTTGTCCGACTGGAATCGCTCACACATATATGGCTGCTGATAGTTTGAAAGCGAAAGCGGCAGAGTTAGGGATTGCGATTAAAGTTGAAACGAACGGATCAACAGGTATAAAAAACGGTTTAACGAAAGAGGACATTGAACGTGCAACGGCCATTATCGTTGCGGCAGATAAACAAGTAGAAGTGAATCGTTTTGCTGGAAAACATGTCATTCAAGTGCCAGTAGCTGATGGGATTAGAAAAACGGAAAAGCTTCTTAATCGAGCTGTCAAACAAGATGCACCAATCTTTAAAGGTGTAAAAGAGAATGGGAAGTCAGAGAGTATAGAGAAGGAAAAAGGATTAGGAATTTATAAGCATTTAATGAGCGGTGTAAGTAATATGCTTCCGTTTGTTGTTGGCGGTGGAATTTTAATAGCGCTAGCGTTTTCGTTTGGTGGTATAAAGGCGGAAGGTCCATTAGCTGAATTGTTCATGTCTATTGGTGGAGGAAAAACAGGGGCGTTTTTATTCCTTGTACCAATTTTAGCTGGATTTATTGCGAGTTCTATTGCTGATCGTCCTGGTTTTATGCCTGGTGTTGTCGGAGGATTTTTAGCGGCACATGCGAATGCTGGGTTTTTAGGTGGATTAATTGCTGGTTTCTTAGCTGGATATGTTGTTTTAGGATTGAAAAGATTATTTTCAGGATTACCAGCGCAGTTAGAAGGAATTAAACCTGTTTTGTTATATCCAGTCTTTGGATTGTTAATTACAGGAGTTGTAATGCAAAAAGTAGTAAATCCACCTGTAGTAGCATTGAATGAAATGTTAACAGGATGGTTAAATGGTTTGAACGGTACAAATGCTATATTACTAGGTCTTATTTTAGGTGGTATGATGGCAATCGATATGGGTGGTCCAATTAATAAAGCCGCATTTACATTTGGTATTGCTGCAATAGAAGCGCAGAACTTTGGAGTTCACTCTGCTGTTATGGCTGGTGGTATGGTACCGCCACTTGCAATTGCATTTGCAACTACATTCTTTAAAACAAAGTTTACAGAAGCGGAACGTAAATCTGGTTTAACAAATTATATTATGGGAGCATCGTTTATTACAGAAGGTGCAATTCCATTTGCAGCTGCAGATCCGATTCGAGTAATTGTAAGTTGTGTTGTTGGTTCAAGTATTGCAGGTGCGTTATCTATGTTATTCCAAATTACATTACCGGCACCACATGGTGGGTTATTTGTTATAGCATTAGTAAATAAACCGTTGCTATATATTTTCTCTATACTAGTAGGGACAGCTATTTCTGCTCTTATGATGGGAATTTGGAAAAAGAAAGTTAAATAACAAATGAAAAAGGAGTAGCTACTATAAGTTACTCTTTTTTATTACAAAAAAAGAGATTAATAATTGGAGAATGATGTTTTATGGTAAAGATGTAATGGAATATGGTTTTTTTGTAACAAAACAGTAATACTGTAATTTTTTTTGGAAAAAAATTTTCATGCTTGTATGTGGAAAATATATGAAAAATATTGGGGTTTCTATTGAAAAGGCATTTTATTAATATGGAAATTTATGTTACAACTCGTTAATCGTATATTACGAATGCTTTGTAATTGTGTGATTTCTAAAAAACTAAAAAATCTGTTGCTATAATGAAAATACGAAAACAAAGCAAATGGAGGCTATTCATGAAAAAATTATTAGGTATAGCAACAGCGGCAGTTTTTGGTCTTGGAATTTTTGCAGGTTCTGCGAAAGCAGAAACGATTGTAACAACAGACGTATTAAATGTGAGAGAAAACCCAAATGTAGAGTCAAAGCTTGTAGGTAAAATGTTAAGTGGAAATAAATTAGATGTTATAAATACAGAAAACGGATGGTCGAAAATTAAATTAGACGGTAAAGAAGCATTTGTAAGTGCTGAATTTACTAAAAGTACGTATTATGTAACTGCGAATGTATTAAATATTCGTGCTGGAGCGAATACTGACTCTGAAATTCTTGGTAAATTTAATAAAAATGATTTGATTGAAACGACAAATCAAGTTCAAAATGAATGGTTACAATTCGACTACAATGGAAAAGTTGCATATGTTCACGTGCCATTTTTAACAGGGACGGCACCGGTAATTGAAAAGAAAGAAGTTGTAACGCAAGAAGAAGTGCCGGAAAGAGTAAATACGCCGGTTAAAAATAATAAAGCAGTTAAGAGCAAAGAGTCTGTTAAGAATGTAGAATCAAATAAACCTGTGGTAAAACAGCAGTCAACTACGAAACAAGTTGCGAAATCTACTCAAACAAGTGCCCCTGCTGGTGGACGTGAAATAACAGTAGAAGCGACGGCGTATACAGCAAATCCAAGTGAGAATGGTACGTATGGTGGTCGTGTATTAACTGCAATGGGGCATGATTTAACAGCGAATCCAAATATGAAAGTAATTGCTGTTGATCCAAAGGTAATTCCACTTGGATCGAAAGTATGGGTAGAAGGATATGGAGAAGCGATTGCTGGAGATACTGGTGGTGCTATTAAAGGAAATCGTATTGATGTATTAGTGGGCTCAGATGGTAGTGCTAATAGCTGGGGCCGTAAGTCTGTAAAAGTGAAAGTTATACAATAGTGTATATGTATTAATTTAAAAAGCGGTTGCTTACATATTTTCAAGCAACCGCTTTTTATGGATTATTGAAAGGGATAAATAGTTGTACCTGTAAGAATTTTATATGCACTGCAAAATTGAGTCTGCATATACTCTGTATTTTTATTTTCTGGATGTAATGTTGTTTCTTGGAGCATAGAATGAAAAGAACGTAGCAAACAATTTAGAGCGAAGTATAATTCTTCTTGTGAACAGTTTTGTTCTTTTGTAGCAGTGGCTAAAATAAGGTCTTTTGTTAAAGATGAAAAATTGATGGTAGATTGTTTCATAGTCAACTCATCCTCTCAAAGCTATTTTTATCATGTGTATGCAGAATTGGACAAACTATGTTCTTTTTTATATGAAATTTCATGTACCAGAATGAAAGAACTTGCAATCGTACCGTTAAAATTGTTAAGATTGGATATAATCAATAGATGGAGTATATTACATAAAGAGAGTTGAATGATATGGGAGAAATGCAACGCGAAAAGGTTGCTGTCATCATTGGACCAACTGCTGTTGGAAAGACGAAGTTAAGTATTGACCTTGCCAAAGCGTTGAATGGTGAAATTATAAGTGGAGATTCCATGCAGATTTATCGCACGATGGACATTGGAACAGCAAAGGTGACAAAAGAAGAGATGGACGGAATTCCACATTATATGGTCGATATAAAAGATCCGGAAGATTCATTTTCTGTCGCAGAATTTCAAGAACGTGTTCGTAAACATATTCGAGAAATTACAGAGCGGGGTAAATTACCGATTATTGTTGGTGGAACCGGTCTTTATATACAATCAGTTTTATTCGATTATCAGTTTACAGATGATGCTGGTGATGCTATATACCGAGAGCAAATGGAAAAGCTAGCTCAAGAACGTGGTGTGGAATATGTACATGAAAAATTGCAAGAAGTAGATCCAGAAAGCGCGGAGCGTATTCATGCTAATAATGTGCGTCGTGTCATTCGGGCGTTAGAAATTTTCCACACGACGGGCGAAAAAATGAGTGATCAACTCGAAAAACAAGAAAACGAGTTATTATATGATGTTTCATTAATTGGCTTGACAATGGATCGAGAAATGCTATACGATCGCATTAACTTACGAGTGGATTTAATGATGGAACAAGGTTTATTAGAGGAAGTAGAAGGGCTGTATAATCGTGGGATAAGAGATTGTCAATCTATTCAAGCGATTGGGTATAAAGAGGTATATGATTATTTTGAGAATCGTGTCTCTTTAGAAGAAGCGGTATCACAATTAAAGACGAATTCACGTCGTTATGCAAAACGTCAATTAACGTGGTTCCGTAATAAAATGGATGTCACATGGTTTGATGTTACAGATGGTGAAAAAACGTCAGAAATTTTACGATACATAGAAGGAAAGTTACAACTAAAGTCGAATAATAGTAAGTAGAGAAAAAGAGGAGGATTCGACATGAAGCAATCAATCAATATTCAAGATCAGTTTTTAAATCAACTCCGTAAAGAAAATACGTTTGTTACGCTGTACTTATTAAATGGTTTCCAGCTTCGTGGATTAATTAAAGGATTTGATAATTTTACAGTCCTACTGGAAACAGAAGGTAAGCAACAGCTTATTTATAAACATGCAATTTCTACATTCGTACCACAAAAAAATGTTTCGATTGAATTAGAGTAGTAATGAATTATTGTACATAACAAAAAAAGAGCGAGTTTCTCGCTCTTTTTTTATTTGTCATAAACAATACATAGTGAAATTTAAGCGATTCTAAATACAGTAAGGCGAATGTTAGTATTTCCTGTTGCAGGGATCGTAATCTCGTTAAGAGTAGATTGGACAGAGATGTTTGCACCAGCTGCTAACGTTTCAATTGTAGTAAATGAAAGTGAGTCACCTATTAAACTTGAAGAGAAGTTGTCAGTTGCGACTGCTCCATTAATTGAAATTCCTACTCCAAGTGGAGCACATCCTGGCGCAGTTGTAGCGATGGATACGCTAATTACATAAATGCCAGCGTTAATAACAGTAACTGTATTTGTGCCGTTAAAGATCATATTGTTTACGTTAATTGCAGTACTAAAAATAAAGTTATTAAATTGCAGTACTGTTTGTTGAATGTTATTTGTTACAACAATTGTTGCTACAGGGAAGCTAGGTCCAGTAGGTCCAGTAGGCCCAGTAGGTCCGCCAGAAGGTCCGGTTGGTCCAGTAACTCCTATACCAGTAGCGCCAGTGGCACCCGTTGGTCCTTGGATACCTTGAACACCTTGAGGTCCGGTAGCACCAGTAGCACCTGTGTTACCTTGAACGCCTTGAGGTCCGGTAGCACCAGTAGCACCTGTGTTACCTTGAACGCCTTGAGGTCCGGTAGCGCCAGTAGCGCCTGTGTTACCTTGAGCGCCTTGAGGTCCAGTAGCGCCCGTGTTACCTTGAACGCCTTGAGGTCCGGTAGCGCCAGTAGCGCCTGTGTTACCTTGAGCGCCTTGAGGCCCCGTGGCACCAGTAGCACCCGTGTTACCTTGAATACCTTGAGGCCCGGTAGCGCCTGTGTTACCTTGAGCACCTTGAGGTCCGGTAGCGCCTGTGTTACCTTGAGCACCTTGAGGTCCGGTAGCCCCCGTGTTACCTTGAACACCTTGAGGTCCAGTAGGTCCAGTAGGTCCGGTAACTCCTATACCAGTAGCGCCAGTAGCACCTGTGTTACCTTGAGGTCCAGTGGCACCAGTAGCGCCAGTAGACTCCTATACCAGTAGCGCCAGTAGCACCTGTGTTACCTTGAGGTCCAGTGGCACCAGTAGCGCCAGTAGCACCTGTGTTACCTTGAGGTCCAGTGGCACCAGTAGCGCCAGTAGCACCTGTGTTACCTTGAGGTCCAGTGGCACCAGTAGCGCCAGTAGCACCTGTGTTACCTTGAGGTCCAGTGGCACCAGTAGCGCCAGTAGCACCTGTGTTACCTTGAGGTCCAGTGGCACCAGTAGCGCCAGTAGCACCTGTGTTACCTTGAGGTCCAGTGGCACCAGTAGCGCCAGTAGCACCTGTGTTACCTTGAGGTCCAGTAGCACCCGTGGCACCTGTGTTACCTTGAACACCTTGAGGTCCAGTAGCGCCAGTGGCACCAGTAGCACCTGTGTTACCTTGAACGCCTTGAGGTCCAGTAGCGCCAGTGGCACCAGTAGCACCTGTGTTACCTTGAGGTCCAGTAGCACCCGTGGCACCTGTGTTACCTTGAACACCTTGAGGTCCAGTAGCGCCAGTGGCACCAGTAGCACCAGTAGCACCTGTGTTACCTTGAACGCCTTGAGGTCCAGTAGCGCCAGTGGCACCAGTAGCCCCTGTGTTACCTTGAACACCTTGAGGTCCAGTAGCACCCGTGGCACCTGTGTTACCTTGAACACCTTGAGGTCCAGTAGCGCCAGTGGCACCGGTAGCCCCAGTAGCCCCAGTAGCCCCAGTAGCCCCAGTAGCACCTGTGTTACCTTGAACGCCTTGAGGTCCAGTAGCGCCAGTGGCACCAGTAGCCCCTGTGTTACCTTGAACACCTTGAGGTCCAGTAGCACCAGTGGCACCAGTAGCCCCTGTGTTACCTTGAACGCCTTGAGGTCCAGTAGCGCCAGTGGCACCAGTAGCCCCTGTGTTACCTTGAACACCTTGAGGTCCAGTAGCACCCGTGGCCCCTGTGTTACCTTGAACGCCTTGAGGTCCAGTAGCGCCAGTGGCACCAGTAGCCCCTGTGTTACCTTGAACACCTTGAGGTCCAGTAGCACCCGTGGCCCCTGTGTTACCTTGAACACCTTGAGGTCCAGTAGCACCCGTGGCCCCTGTGTTACCTTGAACACCTTGAGGTCCAGTAGCGCCAGTGGCACCGGTAGCGCCCGTGGCACCAGTAGCCCCTGTGTTACCTTGAACACCTTGAGGTCCAGTAGCACCCGTGGCACCCGTGTTACCTTGAATACCTTGAGGTCCAGTGGCACCAGTAGCGCCAGTAGCCCCTGTGTTACCTTGAGGTCCAGTAGCACCCGTGGCACCAGTGTTACCTTGAACACCTTGAGGTCCAGTGGCACCAGTAGCGCCAGTAGCCCCTGTGTTACCTTGAGGTCCAGTAGCACCCGTGGCACCCGTGTTACCTTGAGCACCTTGAGGTCCCGTGGCACCGGTAGCCCCAGTAGCCCCAGTGTTACCTTGAACACCTTGAGGTCCAGTAGCGCCCGTGGCACCGGTAGCGCCCGTGTTACCTCGAGGTCCAGTAGGTCCAGTAGCACCGGTAGAGCCCGTGTTACCTCGAGGTCCAGTAGGCCCTCTGCCGAACGAAGCTGAATTAACTAGAGTAGTTTGTAACTCTGCAATTAATTTAAGGAGTTCTTGGAGTGTACAATGATCGATTCGGAATAACTTTGTAATGTAAAGTAAATAATTAATTAAAATTTGGAGTTCAACAAATACAGCACTTGCTACGAAGGTTGGATTTCTTAATATAGTTATTAAGTTTTTTATAATAGCTAATCCTTGCGCTTTCAGGGAGGAAGTAGCGTCTAGCGAACAGATGAACTTACTTAGTAGGTTTAATGTATCAATTAAATCTTCGATGTTTTTAGGGGATGGATTAGCGAAAAGTTTTGGAATTATTTTAATTAAATCGTTAATAATCGCTCGAAATGTTCTAATTTGTGCTTTAGAAATTGGGATGGATGGTGTGTTTGAGATTCGTCCGGCACTACTTGGAAAGCATGGTTTGGAGAATTTGTTTTGACTGTCGTCATAACGAGACATTAAATCGCTCCTTTCTAATGAGAATGTGAATGAAACTCATCATAGTAGATGCAAAAATTAGTTAAATGGTCATAATAAAATCGTTTGTTTAAAGAAAAAATAGAAAAAACGCCTTACAATAAGGCGTTTTTTCTATTTTCTGCGTATTTATAATATCGTTTTAGTGAAACTTTTGATTTGAATCCAGCTAGTTTTATAATTTCTGATTCCGGCGTTTCTTTTTTTATTAAGTTTAAAATATAGGTGTTACGAAAGTGTTGCCCTGAGATTCCTTTGCGTAAATTAGCTCTAGCTACTTCAAGGCGAATCATTTTTTGGATAGCGATTTCTGTTAATCCCTTCGGTGAATCATTTTCGTATACCCATCTGTATGTTCCGCGGTTAAAATCGAATGCGACAAACAGTGGGTCATTACTATGGTATTTTGGACGAACGGGTTCAGGGATGCTTTTGTAGTATGTGTATAATTGCTTTTTGTCTTCTTTTGTTAATGTAATCGTTCTTTCTACTCCTGCGGTTGCTGGGATAGATAATGTATTAGTTTCAAAGTGAACATGATACATAGTTAATGCTGTAAGCTCTTGTAGGGATAAACCATAGTCAATTAATAGGTTTAAAATAGTGATATTACGATCCATCAATAAAGGTCGTACAGGACGTTGTTTTTCTGATAGTCCTTCCAATGAAGTGACGATACGCTTTAATTTTTTTTCTTCATTAGATGAAATAAAATCTTCATTTCGTAGTGCGCGATCTGGTTGAATGGAAATTTCCATATTCTTTAATGGATTAGGGATGTTTAGGAAATGATTCATTCTATTTAGTACAATAAATACACGATGCATCGTCTTTTCTGAGTAGTTTCGATTCGTTTTTAAGTCGGAAAAGTAATCTTCGTAGTCTTTTGTACAAAGTGTAGCCCATATATTACTGGAAGGGAGCTTTTTGTTTTTTTCTAACCAATGTCCGAAATCTTCAATGTCATAAACATAACGTTTAATGGTTGAGGTTTTTCGGCCTTTATTCAATAAAAAAATAGAAAAGGCTTGTATTGTATCATGGAATTCCGTTGTCTCCATAGTCCCACCACCTTAATTATTTCTTATATTATAGCAAATTTTTCTGAAAATAGGCATTTGTAAGAAGGACGGGAATAATAATATGTGTTGAGTGGATAAAGTGAAACTTTAATCAGTGGGGGGGTGTTCATCCTCCGCTGATTATCAGCCCACACCAATCGGGCATTTACGGGCAGTTATCCCCCGCCTAACTTCCTCGCATTCGCTGAATTTTGAGGTGGGAGTCTTACTGCCTGCAAATTGCGGGATAAAATGAGGTGATTGTATGGAACAATCGATGCGAAAGAAAAATAATAATCAAATTAATATTGTGTTAAACCATCGAAAGAAAATTTCTTTACCAGCATCAGAAAATAAAACGGAAATTTCAAATGAAACTACAATTAAACATGAGATGCTGCAAAGAATTGAAGAAGAGATGGGGAAACTCGTTGGGATGGATGATATAAAAAAGATAATAAAAGAAATATATGCTTGGATTTATGTAAATAAAAAAAGACAAGAAATGGGATTGAAATCTGAGAAGCAAGTACTCCATATGTTGTTTAAAGGGAATCCAGGTACAGGAAAGACAACTGTTGCTAGAATGATAGGGAAATTGTTGTTTGAGATGAATATTCTATCAAAAGGGCATTTAGTTGAAGCGGAACGTGCTGATCTTGTAGGAGAATACATTGGCCATACGGCTCAAAAAACAAGAGATTTAATAAAAAAAGCAATGGGAGGTATTTTGTTTATTGATGAGGCGTATTCTTTAGCTCGAGGTGGAGAGAAGGATTTTGGAAAGGAAGCAATTGATACGCTCGTAAAGCATATGGAGGATAAACAACATGGTTTTGTATTGATTTTGGCTGGGTATTCAAGAGAGATGAATCACTTCCTTTCATTAAATCCAGGACTGCAATCTCGTTTTCCGTTTATTATTGAGTTTGCGGATTATTCGGTAAATCAGTTGTTGGAAATTGGGAAGAGAATGTATGAAGAGCGTGAATACCAGTTATCAAAGGAAGCGGAATGGAAATTTAGAGATCATTTACATGCTGTAAAGTATTCGTCGCAAATTACATCGTTTAGTAATGGCCGATACGTACGGAATATTGTTGAAAAATCGATTCGTACACAGGCTATGCGGTTGTTGCAAGAAGATACGTATGATAAGTATGATTTAATTGGAATATCAAGTGTTGATTTAATGTTGGAAGAGGAGACGCACAGTACATAAACTGTGCGTCTGTTTTTTGTGCATATGTTCGTTTATTCTTTTTTTTCTTTTTCTTGGTGAGATTTATGGAAACGTTCCATTTTAGCGCTCTTTTCGTGTGCTGAATTAGAATCGTGCCCAAATTGGTTTACTGAGCTTTTTTGAGCTCCTTTATTAACGTGGTTTGTCATTTGTATTCACCTCACTTTAAAAATTAGTATAAACATTAAGTAAAGAAAAAATCGTTAGAAAAGAAAAACCTCTTTACGATATGTAAAGAGGTTAGAATTGCTATTTATGCATTGAACGTTCGTTTGTGTCGATACGTCGATGCGGTAAATGCCATTTGTAATGAATAGAAAGCATGCGGAAGCAAACAATTAAAATGAATAAGGTGTAAAGAGCCCAATCACTAACAATAATTTGAGCCCCAATTAAGAAGCCTGCTAGAATCGTCCAAAAAGCATATACTTCAGCTCGAAGGACGAGAGGTTTTCTACGGGCTAAAAGATCGCGAATAATCCCGCCGCCAATACCGGTTAAAACAGCTGCTACGATTGTAGCGCTAATGGGTAAATTTAGTTTTTGAGCATATAATGCCCCTTGTATGGCGAATGCTGATAAGCCGATAGCGTCAGTAATGTTTTCCCATTTTTTCCAATGTTTAATTAATTTATTTGGAAAAAGAAAAATAATTGTCATTGATAAAAGTGCGATTTGGAATAACATGTCTTGTTGCCAAAACGCGACAATCGGATAACCGATTAGTAAATTACGAAGGGCACCTCCCCCAAATGCGGTTGCCATTCCTAAAATATACACCCCGAAAATGTCATAATCCTCTTCCATTGCAACAATGGCTCCGCTTAGTGCGAATGCGATTGTGCCTATGATGCTAAAAATCTCCCATGCCATGAATTTTCTCCCCCGCTAACTAGATGAAATGTGCTTCCTCTGCTATTATATTAGAAGGTTTAAATTTCGAAAAGGATGAGTGAACATATTTGATGGAAGAAAAAGAAAAAGTCATATTAGTAGGCTGTCAATTACAGCAAGATGACGATGAACAGTTTATGCATTCCATGAAAGAACTTGCATCGTTAGCAAAGACTGCGCGAGCGAAAGTGTTAGTGTCAACAACGCAAAAACGACCGAAGTTTCATCCAGTGACTTATATAGGTAAAGGTAAATTAGAAGAGCTTACAATGTTAACAGAAGAATTAGAGCCGGATGTTATTATATTTAATAACGAGTTAACGCCGAGTCAAATTCGGAATTTATCCTCAGTATTAGATGCAAGAGTAATCGATCGAACGCAACTCATATTAGATATTTTTGCGCAACGTGCGAAGTCGAGAGAGGGTAAGCTTCAAGTGGAGTTAGCCCAGTTGCAATATACAATGCCGCGTCTAATGGGGCAAGGTTTGTCTTTATCACGTCTTGGTGGTGGTATTGGAACAAGAGGGCCGGGTGAGACGAAACTTGAGACGGATCGTCGTCATATTCGATCGCGTATTGATGAAATAAAGAAACAACTTGCGGTTGTTGTGGAACATCGAAAAAGATACCGTGAGAGAAGAAAAGACAATAAAGTATTTCAAGTTTCATTAATAGGATATACAAATGCTGGGAAATCGACGCTATTTAATAGATTAACGGAAGCGGATACGTTTGAAGAAAACTTATTGTTTGCAACGTTAGATCCGACAACAAGGAAGATGCCGTTACCTTCTGGTTATACAGTGTTGCTAACTGATACGGTTGGTTTTATACAAGATTTACCTACGTCGTTAATTGCAGCTTTTCGTTCAACACTAGAAGAAGCTGGTGAAGCAGATGTTATTTTACATGTTGTTGATTCTGCAGATCCAAACTATGTAGGGCATGAGAAAACGGTAAAGAAGTTATTGTCAGAACTTGAAATTAATCATATTCCGATTATTACGTTATACAATAAAAAAGATGCATTACATCAAAATTTTATTCCGTTTCCGAAAAGCGACTTCTTAATGACTAGTGCTTTTGAAGAAATCGATTTATTACATATAAAAGAAGCGATAGAAACGAAAATGAAGGAAGAAATGGATCCATATCAAGTGGAGATTCCTCCGAGTGAAGGTAAGTTGTTAACGTTATTAAAGACGGAAACTCTATTAACAAAGATGGAATTTCTGGAAGATAAATTTGTATATAGTTGTACAGGATATATATTTGCCTATTCGCCATATAATGGGCAGTTAAAGAGATTTTTAGTGGAAGAAGGAGAAAATGATAATGTTTGATCGTTTAAAAAATGGAGAAAAAATGGCTCCTATTGTAAAAGAAGTAGAAAGTCAAATTACAGAAGTGCATAAACGTGCAGATGAAGTGATTGAAAGTAATCAATTTCGTGTATTAGAAAGTTTTCGTAAACATAAAATTAGTGACTCGCATTTTATTCCAACGACTGGCTATGGATATGACGATATTGGTCGTGACACATTAGAAAAAGTGTATGCTGATGTATTTGGAGCGGAAGCGGGTCTTGTTCGTCCGCAAATTATTTCGGGGACTCATGCGATTTCAACAGCTTTATTTGGTATTTTACGTCCGGGAGATGAGCTACTATACATAACGGGGAAACCGTATGATACGTTAGAGGAAATCGTTGGTGTACGCGGAAAAGGTGTAGGGTCATTTAAAGAATATAATATCGGTTATAACGCAGTTTCGTTAACGGAAGAGGGGCTTGTGGACTTTGAAGCTGTTGCGGCTGCGATTCATAGTAATACGAAGATGATTGGTATTCAGCGCTCAAAGGGATATGCTACTCGTCCGTCGTTTACTATTTCTCAAATTAAAGAGATGATTTCGTTTGTTAAGGAAATTAAACCTGATGTAGTTGTATTTGTTGACAACTGTTATGGCGAGTTTATTGAAGAACAAGAGCCGTGCCATGTAGGTGCAGATTTAATGGCGGGCTCGCTTATTAAAAACCCAGGCGGTGGAATCGTTAAAACTGGTGGTTACATTGTTGGGAAAGAACAATATGTTGAAGCATGTGCATATCGTTTAACATCTCCAGGGATTGGTGCTGAAGCAGGGGCATCTTTATACAGTTTACAAGAAATGTACCAAGGGTTCTTCTTAGCGCCGCATGTAGCGGGACAAGCACTAAAAGGTGCAATCTTTACAGCGGCATTTTTAGAAAAGTTAGGAATGAACACGTCACCAGCGTGGAATGCGCCAAGAACGGACTTAATTCAATCTGTTCAATTCGATGATAAAGATCGTATGATTGCCTTTTGTCAAGCGATTCAATATGCATCTCCGATTAATTCTCATTTCACTCCGTACGCAAACTATATGCCGGGTTATGAAGATGATGTAATTATGGCTGCGGGAACGTTTATTCAAGGTGCAAGTATTGAATTGTCGGCTGATGGCCCAATTCGTCCGCCTTACGTTGCTTATGTACAGGGTGGATTAACGTATTCTCATGTGAAGATTGCAATTTGTTCTGCGATTGATGCGTTAATCGAAAAAAAATTATTAACAATTTCTTAAAGGGAAGCTGTCGATTTCGGCAGCTTTTTTCGTGTAAAAGTAATGATTTGTGCCATTAGAAAAAAGAATGAAAAAAACTTTAAAAAATCATGTAAGAAAAGCTAACATCTATTGACACTAAACATAACATAATATAAAATGAGAAGCAGTTAAGGCGAAGGAGGAACTGAAACAATGAAAGAAGATAGACGTTCTGCCCCGCTGTTTCCTATTGGTATTGTTATGGATTTAACACAATTGTCTGCACGTCAAATTCGCTACTATGAAGAGCACAATCTTGTTTCTCCAACCCGTACAAAGGGGAATCGTAGATTATTTTCATTTAACGATGTAGATAAGTTGTTAGAGATTAAAGATTTATTAGATCAAGGCTTAAATATGGCTGGTATTAAGCAAGTGTTACTAATGAAAGAAAATCAAACAGAAGCAGTGAAAGTAAAAGAAGAAACGAAAGAAATTTCAAAAACGGAGCTTCGCAAAATACTTCGAGATGAACTACAACATACAGGTAGATTTAATCGAACTTCATTGCGACAAGGTGACATTTCAAGGTTTTTTCACTAAAGATAACTGATTCTGAAGGTGTTTAGAGGGACTAAGGAGGAATTTATAATGGCTAGGTACACAAAAGAAGATATTTTCCGTTTGGCGAAAGAAGAGAATGTAAAGTATATCCGTCTGCAATTTACGGACCTTTTAGGAGTAATTAAAAACGTAGAAATTCCAGTGAGCCAATTAACAAAAGCTCTTGATAACAAAATGATGTTTGATGGATCTTCTATTGAAGGTTTCGTACGTATTGAAGAATCTGATATGTATTTATATCCGGATTTAGATACTTGGGTAATTTTCCCTTGGACAGCTGAAAAAGGTAAAGTAGCTCGTTTAATCTGTGATATTTATACTGCAGATGGTGCTCCATTTGACGGAGATCCACGTAACAATTTAAAACGTGTATTAAAAGAAATGGAAGCTTTAGGATTCTCAGATTTCAATCTTGGACCAGAGCCAGAATTCTTCCTATTCAAAGTTGATGAAAAAGGAAATCCAACATTAGAATTAAACGATAACGGTGGATACTTCGACCTTGCGCCGATGGATCTAGGGGAAAACTGTCGTCGTGATATCGTTCTTGAGCTTGAAGAAATGGGCTTTGAAATTGAAGCGTCTCACCATGAAGTTGCACCAGGTCAACACGAAATTGACTTTAAATATGCAAATGCAATTCGCTCATGTGATGACATTCAAACATTCAAACTTGTTGTAAAAACAATTGCTCGTAAACATGGTTTACATGCAACATTTATGCCAAAACCATTATACGGTGTGAACGGTTCAGGTATGCACTGTAACTTATCACTATTTAAAAATGGTGAGAACGTATTCTTCGATCAAAACGGTGATTTACAATTAAGTGATGATGCTCGTCACTTTATCGCAGGTATTTTAAAACATGCACCAGCATTTACAGCGGTAGCAAACCCAACTGTAAACTCTTACAAACGTTTAGTACCTGGATATGAAGCTCCTTGTTACGTAGCATGGTCTGCACAAAACCGTAGCCCATTAGTACGTATCCCTGCATCTCGTGGTATTAGTACACGCGTAGAAGTACGTAGTGTTGACCCAGCTGCAAACCCATATTTAGTAATGGCTACATTATTAGCTGCAGGTCTTGACGGAATTAAAAATAAATTAACTCCACCAGCTGCAGTAGACCGTAACATCTATGTAATGACAAAAGAAGAGCGCGAAGAAGCAGGTATCGTTGACTTACCAGCAACATTAGCGCAAGCGTTAGTTACATTACAATCTAATGAAGTAGTATGCAGTGCACTAGGAGAACATTTACTTGAGCACTTCATCGAAGCAAAAGAGATTGAGTGGGATATCTTCCGCACACAAGTTCACCAATGGGAACGCGATCAATATATGTCTCTATACTAAGAGAGAAAAAAGCCCTGATACTACGGTATCAGGGCTTTTTTCTTTTTTATAAAGTTAACTTCAAGTGGCGCAAAATGAAAAGAAACCACAAAACAGCCACTAAAAATCTTCAGTATAAGAGTATCTTAATAATAGGGATGGTAATTTCAATAAACCTTTATTAGAATCGGTTCTTTTTTCAATAAATTGCTAGCGCTAAAAATTTAATAATTTTTTACTGCTTGTACAACGCGACCAATGATTTTTACATCTTCAGCTGAAAGGTCGTAAGTCTGTGGTTCATGGATAGGATGATTACTCAATGGTATTAAAGTAATGATGCTTCCAGATTTTGAGATTTTTTTCACAGTTGCATCATAACCATTGACTTTTACAACAGCAATTTGCCCATTCTCAACATAAGGAGTTTCTTCTACCAGAACATAAGAACCATCAGGGAATTCGAGATTCATGCTAGTGCCTTTTACAGTAAGATAAAAATACTTTTTACGCTTATTTAAAAATGTACTTAGCATTGGTAAATAACCCTCGATATTTTCTTCGGCGAATATAGGTGTACCGGCTGCGACAGAACCAATGATTGGGATATGGATAATGTTTGATTGGTCGTTTTGAATGGTTTCATAAATAGAAACTTCTTCTTTAACTGTATTATCCCCTTTAGTTGTGAGCACCTCTAAATCATCAGTAGTGATCCCTAATCCCTTACAAACTTTTATTACATTATCAACAGATGCTTTACCGATTCCTCTTGATAACATTGATTGCAGTGTTGTGGGAGGGAGCCCGATTTTTTCTGCGAAAGCTCTTTTGCTATATCCAGCTTCTTTTATTAAGCGTGTTACAATCTTTGCTTTTTCCATAAACTTCACCATCCTTCTTATAAAATGTATACGATATTGAGTATGTTTGTTACTATCATAACTTAGCTGAATTTATAAGTAAATAGTGTTTTGTACGATATTGAGTGTATTTTCCTATTATATCATTGACTTTGTACGGAAATGCGTATATATTAAAGTGGAAATAAACGCAATTTCGTATAAAAATTAAGGAGGTGAGCTAATGTATCCGAATCTGCGTGCAGAGATGGCGAGAAAAGGGATTGTAATTACCCAAATCTCTTCGCATCTGAATCTTCGCTACGCAACAGTGTGCGACAAAATTAATGGTAAATTTCGTTTTTATTATGATGAGGCTCTTGAAATTAAGGAAACCTTTTTTCCTGATCATAATTTAGAATATCTTTTTGAATTTGAAGAAAACAAGCCGAATTGTAGTGTGAAAAGAAACCCTACTTTTTTGGAACATAAAATATTGAATTTTTAACTCAATAACGAAATTATTAAGCAAAGCTTTATTGGAGAGTTAAGGAAATATTTTATATTAAATCACATAATTTGAATGTTGAGGATTGGTTAATGTCCAAGAAAATTGGTAAATAATAACGCTTGATGCAAGGGTATGTAAATGTAAGGAAGGTAATTGAAAATTATAGATGAGGAGGAGATCAGAATGGATCACTTAACCGAAGTATTAGTACATAGTGAACTAGTATTTGAAGTTAATGGTGAGGTAGTAACGGATAGTTTGGTAATTGCGAAAACGTTCGGGAAAGATCATTACTACGTTTTGGAGGATATTGTAAAAATATTGTATATGCGGGTGAAGAATTTGCGCAAGGAAATTCTTACGAGTCCACTTATATCAATTCACAGGGTGAGCGCATGTCTAAATACAATTTAACTGAAGAAGCTTTCGTATTACTTGCTATGGGGTATAACTCTAGAGAAGCTGTGCAAACGAAAATTAAATTTATTGAAGAGTTCAAACGGATGAGGAGGTATATACAAAGTCAGAACAAAATACCAAAGGATGCTATGGGAGTCCTAAAGTTAACGTTTGCAGCTTTAGAAGGACATACGCAAGAAATACAAGAGATTAAGACTGAAGTGAAGGGGTTACGAGAAAACGCTCCGCTATACGCCATTGAATGTGACGAAATAACAAAGGCTGTAAAAAGGTTAGGTTTTTTGTTATTGGGGGGTAAAAATTCGAATTCTTATCAGGATAACAGTCTTAGAAAAAAGCTGTATAGCGATATTTATAGTCAATTACATCGAGAGTTTGGTGTGAATAGTTATAAAGCTATTAAACGTAATCATTTGGATAGAGCTATACAAATAATTAATGAAGAATATTCAATTCCAACAGTTTTAAATGAAGAAATTAAAGTTAAAAACTCACAAATAAATATGGCAGAATTTCAATAGGAGGAAGAAACATGCAACGGAAAATTTTAGTGATTACTGGCAATTTAGTAGGTCTACCAACTGTCAGTGAATTTAAAACAAAAGATGCCGCAAAACAGCAGATTAAAAAGCTTATCCAAAAAGGAATAAGTCCAAATGTTATTCGTATAACACAAGAAATTTCTATGAATATCGAAATTCAAGTTGATGTTGAATTTGAGGAATAAGAAAGATTTAGGAGAAAAAATATGGATAGCATGATGGATTTAAATGAGTACATAAAAAAAGAATCCGTTGCAGCGGATTCTATAAAAAAATATCTCTGAATAAGTATAACATTGAATATCGATTTTGAGAATTTATGAGGTGACTAGTATGGGGATTATTCGAGTGAAAAAAGATAGTAATTATTCCGTCATAAATAATACTGGTTTAAAAGATAAAAGGTTGTCATGGAAGGCAAAAGGAATTTTGGCTTATACACTTACACTACCAGATGATTGGACTTTTCATATTAGTGAATTAGCTCAACATGCAAAGGATGGAGAAGATTCATTACGTACAGGTTTTAAAGAACTAAAAGAATTAGGGTATGTAAAGCGTTATCCCGTTCGTGATGAACATACAAAAAAAATTAAAAGATGGGATACGGAAATTTATGAAACACCACAAAAGAGAATTCCACAAGTGGAAAAGCAAGATGTAGGAAAGCCATATGAGGAAAATCCGACACTACTAAATATCAATAAACTAAATACTAAAATACAAAATACTAATCATGATGATAAGGATAAATTAGAATCTCATATATTATTCGGTAGAGAGTTTAAAAAAAATTATAATTTTTTAAAAGAGAGAGGCATTCCGTTAAGTGAAATTGCATTTACGGAGTTAGGCGATTTTTGTGATTTGTTTAGTAGTGAGTTAATTCAGTATGCAACTAATAAAGCTATTGATGAGAATGCACCAAGATGGAACTACGTTAAAGCTATATTGAGTAATTGGAAGGAGCAAAAAGTTAAAACATTTGCTGATGTGACCGCGCTAGATAGACGTTTCAAAATGAGTAAGAATAAGAAATTTAATGAATCAGGTAGAAATTATTCGACTAGAAAAGAGCTTGTCCCAGATTGGTTATATAAAGATGACGAACACACGAATCAAGAAGTGGAAAGAAAACCCGCGCAGTACACTGAGGAAGAGCGTGAGAGATTAAAAGAGGTATTAAATAAATATAAGTCTTAAGAAAAGATAAAATGGTCGACGACTTTGGTGTTTAAAAATGCATTATCTTAATGCTAAGATTAAATGATTATATTCTTCAAAAATGTTTGATGTATATTAAACATCTTTGAAGATATTCGTGAATGTTTGGAGCAAGTATTAACAATTTGTGATTTCTGTTTGATTATTAATGTCTTACAAGGATTGTTCGAAGGGTGTTTTTCATTATCTATTCAGGAGTTAATTACAGTATTGGAATTCTAAAGAGAAAATGAATTTATAAATAGTAGGAAATGGTTGTGTTTATTAAATGAAAGATGTTCTACAAATAACAAAGATTGAAAAAGCCAATAAGGATATAAGTTTTATTAAATTAGTAGTATTTAAATTTACAAAAAGGAAGTAGGTGAATCGTCAGATGTTTGAATGGCTCAAAGATTATAAGAAGTTAGAAGAAGAAATCGCTTATTTAGAATACAACTTAGACAAATCAAAAGCAGAATTAAAGCGCTGGACTAGTGGGGACTTGCAAAATGTACGATTAACCGCTGAGTCGGAAGGGGCTAAGGTAGAAGACCGGATTGAAGCAATTGAATATGAATTAGCTCATAAGATGAATGAAGAATTTGATTTAAAGCTTTTGATGAATAAGTTTGCAGGACTGGATCATCAAATACTTAAAATGAAATATGTTGATGGAATGACCTTAGAACAAATAGCATTTGAATTGCATTATAGTACAGGCTATATTCGACGCAAACACGCTGAAATAAGAAAAATTGTCAAGTTTTTAGATGGATTTTAATGTTACCTTTTTGTAGGGTACATGCGGTGTACAGAAAGTATTGAAAAAGTGATTTATAGTAGTAATATAAGATTTCGACGAAAGAGCAACTATTTTTATGGTTGCTCTTTTTGGTGTGAAAGAAGGTGAGCAACATGAAGTAATTTTATAGATTAATGGGTATTTGGCTGATAACCATATGTAGTGAGGTAGTAGTTTTTTAGACAAAAATAATAGGAAAATAAGGAGATGTTTAGTAATGAGTATATTAGCTGCTTCAGTTAAAACAAAGAATCTGCCACAACAAGTGTTACGTTGGCAATCAATGGTAGAAAGTGAATGTGCTGCACAAGGTGTTTCGGAATTAGTTCCTTACGTACTTGGAATTATTATGGTGGAAAGTGGAGGGAACTCTGAAACAACACCGGATATTATGCAGTCAAGTGAATCACAAGGATGGGCAATGAATACAATCAAGAATCCTAAATATTCAGTGTATTACGGAGTAAAGCATTTAAAAGGAGCTTTTGATGATGCAAAGAAAAATGGTATTACAGATTTAAGTGCCATTGTTCAATCATATAATTTTGGACGAGCTTATCTTCGCTGGTTAGCTTCTAACAATAAACAACATTCATTACCGGTGGCAGATCTGTATTCTAAGACGGTTGTTGCGCCATCACTTGGAAATACAACTGGTGCTATGGTTAAATATAGTCATCCTATCGCAGTTGCGTACAATGGTGGTTATCGATATAAAAATGGCGGTAATTTTTTCTACGCTGAAATTGTTAAACAATATGTAGATTTTAATGCAGGCGGTGTTCCACAACCAGAAGGAATTGGGTTCGCGAAGTCAATATACTGGGAAGGCTATGGTATTAACTATCATGATAGACCACATGGCAACTATCAGGGAAACTTTACAACAGCAGCAGAAGTATTATACTGGGGTGCGTACTGGGGAGAAGATAATGATGTGTGGTTAGATTTAGGTAGAAGCCGTTGGGTAAAAGCGGAGCATTATTATTGGAGACCTTTCAAAGCAATATCAAAATACCCAGAAGGATATGGAGTAAACTTTTACGATGGAATTAACGGTTCATATAAAGGCCGTATCACTTCAAAAGAACCCCTTACAGTATTCTTCCGTAAAGAAGGCTGGATTGATATTGGTGGGAATAGTTGGGCACCTGAGGAACACTTTGATATTGTAGATATTCGATAAAAAAACAACTCTACCAAGAGTTGTTTTTTATACGTAAACTGTAATGTAGGAAAGAAGAATTAGTCATATAAAATAATAGTTTTTCAAGAGTCTTTGGTAATCTTAATAATATTTAACTTATGGTTAAAAGAATAATATTTTGATGGTAGATAACAATGGAGAAATTCTCTGTTTTGTTCGTTTTAAGGTTGGAAAACCTACAATATATCTAAAAATAATAAATATAGACAATATAAAATAGAAAGGAAGATTCATATGGCAACATTTATTTATCCAACAAATACAACGAGAGTAACAAGTGGTTTTAGAGGTGACAGACCAGATCATCATGGGGTAGATCTTGCTGAAGCAGGCTATCATCCGATTTATGCAGCGGCTAGTGGGAAAGTTAGTCGTTCGTATTTTTCATCTAGTTACGGTGAATGTATTATGATTGTTCATAATATTAATGGAGTTACATGGGAAACTGTATACGCTCACATGCGAAGTGGTTCTCGTACAGTTAAAGAAGGCGATTCTGTTACACAAGGACAAACAATTGGGGTTATGGGAGAAACGGGACAGGCTTATGGTCAGCACTTACATTTTGAAATGCATAAAGGCGGCTGGAATATTAATAAGAGTAATGCTGTGAATCCATTAGACTACTTGGGGAAAGGTGGCGCTGTTGGTACACCGCAACCAGAAGGAATTGGGTTCGCAAAGTCAATATACTGGGAAGGTTATGGTATTAACTATCATGATAGACCACATGGCAACTATCAGGGAAGCTTTACAACAGCAGCAGAAGTATTATACTGGGGTGCGTACTGGGGAGAAGATAATGATGTGTGGTTAGATTTAGGTAGAAGCCGTTGGGTAAAAGCGGAGCATTATTATTGGAGACCTTTCAAAGCAATATCAAAATATCCAGAAGGATATGGAGTAAACTTTTATGATGGAATTAACGGCTCATACAAAGGACGTATTACTTCAAAAGAACCTCTTACAGTATTCTTCCGTAAAGAAGGCTGGATTGATATCGGTGGGAATAGTTGGGCACCTGAGGAACACTTTGACATTGTAGATATTCGATAAAAAAACAACTCTATTAAGAGTTGTTTTTTTATTCATAAATTTTGATATAGGAAAGAAGAGGAATAGAAATGAAGAAAATTGCAGATTTATCTCATCACAATGGTTCAATAAATTGGGCGGCAGCTAGTAAAGAGCTTGAACTTGCTATTATACGTGTACAGTATGGATCAAGGACAATTGATACACGTTATAAAGAGTATGTACAAGGTTGTAAAGACTATGGTGTCCCATTTGCACACTATGCTTATGGATGTTATGTAAGTGTTCAGGATGCTATTGTAGAAGCGAATGATTTTATGGCGCGCGCTGACAAAGAAGCGAAATTTTTAGTATTAGATGTGGAAGATGATACATTAGCAAGTTGTGGAGCAGTTAACTTAGCGAAAGCTTCACAGGCATTTATTGATACATGCCGTGCAGCTGGCTGGAAAATAGGTCTATATGTATCACATCACATGTATACAAGCTATGGACTAAATACTGTGAATGCGGATTTCCTTTGGATTCCACGTTATGGAAATAAACCAGCCTATAACTGTGATTTATGGCAGTATACGGAAAGTGGTAGTCTTGCGGGCGTATCTGGTAATGTAGATTTAAATTACTTAAACGGAGAAAAATCTCTTGAATGGTTTACAGGTAAAGGTGGCGTTGTTGGTACACCGCAACCAGAAGGGATTGGGTTCGCAAAGTCAATATACTGGGAAGGTTATGGTATTAACTATCATGATAGACCACATGGCAACTATCAGGGGAACTTTACAACAGCAGCAGAAGTATTGTACTGGAATGCGTACTGGGGAGAAGATAATGATGTGTGGTTAGATTTAGGTAGAAGCCGTTGGGTAAAAGCGGAGCATTATTATTGGAGACCTTTCAAAGCAATATCAAAATACCCAGAAGGATATGGAGTAAACTTTTATGATGGAATTAACGGCTCATACAAAGGACGTATTACTTCAAAAGAACCCCTTACAGTATTCTTCCGTAAAGAAGGCTGGATTGATATTGGTGGGAATCGTTGGACACCTGAGGAACACTTTGACATTGTAGATATTCGATAAAAATTCCAGTAGTAACTGTTTTTGTATTTTATAAAGTTATGACATAAAAGATAGCTTTAGCAAGAATTATAAGACAGAGATAGCTATAAGGACATATTGGTGTTAAAAGATGATAAAAGATTAGAGTCACTCGAATGAGTAATTATTTAGATTAGAAAAGGAGTGAGAATAATAGAAGAGCAGATCTTAAATTCAATGATTCAACAAGGAGCATTCGCAGCGTTATTTGTGTGGATGCTTATTACTACACAAAAAAAGAATGAACAGCGCGAAGAACAATATCAAAAAGTTATTGAAAAAAACCAACAAGTCATTGAAGAACAAGCAAAAGCGTTTAGTTCGTTGGCGAAGGATTTATCAGATGTTAAACAAAAAATTTTGGGACATGGTGATATGAAATAAAGCATCATGTTAAACTATTTATTCCGCAAGCAAGTTCACTAATGAGAACGTAATCGAAATACATCTCTATACTAAGAAAAAAAGCCCTGATACTACGATATCAGGGCTTTTTCGTCATTTATCTACAATGAATTGCAGTGAATATTGTCGTAATTTATGAGGTGTAATTAAGAAGTCATTTAACAAGAATAATTTATGTTGACTCGTTCTGTATAAAGAACTAAAATGGCATTAATTAGAAATGTTTGTATATTTAAAAAATAAAACATATTACTTTTATTTCTGTTTTTTATGGGAATGTCAACTGGAATCTCATTGGTATTAAATGAGGGGGAGAAGTAATGAATAAGGAAATAAATTTAAAAAATCTATTTACTGTTATATGGAAAAGGGTATGGATACTACTGTTGTTTACGACTCTCACAACCGTAGGAGGAGCGATGTATAGTATGTATATGAAAACACCTTTGTATGCCTCCTCAGCAAGGGTTATTGTTCAAGCTAATGCTGAAACGATGAATACATTAAAAGCGATGGTAAATGAGCCTGTAATATTAGAAAAAGTAGCGGCTGAATTAAATATTAACAGATCTGCAGGTGCATTAAGTGGACAAATAAGTATAGAAAGTGTACAAGGCTCTCAGATTATGAGAATAAATGTAGTGGATATTGATCCTGTACTTGCACATAAAATTGCAAATACGACAGCGGCTGTTTATAAGAAAGAAGTAGCAAATATACTAAATTTTAATAATGTGAGTATATTACCAGAAGACCCAGTTCAAAAACATTCGATGCCTATAAATATAAATCACCTTAAGACGATACTAATTGCGTTCTCTGTAGGTATGGTGCTCAGTATCGGTTTTATTTTTTTATTGGATTCATTTGATGATAGAATCAAATCGGAACGACGAATTGAGCAATTGTTAGATGTCCCTGTTTTGGGCGGGATTTCTAAAATGAATAGGAAAAATACGGAAGACAAATTCAGTAAAAAAAATACAGTGGTACTGGGGGATGGAACGGAGTGGCCTACAAAAATAGACGAAAAACAAATAAAGTTAAAGGAGAAAGTATAATTGCTTATACAGCTCCAAGATCGAAAATTTCGGAGCAGTATCGTTCGCTTCGAACAAACCTTCAATTATCTTCGTCTATTCATAAAAGCAGAACTATAGTTATTACTTCTCCAAGGTATGGTGAAGGAAAATCAACGATTACAGTTAATTTAGCAGTCTCAATAGCACAAAAAGGTGAAAAAGTATTGATAGTAGATGCAAATTTACGAAAACCCACGATTCAGGAAATGTTTGGAGTAGAAAATACAGTTGGATTAACTGATATATTGAACGGAAAAACAAATTTAGAAGGCGCTGTAAAAAAAACAGAGATGGAACGTCTTGATATATTAACTAGCGGTCCAGTACCATTCAATCCATCTGAAGTACTTGGTTCAGGTGAGATGGATATGTTAATTCAAAAGGCAATGGAACGGTATGACATCATATTATTTGATTCTTCCCCTGTATTAGAAGTAACAGATACGAGTGTATTAGTTGATAAGTGTGAAGGAGTACTTTTGGTGATCCGATATAATCGTACTGTGAGCGAAGATGCGCTTGAAACGAAAAGAGCGCTAAGTTTTACGAAAAGCAGAATATTGGGTGCAATTTTGAATGGGAAAGTATAAAGGGGATTAGAATAATAAATTTAACCTTCTTACATAAAAATGTTCGTTATAAAGAAAGAATAATAGAATTGTGATGTGGTGATGTCTCCTGACCGCTATCAATGGAGGCACTCGATTATGCTGTGGGTTGTGAAAGCAACCTTAGATGCGAGTCATCAAAAGTGTAATGTGAGGGAGGGTTAGATGCCCATATTTTATTAAAGTTTCTAGCTATGTACTTTTAATAAAGAGTATATAGTTAGAAACTTTAACTTTGAAAGAGTTCAGTAAGGAATTGATTAAAGGAGGAAGTTATATGACGTATCGCCGGAGGATATCGTTATTGCTTTTAATGGATTCACTGATTGTATTAAGTGCAGTTTTTTTTAGTTATTTTTTTGTAAATGCTAGCTTTAGTGTTATCACTTTATCATCAGTTATTAGCTCTATCACTCTATTAGTTAGTCATCATTTATTTGCTTTTGTTTATAAATTGTATAAAAAAGCTTTGGAATATGCAAGTATAGGAGAGTTGCTAATTATATGCAAGGTCGTTACATTTTCAATACTTACTACAGCGGTTGTACAGCAAATCATTATGCAAAAAATGTATTTTCGATTGTTAGTTGTAACTTGGATGATTCATATTTTATTAATTGGTGGTTCCCGCTTTATTTGGAGAATGTACAGAGATATTTATTATGTAAAGAAGGGTGATAAAAAAAGAACGTTAATTGTTGGTGCTGGATCAGCTGGGACGATGGTTGCAAGGCAGTTGTTGAAGAATAATACTGCTGAATTAATGCCAGTCGCGTTTATTGATGATAATGTCAAAAAGCATAATCTTGATATTTGGGGGATTCCAGTAATAGGTGGTATGAATCAAATTGATTATGTTATTAAAAAACTGAATATTGAGATAGTTATCTTGGCAATTCCTTCGTTAAACAAGAGAGAGAGAAATGTTATTTTAAAAGATTGTTTAAAAACAAAAGTAAAAACTCAAATCCTTCCCATGTTAGAAGACTTAGTAACAGGTAAGGTTTCAGTAAATGAATTTAGAGATGTTCAAGTAGAAGATTTATTAGGGCGAGATCCTGTAGAGTTAGATGTGGAAATTATTTCAGATTATATAACGGATAAAGTCATTTTAGTTACTGGTGCAGGTGGATCAATTGGTTCGGAAATTTGTAGACAAGTTGCGAAATTTAAACCGAAAAAATTGATTTTATTAGGGCATGGAGAAAACAGTATTTATTCCATAGAAATGGAATTAAATGAAAAATATAACGATATGAGAGGCGTGTTTATTCCAGAAATCGCGGATATACAAGATGAAAAGAAGATGCATTTAATAATGAATAAACATCTTCCAAATGTTGTATATCATGCAGCCGCACATAAACATGTACCATTAATGGAGAACAATCCTGAAGAGGCTGTTAAAAATAATTTGATTGGAACTATGAATATAGCAGAGGCAGCGAGAACACATGGAGTAGGAACGTTTGTTATGATTTCTTCCGATAAAGCGGTGAACCCGACGAGTGTTATGGGTGCAACAAAGAAATTAGCTGAGATGGTCATTCAGCACAAAGATAAAATAAGTCATACAAAGTTTGTTACAGTACGTTTTGGAAATGTATTAGGTAGCCGCGGAAGCGTCATACCTTTATTTAAGAAACAAATTCAAAATGGTGGACCAATTACAGTTACTCATCCTGATATGGTTCGTTATTTTATGACAATTCCGGAGGCATCAAGACTCGTAGTGCAAGCTGGGGCGCTAGCTAAAGGAGGAGAAATTTTTGTGCTGGATATGGGAGAACCAGTAAAAATAGTTGATCTTGCTAAAAATCTCATTCGATTATCAGGAAACTCTTTGGATGAAATAGGAATAGAATTTACCGGTATACGCCCAGGAGAGAAGCTTTTTGAAGAATTACTAAAAGAAGATGAAATGAATGAGAAGCAAGTTCACCCGAGAATTTATGTAGGGCAAGAAATGAATGTTCGTATAGAAGAAATAGAAAAGTTAATTTTGGAATATACAGAGTTAGATGAGATGGAATTAAGAAAGCGATTGTTAAATTTAGTGAATCAGCGAAAAACTTTAAAACTATTAATACCAGTATCAGGTTAATAGCAAAAAATTATTATAAGACGGGTGCGTGGGATGGTGTCTAAAAAAATTCTGTTTTGTGCAACTGTGGATTATCATTTTAAAGCTTTTCATTTACCGTATTTGAAATGGTTTGCAGACCAAGGATGGGAAGTGCATGTTGCAGCGAATGGGAATATACATCTTCCGTACGTAACTCAAAAATATAATATTCCTCTTCAAAGATCACCGATTAGCGTACAAAACTTTCATGCATATAAAAAACTTACATCAATTATTCATCAAAATAAATATAATATCATTCATTGTCATACGCCTATGGGAGGAGCAATTGCTCGTCTAGCTGCTAGAAAAGTGCGGAGAGAAGGCACAAAGGTTATATATACAGCGCATGGATTTCATTTTTGTAAAGGATCATCATTCATAAATTGGCTCTTATACTATCCAATCGAAAGAATTTTAGCTACTACTACGGATTGTCTTCTAACAATTAATCAAGAAGATTACAGTTTAGCAGTAAAGCATCGATTTCAGGCGGGAAGTATTAAACTCGTTCATGGTGTAGGAGTAGATATAGAACGATATATTCCTGTTAATGAAAGTGAAAAGGAGCAATTAAGACATAAAAATGGTTATAATTCTGAAGATTTTTTAATGTTTTATGCAGCTGAATTTAATAAGAACAAAAACCAAAGCTTCTTAATTCAATCATTGGCACAATTAAAAAATGAAATTCCGCATGCGAAGCTACTACTTGCTGGTGAAGGGCCTTTAATGAAGGAGTGCAAAAATATAGCGGCTCAACTAGGTGTGAGTAGTATGGTGCATTTTCTTGGTTATAGAAATGATATAGCCCCTTTGCTGCAGATGTGTGACCTAGCTGTTGCATCGAGTTACCGGGAAGGTTTACCAGTTAATATTATGGAAGCTATGGCTTGTGGACTTCCAGTTATCGCCACTGACAATCGGGGACATAGGGAGTTAATTATTCATAATAAAAATGGTTGGATTATAGATCGTGATGATATAAAGACGATGTCTGAAAGAATAAATTCTATTTCTAAAAGTATTAAATTACAAGCTCAGTTTGGACGGTGTGGGCGTACTATTATTACAAGTAAATATTCAGTTAACGAAGTGTTAAAAGAGAAAAAAGAAATTTATACAACATATATGGATGAAATGGAGGATTTAAATTGGGCACTCCATTGAGAGTACTACATGTAGTCGTAAATATGAATAGAGGCGGAGCCGAAACTTTAATTATGAATTTGTATCGTAATATAGACCGCTCAAAAGTACAATTTGATTTTTTAACTTGTAAAGAAGGAGTGTTTGATGAAGAAATAGTAAAGTTAGGCGGGGAAATTCATAGAATTCCATATGTTACAGATGTTGGTCATAGGGGCTATATAAAGGCGCTAGATAATTTCTTTAGTACCCATACGCAATATAAAATCGTTCATTCACATATAGATAAGATGAGCGGATTTGTACTTCGTTCAGCTAAAAAAGCAAGGGTGCCAGTTAGGATTGCGCATAGTCATAATACTAGTAGTGAGGGTGGTATTGCTGCAAAAATCTATAAATGGTATGCGGGAAAATCAATAGCCATATGTGCAACACATTTGTTAGCATGTTCAAATGCTGCTGCCAGATGGCTATTTGCGGATAAAGCCGATGTAGCTAGAATCTTAAAAAATGGAATTGATTGTGATAGATTTTTGTTCTGTCCAGACATACGAAAACAAGTAAGAGAAGAATTACAAATTGAGAAAGATACTCTTGTTGTAGGTCATGTTGGAAGATTTGCTCATCAAAAAAATCATGCTTACCTTATAGAATTATTCGCGCAGTTAACTCGATTTAAGCCGGATTCAATTCTTTTATTAGCTGGCGAAGGGCCGCTTCGCGTGGGAATTGAAAATAAAGTAAGGGAATTGAATATGGAGAAGCATATACGGTTTCTCGGGATACGAGACGATATAGAAAGGATACTTCAAGCATTTGATGTATTTGTTTTTCCATCCATACATGAGGGATTGCCACTCACTCTCATAGAGGCGCAAGGAGTTGGTTTACCTTGTATTATATCTGATACTATTACGAAAGAGGTGGACTTGGGAATGAATTTAGTTGAACATGTTTCTCTAACAGATAAATTTGCTTGGATAGAAAAAATGAAAAATATAGAAACTAGTAATTTTTCGAGGAAAACACCAACTCAAGTAGTATTCGCAAAAGGATACGATATAAAACATACGGCTGAATTAACTCAAGACTATTATTCTGTACTTTCGAGGTGAGTAATTTGAAGAATTTAACGATTTTCACCCCTACTTATAATAGAGCATATTGTCTTGCAAATTGTTATGAGAGTTTAAAACATCAAACATGTAAGGATTTTGTATGGTTAATAATAGATGATGGATCTAGTGATAACACAAAAGAATTGGTGGATAGCTGGATTGCTGAAAAACATATCAAAATTAAGTATCATTGGCAACAAAATCAAGGGATGCATGGTGCTCATAATACAGCATATGAAATGATTGATACGGAGTTAAATGTTTGTATTGATTCTGATGATTATATGCCCGATGAAGCGGTAGAAAAAATCCTTTCTTTTTGGAGTAGCTATGGAAATGAAGAAGTTAGCGGGATAATTGGATTGGATTTGTATACAAATGGACAAATAATTGGCTCAAAGTTACCAGAGAACCTTAAACACTCCACGCTTTTTGATCTTTACAATAAACATGGTGTCACAGGTGATAAAAAATTGGTCTATCGCACAGAATTGACTAAGAAATATCCATACCCAATTTTTAACAATGAAAAATATGTAGGGTTAGCATACAAATATTACATGTTAGATCAACAGTATGAGATGTTACTAATGAACGAAGCGCTTTGTTATGTGGAATACATGGCTGATGGATCATCAATGAATATGCTAAACCAATATCGTAGAAACCCAAAAGGTTTTGCTTTTTATCGCAAGGAACTTATGAAATTACCATTTACTAATCGACTATTTAAGTATAGGCAAGCTATACATTATGTATCTAGTAGTTTCATATCGAGAAATAGAAAGTTTATACAAGAATCGCCATGTAAAGGACTGACACTTTGTGCACTGCCATTTGGGGCTATCCTTTATAGTTATATTACAATGAAAACAAAAATGAAAGTAAACATGTAGAGACTTATTTAGTAATTAAATGAGAGGACAGAATAATGACCATACTTTGGATGAATCTTGCTATAGTATTCATGCTCGCATTTTTTGCAAGGTATTTTGCTATACCAGTGACTAATAGTCTTACATTGATAAAGCCCAATAGGCTGTTGATTATAATGGCGGCTTTATCTCTTGTGTTGGTGGCGGGGCTTCGAAATAATATTGGGGATACTTATTTTTATATGCATGCATATAAAATAACGGAGTTTAATTGGGAATATGTTCAAACTAATAAAGACATGGGCTTTAATATTTTTCAAATGGTTTTGAAAAAATATACGGATAATCCTCAAGTAATGGTTTTTACTACAGCATTGATAACAAATGTACTCATTGTAGCAACACTATATAAATATTCAAGACTAATTGAATTGAGTTTATATGTTTATATTACGTCGGGTATGTATTTAACATCAATGAATGGGATTAGGCAATATTTAGCCGCTGCAATTATTTTTGCTGCTACAAAATATATTTTCGAAGGAAAATGGAAAAAATATACATTAATTGTATTATGTGCATCAACATTTCATGCAAGTGCATTAGTTTTAATGCCAATATACTTTTTTGTAAGAAAAAAAGCCTGGTCAGGAACGACATATTTGCTCCTTTTTTTAGCGGTATGTGTAGTAATAGGTTTTAATCAGTTTTCGGAAATTTTATTTTCGGCTATTGGAAATACTCAATATGGTCAATATAAGGAATTTCATGAAGGTGGTGCCAATATACTTAGGGTTGCTGTGAATATAGTGCCAATTATACTGGCTTACCTTGGGAAAGATAAAATGAGGGCGTTATTCCCTGAAAGTGATTATATTGTAAATATGTCTATATTAGGTCTTGTTTTTATGATTATTTCAACACAGAATTGGATATTTGCTAGATTCTCCATATATTTTGGATTGTATCAGTTAATATTAATTTCTTGGGTTGTGAAGTCATTTACAGATAAAGATCAAAAGTTGATGTATTATGCAGTTCTAGTGTGCTATTTTATTTATTTTGTATATGAACATGTAATTACTTTGGGAATTATCTATAAGAGTAATCTACTTTGATAATAAAGTGCAAAATGCTAGGAGAGGATTGTTGAATGGGGATAGATTCTAAGCCTGAACCTATAAATAAAAAGAAGGTTTTACACATTGTCAGCGCTCTGAATCGCGGGGGAGCTGAAACATTATTAATGAATATATATAGGAAAATAGATAGGGAGCAGCTTCAGTTTGATTTTGTATCCCATCGAAATGAGAAAAATGATTACGAAGATGAAATAATGGCCTTAGGTGGGAGAATATATAAGGTACCTAGTTTAGGACAAATAGGACCTTTTGCCTATGTTAAAGAACTTGTGAAAATTATGTCGGATAATCAATATGAAGTTGTACATGCACATACGGATTATCAAGGTGGTTTCGTTGCTGTAGCGGCAAAAATAGCTGGTATAAAAAAGAGGATTTGTCATTCCCATAGTAATAATTGGCCACAAGACTCTGGAATAAAAGCAAGAGTTATCCTAAAGGTTTTGCAATCTATTATTAAATATGCTGGAACTAATTATTGTGCGTGTAGCGTTGAAGCAGCACGTTTTTTATTTGGTGAAAGGATGCTTCAAAGTCAGAGGATAGAACTGATTAAAAACGGTATAGATATTAATCAATTTACTGATATAGATGCTGGAAGTAGTGTCAGCGTAAGAGGGGAACTTAATATACCGAATACAGCAAAATTAATAGGACATATAGGAAGTTTTTCAGAGTCAAAGAATCATGTTTTTATCCTAAAAGTTTTAAAGCAAATTTTAAAAAGAGATTCAAATTTTGTTGCTATTCTAGTAGGAGATGGTCCGTTAAGGATTTCTATTGAATTAAAAGCAAAGCAATTAGGGATTTTTGAAAACATTAGATTTTTGGGCGTTAGGAAGGATATTCCACGACTCATGAAGAGCTTTGATGTTTTTATTTTTCCTTCTTTGTTTGAGGGGTTTGGTATTGTAACTTTAGAAGCGCAATCTGCAGGTGTACCATGTGTTGTAGCAGATACACTACCTAATAATACTGATATGGGGTTAGGGATAATGTCATTTGTTGACTTAGATGAAGAAATTGAAATATGGTGTAAAGAAATTTATAAAGCCTTGTTAAAAGAAAGACCAGACAGGGAATTCATAATTAACAATATATCGAAATTAGGCTTTGATATTAACGATAACATTTACGAGTGGCTATCGTTATATGGAATTGTGTGCAAGGAAGAAGTAGGGTAATCTAATTTGTTTTCATTTTATATGTCTGATGTATAAGGAAAATTGGTAAGCGTAACAGCAAAATACTAATATAAAATGAAGAAGAGAAATCAATAATAGATTTTGTGAGGTATCCTATTATGAAAAAGAAAAGAATATTAATTACATCTTTTGATATGGAAATTGGTGGAGTAGAAAGAAGTTTGATTGGTTTATTAAATACAATTGATTACAGTAAGTATGATATAGATTTAATGTTATTTAAACATGAAGGAGGATTTTTCTCTTTACTACCCAAAGAGCCGAATTTATTAGAAGAATTGCAACAATATACTACTTTTAGAAAATCAATTAAACAGATATTACAAGAAGGGCATTTCTCAATTGGAATTACTAGGATGATAGGAAAAGTTATGGGTGTTATGCATGGAAGGTTTGTAAATAGTAAAGAACCTGGATACTTTGTCATTCAATATGGATGGAGAATATCTCTTCCATTTCTTCCAAAATTGAGAGAAGAGTACGATGTTGCGATAAGTTTTTTATGGCCGCATTATTTTATAGGGGATAAAGTTCGAGCGAAAAGAAAAATTGGGTGGATTCATACTGATTATTCGAACATACAACTTAACAAAGAAATGGAATGTAAAATGTGGAGGGAAATGGATGATATCGTGGCGGTTTCTGAAAGTTGTAGAGATACATTCCTGAATAGTCTACCTTATATTAATAAAGAGGTGCAAGTGATAGAAAATATAATAGATTCTGAATTTGTTTGTGAACAATCCAATGAAGGAGATATTACTCAGGAAATATCAATAAATAGCGCGCGAATCAAGTTAATTACTGTTGCTAGACTTTCGCATGCTAAAGGAATTGATGACGCTATATATGCGCTTAGACAGTTATTAGATCAAGGGTATGATATCGAGTGGTACATAGTTGGATATGGGCCGCAAGAAGCGGAACTTAAATTGTTGATAGATAAACTAGGACTTCAAGATAAATTTGTTTTACTAGGTAAGAAGATTAATCCGTACCCGTACATAAAAGCATGTGATATTTATGTACAACCTTCTAGATACGAAGGGAAGGCAGTAACAGTTCGGGAAGCGCAAATTCTTAAGAAACCAGTATTAATAACTAATTTTTCAACTGCCAAAAGTCAGTTAGAGAACGGCGTAGATGGATATATTTGTCCAATGGGTATAAAGGGAATTGTCGAAGGAATAAAAAAAATGATTGATGATGTTGAATTCAGAAATGAAATTGTTAATAATGTAAGCCAAAAAAATTATGGTAATGAAATAGAAGTGGAAAAGATATATAGGTTAATTGAATTAGAATAGATTAAGCTATAAAACTAAAAAATCTTTTACTATTTATAAAAGATACTTGGGGGAATTATTTTTATGGATAATGTTTTAGTATTAGATACATCAGTAGGTTCTCTTAACAAGGGTGACGATATAATAATGAAGTGTGTAAAGCATCATCTTTCTGATATAACTAAAAATGCATATGTTTTAACATTACCTACTCATGTTTCACCTTTTCATTGGTACCAAGTAGCGAGAAAATCAAATAGGGTAAAGATTTATAGTGATGCGAAATATAAGTTTGTAGGTGGTTCGAATTTGCTAGCAATGGATATGTTTACTCATTTTCCACAGTGGAATATAAATATATTTAATTATGGTCCTTTAAAGGGGAGTATTCTGGTTGGAGTGGGTGCAGGCAAAGGGAATAAAATAAATCCCTATACAAAAATGTTATATAGAAAAGTTTTATCGCATGAATATATACATAGCGTTAGAGATGAAAGAACAAAAAAATTTTTAGAAGAAATGGGGTTTAAAGCTCTAAATACTGGTTGTGCAACTTTGTGGTCTTTTACGCCTGATTTTTGTAGGGGAATTCCGAGTGGAAAATCGGAATCGGTTGTTTTTACATTAACTCATCATTCTAAAGATCGTGAAAAAGATCAATTACTGATAGATATACTTAACAAAAGTTATGAAAATGTCTACTTTTGGATACAAGACGCTGATGATTTTGAATATTTAAAATCTTTAGAGGGTATACAAGGTATAAAAATTATATCTCCTACTATAGAGGCATATGAAAAAATCCTAAATACAGCCGTTGATTATATTGGAACACGTTTACATGGCGGTATATTTGCTATGCGTCATAAAAAACGTGCAATAATTATCTCTATAGATGAAAGAGCTAAGGGGATGGGGGAAACGTATAATTTAAATCTGATTGATAGAGAAGATTTAAATAATCTCGAAAAAATGATAAATGCAGAGTTTATCACGGATGTTCAAGTGAATTTTGATGTAGTAAATCAATGGTTAAAACAGTTCTCTAATTAACAAATGTATTGTGATAAAAATGGCGATTTATTAGGAGGCTCAAATGAATAGTATAATTCTCGATAAAATTGTCGTAAGAAATAATAGAGTTGATTATTATTTTAGTATTAAGGGGGATTTACAAAAGTATTTTAAGACAAGTAATCATATGTTTCTTGAATATAACTATGATGTATCTGACATCTCTTTAAGTATTTTGGCTATTCCGTTTGTTGCGAATGTAGTTCCTCTTGTATGGATTACTAATTCAACAATAGTAATAAATGAATTAGATAAATCTTTTTATATTTGTTTAAATAATATAAAAAATGCATATCAAAACATGTTTCCTGGTGTGAAATTTAAAGGATCCATGGTTGTAGGAGAAATTATTGATAATGTTTACATTCCGGAACTTGAAGCGGCATCTTTATTTAGTGGTGGATTGGATGCACTTACTACATTTATAAGAATAAAAGATAAACACCCCTTGCTAGTTACTGAATATGGATGGCATGAAAATGAAATAGAGGGTAGTAAAGTATGGGAGGCAGATAAAGAAAATGCCGTAAATTTTGTAAAGGATAATGGACTAGAAAATATTTTTATACAATCTAACTATGGGACCTTTATAATTGCAGGGAACATTGACCATGATTTTAGAGAAAAGTTAAACGATACATGGTGGCATGGATTGCATCATGGTCTAGCAATAATATCTGCAGCTATTCCAATAGCTTTTAAACTTAAGATAAAATGTATATATATTGCAAGTTCTAATTCCCCATTATATCAAGTTACTTGTGCATCTGATCCAACTGTGGATAATGAAATAAAATATGCATCTGGAACAGTCTTTCATGATGGATACGAACTTACTAGACAAGAAAAGATTAAAGTTGTTGTGGACCATTATTCAGCTAGTAAAGAACCTGTTAATATCAGGGTATGTTTTAAAAATGAAGAAAATTGTTGTAAATGTGAAAAATGTTTAAGAACAATTATGGGAATTATTGCTGAAGGGAGAGACCCTCGTGAATATGGTTTTAATATTCCAAGTAATCTTTATCAGTACGTTAAAACTTCTTTAAATAATGAGGTGAAGTTTTTTACTAATACATTCATTGAAATGTATTGGAATTTAATCCAAGTGCGAATGAAACAAAATTGTGATTGTATTACAGATAAAAATTTACTAAATTGGTTTCTAGATTATGATTTCAAGGCGCAACGAAGAAAAGCGTTATTAAAATACAGGATAACAAAGTTTTTCCCGATTTTAAAGAGGAAGATTAGTGCCAAATTTAGTAGAGTGGGTACGCAAAACAATTAAAATATAGAAGGTATTACGATGAGAATACAAAACTCCTTAAAAAATATTTTATTCGGTTTGTCTGGACAAATAATTAGTATTGGTATGGGATTTGTTGTTCGAACTGTTTTTATTTTTACACTCGGTATAGAATATTTAGGTGTGGATGGGCTTTTTACAAGTATACTATTGATGTTTTCCCTAGCTAATTTAGGATTTGATACAGCTATAATATATAGTTTATATAGGCCATTAGCTGAGAAGGATATTTATAAAATACAGGCATTAATGAATTTATATCAAAAAGCATACAGATTAATAGGAGTAGTAGTTTTATTAATAGGGTTATCTCTATTGCCATTTCTTGATCATTTAGTGAATGCAGATACTACGATTAAAGACATTAACATTATCTATCTTTTATTTTTAATAAGTTCAGTGTCATCATATTATTTTGTATATAAGCAATCTATTATTATTGCTGATCAAAGTAACTATATTATTTCTAAAATACACACTTTGTTCATGATTATATCTAATGCATTACAAATTGTTTTATTAATAATTATTAGTGATTACATTGTAGTACTGGTAGCTCAATTAACATTAAAAGTAATTGAGAATGTATATATTGCAAATAAGGCAAATAAATTATATCCATTTTTAAAAGAAAAAAATAATGCGAAATTATCTAAGACAGACAGACGTGAGTTTTTTGAGAATTTGTATTCCTTGTTGCTATATAAAATTAGTGGTGTAGTAATTAATGCAACAGATAATATAGTTATATCGAAATTTATTGGGGTTATTTGGGTTGGGGTTTATTCAAATTATTTGTTGATCTTAAATACATTAAATACCTTATTAGGCTATTTGTTTTATTCTATCAATGCTAGTGTTGGAAATTTGAATGTGAAAGAAAATGCAGAAAAAAAATATTTTATTTTTCGTGTAATTAACTTTTTAAATTTTTGGATATATGGATTTTGTACAGTTTGCCTTTGGAATTTGATAAATCCTTTTATAACAATCTGGTTAGGTGAGGAATATGTGTTTAATAAGTATGTATTATTTTTCATATTACTTAATTTTTTCACTTCAGGAATGCAAAATACAACTACAATGTTTAGAGAAACCACAGGTTTATTTAAAAAAGGGAAGTACAGACCTATTATAGCGGCAATTATAAATATTGTAGTTTCTATAATTCTTGCGAAACAAATAGGAATAGCAGGAGTGCTTTTAGGGACTGTTATTAGTAGATTATGTACTTACTTTTGGTATGACCCTTATATTATATTTAAAATGATTTTCAAAAAATCTGTAAAAGTATATTTTATTAGATATATTTTGTTTGTAGTGCTTGTATTATTTTCTATTATAGCAACGGATTTTATTGGTTATATTTTTCACATAAATATATTTATGGACATGGCAATACGTAGTATTTTGTGTCTGATTATTCCGAATCTGATCTTTTGGATGGTATTTAAAGAGGCGGAAGAGTATAGATATTTCCTTAATTTAACCCGGATATTAATAAAAAAAATAAAGCCGAAAATATTAACTCGGAAATTTCCGAATGATAATTATCCATAAATTATAATTTTATTTTTTCCATATCACAGTAAAAAATGCTTTATTTACGGAAGAGATTTTAGGTTGTTCTGAAAATAATAGTAGGTAATAATAGGGGCGTTAGGTATAAAGAGTATAGTGTCTTTTTAATAATATTGTAAGTTTAAATAGTTATAAATAAAAGAGTATTGAAATGAAAACAGCTAGTAAGAATAGACCTTTTTAGAAAGGAATTGTAAAAAGACTTTCTAAATAATGGATCTCTAAAAACAATAAAAAGTGATATTACTTCTCTTATATCCAATCAATTTACCTTATGAAACATAAGATGTAGAAAAGCAAAAAAGAGGTGTGAATTGATGTGGAGAAGAAGGGATAATCTTGGGAATTTGAATGATTTAGATTTGGTGTCCAAGCCTCCTTTTCATAATGACATTTTAACTTATGATAGTACGCAATTAAAATGGATTCCAAAATCATTTGAAGCTACAAATTCTACAAGTATATATGTATTAGAATTAGATAGATGGGATGTTAAGAATGATGGGACTGATGCTATCAATACTTCCCAAGGTATTAATAATGCTCTAGTATGGGCGGCTCAACAAGGTTATACGGAAGTTGTGTTACCTAGAGGAATATATTTGATTGATAAACAAACACCCATCGAACCACCAAGTCATTTAACTTTGAATCTAAACGGTTCGACATTAAAAATGGAAACAAATAATTTGACTGGATATGCAATTATAAGTTTTCGTAGAAATCAAGTATATTCTAGGATAACAAATGGTATTATCCAAGGAGATAGATATACACATGATTACTCTAGTGGGGGAACACATGAGGCAGGGTACGGCATTGAATTGGGGAGTTTTACTCCACCTGCTGATGGGGGGAACAATACACGGTTTGTATCTTTAGATAATCTAGATATTTTAGATTGTACAGGAGATGCCATTACACTGAACAGTACTTTTGGGCAGATTTCACCTTTTCCTACAGCATTAGCAAGTTCATTTGAACAGGGAGCAATTAATACAACAGATGGTTCATTGGTAAGTAGTACAACAAAGATACGTTCCAATTTGCAAATTGATATGAACCAAGTGGCTATTGTAAAGTATGGTTACTTTGGATTATATGGAAATGGATTTGGAGCATTGGGTTCTGAAATAAAATGCGATTATTATGATGTCATTTTTTACACTTCAAACAATATATTTTTATCTTCAAAAACCAATGTACAATTCTTTGATGAAGTAGAAGTCCCTAATGGAGCAAGTTATGCTAAAGTTGTTTTGCATCAAGGGAATGTTCCTGCTCCTGCAAATTGTTTAATAAATGTTCGGGTACCTTCTTTTTCGCAATATACTTATATAGAAAAATGTAATTTACATGATTGCCGTAGACAAGGGATTAGTGTATGTGGGGCAAAGAATGTATATATTCGAGATAATGATATTCATCACATCGCAGGTACCAATCCACAAAGTGGACTAGATATTGAAGATGGATATGATTTAAATCAATATATATATATTGAAAGAAATAATTTTCATGATAATAAAAATTATAATATTATTGTTGTAAATGGGAAATTTATCTATATATCGAATAATTCTATTATGAATACCATTACAAATGCTTATGTTGGGTTGTCTATTAATGGTGGTGCAGATAGGGTAATCGTAACAGGGAATAATATCCGATTAACCAAGGTCTCTTTGTTAGGAGATGTTATTTTTTCCAATAATTATGTATACGGAGCGCAAGTAAATGTTCAAGGTGTATATGTAAATCGATCTATTAATATATCGGATAATGTTTTTTCTAATAGTAAAATGATTATTGATACTCCCTTTCCATATGCGGTTAAAGTTGATTCCTGTCGTTTTATAAACGATACAGATAAACTTAATTCCTTGTCATCATTGTATCAGTGGACATTAGAGCTGAAAAATGAACCGCAAACTATCTCAAATTGTATATTTGAAGGACAAGACGTTTTGTATTTAAATTATGTACCAGTAGGAACAGTTAAATCAGGATGGATATTTGAAAATATTATATTTAATAATGTTAAACCCCCAACCCTAGTTGCAGGGACGTATACAAATTGCTTTTTTAAGGATGTAATCTTTTTGGGGATAGCAAGTACAGGAAGCACTTTAGAATTAAAAGGTTGCAAGTTCTTTAGTATAGATAGAAATAACACGTTATTTACAGTGAATAACCTCAAAGCATTCAAGATGATAGATTGTCATATAGAAAAACCAAATGGTACGGTCTTGAATATTCAAAATGTATCTGATGAAATAGTGTTAAGGGGAAATACTATAAAAATTACAAATGATACTCTTCAGAGAGCTATTATTGTTTTGGATGCAGCGTTTACTGGTAAGCAAGTGATAATTCAAAATAATATTATAAATTCCACAAATTTGATGCAAGTTGGGATAGATAATAGAACAACGAGTAGTGCACCTCAAGTAGTAATTCAAAATAACGTGTTAAATAATGCGAAAATTACAATTACGGGGAGGGAATTTTTACAAGGAAATATTGTTAATGGTGTAATCGATTCAAATTAATGCATGGTGATAATTAAATTTGAATAGTTTCAAAAAGTTATGAGAAATGAAGTAGAGTGGCTCTTAATAAATATGTCTATAAAGTATTATATAATGGTACATGGAAGGGTTTTGTCCAATGTAATCATTCGAAATAGTCTAATTCCTAATAGATAATATGCTTATTGACTTTTAGTTACTACTATAGAAAAGAGAAAAGCTATTATGTTTTTTATAAACATAATAGCTTTTTGTTATTACGTTAGCTGCATACTAAAAAATAGTGAGTAGGAGAATGTTTTAATAATAAATGTTTTTTTATACTATTAAGCGTTGTTTATAAAATTGTTTTTGTGAATATACTTTTTGAGATTTTTACAGTGTGTAATAGTCTCTTGGATAAGCATTTGGAAAATATATTTTGCACCTATGTGTATTGCTTTCTTCTACTTATTAAGTTTTAAAGTTGTGTACTAAAGAAAATGTTTGCAGGTGATAAGTAAAGAAAAATTGAATACAATTCTTTACTTACAACTTGAAAATACTTGATTTCAATCCGTAATGAATACTTTATATATTATTTCACTTTGGAAAAGCATTTGTAATAATTTAAGATGGGGGAATGATTGGTAATGAAGAGACTGTTGGATATCTTTATTTCTTTATTATTATTAATTTGCTTTTTTTTCATTATTCTTTTAGTAGCAATTATAGTTAAAACCCAGATAGGATCACCTATTTTATTTAGACAACAACGTCCAGGGTTACATGGAAAACCCTTTTATCTTTATAAATTTCGTACGATGACCAATGAGCGAGATAATAGCGGGGAGCTCTTACCAGATTACGCTAGATTAACTAAAGTTGGAAAATTCCTGAGGAAATATAGTTTGGACGAATTACCACAATTAATAAATGTGCTAAAAGGTCAATTAAGTTTGGTGGGCCCTCGACCATTATTAATGGAATATATGCCTTTATATTCGCAAGAGCAAGCTAAAAGGCATAATGTTAAACCCGGAATCACTGGATGGGCTCAAATTAATGGAAGAAATAGTATCTCATGGGATGAGAAATTTAAATTAGATGTATGGTATGTTGAGAATCAAAGTTTTCTTTTAGATTTGAAAATTTTATATCTAACTTTTAGTAAGGTTTTAAAATCGGAAGGGATAACAAATAATAAGCATGTGACTATGCCAGTTTTTAAGGGGGGAATCGAGCATGGGGGGGAATAAAATGAACATTTTGTTTACTAGCTCTGGTAGGAGGGTCACTTTAATTAAAAAATTTAAGGAGGTATTTGAACAAGTAGGAATCAAAGGGAAAATCTTTACTGCAGACTTAAAAGAAACTGCTCCTACCATTTACTTTAGCGATAAGCATTTTATTGTTCCGCGTGTAAATGAAGAAGGATATATAAATGAATTGTTAAAAATATGTAGATCTGAAATGATAAATCTAATAATTCCGTTAATTGATACGGAATTAATCCTTATGGCTAATAATTCGGAGGTTTTTGAAGGTATTGGTGTAAAAGTACTAGTTTCTAGTATGGAATTAAATAAAATTGCTAATAACAAAAAATACACATATAACTTTTTTGTCTCTAATAATATACCAACTCCTAGAGTGTATAGTGATGAAGAGATTGGAAGAAAGGAATATCAATTTCCACTATTAATTAAACCTTATGATGGCAGTTCTAGTAAAGGTGTAACAAAAATAATGAATGAAAAGGAATTGGAATTTTTTAAGGAGTATATACCTAACGCTATGATACAAGAGTACGTTTCAGGAGAGGAATACACTATAGATGTCATGGTAGATTTCTATGGGAATATAAAAACGATCGTTCCTAGATTGCGTATAGAGACACGAGCAGGTGAGGTAAGTAAAGGTGTGACCAAGAAAGATTTTGACATCATCCAAGCAGCAGAAACTGTAATAAAAGCTCTTCCTAATCCTATTGGATGTATTACTTTACAATGTTTTAAAAAGGAGGATGGGCAAATTACGTTTATTGAAATAAACCCTCGTTTTGGAGGAGGAATACCACTATCAATAGAAGCAGGAGCGAATTTTCCACTTTGGACAATTAAAATGTGTCAGGGGGAAGTCTTTATAGATAAAGACTTTAATTGGAGAGAAAATTTAACAATGCTTAGATATGACGAAGCGGTTTTTATGGAGAGTATTTAATATGGTGATTCAAGCAATTGTTTTTGATATGGATGATACTTTATATAAAGAGAAAGATTATGTCGTAAGTGGCTTTAAAGCAGTGGATGATTGGATTAAAGATAACTATGGAAAAATTGGTTTTTATAATATCGCAATTCGATTATTCAATTCAGGTGAAAGAAAGTTTGTGTTTAATAAAACACTTAAAAAGTTAGACATTGATTATGATGAAAAATTGATTAGTAATTTGATAGAACAGTATAGGTTCCATAAACCAGATATTCAATTGTTGGATGAAGCGGATTGGGTACTAAATAATTTGGTTAATACCGTTAAAATAGGACTTATTTCAGATGGATATTTAGTTGCTCAAAAAAGAAAAATAAATGCATTAAAGTTAAAAGAGAGGGTTCATTCAATAATTCTCACTGATAAGCTAGGAAAAGAATGTTGGAAACCAAGCAAAATTCCTTATGAAAAAATAAGTAAGGAATTACAGGTGCCTCATGAGCAATGTGTCTATATAGGAGATAATTTAAGTAAGGATTTTATAACGGCCAAGAAATTGAAATGGTTAACGATCCATATTAGTAGAGAAGATGGAATTTACCATAATCTTATAGTTGAGCAAGCTTATAAAGCACATTATACAATTGATAATTTAAGGAGATTATCTGATATATCTGTATTAAAGCATATGTTTTTAGATACATAGTATTTAAATATGTATAAAGGATGTGTTTACATGCACACAGTTCAGCATAAAAAGCGAATTTACCTTTCCTCTCCGCACATGAGTGGGAATGAACAAAAATATATCCAAAATGCATTTGATACAAACTGGGTTGCTCCTCTTGGGCCAAATGTCGATGGGTTTGAACGAGAACTTGCATCTTTTGTAGGAGTTAGAGGAGGTACTGCAGTTAGTTCAGGTACTGCTGCTATTCATTTAGCTTTGCAGTTATTAGGTATTCAAAAGGGAGATACAGTATTTTGTTCCAGTTTTACTTTTGTAGCGAGTGCAAATCCGATTGTTTATTTGGGAGCGGAACCGGTATTTATTGACTCAGAACCGGAAACCTGGAATATGTCACCGAGTGCATTGGCACATGCATTATATGAAGCTAATAAAATGGGGAATTTGCCTAAGGCTATCATTCTTGTTCATTTATATGGTCAGAGTGCTAAACTAGATGAAATTCTCTCACTTTGTCATCAATATAATGTTCCTATAGTTGAGGATGCAGCAGAATCTCTTGGTTCTACATATAAAGGAAAAGCAAGCGGTACATTCGGGAAATTTGGTGTTTATTCATTTAATGGAAATAAAATTATTACAACTTCAGGTGGTGGAATGCTAGTTTCTAATGATGTAGAAGCATTGGAAAGAGCGAGATTTTTAGCGACACAAGCAAAGGATCCAGCTCCACATTATGAGCATAGTGAGATAGGGTATAATTATCGACTGAGTAATATTTTAGCTGGTATTGGTAGAGGACAATTAGAAGTGTTAGAAGATAGGGTGAGAGCTAGAAGATTTGTATATAAACGGTATTACGAAGCGCTATCTCACATGCCAGGGTTTTATTTTATGCCTGAATTAGAACATACTCGCCCAAATCGTTGGCTTACTACATTGACAATTGATGAAAAGGAATCTGGGATTTCTATTGGGAAATTGTTGAGAATTTTAGCAGAAGAGAACATTGAAGCGCGTCCTATGTGGAAGCCACTTCATATGCAGTCGCTCTTTAAAGAGATGAAGTATTATCCGCATAGCAAAAATGAAGATGTGTCGCAGTACCTATTTCAAAGTGGAATTTGTTTGCCTTCAGGATCTAATATGTTAGCAGAAGATCAACAAAGGGTAATTCAAAGCATTTTAAAAGCTGTAGAATGGAAGAATTAAAAGAAAAGTAAGTGAAAATGGAATTTGAATTAGATTTGTATACGTACCACTAATTGTTCTTTATAATGAATCTTTTCTAGTGTTCAGTTTCAATTTACATAAAAAAAGGGAGGAGTATAGATTTGGAAATGTCTATAATATATAAGTCTGAGAGTAAATTAAAGCATGTAATTGAGAAAGTAATAAAAATAAAAAATTTCGTTCTTTAAAAAGAATGATAAAGGGGTATGTTTAACGAATTTAATATGTAAATAGTAATTGTAGTAACTTTTCATATATTAGGAGGAAGAAATGAGCGCTATAACTGGCATTATTCACTTTAATAATGAACCTATATCAATTGAACATGGCACACGATTAATGAGTGAATTACAAAAGTACCCTGCTGACGATATTCAAATATGGCACAAAGAAAATGCTTTTCTAGGATGTCATGCACAATGGATTACACCAGTGTCAGTTGGTGAACAATTACCCTTTTATAATTATGAAAAGCAATTGGCAATTACAGCAGATGCTATTATTGATAATCGTAATGAGTTATTTGAAAAATTACAAGTGGATTATTCGGATAGAAAAAACATGACAGATAGTGAGTTGATTTTACTCTCTTATCAGAAATGGGGGGAAGCGGCTCCAAAATATTTGGTAGGCGATTTTGCCTTTATGATTTGGGATGAGAAAAAACAAATTCTTTTTGGTGCCAGAGATTTTTCAGGAAGTCGGACCCTTTATTTTTATCGTGGTGAGGAAAAACTTGCTTTTTGTACCATTATAAATCCGTTATTTACTCTACCGTATATTGAGAAAAAATTGAATGAGCAGTGGCTTGCTGAATTTTTAGCTATACCTGTAAATTTCGAATCGGTAGATCCACAGTTAACAGTTTACAAATATATAGAACAAGTGCCTCCATCACACACTATTTTGGTAAAGGAAGGCGAAGTAAAGTTTTCACGATACTATACACCAACTGTTGGGAAAATGCTTAATTTAAAATCAAATGAAGAGTATGAAGAGGCGTTTCGAGAGGTGTATAAAAGTGCAGTGAAGGCACGTTTGCGAACACACCACCAAGTCGGAGCCCATTTGAGTGGAGGGTTAGACTCAGGTTCTGTCGTTAGTTTTGCTGCAAGGGATTTACGGACTGAAAATAAAAAATTACATACGTATAGTTATGTTCCAGTAGAAGGATTTGAAGATTGGACACACAAAGGTAGGATAGCTGACGAAAGACCATTTATTCAATCGACTGTAGAGCATGTAGGGAATATACAGGATTATTATTTAGAATTGCCAGAGAGAAGCCCACTATCGGAAATTGATGATTGGCTGGAAACAATGGAGATGCCATATAAATTTTTTGAGAATACTTTTTGGTTGAGTGGAGTTTATGAAAAAGCATCTCAGCAGGGAATAGGAGTACTTCTTAGTGGTCAAAGAGGTAATTGGACAGTATCATGGGGACCTATTTTAGATTACCAGGCAATGTTATTGAAAAAGCTACATTGGATTCGTTTTTATCGTGAACTATATTTATATAGTAGAAATATAGGAGTAAAAAAATCACGTGTTTTTGAAGTGGTAAGACGAAAGGCATTTCCATTTTTGCATCAGTTACTTTTTTCAGGAAAACAAGATGCAAATTCCGTAATAATTAATCCGGAATTTGCAAGGGAAATGAATGTTTTTGACAGACTTAGAGAACAAGAAATCGATATAACAGGCACCGCTATTTCTAATGCATATGAAATGAAAAGAGAACAGTTTGAAAAACCATATTATTGGAGCATAAATGGCACGTATGAAACGAAATTATCATTACGTTATGCCTTATGGGATCGTGATCCCACAAATGACTTACGATTGATTCAATTTTGTTTGTCAGTCCCAGAAGAACAGTATGTTCAAAATGGTTTAGATAGAGCCCTGATCCGGAGAGCCACAAAGAGCTTCCTTCCTGATAAAGTACGATTGAATCAACGGGTTCGCGGTATTCAAGGTGCAGATGGTGTTTACCGTATGGCTCCTTTTTGGAATGAATTTATTGAGGAAGTTGAAGAACTTAGTGTAGATCCAGTAATCTCTGAATTTCTAAATGTAGAGGTAATTAAGAAAGCTATCTCAAAAATTTGTAAAGAACCTCGACCAGAATATGCATTTGATTTAGATTTTAGAGTTTTAATGCGCAGCTTAATCTTCTATCGATTTATAAAAAAAGCAATATGAAAGGAGGTGATACGTATGAAAAAGGAATGGAAACAACCTGTATTAGAAGTACTTAATATTAATATGACTATGGCTGGGCCTGGGCATAAATATCCAGATGCTGTTCAACCTGACCCAGATGATCCAGTTAAGTACAGTTAAGTCATTGGAAAAATAAAGCTCTTATATAGCTTTATTATATAAGAGCTTTCAAAAAATTGACAATGTGGGGGATAGGATGTTTGATTCTATGGGGAATGTGTTATATCAAGCTTTCGGGTTAAAAATAGTAAGTGAAATTCCATTACCCGAATTGTCTCAGCTGAATGAAAAAAAAGAGGTGGCAGATGTTCAAGTTGAAATAACGGATTTGTCAGAACAGTGGTGTAAATATAGCGCGGAAAAGCAAAAAACAATTGTAGTGGAGGATAATGTAGTTATGTTTCATGTTCCTCAAACTGCAATATTTTCTATACAGGCCGGCGAGAAAATCACCTTTTCACCTATGGCAGACGCAGAAGAAGATAAAATTCGCTTATATATTCTAGGAACTTGTATGGGGGCGCTTTTAATGCAACGTAAAACACTCCCATTGCATGGGAGTGTAATTGCCATAGATGGAAAAGCATACGCATTAATTGGTGATTCAGGAGCTGGAAAATCAACGTTAGCCTCGGCTTTTTTGAATAAAGGATATCAGCTTTTAAGTGATGATGTAGTTGCTGTGTCTCTTTTGAATAAAAATACTGCAATAGTTCATCCTTCTTACGCACAACAAAAATTATGGCAAGAGAGCATAAATGAGTTGGGGATGGAAGTAGCGCAATTGAGCCCTTTGTTTGAAAGAGAAACGAAGTATGCTGTTCCTGTGAATTCTCAATTCTTTCCAGATCCATTACCTCTTGCTGGTGTTATTGAATTAGTAAAAACACAGGGAGAAGATATTGAGACGACCCGTATAGAAGGGCTCGCACGCTTGTATAAATTATACCGTCATACTTTTAGGAGTTCTTTGATTTCTAAATTAGGATTAATGGAATGGCATTTTGAAACTTCAACTCATATTGCAAGTGGAATGGAAATGTTTCAAGTAAGTCGCCCGACTTCAAGATTTACAGCTCATGAGCTTGTGGAAGTTATTTTAAATACTATACAGAAAGGGAGTATGGTTGATGGTTGTCCACTCGAGAAAAATATCATTAAAACATAACGTTGTCCAAAGTAAAGGTAATATAGTAAGCGATATGGATGGAGAAAAAGTTATGTTAAATGTCCAGAAAGGAAAGTACTATAACTTAGGTGAAATAGGCGGAGAAATATGGGAGCTTATTGAAAAGCCAATAATAATTAATCAGCTTGTTACTATGCTAGTATCCAACTATGATATTGAACGAAAAGATTGTGAAGAGCAAGTTCTTTCCTTTTTAGAGTGTTTATTTCAAGAAGGGTTAATTCAAATAAAAGATCAGCCTAATAGATAGATTTGTAATTTCAAAAGAACTGTTAGGAAGGGATTAATGAATATTGTGAAAAGGTTAAGGGTATTTTTATTGCTGAACATGGAAACAAAGCTTTTATTTTTAGAGGCTTTTATTTTTTTAGGATGGGCGCGTGTACTAAAAAGTATTACCTTTTCCAAAGTTGCACCTTCTTTAGGGGATTACATGAACGAAACATCAGTTGCTCAAATTCAGCAACACGAGGATACACTAAAGGAGGTGTCCGAAGCAATTTCTATTATGAGTCGTTATACTTTTTGGGAAAGTCAATGTCTCGTTAAAGCGATAGCTGGGATGAAAATGCTTGAAAAACGTGACATTGAGAGTACTCTTTATTTAGGAACTGCTAAGGATAATAGTGGGGCACTAATTGCACATGCATGGTTACGTAGCGGTTCTTTTTATGTTACTGGATCGGAAGGAATGGAGAAATTCACTGTCGTTGGATCATTTGCAAAGAGGCTAAGTGAGAACACTATTAAAGGAGAGTAAAATGGAGAAAGATTTTGGTCTTAATGTAGAGTTCATGTCTAAGGAATTGAAACTTCTTTTTGCAATTTTGAAGTTAAAAGATGATGAAACAATGCAAACTTACAGCAATGAATGGTTTTCGGATATTGATTGGGAATTATTTCTTGAACAGGTTGTGCATCATCGCGTTTATCCGGTGATATATCAAAAACTTAAACAGGTAGATGAGGAAATAATTCCTTCACATATTGTACAATCCTTGAATAGAAAATATAAAAAAAATACATTTCAAATGCTTTATTTAAGTGCTGAAATGGAACGAATAAATAAAATATGTAATGAAAATGAGATTCGTATGATTTTTCTAAAAGGGCCTGTACTATCTCAGGATTTATATGGAGATATTTCTTTACGAACATCCTGTGATTTGGACGTTCTTATTCCAATTCAAAATTTAGAAAAAGTAGAAATGCTACTTTTAGAGCAGGGGTATGTAAAAGACGATTATATTCAAACGATATTAAATGATTGGAAATGGAGGCATCATCATATAACATTTTTTCATCCGACAAAACAGATTAAGCTTGAGATTCATTGGCGGTTAAATCCCGGACCTAGTAAGGAACCTGGGTTTGAAGAGCTTTGGAAGCGAAAGAGAAAAAGCACCCTTACGAGTAATTCCGTATATATGCTAGGGAAGGAAGATTTATTTTTATTTCTTGTATCTCATGGTGCTAGACATGGTTGGTCCAGATTACGCTGGTTAGTAGATATAAAAAAAATTGTCAATCAAGATCTTAATTGGAGTGAGATTCATAAACTAATGAAAACATATCAAATGCTACATTTAGGAGGACAAGCATTAATTTTGTCATCTCAATTGCTAGGTGTACGGATGGATGAAAGAATGATGGAATTAGTAGCTAAAAAACATTCAAAACAGTTAGCGCAAGAAGCCTTGTTTTATTTCAAGCAAATGATAAACTTGCATACCGATCCGGTTCCTGAAGAAGTACTTGCTTATCATAGTCGACATTTATTTTCGTTAATGTCTAATCAGCAAAAAACTTTATTTATTATGAGCCAACTATATCCTTATCCAATTGATGCGAAAACATTGCCGTTACCTAAATTTCTTCATTTTTTATATTTTCCTTTACGTCCGTTTCTATGTATTTGGAGAAAAACGAAGAAGTTTGCTTTGTTATTGGGGGAACATCGATGAATTATATTATATATTTTATGAAGAAATTATATTCTTCAGCAGGAAAAATACTGTATGTGAATTTATTTGGTATGGTGTTAATCAGTTTACTTGAAGGGATAGGTATTATTTTATTACTTCCTATGATAAGTATGACTGGAATAATTAATACAGGTGAGGAGACTTCTTTTATTGCACCTGTCTATAGAATTTTGCAGAATTTCCCTAAAACAACAAGTTTAATTTCTATTTTAGGTATATATGTATTAATAGTGTTAAGTCAAAATATACTGCAAAGAAATATAACGTTAAGAGATGCGAGAACGCAACAAGTTTTTGTACGAAAGTTAAGAGTAGAAACATATAGTATGATTTTAAAAGCAAAGTGGAGATTTTTTTTAGAAAAAAGGAAAACAAATCTAATTAATATATTAACTACAGAATTAGCTCGTGTTAGTTATGGGATTAATTTAATTTTACAATTGCTAGCTACTATTCTATTTACATTCATACAGGTAGGGCTTGCGTTTTTATTATCTCCCCAAGTCACTGTATTTGTTTTGGGCTTTGGCTTATTGTTCTTGGTAGCTTCTCGTGTTTTTATAAAAAAAGCACGGATACTAGGCGGTAAGACCTCAGAATTGGCAAAAGACTATCTTTCTGGTATAACAGATCATTTCAATGGAATTAAAGATATAAAGAGCAATACTTTGGAAGGATCACGTTTGGAGTGGTTTCAATCTATAACAAAAAAGATGAGTAGCGAACAAATGGAGTATATGAGAATAAGGTCAAACTCTCAATTGTTTTATAAAATTTCAATGGCTATATTAATTGCATTTTTTATATTTTTGTCAGTAAATATGTTTCAAGCGCAAACGGCCCAGTTACTATTAATCATTCTCATTTTTTCAAGATTATGGCCAAGGTTCATGACGATTCAGTCAAATTTAGAACAACTGGCTGCAAGCATTCCTGCCTTTAAGTCATTATGGGAATTGCAACAGGAGTGTAATGAAGCGGTTGAAATGCAGGATATATACATGCAAAAACATATAAAGCCGATTTGTATAAAACAAGGTATTGAGTGTAAGGATGTTTCTTTTCGTTATAATAAGCAAGAAGCTTTATATGCACTTCAAAACATTAATGTACAAATTCCAATAAATAGTATGACGGCAATTGTAGGACATTCTGGTGCTGGGAAAAGTACATTAATTGATGTGTTAATGGGGTTAATCCAACCAGAAAAAGGTCAAGTGTTAATAGATGGTACCCCTCTTACAACTGATAATTTATTATCATTAAGACAGGCTATTAGCTATGTACCACAAGATCCGTTCTTATTTAATGCTAGTATAAGAGAGAATTTAATGATGATTGACTCGAATGTAAATGAAGAACAAATTTGGGCTGCATTAGAATTTGCGGCAGCAACTGAATTTGTACGAATGCTTCCAAATGGACTTGATACACTGATTGGAGATCGTGGGGTGAGGCTTTCAGGTGGTGAACGTCAGCGACTTGTATTGGCTCGAGCTATTTTAAGAAAACCGTCGATTTTAGTATTAGATGAGGCTACGAGTGCGTTAGATACTGAAAATGAAGTGAAAATCCAATCAGCAATAGAAAGATTGAAAGGAACAATGACTATTGTTGTTATTGCACATCGCTTATCTACTATACGCAATGCAGATCAAGTTATTGTTTTAGGAAAAGGTGAAATTGTTCAAAAAGGTGAATTTAATCAACTAGCTAAAGAAAGAAAAGGTGTATTTCGAAATTTACTAGGGTCACAAATGGAAGTTGGTTCTTAGAGGAGAAAAATTGAATGAAGCTTTGTATGAATGCAGTTCGAATCGAATAAAATCTCGAATAATGGTGAACTACAACAGAATCTTATTCGGGATTTTATTTGCGCGTTTTTAAAGTCAGTGAATACATATAAACAAGTACCTTGCAATAAATAGTACCAAGTGGTATATTATGGATATATCTAGTACCGTGTATTGAACAGTACTAAACTAAGAAAGGAGGATTACATTTGAACGTTCAGTTTAAAAAAGGTGTGTTAGAGCTATGTGTTTTGGCACTTGTGAAACGTAAAGATAGTTACGGTTATGAACTTGTACAGCAAATTTCAAATAAATTTTTAATATCGGAAGGTTCAGTATATCCATTATTACGTCGTTTAACGAAAGAGGGATATTTTCAAACGTATTTAAAAGAGTCCACGGAAGGACCGCCTCGTAAATATTATCAGCTAACAGAGCAAGGAGAGACGCAACTTCATTTGTTAGTAACAGAGTGGAGTGATTTTGCGAAAGGGGTACAAGAAATTATTGAAGGGGTGAATTGGGATGAATAAAGAACAATTCCTTAGAGAATTATCGAATCAGCTTAGAAAGTTACCGGAAGAAGAGAGGAAAGATATTTTATTTGATTATGAAGAGCACTTTCAGTTTGGGATAGAAGAAGGGAAAACTGAATTAGAAATAATAAAAGGACTTGGTTCTCCTAAAGTAATTGCAAAAGAATTACTTGCGATGTATCGTTTCGATGAAATGAAAAAAGATCCATCGACTTCAAATGTTACAAGAGCTGTCATGGCGGCGATTGGACTTAGTTTATTTAATTTTATTATCGTGTTAGGCCCTTTAGTTGCAATTATCGGTTTTATATTTTCTTTTTGGGTCGGTGGGATTGCTAGTGTAGTGACACCATTTTTCGTTATCGTAAAAGTATTTATGGGCACTTTTATATGGTTGGATCTTTTCGTTAGTATAACATTTGTTGGAGTAGGTTTGTTGTTATGTATGATAGCGTATTATAGTACGAAGTGGTTTAAAAGATTGTGCGTACGTTATGTGATATGGAACTTCAAAATGATAAAAGGGGAGTAGATGATGAAAAAAATATTGTTAGTAGCTATCGCTTGTATCATTATTGGAGTAATAGGGATTTCACAAACATATGAAAAAGCAGTACAAACTGCAGAAAAAGGCGATAAAGAAGACGTAATTAAAAACGAAACGTTAAAAAATATAGAAGTTAAGTTAGGGGCTGGGGATATTGTCGTCCAAAAATCTCCGGATGCCTCTTTTTATGTAAAGCAAACAGGAGATGTAAGTAAACAAGAAATTCGTATTACTGAAGATGGTGACACATTAAAAGTTATTGGGGAAAGAAAAAAAGATGTTTCGTTTGATTTTTCCTTTTACAATTTCGGATTTCAAACGTCTACATTGACTATATTTGTACCAGAACGTTCTTACCAAGAGATCAAAGTAAATTCAGCAGCTGGACAAATAGAAATAAGTGATGTGAAAAGTGACCGCGTAAATGTTGGAACGCTGGCAGGAGAAGTGGATTTGAAGTATGTAACAGCTAAGAACGTAGAGGGATCTACAAAAGCTGGTGAGGTGAACTTTAAAAAGGTTATGGGGAAAGTAACAGCAAAAACGACTAGTGGGGATGTATATATTATGGATCATGATCCTAAGTATGATGTAGAGGCAAGCTCAACTGCTGGAGATGTAACTATTACTTTATCGGAAAAACCAAAAGATGCAGTAATAACTGGGCAAACTCCTGGTGGAGATGTGACAATTTTTAATGAGGAAAATAAAAACGTAACAATTGGTAATGGGAGTAAAAAGATTAGCGGCAAAACGGCTGCTGGAGATGTTACTATAGAAACACGTTAATAATAGATGAGAAGATAGATTCATTCGAGTTTTTTGGAATGAATTAAAATCTACCGATATATAAAAGAAGATAATTCCCTATATAAATAAGGGAATTATCTTCTTTTATTATTTTTAATGTAAATCACGATATACGCCAATTACTTTTCCAATAACTGACACTTGTTTTAAAATGATAGGTTCTAATGAAGAGTTTTCCGGCTGTAGACGGAAGTGGTCTTTTTCTTTATAGAAACGTTTAACAGTTGCTTCGTTATCCTCTGTTAAGGCAACGACAATTTCACCGTTGTATGCAGATTGTTGTTGGCGGACAACAACTAAATCTCCATCAAAGATACCAGCTTCAATCATGCTATCTCCAGAAATACGTAACATAAATACTTGATCTGATCCAGAAACGATACTAGCTGGAAGTGGGAAGTGCTCTTCTACACTTTCGACTGCTGTAATCGGTAAACCGGCAGTAACTTTTCCGACGATTGGAACTTGAATAACAGATTGTGTTTCTGTATCCATTCGGTCATCGCCTAAAATTTCGATTGCTCGTGGTTTTGTTGGATCGCGTCGGATATAGCCCTTTTCTTCTAGTCGTGATAAATGTCCGTGCACTGTAGAACTAGAAGCGAGGCCGACTGCTTGACCGATTTCACGTACGGAAGGTGGATATCCTTTTTCTTGTACTTTTAGCTTAATAAAGTCGAGAATGTCTTGCTGGCGTTTCGTTAACTTTTCCATGTTTTCTAACACCTCGTTTTCTTTCGTTTTTCTTATTAATAAGTATAACATGCGAAAAAACATTCTACAAACATAAGTTCGAACAAAAGGGAGATTTATGATACACTAGAGAGAAAATATAGCGAGAAAGAAGGGTTCAAAATGAATGCAATTGTTTATGCACGTGTGAGTACAACAAAAGAAGCACAAGAAACATCGTTATTGCGTCAAAAGGATGAATTATTGCATTTAGCTGAGCGCTATGAAATGAATGTGACAAAAGTGATTGAGGAACAGGCTAGTGGCTATACAATTGAACGTGATGGCATATTAGAAGTATTAGATACAATTCGAGATGAACAAGTTGATGCACTTCTAATACAAGATGAAACACGTCTTGGTAGAGGGAATGCGAAGATTGCGTTAATGCATTGTTTACATAAAGAGGGAATAAAAGTATATACACATACGCATAATGGTGAATTACAATTGTCGGATTCTGATTCGATGGTATTAGATATAATTAGTATTGTTGAAGAATATCAAAGAAAGATTCATAACTTGAAAATTAAACGTGGTATGCAACGCGCGGTAGAAAAAGGCTATCGGCCAGAAAATAATTTGAAAAATCGTCATTTAAGCGTAGGGCGAGAGAAAAAAGAAGTGCCAATTGAGGAAATTGTACGTTTGCGCAAGAGTGAACTCACTTTCGAAGAAATTGCGGCAACGCTTCGTGGATTTGGTCATAATGTTTCAAAAGCGACTGTACATCGTAGATACGTAGAGTATACAAAGCAATTGCTTGATAAAGAAGAGTAACTATTGTATGATAATAATCAGTTTTGATTAGAAGGGGGATTCGAGATGCTTAATCACGAACTCGTTGAACGCATTAACTTCTTAGCGAAAAAAGCAAAAGCTGAAGGTTTAACTGAAGAAGAACAACGTGAGCGTCAATCGCTACGAGAACAATATTTAAAAGGATTTCGTCAAAATATGTTAAACGAACTTAAAGGAATTAAAGTCGTTAACGAAGAAGGTACAGATGTTACACCAGCGAAATTAAAAGCTTTAAAAAAGCAAGATAATGCAAAATTAAATTAAAAGATGGGCGAAGCCCATCTTTTTTATTTGTTATTTAATAACTTTCCAGTTGTTATTTCTCGTTGCTTCTATTCTTTTATGCTTCAATATATAGTTAGCAATAAGTTCAGACATATCTGTTGGAATATCTTTTATTACTGGTTTATTTTGAAACATGAAGAAGTTCCCTCCGCCGTTTGCTCGATAATTATTCATAACAACGTCATATTCTTCATTTATATCGAGTGTAGCGCCTTTATACTGTAAAGACTCTACTCTTTCACCAATTGGTTTTGAAATGTTTAATACATACGAAATCCCTTCCCACATATCGTAATTATAATGCGCAGGTTTTGGTTCTATGAATGCAGGATTAACAATTATATCTCCAACTTTATTTAATGTGAAATAAGAAGCAGAAAGTTCGAGAGCATCTTTTATATCGGCTCCAGTCACTCGAATAACTTTTAATGTGTTTGGGTAAATATAATTGGAAACGATATCCCGCATTGTGACATGTTTCGGGAATCCTGGAGATGTATTATGAAACAAACTTGTACAAGAAATAGAAACGTTAGCTATATCCATCTGGATTTTATTTATGAATTCAATAAAAGGATGGTCTTGCAAACGAGTTTGCATAGCATCTGAAATTCGCATGTCTCCATGAATGATGCCAATAGGCTGATCAAGCCATTTTTGTGTTTTCTCTTCATAATCGGCGACCAAGGAAAGAACATCTTTGTCGGCCTCGATTCCTTGCACAGGCAATAATTGTGCGTAACTATTTTTCTTTACCCATTTTTGTTCTGTTTTTTCGAATATTACTTTTACCTTTCCAACGGAGTGTCCATTGCATCCGGTCTGTAAAATTGTTACACCATTATCTAAAGTTTGAGCAATTTCTCGGTGTTGGTGGCCTGTTAGTAAAATATCTATACCATCAATTTCATCATACATTGCGTATCCTTGGTTTTCACCTGTTAAAACTTCAGTCGGTACTCCTGTTTGAAAATCGCGTTCAAATCCCCCGTGATAGGCTACGACTAGTAAATCGGGCTGCTCATGTTTACGGATGTAAGGAACCCACTTTTTTATTGTTTCTAATGCATCTTCAAATAGTAAATCTTTAATATGATGGGCCTGTTCCCAATTCGGGATGTAATGTGTTGTTGCCCCTAAAATAGCAATTTTTATATTTGATTCAATATGTTTTATTATATAGGGTTTCCCGAAATAAGGTTCTTTTATGTTTTTATCTAAAATGTTTGCTGATAAGTACGGGAAGTTTGCAGTTTCTACAGCATGATTTAATATATCCATTCCATAATTAAATTCATGATTGCCGATAATTGCAGCATCATAATTTAAATAGTTGGCCAATAAGGACATTGGATTTTTCTTATCTTTTTCGTATGTAGCGTAATGATAAGTTAAAGGTGTTCCTTGTATGAAATCACCGTTATCAACTAAAAGAACGTTTGTATTTTTGGAACGTTCTTTTTTTATAAGAGTAGAAATTTTAGCTAAACCAATTTCTGCTTTGGAGTTATCTTGGTAGTGAATTGGATACACAGTACCATGTACATCGCTTGTTAATAAAATATTTAAAGTTACAATTTGATTTTGATTCAATACCATTCACCTTTTCTATTGTTATCTTTCAATTAATCATATCAAATATATGAAAAGAATTTTAATCAGAATGTATAGAATGTGTAAAGATTCTGTAAATAAGTAATTGTTTGTAAAAATATGTGATATATTTCTTCATGTTTACGGAAGGTTATTTTATAACAACGAAAAATGGAGGCATTCACATGTTGAAAAAAGTTTTTGCAATGAGCACAACAGTTGTACTAGCAGCGGGGTTATTAAGTGGCTGTGGAACGAAGGAATCAAGTGCAAGTAAAAATGAGGATACGAAAAAAGGTTATGTACCGAAGACGTTAAATGTTCAATTTGTTCCTTCTCAAAATGCAGATACGTTAGAGGCAAAAGCAAAACCATTGGAAAATCTATTAAGTGATAAATTAAACATTCCGGTAAAAGTTAGTATTTCAACGAATTACAATACAATTGTAGAAGCTATGGCATCAAAACAAGTAGATGTAGGATTTTTACCTCCAACAGCGTATGTGTTAGCGCATGAGAAAAAGGCTGCAAACGTAATATTACAGGCGCAACGTTTTGGGGTAGATGATGAAACTGGAGCTCCCACAAAGGACTTAGTAGATTTTTATAAATCAGAGTTTGTTGTTAATAAAGATTCTAATATTAACAGTGTAAAAGAATTAAAGGGTAAAAAAATTGGTTATCAAGATGTAACATCATCAGCAGGGTATGTATGGCCTGCAGCTGTATTGTTAAAAGAGGGAGTCGATCCGCTAAAGGATGTGAAACCTGTTACATTAAAAGGTCATGATCAGTCACTTATTGCTCTTTTAAATGGTGATGTTGATGCAGCTGTTGTATTCCAAGATGCTCGTAATATTGTAAAAAAAGATTATCCGAATATATTCGATCAAACGAAAATAGTAAAATTTACGGAGAAAATTCCAAACGATACGATTTCTGTACGTTCTGATTTAGATGCGGAGTGGAGCAAGAAATTACAAGATGCTTTCATTGAAATAGGAAAGAATGAAGAAGGGCACAAAATCATTAAAGAGGTATACTCACACGAAGGATATGTGAAATCTGATGATAGTAAATTTGATATCGTTCGTGACTATGGAAAGAAAGTGAAAACACAATAATACATATGGAAATGGCGACTAACTGGAAAGTGTGTGATTTCAGTTAGTTTGCCGTTTTTCAGTTATTGATAATACATAGAAGGTAGGTAAGATGTGTGATAGAGTTTCAAAATGTCTCCAAAGTGTATCCAAATGGTACGAAAGGATTGAAAAACATAAATTTAAAAATTCAAAAAGGTGAATTTGTTGTAATGGTCGGGCTATCTGGGGCTGGAAAATCTACACTCCTCAGATCAGTAAATCGCCTTCATGAGATTACAGAAGGAGAAATTATTATTGAAGGTGAGTCTATTACTGCTGCAAAAGGCAAAGAGTTACGACGCATGCGCCGAGATATTGGTATGATTTTTCAAAGCTTTAACCTTGTAAAGCGATCCACGGTACTGAAGAATGTATTAGCCGGGCGTGTTGGATATCATTCGACATTACGTACAACGTTAGGCTTGTTTCCGAAGGAAGATTTGGAACTTGCATTTCAGGCTTTGAACAGGGTAAATATTTTAGAAAAAGCATATGCACGAGCAGATGAATTATCAGGAGGACAACAGCAACGTGTATCGATTGCTAGAGCATTGGCACAAGAAGCGAAAATTATATTGGCAGATGAGCCTGTTGCTTCGTTAGACCCACTGACAACAAAGCAAGTAATGGATGATTTGAAAAAAATTAATGAAGATTTTGGAATTACGACAATTGTAAACTTACATTCTATTGATTTAGCGAGGCAATATGCTACACGCATTATTGGATTACATGCAGGTGAAATTGTTTTTGATGGTGTAGTAGATGAGGCAACGGATGAAAAATTTGCTGAAATTTATGGGGACGTAGCTCAGAAAAGCTCACTATTAGAGGTGGCAGCTAAATGAATGACGTGACGATATATTCGAAATCGATACCGAAGCCGCCGAGTAAATTGAAACATATGTTAACGGTTATTCTAGTTATTTTACTGTTGTGGGGTAGTAGTGTACAGGTCGACGCATCATTTTCAAAACTAGTAGTTGGTTTTCCAAATATGATGGATTTATTGAAGGAAATGGTGCCACCAGATTGGAGTTATTTTCAAGTTATTACAACAGCAATGTTAGATACAATACGCATGGCGATTATTGGAACGACTTTAGGAGCGATTTTAGCCATTCCACTTGCACTATTTGCAGCAAGTAATGTATTTACTAGTGTATTTTTGTACGGTCCAGCTCGATTGATTTTAAATTTTATACGAACGATACCAGATTTATTATTAGCGGCTATTTTTGTAGCGATTTTTGGAATAGGACCACTTCCAGGTATTTTGGCTCTTACTTGTTTCTCGGTTGGGCTCGTAGCGAAATTATTGTATGAGTCAATTGAATCAATTGATCCAGGTCCATTAGAAGCGATGACAGCTGTAGGAGCGAATAAGGTGCAATGGATTGTTTATGGGGTCATTCCGCAAGTGAAAGCGCACTTTGTTTCCTACGTACTTTATACATTTGAGGTGAATGTACGTGCCGCAGCCGTTCTAGGTTTAGTAGGAGCAGGTGGCATTGGTTTATATTATGATCGTACACTTGGATTTTTACAATATCAACAAACTGCTTCCATTATTATTTATACCCTTGTTGTTGTATTGTTAATTGATTATATAAGTACATTGTTGCGGGAGAAATTATAATGAGTAAAACGACGATAATCGTACCAAAACCGAAGAAACCGAGTGTAAATCGCTGGATTATTTTTATAGCACTAACAGTTATATATGTATGGGCCTTTTCAGGTGTCCCACTCGAGGGAATAAAAAATACAGCGGGAGAAATTACAAAAGCAATTATGACAGGCGTGTTGAACCCAGATTGGTCATATGTATCTTTGCCTGATGGTGAAGATTTATTACATGGTTTGATTGATACGTTGGCAATTGCAATATTAGGTACATTTATTTCTGCCTTTTTATCTGTTCCATTTGCTTTTTGGGCGGCAACGAATATGAGTAGTGGAAAATTAACTTCAGGTGCTGGGAAATTTGTACTTAGTTTTGTTCGTACATTTCCTGAATTAGTTATGGCTCTTTTATTTATAAAAGCTGTTGGGCCAGGCTCTTTTGCCGGAGTTCTAGCTTTAGGGTTACACTCTATCGGAATGTTAGGGAAACTATATTCGGAAGGAATTGAAAATATAGATAAGGGACCGACCGAGGCGTTAATATCAACAGGTGCAAATCGGTTTCAAATACTTTGGTATGCGGTATTACCACAAGTGTTACCAGATTTTCTATCGTATACGTTATACAGGTTCGAAATTAATGTGCGATCCGCTGCGATTTTAGGTGTAATTGGAGCAGGTGGTATTGGTACGCCATTAATTTTTGCATTAAGTTCACGGAATTGGTCTCGTGTGGGAATTATTTTATTGGGCATCATTCTAATGGTAATTATAATCGATTTTATTTCAAGTTCGATTCGAAAACGGATTGTTTAACGGATTTTAAAAGCATCGAAGTCAGATGCTTTTTTGTCTTTTTAAGTGTTTATTAAAAGAAGTCTGTACGTTTGTATAAATATACAGATAATTCCCTTTCTTTTTAAAATAAAAACAATAAAAAAGTATGTCATATTGAATACCCATACATTCCCGAAATCATTGGTTTTTTTATAAAAAATCAAAAAAACATCAACATATTTGTCGATACATGTTGTATAATCTTGCGTGGGAAGCTATCATATAAATGTATAAAACGTTTACTAATATAAGCGAAGGGAAGAATAGCATGTCACATTCAATCGAACAACTTTCTATCAACACGATTCGCACATTATCCATCGATGCGATTGAAAAAGCAAACTCTGGTCACCCAGGAATGCCAATGGGTGCAGCACCAATGGCTTATACATTATGGACTCAATTTATGAAACATAATCCAAATAACCCAACGTGGTTTAACCGCGATCGTTTCGTATTATCTGCAGGTCATGGTTCAATGTTATTATACAGCCTACTTCACCTATCTGGTTATGATGTAACAATGGATGACTTAAAGAACTTCCGTCAATGGGGAAGTAAAACTCCAGGACATCCTGAGTACGGTCATACTGCAGGTGTAGACGCAACTACTGGTCCACTTGGACAAGGTATTGCAACTGCTGTAGGTATGGCAATGGCTGAAAGACATTTAGCGGCTAAATATAACCGTGATGCGTATAATGTAGTAGATCATCATACATACGCTATTTGTGGTGATGGAGATTTAATGGAAGGCGTTTCTGCTGAAGCATCTTCATTAGCTGCTCATTTACAATTAGGGCGTCTTGTTGTGCTTTACGATTCAAACGATATTTCATTAGATGGCGATTTAAATCGTTCATTCTCTGAAAGTGTAGAAGATCGTTACAAAGCATACGGATGGCAAGTAATCCGTGTTGAGGATGGAAACGATATTGAAGCAATCGCGAAAGCAATTGAAGAAGCGAAAGCTGACGAAAAACGCCCAACGCTAATTGAAGTAAGAACGACAATTGGTTTCGGTTCTCCAAACAAATCAGGAAAATCAGCTTCACACGGTTCTCCACTTGGTGTAGACGAAACAAAATTAACGAAAGAAGCATACGCTTGGACTGCTGAACAAGACTTCCATGTAGCAGAAGAAGTATATGACAACTTCCGTAAAACAGTACAAGATGTTGGTGAAACAGCGCAAGCAGCTTGGAACACGATGTTAGGTGAATATGCACAAGCATATCCAGAATTAGCAAACGAACTGCAAGCAGCAATGAACGGTCTTCTTCCAGAAGGTTGGGAACAAAGCTTACCAACTTATGAATTAGGATCAAAAGCAGCAACACGTAATTCTTCAGGTGCTGTAATTAATGCAATTGCAGAGTCTGTACCATCATTCTTCGGTGGATCTGCTGACCTTGCTGGTTCTAACAAAACATATATGAATAACGAAAAAGACTTTACAAGAGAAGATTACAGCGGTAAAAACATTTGGTACGGTGTACGTGAATTCGCAATGGGTGCAGCAATGAACGGTATTGCACTACATGGTGGTTTAAAAACTTACGGTGGTACGTTCTTCGTATTCTCTGACTACTTACGTCCAGCAATTCGTCTTGCAGCATTAATGCAATTGCCAGTAACGTATGTATTCACACACGACAGTATCGCTGTTGGTGAAGACGGTCCAACACATGAGCCAGTTGAGCAATTAGCAGCGCTTCGTGCAATGCCAAATGTATCTGTTATTCGTCCAGCTGACGGTAACGAATCTGTTGCGGCTTGGAGATTAGCTTTAGAATCTACAAAAACACCAACTGCTTTAGTATTAACTCGTCAAGATCTTCCAACATTAGAAGGCGCAAAAGAAGATACGTATGAAAAAGTTGCAAAAGGTGCATATGTAGTTTCTGCAAGCAAGAAAGAAACAGCTGATGTAATTTTACTTGCATCTGGATCTGAAGTAAGTCTAGCTGTTGAAGCACAAAAAGCGTTAGCAGTAGACGGCGTTGACGCAGCTGTTGTCAGCATGCCATCTATGGATCGCTTTGAAGCTCAAACTGCTGAGTACAAAGAATCTGTATTACCAAAAGCAGTAACAAAACGTTTCGCAATCGAAATGGGTGCTACATTCGGATGGCACCGTTACGTAGGTCTTGAAGGAGATGTGTTAGGTATCGATACATTCGGTGCTTCTGCTCCTGGTGAGAAGATTATGGAAGAGTATGGATTTACTGTAGAGAACGTTGTTCGTAAAGTAAAAGAAATGCTTTAATGATTTTAGAAAAATCTCTCCGGCATGGAGAGGTTTTTCTATGTAAATGAGTTTTTTCGACAGAAAAAGTTTTTTATCTCTCCGCAGTCAGACAATCATTGCAAATTTTCTTCTATATAATGAAGAGAAAAGGTTGTCCAGATTGGGAGGCTGAAAATGAAAACGTATGAATTGTATTTAATTCAAGAGGATATTGCGAAAGCTTATTTTGGTCGTGAATATTTGTTTTTTGATTTATTTGCTCGATTTTCAGAATCTGGGTCCCTTTCGGAGAAAAAAGTGTTATATAAACAAATGATGTATATAACGATGCCATTACAAGTAATGAAAATTCATCATAAATTAGAGCAAGCTTTGCGTGTTCTTGGTAAATATGATAGAACACATCATACGCATACACTTTTTACGGGAGCGGAATATGGCGAAATAATAGTGAAACCACACTATATTCGCATGGATACCTCTGGAAATGTCTCTATGGAAACGACTTTCTTTGAGGTGTTAAGAAAGTGTGAACTAACATTTTTAGCTATGGATTATGAAAATACAAAGTACGGATGGTTGAATCCTTTAAAACAAGTACGAACATATGTGTAAAAAATGTCGAATTCTATCTTGTCTTATTGAAAAGGTTTTAGTACACTGTAAGGTAGACAACATGAAGGAGGAAAATATATGCCAATTTGGTTAGGTATTCTAGTGGGCGTAGTAGCACTAGTAGCAGGCGTGGCGTTAGGATTTTTCATTGCCCGCAAATACATGATGAACTACTTAGAAAAAAATCCACCAATTAATGAACAAATGTTAAAAATGATGATGATGCAAATGGGACAAAAACCTTCCCAAAAGAAAATCAATCAAATGATGAGCGCGATGAGCAAGCAACAAACAAAATAAGCGCTAAAGGGCACTCGATAAGAGTGCCCTTTCCTATTGGATTTTGAAAGTATTTAAAACTTTTAAAAATTCTGTATTTTTGTTAAACTGAAAACATCGCTCATTTTAAGGGAGGAGGATAAATATGAAAGTATTTTTTAATTTAGCTTGGTTTTTTAAACAAGAAAAACGAGCGTACATAATTGGGATTATTATGTTATTTGGTGTCGCGCTTCTTGAACTTGTAGCCCCGAAAGTACTAGGTATTGTAGTAGATGAAATTAATAATGGAACATTAACATCTGAAAAATTGTTGAAGTGGGTTATTCTGTTAGTTGTTGTAGGAATTACTATGTACATATTGCGTTATTTGTGGCGTATTATGATTTTTGGATCTTCTTTAAAATTAGCCCGTCAATTACGAAAGAATTTATATGAACATTTTACAAAGATGAGTCCAACTTTCTATCAATCACGTCGTACAGGCGATTTGATGGCGCATGCGACCAATGATATTCAGGCAATTCAGCAAACTGCTGGATCGGGTGTTTTAACACTTGTTGACTCATTAGCAGTTGGAGGATGTGTACTTGTGGCGATGGGGTTTACAATTAGTTGGAAGTTGACATTATTAAGTTTAATTCCGATGCCAATTGTAGCGATTTCTACAAATTATTATGGAACTTTATTGCATAGAAGATTTCATAAAGCGCAGCAATCGTTTTCTGAAATCAATGATAAAGTACAAGAAAGTATGAGTGGGATGAAGGTGATTCGCTCGCTTGGACAAGAGAAAGAGGATTTGGAAGCATTTCGGAAGAAATCAGAAGATGTCGTACATAAAAATATGTTAGTCGCACGTATTGACTCGTTATTCGATCCAACGATTGCACTTATTGTCGGGTTTTCGTTTTTAATCGCAGTTTGTTACGGATCTTTATTAGTAGTACGGGGCGAATTAACTGTAGGAGAGCTAGTAACGTTTACAACATACTTAGGGACTCTTGTATGGCCAATGTTAGCTTTTGGATGGTTGTTTAATATTATGGAACGTGGACGCGCTTCGTATGATCGTGTGGAGAAAATACTTTCACAAACTTCAGATGTAGTAAATAAGGAAAACGCTATAAATACTATAGCAAGTGGTGATGTTTCATTTGCTATTGATTCATTTTCTTATAAGAAAAATGAACTATTAAACTTAAAAGATATTTATGTTAATTTAAGAAAAGGTGAAACGCTAGGTATTGTGGGACGTACCGGTGCAGGGAAGACGACGTTGTTAAAATGTTTAATTCGAGAATATGATCATTTTAATGGTGAATTAAAAGTTGGTGAGCGGGATATTCGAGATGTAACACTTCATGGTGTACGTTCTGCAATTTCATACGTGCCGCAAGATCATTTTTTATTTTCAGCGAGTATTGGAGAGAACATTGCATTCGGAAAGGTCGATGCTACATATAAAGAAATTGCGCGTGCTGCTGAAATTGCTTGTATTCATAATGATATCGTTCAATTTTCAGAAGGGTATGATACGGTAGTAGGTGAAAGAGGTGTTTCACTATCGGGAGGTCAAAAACAGCGGATTTCAATTGCGCGTGCTTTATTAACGAATGCTGAAATTTTAATTTTAGATGATTGTTTATCAGCTGTCGATGCAAAAACAGAAGAAACTATATTATCCGCATTGAAACGGGAAAGAGCAGAAAAAACGACGATTATTACTGCACACCGTTTAAGTGCAATTCAGCATGCAAACATTATTCTTGTGATTGATGAAGGAGCGGTAGTGCAACGAGGAACACATGAACAATTGATGGGAGAAAATGGTTGGTATAAAGAAATGTACGAAAGCCAGCAACTAGAGGCGTTAGTAGAGAAAGGAGGCGTATGATGGCTGAGAAAAAGCGGAGTGATTTAAGAAGATTACTTTCTTATATGAGACCATATAAAAGGTTATTAGCATTAGCATTTTTATTCCTAGTTGGTGCAACTGTAACTGAAATGATGGGTCCTTTTTTAATTAAACAATTTCTTGATGAACATTTAGTACCGCGTAACTTTGATCAATCAGCACTTGTTACTCTATTTGTAGTGTATATAATTGCACATTTATTAAAAGTATTATTTACGTATTTAGATTTATTGTACTTTCAAAATATAGCTTTTAAGATTGTTCAAGATATGCGAGTTGAAGTGTATGAACACGTTCAAAAATTGTCATTAAGTTTCTTTGATCGTACGCCGATAGGTACACTCGTATCTCGCATAACAAATGATACGGAAGCGATTAAGGATTTTTATGTAAGTGTACTATCAACATTCGTAAAAAATGTAGTGTTTTTAGTAGGGATTTTAGTGGCGATGTTTTTATTAGATGTAAAATTAGCACTATTTTCTCTTATATTAATTCCAATTATGTTTGCTATTATGGTGCTATATCGCCGGAAAAGTGCAGCTTTTTATTTAGAAGTACGTAATCAATTAAGCGTATTAAATGCGAAGTTAAATGAGTCCATTCAAGGAATGAATATTGTTCAAGTATTCAGACAAGAAAAACGTATGAGAAAAGAATTTGAAGAGGTGAATAATAAACATTATAGTGCAGGACGACGCACGTTAAAGTTAGACGCATTACTTTTACGTCCAGCAACGGATTTAGTTCATATTGTAGCAATTGCATTAGTACTTGGTTTATTCGGAATTGACGCTTTAAAGAGTCCCGTTGAAGTAGGAGTTTTATATGCGTTTGTTAACTATATTCATCGTTTCTTCCAACCTGTAAATGAGATGATGATGAAATTATCATTTTTCCAACAGGCACTTGTTTCATCATCACGTGTATTTCATTTAATAGATGAGAAAGATTTAGCGCCGGTTCAAAAAGGGGATGGGAATCCTCAAGTAGTTAATGGAGATATTGAATTTAAAAATGTTACTTTTTCGTATGATGGAAAGCGTGATGTTTTAAAAAATGTATCTTTTCATGTGAAACAAGGGCAAACGGTTGCTTTTGTTGGGCATACTGGTAGCGGAAAAAGTACCATTATGAATTTACTAATGCGATTTTATAATATTAAGTCGGGAAACATTGTAATAGACGGTGTAGATTTAGAGAAATTTGAAGAACGAGAAATTAGAAAGAGAATAGGACTCGTATTGCAAGATGCATTTTTATTTGCAGGAAATGTAAAGCAAAATATTCGTATGTACAATGAAGAAATTACAGATGAAGAAGTAAAAGAAGCTGCGCAATTTGTGCAAGCCAATACGTTTATTGAAAAATTACCAAAGCAGTATGAAACAGAAGTAGTAGAAAGAGGAGCTGCATTTTCTAGTGGTCAACGACAATTAATTGCTTTTGCTAGAACGATAGCAACTAATCCGAAAGTGTTAGTATTAGATGAGGCAACAGCTAATATCGATACAGAAACAGAAGAGGCTATTCAAACAGCGTTGCAGCAAATGAGAAAAGGTAGAACGACGATAGCGATTGCTCACAGGTTATCTACAATTCAAGATGCAGATCAAATATTCGTTATGCATGATGGAGAGATAGTAGAAAGGGGAACACATCAAGAGTTACTGAGTGAGCAAGGGTTGTATTATAATATGTATTTACTACAAAATAAAGGAAGCTTGCAAAAGGCCTTGTAATATACAAGGTCTTTTTTACTTTGTATATAAAATATATTTACTCTTTGTTTTTATAGCATACATGTCGTGTCCATTTAGTAAAGTTGTACATATTGTATGTATACGGAATGAAAAAATTTGATAGGAGATTTTATATGCAAAACAGATCGAGTTCAAATGTTACGTTTATCGATGTGTCTCATTGGGAAGGGAGTATTGATTGGAATGCAGTGAAGGCATCTGGCATTCCAGCAGCATATGCAAAAGCGACAGAAGGTGTAAATTATCTTGATCCTACTTTTGTTCAAAATGTACAAGCGGCACGAAATGCGAATGTATTAATCGGTGCATACCATTTTGCACATCCAGAACAAAATGATGCAATTTCAGAAGCGAAATATTTTGTGAGTATATTACAAAGCAATCAAACAGACTTAATGCCAGTTCTAGATTTAGAGTCACCAACAGATCCGAGTAATAGTAATTTAACTGGTACCGCTATATCTAATTGGGCAAGAAGTTTCATAAATTATGTGAAACAGGCTACTGGAAAAAATGTAATGTTATATACAGGAGTTTGGTATATTAATGAGTTTGGAATTAACGGGTTAAGTGATATTCCACTTTGGATTGCTAGATATTCTAGTACACCGCCTGCTGATGCTGGTGGATGGACAGAGTGGACAGCGTGGCAATACACTGATTCTGGCCAAATTTCAGGTGTAGGAAATTGTGATGTATCAGCAGCAGTTTCATTAGAAGCTTTGCAAGGGAATGGATCGAGTGGTGGAGGGAATGTTTCTCCGCCTAATAATGCAACTCCAGTTTACGGTGTTGCTGTAATTAATGGCGATAATGTAAATTTACGGACTGGACCATCTTTACAATCTAGTGTAATTCGCCAGCTAAATCGAGGTGAATCATATGAAGTTTTGAGCGAACAAGATGGTTGGCTTGCTTTGGGTGGAAATGAATGGATATACTATGATTCGAGTTATATTCAGTATAAACATTATGTGGCGACTATTACTGGTGACAATGTGAATCTACGGGATGCTCCATCATTAAGTGGAAATGTTATAAGACAGTTACATCATGGTGAGGCATATCGAGTATGGTGTAAGCAAGATGGCTGGCTCGGATTAGGTGGAAATGAATGGATATATTATGATTCGAGTTATATTCAGTATGGTGTATAATAAAGTCAACGTAAAAGGTATCTCGCCTGAGATACCTTTTATCCCGCCTGAGATACCTTTTATCCCGCGATTTGCAGGCAGTAAGAATCTCGGCGAATGCGAGGAAGATAGGTGGGAGTTGCCCGTAAAAGGCCGATTGGTGAGGGCTAATAATGAGTGGGTGATAGAACAAAACACTGATTAAAGTGTCACTCTATGAAAAAATTAATTTTCACAAGTTGTATATTAAAAGCATAGTATAATACAATGGGGATATTTATAAAAAATAATCAAAAATTGAAATAAAGGAGTAAAAATATGGATTATGTGCTAATAGGTGTAATTTTAATATTATTAGCTGCAGTATTCGTACTGTTTTATAAAAATAAACAGTTGGAATCAGAGAGCCAGCAGGTGGAATTTGAAAAAAAGCAAGCGATTGAAACGTATGAAAGTGAAATTGCAGCCACGGTTACAGAACATAAAGAGCAACAAAATACGTTAAAAAATATGGAACAGAAAAAGTATAATGATTTACAAGTTAGTACAGCTAGAGAACTTGAAAATATGCGTATGATGAAAAATCAATTAGCTATGCAACATAGTAAAGAACGTAGTGAAATGCAAGATAAACATAGTAATGAAATACATATGTTTCAAAAGTTAATTGCAGATTTACGAGAGTATACTAAAAATAGCGCTGAAGTAAATACGCATGAAACATTACATTATATGAAGCAAGGATTTTTAGAACAAGAAATCATACAAGAAGATGAATTTCATATTATGCCGAATGTTTTTATTAGAGATAAACTTGGAATAAACGATATTCGAATCCATCATCTTATCTTATATAAAACTGGTATGTATTTACTTGAGACGAGAGAGTGGACAGGAAAATTAATTCATGGTGTAACGAAAGAGAATGCTAGTATATATTCATTTATGCTTGATGAAATAGGTAAGTATCAACAAGAAATTAAAAAAGAAGAGACGCTTGAATGTATTACAGGTGAAGATTCGTTAACTATACAAGTGAAAAATGAAGGGAATCCAGTATATAAAGCGAAGAAACAATCTCAAATTTTATACAATTGTTTGAAAGAATTGCAAGTTGATATTGTAAAAGAAAACGTAAAGCCAATTGTATATTTTTATAATGAGAGTGGTAAAGAAGTACTAGATCTTTCTAATGAGGACACACCTAGATTAAAAGATAGGGAGCAAATCGTAGCGTTTTTCAAAAATGAAGTTTTAACAGGGGAAGTAATATATACAGCGCAAGAGTTACAAAAGATAAGAGAAATGCTTTGCCAGGTGAATTAAAAAGGGGGAGATTTTTCTGGGTGCTCTATTACATGGGATTTTGTATGTTTATTTTTGTTTGTATATAGTCATGTACATTGCGTTTATTTTCGTTATCGATATAGTTCATATGTCATTAAGTGTAAAGAGTATTTTTGTAGTAGTTATGCCATTTATTTTATTAGTCATGATTCAAAGAGTCATCTTACGTGCTTCTACAAGTCGTAATAAAGAAAAGAAACAAATGTTACGTGTAATGATAGTAGGGATCATTCCATTAATAGTGTGTGCTGTACAATTAAGTATGAATGAGTACACTTCCAATTTTAATCGAGATCGGTGGTTAAATGACGAAGAGAAACGGGTACATATGGTAGATGATTTCATGCAAAAATATAAATTAATAGGGAAATCAAATGAAGAAATTACACAATTGTTAGGAACGCCTACTGAAACGAGAAATGAGGAAGAAGGGGTCATCACTTTGTACTATCTTGGGACAGAACGTGGCTTCATTCCAATAGATAGTGAACAGCTTATTTTCCAATTTGATAGAGATGGTAGAGTTTTGACATATAAGGTACAGAGAGGGTAAAGAAACTTAGAGAGAAGCTATATGTTATAGCTTCTTTTTATTTTTCAATATGTTATAGAAAGGGAATATGAATTTTGGATGGAATATGGAATGAAAGTGGAGGTGATGCATATATATGGATGTATTGGGTTGTTTTTATCTCGCAAAAGCCTGGTTGATGAGGGCTAATAATCAGTGGGGGTGGCCAAAACCCCCACTGATTAAAGTGTCGCTTTATCATATTGTATAAATGAAAAGGAGGTAAGACGGTGAAGACGATACCGACTGAAGTCCTGAGTAAAGAATTGATGGAAAGAGAAGGTGTTATATCTATTACAGTAAAGGAATTTGAAAAGATAGAAGTAGCTGGAGTAGTCGTTGCTGGTCCTGCTGTTATTTTAATTAATCAAGATTGATTACATATTTTCAATATAGAAAAGTAGTGAAAGCATCCGGATAGGATGCTTTTTATTTGTATGGAAGAGGGCGTATAGTAGATAATTGGGATACTGGAGGGAGAGTATGTGGCAATTATTATAACGATGTTATTAATGGGTATTTTATTAGGATTTGTTGGAGCAGGGGGAGCTGGATTTATTATCGCGATACTCACTTTAGTATTTCATATTCCTATTCACGTTGCACTTGCAACATCTTTAACTGCTATGGCATTTACGACGTTATCTGGAGTTATAAGTCATTATCGTGAAGGAAATGTTGTACTTATGATAGGCGGGATTGTTGGTGGATTTGGAGCGCTTGGTTCTTATATCGGTTCAAAGTTTGGTTCGCTTATACCAGCACATCTTCTCCATTGGTTTACAGCTGGGATGTTATTTTTATCAGCAATTTTTATGTTTATTAAATTGATTATGTCTCTAAATAAGCAACAGCCACCCTTATGTGGACAGAAAAAACTTTCAAAAAACAACTTGATGAAATGTATATGTTTAGGATTAGTTACTGGAATGTTGGCTGGTTCATTCGGGATTGGTTCAGCCCCTTTTATACAACTTGGACTAATGGTTCTTTTAGGATTAACGATACAGCAATCTGTAGGAACGACTATGCTTGTTATATTACCCATTGCAATTGGAGGCGGGATTGGATATAGTTCGGAAGGGTATTTAGATTATATATTGTTATTGCAAGTATTAATTGGGACGATGTTAGGAGCATATATCGGTGCGAAGTTTACAAATTATGCACCACGCATGCTGTTGAGATTTTCAATGATTATGACGCCAGTTTTAGCCGGATGTATGTTATTGATGGAATAAAACTACTATAGCAAGGTATTAATATATTTTACGAATGAATTATATAAGTAATTCATATTTCCCATATAAAAGAATTTGCATTAATATTATGAGTATAAAGTTCGAGTATTCGAAGTACTACTTGAATTATATCCCTATCCCTTTTCTAAAAATGCGAACAAGTTTTGCCCTATTCTATTCAATACTTAATTGCATAGAAATATATTGTTCGATGACCATTATGGAACGTACATAATGGGAAAATCCCGATCCTTAAAGAGGATGCCCCTAATCTTCATGTGAAAATATGATCGGACAAGAAAGCTGGCCAATTGATGGTCAGCTTTCTTTTTGTTCCAAAACTATTTCTTCTTTAACCTCTGTTTGCAATAATAACGTTTTTCCAAAGCGACGTTTACATTCAGCCCGAACTTTTTGAATAGCTAGTAGTTGAGAAGTGGCGGGAACTGTGACGGTAGCTTGGCGAGGTTTTCGATTTTCTTCACAAAAGACACATTCCACAACATATTTAGAAATCATAATTTCATCCTTCCGTTTTTAATTTCTAAGAAGGGACTGCCTATGAAGTTGATGTATTCTTTCGTCACCGTTTATTTTTTTCCTCTTTTTTCAAGGGGAAAATAAAAAAGAAGGCGAATTTTAGTAGGGGAGGGATGTTTATGGAGAGATGGATAGGTACGGCAGCTATATGTATGAATGACAGAAATGAAATTTTAATGGTGCTGCAAGGCAAAGAAGGGGAAGAAAAAAGGTGGTCTGTACCAAGTGGAGGACTTGAAAAGGGAGAAACACTAGAAGAATGTTGTATCAGGGAAGTTTGGGAGGAAACAGGCTACAATGTGGAAGTTGTAAATAAAATATACGAAAAAGAAGGTATTACATACGGAATTCCAGTGTATGTTCATTATTACTTTGTTAAAAAAATAGGCGGTAGTATGAAAATTCAAGATCCTGATGAGTTAATACATGAAATTGACTGGAAAGGGATACAGGAAGTTGAAAAATTATCGCTAGCTTTTCCGGAGGATTACGAGTTAATATGTCAATATATAAATGAAAAAGCAAGTATGTAAATACTTGCTTTTTAATGTATCCAAGATAAGAAAAGCGGAACGATAACTAAACTAGCACCCGCTGTTAAAAGCATGGATAAACTTGCGATTGTTCCTTCAACAGGGCCGATTTCGAATGCTTTTGATGTACCAGTTCCATTTGCGCTCGTTCCTAACATAATACCTTTTGCGAGCGCGGTTTTAATGCGGCAAATACGTATAAGGGAAGGGCCGAGTAATGCTCCTGTTAAGGCAGTTAAAACGACAAATACAGCTGTTAATTGTGACATGCCACCAATCATTTCTGAAATAGCCATTGCGATTGGTGTCGTTACAATATGCGGTGCTAAACTATGTTCTAGTAACGAATCAATTTGAAAATAATTTGCTAGTAGTGCCGAAGTAATAACTGATAAAAATGAACCAACGATGACGTTAAGTAAGATGGCGATTCCGTGTTTCTTTAATAAATCAAAGTATTTATAGATTGGCCATGCAAAAGCAACTGTTGCAGGTTTTAATAATTCTGTTAGCCATTGACCACCAGATTCATATGTTTCATAAGGTGTGTCTAGTCCAAGCAATAAAGCGATTAAAATAATGGGACAGACAAGGAGAGGAGAAAGTAAGCTCCAATTCCAACGTTGATATATTTTTTTAGATATCCAATATGTCAATAGTGTTAATAGTAAACAAAGAAAGCCGATCATTGCGTTGATCCTTTCCGCTTAAGTAGCAATTCTGTTAATAGTCCTGTTACGAGAGTAACACAAAGTGTACTAATCATAATAATTAAAATGAGATCGATTCCATATTGTGATAGTGTATCTTTGTAACGAATAACAGCGACTGCAGAAGGAATAAAAAATAAAATAAGTTCTTTTAATAAAAAGTCTGCTCCGTCCTGTATCCACTCTTTTTTAACTAGGTTAAATTTTAATGAAATTAATAATAAAAAAATACCGATTATACTTCCTGGAACTGGGAGGTGTGCCTGTTTTGCGATCCATTCACCTGTCCAAGCGAAACAAAATAATAATAAAATTTGTCCACTTAACTTCCACCATTTCATACAGTAACCACCTCTTTCTTTTTTTACATAAAAATTGTAAAAAAGAATTAACAATTTCTACTATACGTTCATTCAAAATATTTGTCTAATATATAAATTATATGTTATTAATATATTAGACGTATTAATTGAAATTGAAAAGGGTGTCCAAAATGGAATTACGGCATTTGCAATATTTTGTTGTTGTGGCAGAAGAGTTACACTTTGGACGAGCGGCTGCTCGTTTACAAATGACACAACCGCCACTTAGTCAACAAATTCAGCAATTAGAAAAAGAAATGGGAGTTCTGTTATTTTCAAGAACGAAGAGAAAGGTTGAATTAACAGAAGCAGGAGAAATGTTTTTAAAAGAAGTAAAAAAAGCGTTTGAGCAAATTGAAAAAGCAGTAGAAGTTGCACAAAGTGCGCAAAGGGGAGAAGTTGGATCACTCTCAATTGGTTTTGTAGGTGCGGCGATATATGATATTTTACCGTCTATCGTCAGGGAGTATAGAAAGAAATTTCCGAGAGTGTCTGTCGCATTACATGAATTATCTACACCAGATCAAGTGCATGCACTTCATGATAATCGTATTGATATTGGATTTTTACGGCCGCCAATTTCAACACAATTATTAGAGTTAGAACCAATTCAAAGGTTATCTTGTACTTTATGTTTGCCAAAGGCACATCCACTTGCAGAGAAAGATGAAATACATATAGAAGATTTACGCGATGAACCGTTTGTTTTTATTACGAGACCAGTATGGCCGGCGTTGTATGATACAATTTTATCTCTTTGTCGAGAGGTTGGCTTTAGTCCTCAAATTGTACAAGAAGCAACAGAATATCAAACAGTTATGGGGCTTGTAGCAGCAGGGATTGGGATTACAGTAATCCCTGTATCGGCAAATAAATTATATAAAACAGAAGTTGTATATAAAGAATTATATGATTCTAATTTTGTTGCAGAAATGTCGGTAGCTTATAAAAAAATGAATAGTAATCCAGAGCTGTTAGAGTTTTTAAAAATTGCAAGAGAGAAGAAACGAATAGAAGTAGAAGATGAGTAATATTAGTAACGGTAAATAGATTTAATTCGAATATATAAAAGTACACCTTATTAAACAATAAAGCGGAAATGCAGCTTAAGTGCATTTCTGTTTTATTTTTCTTTTTTTAGCTCGATACTGAAAAGATAAACGTGTTCATTTTCTTTTAAGAGTAGATCAATACCTGTTTCTTCATCAATTGTAGGGACGCTTACAGTTTCTTTACTTGTTTGGATTACAGCAGCTAAAATTGTTTTCTGATTATATCTTAAATTTTTTGCAGATTGAATTGTAATAGTTGCAGAACTATTTACACCTAGAGGTGCTTCTTCAGGAGCAAGCGTTGAACCACCGTCAATATTAATATACCATTGACCTTTTTCTTTTACATCTTTATCAAATTGGAAATGTGGTGGTATGAAAGAGAGTTTTATTTTCTTTTCTAGAAAATGTGATGAAGCGATGTTAGTAATCTCTTTTACTTTTTTACCATTTTGATAATAATCAATCGTAGCATTTATTTCATCTTTATCATTATTAAGTGTAACGTTATAAAACATACTATTTCCTTCTTGAATAGGCGTCATTTGTAAAATAGAAGACTGTTCTTTTGTTAACTTGTAAGCTTCTACAGAAGCAACTTCATTATTTTGTATTTGGTTACAACTAGTAAAGAAAAGTAAAGATAAGATAAATAATACGTTTATACGCATAGTATAAACCCTCCTCTTTTTACAATTATAATATGAATAAATTCCCATTTTCCTTTCTAGGACTAAAGACTTAGAAAAGATTCAGATTGTAGTGCGATGTTTGTAATGTCATATTTTTATACACTAGTAGTATAGAATGCGTATGTTATAAGGTAGGGGAAGAAATTTATGTCTTTATGTCGGTTAGCGAGAAAAAATATAAGAACATTTGCTGTCAAAAGGATGAAGCAATTCATGTGGATTGCCATGTGTACTGCAATTTTGTTTTTTATGATGTCGCTACAATTTAATGAACTAGCGACTGGGAAAGTAGGGGCAACATTTTTGTTTCAAATGTGTTTTTACACGCTGTTTATTTTATTGATTTTTATATGTATTTTTATTGCGTATAAAATGACGAATTCTCTTCTGCAAGTGAGGAGAGAGGAATTTAAATCTTATGTAGTAGGGAATATGAAAAAAAATGAAATACTATGTTTATTATGTCAGGAGCAATTATTCATTTATGGAGCAGCGTCTGTTTTCGGTCTAGTTCATGGGATGTTATTTTTGAAATTATTCACGATTATCTTTATGAAAATAGCAGGGATACAAGGGATAAATAGTGCACCAATTACAATATATGCAATAGCAGTTGTTAGTATAATTATGATGGCTGTCGTCGTATTATCGATGATGCAATGTTGTCGATTTGTTCGAAGTTTAAAAGACGGAAATTTGTTTCAGTTTGAGAAAAAGGCATGAGAAATCATGCCTTTTTCTATTTTACACATGAAAATAATCGTGTTAGAGTGAAAAGACCTGACAAAGAATGGGAAGGAAAGGTTGTATAGAATGACAAATGAACAATCAATTGTAAAAGTTGAGCGGTTAACGAAGCGAATCGGTTCAAAGACACTTGTAGAAAATATTAGTTTCGAAGTTAAAAAAGGTGAAGTTGTTGGCCTGCTAGGACCAAATGGTGCTGGAAAAACGACTTTAATGAGAATGATGGTCGGTATGATCCGTATGACAGAAGGTGAAGTATGGATTGATGGTCAATCTGTAAAACAGCAATTTGAAAAAACTGCTGCGAAAATTGGTGCAGTAATTGAGACACCGGAATTTTATCCTTTTTTGAGCGGCTACGAAAATTTAACATATTTCGGCCGAATGAATGGGAATGTGACAGAAGAACGTATCGATGAAGTAGTGAAATTGTTAGGAATGGGACAAGTAATTGACCGTAAAGTAAAAGCATATTCACTCGGTATGAGACAACGTTTAGGGATTGCTCAGGCGCTTATTCATAATCCAGATGTATTGGTACTAGATGAACCAACGAATGGACTAGATCCAAGTGGAATACATGAAATGAGAATGTACATAAAGAAAATTGCACATGAACAAGGAAAAGCAGTACTTGTATCTAGTCACTTACTTTCAGAAGTTGAATTAATGTGTGACAGAGTTATTATTATTCAACACGGAGAATATGTAGCGACGCAAAATATTCAGCATAGTCATAGTGAAGAGATGGAGACGATCCGTATACGTGTAGATGATGCAAATAAAGCAGCGGAAATGTTAGAATGTGATGTTGTAATAAAAGGTAATGATCTACTTATCAATGTAAAAGATGAAGAAATCCCAAATGTTATTCGTACTTTGCTTGAGAAAAATATTCAAGTTTATCGTGTATATGAAGAAAGAAAAACGTTAGAAGAGCAATTTTTAGAATTAACAGGGGGAAAAGATATTGTTTAATTTAGTGTATAACGAGCTGTATAAAATATATAAGCGTAAAAGAACGATTATTCCTTTTGCGGTTATTGCAGTATTAATAATTGGATTAGGATGGGTTACGGTAAAGTATTTAGAACCAGAAACAAAGGGTTGGAAAGCAGATTATACAGAACGTACGGTAGAAATTGAGAAAAAGCTTGGTATGAAAAAAGAAGCTATTTTAGCAGAAAGGTCGGGGGACGAGCTTGTAAAGGAATATCAGCTTAAAATGAAGCATTTAGATACGGATATAGCACCAGCAAGCAGTTCTCCACTTTCTTTCATGAGAGATACAGGTTTTATCGTATTTCCAATTTTGCTTCCATTTATCCTCGTGTATGCAAGTACAATTTTTGCGAATGAATATAGCTGGGGAACATATAAATTTTTAACAATCCGTCCGGCAAGTCGATTTAAAATTTTAACAGCAAAATTTTTAGCAATCGTTATATTTGCAGCTTTATTGTTTATATTTAATATGATTTTCTCCGCTTTAAGTGGACTTGTTATTTATAAATTCCAACAGCCTGCATGGAGTGAATTTATTTTTCAAGATGGAAATATTATAAAACAAAATATTTTTGTGGAAGTAAGTAAATATTACATTTTATCGTGGTTGCCAACTCTTGTGTACGCAGCGTTTGCATTTATGATTTCTGTGTTAACAAGATCTAGTGGGGGCGCAATCGGTATTTCACTGTTTCTTGCTTTATCAGGAAATATTGCGTTACTAGCAGCAACTAGATATAATTGGGTGAAATATTTATTGCCGGCAAACACAGATTTATACGGTATTGCCAAGAATGGAAGTTTTATTGAAGGAGTAACCTTCCCATTTGCTTCATGTATGTTATTGCTGTATTTATTTGTATTTTTAAGTATTTCCTATACAGTATTTTTAAAACGCGATTTAACTTAATAAGAAAAGCCGTTAAGTACCCCTTAACGGCTTTTTTCTATGAGAATTGTTTAAGAGCTTTTTCAGCTAGCAAAGCAAAGTATTTTGCACTTATAGGGAGTGCTCGTTCATCAATTGTAAAAGAAGGATGATGCCACTCATGTGTACCGCTCGTTCCCATAAAGACGAATGAACCTGGTATTTCTTGTTGGTAAAAGGAGAAGTCTTCTCCGGCCATTGATGGGTTAGGAGAAATAATATTTAAATTCATTTTTTCGGCAACTTGAGTAGATAAGTCGGTTAGAGATGTATCGTTATGAACAGCAGGAGGACCTGAATAAAAACGGAATTCTGTTTTTACGCCTAATGCATCAGAAACTCCTTTAATAATACGTTCCATTAAAGCTGGTATCTTTTCTCGTGTTTCATTTTGGAATGTACGAACTGTTCCTTCTAATGTTGCTTTTTCAGGAATAACGTTCCACGTATTTCCTGAATGAATGTTTGTAACACTTACAACGGCATTATGTGAAGAGCTAATATTTCGACTTACAATTGTTTGTAGTGCCATAACAATTTGAGAGGATGCGACGATAGGGTCAACACCAGCATCTGGTACAGCTGCGTGCGTCCCGACACCGTGAATTTCAATTTCAAATCGATCTACTCCAGCCATTAGTGGACCATCTTTAATGCCAATTGTACCTACTGGTAAATCAGGTTTATTATGCATACCGAAAATAGCTTGTACATCATGTAAATGTCCAGCTTCAATAACTTTGCAAGCACCGTTGCTACTTTCTTCAGCTGGTTGGAATATAAAGCGAACCGTTCCATTTAGGGAAGATTCCTTTTCTTTTAATAAGAAAGCTGTACCTAAAATAGCTGCTGTATGAAAATCATGTCCGCAAGCATGCATTTTACCTTGAATTTTTGAAGTGTATGGTAAGTTTGTTTCTTCTTGAATAGGAAGGGCATCAATATCAGCACGAATTGCTATAATTGGACCATTTTGATTACCAGAAATTTCTGCGATAATTCCTGTTTCTAAATTGGAATCAATAATAGTAATATTTGCTTCTTCTAACCAAGTTTTTATCGCTTTTGTTGTTTCAAACTCTTCATATGATAGTTCTGGATACTCATGTAAATGTCGGCGAATGGAAATAAGTTTTTCTGTTAGTTGATTTGGAATAGATGCCACGTATTATGCCCTCTTTCTTAAGCGAAGTATTTACTATAAGTATACAACAATAAAAGAGAGGATTCTCAAATGAAAATCCTCTCTCGTTAATGCCCGAGTGGTGTGAGCTAATAATCAGTGGGGATGAACAAAATCCCCACTGATTAAAGTTTTACTTTATGCTGCCACTTTTTTATGTGTATGATGTTTTTGATAACGTCCACGCCTTGCATATGCAATTTGCGGAATTGCAATACCGATTAAAATAAGTGATACACCTATCCACTGTGAAGATAGTACAGCTTCTTTTAAAACGAATACAGACATAATTGTTGTAACTGGTAGCTCTGCTGCACCAAGAATAGTCGCTAAGCCAGAACCGATTTTTGGAATACCAATTGTAAAGGCAATAGACGGAATAACGATACTAAATATTCCTAATCCTAAGCCGTATTTCCAAAGTCCTTGAGAAATGGCACCGTTCATAATAAATGTTGGTGGGAATACGATCATAACTAAAGTTAAAGCGCCAGCCATTAACAGGACACCACGTGGTAATGAAGGTACTTCAACAGCAACTTTTCCGCTCACAAAAATGTATGTTGCAAATGTAATAGCAGATAATAGCCCTAAAATGATTCCTGTTGTATCGAAAGTACCTGCCGATTTTTCCAGTAAACCACTTGATAAAAATGTACCTACAAGTAAGAAAATAACCGAAATAACTTTTTCCCTTGAAGGTAATGTTTTTGTTACAATAGCTTCAATAATAATACCGACCCAAACGAATTGGAACAAAAGAATAATTGCGATAGAAGCTGGTACAGTTTTTAATGAAGCATAATAAAAAATTCCAGTAAAACTTGCAGATGTTCCTGCAACGAATAAAATTAATGCTTGTTTTAATGGAACGCGGTGTCTAGAAAATAGAAGTGTAATAGCCAGCAAAATAATCCAACCGAACAAATATTGGCTGCCAATTACCTCTCCAAGTGAAAATCCTTCTGCATATGCAAGTTTAACAAAAATAGCTAAAATTCCATAACTACACGCTCCTAATAAAACTAAAAGAGAATAACGAAGCATGAAAAATTCCTCCCATCTATGTGAAGTTGTTCCGTAACGAAAATATATCTAGAGGGAAGTATACAAAATTAAAAATGTAGGGTCAAATAAAAGAAAAGTGCGACATTTTATAGAATAATAATAAAAGTATGATATTTATGCATAATCTTGAAATTGTTAATTATAAAAGTATTGTAAAATCAGCTTTGTATTGTATAAAGACAGCATTTGAAAAAATATTTTTTAAATCAATATGTATATAAACGTACGTATACGTGCTAATCATTTGAGAAACTATGTTACCTTTGTTATGTTAATAACAATTAAAGGGTTTCCTAATCCAATTGAGATTTTTCTATATAATAGAAGGAAATGAAAACGTTTTATTAGAAACTGTGAGAAAGAGTGGTTTTTCTTATTACCACGTTGTAAAAGTGAGTTCACGAATTGTTCATAGTATTTTTATGTGTTTTTGCTACAATATGTAAGGAGAGGAGTGGAATTATGCAAGATATTAGTATTTTTTTAGCGTTTGGCGCTGGGTTCTTATCATTTATTTCCCCATGTTGCTTACCGCTTTATCCGGCATTTTTATCGTACATAACAGGTATGTCGGTTTCTGAATTGAAAGAAGAAAATGCAATGCTTCGCAAAAGAAGTATGATACATACAGCGTTTTTCTTACTTGGATTTTCAATTATATTTATTGCAATTGGATTTGGTACAAGTTTTATTGGAGGAATCTTTACAGATTATAAAGATTTAATTAGACAGCTAGGTGGTATATTTATCATCGTGTTCGGTCTTATTATTGTTGGGGTATTTAAACCGAAGTTTTTAATGCAAGATCGCAAATTTACATTTAAAAATCGTCCGAGTGGCTATTTTGGATCAGTTCTAATTGGATTGGCCTTTGCTGCAGGATGGACGCCATGTACTGGACCTATTTTAGTGTCCGTAATTGGATTAGCAGCAACAAACCCAGAATCAGCAATGATTTATATGATTGCTTACATACTTGGATTTGCTATCCCATTTTTCGTGCTTTCATTCTTTATTACGAAAATGTCTTGGATTAAAAGAAATAGTATGGCCTTTATGAAAGTCGGAGGATACATTATGATTGTCATGGGTATCTTCTTATACTTTAATTGGATGACGAAAATTATCGTATATTTCTCAAGTTTATTTGGTGGTTTTACCGGTTTTTAGTATTATTCTGTGAAAATGTTGGAAATACTAACGGAAAAGCATATAATGAAAGTATATTTTGCATATAGCCACAAAAAAGGATGAGAAAATATGAACATAGTTCTTTTATCAAGTATCGTTGCTGTTTGTATGGCTGTCGGTGCGATGTTTATTCGTTTAAAAGCAGCTAAGAAACCTGCAACATTGAAAAAAATTATACTTCCGCCATTTTTTATGAGTACGGGAGCATTGATGTATGTTTTTCCTGAATTTCGATTAACTCCAGCAGAAATGTTAGAAGCAATTGGTGTTGGTTTGATTTTCTCTATTTTTCTTATTAAAACATCTAAATTTGAAATTAGAGGACAAGAGATTTACTTGAAGCGTTCAAAAGCATTTGTTTTTATATTAATTGGATTACTTGTAGTACGGATTGTATTTAAAACATACTTAAGTCAATCTCTTGATTTAGGACAACTTAGCGGCATGTTCTTCTTACTTGCGTTTGCGATGATTGTATCATGGAGAATTGCGATGTACCGTTCCTTTACGAAATTACAGAAGGAAATGGAAAAAGAAGATGGTTTTTATAATGAAAAAGATATGAAGCTAACTTAAAACTGTATATGTATAAAATAAAAAAGACAGCGTCAAAGGCGCTGTCTTTTTTATCGAAAATAATGTGAAGTTATTTTGCGAGTAAAGACTTGTAGTTTGAATAATCAATCTCTTTTTCTTGTAGTTTTTTTACTAAAAATTTATGATCACGCTTTGGTGTGGCAATAATATATCCTTTAATAATTAAGTCTTGTGTAATTTGAGAGGCATTTTCTTGTAATGCAAGTTCTCCAATTTTACCAGCGATTTTGGATTTGGCAACGTCGCGAAATAGTTCTGGAACAGGACTTACAAGCTCTTCTAGCAATTGTTTTTGTTCGTCAGCCCATAAATGTCTCGTTTTATTTATGTAGTGTTCTTCCCAATCTAAAATGGACATACCATCTTCTTTTGGTAATCGTTTTAAAAATTTTCTGAACATAAAGTATCCACCGATAGACATAAGTCCTAATAAAATGACAGTCCATAATACAATGAACCAACTGAACCATCCTTCGAGCAAGTATATCCCCCCCTTAAATGATTTCGATTTTCTTTTATTCATATTATAAACATTGAGATTCATAGAAAGCAAGAACGCTTGGTCATTTTGACCAAGCGTAATCATTTAAACAAAGTATAGTTGTTCAACACATAAATTATTATTATCGTCTTCAACATACTCAATAATAAGTGTGCCAACTTTACGATCTTTATCTTCAGTTGTGAAAATAGAGTAAGAAGTAAAACGTGCTGTTGATAGGCCGCTTATATGTGTAGGTAAAGAAATGTAGTCGTTATCGCGGAAGAATTCCATTAGTTCAATATCTTCAAATTCTTTTCGGTCAACTTGTTTGTTTGTATAGCGGCGTTGAAGTTGTTTTAAAGATTCATTCCAAGAAATTGCTTTTGTGTCGTATACCATTGTTCTATCTCCTTACTGTATGTAATCGTTAAGAACATACGTTCTAATTTAGTATACTCTTTTTATTAGAAAAGGGAAAGCAAAAAATAATGTAAGCTTGGATTTCCAAGCTTACATTATTTTTGCGTTCGTCATAATCTCTATCTTTTATTATAAGTTACATAAGAATAAGAAACAAGATGATATATATTTTGTTGATAGTTTTCAAAATTATGTATATTATCAATATATTATATGGAAAGGGAATGAGTGGGATGGCATATGTAATTTCACTACAAGGACCGATGGCAAGTGGGAAAACAACAGTAGCTAAAAGGCTAGAGCAACATGGGTTATCGGTTATATATGAAAATCCATATCGAATTGTAGAAAAGCGAATAGAATTAAATTTAGATATGAATTCAAAAGATGGTTTTATAACAAATCAAAAAATGTTCATTGGAGCAAAAATAAAAGAGTTTCAAAATATCCAGGAATCAACGGTGATTTTTGATCGTGGGCCAGAAGATATTGAGTTCTATACACTTTTTTATCCGAAATTAATAGGAAAAGAGTGGGATATAGAAACAGAATTGCAAGATGATTTATGTGAACTAAGAAAATGCCGTTCGGATGCAATTTTTTATTTAGACGTTTCGAAAGAGAATGTATATGATAGAAAAAATAATGATAGGGTAAGAAACCGAAGTACATTTGAAGAACAACTTAAATTAGTAGAAACTGAAAAAGAATGGTATAAACAATTTCCTGTAACTTATGTGGACACGAATGCATTATCAGTGGACGAATTAGAAGCATATTTTATACGATGGCTAAAGGAGAGAGGGCTATGAAGAAAATAGTATTATTCGTATACCCAACATTTGCGGAGTTTGAAATAACGGTAGCAACGGCATTGCTGAGAAATAAATATGAAATCATTACAGCAGGTTTAACTAAGGAATTGGTTATAAGTGAAACGGGGTTGCAAGTGCAGCCGCATATAGAATTAAGTGAAGTGCGTGTAGATGAGTATGAAGGGATACTTATTCCAGGTGGAGAAGAAGTACAGTTGAAAGATGCAAAACCTCTTTTTTCAATCATTCATCAATTTTATGAACAAGAAAAATTAGTGGCAGCAATTTGTGCTGGACCGTATGCGTTGGCAAAGGCAGGCTTATTGAAAGGGGGATCTTATACAGCGACCATAGATTATAAAAGATTCGATTGTTTTCCAGTAGAAAATTTCGTGTATAAAGAAGTTGTGCAGCACTCAAATATAATTACAGCACAAGGGCATGCATTTGTACCATTCGGAATAGCGATTGCTTCTTATTTTGGAGTAGCAGACGAACATAATACAAATTTTTATTGTGGTAAAGGCAATGTAGTGATGGAGAAACTTTTATGAGAAAACGTGTAAAAGCTAGCATTTGCTAGCTTTTTTCTTTTTTACATCGATAAATCGCTACCGTTTTCGGATCATGCCATATACCGTTATGAAGTGATAATTCATTTTCTATTTCTTTTTGTAGCCATTCCTTCATTTCGGCGTGAAGATACATATTGTCTGGTATATTCAGTGATGGGAACATGCTAGAAATATAGTTTACGATCGGAGTAGCGTGATGAAAAACGAGTGCATTATGAATAACTGTTTCTGCAACAGTTGGAAAAACAGATTGTAATATCTCCTTACCATTTTCTAAACAAAATGGAGCAACCGCTGCTGATGTTTGCGGTAAATCAAATGCGGCTAACATCTTGTTACACATTTCAACTATACGAGGTAATGAAACGTTAGAATTTGTTGTAGCTAAAAGTGTACCGCCAGGACGAATGACTTTATAAAAGTCTTGAATGGTTCTTTTTACATCTTTCACGTGGTATAACATATGTCTTGCGATTATCCAGTCATAACAATTATCTTCGAATGGAAGTTTACTAGCATCACCCTGTTTCCATTCAATTCTATTACTTTTTTTAGCGGCTTCAGAAAGCATGGCTTTCGATTGATCAAATCCGGTTAATTGGCCTTTATGACCGTTAGTTTGTAAAAGGGAAAGGAATTTTCCACTCGCGCACCCAACTTCTAATATGTTTTCTTTTCCTTGAAGTTGTAAATGTTCAAGGACGACTTCATCTAAATTCACTTGTTTCTCTTCGAAACGTTTATGCGTATGGATACGTGTTTGTAAATGGTTGCTGACGCTGTATTGGCGTTTTACATCATTCATTTTTTCGGATTCCACCTTCGTGCAAAATTGCTGAATCGCATGTGTTAATACATCTGTCTTCTTTAAGCCTTCGTAATGGAGTGCTGCTTCAAACCTTTCAAGTAAATTTTCTTCAATTCGAAAATGAATATCTTTTCGTTTCGCCACTGAAAACTCGCCTCTTTTCATCTGTTAGTGAAAATATAGCATGCCTGGAAATTTTGTGTAAATAATTTGTGTACACAAAATTAGGGTAGGTGAAAAAATGTTTGAATATGAGTTTAAACTATTGACGATTTAACCGTTTTCATTTATTCTTAAATTAAGAAATATTCAAATAATTAAAAGAAATGAGAGAGTCACATGCTTCTTCAAGGAACACATCGAATTGGTCGTATGGCCATGCTGTTGGCACTTGCGGATGAGAATGAAAGCCCTGTATTATCTATTCCAAAAGGTTGGAAATATTGTACAGGGAAAGTGGGTTCTATGAATTCGCAAAAGGTCGTAGCGGCAATGGAAACAGCGGCTAAAAGCAACCGAGTTATTGAAACGGATGTTTACAGAGAAACACATGCACTTTATCATGCAATAATGGAAGCTTTGTACGGAGTGACGAGAGGTCAAATTCAGTTAGCAGACGTTCTTCGTACAGTAGGACTTCGTTTTGCAATTGTGCGCGGTACACCATACGACGGAAAAAAAGAAGGCGAATGGGTTGCTGTTGCACTTTATGGAACGATTGGTGCACCTGTAAAAGGATCTGAGCATGAGGCGATTGGTTTAGGAATTAATCACATATGATTTGCCCATAGTCTATTAGTTAGAAGGGGGCCTTACTTTTTAGGACAGAAGTCTGTCTTAAAAAGATAAGGTCCCCTTTTGCCTTTTTAAGGAGGAAAAAAGAATGATTACGTTAACAGGACATACATTGACAGTTGAAGAAATGAAGAAGTTATTACTTGAAGGGGAAGGTGTAACAGCTTGCCCAACTAGTATGCAAAAGGTGGCGGAGTGCCGCGAAGTAGTTGAGAAAATCGTAGAAGACGGGAAAGTTGTTTACGGTATTACAACTGGATTTGGAAAGTTTAGTGATGTGTTTATTCAAAAGGAGGATGTAAAGGCACTTCAACACAATTTAATTCAGTCACATGCATGCGGGATAGGCGATCCATTCCCTGAAGAAGTATCACGCGGTATGTTAATTTTACGAGCGAACACGATGCTTAAAGGAGTATCTGGCGTTAGACCGCTTGTTGTAAATATGCTTCTTGAGTTTGTAAATCGCAAAATTCACCCAGTCGTTCCGCAACAAGGTTCACTTGGTGCGAGTGGAGACTTAGCACCTTTATCTCATCTTGCGCTCGTATTATTAGGCGAAGGTGAAGTGTTCTATAAAGGGAAAAGAGTCCATGCAATGGTTGCTCTTACAGAAGAAGGTCTTGAACCGATTGAACTTGAAGCGAAAGAAGGGCTTGCATTAATCAATGGTACACAGGCGATGACAGCGCAAGGAGTTCTTTCTTATATAGAAGCAGAAGCAACTGCATATCAAGCGGAATTAATTGCTTCGATGACAATTGAAGGATTACAAGGCATTATTGATGCATTTGATGAAAATGTTCATAAAGCACGTGGTTATAAAGAGCAAGTGGAAGTCGCGAGCAGAATTCGTGACATCCTTCAAGATAGTAAGTTAACAACAAAACAAGGAGAACTACGTGTACAGGATGCATATTCACTTCGCTGTATCCCGCAAGTACACGGTGCTTCTTGGCAAGTTTTAAATTATGTGAAAGAAAAATTAGAAATTGAAATGAATGCAGCAACAGATAATCCGCTTATCTTTGATGGCGGAGAAAAAGTAATTTCGGGTGGTAATTTCCATGGTCAACCGATTGCGTTTGCGATGGACTTCTTAAAAGTAGGAATGGCGGAACTTGCAAATATTTCAGAACGTCGTATTGAGCGTTTAGTAAATCCGCAATTAAATGATTTACCTCCATTTTTAAGTCCAGAACCAGGACTGCAGTCTGGTGCAATGATTATGCAATACGCAGCTGCGTCACTTGTTTCTGAAAATAAAACGTTAGCACATCCGGCGAGTGTTGATTCAATCCCGTCATCAGCTAACCAAGAAGATCACGTAAGTATGGGAACAATCGCTTCACGCCATGCACATCAAATTATTCAAAATGTAAGACGTGTTCTTTCAATTGAGATGATTTGTGCGATGCAAGCAGCGGAATATCGCGGAATTGAAAACATGAGTACAGTGACGAAGAGCTTCTACCATCAAGGCCGTCAGCAAGTACCTTCTATTACAAATGACCGTATATTCTCAACAGATATTGAAAATATTACGCATTGGTTAAAAACGAATGATTTGATAAAAGAAAGATTAGATGTAAACGCAGCACTATAAAATGAGAAAAGGGAGAGATTGAAATGGAAAAAGTAAAACAAACAATTCGCGCGCCAAGAGGTACGGAGTTACAAGCGAAAGGGTGGGTTCAAGAAGCTGCACTTCGTATGTTAATGAACAATTTAGATCCTGAAGTTGCTGAAAAACCAGAAGAATTAGTTGTATATGGCGGAATTGGCCGTGCAGCTCGTAACTGGGAAAGCTATCAGGCAATTGTAGATTCATTAAAAACGTTAGAAAGCGATGAAACGTTACTTGTTCAATCAGGGAAACCAGTAGCAATCTTCAAATCACATGAAGATGCACCTCGCGTTCTGTTAGCGAACTCAAACTTAGTACCAAAATGGGCGAACTGGGATCACTTCCGTGAATTAGAGAAAAAAGGTCTTATGATGTACGGACAAATGACAGCGGGTAGTTGGATTTACATTGGAACTCAAGGGATTTTACAAGGAACATATGAAACGTTTGGTGAAGCGGCTCGTCAACATTTCGGTGGTTCATTAAAAGGTACATTAACACTTACTGCTGGTTTAGGTGGGATGGGTGGTGCACAGCCTCTTGCTGTAACGATGAACGGCGGTGTTGTCATTGCTATTGATGTTGATAAGCGCAGCATTGATCGTCGTATTGAAAAGAGATACTGTGATATGTATACAGAATCATTAGAAGAAGCGTTAACTGTTGCGAACGAGTATAAAGAGAAGAAAGAACCGATTTCTATTGGTTTATTAGGAAATGCGGCAGAAATTTTACCAGAACTAGTGAAGCGTAATATTACGCCAGATTTAGTTACGGATCAAACATCTGCTCATGATCCATTAAACGGTTATATTCCAGTAGGTTACACATTAGAAGAAGCAGCGAAACTTCGTGAAGAAGATCCAGAACGTTACGTACAATTATCAAAAGAAAGCATGACAAAACATGTGGAAGCAATGCTTGCGATGCAAGAAAAAGGCGCAATTACATTTGATTATGGAAATAACATTCGCCAAGTTGCTTTCGATGAAGGTTTGAAAAATGCTTTTGATTTCCCGGGATTCGTTCCAGCATTTATTCGTCCATTATTCTGTGAAGGAAAAGGACCATTCCGCTGGGTAGCACTTTCTGGTGATCCAGAAGATATTTATAAAACAGACGAAGTAATTTTACGTGAGTTCGCTGATAATGAACATTTATGTAACTGGATTCGTATGGCTCGTCAGCAAGTTGAGTTCCAAGGTCTTCCATCACGTATTTGTTGGTTAGGTTACGGTGAGCGTGCGAAGTTTGGCCGCATTATTAATGAAATGGTGGCGAATGGTGAATTATCAGCACCGATCGTTATCGGCCGTGACCATTTAGATTGCGGATCAGTAGCATCTCCAAACCGTGAAACGGAATCGATGAAAGACGGTAGTGATGCAGTAGCAGATTGGCCAATTTTAAATGCATTAATTAACAGTGTAAACGGTGCAAGCTGGGTATCTGTTCACCACGGTGGTGGCGTTGGCATGGGGTATTCACTTCACGCTGGAATGGTTATCGTTGCAGATGGAACAGAGGCGGCAGCAAAACGTATTGAGCGCGTATTAACTTCTGACCCTGGAATGGGTGTTGTTCGTCACGTAGATGCTGGATATGACTTAGCTGTTGAAACAGCGAAAGAAAAAGGCGTTAACATTCCAATGATGAAATAAGGAGGAGAAAACATGCTGGACACTTTACTAATAAATATCGGTCAATTACTAACAATGGATCAAGAAGATGGCTTGTTAAGACGGGAAGCGATGAACACGCTTCCTGTTATTGAAAACGGTGTGGTTGGAATTGAAAATGGCGTAATCACTTTCGTTGGAACAGCGGAAGAAGCAAAAGGAATACAAGCGAAAGAAGTTATTGATTGCGGCGGTAAAATGGTTTCTCCTGGTCTTGTTGACCCGCATACTCATCTTGTATTTGGTGGATCTCGTGAAAATGAAATCGCGCTAAAATTACAAGGAGTTCCGTACTTAGAAATTTTAGAACAAGGTGGAGGCATTCTTTCGACTGTAAATGCAACGAAACAAGCATCGAAAGAAGAACTTGTTCAAAAAGCGAAATTCCATTTAGACCGTATGCTATCTTTCGGTGTGACAACTGTAGAAGCGAAGAGTGGTTACGGATTAGATGATGAGACGGAATGGAAACAATTAGAGGCAACTGCACAATTACAAAAAGAGCATCCAATCGATTTAGTTTCAACATTTTTAGGTGCCCATGCAGTTCCGAAAGAGTATAAAGGAAGATCAAAAGAATTTTTACAATGGATGCTAGACCTACTGCCAGAAATGAAAGAGAAGCAATTAGCGGAATTCGTTGATATTTTCTGCGAAACAGGTGTGTTCTCTGTAGAAGAATCAAAAGAGTTTTTATTAAAAGCGAAAGAACTTGGCTTTGACGTGAAAATTCATGCAGATGAAATCGACCCTCTTGGTGGTGCGGAAGCATCAGCTGAAATTGGTGCAGCATCAGCGGACCATTTAGTTGGCGCTTCTGATAAAGGAATTGAAATGCTTGCAAACTCTAATACAGTAGCAACGCTATTACCAGGAACAACTTTCTATTTAAATAAAGAAAGCTTTGCTCGCGGTCGTAAAATGATTGATGAAGGTGTTGCAGTTGCGTTAGCTACAGACTTTAATCCAGGCAGCTGTCCAACTGAAAACATTCAGCTTATTATGAGCATCGCAATGCTCAAACTGAAAATGACACCAGAAGAAGTTTGGAACGCGGTAACAGTTAACTCTTCGTATGCTATTAATCGAGGTGATGTAGCTGGGAAAATTAGAGTTGGTCGCAAGGCAGATTTAGTTTTATGGGATGCTTACAATTTTGCTTACGTACCGTATCATTACGGCGTAAGTCATGTGAATACAGTATGGAAGAATGGTAATATCGCATATACAAGAGGTGAACAATCGTGGAGCACGGCCACTATTTAAAGAAAAATGCAAAGTTTATTGATCGTGAAGTGACGAAATGGAGTGAGATGATTAAAGATTGGGAGGAAGGCGTGGAAATATTCGGTGCTGCCTTAATTGGAGCACCCCTTTCTAAACCATCTATTAGTCATTCAGGAGCAAGTTTTGCTCCAAAAACAATTCGTGCGATGTTAGATGCATATAGCACGTATGCAATTACAGAAGAACACGATATGAAAGAAAGTGTTTTATATGATTGCGGTGATATTACGATGCATGTGACAAATATAAAAGAAAGTCATGACCGAATTGCGAAAACGGTTGGGCATCTAACGAAAGTAAATCCAAACATGATACCAATCGTTCTTGGTGGGGACCATTCGATTAGTTTTCCGAGTATAACAGGATTTGCAAATAGTAAAGGAAAGATCGGTATTATTCAATTTGATGCTCATCATGATTTGCGTAATTTAGATGATGGTGGTCCATCAAATGGTACACCGTTCCGTAGTTTACTAGAAAATGGTGTCATTACAGGAAAACAACTCGTTCAAATTGGAATTCGTAATTTTTCTAATGCACGTGCGTACCATGAATATGCAAAAGAGCACGGTGTGACAGTGTATACAATGAAAGATGTACGAGAGCGAGAAATAAAAGATATTATGACAGAAAGCATTGAAGTATTAAGAAAACAAGGTGTGACTTCTATTTACATTTCTCTTGATATGGATGTACTAGATCAAGCATTCGCGCCAGGTTGTCCAGCAATTGGCCCTGGAGGAATGGATAGCTCAACTTTACTTGATGCGATTGAATTTATTGGCAAAGAACCCCTCGTGCAAGGGATGGATATAGTAGAAATTGATCCAACTCTTGATTTCAGGGATATGACGAGCAGAGTAGCTGCGCAAGTAATTATGAGTTTTCTTTTAGCGCGAGAAACGATTCGTAAGCAAGTTAGTATATAGGTTGGAAATTAAAAATGAATCTTTAGCTATGTCTTATAAAAACACATTACTACTTATATTGTAGTAATGTGTTTTTGTATTGTAAGAGGTTTGTAAAATTAAAATGGGTGCTTATGAAAAAGTTGGAGGAATTGCGGTTTTGTAGTGTTATTTTGTGGATTAATTAAATTGTTTTGAATGAATTGACACGGGAAATAATTTTATGATAAAATAAAAATTTTGCTAAAAAAATGAATATATGTTAAGCTTGAGAAGGTTACCATATATGGAGGTGGATTATTTGTTTCAAATTGGGGATAACATTGTGTATCCAATGCAGGGAGCAGGTATAATTAAAGCCATAGAAGAGAAAGAAATCGCAGGAAAAAAACAACAATATTATGTTATAAAAATGTCGGCTAATAATATGGAAATAATGATTCCTGAAGGGAAAATATTGAATTCAAATATACGACCAGTTACGGATATCACGGCATTAATACACATAATAGATATTTTTCAGCATGGGGAATCAGATAGATTACTTACGTGGAAACAAAGGTATAAAGTGAACACTGATAAAATAAAAACGGGTAAAATGCAAGAAGGTGCTGAAGTTGTGCGTGATTTAATGCGTATACAAAAAGAAAAAGCACTTAATGCAAGCGAAAAGAAAATGTTAGATAACGCACATGAATTTTTGATTAGTGAACTTGGATTAATTGAAGGTATCACAGAAAATCAAATAAAAAGCTTTTGTTAAGGTTCATTACAAATAATGTATTGCATCCCAAAAAAGGTCTTGAATTTTTTGGGAACATAATTATAGGCAATTAATCATTTCAAAGACATTCAACTCTTTCAAACCACTTTTAAAGCATTAACCTCTTTTGTTATTACTACAATCAAATCCATTTTTATTTTAAATTTCTTTTACGAATGTTCGAAGTTTAATTCAATACTTCGATAAAATAGTTACTTGATTTTTGCAATCCTGATTCACACTGGCACGGACGAGGAGCCGTAAGGATGAAAGAGAGGTAGGGCTTTCATTGTTTTAGGTATATGAGTTATTATTTTTAGAAGAATACAGAACCATTTTCACTTCTATTGATAAGGGATTCTTTATGTTAAGGAGATAGACGAATTGATAGCCATATATGGTCAACTAAAAAGGTTTCCTACTAAGGAAACCTTTTTAATTTTATTTAGAGCATTCTATTTTTTTGATATTCGAATGTTTCATGGCAAAGTCGTATAAATTGACGCTACTATTTAAAAGTAAGTATGATGCAATTATAGTAAGAATTTTTTAGGGGGAAGAAAAATGACAAGTTCAAATAATAAAACCGCAAGTATTTATGAAGGAACGAATATAAACGCTGGTGGAACTTTTGAAAACGTTGAAGAAACGAAGTTATTTAATCCGATACAAATTGGGTCTTGGTCTCTTCGTAATCGCATAGCGATGGCACCGATGACGAGATGCTTTGCAGACAGTGAAACGGGTGTAGTTGGTGCTGACGTAGTTGAGTATTATCGCAAGCGTGCTGCTGATAGCATTGGGTTAATTATTACAGAAGGAATTGTCATTAGCCCAAGAGCAAAAGGGAACCCAGGGGTACCAGGTATGTATACACAAGCACAAATAGATTCTTGGAAACCTGTTACGGAAGCAGTACATAAAGAAGGCGGGACTATTATTGCTCAAATATGGCATGTTGGACGTATGAGCCATCACGAAATAATTGGCGGTCAATTACCACAAGCACCGTCAGCAATCGCTGCAGAGGGAAATGTTCCGCGTTTCCGTAAACCGTTTGATACACCAGAAGCAATGACAATAGAAGAAATAAAAGAGGTTATTGGTCAATACGCACAAGCAGCGAAAAATGCGATTGAAGCAGGATTCGATGGTGTAGAGATTCACGGTGCGCACGGATATTTAATAGATCAATTTACTTATGAATTTGCGAATAAGCGAACAGATAAATATGGCGGTGATTTAAAGCAAAGGTTAACATTTATGAAAGAAGTAACTGAGGCTGTAATAGAAGCAGTTGGAGCTGATAAAACACTTCTGCGCTTCTCTGCTTTCAAAGGTGATAATCCTACTTATATGTGGGGAAATCCAGAACTTGCAATTGAAACGTTTGTAAATATGTTCAAAGAAGTTGGATTAACGATGATTCACCCTTCAACGATGAATTATACGCAAGTGATTGCTGATGGCAAAAATTTTCATCAATTAGTAAGAAAATATTGGGATGGCACGATTGTTGGGGTTGGTAATTTAAATCCGAAAGAGGCTGAAGAAGCGTTGCAAGAAGGAACGATTGATGTAGCGGCATTCGGAAGACCATTGATCGCTAATCCAGATTTTGTTCATCGAATTAAACATGCTGAAAGTTTAGTTGAATATGACGCGAAAGAGCATCTTGCTACATTAGTGTGAATAAAGATAAAAGGAGAACATATAAAGTGTTCTCCTTTTATTATGGAATTTCATAGGGGGAAGCGGGATGAGTGAAACGCTACTCGTTATTATTAGTATATTGCTTTTTTTGATGTTGCTTTTAATCGTATTTTTTATTATTACATTTTTTATAAAAAAAAGAACGCATCACTCTATATTAAAACTTCATCCATACTTAGGGAGAATGCGCTATTTACTTGAAAAAATAGGGCCGGAATTTCGGCAATATTGGTTTGATCATGATACGGATGGAAAACCTTTTTCACGTTACGATTTTCAAAGTGTTATGTTTTTAGCGAAATATCGTTCTGAAATACTTGGTTTTGGATCGAAACGAGATTTTGATGCATCGGGCTATTATATTGCGAATACATTGTTTCCAATTTTAACAGATGAATTAAGTGTGAATCTTAGGCAAGAACGTGAGGGGAAAAAATATGTGATTCATAAAGAAGGGTTATTTTCAAGAAGAGAGAAATTGACAGCGGATACAACAAATCTTTGGTTATATGAAGATGACGATGCAATTATAGTCGGTGAAAATCGCAAATACCAATGGGAATTACATGGAATGTTTGGAGCATCAGCGACATCTTACGGTGCGATTGGAGAGAATTATATTTTAGCGAGCGGTTTTGGTGCGAAAATGGCAGGCGGATCGTGGATTAATACTGGAGAAGGTGGCGTAATTCCAGAACATTTACATACAGGTGCGAATATCGTTGCACAAATTGGCCCTGGATTATTTGGATACCGTGATGAGAATGGCAATTTTTCAATGGAGAAATTTATGGAGAAAGCGAAAGAAAGTAATATCAAGGCATTCGAATTAAAATTTGGGCAAGGTGCGAAAATACGTGGTGGTCATCTAGAGGGACAAAAAGTAAATGAGAAAATTGCCTCTGTTCGGAATGTACGAGAAGGAGAGACAATTAATTCGCCGAATCGATTTTCATTTTTAAATAATGCAGTGGATACACTTTCTTTTATTCAGCAGTTGCAAGAAAGTGGTGGTAAACCAGTCGGGATGAAAATTGTAATTGGTCAACAGGAGCCTTTGGAAGATTTAATAAAAACAATGAAAGAATTAAACATTTATCCAGATTTTATTACAATAGACGGTTCAGAAGGCGGATCAGGGGCAACGTATAAATCGATGGCAGATAGTATGGGACTGCCGCTTATTCCAGCATTACTTACATTTATTGATACAGCGAATCATTATAGTGTCCGTGATAAATTCAAAGTGTTTGCTTCTGGGAAGTTAATAACACCGGATAAGGTGGCAATTGCTTTAGCAATTGGAGCGGATGCTGTAAATTCAGCCCGCGGATTTATGATGGCGAGCGGCTGTATTATGGCGCTTCAATGTAATTCCGGACAGTGTCCATCTGGGGTTGCAACGACGAATCCGCACTACCAAAAAGCGTTAGATCCGTATGAGAAGAAATGGCGAGTGATGAATTACATTATTAGTATGAGATATAGTCTGTTTTCATTAGCGGCAGCAGCGGGGGTGAAAAGCCCGCGCCATTTAACGAGGGAGCATATTATATTTAAGGATGAAAGAGGAGGAATTGTACCGCTGTCAGAATTGTTCCCTATAGTAAATAGGAGATAAAATATATGTGTTAAAAGTCATACATTTGTATGACTTTTTTATTCGATAATAAAGTTAATCAAGAGAACAATAATTTAAATAAGGAACAGATTGACAATGAAAATAAGTAACTTATAATAAATCTTGAGTTCGAGATAAATCGTATTCTAAATAAAGACTTATTATGATTATAAATCGAACAAATATATTTTTGTGAATTATCTCGGATTCGAGATAATTCCAGTGGATCGAATGTTAATGTGTAATTTTAAAGTGTTTATCTCGGATTCGAGATAAAATTATAATAGCGGATTTTACTTTGCAGTATCGACAAAATGAATAATGAATTTGAATGTAAAACAAATTTTTATAATGAAATAAAAAAGGAGTGGCAGAAATGGAAAAGAAAACAATGGGGATTCATCATATTACAGCAATTGTAGGGCATCCACAAGAAAATGTAGACTTTTATGCTGGTGTATTAGGATTACGTTTAGTGAAACAAACAGTGAATTTTGATGATCCAGGTACGTACCATCTTTATTTTGGTAATGAAGGAGGAAAACCTGGAACAATTATTACGTTTTTCCCATGGGCAGGTGCTCGCCAAGGAATTATTGGAGACGGTCAAGTAGGCATTACTTCATATGTCGTACCAAAAGGTGCAATGGAGTTTTGGGAAAGTAGACTAGAAAAGTTTGATGTTTCATATACAAAGATGACTCGATTTGGGGAGCAATATTTAGAATTTGATGATCCACATGGTTTGCATATAGAATTAGTTGAAAGAGAAGAAGGCGAATTAAATAATTGGACTTTTGGAGAAGTTACGCCAGAAGTAGCAATTAAAGGATTTGGCGGTGCTGTTCTTTTATCTGCACAACCTCAAAAAACAGCTGAATTGTTAGAACACGTTATGGGTCTTGAGAAAATTGGAGAAGAGGGTGAATTTGTCCGATTCCGTTCTTCTGCTGATATTGGAAATATTATTGATTTAAAATTATCAACAATTGGACGCGGTCAGATGGGCGTTGGTACAGTTCATCATATTGCTTGGAGAGCGAGCGACGATGCTGATCAACTAGATTGGAGAGAACATGTATCTTGCTTTGGGTACGGTGTAACTCCTGTACAAGATCGAAATTATTTTAATGCAATTTATTTTAGAGAACACGGTGAAATTTTATTTGAAATTGCAACAGATCCTCCTGGTTTTGCTCATGACGAATCGTTAGAGACGATGGGTGAGGAATTAAAGTTACCGGAGCGATATGAACCAAATAGAAAACAGATTGAACAAACACTTTTACCATTTGAAGTGAGAAATTTAGATTAAAGTAATTGAAAGGGGAAAAGGATTATGATGAAACATGTTTTTCAAAAAGGAAAAGATACTTCAAAACCAGTGTTGTTATTACTTCATGGTACGGGCGGTAATGAACTAGATTTATTACCACTTGCAGAAATAATTGATCCGGGAGCTTCGGTATTAAGTGTTCGTGGAAATGTATTAGAGAATGGGATGCCACGTTTCTTCCGTAGATTAGCAGAAGGTATTTTTGATGAAGAAGATTTAATTTTCCGTACGAAGGAGTTAAATGAATTTTTAAACGAAGCGGCAAAAACATATGAATTTGATAGAAATAACATTATAGCTATCGGTTATTCAAATGGAGCGAACATTGCAGCGAGCTTATTATTCCATTATGAAGATGCGTTAAAAGCTGCTGTTCTTCATCATCCAATGGTGCCTAGAAGAGGAATCCAATTGCCTAATTTAGCAGAAACAGCGGTATTTATCGCAGCTGGGACAAATGATCCAATTTGTGCGCCTTCTGAGTCAGAAGAATTGAAGACGTTATTAGAAAATGCAAACGCTAATGTAACAATGCATTGGGAAAATAGAGGGCATCAATTAACAATGGGTGAAGTAGAAAAAGCAAAAGAATGGTATGACAATACAGTATTATAGAAGGAAATAAAAAAGAAGCATTTGCTAATCGTTAGCAGATGCTTCTTTTTTATTTAAGACTGGATTGCAAGATGGGATGAAGAAAGTGGTAATTGAATATCAACGATGGTACCTTTGTTTAGTTCACTTGAAATGTGTAATTTACCATGGTGCTCTTCAATTATTTTGTAACACATCATGAGTCCTAGGCCGGTACCTTTTTCTTTTAAACTATAAAACGGTTCACCTAAACGTGATATACGATCTTCTGGAATGCCACAGCCTTCGTCAATTATACGAATTACGATGAAATTATTGTCTAACGATTTGATTTGAATGAAAATATTACCGCCATTTGGCATCGCTTCTATTGCGTTTTTTAATATGTTAATAAAAACTTGTTTTAATTGATTACCGTCGCATTGAATGTCATGTTTATGGTTAAAATGATCCATAATAATATGGACGCTATGCATGATGGCAGTCGGTAAAAGAAATGTGACTACCTCTTCAATTAAAGTTTGTATGTTGTAAGTTTGAACGGATAAAACTTGAGGTTTAGACATCGCCATAAATTGACTCGTAATGGATTCCATTTGTGATATTTCACTTAGCATCACATCTACATACCATTTATTCTCCTCATTTATTTCAGGAAGTAGCAATGTTAAAAAACCTTTTAGAGAAGTGAGTGGATTTCGAATTTCATGGGCAATTCCAGCTGTCAGTTGTCCAACTACGGCGAGCTTTTCTGATTTCCGTAATAATTTTTCAGTCTCTTTTAGCTCGGTAACGTCCCTTCCCATCACGATAAGGCCTTTACGGGAACCGTCAGGATGATAAAGAGGGACTTTTGATATACTTAAGATGAGGTCGAAATCATCTCTGTGTATAATAAATTCCTCCCCGTGAAGAATTTGTCTTTGTTGCCATGCTAGTTCATCTACTTCTTCACAGTGTAAAAAAGCTTCTCGGTACGCTGCATTATATTGGATGAGTTCACTGTCCTTTTTCCCGTGATAAGGTACATGATGGAAATTAAAGCAGGAAAGTGCATAGTCATTTGCTTCAAGCCAGCGACCTTCATGATCTTTAAATATAACAAACGCAGGCATTGCATTCATTAATGTACGTAATCTTTTCTCGCTTTCTTGTAACATTTTTTCGATTCTTTCTGATTTTTCAAGAGGTTTCATAATCGCATAGACACCTGTTAGACGATGTTGGACAAAAATAGGAACTAGTTTTGTTACGACGTCTAATAAATAGCCCTCTTTATGATAAATAGATAGGATATACTCTTGCTGATTGTCTGCTTCGGTATTCTTTATATACTGTAATACTTGCTCAGAAATATGAGCTTCTAAAATAGAGATAATGTTTTTCCGTTCTAATTCTAAAGAAGTGTAGCCTAGTATTCTTTCTGCAGAAGGATTGATATGTAGAATAGTTCCCTCTAAATTCAATGAAATAATACTATCAGGATTATGTTCGAACAGAGATGCGTACATTTCTGCTAAAGAACGATCTTGTATATGGTTTCGCAAACGTCCAGAAATGTTCGGATGACGTTTTCTTAGAGTTGATGAATATTTTTTACGACTCATAATATTTCCTCCGTACAACTAGCATCTAAAAGATTTGTCTAATAATAACTATAATATAGATGTAATGTGTATTTCTATAAAAAATGGAAGTTACAGAAAAAATTTGTTTTCTTTATTTTTTGCAAAAGGAATATAAGGTGGTAATAAGGGAAGCTTATATTGTTTTATAAAGTTTTTGTAAGTTACAGGGGTGTGTTTTCTTTATAATATTAGAATAGAAGAGGGGGAGAGAAAATGAAAAGTTTTATTCAAGGAATCGATCATGTACAAGTAGCTGCACCTGTAGGGTGTGAAGAAGAGGCACGTGCATTTTATGGTAAAAAAATTGGTATGGAAGAAATTCCAAAGCCAGAAGAGTTAAAAAAACGAGGTGGATGTTGGTTTAAGTGTGGGAATCAAGAAATCCATATTGGTGTGGAACAGAATTTTACACCAGCTAAAAAGGCACATCCAGCTTTTTATGTGACTCAAATTAATGAATTTAAGCAAATGCTTATAGAACAAGGGATTGAAGTGATTGATGATCATGCCCGGCCAGATGTGATTAGATTTTATGTGTCTGATCCATTTGGAAATAGAATTGAATTTATGCAAAATAAAGACTAGGTGGCTTCCCGCCTAGTCTTTAACCTCTTCTGAAAAGCCCTAATACTTCTACAGTTTCTGTAATATTAACGAACGCATGCGGATCAATTTCAGAAATTGTTAGTTTCATACTTGCTAATTCTTCACGAGAAACGACTGTCATAAGTACACGTTTTTTCTCGCTTGAATAAGCACCTTCTCCATCAAGTAATGTAATACCACGTACAACAGTTGAAAGAAGCTGTTTTTTCATTTTTTCCGCTTCATTTGTTACAATCATAAGTGTAACTTTACGATGTTTCGTATGAACAGCATCAATTACTTTACCAGTTACATAAATTGAAAGTAAACTTGTAAGTGCAACATCCCAAGTGAAGAAGAATCCTGCAATTACTACAACGACTGCATTTAAAACAATAAGGAATCCACCAAGTTTAATGTCACGCTTACGAGATAACAACATACCGATAATATCAAATCCACCAGTGGATCCATTACAATTAAAAACAAGACCAATACCAGCTCCGGCAATAACACCTCCGAAGATAGATGATAAAAGTGGATCTGTTGCTACGATTTTTACTGGAACGTAGTATAATGCAACAGATAATACAATTACAGAGATAACTGTGTTAAAAATTACTTTTTTTCCAAGACCTATGTATCCTAAAATAAGGATAGGTAAGTTTAATACGAAGTTAATAATACCTGTGTTTACAGGAGTTACAATCCCTAAAATAATAGCAATTCCGCCAATTCCACTACTTAAAATTTTGTGGGGGATAAGGAAAAGATTAAAGGCAATCGCAATAACAAAAGAACCAATAATAACACCGAGAAATCTGATCATCTTTTTCCCGTCCTTCACTAAAAAATTCATATTATTTCAAGATTATATATGATATTGAAAGTTTTGGGTAAAAACAGTTTATTTCGGAAAATTAGATTAATCGAAACAATTTGATTGTTTTGTAATTTGAAAGGGGATACAGAAATGAGGATAACGACTTATCAACAAAAAAGCCCGTTGAAGCAAGAGTGTGAGGATTCTTATTTTTGTAATGAAGACAAAAATATTTATGGTGTATGTGATGGTGCAACACCGCTCGTTCCGTTTCGTGACGAAAAGGAACATAATGGAGCATACATCGCTTCACATTTATTTGCAAGACATTTTACTTCATTACGGAAAAATCTTAGTTTACAAGTCGCAGTTGCAAGAGCAAATGAGTTATTGCAGAACAAGATGCTAGAATATAAGGTTGATACGAGAAAAAAAGAGCATTTGTGGTGTACATGTATTGCAGCAGTTCAAATAAATGGTGAGAAAATTGAATATGCGCAGTTAGGGGACTGTATGATCGTTGCAATTCTTCAAAATGGAACGATGCAAGTAGTAACGAAAGACACAGTTAAAGGAATTAGTAAACGAGCTAAAAAGAAGAGAGAAGAAGATCGTAAAAAAGGTTTATTTGTGCCAGAAGAACATGTTTTTCAAGATGTTCGAGAACAGTTAAAATACAATCGTTATCTTGCAAATATGGAGGGCGGGTATTCCGTTGCAAACGGAATGAAAGAAGCCATCCATTATTTACAACACGGTGAATTACATATAGATGAAGTGAGTGGGATTTTTATTTGTTCAGATGGGTTATTTCATCCAGATTGGTCACTCGAACAAACTGTTGCATATATAAGAAAGAATAGTATAAACGAATACGTAGCAATCATTGAAGAGTTAGAAGGGAAAAAGAGAATAAGGCCAGATGATAAGACAATTATTATGATCGATTTTTAAGAGGAGGAAGTTCATATGGAAATTAAATGTGTAAATTTAATATTTCAAGATGAGTTAGTTCCTTTAGGGAAAGTAAATAAACTTATTATTCACCATACGTCAGAAGATGGATGGGATGTGTATAAAACACATGAATTTCACCAAACTGTAAGAGGGTGGAGCGGGATTGGTTACAATTATTTTATTGAAGAGGACGGAACGGTAATTGAAGGAAGAGGGTTACATATTGGAGCACATGCGAAAGACAATAATCGAGATACAATTGGAATATGTATGACGGGTAATTTTGATAAGTATGATCCAACTACTGCACAAATGAATGCATTATATTCTTTATGTAAAATGTTTATGAAACAGTTTGCTATAAAGAAGGAAAATATACTAGGTCATAGGGAGCTAGTAGGAGTAACAAAAAGTTGTCCTGGAAATCGTTTTTCTATGGTAGAGTTAAGAAAAATAGTATCTTAAATATAGAGGAGTAACAAATGATGATGAATATAAAAATACCAAATGATAAAAAAGAAGAGCTTGTAGCACAAATTCAGCAATTCTTCATGGAAGAAGATTTAGATGAAATTGGACGTTTCCAAGCAGAACGTTTAATAGAAGAAATGATAAAATTAGTTGGTCCATTTGCCTATAATCAAGCAATTGGAGATGCAAGAAAGCTTGTAAGCGAGAAATTAACGAATATTGAAGAAGATTTGTATGTGTTAGAGAAGAATGAAGGGAAATAAAAAAAGAGCCGAATGGCTCTTTTTTTATTTGTCTTCTTTATGTTCTTTATACTCGTGTGCTTTTTCTTTTACATTACCGACAGTGCTTTTTGCATTGCCTTTTATTTTATCCCATTTTCCTTCGGCTTGTAATTTTTTGTTATCCGTTACTTTCCCGACAACTTCTTTTACTTCACCTTTTACCTTATCAATGGCACCTTCTACTTTTTCTTTTAAACCATGATCATGCTTTGTCATACATTTCTCCTCCTTGTAGTTTGATTAGAATTCTCTTTTCATATTGCAAGTTGAATGATGTATCTAATAATAGCGTAACAAATCTAGTTTGAATATTCAAATGATTAATAGGATAGAAAAGGAATTGTCAAACAATGTATAAAATTGTAATGGAAAGAGAAAGAATGTTAATTACATGTCTTTTGCAGTCCATATTGATTTTGTATAAGCGATTTTCAAATGAGCGCGTTCCATATTATTTTGACTACTACTACCGAGCCTTGCTTGTCCAATTATTAAATTACAATCGGATTTAATAGCTGCCTCAATTCTTTTTTGAATTAATGTAGTGTGACAGCCTATACGCTGAAATTCTGGCAAAGTAGCAGAAGCAGCTAATGATGCAATTCCCTTATTTATATATAGGACACCAATGCCCGCAGGAATATTTTGAACTTCTGCTATGAAAAAATACCAGCCTGGTTCATTGTAAAGAATTTCGTTATTTTGACGTACACCATCCTTTGTAAAGGAAGGCATATTAAATCCGCGTACATATATGTCTGCAAAAATACCAAATTCATTTTTTTTTAGTTGGCGCACTGAAATGTTAGAAGGAATAAGGGATGGATCTTCTTTCGGTATACTATATAAAGCGGTATGGAAGCTAGATTGATAAAACCCTTTTTTTGATAAGTATTGAAATAGTTCAGCTGTACCTTGCGCTGGTGTAATTTCAAAACGGCAAGGGATTTGTAGTGATTCATAATAAGAGATGATTTCATCTATCGCATCTGTATTTGTATATGTAATGCCTTTTACTGTATTAAAAGCAGGACCAGTAATTACTTTTGATGAAAAGGCAGTGGCACTCCCGAAATTTTTCATTTGTATTTGCATTGGATTTCCGCTTATTGCTTGTAGTAGCGCTAATCTAGAAGAGAGCATATCTATTTCTGCGTTTTCAATTTCTTGTGCTACATTGAATGTCATAATCATACTCATAAGATTCCTCCGTCAATTAATATAGTTCATAGTACATATACGATTTTTATTCTGAGATTCCTGTTGAAATGTAAGAGAATAAGAGGTTTTTTGGAAGGGAAATGGAAGTGAACTGTCGAAGGGAAGTGGAAACAGATTAAAGGTGGTGCTCTCATGAAACAGAAAGACGTGCAGACATGCCCTAATTGCGGCTCTCAAAACATAGGAGAAGGTGAGTTTATCGGTTATGCACAAATACGGAAAAAGGAAACGATGTTCACATCTTCACCAGTAGATGCTTATATTTGTACAGATTGCGGGAATATCCTTTCATTGAAGGTACGGAATTATGAAAAGTTTAAGCAGAAGCCGTTATGATTGTTGAGAGGTGGTCATATCCAGCGTTGTATACGAAACATCTTATATTACGGGGAATTAATATGAGTGATATTTTACATATATATGAGTATGCCTCAGATAAAGAAATGTCAACGTATACTGTATGGGATGCTCATCAATCGTTACATGACACACAAAAATATATAGAAGAAATTGTGAGTCAATATGAAAAAGAAAAAGTATCCCCCCTTGGAATTGTATTAAGAGAGGAACAAAAACTCATAGGGACTTGTGGATTTATAAAATATGATGTAATTGAACATAAAGCGGAAATTGCATACGCCTTATCACGAAAATATGGGGGTAGAGGATTAGCTACTGAGGCGGCGTCAGCTTTTTTTAGCTATGGTTTTAATGAGTTAAGTCTTAATAGTATTGAAGCAGGATGTAATTCAGAAAATGAAGCATCTGAAAAATTAATGAAACGTTTGAATATGGAATACGAATGTACAATTCAAAAGGATTTGTTCATTAAAGGTAAGTATCGTGATACGAAAAGATATTGTATATCTAGGGAAAGATATATGAATCAATGAAATATTTTATATTGAAAACTCCTTTAATTTAATAAGGGGGTTTTTATTTTTTATAACAATAATTACCTTTAATTATTATAATTGGTTATTGAAAGGTATTGTGTTTCTTAATATCACAATTATAGAAGAAAACTAGCTAAATCGTATAGAAAACCTCTATATAACATGATCGCAACCGTAAGTTGACAAAGTGCAACCGCAGGAAGATAGAGATAAAGACAATGTTTACATACAATTTAGTTAAGAAAATAAAGGGGGACACACATATGGGATTTGGTGAAAAGCTTTTTAAATTAAGAAAGGAAAAGGGCCTTTCTCAAGAAGCGTTAGCTGAGAAACTAAACACGACAAGGCAAGCAGTTAGTAAATGGGAAAACGGTCAAGGTTTTCCTGAAACTGAAAAGTTAATAATGATTGGAAATGTATTTGAAGTCTCTCTTGATTACTTATTAAAAGAAACTGCCGAGCAAAGTAATGAAAAGGAAAATGGTTATTATGTAAGTAAGGAAATGGCGGAAGGGTATGTAGTGTATGGACAAAAAATTTCTAAATATATCGCATTAGGATTTAGCTTGCTTATTTTATCTACAATACCGTATTTATTATTTAAAGAAAATGCAACACTGTCTACATTTCTTGTCATTATCATTGCGGTCCTTGGAATTGGAGCAATGATGGTACCTGTAACACTAGAAGAGAGTCGATACAATGTATTAAAAAAGGAAGAATTACTGTTTGATCAAAACTTTCTAAAAGAATTGACAAAAAGATATGCGACTATTAAGAAGAAGTATGCAGCAGTAGTGATCGTTGGATTTTGTTTTATCGCAGCAGGAGCAATACCATTTTTATTTGAGAAAAAACGAATCACGTCAGGAGAGCTCGTGCAGTATTACCCTTATTGTGTTGTACTTATTGCTATTGGAGTTTATCTTTTTGTTCGTGTGTTAGGCGTGTTAGAGACGTATCGAATTTTAGTAGAAAATAAAGAATATAGTAATCGTTTTATCTTTAAACTCAAAAAGAAAGTAAGAAAAAAGGTAGATAGTTTATAAGCAAGAGAAAAACATGTTTTTTATTGTTCTGAATTATTTCCAAAGAAATAATTCAGAAAATACAGAAAAATATCGTAATTATTTGTAGAAGTCTGTTATAATATACGAAAATGAAAACGCTTTAAAGGGAGGCTGTAAACAATATGATGATGAATGTACCGCTAACAATTAGTTCTATGATGGAAAGAGCAGAGAAACTGTTTTCGAAGAAAGAAATTGTTTCACGGACACATGATACAGTTACAACGTTAACGTATAAGCAGTTAGGGGAAAGGACGAGAAGACTTTCAAGTGCGCTAAAAAAATTAGGAATAAAAGAAGGCGAGCGTATAGGAACGTTAGCGTGGAATCATCATCGACATGTGGAGGCGTATTTTGCTATTCCAGGTATTGCTTCCGTTTTACACACAATTAATATTCGTTTATCTCCTCAACATATTTCATACATTATTCAGCACGCAGAAGATCGCATTCTACTTATAGATGAAGATCTCGTACCACTCGTTGAAAATATTCAATCACAATTATCAACTGTACAAGCCTACATTATTATGACTGATAAAGATGAACTTCCAAATACTACGCTAGAACCTGTATATCATTATGAAAAGTTATTAGAAGAAGGCGATCCAAATTTCCAATTTGTAAAAGATATTGATGAAAATACACCTGCTGGTATGTGTTATACGTCAGCGACTACAGGAAACCCAAAAGGTGTTGTATATACGCATCGTAGTACTGTATTGCATTGTATGGCACTTGGTTTAGCGGATACAGCTGCTTTATCGGAAAGTGATGCGGCGATGGCAATCGTACCGATGTTCCATGTGAACGCTTGGGGGCTTCCTTTCGCTGCTACTTGGTTTGGAACAAAACAAGTTCTCCCAGGACCGATGTTTACGCCAAAAATTTTATTAGAAATGATTCAAGCTGAAAAAGTAACGATAGCAGCAGGTGTGCCGACAATTTGGCTCGGTGTATTACAAGAGTTAGAAAATAATAGTTACGATTTATCTAGTATAACGAGAATATTATGCGGTGGTGCAGCTGCACCGAAAAGCGTTATTAAAGCATTTGAGCAAAAATATAATGTTCCTTTCGTACATGCATATGGTATGACTGAAACGAGTCCACTCGTAACGCTTGCACGTTTAAAAAGTTATGAAACAGAATTATCATATGAAGAGCAATTAGAAATCCGCTCCAAACAAGGATATCTTGTACCTGGTGTAGAGATGAAAGTAGTCGGTACAAATGGTGAAGTGAAGTGGGATGGTACGGAGATGGGAGAATTATGTTTACGAGCACCTTGGATCGCTGAAAGCTATTATAACGATGATCGTACTGTCGAAGGATTCCGTGACGGTTGGTTATATACTGGCGATGTCGTTACAGTTGATGAGGAAGGCTGCGTGAAAATTGTTGATCGTACGAAGGATGTTATTAAAAGCGGGGGCGAGTGGATTTCTTCAGTCGATCTTGAAAATGCTTTAATGGCACATGATGCTATATTTGAAGCGGCTGTCGTTGCAATTCCTCATCCGCAGTGGCAAGAACGCCCAGTTGCCTGCGTTGTTCAAAAGAAAAATAGTACGGTTACAAAAGAAGAAATATATGAGTTTTTAAAACCGCAGTTTGCGAAGTGGTGGTTACCAGATGATATTGTATTTATGGAAGAAATACCGAAAACATCTGTTGGAAAGTTTTTAAAACAGGCACTTCGAAAAGAACTTGAGCATTTGCATAAAGAGAAATAACAGAATTGTCATTTGTAAACTTATATTAATTTATGGTTGACAAAAGAAAAATAGGAAGATAATATAACTCCTATAATATGTTATCTAAAAACGATTTTAAGTTTACAAATAGGAGAAGCAAATATGAATACAAAAAATTTAGTTTTCGTCGCTTTATTTAGTTCTATTATGGGAGTGTTAGGGTTAATACCTCCAATTGCTCTTTCTATCACACCAGTTCCGATTACATTACAATCACTTGGTGTTATGCTTGCAGGTGGCCTGTTAGGATCACGTCTTGGGGCATTAAGTCAGCTCGTTTTCTTACTTATAGTTGGAGTTGGAGCACCATTACTTGCGGGTGGACGTGGGGGTCCAGGTGTATTTGTTGGACCAAGTGCAGGATATTTACTTGGTTATATCGTTGGAGCGTTTGTAATTGGATATTTAATTGAGCGTTTACGTGAAGTTTCTATTATAAAAGTATTATGTATTAATATAATTGGTGGTATTTTCGTAGTTTACGTATTTGGCATTACTGTACAAGCTTTCTTAATGGATGTTTCTGTATGGGAGACAATGAAAGTGAGTGCTGTGTTTTTACCAGGGGATTGCATAAAAGCAATTATTGCAGCAATTCTCGTGACAAAATTACATCGTTCATTGAAACACATTATTACGCCCGCTTTAAAGAATGGAAAATATACAAATGCGGGATGATAAAGAGAAGAAACACGTTCATTACGTGTTTCTTTTTGTTATTTTGTAAAGAAAGGACATCTCAAATGGGGATTATAAAAGAATATAAAAAGCATGCCTCTTTACAACCGAATAAAATAGCGATAAAGGAAAATGATAGAGCTTTAACATATAAAGAGTGGTTTGAATCAGTTTGTAAAGTAGCAAACTGGTTGCGCGTAACAGAATCGAAGAATAAAACAATAGCAATTGTATTAGAAAATCGTATGGAGTTTTTACAACTATTTGCGGGTGCTGCTATGGCTGGGTGGGTTTGTGTACCATTAGATGTGAAATGGAAAAAGGATGAGCTAAAAGAAAGACTAGCAATTAGTAATTCGGATATGGTTGTGACGGAAGGGTATAAGTTAAATGATATTTTAGATGAAGAAAGAAGAGTATTTGCAATTGATGAATGGAAACAAATAATAGAGAACTACCTTCCTAGAGATTATCTCGGAGAAAATGTACAAAATGCCCCTTTTTATATGGGGTTTACATCAGGATCGACTGGAAAGGCAAAAGCATTTTTGCGTGCACAACAATCGTGGGTTCATAGTTTTGATTGTAATGTATATGACTTTCATATGAGAAAGGAGGATTCTATTTTAATAGCTGGAACGCTCGTTCACTCTCTTTTCTTATACGGCGCAATAAGTGCATTATATGAAGGACAAACGGTGCACGTTATGAGAAAGTTTATTCCAGATCAAGTGTTGGATAAGTTAGAGACTGAAAATATTTCGGTCATGTATACAGTACCAACAATGCTGGAGTCTTTATATAAAGAAAATAGAATAATAGAAAATAAGATGAAAATTATTTCGTCAGGAGCAAAATGGGAAGCTGAAGCGAAAGAAAAAATAAAGAGTATATTTCCTTATGCAAAAAAATACGAATTTTACGGTGCATCGGAACTAAGTTTTGTAACAGCATTAGTCGATGATGAGAGTGAAAAAAAGCCAAATTCAGTAGGGAAACCCTGTCATAATGTGCAAGTTCGAATATGTAATGAAGCAGGAGAAGAAGTACAGCTAGGTGAGATAGGAACAGTTTATGTGAAAAGTGATCAGTTTTTTATGGGATACATATTAGATGGTGTTTTAGTTCCAGAGCTAACTGAAGAGGGCTGGATGACAGTACATGATGTAGGCTATCAAGATGAGGAAGGGTTTATATATATAGTTGGTAGAGAGAAAAATATGATTCTATTTGGTGGAATTAATATTTATCCAGAAGAGATAGAAAGTGTGTTATATACGCATCAAGCTGTTGAAGAAATTGTTGTTGTTGGTGTAAAAGATAGTTATTGGGGTGAAAAGCCTGTCGCTATCGTAAAAGGAAGTGCTACGAAGCAACAATTAAAGAGCTTTTGCTTACAGAGATTATCCTCTTTTAAAATACCGAAAGAATGGTATTTTGTAGATGAAATACCTTATACAAATAGCGGGAAAGTAGCCCGCATTGCAGCCGAAAGTATAGTTAGAAATCAGGAGAAGATACATGAATAGAGCAGTTATTGTAGAGGCGAAAAGAACGCCCATTGGTAAGAAGAATGGGATATTGAAAGACTATGAAGTTCAGCAATTAGTAGCACCACTTCTTTCATTTCTAGGTAAAGGAATTGAGAGGGAAATAGACGATGTTATATTAGGGAATGTTGTTGGACCAGGGGGTAATATTGCAAGATTATCTGTTTTAGAAGCAGGACTTAGTTATCATATTCCTGGTGTAACGATTGATCGGCAATGTGGTGCTGGTTTAGAAGCGATTCGTACCGCGTGTCATCTCATTCAAGGTGGGGCAGGTAAGTGCTATATCGCCGGGGGAGTAGAGAGTACAAGTACGTCACCTTTTCAAAATAGAGCGCGATTTTCACCTGAAACAATAGGTGATCCTGATATGGGAGTAGCGGCTGAATTTGTTGCAGAGCGTTATAACATAACGAGAGAAATGCAAGATGAGTACGCTTGCTTAAGTTATAAGCGGACGCTACAAGCATTAGAAAATGGATATATACAAGATGAAGTATTGTCACTTAATGGATTACTAGATGAAGTAATAAAGCGAGAAATGCAGTATGAAAGAATGATTAAGAGAACAAAACCTGCATTTTTACAAAATGGAACGGTGACGGCAGGGAATTCGTGTGGTGTAAATGATGGGGCGTGTGCTGTACTTGTAATGGAAGAGGGGCAAGCTCGAAAATTAGGATATAAGCCAGTTCTTCGTTTCGTTCGCAGTGCTGTAGTTGGAGTGGATCCAAACCTCCCGGGAACTGGTCCGATATTTGCCGTGCAAAAACTACTTAGAGAAATGAATTTAGCAATAGAAGATATTGATTGTATTGAGATGAATGAAGCGTTCGCTTCGAAAATTGTTGCTTGTGCAAAGGAATTACAAATTCCATATGAGAAGCTCAATGTGAATGGTGGTGCAATTGCGCTCGGGCATCCGTACGGTGCATCTGGCGCTATGCTTGTGACACGTTTGTTTTATCAGACAAAAAGAGATTCTATGAAATATGGAATGGCGACATTAGGAATTGGGGGCGGAATAGGACTTGCTCTATTATTTGAGAAAGTAGAAGACTAGCAAGATAACTAGTTTTCTACTTTTTGAGGAATATAAGCATTGCTACCAGGTTTTACTTTTATTTCGTTCCAAGCAACGATAACGTCAGCTTTTGATTTTCCTTTGTTATTTGGATCTTCAAAAAAATCGCGAATAAAACGATTGTATTCAAACTGTGTACCAATAGTTGTTTTATACGCAGGGTCTTTTTTACGTTCGTTTTCCTCATACCAAAACGTTATAGCGTCTTCATATGTTCTTCCGATATTTTCTTTAAAAAACTTTTGAAGAGCTACTGTAAAGCGGAAGTTTTCTCCAATTTTTTCTTTAAAAAAAGCACGTACATCTTCGCTACATCGATGATTTTCAGTGATAATCGTTTGCAGGGAAAGATCTTTATTGGATAGGGAAGCTTTACTCACCTTTTGATGAGAACTGTTTTTTAATACTTTACCTGTAGTTAAATAATGTGAGATACGACCGCTTATTTCGATCTTAGAGCCACTAGCTGGTAAATCATACTCACGACAAAATATTTGTAGTTCAGCTTTCAACCAATAATAGTTTTGGAAATCTTCAAGAGATATAGACTTTGTTAAAGGTGGACGCATGAATGTAACAACTTCTTTCTTCCATAATTTTCTTTAATTATAAAACGTACGTTCTTTTTGTGGAAGGATTAATTTGTAAATGTAATAGGAAGAGGAGATTACATATGGAAAATGTAATGCAAGTTCGTGTTACTGGAATTTTAATTGAAAGCGAAAAGGTATTGCTAGTAAAGCAAAAAGTTGCTAATCGAGATTGGTCTTTACCTGGGGGAAGGGTAGAGAATGGTGAAACGTTAGAAGAAGCGATGATTCGAGAAATGAAAGAAGAAACGGGATTAGATGTTAAGGTTAAGAATTTATTGTATGTTTGTGATAAACCAGATGCTCTCCCGTCTTTATTACATATTACATTTCTGCTTGAAAGGATGGAAGGTGAAATCACTTTACCTTCTAACGAGTTTGATCATAATCCAATTCAGGATGTACAAATGGTGCGAATAGAAGAATTAAGTAGTTATGGTTTTTCTGAGAAATTTACTAAACTTGCATCTGAAAAATTTCTGAATGCAGGAAGTTACCAAGGTTTAAAACAAAATATTGGCTTGTAAATATAAACTACTTTGAATATTGCTTTTTTCGGTAAATCGATATTTCTTGTCGAATCGTCGATATATGGTAAGTTATGATTGATAAAGTCAAAATGTCGTTCCTGAAATTTCATTTATCGTATTACTATGTATGAAGCAAAAAATAAGGAGATGTCCCTAGTTTGAAATTTCGCTAGACGACATCTCCTTAAGAAATGTTTTACACTGCAGATTGTAAAGAAGAAATAAGCTGATGTAAAAACTCATCACCGCTCATAATCGCTTTCCCACCACCGCGAGCGCTCTTTTTATTTCCGCCACCTTTTCCTTCAATTGCAGGAAGTGCATCTTTTAAAAGAGCATTCATATCGAGCGTTACTGTTTTTCCACAAGCGAGGATGCATTGTAGTTTGTCATCATTTTCAATGACGAAATATGTAATTGCATGCTCTTGTTGTTCTATAATGATAGCAGATAGTTTGGCAACTTCTTGCATAGAACGATTTGTAAATACTTTAGAAATAAGGAATCCAGCATGTATTTCTGCAGGCTGTTGTAATAGTTCATTTGCCTCTGCAAATAATAATTTTTCATTTATTGTCTGTATCGCTTTTTCGTTTTCTTTTTGAGAGATAAGAAGTTGTGCTACTTTTGCTGGAATATCAGTTTCGCTACTATTTAATTGTTTAGAAACATCTTTCATAATTTGTTGCTGTTGTCCCATTAATTTCAGTGTGCGCCAGCCAGCGATAAACGTTAATCGAATACCACCTTTATTGCGCTCCCAATTAAGTACTTGAATAAGACCTACTTCACCTGTACGTCTCGGATGAGTTCCACCACAGCCGTTATAATCAAAGTTTTCGATAATAACAACGCGTATATTTTCGGTTAAAGTCGGTTCTTTACGAAGAGGTAACGTTTTCGCTTCCTCTAAGTTCATCCACTGAATACGGATTGGGTGGTTTTCAAAAACAATATTGTTGGCAATTTGCACTGCTTTTTCAATCGTTTCTGCAGGAAGATTTTCTGTTTCTAAATCAATTGTCACCGTTTCTTTTCCAAGATGGAATCCGATAGTGGGTATGTTAAAATGATCCCAAAAAGCAGCAGATAAAATGTGCTGAGCTGCATGTTGCTGCATATGATCAAAACGGCGCTCCCAATTAATTTTACCTTCTACTTCTGCTGTTTCTAATTGTTCTGCAATGAAGTGGCGGATTTCTCCATTTACTTCTTCAACATTAGTGACTAAGGTACCATTTAGTGTACCAGTATCATATGGTTGTCCACCGCCTGTTGGGTAAAATGCCGTTTCATTTAAAACAACATATAAGTTATCTTCTTTATCATAATCTTGCTTTATAATTTTCGTAGTAAAGTCTTTCGTATAAGCGTCGATGTAATATAATTTTTGCTCCAATTTTCTTTCCCCTTTCGTATTCACTAGTTTCATTGTAAAACAATTGAAATAAGTTTCCTAATATTTCAGAAGAAAGAAACTATTTTTAGAATTTTCTTGCTATAATAAGAAAAAGAAAATGCGGGGGTGGAATGAAATGCTATATGAAAACGGCGTAGATAAACTGCTTAGTTTAAACAGAAATATTTCTGAATTATACCGAGAATTAAATGAAATGACCCGGATTTTAACGGAGTGTAATCGAGAAAGCGTGAAATTTGATCGGTTATATGTAAAAGAGTTACTGTGGAAAAAAGAAGATGTGATAGAGAAGTATGATCAATTACTTGTGCAGCTTTGTATGAATGAATGCTTTGATTTAAAAAGTGTAATTACTGGCGAATATAAGTATACATATGAAGAAGTAGAAAGTATTGTTTTACAATTTAATGAAAAGTATAACGTAGCAATTTTAATTAAAGATATTTGTAAAGAATTACAGTTTACATATGGCATTGATATGGACATATCGAGAGCGGCTCGGGTGCAAACATCTCAAGTATAAAAAGGAAAAAGAAAGCAAATCCTTTGCTTTCTTTTTTTATGTAAGAAAAGGGAGAGTAGGTTTAAAGATGAAGGGGAAGTTACAAAATATTCATCCACTTGGCATGACAATTATAATAGGGACATTATTTGCGAGGTTTGCAACTTCAATGAGTATTCCTTTTTTAGCAATTTATTTAACAACTGTTAAAGACGTTTCAGCTGGAATGACGGGTGCTATTATTGGAACGAGTGCGCTTGTTGGAGTGTTTGCTAGTTTTATTGGGGGCAATTTATCGGATCGATTTGGTCGGAAGATGATTATAATATGGTCCATGATTGTTTGGATGTTTGTATTTATCGGATTTTCAGTTGCAGATCATGTTTTGAGTTTCTTTTTATTAAACGCTTTGAATGGATTATGTCGTTCTTTTTTTGAACCGACATCAAGAGCGTTATTATCAGATTTAACAAAGCCAGAGTATCGGTTACTCGTCTATAACTTACGATATGGAGCAATAAATGTTGGGGTTGCGATTGGACCAATTGTTGGATTACAGCTCGGAAGTGCAAAATCAACAATTCCTTTTTTAGTAGCCGCTGGAGTTTACATTCTATATACAGCTATATTAGCACTGCAATTTAAGAAATATCCACTTAATAAAAAGAAAATGAATACAGAAAATCCTGTTACAATGCTAAATGCAATTCGTATATTGCGAAAGGATGTAGTATTTTTAGTTGCGTTAGTCGGTATTATTTTGAGTAATAGTGGTTTTTCACATTTAACGACGACAGTATCTCAATATTTTGCTAATGCACATATATTTCAGGATGGGGTAAAGTTGTTCTCATATATGCTAGCTTTAAATGCAATTGTAGTAGTGGTTATTCAATACCCTGTCATTCAAATGTGTAAAAAGTATACACCGTTAGCATCAATTATGGTTGGAACGTTATTTGTGAGTGGGGGATTATTTGGATTTGGACTAGTAGAATCTATGTTAGGAGCAGCTATTTGTACCATTATTTTCACATTTGGAGAAGTTTTAATGTTTTCAATGACAGATGTATTTATTGATGAGATCGCTGATTCCAACCTGAAAGGAACATACTTCGGAGCGATGGGCTTTTCAGGAATTGGAGGAGTAATTGGTCCTTGGTTTGGGGGAGTACTACTCGATTATTACGGGTATCAAAATGGGTTTGTAGTATTTTTAGCGCTAGCCCTATTTTCAACTGTGGCATTTCCTGTACTTTTAGTTACAAAAGGTTTATTGAAAAAAAGGTACGATAGAAATTATAATATAGAAATACAAGTGAAATAAAATAAGCCCCAGCAACTTGCTGGGGCTTATTTTTGTATTTACGTTAACTCTCAATTTGAAAAAAGAACCTTCTTTTCATGCTTATTGGCAACTTCATTTTTGGAAATATGAATGGCTAAAAATCCATTCTCTAAGCAGGCTAGCATCTTCTTATAAATGATAGTAGTAGGTAAAGAGATTGTTCGCTGTAAAGAAGTATTTTTATGAAGTATGCATATATTTAGGCCTGTCTCCATCTTTTTAATGCGTACATTTTGTTCAGTCACATTTGGTACATCTGTTTCCAAAATGTATTCTTCCTCTGTTTCACAAAGATCGATATGAATTTCATTTGGAAAACTAAAGTTGCTACAAGTATCAGAACAAAATTGATCCATCCATTCTTCGAAACCATCAACATGAAAAAGACAATCCTTCTTTTTCTTGCCCATGTAAGACACCCTCCGTAAAATATCAATTCATATCATGTTATGCATGAATGAAATAGAGGTGAAGAATAAATGGCAAAATATAAACATTTTATGTCGAATATACACAGTATGTGAATATTTTCTTATTACATATCATGATGCGCATGGTTTTTTTGGCGTGAATGGTTACGATTTTTTACTTTATGAGATCCGCTTAATGGTTCAGGTTGTCCTTTTTTTTCTTTCGATTCACGATTGTTTTTTCCCATTGTATGTGACACCTCCTCTTTCTATTTAGAATGAGAGAAGTTTGTAAATTTATACGAGAATGTTTTTAGAAAAAAGGGTAAAGATAAATGGGACTAACTATTATGGAAAGGGGATTGTATAATGCCATATCATAAAGATAAGCAACAAGCTTTTCAAGCAGCGCAGCAAGGGGTTACACAAGCAGAAAATTCATTTAACAATATCGTGAAAAATGATCCGAACTACGGTCATGATTTAAAAGAGTTACGTCAAGAGGTTCAGGAAGCGTATGAACAAATTCAAAATGCACTAGAAGTAGCTTCGGAAACACAACGTCCACAACTTGAGCAATACGAAAATAATCTTCAAAATATTATGCGAAATGTAGATCAACTAGAAAAGTAAAAGAGGTTGTTGCGTATTCGACAACCTTATTACTTTAACGAACGCTATGTTAAAACAAAAGGTTTTTCTATTAGTTTTTTCTTTACTATGTGCAGTACATATATTTCAAGTGGAAAAAGTGGAAGCGAAAATGTTGCTTAGAAAAGAGCTAGAACCAACTGGCTATGTAACGTGGGAAGTACCTAATAGTGAAAAAATTATCGCAATTACATTTGACGATGGACCTGATCCAACTTATACACCACAAATATTAAATTTATTACGTCAATATAAAGCAGAAGCGACTTTTTTTATGATTGGATTCCGTGTGCAGCGTAATCCATATTTAGTAAAGCAAGTGTTAAAAGAGGGGCATGAAATTGGAAATCATACGATGAATCATTTGTATGCGAGTAATTCATCTGATGAAAAATTAGAAAATGATATTTTAGATGGAAAGAAATACTTTAAAAAATGGGTGAAAGAACCTTTGTTGTTCCGTCCTCCAGGCGGATATATTAACGATGCTGTATTTAAAACAGCTAAAGAAGCTGGTTATCAAACTGTTCTATGGTCGTGGCATCAAGACCCTCGTGATTGGGCGAATCCAGGTACTGAGTCCATTGTAAATCATGTTGTGAAACATGCTAAAAGTGGAGATATTGTACTGTTGCACGATGGAGGAAGTGATCGTAGTCAAACAGTGGCAGCGTTATCGAAAATTTTACCTGAGCTTAAAAAGCAAGGATATCGATTTGTAACGGTTTCGGAGTTATTACGTTATAAGCATTAGAAAAAAACCAAAAGGCAGACATACCTTTTGGTTTTTTTGTTACTGATTCTTTTTACGTTTCTTATTATTTTGTCGCTCTGCTGGAGTTAAAGCCTCATTTGAAAACTCTTCGTTATAACCAGCACCTTGTCCTTGTGCGGATGCAACATTCATTCCTGAAATAGTATGATTTGCTTTTTGTTTACTCATTTTTCTCACCTCTATAATGTTTTTTTATAGATAAAACATGAGTTGTTCATAACATATATGAACGTAAAGTAAAGCGCTGAAAGAGTACTTTACTTTATGGTAATAGTATTCATAAGGAGCATGAACACTATTCAAATTTAGAAATATAAAGAAAACTTATGATAATCCATAAGTTTCTTATTATTTACTTATTTAGAAAGTTGTAATAAGATATTATCGTAAGGTATTGAAAAGTTTGTCTACATTTTATATTCAGACAACTTAGTCACGTTTAACAGGGGGGAAACATAATGGTCAAACATAATCCATTTCAATCACGCGCAACTTTCGAAGTAGATGGAAAAACGTATCATTATTATCAATTGAAAGCGCTTGAAAACGCAGGGGTTGGCAACGTATCTCAATTACCATATTCCGTGAAAGTTTTACTTGAATCTGTACTTCGTCAAGTAGACGGACGCGTAATTACAGAAGAACATGTTACAAATTTAGCGAAATGGGGAACGAAAGATGTTCAAGATATCGATGTTCCATTTAAACCATCTCGTGTAATTTTACAAGACTTCACAGGTGTTCCAGCTGTTGTAGATTTGGCTTCGCTTCGTAAAGCAATGGCAGACATGGGCGGAGATCCTGATAAAATTAATCCAGAAATTACTGTAGACCTTGTAATTGATCACTCTGTACAGGTTGATAGAGCGGGTACGGCAGATGCGCTTGCATTCAACATGGACTTAGAGTTTAAACGTAATGAAGAACGTTATAAATTTTTAAGCTGGGCACAAAAATCATTTGATAACTATCGTGCAGTTCCACCAGCAACAGGTATCGTACACCAAGTAAACCTTGAATATTTAGCACCAGTTGTTCACGCGGTGAAAAATGCTGAAGGCGATTTAGTTGCATACCCAGATTCATTAGTTGGAACAGACTCACATACAACGATGATTAACGGTATCGGCGTTCTTGGATGGGGCGTTGGTGGTATTGAAGCAGAAGCAGGAATGCTTGGACAGCCTTCATACTTCCCAGTACCTGAAGTAATCGGTGTGAAATTAACTGGCACACTTCCAAGTGGTACTACAGCAACTGATGTTGCATTAAAAGTAACACAAGTATTACGTCAAAAAGGTGTAGTTGGTAAATTCGTTGAGTTCTTCGGTGATGGACTAAAGAGCATGCCTTTAGCTGACCGTGCAACAATTTCAAACATGGCACCAGAATACGGTGCAACTTGTGGATTCTTCCCAATTGACGATATTTCATTAGAATACTTACGTTTAACAGGTAGAGATGAAGAACAAATTCGCGTTGTTGAAGAATATTGTAAAGCGAACGGCTTATTCTATACAGCGGGCAGCAAAGATCCAATTTACACTGATCTTGTTGAAATTGATTTAAATACAATTGAATCTAACCTTTCTGGACCGAAACGCCCACAAGATTTAATTCCACTTTCAGATATGAAAGATGCGTTCCACAAAGCTGTTGTAGCACCAGTTGGAACACAAGGACTTGGATTTAATGCGCAAGAGTTCGATAAAGAAGTGAAGGTTACATTAGAAGATAAAGAAGTAACGATGAAAACAGGTGCAATTGCAATCGCTGCAATTACAAGCTGTACAAATACATCAAACCCATACGTATTAATTGGGGCAGGTCTAGTTGCGAAGAAAGCAATTGAAAAAGGGCTTGTAGTACCTGAGTACGTAAAAACATCATTAGCACCAGGATCTAAAGTTGTTACTGAGTACTTAGATAAATCAGGTTTAACAACATATTTAGATCAATTAGGTTTCCAAACAGTTGGTTACGGCTGTACGACTTGTATCGGTAACTCTGGTCCACTAGCAGAGGAATTAGAAGAAGCAATTGCAGTAAACGATTTATTAGTAACATCTGTTTTATCTGGTAACCGTAACTTTGAAGGTCGTATTCACCCGCTTGTAAAAGCAAATTATTTAGCATCACCACCACTTGTTGTGGCATATGCACTTGCAGGTACTGTTGATATTGACCTGAAAAATGATGAAATTGGTAAAGATGCAAATGGCAATGCTGTATACTTCAATGATATTTGGCCATCAGCTAAAGAAATTGAAGATGTAGTTCAAAGTGTTGTTACATCTGAACTGTTCAAGAAAGAATATGCACAAGTATTTAATAGCAATGAGCGTTGGAATGAAATCCAAACTTCAAATGAAGCTTTATATACTTGGGATAATGATTCAACATACATTCAAAACCCACCATTCTTTGAAGGATTATCTAAAGAACCAGGTGAAGTTGAAACATTATCAGGTTTACGCATTGTTGGTAAATTTGGAGATTCTGTAACGACAGACCATATTTCACCAGCAGGTTCAATTGGTAAGCACACACCAGCTGGACGCTACTTATTAGAAAATGGCGTACAACCAGTTGACTTTAACTCTTACGGTTCTCGTCGTGGTAACCATGAAGTTATGATGCGTGGTACATTCGCGAACATCCGTATTAAAAACCAAATCGCACCAGGAACAGAAGGCGGATATACAACATATTGGCCAACTGGTGAAGTAACATCTATCTATGATGCTGCTATGAAATATAAAGAAGATGGCACAGGCCTTCTAGTTGTTGCTGGTAAAGATTACGGTATGGGAAGTTCTCGTGACTGGGCTGCGAAAGGTACAAACTTATTAGGTATTAAAGCAGTAATCGCAGAAAGCTTCGAGCGTATTCACCGTAGTAACTTAGTGTTAATGGGTGTGTTACCACTTCAATTTAAAGATGGCGAAAGCGCTGAAACGTTAGGTCTTGTTGGTAACGAGTCATTTGAAATTCAAATTGACAAAACAGTTAGACCACGCGATCTTGTAAAAGTAGTTGCAACTGATGCAGATGGCAACGAAAAACAATTTGAAGTAGTAGCTCGTTTCGATAGTGAAGTTGAAATTGACTACTACCGTCACGGTGGTATCTTACAAATGGTTCTTCGTGAGAAAATTGAAGAATCTAAAGTGTCGAACTAAATAATTGAAATGAACGAGAAGGAAGCTAACAACTGTTAGCTTCCTTATTTTATGGAAAGGGATGAAACCATTTGGTTTCATCCCTTTCTTTTTACTATAAAAAATGGAGGAAACGTCATGAAAGAATATAAAAGAATATTGTTACCGTTACAGAAAGAAAAATTATTAGTAATAGCAGCTGTATGTAGTGGATGCTTTGCTGCTATTTTAAACTTATCCCGTCCACTATTCATGGGGCTAATTGTAGATAACCTGATTCAGCGGGAGTTAAAAGCTGCGTATGTATATATTGCATTGTTTGCGGGGAGCCGCTTGTTGATGTGGGTGAACAATCTTTCATTTGATTATGTAAGCTCAAAAGCGAGTCAACGAATATTGCGAAAGAAGCGTATATATGTATTGCGTCATTTTTTCTTATTACCATTTGAAGAGAGTGAGAAGATTAAGCAAGGAGAGTTAGAGACGCTAGTTGTGTCTGATATTCCGAATTGGGTCAGATTATATGGTTCTATATTAATAGAATATATACACGCTATTGCGCAATTTATAGGTGCGTTCATAGCACTACAACATATAGATATGAAGTTTATATTGTGGGTAACTCCGTTTTTATTTTTTAGTGCAATGGTTCCGATGTTGATGGGGAAAAAGGTCAGGAATATCGCAAGCATCGCTCAAAACAATCAATCAAGTGTTGTAGAGATGGTGTCGCAGTTTGTAAAAGGCGTACAAGATTTACGTAGTTTGCAAAAAGAAAAGTGGGCCATTCGCTTATTTAAAGGAGTAACAGCACAATCCTATAAAACAGAAGTAAAGAAGACGATGATGCAACACTGTATTGGAGTAGTTGGAACAGTGATTGAAACAGGGGCATATATCGTTGTTCTCATTATAGGCGCGCAGAAAATAATGAAGGGGGAAATGGAAGTTGGCGCACTTGTTGCCGTGTTAGCTACAATTGAAATGCTCTTTTTTCCAGTTCGTTACGTTGGCGATTTATTAATGATGACACAAGTTGCAGCTGCTTCGGCAAATAGAGTTTTTTCTTTTTTAGATAAACGAGGGGCAGATAGTAAGGTAGAAAGAGCGATGGGGATGACGATAACAAATGTTTCATTTCAGGAAAGTGATGGAGAGAAATGCAGAATTCATAATATTGATTTGCAAATTCACCCTGGTGAACTTGTTATTATTGTGGGAGAAAGTGGCGCAGGAAAGACGACGCTTTTAAAATTAATGACAGGTTTGTATAAACCATCTAACGGTAGCATTGTTTATTATGGTAATGAGGCTCGTATGACTACAGTGTGGCAAGAACCTCGTTTCTTTCGGACGACAGTAAAAGAGAATGTGCATTTCGGAGAAGAGTATTTAGAAAATCAATTAGAAAAAAATATTGAACTTGTAAATGTGAAACCGATTATTAGAGATTTATCAGAAGGGATTGAAACTGAACTACATAAAAGCGGTGTAGAATTTTCTGGAGGGGAAAGAAAACGTCTTGCATTATTACGTGCCATTGTTTCAAATCCGAATCTTATTATTTTAGATGAACCAACTGCGGGATTAGATCCGAGCAACCAAGAAACTGTTTGGAATATGATAGAAGGATTAGGAAGAGAGGTCACGAGAATTGTGGTAACACATGATGTCGAGAAAGCGATATTAGCAGATCGTGTTGTCATAATGAAGGAAGGACGTATTGTTGCAGGTGGAAGTCCTGAAAAATTAATAAATAGTCATTCGTTTTTACAAAGATATGAATAAAGATAAGAGCAATGCCCTTATCTTTATTCAGCGTCATTTATTTGATACTCGATAGATTCGGAGTGATTTAGATCAATGTTAAAAGTAGCAGTCATAAGGAAAGTTGTAATTCCAAGGATTACGAAAAGGACGAATGAGACTAGAGAGATGTAGAGACAAATACGCCCTACTTTCTTTTTTTTAAGATCTTTACTAAAGAGTGAAATGATCCATGTAATAATGCCGATTGGGTATAAAAGAAAACTAAGAATATATAATGTTATTTTTTCGAATGAATTCATAAACAATCCCCCTTTTGTTGAAGGTTATATAACTACGAGAGTAAATAGGTAAGTGGGTCAATAAGAAGATAAAATACCTCATCTGTTTTTCTAATTATATGATAAAAAGGAAAAAAACTCACTTTAAATGAGAATATTCTAATTATTTTGACTGTGAATATTTCTAAGCTCGTCCGTATAAGCTAAAATAAGGTATATAGTATTTTGATGAATTTGTTAAAAGTACATAAACACGTTAGGGTGATATAAAATGTGGCGGAAGCTTACGATTATTGTAGTGTTACTTTGTTTAGCGGGATATGCAGCTTATGAACAGTTCGGTAATAAAGATCAGGCGGTACAAGGGAAGCAAGAAAAAAGTGAAGCTGCTATGAAAGAGATGATTGCAAGTAATGGTATTGAAGTAGGAAAGAGTGCACCAAACTTTGAATTAACTAAGTTAGATGGAACGAATGTAAAGCTATCGGATTTAAAAGGAAAGAAAGTTATTTTAAATTTTTGGGCAACGTGGTGTGGGCCTTGTCAGCAAGAAATGCCTGATATGGAGGCTTTCTATAAAGAACATAAAGAAAACGTAGAAATTTTAGCAATAAATTATACGCCTTCAGAAAAAGGTGGGGGAGAAGAAAAAGTAAGCAATTTTGCTAAGGAAAAAGGGATTACTTTTCCTATTTTATTGGACAAGAACATTGATGTGACAACAGCTTATAAAGTAATTACGATCCCAACTTCGTATTTTATAGATACGAAAGGCGTCATTCAGGATAAGTTCATTGGACCGATGACGCAAAAAGAGATGGAAAAACGAATTGCTAAATTAAAATAACGGTGAAAAGGTAGAGGTGGAGAGTTCCCATTTCTGCCTTTTCTTTTTCAAGTAGTAATAACTTCATGATATGATGTAAGAAATATAAACGTTTAGAGATAAAGGAGTGTATGGAGTGGGGAATGTATCCTTACCGTTAGATTATGTTGTAATTGATTTTGAAACAACAGGATTTAACCCTTATAATGATAAAATTATTCAAGTTGCAGCTGTGAAATATCGTAATCATGAACTGGTAGATCAATTTGTTTCATACGTGAATCCAGAGCGTCCGATTCCGAGCCGAATTACGAGTTTAACAGGTATTACAAATTATCGTGTTTCAGATGCACCCACGATTGAAGAAGTTTTACCTTTATTTTTAGCATTTTTACATACAAATGTTATTGTGGCTCATAATGCTTCTTTTGACATGCGCTTTTTGAAAAGTAATGTAAATATGCTTGGGTTTCCTGAACCTAAAAATAAGGTGATTGACACTGTGTTTTTAGCAAAAAAATATATGAAGCACGCACCTAATCATAAACTTGAGACGTTAAAGCGAATGCTTGGAATTCGTCTAAGTTCTCATAATGCATTTGACGACTGTATTACGTGTGCAGCTGTTTATCAAAAATGTACATCTATTGAAGAAAAAGGGAAACGAAAAGTAAATAAGGCTGTGCTTGATGAAACTGCGGTATACGAAGCGGTGAAAGAAATACTTGTCCGCAATAAACGCAATGTAGAATGGCTGCGTTGTATGAACGTAGGAAGTTATTTAGATATAAAAGCTTTTTATCCAGTTATGAGATTAAAAGTAAAAGGACGAAAGAAATACGTATTAACAGAAATAGTAGAAGATGATGTGAAAGAAATATGTACGAGCTTAATATGTGAACCAGCTCTAAAAAGTGAAGTTGGTAATACAAGAGTTATGCTTAATAGCTTAGCGGATGTCTTGAAATTAGAAAGTTATATTTTAGAACAGTATGATTTTGTATTACAAGCACTTGATACGTATAGAGAAAATGAAACGAATGCAGATGAGAAGCTCAAAGAGTATTTAAATGTTATGGTATAAAAAACGCTATGTACAAATTATTGTACATAGCGTTTTTTTTTTAGGAGTACTAAAACATAAAATTTTCTTGCAAATCTGATTAAAGAGTTTTTTGTTTGCTCATACTATGTAGTAAGAATGAGAAAGAGAGAGGGTGAACAGCATGAGAAGAAGTCGCCGCAAATCGTTTGAAGAACTTGTAAATGAAAATAAACAACAATTATTAAGCGATCGTGATGCAATTGATCGCATTGAAGAGCGTATTGAGAAACGTTATGAAATGAAACTTTTTAAGCAAGCTGAATAATTCTTAACACTAGTACGATACTAGTGTTAAGGAGGCGATAGTAATGGGTAATCCGAAAAAGAATTCAAAAGATTTTGCACCGAATCATATTGGAACGCAATCGAAAAAAGCTGGTGGCAATAAAGGAAAACAAATGCAAGACCAAACTGGTAAACAACCGATTGTTGATAACGGTTAAAAGGAGAATGTTATCATTCTTCTTTTTTATGAGGGAATGAAAGACGTTTTGTAACAGTAATATGAAAAAAGGGCTGACAAAAGTCAGCCCTTTTTTGTAATCGTAAAGTTTTCAACGAGTAAACGCCAATTTTGCGGGAATGGTAAACCAATCTTCCAATAACTAATACCACCGATGCCCTGTTCTTTCATTAAATTAAATTTACTTTGTACGGACCGTGAATCTTCAAACCAAACTTCGTGTTGTACGCCGTTTTCGTCAAAGTAATTGAAATGAGGAGCTTGAGCCGTGAAATCATAGCGGATAGGAACATTATATTTACGAGCTAGTGCAACAGCTGCAACAGAGCTGATTGCTTTTGCAGGTGGATTTCCTTGTTTGAACGGAAGTTTCCAATCGAAACCATATAAATTTTGCCCCATCATAATTTTTTGTGGTGGCATTTGAGATTTCGCATATTGAAGTACTTCTTTCACAGGACCAATAGGAGAAATCGCCATCGGTGGCCCGCCTTGCCAACCCCAGTCGTATGTCATAATGACGACGAAATCAACAATTTGTCCTTGTGCTTTATAATCGTGAGCCTCAAAAAATTTCCCTTTTTGATTGGAACTTGTTTTCGGTACAAGCGTTGTACTTAATGTGTACCCGCTAGGTAAGCGTGTTTTCACATTTCGTAAAAAGCGATTGTATGCCTCGCGGTCTTCGGGTGCCACACTCTCGAAATCGAAATGAATGTCTCGCATGCCATATTTTTCAGCTGTTTGCAAAATGTTAGTAATAAACTTGTTTTGGATTGTTGCATCGCGTAAAATAACCGATGTCAGATCGGCACTGAAATTTCCATTTTCAATATTTGTAATAACGAGCATAGGGATGGTTTTACCTTGCGTTGCAATATTAGCGATTTTCGCTGTTTCCGTTGGTTCTTTTAAAGTGCCGTCTCTTTTTGCTTCAAAGCTGAAGTAGGCTAAATATGTTAAAAATGGATTAATAGCACGTGTAGCATTTACTAAACTTTCTTTTATCGGTATTGTTGAAGGCTGTAAATAAGCGATGGATTCTACTGCTCGTTTTGTACCTTTTGGTATATATAATTGTTGTCCGACATGGAGAATAGATTTTAATGAAAGATTATTAACTTTAGCTAAGCTAGCGAGAGGAACATTATACGTTTGAGAAATTCGATATAAGCTGTCACCAGGCTGTACATAATAATTATTTCCTTTTGTATTAACGATAAGTGCCTGACCAACAACGAGTGTTTCAGCAGGATTTAGTCCATTGTCTTTTACAATTTCTTCAGGTGTAGATCCGTACTTTGATGCTAAACCATAAACACTATCACCGCTACGAACAGTTACAATTTGGATCATGTGTTTGCCCCTTTCGGTAAAAGATTCACTGTTTTTATTTTATTTTTGATTCCACTGTATTATGATTAAATGTATGCAAGGTAGCAGAAGTGAAAGAAGGCGAATAGAAATGTTTGTAGCAGAATATGAAGTTGAAATCCGCTATGCGGAAACAGACCAGATGGGTGTTGTTTACCATTCAAACTATTTAGTGTGGCTGGAACTTGGGCGCACGAAACTTATACAAGAATTAGGATTTTCATATGTTGAAATGGAGAAAGAGGGAATTATTTCTCCTGTATTAGACTTGCAAATTTCATATCGTAAAGCGATGCGTTACGGAGAAAAAGCAATTGTGAAAACGTGGATTGATACTGTGAGCCCGCTTCGTGTTGTATATGGTTATGAAATATATAACGGTGATGGTGAGCTTTGCATTACTGCAAGTACAACGAATATTTGTGCGAAAAAAGAAGGGTTCCGCCCTGTATCATTTAAAAAATTATATCCTGAGTGGTATGCGAAATATGAGGAAATTAAAAAGAAATAAAAAAAGCGTGGCAGAAGCCACGCTTTTTTTATTTCTCATAATTAAATTGAGGGAAATCATCACCGTCGTTAAGTGTAACAGATAAATTATGTCCATCGAAGAACCACTCATCATCGCCTTCAATAAAGAAGTTAATACCTTCTTCTTGAGTTTGAACAGCAGGATGTGCAGGGTCATCTTTACGAATACCTAAAGAAAGTCCTTTTTGCACAGTACTGCAACCGCCGTATTGTACGAAAAGGCGTAGTGTTTCACCTGATTGTAAATTTAATTCGTTTTTATACCATTGTGCTGCTTCTTTTGTTACGGAAAGATTCATGTATAGTTCCTCCAAATTATGTTGCCTTTTCTTTAGTATAAAAAATAACGCAAAAAGACGCTATTAATATGCTTCGCGTTTTCTTTTTGCGTTATGTGGGTTACAACCTTATTTTTGCTTTTTTGAGAAGTTTGCTTTCGGTTCAGTTTTATTTATAATTCGTCCGATATTTGCACGGTGTTTATAAATAACCATACCTGCTAATAAACACATCGCAATAATGAAGATTTTATCCCCGCTAACAATGGATGCAATAACAGCAACGACAGCTGTTACCATAGAAGAAAGTGATACGTATCTTGTTGTAAATAAAAGGGTGAAAAATACAACAGCTAATATTGCAAAAACAACTGGTGAGTAGCATAATAGCACCCCGGCAGAAGTTGCAACTGCTTTACCACCACGGAATTTTGCAAAAATCGGATATACATGTCCAAGAACAGCTGCTAATCCGAACCATAGTGGGTGAATATCTAATCCGAAAATTATCGGTAGACCTGTTGCTAATGTCCCTTTTAAAATGTCAGCAATTGTAACGGTAAAACCTGCTTTTTTCCCTAATGTGCGGAATGTATTTGTTCCGCCTAAATTACCGCTTCCGTGCTCACGAATGTCGATTCCATAGCCGATTTTTCCAACGACTAATGCAAATGGAATCGAGCCAAGTAAGTAGGCAACGATAAATAAAAGATATGTAGTAACCATAAGTTCAGTCTCCTTTATTCAAATGTGTTGATAAAGGGTAAAAAGAGTTTTTCCCGTTTATTGTACCATACATTTGTAAAGAGCACATTTCTTTTTTGTAAATGAAAAATTCATTATTTCGTGAAAAAAAATTCACAGGAATGTTACATTTCTCACAGAAACAACAAGACTATATGTTGTAACATTTTAATCAAAAGATAACAACATATTGATGGAGGGTTATAAATGTTACAACGAAATACACGTGGAGAAGAATTAATGAAAGTGTTTGGGACAATTGTCCACGGCAATGAACAAGATTTAATGCAAGAGAATGCAAATGTAGATGGGCGCTCTCCGATGGGAGTAATGGGAACGTTCGCATCTGAGAGTGCAAAATATTATGCAGTTGAAAATTTATTGTCAGACCAAGTGAAAAAAGCGATAAATGAAAATATATTATATCCACATGATTTAGATTTTTATGCGACAGGAACGACGACTTGTTCGCAAATTCCGTTAGCGCAAATGCTTGCGAACGGTTTTCATACCGGACATGGGCATATGAGACAACCGCAGGATATTAAAAGTGCATTGGCTCTTTCGTCTATTATTTTTCAGGCGAATCAAAATATGCAGCACGGTGGTCAATCGTTTGCACTCTTTGATATTGATTTAGCTCCATATGTGAGAAAAACAGTAGCGAGACATAAGAAACGATTACAGTCATATTCGCTTACGAAAGAACAAATAGAAGAATTTGCATGGAAAGAAACAGAAAATGATACGTATCAGGCGTGTGAAGCTTTCGTTCATAATTCAAATAGTATGCACAGTAGGGGCGGGGGACAAGTACCGTTTATTTCTATTAATTATGGAACAGACACATCAAAAGAGGGACGGTTATTAGTTAGACAACTTTTAAAAGCGACACAAGCTGGTCTTGGTAAAGGAGAAACACCAATTTTTCCGATTCAAATTTTTAAAATGAAAAAAGGTGTGAACTTTGAAGAATGTGATCCGAACCATGATTTATTTGAATTAGCGTTAGAGACAACGGCTGAACGATTATTCCCTAACTTTTCATTTTTAGATGCGCCATTTAATGCAGTGCATTATGACGGACGACCGGAAAGTGAAGTATGTTATATGGGATGTCGTACCCGTGTCATGTCTAACATACATGGAGAAGAAACAGCGATTGGGAGAGGAAATTTATCATTTACGTCTATCAACTTAGTGAAATTAGCGTTAATTAGTGGTTCAAAAGAAGCATTTTTTGAAGCGTTAAATTATTACTTAGATTTAGGGATTAAGCAATTATTAGAGAGATTTGAGTATCAATGTACGAAGCGAGCAAGAGATTTTCGATTTTTATATTCACAAGGTGTATGGCGCGGTGGAGAGAAGTTACAGCCTGAAGATTCTGTAGCATCCATTTTAAAGCAAGGGACGTTAAGTCTTGGTTTTATCGGTCTTGCGGAGTGCTTAGTAGCTTTAACAGGAAAGCATCATGGAGAAGATGAAGAATCATGGAAACTCGGGTATGAAATCATTTCCTTTATGAGAGATAGAATGGATAAAGCAACGGAAGAACATGAACTGAATTTCTCAGTAATTGCAACTCCTGCAGAAGGGTTATCAGGGAAGTTTGTGAAAAAAGATAGAGAAGAATTTGGTGTGATTAACGGTATAACGAACCATAATTATTATACGAATTCATTCCATATCCCAGTTTACTATAGCATTCAAGCGATAAATAAAATTCGTTTAGAAGGACCTTTCCATGCTCTATGTAACGGGGGACATATTACGTATATTGAGCTAGACGGAGCAGCGATGCATAATCAAAAGGCGTTAAAACAAATTGTACAAGCGATGGCAGAGCATGGCGTTGGGTACGGTTCAATTAATCATCCTGTTGATCGTTGTACATGCTGCAGCTATCACGGAGTTATTGGAAATGAATGTCCAAGCTGCGGAAATGAAGACGAGACCAATATAGAAAGAATTCGCCGTATAACTGGCTATCTTGTGGGAGATATGTCGAAGTGGAATAGTGCGAAACGTAGCGAAGAGATGGATCGGGTGAAGCATAAATGAAAGTGATGAATATCATTCATGATAGTGTAGTAGATGGAGAAGGGTTGCGGACAGTCGTGTTTTTTGCGGGCTGTCCGCATCGTTGTTTCGGGTGTCATAACCCGAAATCTTGGAATATTTGCAATGGAACTGAAATGACGGTAGAAGAAGTTGTGAAAGAGATTGCAAGTAATCCATTAACTGATGTAACATTTTCAGGTGGAGATCCGTTTTTTCAAGCTGTTGAAGTGAAAAAAGTAGCAAAAGCCGTGAAAGATTTGAAAAAAAATCTATGGATGTATACAGGTTATACGTTAGAAGAGATACAGAGTTCTCAAAATAATGATATGATAGAGTTGTTACACTATGGGGATGTTTTAGTCGATGGAAGATTTGAAATCGAGAAAAGAGATTTAACACTTCCATTTCGCGGAAGCTCCAATCAACGTATTATTCGATTGAAAGAGTAAAAAGGCGGGATAGATTATATGAATAAAACAGTATTACTTGTTGAAGACGAAAGAAGATTACGTGAAATTGTTAGTGATTATTTTCGTAATGAAGGCTTTGAAGTGATTGAAGCAGAAGATGGAAAAAAAGCGCTAGAGTTATTTGCAGAGCATGAAATTGATTTAATTATGTTAGATATTATGTTACCAGAAATAGATGGATGGTCTGTTTGTAGACGAATTAGAAAAGAATCAGCAGTACCAATTATTATGCTAACAGCACGTTCGGATGAGGATGATACATTGCTAGGTTTCGAATTAGGTGCAGACGAGTATGTAACGAAACCATTTAGCCCGAAAGTGTTAGTAGCTCGCGCGAAGACGTTATTGAAACGTGCGGATGGTGCGGTAGGAGTAGCGGAGGAAAATGCTATGTCTTTAGCTGGAATAGAAGTGAATCGTCTATCTAGAACTGTTTTAGTAGATGGAGAAGAAATTATATTGACGCATAAAGAGTTTGAACTTCTTGTTTATTTAATGGAGAACAAAGGAATTGTGTTGTCACGTCAACATTTATTAGATCAGTTATGGGGATATGATTATTACGGTGATGACCGAACGGTTGATACGCATATTAAAAAATTGCGAAATAAGCTAGGAGATAAAGCGAAGCATATCGGTACTGTTATTCGAGTTGGTTATAAATTCGAAGAATAATCTGGAATGACTTGTGCACTTTAGCCTGGGAATTTAGCAATTTTATATCCTCTTTTTGAAGGTAGAATGTTCAAAAAATAATTTTCTTGTCTACAATGGTAGATAGGAGTATTTTTTTAATTGGATTTCACGATGAGTTCACAAGAAGGACACAAAACGTGACTATACTGAAAATACGAATTCACCAGAGAGGGGAAATAAAAATGGGATATTACGACGGACCAAATTTGAATGAAGAGCATAGTGAAACGAGAGAAGTGAAAAAATCAGGAAGTAAAAAAGGTTATTTCTTCACAGGTTTAGTGGGAGCTGTAGTCGGGGCGGTTTCGATTAGTTTTGCAGCACCTTATATGCCATGGGTGCAAAATAATGGAGCGGCAGTTTCATCATTCAATTCTAATAAACAAGTAGAAGGTACTGTAGTTCCTGTTGTCAATAAATCAAAAAACGAAACTGATTTGCCAGGTATGGTTGAAGGTGCGAAAGATGTTGTTGTAGGTGTTATTAATATGCAACAAAGTGTCGATCCATTTGCAATGCAACCGACAGGTCAAGAACAACAAGCTGGTTCAGGATCAGGTGTTATTTATAAAAAAGCAGGAAATAAAGCATATATCGTAACGAACAACCACGTAGTAGATGGAGCGAATAAACTTGCTGTGAAACTAAGTGATGGAAAGCAAGTTGATGCAAAACTAGTTGGTAAGGATCCTTGGTTAGACTTAGCTGTTGTTGAAATTGACGGATCTAATGTAAATAAAGTTGCAAGTCTAGGTGATTCCAGTAAACTTCGTGCTGGTGAAAAAGCGATTGCAATTGGAAACCCACTTGGATTTGATGGCAGTGTAACGGAAGGTATAATCAGTAGTAAAGAACGCGAAATTCCAGTTGATATTGATGGGGACAAACGCCCAGATTGGCAAGCACAAGTTATTCAAACAGATGCAGCGATTAACCCTGGTAATAGTGGTGGTGCATTATTTAACCAAAACGGTGAAGTAATCGGTATTAATTCGAGTAAAATTGCGCAGCAAGAAGTTGAAGGAATCGGATTTGCAATTCCGATTAATATTGCAAAACCAGTCATCGAATCGCTTGAAAAAGATGGAGTAGTGAAACGTCCAGCGCTTGGAGTAGGTGTCGTTTCATTAGAAGATGTGCAAACTTATGCAGTAAATCAGCTGAAAGTGCCAAAAGAAGTAACAAATGGCGTTGTATTAGGTAAAATCTATCCAATATCACCGGCAGAAAAAGCAGGTTTAGAGCAATATGATCTTGTAGTAGCATTAGATAATCAAAAGGTAGAGAATGCTCTTCAATTCCGTAAATATTTATATGAAAAGAAAAAAGTTGGCGAGAAAGTAGAAGTTACATTCTATCGCAATGGTCAAAAAATGACGAAATCAGCTACGTTAGCAGATAATTCAGCTACTAAGAATCAATAATCGGAATAAAAGAAAGTCTCTTTCATGTTGAAAGAGACTTTCTTTATCGGATATACTAAAGGAATAGGAGGGACTAATTATGACAATTGAAAACCCAACTCGTACGGAAATTGGTGAAGTATTGAAGAAAAGTAAAACGATTGCGGTTGTTGGATTATCAGATAAACCAGAACGTACATCGTATATGGTTTCAAAAGCGATGCAAGATGCAGGGTACCGCATTATACCGGTAAATCCAACAGTTGATGAAGTACTTGGAGAAAAGGCAGTTCCTTCACTGGCGGATATTAAAGAACATGTTGATATCGTAAACGTATTCCGCCGTTCAGAATTTTTAATGGGTGTTGCGAAAGAGTTTGTAGAGATTGATGCAGATGTTTTTTGGGCACAACTAGGAGTACAAGATGAAGATACGTATAAACTTTTAAAAGAAAAAGACTATACTGTAATAATGGACCGTTGTATTAAAGTAGAACATGCGATGACAAAATAGTATAGATTTTAAAGATAGAAAGATTGATTCAGCCCTCGTTATAGATAAGTAGGGCCGATGAACGAGGTGTTCATCATGAGATTTTTTAAAGGCTGTTTTTGGGGATTGTTACTTGTTATCCCGTTTTGGATATTGATCATTTGGATCATGATAAAGGTTTGGAATGTGTAATCTTGGAATACATATCCATTTCTCGTTGACAAACGATTATTTTTCTGAAATAGTAGCCTAGAGGAATCCTTGTGAAAAAACAAGGATTTTTCTATTGAAAATGGTATATAAAAGAGATAAGATAACTTGCCAAAACTATAGTCGAGGCGTTATTCTATAATAGAAACATATGTTCTGATTTGATTAGGAAAGGGGCAAGGAGTTTGGCGAAGCATCAGTTCCAATACAATGAAGATGCAATTCAAGTGTTAGAAGGACTTGAAGCCGTTCGAAAACGCCCGGGTATGTATATCGGGAGTACGGATAGCCGTGGATTGCATCATTTAGTATATGAAATAGTAGATAACTCCGTTGACGAAGCGTTAGCGGGATTTGGCGACGAAATTTCTGTCGTAATACATAAAGATAATAGTATTAGCGTTATTGATAAAGGGCGAGGAATGCCTACGGGAATGCATAAACTTGGGAAACCTACACCTGAAGTTATTTTAACTGTACTTCATGCAGGTGGTAAGTTTGGTCAAGGTGGCTATAAAACGAGTGGTGGTTTACATGGTGTTGGGGCATCAGTTGTAAACGCCTTGTCAGAATGGTTAGTAGTAACAATTAAACGTGATGGTAACATTTATGAACAACGCTTTGAAAATGGTGGCGTTCCTGCAACGACGTTAGAGAAAATCGGGAAAACAAAAGAGTCTGGTACGACAATGCACTTCAAACCAGATACAACGATTTTCAGTACGACAAATTACAATTATGAAACATTATGTGAGAGATTACGTGAATCTGCATTCTTATTAAAAGGAATGAAAATCTCGATAAAAGACGAACGTAATGATTTAGAAGATATATTTCATTATGAAACAGGAATTGAAGCTTTCGTTTCATACTTAAACGAAGAAAAAGATTCAATTCATCCAGTTGTATATTTCACTGGTGAACAAAATGGGATTGAAGCAGAACTAGCATTCCAGTTTAATGATGGTTACTCAGAAAATATTCTTTCGTTTGTAAACAACGTACGTACAAAAGATGGTGGAACACACGAAGCTGGATTTAAAACAGCGATGACACGTGTGTTTAATGAGTATGCTCGTAAAGTTTCATTATTAAAAGAAAAAGATAAAAACTTAGAAGGTACAGATATTCGTGAAGGTGTAGCGGCTATCGTTTCTGTACGTGTACCAGAAGAAGTACTGCAGTTTGAAGGACAAACGAAAGGGAAACTGGGTACAAGTGAAGCTCGTTCTTCTATTGATGCAATTGTATCAGAGCATTTAGCTTACTTTTTAGAAGAAAACCCGGATGTAGCTACACTTCTTGTAAGAAAGGCAGTTAAAGCAGCGCAAGCACGTGAGGCTGCTCGTAAAGCGAGAGAAGAAGCACGTAGTGGTAAGAAAAAGAAAAAATCAGAAGGTACTTTAAGCGGGAAGTTAACACCTGCACAATCACGTAACCCTCAAAAAAACGAATTGTATTTAGTAGAGGGTGACTCGGCCGGCGGTTCAGCAAAGCAAGGGCGAGATCGTCGTTTTCAAGCGGTACTACCGTTGCGTGGTAAAGTAATTAACACGGAGAAAGCAAAGCTTGCTGATATTTTTAAGAATGAAGAGATTAATACAATTATTTATGCAATTGGCGGCGGAGTAGGAAATGAATTCGCTGTTGAAGATATTAACTACGATAAAGTTGTTATTATGACCGATGCAGATACGGATGGAGCTCATATTCAAGTATTGTTATTAACTTTCTTCTACAGATATATGAAACCACTTATCGAAGCTGGTAAAGTATTTATTGCACTTCCACCTTTATATAAAGTAAGTAAAGGGAAAGGGAAAAGTGAAGTAATTGAATATGCATGGTCTGATGAAGAATTAGATGGTGTAACGAAAAAGGTCGGTAAAGGTTACATGTTGCAGCGCTATAAAGGACTTGGTGAAATGAATGCAGATCAGTTATGGGAAACGACGATGAACCCTGAAACGCGTACATTAATCCGAGTGAAAATTGATGATGCAGCAAGAGCAGAGCGCCGCGTTACGACATTAATGGGTGATAAAGTAGAACCGCGCCGTAAATGGATTGAGCGTAATGTACAATTTGGTATGCAAGAAGAAGGAAATATTTTAGAAAACGAAATGATTATGGAGACGGAGGTGGAATAACATGCAGGCAGAGAAGTTTCATGACCTCCCGCTTGAAGACGTGTTAGGTGACCGCTTTGCACGTTATAGTAAATATATAATTCAAGACCGCGCGCTTCCAGATGCGCGTGACGGTTTAAAGCCAGTACAAAGACGTATATTATATTCTATGTATGTAGAAGGAAACGTACATGATAAAGCGTTTCGTAAATCAGCTAAAACAGTTGGTAACGTTATTGGTAATTACCATCCACATGGTGATTCCTCTGTATATGAGGCGATGGTACGTTTAAGTCAAACTTGGAAAGTACGTAATGTTTTAGTTGAAATGCATGGTAATAATGGTAGTGTTGATGGTGATCCAGCAGCGGCAATGCGTTATACAGAAGCCCGTTTATCACCAATCGCATCAGAGTTATTACGTGATCTCGATAAAGAAACAGTAGAATTCGTTTCAAACTTTGATGATACGAGTGAAGAACCAGTTGTATTACCTGCAATGTTCCCGAACTTATTAGTGAACGGTTCTACAGGGATTTCTGCTGGTTATGCAACAGAAATTCCACCGCATCATCTTGGAGAAGTAATTGATGCTACAATGATGCGTATCGATCAACCGAATAGTTCTGTGGATGACTTGTTAGCGGTTATTAAAGGACCAGATTTCCCTACAGGTGGTATTATTCAAGGGATAGATGGCATTAAAAAAGCATATGAAACAGGTAAAGGTAAAATTATTATTCGCGGAAAAGCAGAGGTTGAAACGATTCGTGGTGGAAAGCAACAAATCGTTATTACAGAAATTCCGTATGAAGTAAATAAAGCAAATCTTGTTAAAAAAATGGATGAATTACGTCTAGATAAAAAATTAGATGGCATTGCTGAAGTGCGTGATGAAACAGATCGTACAGGTCTCCGCATCGTTGTAGAATTAAAAAAAGAAGCAAATGCTGAAGGTATTTTAAACTATTTATATAAAAATACAGATTTACAAATTCCATATAACTTTAATATGGTAGCGATAAATAATCGTCGTCCAACACTTATGACATTACCTAAAATTTTGGATGCGTATATTGGCCATCAAAAAGAAGTTGTTACGAGACGCTCACAATATGAATTAAGAAAAGCAGAAAATCGCCAACATATTGTAGAAGGTTTAAAGAAAGCATTATCAATTTTAGATGAAGTGATTGAAACGATTCGAGGGTCTAAAGATAAACGTAATGCGAAAGATAATTTAAGCGCACGATTTGGATTTACAGAAGCTCAGTCAGAAGCAATTGTTTCACTGCAACTATATCGTTTAACGAATACGGATATTACTGCGCTAGAGCAAGAAGCAGCTGAACTTAATAAGAAAATTATAGAGTTACAGGCGATTTTACAAAGTGAAAAAAGACTTCTTCAAGTTATTAAAACAGATTTGAAGAGAGTAAAGAAAACATATAGTGATGATCGTCGTGCGATAATTGAAGAGGAAATTGAAGAAATTAAAATCGATGTGGAAGTTATGATTCCGCAAGAAGATGTCATCGTTACTGTAACGAAAGAAGGATATGTGAAACGAACTGGTTGGCGTTCGCATAATGCATCGAACGGGAAAGACTTCGGTATGAAAGAGGGTGACATCTTACTTGAGCGTTTCGATACCAACACGACAGAAACCGTTCTTTTATTTACGAACAAAGGAAATTATATTTATCTTCCTGTATATGAAATGCCGGAAATTCGTTGGAAAGATTTAGGTCAGCACGTTGCAAATATTGTTTCACTTGACCGAGATGAAACAATTATTTGGGCAACTGTCATACCGAACTTTGAGGAAGAAAAACGATTTATCGTATTTGTAACGCGGAATGGTATGATTAAGAAGACGGAATTAAATCAATATAAAGTTCAGCGCTATTCAAGGGCATTCGTTGCTGTAAACTTGAAAAAAGATGATGAAGTTGTTGATATATTTGCGACAGATGGAACGAGTGATATCGTTCTTGCGACACATGGTGCATATGCACTGATTTTCCATGAAGATGAAGTAAGTCCAGTTGGTGTAAGAGCTGCTGGTGTAAAAGCGATTAATTTAAAAGAAGATGACTATGTCGCTTCTGGTAAACCGTTAAATGGTGACAAAGATCAACTTATTCTCGTAACGCAACGCGGTGCTATAAAGCGTTTAAAAGCATCAGAAATTGAAAAGTCAACGAGAGCGAAGCGAGGTCTTGTTATTTTCAAAGAGTTAAAACGTAATCCATACCGTATTGTAGGTATTGAAATTGTACGAGACGATGAACTAGTTTACATGAAGACAGAGAAAAATATTGTAGAAGAGGTTGATCCGAAAGCGTATCGAAACAAAGACCGGTATAGTAATGGTAGTTTAGTACTAGATGTTAATGATACTGGTGAAGTAGTAGAAACGTGGACGAAGAAAAGACCGGAATAAAGGAAGCATCTTGCTATGAATAATAGCGAGATGCTTTTTTCTAAGCGAATTATTATGTATATGAAAATAATCTTGTTATAATAGTGAAATGAAATCGTTCTCATAAAGTGAAACTTTAATCAGTGAGGGGCTTTATTCCCTACTGATTATTAGTTGAACTAATCGGGCTTTTACGGACAGTAAGGCCCTCACCTAACTTTTTAGTTTTCGCTGAATTTTGAGGAGGGATCTTACTGTCCGTTAGTGCGGGATAATTGGAGGGGCAACATGAAAAAAATAGGTGTAGGGATTGTAGGATTTGGATTTTCTAGTACAACATTTCACATCCCGCTATTACAAACGATAGAAGAATATGATATTCGAGCTATTTTATCTTCAAAAGAAGAAGTAGTGAAACAAACTTTACCAAATGCTGCTGTTGTTGACACAATTGATGAATTAGTAAAGCGATCTGATATTGAACTAGTTGTCATTACTTCACCGAATACAACTCATTTTCCATATGTAAAAGAAGCGATTTTACATGGTAAGCATGTTGTAGTGGAAAAACCATTTGTTGTTTCAATTGAAGAAGGGGAAGAACTTATCTCATTAGCAAAGCAGTATAATGTGATGTTAAGTGTATATCATAATCGTCGTTTTGATAATGATTTCCTAACAATTAAGAAATTGTTAGAAGAAAATAGAATAGGAAATGTATACGCATATGAAGCGCATTTTGATCGTTTCCGTCCACATGTACGCGATCGATGGAGAGAAAAGAATTTACCAGGTTCAGGTATATTATATGATTTAGGATCGCATTTAATTGACCAAGCGCTATCATTATTCGGAAAACCAGATGCGATAAGCGCAGATGTAATAAAACAAAGGCCAGGTGCGGAGATTGATGACTATTTCCACGTAATACTTCATTATGGAGTTAAGCGTGTCATTTTACGTAGTAGCAGTTACGTGAAACAAGCAGGACCGCATTTTACATTACATGGGGACAAAGGTTCTATCGTGAAATACGGTATGGATTCGCAGGAAGAACAATTAAAAAATGGAATGAAGCCAGGCGATATAGGTTATGGGGTAGATGCTGAAGAGAATTTTGCTACTTTAGAAACAGAAGAAACTTTAAATCGTATTTCAACAGAAGTCGGTTGCTATGACATGTACTATAAAGGTGTAAGAGATAGTATATTAAATGGTGAGAAACTACCTGTAACAGCGCAAGATGGTTTAAATGTTATTAAACTAATTCAATTAGCGGTTGAAAGTAGTGAAACGGGTAGAGTCATTTCGGTAAAATAAAAAAGACACGAATTTCGTGTCTTTTTTATTTTGTTGGAACAGAAAGGCCGTAAAAGAACATCGTAACGATATCTTGTATATGTTTTTCTCGATCTCCTTCAAGAAGCTGTGCCCCGAAATCATCACCTAACTTAGTAAACATTTGAATGTAAAGTAACATCATTTCTTTCGTAAGGTGTGGATTAATTTCGTTTTTACGCTGAGCTCGTTCTAATATTTCTAAATACCAGGGAAGGATTTTTTCATTTTGATAACTATAAATAAACTTACGGAGTTCTTCGTCCCTTTGCATCATTTGTAGTAACATATCAGGTTGAAATAACCCGCCAGTATTCATTTTTCTTACAATCATTTTTTGCATCATATCATGAAAAGGTAATTTTTCTTCTGCAAGCCCTTTATAATATTGAAATTCAGATATGATAAATTCTTGTATAAGCTCCCTAAATAACGCATCTTTACTTCCGAAATGATTATAAATTGTAACTTGAGAAACGTTTGCTTCTTTTGCAATATGTTCTATTTTTACTTCATTAAATCCACGTTCTGAAAATAATACGAAGGCCGCCTCTTTAATGGCGCGTTTTTTCTTTTCTTTCACTTTTTCAAAGCCGTTCAATGTAATCACCTCACTTAAAATATACAAGAAAAAATAATGGAAAACAATATTTTTGAAATATGGACTAATAAATATTTCAAAAAGTTGTTGCGAATATGAAAGATGAGGAGTACAATAATTTTGAAATATCATATATTAAATATTTCAAAAAATGAGGTGGACTTATGATTTCAGTTCAAGATGTTACAAAACAGTTTTCGAATGGAAAAGGTTTGTTTCATATTACATTTGATGTAAAAGAGGGAGAAGTATTTGGTTATTTAGGACCGAATGGTGCCGGAAAATCAACGACAATTCGTAATTTAATGGGATTTATAAAACCGACAGCTGGTAAAGCGACAATTTTTGGATTAGATTGTTGGAATGAAGCAGCGAAAATTCAAAGGGAAGTTGGTTATTTACCGGGTGAAATTTCTTTTATTGACGGAATGAACGGATTAGAGTTTTTAAAATTAATGCAAGGAATGCGTGGATTAAAGGATACGAAAAGACGAGATGAACTGATAGATCGTCTGCAATTTGATGTGAAAACACCGATTCGCAAAATGTCTAAAGGAATGAAGCAAAAAGTAGGGATAGTCGCTGCATTTATGCACGATCCAGAGGTGTTAATTTTAGATGAACCAACATCTGGACTTGATCCACTGATGCAGCAAGTATTTATAGAACTAATAGTAGAGGAAAAACAAAGAGGAAAAACGATTCTTATGTCTTCACATATTTTTACTGAAATTGAGAGAACTTGTGACAGAGTAGCTATTATTAAAGATGGTCGACTCGTAACAGTTGAAAATATTCATGATTTACAAAGTATGAGACGACAGGTAATAGATGTAACTGTATCATCGCAAGAAGAAATTGAATCTCTTACAAAGTGTAATTTGCAATTTGAAGCGGTAAAAGGCAGAGAGGCATCTATTATTGTACAAGGAAACTATCAAACTGTTTTACAAACACTTTCAAACTATAATGTAACGGCACTTCAAACGAGAGCGATGGATTTAGAACATTTATTTATGCATTATTACGATAAGAAAGAAGGGGTAACGCATGAATAAGCAATTGTTTTTAGCTAGTTTGAAAGAAACACAAAAAAGTATTTTTAGTTATGCGATTGGTGCGGCTCTCTATTTATGGTTATTAATTTGGATATTCCCATCAATGGTATCAGCGAAAGGATTAAATGAATTAATAAGTGCTATGCCTGATAGTGTGAAAAAAATTGTTGGTATGGAAAGTCCGATTCAAAACGTAATGGATTTTTTAGCTGGGGAGTATTACAGTCTATTGTTTATTATCATTTTAACAATTTTTTGCGTAACAGTTGCGACACATTTAATTGCGCGTCATGTAGATAAAGGAGCGATGGCATACTTGCTAGCAACGCCTGTATCCAGAGTGAAAATTGCTATTACGCAAGCTACTGTTCTCATATTGGGGCTACTTATCATTGTAATTGTCACGTATGTAGCAGGTATAGTAGGAGCAGAATGGTTTTTAAAAGATAATAATTTAAATAAAGAATTATTTTTGAAGATTAATGTAGTCGGAGGGCTCATATTTTTAGTCGTTAGTGCATATTCATTTTTCTTTTCTTGTATATGTAATGATGAAAGAAAGGCACTTAGTTATTCAGCAAGTTTAACTATATTATTTTTCGTACTAGATATGGTAGGGAAATTAAGTGATAAGTTAGAGTGGATGAAAAGCCTATCTTTATTTACGCTGTTTCGTCCGAAAGAAATTGCTGAAGGAACATATAATATATGGCCGGTAAGTTTAGGTTTAACCGTTGGGGCAGTTTGCATCTTTTTGTTAGCAATAGTTATGTTTAGAAAGAGAGATTTACCGTTATAAAGTAGCAAGTCCACTGTGAAAGTGGACTTTTTTGTTTGTAAATTTGAACCGATATGTTCATTGTGTGCCACCATAAAAAGGATATTTATCTTTTTATTTACAAAAATATTCGAAAAAATGAACCTTTTTATAGGCTACGCAGTCTAATACGTGTAAAGTTAAATTTGAAGTGAGGATGAAACAGGAGGAGCAATTGTGAAAGTAATCCCTTTATATAAAATGATTGTAAAAGAAGAAACGGATGTTTCCTTAGCGAAAAAAGGTGATCATGAAGCCTTTATGGCGCTTATACATACGGAGAAAGTGAAGATGTATCGCATTGCAAAGGCGATGTTACATGATGAGACAAACATAGAGGATGCGATACAGACAACAATTTTAAAAGCTTATGAAAATATAAAAAAACTAAAAAAAGAAGCGTTTTTTCAAACTTGGTTAATTCGAATTTTAATAAATGAGTGTAACAATATAATTAAGTCATATAAAAAACTAATTATAATCGAGGATCATGATAGTAGTATGGTAGCGTTCGACCGATATAAAGATATTGATCTTTTTAATGCCATTCAGTCTTTAACGGAAGAATTAAGAGCTGTAACTGTACTTTATTATTATGAAGATATGAATCAAGAGAGTATTGCGTCCCTTTTAGAAATTCCAAAAGGGACGGTTAAGTCAAGGTTGTCACGTGCAAGGGAACTATTAGAAGAGCGATTAAAGATGGAATAGGGGGTGTATAGAATGGATAGTGAAAAATCATTTGATGAGAAATTAAAAAAGAGAATAAAAGATGAAAATGTTATTTTACCGCCAAAGTTAAATGGAAAGATTAATGATACACTGCATAATCTTCCAGTAAAAAAGAAGAGTTACAGAGTTCATATGATGGTAATTAGTGCCGCGGTTCTAGCGCTTTCTATTGTTTCTATGTCTGAATTTTCTATACAAAGCTTTGCACAAAATGGTGGAGTATTTGAATATGTGAAGAAAAAGGCGTTTTCTGATTATGAAAATGAAGAAGAAATAAAATTGAATGTAAATTATCCAGATAAGGAAAAAATTCATATAAAGATGTTGGATTCAATTGATCATTTTAAAAATATTTCAGGACAATTTGAGGAATATTCTAGCTCTACAAGAATGGCTACAACATACAAGTATGCGATTGATACGGAGAAACAAAGAGGCATTGCATCTCAAGAAGATAAACGATTGAAAAAAAGAACGATTATATATAACGAGGGTAGAAAAAAAGAGTTTGATGATGAGAACTATACATATAAAGAGTCAAAATGGAGCCCAGAGGAAAGAAATAATGAACTATTAAAACTAAATCCTACGGAAAGATTGTTGAGAAAATCAGGTGAGAGGAAACGGTATGATGGCGAATATGTGGGATTGGCTAAGCATAGTATTCAATCAGAATTCGCAGATTTGTTAATTCGATATAAAGATTGGAATTATAAAGAAACGAAATATCTAGGACTCGATTGTTACAAAATTGAAGGGGTAATTAATATAGAGATGCCTATTAGCGCCTCTGAAGATGTAAGAGGGAAATTTGAAATGGTTGTGGAGAAAAACACAGGGGTTATGTTAAAGTTTCTTAGTTTTCATGAAGGTATGATTCAATATTCAGTTACTACCGAATGGATACAAATAGATAAAGGGCTGAAAGAAAGTATGTTTCAAAAGGATAGCACGAAATATGAAAAAATGAAAAATATATTGGATGAATAGAAACAGGAGGAGAATAAATGGGGAATCATTCGTCTTCAAGAGAAGAGAAAAATAAGCGGAAATATAAAAAGACAACGATAATAAGTTTACTACTAGGAGTATTACTATTTGGCGGGGGTGGATATGGCACCTATGTATATATGAAAACTTCTAATCTTGTACAAAAATCTAATTTGAATTTAGCGCGTGGTGAAAAATCAAATTTACGTGAGAAAGCAGTAAAACCAATTGCAAACAATGTTTCACTTTTAATTATGGGCATTGATGAAAATCAAGAACGTCAAAAGGAGCATAGTGGTGCATTTCATACAGATGCGTTATTGCTGGCAACTTTTAATAAAGATGATAAGACAGTGAAATTAACAAGTATACCACGTGATACGTATACATATGTCCCGATTGAAAAGAAAAAGGATAAAATAACGCATGCATATGGAAGAGGGCTTGTTAAAAATGGTAAAGATGGAGGGCCACAAGCATCTGTTGAAGCAGTAGAAAAATTGTTACAAGTCCCCGTTGATTATTTTGTGAAGTTTAATTTTAGCTCATTTATTAAAATTGTTGATGGATTAGATGGTATTGAAATAGATGTCCCAGTTGAATTTACAGAACAAAATAGTAAAGATGAACCTGATGCGATTCATTTGAAAAAAGGACTACAAAAATTAACAGGAGAAGAAGCACTTGCGCTGGCAAGAACGCGTCATATTGACAGTGATGCAATGAGAGGGCAACGTCAACAACTTGTTATTGAAGCGATGTTAAATAAATTAAAAAGCGCGGGTTCGATTACAAAACTAGAGAAAATGGTTGAGGCGGTTGATGGTGATTTTAAAACAAATTTAGCCATGGATGATATTTTATCTTTTTATAAATATGGTTTAAATGGTTCAGTTGAAAAGACTCAATTAGCTGGTGATGATCTTTATTTACCTAATGGCCCAAATGGACAACGTGTCTATTACTATAATCCTAATAAAAAAGACCTACAAAGTTTGAGTGATACTCTTAGAACACATCTAGGATTAAGTGCGAAGCAGATTGAGGAGAATTAAAGCAGACGAAATGTCTGCTTTTTTATTAGCATCTACTCTATCTGCAATGAATGTTATCTCATTAGAAGGGTTAGCGCTACTACTTGGGGGAGATCGTTTCATGTCAGAAGCACGTGCTATCGTTAATTTAATTGGTAACGGTATTGAGACTGTAGTTGTTGCAAAAAGTGAAAATGAGTTTGATGATGAGAAGTATAAGAGAGTGGTAGAGGAAATGAAAAGAGAAAAAATTGCCGGGTAAAAAAGTCAGTTTAGCTGACTTTTTTATTTTTGTAGAAAAGATGTTTTTAGATATATGCATTATTTATTAGCAATAATTAACAAGTATTCAAGCGGTAAATGAGATGAAAGTGATTAAATCAATGAATGTGTATAAAGGAGAAATAAGGTTTGAACAACTTATGGCATTTTTATGAATATTACTGTAAAAAAATAATTTTTTAAAAATTTTCAATAATAATACTTTACAAAAATTAAAAAATTAGTAGAATAAGAATTAGTAAGAATCGTCTGATAAATATATAAAGAAAAACAGAATTATCAGAAAATTCTTTAATAGCTATCGTTAAGAATTAGGGAGGGTACAAAATGAAAAAGAAACAAATGAAAAAACTAACAGCAGTTGTAGCACCAGTTTTAGCAATGAGCATGGCGTTAACAGCATGTTCTACATCAGGTGGAGATAAGAAGACAAGCACAAACTCTAGCTCTAGTGGAGATAGTAAATCTGAAGGAAAACTAGCAGCGAAACAAGTGCTAAATCGTACAGAAACAAATGAGATCCCAACAATGGATACTTCAAAAAATACAGATACATTAGGTTCTCAAATTTTAGGGAACACAATGGAAGGGTTATATCGATTAGATAAAGATAATAAACCAATCCCAGCTGCAGCAGAATCTAGCACAAAAAGTGAAGATGGTAAAAAATATACATTTAAACTACGTAAAGATGCAAAATGGTCAAATGGTGATCCTGTAACTGCAAAAGACTTTGCGTACGCTTGGCAACGATTATTAGATCCAAAAACAACTGCAGAATATGCGTTTATCGCATTCCCGATTAAAAATGCAGAGGCAATTAATAAAGGTGAAAAACCAGTAACTGAACTAGGAGTTAAGGCGGTAGATGACTATACATTAGAAGTTGAATTAGAACAAGCGGTACCATACTTCTTAAACTTAGTTGCGTTCCCATCGTACTACCCATTAAATGAGAAGTTTGTAAAAGAAAAAGGGGATAAATTCGGTTTAGAGTCTGATACAACAGTATATAACGGACCATTTGTTCTTACTGATTGGAAGCACGAGCAAGGCTGGAAACTAAAGAAAAATGATCAATATTGGGATAAAAAGACTGTAAAGTTAGATGAAATCAACTATAGTGTAGTAAAAGAAATAAATACAAAGGTCAACTTATTTGATACAGGTGCAATTGATTTCGCACTTCTATCAGGTGAATTCGTTGATAAATATAGAAATAACAAAGAGGAGTTTGGCACATACTCACAAGTAAGTACATACTTCTTACGTATGAACCAAAAACGTGGTGGACAAGATACACCATTAAAGAGTCAGAAATTACGTGAAGCAATCGCGCTTTCTATCGATAAGAAAAACCTAGCAAACGTTATTTTAAATGACGGATCTAAACCAGCTGACTTCTTAGTACCGAAAGGGTTAGCGACTGGACCAGACGGCAAAGACTTCCAAGAAACATTTAAAAATGGTATCAAACCAGATGCGAAAAAAGCTGCTGCTGCATGGGAAGAAGCGAAAAAAGAACTTGGTAAAGACCAAGTTACAATTGAGCTATTAAACTATGATACTGGTAATGCGAAAAAAGTAGGGGAATATGTAAAAGACCAAATTGAGAAAAATTTAAAAGGTGTAACAGTTAATATTAAACTTCAGCCATTCAAACAAAAACTAAAACTAGAAACAGAGCAAGATTATGATATATCATATGCTGGTTGGGGACCTGACTATGCTGACCCAATGACATTCTTAGATATGTTCCAGTCTAAACATTCTCATAACCAAATGAGCTTCGCTGATCCGAAGTATGATGATATGATCAAAAAAGCTGGCACTGAATTAATGGGTGACGCGAAGAAACGTTGGGAAGAGTTAGGGAAAGCTGAGAAATTACTTCTTGAGCAAGATGTAGCACTTGTACCTTTATACCAACGTGGTGATGCATATGTTCTAAAACAAAATATTAAAGGTATTGTAAAACATAATATCAGTCCGGAATATAGCTTTAAATGGGCATATGTTGCTGAAAAATAAAAGAATTGAAAAAGCATTTCAAAGTAGCTTAGCTACCTTGAAATGCTTTTTTGTATATTGGAAATTAAAATGTAAATTTGTAGTATAGCAAAATAGAGAAGAATAAGGAGTAAAGTATGCACATATGGTAGATGGGGGATAAATCATACTAAATTACGAAGGTTAAAATCAGAATATTTAAAATAAAACTATTTACAAATACGAAAAAAAGAGTAGAATAACATTAGTTGTAATTTTCTGAAAAATATTTAACAAGGAATCTCTCGAGGGTGGTAATGTACATATAATTAGGGAGGGTTAAAAAGATGAAGAGAAAAAAAATGAAAAAATTAACAGCAGTTGTAGTGCCAGTTTTAGCGATGAGTGTTGCATTGACAGCGTGCTCTAGTTCAGGTGGGGAAAAGAAAACGACTACTACATCTAATAGTGGGGAAGAAAAAACATCTGATATTAAATATGCAGCGAAGCAAGTGTTAAATCGTACGGAAAATCAAGAAATTCCGACGATGGATACTTCTAAATCTACTGATACGTTAGGGGCACAAATTTTAGGGAATACGATGGAAGGCCTATATCGTCTTGATAAAGATAATAAGCCAATTCCTGCTGCGGCAGAATCTAGTACGAAAAGTGAAGATGGTAAAAAGTATACGTTTAAACTGCGAAAAGATGCAAAATGGTCGAATGGTGATCCTGTAACAGCGAAAGATTTCGTTTTCGCATGGCAGCGCTTACTTGATAAAAACACAGCTGCAGAATATGCATTTATTGCTTACTATATTAAAAATGCAGAAGCGATTAATAAAGGAGAAAAACCTATAACTGAATTAGGAGCGAAGGCGGTAGATGATTACACGCTAGAAGTAGAATTAGAAAAACCTGTACCGTATTTCTTAAATTTATTAGCATTCCCATCATACTATCCATTAAATGAAAAATTCGTAAAAGAAAAAGGCGATAAGTACGGTTTAGAAGCAGATACAACTGTGTATAACGGACCATTTGTTATGTCTTCATGGAAACATGAACAAGGTTGGCAGCTGAAGAAAAATGATAAGTACTGGGATAAAAAGACTGTGAAATTAGAAGAAATTAATTATAGTGTTGTAAAAGAAGTAGCTACAAAAGTAAATTTATATGATACAGGATCAATTGACTTTACATTACTATCAGGAGAATTTGTAGATAAATATAAATCGAATAAAGATGAGTACGGTGAGTATGCAGAATCAAGTACATTCTTCTTACGTTTAAATCAAAAACGTAACGGACAAGATACGCCATTAAAGAGCAAAAAGCTTCGTGAAGCAATTGCATTATCGGTCGATAAAAAAGGATTGGCGAATGTAATTTTAAATAATGGATCAAAAGCAACGGATCAATTGGTTCCGAAAGGGCTTGCGACAGGACCTGATGGAAAAGATTATCAAGATACATTTAAAAATGGTCTGAAATATGATCCGAAAAAAGGTGCAGCAGCTTGGGAAGCAGCGAAAAAGGAACTTGGAAAAGATCAAGTTACAATTGAATTACTAAGCTATGATGATGGAACTGCGAAAAAGATTGCTGATTATGTTAAAGATCAAATTGAGAAAAATTTAAAAGGTGTAACGATTAATACGAAAATTCAGCCGTTCAAACAAAAATTAAAATTAGAGACTGCACAAGATTATGAAATCTCTTATGCAGGTTGGAGTCCAGATTATGCGGATCCAATGACATTTATTGATATGTTTGAATCGAAGAGCCCGTACAACCAAATGAGTTATTCAAATCCAAAATACGATGAAATGGTAGGAAAAGCAGGTAATGAATTAATGGGTGATGCGAAAAAACGCTGGGAAACGTTAGGAAAAGCTGAAAAATTATTCCTTGAAGAAGATGCAGGATTAGTTCCTTTATATCAAACAGGAAGATCGTACGTAATGAAGCCAAATGTAAAAGGAATTGTGAAACATAACATCAGTCCAGAATATAGCTTTAAGTGGGCGTATGTAACTGAGGATGGCGGAAAAAAATAAAGTGAAAGCATTTCAAAAGTGGCTGAGCTGCTTTTGAAATGCTTTTTTGTATGCATAAGGGAATAAATCTCGTTAGCCTAGTGAGAATCGGGTAGGTAGTTAGGAAGATTCTATCGGAGGAAATTAGAGAGTTCAGTAAGTAGTAAGACAAATGAATGAAAGTAAGAGATCTCATGCTAATAAGAAAAATATAGAACGTAGTAATAGAGTGGAATAAGGGGAGGGATGTTTACATATAGTAGACGGGGGATAATTCATATAGTAGTTAAAACAACAAGTTACTATCACAAAAAAATAAATATTTAGAAAATTTACAAAAATACTTTACAAAACTCAGAAAAATAGTAGAATATTAATTAATAAGAATTTTCTGATAACAAAAGTTAATAGAGAATTTCTAAATGTTAATATCGTACATATAATTGGGGAGGGTACAAGAAAATGAAGAGAAAAAAGATGAAAAAATTGACAGCGGTCGTAGCACCAGTTTTAGTAATGAGTATGGCATTAACAGCTTGCTCTGGATCAGGAGAAAAAGATAAGGCAAGCACAACACCAAAAAGCGGTGAAAAAGAAGGCGGAAAATTAGCAGCGAAGCAAGTGCTGAATTTAACAGAAGCTCAAGAGATTCCATCTATGGATTCGGTTAAAGCAACAGACCAAGTATCGTTTCTTGCTTTAAACAACGTAATGGAAGGTTTATATCGCCTGGATAAAGATAATAAAGCAACACCAGGTGTTGCTGAATCATATAAAAAGAGTGAAGATGGTAAGAAGTATACATTTACATTAAATAAAAATGCAAAATGGTCAAATGGAGAGCCTGTAACAGCGAAAGATTTCGTATTCTCTTGGAAACGTGCTGTAGATAAAAATACAGCAGCGGAATATGCATACATTATGTTCGATGTAAAAAATGCAAAAGCAATTAATGAAGGAAAAGCAGCGCTTGATACGTTAGGTGTAAAAGCTGTAGATGACTATACGTTAGAAGTAGAATTAGAAAATGCAGTTCCTTACTTTGTTGAATTAACTTCATTCGGAACATTCTATCCACAAAATGAAAAATTCGTAAATGAAAAAGGTGCAAAATTCGGTTTAGAAGCAGATACAACATTATACAACGGACCATTTACATTAACAGACTGGAAACATGAAGAAGGTTGGAAATTAAAGAAAAACGCACAGTACTGGGATAATAAAACAGTTAAGTTAGAAGAAATCAACTTTAACGTAGTAAAAGATAGCGGTACACGTGTCAACTTATATGAAAGTGGACAGATTGACCGTTCAGGATTAGTATCTGAATTTGTTGACAAATATAAATCGAATCCAGATTTCTATACACAAAAAACACCATCAACGTTCTTCTTACGTTTAAATCAAAAACGTGGTGGTCAAGATACGGTGTTAAAGAACAAAGATTTACGTTTAGCAATTGCAAAGGCGTATGATAAAAAAGGTTTAACGAATGTTATTTTAAATGACGGATCTACACCTGCAGATTACTTAGTACCAAAAGAATTTGCTAAGAGTCCGGATGGAAAAGACTTCCGTAAAGAAAATGGAGATATTTTAAAAACGGATGTGAAAAAGGCAAAAGAGCATTGGGACAAAGCGAAAAAAGAGCTTGGAAAAGATCAAGTAACAATTGAGCTGCTAAACTATGATAGCGATAATGCGAAAAAAGTAGGGGAGTTCTTAAAAGGAGAGCTTGAGAAAAACTTACCAGGCTTAACAGTGAACTTGAAAAACCAGCCGTTTAAACAAAAATTAAAATTAGAATCAGATCTAGATTATGATTTATCTTACGCTGGTTGGGGACCTGACTACTTAGATCCAATGACATTCATTGATATGTTCGTTACAGATGGACCTCATAACCAAACTGGTTACTCAAATAAGAAATATGATGAAATTGTAGAAAAAGGTAAAGGTGAGCTATTAACGAAAACGAAAGAGCGTTGGGATAGCTTACTGAAAGCTGAGAAAATGTTACTTGAAGATGCAGCAATTGCACCATTATATCAACGTGGTGATGCAATTGTTCAAAGAGCGAAAGTAAAAGGAATTGTTCACCACCCAGTTGGTGGAGATTACAGCTACAAATGGGCATATATCGGTGAGGAAAAATAAGCTGAGGGGGCGCGTGATGCGCCCTTTTTTTATGCACTTTTCATTCTTCCTTGAATATATAAAATAAAAAAGGGAGAATCCCATGGAACGAAATACTTACATCGATTTCTTAGCTTATTACGGAATAGGAAGTGCTCATCCTGGTGGTTTTACGTTAACAAAACAATTGCTAGCACAACTGCCTCTTAGACAAGGAGCGGATGTCCTTGAGATAGGTTGTGGTACGGGGAAAACAGCGGCTTACATGACAAAAGAATTCGGTTATAAAGTAACAGCGATTGAAAAGAATGAAATTATGATTCAAAAAGCGAAAGATAGATGGTTGTTTGAAAGATTGAATGTACAATTGATTCAAGGTGATGCAGAGCGATTACCTTGTTTAAATGATTCATTTGAGTTTGTGCTTGGGGAATCGATACTCGCTTTTACAGATAAAGAAAGGGTTATATCAGAGTGCTATCGTGTATTACAGAAGGATGGTAAGCTTGTTGTCATTGAAATGATTATTAATACACATATTGAGAAGAGTGAGGAAGAAAAAATTGCCCAATTATATGGCATGAAAGAATTATTAACTGAGAATGAGTGGGTACAACTATTTCAGAAAGCAAATTTCAAAAGAATTACAATTGCTGGCGGTGGTACAATTGCAGAAACGATATCTAGCTATATAGAAGAGCCGGAATGGAATGTATCAACATATATTCCGAATGAGTTATATGAGGCATGGGTACAACATGAAAACGTACGACGTATGTACCAACATGTTTTAGGACACCGTATATTTATATGTGAAAAGTAGAGAAAAAGAGTTGGCTAAAGGTAGTCAACTCTTTACTATGTTAAATGAAAAATAATGCAGCTAAAGTAATTCCGAAGATGAAACCAAATCCAAGTTCAACGCCCCAGCCACAACCGCCACCCCAGCCGCCGCCACCACAATTACCGCAACCACGACCGCCACATCCACAGCTACTGAATCCACCACCGCAACCGAATCCGCAACTATCACATCTGCTAATGCCGCCGCAAAGATCACAACCACCGTTTGTATATGCATCATAGTATCCGAATCCTGTATCAAAAGATGAGCGCTGTTGCATTGGTTCGATCCATACAGATTCATTTGTCACATCGATTATTTTGCCTAAGTGAATGCGACCATCACGATCTTCAATTCGAACAACTTTACCGAAATAACGTCGGCACGTATCATAACATCTTTGTCTATGCATGTTCTGTCCTCCTTCCCCCTTACAGTAATACGATATGTAAGGGGGACAAGTGCGGCTTGTACGAATGACCTACCTATCATAATTGTTATATGAAAGGGGAAATATAAAGAAAGGATATAGTAAGGAGGGAAAGGCAATGAAATCTACAGATCAGTTTCAAACATACGAAGTACCGTGGAAAGAATTTATAGAAGCATTGCGAGATGAAATGAAGAAAAAAGTAGGAGCGGATATTATTGATACAGTAGTTTGCAATTTAGAAGATGGATTTGAAGTGTATACATATATACAGGGGGATTTAGAGTTTGAATATAAAGAAGCGCTTGAAAGAAAATACGGAAGTGATGCTAAGACTCCTAATTTGTTAACGATTATGCTATTAGCCAGCATTTATAATACGAGTGAAGCGAATATACGCTTACATGCAGATAACAAAGATAATCCAATTGTTGAAGTATATGTGAAGCAATGAAACACGCTGTGAAAGGCGTGTTTTTTATTTATTCCGCTATTTTTGGGCAGTAAAACTCCTACCAAAAAATTTGGCTGGAGCAAAAAAGTTAGGGGGAGCCAGACTGTCCGTAAACGCCCCACTGATCAAAGTTTTACTTTATATGATAAAGTATTAGAAAATTAGGCATCTTAATTTAACGGTTACAGATGTAGTAGCTACTAGAGAATTTTTAGAAAAATATTTTGGATTAATTTGAAGTGGAACGAGGGGAAATGGCTTTGCAGTTATGCGTGATAAGGATGGGTTTATACTAAATTTAATGAAAGGGAAAGAAGTTCAGTATCCTAAAACATTTCATGTAGGATTTCCGCAAGAAAATGAGGAACTAATAAATAAAATGAATCAAAGATTGAAGGAAGATGGATTTTTGGTTGAACCTCCTAAACATGCACATGCGTATACGTTTTATGTTGAAGCGCCTGGTGGATTTACAATTGAAGTAATGTGCTAATTAAAAAATCAAACTTTTTGTTGTGTGTTTTTAATATGAAAAGTAGGAAAAGTCTGTTTTAAGTATGAAGCTTAGACAGGCTTTTTTGCCTATATAATTGGATAGAAAATGCTATAAAGAATATTACCAAGTGTATATATATGTTTACATAATAAAGTTATGGTGGGTTAGTTGTCCTAAAATACAAGTCATATATCTTGTTTCCTCTCATAAATTTAAACATAGGAATTTGTCTACAAAGGTGGCGAAGCCTCATCATGAAAATTCGAATTTGTGCCACATTCATGTTGTTTCTATTTATATGGTTACATCCTTATTGGACTTTTGCAAAAGGAGAGGAGGCAAAGGAAAGGGTCGTTTCACTTGTATATGATGATTCGGGCAGCATGAGAAATAACGATCGCTGGAAATATGCCAATTACGCTTTGCAAAGTTTAGTTGCGCTATTAGATGAAAAAGATACATTTTCTTATGTTCCAATGAGTAAGCCGAATAATCCGTTAAACATTTCGTTAACGAAGGATAAAAGGCAAACAGAAATTGAAGGAATTGGAGCGTGGAAAACGTATTTAAATACTCCTTTTAGCGCAGTAGAGACGGCGATGCAATCTATAAAAAAGGAAGCAGATATAGATGGAAAACGTGAATTTTGGCTTATTGTATTAACTGACGGGGCATTTAATGATCTAGAAAAAGATAAAGTTGGCGGAAAAGAACAAATTACAAAGAAACTAACAGACTTTAAGAAAGAAATGGATGTAAAAAAGATATCTTTACATCCTATCTTAATTACGATGGAAGAGGATTTAGGGCAGCAAGAAAAAGAACAATTAAATACGTTTAAAGAAATATGGAAGAAAGAGATAAACGGAGTTACAATGCCGTCAAGCGGAGAGGATGGTATTGTAAAAAGTGTAAATCAAGTGGCAGCATTAGTTGCGAATCGTGATCCATTCTCCTCCGTTGAATCGATTGTAAAAACGAAAGTAGTAGGAAAGAAAGTAGAGATTACAACGCCGTTCCCATTAAAGCGTATGACACTTGTACGACAATCGCCTTCGCTGTCTAATTATCAGGTCACACAAATTTCGAAACCATTACAGTTACAGTCTTCTTTTTCCATACATGCACCCGGAGAAGCGAAATTATTCGGAAATATAGTTCATATAAGCACGGAAAATCAGGAAGTCATTAAACCAGGAACATATACGATAGAAGTGGATCGGGATATTGAGAAAGAAGGATTGCAAGTACTTGTTGAACCAGCGCTTAACTATACGGTTTCTACTTATGACAAAGATGATAATAGTCAAAAAAATGTTGAACAAATATACGAAGGTGTTACTGCTGTTATTGAAGCAAAGCCTACTGAGTTACCAATTCAGTCTTCTTACTTTCAAGCAGAAGTAGAAATAGACGGAAAACAATATCCGATGAAGTGGAACGATAAGAGGCATGTGTTTTATTACGAAACGAAGATTGGTAAAGGGTTAGTACGTGGAAAAGTTCATATGAATATAAAGGGATTTTACAGACAGACGAAAGAATTCAAAATTGAAACAACAGAAAAGCCAAAATTATCACTTCAAACTGTTACGAAAGATTATGAAGAAAAAGTAACGAATTTAGAGAATAGTAAACCGTTTATTTTACAACCAAAGTTAGATGGTAAGCCGATGACAGAAGGGGCTGTAAAGAAACTATTAAAATCTACTGGTGTCACATCTAAACAATCAATCAACTATGAAATAAAACAACGTGGTAATCAAATTTACGTTTATCCTCGTCCTTATTACTCCGACACATTCAATTTCACAGATACTGGCACCGTAGAAGCTACCATCGTTATACAAGATGCGAAATTACAAGAAGTAAAGAAGCAAATATCACTCCATATTCAAAGTGCGCCGTTTTATGAAAAGTATGCGCTTATTTTTAAGTTTGTCATTCCTATCACTTTATTGCTGCTAGTAGTAGGCATAATCGTTTTAGGATGGATTGTTCGTCCAAGATTTCACCGGAAAGCACTATTGTATTACGAATGGGATCAAGAAGTAGCGAAAGATTGGTTATATCAATCTGAACCAGAATTACTTCGAAATAAATGGTGGAAACATTATTTTGGTATCCCATTTCGAGCAGAAAGAAAAACTGTGCAATCCGTTACGTTTATAGCGAAGAAAGGTTCGAAATCTGTCTTTGTAGCGAAAGAGTCACAAGTAGTAGGAATGATTATTGATGGGATGTTTATAACAGAGGAAGAAGTAGGAATGGAGCATAAGACACTATATCCAAATGAACTTTTATTAATTGATAGAGGATATGGTAAGGAGATTTACAAATATGAATGTGAATAGTAGGTAGGGATAAGAGGGGAGTCTTAGCTTTCTTTCCCTTTCTTTTTAAACAAGCAAGAATAGGAAGGTGGTTCACATGACATTACAAGTTCCAACGATATTAATTGGATTAGGTGGAATCGGTAGTACTGTGACGCATCAAATATATGAAAAACTGCCTGAAGAGCGCCGAAAAAAGGTAGCGATGCACGTATTTGATACAGATGTGAATACATTGAGTAAATTTGATCATATTCGAAAGTTTAAGACACAAACGAGTTCAAGTAAAACGCCTAGAGAGTATATTGCAGGAGATCCAACGATTCCAGAGTGGTTTCCAATGGATCCAACTATACTTGATAAACCATTAACAGAAGGAGCAGGACAGTTACGCGTCATTTCACGTTTAGCGTTACGTGCTGCGATGAAAGAAGATAAATTGACGTCCTTTTGGCAAGAAATTGAGAAGATTTTTCCGGTTACAAGTGATCAAACGGAATATGGTGTGCGAGTTATTATTGTAACATCACTAGCAGGCGGAACAGGTTCGGGGATGTTTCTGCAAATTGCATTATATTTACGTGAAATGCTTCGGAAAAAACTGCAGCATCATAACATTTTAATACGCGGTGCATTTTTAATGCCTGATGTGTTAGTGAAGACGAGAACGGTTAGTGCGAAAGAATTTGAAACGGTGCAAGCAAATGGTTATGCGTCTTTAAAAGAATTGCATGCCATTACGCTCGGTTCAACTGGAGAATTATCAAAACGCGGTGGTGTAACGATTGAATTAGAATACCGTCCGGATCAAGTAGATGAGGATGGAAGAACGAATCATACGATTAAACAACATCATTTACCGTACAATTATTGTTTCTTATACGATTACGAAAACTTACATGGACACCATTTACACAATTTATCGGATTATATGGAGCAGATGGCAAATACGATTTATTTACAGTTATTTAGTCCGATGTCCACAAGTCATTTTGCACAGGAAGATAATCAAATTCAGCAATTGGCAGAATCAAGCGGGAAAGGACGATATTGCGGGGCAGGAACAGCAAAGCTCATTTATCCATATGAACATGTGTTAAAATATTGTGCTTTAAAATGGGCTGTGCAAGGTTTAGACGAATCGTGGCTTCATTTGGATCAACTCTTTCAAGAAAAGAAGCAAAGGTACGACCAAGATGTAAAACGTGGTATGCAGCGTGAAAAGCCAGAGCGTGGCAAAAGTTATTTAGAGGATTTAGAACATCTTGCTACCCGTCCAGAACAAGCCCATATTTTCTATAGACAAATGTACAATGAAACGCGTGAAGGAGCAGAGGGCGGTAAGCTCGGAGTTGCGAAATCTAAACTGTTTTTAGAAGCTGTAGAAAGCTATGTACAGCGCACAGTGCAAAAAGATGAGGAATTAAATCGTTTGCAGCACGAGTGTAAAATTTCAGCTGCGAAACTAAAAATGATGGAACAAATGAAAGGAGAAGTAGCGAGAGTAGATCATGCGGTTCGTTTATATGCGTATGCGATTCCGAGCCGTGTACATGAACATGTAACGACACTTTTATATGACATGATTGAATCAGACCGTTTTTCACCAAGTGGGTCTGAAGGACAGTCCTATCAATTAAATACATGGTTTTTAAAGAAAACAGACCCTGTTCATCCAGTAGCAGCGCGTTTTATGTTATATGAAATTCGAAAGCAGTTAGTAGAAAAAATGAATCGACTACATGAAAATAATGAACAGAAGCGTAATGTAATTCAAAATTATGATAAAAAATTTAATGTAGGTAATATAGATGGAACGGTAACTGCTGTACGCCGCGTTGAAATCGCTCAGCAACAAGGTTGGTTTGGAAAAATGGTGAATAATCAACAACGTTTATTTAAAAAAGAATTTGAAGATATCGTAACGCAATATGTACACAAATTAAATGAGTACAGAAAAGAAATGCTGTTAGAACTCGTTTATCAATCGTTATATCAAGCAGTTAATAAAATGATTCAATATTGGGAAAGGTTTTTTGATAATTTACATGAAACACGTGAAAATTTATTGTTTGAAATTCAAAAAAGAAGTAAGGAGTTTGAAGGGAAAACAAACCCAACGAATGTATACGTATTAGCGGAAGAGAAGTTGCAAGAAAAAATATGGCAAGATATGCAGCAACATTTAAATTTAGGTGTATTGCCGAAAGATATATCAGCAGAAATTTATATGAGTTTGTATGGGGAATATTGTCGGGATGCGAAAACGGAAGAGATTCAATCGAAAAAGGTAGAAGATTTTTATCGTGAACATATATTGAGCTATTGTTATGATGAATTACAAGTACGTTATCGTGATAAATTAGAACTTAATATTATAGAGGCATTGCGAAAAGAAGCGGATTATAAGAAGCGTGATCGTGATGAATACGTTCGTGAAAAAATTGAAGATCTGTTCCATTTAGCTAGTCCATTCGTGCCGAAAGTTTCTCACCATAGGGAATTACAATATTGGGGTATACATCCAACTTTAAAGAAAGAACTGCAAGAAGAATTAATTCAAGAAATGTTTAAAGAAAAAGATACAGTACATGAAGCTTTTTCACCATTTGAAGTGATCTGTTACCGGGCACATTACGGTTTATCATTGCAAGATTTTCCTAAATTATCATCAGGACACATTGCGAACGGTTTTATGAATGATAAAGGTGACTACTTCCAATCATATTATCGCCGTGTGAACAAATTAAATAGTAAAAAATCTAGTTTAACGCCGCATTTAGATAAGTATTGGCACTTACCAGCCTTTATGCCCGACTTGAATGCGACTCAAACGAAGTTAGACTACGATAAATGTAATCGTGCCCTTCTATATGCGTATATGTATCGCTGGATTAGTTTAGTTGCTGTTGATGGGCAGTTTGTGTATCAATATAACGGCGTTGGACGTAGCTTCTTAATTCAGTCGATGGGGAAAAATATTTCAAGTGAAAGTTATAAATTACACAGAGCATTACTTCATAATCCGTTTATTTATGAAAACATCTTGTCCAGATTTGAAGAAGAGCAAGAAAAGGCAATGATTCAAGGTGGACATTTATATACACATCCGTTCGTATTAGGAGCTCAAGATGTAAGATGGCTTAGAAAAGAACATGTTCACAATCTTTTAGATATGATTTTAATGTATGACCGTGAGGCGAAGTATGATCCGACGTTAGAAGAAACGTCAGATGAATTATTAAGATTATTCCTTGATGAAATCGAACTATACTTCCAAAACTATTACGGTACAGGTGCAGATATGGTTGCGAAGAAAGAGAAAGAAATGTTTATTAAACAATTGTGGGATCGTTCGTATGCGAAAGGGTATGTGGATCCAAATAGCGCTCCTTATAAAAAGTGGCAAAATTTATTAAGTGTTCAAGATGAAGAAGAAACGCCAAAAACGAATGTATAATGAATGAAAAGGGAATCCTTAAAAGTGGCAATACAACTTTAGAAAAGAGGGATTCTGATGCCGTTTTTAGGAAGTGTATATCAAATATTTGGATTGTATCCAGAACTTTATTATGGAATGATTTCAGCTGAGATAGAAGAAGAAGCTCAGAAAGAGAATCTTGAAAATAGTAGTGCAGAAGCTGAAATGAAAGAATAAAAAAAGTGCAGATGAAAATCTGCACTTTTTTATTCGCTTAAAAAGGTTGCATAACTTCAAATGAATTATTATTTAAAGATAGTATTTTGATTAAAGGTATGATGATTTCATTTGAATTCTATGTAATGAAAATTGTATGAAAATCAGTGAGGGAAAATGAATATGAACATGAAAACAGAAAAAAACAATGTTTTCGAGAAAATAATTATGTTTAAAAATAACATTTGATACATAATTAACCGTCTTTGTTTAATTAATTATATTGTTGACAATATAATTAATTGTATGATAAATTCAATCAGCATTCTTAGAGATGTATTTTCGCAATAATTATTTTTAAAATTTACTATGAGTTAAAAAGATTGATTTTTCTGTTTTTAAGTTTGCTAAGTCTATAAGAGAAAAGGAGTAAATTGTGTATAATTTTATTTTCTAAACAGAACAGTAATAAAGATTGTAATTAGTAAGAGATAAACTTGAAAAAGAGGTTTCAATGAATGAGTCTTTTAATAAAGAAAACAATGGATGAAGAAAAGAAAAAAGTATTGAATCAAACTTTAGGAGCGATTGATTTAACTCTTTTAGGAATTGGAGCGATTATTGGTACAGGGATTTTTGTATTAACTGGTATCGTAGCGGCGAAACATGCTGGTCCAGCGATTGTATTATCATTTATATTAGCGGCCATTGTATGTGCATGTGTAGCTTTCTGTTATGCTGAATTTGCATCTGCAGTCCCAGTTTCAGGAAGTGTATATTCGTATACATATATGACATTAGGTGAGATTTTTGCATTTATAGTTGGTTGGTGTGTGATGTTGGAGTACTTATTAGCAACTTCTGCGGTGGCAGCAGGATGGTCAGCTTATTTTCAGTCATTGCTACTAGGGTTTAATATTCACATCCCTACAATCTTTGCATCAGCACCTGGCATGGGGAAGGGTGGAATTATTGATTTACCAGCAGTTCTGATTATTTTAGTTGTAACATTTTTATTAAGTCGTGGTGTAAAAGAAAGTGCCCGAATTAATAATATAATGGTTATTATTAAACTGGCTGTTATTGTAGGATTTATTATTGTAGGGACACAATATGTAAAACCAGAAAATTGGCAACCATTTCTACCGTTTGGTTTTCACGGTGTGGTAGGAGGAGCAGCCACTGTATTCTTTGCTTTTTTAGGATTTGATGCAGTTGCAACAGCTGCAGAGGAAGTGAAGCGTCCACAGCGTAACGTACCGATTGGGCTACTTGTTTCTTTATTCATTTGTACCGTTCTATATGTAGGAGTTTCATTCGTGTTGACTGGAATGGTTCCGTTTACGGAATTGAATGTTGCTGATCCAGTTGCATATGCGTTGCGCACTGTAGGAGAAGATAGAATTGCTGGCTTGTTATCGGTGGGGGCAATAGCGGGGCTAACGACAGTTCTGTTAGTAGCTATGTTTGCATTTGTTCGTGTATCTTACTCGATGAGTCGAGATGGGTTGTTACCAAACAGACTTTCCAGTGTTCATAAACGTTTACAAACGCCATTTTTTAATACATGGGTTACAGGTATACTAGCAGCTTTATTAGCGGGATTAGTGGATTTGAACTTATTGGCTAATTTAGTGAATATGGGAACGATAACAGCATTTGTTTTTGTATCTATAGCTGTCATTGTACTAAGAAAGACACATCCTAATATGAAAAGACCATTCCGTGCTCCCCTAGTACCTTTTTTACCTATCGTTTCAATAGTAAGTTGTATATATTTAGCTTTGAACCTTTCTAAGCTTACTTTAATTAGTTTTGTGGCATGGATTATAATCGGTGTTTTTATATATTTTATATACGCAAAAAAACATAGTAATGTTAGAAACGGAAATAGAGTATAGTCTGTTGAAATAATACTTGTCATGTAAATGAAAACACGCTATCTGTTCTTTATACTTATAAGAACAGATAGCGTGTTTTTTATTTAATAATCCCATTTTCTAAAATTTTGATAGTCGGTGTTACTTTTGCGCTAGCTTTGGAAAAGGAATTAGGCCAATCGTCTTCAACCTTCTTCCATTCTTTATATTGAAAAGCCCTCGCATAATCACCAAATCCGAATGGATCCAGTTGCTGTTTTTGAATTTTGTGAATTAATTCGTTTAAATCTTTGTTTAGTTGTTTTGCGATAAATGAAGTTAATTTCTTTTTATCTTTATCTAAATCCATATTGAATGTAATCTCAGATATAGCAATTTTTAAATTCATTTTAATATTAAATTTGAAACGGTTATCGCTATAGCCTGAACGAATGTTACGATTCATGCTAAGAACATTTATAGTTACGAAATCGTTGCCTTCTGTATCTTTTAAATTACTATTACTTTCAACTCGAGTAGAAGGGATCTTCATTGTAAGAGAAACTGGTGTATTAGCCTTCTTTTGTAATAGAAGAAGAAGTGCGCTTTCATAACGATTTCACTGCAGCCTGTCCAATTACAATTCCTCCTACGACGCCGATCGTTTGTCCAACGGGACCCGGAAGCCGAACCGCAGCTTCACGGAGCATTTCAAGTACTAATTCCATCAAAAGTGCTTCTAATATAGGTGGAAAAGGAATTTTAGCACGAGACTCGCCGATTGTTAACAATAATTTAAGCGGAATCACTTCATAATGAAAGGAAATCATAGCAATATAAAGAGCAGGAGCAAAAATTGCAATAAATAACCCTGTGAAACGAAGGAGACGTATAAAAGATGGAATCATTGGCCTGAAGCTGTAATCATCTATTGTTTGAAAAAAAGCTGAAAAGGTCATAGGTCCAATTAATACGCCGGGTGAGCGATCTACAACAACAGCGATTCGCCCATTCAAAATGTGATGGGCCGTCGTATCAGGACGTTCGGTTATTGATAATTGTGGAAAGAGCGTGTATGAATTATCTTCAACAAAACCTTCTAATTCACCGGTAGTAAGAATAGCATCCACTTTTATTGATTCAATGCGGCATGTCATTTCTTGTATGACATCTTCGTTTGCGATGTCTGCTAGGTAAAGTAAAAAAACTTTAGAACTTGCTCGCTCGCCAACGGTGAATTCCTTCACCTTTAATTCGCGATTTGGGATATATCGGCGAATAAGAGCGAAACTGTCGCTCGCTACTTCATTAAATCCTTCATGTGAGCTTTTTATTGATGTCTCTGTTGTAGGTTCTTCAATGCTTCTTTTTGGTGCCGCTTGCGTATCTAGTTCTAAAGCTGATAGTTGCCCATCTATAAATAAAATACTTTTACCATGTAAAAGGGATTGTTCAATGTCTGTCCACTTCTGAACCTTTTTTATATTTCCGATAGAAACGGAAGATTCCCAAAAATCGTCCTCATTCCACTCTTTAAATAAAAGAGGACGAAGAATATCTACATTAATAACAGTTTTATCTACAAGTCCTTCCATATATATAAGAGCAACCTCTTGGCCGTTTTTTAACGGAAAAGTACGTGTAATTAATTCTGGAATACCACTAAATAACTTGGACAAGTGTTTTAAATTAAGTGGAAGAGAAGAAGAAATAGGCTTATGTAATGTATGATCAGCTTGCTCTTGTGCAGAAAAAGATTTTTCACCGCGTATCCATTTGTTAAAAGACCCCATTTGTTCACTTTCTCCTTGTTATGTTTTATCCCGGATTAACGGGCTGCCCGTAAAAGCCCGATTGGTTAAGGCTGATTAAAGTTTCACTTTATATGGGTTATTATGGATAGTTGCATGCAGACATATGCGTAGTTTAAATTACATATTGTATATTTTTAACTTTAACGCTATAATAATAGTGTTAAAGATGGAATCGTGATATGACCTGTTATGAATCTATCGTTTTATTTATGAATAAATGGATTGGTATTTTAGCAAGATGTGCTAATACACTACTCCACCATGATGATAACGTGCCCAAAATGTGGTGCGTATATTTTCGTGGTGGAGTTTTTTTATTCTCAAAAAGGGGGAAAGACCATGAATGACAACATGGTTCATATTACAATTGACGGAAAAAAGTATACAGCGGAGCCCGGTTCAACGATATTAGGCATCATTAATGACAACGGGATTGAACATCCGCAAATTTGTTATGTACCAGAAGTAGACCCTATTCAAACGTGTGACACTTGTATTGTAGAAGTTGATGGAAAGTTGATGAGATCTTGTTCGACAGTGGCGACGGAAGGTATGGACATTGAACTCGGTTCTGGTCGTGCGAAAGAAGCACAAACAGAGGCGATGGATCGATTATTAGAAAACCATTTATTATATTGTACGGTATGTGACAACAATAATGGGAACTGTAAACTGCATAATACTGCAGAATTAATGGAGATTGAACATCAAAAATATCCTTACGAACCAAAAATAGATGTAAGTGAAGTTGATATGACTCATCCGTTTTATCGCTACGACCCTAATCAATGTATCGCATGTGGTCAATGTGTAGAGGTGTGCCAAAACTTACAAGTAAATGAAACGATATCTATCGACTGGGAAGCCGAGCGTCCTCGTGTTATTTGGGATAATGGTGTAGATATCAATGATTCTTCATGCGTGAGCTGTGGGCAATGTGTAACGATTTGTCCTTGTAATGCTTTAATGGAGAAATCAATGCTTGGTGAAGCTGGATTTATGACGGGATTAAAGCCGGATATTCTTGAACCGATGGTAGATTTAATTAAAGAAGTTGAGCCTGGATATAGCGGTATTTTTGCGGTATCAGAAGTGGAAGCGGCCATGCGTGAGACTCGTACGAAGAAAACGAAAACAGTATGTACATTTTGCGGTGTCGGTTGTTCATTTGAAGTGTGGACGAAAGGGCGTAAAATCCTTAAAGTACAACCATCTTCAGATGCGCCAGTTAACGCAATTTCAACTTGTGTAAAAGGGAAATTTGGTTGGGACTTCGTAAATTCTAAAGAACGAATTACGAAACCATTAATTCGTAAAAATGGAACGTTTGTTGAATCTACATGGGAAGAAGCACTGAATGTAGTTGCAAATAAATTAGGCGCTATTAAAGAAGAGTACGGCAAAGGTTCTATCGGATTTATCTCTTCCTCTAAAATTACGAATGAAGACAATTATGCCATTCAAAAATTAGCTCGGCAAGTATTTGGAACGAATAATATTGATAATTGCTCACGTTATTGCCAATCACCAGCAACGGATGGTTTATTCCGTACAATTGGTATGGGCGGTGATGCAGGAACGATTAAAGATATTGCGCAATCTGGTCTTGTTATTATTGTAGGATGTAATCCGACAGAAGGTCATCCTGTTTTAGCTACACGTATTAAACGGGCACATAAATTACACGGACAAAAGTTAATTGTAGCGGATCTTCGTAAAACAGAAATGGCAGAGCGATCAGATGTCTTTATTAGTCCAAAACAAGGAACAGACCAAGTATGGTTAATGGCTGTTGCGAAATATATGATTGATCAAGGTTGGCATGATCAGGAGTTTATTAATGAAAATGTAAACTTCTTTGAAGATTTTAAAGAGAGCTTAAAAGAATATACACTTGAATATGCAGAAGAAGTAACAGGTATTTCAACAGAAACACTTATCCAAATGGCTGAAATGATTCGTGATGCAGATGGTACATGTATCCTTTGGGGTATGGGGGTAACGCAAAATACAGGTGGTTCTGATACTTCCGCTGCAATTTCAAACTTACTTCTTGCAACAGGGAATTATCGTCGTTCAGGTGCAGGTGCCTACCCACTTCGAGGTCATAATAACGTACAAGGTGCTTGTGATATGGGAACTTTACCAGGATGGCTTCCTGGATATCAGCACGTTACGAACGATATGGAACGTACGAAATTTGAAATGGCTTACGGAGTGGAAATTGATAGTGAACCAGGTCTTAATAATATTGAAATGCTTCACGCAATTGAAGAAGGAAAGATGAAAGCTATGTATCTTGTCGGAGAGGATATGGCTCTTGTAGACTCGAATGCAAATCATGTACATGAAGTGTTATCAAGCCTTGATTTCTTCGTTGTACAAGATGTTTTCCTTTCTAAAACTGCTCAATACGCAGATGTTGTATTACCGGCAGCACCATCTCTTGAGAAAGAAGGTACTTTCACAAATACAGAGAGACGTGTGCAAAGATTGTATCAAGTTCTTCCTACGCTTGGTGATGCGAAGCCAGACTGGTGGATCGTGCAGGAGATTGCGAATAAATTAGGTGCAAACTGGAATTATAGTCACCCAAGTGAAATTTTTGCTGAAATGGCAAGCTTATCACCGCTATTCTCACAAGCAAACTATGAAGTACTTGAAGGATGGAATAGTTTCCATTGGGGAAGTTTTGATGGAACGAATACACCGCTACTTTTCCAAGATGGATTTAATTTCCCAGATAAAAAAGCGCGTTTTGCGATTGCTGACTGGGTACGTCCAGCTGAATTCCCAGCGGAGTTCGACCTTCACATTAACAACGGTCGTATGTTAGAACATTTCCATGAAGGAAATATGACAAATAAATCAACAGGTATTCAAACGAAAGTACCTGGCGTTTTTGTTGAAGTTTCTCCAGAACTTGCAAAAGAACGTGGCGTGAAAACAGGTTCATTAGTGCGCCTTGTTTCTCCTTTTGGAGCACTAAAATTACGGGCACTTGTAACGGATCGTGTAAAAGCGAATGAGTTATATGTACCGATGAACTCTACAGATAATGAATCGGCAATTAATTTCTTAACAGGCCCTGCTGTTGACGTACGTACGAATACACCTGCTTATAAACAGACGAAAGTGCGCATGGAAGTGTTAGAAGTTAATGGCGAAAATCCGATGCCAAAAGCGAACCCGCGTAATAAAAAACGTCATCCTCAAGCTGGTATTGAGGTAGATCGTAAGTCGGCACGTCCAGGGTATGTACATTTAACGGATAAGTAGGGAGGAGAAAAAATATGGCTGCACCTATTAAAACGATTCAAAAACATGAATTAACTGAGGAAGAAATAAAACAGCAAAAGTTAGAGGATTTAAAGGAGCTTCTAGCTAATAATGAAGAAGCTTTAAATCAAATGTTTCATATTGTCGGGGAATTAAATGATATTGGCATGCTAGAAGCAGCAAATTCTATGCTGAAAGCGAAAGAACCAATCGCAAAGATCGTTCTCGGTCAAGTAACTCGTAAACCTGTTACAAATTTAATTAATAATATGATGGGTGCTGCAGGTGCTTTAACAGAACTTGACCCAGAACTTACGAAAAAACTTATAGGTAGTTTATTAGTAGGACTGGAAGAAGGTAATGAGCATCTAGAAAGTAATAAAAAAGTGGGGATATTCGATCTTATGAAAGTATTAAAAGATCCAAATATTAACCGTGCTATCGGGTTTGGTCTTCATTTCCTAAAAGGTATGGGTAAAGGATTAAAAGACGAATAAACTTCATGAAGTTAACCTTTTCGTCTAAATATTTGTACGAAATAGTTTGGGCGAAAAGATCATTTTGGTAAAATATATAATAAAGTAAAATGAGGCTTTTAGGAGGTATGATTTTATGACGAAAAAGGTACATGAATTTAATGATATGATACGAAAACTCCGAAAGGAACTATTCGGAAAAGGACCAGAACGAATTCATACTGTATTTGCTGAAAATATGGCGATTGCAACACTGTATGGGAACTTAACACCTACTGAGAAATTCATTTCAAGTACGATGGATGGCGCGGAAATGGTTCATATGGCTAGAACGAAAATGATTCAAGAAGTTTACGCTGCGAATTCTCGTGAACATTTGGAGGAACTTGTTGGAGCGAAATTAGTGAACTTATTTTCAGATATGAAAGTAGAAGAAGATATTGCTGTTTCGGTATTTGTTTTTGATAAAAATATAACGTGAGAGAAGGATGCTGATCGTGAAACCGATACAGGTAGAAAGAGAAGTTTTCCGTTATGAACAAGGGGTGTTTAAGCATATAGAGGACAGCATTGTAACAGAGTTTCCAGTCACAATTAAAATGAACGGACAGGAGTTTGTTACAATGGTTAGTACTCCAGAATATATAGAAGATATGGTAATAGGCTTCTTAGCATCTGAAGGAATTATTCGGAAGTATGAAGATATTGATCACATATGGGTACAGGAGAAAGAAGGATTTGTACATGTGACGACAACAAAAATAAACCCGTATTACGAACAAATGCAAAATAAACGTTATATTACTTCGTGCTGTGGTATGAGTAGGCAAGGGTTTGTTTTTGCAAATGATGCACTAAGCGTAAAGAAAATGAATGGTGTCCATGTAAAGGTTGCTGTCGAAGATTGTTTTCGTTTAATGAATGAAATGCAGCAATCTGCGGATACATTTCGACATACTGGCGGAGTGCATAACGCAGCTTTATGTGATGTAAATGGTATTATTTTAGGCCGAATGGATATTGGTAGGCATAATGCGCTAGATAAAATTTACGGTTATTGTTTAAAAAATAATATTTCTATAAAAGATAAAATCATTGTTTTTAGTGGTCGTATTTCTTCAGAAATATTATTGAAAGTTGCAAAAATCGGCTGTGAAATTATACTGTCAAAATCAGCGCCAACTGAATTAGCTTTGCAGTTAGCGGAAGAGTTAGGGATTACTACGATAGGGTTTATTCGTAATCAGTCTTTAAATATATATACGCATCCAGAACGTGTTTTAAATATAAAATAAGTAAAAGTGAGGCAAGGAAGATGAAATCAATTACATTAGACAAATTGCATCGTCCGTTAAAGGATTTACGTATTTCAGTTACTGATCGCTGTAATTTTCGCTGTCGATATTGTATGCCAGAAGAAATATTTGGTCCTGATTATTCGTTTTTGTCTAATGATAAAATTTTATCTTTTGATGAGATTGAAAGGATAACACGTATTTTCGTTTCTTTAGGTGTGAGAAAGTTACGGATTACAGGCGGAGAGCCGTTACTTCGAAGAGGGCTTCCAGAGCTTATTGAGCGGCTTAATAAAATAGATGGTGTGGAGGATATCGGTTTAACAACAAATGGATCGTTACTTAAAAAGTTTGCACCTGATTTATATAAAGCGGGGTTATCACGTGTGACAGTTAGTCTGGATTCCTTAGAAGAAGAGCGCTTTTTCTATTTAAATGGTAATAGAAGCAAAGTGCAAAGGGTTCTTGAGGGTATACAGGCTGCGGCTGAAGTTGGTATGAAAATTAAAATAAACATGGTCGTTCAAAAGGGGAAAAACGAACAGGACATCTTGCAGATGGCGCAATACTTTAAGGAAAATAAGCATATTCTTCGTTTTATTGAGTATATGGACGTTGGAAATTATAACGGTTGGGAGTTAGGTGAAGTTATTTCCAAACAAGAAATAGTAAATACAATTCGTGAAGTTATGCCGTTAGAACGGATAGAAGCAAATTATCCAGGTGAAGTAGCTACTAGGTACCGTTATATAGGCAGTGATGAGGAAATAGGTATCATTTCATCTGTAATTGATTCTTTCTGCTCATCATGTACGAGAGCTCGCATTTCTGCAGAAGGAAAATTGTATACTTGTTTATTTGCTTCTAAAGGAAATGATTTGAGAGCATTGCTTCGATCGGGGGATACGGATGAGGAAATTACAGCTGTAATTCACGACATTTGGAATAATCGAGAAGATCGATATTCAGACGAACGCTTAAGTCATACTAATAAGAAAACAATGCCTAAAATTGAAATGTCACATATCGGTGGTTAATATATAAGGCTGACATAATAGTGGAAAATGGAAAGTGTGCAAGAGATGTGGACTTTCTATTTCATAGTAAAAGTGATGATTGATCTCTCTGTAAAAGATGTGCAGAGACATTAAGCAGCATTCAAAAACCTTTATTTTCAGGAGGTTTTTTGAAGCTGCTTTTTTATTTGGAGAAAATGGAGGAATTGGTAATGGCATTTCATAAACCGGAACAAATTGCTGAACTCGTAATCGAGGCCGGTGTTCAAAAAGTAAGCCAGACGCTGCCAGCAATGCTTATTCTCGGTTTTTTAGGAGGAGCATTTATATCATTAGGGTTTTTACTTAACATTCGAGTATTAGGTAATTTGCCGGAGCATTGGGGAAGTTTAGTGAATGTTTTAGGAGGAGCAGTGTTTCCTATTGGGCTTATGCTCGTAGTGTTAGCAGGAGGAGAATTGATTACAGGAAATATGATGTCACTGTCTATGGCGCTTTATGCAAAGAAAATTACATTGATAAGTGTACTGAATAATTGGGCTTGGATTACTGTAATGAACTTTGTTGGTGCAATTTTCGTTGCGTATTGCTTTGGACATCTTGGCGGATTAACAGAGGGAGATTATTTAAATAAAACGTTAGCGATAGCGGAAGGAAAGTTACACGAATCGTTTGGGAGAACTTTAATTTTGGCGATTGGTTGTAATTGGCTCGTTTGTCTTGCGCTTTGGCTCGCTTACGGGACGAGTGATTTTGTCGGAAAGATAATTGGGATTTGGATTCCAATTATGGCATTTGTAGTGATTGGATTTCAACAAGTAGTAGCAAATATGTTTGTCATATCAGCGGTTATTTTTGCAGGTCATCTGACGTGGCTGGACCTCGCTAAAAACTTTGTTCCTGTTTTTATCGGAAATGTCATTGGAGGAGCTGGATTTGTAGGGTTTGCTTACTTTGCTTGTTATCAAAAACAAGACTCTAATGTGAAATAGATTTCTTGAAAGGAAGGGTATGCAATGGAGGAGCGGTATTCTCGGCAACAGTTGTTCAAACCAATCGGGAGTAAAGGGCAAGAAAAAATTCGGAATAAGCATGTGTTAATTGTAGGAGCAGGTGCATTAGGAAGTACAAGTGCAGAAAGTCTCGTGCGTGCAGGTATTGGTAAGTTGACAATTATTGATCGTGATTACGTAGAGTGGAGTAATTTACAAAGACAACAACTTTACTCTGAAGAAGATGCAAGAGGGAAAATCCCGAAAGCAATTGCTGCTAAAAAACGGTTGGAACAAATTAATTCAGAAGTACAAATACATGCTTTCATAATGGATGCAAGTGTAGAAAACATGGAAGGGCCATTAGAAAATGTCGATGTAATCATTGATGCTACAGATAATTTTGATATTCGATTTATCATAAATGATTTATCACAAAAACATAATATTCCGTGGGTATATGGATCTTGTGTTGGATCGTACGGTATGAGTTATACGATTATTCCGCAAAAAATGCCGTGTTTACATTGTGTACTGAAGAATGTTCCCGTTATAGGTGTGACGTGCGACACGGCTGGGATTATTAGTCCAGCTGTTCAAATCGTTGCGGCATATCAAGTGGCAGAAGCACTCAAAATTTTAGTGGAAGATTACTCAGTAATTAGAAAGACGTTTTTCATGTTTGATATATGGAGTAATCAAAATCATTTTATAAAACTAGGAAAAATAAAAACGGACGATTGTCCATCGTGCGGTTTAAATCGAGCTTATCCTTATTTATCATACGAAAACCAAACGAAGGTAGCTGTTTTATGCGGAAGAAATACAGTTCAAATAAGATCAATAGAAAATAGGCAATACAATTTTGATGACGTAGAAAAAGTATTAAAAAAACTTGGGGAAGTAGAGCGGAATCCATATTTACTATCTTGTCAATTAGAGGATTATCGCGTCGTTATTTTTCAAGATGGTCGTGTGTTCATTCATGGTACAAACGAAATTCCAAAAGCGAAACAACTATATTATCGCTTATTCGGTTAATAGAAAGGATTGTCAATAATGGGAAGAAGAGTGCCAATTACGGTTGCAGAAGCTATTCGAAAAGTGATGGGATTTGCTAACAATGGCTTAAAAGAGCTACTACCTATTGAATTAGCTTACGGACGTATGTTAGCGGAGGATTTAGTAGCTGATCATGACGTACCTTCATTCAATCGTTCACCGTATGATGGGTTTGCTATTAGAGCAGAAGATACGAATTTAGCAAGTTATGAAACGCCAATTGTATTTGAAGTAGTTGGTGAAATTGGTGCAGGATCACTATTCGATGAGAAAGTAGGTTCGTTTCAAGCGGTTCGAATTATGACAGGAGCACAAATTCCAAATGATTGTGATGCGGTTGTTATGTTAGAACTGACTCGTCAATATGAGGATAATGGGAACGATTATATGGAAGTGAAACGCTCATTCAAAACGGGTGATAATATTTCTTTTCAAGGTGAAGATGCTCGTAAAGGAACGGTGCTTGCAAAGAAAGGATCGTACATTAATCCAGGTATTTCAGCTCTTCTTGCTACATTCGGTTATAGTGAAGTGCCAGTTGCGAAAAAGCCAGTAATTGGACTATTAGCGACTGGTAGTGAATTACTTGATGTAAATGAGTCGTTAGAGCCAGGGAAAATTCGAAATAGTAATACGTACATGATACTGTCTCAAATTCGAAGAGTGGGCGGAAGAGTAAAATACTTTGGGAAGTTTAGTGATGATTTTGATACGTGTTTTACAGCTGTGAAAGATGCGTTAAGTCAAGTAGATATGCTCATTACAACGGGCGGTGTATCAGTAGGAGATTACGATTATTTACCAGCTATATATGGAAGGTTAGGTGCATCCGTTCTTTTCAATAAGGTTGCAATGCGACCAGGAAGTGTAACGACTGTAGCACAATTAAATGGCAAGCTATTATTTGGTTTATCTGGAAATCCATCAGCATGTTATGTAGGATTTGAGTTGTTTGTAAGACCATGTATTCGTGCGTATATGTTTAGTGAAAAAGCGCATTTGAAAAGAGAAAAAGCATTATTAGGAAAAGATTTTCTGAAACCAAATCCATTTACAAGATTTGTACGAGCAAAACTGACATGTAATGAAGGGCAATTAATTGCATATCCATCAGGATTTGATAAGTCTAGCTCGGTTTCTTCATTAGCAGAATCGAACGCTTTTATCGTATTGCCAGGCGGGACAAGAGGATATAAAAAAGAAATGTTTGTCGATGTTCTTTTATTAGAAGATAACGAAGGTAGTGAATGGCCTTGGACATTTTATAAGAGAGGTGTTTCTAATGGGGCAATCACTATTTGAGATTGTAGAAAAACCAATTTTAGTGGAAGAAGTAACGAATAAAGTCGCAAGAAGAGAAGCGGGTGCGATTACAACATTTATTGGTACGGTGAGAGAATTAACAAAAGGAAAACGAACGCTACATTTAAAGTATGAAGCATATAAACCGATGGCAGTAAAACAACTTACAAGAATTGGTGAGGAAATTAACGGGAAATGGCCGGACGCACAAGTAGCCATTACGCACCGTGTAGGGCTGCTGGAAATAATGGATATTGCGGTAGTTATTGCAGTTTCATCACCGCATCGTAAAGTAGCTTATGAAGCGAATGAGTACGCGATTGAACGCATAAAACGCATCGTTCCAATTTGGAAAAAAGAATTTTGGGAAGATGGAACGATGTGGATTGGAGATCAACTTGAAAATACATCATATCCAGAAGGAAAACCGAAGAAGGAAGAATGAGAAAATGATTACAATTTTACTGTTTGCAAATTTGCGTGAGGAAGTCGGATCGGATCAATTAATAATTTCAGAAAAAAAAGAAATGACTGTTGGACAATTAAATGAATGGTTGAAAGATAGTTATCATTTGCAATCTTTGGATACAGTAATGGTTGCAATTAATGAAGAGTTTGTAACGAATGAAGAGATGATAAAAGCTGGAGATATCGTCGCATTAATCCCGCCTGTAAGTGGGGGATAATAATGCTTTCTCGCAACGATGACTATTAAAGACATTAAAAAATAGATGGAAACTTTCATCAGTTGAAGTAATAAGAAGATGCTATATATAAATTAGAATAAGAGAAGGGATGAGCTCTATGCTTACTCAAGAACAAATAATGAACGCATTACAACATGTAGAGGATCCAGAGTTACACAAAAGTGTTGTAGAATTAAATATGGTTAGAAATGTACAAATACATGGAACAGAGGTTAAGCTTGAAGTAGTGTTAACCATTCAAGGTTGTCCGTTAAAGGCGAAAATTCAACAAGATGTGGAAGAGTCCCTTCACGCAATTGGTGCATCTAAAGTGGATGTAACATTTGGTTCGATGACACAAGAAGAAAGAGCTATGCTAACAGAAAAATTAAAGAAAAATAGTAGAACAGAAACAGGTATGCCAAGCATGCTCCGTCATGATTCAGGTGTACATTTTATTACTGTAACGAGTGGGAAAGGCGGAGTCGGAAAATCAACGGTGACAATTAATCTTGCTACTGCCTTAGCTAGAATGGGTAAAAAGGTTGGGATTTTAGATGCAGACATATATGGTTTTAGCATTCCGGCTATGATGGAAACGAATCAAAAACCAACAATGATTGATCAAACAGCAATTCCAGTCGTTAGTCATGGTGTTAAAATTATGTCAATGGGATTTTTTACAGAAGGAAATAATCCAGTCATGTGGCGTGGACCGATGTTAAATAAATGGATTCAAAACTTCCTTGCGAATACACACTGGGGAGATTTAGATTATTTACTTCTCGATTTACCACCTGGTACAGGAGATGTTGCCATTGATGTTGCAGCGATGATCCCACAAGCGAAAGAAATTATCGTTACAACGCCGCACAATGTAGCTTCATTTGTAGCTTCTAGAGTAGGTGTAATGGCAAAACATACAAAACACGAGATTGTAGGAATTGTGGAAAATATGGCTTATTACGAAGAGCAAGATGGATTTAAAAATTATCTCTTCGGAAAAGGGGGCGGCGAAATGTTAGCAGAACAATTGCAAACGGAAGTAATTGCACAAATACCTTTTGCAAAACGTGAAGAAAATAACGATTCATCTGTATATGATGAAGACTCTCTCGTTGGAGAAGTATTTACTGCATTAGCAGAAGATATTATTTATAGAGGATAGAGGAGGAAGTTTAATATGGCATGTAATATTGATCATTCTATTGAAGATGTAATGAATAAGCTTGAAAGTCAAAAGGATTTTTTATCTGAAATTCTTTTCAAAGATTTGAATGGATTTTTGCAAAATAAACATTCACAGGAAATATTAAACGACATCTTTCATTTATTAAAAAAGTATGACTTAGTCAGTGAAGAAGAACGAGAGAAGAGAAATGCACAATTATTGCACATTATGAATTAAATACTCTCTGGCTTTAAAGTTTTTTCAGAAGGGGTGAATGTGATGGATATGAAAAAGATGATTGAAACGATAGAAACAACAAAAGTGACTGACATAGAATTATCGATTCCTACTTTACATCAAATGCTTGTGAAACTGTATAGCGAAAAAAATGTTACAAATTATACAGAGCTCTTAAAATATAGTTTGTCTTTATCTATAAATCTTAAGTTAAATCTTGTGTTGAAATATTTTGGTGTGCGTCCGATCGTTGCTTCTGATGAACGTATGCAATTTCAAGAGATATTTAAATGTTTAGCTAAGCAAGATGATAATGGGGAATGGTTTTTGAATTTCGTTTCTTTATATGTAGGGTTAATTGTTGTTCTTCATTTTGATGAGAAAGAGATTGAGAGAAGTTTTTTTGATGATGTGGTTGTGGTGGGTGAAGGAAGTGAAATATAAAGTTCTGTTCATAACATCTTTCTTTTTAATAGCTGTAATCGCGCTTTATATTGATTATATAAATGTAAAGATAATCAATTAAAATAAAGGAATGAAACTAGTTTGCTAAAAAGTGTTCTTCAGTTGTTTCTATCGTTTTTTCATGTTACCATTAAGCGAATTTTTCATAGGGAGAGAAAGCGATGAAATGGATTTATTTTATTATTATTAATGTTATAGCTTTTAGCCTTATGGGGCTTGATAAACGAAAAGCAAAGAAGAAACAGTGGAGAACGCCAGAAAGCACGTTGTTTTTATCAGCGGCAGCTGGAGGAGCGGTTGGAGCTTGGATCGGTATGTATATGTTTCACCATAAAACGCATAAAAAGAAATTTGTTTTCGGCATACCGTTACTTGTTGTAATAACGGTATGTTTATTTTTCGCTATATGAGAAATGTCGAAAGAATTACAGATTGATTATTGGTAAAGTGAGCATAAGAAACCGTATAATGGAGAAAAAATGAGAAGAGGAGAAAAAGGAAGATGGGGAGTCAATCAGCACAGCAAAAAAAAGGGATTATATATGCGGCTGGTGCTTATACGATGTGGGGAATCCTACCGATTTATTGGAAATGGGTTGAGGAAGTTCCAGCAGATGAAATATTAGCACACCGCATTGTTTGGGCGTTCGTTTTTATGTTAATCGTATTAGCTGTTACGAAGAGGTTTCGCCAGTTTATTGGGGAATTTGTGAATCTTTTTAAACGACCTAAATTATTAATGTCATTAACAATTGCTTCAATTTTGATTAGTGGGAACTGGTTTGTCTACATATGGGCCGTTAATCATAATCATGTCATTGAAGCGAGTCTTGGGTATTATATTAATCCACTTATTAGTATTTTACTTGGTACAGTCGTATTAAAGGAAAAGTTAAACTTTTGGCAATATGTTGCAGTAGGTTTAGCTGGAGTAGGGGTTATCATTTTAACAGTACGTTTCGGGGCTATCCCGTGGGTTTCTTTATCACTTGCCTTTTCATTTGGATTATACGGATTAACAAAAAAATTGTTAAACTATGATGCGACGATTGGGCTTACGATGGAAACGATGTTAGTGACGCCGTTTGCGTTCATTTATCTCGTTATGACAGGGGTACATGGTTTCGGTTCATTTGGAGCTATTTCAATGCTATCGACGTTACTTTTAATAGGAGCAGGTATTGTTACAGCGCTACCACTATTTTATTTTGCAAAAGGAGCACAACTTATTCCGCTTTATATGGTAGGCTTTTTACAATATATTGCGCCAACGATTAGTTTAATTTTAGGTGTATTTGTATTTGGTGAACATTTTACAACTACTCATATGATGGCATTTTTCTGTATATGGGTTGCTTTATTTGTATTTTCAATAGCGAAGACAAAATTTTTAGTGCAGAAACAACCGAAATTTATAAAAAATAAATCAGCAAAAGTATCATAATGCGTAGTATTTTCTACGCATTTTTCTTTATACTGATACTATATAGAATTTCCATTATAGCTAGTAGGGAGCTGAGAACATGGAAACAATTTTACATAATGATCCGCTGATGGCTGCTGTAATTTCGTGGTTTATAGCACAGTTAACAAAAGTAGTCTTTAAATTAGTTAAAACGGGTGAATTTGATTTTGCAAAATTTTTTGCTTCAGGTGGGATGCCAAGTTCTCATGCTTCAACTGTTACAGCGCTTGCGACAGGTGTTGGAGTTGTGGAAGGTGTGGAAAGTACCATATTTGCAGTGGCTGCAATCTTTGCAATCATTGTTATGTATGACGCTTCAGGAGTAAGGCTTGCGGTAAGTAAACAGGCGAAAATATTGAATGAATTTTTTCATGGTAAACAAACAGAATATAAGAAGTTAAATGAGCTTGTCGGACATACACCGTATGAAGTAGTAGTCGGTGCTTTATTAGGGGTTATTGTCGGAGTGGGATATTGCTTATGAGCAGAACATAATATGTGTTCTGCTTTTCTTTGTTTTTACACATATTCGGTTGCTTTTTTGAATATCGTTATACGGATTTCGAAAGGGTAGGTGAATGCCTTGTTATTATATGGAAAAGTGCATGAAGAAATAGCGAGAAGGACAACTGCACTTCAAACGATGCAAAGGCAAGATGGTACGTGGAGATTCTGTTTTGAAGGAGCACCATTAACTGATTGCCATATGATATTTTTATTAAAATTATTAGGTAGAGATAAAGAGGTAGAACCATTTGTAAAAAGATTAGCTTCACTCCAAACGAATGAAGGGACATGGAAATTGTATGATGATGAAATGGGGGGCAATTTATCTGCTACCATTCAATCTTATGCTGCCCTACTTGCTTCGAAAAAGTATACAAAAGAAGATGCGAATATGAAGCGAGCGGAAATGTTTATTACAGAACGTGGGGGAGTGGCGCGTGCTCATTTTATGACGAAGTTTTTATTAGCAATTCATGGAGAGTATGAATATCCTTCGCTCTTTCATTTGCCAACACCGATTATGTTTCTGCAAAATGATTCCCCACTCAGTATATTTGAATTAAGTAGTTCGGCACGTATCCATTTAATTCCGATGATGTTGTGTTTAAATAAAAGGTTTCGTGTAGTGAAAAAGTTACTGCCTAATTTAAATCATATTGCGGGCGGGGGCGGAGAATGGTTTCGGGAGGACCAATCTCCAATGTTTCAAACATTATTAGGTAATGTGAAACAAATTATATCTTATCCGCTTTCCTTACATCATAAAGGAAATGAGGAAGTAGAACGTTTTATGAAAGAGCGTATCGATGAGAATGGGACGTTATATAGTTACGCAAGTGCTTCGTTTTATATGATTTATGCTTTACTTGCGCTAGGACATTCTATTCAATCGCCAATGATTCAAAAGGCTATAACGGGGATAACATCTTATATATGGAAGATGGAAAGAGGGAACCATTTACAAAATTCCCCGTCAACTGTATGGGATACAGCATTACTTAGTTATGCGTTGCAAGAGGCTCGTGTTTCGAAAGAAAGTAAAATGATTCAAAATGCGTCAGCATATTTATTAAAAAAACAACATAAGAAAAAAGCTGATTGGAGTGTGCATGCGCCCGCGCTTATTCCGGGCGGTTGGGGTTTTTCTGATGTGAATACGACAGTTCCTGATGTTGATGATACAACAGCTGTGTTAAGAGCATTGGCACAAAGTAGAGGGAACGGAAATGTGGATGATGCTTGGAAGAAAGGGACGAATTGGATTAAAGGATTACAAAATAATGATGGTGGTTGGGGAGCATTTGAAAAAGGCGTGACAAGCAAGTTATTAGCGAATTTACCAATCGAAAACGCAAGCGATATGATTACGGATCCTTCTACACCAGATATTACAGGCAGAGTGTTAGAGTTTTTCGGGACATATACGCAAAATGAATTGCCCGAGAAACAAAAACAAAGTGCAATCAACTGGTTAATGAATGAACAGGAGGAAAATGGATCGTGGTATGGAAAATGGGGCATTTGTTATATATATGGTACATGGGCAGTGATGACTGGCTTACGGGCGTTAGGAATTACTTCTGCTCACCCTTCTTTAAAACGAGCAACTTTATGGCTTGAACATATACAGCATGAAGATGGTGGCTGGGGAGAATCTTGTCAAAGTAGTGTGGAAAAAAGATTTGCTACTTTACCATTTAGTACACCATCGCAAACAGCATGGGCTTTAGATGCTCTTATTTCTTACTATGATAAAGAAACACCAGCTATTCGAAAAGGTATTTCATATTTGCTTGCGAATCCTTATGTAAATGAAAAATATCCTACTGGAACAGCTTTACCAGGTGGGTTTTATATTCATTACCATAGCTACGCTCATATATATCCGTTACTTACTTTGGCGCATTATGCAAAAAAATATAAAAAATAAACCGAGAGATGTTTCTCGGTTTATTTTGTTGGGTAGTAGGTCCCTGTTGAAAAGAATAAGGTTATGATTTCCCCTTATTTTTCTGTTGACTGGCGTTTTTGACGTGCATCAGCGGCATTTGCACGTGCGTTTGCTTCTAAGTCGTTGTGGTCAGCGAGTTCACGAGAGAACTCAACATCAATACCATCAGTGGCTTTGCTTTGTTTGAAATTTTTTTTGTTCATTCGACACAATCTCCTTGCACTTTATCCCGCATAGCGGGTAGTAAAACTCCCACCTCAAAATTCAGATGGAACAAAGAAGCTAGGTGGGAGATTAACTGCCCGTAAATGCCCGATTGGTGAGGGCTGATAATCAGTGGGGGATGAACAAACTTCCCACTGATTAAAGTTTCACTTTATGCGACGTTGCAAAGTTAGTTTGACACAAATAGACTTTTTTATACAAAGAGGATTTGGAAAGCAAAAAGCCGAAATATACAGTATAAGTAATAGAAATGGGGGATAGGGATGGGATTTTTAAATGGGAAAACAGCTGTTGTAACAGGTGGCGCCCAAGGAATTGGAAAAGAAATTGCACGAGTTTTTGCTAGGCTTGGGGCTAAAGTTTTAATTAGTGATGTAAATGAAGAAAAACTACAAAAAACGACACGTGAATTATCGGACGAAGGATATGAAGTAAGCTTATATCGATGTGATGTAAGTAATCAAAATGAAGCGAAATCATTAATTGAGTATGCAGTTCAAAAATTTGGGACACTGCATATTTTAGTAAATAACGCTGGAATTACAAAAGATGCAATGTTACATAAAATGGAGAAATCAGCTTGGGAACAAGTATTACAAGTAAACTTAACTGGCGTTTTTTATTGTATGCAGCCAGCTCTTCTTTATATGAGACAACAACAATATGGGCGCATTATTAATATTTCTTCAATAAGTAGAGAAGGGAATATTGGACAAGCAAATTATGCGGCAACGAAAGCTGGCGTTGTCGGTTTAACGAAAACAGCAGCGAAAGAAGTTGGAAGCTTCGGTATTACTTGTAATGCAATTTGTCCAGGATTTATGGATACGGATATGACAAAAACAATACCAGATAAAGTAAAAGAAAAAATGGTTGGAGCAATTCCGGTTGGTAGAATTGGAACGCCAGAAGATATTGCGAACGCGGCGGCCTTTTTAGCGTCAGAATACGCATCCTATATTACAGGGGAAGTATTAAATGTGAGCGGAGGGCTGCAAGTTTAAAGGAATACATAATGAAAAGAACCTGACCGAGTGGATCAGGTTCTTTCGATTTAATTTAAGTTTAACCAAACGCTCTTCACTTCTGTATAGTTATTTAATGCGTAAGATCCCATTTCACGGCCAAGACCAGATTGTTTAAATCCTCCAAATGGAGATGCTGCATCAAAGACGTTATAACAGTTTACCCATACTGTACCTGCGCGTACTTTACTTGCAACATAGTGTGCTGTCTTAACATTTTCTGTCCATACACCAGCTGCCAAGCCAAATTGTGATTTATTCGCACGTTCAATTACTTCATCAATATCGTTAAACGGTATTGCAGAAATAACTGGACCGAAAATTTCTTCTTTTGCGATTGTCATCTCATCATTGACGTCGGCGAATACTGTAGGAGAAACGAAGTAGCCTTGATCAAATGGATTACTTCCTCCACAAAGTACTTCAGCGCCTTCTTCAATCCCTTTTTCAATGAAGCCCATTACACGTTTTTGTTGTTCTTCGGAAACGAGAGGACCGATTGTAGTTTCTGGACTTAGACCAGCACCTTGATTTAATTTTTTAGAATAAAGGACGAGATCAGCCATGACATTATCATACATTTTCTTCGGAATAAATAAGCGTGATCCAGCAGAGCATACTTGTCCTTGGTTAAACATAACACCAGAAAGTGCACCAGGAATAGCGCGAGATAAGTCGGCGTCTGGTAAAATAATATTTGGTGATTTACCACCAAGTTCTAAAGTAACACGTTTTAATGATTCGGATGCTTGTCTCATAATTTGTTTGCCAACTGGAGTAGAACCAGTAAATGCAATTTTATCAACGAGTGGATGATTAACGAGAGCTTGTCCAGCTGATTCACCGAATCCAGGAACGATATTAATAACACCTTTCGGGAATCCAGCTTCTTCAATTAATTCAGCTAAGTATAGAGCGGATAGTGGAGTTTGTTCTGCAGGTTTTAAAACGATTGTACATCCTGTAGCAAGCGCCGCTCCCATTTTCCACATTGCCATAAGAAGCGGGAAGTTCCAAGGGATAATTTGACCAACGACACCAACAGCTTCATGGCGTGTATAGTTAAAGTAATCACCGGAAACAGGAATTGTTTGACCAACGATTTTCGTCGCCCAGCCAGCATAATAGCGCATATGCTCAATTGCAAGTGGTATGTCTGCTGCCATTGTTTCACGGATTGGCTTTCCGTTATCTAACGTTTCGAGTTGTGCAAGCTCTTCTTTATGTTCTTCCATTAAATCGGCAAGCTTGTACATAAGGCGGCTTCGTTCAGCAGTGCTCATGCGAGACCAAGGACCTTCGTCAAAAGCCATGCGAGCTGCGACTACAGCTTTATGAATATCTTCGCGACCAGCTTCAGAAACGATGGCAAGCGTTTCGCCAGTTGCAGGGTTAGGCGTTTTAAACGTTTTACCGGAAGCGCTTTCAATGAAAGATCCATTCACATATAACTTTTTCGTGCCTTGAAGAAACTTTTCTACCTTTTCATGAAGATTTACAGCTAGTTGACTCATTGTATAACCCCCTTGAAAATATAATGTAAACGCAGTACGAGACGGCGTTTATTCCGAAATCAAGGATGTAGGAACTAGATGGAAAGCCTCTAATTAAAATCATAATTAACAATTACTGAAAATTCAAATTTCATTTGTGTTACAATTGTAAAAAATATGTAATGTAAGAGAGTCTTCTATATAATTATAAAAAATCCTGCTTGTTTTTGCTTTCTAGTAGGAAAAACTAGAAGAACAATGGTACAATAATACATCGTGAGAGGAGGGAGAAAATGAAGAATTATCATGATGATCCACGCTTTCGAATCGCCCATAGAGAAGCGTTAATTGGTCTTGGACTTGCTATTATCAATTTTATAATATGGTACGGATTTGCTTATGGGCTTGGTAGTAAAAATCCAAGTGAATATACATATGTATTCGGTTTTCCAGCATGGTTTTTTTATAGTTGTATTGTTGGATTTGTCGTAATGGTTATTTTGCTTAGTTTAGTTGTTCGTTTTGTATTTCAAGATATTTCACTCGATGAGGAAGAAAAAAGTGAGGAATAATAGATGAATTGGTATGTAATCATTCCAATGATAATTTCGTTTATCGTTGTATTTTTAATTGGTATATATGCTTCAAGACGCGTGCAAGCGACTGCTCATAATAAATTTTTGCAAGAATATTTTCTTGGTGGACGTGAGCTTGGCGGTTTATTATTAGCGATGACAATGATTGCTACGTACGGTAGTGCAAGTAGTTTCATTGGTGGCCCTGGTATTGCTTACAATATGGGACTTGGATGGGTATTATTATCTGCGATTCAAGTTGTAACAGGGTATATCGTTTTAACGGTTATCGGTAAAAAGTTTGCAATTATTGCTAGGAAGATGGAAGCAATTACGCTTATCGATTATTTAAAAGGAAGATACAATAATAAAGCGGTTGTTATACTTTCGGCGTTATGTATTATTATCTTTTTATTTTCAGCAACAGTAGCCCAGTGGGTCGGCGGTGGACGATTAATTGAGTCGCTAACAGGTCTATCTTATACAACAGCACTATTTTTATTTACTTTTTCTGTACTTGTGTACGTATTAATTGGTGGGTTCCGCGCAGTTGCGTTATCAGATACGTTATTAGGTATCATTATGTTAGTTGGAACGACAATCATTTTAGTTGCTACTGTTATTGCTGGTGGTGGAATTGAAAAGATTATGCAGGAACTTGTTCAAATCAATCCGAATTTAATTACACCATTCGGAGCAGATGGTAGTTTAACGAAATCATATGTTACATCGTTTTGGATTTTAATTGGAATTGGCGTTGTCGGTTTACCACAAATTAGTGTGCGTGCTATGTCTTATAAAAATTCAAAAGCTATGCATCAAGCTCTAATCATTGGAACGGTTGTCGTTGGTACAATTATGATCGGGATGCATTTAACGGGTGTATTTGCACGAGTAGTACTTCCTGGTATAACGGTACCAGATAAAGTCATGCCGCTACTCGCGATGGAAGTGTTGCCACCTTGGCTAGCTGGCGTTTTCTTAGCGGCACCAATGGCAGCGATTATGTCTACAGTAAATTCGCTATTGTTACTTGTAAGTTCATCGATTATTAAAGATATATATGTAAATTACATAAATAAAGATGCAGCAGACAGTACGATAAAAAAAGGAAGTTTGTGGATTACGGGTATTGTAGGACTGCTCGTTTATGCAGCGGCGATTAAACCACCAGATTTTTTAATATGGTTAAATTTATTTTCTTTCGGTGGATTAGAAGCAGCATTCATTTGGCCAATCGTCTTAGGGTTATATTGGAGAAAAGGGAATGCAACTGGAGCACTTGCTTCCATTTTAGTTGGGGTAGGCTCATATATGTGTATTCATCTTTTCTACCCAAATCCGTTCGGTATACATACAGTTGTCTTCCCAATTTGCTTTGCGTTTATCGCTTACATAGTGGGAAGTATGATTGCTGTGAAAAAAACAGCATAGGCTAGATGAGGAACGTAGTCCGTATAGGACTGCGTTTTTTTATATAAATTTCATCTTTTTTATTCTGTATATGTAGGGCTATTCATAAATTAATAACAACTGAGGGGATGGAGTTGAGGTCGATGAAAAAAGTGTTATTTTTAGGAGACCCGGGAATAGATGACTCTTTAGCAATTATGTATGGATTGTTGCATCCTGATATTGATATTGTTGGCGTAGTAACTGGATATGGGAATGTAACACAAGAAAAAGCGACAAGTAATGCAGCGTATTTATTACAGTTAGCAGGTAGGGAAGATATACCAGTTATTAATGGTGCGAAAATCCCTTTATCTGGAGATATTACAACGTATTATCCAGAAATTCACGGGACGGAAGGTTTAGGGCCAATTCGTCCTCCGAAAAACCTTTCTCCAAATATAAAGCCTTTTTGTGAGTTTTTCGATATTCTTGAAAAATATAAAGGAGAATTAATCATTGTTGATACTGGTAGGTCAACGACATTAGCGACAGCGTTTATTTTAGAAAAGCCGATGATGAAATATGTAAAAGAATATTATATAATGGGCGGTGCTTTTTTAATGCCTGGCAATGTTACACCAGTGGCGGAGGCGAATTTTCATGGCGATCCGATTGCGTCACAGTTAGTTATGCAAAATGCGAAGAATGTAACATTAGTGCCGCTTAATGTTACATCCGAGGCAATTATAACGCCAGAGATGGTAAAATATATTACGAAACATTCTAAAACGAGTTTTAATAAGTTAATCGAGCCGATATTTACGTATTATTATAAAGCTTATAGAAAGTTAAATCCGAAAATAAAAGGAAGTCCAGTACATGACGTCGTTACAATGATGGTTGCGGCAAATCCATCCCTTTTAGATTATGTATATCGTCGTGTCGATGTAGATACAGCTGGAATTGCAAAAGGAGAAAGTATTGCAGATTTCCGTCCTCAACCTGATGCAAAAGCCTTGAAAAATTGGGTACGAATTGGTTGGTCATTACATTATAAAAAATTTCTTGAGGATTTTGTGAAAATCATGACGTAGACATAATAGGAGTATACAAGTTAAAATAATGGAGATGGTTATTTAAATGACCATCTCCATTATTTTGTTTTTTAAAGATAGAGAGAAGAGTTATACAATAGGAGAGGAATTTTACTTGAAAAAAACTATAGTATGCGCAGTAATTGTGGGTATTTTCGTTTTGCTAATATCGGGTAACTTTTTAGTGAAAAAAGTATGGAGTTCAAATAATGATGATGCACAGTATATTGCATCTTTTATTGAAGAACATAAAGATGAAAAAAATAGTGCGCTTCTAGTAAAGAGAAATGATAAAGTTGTTTATTCTGTAAATCCAAATGTTGTATTGCCAGTTGCTAGTACGATGAAATTAATTGTGGCGCTTGAATATACGAAACAAGTTACAGAAGGGAAAATTGACCCGGCTAGTTTCGTTTCAATTAATGATGTCAATCGATATTATGTACCGAATACAGATGGTGGTGCACAAGATAGATGGCAAAGGTATTTGGAGAAGACAGGCAAGATAACTGAAGGAGCCGTTACTTTAGAAGACGTGGCAAAAGGAATGGTTAAGTTTAGTTCGAATGCTAATGCGGAATATTTAATGGAAGTGTTAGGATTAGATAATATTAATCGAAATTTACAAAGTTTATCGCTCCCTGCACATCAACCACTATTTCCGATTGTTTCATCTTTATATATCCCAGGATATTTGCATAAAGAATTACATGTTCCAAAATATAAAATAGAGAAAAAATTAAAAGAAATGACTCAAGAGCAATATCGTGAATATGCGATGATTATTCATGAGCGCTTAAAAAAGAAGGGGTCATTATTACAGAAAGAAATTCCTCTTTATTTAGAGGAACGTTATGATAAAATTTGGTCAGATAGATTACCAGCTGCGTCCGCAAACGATTATATGGTATTGCTGCAAAAGGCAAACCATAAAGGTGGCCTGACAGAAGCTGAAGAAAAAGTGTGGGCGAGTATCGTTGAAACAGATATGAGTGCCAAGAAATATCGTAAAACATTCAGACACGCAGGACAAAAGAATGGGTATACGCCATGGACGGTTACAAAAGCGGTTTATGCTATGGATAAGCGCGGGAACTGTACAGAAATTGTATTCTTAGCGAATAATTTAAATGAAGATGACAGTGCAGAAATACGTAAACATTTAGCAAATTTACATTTCCAAGTGTTGCAAAGTGATAAGTATGATGCGACTTTTATTAAATAAACTCGGTGCATAAAGCACCGAGTTTATTTTTGTCCCGCTATTTGTGGACAGTAAGACTCCCATCTCAAAATTGGGCGAATGCGAGAGAGTTAGGTGGGAGTACAATTGCCTGTAAAAGGCCGATTGGTAAGGGCTAATTAAAGTTTCACTTTATGTATAAGCACTTTTTTACTATCTCTGGGTATGATGGGTAGTAATACTTAGGTGAAAGGGGAAAAGGTGATGAAACAGAGTAAAGAAGAATTTATAAAGAATGAAGGCGCTGATTTCCCTGGGAAAACATATGTGGATTGTGTATTACAACATGTATTTAATTTTCAGTATAACCACTTATTAAAAGATATGTTTCAAGTGCATAAAGCGCATATTATGATGCTGACTGAAGAAAGTTTAATAAAAAAAGAAGAAGCTACAGTTATATTAAAAGCACTAAAAAAGGTAGAAGGAATGCCCAAAGATCAATTGCGATATACAGAACAACATGAAGATCTCTTTTTTTTAGTTGAACATTTAATTTCTCAGGAAGCAAAGTGTGATTTTGTAAGTAATATGCATATCGGTCGAAGTAGAAATGATATGGGAGTAACGATGTATCGTATGAGGTTAAGACGATATGTATTACGATTAATGGAACACCATTTATTATTGCAAGAAAGTATATTGCAACTTGCTGATGATCATAAGGGAACAATTATGCCAGCTTATACACATACACAACCAGCACAGCCAACAACGTTTGGTCATTATATGTTAGCAATTTATGATACGATGCAAAGAGACTTAGAACGAATGAAAAAAACGTACCAAATTTTAAATCAGTCTCCGATGGGGGCAGCTGCACTTTCAACAACAAGTTTTCCTATTAAACGAGAACGAGTTTCTCATTTACTTGGATTTACAAATGTAATTGAGAACTCATATGATGCTGTCGCTGGAGCGGATTATTTATTAGATGTTAGCTCGTTACTTATGATAATGATGACAAATACGAGTAGATGGATTCATGACTTCTTATTATTAGCGACGAAAGAATATGATGGTATTACTGTTGCGAAGCCATATGTGCAAATTAGTAGTATTATGCCACAAAAACGAAATCCAGTTTCAATTGAGCATGCTCGTGCTATTACGAGTAGCGCTTTAGGAGAAGCATTTACAGTATTTCAAATGATTCATAATACACCATTTGGGGATATTGTCGATACGGAAGATGACTTACAGCCGTATTTATATAAAGGAATCGAAAAGACGATTCGCGTATTTTCTATTATGAATGCAGTCATTCGAACGATGAAAGTAGAAGAAGAAACGTTAAAAAGTCGTTCCTATAAACATGCAATAACGATAACTGATTTTGCAGATGTTTTAACAAAAAACTATAAAATTCCATTTCGGCATGCTCATCATGCAGCAAGTACGATTGCTAATATGTCATTGGTGCAGAAAAAGGAGCTTCATGAATTACATTTCAAAGATGTAAATATATACTTACAAGAAAAATTTAAAATACATTTATTGGAAAAAGAGTGGAAAGAAATTATATCGCCAGAAGCTTTTATTCAAAAAAGAAATGTATACGGAGGACCGAGTAAAAAAGAGATGGAACGAATGATTCAAAAGCGTAAAGAGTCATTTAAAAATGAAGAAGAGCGATTTGAAACGGAAAAACGGAGAATATTACGAGCTGAATATAATTTGAACATATTAGTTTCAAATATTATCGAATCGTAAAAGAAGGATTTAATGAATTAATCGCCAATACTTAATTAAAATATAAATGGAGAGAAGAGATTGTCGATGATTCAATTACACGTATATAAAGAGATTCTTCATTTTAAAGAAGATGTTACACCATTTTTAGAAAAGAATGAGCAGGAAAATAATTTAATGTTAGGTATATTACAAGTAGCTCAAGAACCGACATTTATGGGGGTAGCGAAACGAGGAGAAGAAATTACAGTTGTATTTCTTCAAACAGAAGAGAAGATACAAATGATTGTTGCAACTTCTGAAAATTCGGAAGTAGATATAGTGAAACTTGCAAAAGAGTTATCGAAAGTATATCCGGACATTCCTGGATTGATCGGTAATAAGGAAATTGTACAGAAATTAGCTGAAGAGCTTGCGGTGTTAGAAAATAAGAAAACGAATGTTGTAATGAAACAAGGTGTATATGCATTACAACAAATTAAGAAGAAGTGGAACGAGGATGGAATTTTTCGAGAAATAACTAATGATGAGTTGCCATTAATAGAAAAATGGATATATCAATTTTGTGAAGATGTGAAGCTCCCAACTACGAAAGAAGAAGCGGAACAAACCGCACATACATTAATCACTAATAATCGTCTATTTGGTCTAGAAGTAGATGGGAAACTCGTTTCTGTAGCTGCAAAAACGAGACCAACTACAAATAATATAACAGTAAATTTCGTTTATACCCCGAAAGAAGCACGAAAAAAAGGGTACGCATCTAATTGTGTAGCGGCACTCAGTCAACGTATGTTAGACGAAGGGTACAAGACGACTACACTATATACTGATTTAGCCAATCCGACATCTAATAAAATTTATCAAGAAATTGGTTATGAACAAATTGCGGAGTCTGTGCTCATATTTTTAGAGAAGTAGAATAAAAAGGCGTGCTATTTTAGCACGCCTTTTTATTATTCATCAATTCTAATAACTTCGCCTTGCGGGAAGTTCTCAGTTTCTAGTAAGTTACGAATAGCTTTTGCCACATATTCAGGTGATAATAGCTTTCCTTCTTCTTTTAGTGTGATGAATCGGTCTAAATTTGTGAAGTCTTCTTTATTTGTTTCACGAATTTGTACTTGCATATTTGTATCCACAACACCAGGTGCAAAAGCGACGATTTTTACTGGATATTCTTTTTCCTCTTCTTCAGTCGCTACGCATTGTGTAAACATATTCACACCAGCTTTCGTAGTACAATAAGCGCCCCAGCCAAAGTAAGATTTTTTTCCTGCACCAGATGAAATGTTTACAACGCGTTTATCTACTTTCCAGTCTTTCGTATGTTTCATGAACATAGATGTAAGAATCATAGGGGCAAGTAAATTAATGTGAACGTTCGTAATGAATTGTTCGCTTTCTGCTTTTTCAATCGGCTTCATAGGTGCAACTGTACCTGCATTATTAATTAAATGAATAGAAGATACATTGTCTTCTTTAATGGATGAAATGATTTCGTTAAAGTTAGTTTCTAAATGATGTACATCTTGAAGATCTAAGGAATGGAAAATACAATTGCTGTTATATTGTTCTGCAAGTTTAGTAAGCTCTTTGTTTTCTCTTCTAGAAATAGAGATGATGGTTGTGCTTTCTTCTAATAATTGCGCGGCAATTGCCTCACCTAAACCTTGTGAAGTTCCTGTTATGATAACGTAGCGCATAGTTTTATAAACTCCTCTCGTATGTGCGGAATTTTGTTGGACAACGTACACTCTATAGTTTGTCTACATTTTATAGTATAGAGCACTTTTTACTATAAATGAAATGAGATGATTACGTGCCTTTTATGAATCGCTTTACAACGACAGTTACTGGTGCCGTCACGTTCACTGGGAACACGTTGGGACTCAGTCCTACATCTCCTGCACCAGGCAATAATTTCGGTACGATTGATGTATTTACTACGGTAAATACATCGCTTCAAGTGCCAGGATTCCCAGCAGGAACGACAAATGATTGGCGATTAAATTCTGCAAGTGCAATTTTGAACCTTCCAGCAGGGAGTAGTGTCTTATACGCAGAACTTGTGTGGGCTGGCACATACCGGACTGATACGGAGGATGTTACTGCGTTTTTAAATGATAATATTACCTTTACAACACCAGCGGGGACATTTTCTGTTACACCAGACCCAGCAACTGCCCAGCAAGGTTCAGTAGGGAAGCAGTTTTATTATAGTCGTTCTGCTAACGTAACGAACCTTATTAGTGCAGGTGGGGCTGGCACATATACAACAGGTGCCGTGCCAGCTGCAAGAACTTCAGCTGATTCAACAATTAGTCGTTCGGTTGGCTGGACGCTTGAGGTAGTTTATCAAAATGTGAGTTTACCACTAAGGAATTTATCGGTGTATGCAGGACAAGAAATTATTGAGGCATCATCACCACCAGTAGATGCTGTTATTTCAGGTTTTGCAACGCCGTCTACGGGAACAGTTACAGGAAGAGTACTTGTAACTGCCCAAGAAGGTGATGCTAACATTGTTGGAGATCAACTTCGTTTTGGGCCGAATGCAAATGCTACAGTTACTTTATTCGGACCGAGAAATCCTGCAAATAATTTCTTTCAGTCACAAATTTGTAATGACAATGGAAATTTAGATACGAGCGGAACATTTGGAAATCTGAATCAGCCGTTAGGAATAGCTTTAGCGATCCGAAGACAAGGGTGGGATATTACGAATGTAGATGCCTCCTCATCTTTAGTAAACAATCAGACGTCAGCAACTGTTCGCTTTGTCACAAATGGAGATGGATACGCTGCAGCTGGTTTTGGTGTTCAAATTGATGCAACAGGTCCAATCATTAATCCTGTTAAATCGGTAAATAGAACCGTTGCAGGGGTAGGGGGTACTCTCACCTATACGATTACGGTCCCGAATACAGGAACAGGAAGTGCAGAAAACGTTGTATTACAAGATAGTATTCCGAACGGAACTACATTCGTAGCAGGTAGTGTAACGGTAGGTGGAGTAACGCAACCGAGTGCGAATCCCGCGAATGGAATTAATTTAGGTACAATCCCAAATAACACGCAAAGAATTGTTACATTTCAAGTTCGAATAACATCGTTCCCGAACCCAAATCCTATTCCAAATCGTGCAATGGTGTCATATCAATTCCGTCCTTTTGTCGGTAGTGCCCCTATTACAAGTACGTCTTCTTCAAACACAGTACAAACGACAGTGAATCAAGCGACTATAAGTATGCAAAAATCTGTAGATCTACAGACGGCAACTCTTAATGATGTATTAACGTACACAGTTAATGTGACGAATAATGGGAATGTTGCTGCAAACAATGTTATTTTTGTTGATAGTATCCCTGCAGGAACAACATTTGTAGCTAATAGTGTTACGGTTAATGGAGTAGCACGTCCAGGAGCGAATCCATCAAGTAGTATTAATCTTGGAAGTATTAATGCATCGCAAACGACTGTAGTACGCTTTCAAGTACGAGTGACATCGAACCCTCTTGTCAATCCAATACCGAACCGTGCAAGTGCAACCTTTACCTTTACCCCAGTGCCTGGTCAACAACCAATTTCAGGTCAAGCGACGAGTAATACCGTAGTTACTACAATTAATATAGCTGATATAAGAACGAGAAAAACAGTGGATAGAGCTTTTGCGACAGTGAATGACGTTCTTACGTACACCGTTACAATTGAGAATACAGGAAATGTACTTGCGACGAATGTTGTTTTTCAAGATCCAATCCCAATTGGAACGACTTTTATTGCAAATAGTGTGACTGTAGATGGGGTTTCGCAACCTGGGGCAAATCCAGCGACTGGGTTTGCGGTAGCAAATATATCTCCCGGCGGAAGTAGGACAGTGACTTTTCAAGTACGAGTGACATCTACGCCATCAGGAGGTACGATTGCGAATCGTGGAAATGTATCTGCTAATTTCGTCGTTAAACCAAATCAGCCGCCAGTAACGATTAATAGACAAACGAATACTGTAGTGACACAAGTTAATACGGGTGGTTTAAATGTAATAAAAGAAGTGAATACAACGCAAGCGGCAGTAGGGGACACTTTAACATACACAATTGCCGTCCAAAATACAGGAAATGTTCCGTTAACAAATGTGCTTTTCCAAGACATTATTTCTTCCGCTGTTTCTTTCGTTGCAAATTCTGTAACAATTAATGGAGTACCGCAAAGTGGATTGAATCCGAATACAGGATTTTCTCTTCCAAATATTCCTGCGGCTCAAACAGTTGTAGTCACATTTGACGTATTAATTGTACAGGATCCAGAAAATGAAGATATTTTAAATCAAGCAAATGTAACAGCAAGTTTTCAAGTGAATCCGAGTGAACCGCCAGTAACAATCAATGTACCGAGTAATATTGTGAATACAACTGTACAATCAGGGAATTTTGAAGTTGTGAAAGCAGTGAATACAGATGTTGCAACGGTAGGGGATGTTTTAGTATATACAATCGAAGTTATAAATGCAGGTAGTGTACCAGCTACAAATGTATTTTTCCAAGATTCAATTCCACAAGGGACATTATTTATTGAAAATAGTGTAGTTGTTAATGGTGTTTTACAAGAAGGGGCAGATCCAGAACTTGGATTCCCATTAAATAATTTGCCTACTGGTGCGAGTGTAATTGTTACTTTTGAAGTATTAATTGATGAAATTCCCCAAGGAAATAATGTCGTAAATAATGCGAATGTAACTGGAGATTTCCTTGTAAATCCGACAGAGCCACCGATTACTGTAACAGTACCAAGTAATACTGTTATGACAGTCGTGAATTCTTCAGGGTTAAATGTAATGAAAAGTGTAAGTGCTACTGAAGCAGGTGTAGGAGATACGTTAACGTATACAGTTCGTATACAAAATAGTGGAACAGTAGCAGCGACAAATGTATCATTCCTTGATCCAATTCCATCTGGAACAACGTTTGTAGCAAATAGTGTAACAATAAATGGAACGCCTCAGCCAGGTTTAAACCCAACAACTGGATTTCCACTTGCTAATATTCCAGTAGGAGGGATGGTAACAGTTACTTTTCAAGTGACGATCACGAGTGTACCACCAAATAGAGTTCTTCCGAATAATGCGAATGTAACTGCTGATTTCCAAGTAAGTCCTCTGCAGCCACCAATTACAATTGTAACGATTAGTAATATTGTTGTGACGCGAGTAAATGTAGGATCAATTAATGTAATAAAGAGTGTAAACACACCGCAAGCAGGCGTAGGAGATACGTTAACGTATACAATTCTTATTCAAAATACAGGAACTGTTCCTGCAACGAATATTATTTTTCAAGATCCGATTCCTGTTGGAACTGCGTTTGTAGCAAATAGTGTGACGATAAATGGAGTTGTTCAGCAAGGCGCGGATCCTATGGCAGGTTTCCCAGTACCAAATATTCCGGTCGGACAAACGGCTACGATTACGTTTCAAGTTACAGTGACGAGTGTTCCGAGCGGTGGAAATATTAGAAACCAATCGAACGTTACTGCAAGTTTTCTTATAAATCCAGCAAACCCTCCAATAACGACTGTTACGAATAGCAATTTTGTCGTGACACAAGTAAACACAGCACAGTTAAATATACAAAAATCTTCATCTGTACAACAAGCGGCATTTGGAGAAACTTATACGTATTCTGTTGTCATTCGAAATAACGGCACAGTACCAGCGACGAATGTTTCTTTCATCGATCCAATTGCTCCAGAAACAGCATTTGTCGCAAACAGTGTGACGATAAATGGAATTTCACAGCTTGGTTTAGATCCGAATATTGGTTTCCCGCTTCCTAATATTGCAGCTGGGGCATCAGTGACAGTAACGTTCCAAGTTACAGTAGTTACGCCATCCCCACGCGGAGCAGTATTAAATACGGCATCTGCTACAGCCACTTTCTTATTAAATCCTTTACAACCACCTGTAACAACGACAAATTCAAGTAATACGACAGTAGTTACAATACCGTTACCTCCTCCTGGTGAAGTAACAGCAACAAAAGCAGTTGACGTTGCGACTGGGGCTGTTGGAGATGTATTAACGTATAGCGTGCTAATTACGAACGTAGGAATTATACCTGTTACAGATGTACTCTTCCAAGATGTCATTCCGGAAGGAACGACATTTGTCGAAAATAGTGTAACGATAGGTGGGGTTCAGCAATTTGGTTTAAATCCAGAAATAGGATTTACTGTTACTCCATTATTAATTGCTGGTGGAAGTATTACGGTAACATTCCAAGTGACAATTACAGAGATTCCAGATAATGAAGTCATATTAAACGATGCTGACGTTACATTTACTTCACAACCGAATCCGCAGGAACCACCGATTACGGAAACGATATTAACGAATTTAGTCGTTACGACAATTAATATAGCGTTTATTTTTCCGTTAAAACTAGTAGATAAAGAAGTAGCGACTGTAGGAGAAATTTTAACGTATGATGTATTGATTTTTAATTTTGGAACAGTGGCAGCGACGAATGTTCAATTTATAGATACTACTTCCGCGGGTGTAGCATTTGTACCAGGAAGTGTGAGCATAAACGGGGTACCGGCACCAGGATTAGATCCTTTCATTGGTTTTACAGTTCCAGATATACCTGTAGATGATTTTGTACTTGTCACATATCAGGAGACGGTAACGAGCATACCAGAAGGTGGTACAGTTGTTAACTTTGTAGACGTTACCGCGACATTTGCTGTAAGTGAAACAGAACCACCTATTACTGAAACGACGACAAGTAACACGACATTAACAGAAATAAATGAATCTGGTTTGAATGTATTAAAATCAGTGAGTCAGCCGATTGTTGCAGTAGGGGATACAATCACCTATACAACAGTAGTTCAAAATACAGGGACAGTGACAGCAACGAATGTTCAATATAGTGATGTATTACCTTCTTCTATAGCATTCGTGCCGAACAGTGTAACGATAGACGGTGTGTTACAACCTGGATTCAATCCGAATAATGGATTCCCGCTTCCAGATATAAATCCAGGTGAAAGTGTAGAAGTAACATTTCAAGTAACAGTTGTTAGTGTTCCATCAAACGGAACAATTGTCAATACGGCAAATGTAACAGGTAGCTTTGTATTAGTACCAGGAGAACCACCAGTTATAGTAAACCAACCGAGCAATACAACACTCACAACTGTCAATAGAGGACAATTTAATGTTATTAAACAAGTAAATAGAGCGGCTACTCTCGTTGGAGATGTATTAACGTATACGGTTCAAATAACGAATACAGGAACAGTAATAGCTAACGATGTTCAGTTTGTTGATACGATTTCAGCAGGAGCGTCATTTGTACCAAATAGTGTAACGGTAAATGGAGTTTCGCAACTAAACTTAAATCCGATTACTGGCTTTGGAGTTGGAGATATACCAGTTGGTGAAACGGTTATAGTGACGTTTCAAGCGACAGTTACAACCATCCCGTCATCAGGAACAATTACGAACGTTGCAAATATAACAGGAAGTTTTACTTTAGTGCCAGGAGAACCACCGGTTATAGTGACAGATCCGAGTAATACGACTATAACAAGAATAAATAGAGGACGTTTCAGCATTATAAAATCTGTAAATAAAGAAGCGACACGTTTAGGAGATACGTTAACGTATAGTGTGCAAGTTACAAATACGGGAACGGTAACAGCGACGAATGTTCAGTTTATCGATGTTCCATCACCTAGTTTAGAATTTGTTCCTGGAAGTGTACAAATAAATGGGATTCCGCAAGTAGGTTTAGATCCTTTTGTAGGCTTTTCATTACCGGATCTTGCAGTAGGGGATAGCGTATTAATCACATTTGAAGTAAATGTAATTTCAATTCCGCCTTCTAGTAGCATTATGAATACAGCGAGAGTAACTGGTAATTTCGAATTGATTCCAGGAGAACCACCGTTTACAATTACCAATTCAAGTAATACGACAGTCACACCAGTAAATAGAGGCAGTTTAGATATGCTGAAAGAAGTAGATCATTCAATTGTTGGAGTAGGAGAAACGGTAACGTATCGTGTTCGTATATTAAATACTGGTACGGCTGACGCAATGAATGTTCAATTTATTGATGTGCTATCTCCGGAAGCTGTTTTTGTACCAAATAGTGTAACGGTAAATGGAGTAGCGCGTCCGGGAGTAAATCCGCAGGTTGGATTTACGATTTTGGACATTCCAGTCGGTGAGACGGCGATTGTAACATATGAAGCTACGATTACGAGTTTTCCAGATGGTGGTACAGTAGTGAACGTTGCTGGGGCATCAGCAGAATATATTTTAGTACCAGGTGAACCGCCAGTTACAGTGATGGACACGAGTAATACAGTTATTGTAACGGTAAATACTGCAATCTTATTTGTTGCAAAAGGAGCAAACTTTGAAGTAGCAATGGTAGGAGATGTTGTCACTTACGGCATTGCCGTCATAAATGATAGTACAGTTCCTGTGACGAATATTGTTTTAACAGATATCATTGATCCAAATACGTTATTTATAAATGGCACGGTAACGGTAAATGATGTACCTCTTCCATTTGCCAATCCGAATACGGGTATTCCGTTAGGTGATTTTCAGCCAAATGATGCGGCAATTATTAATTTCCAAGTTGTAATAACGGGAGGACAAATAAATAATTTAGTTACAAATACTGCTACAGCGACTGGGCTCGCAACTGTAAATCCGAATGAGCCGCCTGTAGTAGTTGAAGGTGATAGTAATACAGTTGTTATCCCGTTTATCCCTCAAAATGTCTCAACGACAGTCGTAAAAACGGCAAATCTTCAAACAGCAACAATTGGAGATGTCATTACGTTTACGACAGTCATTACAAATACAGGTGATACTGTCATGCAAAATATTCGTTTTCAAGACATGTTAGATAGTAGTGTTCGATTTATCCCTGGGAGCGTAATAGTCGATAGTGTTCCATTACGAAATGTAAGTCCAGTATCAGGGTTTCTTATAGGGAATTTAAATCCGGGTGAAGCGCGGACAGTTTCGTTTCAAGTAGTAGTTCAGAGCGCACCAAGTGGTTCAGGAAATTATATTAACCAAGCGAGTATTCGCTTTGAACATCAAGTAGGTACAGTATTGCCACCTGTTACACAAATAATAGAAAGTAACATGGTAGTCATCCCATTTGTTCCAACGATAGAACAAATTTGCGAAACGAACTTTAATTGCTTAGATAAAATTCCATTTCAATGTTCTCCATGTAATCACTTACAAATAAATAAAAAATAAATACCAAAAGAGCATCCTGTAAGAATAGGATGCTCTTTTTTATGTGTATCAATCATGTAGATTCTTTTTCGGGTGAGGTGAAAAATTCATTGGTTTTGTTGGAGAGTAGAAATGGAATAGCTCCTTTTATGACAGAAATATCCCAGTCCCACCATGCAAGTTTTTCTAGTTTTTCAATGGTTTCTTGTGAAAAACGATAGCGAACTAGTTTGGCAGGGTTCCCAGCTACAATTGCATATGGAGGTACGTCTTTTGTAACTACACTCTTTGCGCCGATAATGGCCCCGTTACCAATTGTAACACCAGATAAAACGCAGGATTGATAACCAATCCATACATCATTGCCGACTACGATATCACCTTTTGATGAAGGATGACCAGTAATATGTGCTCCTTCATCGAAGAGAGCATTAAATGGGTAAGTCGTTATCCAATCAGCACGATGCTCGCCGCCAAGTATGAAAACGACTTCTTCTCCTAATGAACAAAACTTACCTATTTTCAATTTCGTTTCATCATTCCAAGAAAAAATAGTTGGACCTACTTTACTATAAGTATAATCACCAATATCATATTTACTATATTCAGGTTTTTGATTTAAATATAACATAACAAATTTAGCATCCTTTCTAAAGCAAGTAATGGATATGGAACATTATATGCAAGGTGGAGTAAGGCGAACTGTGTTGTATGAATTAGTAAGATGTAAGTATGTTAGTAGAGAAAATGAATAACGGGGAGTGGAGTGGATGAGATACGAAATGGGGTTATATAATAAACCTTTTCAGTCAATTCAATCAGGAAAAAAGGTATATGAAGTACGCTTATACGATAAAAAACGTCAACTTATAAAACAAGGCGATGAAATTGTATTTACGAACCTTACGACAGCAGAAACGATGGTTGTAAAAGTAACGGAAGTAAAGCGATACGAAAGCTTTAAAGAAATGTACGAGCAAATTGATAAAAAGTTATTGGATTGTGAAAATGATAGTTTAGAGGAAATGTTAGAAAGTACATACAAAATATATACGAAAGAACAAGAAGAAAAGTGGGGAACAGTTGCGGTTCGTATTGAGGTAATAAAATGATGAGAAATCGCGGCGTGGCTATTATTGTACAGGATGGAAAAATTGCTCTAATAAAACGTGTTCGAGACGATGAAGTATATTACGTTTTTCCAGGCGGTGGAATAGAAGAAGGAGAAACATCGGAAGAGGCAACGAAGCGAGAGATATACGAAGAATTAGGGTTACATATAGAAGTAAAGCACCTTATTACAAAGATAAAGTATAAAGGTACCGAATATTATTATGAAGCCTATATTACGGACGGAGTATTCGGAAGCGGAAAAGGTGAGGAGTTTAAGCAGAAAGATAGAGGTTGTTATATTCCGTTATGGATACCGATAAATGAGTTGAAAAATGTGAATATAAAACCTTACGAAGTGGTCGAAAGTATATTCGATTATTATAAGATGTAAGGTCTGACAACATACAAAAAAAACCATTGACATAGCCTGCTGATTTAAGTATTGTATTCGAGTATGTTTATAATCAGGAGGTTTATATGAGCAATCAAACTACTACACATCATGTGAAAATGACAACAGCAGATCCATCTGGAATCGGTCTATTTGGATTAGCAATGGTAACACTTGTAGCATCATCTCAAAAGTTAGGTTTAACAGATGGCGTTTCACTTGTATTACCATGGGCAATCTTTTTAGGGGGATTTGCACAAATCTTTGCATGCATTCACGATGCAAAGCATAACAACACGTTCGGTACGACAGCATTTGGTGCGTACGGCCTGTTTTGGTTAGGTGTTGGAATGACTTGGTTAATTCAACTTGGAGTATTCGGCGAAAAATTAGCCCAAACTGCAGATTCAAAACAGCTTGGTGTAGCCTTTATCGGATATTTAATTTTCACAATCTTTATGACGATTGGTGCAATGGAAACACATAAAGTATTATTTATGATTTTCGTACTTATTGATTTCTTATTTATTGGTCTTTCATTAAGTACTTTAGGTGTTATGCCGCACGCAATGCATAATTTAGCAGCATATTCTGAACTATGTATTTCATTATTATCTTTCTATGGTTCAGCCGCAGCAGTGTTAAATACACACTTCGGAAAAGTTGTTTTACCAGTTGGAAAGCCATTTGGTATTTTTAAAAAGTAATAAAAAAGCACAGGTGATTGTATAGTCATCTGTGCTTTTTTGTATGGAATAAATAAAAATGAAAAATATAATTGAAATTGATTCTCATTATTAATATAATGAGGATGAGAATCATTCATTGCAAGAGGGGGATGCCAAAGTGGCGAAAATTTTAATTGCGTATGCGAGTATGTCAGGAAATACAGAGAGTATTGCTGATTTAATAAAAGTAAGTTTGGATGCTTTTGATCATGAAGTAGTATTGCAAGAGATGGAAGGCATGGATGCTGAAGAATTGCTAGCTTATGATGGAATTATTTTAGGATCTTATACGTGGGGCGATGGTGAATTGCCGTTTGAGGCAGAAGATTTCCACGAGGATTTAGAAAATATAGATTTGTCAGGAAAAAAAGCAGCTGTATTTGGATCAGGTGATACGGCATATGAACTGTTTTGTGAAGCGGTGACGATATTTGAAGAACGTCTTGTAGAACGCGGTGCAGAACTTGTACAAGAAGGATTGAAAATTGAATTATCTCCAGAAGATGAAGAGGATATTGAAAAATGCAGTAATTTTGCAATTGCATTTGCTGAGAAGTTCTAAGAATGGGAGTGTCAACGTGGAGACAATGTTAAGTGCAACTGCTATTACAAAATTAAGAGATGGAAAACTTATGTTAGCTACTACATATGATGGCTTATTTATTGAACAAGACGGAGAATGGAAACAGATTTTAAATGGCTTTCAAAAACGAATTCGGGATTTACATAGCGTAGATAATATAGTTTATGGTGTAGGCGACGAAGGGACTTTTATTCGTAGCATGAATGGTGGAGAGAACTGGACAATTCAGCGTTTTCCAACAAAAGCAACGAGTTGGAATGTGTGTAGTAATGTACAAGGAACTGTCATTGCTCATGGAGATAAAACATTGTATCTTTCTAATAATTTCGGTTCTACATGGGAGACCATTCATCCATTTCTTGATTATGGCAGTGATGCACCGTCTATTCGTTCGTTATTCTTATATAAACATTACTTATTTATTGGTACGAAAATACATGCGAAATATGGTGGTGTTTGGCTTTTTGATTTAGAGAAACGTAAATTAAAAAGAATTAAAATAGCGATGAATCAAATGATTTCTGCGTTGACTCTACATAATTCTTATCTAGTAGCAGCAAGTGGATCGTGTAAAGGAATTGGTGGTAATATTTCTTTTTGTAAAATAGATGAAAGTATTGAGAATGAAAAACTATATTGGCATACATGTCAAAGTGAGCAGAAAGCTAGTAGCTATTTAGACTTAAGTGTAGATCAACATGTGCTATATACGACTTCAACGCAAAATAAGGCGGGCGTTAGCACGGTTTGCCGTGTGCATCTTAATGAAGGGATTGTTACAGTATGTGACTCGGTTAAAGGGCATGGTTGGCGCATTGTTAATCAAAAAGAAGGCTATGTTGTAGCTGGATCAGGTGAATCAAAAGCGATGCAGTGGAAGAAAAAAGTTGTTTAGCAAAAAAAACTTTGCTTTTATTATATTGATATGATATAGTATGTTTAAACCATTTTACTTTTAATAATATAGAGATTTAAATGAGCTGTAACTTCCGAGGAGGATAGCAATGTTAAATCTCCTCAGGGGTTGCAGTTTTTTAATGTCTGGTTTATTATTGTAAGGTGGTTGAAAATGAATATGTACATATAGGTACATTGTAGGAGGATTTTTTTCATGCAAAACGGTAAAGTAAAATGGTTTAACTCAGAAAAAGGTTTCGGTTTCATCGAAGTTGAAGGCGGAGAAGACGTATTCGTTCATTTCTCAGCTATCCAAGGCGACGGCTTCAAAACTTTAGAAGAAGGTCAAGAAGTTACTTTCGAAGTAGAACAAGGTAACCGTGGACCACAAGCTACTAACGTTAACAAGAAGTAATTTTTGAAAAAAAGAAGGGCTCGCCCTTCTTTTTTTTGCGTTCTTATTGAATATCCTCCAATGTACATATGATAATAAGACTGAATTTTTGTTTTTTATACGAGGTATTTCATGCATAAAGTGTATGAATAAATAGATACTGAAAATAAAGTATGTGTGTGAAAAGGATTTTAGAAAGAGGTAAATAAATTGAAAAACGCTACACATTTTATTGTGTTTGATATAGAGAGAAATTTTAGGCCGTATAAATCAGAAGATCCGTCAGAGATAGTTGATATCGGAGCTGTAAAAATAGAAGCAAGTACAATGAAGGTAATTGGAGAATTTTCGGAGTTAGTAAAACCGGGTGCACGACTTACTCGTCATACGACAAAATTAACGGGAATTACAAAAAAAGATTTAATTGGTGTAGAGAAATTCCCTCAAATTATAGAGAAATTTATTCAGTTCATTGGAGAAGATTCTGTATTTATTTCATGGGGAAAAGAAGATTATCATTTTCTATCTCATGATTGTACATTACATGGCCTAGAATGCCCGTGTATGGAAAAAGACAGTAGATTTGATTTGCAAAAATTTGTTTTCCAAGCGTATGAAGAATTATTTGAGCATACACCAAGTTTACAATCTGCAGTAGAACAACTCGGTTTAACGTGGGAAGGAAAGCAGCACCGCGCTTTAGCAGATGCTGAGAATACAGCAAATATACTTCTTAAAATATATAGCGAGAGAGATATTAATAAGCGATACAAGAGACATGGTGAGCTTGAACTTGTAAAGAACGGAAAACTAACAGAAAAAGCGAAAAAAAAGATGCGAAAATGGGTGTTTAAAGAACTGAAGAAACATGCAGAACGACCATTTGTGTGGAGTACATTTGAAAGTAGTGAAACGTGGGAAAGTATAACGGAAAGGTATTATATAAGTGAAAATACAATAGAACTTCTGAAAAAACATTTCCCTACAGCGGTGAGAAAAGCGGAGCGGCAGCTTAAATATTTGGCTGAGATGGAGGAGAATGCACAGTCTAGGTGACATTCTCCTCCATTTCTAGCTATATAAATTTAAAGTCATCGTATTGACGGATGAGTAAAGTATTCAAATTTAATTAGGAATCAATTTGTTGTTGTAATTTGGCTATTATAATTGCTTTGAAAATTAAGGCGTCGTAAGAATTTTAAAATATATTAATAAAATAAGAGCTCATAAAAATGAAAGAGGGTACAGTTAAATGGAAGCAATCTTTAACATTTTAACTGTTTTATTTTTTATATTATATTCACATCACTTTTTATTTTTATTACACTTCCTCTTATAGTAAAAAGGAGTTAGAAAAAGCTTAATATATCTTTAAACCGCGGTGGATTAAAGATTAAAATTGAAGAGTAAGATAAGCGTTATATATATGGGAGATGCGATGATGATAAATTTGGATATCAAAGATATTAACGTAAAGATGGAATTAAACGGTGTCTTTTGGAATGAGGATAGGATTGCTGAAATGATGGTGACTACAACAGCAGAACATTCTCTTATTCTTCATATATTAGTTGACTTAGAAAATAAAACTATTTGTGCGATGAGTGCCACGATAGTGAATGGGTTCTGCCCTCTGTGCAAACAGAGAAGGGACGAATGCAGTGAACTTAATGACCTACAAAATAAAATGGATATTTTAGAAGAAGCCTACGATTGGGTGAGAGAGCATCCAGAATATCGTTTTCAATTATCTTTTTACGAGTACAATAAATTTGAGGTAGTAAAGTGAAATTTTTATTTTAATAACATACATAGTGACTATAAGGAAAAACATCAAAAACTTATAGAAGGACTGGGTCTATTAGTAAAAAGTGAAAAAATTGTAGTACGTTGTATACAAGAACATATTGAAAAGGATATTTCAACTGGAAATATGTTTGTACAACAAGGAACGAATTTATTTAGATACTGCAACAAATTGTATCTTAAATCAAAAAAATTTAATAAATAAGCACATCTTGTTATAAAGCAGAGAAACCGATTCTTAGTAGAATCGGTTTTTAAAGTAAACGTCAAGTAAGTCCAAAATAAAAGAGCGCTTTGTTAATAGCGCTCAGTAAAAAAATAGTTATAGGGAAGCATTTATTCAATGTTAGAATCGAAATTTTTAGTATTGTGTGGTCTCATTTGTAGACACATAGTTGTTATTTAAAACATGTTTATTGGTTACTTGATTTTCTTTATTCAACCCCGTTCGGATCATATGAAAACTGTTGCTTATTCTCAATCCGCTCAATCACATCTTGCAACTCATCTGGCTTCAGAAACTCAATAGGAGAGAAGCCTTTTTCAAACGTAAGTGTATCAGCCTCAATCATTAATACGTATCGGTCATTTACCTTCGCGATATGTATTTGATCTCCGAAATCAGCAAGCAGGGCCTTCACAGAGATATGATCTGCTTTTAGCTTTAATTCCACTTCTGGGGCGTGCTCGACGATTTGAGCGGTAGCTTCCATTACTTCTTCGGTTGAAAATTGTTCCATAATCTCCCGCTTCGGACTGGCAGCCCATACTTCCATTGCTTGGTCGAATTGTTCGCGTTCTTCAGTACCTTCTTCAAATACATCTTCAATTTGGTCGTATACCATGTCCATTACTTGTGTTTTCATAATTTCAGGCATAGAGCGTTCGTATTCGACGAATTTTAAGAAGTCCTCGAAGTAGCGGGCATGTGATGCTTGGTGTATTTTTAGTTCGCCTACTTCAACCATACCTTCTTCAGGCATGTACGGATATTGGATAGATTTCATATTCTTCGTTGTGATGGCCATTTCAACGTTACGAATAAGCGTTGATTCATCTGAAATAGAGGCAACTTTCGGTTCAAAGTCACATTTCATAACGAATACGAACGGGTCATCAAAGTATTTACGTAGTTTTGCTTGAGCAATTAAAAATACACCACCACGAACAGCGCTTGTGTCAAGATATGTATAAACGAGAGGCTCGCTCATATCTTTGAAGTTTTCTTTTGTTTCTGCAAAACGAATACGATTAAATAGGTTGTAATGAGGGTTTGAATCGAGTTCGTGCCCTTCTTCTACAATAAAGCGCCCAATCTTTGTTGGGGCTTGTTCCGTTTTGGCATGACGTTCTACTTTTCGCTTTGAAATTTTTAATAATTCACCATTCAAAAATTCTTTTAAAGAGCTATCTTCATATTCTTCAGCGTCTAATGTTTGAAAATGTTTATAGCGTTTATCAACTGCTTCACCTTTTCCTTCTACTTGTACAACATAAAAAGAAAGATAATTTATTTCAAAATCCATATTTATCACCTTGTTTCATTTCATTAACTCTTATCAGTATAGAGATGGAGAAAACTTTCGTCAATTTATATAAGGAAGGGAAGACCCTTCCTTATATATTTTTTATTTTCAAAATTAAAATCCGTCTTCTAGCGCTGCAAATGGAATGTTAAGTCTGTTTTCTACTGTACGTAAACGTTGGTTTAAGCGATTTAGTCTACGTGTATGGCGCTCAACAGTATTTTCTAATTGACGTACTCTTTGCTCAAGCTCATTTACTCGTCGTTCTAGTTGACGGTTTCCAGTACCAGGGAAAGAGATTGGAAGTTGAAATTGTCTATTTTGGTCATATGGATTAACTTGTTCTGTTTGATCTATATATTGTTGGTATTGTGCTTGTAAATCATATTGAGGCTGATAACCGTATTGGTTATATGGATCATATGGATTGTAGGGATACATAAAAACGTCCTCCATTTCTTTAAAATAGGTTAAATACACGATACTGTATGTGTAAAAGCGGAGCAGTGGCACGGCAAATACCTAAATATATTTACGTGATTTACTTTTATAAATAAGAACAGGGAGTTGTTACATTTGTTTTTCATTTATTTAATGGTATATAATGGATAGAAGGGGAGAGGTTACATAAAGGTTACAAATTTGCTAAACTTACATTTTCATAAAAATATGTATAGACATTTACAAAAGAAAAGAGTAATTTAAATAGAGTAAAAAATAACTTGTAACATTTTATAAACATATTGTAAAATGATTGTAACAAAACATACATAAAAATGAAATAATACATAAAAGCAGTGTTGGGGAAAAGGAGAGAGTATATTGTTCCGTAAAATAAAGGGTATTTTAGTTGGGGTGCTATGCGTAGCTGTAGTGAGTGGTTGTGGTACAAAAGTAAGTGATGTTGCATTAGTAAGTGATATTGGTGGACACACTGTCGCGGCTAAAGCAGAAGTGCAGGATTCTATTAGTTTAGTTGATAGTCGAACAGGTACTGAAGTGAAAAAAATAGATTTGTCTAGTTTAGGCTATTTTGAAGACGAAGCAAAATTTAAAAAATCGGTAACGAAGGTTGCTAGTGAGGTTGGGAAAACCGTTGATAAAAAGATGGTTCCATCACGTATAGCACCTGATGGAAGTTGGCAAGAAGGAAAACCTTCTTATGAATTAATGGAAAAAGAATTAGTAGATAAATTGTTAAATGTTGGTATGTGGGATTCTTCATATCAGTTACCAATCACAGAGAAAAAGCCTACGGCAACATTAAGTGATGCGCAAGGAAGTGGTACGGTAATTGGTAGATATGAAACGAATTTAGGTGGATCAACAGGTGGCCGTATTGAGAATATTCGTTTGTCAGCGGCGAGCATAGATGGAGTTGTATTAGCAAAAGGAGACCGCTTCTCTTTTAATGCATTAATCGGTGATACAACGCCAGATAAAGGATATCAATTAGGAAAAGAAATTGTAGATGGTAAATTAGTAGATGGATATGGTGGAGGTGTTTGTCAAACATCTTCGACTTTATACAATGCAGCAGATCAAGCTGGTTTGAAAATGGTAGAGAGAACGACGCATTCTAAAACAGTTGGTTATGTGCCACAAGGAAGAGATGCTACAATTGCATATCCATACTTAGACTTAGTATTTGAAAATACGAACGACGCACCTGTGAAGCTTTATATGGGCATTCAGGGCGGAAAGTTAGTTGCTGAAGTACATAAAATGAGATAAGAGTTATAAAGTCACTTTTTCTGAAAGTTAGAAGAGGTGGCTTTTTTATTAAGAAAATAAAAATATGCATAAATTCTGACTTTTCTTATTTACATAGGGTGATTTTGGTTGTATTCTTCATAGTAACGGTTATATGTAATGGAAAAATATTGGGATAAGGAGATGGAGTTATCCATGGTACAAATTCATCCGAAAACACGTATTGGTCATGTTGCATTTAAAGTGAAAGATTTAGAACGTCAAATTGCTTTTTATGAGAATGTAGTAGGCTTAGAAGTAATTAAACAAGAGGGGAATAAAGCGTATTTATCTGGAAAGGGTGGTAAGAATACGCTGCTTGTTCTTGAAAAGTTGGAGGATGGGGCACTACAAGAACCACGTACGACTGGTATATATCATGTTGCTTTTTTAGTTCCGACTCGTGAAGCTTTTGCTTCGGCACTATTTGGGGTTCTTCGTAATAAGAATGTAATTGATAGCCCGGCTGAACAAGAAGGGCGTTATACATATTCAAATGAAATTTTACCAATTTCAAGGTTTAATAGTGCAAGTGATCATACGTATAGCGAAGCGTTTTATTTACAAGACTTAGAGGGTAATGGAATTGAAATATATGCAGACCGCCCGCGCGATCAATGGGGAGAAGGACCAGGAGGAAGTACGCCGCTTGATTTAAAAGCATTGGCAACGCTCGTTGATTATGAGTTTGCTGGTTTACCTGCTGATACTGTCGTTGGACACGTACATTTACGAATAGCTGATGTAGAAAAGTCACATGAGTTTTATGTAAAGACGGTAGGCTTTGAGGTACAGCAGCGTGAAGAGGATTGCTTATTTATTTCGGCAGGAGGCTATCATCACCATATCGGTGCAAATACGTGGAACGGAGTAAATAATCCGCACCCACCAACACATGCAACTGGACTAAAGGTATATACGATTGTACTACCGCATAAAGAAGCGTTAGATGAAGTGAAAGAAAGATTAATAGAAAAACAACATGAAATAAATGAAACTACAAATGGATTTACAGTAGTAGATCCAAGTGGTATTACAGTACAGTTTGAAATAGAAGTAGCATAAAACAAGCCAGAAAGTGTGTAATCACTTTCTGGCTTGTTTTTAATTATTCATAGTTCAATCCAATACCTTCTTACAATATTTCCATCTTCCTCAATGAAATCATCATCACGAAGCCCGCCGTTATGTAAGATTGTTTTTTCTGATCCTGTATTCACTTCGTCACAAACGACAAGTACTTTCTCGATGTTTAATTCCTTCGTTTTTTCTAGCGATAACTCTAATAACTTCGTAGCATAACCTTTTCTTCTTTCAGAAGGGCGAATGCCATAACCGATATGACCTCCAGCGTTAAATAAATGTTCGTTTAAACTATGACGTATATTAACAACTCCTACAATTTTATTTTCATCTGTAACGAGCCAATACGTAGAGTCTGGTACCCAAGATTCAGGAAGGTTTACTCCGTTATGTGCATCGAGTAATTCTTGAATCATAGCCGGAAAGTTAGAAGGGGCCTTTGAAATAACCCACGGAATCATCGTTTCACCGCTATCTTTCCATTCGTTATAAAAATCTAAGTATTCTTCTTGTAAATCAGTAGTAGGTGTAATCAAAAAGACATTCATTGCTAGTAAGCTCCTTTTATTTATGTTTTATTTCACAAAAATCAAGGTAGAAAATGAAGGCGTTTTCCGACTTTCTCAACCTCATTTCTTGCACTTCATATGCAATTTTTAACTGAAGATAAGTAAGGTGTTGAACTTAAAGGTTTTTTTTTTATGAGAAATAGGTTATCTTGTTTATGCTAATATTTAAAATATTAGCATAAAAGAGTTGGAATAGTAAGTGAATTTTGATGGAATGTTTTTATATCGATAAATGGATGTGTGTGATAATTTTTGTTTTATCCATCTATAATGAATGAAAGGGGGAAGTGTTCGTGAGCTTACATATTGATTTTATTTTACGAATTGGTATTGCTGGTTTATTAGGAGCAATGATTGGTATTGAAAGGGAAATTCGATCAAAAGAAGCTGGATTAAAGACTCATTTCCTCGTAGCGGTAGGGAGCGCTTTACTAATGGTTGTTTCGAAATATGCCTTTTCAGATATTATGTTTGAAAATCATATGTCCCTTGATCCAAGTCGTATTGCAGCGCAAGTTGTTAGTGGAGTAGGTTTTTTAGGTGCAGGTACAATTATTATTCAAAAACAGGTAGTGAAAGGATTAACGACAGCGGCTGGTTTATGGGCTACAGCAGGAATTGGATTAGCAATTGGAGCGGGTATGTACGTAGTAGGGATTGGAGCTACGATTCTCGTTTTAATTGGGTTAGAGATTGTAAGTCGTATTTTTAAAGTGCGATTTTTATTTCCGCAAAATATAGCAGTGCAAATTTGTATGAATAAACATGAAACGATACAACAAATATTAGAGAAGCTTCATATGAAAGGTATTCCAATACTTTCATATGAAGTGGAATCTTTACAGCAAGATACAGGTGTAGTTTATAAGGTAGGAATGCAGCTGAAAAATATATCACCTGAAGAAAAGAATGCATTCATTCAATATATACAAACATTACCAGAAATAACATTTGTAAAGTTAAATTCATAGCGTTGAAAAAGAGGTTAGATGTAGCAGAAATTTCGCTATTATCTATCCTTTTTTGACACAAATCGCATGGAGAGTCAAGCGTTAATTTTACTATGAATGGATACATATGTGAACGTTACCTTATTTTTTCTCAATACAGAACAAAAAGTCAGAATAGTAAGATATTAGTGTAGGAAACTAAAAAATGTAAGGTAGGGGAGAGTATGAAAGGCTATTCAAAAAAAGTTTTAGTAGGGGTAAGTTTTGCTAGTTTACTGTTAGGGAGTTTTCAAGGGAGCATATCGGCGGAAAATACTAAGGAAGAGCAAGTTTCTTATCGAAATGTGCTCAAAATGGAGCCAGTTGGTGTACAATTTCCAGTGCAAGAATTAGCTCATTCATCAAAAGTGCTAGAAAATAAGTCTTTTGAAAAAAGGCTACAATTTGCTGATTTATCGCAAAGACCGCCAGAAGTCAAAAAAGAAAGTAAACAATTAGCTGTAGCGAAAACTTATACAATTGCTGAATTAAATCAATTAAGCAATCAGCAATTAGTAGATTTACTTGTAACAATCGACTGGGAGCAAATTACGGGGTTACTTCAGTTTAATAAAGACAGTCTAGCATTCTATCAAAATGATAGTAGGATGCAGGCGATTATTGATAAATTAAAGCAGCAAGGGCAAACTTATACGCAAGATGATTCAAAAGGGATTGAGACATTAGTAGAGGTATTGCGATCCGGGTTTTATTTAGGATTTTATAATACAGAATTAAGTAAACTGAATGAACGAAGCTATCATGATAAATGCTTACCTGCATTAAAAACGATTGCGAGCAACCCGAATTTTAAGCTCGGTACATTAGAACAAAATAGAGTTGTATCATCATACGGAAAATTAATAGGAAACGCTTCGAGTGATGTGGAAACGATAACATCGGCTGCGAAGATTTTTAAACAATATAATGATAGTTTTTCTACATTGGTAGATAATCTTTCAGCTGGAAATGCGATTTACGATATTATGCAAGGTGTGGATTACGATATTCAATCATATTTGTACGATACGAGAAAAGTACCGAAAGATACAGTATGGTATCAGAAAATAGATAGTTATATTAATGAGCTAAGTCGTTTTGCATTAATGGGAACGATTACAGCGAAAAACGGATGGCTTATTAACAATGGCATTTATTATACAGGTAGACTCGGTACGTTCCATAGTACAGGGACGAAAGGGTTACAAGTTGTAACAGATGCGATGAATATATACCCGTACTTAGGGGAGCAATATTTCGTAGCAGCTGAGCAAATCGCGACAAATTATGGCGGAAAAGATGCAAATGGAAATATGGTTAATTTAGATCAAATACGAGAAGATGGTAAGAAAAAATATTTACCGAAAACGTATACGTTTGATGATGGTGCAATTGTTTTAAAAGCTGGAGATAAAGTGACTGAGGAAAAAGTAAAACGTCTATATTGGGCAGCGAAAGAAGTGAAGGCACAATTCCATCGTACCGTTGAAAGTGACCAGCCATTAGAAAAAGGGAATCCAGATGATGTATTGACGATGGTTATTTATAATAGTCCAGCAGAATATCAATTTAATCGTCAATTGTACGGGTATGAAACGAATAATGGTGGTCTTTATATAGAAGGAACAGGTACATTCTTTACTTATGAACGTACACCACAAGAAAGTATTTATAGTTTAGAAGAGTTATTCCGACATGAGTTCACGCATTATTTACAAGGTAGATATGAAGTGCCAGGACTATGGGGACAAGGTAAGATGTATGAAAATGAAAGATTATCTTGGTTTGAAGAAGGAAATGCTGAATTTTTTGCAGGAGCAACGAGAACGGATAATGTTGTACCGAGAAAGAGCATTATAGGAGGATTATCTTCAAATCCAGCAGAGCGTTATACGGCCGAGCGAACGTTAAATGCAAAGTATGGAACGTGGGATTTCTATAATTATTCCTTCGCTTTACAATCGTACATGTACAATAAGAGGTATGATATGTTTGATAAAGTTCATGACCTTATTAGGAAAAATGATGTGACAGCATATGATGCATATCGCTCTGCGTTAAGTAAAGATACGAATTTAAATAAAGAGTATCAAGACTATATGCAAATGTTAGTTGATAATCGTGATAAATATAATGTTCCGTTAGTATCAGAGGATTATTTAGCAACGCACGCATCGAAACCAGTTTCAGATATTGCAGCAGAAATTACGGCGGAAGCAAATGTAAAAAATGTATCTGTAAAGAAAAATAAATCACAGTTCTTTAATACATTTACACTACAAGGAACATATACAGGTACTGCTGCAAAAGGAGAATATGAAGACTGGAAAACAATTACACAAAAGGTGAATGATACGTTAAAACGTTTAAGTACAAAAGAATGGACAGGCTATAAAACAGTAACAGCTTATTTTGTGAATTATCGTGTGAATGCATCAGGACAATTTGAGTATGACGTTGTGTTCCATGGTATGAATACAGAAGAAGGAGCTGTGAATAAAGCGCCGGTCGCAGTTATAAATGGTCCGTATAGCGGAAATGTGAACGAAGCAATCTCTTTTAAAAGCGATGGTTCAAAAGATGAAGATGGAAAAATCGCTTCTTATAAATGGGAGTTTGGAGACGGTACTGTAAGTAATGAACAAAACTCAACGCACATTTATACAAAAGAAGGAACATATACAGCGAAATTAACAGTAACAGACGATAAGGGAGCAACTAATACTGCTACAACGAGTGTGACAGTTAAAAAGAAAGAAGATAACAGTGTAGAAAAAGAGCCAAACAATTCATTCCAAACCGCAAATAAACTGCAGTTGAATCAAATTTTACGTGCTAGTTTAGGAAATGGTGATACAAGTGATTTCTTTGAAATAAATGTAGAAACAGCTAAAAACCTTCAAATCAATGTAACGAAAGAAAATAATATTGGAGTAAACTGGGTTCTTTATTCAGAAGCAGATTTAAATAATTATGTTACGTATGCCCAGCAACAAGGAAATCAACTAGTAGGTAGCTACTATACGTATCCAGGGAAATATTATTTACATGTGTATCAGTATGGTGGGGGAACAGGGAATTATACGGTAGAAGTGAAGTAGTAAAAGGGAAATTGTTTTTTCGATGAATAGCAAAAAGATCTATGCTTTTAATGAAAAAACAACTGTAGACAATGACTCTAATGGCATTAACAGATTAAGTGTCGAGAGATCTTATATTTAAATTAAACAAATCTGAACAGTAAATGAGATGAAATCGATAAATTATTAGTTCATCAAAATGTAAGAAAAGTAGTGAATTTTAAGTACGTTTAATTAAAGGATCAGAGTTTATCTGTTTTTACAGATAAACTCTGATCCTTATTATTTGAAAGTAAGATAATTGATACGTAAGGTAGCGGGATTTTTAAAATTCATTTATTTAAAAAGTTAAGTAGAAAATTTTTATCATCTAAATAACTTTCATTACATTAGCAGGGGATACTAATAGAAAAGCGTGTCCCTTTACCTAATTCACTCTCTATCTCTATATCTCCGTTTAATTCTTTAATAATACTGTAAGCAATCATAGTACCAAGTCCAGTCCCTTTTTCTGTTGTTGAATAAAACGGCAAAGCAATTCGTTTTATTTGTTGAGATGACATTCCAACACCTGAATCAATAATATCAACTATAATATTACCTTTTATTTTTTGTATATTTATTTGTAATACTCCACCATTTTTCATAGCCTCAATTCCGTTTTGTATGATGTTGTTTAGACAGAGTCTGAATTTTTCGGGGTCCCCATTTATATAAAAGGAATCTGTACTATTTTGTTTTATGTCAACTTTGTATGATAGAGCGAGTGGTGAAATAGTTTCTTTCACCTGATTTAATATGTAATTAATATCTATTTTCTCTTTTAGGGTGTTCTTTGGTTTGGTTAAAGATAAATAGTTATTGATAGTAGATTGTATTTGCTGCATTTCAATTAACATGATTTCTAAGTACTGATCCTGAGATAGCTTAGAGGCATGTTTTTCATTTAATAATTGAGTGAATCCATGAACCGTGGTTAGTGGATTGTGGATTTCGTGTGCAATTGACGCCGCTAGTTCGCTAGCTATATAAAATTTTTCAGCCCGTTGCAGTTTTTCTTTCATTTTATATTTCTCAATCATTCCCTCTATTAAATAAACTGATAATAATAATGTGAAAATATTAATGATTATATAATTTAATAAAAATTCTATGAGAGTAGCGTCTATTTTACCTCCTGTATTTATTTGAGTTACAATACCGCAGATAGAAAGTGAAGCTGTACATACTAAAATAAGGAGTAAGCTTAATAATATCTTTTTTTCTTTAAAATGCATAGGTAATAAGTAACGGAAGAGCATTGTTATACCAGAAATAATTGTAAAGATAATAAATGATGGAAGAACGCCATTTCCACCTAAGTAAAAGCGATAAGAAAGATATAAAATTCCTATAAGAACAATGTTTTTTGTATTTCCATACAGAAAAACTAATATGATAGGAATAAAACGTAAATCATAAATAAAGCCAGCATGTAAATGAAAAGGAAAAGTCATACAAAAAATAATAGCAATAGAGGAGAGAGTAGAAATTAACATATTATTACATGTTATTTTTTCTCTAAATTCTAGCCAAAATACGTGATAGCTAAGGATACAAATTATTATAATAAAGGTATTTAATAAGAGAGTAGAAATTCCCATAGTTTTGCATCTCCGATAGTTTGTAAGTAGGATTATGTATAAGTTGGACCTAGATGTTTAGTATTAGTAGACTTTCTATCTAAAAAAGGAAGGGTACTTGAAAAAATGTTATTATATTACTCGTATTAGAATTGATGAGGAAGATAGAAAAAATAATAGATAAAAAATCTACTTGAATTTATGTACATATGAAATTAGAAAATAACTTTTGTATAGATAAAATTGGGATTGAATTACTGGTAAAATAATGGGTTTCTGAGTGTGAATATTCTGTGAAAACAATATATATGACGACCATTGTTTTGTAGCTTTCGTTATATTAACATGGAATTTACCGAATTACAAAGTGAAAATTTAAAATTTTTTTATTCATATAATTTATATGAAATGAAAACACTGTTCACTCGAGTATTGTGGTAATGAATCGTATACATTTTGTGTGAAAAAACCTTTGAAATTAACATGTTCTTTTTTATAAAACATAATACTGTAGCTTTATCTATGTGAGTTACTCAATAAATATTAATACGTAAAGTTATTATATGTATATTTAAGGATATGAATTATTACATAAAAACGCACTTAAAAAAGAATGTATGATGGTAATAGAATACAAACATCAAGGGGGAACTTAAAATGAAGTTAAATAAACTAGTGCTTAGTTGTGGAGTGATTTCGGCATTAACACTTGGTGTGTTAGGGAATAATACTTATGCTGAAGAAGTGCACAAAACGAATGATGCAATTAATATAGTTGAACACGTTCCTGCAGACATATTATTAACTCAAACAATGGATTATAGTGGAGAGGCTGTCACTTCTTTTGTATATAATGGGAGTACTGATTTAAGCTTCTTTATGAAAAATAATGGCCAAAATACAATGGGGTATAGTGTAAAAGGCCCAAATACGGAGTTAATTGTTGGTGGTTATATAAAACCTGGAGAACAACAAATTAATGTTACAAATGTACGGAATGCTTTATCTCCATTACCGATTGGAACATATAAAATTTACGTTTCAAATGATGATGGTTCTAAGGGACAATTCCAAGTTGCAGTAAGATCTATGAATTAAATTTAAAAAAACTTGTTTATGAGCTGATTTAATTTTTACCTTCTGGAAAGAGATGATATTGACCCGAGAGTCCCCCATAAAAGTAAAAACGAGCATCCTTATGTAATTGTGAGAGGGTGCTCGTTTTTTGTTATGAAACAGAAAAGAATTACTTCCAACCACTTATAAAGACATTTTGATATTTTCTTCGCTAATCTACTAGTTTGTGTAAACGAGAGAATATCCATTATGAAAGATTTCAAAATAAAGGTGACTTAACATGCAGCTAAATTATATTGGGAAATAGAAAAACCACTCTTATAGGAGTGGTTTCTAATCATTATTTTTAGGCTATACATTTAAAATTAGGCTAAGTTATAGAAATAATAAATATTTTATTCGTTGTTATTATTTTGGTTCTGGATAATGATTGTAGTATGAGATTCTAATAAATTCTTGGTAGACATTTGTTAATTTAGCATTTCTAAGAGCATCGTTGAATTTTTGCATACGTACACTACCTTGAGCGTAGCCCCCACCAGGAGTATAAGGATTTCTAGCTTCAAAGTCATCCATAAATACTTTTAATTTTTTATAGTCTTGAGATTGATAGAAAGCCGCGGCCTCTTCAGGAGTGACATCAAAGTAAGAGGATGATGTTGAGTTATAAGAAGCTGCTTGAGCAGTAGGTGCCTCTAGCATAGTTGTAGCTCCACCGAACATAGTAAGCGCCATAGAAGATACAATAATTTTTTTGAACATAATAAAACCTCCATGTAGAATATTTGGATTAATAGCAACCCTGTAATCATTATAGTTACAATGAAAATGGTTATCAAATGCAATGTTGCATAATTTATTCTTTGAATGAGAAGTTCCCCTTATATCTAAATGGAGGAGTGTAATAAGGAATTAATAGATTAAAAGAGGGGTACATATTATTCGAGGTAACAAGAAAATGAAATGAAAAGGCTATTTTTTAATTGGGGAAAGTTAAAAGTCCCTGTTATTAAAGAGAGGGACTTTCACAAAGGAATGAGAATTAACAGCTGAAGGTATCGTTATTGGGAATTTAATTTCGTTTATTTGTGTTGAGAAATAAATAGTATAAGTTGTATAAGGCGAAATGAAGGAAGATTTCTTATAGATTTTTCGCTTAACAAAGTATGTTAAACCTTGCTCAAAATCATGTAATAGACTATGAAATAATCTTTCTAAAATATAGTTTGGCTGAAAATTAGAGGACATTAATTCAATGAAGTAGTAATTACTGTTTTTCAGGATAGGGGTCTTTTTTTTATTTAATAAAGAGAATATATTTTCTCAACAGGACAAATGGTAATCATCTATAAGTACTACTTATAAGGATAATAGGAAAATAGAAATAAATAATAAAGGAGAATGTGAAATGACAACATTACTATCTAATAGAAATCGAGTTAAAATCAGTGAAGAAGATGTAGATGTATTAAAGGTAATGGCACATCCCGTTCGATTACAAATTGTAAATGAATTAATGCACCATAAAATGTGTAATGTTACACAGTTAACGAAAATATTAAAACTCCCGCAATCCACTGTTTCACAGCATCTATCAAAATTAAAGGGAACCGTACTCCGTGCAGAAAGACGAGGATTAGAGATGCATTATTATATTGATAATGCTAAGGCCCGCCAGATTATAGGGATTTTAGGTTTTTAGGTTCATACTACGTAAAAAGTTTCCTCATATAAAATAGGGAACTTTTTTTGTTGAACAAATTGTACATATTTATAAATAAAATGGAAAGAAGTAAACTAGTAATTTAAATAGTGGCCTCTTTTAAAGATAATTAAATATGCCAAAATATATGATTACAAAGCGAAACTTTTGATGCCTTTTTTTATTTATTAGGTAAAAGCAATTGGGTGGATTTTCTTACAGTAATGGTTGGATAAAATAGAAGATTACTAACTTGAACAAAAGAACTACTAGTTACATATTTAACATACATATTTATCTGGTTAATTGCAGTCGTGTTTTGGAATCTGTATATAGTAAACTCATTTAAAAACTTGAAAAATATTAAAATGTGTAAATTTTATGACTATTTAGCCAATTTTGTTTAATATTTGTAATTTGTTGTTTTATAATGATAATCGGGTTGCTCGTGAATGTTTTAGATATTGCGATATATACTCAGATAAATTTATTTTAGGGAGGTTTCAGAATTGAGTAAGAGAGTTATTATAAGAGTTTTTACATTATTATCAGTACTGGCATTATTCCTTAATGTGTTTTTACCAAGGGCTAGTGCAGAAGTTATGACGCATGAAAAATATTCAATGGACTGGAGTTATAGTAATAGTCTAGGTAAGTACATTCGAACTGAAATTATTAAAAATTCAAGTGGTCAAATTGCTTATTGCTTAACTCTTGGATTAAAATCACCAAATGGTGAAGATCTTCCTGAAATGGGGAAAACAGATAATGTAGTATATAAGGTCTTATTAAATGGTTTCCCACAAAAAAGTACTGAACAGCTGGGAGTAGCTAATAAAAATGAAGCGCATTATGCAACTCAGCTTGCGGTCTGGAATGCATTAGGACAACTTGATGTAAATGAATTAAAACATGAGAATAAAAATGTTGAAAAAGCAGCTAAGGCTATTATTAGTAATGCTAATAATAGTGAAGAGACGCAAGATATTTTTATGAATGTGATTCCTGCTGAAAAGCAAAAAGCAGAATTAAAGGGTGAGTTCTTTGAAACGAATCTATACACAGTGCAAACAAATGCTAAGAGTGGTTCTTATAAGGTAGTAGCGAAAAATGCCCCTAATGGAGTTAAAATTGTTAGTGAAAATGGTGAAGTGAGAGATCAGCTTTCAGTTGGGGAAAAATTCCGTATCCAAATTCCTAAGAACACAAAAACAGGTGAATTTAATTTAAGTGTTGCTGCTAATTTAACTAAAGTTCAAGCAATTGCTTACCGCGGCACGGATACTGTTCAGAATGCTACAGTATTATTAGAAAGAAATGAAGAAAAGCTTAGTGGTGATCTTGCAGTAAATTGGGAAGCAACTGGTTCTTTAAAAATTAAAAAGGTTGGAGAAAATGGGGAAGTTCTAGCTGGTGCAGTATTTGAAGTCTTTAATGCAAATAATGAATCAGTTGGAAAAATCACGACTGGTGCTGATGGTACTGCAGAATTAAATAACCTACAAATTGGTACATATACAGTAAAAGAAATTAAAGCACCAACAGGTTATGTTTCAGGTGATAAACCACAAACTATTGAAGTTAAAACAGGGGAAACAGGAGCTGTTCAAGTAGTAAACAATAAAGTAAAAGGTAACATCGAAATTAAAAAACTTAGTGATTCAGGAAAGGTTTTACCAAATGTTGAATTCACAGTCTTCACTGAAGATGGAAAAGAAGTGAAAAAAGTAGTAACAAAAGAAAATGGAATTGCAAACGTTGAAGGTCTTACGTATGGTAAGTATTATTTCTTAGAGACAAAAACACTTAATGGATATATTGAAAATAAAACAAAGTATCCTTTTGAAATTAAAGAGCACAATAAAACACTTACTTTTACAGTGGAAAATACCGAAGTAAAAGGTAGTGTAAAATTACTTAAAGTAGATAATGAAGATATCAGCAAAAAATTAGAAGGTGCAGTATTCGAGTTAAAAGATGCAAGTGGGAAAGTTATTGGTGAATATAAGACAGATAAAAATGGTGAAGTTAACGTCAAAAATTTAGCATATGGTAAATATTCATTTGTAGAAAAGGCTTCTCCAAATGGTTATGTTCTTATTAAAGAACCAATTGTGTTCGAAATAAAGGAACATGGGAAAATTATTGAGTTATTAGCAGTTAATCATCTTATCAAAGGTGATCTAGAAATTACAAAAGTTGATGTAGCTGATGGAAACAACAAACTTCCAAATGCAGAGTTTACTATTTATAATGAAGCAGGAAAAGAAGTAGTAAAAGGAAAAACAGACGATAAAGGTATCGCGAAGTTTGAAAAGTTACCATTTGGAAAATACACATATAAAGAAACTGTTGCACCAAAAGGTTATGTATTGAATGAAGAAACGTTCTCTTTTGAGATCAAAGAGAATGGTCAAATCATTAAACATATTGTCAAAGATGAAAAGATTCCTTCAATAAAAACAACAGCTACTGATAAAACTGATGACACAAAAGAAATGCACACTTCTAAGTCTGTAACAATCCAAGATAAAGTGGAATACAAAGACCTACAAGTAGGTAAAGAGTACACTTTAAAAGGTAAATTAATGGATAAAAAGACTAATAAACCATTAGTTGTAAATGGTAAAGAAGTAACTGCTGAAACTAAGTTTACATCAAAAGAAGCAAACGGATCTATCACACTAGATTTCACTTTTGATGCAACTGGTTTAGAAGAAAAGGAAGTAGTAGTATTCGAAGAGTTACTGAAAGACGGAAAAGTTGTTACGACACATACTGATATCAATGATAAAGGTCAAACAGTTAAGTTCGTTAAGCCATTAGTAAAAACAACTGCTACAAACAAAGCTGATGGTGGAAAAGAGATTCATGCAAAGGATGCTATCACTATCCAAGATAAAGTGGAGTATACTAACTTAGTTGTTGGTAAAGAGTACACTGTAAAAGGGAAATTAATGAACAAAGCTATTAACGAACCATTATTAATTGGTGGTAAAGAAGTAACAGCTGAGACTAAATTTATTGCAAAAGAAAAGAATGGTTTTGTAACATTAGACTTTATTTTCGTTGGTGCTGAGCAGCAAGGAAGAGAAGTAGTCGTGTTTGAAGACTTGTTACATGAAGGTCAAGTAATAGCAACTCACGCTGACATTAACGATGTAGGTCAAACAGTTCGATTTGTAGAGCCTTCTATTAAAACGACAGCTACAAACAAAGCTGATGGTTCTAAAGAGTTAGATGCTTCTAAATCTGTAACAATCCAAGATAAAGTGGAATACAAAGACTTAATCGTAGGTAAAGAGTACGTTGTAAAAGGCAAACTAATGGATAAAGCAACAAAAAAACCATTAGTAGTTGATGGTAAAGAAGTAACAGTAGAATCTAAATTTACAGCAAAAGAAAAAAATGGTTCTATCACACTAGATTTCACATTTAATGCTTCTGCATTACAAGGTAAAGAAGTGGTAGTGTTTGAAGAATTGTATCAAGATAATGTCTTGGTAGCTATACATGTTGACATCGAAGATAAGGGGCAAACAGTGAAATTTAAAGAAGTAAAACCGGAACAACCAAAACCTAATCAACCAAAACCAGATCAGCCGCATCCAGATAAAAGCATTCCAACACCAGAACAACAAAAAGCAGAAAAGACATTAAAATCAGGAATATTACCAGTTACAGGTGGAGATTTATCCATGTGGATCTCAATGGGCGTTGGCCTTTTATTATTAGCTCTTGGAACTGTATTATTTATCAAACGTAGAAACGCATAATAACTATATCATTTTTACAAAGAAGGTCTTCTAATAATTAGAAGACCTTTCATTTTTGAACTTAACTCGGATTTTGTTTGAGTCAGTTTGGACATTCGATTTTAAGCGTGAATAGCATTTAAAATCGAAAATTTATTCGTAGTAAATAATACATAATTTTGTTTTACCGTTTTAATTAAAATACGATCCGTTGTACCATATGCTGTTCCAATACGAATCACATTTGATTCTTCAACGCCAGCATAGGTAGAATCTTCGATAACCTCAATCACATCACCTAATGGAATCGTAACCTTCGCCAACTGCCATGAAATAATTAACTCTTCCTTTGTTTTTTTTACATGAATACCTAGCATCATACCAAGACCTTTCTATAATAGAATGCTACACTTTTCATCTTATTATACAAATTTTCAGATTGTTTTTCTATATGTAGGAATAGAATGGATTTTATATATTGGAATCTTAAGAGTGGCAAAGAAATAGGAAGATATACTGTCATTTTAGTAAGGAATACTGTATGAAGAAAAGTTCACGTCAAATTAATATGGATTTGATATGGTTCAAGTATGATGAACGAGAAACAGTAAGCGTGTTAGGAAGGAAATGAATAATGAGAATTAAATTAGTAGGGATTTTCACTTGTATGATTGTGATACTAGGTGTCTTTATCGTTTACACCAATCAATCTATTGGTAAAGAACCAGAAAAGACAAATTATGAAACTCGTGAAAACTCCATAAATAATGAGAATAATAGTAAGCAAAATGGGACTTCAAATAAGATAGCAAGTTCTTTTGCTAGTATACAGGCTGTAGTAAATAAGGAATATGGATTGCCCGAAGACTATAAGCCAAAGGATTTAGTAGTACCGAATGTACCATTCTCATTTAGTGGAACGGTAGAAAAGAGTTATCTGCGTAAAGAAGCAGCTGAAGCGCTAGAAAAGTTATTCCTTCTAGCTAAGCAAGAGGGGATCCAGTTGAATGCTGTTTCAGGGTTTCGTTCCTATGAATATCAAAAAACTCTGTATGCCAACAATGTTAAAAAGAAAGGACAAGAGCATACGGATCGTTTCTCGGCAAAGCCTGGACATAGTGAACATCAAACAGGATTAACGATGGACGTTTCATCTAAAAGTGCAAATAATGAACTAGAGCTAGCGTTTGCGAACACGAAGGAAGGCAAATGGTTGAAAGAAAATGCGCATCGTGCAGGATTTATCATTCGTTATTCTAAGGGGAAGGAAAGTATTACAGGTTATGCATATGAACCTTGGCATATTCGCTATGTAGGACATATTGCTGAAAATATATATAAGAAAAACCTGACTTTAGAAGAATATATGAATCTGTGAAAATAGAATTGAAAAGTTAAACTGTATTTAATGTTTAAGAATCCTACTTTTCTTATTAAAAGGCCTAATTTCTCAATGTATTATAGAGAAACTAGGCCTTTTTCATCATTTTATCAAAGTATTTTTCAGTTAATGATTCGATGTACTGATTATATTTTCAAGTGTTCGCTTTGAGCTACATAGATATAGTTTTTGTTGCAACTGTTTGTTGAAATACCTTATCATGCTCAACAATAACCATTGTGGGATTAAATTGTTGAATAAGCTCTTCAATCTGCATACGCGAATAGATATCTATTAAATTTAGTGGTTCGTCCCATATATATAAATGAGTTTTTTATAGAATATTTCACGTAGAAATTCCCGATCTTCTGCTTGGGGACAAATTTCTTCAAGGATTTCATGAGTAAGTTTGTTCTTATCTGCAACAGGATAGGGGAAGTAATTGAATTCTACTGAAGCAAGGATTTTCCCACTATACTCATAATTCCCTAACAATAAATTAAAGAATGTCGTTTTACCTCGTCCGTTTCTACCGATAAATCTCAGTTTCCAATCCGTATCTATTTGGAAGTTTACACCTTCAAAAATAGTATCAAAGCTACGTGGGTATGAAAAAGTTAAGTCTTGGACTTTTATCATTGACATAATAATTCCTCCTTTATATATCGAAACGTTTCATATAAAGGAGGAACATCCATCCATTTTTTAATTCCTCTATATAAGTTTGATGGATATTAACGACTTATATAGAGCATTACATGTGTAATAATAGTGTCTGAAGTACTCATTTTTTTCGCTCCTTTATTTGTTAGGTGTATGTAACAATTAATAAGTTTCAACTAACATAAAACGGGAATAAAAAAATCCCCCAATTTGTAATCGGAGAGATTAGTCTTTCGTCTATAATTAATAAGTACTTATTAATTATTTGAATCATGACAAATAAAGTATGAACTGAATTTTAAAAATGGATAGACTAACCCTATATTTTATAGTTTGAAGTTATAAAATTCAACTTAAAATATAAATTAGTTAATCATTATTCATCCATCATTCCTTTCATAATTCTATTTTTAAAGTAACATTCTTTTTTGAGATGCAATATCAGAATCAGCTTCACCTAATCCTAAATCATTTATAATTCTTTGAGTAAGGAAATAAAACATTACCTTCTTTTTATAAATATCGTATTATTGTTCAATATTTCATGCCTTTTGTCCATTAAAAGGGGAGAGATTTGAAATTGACATCAATCTTGGTTGTAACTATAATAGTTACAGTTAGTTTCGTAAATTAATTCGAATTTCCATGTTAATGATAGTATATTTTCATTTCTTTTAAGTGTGATAGTTAGCAACTAAATATAATCCAATAGAGGATTATATTCTATCTCATATTTAAAGAGTAGTTAAGTTGTACCATCCAAATTTACTATGCACAACACTTAAAAAACTACATTTTTCAACTTATCCTTTTTGGAATCCTCGGTATTAAAAATTGTAAACATATACAAAAAATTAACAAGACTGTTGTATGTAGAAAGAAATCTTTTAAAAAGGTCATAATATGGATAATAGGTGGCACACATTTTAATTAGTAGGAGTTGTGCCACTATCAAGACATTTTTTAATAAAAGTATAGAAAAAACTCAAGAAGGTGAGTCCATTGCGTAAACATGCATATGTGCAATTTTATGTATTGATATTGGCTTTAATAGCTTATATAAGCTTTTGCTTTATATTTTTATTTGTTTTTCCGAATCATTATTTCGTATCAGATTTTAATATCCGACTATCATCTTTAGTCATTGAAACTACTGTGTTTATCTCATTACTGTATTCTATATTAGCTAGAAAAATTAAGTTAGAAGTATTCTGGGTTTGCATTATTATTGCAATAGGGTGTTTCTTGATAGGGAATTTCATATCCGCTTTTCAAGTACTTAATGTGGAATTGCCAATACAAAATTTTAATATCTCTGATGTATTTTTGTTGTTTTTCTTATTTTTCTTTCTCTTTGCGTTCTTTTATAAAATCATGATGGAATGTAACAAGTGGGAGAAAGCGTATTTACTTTGTGATTTATGTATTGTTGTTACTGCTATTTTTACATTAGAGTGGTACCTATTTAATAAACCTTCTGCAAATATCTTATTTTTATCAATTGGAGATGTTTTTCTCTCATTTATTTTTCCGATTTTAGATTTATTGCTTCTATTACTTGGAGTTACCCTAATCTTTCGACCAGCTATTTTCAATACAAAAAGTAAATTGTTTATTTTTATCCTAGTATTAACCGGATTGGCTATTACGGACTACTTGTATTTTTATTTACAAGACGATTTATCAGATCGTTCAGTTATATTATTAAGGTGTTTGTATAGAGTTTTCCTATTATTTATCGCTATTGCTGCTACAATTCCAAAGAATGCATCTTCTAAAAGAAATTATTTTATTATTAATCCGACATTTGGAAAGAAAATTCTTGTCATTTTCCCTTATCTTGCAGTTACAGTTTTAATTGGCTTTACTTTGAAAGAGCAAACTTCTTCATCTACACTGATTATGGGAAATTGTATTGCTTTTGTATTTGTACTGATTCGTCATACAATCGTACGAATGCAAAACAAAGATTTAACTGAAACATTAAAAGTGTTTAATAATCAATTAGAACAAACAGTATCTCAAAGAACAATGGATTTAATAAACAAATCTAATGATTTGGTAAAAAATCAAGAGAGATTTAAGTCACTATATGAGTATCATCCGGATCCTATATTAACGATTGATTCAAATGGTACCGTATTAAATATAAACCAGGCTGGAAGTATGTTATTAGGAAAAGACAGTGCTGTATTAATAGGGAAAGAGTGCTTCTCTATTTTTTTAGATGAGGATAAATCTGAATTGGAATCGGCTATAAAGAAAGGAAAACGATGTAGTTCATCTTCGTTACAGTTACGTGTGAAAAATAACAATGAGAAGGATATACTCTTTTGGTATGTCACTATAGTTCCTATTATGATAGAAGGACAAACCTTTGGGAGTTATGTAATGGTAAAAGACATAACGAGGATGAAACAACAGCAGGATGAGATAAATTATCTTGCATTCCATGATACGGTGACGGAGATTGGAAATCGTATATTCTTCCAGCAGGAATTAGAAAAATCTATTAAGCGTGCACAAAAAACACAGGATAAGCTTGGGCTCTTGTATATTGATTTGAATCGCTTTAAGACTATTAATGATACACTGGGTCATTCGATTGGTGACAGGGTTTTAAAAGAAGTTGCCAACCGTTTTAGGACATGTCTGTCACCGACTATTCCTCTAGCAAGAATAGGGGGAGATGAGTTTGCGATCATTATCCATAACCAAACAGAGCAACAGCTATTGGATTTGTGTGAAACTTTATTTCGTATAACTGAAGAACCATTTGTAGTAAATCAGCATAGTTTTTACTTATCTCTTAGTATAGGAATAGCAGTGTATCCGTTTGGAGGAATAAATACTACTACACTTTTACAACATGCTGATATTGCTATGTATAGTGCAAAGGAAAAAGGTAACAATGCTGTTTGTATGTATGACGAGACATTATCTCGAAAAATAACCCGTCGATTACGATTAGAACAGGATTTACCAAATGCAATTGAAAATAATGAGTTGTTTTTATTGTATCAACCACAGATTGATAGTAAGGCAGGTAAGGTTATTGGTTCAGAGGCTTTACTACGTTGGCAACATCCAGAGCTCGGGCTGATTTCTCCTTTTGAGTTTATACCTATCGCAGAAGAAACGTCGCAGATTATTTCAATTGGGAAATGGACATTACAGAAAGCGTGTCGACAGCTGAAAGAATGGCATTCTGCGGGCTATTCAAATCTAAAGATGGGGATAAATTTATCAGCTATAGAGTTTGAACAGAAAGACTTTGTCCAAATAATTATATCGACCATAGAAGAAATAGGAGTACCTGCTAGTTCTATTGATTTGGAATTAACAGAGCGAATAGCAATGGTAGATGAAAAAGAAACTTTATCGAAGTTAAAAGCATTAAAATCATATGGTGTACATTTATCAATTGACGATTTTGGTACAGGTTATTCTTCATTAGCGTATCTGCCACTGTATCCAATTGATACTTTGAAAATTCCGAGAGAATTTGTTAATAGGATCGAAACTTCTACTGATGGAGATGAAATTATACAAACCATTGTTTCACTAGCGCATACTTTAAATATGAAAGTGATAGCAGAAGGGGTGGAAACGAAGGGACAGTTAACAGTGTTACAACAAAATGCATGCTATCTAATTCAGGGCTATTATTACAGTAAACCTGTAAATGAAGATGAGTTTCTCATGTTTTTAAACACGATGTGGAATGAATAAGTGAGAACTCCGTATATGTGAAGTAAAGTGAAAAGAAGTTCTATCTATATTGAGTAGAACTTCTTTTTTATACTTATTTATCAATAGATAATTAGTTAGACCTTCAACCTAAAATATAAATAGCTTTTCTAAATGTGAAGAAGCCTAGATAGTTATCTGTGAGAAACAGAAGTAATTAAAAAGTTAATTAAAGTTTGTAACAGTTCATCAGAGCAGTCAATACTTTCTTTTTCATACACATCACTTCTCGTAGCCATTCGATATAAGGTACCCAATAAGATATGGGTAATGGTTAAGGCAAGTAATCGAGGATCTATATCTTTACGGAATGAACCATCTTGTATTCCTTCTTCGATTAATTCTTGTAATGTGAATAAAGCTTGCCCTGTAATAGATGTATATTTTTCTTCTAACTCTGGTGTAGGATACGATTTAGAATACAATTGATCAAACAAGCCTATGAAGCGGAATTGGGAGGAGTTTGTTTGATATTGATGACTAATAAATTTAAACATAGATTCCATCTTTTCGAAAGCGTTAGTTCCGTTTTGTACTTCTTCTTTTTCAGCTTCTAGTAACTCTGTTAAGATTCGGATTTGAATATTAAATAAAATTTCATGAATGGATTTATAGTATTTGTAAAGGGTAACTCTACTAATTTTTGCTTTATTAACGATATCCACAATAGTGATATCCATTAATCCCTTTTCTAAGGCCAACTCCAATGCAACATCTAAAATTTGTATTCTTCTAGCATTACGCATCTGTTCTAATTCTTGTTTCCGTGTTGAGACCATTAATTTGCACTCCATATTGTAAATAGTTTTTATTTATTAATATTACTCACCATTTTAATATGAAATAAATTACAAATCAATATTAGTCATATGGTAATCAGGTTATATAAAAACATATAGTATCAGTTTATATTATTACCTTACTAAACAAATTGCTTATTTAGTAACGAGTTTGTGATTTTGGTTTTTGTGCGTATGTTCGTTTTAGTGTTCAAATTCTCAGCTGCGTCTGTATTTACTAATGTAAAAACTATACCTTCTTTTAAACTGAAAGTACTTGCTAAGTAATGTTTGTTATTTCCTGAATTTTTTCATTCAACAAGTTCCTTAGAGCTTTTGTATAGTGTACAAACTATCATTTTTAGAGAGGATAAAGGTATTAACATCGTGTAAATACCCTAGCGATTTGAATTATATATGTGTGTTAACACGTTGTAACTATCTTTTTGTGAAATTCTTAATTTTAAGCAAGATTATATATCTGGTCTAGAATTTTTAGTATTGTCTATTGCACACAATAAAAATGAGTGTTGACATTAAAAATACTTAGGGTTACTATTTGTTTGTGGTGTTTACACGGTGTAAACACTTGGAGTGATGAAGGGAGAGAATTTTTCAGTTGAGGTAATTTACTATAGAGTAATTTATATTGTATCTATATAATCTTTTTATAAAGATAATCAGATTTATATTCGTGAATATATATTACTCAAAAAAGGAGAGATAGAAAAATGAAGTTAAAACCGTACATAATCGCTTTCAGCCTATCTGCAATTCTAGCATACAATACTATGTTAGTTTCTGCCGATAGCACAGAACAACCTATTGTTCTCGGGTATACCTTATATGGTACATCCACTGATTCTCTAAAGGTAACACAACCAGCAATGAATCAAGTATCAACAGATAACTTTTTCTTTTATGCAGATGGTACTGTGCAAGGGGAAGCACCTAAAGAAGTATTGTCCTATTCGCAAAAAAATAAAATAAAAATTTATGCAGCTTTATCTAACTTTAATAATGATATTAATTACTTTGACGAGAATTTAGCTCATAACGTTCTTTCTAATTCAGGGAAAAGAACAAAATTAATAAATCAAATATATAATATAGTTGTTAAATATAAGTATGATGGCGTAAATATTGATTTAGAAAATATTAAGCCAGAAGATCGGGACTTACTTACTACTTTTGTAAAAGAGACATCAAAAAAATTCCATGGTTCAGGTCATTCTGTTGTGGTATCGGTTCCTGCCAAGAATGAGGATGATCGTGAGAATACATGGACATGGCCATTTGATTATGCTCAATTAGGTGAAAATGTAGATTTTCTTCAAGTAATGACTTACGATGAACATGGTACATGGAGTCAACCAGGATCTACTATTAGTAAGCCATGGTTAGAAGAAAATCTAAATTACACTACTAGAGTGGTAGATAATAAAAAAATTATTATGGGTATCCCTGCATACGGAAATGATTGGGATTTGAGTGATAAAAGTAATAGCAAAATGCTTGCTTGGAAGGACACAAATGAACTTATTCAAAAAACAAATGCAAAACCGCGTCGTGATGGAGCGTCTGGTTCGATGGTGTTTACGTATACGGATAAAAATAATCATAAGCATGAAGTTTGGTATGAGGATGAAACAAGTATTAAACAAAAAACTCACTATACAATCACAAAGAATCTTGCAGGGGTTTCCGTTTATGCAATAGGACAGGAGAATAAACAATTCTGGACAGCAGTATCTAGTGGCTTAAAATAATTCCTGGACATAATAATAAATCATATTTATTTTATAGAAATTATAGGTTATACTAAAGTTAGGTGCAAAAATGCACTGTTTGAAAAAGAGTGAAAAACAAAAAGGAATCCGTAAAGGGTTCCTTTTTGTTTTTTTCAATGAAGTAATATTCTAATTATCCCTGTCTTTTTTATATGCAAATGAACTCACTCATTATAAATTTACAATGAATTTTGGGGAGATTTAGGAATTCTTGCAATAAAATATAGGACACCATTTTGGTTGTCTGCTCGTGGAACAAATGCCAGAAATACTTTTTAAGTAATTGGCTGTTCTTTTCCTTGCCAAAACCTTCAGTTATAGGAAGAGGTTCAATGAATTGCGTCTTAAGTATTATACGTTATACCCGAATAATTTTAAATCTTCTCCTGAGTCTGAAATTATCTTTTCGAACTGCAATCCTACTTTTTCTAAAAGCTTTCCTGAGGCGGTGTTATCTATTGAAGTAATTGCTACAATTCGTTTCAGTCCAAATTTTTGTACACCGTATTCGATTACCGCAGAAGCAGACTCGTGGCCATATCCTTTTGAACGGAATTTTTCTAAAAAGGCAAAGCCGATATCAACATCTTCTAATGAATCTCTTTTAATAAGACCGCACATGCCAAGTGGCGTGAGGTCTTCTTTTCTCTCTACTAAGTAAAGGCCAAATCCGAGTTTGTTATACATATCGACTGGTCCGTTTACGATATAATTTTTTGCGTCTTCTAAGTTTCTAACCCCTTTATCGCCAATAAACTGAATCCATGCAGGATCGTTTACTAATTCAAGAATAAACGGAGCATCTTTTATATCGAGCCAACGAAGAGTGAGTCGTTCAGTTTCAAGAACTATCAATCTATTGCACCACCTTTAAATGTTATAACAATTAGTATGGATTGCGTAATACAAAAGTGCAACATATTTTAATTACGCTCTACTTGTTCACATAAAGTTCGTTTGTTTTGTATAAAAGGATATTTTATAATTAGATTTGATTGTAAAGAGTGAGATGCTTATACAATAACTCCTAGGTGACTAGGAGTTTTTACTATATAACTATCATTATTACTAAATATGACACACTACACATTCTACTCAAGGAGGTATATAATGAAAAAATTATATAATGCATCGTTTACGTATTTAATTATCGGTTTATTGTCAGGAATATTTGCTAGGGAGTATGGGAAGTATAAAGGGATTTTAGGCTCTACTTTATTAAATCTTTTACATACACATACACTTGTACTTGGTTTTTTCTTCTTTTTAATTGCTTTAGGATTAGCAAAAGTATTCGCGTTTCATGAAGTGAAAGGATTTAATAAATGGTTTGTTTTACATAACATTGCATTAACTTTAATGTTAGGTTCGCTGGCAGCGAGAGGGCTTCTTCAATTAAATGGAGCGGATTTTAAAGAGTTAACGTATATTGTAGGTTTCTCTCATTCATTGATGGCAGTTACTTTAATTTGGTTTATGTTGTTAATAAAGAAGTCATATAAAATGTAGTTTAAAAAGAACTTGTAGCGAGTGCTACAAGTTCTTTTTTGTATGCTTAAAGTTAAAAAATCTCATTTTTCTAATTATTTTGTATAAAAATGGTATACTTATTTTAAAATTAAAAAAGGAGAGTTAGTTATGGAAATAACAATTGAGCATTTAGTAAATGAATTAAAGGATATACTTCCTGAAGAGCGAGTAGTAATAAATGAAACAGTAAGAGAGTTACATAGTAAAGATGAATCTTACCATACTAGTAGTTTACCTGATGTAGTTGTTTTTCCAAAAACGACCGAAGAGGTTAGCGGGATAATGAAAGTAGCGAGTGAGCATAAAAGATCTGTCGTTCCATTTGGGGTAGGCTCTAGTTTAGAAGGACATGTAATTCCGTATGAAAAGGGAATCACAATGGATTTTTCTCTTATGAATAAAATACTTGAAATAATGGAGAAAGATTTTCTTGTGAGAGTACAGCCAGGAGTGACCCGCTCTCAGCTCAATAAAGAACTGAAGAAATACGGTTTGTTTTTTAGTGTAGACCCAGGAGCCGATGCAACGTTAGGTGGAATGGCTGCTACAAATGCAAGCGGAACGACAGCGGTTAAGTATGGCGTAATGCGTGATCAAGTTCGTGATTTAGAAGTGGTTCTAGCTGATGGAGGCATAATACATACGGGGAATTTAGCAGCGAAGTCATCATCAGGTTATCATTTAAATGGTATTTTCGTAGGTTCAGAAGGGACGCTTGGATGTTTTACAGAATTAACTTTAAAAGTATATGGTATACCAGAGCATGTTATGGCTGCCAGGGCATCGTTTCCAACTATAAATGATGCAGTAGAAGCTGTAATTAACATATTACAAGCAGGTATTCCAATCGCGAGAATTGAACTCGTTGATGAATTATCTATGAAACAAGTAAATCATTACAATGAAACAAGTTACAGAGAAGAACCGACGCTGTTTTTAGAGTTTCACGGCAATGAAGCAGGGTTAAAGCAAGATATTGAATTTACGAAAGAAATCGTTCTTGATCATAAATGTATAGAAATTGCGTTTGAGACGGAAACAGCAGCGAGAAATAAACTGTGGGATGCAAGACATAACTTAGCGTACTCTTACGTGCATAGTTATCCTGGTAAAAAGCTAATGAGTACAGACGTATGTGTGCCAATTTCGGAATTAGCTGGCGCAATTCAACATGCGAAAGAGGTATTAGATAAAGTAGGCCTTATTGGTGGTATTCTCGGTCATGTTGGGGATGGGAATTTCCATGTACTCTTAATGATTGACACAAATGATAAAGAGGAAGTGAAGAAGGCAGACGAAATAAACGAAAGTATCGTTCTGTATGCTCTTAAACGAGGAGGAACGTGTACAGGAGAACATGGCGTTGGAATCGGAAAACGAAAGTATCAAGAAGAAGAACATGGGGCGGCATTATTTGTAATGGAGAAAATAAAGAAAGCTCTTGATCCGCAAAATATTTTGAATCCGAATAAGGTGTTTCAATTAAAAGATAGGGGCTGAGTGGATGAAAATACTAGAAGCGATAAGTAATATAGCTGGAAAGTATTTTGCATTTTGGACCGGCTGCTGCACTCCCAAGTGTATTAGCGGCAGTATGGCATAACATTGCAGGGCCAATATTAGCGACAGTTTGGTCAAAAATACAAAGGGAAAATTTATCAATAAATATAGAAAAATAAGAGATAAGCATTTCATTTGAAATAGAGGAATGATAAATAATGCAAAAACGTATTGTACATTTTGAAGGAATGGTTGTATTTTTAGCCACGATTTATATGTATTCGATATATGAATTTAGTTGGATTATATTTTTTGTATTCCTTTTAGCGCCGGATTTATCCATGTTAGCGTATGGGATCAATAATCACGTTGGTGCTAACATTTATAATTTATTTCACACATATATCATATCGATATTAATTGTTATCATAGGTGTTTATTTTAAGATAGATATAGTTATTATGATTGGTTTAATATGGATAGCACATATTGGAATGGATCGAATGTTTGGATATGGGTTGAAATATGAGACGGATTTTAAGGATACTCATATTCAACGTTTATAATTTATTTTGAGAAGAGGGATACGTTGAAGCAGAGAATTGCTATCGAAGAATATGATGTCAAATGGGAAAGTGAATTTAATAAAATACACACTCTTATTAACAATGTAATGGAAGACAGCATTGTATCTATTGAACATGTTGGGAGTACATCTGTTAAAGGGCTTGCATCAAAACCAATATTAGATATTGATGTTGTAATAGAAGAGTACGAAATTTTTCATGAGGTAGTAAAAAAACTGGAGAAGATAGGGTACTATCATCAGTTAGAATGGAGCTTTAAAGGAAGAGAAGCGTTTGGAAGAAAGGATGCGTTCGTTCCATGGAACGAGGGAAATACAGTTTGGATGGAACATCATTTATATGTGTGTGATAAAAATAGTGAAGAGTTGAGAAGGCATATAGCGTTTCGAGATTACCTGCGTGAACATACTGAAGTAGCTAATGAGTATGGAAACTTGAAGGAAGAGTTAGCAAGAGAGTCGAAAAATCGATCGAGCTATGGCGAAGGTAAAACAGCATTTATTACAAATATATTTGGAAAAATAAACTAAGGTCGCATTAAGTACATGCGACCTATTCTTATTAAATTGAATGCTGCCACTATAAAATAATGACAAACTGGCCCTGTTGATTGATGCGATTACTAAATATAATAGGAAAGAAAATAGAAAAGAGCGGAAAAGAGGGAGCTAATGTACATACCAAAATATTTTGCAATACAAGATGAAGAGATGAAGTACGAAACAATTGAACAAAATAGCTTTGCGACATTATTTTCTCAACATAACGGGGAACCATATGCAACGCATTTACCGTTGTTGCTAAATAGGGAAACGCTCACGTTATATGGTCACTTCGCACGTCCGAATGCACAGTGGAAAGATAGTGAGAATCAGCAAGTATTAGCTATATTTCAAGGGCCGCATAGTTACATCTCTCCGTCATGGTATGAAACAAACAAAGCTGTACCAACATGGAACTATGTTGCAGTACATGTATATGGAGAGTTAGAAGTTGTTGAAGATAAACAGGAATTATTAAATTCTCTTCAAGACTTAGTACATAAATATGAAGATCCACAGAGCACCTACTCACTTGATGATGTAGACCCGGATTATATGGCAGGGTTAAGTAAGGGGATAGTTGGGTTTAAAATAAAGATAAATAAAATAGAAGGAAAAGCGAAGTTAAGTCAAAATCATTCTATAGAGAGACGGAATTTAGTTGTGGAGAAACTTGAGAAAGTTGGTAGTGAGGGGAGTAAGAGGATTGCGGAGTTGATGAGAAAATAAAACCTGCATGAAAGGGAAATATTCTAAATAAGCGTATTTAAAAAGACCTTCTTAATTGAAGGTCTTTCATTTTTTAAAGTGCTTTTTCAGTTGTTGTTGAGTTGTAGTCTGTACTTACGCCAACGGATTGAACAAGGTCAGGTCTTTGTGGTGTAGGAAGATCAGCATGACCCGCTTGGTATGTAAATGAACTATGAATACCAGTAGCCAAAATACCGAAAACAGATAGTCCTAAAAAAACAGAGCTAATTTTTTTTATCATTTCAATGCCCCTTTCTCAAACGTTTTTTCTTTTGCTTGTAACGCTTTATGAAAATATTCACTTGCCTTAATGTGGTTATTTTCACTATAAAATTTAACAGCTAATTTTTCTGAGTATTCTTGAGTGTAGTTATATAATAATTCTTTGTCGAAAAACGTAATTCCTTTAAGAATAATTGTTTCTAATTCTTCAGAACCAACATTATTATTTAGTTCGTTTAGAATTTTAAAATGATATATATATTCTTCATTATTTAATTCCGTACAAATTTTTAACCCTTTTTGGATTAATCCTTCAGCGATAATTGTTTCATCTAGTTTAGAGTGTTCTCTTGCTTGCAAGAAGAGAGCTTTGAAATGTGTAGGCTTCTTTTCAGTTACTTCTGATAGGTGACGGATTGCGAGTGTGGAGAGGTTTTGACTCGCATATAACCAACCCAAATTATTACGTACACTTAAAATTAATTCTTTTTCATTAGATTTTTGTAAAAGGTGTATTGCTGAATTATATTGTTCTTCCGCTTGTTCATATTGTTTTAAATATACAAATGAGGCACCTAATGTATTTTTACATAATCCAACTTTAACTTCGTAGCCAGTTTGTTTATCGAAAATCTCTTTAGCTTTAGTTGCATATTCAATGGATTCAATTGGTTGGTAAAAGTGATAATGGAAAATCGCCATTCGATAATAAAATTCAGCATGCTCTAGATTATCAGTGTTATTTACTAATAATAACTTAGCCTGTTTATAATGTTCGCTAGCTATGTTATAGTCTGTGGTTAAAGTTGCATAAATGCCTTTAAAGAAGTGATAGTAGTAAGACAGTGGATGATTGGATGAGATTACGTAAGAATCTATTTTATCAAAGCTATCTTTTGAAATACTTAAACTATCTGTCAAAACTTTATGTCGAAACTCTAGTAAGGAATGATATAATGCTAAATTTTCATCTTCCTCGAAGTTTAGTTCCTTTTCCTCAATTTCATGCTTTAAGTTTGTCGCTTGGGATACATCTTGTTTTAGCATAGCAAAATACCAGTCATTAAATAATTTTGTAATTTGTTCATTACCTTGTAGTTGAACGTTCATGAAATCCCCTCACTTTTTGAATATTCTTATAAAATATAGTATCAAAAATAAAAATATTTAGAAATGATGTTTTATATTTCTCAATATTTGTTTAACAAGCTTACGAGTAAGTCTATTGGAATAGTGTAGAATTTGTTTTGGATTAAAGAAATGGCATCGGGGGATGTGCATTTTAAAGTTTTAGTTGAGTGGTGGGATATAAAAAGGGTGCGTTCACACAATTGGTATGAACACACCTTGTTACATATTAAACAATCAAGTCCCACAAAAAGTACGATAAGGACGATTCGTCGGCGCAGGTGGAACGCAGTATTCTTCTTGCTCTGCAGAATAAGCATAAGGATTTGATAAAGCTTCAAGAAGTTTCTCCATTACGCTATAATCTCCATCTGTAACAGCTGCTTCTAATGCTTCTTCCACACGGTGGTTCCTTGGGATGATCGACGGGTTATTATTTTTCATCATCTCATAGGCGTTCTCTTTTGATTCTTCTTGTTTTTCTAATCGAGATTGCCACAGTTTGTACCATTCTTTAAATGCAGGACTTTCAAATAGAGCTGTATTTTCGATAGTATCAAGAGTTAAAGAACGGAAGGTATTTGTATAATCCGCTTTATATTTCTCCATCATTTTTAAAAGTTGCTCAATAAGTGATTGATCTTGTTCCTCGTTGCTAAATAGTCCTAATTTCTTTTTCATTCCAAGGAACCAATTGTTTTCATACTGTACGCTAAATTTTGAAATTTCGTCTTGTGCAATCTTTAATGCTGCTTCTTCATCTTCATGTAGGATAGGTATTAAAGATTCAGCTAAACGAGCGAGATCCCAAGCAGCCATATATGGTTGGTTTCCATATGCATAACGGCCTTGTGTGTCAATAGAGCTAAATACGGTTCCTTGGTCGTAATTGTCCATAAATGCACAAGGACCGTAATCAATCGTTTCCCCACTAATCGTTATATTGTCAGTGTTCATTACACCATGGATAAATCCAACAAGTTGCCATTTAGCGATAAGACTTGCTTGTCTTTTAATGACTTCTTGTAGTAATGCAGTATATGGATTTTTATGAGATTCAATTTCTGGATAATGCCTTTTGATCGTATAGTCAGCTAGTGATTGAAGATCCTCGGTAGAACCACGAGCGGCAGCATATTGAAATGTGCCAACACGTATATGGCTACTAGCAACCCTAGTTAAAATTGCTCCGGGTAACTTTGTTTCACGATATGTTGGTTCGCCAGTTGAGACAACTGCTAAACTTCGAGTAGTCGGAATATCAAGTGCATACATTGCTTCGCTAATAATATACTCACGTAGCATCGGACCGAGTGCAGCACGACCATCACCGCGGCGTGAATACGGAGTAGGGCCAGAACCTTTCAGTTGAATGTCAAAACGTTTACCGGAAGGAGTAATTTGTTCGCCAATTAAAAGGGCACGGCCGTCGCCTAACATATTAAAATGTCCGAATTGATGACCGGCATACGCTTGAGCTAATGGATGAGCTCCTTCAGGGAATGCATTACCAGCGAAAATAGCAATTTCAACTTCTTTTTTCAATTCTTCAGGATTAAAGCCGAGAGATATTGCTAGTGAATGATTTAGTTTAACTAGCTCCGGTGAACTTACGGGAGTAGGGGGGATTTCTGTATAGAATGATTGTGGTAAAGTCGTATAACTATTATCTAAATTCCAACCAGCTTCATTATTTTTAGTCATTTTATCTCCTCTTCTTTTGTAATTAGGATATGTATTTGTACGTATGTATTCTTTGTAAAGTTAACTAAAAGTATAATATAATATTTCCCCTTGCAATCTATTGTAAGGACTTCATTGCACAATGTCTATTTAACAGCAAATTTAAAACCTCCATTTTAAGAAAATGGAGGTTTTATTATTATTTCATTTTTACAATTATTTTTCCTTTTGCTCTTCCAGACTCTGAATATTCCATTGCTTTTTGAGCATCTTCAAAAGGGAAAACTCGATCGATTACAGGTTTGATTTGTCCAGCTTTAATATAGTTTGCAATAGTACGTAATTGATCCCCGCTTGGCTTCATAAATAAAAATGAATATTGAGCATTATGCTTTTTTTCAAGTGCGGTAAGTTTTTTGCTGGCTAATGAAAATAAGAGAGTTTTAAAGAATCCTGAACCAAATTCTTTACCGAAGCGAGCATTCGGCATGCCTGAAACGGAAACAATGTTTCCTCCGCTTTTTATAATATTGAATGATTTTTCAAGTGTTGCACCGCCGATTGTATCAAATACCGCATCATAATTTTTTAGTATATCTTCAAATTTCTCTGTTTTATAATTAATAATTTCATCTGCGCCAAGAGACGTTACTAAATTTACACCAGCTTCACTAGCAGTCGTTGTAACAGTGGCACCCATTATTTTTGCTAACTGAATAGCAAAAGTACCAACACCACCGGATCCAGCGTGAATTAAAATCTTTTGTCCTTTTTGTAATTGTATGATGTCATGTAATGCTTGATATGATGTTAAGCCAACGAGTGGAATCGAAGCAGCTTCCTCAAAACTTAAATTATTAGGTTTTAAAGCTATATCATTTTCATGAATGGCTATATACTCCGCGAAAGTACCAATCTTATTTTTTCTTGGGCGTGCATATATTTCATCACCGACTTTAAAGTTAGTCACTTTTGCCCCAACCTTTACGATGACACCGGAAAAGTCATTACCAAGTATTAGGGGCATTTCATATTTCAGTAACATTTTTACTTTTCCGTCGCGTATTTTAAAATCAATTGGATTAATGCTAGCTGCATGAATTTCTGCGAGCACTTCATACTCATTTATTTTAGGAGTAGGTACCTCTGTCATACGCATTGGGACTTTTCCATATCTATCAATTATCATTGCTCTCATTTCTTATACCTCCAAATACCGTATCTTTATTTCAATAAAAGTTGTGCAAAAGCTTTTCAATATCTAACACAAGATTTTTTAATAAACCTAATTTTGTACGTATATCAATATAATAAAAGTTTTTTGTGCCTTCTTTTCGCATTAAAATAATACCAGCTTCTCGTAAAATCTTAAGGTGATGTGATACTGCTGGGCGGGAAAGGTGTGTTTGCTTCGTAATTTCTCCTACACGTAATCCGGTTTGACATTCCGTTTCCATGAGAACTAACAAAATAGCTTGCCTTGTTTCATCGCCAATTGCTAATAATACTTTTTGAGAGTCAATAAAATCTTTTTTTATAACATTTAATTGTTCTTGTTTATTCATTTCAATCACTTTGCCTCCAATAAATTAGTCGAAAGGTTTAAGATGATGAACCATTGCATCGATACGGTAATGCTACATGATTGTTGTATGAGCTGCAATATTGGGAAAGAAAATCGAGACGAATGAATTTTTTATTGTTGAAAATTATAGAGGGATAGAAAAGGGATTGGAAGGACTACATAACTCAATAGATGAAGTTTTAAAAATGAAAAATGATTTAACAATAAAATAAGCAATCGCAACCTTATATAATCCATAAGGTTATGATCGCTTATAATTTTTGTATTATTTCTGATTTCTATGATAGAACATGGCTCAACGTAAAGTAAGTTCTTTTGTTTTACTCTTTCATACACACACAATTCAGGTGGATTATAGATGTATGAAAAGGTAAAAGGGATTTTGGGGCGTAATCTATCTATATGATAATTCAAAATGAAATATAAGTCTATATTTTAATGGTTTTTTTAATTATATTTATGATACTGAGCTCAGAACAATGATGTGGAGGATAAATATATGAAACCAAATTATGTACCAGTTTTAATTGTTGGAGGGGGATTATCAGGATTAGCGTCTGCGTTATTTCTTGCAAAACATAATATTAGGTACTTACTTATTGAAAGACATCCGTCTACTGCAATTCATCCGAAAGCAGGCGGGCTTACTTTACGTACAATGGAGTTATTTCGAGAATTAGGTTTAGAAAATAGAATTAAATTGGCGGGGAAAGCACTAGAAAATTGCCGAGGAAGAATAGCGGTCCGTACAATAGCTGAGGCGAATAAGGAAGAATTGGAAAAAATGAGAGCCACTCAGTATGGAAACGATGAAAAGTTACTTCAAAAAATAGAAGAGATTAGCGCATCAAAACAAACTGCTTGTTATCAAATTATTTTAGAAGAAATGATGTTACAAGAAGCGAAGACATTAGGCGGAGAACTATCTTTTTATCATGAATTAATTTTATTTGAACAAAATGAGAACGGGGTAAAAGCAACGATTCGAGATCGTGAAACAGAAAAAGAGAGTGTCATACATTGTGATTATGTAATTGCAGCAGATGGGGCGAAAAGTAAAATGCGTGAGCAGTTAGGGATTAAAACTGAGGGTCGTGGAACCATTGGTGGCTATTATATGAATATTTATTTTGAAGCTGATTTAAGTGAGTTTATACAAGGAGACGCATTCGGTTTTTCTATGGTACTTCATCCGGAGGTTCTTGGTGCACTCATCCCGGTTGATAACGTAAAAAAATGGATTTATCATGTAGCCTACGATCCATTAAAAGGAGAGGGGCCAGAGGATTTCAATATAGAACGTTGTAAACAAATTATTCAAACAGCAATTGGAAGTACAAATGTTGAATCAGAAATATTAAGTGTTCTACCGTGGGAAGCGAGTGAAAGTACAGCAATAAAATTTCAAGATAATCGCATTTTTTTAGTTGGTGATTCTGCACATATTATGCCGCCAACAGGAGGATTTGGTTCAAATACGGGAATACAAGATGCGCATAATTTAGCCTGGAAGTTAGCTGCTGTTATAAAAGGGAAAGCAAAACCGAAATTGTTAGAAACATACCATGATGAGAGATACCCTGTTGCAAAATTAACGACGGATTATGCGAGTAGTTTATTATTTCGTGCTGCGAATAGAGAGGAAGGCAGTTTGAATAATATGGATGGTTTAGCTGTAACTGTTGGGTATCAGTATTGTTCAGAGGCGATTATAGATGACTCCAACACTCCGCATAGAATGGATGTAGTAGAGTTGAACGGAAGACCTGGCACGCGAGCACCACATTTTTTTGGGGTGTATGAAGGGAAAGAAGCTTCTATACTAGACTTATTCGGTAACAATTTTGTATTACTTACAGGAATAGAAAATTGTTCTTGGGATGAAGCTGCACATGATGCTTCATCTAAATTAGGAATAAATATAAAAGTGTATCGAGTTGGTCTAAGTGGAGACTTTATTGCTCAAGAAGATGTTTTTAGCAAATTATATGGGATAGAGAATGGAGGTGCTGTATTGATTAGACCTGATGGCTTTATAGGGTGGCGTTCAGGGAAAGAGGTTATATCTCCAATAAACACAGTACTTGAAGAGGTTATGAACAATTTATTATGAAATTTTCAAATAAATAAGGAAGTGTGGTTGTATATAAATTATCCACTTTTTAACTAAGAATTGTAAAAAATGAAAGTTGTTATAAAAGATAATAATATTATGTAAATAAAATAGTTGATAAAAACAAAAAGACATTATAGCTAATCATTGTCCATAAAAGTCTGATCAGTGTGGACTAATACTCAATGGAGGATGCATAAAACTTGGTTGATTGAAGTTTTACTTTATTAAAAAATCATATTCACAAAATTTAATAGGTTTGGTATGATTAATTTCGACAAGTTAATAGAGGCCGGAGATATTTGAGAAAAGCCATAAATTTATTTAGGGATACAGGAGTGTCCTCTAAATAAATTATGGCTTTTTTTATTGAATGAACCGTACACAATAGGGAGTTACATGTGAAAAGGAGGCTATAGGAATGAAATAGTTTTCTTTATTAATAACATAGAGAAAATATATTTGTAAGATTGGAATTTTAATATAGGCTTATAAAAATAATGAAAGTATGTCTTCTATTTCGTGTAAATCTCATTAGCTTGTTGAAATTTGCAACGTAGGAAGGGTTAGAAGGATGAGAAAAATTATTAGCGTTTTAGTTATTTTCTTTATGACGGGAAGTATCTTTGCTGGGGGAGCTGTTCATGCGAAATCAGAAGGGAAGCATGAATGGAATACGAATAAGTTTTTAAATATTGCACATCGCGGAGCAAGTGGACATGCACCTGAGCATACTTTTACTTCTTATGATCTTGTGAAAAAAATGAAAGCGGATTATTTGGAGTTAGATATTCAATTAACAAAGGATGGCCAATTAATTGCAATGCATGATACAGCAGTTGATCGAACTACAAATGGTACAGGTGAAGTACGAGATAAAACGTTAAGTGAAATAAAGAGTTTAGATGCAGGGTCATGGTTCAATAAAGCTTATCCAGAAAAGGCTAAGCAAGAGTATATTGGTCAAAAAGTTCCGACTCTTGAAGAAATCTTTCAGAAGTACGGAAGAAGTATGAAGTATTATATTGAAACAAAATCGCCAGATGTGTATCCAGGAATGGAAGAGAAATTATTAGCGTTATTAAAAAAATATAATTTAATAGGTCAGAACATGTCTTCTAGTCGTGTTATGATTCAATCATTTAGTAAAGATAGCTTAAAAAAGATTCATAGTATGAATGAAAATATTCCGTTAGTCCAACTACTTTGGTATTATCCAAATGATAACAACGAGATTGTTGAATGGTCTGGCATTACACATGAGCCGAAAAGTGTAACGCATGATGATTTTCAAGAAATTAAAAAGTATGCAGTCGGTATTGGGCCAAACTTACGTAATGATAATGGAGAGTTAATTATTGATGAGTCATATATGAAAAAGGCTAGGGAAAATCACCTGCTTATTCATCCGTATACAATTAATGAGAAACCAGATATGAGATTGTTAATTAAATGGGGTGCTACAGGAATGTTTACAAATTATCCGGATCGGTTACATAGTGTTTTAAAAGGAAAATAAATAGGGAAAAAGGTATACCAATATTTTAGGTATACCTTTTTCTATGATGTAAAATGAGTGGTTACTGTTTCAGGGTAGATTCAAATAATAGAGTTCAGTGCATTCTTCACGCTAATTCTCCAATAAACCAAATCTCTTTTTTAGAGCATTCATCTTCGTCATGAATGATTTCTTGAAAGTGCAATGTTTTGACGGTATGCCAAATTTTAATTCCCCATTTTTCCAAAAAAACAGATTCATTTGAAAGCGGAATCCATTTTTGTAATTCACTATTTCTATGGAAAAAAGTATGAAAGTAGTCATCGTTTTTAAATATGATAATTTGAGAGCGCCATAAATCTGCAATGGAAATCATAACTACAACTCGATATGTATTTGTGTCGTTCGGTTTCATTTTCAATAATTGGTTTGCTTGATTTAATAAAGTTTGAATACACAATCTCTTTACTTTCCTAGGTGTTTTTTTGAGAGTTAATAAAAGCTTGTGAAACAGGTAAAGGCATATACCAATATTCATCATGATAGAAAGTAGAAGGGAATGTATTCGTATATTCCTCAATTCGTTTTATCATAGTGTTTGTTTTTCGTTTCATACCACGTATTTTCTTTTCACGCATTGTGGGTCATCTCCATAAATTTTTGTAATGCAGCTGAGTGAAAAATATCTTTTCTAGTAATAAAAGTAGTAGGGATTTTTTTGAAGCTATTTGGTAAAGGGTTGAATGATACGTCATGTTTATGACCATTTAAAATAGATTTCATCATAATTGCTATGCCCATACCTGATTTTACACATGCGAGTATCGCTTCAATCGTTCCAAACTCTAAAACTCGTTTAGGTGAAATTCCTTCTTCTTGAAGCCAGTCTTCTAATAACCTTCTATAATAGCACCCGTGACTAAAGGTAAGTAAATTCATGTCTCCTATGTCTTGGAAAGAGGATAAAGGATTTTTGCTAATGAGAACTAATTCTTCTTCACGAAATACATTTGCACGAAGTTCAGCGTGCTGAGTAGTTCCAGCGATAAATGCTCCGTCTAGTTTTCGGTCTAATACGAGATGGGTTAGCTGTTCCGTCGTATTTGTTTCTAAAACTAATTCGACTTGTGGGTAATTCTCATAGTAGTTCGCTAATATGGAAGGAATCCGAACAGCTGTTGTGGATTCTGTACATCCGATTTTTAAAGTGCCTTTTGGTTCGGTTCCATTACTTTGGACCGCTTTAACAGATTGCTCCATTAAGTGGATGATTTGTTTTGCGTATGTTAATAAAATCTCGCCGTTAGAAGTTAAAGTAACACCTTTTCCATTTCGATAAAATAAAGGCACACCTAATTCGTTTTCTAGTTGTTTCATACGCATCGTTACGCCAGATTGCACATAGTTTAAATTTTTTGCTGCATGAGATATATTTCTTTCTTTTGCAACTTCGTAAAAAACAGTTAAATCTTTTATGTCCACGTATCATCCCTCCGAAAAAGGTATCAATTTTTTTGATGGATTATATGATTAATATTTATTTTATGTGATATCAAAAATTTCATACAATGGAAGGGGATGGAGGGATCTTAATGCTAATGAAAGAGAATGTGAACAGTACTTATAAGTGGATGATGTTAATTTTTGCGACGATTGCTCAAACGACAGCGACACTTATAACGTATGGTGTCGGAGCTTTCGCTTTATTTTGGAAGGAAGAATACGCACTTACGAATATGGAGAGTGGGTTATTAGTAAGTGTTGTAAATATTGGACCGCTATTTTGCATGCTTTTTGTTGGGAAGCTACTTGATCAATATAATGAAAAGTGGTTAATTACTATCAGTTCATTTTTACTCGGTGGTTCGCTCTTACTGACTAATATAGTAAATGGATTTAAAGGGTTACTCTTTGTCCTTTTGTTAGTAGGAATGTTTTATAGTGTTTCCCAGCCGGGAGGAAGTAAAGTGATACTAAAATGGTTCTCAAAAGAAAATCGTGGGTTAGCAATGGGGATCAGGCAAGCCGGTATACCGATTGGTGGTGTACTAGCGGGAGTATTAATTCCGTTACTTGTAATAAAATATAATTTGTCTTATGCGATACATGTAATAGGAAGCATTTGTATAATAGGTGGTCTTTTATTTTCTATATTTTATCGAGATTCATGTGTTCGGAAGGAAGGGAAAGAAGAACGTATAAAAACCTCTTTTTGGGTGCAGTTAAAATCAGTGATGCATAAAAAAGCGTTGTATCCAATTTATATAACTGGTATTTGCATGATTTCATTACAAATGTTGTTAGTTGGACATTTTATAAATTTTTTAGTAATGGAACAATCAATTACACCTATTTTAGCCGGAAAAGTATTTTCAGTTATGTTCTTTTCTGGAATGATTGGCCGTATTACATTGGCAGCTGTTAGTGATTTGTGTTATAAGGGAAACCGGCGCATCCCTTTATTTATATCGGTCTGTACTTCTATCTGTTTTATTCTTATGTTAGTAATGAATATACATACAATAAGGAGTGAGTTCTTGTATGTTGTAAGTGCATTGTTAGGGTTCTTTTCGATTGGCTGGTTCAGTCTTTTTATAATTGAAGTTGCAGAAACGGCAAGTGAAGAATCTGTAGGGATGACAGTGAGTTTTGCTCTTACATTAAATCAAATTGCTATTATTGTTGCACCTGTCTTATTTGGGTATATTGTAGATCAGAAAGGGTATACGTATGCGTGGTTGTGTATAGTTGTATTACTAAGTATTTCAGTACTCAGCTTATATAGGGAGAATAAAAAATAAAGGAAAGTTAGCAATGTGAATTTTTGGTGAAGAAAATATAAAGAAATGCCATATGAGCGACATTTCTTATTGAATATGCTGTATAATCAAAAAAAGAAAATGAGATTCGTTTTCAATTACGTTCATTTCCTCTTTTGAAATTACCTGTAATTTTAGCCATAATCAGTTGTTGTTCTTTATCGTTATTTGCATGATTTATTTTGTTTAAAAATTTTTCAGCGTCATTTCCTTTTAAAATCATAATTTGTTTTCCGTAATATTCAATGAAAACTATATTGTTCTTTGTTATCCGATAATGAAACATTCTATCATCTAAACGATTGCGTCTATCGGTATTTTTCATATTACATCTCCATTCTGTATGATGTGTAATAAATGTTACATAAGAAATTGAAATTATAGTCAGGCGCATCCGATTGTATGCTGGATATTTTTTAAGAAAGAAATACAATAGAGAGTAGTTGAAAGTTGAATGTGATAAAAAGGAATCTAATTTAAATAAAGAGAATAGCAAGTAATATTATAAAATATCTGAAAATTAAAAGATATAGAATAGAATGGATGCACGTTAAGTGAAACTAGAAAAAGAGGGTTCCTATTATGTTAAAGAAATGGTTAATCGTTTTCTTTATTTTTGCTGTTTTTTGTGGGAGTGTCGTTGCACTAATACATGCAAAGAAAGATAAAAAATATGATATAAAGGCATTTTCGAATATAATTGATAAGCAAAAGGACGAGCAGCAAGAAGTTAGTATAAACGAGAAAAAACGCTATGAAAGTGCAGCGGGAAAACTAGATCAATATTTAAAAGATAAAGGGTTTAATGGGAGTGTTCTAGTAGCTAGCAAAGGTCATGTGATTTTACGAAAAGGTTACGGCTATGCGAATGTGAAAGATAAAATGTTAACAACGCCAAGAACGAAGTATCGTATCGGTTCCATTACGAAAACAGTCGTTGCGATATCTATTATGCAACTAAGAGAAAAAGGGAAATTAAATATTGAAGACAATGTCAATAAGTATATTCCATCGTTTCCGGCAGATAAAAACATTACGTTACGAAATTTGTTAACACATACGTCCGGGTTACCAGAACAGGGGCAAGGGAGTGTTGATGCAGCGTCACGTTTAAAGTTAGTAACGTGGATTGGTGCGCAAACGTTACAATTTCCTGCAGGGACAGGATGGAAATATACAGATTATAATTATATGGTGTTAGCGTATATTGTCGAAAAGATTACGAATAAACCGCTTGCTGAATATGTGAAAGAAAATATTTTTAATCCTGTTGGAATGCATGAATCTGGAATGGGGGCAACTCTACCGGAAGATATTTTCTTAGCAGAAGGTTATACGAAAAAAGATAATGAATTAATAGATGCGCCTCGCTTAAAAATGAACTGGCTATATGGTTGTGGTGAAATGTATACGACTGTTGAAGATATGAAAAAATTAGATGAGGCTATTATGGATGGGAAATTGCTTTCTAAGCAAGGCTTATCTGATATGTTTACTGTATCACCTGCAAGAAAATATGGATTTAGTTTCTATATTTACCCAGACTATTATCATAATCATGGGGTATTAGCTGGTTGGAACACATTTAATAATTTTAACTGGGATAAACGAACGTTTGTTATATTATTCTCTAACGTACAGAATGGTATGAATGATACGTTTAATCAAGAGTTTAGAAAAATGGCGAATGATTTAATAGAAGAAAAATAAATGTTTAAAAATCGGTATTGATATGAAATGATCAATACCGATTTTTTTATTTAATAATGTTTTATTTAGTGAACAAGCAAGTATGAGAAGGGAGTAAGATTAGAATAAATTTATGAAGGAAGTTAAAAAATAGTAATGTTAAATAGAGGGGGTTACTTTGTGAATGCCCTCTATTTTTATTGGAATTTTACGATTATCACGTGGGAGAATAATTGGTAATTTTTACATCGATGAAAAAGCTTGAGCTTCACACTATGTGAAGCTTTACATTATTGAAGACAAGAACAGGAGGGGCAGAAAATGAAAAAAGTAGTGAAGTTTTGTTTGATAGCTACATTAGCTACAACGATTATAAGTGGATGTTCTTATGAAGGTGGAAATGAAAATGCAAAAGGGAAAGAGAATGAGAAGGTAGAGGTACAGAAAAAGATTGGAAAATACACGATGCCGGATGAAACAGATAAACATGAAGGTACATGGCTACAATGGCCACATGAATACACATATGGTCAAGAGTATCAAAAAGAAGTTGAACCTATTTGGGTTAAGATGGCAAGTGCTTTAACTACGGGTGAAAAAGTCCACATTGTTGCATATGACCAGGAAGAAAAAGAGAGAATCAATAAGCTTTTAACAGATGAAGGGCTAAATATGGAGAAGATTGATTTCATTATAGCACCTACGGATGATGTATGGGCAAGAGATAGTGGACCAATTTTTGTTTATGACAATGATAAAAATCTAAAAATATTAGATCCAGCATTTAATGGTTGGGGGAATAAAACACCTTACAAAAATGATGCTCGTATTCGTGAGAACGTTAGTAAGCAATTAGGGATTGAAAGAATTGATTGGGGGAAATTTGTCCTTGAAGGTGGCGCAATTGAATTAGATAGCAATGGGACTGCTTTATTAACTCGAAGTTCTGTAACGAATAAAAATAGAAATCCTGATTTATCGGAAAAGGAAATTGAAAAATATATAAGTGACCTTGGGGTGTCAAACATTATTTGGTTAGATGGAGTACCTAATTTAGATATTACGGACTTTCATATTGATGGATTTGCTAAATTCCATAATAAATCTACTATTGTAACGATGAAAGAAGACGACCTAGCCGAATGGGGTTTGTCTAACAAAGATATGGATACATTGTTAGATGCAAAAAATGCTTCAGGAAATAAGTATAAGTATGAATACTTACCACTTAGTAAAGACAAGGTTGCTTTAGAAAATGGGAAAACTCTTGATTATAAGGGATCATATATCAATTATTATATTGGGAATAAAGTGGTATTGGTGCCTAATTATAATGATCCAAATGATAAAATCGCAAACGACGCGATTCAGAAGTTATACCCGGATCGTAAAGTAGTAGGTATTGATGTGAGAGAGCTTTATAAAAATGGCGGTATGATTCATTGTGTGACACAACAACAACCAATTCAATTGAAATAGTCGTTTGGAGTTTCGTTATACTGCTGTATAGACAAAATAGATGAAATACTATTTTTACCTATTTTGTCATGCTTTATTATTCGTAAAAATAAAACGTTTTAATATAATGATAATCGGAGTATAGTGTATTGTCGCTTTTCGTTTTATCCCGCTATTTGCGGGTAGTAAGACTCTCACCTTAAAACTCGACTCGAAAAAAGAAGTTAGGTGGGAGTCGGGCTGTCCATAAACGCCCGATTAGTGTGGGCTAATAATCAGTAGGGGGTGAACAACCCCCCTACTGATTAAAGTTTTACTTTATATGGAAAAGGAGAAAATGTTTGTGTTAAAGAACTTAAAAATAGTATTTTCGTTTTTCCCTATCGTTCTACAGTACATTTTAAATGTAGCTTTGATTTGTTTAGGGGTTGTTCTAAGTGTGTTTCTTGTGAAAGAAGTCATTCAATTTATACAAGAACTGAAATTAAATGGTGAGGAATCTAGTTATCATTTGATCGATAGTATCGTCGTATTCTTTTTGTATTTTGAATTCATCGTAATGATTATAAAGTATTTTCAAATGAATTTTCATTTTCCATTACGATATTTTATATATATAGGTATAACAGCTATCGTTCGTCTCATTATTATAAATCATGATAGTCCAATAGATATATTGTTATACGCCTGCGCGATTCTTGTATTAATTAGTGCTTTATTCATTGCGAACTCTAAAATAATGCGTCGTGATTTAGAATAGTGAACATTTGTTGTTTAAATTTTAAAAGTGGTATATCTTTTGGCTCAAAAAGGAGTAAGAGTATTGAAAGAAATAATTTTCACCAGTTTCGTAATGATAGGGTTTATGATTCTACTATTTAATTGTATACTTTCGTAATTTTTAAGGATAAAAAGTTAAAAAGGGAAGAGGCTTTTGTAAATATGGTACATTACAATAATCAAAATAGTTTACATCGAATATTTACATTAAAGAGAACAGTTATAAGAGATATTTTCCCACAAATTTTATTATATATGTGCATTTCAACAGTAATCACTGTGATTAATTACTATTATGCAGAAATAAAAATTAATCAAACTCCTTGGGTAATTGTTGGAGGAGCTTTAGGTCTACTGTTAGTTTTTCGTACGAACACTGCCTATGATCGGTACTGGGAAGGTAGAAAGTTATTTGGCACGATTGGTGCTTCTACTAGAAACTTAGCAGTTAGTTTTTTATGTCATTGGGAGTCTGAAGAGAAAAAGACGGATCAGGAAAAGCTAAAATTTTTACATTTATTAATTGCTTTTCCTAAGATAGCGAAAGGGCATTTGAGAGACGATAAAGATCTAACTGAAATAAAAGCATTGCTTAATATTTGTTCCGAGAAGGAAAAGGAAATATTGGCGGAGTCTATTCATTTACCAATTAGTATAGCTTTTATGTTAAAAACTATACTATCAAAAGGTTTAAAAACGGGTCGAATTCATCCAAATGTAATAATTAATATGGAAGCTGATTTGAATAATTTGCTTACGGCTGTGGGTGGATGTGATCGTATTAAAACAACGCCTATCCCATTTGCATATTTTGCTCATATTAAAATTTTACTGCTCATATTTTGCGGGACTTTACCGATCGGGCTTGTTGATAGTCTTGGATGGTTTACAATACTTGCAACTACGTTTATAAGTTTTGCATTTATAGGGATTGAAGCAATAGGGGTTGAAATTGAAGATCCATTTGGCCAGGACCCAAACGATCTTCCATTAGAAGGGATTTGTATAGGAGTAGAAACACATGTATTAGATTTATGTAATCAAAACGGTTTGCTCGAAGTAATGGATATGAATCTTGATAGAAAAATCAGCTAATCATTCATTGGGTATGATGATTATATTTTTAATGTTGTATGAAAAGCGTTATTTTCAAATCTTGTCAAGAGTTACTTTACGGCTTAACGACAGCTATATATTTTTTATATAAATATATAATATTTCTCCGTGCTATAATCCATTCATGAAATGTGCACGTTTCAAAAATTGTAATGAAAAGAGAAATGGATTGGGGAATAGTTGGCTGATTGAAATCAGTTATGTAATCATTATTAAAAAGCGAGGTAAATAAAATGGAACAAAAACATAGTGGCATTATTTTTACTGCAATACCAGACGAATCGAATGAATATTATCAACCATTGTATGAAGACATTATTTACTTTAATGAATACTTAAATGAAAAAAAATCATTTACCGATCAACTTATATCTTTATCTGTTGAAGAGCAAGACTTTCATACAAACTTCTTTGAGTATGATGATATTTGGCTAAGAGATGTTGCGCCAGTTATAACGAATCATCTTGTTAAATTTAAATATTACCCAAACTATTTACCAGAGGATCAAGGGCGATATTTAGATCAACAATTTAATAAATGGTTGAAGAAAAATGAATTTGAGTATGTGAAATCACCATTAATATTGGATGGTGGCAATCTCATTTGGAATAAAAAAGATACTGTTATATTAACAGAACGCATATTTGATGACAACGATGATTGGACGGAAGAGGAAATAATTGAGCAATTAGAGTGGGATTTAGATGTAAGCCGGGTTATTATTATTCCTGCTGAAGAAGGAGATGTACTTGCGCACGCGGACGGAATGGTTAAATTTATTGATGAACACACAATGTTTATTAGTGATTTTCTAGGTGATAATGAATTTAGATATCATGTGCAAGAGATTATTCAAGAGCAAATGCCAGAAGCTGAATTTATCGTTGTTCCTTCGTCATATACAGAGAAAGGGCAATATGATCAAGAAATTGCATCGGCAAAAGGTTTATATATAAATATGTTAGAAACATGTGACGCCCTTTATGTTCCTAAGTTTGGATTAGCAAAAGACGGGGAAGTTTTACGATATATTCAACAGCATACGGAAAAACAAGTCATTCAAATTCATGTAGGAGAAATATCGACTATGGGAGGTGCAATGAATTGTTTAACGTGGTATTGTCCGAGTCATTTATTGCCTTCAAAAATGAAAAGATTGAGCAGTCAGGGTGAAAGTTCTTCAATTAGAAAAATTTTTGATTGGTTTTAATAAGGTGAAACTTTAATTAGAGGAGGCCATCCCCTCTAATTATTAGCCCATACCAATCGGGATGAATAAGTTTATAAGAAAATGTATCCAAGGGGTATTTATATGTATACAATTACTGAATTTTCACGAATTTGTAAAATGAGTACACGGATGCTAAGGCATTATGACAAAGAAGAGATATTAAAACCAGCATATGTGAATCCGGTAAATGGATATAGATATTATGAACAAGGGCAGCTGGAAGTAGCGTTAAAAATTAAAAAGCTGAGGGAGTACAAGTTTCCTTTACCAAAAATTAAAATCATTCTCCAGTCAGCAGATCAAGATTCGTTTGTTGAACATATGCAATCTCAAATTATGGAGTTATCTCATGAAGTGAAACAAAATTTACAGGTTATTTCAGAAATGAATGAAATAGTAAATATGAATAAAGGTCTAAATATTGCTCGTCATAGAAGTTACGATATATTAATTGGAATGAGAAATGAAATAACAGTAATTGCTCAAAAGTTACAAATAGATATAGACGATATGGATGATTATTTTTATGACTTATATGAACAAGTACAAAAAAATAGCTTTCAAATAGTCGGTTCTCCATCTACAGTTTTTTATGATGAAGAGTATATTCCAAATCGCAGCTATATAGAATTAAGAATTCCGATTATGGATGAAGATAATAAAGGTGTATTACAAGAGTGCGACATAAAAAGGTTAAAGCAGCATCAAATTGTTACCACTTTGCATTATGGCAGCTATGACTATATAGGTTATGCTTATATGGCGTTAGAAGAGTGGGTTGAAAGGAATGGCTATATACTAGAGAGTCATCCATATGAAGTCTATATAAAGGGAACAGAATGTGATTGTTTAACAGAAGAGTATGTGACACAAATTTGTTTTTTAGTTACGAAAATAGAATGAGAATAAGGATTGACATTAACATTATGTCAATCCTTATTCTATATACGAAAGCAATTTATCCCGCTATTTTTTGGGAGTCAGGCTGTCCGTAAAAGCCTGATGGATGTGGGCAAATAATTAGTGAGGGATGGAGTCCACCACTGATTAAAGTTTCATTTTATCATAATAAAAAGGAGAAAGAATATGAAAAGAAAAATCATGATTATTTGTTTGATTCTAAGTATGGTATGGATTTCAGCGTGTACGCCTGAAGTAGGAGAAGGTGAGAATGGTAGCTCTGCTCTACCTAGTCAGTTGCCCAAAAATGTAGTGTTTAAAAATGGTACAATTTACACTTCTAATGAAAAGCAAGAAATGGCAGAAGCTATAGAGATTAAAGATGGGAAAATTACTTTTGTCGGTTCAAATAAGGATGTAGAAAAATTGATTAATAAAGATACGAAAGTGATAAATCTACAAGGACGTCAACTTCTTCCTGGTTTTGTGGATAATCATAATCATATTTTTGAAGCGAAATCACCAGCAGCAGGGAATTGTAGTGTCTCACCAGAAGCTGCGTTGCAAGAACAACGCTCGTATTTAAATGCTTGTAAAAAAGATGTGAAAGATGGGGAATGGATAAGTGGAACAGGATTTAGTTTGGAAGAGCTGTTAAAAAATATGGATGAAAAGTCAGAACAACAAACGCCATTACAAGTTCTTGATGAGCTATTTCCTAATAACCCAGTAATAATTATGGAAAGAACCTCTCATTCTGTATGGGTTAACTCGAAAGCATTGGAGTTGGCTGGGATAAATAAAGATACGAAAGATCCACAAGGTGGAAGAATTATTCGGGATCCAGAAACAGGAGAACCGTTTGGTATTCTTTATGATACAGCTGGAGATATCGTAATGGAAAAAGTATGGAATGCCCAACCGAATTTGTTCGAAAAAAATTATGAAGGTTTGCTGGACGGCTTAGATGAAGTTGCGAAGAATGGTATTACTACAGTGGGGGATGGACGTCTCTATTGGAAACGAGGCTGGTTAGATGTTTGGAATAAAGTAAATGATGAGAAAAAGTTAACGTCACGGGTAGTACTTCGTCCGTGGGTGTATCCGAACTTAAATGAAGCAGAACAAATCGAGTATTTCCAAAAGATTAAGCGAGATGGTTTGTCGTCACGCATGCTTATTAATCAAGTGAAGATGTATAGTGATGGAATTAGTATTAACAGTACAGCGAAAACGCTTGAAAAATATAAATTTGAGTGGTTTAAAGGAACCCCGTATGGTTTGAACTATATTCCAGAAGAAAAAATGAAATGGTGGTTAACTGAACTTAATAAACTTGGTTACGGTGCACTTATTCACACAATTGGAGATAGTGGAGTAAGAGAGAGTTTAAATGCAATTGAAGCAGCGAAAAAAGAAGGGGCAAAACAGCCGTATACGCTTACGCACGTGGAAATGGTAGAAGATAGTGATATGAATCGTTTTGCTCATTTAGGAGTTAGCGCTGATTTTCAAGTCGGTCATGATTTTGCGGAAGATCCTAAACAAAGCTGGGCAAGTACGTATTTTACAGACCAGCAAATGAAACGAATTATGCCGTTAGGACAAATTTGGAAAACAGGTGCAAATGTATCACTTAGTAGTGATTGGGATGTAAATGAATTGAATCCACTTGTGACGATTTCGAACGCATTAAGTATTGATGAGAAAGGCTTGTCTAATGTACAGGCTGCTATTGATGCTTATACAATTAAGCCAGCTAAGGCACTAGGACTTGATAAGATTACTGGCTCAATTGAAGTAGGAAAATCGGCTGATATCGTAATACTAAATGAGGATATTACTAAAATGAGTGTCGATAAGATTCCGAGTGTGAAAGTATTAATGACAGTTTTACAAGGAGAAGTAGTGTATCACAAGGGAGAATAAAGAGTAACGTTATGAAGTAGTTACAAGCAAATGAATATATTGTTGTTGACCTTAACACGATGTCAAAGTATGGACTGGACTTACATTTAGAGAAGGGGTGAACATGTATGAGAAATATAGAAAATAGTTTGTTTTATATGCCTGCAGAATGGGAGAAACATGAGGGGACATGGCTCCAATGGCCTCATGATAAAACGCATAGAGGTGAAGGTTACAGAGCTAAGTTAGATGATATTTGGGTAACGATGGCGAAGGAGCTTCATTACGGAGAGAATGTGCATATTGTTGTATATGATGAAGAAGAAAAAACACATGTCCAATCGAAGCTAATTGAAGAGAACGTAAATATGGATAAAATTGATTTTTTAGTTCAAGAAACTGATGATATATGGATAAGAGATAATGGACCGATATTTGTAAAAGATAAGGAAGAAAATCTCTGCTTAACGCACTGGATTTTTAATGGTTGGGGGGATAAATATCCGTATGAAAATGATGCTGTTATTCCGGACGAAATAAGTGAAATGTATAGTATCCCAAAAGTTGCAGCAAGTGTTTGTCTAGAAGGTGGAGGAATAGAGATAAACGGAAACGGGACCTTAATGGCGGCAAAAACTTCTATTATAAATGAAAATCGAAATCCTACACTAAGTCAGGAAGAGATTGAAATGGAGTTAACGAAGTATTTAGGGGTAACGAATTTTATATGGATAACTGGTATTCGTGGTGAAGATAATTATGATGAAGATACGGATTATCATATTGATGGGGCAGCACGTTTTGTAAATGAAAATACGATTCTTTATGAATATGATCCTTTCGGGGAAGGAGAGGCGTACCTTTTGGATGCGCAAGAAAAGCATTATCAAGAATTGCGACAAGCGAGAAATATAGATGGAAGTCCATTTCAACTCCTCCCAGTACCAGTAACAAGAAAAGTGGTAAAAGAGGCAGACTGTAAAGGTTCGTATTTGAATTTCTATATTGGAAATGAAGTTGTATTGGTTCCTATATACGGTGATGAACATGATAAGTTAGGACTGCAAATCATTGAAGGGCAGTTTCCAGGAAGAAGAATCGTTGGTATTCATGTAAATGCACTGTATGCGTATGGTGGTATGATTCATTGTGTGACGCAGCAACATGTAGAATAAAGTGATTCGAATGAAAAAAGCATGCAGAGTATATACTCTGCATGCTTTTTTTATAATGCTGAAAACTCTTCAACAAGTTGAGTAAAGCGATTTAATGCACTTTCAATCGGTTCTGGCGTAGTTAAATCAACACCAGCTTTTTTCAGTAGGTTTAATGGATAGTCAGAACTTCCGCCTTTAAGGAATTCGATATAGTTTTTTTGTGCATTTGGATCACCGCTTAATAATTTATCGGCAATTTGAATGGCAGAGGCGAATCCAGTTGCGTATTTGTACACGTAAAATGGACGATAGAAATGAGGGATTCTAGACCATCCATATTTTACTTCTTCATCAAATACAAGTGAATCACCGTTATATTCTCTAAATAGCTTTTCATAAATTTCGCTAAAGACTTGGGCGTTTAATGGTTTACCTTGTTCGGCCATTTCATGTGTGATTTTTTCAAATTCTGCAAACATGATTTGTGTAAAGAAAGTACCTTTAAAGCTATCGATAAAGTAGTTAATTAAATGATTACGTACGTTCGTTTCTTTCGCTTCTTTTAATAAGTAGTGAATTAATAACACTTCATTTACTGTAGAGGCGACTTCTGCAACAAAAATGGAATAGTGTGCAGAAATTCTTGGTTGGTATCCGTGTGAATAATGCGTATGCATACCGTGACCACACTCATGAGTAAGTGTGAAAAGGCTATTTAGATCATCGTGATGATTTAAAAGAATGAATGGGTGAACGCCATATACCCCAAAGTTATAAGCACCCGAACGTTTTCCAGGTGTTTCTCTCACATCTATATATCGTTTATCTTTAAAACCTTTTAATGTTTCAATATACTTTTCTCCTAAAGGAGCAAGTGATGCAATCATAGTATCAAACGCTTCGTCATATGGAATGTCTTGTTTTACACCTTGTACTAAATCGACGCTTAAGTCGTATTGTCTTAGTTCGTCTACATTTAATTTTTCTTTACGAATTTCATTGTATGTATGTAATGTTTGAATGTTTTTTTTCGTTGTATCAATTAGGTTTTCATATACCTCTTTCGGAACCATATCGCCAAATAATGATTTCTCTAAAGCTGATGGATATTTTCTTAGCTTTGAAACAGTAACATTATTTTTAATAGCAGAAGATAATGTAGAAGCGATTGAGTTCTTTAACTGAACATACGGTTTGTAATATGCCTTATAAGCTTCTTTACGTTTCTCACGATTCTCATCTTCTATTAACTTCGAATACATTCCACGTGTTAAGTTCACTTTCTTTCCATCATCATTCGTCACTTCACCAAATGATATATCTGCATTATTTAGCATACCAAATGTATGTTGCGGAGAGGAAAGTGCTTCACCCATTTGGGATAAAATTTCTTCTTGATCCGTATTCAATACGTGTTTTTTATAACGGTATAATTCAAATAAGTCTTCTTTATAGTATAGTAACCCTTCCGTTTCTTCTATGTAAGAGTGTAAAGTGTTTTCTTCTACGCTAAGTAAGAATGGGGAGAAGAATGATTTCGCTGCGCTTACCTTTACATGTAATTGTGATACTTTATCGACAAGGGATTGGGCGTCAGTATCGCGTGTATCAAGATCAGATTGTAATCGCGCATAAGCGAACATTAAAGATAATATGCTAGATATTTCTTCACTCTTTGTTAAATAAGCTAATAAACGATTGCCATCGTGAATATCTCCATTAAATTCTTTTAGTTCAATTGTTAACATTTCTATTTTTTTATAATCATTTTCCCAATCATCAATCGTATCGTAAATATCTGTTAACTTCCATTTTTCATTATCGGGTACTTGTAATCGATCTTTAAGTTCTGTCATAATCATTTCCTTTCTAAACGTGTAGTCATATTCCTATATAACTATGAAATACAACAAATTGCAAAAAATCCCTGCTGTAAATAGCAAGGCTTAAACAGTTATAGTGTAATTCCGAACTTCGAATGTAAAAGGTTTGTATATTGCTCGTCTGTAACTTCTTCTTTAGATTTTGTACCGTCCTTTGTTATTGTAAGACGATCTTTTGTTAAAGAAACGTGTCCGTCATGTGTAAGTTTTACAATAAGAGGTACTTTGTTAAATGGTGAGCCCTCATGTTCAACGATGATTTTTTGTGCTGTATTCGCTTTCGTTTCATCCACTTCTTCTATATAAAATGCATAGCCTAATGTCCAATCATCAGCAGAAGATTGATCTAGAAACTCATTGTTTTTACGCATTTCTAAAATGTAATTTCCTTTTTCAGTTGTTTCTTTGCGAATACGATAATCTCCTGTTACTGAGTGAACGACTTCACCTGAGAAAGGAACAGGTGCAAGAGGTAAGTATGATCCGAACCCCACTTCAATTAAATAAAGTTCATGATGATGTTTTAAAACAGTTGCGATATGTCCGGAATCGACAGCCCATATAGAGTTCGCAGCATTGTAAACTGTTCCTGAAACTAAATAAACATCCAATCCAAAGTCTTTAAGAAAGTAATACATAGTAGGATTTAGTTCATAACAAAGACCGCCACGGTTGTTTACTAAAATTTTTTCTTTTAAATTCTCTTTTGATATTTCTTTAAAGTTATTTTCGAGAACATTTAAATTTTCAAATGGAACAGTTTGCGCCATTCCATACATAAGTTGAGATAAATCTTCAAATGATATGGTTTCTTTTTCTTCTATATGTAAACGTGCGAAAAATTGTTTTTGAAAGTCTGTCATAGAAATCCCTCCGTCATACTTTTATAGATAAATTGTATACAATTTTGAATACGATGTGAATTTTAAACTATGTGGGGGTACTTGTGGAATAGTTAAATTCATATTTTGAAAAATAATGTGAGAGATTAAAAGATTGTTACTTTACTAACTGTAGAACGAATATTATAATAATTTTAATGAGTTATGCAAACGTTTTCTTAAAGGGGATGGTGTAAATATGTTGAAAAGGATTACGGTAGTCTGTTTATTATTTATTTTGCTTTTTCCTAATATATATGGGAGGAATAAGGCGGAAGCAGCAACGATAAATAATGGAACATTAATGCAGTATTTTGAGTGGTACGCTCCGAATGATGGGAATCATTGGAATCGTTTGCGTTATGATGCTGAAAGTTTAGCTCATAAGGGAATCACATCTGTATGGATACCACCTGCATATAAAGGGACTTCGCAAAATGATGTAGGGTATGGGGCCTATGATTTATACGATTTAGGGGAGTTCAATCAAAAAGGAACGGTGCGGACGAAATATGGGACAAAGGCACAGTTGAAATCTGCAATTGACGCTTTACATAAGCAAAACATCGACGTATACGGTGATGTAGTTATGAATCATAAAGGTGGGGCTGATTATACTGAAACCGTAACAGCTGTTGAGGTAGACCGTAACAATCGAAATATTGAAGTATCAGGTGATTATGAAATTAGTGCGTGGACGGGTTTTAACTTTCCAGGGCGCAGAGATGCTTATTCTAATTTCAAATGGAAATGGTATCATTTTGACGGAACGGATTGGGATGAAGGAAGGAAATTAAACCGAATTTATAAATTTAGGGGTATAGGTAAAGCGTGGGACTGGGAAGTGTCTAGCGAAAATGGAAATTATGATTATTTGATGTATGCAGATCTTGATTTTGATCATCCAGATGTTGCGAATGAAATGAAAAGTTGGGGAACGTGGTATGCGAATGAATTAAATTTAGATGGATTTCGTTTAGATGCTGTTAAACATATTGATCATGAATATTTACGCGATTGGGTAAATCATGTCAGACAGCAAACGGGGAAAGAAATGTTTACAGTGGCTGAATATTGGCAAAATGATATCCAGACTTTAAACAATTATTTGGCGAAAGTCAATTATAATCAATCTGTATTTGATGCACCGCTTCATTACAATTTTCATTATGCTTCAACAGGAAATGGGAATTATGATATGAGAAATATTTTAAATGGAACAGTAATGAAAAATCATCCTGCACTCGCAGTTACTCTCGTTGAGAATCATGATTCTCAACCTGGGCAATCATTGGAATCTGTAGTAAGTCCGTGGTTTAAGCCGCTGGCATATGCATTTATTTTAACTCGTGCAGAGGGCTATCCTTCAGTTTTTTATGGTGATTACTATGGGACAAGCGGAAATAGTAGTTATGAAATTCCAGCGTTAAAAGATAAAATTGATCCAATTTTGACGGCACGAAAAAACTTTGCATATGGTACGCAGCGTGATTATTTAGACCATCCAGATGTGATTGGCTGGACAAGAGAAGGAGATAGTGTACATGCTAAGTCTGGTTTAGCGGCATTAATCTCCGATGGACCAGGAGGATCAAAGTGGATGGATGTTGGAAAGAATAACGCTGGGGAAGTATGGTACGATATTACGGGTAATCAAACAAATACTGTAACAATTAATAAAGATGGATCGGGGCAATTCCATGTAAGTGGAGGCTCTGTTTCTATATATGTTCAACAGTAAATTGGTGATGAAAAAGAAGAGGTAGACTGAAATATAAGTTTCCTCTTCTTTTTACATTCTGTATAGTTATAAAAGTATGACACCTTTACTTCTTGCAAAACATATAGTATGATGATTTCAATAAATTAGATTTCAATGACCATAAAATATAAATTAATGAGAGGTGCTTTTTGTGAGTGCGGTAGGTATTAAATAGGAAAAATTTAATGAAATAAATCGGATAAGACCAGGGGATTTTTATGTATATCATACCCCTAATTTTGTCATGCGTTTATTTCGAAACCTATGAAGATACCTACAATACTTTATAAAGCGTGTAATGAGAGGATTGCCATTCGTTTTTTATGGTTTATTTCCTCATATGTTATTACACATGCCTTGTAAATGTAAAAGCTGCGGTATCCCCCGCAGCTTTTTTGTATACGTTTTAAATGTATAAAAATGGTAATTGAATAATGTAAAACTCATTGGGATCTAATGAGTAGGTATCTTCATTTATGATAAACATCAATCATAGTGAGGAGAAACAAAATGAATACGATGACTTTTGAAAAGTTACAATATAACGAATTAAAGGAAATAGTGAAATCTTATTGTGTAAGTGGATTAGGTAAGGAATTATTAAATAAATTAGAGCCGAGTACAAGTATAAAAGTAGTGAGAAATCGTTTAAATGAAACGACAGAAGCAAGGACTATATTAGATGCAGAAGGACATGTGCCTTTTTTCGGAATTTCAAATATCGCGAGTACAATTCAAAAATTAGAAAAAGGGATGATTTTAGATCCAGAGGAATTAGTAAGTGTTTCAGACTTTTTACGTGGATGTAGAAAGATTAAAAAGTTTATGTTAGATAAAGGATTTTTTGCACCAGTATTAGCTTCCTATGCAAATTCAATGACTGAATATAAAAGCATTGAAGAGGAAATTAACTTTTCAATTAAAGGAAATAGTATTGATGCAGCTGCAAGTAAAGAGTTAAAACGAATTCGAAATAATATCGATTCTGTAGATGGAAAAATAAAAGAGCGTTTAACGAAGTTTTTAAATAGTAGTGCAAATAAGAAATTTATTCAGGAATTCTTTATTAGTAAAAAGGATGACCGTTATACGATTCCAATTAAATCTTCCTATAAAAATCAAGTTGCTGGGAGTATTGTTGAAGCTTCTGCAAAAGGTTCTACTGTATTTATAGAACCACATACGGTTACAAAGCTAAATGTGGAACTAGCAAGTTTGAAAGCAGAAGAAGCAATGGAAGAGTATCAAATATTAGCGACACTATCAGGAATGGTAGTAGAAAATATTTATAGTATAAAAATTAATATGGAACTGATAAGTCAATATGACATGGTATTTGCGAAAGCGAAGTTTAGTAAATCAATCGATGGAATAGAACCGAAGCTAAACGATCACGGAAACATTCATTTAATGAATTGTAAGCATCCGCTTTTAACGGGGCAAGTTGTACCGTTAAACTTTGAAATTGGTCAAGAGTACCGTAGTTTAATTATTACAGGACCAAATGCAGGCGGCAAAACAATTGTGTTAAAAACAATCGGACTATTAACATTAGCGACAATGTCAGGCTTTCATATTGCGGGAGATAAAGAAACGGAAATTGCTATTTTCGAAAATGTATTTGTAGACATTGGTGATAATCAAAGTATCGAAAATGCACTAAGCACTTTTTCATCTCATATGAAAAATCTGTCTGAAATTATGAGGATGTCAAATAATAATACGTTACTACTATTTGACGAAATAGGGAGCGGTACAGAACCGAATGAAGGTGCGGCGCTTGCGATATCTATTTTAGAAGAATTTTACCTTGCGGGATGTATTACAATTGCGAGTACGCATTACGGTGAAATTAAACGCTTTTCAGAAATGCATGGTGATTTTATGAACGCAGCAATGCAATTTAATAGTGAAACACTAGAGCCACTTTATAAATTAGTTATCGGTAAATCAGGTGAAAGTAATGCGCTTTGGATTGCGAATAAAATGAACGTAAAAGAACATGTACTGCAAAGAGCGAAAGAGTATATGGGAAATAAAGAATACGCTATAGAAAAAGTGAATGAAAGTAAAATTAGAAAACCGAAATTTGTGCAAGCGAAAAGAGAATCTCATTATGAGTACAAAGTCGGCGACCGTGTGAATTTATTGGATTATGATGATTTTGGTATCCTTTATAAGGAAAAAGATAATTTCTATAACGTCGTTGTATATTATAACGGTGAATTCGTTGAAGTGAATGTAAAACGCATTACTTTAGAGGTAGCAGCGAAAGAATTATATCCAGAAGGGTACGATTTAAGTACACTATTTGTTGATTATAAAGAAAGAAAAATGCAACATGATATAGAGCGTGGATCGAAAAAAGCACTTCGTAAAATCCAAAAAGAAATAAGAAAGAATAGAGGATAATATAGAATGGTAACGATTAGACAAGAACAAAAAAATGATTATAGAAAGACAGAAGAAGTTGTAAAAGAGGCATTTTTAAATGAAGAATTTAGTGATAAAAAAGAGCATGAACTTGTAAAACGTATTAGAGAATGTGACGCATTTATTCCGGAGTTATCCATCGTTGCAGTAGATAAGGAAATAGTCGGTCACATTATGTTATCGAAAATTACAATAGAACAAGGTGGGACTACTGTAGATTCATTAGCACTTGCACCAGTGTCAATAGCACCAAGCCATCAGAAGAAAGGAATTGGTGGAAAACTTATCACGGCTACTTTAGAAAAAGCGAAAGAATTAGGATACGGGTCAGTTGTAGTATTAGGGCATCCAGAGTACTATCCGAAATTCGGTTTTGAACGCGCAAGTCAGTGGAATATAAAAGCGCCATTTGAAGTGCCAGATGAAGTGTTTATGGTGATGGAGCTAAGAGAGAACACTCTTCAAGGTGTAGAAGGAATTGTACAATATTCGAGTGCTTTTGCTGAGTAGAAGTATTGGCTAAGAAATGTAATCATAAAAGATGCTATCTTTTTGTAGAGATATACAGAAAGATAGCTTTTTTTATTCAGCAGATCTACTGACGTATATTTTGCTCAATGAATAATTGAGGTGGTAAAATTGATATAGAAACGTAAAGGGAGAGAATAGAATGAATAAGCGAGAAACAAATAGCAATGAGAATGTAGTTACGTTATATGTTACAAGACATGGTAAAACAATATTAAATACGAACCATCGCGCGCAAGGTTGGGCAGACTCTCCGTTAGTAGAAAAAGGTGTGGAAGTTGCCTCAAATTTAGGAACAGGATTAAAAGATGTTCATTTTACGAATGTGTATAGTAGCGATAGCGGCCGAGCGATTGAAACTGCTAATTTAGTATTAAAATATAGTGAGCAATCAAAATTGAAACTTGAGAAAAGAAAAAATTTGCGAGAATTAAATTTTGGTATTTTTGAAGGTGAAAAACTTGAAAATATGTGGGATGCGGTTGGAAAAGCTGCGGGTGTTGCAGCACCAGAAGAACTTATGAAGCTTTCTATTCAAGAAGTAATTAATCTTATTAGAGCAGCAGACCCTACGAAACAAGCGGAAGATTGGGAATTATTTTCTACTCGTATAAAAACAGAGATTGATAAAATTAGTGAAGAAGCTGCTGCAAATGGAGACGGTACCGTTTTAGTTGTCGTTCATGGGCTTTTGATTACTGCCTTAATAGAAATGATAGATAGTAGTAAAACAAAACTTGGAGTGGAAAATGCTAGTGTGACGAAGATTGTATATCAAGGTGGAACATACACAGTCGAGTCGGTTGGAGATATGAGGTATGTTGCAAAAGGGAAAGAAAGTGTGGAAATATAATTAAATCTCAAATAGAGATAAGAAAAGGAGGCTAGAAAATCTAGCTTCCTTTTTAAATATGAACGATTATGGTATCAATAAAATCTTCCCTGTGCTTTTACGGCTCTCTAATAATTCATGGGCGCGGGCACCGTTTTGTAAAGAGAATGTAGTAGGACTCGCAATGTTTAATTTTCCAGTAGTGATCCAATCAAATAATTGAGTAGAGCGCTGCTTACGTTCTTCAAAAGTAGTAAGCACGTTCCAAAGGTCTCCGCCAGTTAAAGTTTTTGAAGTATCCATAAGCATACGCGGATCAACAGGCACGGGATTACCACCAGCCATTCCGTAGAATACAACGGTACCACCAACTTTAGTAACTTTAAAACTTTCCTCTAATGTAGAACCTACTGATTCATATACAACATTTACTCCGGCATCATTAGTCACTTCAAGTACTTTCGTATGCCATTCTTCAGTATATAAAAATACGCGATCAGCACCAGCTAACGTGGCTACTTTTGCTTTTTCTTTTGATGATGTGAGGCCGATTACTTTTCCGCCCAGTAGTTTAATTATTTGTATAAGAAGTTGACCAACACCACCAGCCGAAGCATGTACTAAAGCAACATCACCTTGTTTTATTTGATAGCTATCTTTCGTTAAATAATGTGCTGTTAAGCCCTGCAATAAGACAGAAGCGGCTGTTTCAAACGGGATAGAATCTGGAAGTGGAATTGCTTTCTCTGATGGAACGGCAACTAATTCTGCATTTGCAAATGGGACGTCAGCAAATGCAATACGGTCTCCAGGATTGATAGTAGTAACGTCAGCTCCTACTTGTTCAACAATACCAGCCCCTTCATAACCTAATATATATGGCGGGTTACCAGCGAGATGATAATCACCGCGGCGTCTATAAATATCAGCAAAGTTTAAACCGATTGCTTTCGTGCGGACAAGAATTTCATTTGAATTTATGATTGGATCATGTATTTCTTTATATTGTAGTACATCCGGATTTCCGAACTGTTCGAAACAAAGTGCTTTCATATGGAATACCTCCATTTATATTGTTTGTCGATGCTCTTTATCATACAATATAAACATCGATAGGCAAAGAGGATTATTTCGATGGAATCAATCGAAAATATCGATTGAAAAGAGGGATGATAAATGGAGATAAAACAATTAATTACATTTAAAATAGCCGCGGAAACTTTGAACTTTACACAAACTGCGAAGAAATTAAACTTTGCCCAATCGAGTGTTACAGCACAAATTAAAACGTTAGAGGCTGAGCTCGGTACACCACTATTTGAGAGGTTAGGGAAACGTCTTTTCTTAACTGAAGCAGGAAGAAAGTTTCAACTATATGCGGACAAGATAATCGCACTTAGTAACGAAGCGAAGACGGCTGTGAAAGATGATGAGGAAATAGCAGGTACGTTAATAATTGGTGCACAAGAAAGTCAATGTACATATAGGCTTCCGTCTATATTAAAGAGGTTTAAAATACAATTCCCCAAAATAAAGCTTATATTTAAACCAGCGCATTCCAATAAAGATGCGAAGGAACAATTGATGGAGGGGAAAGTCGATCTTGCATTTATTTTGGACGAATGTAAAACAGAAGATGCTTTGCATGTGAATCCACTTATGAAAGAAGAATTAAAAGTAGTAGCTGCTCCAGGGCATTGTTTACTCGAACAGGCTTCCGTTTCTATAAAAGATTTAGAGAGTGAAACACTTTTGTTAACTGAACTAGGGTGCTCATATCGGACTTTATTTGAAGAGTTATTTCGTGCGGAAGACGTATATCCAGCAAATAAGATTGAGTTTGTTAGTGTCGAGGCAATTAAACAATGTGTCATTGCGGATTTAGGTATAGCAGTTTTGCCAGCAATAGTAGTAGAAAAAGATATACGGGAAGGGACGTTAAAGGAGTTAGTGTTAAAAGAAACAATAGCTCCGATTTATACACAAATTGCTTGGCATAAAGATAAATGGATGACAGTGCCACTGCGACAATTTATTGATGTAACGAGGGAGTTTTTTGTAACGGATTAAGTGGAGAAATATTTATTTTATATAAAAGAAAAAATGGCAATTTTGTATAAAGAACCGATGCTTGAATATAACAAGTATCGGTTCTTTTATGTTTTAAATATAGAATGCTATAAAATGTGTATTTCTCAATTTTTTTCTTAAAAGGATAAGTAAAATTTTTCGTATATTCCAATAATCATAAGGGAATTTACAACGTTTATTCGTTTCTGTAAGATGCCTCTAGGAAGCGTGAAAGGAGGACTTACATAGCAGTATAGCTTGTCTTTAGTATACGTACTTATTGTGAGGAGGAATTTAAAATGTTTAAAAAGTTAATGAAAGTATGCGTGTTAAGTGCGGCAAGTATAGGTGTATTATTTAGTTTTCAAGGAAGTACATTTGCAGCTACTGATTTAAGTAGTTATTATGACGGGAAAAATCCAGCAACAACGAAAGTATACGGGGGAAGTACAACGTGTGATGCAGATGGATTTAATGCAAAATCTACAGCTGTATATGAAGGTAGTAAAAAAGTAGGGACAGTGTATTTACGTTACAGTAATAAATGTCATGCAGCATGGGCTAAGTTTGTTTTAGATCAACCAGCACCAGCTGTTTCGGGAGGAGTGTACGCGTACGCTGTTGTGAATAAATACAAAAATGGTGTATTCCAAAAATCAGTTACTTCTAATCAGGGGAACGGCACAATAAAAACAGGTCAAACGAGCACTTATACAGGAATGGTATTTGATTTAACTGCTGATTTCGGATACACAGCAGATGCTGAAGCAGTTACGTTTAATAACGGTTACGGAAAAACAGCACGTTATTAAGAAAGGAGTGAAATTATATGAAACTTTTAAAAAAGACGAGTGCATGTTTATTGCTATCTTTACTCATTGTAACTAGTATGTTTAGCACGACTAATAGCGATAAAGTATACGCAGAAGATCATTCATATGATGGGAAAAGTCCTTACTATAACAGCTGTGATCAATCCGCAGTAACGAAAGAAAAGAAGTGGATTGATTCAAATTCTTATGTAGAATTAAAATTTAGCACGACGTGTAAAACAGCATGGGCAAAAGTTACTGTAACCCGCCCGGCAGTTTATAATAACGAAGCTGATGCAAGGATTGTTAGAAAAACAGATGGAAAGGCCTACACTTGCGGAAGTGCTGGAGGAAATGGTGTTGTAAATAAAGGGCAAACATCATGCTATACGCCAATGGTATATGATTTAGATCCAAGAAAGGCGCAAGCGCAGGGGAAACATGCAATACCAAATAGTGATGCATATAATTATGCTGAGACTATTTGGTATTGATGAGGATATAGAGATTGTAAGATAGAATATTTTAAGAGCATGTTTTGATTGGATTTCAAAACATGCTCGATTTGTATTCATTCTAATTTTTTTGGTAATCATGAACCATTGAATTAACTAAGGTCTGTATCAGGAGGAGTATATCCAAGGTGACGAGCCATTGATACAATTTGTCCTTTATGATGAAACTCATGAGTCTCCGTATGAGTTAAAAGCCATAGCGGTGTTGTGCTCCAAGGTTCTTTTTGCCATTTCACTTCATTTGCTATGTTTTCAAGCCAACGATCATTGTATTCATCTAAAAAACGTTGTACAGTCTCATCTACTAATTTAAATCTAGCACGGACTTTTTCCACATCTGCATGCTCAATTTCGTAATCGCTAGCAAATAAAAAATCTGCTCTTTTTTGCTTGAATGCGAATGATCCAAGCCAGTATCGATAGCAATCGGCTACATGAATATGAGTCTTTATAATGCTACCGCTTCCGAAATTAGGAACTGTGCTATGTAATTTTTCTACTGGGATTTCTTCCAAAAACGAAAATAGAGTTTCTCTTGTAGAGCTAATAAGATTATATTGTTGTTTTAAAATATGCAACATGCAAGTACACTCCTCTTTTATTTACATAGTAAGTAATTCTATATTTACGAGGAGTGAACCTTTTTATTATTTTTAATAAGCATATTAGATGTATTTCTTATTTGTTTCTGATAGATTAAACAAGGTGAAACATTAATAAGTTGAACATTCTTAGTTCATAATAAATTGTACATCAAGAAGGAGAACGATAAAATGAATAGACTAGTGGGTTTAAAACAATTTGAAATAACGCGCGGGGCGTTACTTAAATTTATGGAAACGTTAGATGATAAAACTGCGGATACGCAGCCAGAGGGTTTTAACAATACAATTCGTTGGCATATCGGTCACGTGTTAACAGCAGCAGAAGTTTTCATGTTTGGAAAAGAATTCAAACAATTACCAACTGAATATCCAGGTATGTTTGGGTATGGATCACGACCATCTAAATGGAAAACAGAAGGACCATCGTTAGAAGTGTTAACGGCTCAATTAAAAGAACAAGCAAAACGTATTAACGAAATTCCAGCAGAAGCATTTGAAAATAAACTGCCAGAGCCATTCCTAGGATTGGAAACAGTAGGGGAGCTTTACGGTATGATGCTTTATCATGAAGCTGATCATATTGGGCAAATGAAAGCGATGGAACGTATTATTAAAGCTCTTTAGTCTTAATTGCATATAACAAGCAATACAGGTGTAATGTTAAATAATATATACAAAAAAGGTAGATAAATTATTATCTACCTTTTTTGTATAACTTCTTGAAGGATTAGGGATTATCATCGTGATGCTGATGAAGAAGGATAAGAGAATTTTATAATTTTTATAGTGTGATTATTAATTATAGTATTCCTAAATATGGAATATACGTATAATGATAGAGAAGAACTAGAAATAGGGGTGAATACTATGATTACATTAGAGCAAAAGTTGGAGCAATATAAACATACATATGTACAGTTAAAGGGAGAACTAAAATGGAAAACGAGTGATTCTCGAACAGCAATGATGATTGCTGCTATGTATGCAGGTAGTGATAAGTTGTTTGATCTCGGACGTTTTTTAGAAATTAGTAGTTATATTAAGAATCAGGTAGGGATGTTTTCATACTTAAAGTCTTATCATCGTTTTGTAGTGGCCGCAACATTAGATATTCACTTTACAGATTATAAGAAAGCTTTTCAGAAGTTTTTAGATTTATATGAACAATTGGTCACTGGTGGCTTTAGCCGGAGTATATTTACTTATCTCGCAGCAGCTGTGCTTTTAACAGAAGAAAATGAACAGCATGGCACACATATTCAGCGTTCGATGCAAGTATATAAACGCATGAAAAAGGATCACCTCTTTCTTACAAGTACAAATGATTATCCGCTCGCAGTTTTATTAGCAGGACAATCAGAGCATGTAGAAACACTTATGGACCGAGTGGAACGTCTTTATCAGAAACTAGCGACAGCTGGTTTGCGTAAAGGGAATGATCTTCAATTTTTGAGTCATATTCTTTCACTAAAGAAGGATGTCAGGGAAGAACTATTAGTTGCAAAATGTACAAATATATGGAATTTGTTAAAGCAAGAAAAGGTAAAAGTAAAACAGATGCATTACCCAGCTATCGGGCTACTAGCGTTACTCGAGGACGGAGAAAAAGAGATTCATTCTATTCGAGCATTTATTGAAAAATTGCAGGGGGATAAATTGTTCCGTTGGCATACAGATACAACTATTCTTATTGCTATTCAACTGTTCGTAAGTCAGAAAGGTGAGGAAAGTAAAGCTACTAACACAGGTTTACAAACAATGATAGAAGTCCTCATACAAGCACAACAGGCAGCCATGATGGCAACGATTGCCGCTTCATCTGTAGCAACATCTTCTGCTAGTAGCAGTTCATAATGTGTAATTGCTTATACTCTTGTAAATTATAACTTCCTTGATAAGGACGGTTTAAAAAATATTACTAAAAACAGTTAGCTCATCACTCTCTAATGAGTGATGGGCTAACTGTTTTTACATAATCAGCATTATCTTTTTGATTCCTTCAAATGTTTGAGCTGCGTGACAATCATAATGCTAATAACAACGAGTAAAAACCATGAACTAATTTTGCTTAAGTGAACGAGACTCCATGCTTCCCGTTGATTTGGATATTGCCATGCTCCGAAAAATGTTGCGATGTTCTCTGCAATCCAAATGAAAAATCCGATAAGGAAAAAGGAGAGAACGAGTGGCATTTTATATGTAACGCCTTGTAATGAAAATTGTACAAATGTGCGAGAGAAAACAATGAATAGTAGTAAAGTTAATATCCATCTAAAATCGTATGTAAAGTGGTGTGTGAAAAAATTGAAGTAAATCATAGCTCCTAACGGCACGGCAAAAATAGCTTTCGGCCAATGATGCATTTTTAAATGCAACCTTCTCCACGCTTGACATATGTAACTCGCGACACTCGCATACATAAAACCGCTGTAAAGCGGAACTCCAAAAACCTTCGAATATGCCTCTTCGGGATAACTCCATGAACCGAAATGTACTTTATATATTTCTAGTAAAAGGCCGATGAGGTGGAAGATGGTAATTACTTTTAGTTCGTCTTTTGTTTCAAGACCAGTCTTGTACATAATCCACTGCATAAGAAGGCATACGATGAGTATGAAATCATAGCGATATAACCCTGGGATAGAAATGATTTTTGAAAGGGCTAGTGTTAAAAAAATAGTGACTGGGAATAAACAAGATAATGCTTGTTCGTAAGTGAAATGTAGTAATTGTTTTATATAGAACATTGGGTCTCCTTTGATAAGTTTGTTAGAAAACTCGAAATAATGACTAAGTATACTACGATTTTAAAAATAAGCTAGTAGTCTATTTTGCATGTATTTGTAAGTTTTAGAAGGGAATTGTAATAAGTATTTTAATATTTTAACAAAGTAAAAAATAGTTTGCTATTTAAAAAAAGTGGGGATATAATATCTAAATGAAAATGATAATTATTATCAATATTAATTATAAATAAAAAATAATTATAAAAAACAACTGAATATAAAGGATGAAATGAAACATGTTACATAAGTCTACTGTACATGCTGGTAATAACCGCTGGATACATATTAAGTTCATATGTTTCATGAGCTTAACAATTTTATGTTTAATTGGATCTATATTTTTAGCCATTTCATTTGGTGCAAAGGATATTCATTTACAAACGGTGTGGGTAGCGGTTTTGGATTACAATCCGAAACTAACACAGCACCAAATTATTTATGAATTAAGGCTCCCGAGAGTAATTGGTGCAGCAGTTGTAGGGGCAGCTTTTGCGGTTGCTGGTGCTGTTATGCAAGGTGTAACACGAAATCCTTTAGCTGATGCAGGTGTACTCGGAATAAATGCAGGTGCGATGTTTGTAGTAGCACTTAGTTTTGCTTTTTTCCCACATATGCCGTATTCCTATTTAATGATTGTTTCCTTTATTGGAGCTGTCTTAAGTACAGTACTTATTTTTGTTATTGGATCAGCAACATCAGGCGGGTTAACACCAATGAGGTTAACGATTGCTGGAGCGGTTATGGCAGCGCTTTTACATTCATTAAGTTCAGGTGTTGCGATTTATTATGATTTAAGCCAAGATTTAGCGTTTTGGTATGCTGGTGGTGTTGCAGGGGTTAAGTGGGAACACTTGAAATTTTTAGTCCCTATTATTCTTATAACGATTATTTTTGCGATAGTGTTAGGAAGATCTATTTCACTCATATCAATGGGAGATGATGTTGCTACAAATTTAGGAGTGAAAACGAACCGAACGAGAATACTAGGGATGATTATAGTAGTTATTCTGGCAGGTGTTTCTGTTTCAGCTGTTGGTTCTATTGGATTTGTAGGACTAGTTATCCCGCACATTGCTAGAAAATTAGTTGGTGTTAATTATAGACTCATTATTCCTATGTCAGCATTATTAGGAGCTATGTTATTAGTTGTAGCTGATTTAGGGGCAAGAACAGTAAATCCTCCTAAGGAACTTGCGATAGGGATTATGGTAGCTCTTGTTGGAGTTCCGTTCTTCCTCTATATAGCACGTAAAGTTGGGAGGGAATTATAAGTGAAGGATCTTTTTAACACGGATAAAAAGAGAGCTATTACTGTAACTACAATCTTCGGATGTATAAGTATCGCTGTAATTTTAATTAGTTTAAATACAGGGACACTGAGTATAGCGCCACTTAGAGTAATTGAAACACTTTTGGGTTATGGTGATTTTGAGAGTGCAACCGTGCTATATGATTATCGTATGCCAAGAATAATAATCACGATGTTAGCCGGTATTGGTCTTGGTATTTCCGGTGCGATTTTGCAAGGGTTATCCCGTAATGCACTTGCAGATCCTGGTATTTTAGGGTTGCATTCAGGTGCATCTTTCGGTCTTATCGTATTTGTTACTCTCTTTCATTCTATTAATGAGAGTGCATCCATTTTAATACCGTTATTTACATTTGGCGGAGGAGTATTAGCTGCATTTCTTATTATTTTACTTGCGAGTGATCGGTCAAAAGGTTTACTTCCCATTAGACTTATTCTCATTGGTATTGCAGTTTCAGCTGGCTTTAGTGCAATTTCGCTATTTTTCTCTCTCAAGTTAAATGATGAGACGTATACATTCGCTTCTAGATGGCTAGTTGGTAACGTGTGGGGAAGGGATTGGATTCATGTCCTGGCATTATTACCTTGGATTTTCATACTAACCCCTTATGCGTGGCTAAAATCTAAAACGTTAAATGCATTGTCACTAGGTGATAGTGTAGCAGCAGGACTTGGTGTTTCTGTGCAAAAAGAACGGTTATTACTTTTAGCTACAGCGGTTGGATTATCTTGCGCAAGTGTATCGATGGCAGGGGGGATTGGCTTTATCGGCTTAGTTGCTCCGCATATCGCAAGAAAGTTAGTAGGTACTACCTATCAACACTTCCTTCCGTTAGCTGGCATAATCGGAATGATTATTTTAGTGCTCGCAGATACGATAGGACGCTCTATATTTGAGCCGAATTCTATTCCGGCTGGTGTAGTAGTAGCGGCTTTAGGAGCACCGTATTTTCTTTATTTACTTACAAAAACAAAATAACTACTTCAAAGAGGAGAACATATGAAAAAGAAACTTACTATTTTATTTAGCATCATGTGTATTTTAGTACTAGCAGCATGTGGTCAAACGAAAGCTAATGAAGAGGCAACGAAAAAAAGTAATGAGCCAAAAATCGCCTCTATGTCTATTCACTTAACGAATAATTTACTTGCATTAGGAATTACACCAGTAGGTTCTGTAATTGGTGGAGATTTAAAAGATTTCTTACCACACGCAAAAGAGCAGTTGAAAGATACGAAGAAACTTGGGGTTGTAACAGATCCGAATATGGAAGCATTACTACAATTAAAGCCATCTGAAATTTATGTGGATGAAAAATATGCTGGCAAAGATTTAGCGAAATACGAAAAAATTGCAAAAACACATACTTTTAATTTAGATGAAGGTACGTGGAGAGATCATTTAAAAGAAGTAGGTAAACTTGTAAACCGTGAGAAAGAAGCAGATAAATATATTCAAGACTATGAAGAACAATCAAAACGAGTGAAAAATTTAATAGATAAAGAGCTGGGTAATAACGAAAAAGTAATGGCAATTCGCGTTACTGCAAAAGAATTACGTGTATTTAGTACGAAAAGACCGATGGGACCAATTTTATTCGAAGACTTAGGATTACAACCTGCAAATGGTGTAGAGAAAATTGATGGAAACCGTCCTTTCGAAGTGATTTCACAAGAAGTATTACCTGACTTTGATGCAGATGCTATTTTCGTTGTTGTAAATAGAGACGATAAAGCGAAAGAAGCATTTAAACAACTTCAAGAAACACCAATTTGGAAAGACTTAAAAGCTGTTAAAGGTAAGCACGTATATACTATTAATGACCAACCATGGCTTGACTATTCTGCTTTAGGAAACAAAATGGCGATGGATGAAGCGGAGGAAATGTTTACGAAATAATACAGTTTTGCTATTAGGGAAGACCCTCTAAATTTGGAGGGTCTTTTTGTAATTCTTATTGTTAGAATAAATGAAAAATTATACAATGAAGTTAATTTAGTATAGAGGAGATGTGCCAATGTCAGCGCTTATTGTAAGTATCCCGTTTATAAAGCTGTTTATGGAACAAGGGGATAAATAGGCTAAAATAAGTATCCCCGTTACTTAAAAAGGGGGAGTTTGAAATGACAATGAATCTTTTTCAAAATAAAACGATCAAATTATCAGCTAGTAGAGAAAAAGATGTTGAAGTAATGGCTATGTGGCAAGAAGATAGTGAGTATTTAAGAAATGTAGATACAGATGTAGCATTCCCGCAATCTTTAAATGAAATAGCAAGTGATGGGCTATTAAAAGGACGGAGATCGAATAGTGTTTCTTTCATGGTAAGGACAGTTCAAGAAGATCGCTTAATTGGTTTTGTGGCGATTCATGGTATAGAGTGGAATAACAGAACAGGTGTATTAGCTATTGGTATAGGAGATGCGAATGATAGAGGAAAAGGATATGGAAAAGAAACAATACATCTTATTCTAAAGTATGCTTTCTATGAATTGAATTTACACCGCATCGGTCTCGATGTTATTTCGTATAATAAACCTGCCATTGCATTGTATAAAAAGATAGGTTTTCAAATGGAAGGCTGTATGAGAGAAGCGGTTCAAAGAGATGGAAAGTATTTTGATCGTATCATTATGGGGATATTGCGGGATGAATGGATAGAGCTGCAAGGTTAGAAAGTACATTCGAAATTATATATGTAGTATGCAGGAGATATAATTGTAATTGGCGAAAATTTACAGTGTACTGATTGAATTTATAAGGAGTCATGCAAAATGAATTTGGAAAAGGCAAAACCAGTAAATGAAGAGGTCGCCGAATTAAAAGAACTTATTAAAGAGTTACACGGAAGTGTGCACCAACTTGAAAGTGAGGTGCAGCAACTAAGGCACGAAAGACCAGTTGTTGAAGTGAGAAAAGGTGTTCAACTATCACCGACAATTGTCGGGCAAATTGGTGGTATGATTTTAGGTGGATTAGCAATTATCGGTATATTTTGGTGATGAAAAAAGGTTTGCAGCACTATGCTGCAAACCTTTTGTATTTGACGATAGAATTTCATACAGTACAACTTCTACATTAAATAACGTAAATAAATGTAAGCATGTGATAACAATAGTGCAATGATTGTTAACGGTAAACCGATTTTTAAGAAGTCCATATAAGAAAATCCATGTCCTTCACGTTTTGCAATACCAGCAACAACTACGTTTGCTGATGCTCCGATTAATGTTCCGTTTCCTCCTAAGCAAGCTCCAAGAGATAACGCCCACCATAGCACTTCGATTTGCGGCGAATCAACAGATAATCCGAGGCCAGTAGCTAAATCTTGAATAAGAGGAATCATCGTTGCGACAAATGGAATATTGTCAATTGTCGCAGATGCGATGCCAGATACCCATAAAATAAGTATCGCAGCGAAACCGATATCACCATTTGTTACGTCGATTACTTCTTTTGCGAGTGAAGAAATAAGTCCGATATCAATTAATCCGCCAACGAGAACGAATAGTCCGGCGAAGAAGAAAATGGTTACCCATTCAACGTGGGCAAATATATCTTCTATTTCATGTTCTTTTACGCCGATTAACATAAGAAGTGTAGCGCCTGTCATTGCGATAACGGCAGCATCTACATGAATAATAGAATGAAGTACAAAGCCTAAAATAGTTAGTCCTAAAATTGTAATCGATTTTAAAAGGAGGCTTTGATCTTTAATATAATCTTTTTCGTTTAACGCCATTAGTTTTTCGATTTGTTCAGGCGTTGTTTTTAGTTTGTTACGATACATGAAGTAAATAATGCCAAGTGTAACGATAGAAATAATAATTACGATTGGAGCTAAATTTAGTAAAAAGGCATTAAAGTCTAAATGCTTATTAGCTGATCCAATCATAATGTTAGGTGGATCACCGATTAAAGTTGCTGTTCCACCTATATTTGAAAACAGTACTTCTGAAATCAAATAAGGAACAGGGTTAACTTTTAAAATACGTGTAATGGATAGTGTAACAGGAACGATTAATAAAACAGTCGTTACATTATCCAAAAATGCAGAACCGACGGCGGTTAATAAGGATAGTAATAATAAAATGCGAATCGGTTTTCCGTCAGCTGCTTTTGCTGCTTTAATAGCTACAAATTCAAATACGCCTGATTGACTCGTAATATGTACGAGAATCATCATCCCGATTAAAAGGGTGATCGTTTCCCATTGAATATGTGATGTGAAAGCAGTGTGTAAATCTACAATTCCAAAAATAATCATAATAGCAGCACCGAATAGTGCAATTACAGCACGATTCAATTTTTCAGAAATAATAAAACCATACGTGACTAAAAATACGGCAATTGCAAAATAATATTGCCAATTTGCTACTTCATGTGCTGATTGTTCCAAGCGAGTCACCTTCTTTAAAATATGTATTCAATCGTCAAAACGTATCCCGATGCATTCATACGGGATAAAATATATTGTAGCAAATTCAAAAAAGAAAGAAAACTATTTAACGAAGTGAAGGAAAAGTTCTGAATTCCACATATGATAAAAAAAATAACAAAACACAGTGCAAATTATTAGGAAAAGTGAGCGTTGTCCTCTAATATAGAGATAGCAATTTACATTATTTTTGCGTAAAATGGTTTAAAGAGGTGAATTCCGATGGAAATAGTAAAAGATAGTTCTCTTATTCAAAATGAAATTGAACGTTTTGTAAATAAAGATGTATATATTCATTTAGAAACAACGAACGGAGCGTATGCGTCACACTTTAATGAAAAGATGATGACAGTTGGAGCATTCATTCGAAATGCAATTATTCGCTTTGAGCGCGGGAAAATAACTGGAACAAACCCATACCGAGTTGGTTTGAAAATGGATCATGGCTGGGTATATGCAGAAGGTATTACGCACTGGGAAGTAGACGATAAAGAGCGTTTATTACTAGCAGGGCATGATAACCAAGGTCGCTTAGCGGTAGCACTTGAGTTAAGCTTAACGCCATTTAAGTAAGAAGGAGGGAAACTTATGGAGAGACATGTACTTGTTGTATTTCCGCATCCAGATGATGAAGCATTTGCTGCGGGAGGGACAATTCGCTTATTAACAGATCAAGGAGTACCTGTAACGTATGCATGTGGTACTCTTGGACAAATGGGACGTAACATGGGGAAGAATGTATTCGCTAACCGTGAAACGATTCCAAATATCCGTGAAAAAGAATTAAAAGATGCATGTGAAGCGATGGGGATTCAAGATTTAAGAATGCTCGGTTTCCATGATAAAACGTTAGAATTTGAAGATGTTGATTTCGTTGCAGATAAAATCGAAGCGATAATTCAAGAAGTAAATCCATCTCGAATTATTACATTTTATCCAGAACACGGCGTACATCCAGATCATGATGCATTTGGCCGCGCTGTCGTTCGCGCTGTATCACGTATGCCAAAAGAAGAACGTCCAGTTATTCATGCGGTTGCGATTACGAGAAATCGTGAAGCAGTGCTCGGTGAACCGGATGTTGTAAATAATATTAGTGAAGTATTTGAACATAAATTAGCTGCACTAGGCGCGCATCGTTCACAAACAGAAGCAATGCTTGAAGAAACACATGCAAAAATAAAAAACAAAGATGCAGCAACATTGAAATGGCTGCAACTTGAACAATTTTGGACCTATAAATGGGAGTAGGCTAGAAGTATATCTTCTAGTTGCTCTTACATAGAAAAAGCGCCGTCACTTGTGATGGCGCTTTTTCTTGTTAAAGACTATATTTCTTAGAGATGTGCATTGAAATTTTTTCATTAACGTGCAGTATAGCCTCCGTCAACAAGAAGTGTTGTACCATTAACAAAACTAGCATCATCACTTGCTAAAAATAAGACAGCTTTAGCCACTTCTTCTGGTGTTCCAAGTCTGCCTTGTGGATGAAGGGAAGCTAAATATTCTTTCTGTTGAGGATTAACACTACCTAGTAAAGGGGTGTCAATATAACCAGGGCACACCGCATTAATACGTATTCCATATTTAGCGTAGGCAGTACATAAATTTTGAGTTAATAGTTTCACACCACCTTTTGCAGAGGAGTATGCTGTTGGGGTAGGTAATGAAACAAAACTATGAATCGAACCAGCGTTAACGATGACACCACCTGTACCTTGTTTAAGAAATTGTTCAATCGAATATTTATCAGAAAGGAATACCCCAGACAAATTAATATCAATAGTTCTTTTCCACTTTTCATAGGATAATTCGTTTGCCGGTGCATCATCAGCAACGCCGGCATTTGCATACATAATATCTAATTTACCGTATGTACTTACTGTCTCATGAATGAGCTGTTTAATATCTGCCTCTTTTGTTACATCAGTTTTAATAAATAACGTATCATATCCATTTGCGTTCAATTCATCTGATAGGTCTTTTCCACGTTCAGAAAAGTCAGCGATAACTACTTTTGCACCTTCTTCAATAAAAAGACGAACGGTGGATTCGCCAATCCCGCTTGCACCACCAGTTATGATTGCTACTTTGTCTTTTAATTTCATATAAACCTCTCCATTCATTAATGAATTTAAGTCGAATTTTTTGAGCTGGTTATGTCACTATTAACCTTAAATAGTAAGTAGATAGAAGAAAAAGTTCGCGTTTACTTAACTGTGAAAGTACTGAATTTTTCTTTATTGTACTTTTTTATACAGTGATGAACGAAAATATTAATTGGGTCAATTTTATCATTAGATTGAATATTCGGTAAAGCATTCTCGAATAAAGTGACTGCTGAAGTTTAACGACTAACCTACATAGATATAACGAGGGGTATTTACATATAGTTTCTCTTTTTTATTTTAGTAATTAACAAATTTTTAAACTTGCTGATGATGTAGTGCAATTAAATAAATGGGTTGTTTTTAGATTAACTAAAACTAAAAAAACAGTAAAAATAAAATGTTATATAATAATTATTTATTGAAAAACGATAAATATCGTGTTAATATCAAATTGAAAATTAGTAAGAGAGGTGCTTTTTATAAAATGTAAAACGAATGTTATGTACTAAAAAGAAATTGATAGAAATTAGGAAAGTTATATATCTTAATAGCAAAAGAAGAAAAAGGAGTTAGAGCATGATTAATAAAACAGTAAAAAAAGTTATCTTGTTTGCAGGTGGTTTGTATATTACTTATTTAGTAGGTGTAGTTATTTTAGCGGAATCTATACCGTATCCTACATTTCAGCAATTAAAGGCAGCCGAAAAAGTAGTTGAACGCTATGTAGGTGAAAATAATGGAGTGGAAATGATAAATACATCTAGCAGCTTCACGGCTGAGATGTTCGATCGTACAATTCATATTGAAGGAAATTCAAAGGAGAATCCGGAACAAGTATTTCGAATGGATTTAGACCGAGTTTCTAATGAAAATGAAAAAATAACCGAAAAATCGATAAATAAAATTTGTAAATCAAATGATGCAGGAGAGAATTTTACGTGTGCTGATGCTGAAAAGTTAAAATGAACATGCAGTGTTATTTATAGTATATAGCTAAAGATAGGAATGCGTAACAGCACAACTACTACTCTAGTTAAATAGGAAAAGCCTCGCAGGGGGGCGAGGCTTTAAACAGGGTATTAAAAATTATCGATTCATTAAGAATAACTTTTTCGAATAAACTAATTTTAGCATGATAACTCATGTATATGTGTTACGAATTTATGAACAAAAAATCAATCATAAAAATACGGGGAAGATGATAATTTATTTGAAATATATTACATAATTTTCAAGTGAGAAATAAAAAAGCAGCAATGAGCAAAATAATTTAGAGCCGCATTATATTAAACATAAGTGGTACTTCTAATATTAATCTGCTTCATTATATTGTTATTACCAATGCTACAGAATGCGTGAAGTGGTTTAGTAATGTTAAAACAAGAAATTCTCAGAATTTACGGGTTTAAAATGAAAAAATTTTAGTCATTGGACACAAGGGGGATTCTATATTAATTGGTTAAGTGGTTGAAAGAGAGACTTTGTTTATTTCGTTTCTTTTTCACTTAATTCATTAGAAATGATATCTAGTAATGATACATATGAAGCGTATATTTTGAATTAACTAATAGAATAATATATATTTATATTGATTTAATGATTTTAATTTATTAAAAATGAGGAAATCAATATGAAGATTAAATTTGCCGTAATAAAAGATGAAAACTTTGATTTTAGTTTATTAGAAACAAAATTATTGAAAACCTTTAAAGAAGTAGATTTTGAAGCAGATATTGTAAAGGTTGAAGATAAGATTTTTGAGGGAAATAATATTCAAACGAATTTAGCTGAAATCACCATTAATGTTACTGGAAAAAATATCGGCTATAGGTCCGTTTCAGCTAGTATATTTATTGTTCTAGAAAGTTTATCATTACAGTTATTTCAAATTAATATTAGTTTACATTAAGCAGCTAAAAAAGAGAATTTCTTCAGAAAATTATACTGACTATAATGAGTTGTAAATATGAGAATGGTGATTTAAATAATAGTAATTATTGTAGGTGCTCCCGTATGTTGGATTGCACCTTGTTTGTTATTAAAGAAATAAAAAAGCCTTTAAATAAGATGAAAGTCTTTATGAAACGGCATATAAAGAGTGTTCAGGATACGTTATGAAAGTAGAATAATTCAATGCTTATTCATATCGCATGTTATTTAAATGCTTGTTTATACAGAAAAATGGAAATGTGTAAATAATTCAATTAGATTGTACAAATAATTTGGTGCGCGAATATACGGAATGTATTCACGGGTAAAAGAGTTGTCTCATAATATATATATAGATTTTTCTATTAAGATGAACAGAGGGTGTGAATATATGGAAGATGTTTACGCGAAAATTGACAGCCTAAAAGCAGAGCAAAAAGAAATTATGAGAGACATTCGTACTTTAGAAACGCGTACCACTATTAATGAGAAAGACATAGCAACAATCAATAAGCAATTAGAGAAAATAAGTACAAACACAACTTGGATTTTGCGAATTATTATTAGTGCGATAGTAATGTCAGTTTTAGGATTGATATTAAAAGGGATTATTTAACCTTGTAAAATGGCTCAATATAAACGAAAGAGGGGCAATTCTCCCTCTTTTTATTATACGAATGAGAAATGGCTTTCCTCCAAGCGTTAAATGAAGGTGGAGGACGAACCTATTTTTTGCAAAAAAACTGAAACAATGTGCTAAACGAGTTTTATAAACTGAATCCAATTAGGAATGGATACTATAAGAACCGAGCATTATTTGTCAACGAAAAGAGTATTTAGGTCCTTCACATTATACTTGGCACAAAGCATATAGCAGTTAGATAAAACATACTATGCATGTATACGTATAAAATGTTTATTTTTAGATACAAATCAATTATAAATACTGAAAAATAGACCTACATAAATAGAGTCCTTTTTTAGTTTTAAAATTTTTAATTACTACTAGAACAATATGGATCTATTGAAAAATGTTCTAGATTGTAGCCTCATGTAGAAAACTTTGTAATAGAATCAAACCGCTTACCTTAAGTTGATGAACATATATGGAGACCGTTTGTTTTGTAATTTAAATAATTAGATTAATGTGATAACATTTTGAGGTAGGGTGTAAATGAAATACTGAGGAGGATAAGTATGCAAAAGAGACCAGGAACAAATGAATATAATTCATACTACTCAACGTACATAAAATTAGTACCAGATGGAGATATCATACATATTCTAGAGCAACAAATGAAGGAAACGAATCTTTTATTGAAGGATATTTCTGATAGTGAAGGACATTTTCGATATGCCCCTAATAAATGGAGTATAAAAGAAGTAATCGGTCATATTGCAGATACTGAACGTATTATGGCATATCGTTTGCTGTCCAGAGCAAGAGGTGAGACAGCAGAACTTCCTGGCTATAATGACGATATGTATGTTCTTAGAGCAGCTTTTGATAAGCAATCTATGCAAGATCTTCTTACGAATTTAACAGTTGTTCGCCAATCTACTGTGTATTTACTTAAAAGTTTAGATAAAGATGCCTGGTTGCAAAGGGGAATTGCGAACAATTCTGAAGTCACGGTTCGTGCATTAGCAAACATTATTGCTGGTCATGAGCTTCATCATCGGCAAATTATAAAAGTACGTTATTTTGGGGCTAATGCATTTACAGAATGTTAAAATACGGAAAATAAAAGATGATGATTTGTAAAAAAATTACGATTCATCATCTTTTTATTTTTTCTCAATGACCAAATATTACTTAACAGTGGCAAGCTTAATTTATAAGAAAAGAATGACTACATTAGCAACAAGGGTTTAAAGAAAGGGGGATTGATAGTAAGTTGTTTAATTAAAATGGTAAAGAGTAACTTTTACCTTACTTTTTGTTATAAATAAAGGAGCAGTTAGCAAAAGCTAACTGCTCATCTCCAAGGGGGAGCAAGGAGAAAAATCTAATGTCATCTACAGTGTTGACGGAATATGGAGTTTTATTCAGGGGATTTACTGATTATGTAGGTTACATAAAAAGTCCTATTAACATTCAGGCTATTCCGATTAGAATTAAAGATTTGAGTGTAATCTAAAACTTTTTTTCTGGCTTTTGAAATTCTAAAAAGCCTTTTCGTAAGAGCAGAAATAAACCCGCTTCAAGACAGAGGAAAACAACTAGACCAAGAAATTAAAAGTACAAAAGGGATTTATTATGAGAGTAAGGAAGAAATCGAAATTACCTTTGAATACTTAAGAAAAGAAATTGATAATGATGATGATGATGAGAGTCAGCAAATTATTACAGATTACAAAGAGGTATCTTAAAATAAAACTAGAAAAGCATCCAAAACTATTGTTTTTTCTTTTTTAATATAGAAATTACACATTAAACATATATTTATACGTGTTGTTACTAAACGCTAAGGAATAGTAATAAAAAAATGATGCTGATAAAACTGTATAAAAATAAAAAGAATCCTAAGATGGGGAATGTTTTATGAAAGTTGATCATGATAAACCTCCTTGATATATAAAGTATTTTAATATATTGTTGGTCTATTTAGAAGGAAAAACATAATTTGGTACATGTTAAACGAAAATTTGAACAAACTAGATATTGGAATAAATGATGCCTTCCTTAAAATAACCTTAATTAAAATATAGCTTTAATAACATTTGGGAATTAAATGGTATAATTTTCTAGGATAACCTAAATAAAGTTTATTTTAGAAAAGAGGTAGAGGGGAAATGTTTCAAAAGCTTAAGTTTTATTTAATGAGCATTTTAATTAGTTCAATGTTAGGTGGAATTATTATAGGTGCTAATTTCTTGGTCCATAACATATATAATTTGGTTGCAGGTAAAGAGTATCATTTTAATATGTGGTCTTCTATTATTATATTTAGTGTTGTATTTATTTCGGGCTTCTCGTACATGTTGAAGAAGGGGCCAGATATATTTGTTAATGATTAAATTAATAGCAATTATCAATAGGTGTTGCCGTGTGATTCGGTTGAAGTCTTTTCTAGCGTGTTAGTTATCTCAATATATATGTATCTCTTGGCACCTGGGCGAGGGTGCTCTCTTTTTATCGAAGGAATAATAAAATGTATATAATATAATTAATAGATTTATATTTGAATCTGAGGGGTACAAATTCGATGCGACGTAAAAAGGATTTGTTGAAACAATGGAAGGTGGATTTACAGGCTATTCAAGAAGAGAAGAGGATGAAGAAGAAGGCTAAAAATAAGAAATATAGCATTCCTGGTAATACAGCTGGATTCATGAATGGAAAGCATACTTATCGTAAAGAGAATGGGGTATGGAAGCAAAGAAATAAATGACGTGAGGATAAATAGATTTCATTAAGTTTGTAGCATTATTCTAGGCGTTCCCATGATTTGGGTGGCGTCTTGTTTGTTGTTTATGAAGTAATCCCTAAACGTATTATATTATTGTTTTTAATTAACAGATATAAAAAATGATTTATTTGTTTTATTGATAATTCGTAAACATTATTATAATATGTTTGTATATGAGTAGACTAAAAGTGTTTTTGTTTGATTATATTAAAAGATGGGGGATATCGATAACAATAAAATAATGGGTATATCACCTACAAAAAGCTGCAAAAGGAATGGAAGCAGTATGGAAAAGGTGCTTTCGTGAAAAAATTCGAAAAATAAGCAGTATTAGCTCTTGAAGAAAAATGACTAGAAAAGTTACAACTAGATGGAGCATAAGGTTATACAAAAAATCTTAAAAGGGGGACAAAATTATGGAACAAGGAAAGTATTCAGTAACACCTCAAGATCGAATGAATTATTTATTAGGTCTTTATTCTGCAGATCAACAAATTAATGCGGTTCTTTATTTTCCTGTAGGTCTATCAAAGGAAATACTTGAACAATCAGTAAGGATAACATTACAATTGCAGCCAGTTTTGAATAGTCGATTTGTAGAAAATGATACTCCTTACTGGGAGGAACATTCATCTGGCACTAACTCATCTATTTGCTTTTTTGCAGAAGGAAATGATCAAGAACTTGAAATAATGGCAATAGATTTTATTAAGGAACCTGGTGATCGTATTCAGGGGCCTATGGTTCAAACAATATTATTACGAGGCACTACAACAGATATGTTAGTTGTGAAATTATCTCATCTATGTTCAGATGGTGCAGGAGTCAAGGAATATATTAATTTGCTTGGAGCGATTTATACGCACCTTTCCTTAGGAGGATCTAAGGATCAAATTATAAAGGAATTTGGTGAGGGAAATGAGAGTTTTCGAGATCAATCACATGTATTCAAATATGCTGGAATATCGGACGTAAAAAGTGCGTATCGTCCTAACCAAGAACAGCAGGCATCGTTATGGTCTTTTCCATCTCAACCCAACAAAAATAAATCCCCCAAAATGTCTGTAGGGCGGTTGAGCCGTGAACAAACTCTATGTCTAACCAAATGGACAAAAGCACAACAGGCTACCTTGAATGATGTAATCATGACTGCATACTTCCGTGCTTTATCACATTTCACTGTGTATGCAGAACCTCGCACCGCAGAAAAAATGATCGGTTTGACAATTGATTTACGTCGATATCTGCCTAATTATACGACTGGTGCTATTTGCAACTTATCCGGAATGGAAATGCCAGTGATTAAAATGGAAGATGGTGAATCATTTAATCAGACTCTTGTTCGAGTTAAACAATCAATGGATAAAATAAAGGGCCAAAATCCAGGTCTTTCTTCAGCGGCAGGAATGGAGATACTGGCAGGTATGAAGCTATCTACGGTGAAGGAAATGTATAATCAGCAATACGAGCAGGCTGTACAGATGGGGATGGCATTGCCATTAATGACAAATTTCGGGGTGATCGCTGATGAACCTATTCAGTTTGGTGAAATTCAAGCTGAGGACGGGTATATGACATCACCCATTATGTATGCACCATTCTTTTCAATGGGAGCAAGCACTTATAATGGAAGACTTACATTTACGATTGGTTATCATGCGCCGGATACATCAAAAGAAAAGGTAGACAAATTTTTAGAATGTGTTATTAATCAGCTATCATAAATAAAATAAAAGAGAATATAGCGCAAAATTTTCTAACAGAATTGTATTTTAGGCGCTCGTCTTATGTACGGCTAATCCCTTTTATAAACGCTATATTTAACGGAAAGATCTTACTCCAGATAAAAGTTTATCTTCAAATGCTTCATAAATTATTTTTGTTAAATTTTCTCTGATTGCACCTATCTTTATGTTTTAGATTTATGGGGAATCGTAGTGAAAAACAATTTGCAACACGAGAAAAACAAAATAGATCAGCATAAAAGTACTAAAAAAGTGAGAAAAGAGCTGACTTAAACTATATTTTGAATCAGCTCTTTTTACTGTTTTTTGAAATGAATTAGTTTTCAGATAATATAAAAATGATAATCTTCTAACAAATAATCAAGGCATCAACACTAGAAAAGTAGAGATAATATGTAATATAATTGAAAAAGTATATTTAAAAATCAATGTTAATATTACCCTCCTATAAGTATTAACATACGTAATTGAGGTGTTTTCTTTGTTGTTTTATGATCGAATTTCTATAATGGCCCCTCCTGTTCCGTAGCTTAGGAAAGTCTTTTTATTTCTGAGATTTTCAAAGTTATAGGAGGGTATGAAAAATGAAAAAAGTCTCAGTACCATCACTTTGGTTAATGATTATTCTTGTGGCATTTCCGCAAATTAGTGAAACAATTTATACACCGTCTTTACCAGACATTTCAAAGGCGTTACATGTAAGTAATAATGAGGTGCAGTTAACGCTTAGTGTTTATTTTGCTGGATTTGCTTTAGGTGTATTTTTTATTGGATGGTTATCCGATATAATTGGTCGTCGCCCGGCGATGTTACTTGGAATTGTCATATATGGCGCGGGGAGCTTCTTATGCTTTATTGCAAGTTCCATTGAATTTTTATTGTTAAGTCGTTTTATTCAGGCGTTTGGAGCAAGTGCAGGATCAGTTGTGACGCAAACGATTCTTCGTGAAAGTGTAGAAGGGCATAAACGTCACGTTATGTTTGCTCAAATTTCGGCAGTCATTGCTTTTACACCAGCAATAGGACCGTTAATTGGTGGCTTTCTTGATCAAATGTTTGGATTTAAAATAGTATTTTTAAGTTTAGTAGTTATGAGTATCGGAATTTTGCTGTATACGTTTGTTTCTCTTCCAGAAACAAAAACGGGTGCAGTAACGGATAAAATAAATGTGTTTTCTGTTTTAAAACGGTTGATTACAAATCCGAAAGTAGTAACATATGGGCTATTAATTGGAGGAGCGAATGGCGTTTTATTTAGCTATTATGCAGAAGCGCCGTTTATCTTTATTGAATACTTTAAGTTATCGCCTAGTATGTACGGATTTCTAGGAATTGTTGTTGCTTCCGCTTCTATTATTGGGGCGAAATTTTCAAAGCGGTTACTTACCACTTATAAACCAGAGAAAATTATATATATCGGTTGTTTTGTAATGACAGGTGGAGCAGTCGCTTTATCTATTATTACTTCAGTTGGATCAAATCCAAACATAATATATATGATTGGATTTTTAGTAGCGATGTTTATATTGCTATTAGGAATTGGGGTAGCATTACCTAACTGTTTAAGTTTAGCATTAGTAGATTTTCAAGATGTCATTGGTACAGCTGGAGCATTGTTTAGCTTAGGGTACTATATAATAGTGACGGTGACAATTTGGGGAATGAGTCAACTTCATACGGGCTCGTTACTGGTGATGCCACTTTATTTTCTAGCTATTGTAGCTATCATGTTGGTGTTTACTAAGGTGTTTATTGTTGGTAAACGAGTTGAAAAAGCAGTTTAATTATGTATTAGAAAAAGAGTCTCATTGGAAAATGAGGCTCTTTTTTATTATTTTTTAATAAATCATTAGAATAGTTTTGAAATTAAGTTAATTAAAAAGAAAGAAGGTACAATATGAACGGTCTAAATGTTAAAGCAACTACACAAGAAGATTTACAACAAATTTTAAAACTATGTACAATTTATGATCAAGCCATTTACGGTGAAGTTGATACAACGGTAGAGGATATTACGAACTCATGGAAAGGTATTGATGTTAGTAAAAGTTCTTACGTTGTTATGAAAGAAGAAGAAATAATTGCTTATGGTATTTTGACAGGGAGTGAAAGACAGTTTCCATCTGCTGTACTTATTCATTCTAATTATATGAATCAAGGTATTGAACAAATAATATGGTCAAAGCTTGAAGGGTGGGCTAAGGAGCTTGTTAGTAATTCGTCTTGCTCGAATGGCACGATTGTAACACAAGCAAATAATTTCTATGAGGAAAAAATGTTAGAAGAAGCTGGTTTTATTCCAACTCGTATTTGGTGGAGGATGGGGATTGAATTGCAGGGGAATGTTCCATCACCAATATGGCCAAATGGGGTTACAGTGCGACATTACATACCGGGTGTGGATGATGGGAGATTACATCAAGCTTTTAATGAAGCCTTTGCGGAGCACTGGAATTCGCAACCTTCTACGTTAGAAGAGTTTTTGCAACGTACTGAAAGAGATGGGTTTCATCCTACATTATGGTCACTAGCAATGGCTGGGGATGAGGTAGTTGGTTTTATATTTAGTAAAAAGGGTACTGATAATAAAACTGAAATTACGCATCTAGGTGTAAGATGTTCTAAGCGGAAACAAGGGTTAGGATTATCACTATTAAACCATGCATATAGTCAATTGTACGAAGAAGGGACTTTAAAAGTTCAACTGAATGTAGATTCTGAAAATATTACAGGCGCACCTCGCGTATATGAAGCAGCTGGAATGGAAGTACAGAGTAAATTTGTTCGCTTTGATAAGGAGATCCTTGCTAAGGGTGTATATGGTATGTAACTTTACTAATATATTATATTCTTGTTTGAGATGTTAATAGAGTGTTTAAAAAGTATGAAAATAAATTTTGAAAATGGTAGTAGCAATAGGAATGAAATTCTTTTAAAATACGTTATCAACTATAAAGATTGAAGTACATGAGATGTGAAACCGAGGAAGATATGCTCTCCTCGGTTATTTATATTGTAATAATATTCATATCGGAACCATTTTGAATAGATGTATTTTATTGCTAATTCAGTTAAAAATTAAACATAATTATGCATATTAATTTATTGAAAAAATAATTGAATTTTTCAGATAAATGAATTAATATAAAATAAGTAATTTTAAGATTTATAGAATATTGGAAGATGAAAGGTTTTGAGAATTTTGTAAGAGGCAAAAAACGATTTTAGGATAGCTTTAAAGCTAGTGTAAAATGACGTTTGCTTCATCATTTTCAGGCCAAAAGGAATTAGGGGAAAGCATCTTATTTTAAAATGCGGCTATGAATCATCTAAGAGGGGGAAGTGAAGTGGCAAACAAAGAATTGAAAAGAGGTTTAGAAGCACGTCATATTCAAATGATTGCTTTAGGCGGAACAATTGGTGTTGGTTTGTTTATGGGTTCAGCTAGCACGATTAAGTGGACAGGTCCGTCAGTAATGCTTGCCTATGCAATTGCAGGTATTTTTATCTTCTTCATCATGCGTGCCATGGGAGAAATGTTGTATATGGAGCCAAGTACAGGTTCATTTGCGACGTTCGGTCATAAGTATATTCACCCGTTAGCTGGTTATATGACAGCGTGGAGTAACTGGTTCCAGTGGGTTATCGTTGGGATGTCAGAGATTATCGCAGTTGGAGCGTATATGCAATATTGGTTCCCAGGTCTACCGGCTTGGATACCAGGTGTGATTGCAATGGTTATTCTTGGTGCAGCTAACTTAATTTCTGTTAAGTCATTTGGTGAATTTGAATTTTGGTTTGCGATGATTAAAATCGTTACGATTTTATTAATGATTATTGCTGGATTTGGCCTTATTTTCTTCGGAATTGGTAACGGCGGAGAAGCGATTGGCATATCTAATCTTTGGTCAAATGGCGGTTTCTTTACAGGTGGTTTTTCAGGATTCTTCTTTGCATTATCACTTGTAGTTGGAGCATATCAAGGTGTGGAATTAATTGGGATCACTGCTGGTGAAGCGAAAGATCCGAAGAAGACACTTACAAGAGCGATTCAAAGTACAATTTGGCGTATTTTAATATTCTATATTGGTGCTATTTTCGTTATTGTAACTGTGTATCCGTGGGATCAATTAAGTACAATTGGTAGTCCGTTCGTGGCAACTTTTGCGAAGGTTGGTATTACGGCAGCGGCTGGACTTATTAACTTCGTTGTTATTACAGCGGCGATGTCTGGCTGTAATAGTGGTATTTATAGTGCTGGACGTATGCTGTATACGTTAGGTGTAAATGGACAAGCACCGAAATACTTTACGAAAATTTCTAGTAACGGTGTTCCATTATTTGGTACAGTTGGTGTAATAATTGGTTTAGCGGTTGGTGTAGTTTTAAGTTATATTGCGCCAAAAAACTTATTTGTATATGTGTATAGTGCGAGTGTACTTCCAGGTATGGTACCATGGTTCGTCATTTTAATTAGTCAAATTCGTTTTAGAAAAGAAAAAGGGGCAGAGATGAAAGATCATCCGTTCAAAATGCCATTTGCTCCTGTTACAAACTATTTAACGATTGCCTTTTTAATTATGGTATTAATCGGAATGTGGTTTAACGATGATACTCGTATCTCACTAGTTGTAGGTATTGTTTTCTTAGCTATCGTTACAATTAGTTTCTATGCTTTCGGAATAGGGAAGCGAGCGCCATTAGATACTCAAAATGATCAAGAGATTTCAAGTAAATAAAGGTAAAAAAAGTCCGATTTCTTCTTTAGAAATCGGACTTTTTTATTAAAACTTCTCTAATACAATCTTCCCAATTGTACGTCCACTCTCAAGTAATGCATGTGCTTTCTTTAAGTTTTCAGCGTTAATTGGTGCTAATGTTTCATTTAAAGTGGTCTTTAAAATACCTTCATCTAATAATTCGCTCACTTTATTTAATAGTTCATGCTGCGTAATCATATCACCAGTTTCATACATCGGCTTTGTGAACATAAACTCCCAAACAAAGGTCGCACTTTTACTTTTTAGAATGCCCATTTCAAGAGGATGTTCATTTTCTACGATAGAGCAAATTTTACCTTGTGGTTTAATTACTTCACCTATACCATGCCAATGCTGATCTGTATTATTTAAGCAGAAAATATAATCTACATCGTTGAATCCAAGGCTTTGTAGTTGCTCTTTTAAAGGTTTATGATGGTTAATTGTATGGTCAGCTCCAAAGTTTTTCACCCATGCTATCGTTTCATCGCGAGACGCAGTTGCGATTACATTTAATCCAGCCCATTTCGCAAGCTGAATTGCGATTGAACCGACACCACCAGCTCCGCCGATAATTAAAATGTTTTTAAATGTATTTTCGCTTTTCTTAGCGTAATTAATGCCTAAACGCTCGAATAAACCTTCCCACGCCGTAATAGCTGTTAAAGGAATTGCTGCAGATTCAGTATCACTTAAAGTTTTAGATTTTTTACCAACGATTCTTTCATCAACTAGGTGGTATTCACTATATGTACCTTGTCTCGTAATACTTCCAGCGTAAAACACTTCATCGCCTTCTTTAAATAACGTACAACTTTCGCCAGTTTGTACGACAACACCACTAGCATCCCAGCCAAGTATTTTCGCTACATCTTCTTTTTTATCTTTCGGAGAGCGAACTTTTGCATCAACTGGATTAACGGAAATCGCGTTAATTTTAACAAGTATATCTCTTCCTACGGCAACAGGTCTTTCAACTTCAATATCAATTAAACTGTTTTCTTCTTCAATAGGTAAGTATTCATGTAAACCAATTGCTTTCATTTGTAGTCCCTCCATTAAAGTAAGAATCATTTACTCCTTTATTATAGATGGTGAAATGCTGTTATGTAAAAAGTACATTTTTTTGTATGCTGGAATGAAAGAGTAGAAGGAGTTTATTTCTAAAAAGTAGAATTTTTTACTGTATTGTTTTATTCAAAACGAAATGTAAAGGTGGATACATAATGACGGTAAAGAAGCTTTATTTCGTGCCAGCTGGTCGTTGTATGTTAGATCATTCTTCTGTTAATAGTACGCTCGCACCGGGGAATTTATTAAACTTACCAGTATGGTGTTATTTATTGGAGACAGAAGAAGGGCCAATTTTAGTAGATACAGGTATGCCAGAAAGTGCGGTTAATAATGAAAATTTATTTGACGGTACATTTGTTGAAGGGCAGATTTTACCGAAAATGACTGAAGAAGATAGGATCGTAAATATTTTAAAACGCGTTGGTTATGAGCCGGAAGACCTTCTTTATATTATTAGTTCTCACTTGCATTTTGATCATGCAGGGGGAAATGGTACTTTTACAAATACACCGATTCTTGTGCAGCGTGCTGAATATGAGACGGCACAACATAGTGAAGAATATTTGAAAGAATGTATATTGCCGAATTTAAACTACAAAATCATTGAAGGGGATTATGAAGTCGTACCAGGTGTTCAATTATTGTATACACCAGGACATACTCCAGGACATCAGTCACTATTCATTGAGACGGAAAACTCTGGCCCAGTGTTATTAACGATCGATGCATCGTATACGAAAGAGAATTTTGAAGATGAAGTGCCGTTCGCGGGGGTTGATTCGGAATTAGCTTTATCTTCAATTAAGCGTTTAAAAGAAATTGTTAGGAAAGAGAACCCAATTGTTTTCTTTGGACATGATATAGAGCAGGAAAAGAGCTGTAAAGTGTTCCCGGAATATATATAGTGCAAAAAGTCATGAGTTCGCGTGCTCATGACTTTTTCGTTTAAATAATTTTTTTAAATAAATTATAAACTTTTTTTGAACTATCTTCGTTTAACTGATAGTACGTAAGGTTTACATCATCAGGAGTATCTTGCTGAGCAATCATCACTTCGCTGCTGTGATGATCAACTACCCATATGAAATATTTTTTATAAGTTCCATCTTCGAAAGTAATCCACATATCACAATCTATTAAGTCTGATCCTTCTTCATCTAATGTTAATTTGCCTTTTTTTGCGGTATTCATACTGTTAATAAACGTTTTTAATTCATCTGTTTTTGTGAGAAAGATATCCTTTTTTGTTTTAATTGACTCGACATGTATATCTTTTATTTCCTGTTTTCCTAAAAAGACAGGGGGCTCATTTGGGTCCCTTTGAGTTGAAATGATAGTAGCTTTCTTTTTCGGTTTATTTGCAGTATAGAGATCTTGAATAGATTTCCCCGAGTTTATAAACCATACAATTCCACAAATAATTAATACGCTACCTAGCAATAAAATAATTTTTTTAATAGGGTTTTCTCCTCTCTATTATTTCGTGTGAAGAGCTTTTCTATTAATATATGATAGGTAAGCGTAAAGTATTATAGTTGAACTTGGTTATGCTTCACAGTTTTTATCGGGCGATCTATGAGTAAATTGTAAGTGAGCCCAATTAATACGAAAATGCCACCGATAACTTTACCGATTGAGAGTTCATTTGTCAGGAAGAAATCAATAATAGTCCCCGCAAATAATTGTCCGATAAAGATGAGTAATGTTAAATAAAAGGCTGATATTTTAGGAGTAATATAGTTGGATAATGAAATAACGATAACGCCTACTAATCCGCCTAAGTATACAGCGATAGGAATGGATTGCAACGTATGAATTGGAATATAAAATGAATCTGAACTGAAAATTAAAAATAGAGCGGAGAAAAATAATCCAGTAATATAATTAAAAAACGTGCCTTCCCAATTGCCAATTTCCTTTGCTAAATTCGCGTTAATAATTCTAGCAACAACGATAGAAACACCAGCTAAAATAGCGATAGTAATATATAACATTTTCTTGCCTCCATTAATAAATTGTCATGATTATAATTCCGGAAGAGATGAAGCATAATCCAATTAGTTTTTTCTTTTCAAACTTTGCAACCTTCATTCCTAATAAACCGAAATGGTCAATAACGATGGAAGCAATAGATTGACCGAGTAAACTTAATGCGATCGTAATAGAGGCACCAAGGACGGAGAAACTTATATTATTAAAAAGAACAGTGAATACCCCAATCGCTCCAGCACTATATAAAAAAAGTGGAATACTTTTATTAAAATGAATTTTATTTTTGTTTATGATTAAAATGAAGATAACTGCAATTAAACCGACAAGGTGAATGACAACGCTCGCTGTGTACTTGCCAATTAATTCAGATAAAATCCCGTTCAGTGGAAGCATAACGGCGATGAGCACACCAATAAAGACAGAAAGAAAGTTATACAATGTAATATCCCCTTTAATTTTCATATTTGTAATGACTGTATCATGCTGAAATTGTGTATTGTTATGACATATGTCATAGTGGAAGAAGAAAATTTTGATTACAATGGGGATGAGTTGTAAAGGTGGGGGACTATGAAGAAAGTATGTAATTCTATTAAATTAGCAGAGTATATGAAGCAAAATAATATTGATTCATTTTTTAGTCATGATATGAAGCCATATATGGAACTTATATTTTTTAAAAAGAATGAGTTTATTTGTAGAGAAAATGAAGAGATAGATTATTTATATTTCTTTGTTGAAGGAAAAGCAAAAGCGTTTAACACATTAAGTAACGGGAAATCGGTATTATTATGTTTTTACGATAGTTTGCAGTTACTTGGAGATGTGGAGTTAATTCATTCTCAAAGAATCACTTCAAACGTACAAGTGATGGCAGATTCGTATTGTGTGGGGTTACCTTTAGGAAAAGTGAGAAATAAGCTATTTCATGATGCGAAATTTTTAAGATGTATTTGCGGATCATTAGCACATAAATTAAACCGACTTTCAAAAAACAGTACAATTAATTTATTGTATCCGCTTGAAAATAGACTTGCGAGTTACATGTTAGCAGCAGGGGAACGAGCAGTTCAGCATGAAAATAGAATTGTATTTAGTGGGAATTTAACGGAAATAGCGGAATTGTTAGGAACGAGCTATCGGCATTTGTTGCGAACATTAAATATTTTTTGTGATAAAGAGATAATAAAGAAGAACGATGGATGCTATGAAGTAGTAAACGTGGATGTTTTGAGAGAATTGGCAGCAGATGTTTATAAATAGGAGGAGAGTATAAATGATAACACCTATATTTAGAATTTTTGATATTGAAAAAGCAAAACTATTTTACTTAGGTTTTTTAGGATTTAAACTGGATTGGGAACATCGGTATGAGGAAAATAGGCCATTATATTTGCAAATTTCGTTACAGGATGCTGTGATACATTTATCAGAACATCATGGTGATGCCTCACCAGGTGGTGCGATTCGGATCAAAATAGATGATGTAAAGGATTATCATTCTGTATTATTAAGTAAAGAATATGCTTATTCGAAGCCGAATATAGAAAAAACACCTTGGGGTACAATTGAATTAACTGTAATTGATCCGTTTTCAAATAGAATTACACTGTACGAGGAAAAATTGTAGAAATGGAATGAAGAGTAGTTCATAGAGCAGTGAACTGCTCTTTTTTATTTTGAGTAGATATTGAATCATATAAAAAGAAAATGTTATGATTATGGAAACGTATGAATATATGAACAAGTATTCATATGTTTAAGAAGAGGAGGGATTAGAATGAAAGATCTAATTATTATTGGGGCGGGTCAAGCTGGATTAACAATGGGATATTACTTGAAGCAAGAAGGGTATAATTTTTTATTACTTGAGGCAGGAAAACGAGTTGGTGATTCATGGAGAAATCGATATGATTCTTTGCAGCTTTTTACCTCAAGGTCTTACAGCAGCTTGCCGGGCATGACGTTAATAGGTGAAAAAAATGAATTTCCATGTAAAGATGAAATTGCAACTTATTTAGAAGAATATGCAAGACATTTTCAATTACCGGTACAATTACAAACGGAAGTTCTAAAAATAAAGAAAGAAAAAGAAATATTTGAATTACATACTCCTACAGAAATTTTACAAACGAAAAAAGTTATTATTGCATCAGGTGGTTTTCAGCAACCATTTATTCCCTCAGTTTCAGCAAATCTATCATCACATATTTTTCAAATACATTCATCACAATATAGATCATCATCGCAAATTCCACAGGGGAAGGCACTTGTAGTAGGTGGCGGAAATTCAGGAATGCAAATAGCAGTAGAACTTGCAAAAACGCATGAAGTTACGGTATCTATTAGTCATCCTATAACGTTTTTACCGTTACAACTTTTTGGAAAAAGTATTTTTAATCTGCTAGAAAAAGTGGGTTTATTGTACGCTGAAATAAATACAAAGAGGGGAAGATGGTTTCAGAAGAGAAAGGACCCTATTTTCGGTTTTGAAGGTAAGAAACTTATTCGTAATGGAGCAATCAAACTGCAAGAAAAAGTAGTAAGTGCATCAGGAAATAACATTATGTTTCAGAATGGTGATACTTATAGTGCAGAAAGCGTTATATGGTCAACTGGTTTTGTACAAAATTATAATTGGATTGAAATTGAACAGGCAGTGAATGAGAAAGGATTTCCTAATCATATAAAGGGAATCAGTCCAGTAAAAGGATTGTATTATATCGGTTTACCATGGCAATCTCAAAGGGGGTCCGCACTTATTTGTGGTGTAGGAAAGGATGCAGCGTATGTACTTTCTGAAATCAAAAAAATAGATCAGTAGCAGCAACTACTGATCATCCATATGTACATGAATTAGGAGAGGTCAAACATTTATTAACTTTATTATAATAGATTTTCATAGAATTAAAAACTGAAAATTCAAATTTAATGTTGAGAAAGTTTTTTGTATCGAAATATATGAAAAAATAGGGATTTTTATTAAAACAGAAAAAGATATTTCTATTTTAGTAAATTATGATATAGTCTAAATAAGCGTGTTTTTCCATAAATGTAATTATTTTCATTGTAGTTTTGTTTATATGAGGGAAGGAGAAGTAATTATGAAGTTTGATGATCAACGCTTACTAGGAGTCCGATTAGGTTCTGTACTTGTGACAGAGGAAAATCAATATTTAGTAATTAAGAAAAAAGATCATTATGCACTGTTAAATATACATAATTTAGAATGCACACATGTTGAAGTGCAGTTAGAACATTTGGAAGAAATGTTGCGGGAAGATTTCCAAGAAAGTATAACGGAGATTATCGCACCAGAACATATAAAAATTGTTGCGAAAAATGTTATATAGATAAAGAAGCTGGAAGGAACAGCTTCTTTATTTTCATTATAAGGATAACGTTTTTACAACCTCACCAATGATCCCTTCCATTTGATGAACACCTAAATCGGAATTAGTCATAATAACAGCACCATTCCCGCAGTATGGATAACAAACCATCATACATTGAAATCCAACGCCCCATCCGAGTGAATAAACCTGTAATTTTCCATTAGAATCATCTAGAAAAACACCTAATCCAGTCCATTTTGAGCAACCTTGAGGAGAAATCATGTCTATTACTAATTTTTGAGAAAGTTTTAGTTTGCCCTTTCCTTGTAAGGAATGAATGATTTCAATAACTAAAGCTGATAAGTCAGTTGGTGTTGTCCAAATGCCTGAAGCAGCTGCGAATGGATAAAATGGAAATCTCTCATTTGCTACAGTTCCATCTTTATTATGGCCGCAAGCAAAAACATCGGTTTTATCTATGTCTTTTGGAGAGAAGAGTGTACTATTTTTCATTTGTAGTGGCTGGAAGATATGTTCTTCTAATAACTGATTAAATGATTTTCCTGTAATATCTTCTAGTAGTAGCTCGATTATACAAAAGTTTGCGTCCGAGTAATGAAATTCACTTTCTGGTTTATAAGCTACTTCTATAGGTACGGGGCAATATAGTGTTTTACCGGAAAGGAGCTCAGACATATTAGGTAATCCTTTTGCAGGTGTATAATGTTCAAAACTATTAGGTGGATCAATGAGTCCAGATTGATGGCTTAATAAGTTTCTCGAAGTGATGCTTTTTTGTGAAGTAAATAGATTGGTAGGAATGTTCCAAGATGTGAGTTTATCATTTACGTCTTCATCTAAATATACGATACCTTGCTCTGATAATGTTAGTACGAGCATTGTAGTGATGAATTTGCTGATAGAGCAAGAATTAAAGAGAGAATTTGTAGTAACAGCTCTAGTTGTTCCAGCTTCAAGTGTTCCAAAGGCAGTCGCTTCATCTAGTTTGCCATTACGTATAACAGCGAGGCTTAAACCTGCAACGGAATATTGATTCATTTTTTCGTATATATTGCTACTTTTTAAGTTCATGGTGACTCCTTTCTTTAAAGACAGAATATTATTTTTATTATACAGTAGTAAAAAAAAGAAAACACTTCGTCATTCACCAATGAAGTGTTTTCTTTTTTAGTTAGTTTGAAGTGAACTTTTGAAAAAATTTGTCTCGGTACATGTACATAACCCATGAGATTGTTATTAAAAAAATAATGATTTGTTTGTTTTTAATTGGTGCATTGAAAACAAGCCAACCAACTATATCAAATAATAAATGTAGCACGATTGAAAGAACTACAAATTGAAGTAACGTATTTAAAAATCTTTTCATAAAGTGTCCCCCTAAAATAATAGGTTTTATTAACAGTTTGATATAGTAGTATTATACATTAAATGTTTGATATGGTAAAATTTACATAATTTAGTGAAATAAAACAAATGAAAGTTAGTAAGGGGGAACATTCATGGAATTCTGGATGGTTATACCGATAGTAGCCTTTGGTTTCATTTATATCGCTGAAAAATTAACTACAATTGAAAAGAAAAATGATGCGCGTTTAAAGAGAATTGAAGATAGATTACAATTAATTACGAAAGAAATGGGAATTATAGAAAGAGAACCTGAAATTAATAAAGAACTACGCCAGCTTGTAGAAGAAGGCAAAAAAATTACAGCAGTTAAGAGAGTAAGAGAAGCTTTTGGTTTTTCCTTACTAGAAGCGAAGCAATATGTTGATAAATTATAAAAAAGATCATCCATTTGGGTGATCTTTTTTCACTGCACCATGCGTGTATTTACATAAGCGGCGATAATAAAGTGTCCAATTATAATGATAGGAATAACGATCGTGACATTAGGAGTAGTGAAGACACTACCGATTGTGGCAATGACACCAGCAACTAAATTATAAAGACCAACTATTTTTGATAACTTCACTTTATCAGGCACGCGGCGTTCGTTGAATCCTGATAAGAGCCAAGTGTATTGTTTTACTCCAATGAAATAAGCTAGTGCAAATGAAAGGATTGCCACTATGAATAATGATGGGGAAGCGAAGAGAGTCATTGCAAACACCTCCGTTAATGGGCTATAAATAAATTATAGTCCGAATGTTATAATTTAACAAAATATAATTTTGGTTTTAAGTGTAATAGAAAAATGGAGTATTGGTAATGAGGGGAGATTAAGTATGAATATTGTGGAGTTTCAGAGGTATGTATCAAATTTCAGTAAAGAAAAAGGATTTCAAGATACAACAATTGAAGAGCGCACCATATATACGATGGCGGAATTAGGTGAATTAGCGGAAGTCATATTAAAGCGTGATACAATACAAGATGCGAAAAGAGAGATCGGTTTAGAAATGTTTGATGTAATTTGGAATGTATGTGATTTAGCAAATAAATTAAATGTTGATTTAGAGAAGGCGTTTGAAGAAAAAATGAAAATTAATAAAAAGCGTGAATGGTAAGTAGAATTTTAATTTGTAAAGATGGGTGATATGAATGAAAAAGAATCTTTTTATAGGAGGAATCTTTACTTTAATTAGTGTAATAAGTGTTGTCGTTTACTTAGTTTTTCAAGGCATATTCATTCCGAATCAAATAAGTGCTGATAAGTATGAAATAAAAGGTGTAGATGTCGCATCGTATCAAGGGGATATAGATTGGAGAGAGTTGGAAAAGCAAAATATGAAGTTTGCGTTTATAAAGGCGACTGAAGGAAGCTCGTTTGTGGATGAGTACTTTTCGAAAAATTGGACGAATGCGAATAAGACAGATATGCGCATCGGAGCGTATCATTTTTTTAGTTTCGATAGTAAGGGTGAAACACAAGCAGAGCAATTTATACGAACTGTTCCAAAATATAAACAAGCACTGCCACCCGTAATTGATGTTGAGTTTTACGCTAACAAAAAAGATAATCCGCCTAAGCGTGAAGATGTTGCGAAAGAGTTGTCGGTCATGATTGAAATGCTAGAAAAACATTACGGTAAGAAAGTAATATTGTATGCAACTCAAGAGGCATATGATTTGTATATAAAGGATGGGTATCCCAAATGTGATATATGGATTCGTAGTGTTCTTACAAAAACAAGTTTATCTGATGAGAGAAAATGGACGTTTTGGCAATACACGAATCGTGGGAAATTAAGCGGTTATAATGGAAAAGAAAAGTATATTGATTTGAATGTATTTTATGGGAATGAGGAAGAGTTTGAGAATTATGGAGTGAAAGGTTAAGTTTTAAAGCGTACAACATTTTGTACGCTTTTTTATTATTTCTAAAAAAATATGTAAGACATGATGGAACAAAGATTGGAGATGAATTGTCTCATATAGGTAATAACTATTTAGTTTGAAAGGAAGGATGGAGAAAATGAAAAAGAATACATTATTAAAATTAGGGGTATGTGTTAGTTTACTAGGAATAACTCAATTTATTAGTACAATTTCTTCTGTGAAAGCAGAACAAAAGCTAGAGCAAAAAGTAATAAAAAATGAGACGGGAACTATTTCAATATCTCAGTTAAACAAAAATGTATGGGTTCATACGGAGTTAGGTTATTTTAATGGAGAAGCGGTTCCTTCGAACGGTCTAGTTCTTACTACTTCTAAAGGATTAGTACTTGTTGATTCTTCTTGGGATGACAAATTAACGAAGGAATTGATCGAGATGGTAGAAAAGAAATTTAAGAAGCGGGTAACGGATGTCATTATTACACATGCGCACGCTGATCGAATTGGCGGAATAACAACGTTGAAAGAAAGAGGCATTAAAGCACATAGTACAGCATTAACTGCGGAACTAGCAAAGAAAAGTGGATATGAAGAGCCACTTGGAGATTTACAAACAATTACGAGTTTGAAGTTTGGCAATACAAAAGTAGAAACGTTCTATCCAGGGAAAGGACATACAGAAGATAATATTGTTGTTTGGTTGCCACAATATCAAATTTTAGCTGGAGGCTGTTTAGTAAAATCTGCGGAAGCAAAAGATTTAGGAAATGTGGCGGATGCGTACGTAAATGAATGGTCTGTATCGATTGGAAATGTATTGAAACGATATAAAAATATGAATTCTGTCGTACCTGGTCATGGTGATGTAGGGGACAAAGGGTTACTTTTACATACATTGGATTTACTAAAATAAGACATTGTTAGAAGAAAGAGAGGAGAAATAATTTTCTCCTCTCTTTCTTCTAACTATATTTAAATGCTGAATTTGTCGATTATGCCAGCATATATTACTGAGATTTTAATTCCAAGTATACAAATACTAGTACCGTCATAATTGCAATAACAACGTAAGTAGCATCAAGCATTATAAGTGTTTTTAAAGTTTCAGTCATCCTAATTCACCCCTGCTATAAAAATATAACATGATCTTTTTATCAATCAGATAAGAGATCACAAAGATACAATATACATGAAATTTCTTAAGTAGGTTCTATTTAAATATATCATATAAATAATGTAAATAATGTTAAGATAGTGTAAATGTATTGTAAATAAAAAGGTTTACAATAAAGACTTTAATAAAAAATGACAGTTCCTTAAAATTAAAAATACGCTCTTCTTTCTATTGAATGATAGAAAGAAGAGCGTATTTTTATATCTATTTTCATATGTGATGAATTGCAACTATTTGTACAAGGGATTCAAAAATTTTTTTCGTTGTATATATTTCTCCAAATTAATTATTTAGCTATTTAAAAGTATCGAAAGATGTGGACACACTAATGTATATTTTTTAGTGTCAATAAAAATATTATGTCAACAATATGAACTGTCACAAATCTTTATATATTATTGTGATTGATATCACATCACTTTTTTTCAATGGGTATTATGCTTAAGGTGTAATGAATGATTGGGAGAGGGTGGGATGATATGTTTTGTTATCAATGTGAACAAACGCCAACAGGTGGATGTAAAGTAATGGGTGTTTGTGGAAAGAATGAAACGATTGCTAGTTTACAAGACACGATTGTGTTTGGGCTAAAAGGAATTGCGGCTTATCGTACTCATGCTGCTCAGCTAGGGTATACGGATGCATTTGTAGATGCTACAACACAAGAAGCTTTATATATGACATTAACAAATTCTAATTTTAACGAACAAGAGCATATTGATATGGCTATGAAAGTTGGGAAATCAGCTTTACGGGTGATGGAGTTATTGGATGAGGCACATACGAATCATTTTGGTGTGCCAGAGCCTGTACAAATTACACAAAATCGTGTAGAAGGTAAAGCAATTGTAGTTACGGGTCATAATTTATTTGCATTAGAAGAACTATTAAAGCAAACAGAAGGAAAAGACATTAATATTTATACGCATTCTGAAATGCTACCAGCACACGGATACCCGCAGCTGAAAAAATATAAACATTTAAAAGGAAACATCGGTAAGGCATGGTATGATCAAAGACGCCTTTTTGAAAAATTTACTGGTGCCATATTAGCTACAACGAACTGTGTTATGCCAATTAAAGGCTCGTACTCTGATCGATTCTTTTCATATGACATTGCAGGCTTAGAGGGTATACAAAAAATTGAAAATGATGATTTTACACCATTAATTCAAAAAACGCTAGAACTTCCAGAAGTACATATGGAGTCGGATGAACAGTTAGTTACAGGGTTTCATCATAATACAGTATTATCATTAGCTCCAGAAATTATTGATGCAGTAAAAGAAGGGAAAATAAAGCGTTTCTTTGTTATCGCCGGTTGTGATGCACCGGGAAAAGGCGGAGAATATTATCGTGAATTAGCAACGTCACTTCCGCCAGAAACGGTTATTTTAACAACTTCTTGTGGGAAATTCCGCTTTAATGATGTGGATTACGGTGTTGTACCTGGCACGGAAATTCCGCGTTACATTGACTTAGGACAATGTAACAACTCCATTTCTACAGTGAAAATAGCGGCTGCTTTAGCAGATGCTTTTCAATGTGAAGTGAACGAATTGCCAGTAAGTATTGTCCTATCATGGTTTGAACAAAAAGCAGTTGCCATTTTGCTCGGGCTATTTAGTCTTGGAATTCAAGATATTCGCATCGGTCCAAAGGCTCCTGAATTTATTTCACCTGGCGTACTTGATGTATTACAAGAAACATTCGGTTTAAAACTGATTACAAATGCAGCAGAAGATATGGCTATGATGTTATCGTAATAAAAAATGATCTGTCTTATTAATAAGAAGAGCTAGCCATATTCATTAACTTTGGTATAGTATAGCGCCCCAAAATAAAAATGTAGAATTTTTGTTTTGGGGTATTTTCTTTTCTTAGTGGGATAGGTATGGGGCAAAATAAAAAAAGAAAATAGGCTGTATCGAATAGGTAATAGTTGATTTTAGAAAAAATATAAAAATCGAGTTGACATTCATCGCTACTTAGTCATACAATGTACTTGTAATAAGCAATACTGAGTAGTGTTGTTTCTCAAAATATTTGCAGTAGACAATAGGTAATAGCGGATTTTAGAAAAAATTTGAAAATCAGTTGACATCTATCACTACTTAGTCATACAATGTAGATGTAATAAGTGATACTGAATAGTATGAATTCAAAAAAACCACTCAGTAAAAAATTCGCCTTAGTACTCTGTAATACTGAATATAAGTCAGACAGAATAGGGGGTAAAGGAGGATCAGGACATGGAAAATTTAACTGAAATGCTGAAAGGTTCACTGGAAGGGTGTGTACTGGAAATCATTAGTCGCCGTGAAACGTATGGCTATGAGATTACCCGCCACCTGAATGATCTTGGGTTTACCGAAGTTGTGGAAGGTACGGTGTATACCATCCTCGTACGATTAGAGAAGAAAAAGCTTGTGAATATTGAAAAGAAACCATCAGATATGGGACCGCCTCGTAAGTTTTATTCATTAAATGAAGAAGGCCGCCAGGAGCTTGAATTGTTTTGGAAAAAATGGGATTTTGTATCGTCAAAAATTAACGTCTTGAAGTCAAAATAGGTTCATAAGATAAAATGTTCCGGCCGATACTTTGGGAATTTCTTGCTCGGTTTTATAAAAAAGGAGGAAAATAAGATGTTAGAAATGTTTAAAAAGTTAATTGGTGATAAAAAAGAGTACAAAATGATGATGGCACGAGTTGAGGCTCTGCCAGAGGACTACCAATTTGTATTTAAGAAAATTCAAAACTACATGTGGAATTTCTCAGCGGGTAACGGGATGGATATGTTACACATACAGTATGAATTAATCGATTTGTTCGAAGCGGGTGCAGCGGAAGGAAGACAAGTGCTTGACATTACTGGGGATGACGTGGCATCCTTTGCTGACGAACTAGTGGCAAACGCTAAAACTTACGTCTCCAAGTATCGTGAAGATTTGAATGAAAGTATTATGACGAAATTGAGAAAAAAATAAATGGAATAAGTAATACCGACTGATTAGCTGGTTACACATATGAATTGCCACCATAGCTATTCAGTTATATTTTTAACTCAGTACTAAGTAATACAGAATATCAGTGATACTAAATAGGTAGAGGTAAATAAATTATCTTCGCAAAACATTTTTATCCCGCATTAACGGGCAGTAAGACCCCCACCTCAAAATTCAGCGTAAGCAAAGAAGTTAGGTCGGGGATCAATTGTCCGTAAAAGCCCGATTGATTCAACTAATAATCAGTGGGGGATGAACAAAACCCCCACTGATTAAAGTTTCACTTTATAGGGAGGAAAAAAGTATGAGTAATGCAGCGATTTCTATAAAAGGCTTGAAAAAATCCTTTAAAGACAAGGAAGTTTTAAAAGGGGTAGATTTTGAGGTGCAGCGTGGAGAAATTTTCGCGCTGCTAGGCTCAAATGGAGCGGGAAAGACAACAACGGTCAACATCCTTTCGACGCTAATGAAGCAAGATGGCGGTGAAGTAAGCATTTGCGGATTTGATGTACAGCGTCAACCAGATCATGTTCGTCAAAGTATCAGTTTGACAGGGCAGTTCGCAGCTTTAGACGGTATGCTTACTGGGAGGGAAAACTTGATAATGATCGCCAAGTTACGTGGTGTTTCCAATCCCGCTCAAGTTGCTGACAATCTACTTGCAAGATTTAGCCTGACTGATGCGGCAAACCAAAGGGCAGATCAGTATTCAGGCGGAATGAAGCGCCGGCTTGATATCGCGATGAGTTTGATTGGAGCGCCAGCAATTATTTTTCTTGACGAACCAACGACTGGACTTGATCCTGAAGCGCGAATCGAAGTGTGGGATACAGTTAAGGAACTTGCCAGTAGCGGTACAACTATTTTGCTTACGACTCAGTACTTGGAGGAAGCAGAACAACTGGCAGACCGTATCGCTATTTTGCATGGCGGAAAAATTATTACGACAGGTACTCTTGCTGAACTAAAAGAGATGTTCCCACCGGCAAAAGTGGAGTATATCGAAAAGCAACCGACATTGGAAGAAATCTTCCTTGCGATTATCGGTAAAAAGGAGGAGATGTAAATGAAAAGTAAAACTGGTGTATTACTAGGTCGTTTAATGCGTAACATTATGCGCAGTCCGGATACAATTATTACGGTAGCGATTACACCGATTATGATGATGCTATTATTTGTCTACGTGTTTGGCGGCGCAATAAAAACAGGAACGGAAAATTACGTCAATTATTTATTGCCGGGAATTTTGCTAATGGCTATCGCATCCGGTGTAGCTTACACTTCCGTGCGACTATTTACGGATGTAAAGAGTGGGCTGATGGCACGTTTCATTACGATGCCTATTAAGCGCTCATCTATATTGTGGGCCCACGTTTTAACCTCTCTTGTTGCTAATGTACTTACTATCGTGGTGGTTATTCTTGTTGCACTCTTAATGGGCTTTCGTTCCAGCGCTAATATTCTAGATTGGCTTGCAGTAGCTGGGATACTAGGGATGTTTACGTTGGCGCTAACATGGCTAGCTATCATTCCAGGATTGAAAGCGAAGTCTATGGAAGGGGCGACTGCTTACTCGTACCCGCTAGTTTTTCTTCCATTTATTAGTTCGGCCTTTGTCCCTACCGAAACGATGCCAAAAATTGTTCGTGCGTTCGCTGAGAACCAGCCTGTGACTTCAATTGTGAATGCGATTCGTGCTCTATTATATGAAGGAACTGTTGGAAACGATATTTGGATTGCCCTCGCTTGGTGCGTCGGAATCATGGTTATTGCTTACTTCTTTGCTAGTAAAGCATTTAAACGTCAGTTAGGGTAAGAAACGAGATAAACGAAACCTTCAGGAATAATATATACGTTTAGAAAAGCACGGGAGATTTTCCGTGCTTTTATTATTTTTCATGCTCTCATTGTAGTAAATGAAATGGTATTTAAAAATAGGATGATTGTCCAGTGATAAAGCTTAATATTTGAGGCTCACTGCTTATGGAATATATAAGCACACTCGTTTTTGTAAATCTGCTAATACTTCATCGGGTATTTCCCTGATTTTAATATCCTTCCCTAGGAAAAGTAGCCAATTTGTTATTTCCGTCACTTCATCGGGATTGTTAACATTGATAAAAGTTTTTAAAATGGCTGTAGACTGGTAAGGATTTGTATAAGATATTGATCCTTTTAAAGGATGGTATTTTTTGAACTGGGCAATCGCTTTTGGTCCAAGTTCAAGTACCAAGTTGATTATTTCGTCCTTCTTACTTAGTTTTTCTAAAATCTTTTTCTTATTTAGCCTTTTTTTCGTCGTGTATGGTTCGATATTGGTGAGGTCATCGACAGGAAACATTATCTTCTTTTCTTCTTTTAAGTCAAACCCTTCAATGATCCAATGGCTTTTTTCTTGATAAAGGTGTAGTAGATAAATTGGATAAGATTTGATTTCCTTTTCTTCTTTGATGGTAATCAATAAATGGTTATCCAAAAGAAGGAGTTGAATGAGTTTTTCTAACATAGGATGGGGGAGGTCAGAAAGCTCAAGTAGATCGGGATTATGAGGGTTAGTCCCTTCAAACAGCAAGAGTTGATTTAAAAGAACAAGGTCATCTTGCTGGGTTTCTGAAATGAGTCCTAGTAGTTTTTCTGCTAATGACTGACGACTTTTTAGATAGGGAAGTTGTTGATTCCTCGTAGCCATAAAGGCAATAAAAAGAGCTTTCACTTCATTATCAGTAAAGCGAACAACGGGCAGGATAGAGTTATGCATAACAAAATATCCTCCGGTCCTTCCAACTTCAGCGACAAGTGGCATCCCCATAGCTTCAATTTCTCTAATGTCTCTAATAGCTGTCGATCGTGAGATGTTAAATTCTCGTATGATTTCAGAAATTGTAAAGTGGGAGCGGTTGTTGATATACCGCATAATTGTATTAATCCGTTCGACTTTTTTCATTTTGGTCTCCTAAACAGTATCATTTTTTGACATGGTTTAAAGGTATTATAAACGTATCAGATGAAAAGATAAATCGTTTGATTAATAAAAAAAGAGGCAGGTTTTGTATATGAAAAATTATACTATAGAAGAAAAAGATAGCTTTATCGTGTTAGGTATTGGAACTGAAATTAAGAGTGAATACACAGACTTTGCTGGAATAAATAAAGAAAAGGAAGACTTTTGGTCGGCTGTTAAAGAAGATGGAAGGCTGGACACTTTAAAAGCTTTAGCTACAAATGAATACATTTTTTCCGTGAGCGAAGCGGTGAATAACAAAATGATGTATTATGCGGGTGTCATGACAGAAGCACAAATAGAAGAAGAATCTAGAGTGATTCAGTTTCCTAAGGGGGAATATGTAGTAGTGAAAGGTGAAGGTAAGACGGCTGAAGAGCTAAGTAATAAGCTTACTGGCATCGCCTTCGGTCAAGCTTTACCAGAAGCAAAGGATTTTGCCTATGTTGGTGGACCGAATACAACGGTTGAGATGGGGCAGAGAAATGGCTTATTATTTGGTGAAATGTGGATTCCGGTTGTTAGGAAGTAAAGTGATAAAAGGTGCGAATATGGAAAGTAGAGGCTAACGATCTTGTATTGTTGGCCTTTTTTCTGTGAACATAATATTTATAGTCAGCTACACACTATATTCTGATAAAAGGGAATTACTGTAAGATTGTGTTGGGTGAACAAAAAAGCTAGGAGTTCTTCTAGCATAAGGGTACAACTTAAAGTCGTAAAAGATAAAATAAATTAACGTTGTAATTAAACTTTAAATGTTAATTACTGTAGCAGTTAAATTACTTTCATTAATAGTGTTAGTTGATGTACCAATTCCCGAGGCATTCAGATTTAGACTGTATATATAAGTGCCGGGGGAGGGGTATCTATCCAGACTACTGAAACATTGTGTGTTCAATTAGTTGAAACATTCGCTGGTTTTTGAATATTATCTTGAGATTCTGACTGAACCGTAATAATAAAGGCATCTCTTTTCAGAATAAGAATTGAAGATACACTAAATTCTGTGAGAGGAATTAGAGAAGTATAATTAGTTCGGAAAACCCCTTCTAACTTTACTATTTCATTAACGCCTACACTAATAGCTGGTAATACGAGGGTAGTTGGGCTAGTTGCAGTATTATCACTTTGGTTAAATGTCAGTGAAATAATGCCAGGCGGCCCAGTATCGCCCTTTAGGGCACTATTTTGGGCACTAAATCAGGTGCCTTTTTACATTGGAATCGATGATACGATATTCCTACAGTTACTCGTTCTTTGAAAAGAGCATAACGTGGGGATAACGTATCTATGCGCTCATAATCAATGATCATAGCCGCTTTATCAAAATGTTACTGGAGAACTGGCATGGGCGGTAAGAATCCGCAATAAGGACTAAAAGACCAATTACATTTAAATATTTAGCCACGGTGCGTGAGTGTCGTGGCTTTTGTGTTTCTTATTGAGTTTAGTGTTTTCTATACTAGATTCATAAGTGATATAAAGGAATTTATAAAAAAGGTTACTTCTCATTAACTTTAGATACAAGGATAGTGTAATAGTGAAGATTTTGCTATTCATTTTTTGAATATTACTTTAAAATTTAGATAAAAAGATAGTATTACTTTTGATTAATTTTAAATGTCGAAATTGAGGGTGAATGCTAGTGTCTAAATTTACACAACAGGACCAAGAGGATTTTAAAAAAAATCTGCTTTATAAAAAAGATAAGAAATTTGTTGAATTTATCGTGGATAGTTATGTACATACCAAGGAGTTTTCTAATGATACTGATAGTTTATCTAATAAGGATAAATTAATGGAGTTAGAAAAAAATGATTTAAAGTATGTGAAAGCAAGAATAGAAAGTTTATCTGAGTACCATGATCCACTTAAAATGGATTCAATGATTCTACCAGCTGTTACGGTTTTATTTTCTGTACTTGCGACTGGATTTTTCGTTAATGCAAAGATGATTAATGGATCCACTAATTCTATGCAGATTAGTGGATTTACCGTAACAGGTTTCTGGATTTTTACAATCATAACTTTTATTCTTTTCGTATTGAGACCTGGTAAAAAGAAGCATAGTAAGATTATTTTCTTTAGTAAACTGGTTGACATATGTATTGAAGAGAAAGAACAGAAAAAAGAGCAAGAAGAAAAGAGAAGAGAGCAGAAAGAGAAAGAACAGGAAGAGCAGGAAGAGCAGGAAAAGAGAAGAGAGCAGAGAGAAAAAGAAGAGAAAGAAAAGCAGCGAAAAGAGAGTGATTATAAGCTAGTACGTTTATACCTTGAAAAACTAGTTATGCAAGAAGAAATGAAGGAAGTAAAAAGAAGCAGAAGAAAAAGATATAAAAAAAGATGATTCGGTGAAAAGCGCCCATTTAGGTGCTTTTTTTGTACAAAACAAACGGACTCAATAAACGAAAAAACAGTGATGTATGAGAGGTGTATTTTATTAAATTGCATTTAATTTAAAATAAAATGTGAAACTTTTCAAGAGTAGCTATTTTTATTTTGTATAATAAATTTTAGGCGAACGATTCAAAACGTTAAAACAGGGATGTTCAACAATAAATACGCTATGATAATCCAGAATGGCTAAGCGAAAATGAAGATATAAGCGAACTTAATGTGAAAGATAAAAGAGAAAACGCTAAGAATCGTTGGCAAGGAAATGCAACCGAAACAGCTTATAGTAAATATACCGATTTTAAAGATTGGAACAAGTAAAAGTAGCGAATCCGCTTCTTTTTTATTTTGCATAGAAAAAAGGAAACCATAAAGGATTCCTTTTAAATTACGCTGTCTTATAAATTTTATTTTTAATCCTATTTTTAGTATCTATAAATGCGGCGTATGTAGCTATAGCACCACCTAAATAATAGACTTGGAATTTGTGGTCAAAAGCTAATCCTGTAATGAAATTGTAGCTGTATATAAAACAAGTTATACTGAACAACCATAACATGAACTTTAAATCTTTTAAGCTCAATCTATAATTCTTAATTCTTTTCCACATATGTATCAACTCTTATTGTCATGAGGCTCTGTAGTTTTTCTTTTTAAAATCACGCATGTTGAGGAAAAAGAATAAAAGGAAGATAACAGCTGCGATGCCATTAATCCAGTAGTATGTGCGTCCTGTTGTGAATCCGTTATAGAAGGAATAGACATTCCAAATTATAAGAAGTACTGAACAAACAGTAGAGATCATTAATGAGCCAAAACTTCTCATGATTTTCACCTCGATTCAAAATGTTAAAACTTATTTATAATTTTACATTCAAATAATTAGATTTACAAGAATAGGATGTAATAAAATGATTTAAAGAAATTACCATGGAAATTATTTGAAAGAACTTGGTGAAGGGGAAGGGGGAAGATTGGATGCATTAGCGGATGAGTTAAACGGTGTAGTAAATAACCATTGGTATTCGATCAAATAAAAAGTGCTAACAAGTTTGCAAACGAACTTGCTAACACCTATACGAATTAGACATAAAATGCCGTTGATATTTCATTTTAAAAAATAGATTTATTCAAGGAGATTTTAAAGTTTTACTTAAGGGAGCGAGAAGTATGAATCTTTTCTCTCCTCAATCATGATAAAATGTACAATAGGAAATTTTATGTAACATAAAGGGGGAAGGTTTATGGTCAGCTTGAGTACCTTGGTAGCTTTTGCAATTGTTTCGCTTAGCATGGTTTGTTCACCTGGGCCTAATATGATTTACCTCATTTCCCGTTCCGTTACGCAGGGACGTATGGCGGGATTTATTTCTTTATTGGGCATCATGCTCGGATTTGTAATCTATATAATCGCAACTATGTTTGGACTTACAGTTCTATTCGTTGCTGTTCCCGCTGTATATGAAGCAGTAAAGTGGGCAGGTGCTGCTTACTTGCTCTGGCTCGCCTGGAATTCGATAAAACCGGGTGCTACATCTATTATGGAACCTCGTATGATTTCTAATGAGCCACCAAGGAAATTATTTCTGATGGGACTCATGACGAATCTTCTGAATCCAAAGATTGCTATTTTGTATGTATCACTTCTACCTCAATTTGAAGATCCAGAGAAGGGATCGTTGCTTTTTCAAGGTGCAGTTTTGGGGCTTACGCAAATCACTGTTAGCTTTATAGTTAACCTTGTAATTGTATGTACAGCAAGTAAAATTGCAAAATGGTTTGGCACACGCCCAACGTGGCTACGAGTACAGCGTTGGCTTATGGCAAGTGTTTTAACGGGGCTTGCTGTACGTCTTGCTTTTGAACGTCGACAGTAAGAGCCTCTTTATCTGCAGTTTCTATAATATAACCTAATAAATATTAATATAAGTTATGTATAGCAGATATTTACCTTATAAAATAAGGGGGGAATATTATGACTGAGACAAACGAATTTTCAGGAGTCAATTTGAAAAAAGATGTGAAATTTTCTATTATAATTCCTGCACATAATGAAGAAAAGTACATTAGAAAATGTTTAGATTCAATTGCAAAGGCATCAGAGGCATATAAAGAGCAAACGGAAGTTATAGTTGTTTTAAATCGTTGCACAGATAAAACAGAGGAAATAGCAAAATCTTATAATTGTGTTACATTGAAAAATAACGATAAAAACTTATCTAAAATTCGAAATGCAGGGGCTAAAATAGCTAATGGAGAAATAATCGTCACTATAGACGCTGATACCATAATGACAGAGTCTATGTTGTCTAATGTAGATAAATATTTAACTTCAGGTAAATACATTGGTGGTGGGGTAAATGGGAAGTTTGAAAGAATATCTTTAGGAATATTTCTCTCCGCAATGTTAATAATAATTCCCTTACTTTTTAAGTACGGAGCTATATCTGTAGGGATTTTTTGGTGCTATAGAAAAGACTTTATGGCAATCAACGGATTTAATGAAAACATGCTTATGGCAGAAGATGCAGATTTCGCTAAACGGTTAAAAGAATGGGGAAAGAAAAATAATAAGAAATTCGGTACTATTAAAAATGGAATGATAACTTCATGCAGAAGATTTGATACATATGGAGACTGGACTTTACTTAAAAATCCAAAAGTAATTTTAGCTTATCTAAAAGGAAATGATAGAAAATACGCAGATAAGACATATTATGATAACCAAGAAAGATAAAAATGGAGAAAATCGGCAGAGGATAGCTAGTACTTTTTTAGATATAATGAGAATCCAACTTAATTTAATAGATATTATAAGAAAACCATCAATTTGATTATCCTTTTTCAAATTGATGGTTTTTTATTTTTGAAATAAATATGTATTTTTTATAAAAATATTTTTTGACCCCCATAAAACTATGTATTCCTCCGAATATGTATAGTGAAGAAAATAATTAGAAGAAAAATGACTATGAAAGAATATAGAAGTATTAATAAAATTACTAGATTAGGTGGGCATCTAAAATAAAAGGATGAAATTACCAATGGTATAGAGGAGAGTTATTCAAGGATTGCAGATAAAATAGAAAAAGAATAAGCAAAACGAACGGTAGAAAATAAGAAAGTAGATAAAAATACAAACTTAACTTTAGTGCCGAGAGAAAAGGAAAATCATTAAGAAAACGTTGGAAAAAGTTAGACTCTAAAAATATAACTAACAGCAAGAAAACAAGACCGAAGAAAAGTACCAAGAAAATCTGGTTAAATGGTCACTTGTGTAGTGGCCATTTTGCTATTTGAAGGAGGCTGGGAGATTACAAGTGTTGAGTTTAGTAATGAAGATCTTAAGAAAACCGAAAATAGAAGATATCGTATGTAACATACAAAACAACGAAGCAGATAAAGAAGCATTTATCGTACAGTATCAGCCTTTTATTAGAAAATCAATTTCATCTGTCTGCCGCCGATATATTACAGAACAGGATGATGAATATAGCATTGGATTGTTTGCGTTTAACGAAGCAATTGAACAGTATTCATATACAAAAGGAAAATCCTTTTTAGCGTTTGCTGATCTTCTTATAAAAAGAGATGTAATTGACTATATACGTAAAGAGTCTAAACATAACTTTGTCTTTTTAAAAGAAGATGAGCAAGAGGAAATGTTAGAAATGCAAGTGTCGCTTACGGAGTATATGAAAGAGATGGAAAATAGTAACCGTAAGGAGGAAATTCTTCATTTTCAAAGTGTGCTAGCTGAGTTTAAAATCACATTCTCAGAGCTTGCTAAAGAATCTCCTAAGCATCGTGATACGCGTGAGCACTTAATAGAAATTGTGAAAATTATTATAAAAGAAGAGGAAATGATGGAAGAGCTGTTCCGAAAGAAAAAGTTACCGCTTAAACATATTGAACCGCGTGTTAGGGTAAGTCGTAAAACGTTGGAACGACATAGAAAATACATTATTGCAATGTGTATTATTTTTGCAAACAACTATACATATATTCTGGATTACATAAGAGGGGAAAAGCATGATGAATAAAGGAATTGTGATGGATATAAAAAAGCATAGCGTAGTTGTTTTAACACCAAATGGAGAGTTTATTACGTGTAAAAGAAAAGGGGATTCTTGCATGATCGGGGAGGAAATCTCATTTGATGAGCAAGAACAAAAAGCATCGCATTTTTCGATTCCTTCCTTTTTAAAGCCTGCATCAATACTTGTTGCTTGTTTTCTATTTGCAGTGTTGTTTTTCTACAACCAACCAGAAGAAAAAGTATTTGCTTACGTCTCAGTTGATATAAATCCAAGTTTAGAGGTGAGCGTAACGAGGGATTTTCGTGTTATAGATTTACAGGCTTGTAATGATGATGGAAGGCGTATTTTAAAAGAATTGAAGCAATGGGAAAATAAACAATTGCAAGAAGTAATACGTACTATTATAAAGCAAAGCCAAGAGGATAAGTATTTAACGAATGATAAGCAAGTTATGCTAACAGCTGTTGCAAAGGACAAGGCACTAGAACCACAGTTGGAAAAGGCAATGAAAGAATTAAAGAAAGAATATGAGCTAAAACATATTACAGTTGAATATCAAAGTAGCACGATGCAAGTACGAGAGAATGCTAGAAAAGCTGGAATTGGCACAGGTGTCTATATAAAGCAAGAGAATGAAAAGAACAAATCGCTTACTCCCCCTGCCATGCCGTCTAATCCGGTGGAAAATGAAGAAGAGGTGCAATCACAGCCGGAGTCATCTCCTAATGCATCACTGGATTTGTCTCCTGTAGACGAAAAAAAATATGAAAAGCAAGAGCAGAAAGAACAAAAGAAAACAGAGGAACAGCCATCGAAGCAAATAAAAGAAAACAATGGAAGAGGATCTCAGCAAGAAAATAGAGGGAATCAGCAGGAGAATAACAGTAGAAAATCTCAACAAGGAAATAATGGGAATCAGCAAGGGAACAACGGAAGAGGGTCACAACAAGGGAATAATGGAAATGGGCAAGGGAACAACGGAAGAGGATCACAACAAGGGAATAATGGAAATGGGCAAGGGAACAACGGAAGAGGATCTCAACAAGGAAATAATGGGAATGAGCAAGGGAACAACGGAAGAGGATCCCAACAAGGGGATAATGGAAATGAGCAAGGGAACAACGGAAGAGGATCTCAACAAGAGAATAATGGAAATCAGCAAGGGAACAATGGAAGAAATCCTCAACAAGGAAATAATGAGAATCAGCAAGGGAACAATGGAAGAGGATCCCAGAAAGAAAATGATGGAAACGAGAAAGGGAACAATAGTAGGGGGTCTCAACAAGAAAATAGAGGCCACCAGCAAGGGAATGAAAAGAAGAATCAATAGAATCTGGAAGTGAGAGAGTCATTTCAAAGCTAAAAGGATGTATCTCGCTATTGTGGGCAGTAAAACTCCCATCTCAAAATTTGGCTGGGGCAAAGAAGTTAGGTGGGAGTTGGGCTGCTTGTAAATGCACAATTGGTGAGGGCTGATTAAAGTTGCACTTTATTATTTTATAGTTCTATTAAGAAGGAGTATGTGAAAAATATAATGGAGAAAAACATTCAACAAGAGAAAGATAAAGAAAAACCTGTTTTTTATGATCCGAAAGGAAGGAGAAACATAGCCTTTATTTGGTTTCTATGTATCTCAATAGTTAGTGTAAGTGTTGTATTTTATTTTTTCTTTCAAAGTATTTTTTCAACACCAGAAATTCCAAATATGAATACCGCTGTACAACAAGATACTAAACTTGTACCAATTAATCAAAAACTTAGTGATCAGCAGTTAAAGAAGGAAGAATTTAAACTAAATACCGAAACGAAGGATAATAAAAATTTGGTGAATTCGCCGAAGGATAGTAAACAACCTAAAGAAGTGTATGGTTTTTATGTAAACTGGGATGAAAATAGTACCGCTTCTTTAAAAGAAAATATCGATTCATTAACTACGTTAGTACCAGAGTGGTATCATTTAAAAGCAGATTTAACGATTAGAAGTGAGATAAAACCTGAGATAGTAAAGTTGGCAGAAAAAAATCAAGTGAAGATTATGCCTTTGCTTACTAACTATACTGAGGAAGCTTCTGGTCCTGATAGTGGGCTAATTCATAAGTTACTGAATTCTTCAAACGATGTAAAGACAAAGTTTATTAATGATTTAGTAAGCCAAGTTAAAAAGAATCAGTTTTCAGGTATTAATATTGACTTTGAGGCTGTACCTGAAAGTGATAGAGAAAACTTAACAAATTTTATGAAAGAACTTACTACGGAATTTCATGAACATGATTTACTCGTTACACAAGATGTTCCAGCTAATGATAAGGCTTTTGATTATAGTGCGTTAGCAAAAATAATAGATCGAATGATTGTAATGATGTACGATGAGCACTATGGAGCTGGGGAACCAGGACCAATTGCTTCAAATAAATGGTTCCAACATACATTGAAAGAACTGAATATTCCGTCTAATAAGCTTATAGTTGCTTTCGGTAACTATGGATATGATTGGGAAGTAAATAGTAAAGTAGCTGCGAAGTCTTTAACTTTCTCAGAAGTTATGGCAATGGCTCATGATTCAAATATGAAAATACAATGGGATAAGATGAGTGGAAACCCTTATTTTAGATATAAAACAGGAGAGAAAGAACATACTGCTTGGTTCTTAGACGGTGTTACTCTCTATAATCAAGTAAAAATCGCAATGGACAACAATGCAAAGGGGTTTGCATTATGGAGACTAGGAGCAGAAGACCCTACAATATGGAAGGTTTTAAAAAATCCTATTGAGGTACAAAAAAGTCCTAATGTATTACATAAAATCAATAGTTTAGATGAAGTAAATTATTCTGGACAAGGTGAAATGTTACAGATTGAGAATGAAAGAAAAAATGGAATGAGAGATTTTAAAGTAGGCAAAGATGGTTACCTTACAGATGAAGTATATCACTCCTTACCATCTGCGTATGAAGTGCAACGATATGGAAAACCAAATGGAAAACAAGTAGTATTAACATTTGATGATGGACCAGACCCGAAATATACGCCAGAAATATTAGATATATTAAAAGAGAATAAAATAAATGCTGCTTTTTTTGTACTTGGTGAAAACGCGCAACTAAATACTAATATTGTAAAAAGAATATACGATGAAGGGCATGAAATTGGCAATCATACTTTCAAGCATCCTAACATAGCTGATACGTCTTTACTACGAACGAAAGTAGAACTTAATACGACGCAACGTTTAATTCAGGAAGTAACTGGACATTCTACGGTTTTATTTAGACCACCATATGAAGCGGATGCTAACCCGGATTCATCAAATGAAATATTGCCTATTTTACGTGCACAAAATATGAACTATACAATGGTAGGGGAAAAAGTTGATCCCGAAGACTGGGCAACACCATCAACAAATGAATTAGTAAGACGTGCTCTTAATCCTATTTATAAGGGAGAGGGAAATATTATTCTTCTCCATGATGCGGGAGGGAATCGTACCCATACAGTAGAGGCGCTCCCGATCATTATTAAAGACCTAAAAAAGCATGGATATAGTTTTGTAACAATTTCAGATTTAATGAATAAAGAACGAGATGAAATTATGCCACCTGTTTCTTCTGAGGGTAAGCAATATTTACTTTACAATAAAGCTGTCTTTTCAGGAGCGGGATATGCAAAGCATATATTAACAACGATTTTTTATATTGCTATTGGATTAGGTATTTTTCGATTCCTATTTTTAATTTATTTTGCATACAAGCAGAAAAAGACAGTAAGCGCCCGCTTATTTACTAATTCTTCTTATCAATCTTTCGTTACTGTTGTCATAGCAGCATATAATGAAGAAAAGGTGATAGCTAAGACGATTCGCTCCATTTTGGATAGTGATTATAGAGAGTTTGAAGTTATTGTTGTGGATGACGGATCGAAAGATGGTACGTCAAAAGTAATGGAAGAAACATTTTATAAGCATCCTAAAGTTCGTTTAATTCAGAAAGAAAACGGCGGAAAATCATCGGCAATGAATTTAGGGTTTCAGCAATCACGAGGAGAAATCATTGTTACGTTAGATGCGGATACTATTATTGCACAAGATGCTATTTCTTTAATGATTAGACACTTTGAAGATCATAATGTAGCGGCAGTTTCAGGGAATGTTAAAGTTGGGAATAGACGGAATTTATTGACTACTTGGCAACATGTTGAGTATATTACAGGATTTAACTTAGAACGTAGAGCTTTTGATGAGTTAAATTGTATTACAGTTGTTCCTGGAGCGATTGGAGCATGGCGTAAAAAGAATGTAGTTGAATCTGGTTATTTAAGCGAAGACACATTGGCAGAAGATACGGATCTTACTATTACATTTTTACGTCAAGGACATAGAATTGTATATGAAGAAAAAGCATATGCTTTTACGGAGTCACCTGAAGATGTGAAAAGTCTCATTAAACAACGATATCGTTGGTCATACGGTACACTCCAATGTCTTTGGAAACATCGAAAAGCGCTGTTTCATTCCAAACATAAAGCATTAGGATTTATTGCATTGCCCAATATGTGGTTATTCCAATATGTTCTGCAATTTATTGCACCTTTAGCAGATATATTAATGATTATGGGGCTTTTTGGTAGCAATCCGCTAAAAGTATTAGGATTTTATCTTGTATTCTTTGTCATAGACCTTCTCGCTTCACTATTTGCATTTAAATTAGAGAAAGAGAATCCAAAACCATTAGCATGGTTAATTTTACAACGCTTTATTTATCGTCAATTTATGACGTATGTTGTCATTAAATCTATATTCTCATCGATTCGAGGAGTAGCAGTAGGGTGGAATAAACTAAAGAGAATGGGGAGTGTTAAACATTCCACGGAACATAAGGAGGCATCATAAGAGAACAGATTATCTGCTCTCTTTTTCATTGATTTTAGCTAGTTGAATATAGAGTAGTAACATAAAACCTTCTGCTTCCATAACGAAATTTCTATTCATTACTGATAGTGAAACGTTATGTTAAGGCACTCCTTTGTTTTCGGGGTAAAGTTTTTTTATATTTTTTTAAAATGACGGACACAAAAACATATATGCTTACGAATTATATATATGGATATCATTAATATTTATATAAAAGGGGAGAAAGAAACATGAAAGAAAAAAAAGAAATGTATGTAGAAATCGCTGAAGTATTAAAGGTATTGGCACATCCTGTCCGTTTATCCTTAGTAAAAATAATGCTTGCAAAAGGCGCTACAAATGTAACAACAATGTATGGAAATTTACAAATGCCCCAAAGTACAATTAGTCAACATTTATCCAAACTAAAGGCTGCTAAAATCGTAACAGGTACTCGAAAAGGATTAGAAATTTATTATGAGGTAACGGACAATCGCACAAAATCAATATTGGCATGTTTAGTATAAATGATGACTTGCTAGACTTCGCAGTAACAAATTATATAACTATCCATAACACTATTTATTTAAATGATATAGGCATCCTGTTGGACAATTTTTTTGCTACTCTTAACGTGAAGCTAGCAAGTAGCAAAATGAAACGATTTCAAAATGAAAAACGCTATTCTTTTCTATGATTTTACAGAGAGAATAGCGTTTTTTACTTTTAAGGAGTATCTTTTTAATTAGCTTGATAGTGATATGGTATTATCTCTAAAATACAAAAATATTGATTTTACTTTCATTCTTTCTCATAATTTTGAGCTCAAAAGTTCGACTATCTCATCGTATCCAAGGCGTTCGGCTGTTTCGATGGGGGTTTCTTTTAATTTTTCATTCTTTGGCATACTGTATAATGTTGCTTTCTCATGCAAGTTCGGTTGATGTTGTAGTAACACTCGAACTACTTCAATAAAGCCTTGTTCACATGCACTATGTAACGGTGTGATTTTTCCTTGTCCTGTACTATGGATATTAGCTCCATTTTCTAACAACAGCGCTGCCATCTCTGGTTTATTGCGGCCGCAAGCAAGGCTTAATGCACCCCTTTTGTATTCTTCTAGTAATTCCATATCAATACCGTTGTCTATTAAAACCTTTGCTGCTTCAAGATTGTTATCCTCCACTGCGTAGTGGAGAGCTGAACGTTTCCTGTTTGTCACCGCATTTATATTTGTAATACGCTCTAAAATATATTGAACAATTTCTTGATTACCAGAACTACTAATTAAATGAAGAGGAGTGACTTTTCCGACCATGATATCATTTGCATTTTCACCTTTAGAAATTAAATATTTAATAATTTCTACGTTACCTTTTCCGCATGCTAGGGCAAAAGGTGTTTCTCCATGATATTTAATTTTCAAATCTGCTCCTGCTTCTACTAGTAATGTAACAATCTTAATATTGCCATTTAGACAAGCGATGTGAAGTGGCGTTTTTCTATCAGGTCCTTTTTTATTTAATGTAGATAATTTAATGTTTACTAACTTTTCTTTAACTGTTTCTATGTCATTTCTCATACACGCGTAGTTTAACGTTTTCTTAAAACTTTCGGCTTTAATAGCGCTTTGTAGTTGTGATTTACCAAAATCAGAGGTTGGTTCAATATGATAATGGCTGTATGCAAGTAAAAGTAGTGCAGAACTGCACTCTAAAGTAGGATTTAAATCGTCATAATAATCAACTTCATATAAACCATTTGTTTTGACAGTTAAAACAAATGCAGTCCAGTTCGATTCCCCGGTATGACGTACTCTTTGAATATTGTCCATAATTTCATTAGATGGAAGTCCTTCTGAGCCATGTTCAAATACTTTCATAGATTCATAATGAAAGTAACTATACGTCGTGACGACCCCATTGTAAAATGCAAATAACATCGATTTCTCAGCTGCATTGGGTATATGCTTTAACACGATTTCGACAAGTGTTGCTATATATTGATTCTTCAATGATTTCACCTCTATTAATATTTGAACTGGTAACGTTATAATTATTTGGAATCTCTAACATACTAATAATCTTAAGCAGCACTTTACGTAATTTTTAAAGAATATTTGATTTTTACATATATTATAACATTTCATCTTAGTTTGTTGGTAAAAGGCTTTCATGTTCATTAAGTTATCTGTTCTTTATGTACAAAGTTTATGAAAACTCAATTGACAGCAATAAAATTTATTAAGTTGATAATTATGAAGAGTAACAAATGACATGGGCAGTGGAACCCATATTTTTGGATAGAGGGCATTCTGTATTTTTGATATATTAATAGTCAGGGAACACAAATAAGGGGTGGAAATATAGAAATGGAATTATTTGATTACTATAAGAGAAAAGGGAAGTTTAAACTGTTAATTGGAACGGGTATTTTTATTCTTGCGTTATGCGCTGTATATGACGATTGGGGACATGTTAATTGGGGGCAGATTATCTTTTTTGTTATCGCTTCTTCTATCTTTTTTGGAATTGGATTTTGGCAGTTAAGAAAAGGGAAGCTGATACAAAAAAATACTATAAAAAGTAATGCAACATTTTGGGATGTTGATACTTTTGTCGTATTAGAATTACCTAAACGAAACAAGCAATTTGGTTTATATCATCCTGATGGTGGATATATTGCAGGAACAAAGATAGTTTCATCTAATATTCTTTTTTCAGTGATACCTTTTTTACATAATAAAGATGTTTATGGATTAGAAACAAGTAGCGGGGAAATTATAGCATATTTTCATACTGAAGTGGACGGATATGATTGGGTAACTTATGATTCGAATTATAACCAGATTGGTATGTTTAAAGAAAAAATGATACAAGGATTTACTATGATACGTGGTACTTTGATGACTGATAAAGCTACAAAATTGTCAGATGTAGAAGTTGAGTTTGATTTTATTCAAAGCACTCTCCGTACAATAGAAGGACGTACATTAGCAATCGGTAAACAAGGATATATGCCTATAGAATGGAGTGAAAGGTTTATGGGTTTAAATGTACCTACTATTACATTAGGTTCTAATGCGTCTAATAATGAAAAAATTCTTGGTTTAGGGGTGCTCCTTTATAGCTTACGTACAATTGAGATTAGAAAAAATAGAGCGAGCGTTTAATAAGGGAAATGTAGTAAGTATATACGAAACTTTATAAAATTTCATTTTCCTAATTAAATCTTCTTGGATTGATAGATGGTGGGTACGTCCCATGTCCATTAACTTAAGAAAACAAGTTATCCCAAAAAAACGATAAAAATACAAAATTACCATTTTTGGGGGAATTTTCAACCTTAGGTTAATCACATGTTACGGTACCCTATTATGAAATTTTAGAAAAATTCTTGACATAGAAGATTGAACAAAATTGATAGTGTTCTTTTAGTCATTTAATCTTTTCATCTGATGATCTTTTCCCCATTCAAATAGTTCATTCATAATATGCATTAAAGATTTTCCGTGTTCACTTATCGTGTACTCAACCTTTGGTGGTACTTCTTGATATACGGTACGATGGATAATCCCATCAGCTTCAAGTTGCCGAAGTTGCTGTGTAAGAACTTTTTGTGTAAGGTTTGGAATTTCTCGTTTAATTTCATTTGTTCGCATTTTTCCATCCATCAAAACACATAAAATATAAACTTTCCACTTTCCGCCAATTACATCGAGTGTCGTTGCAATTGGGCAGTCATCATTTTGATTCATATAACACCTCCAAAGGTACCTCAAGGTTCCTATAGTACCTGAAAGTACGTACTTTTCAATTATATGTGACTCATTCATACTAATACTAAAGCGTTTGAATTATTTATAAGGGGGAAGAAAATATATGAAAACACTTGTAATTGTAGCACATCCTGATATTGAAAAGTCTCGAATTAATAAAAGATGGGTAGAAGAACTTGAGAAATATTCGGATGAAATTACGGTGCATGAATTATATAAAGTGGCACCAAATTGGGAGTTTAATATTGAAGAAGAACAAAAGCTGTTAGTAGAGCACGACCGATATATATTCCAATTTCCACTTTACTGGTATAGCTCACCACCATTATTAAAAAAATGGTTCGATGATGTATTAACATATGGATTTGCTTACGGATCTAAAGGGGATAAAGTGAAGGGAAAAGAGTTTGGTGTAGCTATTTCTATAGGTGGATTAGAAATAGACTATGAAAATAGCGGGATCACAATGGCTGAGTTGACGAAACCATTTCACGCTACAAGCTTATACACGGGAATGGAGTTTATACCTTCGTTTTATTTATATGGTGCAGAATATAAGCTAAGTGATGAAGAGATTAATAATAGTGCGCCTGAGTATGTGCAATATGTGATGAATAAGAAGTATTCTAATATATAAGGAGAAATAGCCATTTACTTGATAAGTAGATGGCTATTTTTAAATCCCGCTATTTGTGGACAGCAGGACTCCTACCTCAAAAATCAGCGAATACGAGGGAGTTAGGTGAGATTTGGGCTGCCTGTAAAAGCCCGATTGGTGAGGGCTGATTAAAGTTTCACTTTATTCATTTTAAATTCACTAAGTGTAATCTTTAGTAAATTAATAGTTAATCTGGTAAAATAAAAACCCTAACATATATAAAGGGGAGTTTTATTTGAGAACGATGCGACAATTATTACAAAAGAGAGCAATGCAATCACCAAATTTGGAAGCGCTTGTAGGCGGAGAAAAAAGATATTCATTTCAGCAGTATAATGAACGAGTAAATCAGTTTGCGCATTATTTGTTACATAACGGTGTGCAAAGAGGGGATCGTATAGGAATCTTATGCAAAAATAATCACCCGTTTCCAAGCGTTATGATGGCAAGCTTAAAAATTGGAGCGATATTTATCCCGCTAAATCATCAGCTTACTGTTTATGAATTGGAAATTATTGTAAAAGAAGCGAAATTAAAAGTGCTAGTTATTGATGAAGAGTTTAGTGAAGTTTTATTAAAGGTTGATGCTGTTAAAGAAATTCCTTATGTAATTGAAACGACAAAAGAAGGCTTTGGTTCATTTGAATTAAAATTACAAGAACAGCCAATTACAGAGCCGACCGTAGACGTTCATGAAGATGATGATGCAATTTACTTATTTACTTCAGGAACGACTGGACAGGCAAAAGCATGTGTAATTGGTCATAAAAACTTACATCACTATTTTACTGAGATTGCGGGGCAAAGAGAAATTCCAGCAGGTGAACGCTTTTTATCCGTGCATCCATTGTTTCATATGAGTGGCGTGCTTTCTATTTTAAATTGCATTTATCATGGTGTTACGATGATTTTCTTAGCTGATTCGAATCCTACTCTTATTTGGGATAAGATTGAAGAAGAGAAAATTACTACGATGCTTGCATTCCCGGCTGTTTATAGCTACATGCTTGATGAACTAAATAAAAAAGAACGTAATATTTCAACCTTTAAAGTAGCACAAAGCGGTGGAACAAAAGTGCCAGAAACGCTCATTCAAAAATATTTGGAAATAGGAATCTATATGGTGCAAGGCTATGGTAGTACAGAAGGTTGGGTTGTAACTTCATGGCATCCAATGATGGGAAATGAAAAGATGTCTTCTGTAGGGAAAACACTAAAACATGTAGAGTTAAAAATTGTTCACCCAGAAACAGGACATGAACTAACAACAAATGAAGTTGGAGAGATTCACGTAAGAAGCCCGTACATGTTTAAAGGATATTGGAATAATGAAATGGCGACGAAAAAGGTAGTAAAAGATAATTGGTTTAACATGGGTGATGCTGGCATGATAGATGATGATGGATTCCTACATATTATGGGAAGATATAAAGATGTTATCGTACGCGGTGGTGACAACGTATATCCAGATCAAGTAGAAGATGTTATTCATGAAATCAATGGTGTTTTAGAAGTTGCAGTAGTTGGAGTTCCCAATGATTTTTGGGGAGAGGTTCCAACAGCGTATATTGTAAAAGACATTCAAACATCTTTAACAGAAGAAGAGATTATGCAGCATTGTAAAGAAAAATTGGCAAGCTATAAAATACCAGAAGTTGTATTTATGGAAGACTTACCGAAAAATGCTTTAGGGAAAGTGTTGAAGAGGGAATTAAGGGATGCTTTTTTTGCAAAATAAAAAGGGTATTAAATAATGAGAAATCCAGTTATGCAGTATGTATAACTGGATTTTTGTTTATAAAAAACATAATAATTTACTAAATTTTGTATTTTGTGTAAGATAATAAAGAATATTCAATCAATAACCGAGAGTGAGATATAAATGAAACTTCAGGTGAATGTATTGAACCAGGGGTAGGGGAAACGAAGTGGTGAAGAACGATCTTACAGTTATCAAAAATTTATTTGGCTCTTCTAAAAAAATATTAAATGGCTTACCAAATGCAGTCACAATTGAAGAAATAGAAGAGGATGTATTTTATGATGTACAAACTTATACAGAGAAGATATGTAGATTTGAAGAGGTTTGTTTTAACTGGGAGTTAAAAAGAGCGAGTATTGTATTAAACAAAAGGTTTAATGGTTATAACTCAAGTACGAGAGTGTTACTTGATGCAGGTTTTTCTTTGCACGCAGCAAAAATAGAAGTGTGTAGAGGGTTAAACAATGTAGAGGCGCTTGAAAAACAATATACATATTGTTCAATAGAAGAAACCTTATCAGAAAAAGAATTTAAATACATTTGGAAGCAATGTATGTTGAATTCAGGAAATCAAACTTCAATTTTAACTATCGATGAGCATTTTTATTCAGTGCAAACAGAGTTAGGTAAGGGCAGGGAAAAGTCATGTATTGTTTTTTATGATAAAAATGAGCCAATTGGTATGTCCATACCGCATATAGAATCTGGAACAGAAAGTGAAGGACGATTATTTTATTTTGGGGTAATGCCTTATTGTCGCGGGAAAGGAATTGCTTCCCAACTGCATCTTCAATCTCTACATATGTTAAAGGAAATGGGTGCTACCTATTATATTGGGAGCACACATACGTCGAATGAAAAGATGCAGAGGATATTTTGGAGAAATAATTGTTTGTTTAAAACGGAGATAGAGCTTTATTATAAAATTTTTAATGAGGGTTAGAAAAAGCCCGGCATATAACCGGGACTTCTCCTTATCTATTCAACACTTCAATATATGAAGCATTTCCCGTTGTTCTTAAAGCGGAGCGAAAATTATTATTTTCTAAAGTCTCAGCAACTTGTTTTAATTGCTGCGCATCATCGTGGTGAATAAGTAAACTGTCTGCGCCGCTTTCTTCTATATGAATGTGTTCGACATTTCCAATCGCATCATGTACAGCTTTTAAAAATTCAGGTTTCATATTGTCCTCCTATATGTATGTAACGTTGTTATTTAGTATTTCCTTATTTATGAAATATAAAAGTAAATGAAAGGAGAAATGAAAATGAATATAACGCAGTTTAACGAACATATAAAATCGCTATTTGGAGAGCATCTTCATAAATACGGCGATGATGAATATGGTTATACTCATATAAGTAAAGAGGAGTTTCACAAAATCGGTTACACAACAAATTTGACACTAGAGACGATTGAGGAAGCGTATAAAAATGGAGTCGATATGATAGTTACACATCATGCTCCTTGGAATTTTTTGTTTGGCATGGAAGAGGCTTGTATTGAGAAATTAAAACAATATGAAATGAATCATTTTTGGATTCATTTGCCGTTAGATTTTATTGAATTTGGTACGTGTACGTCATTATTTAATGAAATGGGGATAGATACAATTCTAGAATACTCTACGTATGAGGAAGAGGAATTACCTGGAATAGGAGAATTTGAAGAAGCGATTGCATTTTCAAACTTGGTTGAAAAACTTGAAGAAAGAATGGAAGAGAAAGTGAAGAGCTGGAGGAATCACGATAAACCAATAAAACGGATTGCGATTTTAACTGGTGCAGGTAACAATACAAATTTGATTGAGCGAGCATTAGAAAAAGGTTGTGATACGTATATAACAGGAGAAAAAACATTATATACAGTGCAACATGCAAAATTTAAAGGTATCAACTTAATAGTAGGTAGCCACACATTTACAGAAGTGTTTGGTGTAGAAAGTTTGGCTCGTAAATTACAAGAGAGAGATCGTGCAATAGAAATTACTAGATTAAATGAAGATCATTTGGAATAAAGAAATCGCATCGCAATATCATAAATGGAATGAATTATATGATGAAGTAATGAAAGTGTAATTTGTTATATTAAGATGGGTGGGAGGAATCCCCTTATGTCTGTCAAATAATAGTAAAGTTTCCTTTTGAATTAAGGGAATATTCAGAGTGTAAGGGTGAGGGAATGGACATTTCAATAATCGCTGCACAACTAGTTAAAGAGAAGGTTATTTTACATTATCCAAAAAACATGAAAGGTTTGAACGGGGGAACGACAAGTACAATATATTTGTTGGATGAACAATACGTTGTAAAACTGAATGAATCGGATGTAATACGTGAAGAAGCTTATTTTCTTCAGTTTTATAAAAAGAATGATGCGTTTCCAAAGCTTTTATATAAGGATCCGTTAAGTCGATATATTGTTTATTCATTTCTTGAGGGGACTACTTCGTGCAAATCTGGCCATAAACGAAGTATACTGTGCAAACTTGTAAAGGACGTTATCAATAAGTATGAAAAAGTTCCAAAGGTGAGTGGCTGGGGATGGAAGGACAGTACGGTTCAATCTTGGAATGAATTTTTAACAGTAACTGTGATGGAAGCTCACGAAAATGTAAAGTCGTACATAAGTGATGAAGAATGTAGACTTGTTTTTAAGTTAGCAAATAGTCCGAATAGAGGGGCTGGAATAGATGAGCCATTTTTATTACATGGCGATTTCGGATTCCATAATTTTATAGTTCAAGAGAATAGGTTACATGGAGTAATTGATCCTTTACCAGTATTAGGAGATCCTATATACGATTTAATTTACGCGTTTTGTTCAACTCCGGAAGATTTAACGAAAGAAGCAATTGATTATGTGATGAAACAAAGTGTATTTCATAGAGAAGACCGTAATTTATATGAAGAAATGGTCATAGGTTTATATTTGCGGATAGATACGTGTTTAAGACACCACCCGAAAGATTTAGAAGATTATTTAGCAGCTTGGCGTTATTGGATGGGCGAGGTTGAGACTACTTTATAGCACAAATATTTTTGGGGAGATGGTGAGATGAATATTGCAGAAGCGAAAAAGGATTTAGCAATCAAAACGAAGAGAGGATTACCGATTATATTAGCTGGTGTTTTATTTTGGATGGTTATGAGTATAACGGGCTTTGTTCTTTCTGAAAAACAAGTGGTGTGGGTATATTTAATCGGTATGGGATGTGTGTTTCCTTTCGGCTTAATGATAGCTGCTATATTGAAAATTGATATGTTTGCGAAAGGAAATCCGTTAGGGATTTTGGCAGGATTAATTGGTGGGATAAATGTATTGAATATTCCGCTTGTATTACTTGCCTATTTTCAATTTCCAGAATGGTTACCTTTTGTAGTAGCAATGTTAATAGGTGTTCATTTTATCCCGTACGTATGGATTTATGAAAGCAAAAGTTATGGTCTATTGTCAGTAGGGACTGTATTCGTGACGTCAGTTTGCGGGATTCTGTTTGCAGAAAAAGGATTTACGGTGATTCCATTGTCGGTTACAGCTGTTTATTTACTTACTTATATAAGTTTATTAATTGAAAATAAAAAAGCAGATCAGTATCAACAAAAATCAGCTTAATAAAAATATAGGGATAGGGGGAATTATGATGAAAAATTTCGTTTGTACAACGTGTGGTGTGCAGTATGCAGCGAGTGTAGAGGAACCGGTGAGTTGTCATATTTGTGATGAAGAAAGGCAATATGTGAATCCGAAAGGGCAGTCTTGGACGACTTTAGAAAACTTGCAAATAAGTGATACATATAAAAATGAAATAATCGAAGAAGAAAACGGGCTTTATAGTATTACGACCAAACCAGGGTTTGCGATCGGTCAAACAGCATTTGTAGTGAAAATAGAATCATATCGATTACTATGGGACTGCATTACTTATTTAGATGAAATGACAATTGCGAAAATAAAAGAGCTTGGCGGATTAGATGCAATTGCATTGTCTCATCCTCATTATTATTCAACGCAAGTAGAATGGGCAGAGACATTTGATGTACCAATTTATATACACGAAGATGATAAAGAGTGGGTGATGCGCCCGAGTAGTCGTATTATTTATTGGTCTGGTGAGTCTTTACAATTAGCTGATGGATTGGTCATTCATCGTCTAGGAGGTCATTTTAAAGGTGGATCTGTCTTACATTGGGAAGAAGGTAATGATGGAAAAGGAATTTTGTTAACAGGTGATATTATTCAAGTTGTAGCGGATGAGCGATGGGTAAGTTTTATGTACAGCTATCCAAACTTAATTCCATTACCAGCGAGAAAAGTGGAAGAAATGGTGAATCGAGTGAAGCCGTTACAGTTTAATCGTTTATACAACGCTTTTCATCGCGTAGTAAAAGAGAATGCAAATGAGGCAGTGGAACGTTCTGCTGAAAGATATATTAGGGCGGTAGAAGGAAAGTTATTTCATACGTAAAAGGAGAGCAAGTCTAATGAAAACGTTAGTATGCTTCGGTGATAGTATTACAGCTGATGATGTATTTTTTGATGGTACACCTAGATTAACACCAAGGTTACAAAGGATATTCTCAAATTGGGAAGTGGTGAATGCAGGTGTTCCAGGTGATAATACATTCGATGCGTTAAATAGGATTGAAGAAGATGTATTATCACATAAACCAGATTTCGTAACAGTTTTTCTTGGCACGAATGATGCAGTTTCTTTTTCACAAGGGTCATTACAAACATACAAAGAAAATTTAGAGAAGATTGTGAACCATATTTCGTCAGGTAAAGTACTGCTTATTAGTCCTGCACCAGTTGATGAAGAAAGACAGCATAATAGAACAAATAAAGTGCTCGGTCAGTATGCAGACGTGGTAGAGGAAGTGGCGAAAGAAACAGGAAGCTATTTTCTAAATTTGTATGCTGAAATGATTCAAGAACGGAATTATAAAACATTTGTAGAAAATGATGAAAGAGATGGGCTACACTTTGGACCAGAAGGGTATGAGTATGTAGCGAAGTTGATTGGTGAAAAGTTAAAAGGGATTTTATAAAAAAGCAAAGCGATATCGCTTTGCTTTTCATTGTTTTTAGTAGCTCAATCTAGAAATGCTTGCTGCAATGCTTTCAGTCCATCGCTGTAGATGCTATGAAACAGATTTATTGCCTCTTCATCACTAACCTCTACAGGGGTGAAAGTGCCAGACCACTCTACTAACGATGTGTTACTTTCAGTACCTTCTTTCACCTGGATTGTAGATAGATAATTAGTGACTGGGAATGGTGCATTCATGATTGAATACGTGTAGTAGCGTTCTTTCTCATTGAATACTTCTAAGCGTTCTATAATCGTATCACCATCTGGATTAGCTAGGTGACGTACACGACCGCCTTCAGTTAATTTACTGCTAGGTATATAAGGTAACCAGTCTGGAAGGGAGTTGAAACCTCCGATTAATTGCCATACTTGTTCAAGGGAACCGAAAATTGTCATAGATGTAGTAGTATGTGCCATATTTATTATGCTCCTTTTTAACTCGCTATTTGCGGGGAAATAATCAGTGGGGGATGCTCCCACTGATTAAAGTTTCACTTTATTTTACGTTGATTGGTAGTGGTGCATTAGGTGCTACTAGTTTTTGTTCGCGCATTTCTTCCCAGAATGCTGCGGGAATTACTGTGTTTAATGCATTTTGGTCTTCTACAATTCGTTCCGGTTTACTTGCACCAGGAACAACGGCAGCAACCGCTGGGTTAGCCAATGAAAACTGTAAAGCAGCAGCTTTAATGCTGATTTCATGACGATTTGCAAGAGCTTTGATTTTCTCAACTTTTGCAATAATTTCTGGTGATGCTTTTTGATATTCGAAGTGAGCACCTCCAGCAAGAATACCTGAGCTGTATGGGCCACCAACAACAATATCCATATTATGCTTAACAGCTGCAGGCATTACTCGTTGCAAGGCACGCCCGTGGTCTAATAGTGAATAACGACCAGCTAACAAGGAGATATTTGGCTTCGCTTCTTCCAAATCAAGCATAAGTTCAATTGATTCTACTTTGTTTACTCCAAGTCCCCAACCTTTAATGACTCCTTCTTCACGTAAACGTGTTAGCGCACGGAATGCCCCTGTTCGAGCCGTTTCAAATTGTGAAATCCACTCGTCGCCATAAAAGTCTTGTGCTAAATCATGAATGAAAACAAAGTCTAGACGATCTGTTTTTAAACGTTTCAAACTTTGCTCGATAGAACGAAGTGTTGCATCTGCGCTATAATCATTGATCATTTTATTTTTACGACCAAATTCGAAAAGTCCGCCTTTTTCACCTAAATCACGTGCAGATGGATCTTCTAGCTCATCCGAAATAGTTCGACCCACTTTCGTGCTTAAAAAGTAATCATCACGATTTCTTTTTGATAGTGCTTCACCAAGACGGATTTCCGCTAATCCAGATCCATAAAGTGGAGCTGTATCAAAGTAACGAACGCCATTCTCCCAAGCAGCATCCACTGTAGCGATTGCTTCTTCTTCTGGGATATTACGGTACATATTCCCTAGTGGAGCTGTACCAAAACCGATTTTTTCTTTTAGTAATTTACTCATTATAGATATCCTCCTAAAATGTATTTAAAAATTAATTAATCATTGTGAATGGATGTGAAAATTAAAACATGCCATTTCATCGTCCGGCAAAATGCATGATAAAAGTATTGAAACAGTTAAAAAAGTAAGTACTTTAAAGTACGATGGATACCTAAAAGATAACATAGGTAATATTTACTACTGAATTACTTATGCAACTCTTACAAATGCTATTATGAAATGTATTTTACATAATGAAAAGTACGTACTTTAAAGTGCTATAGATACTTAAAAGTAATATTAAAATATTTTAGCTTATTTGTTTTATAAAATTATTAAAGGGGTTTTTACATGAAGACACACACTATTCCTGTGGAGGAAACTTTAGAAATTATTCGTGGAAAGTAGTTATTCTTTGTCATTTAAAGAAAGACAAATAGAGAACGTGCGAATTAAAAAAATTAATGTTTGGTATTACACAAAAATAGTAAAAAGTCAGGATGAAAATCGAAATGATTTTTATCCTGACTTTTTATTTAATATATAATTTCAAAAATAAAACTATATACTTTTTATCATAAAAATATATAATAAATATAGAAACGAAAATTTATGAGCAAGGAAGTTGAAGAACATGACATTAACAATGGGCTTTATTGGATTTGGAAAATCAGCTAACCGTTATCACCTACCTTATCTAAAGACACGTAATAATATAAAAGTAAAAACAATTTTTGTACGTCAAATAAATGAAAAATTAGCGGCTCCATATGAGGAAAAAGGTGTTTACTTCACTACTGATTTAGACGAATTGTTGAATGACAAAGAAATTCAAGTTGTGACAATTTGTACGCCAGCACATACGCATTATGAATTAGCAAAAAAAGTTATATTAGCTGGAAAATCAGTTATCGTTGAAAAACCATTTTGCGATACAGTAGAACACGCCAAAGAATTATTAGCATTAGGACGAGAGAAAGGCGTAGTCGTTATGCCTTATCAAAACCGCCGTTTTGATGGTGATTTTTTAGCTGTGAAGCAAGTAGTTGAACAAGGATTCCTTGGTGATATTATTGAGATTGAATCACATATTGATTATTTCCGTCCTGGTTCAATCACTCATGAAGCTCCACAAGAAGAAGGTTCATTTTACAGTTTAGGTATTCATACGATGGACCGCATGATTTCACTATTCGGCCGTCCAAATACGGTGACATACGATATTCGTAATAATGAAGTGGAAGGTGCGGTTGATAACTATTTCGATGTTGGTCTACATTACGGAAATCAGTTGAAGATTAAGCTGAAAACGAACCATGTCGTAGCGAAAGATTATCCACGCTTTATCGTTCATGGAACAAATGGTTCATTTATTAAATACGGTGAAGATCAGCAGGAAAATGATCTGAAAGCGGGTATTATGCCTGAGAGTGCAGGATTTGGTGAAGATTCGCCGATGTACTATGGAATTGCTAAATATCGTAACGCAAACGGTGATTGGATTGAAAAACAAATTAAAACGCCGCTTGGTGATTACGGTCGTTTCTATGATGCAGCGTATGAAACAATCGTAAATGGTGCACCAAAACTTGTGAAAGACGAAGAAGCAGTAACGAATATTGAAATCTTGGAAAACGGATTTGCTGCTCCATCACCTTCTGTTTACAAACTTGAGGCTTTACATTTGAATGAATAGAAGAGGGAATACAGTATAAAGGAGGTATGGAAATGGCAAGTGGATCAACACAAGTAAAATACCTCGGCATTTACCAAAAAATTAAACAGCAAATTTTAGACAGCGAATATAAAATTAACGAAAAAATCCCGAGTAGCCCCGTCCTTGCTGAAGAATTTAGCGTTTCAGCACTTACTATTAAAAAAGCGCTGGATTTGTTAGTCAGAGATGGCTACATCATCCGCAGGCGTGGAAGTGGAACCGTGGTTCAAGATTGGCGTCAACAGGAAAAGGCACGAATGATTCAAACTTTAACAGGTACGAAAGCTGTTTACGGCAGTGAGGTAGAAAGTAAAATTATCGAGTTTACGATTGTCGGTGCCGATGAAATTGTTGCTGAAAAATTGGGAGTTTTAATCGGTGATTTCGTCTATAAAATCATCCGCCTTCGAATCATCCACGGCATTCCGACGATTATGGAGCATACGTGGATGCCGATTTCGGTCATCCCAGGTGTTGAAGCTTCCGTTTTAGAGGAATCGATATACTCACACATTCAAAATAAACTTGGTTTTGAAGTAGGGACATCCGTTGTCAGGGTTAAAGGAGTTCGACCAGATGATCGAGAAAAGCAGTTTATGAACTTAACAAATCAAGATTTCCTAATGAGAGTTGAACAAGTGGCCTACTTAACGGATGGACGCACATTCGAGTACTCTTATGCCGATCATCTACCAGAAACCTTTGAATTTGAAACAGTTATTACCGCAAAAAGTTATAAAGAGACATAAAAAAGGTTGAGGCAAGTAGTGTCTCAACCTTTTTTTATGTCTTCGGTAGAATTTACACAAATAGAGGAATAGGTATCCCGCTATTTGAGGGCAGTGAGACTCCCACCTCAAAATTCAGCGAAAGCAAAGAGGTTAGGTGGGAGTCTCACTGCCCATAAAAGCCCGATTGGTGAAGGCTAATAATCAGTGGGGGGTGAACACCCCCCACTGATTAAAGTTTCACTTTATTATTCATCAGCTGTAATAAGCATGGATGTGTTCCCGTTTTTTTCAAGATGACCTTCTCCCCAAGCGCAGAGGGAATCGAGTATGGCTCCTAAAGATGAACCGTAATCTGTTAAAGAATACTCTACTTTCGGTGGTACTTGATCATATACTTTTCTTTGGATTACATCGTCTTCTTCCAGTTCACGTAATTGCTGTGTTAACATTTTTTGTGTAATACCAGGCATTAAACGTTTTAATTCACTCGTTCTTTTTGTTCCTTTTTTTAAATGACAAAGGATAACAACTTTCCACTTTCCACCAATAACTTCTAAAGTCGCTTCTACAGGAATATTATATGTTTTCATAAAAAAACTCCTTTGATGAATTTAGATGACAGTTTTGGGCCTACATACGTTTGAATACTAAAATTATTTCTTTTTAGTGCCTATAACACTTTAAAGTGCGTACTATTTATTGTGCTAAATATATTCCATAATAGCACATGTAAGCAAGAAATGAGTATAATATACTTTGAAGTGCATTTGAAATTGGTGAGAATAATAACTATGGGGACATTCACACAAAAGAAAACGATTTGTTACGTTGATAGATTTAATCCAAGACTTAACAGTTAATTAATCTAACTGTAAAGTTTAAAATTACAGTATAGTTTTAAGAAGTAAGTTGTCATCGTCTGTAAAATGTAGATACAGTAATTGTATGAAAGCATCATTTTAAAAGGAAACGGATAGTTGAGATAAATTAAACATTGTCGAATAAATAACATTACGTGAATTTGATTCTAAACTGTAATTTTTTTTAATACATTTCAATAATCCATATTTAAAATAATTGTACGTTTGATAAAGAACATTAAAGGAGTGAATAAAATATGGTGATTTTATATACGACAGCAAGCTGTGGTTCATGCCGAAAAGCAAAAGCATGGCTTGAAGAGAATCAAATTGATTATACCGAAAAAAATATCGTATCAAACTCTCTTACAGTCGATGAACTTAAATCAATTCTTCGTTTAACTGAAGAAGGGGCTACTGAAATTATTTCAACTAGATCCAAAATTTTTCAGGAATTAAATATAAATATCGAGGCGCTATCGCTTAATGAATTTTATAAATTAATAATTGAGTATCCTCAAATGTTGCGCCGCCCAATAATGTTGGATGAAAAAAGATTGCAGATTGGTTTTAACGAGGAAGAAATTCGTAAATTTTTACCACGTAGCGTTCGAACAGTTCTGAACATAGAATTGCAAAAGTTGGCTAATTAATAAGTAATATTTCTTAAAGGGAATTTTTGGAAGGAGGAAGCAAGAGATGATTGAAGTATGCGTTACAGTGAATTATAAAAATAGAAACTATCAAACAAATGTTATTGTGAGCAAAGATACGATCTGGACAAAAATTAAACAATTGGCAGAAGATCAAGTTAAGAAACAGTGGGGTTTTTAAGTTTGATTATTTAAAAAATGAAGTTATAGGTTAGAGATTCTAGCTAAATCCAAAACTTTTCAGGGATTAAATATAAATAAGTGAAATTTTTTTGAAAGGAGGAAGCAAGAGATGATTGAAGTATGCGTTACAGTGAATTATAAAAATAGAAATTATCAAACAAATGTTATTGTGAGCAAAGATACAATCTGGACAAAAATTAAACAGTTGGCAGAAGAACAAGTCAAGAAACAGTGGGATTTTTAAAATTATTTTTAGACTTAAAAAACATAAATGATAATAGGTAGTTCAAAAAGATAAATGTAACTAATAGACATCGGTGAGCTCGTATAGAATATAAATGAATGTATTTCTTCATAGTAAAAATTATTTATAAATCTTAACGTTTGACAAACCTATCTGTAATATTTATAGTTACAGTAAGTTGGAAAGTGATTAGCAATTTATATCGTAGGAGGAAGACCATGAACAGTGACTTTACCTTGGCCATTCACAGTTTAACTTATTTAGCACTACAGCCAGACCGGATGTCAACAAGCAATGCTATTTCAGAAAGTGCAGGTGTTCATCCAGTACGCATTCGTAAAGTGCTAAGTTTGTTAAAAAAACATAAGTTTATACAATCAAAAGAGGGAATTGGTGGAGGTTTTATTTTCGCTCGAGATTTAAGTGAAGTTAATCTCTGGCATATTTATCAAATAACCTCAGAAGGTGCTTTGCAACCTAAATGTCCAGAATCGAATGACCAGTGTATTGTAGGTTCGAATATGCGAAAAGTTCTTTTCACTATTTTCTTAGGTGCTGAAGAACATCTAGGTGAATATTTAAAGAACTATACGATGAAAGAAGTAGTCGATCTAATCAATCAAGAACGATAAACGGCTTAATTTCTATATGGCCGTGGAGTTCTTAATATCTAAATGTAATGGAAAATATTACAGTTCGAGTTGTTTTGTCTATCTTGTTTGTCGTCTCTAAAAAACGAGGAACGAATCCTAATAAATTAATTCTAAAATCATTTGTAGGAAGGTGAAAAAGTATGATGTCAAATAATCCTGTTTTAAAAGTAGGAGATTGGGTTCGAGGAATATCAGTAGAGGGTGAATTAATACTTGGTTATATTGAATCATTTGATCATGTAGGGGAAGTAGTTAAGGTTAATGTTGTTAAATGTGACAACAGAGATACAATAAGTAGAACAATGTCCTTTTTAAGTAAACACGTAAAAAAACTCCCTGAATCAAAAGCAATAAACAAGGAACAAATCCTTTATCTTATAGATCTTGCATTATTAACAGGGGATGAAGAATGGTTTATCAAGCTTTCTTCAAAATTAAATTCGATAAACGAGCTAGTGAATGGGGGAGTTTAAAAATTATATTAAATATAATTTTTTTTGGAATCTTTAGTTGTGATAAAATCAATTGTTTTGTGTGAAAAAAACCCATTAAATCAGGGAGTTCAGGAGAAATTCAATAACATGATTTATAAAATTAATATTTTAAAGTAAAAGCATTTCTTTGTAATGAGAAATGCTTTTTATTTTTGTTGAAATGAAAAGGATATTATATTAACAATAATAATATAATAAAAAACAACTAATATTTATTGTTAAACAATAAATGGTGTGATAAAATCATTTTGTTATTAAATAAGCGAGGTGCTTTTATGAAACAAGTTACGACACTCTTTTTAAAGCTAGCTATTATTTTTATAGGAATCCTAGTCCTTGTATTGTGCATATTTTTAGTGCCTAAGATTGGGGATTTTGCTGGAGAATTGTATCCAAATATTGCTTATATGAAATCTCTCGTTTTAATCGATATGTACGCGGCAGCGATACCTTTTTACCTTGCTCTGTATCAAGCATTTAAACTTTTAAGCTATATTGATAAGAACGAAGCGTTCTCGGAATTATCGGTAAAGGCTTTAAAGAATATTAAATACAGTGCCATCACGATTAGTACCTTGTACTTGCTAGGTATGCCACTCTACTATCTTATGGCGGCAAGAGTTGACCCTCCAAGTTTTATACCAATTGGATTGGTTATTATTTTCGCCTCTATGGTAATTGCCGTTTTTGCTGCTGTTCTACAAAGACTTTTACAAGAAGCTATTAATATAAAATCAGAAAATGATTTAACGGTCTGAGGTGGAGGATATGGCAATCATTATTAATATTGATGTGATGTTAGCAAAACGAAAAATGAGCGTAACGGAGCTTTCAGAGAGGGTTGGGATTACGATGGCAAATCTTTCTATTTTGAAAAACGGGAAAGCAAAAGCGGTTCGTTTTTCAACATTAGAAGCGATATGTAAGACTTTGAATTGTCAACCAGGTGATATTTTGGAGTATAAAAGAGACGAAGAGAATCAATAAAAATAGACAATGATTATTTTGTAAATAAGCCTTCCATATGGGGGGCTTATTATATTTTTCGGCTTAGCGTAGTTTTTGTAAAATGCTAGCGGGTTTCCTTATTGTCATCAAGTTAAAAAACGTATTGTCCGAAAAATGAGTTCAATTCTTATAGAAAACTTTGGTGGAAAAGAGATATCACTTTCCAATAAATGTATATAAATTCGGTATTAATAATATATATCCCGAAAATTTATTTTTCTATTTTGGAAATATATTCATTAATTATTTATTACAATAGTTTTAGCGTATGAGGTGGAATGCATTAAATAACTGGTATATCTTAAAATAATGGAAAAAATTACTGCATTATGGCTGAAATTCATTATATATTGAAAATTTTTCCTGGTAAAAAAATCTGAAAATATAAAAATATTAATTTTATAAATATACACGTTATAATGAGGGCGTCGAGAGAAAATTTATTATCTCTGGAGAAAATATAAAAAATGCGATTACTAGTAAGAAAGGTGTGTGATTAGAGGCGGAAATGTATGTAAAGTGCTTCAGTGGCTTGTGTAATCAATACCATAAATGCTGCCGAAGTTATTAAAGTGATGTGTAGAATTGAGAAAGAAATGCCTCATAAATGAAGAGAGGCCGGTTTAGCTGAAATTACTGTTATAAGTAAAAAAAGAGAAACCACTAAAGTAATACACCGTTATTAGAAATGTTGCAACGTATTTATGAAGTCTATTCTATATTGTTCTCTTAAGGGTTCTTTATATAAAGAGCGGATACTACGAGTAAACTTTTTTGTTAACGCTAACAATTATATTAGGACGCTAACTAGCGAATGTTTCAATTTGGATTCATTATGATGAAGGACATGCAATGTGGGGCAACTTGTAAGGAATTCATTTTCCAAAAAAGGAAGATATTCGTTAGCTATAAAGAGAGACGTAAGAATAGGATACAAGGGGGAGTTATTATATGAACGGGAATACTGCAAAGAAAATAGAAGTTCAAGCTGAAAATACCGCACTAAAAAATGAGCAATATGCAGATCCGAAAAAGTGGCATAAGCAGGATACTACATGGGCATTGAGCCTATTTGGAACTGCAATTGGAGCGGGGGTGCTCTTTTTACCGATTAATGCAGGTTCAGGTGGTTTATTATCATTACTACTAATTACATTGCTTGCATATCCAGTTATGTATTACTCACATAGGGCACTTGCTAAAATGATATACGCTTCTAATTCTGCTGATGAGGGGATCACAGGTACAATTAGAGAGTATTTCGGAAATAAAGCGAGTATCATTTTTAACATCGTATATTTCGGTTCAATTTATACAATCGTACTAATGTATTCGGTTGCGCTTACAAATACTGCAAGTAGTTTTATCGTGCATCAATTGCACATGCCAGAACCTCCAAGGGCTATTTTATCACTTGTATTAGTTCTTGGTCTTATCGCTATACTGAATTTTGGTCAAGATATTACTGTAAAGGTAATGAGTATGCTAGTGTATCCTTTCATAGCTTCTCTACTTTTTATCGCAATATCTTTAATTCCACAGTGGAATACGTCAATGCTTAGTTTTTCAGCTGTTTCTACTGCTTCAACAGGTACAGGCTATTTTGGAACGATATTAATGATTCTACCAATCATCGTATTCTCATTTAATCATTCACCTATGATTTCATCATTTGTTGTGAAACAGAGAGCTACGTATGGAATAGAAGCTACTGATGCTAAATGTGCGCAAATACAAAAAGTTTGTTATATCATGACATTCGCTGTAGTTATGTTCTTCGTTTGGAGTAGTACATTAAGCTTGACTCCAGAGGATTTAAAAATGGCAAAAGAGCAAAACTTATCAATCCTTTCATATCTTGCTAATGAGCTTAATTCACCTGTAATCACTATTGCAGCTCCAATCATTGCTTTTGTGGCTATTACAAAATCTTTCCTTGGCCATTATATCGGAGCATTTGAAGTAATGCGTGACATGATTATTAAGTTCGGTAAATCACGTGGAAAAGATATAGAAGAAAAAACAATTAAGACAATCGTCCTTACTTTTGTTGTATTATCATGCTGGTTTGTTGCTTATACAAATCCAAGTATTCTTGGACTTATTGATTCTCTAAGCGGTCCATTAGTTGCTGCTATCTTATGTCTATTACCGATGTATGCAATCAATAAAGTACCAGTACTAGCTAAATACAAAGGGAAAATGAGTAACGTATTTGTTATTATTGTAGGTGTACTTACTGTTTTAGCAAGTATTAAGTCATTATTCTAATTCACGATTGTTAATTTTAGTGTGAAAATAGTGGACACGAAAAACTTTTTGGACAAACTTCTCGCATTGGAGAGTTTGTCCTTTTTTAGTAATTCCATCAACTTGCCGACAAACAGCCATCTTCCAGGCAGAAGATGGCTTGTTTCGGTATTAATTTATTTTAACTATTCACGTCTGAATGGCCCTTTTGGAGCAATTAGCTCTAAATTAGTACCATCTGGATCGGGGAAGTAGGCAACTCCTGTACCAAATCCAGATTTCTAGCCGTCTTCTTGAAAGATAATTGGTTCGTCATATGGTGCTATCCTATGCCCATCAAGCTAACAAAATGGATTGCCTCTGAAAAAAAATGATTTTTATTACTATAAAAAACGTAAAGTATCTGTTTTTAGAAAAAATTAATTTTTATAAATTGATGGAGATATAACTCAATTCTTTTATATATTTAGTTAAATATGATTGTTAGAATGAACTTAAAGTAATTATGATTTCTAGAAATGCGAACTGATGTTTTGAATTGGTTTAAAGTTGCTGGAACAAAATAAAACCAATTGAACAAAAGAACTTGCAAAAATAAAAAGAGAGATGTATATTAGTTGATGTATCAATAATTGATATATCAATTAATATTTTGACAAGAAAGAAAAGGAACATTTTATGAAGGAAATGTTCGTAAATATCAGTGGAGAAGAACGCAAAATACTTATTCATGTTCTATTACAGATGCAAAAAAATGTAGAGAATATTAAAGAATAGAGAGTGTAGGGGGCAGAATAGTGTGGAAATAATCGCAGCTATTTTAGTCGGGATCGTAGCATTAGAACATTTGTTTATCATGATCCTTGAAATGTTTTTTATTGATTCAAAAGTAGCGAAACGTGCTTTCAAATTACGGAAGCATTTAGAAGGAGATCGAAACGTAGCCATTATGTTTGCAAACCAAGGCTTATATAATGGATTTTTAGCGGCTGGTCTCATTTGGGGACTTGTACTTGGGCTCAATCCAATTGGTTATATGGTCCAATTATTTTTCGTGATTTGTGTGGTGATAGCAGCTATTTTCGGAGGTTTCACATCTAATAAATCAATTATTGTGAAACAAGGACTTCCAGCTGTTTTAGCACTAGTTGCTCTTTTATCTATAATATAGAATCAAAGTTTCTCAATAAAAGAACTCATTTTTGAAAAATACGCTATTCTTTCTGTAGAATCATAGGAAAGGATGGCGTTTTTGTATGTCTATTTCTATATGTAGTGAATTATAACTATTCCCTCAAGGGACTCAACTGCTTTTCAGCTTTTGGATACATTTTCATCCATCTTTGTTTCCTCCTATTGTTGGATAGTGTAATAATTGATAAAAATTTTGATGAAATTGGATTTTAACGATTGATCAAAAAAGTTAGTGATTAAAAATATTATTCTTTAGTACATACATTTTTAAGATGTTAAATATATTTCATAATAGTCTCTGTAAGATAGGGATAAGTAGAATAGTACTTTTTATAACTTTGAATATCATTCATAATAGCACCAGTAAGAAGAAAACAAGCTTTACGGTACTACTATTTACCAACGATGTTACAGCAGTTTATTTAGAATCAGATTGATTAAAAGGTTGTACTATATGGCCTAATAATTTCGAAAAAATGCCAGAGTGGCATAAAACGATTATGGAGGTTAAAGATATGAGTACTTCAAATTTGAATGAAATTAGTAAACAAATTTTAAAAGAGGAGGAAACACTTCAATTTTCCTCTTTTACAAATGAAGATGCCTTGCAACTAGGTTTATTTATCGTTGAAACAGCAAAGCGAGAGGGGAAATTGATTGCTGTTGATATAACAAAAAACGGTGTGCAATTATTTCATTTTAAGATGACAGGGACAAATGCGGAAAATACGAAATGGATTGAGCGTAAAAAACGAGTTGTTTCCCTGCATGATCATAGCTCTTATTATATGCAGATACAAAGTGAAATAACTGGAATCTCATATAATGAAAAATATCTTTTAGATACTTCGGAATATGCTGCGTTTGGTGGGTGCTTTCCTATCAGAGTAAAAAACGTAGGAGTTATTGGAATGATAACAGTTTCAGGATTGCCGCCAGAAGAAGATCACGAATTGGTAATAAGAGCAGTTAAACATCATTTGAATCAATAATAAAAGTAAATTCAATTGTTAAATATAGAGACAAAAACGAACACATTCCTGTTCGTTTTTGTGTTTTTTATTGTTTGTTTGCTGTAAGAGTATGGATGTTAAAACAGTATTAAAGTTTGACATGTAATTTATAAGATGTTAATCATTAAATAAGTGACGGGTATAGTTTTTAATACTATTCATTGGTAATGTTTAGCTGAATTTAAATTAAAACTGTAAAAAGCCAGGTAATGTGTTATTCATGCTACCTGGCTTTTTTGACCAGCAATTTAAGGTTATTTTCATATTTGTGTAAATATGAAACAAGCAGGATACATGAATAGAGAATGGGTAAAATAGTACCGAATGATCACTAGATTGTCTCAACGATGTTATAAAATGTTTTTTTAGTAAACTAAAGTGGTTTAAATGAAGCAGTTTAGTTAGATTCAGAATGACTAGCAATTGGTGTTATGGAGTTCAATGATTCAAAAATGAACTCATTTTAACCCATATTATCTTCGCAATATATCATTTTGAAGAATATTAAAAATTAGGAGGAAATGAATTATGACAAAAGATTTCTATACCGCACTGAAAGAAAGACGTACTTACTATGGAATTAATAAAGAGGTACAAGTATCAGATGAAAAAATTAAAGAAATCGTGGAGTTTACTGTGAAACATACTCCATCAGCTTTCAATTCTCAAACTGCGCGATTAGTTGTATTATTTGGTGAAGCTCATGATAAATTATGGGATATTACAACTGAAACATTAAGAAAAGTAGTTGGAGATGGAGATTTTTCAGGAACGCAACAAAAAATGGATTCTTTTAAAGCTGGTTATGGAACAGTATTATTCTTTGAAGATGAGGCTATCGTTAAATCGCTTCAAGAAAAATTTGCTGCATATGCTGAAAACTTCCCAATTTGGTCACACCAAGCATCAGGTATGCACCAATTAGTCGTGTGGACAGGTTTAGAAGCTGAGGGATTAGGGGCATCTTTGCAACATTATAATCCATTAATTGATGATGAGGTAAAACAAGAATGGAATGTTCTTGCTAATTGGAAACTAATTGCACAAATGCCATTTGGTAATCCAACAGCTACACCAGGTGAAAAAGAATTCCAACCGCTTGAAGAGCGTGTGAAATTTCATAAATAATAAACATTATTCATAAGGAATGAGTAAAAAGATTCTAGTTATTAATTCAATCACAAGTGTAACGATATATATTAAAAAAAACACGAAGACATTTAAGTCTTCGTGTTTTTTTGATTAATTTTTGAAAGTGATAAAGGAGTATAGGCAAAGATATTTTATTATTAAATGTTAAATATTTGTATATGTAAAATTACATATATCTAATGATTGATAATCATGAATTAATGTAACTATAATAATTACACTGGGAAATAACTTATGGACTACAGTTTTAAGTAACGAAGGAGGAATTTGTTTTATTGTATTTTGTATATAAAAAATAGAAAAGGAGATATGTAAATGAAAAGATTACTTGTTATAGGCATAATGTATACAATGTTTTTCCTCATAGGAAATATACACTTACATGCTGATGAACGAACAAATGTAAAAGAAATTACTAGTTTAGAAGAGCCTACTTGGATATTTCAGGCGGGCATAAGTAAGGGGAAATATCATGATCGACATGATTTAGGATTTATTTTGCAGAGAAATACACCATTAAAGGTAAGACAAACGAATCCTAATTTTAAAGACAAATTAACAGTACGTTTATTGTCTAATGACTCAAAAAATGAAAAATCCATACAAGTAGGAAATGAATGGATTACGATTCAAGGCGATACGCCTTTAGTTCCTTTCATAGATACTCCGTATGGTGAAGAGCACGCTACACTTGAGTACCAAATAGGAAATGAAAGTTCTACTAAGCCTCTTCCCATTTATAAACAACAAGGAAGTGTATCTCAATTTTTTAGTACATGGGATCAATTTGATGGGGAGTATGCGTTAATTCAAGGGGAGAGTTTTCAATTATTTGTACCTAAAAAAGATAAAGAGTTAGTAAGATCTTTAAAAGATTTTCAATCGTTGGATGAGTTAATTGCATATTATGAGGATATTTTTGCGATGTATGATTCAATTATTGGTTTAGATGGCTCAACGGTTGAAAATAAAAAAAGTCAAAATCGTTATTTCTTAAAAGCAGATATATCCGGTGCTGGCGGTGCCTATTATGGCGCAAATTGGACAGCCAATAGTACAGATAGTACAAAGATGTGGTTAGATAAACTAAGTTGGGGAACTTTACATGAAATCGCTCATGGATACCAAGCTGGTTTTGATAATCAAGGAATATTTACAGGAGAAGTTTCTAATAATCTATTTGGTGTTCAATATCAATATAGTAAATACAGCAAAAAAGCAGATCAAGTTGGTTGGTTGTTTAATTTTGGGAAGAAGGAACAAGTAGAACGGAATTTATACAATTCTTTAATGAAAGAAAATAAAAATTATGATGACTTAGATTTACGACAAAAACTTATTCTTTTAACGATGGCGAAACAAAAAGCTGGCGATGAAGCTTTTGCGAAAATGTATCAAGGTTATCGAAAACTAGCTAGCAATACAGCTTTCAAAAAAGGTGACCATTCTTTACCAGATTTAATGAATCAGTATTATAGTGAGAATGGACAAGTTGATTTTACACCTGTCTTTGAAAGATGGGGCTTTAAACTTAATAATAAACAAATAGAGATTAATAGGGCGAAAGGTTATCCGGCTGTTACTTCTTTAGCTTATATAGTGCCTGAATCACAATTAGTTAAAGCAAGAGCACTAGTTGATCCTGAGATTCCGATAAACTCCAACTTTGAAATAGTTACAAATCAGCAAATTGCTTCACTTGGGCTAAAAGGGAATTTGCATATCCATTTAAATACAAATGAAATAGATACATTGAAAGGAGGAAAAATTAAATTAAAAGAAGGGAATAAAGTTATTCAAGAGAAAACAATTGAAACAACAGATATCAATTTACAAGACGTACCAAATGGAGTTTATACAGTTGAGATTTCAGGTGGAAAAACGGATAGTATGTACCATTTCAGTTCGTATTATACCTATATAAAGGAAAAAGATAATAGTCTAACCATTGATATTAACGAAATGAAAGTGAGTAAGTTGGTAAATGAAACGATTCAATTCCTAGGATTAGGAGATGACCAGTTTGCCGAATTAAATACAGACTTAGAGCAAGATCAAGCTGTTTTTACGGTTACTACTAAAACGCCTCATAGCTATTATGCAGGTGAAAAATACGCATCAATAGAGGTGTTTAATAATAAGGGGGGAAAAATTTATACGAAGGAAATGGAAGGAACAAATGTAACGATTGTAAAAGATACAGTTCCACTAAAAGAAGGATATAGAATTAAAATCTATCATGATGAAATTAAAAAACGATTAACTAGTAAAGCTACTATTATGAATCCTATGAATAAAACAAATGAATTTATAATGACAAAATGGGGATTGAAAAATACTTATTTGCAAAATAATCCGGAAGAAAATCTTATGCAAAGAATTGATGAAGAAATGGAAGCAATTATAAGTAATCCTGTTTTAAAAGAGATACCAATGCAAAAATTAGAAATGAAAAAGAATGTGTGGATGGCAATAAATATGTTATCAGAACCACAAAAAATACTGTATATGAATAAATATAAAGATAGTTTATATAATGAGTAATTTTTGAGAAATGAATGGAATCTATCCATATTATGAGGAAGCACAATTCATAAACAGTAGATAAACATAGATAGTTTGAAATATCTATGTTTCCAATTCTGAAAAAACATTTATTTAACTTAATAATAAGATTATAAAGGGGTAAGAATATGAATAATTTCGTAAAGGTAGGTTTAACTACAGGAGTGGTGTTATCGGCGATTATGCCCTATGGAGGAGTGCATGCGGAAACAGAAGATTTAAAAGTGGAAACAAAGGAAGATACGTTCCGAACAGGTAATTTAACAGCACCTTCTCAAAATTCGGTAGAAAATGTAGCAAAGGATGCACTAAAAGGAAAAACAGAACAAGCATTATCATCAAAGCAAGTTAATACGGAATCCAAAGTTAATTATAATGTTACGCAAAGTCGTAAATCTTATGATGGTACTACATTGGTACGTCTTCAACAAACGTATGAAGGACGTGATGTATACGGATATCAACTAACAGCACATATAAATGATGATGGTGTACTTACGAGCGTTTCGGGGGATAGTGCCCAAGATCTACAACAACAGGAAGATTTGAAACAACCTATTACTTTATCAGAAGAGGATGCAAAGAAACAGCTTTTCAACATCTATGGAAATGATCTTATATTTATTGAAGAACCAGAAATTAAACAAGTGGTATATGTAGATGAAAATACAAATAAAGCTACAAACGCATATCAAATTACTTTTAGTGCATCTACACCTGAATATGTATCTGGTACGGTATTAATTGATGCTTTTGGGGGGAATCTATTAAAAGAACTCGTTCAAAAATTTGGTATACAAGTAGATAGTAGTATTGTCCAATCTGCGACAGCAAATAAATCACAAGATCCTTCGAAATTAACAGGTACAGGAAAAGATGACTTAGGTATTAATCGTACGTTTGGAATTACGCAGCGAAGTGATGGAACGTACATGCTTGCAGATTATTCTCGTGGTAAGGGAATTGAAACATATACTGCTAATTATAAAGATTATAATAATTATAGAAGAAATGTATGGGGTTATCTCGATGATTTAGTAACAAGTAATTCTACAAATTTTACTGATCCTAAAGCAGTTAGTGCCCATTATTTAGCAACGAAAGTATATGATTTTTATCAAGAAAAATATGGCCGTAACAGCTTTGATAATAACGGACAAAAAGTAATTTCTGTCGTTCATGGTTGGAACACAAATGGTACGAATAAAGGAAATCCTGAGCAGTGGTTTAATGCATTTAGTAATGGAGCTATGCTAGTATACGGAGATCCAATTGTTAGAGCATTTGATGTGGCAGGACATGAATTTACACACGCGGTTACAAGAAATGAGTCTGGACTTGAGTATGCAGGAGAAGCTGGTGCAATTAATGAGGCTCTATCTGATATTTTAGGAGTAGCAGTTGAAAAGTATGCCAATAACGGAAAGTTCAATTGGACAATGGGAGAACAATCAGGTCTTATTTTTAGAGATATGAAAAACCCATCATCTATCTCTTCTAGATATCCGGAGGACTATAGACATTATAATAACTTACCTATTGATGCTGACCACGATCATGGTGGTGTACACACGAACTCTAGCATTATTAATAAAGTAGCTTACTTGATTGCTAGTGGTGGAAACCATAATGGAGTAAACGTACATGGCATTGGAGAAGATAAAATGTTTGATATTTTCTATTATGCAAATACGGATGAATTAAATATGACTTCTGACTTTAAAGAATTAAAAGAAGCTTGTATTCGTGTAGCAACGAACTTATATGGTAAAGACTCATTAGAAGTACAAGCTGTCCAACAAGCCTTTAAAGCAGCTTATATTTAAGACTACTATGATGAATTGTAAACCTTTTATTTTAATATGATTCTTTATTTAAATATATAGACAAAAACCTTGTAGAATTTCTCTGCAAGGTTTTTGTTACGCATGGCATTTTATTTTATGTATCATTATCTCATGTTAATTGGTAATTAGGATAACTAATAAGTTGTTTTTATCGAGTCAAAATTACCAAACGTTTTTTAACACTATTTTTCCTATTGCTTTATTCGATTCCAAATATTCATGTGCTTGGGCAACTTCATCAAACGTGAAAGTTTTCGAATCTAGCAATGGGCGAAGTTTTCCTTCTTCTACAATTTGCGTTATTTTCGTTAAGATTTCTCCGCAATCATTACGCTTATCAGTATGTAATATTTTTAATGCCATAAAAGTAACGTGCAGAGAGAGTCCTTTTGCGTGTAAAGGAGAGAGGTCATGGGTTGAACGAGCTGCAATTGTTACGACAGTGCCATTGACCGCAGCAGCTTCAAAAGAATGATCAAGATTCTTGCCACCTACTGTATCAAATATAACTTCAAATCCGTTTCCATTCGTATGTTTTTGCACATATTCTTGAACAGATACTTCTTTATAATTAATAGCTATATCGGCTCCTAGACGATGGGCTATTTCCAATTTGCTCTGCTGAGAAGCGGTTGTAAAAATTTTAGCGCCTGCCCATTTAGCTAGTTGAATGGCTACGTGTCCTACGCCACCAGTAGCTCCATGAATGAGAACATTTTGACCAGGTTTAATATTTGCACGATCAAATAAAGATTCCCAAGCTGTAATTGCAACTAATGGTAGAGCAGCAGCTTCTTCCATTGTTAAATTGTTAGGTTTGTGAGCAATTAATCGTGCATCAGCAAGCATAAATTCTGCAAGTGCACCTCCAGTTTCTTTAAAACCTCCGGCACATCCGTATACTTCATCCCCTGATTTGAATTTCGAAACACCTTCTCCTACTTCAATAACAATACCAGCTACATCGCCGTGTAATATAGCTGGAAACTCAGGAGCGACTGCTGAAACGGCACCACTACGCATTTTTGTATCGATTGGATTTACACTTGTTGCTTTTACATCGATTAGAACATGACCTGGTAAAAGTTTTGGTTTTGAAACTTCTTCTAATTGAAATACAGATGAATCCCCAAAAGAATGGATAATTTGTGCTTTCATAGTTTATACCTCCTGTTTGTGGTTATAGCATAGCAAAGTACGAAAAATAAGTATAATATTTTGAATTTGGTTAGTGAGAATTTTATATAAAGAAGAGGAAAGTGCATGAAATGAAATAATGTAACGTACTTCTAAAAACTACTGTAAAGCTTTTTGAAGAAAGGGTAGATGTTATTTTTGCAGCATGATTTATTCATTACGTTTATCCCGCATTCACAGGCAGTAAGACCCCCACCTCAAAATTCAGCGAAAGCAAAGAAGTTAGGTGGGAGTTGGGCTGCTCGTAAAAGCCCGATTGGTGAGGGCTGATTAAAGTTTCACTTTATTCGGAGCGACAGGGGATTTAGCGAAACGCAAAATTTACCCTGCTTTATACAAACTATTTAGTAATCAACATATACCGCAATCTATTTCGATTATCGGTATTGGCAGAAGGGTAATGTCAGATGTGGAATTTCAAACAAAGGTAGAACAATCCCTTGCTACATTTTCTAGAATATCTACTGATGACCAATCAGGAGTAGAAGAATTTATTAGCACATTTCGTTATTGTCAATTAGATACAGCGAATATAGTGGGCTATCAAGATTTACTGAGCCTTGTAAAAAAGCGTGAAACAGAATTAAACATTTCTGGAAACCGTATGTTTTATCTATCTGTTGTACCAGAAGTATTTGATGTGATTGCTTTAAATATTAAGGAGAGTGGATTGTGGGCTACACAAGGATTGAACCGTCTTATTATAGAGAAGCCTTTTGATTATAATGTAACGTCTGCTCGCGAGTTTAACGGAAGATTAATTGAATATTTCGATAAAAATGATATTTATTGTATTGATCATTATCTTTGAAAATGAATGGTAACTAGGAATACACTTAGAAAAGTATTACGAAATAAATAGTATTTAATTCAAGACATTTTTATTGACGATAATAATTTATGTGGTTAATATAATAAACATAAGATTATTTAATTACTAAAAGTAATTAAATATACATTATTTCGTTAAATTCGATAAATAAGTAAGTTGTGGTAGAAATGCTTTGAATTGCCACTATTAATATTGGGGACAATTAGAAAGCGAAAGGTATAAAAAGAATTGGAATTTGATAACTCTTTGTTTTTTATAAAACATGAGCTTCTGTACAATTCATTTTGAATATATTGACCAGGATTATACAACAAGAGGGGGACTAAAATTGGAATCAATGACCTTTGTTTTATTTGGAGCGACAGGGGACTTAGCGAAACGCAAAATTTACCCCGCACTATATAACTTATATAGAGATCAAAAGCTTCCAAAGCAAATATCCGTTATCGGACTTGGGAGACGTCAAGTACCTCATGAAGATTTTCAAAAAAGAATAAAAGAATCAATAGAGACGTTTTCACGTCATAGAGAGGAAGGTACTCCGGAACTCGAAGGTTTTTTAGATAATTTTCGCTATTGTCCATTAGATGTGAGTAAGCCGGAAGACTATGAGAGGTTATTAAAAGTCGTTCGTGAAAGGGAAGAAGAACTACATATAAAAGGTAATAGAATGTTCTATCTTTCAGTTGCTCCTGAATTTTTCGAGACAATTGCTTTAAATATTAAGGAAAGCGGACTCGATAAAACGGATGGATGGAAACGTTTGATGATTGAGAAACCGTTCGGGCACGATCTTACATCTGCTCGTGAGCTTAATGATAAGCTTAGTCGCACGTTTGAAGAAGATGAGATATACCGTATTGATCATTATTTAGGGAAGCCGATGATTCAAAACCTTGAAGCATTAGAATTTGCAAATCCTGTTCTCCAATCGATTTGGAATAAAGAACATATAGCGAATGTACAAATTACAGCGAGTGAAACAGTTGGGGTTGAAGAAAGAGCAGGATATTATGATCAGGCAGGAGCCATTCGTGATATGGTTCAAAATCATATGTTACAAATATTAATGATGACTGCTATGAATCTGCCGGAAAAAATTAACGCATGTGAAATTCGAGAGGAAAAGCGAAAGGTAATGGAGACGCTTCGTAAAGTGAAAAAAGAAGACGTTCAAAACCATATCATTCGCGGACAATATGGTGCAGGTGACATAAACGGTCAACAAGTTGTAGCATATAAAGAGGAGCCAGGAGTAAATCCTTCTTCTAACATAGACACATTTGTTGCTGCTCGATTATGGATCGATAATCCATTTTGGACTGGCGTTCCCTTTTATATACGAACAGGCAAACGAATGAAAGAAAAGTCTACTCGTATCGTAATCGAATTTAAAAATACGTTAAAACAGCAATATCAAGATAGTAATCCAAATGCAGCACCTAACTTGTTAATAATTGAAATTAGCCCAGGTGAGAACGTTTCATTACAGTTAAATAGTAAAAATCCATTGAAAAATGGAGAAATTGAACCGATGCGTATTAACTTTACTTGTGAGCAAGCGGATGTGGGAGTACCTGAAGCGTATGAAAGACTCATTCATGATGCTGTGAGTGGAGACGCTACATTCTTTGCACATTGGAGAGAAGTTGAATTGTCATGGGAATGGGTACAACCAATTCTTGAAGCATTCGAAGAAAACTTATTACCACTTCATGAATATGAGTCGGGTTCATATGGTCCAGATGCGTCTAATGAACTATTGCAAGAAAGTGAATTTAAATGGTGGTTAGATCAAGAAACGAAAAAATAGGTACTTTCTTTCATGAAAGCATTTAGGGGGACGATTACTATGACACAAAACATAAATCAATTAGCAGTGAATACAATTCGTACGTTATCAATTGATGCTATTAATGCGGCAAATTCAGGTCATCCAGGTCTTCCGATGGGAGCAGCGCCAATGGCTTATGCATTATGGGCGAATCATTTAAATCATAATCCTAATCATCCAAAATGGTTTAACCGTGATCGATTCGTTTTATCGGCGGGACATGGATCTAGCTTATTATATAGCCTACTTCATTTAGCTGGATATGACGTTTCAATTGATGACTTGAAAAACTTCAGAAAATTAAATAGTGAAACGCCAGGACATCCTGAGTTTGGTCACACTTCAGGAGTTGAAGCAACTACAGGACCGTTAGGGCAAGGGATTGCCAATGCTGTCGGAATGGCAATGGCAGAAGCGCATTTAGCAGCGAAGTTTAATAAGGATGGTCACTCTATTATAGATCACAATACGTACGCTTTAGTTGGAGACGGTGATTTAATGGAAGGTGTCGCTTATGAAGCGATGTCAATGGCAGGACATATGAAACTTGGCAAGTTAATTGTGCTGTATGATTCAAATGAAATTTCACTTGATGGTGAATTAAACATTGCTTTCTCTGAAGATATGCAGAAAAGGGTAGAATCTGCACATTGGCAATATGTAAGAGTTGAAGATGGAAACGATGTTGATGCGATTACAAAAGCGATTCAATTAGCGAAAAACAATACGGACCAACCTACTCTTATAGAAATTAGAACCATTATAGGTTACGGAAGTCCAAAAGTTGCTGGAACGAACAAAGCACATGGTAACCCGCTTGGATTAGAAGAAGCGACAGCGACAAAACAAGTGTATGGTTGGCATTATGAAGAAGACTTTTTTGTACCTGAAGAAGTAACAGCTCATTTTAATGAACTGAAACAAAAAGGCATTGAAAAAGAACATGGCTGGAATGAGCAGTTCAACTTATACAGAGAGTCAAACCCTGCACTAGCAGATGAATTAGAAAAAGCGATTACAGGTGAAGTTTTAATCGAAGAGAAAGACATTTTATCCTTCGATACTGAAAAAACGATTTCAACTCGTGTTGCAAGTGGGGAAGCTATTAACCATTATGTGAAATCGATTCCTTCTATTTTCGGTGGAAGTGCAGATCTTTCTCATTCTACGATGACAGATATAAAAGGTGAAGCAGTGTATGCAGTAGAATCGTATGCTGGCCGAAATATATACTTCGGTGTACGTGAACATGCAATGGGCGCCGCAGCGAATGGACTGGCACTTCATGGAGGAGTAAAACCTTTCGTTAGTACATTCTTTGTATTTAATGATTACCTTCGTCCATCTATTCGACTGGCTGCATTGCAAAAGTTACCAGTTACTTACGTATTTACGCATGATTCGATCGCTGTAGGAGAAGATGGTCCAACGCATGAACCAGTTGAACATTTAGCAGCTCTTCGGGCAATTCCTGGTTTAACAGTTATCCGCCCGTCAGATGCGAATGAAACAGCGAGTGCATGGGCTTATGCTTTACAGCAAGCGGATGGTCCAGTCGTTTTAGTACTTAGTCGTCAAAATTTACCGGTATTTGAGGAAACGAAAGCGAACATAGAGAATCTTTCTAAAGGAGCTTACGTATTAACGCAAACAAATGAAAATCCGGATGTGATTTTAATTGCGACAGGTTCTGAAGTATCCTTAGCTGCTAGTGCGAAAGCAAAATTAGAAGAGGATCATGTTTCTGTTCGCATCGTTGCAATGCCGAGCTGGGAATTATTCGATCGCCAATCGAAAGAATATAAAGAATCGGTTCTTCCGTCTTCTGTAACGAAACGAGTATCGCTTGAGATGGGTGTATCTCTCGGTTGGGAACGTTATGTAGGACAAGAAGGAAAAGTACTATCAATTGAAACATTTGGAGCTTCAGGAACTGGAGCTGAAGTCATGAATCTATTTGGATTTACGACAGAAAACGTTGTTCAAATTACAAAAAATGTGTTGAATTCTTAAGTTATGACTGTGAATACCTTTCTGTACATACTAATTTATCGGTGCTGAAAGGTATTCCAGATTCTAGTGATATGGATTTTTAATAAAAGATGATTTGAGGAGGAATTATATTATGCGAGTAGGATTAATTGGTTTAGGTAAAATGGGATTAAATTTAGGGAAAAATTTAATGGATCATAAACATGAAGTAGTAGCATTTGATTTAAATACGAGCGCAGTGGAAGAAATGAAAGAGTACGGGGCTACAGGTGTATCTAGTTTAAATGATCTTGTTCAGTCATTACAATCACCAAGAATTCTTTGGGTAATGGTACCACACGCTGTTGTTGATTCTGTTATTGATGAGGTTACACCATTGCTTTCAAAAGGAGATATTTTAATTGAAGCGGGTAATTCACATTATAAAGAGTCTATTCGCCGATATGAGCAACTAAAGAAAGATGGCATTCACTTTATGGATGCAGGAACTTCTGGCGGAATGGAAGGCGCTCGTAATGGTGCTTGTTACATGATCGGAGGAGATCCAGAAGCTTGGGACATCGTTGAACCTATCTTCCGGGATACAGCTGTAGAAAATGGATTCTTATATGCCGGAAAAGCTGGTAGTGGTCACTTCTTAAAAATGGTTCACAACGGAATTGAATACGGTATGATGGCTGCTATTGGTGAAGGATTTGAGATTCTAGAGAAAAGTGAATTTGACTACGATTATGAAAAAGTATCAAGAGTATGGAATAACGGTTCAGTCATTCGCTCTTGGTTAATGGAATTAACTGAAAATGCATTTTCTAAAGATGCGAAACTAGATGAAATTAAGGGAGTAATGCATTCTTCTGGTGAAGGAAAATGGACAGTAGAAACAGCATTAGACCTTCAAACAGCAACTCCTGTTATCGCAATGTCTCTATTAATGCGCTACCGCTCATTAGACAATGATACATTTACAGGAAAAGTTGTAGCAGCTCTGCGTAATGAATTTGGCGGACATGCAGTAGAAAAGAAATAAAGTGAAACTTTAATTAGTGGGGGTTCTTCATCCTCCACATTAGCCTTTACCAATCGGGCTTTTACGGGAAGCACGCCCCCCAACTTAACTTCTTTGCTTCGCTGAATGTTGAGGTGGGGTCTTACTGCCCGGCAAATAGCGGGATAAACATCCTAAACATGTAACTCATCAACGTTTAAAAACTGGAGGGAATTGATCATGAAATTTTTTATTGATACTGCAAATCTTGAGGACATAAAAAAAGCATATAAACTTGGAGTTTTAGCTGGTGTTACAACGAATCCTTCTTTAGTAGCAAAAGAGGGTGTTAAGTTTGAAGACCGTATCGCAGAAATTTGTCAGACAGTACCTAAAGTTGAGTCTGTTTCGGCAGAAGTAACGCCAGATGCTGTTACAGCTGAAGAAATGATTGCTCAAGCAGAAGAATTAATTAAAATTAACGGTGGCGATAAAAACGTCACGATAAAACTTCCAATGACGCTAGCAGGATTAGAAGCTTGTCGCTATCTTACTGAAAAAGGTGTGAAAACGAACGTTACACTTATCTTCACGGTGAACCAAGCACTTTTAGCTGCTCGAGCAGGTGCAACGTACGTTTCTCCATTTTTAGGACGTTTAGATGATATTTCTGAAGATGGTGTGCTCTTAGTTGCGAAAATTGCTGAGCTATTCGATATTCATCAATTAGATACACAAATTATTGCAGCTTCTGTCAGACACCCAGATCATGTAACTCGTGTAGCGATGGCAGGTGCTCACATTGCTACAATCCCTTATAAAGTAATTGAACAACTTGCTATGCATCCATTAACAGATCAAGGTATGGAAAAGTTTGCTGCAGATTGGGCGAAAGCGCCTAAATTATAATATATGAAAGTGGAGGAGACTTTCCGAAAATTACTTTTCATGAGAGGACAGATTCCTAGGTAACTTCATCGTTTAACTTTTTGGAGTCTTACTACGTGAATACAGCAAGAGAAGAAAGCGTCATGCACTTTAAAAAAAGGACAAATTGCTCGCACGAAGCGTTTATCATAATAACATTATAATTATTAAAGAGAAATCCCCTTATTAGAGAGAGTAGTTAACGTGTATCTCTGATAAGGGAGATTCTTTTTATATAAATCATTATTATGTGAAAATATCTCTTACTCAAGAAAGAACTATATAAGTTCTCTTAATTGTATAGTAATTTTGAAAGGGTTTACATAAAAGGGTGGAACTGAGTATGAATATGTACCTTTTAATGATTACATTATTATCAATTGTAATTGTTATTTTAGGAGTATCGTGGTGGAGATGGCATGCGTTTATTAGTTTAACGATTGCAAGTTTGTTTTTAGCAATTATGTCTGGAATGCCAATGGATAAAATAGTGAGCGCTTATGAAACGGGAGTCGGAAGTGTTCTCGGGCATTTAGTAGGTATTTTAGTATTAGGTACAATTAATTCTAGGGAAAATGATGGCAGAGTCAGGTGCTGGAATGCAGGTGGCAGAGTTCTTTATTAAATCCTTTGAAATAAAAAACTTACCATGGGCGATGTTAATTGCAGGTTTTATTATTGGAATTCCGGTGTTTTTTGAAGTAGGCATTTTAATATTATTGCCGTTAGTAATTTCTATTCATAAAACAACGAGACAAAATATTTTATTGATAGCATTACCAGCAATTGCTGGGTTATCTGTCGTACACGGCCTTGTTCCTCCGCATCCAGGGGCAATCGTTGCAATTGGTATTTATAAAGCGAACCTTGGGAAGGTACTTCTTTATTCACTCATTATTACATTTTTTGCAGCGCTTATTGCAGGTCCTATATTCGCTAAATGGATTCACAAACGTGTAATTCCTGAAAATGAACCAGAATTGATACGTGTAAATACAAAATCAACGAAATTACCAGGAATAGGAGTTTCATTTTTAGTTATATTGTTACCCGTTATGTTAATGGTGTTAGCAGCAGCAGCTCCTTATGTTCCGCTTTCTAATACTCTAATGAAGATTGTCACATTAATCGGTAGTCCTATCATTGCGCTTTTGATTGCATGTTTTGCAGCTTTCTATTTTCTTGGATTTCGTCAAGGTATCGATAAAAAGGCTATTAAGAAGGTAACAGAAGATAGCTTATTACCAATCGGTTCTATTGTTGCGATTATTGGTGCTGGCGGCGGATTTAAGCAAATTCTTATCGATAGTGGCGTAGGGAATGCTATTGCTCAAATGTCTGAACATTTAGCTCTATCTCCAATTGTATTAGCATTTATAGTAGCTGGATTAATTCGAATTGCGACAGGGTCAGCGACAGTCGCCTTAACAACAGCAGCGGGCATAGTCTCGCCAATCGTTGAAAATACGACAGGTGTAAATTTAGAGTTACTCGTCATTGCAACAGGTGCAGGAGCACTCATGTTTTCACACGTAAACGATGCTGGGTTCTGGATGGTAAAAGAATACCTAGGTTTAACAGTGAAAGAAACATTTAAAACATGGACGGTATTAGAAACGTTACTTTCATTTATCGCTTTTGGAGGCGTTTTACTACTCGATATGTTTGTTTAAAATAAAGATGTTTCTATTTAGATAATTGTGGCATACAACGTTATCAGTAGATAAAAGGAATGTATTTTTATGGTGGGATACTGTCGCAATTTTTTGTTAGGAGGAAGAAATGGTGAGCTCAAAATATATGATTGGTGTAGACATTGGGACAACTAGTACAAAATCAGTTCTATTTTCTACTGATGGATCTGTTATTGCAAGTCATGGAATTGAATATCCTTTATATTCTCCTACGCCTGAAATAGCAGAACAAGACCCAGAAGAAATTTTTCATGCAGTAATAAATACGATTAAAGAAACTGTACGATCAAGTAGTGTACAGCCAAATGATATTCTTTGTGTCTCTTTTAGTTCGGCAATGCATAGTATCATTGCTGTAGATGAGAAGGGAAAACCGTTAACGAGATGTATCACTTGGGCAGATAATAGAAGTGCAAGCTGGGCAGAGAAAATAAAGAGTGATATGAATGGTCATGAAATTTATTTGCGTACTGGAACACCAATTCATCCGATGTCACCACTTTCGAAATTAGTTTGGTTACAGAATGAGCAGGCAGAATTGTTTGCAAAAAGTTATAAATTCATTTCTATTAAAGAATATGTGTTTTATAAGTTATATAAAGAATATGTAATTGATTATTCTATAGCATCAGCAACAGGAATGTTCAATTTGAAATCTTTAAAATGGGATGAGGAAGCTCTTCGTGTTGCAGGGATTTCAGATGAAAAGCTTTCTAAACTTGTTCCAACGACGCACAGCTTAATAGGATTAGATGAAGAACTTGCAAAAGAGATGAATGTACTTGTTTCTACGCCCTTTGTAGTAGGAGCGAGTGATGGAGTGCTATCGAATTTAGGCGTAAATGCAATAGATCCTGGGGTTGTGGCTGTTACAATTGGTACAAGCGGTGCGATACGTGCTGTAACAAATTGTCCTGTGACAGATCCAAAAGGTAGAATTTTTTGTTATGCCTTAACTGAAGACCATTGGGTAATCGGTGGACCAGTTAATAACGGTGGTATGATTTTTAGGTGGGCTCGTGACCAATTAGGCACTTCAGAGATTGAACTTGCGAAGCGTTTAGGGAAAGATCCATATGAAGTGCTTACTGAAATAGCAGCAAAAGTAAATCCTGGATCTGACGGTTTATTATTTCATCCGTATTTAGCAGGGGAAAGAGCTCCTTTATGGAATGCGAATGCGCGAGGATCTTTTTTTGGACTCGGATTACATCATAAGAAAGAACATCTTATTCGTGCTGTATTAGAAGGAGTAATTTATAACTTATATACCGTTCTTCTCGCTTTAAAAGAGCTAATTGGCGAACCGAAAAAAATTCAAGCAACAGGCGGTTTTGCAAGGTCAGAACTTTGGAGACAGATGATGGCGGATATTTTTCATCAAGACGTATATGTTCCTGAAAGTTTTGAAAGCTCTTGCTTAGGAGCTGCAATCCTCGGTTTATATAGTTTAGGTGAAGTAGATACGTTACATGTAGTTTCTGAAATGGTAGGTGCGAATTTCCACCATGAACCAAACATTGAAAGTGTGGAAAAATATAAAGATTTAACACCAATCTATATTCGTCTGTCCCGTCACTTGGAAGAAGAATATGAAAGTATAGCAGCGTATCAAAAAAAGTGGGTTTAAAAGCTATTTACTAAGAAAATATGGTAACGTATAAAGAGATACTCCGATTTTTTAGGATACTCTTTCAACATAAAATATTTTAAGAAGTATGATGAATGAAAAATATAGGGAGAGAGGGTTATGAAAATGAAGGATAACAAAGAGTTTATTGGATATGTTGGAACTTATACGAAAGAAAATAGTGAGGGAATATATAAGTTTACTTTAGACACAGAAGCAAAAAAAATTAGTAATGTAACACTTGCGGCTAAGCTGGATAACCCTACATATGTAACGATTAACCGAAATAATGAATATCTCTATTCCGTTGTTAAGGAAGGAGAATCTGGTGGTGTAGCTGCTTATTCAATTGATAGTAAAACTGGAGAGTTAAAGGCAGAAAACAGACAAGTAGTAGAAGGGGCTTCTCCTTGTCATGTGAGCGTTGATAGTGGGAATCATACGGTAGTTACAGCAAATTACCATAAAGGAACGATTGAGTCTTTTGAAATAAATGAAGAAAATGGAACTGTAAATCCTGCTTCATCTATTATGGCGCATGAAGGTTCAGGTCCGAATAAAGAAAGACAAGAAAAACCACATGCACATTACGCGGGATATACTCCTGATGAAAAATATGTAGTGGGCGTTGATTTAGGGATAGATAAAATAATTACGTATGAAATAAAAGGTAGTGCATTAACAGAAGTGAATAGCTTATCTGTAAATCCAGGAAGTGGGCCGAGACATATTACTTTTCATCCGAATGGAAAGTATGCGTATGTGATGACTGAGCTGAGTTCAGAGGTTATCGTATTAACATATAATACGGAAGAAGGGACCTTTACAGAATTACAGTATATTTCTACTATTCCAGCAGAGTTTGATGAAAATAGTCAAGGAAGTGCGATTCATATTTCTTCTGACGGCAGCTTTGTATATGCAGGTAATCGTGGTCATAATAGTATTGCTGTTTTCAGTGTGGATCAAAATTCAGGTGAGCTTACATTTGTTGAACATACATCTACAGAAGGAAATTGGCCAAGAGACTTTGTATTAGATCCTACTGAAAAGTTCCTTGTTGCTACAAATGAAAAGTCGCATAATCTTGTGTTATTTTCAAGAAATGAATCTACAGGAAAGTTAACTCTTTTACAATCTGATGCTGTTGTGCCAGAGCCTGTTTGTGTTAAATTTTTAAATGTTTAAGTTATGTTCGATATATTTGAAAAATCGCTGATATAATTTTATATATCAAGAAAATAAAAAAAGCAAAGCGATATCGCTTTGCTTTTTACTGTTTCTTTTTCGGTCTACGTACTAACTCGCCGCCGCAATTTGGACAAACGTTATGTCTTTCTTCTGTACATGGTGCACAAAACGTACATTCATACACGCAAATGTAAGCTTCAGAATCTTGCTCCAGCAATTGATCACAAATTTGACAGTTTGTTTTCATTTCTAGTGCCATAGTAATTCTCCTTTTTGTTTGAAAATTTATAATTTAATTATAATTCATTAGATAGAATTAGTCTTTTTCAATTGAAAGGAAATCGAATGATAAAGTTGTGATTTGAAATGAAAGATGCCAATTTATTTTAAAATTGATTATTTTGTGCAGTTGGAATATTATGAAATAGTCAAAAGACAACAGGGGGTATACATTTTGACTAATCATAACGATCATTTAAAAGCAAACTGCGAAAAATGCTTCGGTCTATGTTGCGTGGCGTTACCGTTCGCAGCATCGGTAGATTTTGCAGTGAATAAAGATGGTGGTAAACCATGTTCCAATTTACAATCAGATTTTAAATGTAGTATACATAAAAATCTTAGAGGAAAAGGTTATAAAGGTTGTACAGTATTTGAATGTTTCGGTGCTGGGCAGAAGATTTCTCAAGTTATCTTTAAAGGGATTGATTGGCGGAAAGATGCTAAGCATGCGAGAAAAATGTATGATGCTTTTCCGGTTATGCATCAGCTCCATGAAATGCTTTGGTATTTGAATGAGGCGATTCTATTAAAGGCGACGCAGCCAATTCATAAAGAACTAAGTAAAGCGATTGAAGAGACAGAGCGACTTTCGAATTTAAATGCGGACGAGTTAATGAAAGTAAATATTCCATTACACCGTGCAGAAGTAAATGTTTTACTTTTAGAAACGAGTGAGCTAGTTTGGAAGGAAATGAATGCTGCACGTAAGAAACGAATCATTCACCGCGGAGCAGATCTTATGGGAGCAAACCTGAAAAAGAAAAATTTACAAGGCGCGAATTTAAGGGGTGCTTATTTAATTGCAGCGAACTTAAATGGTGCAGACTTAAGAGGAGCAGATCTCATCGGAGCAGATTTAAGAGATGCAGATATTCGCGGTGCAGACTTTACAAATAGTATTTTTCTTACGCAAGTTCAAATTAATGCGGCGAAAGGGGATAAACATACGAAATTGCCGGAATTGTTATCCCGTCCCGCGCATTGGAGTGCGTAAAGAGTATGGAGTGAAATAGTTTGGATATTTTTCAGTATTTAGATGAAATGCAAGAGGATATATTTTCGTTAGCAGTAGGGCAAATAGAAGTGAAGTATTATGATATGTGTAGCATGTTAGCATCAGGTATGCACGCCGAGCGAATTAAATTAATTCCATTAGATACATATGAAGAGAGTATGAGAATAGGTGTGAGAGAAGCATTAGAAGTTGTTGAATGTGAAGAAGCGAAGGCAATTTATTTTGAGTACAATCTCGATAATGAATGGGATAGTCAGTTTTACATTTGTGAGGAGTATGTTCCGCTTGAAGAAGAGGATGATGATTGGGCATCTGAATGGACATATAATATAGAGGGACCGAGGTCTGTAGAATTAGCGGATATGTATGCTGAAAATGGTTTTGATACAAACGAAAAAGCAATCGGCATAACTTTATATTTAATTGCAAGAACGGTATGTAGTTTTATGAGTGTATGTAGTGAAGTGAAAAGTAATATACCGATTTGTATTGGTTTTCACGACCAAGATCCAATTATACGAACAGGCAGAGACTAAGAATCTCTGCCTGTTTTTTTATTTCTTTTCAAAAGTAGTAATTAAAACGCTACATATAATAAGAATACCACCAATAAAAAAATTATTATTTAATGTCTCATTTAATAAGAGCCAGCCAAGTAATGATCCGACGATAGGTTGGAAGAAGAAAAATAAGGAACCGATGCTTGCATCCATTAGTTCTAATCCTTTATTCCAAAGGAAAAAGGCACCTGCCGTTGATATGACTCCTAAATATAATACGCCTAGTATTACGTACGTATTTACGGTTCCGATAGAGGCTACTTGTAGTTCCCATATCATAAAAGGTGTAATAAAAAAGAGTGAAAAGAATATGGCGTACGTTGTAATAACTAAAGATGAAAACCGAGCTGAAGCAATTTTTACATAAATGGATAGTAAAGCCCACGTAATAGCGGCTCCCACTAATATGATGGTACCGATAAAATAGGAGCCAATTTCAATATCCCATCCGATTACGATAATGACACCGATTGTCGCTATTATAGTAGATAAAAGTCTACGAGCGGTTAGCTTTTCTTTTAAAATAATTGCTGCAAATATAACCATAAATGCAGGTGTTGCGGATGTTACTAAAGAGCCTGTATGGGCGTCGGATAATTTTGTTCCGATGAATTGACATGTGATTGAAATGAAATATCCGATAAATCCAATCCAAGCGAATAATAGCCAATCTTTTTTGCGAATGGTTACTTTTTTCTTTTGTTTTTTCTCTGCTATTTTCAAAATGCCATACAAAACAACAAAAGCGATAATAAAGCGTAGCCAAACGAGTGTAAGCGGTGGGATATAATCGAGTACGTATTTGCTAACAACATACATACCGCCCCATATACTTGCTGCTAGTGATAAGCATATAGCTCCTAAAATTGTTTGTTTCATTTGAAGTACCTCCGTCTATTTTTAGGGCATTATGAGTTCCCTAAGACGAGGCAAAGTGTATGTGTTAAATGAATGCCCGTCTTAGTTTATAGACGGCCTACAGGTTGATCGTTTTCGAATGAAGTGTTGTAGTACATGAGTGCATTCCTCCTTCATATTTTATAATGATATTATAACTTAATTTTCAGTTTATTTGGATGTTTATTGTTGTACGGAGTGGAATCTTTAGAGAATGGAAACGGTGGTTGTCTAAGAAAGCATAGTATATGGTAGAAAAACATATTTTTAAAATAAAAGAAACCAATTACATAACTGGTAAGTATATTAAGAGTAGTATGAAAAAATAGATTGATAGAGAAAGAGGAGGAGATTTACATTACTACAACCGTTATCTCTCATTTTTATAATGAAGAGTATTTATTACCATGGTGGCTTATTCATCATACGAAACTGTTTGATCATGGCATTTTAATTAATAAAGGTTCTACAGATCGTTCAGTCGAAATTTGTAAGAAGTTCGCACCGCATTGGGAAGTACGAGATTCTGTAAATCCAGAGTTTGATGCATTTGCGACAGATCATGAAGTGATGAGGGTAGAACAAGAAGTAAAAGGATGGAAAATGATTTTAAATACGACTGAGTTTCTTTGTGTGCAAGATAAAAATCAGTTTTGGAAATCGCTAAATGAATTGGGAGGGAGGATGTATTGGCTGGAAGGGCTTATTATGGTTGATGATCCTAACTATAATTATCCGGACCTTAACTTTGGAATCCCTTTAATGAAACAGCGATTTCACGGTTATTTACCAGAAGATTGGCCGTTATGGAGAAGAGGTAGATTTATTCATAATCATGAACACGGAAGTTATACGGTTGGAAGACATTTATCAGCGCATGAATCTATGATCTATCCGCCTCTTGCTTGTATATTATGGTTTGGGTTTAGTCCGTGGAACGATGCGATGAGAAAGAGAAAGTTACAAATTGGTCCGACGCTTTCTGAAGCTAGTAAGCATGGAGGAATGGGTACGCACCATATTATTACGCCGGAAAAATTAGAAGAATGGTATAAGGATTTAGCGAGAGGAGCGCAAGATTTACGTTTTAGTGCTGCATATCGGTATGTTTTTGTATAGATGATTCCCACCATAAAATTGTTTCTTCAATTCCTGTATTTAAATCGTATGTTGGTTTCCAGTTTACTTCAGTTGTTAAACGTTCCACATTCACGCCGACGAATAAAGGTTCATCTTTAGGAAAAGGGATAGCGCCTAGTTTAATTAAATTTTCTTTTCCTATTTTTTTAGCAATGATAGAAGCTAATTCTTTAATTTGTACAGAGTGACCAGAAGCGATATTGATTGTGCCTGTAACGTTGCAGTTTAATAATGTGACAAGAGCGTTAGCGACGTCACCCACATGGAGGAAATCTCTTGATTGTTTTCCATGTGTACATAGAGCTTCCTCGTTTTTTAATAAAGAAGTGATAATGTTAGAAATGAGTCGATTGCCGTGCTCATGAGGGCCATACATATGAAAAATTCGTCCCCAACATACGCTGAGGCTGGTTTGTTGTGCATACGACTGTAACCAGGAATGTAGTGCATTTTTACATAATGAATACGGGGTTTTATAGGAAAGGAGCGGAGAATCTTCAAATAGAATACCGTTAAACCACTCGTACTCTGCGCCAGTACCTGCTACAACGATACGTTTTCCACCGCATGCTGTAAAGTGTTGAATCAATGAGATACTGGACTTTAGCCAATAGAAATTATTAATGGATACGTAGCATGCAGGAGGAACCGCTTCCCAAGCTAAATGAATGAGGTCGCTAGGCTTAATGTCTGAAATAAATTGTTTTACTTCGTCATCACAAAGCAAGTTTACTTTATGCCAATGGCAGGAAAGGTGAGACGGTTTATTTCTATTGTATGTGGCGTGAACTTCATACCCTTTTTGTATAAGGGAATGTACAACATATTTACCTATCCATCCACTACCACCTGTTACAAGGATCTTCTTCATGGTTCAATCACCTCAACTTCTGGAACAGTTACTAAAAATTTGCCACCCCATTCACGAATGAAAGAGCATTCCTTCATAATTTCGTCTTTCAAATTCCAAGGAAGTATGAGAATGTAATCTGGTTTTGTACGTTTAATTTCTTCTGGAGACTTTATTGGAATACGAGTTCCTGGTAAAAGGAGATTTTGTTTGTGAGGATTTTTATCTACTGTATATGCTAGAAATTCTTTACCTATCCCGCAATAATTCAAAAGGGTGTTTCCTTTAGCTGGAGCGCCGTAGCCGATAATTTGTTTGTTTAAAGCTTTCGCTTCAATAAAAAACTTTAAAATATTTATTTTCAATTGTTCCACTCGTTTAGAAAAAAGGAGATAGCAATCTAATGTATCTAGCCCGTGATCTATTTCTTTTTGGATTAAATTTGTAACATTGGAATGGATAGTTGATTGGGCGCTTAGATGTTTTATGAAAATACGCAATGAACCACCGTGAGTTGAAAGTTCTTCTACATCAACAATTTGTAAATGATGATGAGCTAAAATTTTTTGAAGGCTTATAAGTGAGAAGTAGGAAAAGTGCTCATGATAGATAGTATCGAACTGCTTACAAGATATAAGGTTTAATAGGTGGGGGAATTCAATTGTTATCGTACCATCTCGTTTTAATAATGTTTTTAGGCCAGCGACAAAATCATGCAAGTTCGGAACGTGTGCTAATACGTTATTTGCAATGATTAAATCCGCTTGTGGAAGATTGTTTGCTAAGTCGTTACTGAAAAAATTCACTTCAGTAGGAATTCCTTTTTGAATTGCGATTTCTGCTACATTTTTTGCTGGCTCAATTCCTAACGTATTGATGTTTTCTTTAAGAAAGTATTGCAATAAATACCCATCGTTACTTGCGATTTCAATTACCTGCGAATTTTTCGTTAAATGGAATCGCTCAATTGCCATTTCTACGTATTGTTTGGCATGCTGTAGCCAACTTGAGGAATAAGAACTGAAGTATAAATAATCATGGAAAATATTATTAGGTGATTCAAATTCATCTAATTGCACAAGTAAACAAGAATTACAAACAAATGTGTGCAGCGGATAAAAAGGTTCCATTTTATATGAGTTTTTTGGAGCTATAAATGAGTTGGCGAGAGGGGAGACGCCTAAATCTAAAAACGAATTTGTTAGTAATGAGTGGCAAAAACGGCATTTTTTCTGTTCCATTTTATAGCCCCCTTATAAATTTTTGAATGCTTCGATTTGTTGTCGTGTGAACGATTCTATATTTTCACCGGATGCATGTTTTTCGTACCATTCAACGGTCCAAGCGATAGCAGTTTCTGTTGATAGCTTAGGAGTCCAGCCTAGTTTATTTACTGCTTTTGTACTATCGAGTGTTAAAATAGGTGATTCATAAGGAGTATTTATAGTGGGAGAAAGTATTGTTAATGGTTTATTCCATAATTTTATTACAGATTGAATGACATCATGGACGGTTCTGTTAGCCTCGTTAATTGGTCCGAAATTCCATGCTTCTGCATACTCTTTATGCTTCCAAAGTTTCTCAGCTAAAAGGATATATCCATGTAAAGGATCCAAAACATGTTGCCACGGTCGGATAGCATTTTTGTTTCGAATACTTAAAGGATGGTCTTGTAAATATGCACGAATGATATCTGGGAATAAGCGATTTTCTGCCCAATCACCACCACCGATGACATTGCCTGCCCTTACTGAGGCGAGTGAAAGGGTGTTCGTGTGAAAAAAAGATTTTTGATACGATGTTGCAACTAATTCAGCACAAGCTTTACTAGCACTGTATGGATCATAGCCCCCTAAACGGTCGGATTCTACAAATGCTTGATTACCGCTCCCATCATTCTCATAACATTTATCGCTTGTCACATTAATAATGAGACGTACGCTTTCGACGTACTTTGCTACTTCTAGTACATGAACAGTACCTAAAACATTCGTTTTAAATGTTTCAATAGGATCTTTGTATGAAGTGGTGACGATTGGTTGAGCTGCTAAATGAAATATAATGTCGGGTTTATGGTGCCCAATGGCATGTAATAAAGAATCGTAATCTGTAATATCTCCTTTCATTGTTGTGCACTCTTTCGCTACGTTACATTGTTCAAAAAGGTTAGGGATGGATGGAGGATGAGAAGAATAGCCGATTACTTCTGCGCCTAAAGAAGTTAAAAAAAGGGTGAGCCATGAGCCTTTAAAGCCAGTATGTCCTGTAATAAATACTTTTTTCTTATTCCAAAAAGATGATGAAGTCATATTACCAGACCTTCCATGGAGCGTTATTATTTTCCCATAACTCGACTAATTTATTCTTATCACGTAATGTATCCATTGGATGCCAAAAACCAGTATGTTGAAATGCTGCCAGTTCATTTTTGTTGACTAACTGAACTAAAGTTTCGGTTTCAAAAACAGACTTATCTCCACTAATGTAATTGAAAATATCATGATTTAAAACAAAAAACCCACCGTTAACCCATCCACCATCACCTAGTGGTTTCTCTTGAAAAGATGTTACAGACTGTTTATCTAATATGAGAGAACCAAATCTACCAGGAGGTTGTACGGCAGTAACAGTAGCCATTTTTCCATGTTTTTTATGAAATGCAATCAGTTCTTTTATATTTACATTACTTAATCCATCGCCATAAGTGAGGCAGAAAGGTTCATCTCCGACATAGTTTTGAATCTTTTTCACTCGTCCACCCGTTTCGGTATTAAGACCAGTATCGATTAATGTAACTTTCCATGGTTCTACACGATGAGAGTGGCTAGTAATTGTGTTATCGCTTAAATGTATTGTGAAATCGGACATGTGTAAGTTGTAATTTAGAAAGAACTCTTTAATTGCATATCCTTTATAGCCTAAGCAAATAATAAACTCAGTAATCCCGTAATGACTATACAAACTCATAATGTGCCATAGAATAGGTTTCGTTCCAATTTCAATCATAGGTTTTGGTTTTAAATGTGTTTCTTCCCCAATTCTTGTACCGTACCCACCAGCAAGAATAACAGCTTTCATTTTTTCCTCCTAAAATAAAAATTTATTATATATACAGTATTCATATTTTATGCAAATGAGATTGTTTTTGATTAAACGGATGAAATTGTGTGAGGTGATGGCAAGGCAGAAAACATTAAGGTTTGAACTTTGGAAATAATTCTTGATATTCAGGATTATTACGGAGGTCTTGTGTTACGTTACTAAGTTCTAAAAAACGGGTTTCCAATTCTTCAGGAGATTGACCGTAATGTGTTTGAAGTCCCATTTGAATACCCATTTTTGAAAGGGTAGGTGTAATTTGTAATTTTCTTGCCTTGGACTGTTCATTCCAAGGGCTAAAATAAAATTTAAAAATAAATGAAGGGTAGTCATAAACTATATTCCCGTGCCGTGAATAATGTCTACCAGGTAAATATGCACCATCTAGATGATTATGAATAAATCTCCAAGCACACCCGAGTTTTGGGTTATAAGGGAAGACACCGTGGTATCGTTGTTCTACTAATGGGATAGAATATCTTGGCTTTGAATAATTGTAAATATGACTATCTATCATTAAAATCATTCTAATCGCATACATGTTTTGTCCTAGTGTATGAAGAGATGAGAAAAACTCTTCTTTATTATTACAACAAAAGAACTCTGTAGTATTTAAAACGATTTTCCAACCTGAAACTTCTCTTTCAATTTCCATCACTTCAATATCAGTATTAGTTGGATCAAACTCAAGAAATCTGGAGTCTCGCACTTCCCAGTGGGGTGCGAGTAGTTTACAAATCTCTACGGAACGATCAGTAGAACCTCTATTAATTAAAATACCGTGATCGAATATTTTTGTGTGATGCATAAGCCACCATGGGAGTAAATACTCTTCGTTATAAAAATGAGAAATGATAGTCCTTTTTATGTCAATCTCCTCCTATACAGGCAATCGTTATTAGTAGGATATGCTTTTAAATAAGAAAGGTTAAAAGGTGTGGGCTATATATTGATTAGGTAATAGTTTAGTAATTTTATTGTATAGCCGTAAATTACGGGTGTAATAGTAGGTTGATCTTGTAAGTTTGTATAAATTGTGAACAACAAACCATCACGTTTGACTGTACAGTTTATGTGTTGTATGATGGTAGTAATATAAACAAGGGGGGGAAGATCGTTGGGAAGGTGTATCGAATCGGACAGTTGGCTCTCATGGCTCACGTGTCGAAACGAACGATTGATTATTATACGAATCTAGGTATCTTGAAAGCGGAGCGATCTCAATCTAATTATCGCTATTACGACGAAACAGCATTTGAGACATTACAATTTATTGAGAAGTGCAAAGAAATGCATATGCCGCTTTGTGAGATTAAAGAGAAAATCGAGGAGAACAAGAAGCTGCTCGGTATCAATGAACACGTTTCGAAACAAGTGAATGAAGTGACAGACCATATTCATCGATTAGAAGCAGAGTTAACAGAGTTAAAGCCGCTTTTAGATGGATTGACTGATTCACAACGTGAAAAAATATCGAAATCTTTATCATGTCAAACGACAGCTTTAATACAGACACTTGCTCTATTATTATAGAATAAGTGAAATCCGACCTCTTTAATTTTTGTATCGGGCTATGTTTTCTAACGAACAAATAAGAAAACATTATAGTATACAGGAGGTGGACACCTTAGTTTTTTAACTAAGGGGATTCATTGGAAATATTTAATTTAGTCATGGTTGCGATTTTAATCGCATTTACTGGATTTTTCGTAGCAGCAGAGTTTGCGATTGTAAAAGTACGTTCAAGTCGTATTGATCAGCTTGTTGCGGAAGGGAAACGCGGTGCTTTAGCAGCGAAAAAGGTAACAACAAATTTAGATGAATATTTATCTGCTTGTCAATTAGGTATTACAGTTACAGCTATGGGATTAGGTTGGTTAGGTGAACCGACAATCGAAAAGTTATTACACCCGTTATTTGAGAAATGGAACATAAACCCTTCTATCTCATCAGTATTAACTTTTGGTCTTGCTTTTATGCTAATGACATATTTACACGTTGTAGTTGGGGAGTTAGCTCCGAAAACGTTGGCAATTCAAAAGGCTGAAAAAGTAACGTTGTTATTGGCAACGCCGTTAATGATGTTCTATAAAATCATGTATCCATTTATTTGGGTATTGAACGGTTCAGCTCGTATTATAACTGGTTTATTCGGTTTGAAACCAGCTTCTGAACATGAAGTAGCTCATACAGAAGAAGAATTGCGTCTTATTCTTTCAGATAGCTATGAAAGTGGCGAAATTAATCAAGCTGAATACAAGTATGTAAATAATATATTTGAATTTGATAATCGCATTGCAAAAGAGATTATGGTACCGCGAACAGAAATCGTTGGTTTCTACCTTGAAGATTCAGTAGAACAACACATGAAAGTAATCCAAAATGAGCGATATACACGTTATCCGATTTTTGGAGAAGATAAAGATGATATTATCGGTATGGTCAATGTAAAAGATTTCTTTATTCGATATATGACCGAGGATCAAAAAGATTTATCGTCAATTCGCTCGTATATGCGTCCGATTATTGAAGTGATGGAAACAACTCCAATTCACGATTTATTACTGCAAATGCAGAAGAAGCGAATTCCGATGGCTGTTTTATATGATGAGTACGGAGGAACAGCTGGAATTGTAACGCTTGAAGACATTTTGGAGGAAATCGTCGGCGAAATTCGTGACGAATATGATGAAGATGAAGCACCACCAATTCAACATGTGAACGAGTACCATAAAATTGTTGATGGAAAAGTGCTTATTTCAGAAGTAAAAGATCTGTTTGGATTACACATTGAAGAAGAAGATGTGGATACAATCGGTGGATGGATTATGATGCAAAATCATGAAATTGAAGAAGGACAACATGTTGAAGCAGAAGGTTATGAATTTAAAGTGTTAGAAAAAGACGCTTACCAAATTAAACGTGTTGAAATTCGTAAAATGGAACAAGAACAAGAAGAAGAGAAAGCAGCAACTGTGTAAGTTGCTGCTTTTCTTCTAAAGCATAAAAAATGAGGAATTAGGAGCGGATATTTTGATTCAAGAAGCCTTACGTGTATATCGATTACAATTGTATGCGATCTTTAGTGGTTTACTACTTATGTGGACGATTACTCCGTTTGGAAAACAAGTGACAGGATTCGGTATTGGATTAGCTGTAAGTGCATACTGTCTTTGGTTATTAGCTCGCAGGGTGGAGAAACTAGGAAGAAGTATTGTAATGAAAGAAAAGGCTCCTGGATTAGGGGTTTTAAACCGATTTGCAGCTGCAATTTTAGGAGCTATCATTATGTATGAAATTGAGCATGAAATGGAAATGTGGGCATTTGGTACAGGTATTTTAGGTGGTCACTTTTTAATGATTGCGAATTTAGCTTATGCAAATATACAGTTAGTAAAAGAAGAAGAGAAGCGAAGAGAAAAGGCTTCTAATAACATAGAGCTATAATAAAAGGGGCCTAATGGGGGTTCCTTTTTTTATTTAAGCGAGTGAATGACAGGAATCAAATTCACGACAAATATAATACGCTTCTTTTTTCGGTTTTTCAATAGTACGAAAAATAATTTTAAAAAATTTAAAAACCCATCGATTTCTAAAGCTTATGTATGTTATCATGACAAAAGACTTTTTGAAAGAGGTGGATACCAATGTTACAAGCGTTACTTATTTTTGTGCTTCAAATTATATATGTTCCAGTATTAACAATCCGAACGATTTTGCTTGTAAAGAATCAAACAAGATCCGCTGCTGGTGTAGGATTGTTAGAAGGAGCTATTTACATTGTCAGTTTAGGGATTGTGTTTCAAGATTTATCAAATTGGATGAACATCGTTGCCTATGTCATCGGCTTTAGTGCGGGACTATTATTAGGCGGTTATATAGAGAATAAATTAGCAATTGGATATATTACGTATCAAGTTAGTTTACTAGACCGTTGTAATGAATTAGTAGATGAATTACGTCACTGTGGATTTGGCGTTACAGTATTTGAAGGTGAAGGAATTAATTCTATACGTTATCGCTTAGATATCGTTGCAAAGCGCTCTAGAGAGAAAGAACTTTTAGAAATTATTAATGAAATTGCACCGAAAGCGTTTATGTCTTCTTATGAAATCCGTTCGTTTAAAGGCGGATATTTAACGAAGGCGATGAAGAAGAGAGCGTTGTTGAAGAAGAAGAAAGACGATCATGCATCGTAAAAAGGGAATAGTGCCGCTTTAAAAGCACGGCATAATCACATATGTAAAAGAGAGGAATCGAATTAGATTCCTCTCTTTTTTATAAAAAGTATGTATCTGTTAATTTAAAAAACTAAATCGTATAATTGTTTTTTCTACTAACCCTCAAATTAATGATTAGCCATATAACTTGAATAAATATCGGTATGATAAACGCGATTAATAAAACAATAAGTGATATTGATTTAATTTCGGATGTTTGAGTAACACCAGCACCATCGACATCTCGTAGCCAAATAATAGCTGCCCACACTCCAAAAAGGATAATCCAAAATATGTTACCAATCCACCAAGAAATCCATCGTTTTTTCATGTTAGCACCCCTTACATTTACCCTCTGTTAAAAGTATATTTTCATACGTTACATTTATAATGAAATAACTCTAAAATTAATTTTTTTTAACTGTATATCTAACTTGCTTAAAAGTTATCATCTCTCCATCTTTATTATCATCCTTAGTCTGCAAAAGTTGAACTTTTGGCTTATAGTCTGTCCTATGAGCATCATTGATACCTGTAATATCAAGTTTGTAGGATTCACTATTCTTTATTTTTTGTTCCAATACTTTTTTATTAGCGACATAAATAAAAGTTACTTTATTTTCATCAATACCTTCCGTCTTAATTTCTAATTCATTATCTTTTGTTGTAATCGTTGGTGTTAATAATTCCATACTTCCGTTTCCGGTTTCTAAAGAATTTTCTGCTATAGTTGAACATCCTGATAATATGATTCCGATGAATAGAAGAACAATTAATTTCTTTTTCATAACATCCCCCAATTTCAAGTGATTTTTGATTTTGGCATTGCTAAACTGCTAGTGTGGAGCGTAAATGTTTAGCTAGTACTCATTTCAATTGTACCATAATATGTAAAATGTAACAGGGTGTATATCCAGTTTAAGAGAGATTGAAAAGTTTACTTATTGTTGTAAATCAGTATTTTTACAGTAGATATATATTTTCTTTCGAAAGCGGTGTTGTTAAAATCATTACGAATTGGATATCCAAATATATGATGAAATGTAGATAGGAGAAAGAACTTAATACGAAGTGAACTTATTTTTTATGGAAATTAAAATTGTTACATTTTAAAATAATAATATGGAATAGATGAATTCATTCACTTCGGAGGTAGTTACTTGAACATTAACGAGAAGGCAATTGAAATGTTTGAACAAAATGAATATGAGAAAGCAATGGAACTATTTCAACGAGCGGTACATGAATCTAGAGGTGTGCAATCTCTCAATAATCTTGCTTGGATGTACTTTTATGAGGAAGAGGATGATGCTAGAGCTCTTGAATTAATAAAAGAAGTTGTTAAGTTGAATCCTTCCTCATACTTTCCTTATAACATCTTAGGGGAAATTTACATAAAATAAAAAAAGTGGGAAGAAGCGAAAGAAGTATTACAAAAGTCTATTTCCATTCAACCATCCAATGAAGCATATCACAATGTAGCTGTAGCTCATTATAACCTTGGAGAGCTGGAAAAAACTTCGGAATTTTTCTTGCGAGTTGCAGGGGATTCGGACTATATCATGTATAGCTATGTAAAATGTTTAATTGATTTAGGGAGAACGACAGAAGCGAAAGAGAAGTTAGATACTTTTAACAGGGAATCTGATGATCTTATAGGAGAAATTCATGTAGCAGATTTATATGTCGAGTTGAATTGCTATAAAGAAGCAATTGAATGGTTCGAAAGGGGATACAAAGAAGTTTGGAAAAGCCCCAATTGGATTGGTAGATTTGTTTATGCTCTATATAAAGCTAATAATTTCACGCGTATAAATGAAGTGATACGGGAATCTATCGAAGCGAAAACAGCAGAAATAGAAGATGTTCAGACTGAAGAAGTAGAAGAAAACTGGACAGAAAAAGATAAGAAAGAGTTAATTGAGGAATATACAGAAGAGAATAATTGTTATAAAACAATGATAGAACGTATCAAATCTGGATATGTTCCAGGGTTAGAATTTGAAACTTGTCATATAGGGGGGCTATTTATTTGGTTGTAAAAGACATAATCATCTTGAATATGAAGAATAAAGAGATTCGACTGTCAAACATGACGGTCGAATTTTTTTATTATAGGTTGCTTGTCTAAAGGTACCATCTCGACTGAAATTTGTTAAAGATGTTTCGTATCATTACATAGGTATATATCCTCCTTAGGTAATCCTTTTTTTATATTTAAAATATGTAGTGAAATAAAACCAATAAGTCCTATTCCGCTGAAAATAAGCCATGGTGTATACATTCCGTTTAAGTTGGATGTAAAAGATGTACCGGTATAATTACCGATGATAAAACCAAATGCGAGTGATAGTTGATAGAATCCGAAGTAAGTAGCTGTATATGATTCGTTACTGTAATTTGCAATAGCGATATCAGCGTTAGGTAATACGAGTGTTTCACCAATTGTAAATAAAATTACACAAATAAATAACCAATAGGGGTGCTGGAATAAAGGGATGAGTAAAAAGGAAATGCCCATTAATAAAATACCGTATTTAATAATCGACAGCGTGTTGTATTTGTGAAATAGTCTTCGAAATAACACCATAAATATAACGCCTGTTATTGCATTTATCGTAATAACGAGTGTAGCAAGCTGGTTGCTATTACTAATGTTTTTCATATGAAGTGGAAGTGCGACAGTAAGCTGAGTAAACATAATATAGAAGAAAATCATGATAAATGAAAACAGAAGAAAAGGCTTGTTTTGTAAGATAGCCTGTATTCCTAATGTAATAGATGTGTTTTCAGTAGTGACTTGGAAGTGATTTTTAAGTAAGTAAAAGATAAAAGCGAATAACAGCATAAGTGATCCTGTTAGAAAGAAAGCATAGATGGAATCGAGTAAGAGTAAGAATCCTCCTGCAATTGGTCCAATTATTGCACCGCAATTAAAACTCAGGTTTAAATATGTAAATAAATTTTTTCTCATATGAGCTGGTTGTGAGCCGAATATGGCGCGAGCAGCAGGTTCGTAAAATGCGGTTCCGAAGCCAATAAGTGCAGAAGAAATAGAAATTGTATAGAAATCAGAGCATATTCCTAAAGCGATAAATCCGATTCCTCTTAAAAATAATCCGGCTATCATCATGATGATATAGCCTATTTTGTCAGCAATTAACCCTGAGAATAATGGGATAACTCGTGATGTGATGGTCATAACCGTCAATACTGTTCCTACTTGGACAGCAGAAAAATGAAGAAAGGTTAATAGATAAATAGCTAAAAATGCGTATACTGCAAAATACCCAAAAGACATAAAGAATGAAGAAATAAGCATGAAACGTATCGGTATTGAGAAACTTTTCATAAAACTCCTCCTAATATTGTAACCGGTAAAATTATTTAATGGTTAACTATTTTATATTATAATTATACATAAAGTCAGAAAAAAGTAAATTTTAAGAAGAAGGTGAATGGAATTGAATCAGAACGCACCACATGAATTAGAATATATTCGAGAATTTTTAAATACATGGAGAATACCAAATGATACGAGAGAAGCAATTGATTTGCTGCAAACAGAAGATAATATAAAGCAATTTATGAATAAATATTTTCATGAAGAGTTTCCGTTTCATACGATAGAGGAATTAAGAGGTTTTCGAGAAGATATTCGGATGACAATTGAAGGCGAAGGATCATTGCAAAAATGGTTAGAAAAATACCCATTTCATGTACATATAAAGGAAGATATGAAAGGTATTACATATGAACCAGTATATGAAGAGAATGTGTATACAAAAGTATTAAACATTGTGTTAATGTCAATTCAAGAAAATGTGTGGGGAAGGTTAAAAGCATGTCCGGATTGTCGCTGGGTATTTTATGATCATTCGCGAAATGGAAGTAAAAGATGGTGCGGTATGTATGCTGGAGAAGAAGGAGGAAGAGCATGCGGTACGATTGCGAAAGTGAAAAACTACCGGGCGAAGAGAAAAGGACGATCTGGTTATGATATGTAATTAATATTAGAGAAAGCAAAATGGATGGGGGAATGTAGAATATGAAAGGTACGCAAATGTTAGCTTTAAATAAAAAGTGTTGGGATACAGTTGCACCTTATTTCTTTCAAGTGGATTGTTTACCGAAATATGGACCGTATACGGCGTCTGAAGATGAGATTCATTTGTTCGATTCAATTAAAGATAAAAAGGTACTTAATATTGGATGTGGAAGTGGGCATTCGTTGTAATATATGGCGGAACAAGGGGCAGAGGAATTATGGGGGCTTGATCTTTCGAGTGCACAAATTGAAATAGTGAATAAGACGTTAAAGGATTGGAATCCAAAGTTAATATGCGGAGCAATGGAAGAGGAAGGAGATATTCCGAAAGGGTATTTTGATATTGTATATTCCATTTATGCATTAGGTTGGACTTCGGATTTAAGAAAAACGTTGGAACTGATTTATTCATATGTAAAGCCAAGAGGAAGTTTTATTTTTAGTTGGGAGCACCCAGTATATTCAAACTTACAGTAGGGTACAGAAGAAGTTGCTATAAAGTCTTCTTATCATGAGCGCCTATTACGTTTGAAACATTTAAAGGAGAAAATGTACAAGCGACATTATATAAGAGAAAAATAAGTACATACATAAATGAGTTAAATAGAGTGGGATTTAAAATTGAGAGAATAGAAGAGCCTGAACCATCGAGCTCGTTTGATGAAGAACTAGCTGAGCCGTCTACGAAATATTATTCTTTATATAAAGCTAGAATGGTGCCGACTACTTTTATTGTGAAGGCAAGAAAATGAAAAATACAGCGCACGCTTTTTTAGTGTGCGCTGTATTTTGTTAAAGGTCAGTACTTATCTTTTTGGTTGAAAAATATGTTGGAAAAAGTATTTGTGATGTAAGTTATCTACAACTTTATTTGCTTGATATGTGCGGTGTTGTTCGAGTCGAAGTCTTTGCTCCATCATTTTTATTGCGTGATCAGATAAACGTAACATAATACATCTCTCCTTTTCTATAAATATAGGTCTCTAAAATGATATCGATTCCAGATTTTATAGTTAAGGAGGTATACTGTGTAACATAGGCAAAAAGCACCTTCCTCTCCCATTACGCTTACGAGGTTAGCTGTCGGACTCGGGAAGTGAGAGTATCCCTACTTAAAAAAGATTCGCCCCAAGTAGCATTGCTACAAAAATGGTTCCCCCGCTCCAAAATTTGGACTCAGCAAAAGGTATTATAAAGTAAAAGATAACATAAATAAACTAATAAGTCAAACTATTTTATGTTTTCTGTCTCTTCAGTTGTGTAAGAATCATACGATCGGTAATTGTTATATCGGTTACTTCAATGAAGCCGTGTTTTTTATATAATGCAATAGCAGGGGTATTCGCTTTACCTGTTTGTACAATATATGCCATGGAAGAAGGGAACATGTTAAATATATAACTTAAGAGTTTCGTTGCAATTCCTTTTTGAAAAAAATCAGGCGATACAACTAGTCGGTGAATATCAATTAGCTGTTCTTCTTGCATAAAAGAAATAAAGCCGACAAGTTTATTTTCAGAAAAATATCCATAGAATGTTTCACCGCAATTTTGAATATCGTTTACAGTATCATATAAACGGGGGATTGCAGTACTGTTTAAATAATCTGCTTCAACTTTATAAGATGGAATTTGAACTTGTAAAATGGATGATGCAACTTCAAAAGAAGTGGCATTTAAATTAAGAATCATAGATAATGAAGCCTCCTTTGAATATGGTATATTAATATAATTGATTTTTGGGTAAGTTTGACAATGATTTTCTTTTTTGCATATAATATATGTATCTCCATACATATAATGTCCTTGCGTTTATTTTTATAGCAGAATATGGTTAGTGTAAATGAATTAGTAATCTTATATGAGAGTTTTGTTACTCTTGTATTTGATCATACAAACTATAATAGAAATGGAGGACTAAAAATGGGATGGATTATCACATTAATAGTTGGTGCTATTATAGGTGCTTCGTTAGGTGGTAGATTATTTGGATCTTTTGGGCCATCATTTGGTGGAATTCATGTCGTGCCAGCATTATTAGGAGCAATCGTATTAATTCTTATTGTATCATTTGTAGTGAAAGCTGCAAGGAAATAAAGATATAGATAATGATGAAAAGCCCTGAGTAAGGGCTTTTCATCATTCAAAGAGGTGGTTTCATTGGAAAAAGTAAATATAAGAAAAAGAGACAAGTTAAAAAAGTTTTTTAGGGAACAAAATTATTTAGCAGTGTTACTTGGATTTGCATTATTGTTCATTAACATATTATTGCTAACAAAAATTTCTTTCGTTTTTACTCCGTTTATCGTCTTTTTAAAAACAATATTCTTCCCGGTATTATTAGCCGGAGTGCTATTTTATATCTTGCACCCATTCGTTTCACTTTTAGAAAAGAAAGGTGTTTCAAGAATCGTATCGATAGCCTCGATATATTTAATAGTACTAGGATTATTTGTGTTTTTAGTTGTAACGGTTATCCCTATTATTAAAGATCAAATTGATGCATTAATAGATAACTTACCGTATTTCGGTCATGAAATCGAACGAGCAGCACGTAGATTTGGGGAAAGTAATCTACTTGGTAAAATTCAGGAGAATTTAAATATTGATGTAGCGAATATAGTAAAAGACTATACAGTTGATTTTACAAAGTCATTATCATCAGTAACTGGAAATGTAACTGGATTTTTAAGTACACTTACAGAAGTTGTTTTAACATTTGTCATGGTTCCGTTTATATTGTTCTATCTATTAAAAGATGGTGAACAATTACCGAATCACTTTTTGAAGTTTATTTCAGAGCAAAGACAACCGGCAGCAATGAGAATACTAGATGATATGCATTATGCGATTAGTTCGTATATAAGAGGGCAAATTATCGTTAGCTTGTTTATCGGTATCATGCTATTAATTGGCTATCTTATTATTGGTATTAAATATGCGGTATTACTTGCTATTTTAGCGATGATTGTAAATATCGTTCCGTACGTAGGTCCAGTTATTGCAATAACTCCAGCGTTAATTATCGCATTTATTGACTCGCCAGGAATGGTTTTAAAGGTAATTATCGTTATGATGGTTGTGCAATTAGCAGAAGGTAAGTTTATCTCCCCGCAAGTAATGGGGAAAAAGCTAGATATCCATCCGATTACAATAATCTTTATCATTTTAACTGCTGGTAATTTATTCGGTATTATGGGGATAGTTTTAGCAATTCCAGGATATGCGATATTAAAAGTGTTAGTTACACATGGTTATAGATTTGTAAAATTGAATACGTAAAAAAAGAGCTAAAACAGAGAAAACTGTTTTAGCTCTTTTTTATTAATAATTGATTTGCGTATTGGCGTGCCCATTGATCAGCTTCTAATATAGCATCGAGTGAAGGATCTTTTACGTTATGATGAGCTTCAACTGTATTGTAAATTGTTTTTTCGATATCAAAAAATGCAATTTCATTTTTAAGAAATAGTGCATTTGCAATTTCGTTCGCTGCATTTAATACGGCTGGAGTTGTACCGCCAATTTTGCCACATTCAAATGCGTATTGTAGACAGGGGAACTTCTCTAAATTTGGTTTTTCAAAATGCAAACTACCAATTTCTAATAAATTTAATTTTTCATAGGATGAAGGTAGTCGAGTAGGGTAGTGAAACGCATATTGAATCGGCATTCTCATATCAGGAGCACCGAGCTGTGCCATGACTGATCCATCAATAAATTCCACTAAGGAGTGAATGATACTTTCTTTATGAATCATAACATCAATTTTTTCATAAGGAATATTGAACAGCCATTTAGCTTCCATCACTTCAAACCCTTTATTCATTAACGTGGCAGAATCTATCGTTAGTTTTGCTCCCATTAACCAGTTTGGGTGTTTTAAAGCATCTTTCGCTTGTAATGTTTTCATTTCTTCACGTGTTTTATCACGAAAAGCGCCGCCAGAAGCTGTGACAATTAACTTCTCAATCTCTTTATTATTTTCTCCGTTTAAACATTGGAAAATAGCTGAATGCTCACTATCGACTGGAATTAGGCGGCATCCGTTTTGTTTCGCTAGTTCAGTTACGATATGACCAGCGGCAACTAAAGTTTCTTTGTTAGCGATGGCGATATCTTTCTTCGCCTTTAATGCTTCAATTGTTGGGAGTAAACCTGAAACACCGACAACTGAACTTAATACAAGATTTGTATCAGGATGGGTAGATACTTCATTTAAACCATCAGTTCCATATGTAATTTTTGTATTTGTTGAAATACGAGAACGTAATGTGTCCGCTAATTCTTTTGTCGCTACGCTTACAATACGAGGCTGAAACGATTCAATTTGTTTTTCGAGAAGATCGATATTATAATTTGCGGTTAAACCGACGATTTTAAAATGTTCAGGATGAGCGGAAACGACATCTAATGCAGATGTGCCAATGGATCCTGTTGAACCTAAAATGGATATATATTTTACCATGAAAAAACCTCCAAAGTTGTTTCGATTACTTCTGCAAACCTATATATTATTAGACAATTAAGGTGGAAATTCCTGCTATATAAAACAGAAAATTAGGGTTTAATTGGAAAGGGAATGTGATAAACTGTAAAAAACGAAAAAGCAATGAAAGAGAAGAGTACATGTTCAAAACTTTTCAGAGAGCTGATATGTGGTGGGAATCAGTAAGGGATGAATATGGAATGGGCTCTGGAGCTTCTAACTGAAATGAGTAGGTAAAGACGGTTACTTCACGTTATCGAAGTATGAAGTGAGCTAATGATAGCTAATAAAGGTGGTACCGCGGGAGTCTCTCGTCCTTTTTAAGGATGAGAGACTCTTTTTGTTTTTTATTTTGAGAAAGGAGGAGTTAGTATGAGCGAAAAAATAATGTTAACAGGAATTAAACCAACGGGTTATCCGCATTTAGGAAATTATATTGGTGCAATTAAACCTGCATTGCAAATGTCAAAAAATAATGAAGGAAAAGCATTGTACTTTATAGCTGATTATCATGCGTTAAATGCAGTGCATGATCCAGAGAAGTTCAGTAGTTATACAAAAGAGGTAGCAGCTACATGGTTATCACTCGGACTTGGAGAAGATGTTATTTTCTATCGACAAACAGAAGTGCCAGAGATTTTGGAATTAGCTTGGATATTAGCTTGTCTAACTCCGAAAGGGCTTATGAATCGTGCCCATGCATATAAAGCGAAGGTAGAGCAAAATAAAGAAGCGGGATTAGAAATTGATGCAGGTGTGAATATGGGGTTATATACGTACCCGATTTTAATGGCGGCTGATATATTATTATTTCAAGCTACTCATGTACCTGTTGGAAAAGATCAAATTCAGCATATTGAAATTGCTCGTGATATTGCGACGCATTTTAATCATACATTTGGCATGACATTTACGCTTCCAGAGTATGTAGTGCAAGAAGAAGGGGCAATTTTACCTGGTCTTGATGGAAGAAAAATGAGTAAAAGTTATGGGAATGTTATCCCGTTATTTGCAGAGCGAGAAAAACTACGAAAGCTTATTTTAAAAATAAAAACAGATTCTTCACTTCCAAATGAACCGAAAGAACTAGAAACGTTATTTACAATCTATAAAGAATTTGCGACAAAAGATGAAATTCGGTCAATGCGTGAAAAATATGAAACTGGAATCGGATGGGGCGATGTAAAAAAAGAGTTATTTCGCGTTGTAGATCGTGAGTTAGCAGGACCTCGGGAAAAATACGCAACGTATATGAATGAACCGCATTTACTATATGAAGCGTTAGAAAAAGGTGCTGAGAGGGCAGGGACTATTGCGAAGGTGAATTTGGTGGAAATTAAAAAACGGATTGGATTTGAGAGGGAACGCTGAGCGTTCCCTTGTTTTTTCTATATGAATTTTAATTATTTATTCGTTATATCTACATGCAAAATGAGGAATTCGCATCGTCTTTCTAAATTTATTAATTGCACATTTTAAAAAGTATGTTAATATAGGGATACTTATTAAAAGTGTTTAATAAGTGTAATTAAAGTCGCTTATTAAAGAGGTTTAATAAGTAGGACTCATTTGATTACAAAGGAGATGATTCTATGAAAACGGAAAAAGAAAAGATGTTGGCGGGAGAAATGTATATTGCAGATGACGAAGAATTAGTGGCTGATAGGGTGGAGGCAAAACGTTTAACACGCCTTTATAACGAGGCAATGGAGACAGGAGATGAACAACGTTTTACGTTATTAAATCAGCTTTTAGGTTCTTCAGCTGATGGGAAAACCCACATTAATCCTGATTTTCGTTGTGATTATGGTTACAATATCCATGTTGGAAAGAGCTTTTTCGCAAATTTTAATTGTGTGATTTTAGATGTTTGTGAAGTTCGAATCGGTGATAATTGTATGTTTGCACCTGGTGTTCACATTTACACTGCTACGCATCCGTTGCATCCAGTAGAACGGAATTCTGGCAAAGAATATGGGAAACCTGTAAAGATTGGTAACAATGTTTGGGTTGGCGGGGGAGCTATAATTAACCCTGGTATTTCAATTGGAGACAATGCTGTAATTGCTTCAGGAGCAGTTGTGACAAAAGATGTACCTAGTAATGTAGTTGTTGGTGGTAACCCAGCCAAAGTTATGAAAATGATAGACTTATAGAAATCGTTTTTCACGGATGATTGAATAAACTGGTGTCGTATTGTATAGACAATGTTAAAGGTGTTTCATATGAAGAAAAATAGTGCGGACAATCATACAAAGACATTACTTGCCTCTCGAAACGCTCTTTTTCTCTTATTTGCTTTGCCAGGTGTCGCGTTTGCTACATGGATTTCTAGAACAGCAGCGGCGCGAGATATTTTAGCAGTTTCAAATGCAGAAATGGGCTGGATTTTGTTCGGTTTATCTGTCGGTTCAATAATTGGTTTACTGAGTGCAAGTCATTTTATTGACTGTAAGGGAGCTAGAGACGTTATTATAGGCAGTATGTTTTTAATAATTGTTGGATTACTTTGTTTAAGTATTAATATTTATTTTGTTTCTAGCATAGGGGCTTTTGGTAGCTTGCTAGTATTTGGAGTAGGATATGGGCTGGCAGAAGTCTCATTGAATGTAGAAGGCTCTTCAATAGAGCAGAAATTAGGAATGGCACTTCTACCGAAATTCCACGGTTTTTTAGCGTAGGAACTTTAGTAGGCGCGCTCAGTGGCACTGTCGCCGCCTCGCTTCACATCCCAATCCTGTATCAGTTTCTTGCGATTTCGGCCGTGTTTTTATTACTTGTATGTATGGTGTATCGTTTTCTTCCGCACGGAACAGGAAAGAAAGAGAAATCGCAGAACAAAAAGCGAGCGAAGCGTACTTCCTTACGTATGGAAAAAAAGGTGCTTTTAATTGGTCTTTTTGTGCTTGGAATGGCATTTGCAGAAGGAAGTGCAAATGATTGGCTGCCTATCGTGATGGTAGATGGACATCAGCAAAGTGTAGTGACAGGTTCTATTATGTACACAATTTTTGTATTGGCAATGACGTTAGCTCGTATGTGTAGTAGTTATTTCCTTGATCGATTCAGTCGTGTCGCTGTCGTACGTGCTACTATTATGGTGGCGATTATAGGAATTTTAATCGTAATATTTGGGAGTAACTCGTATTTTCTAGCAGTTGGTGTAGTGCTGTGGGGGGGTGGTGCGGCGCTAGGTTTCCCAATTGGTCTTTCTGCTGCTGGAGATGATCGTGAAAATGCGACTTCTAATGTTGCTGCAGTTTCTATCATCGGTTATACAGCTTTTTTAGTCGGACCACCATTTTTAGGTATACTAGGGGAATCGTTCGGAATACGTAATGCCTTGCTAGCTGTTTTATTATTTGTTCTCTTATCTGGAATTGTATCGTCTGTTACGAGAGAGAATAAATCGAGCTAAACAAGGAGTGCATGCAGTGGAAATATATCATCTCTATTGCTTTAGAAAATGATGTGTGATATATTGTCAACGCAACTTATTAAAAGTGTTTAATAAGTATGTTGATTAAGGTGGTGAGCGATTTGAGTGAACAATTTGTTACTCAAAAATCGATTAAAGAGACGATCCTTCGCGGCATTCGTACAGCTCTTTTAGAGCGAGGTAGTGCAACGAAAGTTGAACTTAGTAATATATTAGAAATCAGTTTTCCAACGATAAGTAAATTTATAGAAAATATGAAACAAGACGGTGAAGTCACTTTAGTCGGTTTAGATGATTCAAGTGGTGGAAGAAGAGCGAAACGATATGCTTATAATCCGGAATATATGTTAGGTTTAGCGATATTTTTAGAAAAAAATGAGACAAACTATACGATTTTTAACTGTTTAGGGGAAGTAAAAGAAAAAGGAAGTACTTCAAGTGTATTAATTGATACTGGCGTAAACCTATTATCTAAACATATTGAAAGTCTTATCGCTAAATTCCCGAAAATAAGCTCTATATCAATTGGTGTGCCCGGTTCGGTAGATAATGGTCGTATTTTTTATATACCTGGTTATGAAAAGTTCCAAAATTTTAATTTAAAAAGTCATTTGGAGGATCTGTTCTCTATACCTGTAGTAATAGAGAACGATATGAATGCCGCAGTGCTTGGTTATTATAAAAACACTGGAAACCATGACAATTCCTCTCTTGTATATTTGTATTCAGGTCAAAATGGTCCAGGTGCGGGTATTATGATAAATGGGGATGTAGTCCGAGGAAGTACATTTTTCTCGGGAGAGATATCTTTTGTTCCGCAGTATGATAATAAAAATTTCTTACAAGCTTTGAGAAGTGGAGATGAAGTGAGAGATTCGAATAATCCAGAGGAATATAATATAGATGCTATTACTCGATTAATTTCTACATGTATAGCTATTATTAATCCACATGCGTTTATTTTCTGTGATGATGAAGTGAATCAATTTGTAATAGATCAAATTGTAAAAAGTTGTCCACAGTACATTCCGGCGGAACATATTCCGAAAATAACAGTAAGCGATTGGGAAGAAGATTATTTATATGGATTAAAAAGCCTTGGACTTGATCTTATGATTACAAGAACAAGCAAAGAAAATTAAATATCAAATTGTTGGTTGAATACCATAAAAAGAAAAGGTGTCGATTATGAGAATTGAACATGTAGCAATTTGGGTGAATGATTTAGAAGGCATGCGTGATTTCTATAAACAGTACTTCAATGGTGAAGCGAATGTATTGTATCACAATCCGAAAAAAAAGTTTGAATCTTACTTTATAACTTTTGAAGGTGGTGCGCGTCTAGAACTTATGAGACAGGTAGGGATAGACGATGTAATAAAAAAACAAACAGTAGGATATGCGCATATGGCATTTTCTGTAGGTAGCAAAGAAAAAGTAGACCAATTAACGGATAGGTTAAGAGAAGCAGGATATCCTCTGTTAAATGGCCCACGCACTACAGGAGATGGTTATTATGAAAGTGTAGTAAGTGATCCTGAAGGAAATCAGATCGAGATAACAATCTAACATTTTATTTACTAATAACGAATAAAAAATATAAAACTTTGTTGTTCCCCAAAATGTTTAAGAGAAAGCTATTATTTCTTCAGAAAGGGGGACATAACATTGAGTGAGTCAATTTTTATTTTCTGTATATATCCATTGCTTATTTGTATGTTTTCAATAGCTGTGACATATAAAATAGGTACATTTTACGCGATGCCAATGGTAACATTTCTTATTTTTCTTATGTTCAATGTTACATTGTACGATCCATCATTTTTCTTTTGGGTGGGCATGTATACTGTTTTTTCATTCATTATTTCTTATATAACTATTTTATTTGTAAAGGGATATAAAGCTGTAGAAAAAGAACGTTAAATCATCTAATTATTTTTTGGGGAAATAGGGATTTACGGTGAACGATAACAACCTCATTTCACGTTGTAATGACGAGAAATGAGGTTGTTATATTTTTATATAAAATATAAGGTACTTATTTTGTAATGTTTTTTAATTAGAGTGCTGAAACTCTTTAATAATCCGCTCAATGACTGGATGAAGAGTAATAGGCAACCTATCAAGCGGAAAAAAGCGTAATTCTTTTGACTCAGCTTGATCACATATAAGTTCACCGTGGAATTCTCGGCAAATATAAATAACGAGTACACCGTGTACTTGATCGCCGTTTGGATAGATTTGAAAAAAATCTGGTCCTGAGTATGTACGGAACAGTTCTGGATTTTTAATGATAAGCCCAGTTTCTTCAAATACTTCTCGTTTTAAAGCATCTTCTAACGTCTCGTTATATTCTAAGGCACCACCAATAATACCCCAACGGTTAAAGTCTGTTCGGAGCTGTAGTAATACTTCATTTTTCTCATTTAATATAATGGCGTGTGAGCCTATTAATATAAGTGGATGATTTCCTACTAGATTTCTTACGTCTTCAATATAACCCATAATTTTTCTCCTTGTATTTAATAATAGTTTGGAAGTTCTTTTAACATTTTTTCTGTTTTACGTGCTGTATAGGCTAAGTTATGATCATCTTTTGTTCTAAAAAATAATGTACGTAAAAAGGTTTTAATGTTGGCACATAAAATACAATACTCATTAAGCGAAAGGCGTTTTCTAATTTGAGGAAGCCTTTTTATTTTTTTATAAATAATTGAAATTAACTCATCTTGCTGGAAGTCATGATACAGCATGGATATTAATGGCGTAACAATACGCTCATCTTCGTTATTATGAAAAATATCAGATGGAATGAAGATTTTATTTAATAAACAATGAATGAGCTCTTCATACCACTCAAAAGTCGTATGTGAATTATGAACAATTTCAGTGAAAGCATCAGATACGTGGGCGATACAATGAGCCCATCCTTTATTTTCGATATATCCTCGAAAGTCCATTTCTAAGTTTGTATATGTAATGAGTTTATTTTTTATCTCTTCAATATCCTCTTCTGTAAAAAAGTAGTGAGAGTTAGCGAATTGAAGTATTAACGCAATTAAAGAAACAGTGTAAGAACGTGTGAAAACCCCATCTGTATGTGGGGAGTAAATGTCACAATATAAATACTCATCACTTAAACATGTTTGTAACAGTAATTTCAGCTGATCGTCCATAAGGAATTCATGATGAATGAAATGCGCAAAACATTTATATATAAGTTGGTAACGAACGTAACTATCAGTCGTTCCGATGTACTGAAGCATGTTCAAAGTTAACTCATTTACATTTATATGATGCAGTTGCGTATAGTCATTTTGTTGTATAAGCTCTAATTGTTGTTGCAATGCTGTAATATCCAATGGAGAACCTCCTCCGCACTTTAAAGATGCGATCTTTTCTAGTATTCTATATATTCAAGGACAATCCTGCTCATGCAAGGAGAACCATTAGAAATTCGAGTATGACATAGATGAGGGAAGAATATGACGACAATAGAACAGTTAGAAAAACATTTTAAAATAAGAAGAAGTGCTTCTTCTATCATGATAAAAGAAAATAATGCAGAGGCTTTTACAGAAGAGCAATTAAAAGAGATCATGCAATATTGCGTTGCTGAGGCTGAAAAAGAGGGGGTAGAAAAATTACATTTTGAGATCTCTTCAAAAAGTCCAAATTATGATGTGTATAAGAAATGTTTTGAAACGTATTCATTTGAATATGTTACTGAAAACATGATTGTATTTAAGGATATATATGAAGTAGAAGATGTAGAAAGTGAAATTGATTTTAAGCTGATTGAAGAAGTAGGAGAGGATACTTTTTATTCTTTTTGGAACGAAATGACGAAAGAACAAGTCGACTATAATCAATTTGTACATATGATGAAACAAGAAATTGGTGAGCAATGGAAAGAACATTGTTTAACAGCAGTTGCAAGCGAAGAGCCAATAGGAATTGTAATCCCGCATATTGAGAAAGGTACGTTAGAAGAAGGGAAACTTATGTATTTCGTAATGGCTCCAAATATGCGAAATAAAGGGTACGAAGCAGCATTCTTTACAGGTGCAATGTTTGTCTTAAAGGAAATAGGTGCATCTTATTATATTGGCGAGACAAATGTACAAAATGAGTGGATGAAGGATGTTTTTGGGAAGAATGGATGTCAGCTGCTTAGTTCTACTGAGCGATATGTGAGGAAGTTTTAGGAGGATGAATGATGTACTCTCTCGAACTCATTTCGAGGCAATCCGTGTACAAATTATGAACAAGTAAAAGAACTTTTTGCCTGTTTGTAAGATAAAAAGAAAAATGAGAACGACAAAGTAGATATTCCTATAATACAATAGAGAAAGATTCGATTATAAGAGAAAGCGTTGGTGAAAGAATGGAGCAGCAAGAAAATTGGCTACAAGCAACTGTAGAACGAAATGAAGATAATATGTTACATATAAAGTGGGAAAATAATATAGAAGAAGTACGCATTTATTGGAGTACTTCACCAGATTATATTGAAGAAAATGGAGAATTACTTGTAACTGTAAACGGGGAATCATCATGCACTATTGAAAACCCGAGTGAAAATGAACGCCCATATTTTAGACTAGTAGGAAATAATGGACAAGCAGTGACAGTAGCTGAGCGTAGATTGCCACTACAAGGAGCGTTTAACTTCCGTGATATGGGAGGATATGAAACGACAGAAGGCCGTAAAGTAAAATGGGGCAAATTGTACCGTTCTGAAGAATTAGCGGGACTAACAGAGTGGGATATTGCGTATTTACAGAAGTCTGGATTAAAGTTAATCTGTGATTATCGTACAGACTTTGAAGTGAAGCATAAGCCAAATCCAGAGATTACAGGTGCTCGTCAAGTATGCTTACCAGTTATGCAAGACTTGGCGAAAGACTTAAATATAAATGAGTTTTTCCAAGTTGGTGACCTTTCTCTGTTGGGGAAACCAGGTGAATATCTTGTGAAAATGAACCAAGATTTCGTAAGTGGTAACGAGGCGTTCGTGAGCTTCTTACAACTTGCACAAAATCCGGAAAACTTACCATTAGTAAACCACTGTACAGCTGGAAAAGACCGTACTGGATTTGGATCAGCATTATTACTACTTCTATTAGGTGTGCCAGAAAAAACAGTAATGGAAGATTATTTACTAAGTAACGGTTTCCGTGAAAAATTAAATGAAAAAATGATGGTCTTTTTAGGTGCAAAACTACAAAACGATGAGAGTAGAGCGATATTAGGTGCAATGTTTGAAGCACGCGCCGAATATTTACAAGCTGCGATTGATGGAATCCATAAGCAATACGGATCAGTTGAAGCATACGCTGAAAAAGCTCTTGGCTTTACGAAAGAGTCGTTAGAGGAAATGAAAATGTTATTGTTAGAAGAAAAATAAGAAGAAGGGAGGCTGATTTGGATTAGCCTCCTTTTATTATTATTGCTATAATTTTGTTTATGAGGATGTTGTGCACCGAGGAGAAAATGGATGAAAAGAACTTACGAATCGGGGGATAAAATGATCCATACACGTTTAAAAGCAGAGGAGTTAAGGGAAAGTTTAACAACAATATTAAGTCAAGAATATAAGGAATTAGCTGTGCAGGATTTAAAGGTGATTGGAACGGGAGTGCAAAATATTGTTTTTCGCGGAGATTCAGGAAAGGGACCTTTAGCATTTCGAGTGCCGTGGGAAAGAGAAGTAGAAAATATAAATGAAGATTTATTTAATAGTCGGATTTCGTTGCAAAAGGAAGCAGAGCTTTCTAAGTATTGTCATTCAAAAAGTATTCCAGTACCAAGTATACACAGATTGCATCTTTCTACCGAACTTGATTTTTTAATATCGGATTATGTGGCTACGGATCATATGCCAATTTCGGCATACGAAATAGGGAAGTTAGTCAGCAAGCTTCATAGTATGCCAATTGAAGGTTTACATTACGAGCAGAATATTAAAGAGCCAATTAGTAAGTATATAGCGGAACGCATTGTGAAACGAGTAGAAGGTTTTAATACAATTACGAATTGTGGTATTAAACTTCCAGATGCACAAACAATTGAACATATTCTTAGTACAGCTAATCATGTAAAGTGTTTATTACATATGGACATTCGACCAGCCAATTTAATTGGGTATAATGGAGAAGTTAAAGCAATAGTTGATTGGGATAACGCTTTAATTGGTCATCCGTTATTGGAGCTTATGAGAATAGCTGAAACAAATGAGGTTAGTTGGGATGAATTTAAAGATGGATATAAGAATGATAGTATCTTTAATGCTACCCCTCATATTGTTAATTTATTTTATAGACTAGATACAGCGGTCATGCTAGCAAACTTATTTATAGCACATTTGAAAATAAAGGATAAAGGTGTATTCTATAAAGAGCGAGTCAAAGCACTTTATAATGAAATATATAAAAGTTTATAATGAAGCTATGAAAATGAAGTTTTGAAAATAGGAATTGAGGAGAACATCATGAAATACAACGTTATATTATTCGACGTAGACGATACATTATTAGATTTCCCTGAAACGGAAAGAAACGCATTACATAACGCGTTTGTACAGTTCGGCATGCCTACAGGGTATAATGATTATCTTGCAAGTTATAAAGAGATTAGTAATGGGTTATGGAGAGATTTAGAGAATAAAATGATTACGCTAAGTGAATTAGCGGTAGATCGATTTAGACAATTATTTGCACTTCATCATATAGAAGTAGATGCGCAGCAATTTAGTGATGTATACCTTGAAAACTTAGGGAAAGAAATACATCTTATTGAAGGTGCAGTGCAATTATGTGAAAATCTACAAGATTGCAAGCTAGGTATTATTACGAATGGATATACGAAGGTGCAACAATCGAGAATTGGAAATTCGCCTTTACGTAACTTCTTTGAACATATTATTATTTCTGAAGAAGTGGGGCATCAAAAACCAGCACGTGAGATTTTTGATTATGCGTTTGAAAAGTTTGGGATTACGGATAAATCAAGTGTACTAATGGTTGGAGATTCGCTAACTTCTGATATGAAAGGCGGAGAAGATTACGGCATTGATACGTGTTGGTATAATCCGAGTTTGAAAGAAAATATGACGGGTGTTAAGCCGACTTATGAAGTGGAGAGTCTGCTACAAATTTTAGAAATTGGGGAAGTGGCGGAAGAAAAGGTAGCTTCATTTTAATTGTGCTGATATTTGTCGAAAAATCGATATATTGAAAAAATCGTTGATATATTGTAAGTTGTGATAGATATATTAGAAAAATCGTTGATATATTGTAAGTTGCGATAGATATATTGAAAAAATCGTTGATATATTGTAAGTTACGATAGATATATTAGAAAAATCGCTCATATAAGTTCATATACTAAGATATAGAATAAAAAATAGCGCTACTATACAAGGTCATTCACGTGTTATAATGCGTGAATTAAATATACATATATAAATAGTTTCTCAGAGTAATGCGATGTCATGTATGATTAGTGTAACAACTAGAGGTGAATAAAGGATGTTAACGTTTTTATTTGAGTTAGACAAAAGTCTCCCGCAGAAGGATGAGTCACGGTATGATGCTTATTCAAAGGGCTTTATCGAAGGAGATGTAACGATTTGCGCGAGTGAAAGAGTACTTTTTCAAAAGTCATGCATGAAGGTTGCAGAGCTCGGCATTTATTTAGGACAGTGGATGGAACAAGTTCAATACGGGCAGAACGTACATATGAATTATGAAACGGCTGACCGTGATGAGATAATTCTTGGTTTTTCCTATGAAGAGGAAAATCAGTGGAGAATTTATTCCAGTTGGCAACAATTTGAACTTCAGGAACGTATATCTACTACAGCATTAATAGAGAGCGTTGGGCGTTGTTTATATGAGCTAAATAAGGAACTGCGTGCGATAGAATATCCTGTGACGTTTGATCAGTACTTAAGAGGAGAGCGAATGATGCAGCTTTCTTACAAACGACCGTGTGATAGTAAAGCGGATACAATATCAATAGAAGTTTATAATGAAAGCAAACAAGTAGGCGTAGTACGGGGCTACTATAAAAATACGTTGATGAGAGTACTAGACTTCATTCCAAAAATCGGTAGTAATATCATTTATGAAATAAAGGATAGTAAGGATAATATTCGCGTCATTGCAAAGGATGTAAGTAGGCAGCGCCAAAGAAAGATTTTAGTAACGTACAAAGATAATAATGATGCAGAGCATGAAATACTTGTATGTGACGGAAAGTTATTAGACGCAAATTTCTTATTTACCTTTACATATAAGAGAGAAGAATATGTTGTTCACAAAACTTCAATTGGGCTTGGAAAGTTATTACGAAAGGGCTATGTAATCGCAGATTGGAATATTCGTCTTGAGGAAGATATGTATTACATCGAGATGAATGTGTATGATGATGATTATATAGAGGATCAATACTTACTGTTAGGCGTATTTCATGCAGTTTTATATGGATAATCAATGAGAAATACCGTCATTCTTTTTGGAAAGAATGATGGTATTTTTTTATGTGATTATGGTGACAGGATGCCTTTAATCAATCCTCAAAAATAAAAATCTCATCAATCTTACTATGAAGTGCTCTCGCTATATCGTGAGCAAGTTGTAAGGAAGGATTGTACTTTCCTTTTTCAAGATGGCTAATTGTTTCACGGCGTACACCAACGCTCTTTGCTAAATCTTCTTGTGTCATATGTAGCTTGGCGCGGTATTCTTTTATTTTCGTTACGAACGCCATGGTACATCTTCCATTTCATCAACTGGTTTATCGTAAAAGAACATAGAGAAACCGAACGTAAGAATAAGTGTAGCGAAAATAACAGCAATATCAATCTCTTGTAAAGTAGGGTTTGGAAATAACATTTCAATAAACAGAATGATAGCGGTAGTTAGTAATGTAACGATAAATGCATTGCGGCACGATTTATTGACAATTTGTCCAAACAGTTCATCGTGTTGAACCGTTCTATACGATGTGAAGAAGGAGAAGAAACAGAACATAGTAAAAAATCCTTTTTCATAAAAAAATCCGAGAAAACCGAAGAAACCGAGAAATCCTAAATATTTAATCCAAGTTGTTTTCATAAATATATCCTCCTTATCATGTTAGAAAAAAATCACATTATGTTATAAATATATCACGTATAGAAATGTATGGTAATAATAGTTTTCCAATTCTTTTCATAATAATAGTAAAAAGAGGAAATATACTGCGAAATAAAGAGGATAATATTGTAAAATGATTGTAAGGAAGGGGAGGAAGGAATGCTAACTTGGATCATGATTGTTGTATTACTTGTAGTGATTACTGTAATTGCGACGGTGTTAATTGGGAGAAATGGTGATGCGAATTATAGTAAAGCGACAAAAGGAAATATTAAACGTCTTACGATGATTTATATTATATTAGCCGTCGTTTTAATTGTTGGATTAGGGGTGTACATTTATTTTAAAGGTTAAATAAACTGAAAAATGTAAAAATCTCAAAATAGAAGTATGCTATAATATCAGTATAGTTATTTGGTAATTAAGGAAAGGATTGGATGGAATGATTGAAATTACGAATGTGTCAAAAAGTTATAATGGGTCTACCTATGCAGTAAAAGATTTAAGTTTATCTGTGCCTAGCGGAGAAATCTTTGGGTTTTTAGGACCGAATGGTGCTGGTAAATCAACGACAATTAAGATGATTACTGGTATTCATGGGGTGGACAAAGGGACTATTACGATTAACGGCAAAAATATTATGGAAGAGCCGATGGAAGCGAAGAAGACGTTTGGTTATGTTCCTGATAGCCCAGATATGTTTTTACGATTAAAGGGAATTGAATATTTAAACTTTATGGCAGATATGTATGAAGTGCCGAAAGAAGTACGCCAAGAACGAATAGAGTCTTTAGCGAAGAAATTTGACCTTTATAATGCTTTATCTGATCAAATTCAAAGTTATTCACACGGTATGAGACAAAAGATTGTTATTATTGGTGTGCTCGTGCATGAGCCAGATGTATGGATTTTAGATGAACCGTTAACAGGGCTTGATCCGAAATCTGCCTATATTTTAAAAGAAATGATGAGAGAGCATGCGGATAAAGGAAAGATTGTATTTTTCTCTACACACGTATTAGAAGTAGCGGAAAAAATATGTGACCGGGTTGCTATTATTAATAAGGGGAATTTGCAGTTTAAAGGAAATTTAAATGAAATGAGAGATCATTTTAAATCCAATGAATCACTTGAAAAAATGTTCTTGGAGATGACGGGCAATGAGTAAAATTTGGACGTTAACGAAAGTATTATTGAAATTAAATTATGCAGATTTCATAACAGATAAGAAGAAGCGATGGGCATATGTATTTTCATTTGCAGCTATTTTATTTGTTGGTTTTTTAATATTTGGTTCGATGACGCATGGAATGTATGAAGGTATGAAACAATTAGGGCAAGACCCAGGAATGATTATCGCAATGGGACTTGCGATTGCGAGTATATGGGTATTTTTAATGAGTATTACGAACATTTTAACTGTATTTTACTACAGCAATGATATTGAAATGTTATTGCCGTTACCATTAAAACCAGCGCAAATTATTTCGGCAAAATTTTTAACGGTATTAATTACACAATACGTAATGAGTTCATTCATTTTATTACCCATCTTCATTACGTACGGTTTAAAAAGTGGCGCATTTATTACATATTACATATATATGATTTTTATTTACTTACTTTTCCCGATCGTGCCGTTAGTATTAGCTTCGTTACTGATGACAGTAATCATGAGGTATACAAATATAGCAAAAAATAAAGATCGAGGAAATATATTTATTGGAATCGTAAGTATACTATTTATTGTAGGAATTAACGTATTTATGCAGTGGAGAAATAAAAGTGCGTTTTCTGGAGACGGGGCTGCGGAATATCTTGTAAATAATCAATCTTCTCTTATAGTACAAATGACAAATTATTTTCCAACTACATATTTTGGAGCAGTGGCATTAGTAGAAAGTGCAAATTGGAAGGGACCTTTATATGTAATGATCTTTGCCCTTATTTCATTTGTCTTCTTTGTGTTGTTTTATTACATTGCAGAGCGTACATATTTAAAAGGGGTTATTGGACTTTCAACGAGTACAGCAAAAAAAGAGGTCATTTCAGCAGAAGGTTTACAGAAATCAACCGTACAAAGTTCACATTTGAAAGCGTATGTGAAAAAAGAATTTAAAACGTTATTCCGTACACCACAATTTTTCTTAAATTGTATCGTACAAACTTTCGTTATGCCGATTATGTTGTTCTTTATTTTATTTGTACAAGATGGGAATTTAAAGTTTATTACAGAGTATATTAACAATCCAGAGACAACGGGGTTTGCAATCGGTGTTGGTCTTTGTGCATCGTTATTTTTGATGGGTAGTAACGTCATTGCAACGACGTCATTTTCACGTGATGGAAGCTCATGGTTTGTGAATCGATATTTACCAGTAAAAGCTTCGGATATCTTTTTTGCGAAAGCGATCACTGCTTGGTTAATTAATGTGATTATTTTAGCAGTATTTGGTATTACGATGGCAGTTGTAGCTGGAATTTCTCCAGTCTTCATGATACTGTGGTTTTTACTAAGTGCGAACGGGTTGTTATTAATTAATTTAATTGGAACACGCTGGGACGCACAAACTGCAGATATTCATTGGGATACAGAGCAGAAATTATTTAAAAGTCGATATACAACTTTGTGGAATTTTTTAGCTAATATTTTAATAGCTTTAATTATTGTAGCCGGAGTAAGTGTATTATACTTCTTCCTTCAAGTCGGACTTTGGGTTATGTTTATCGTTTTATTTGCAATGTTTACGATTGTAAATTATATCTTTATTAAAATTTTAAAATTAGGTGCAGAACGTATATTGTCAAATATTAATTAAGAAGGTAGATCCTCTGTATTCGTGCAGGGGATTTATCCATAGATGGAGGAGAAAAGGTGAAGAAAATAGCAATTGTAACAGGGGCAACTCGTCTGAATGGAATTGGTGCAGCTGTATGCAAGGTGCTTGCTCAAAAAGGGATAGACATTTTTTTCACATACTGGTCTCAGTATGATAAAGCGATGCCATGGGGAATGAATGATCAAGACCCCTTTTTGTTGAAGAAGGAGATTGAAAGTTACGGTGTTCGATGTGAAATGGCAGAAATCAATTTATCACAGTCTTATTCACCAAATCGTTTGTTTTATATGGTATCAGAACGATTAGGTGATCCATCTATTTTAATTAATAATGCAGCGTATGCTACTCATACGAGAATTGAGGAATTAAATGTAGAACAGTTAGATAAACATTATACAGTGAATGTTCGGGCAACTATGTTATTAAGTTCATTATTTATAAAACATTATGCATACAAGAAGAGTGGAAGTATTATTAATCTTACTTCAGGGCAGTCATTAGATCCAATGCCAGATGAACTAGCATATGTGGCAACGAAAGGAGCAATTGAAGCATTTACAAAATCAGTAGCACCAGTTGCGATGGAGAAGGGGATTACCGTTAATGCCGTTGATCCAGGACCGACGAATACGGGGTGGATTACAGAGGAATTAGAACATTATTTAGTATGGAAATTCCCGCAAGGTAGAGTTGGAGAATCATTGGATGCTGCGCGCCTAATATCTTTTTTAGTAAGTGAAGAAGCGAAGTGGATTACTGGGCAAGTCATTCATTCGAATGGTGGTTTCTCATAAAACATTATGTTAACAATTGTTGAGAAACAAAAAAATTAAGATATTTATATTTTTTTGTATAAATAAAATGTCAAGAAAGAGAAAAATTTGATAGGAGAGTATATTGTCATATGAGGATAGTAATTCTTGATGTGACAATATACTCTTTTTCTTTTACAGCAGAGAGGAAAAATGAAGTAGAAGAAACTCGAATATTCAAATCGGTTTATCAGTTTTTGTACGTATTATTATGAAGATTACTGTCGGAAAGATGATGATTCGTATGAAAAGGGATTTTTTAAGGGGAAATAGAATCGTAAAGGGGAGGATAAATTAAGTAAACATAGGGGGATTTATATGAAAATGAAAAAGGTCGCTATCGCATCGATAACAATTGGTACAATGCTTACTATGGCAGCTTGTAGTCCATCAGCAGATAAAGAGGCAGAAAAGAAAGAGCAAGTAACAGCACAAAATGAAGGAGAAACAAAAACGACAAGTACAGATGAAGCGTCAAAAACAACGAAAGATACTGAAAAAGAAACAAATACTTCTTCAAATGAAAAAACAGATAAGGATGCAAAAAATACAAAAGAATCATCTGGAACAGAAAATAACGGCAAAACGACAAAAGAAAAAGAAACGACAGGAAAAACGAATGAGCAAACTACAAGTGGCAAAGCAACCGATCAAACTACTAGCGGGAAAACGACAGACCAAACGACAAGTGGAAAGACTACTAAAGATTCGAAGAAAAATGTTGCTGTGAAAACGAGCGTAAAAGAAGTCGTTACATTAATTGAAAGCTTAGACAAGCAATTAGCTGCTAACCCTAAATTAGAAACAGTAAATAAACTTGGAAAACAAATTAATGAGAAGTGGGATGTCATTGAAAAAGAGTTAGAAGCATCACATCCGACGGATTCTAAAACAATCGGTCAAAGTATGTATCCGTTAATTGTAGGAGCGGAAAAAGAAAAGATCGATATTACGAAAATGAAGTCGTTAACGTCGAAAACGAAAAAAGATTTAAATCAGTTATTGACGAAGTTATCGTAGTATGAAAAAGCCTACTTGTGTGAGTAGGCTTTTTACGTTGTTGTAATTGTATAAAGTGGGAACATATTTATTTTTTATTTTCAATTACGATACGAAATGAACCGTATGCTTGTTGACTGACATAATGATCTTCACTAACTTTATAAGGAAATGGGAATGCGACTAGTTGAAAATTACTTTCCTGTTCCACTGTAGGTAGTGTGAAAGTAAAAGTTTGTCTCGTTTCTGGTGCCACTGTAGTATAAGCGACGTTTTTATTATGGAATAATTCAACTTGTTCCCAATCTTTAAAGGCCACGATTGCATAAGGTATTTCATCTTTTGTTTCATTTCCGTTAGATAGAGTTAATGTTTCACCTTCCTTTTCAGAAAATACCGTTTGTAATTTCTCTTCATTGCTCGTAACAAATAATGGCTCATAAAGACCATCTTTTAAAATAGTATTTGGCTGTATAGGGGTAGACTTTAATGTTTCACTTTCTTTATGAGGATGATGTATTGAATATCGCATACTTAAAATCTCTTCTAGTATAGACGCTTTATGTAAGTCATTATCTTTTAACTTATATTCAGGTTTTTTAATAATTAAAAAGGCTAATTCGCTTGCGTTAGGAGAAGTGTGTAAAGAGATTTTCGTAGTAATCGAACTATTTGGTTTCATATCGAAAGAGTAGTGTGATAGTTCATTTACAGTATTTTCTATTTTGAAAGGTTTTTGTACGTAATCTTCTAGAACAATTAATCCATACTTTCGGTCTTCGTCAATATTATGTATAAAGGATAACGATACGTTAATTGTATTATTCTCACTAGTAATTTCACTACCGTTGTTAATATGTTGGCCTTGATTATCCTTCAAGCCGTATGAAATAGTATTGGTTTGTTTCTCTCTCTTATTTTCTTTGGAAGGTGTATAAGGTTGTATAATTGAAGTATGGAACAAAACATACATTGTAAAGAAAGAAATAAGTAAAAAACCGATAATGATATATATATTTTTCATAAATAACACCTCAATATATTTAAAATATAAGAGAAAAAAGATATGCAAGATGCATATCTTTTTTCTCTTTCTTACCAGGAAGCTTTTGTTTCGTGATTCACATCATTATAACCATTTAATTTATAGGTATGATTACCAATAGCGTAATCATCTCCATAATAAACGCTTGTGTTGGTCGCTGTAGCACTTACATAAGATGATTTTTTTGCATTATTACTTTTCGTATTCACTAATGAGCCATCGCCATTGAAAGTCCTTGCTTTTGCATAAATATAGTCTTCGGTCGTAGTTGATTTCGATTTAGCAACTGCATATGGGTTACCAAAAAAGGGAGTATAGACGCTAATGTTAGAATCATTCTTAGGTGCAGCTGCAACAGTCAAACTAGAAACATTGGATGTTTTTGCTGATTGAATTGTATCAAAGTCAACTAAAACAGGCTGCTTGTCTGCAGCACCCACCTCTGAGGCACTTGCGTTATTAGTAAAACCAAAACCTAAAACCGCTAACCCTAAAGTTGTCACCGCTAAAGATTTTTTCATATTCACTAATTTTCCCACCTTTTTTAATTTTTGAGTTCGAACTCAACTCATACAATATACGAAAAATTCGAAACTCTCAACAACCTATCCGATACTTAACTTTTCTTTTACTTTTGATTTAACCTATCTTCATTTTAATAATTTGAATATAGCTTTAACTGCTTAGCGAACATGGAAATAGGGTTACCAATATGAAATTCATGTAAATGTAGATTTACACTTATAGAAGAGCACATGAATGAAAAGTAGGGTGGTAATGAAAGAGAGTTAGAAGAATGTAATACAAAACAATGTAATACAAAACAATGTAATACAAAACAATCGGATTATGTATTCATTAATTGTAGCGGCGGAAAAAGAAAAGATAGTAAAGGAGAGCATTAACGGTAAAAACGAAACACGGTATAAATCAATCATATACGAAGCAATTCTACGTTTGTATGTAGGATTACTTCGTTTGTAAAGTTTAAAGCTGTTATTGTATTCCCTATGTTATTTTTTAATTTTTGTGGGAAACCTATCTGAAAAGGATGGTGGCAAGAATGACAATTGATCGAGTGTGTACAATAGGACCAGCAAGTAATAATAAAGAAACGTTAGTGCAGTTAATAAAGAATGGTATGAAAATTGTTCGGCTAAATTTATCACATGGCACGCATGAAAGTCATAAAGACATCATTCGTTTAGTGAAATCTTTAGATGACTCTATTAAAATTTTAGGTGATGTGCAAGGTCCTAAAATAAGATTAGGTGAAATGAAGGAAGATCAAATTTCACTTAAGGCCGGGGATTCTTTTCTTTTACATACGCAACCAGTCATAGGGAGTAATACAGAAGCAAGTGTGGATTATGTAGGTATTGCGAATGATGTGAAAGTAGACAGTAGAATTTTGATTAATGATGGAGAGGTTGAATTAATTGTTGAAAAGGTAAGTAAGGAAAAAATAGAAACAAAGATCAAAACAGGTGGTAATATCTCATCTCATAAAGGGGTGAATTTACCAGGTGCGACAGTTAGTTTACCGGCTATTACAGAGAAAGATAAAAAAGACATTCAATTTCTTTTAGAAGAGGATGTTAATTTTATCGCGTGTTCTTTCGTACGAAAACCTAGTCATATAAAGGAAATACGAAATTTTATACAAGAGCATAAAGAAACGTCCCCAAGTTTAATTGCAAAAATAGAAACGATGGAAGCAATCGAGAATTTTCAAGATATATGTAAAGAAGCAGATGGAATTATGATTGCAAGGGGGGATTTAGGAGTGGAATTGCCGTATCAAATTATTCCGCTTTTACAAAAAATGATGATTCGTGAATGTAATCGAACGAATACATATGTTATTACAGCAACACAAATGCTTCAATCTATGGTAGATCATTCTATTCCTACAAGGGCAGAGGTCACCGATGTTTTTCAAGCTGTACTAGACGGGACGAATGCAGTGATGCTTTCTGCTGAAAGTGCATCAGGAGAGCATCCAATCGAAAGTGTGAGAACACTACGTCTCGTTTCGGAATTTGCGGAGCATGTAAAAAAAGATGGTCCTTTTGCGATGAAAGATGTACTGGAATGGCTGCATAAGTCTCTTTAATACATGTAGCTTGGTAAGTGATGAATAAAAAAAGAGGGCGGATATGCATCCCCCTCGAGTTTTTTAACGAATATTACTCTTGCTCTTCTTGCTCATCCAAAATCTTATCAAAAGCAGCCGATACTTTGTCAAACTCTTCGTCATTTTCGATGTATGAAAACTCATTATCTTCTTCTACTTTTAAAAAGAAGATATCAATGTCTTCCTCAGTTTCTGTTTGAATGTCTTCTACGAAGGCAACTGCAATATATTCTGCACCTTCGACATCCATCGCTCCAAGTACTTCTACTTCCTGATCCTCATTATTCTCATCACTAAGAGTAAACACTTCGCCAACTTCAATATCAGACATATTCATTCTCCTCCTGTTCGACTCTAAAAATAGAGCACTCAAACTGTATACATACTAACATATCTTTCCATGAAAAAACAAATTCATACGTAAGAAAACAACTGATTCTTCTTTAGTATGAGTATACAGCTATAAGGAGCATTATTTTTTGCGTGCTATGTTACTAAATCCATTCAACAATTATATCCGTAGTCTGTCTTGTTTTATCACGCTTTGGCTCTTCTTTACGGTAACCAAAGGCAACCATAACAGATACTTCAAAATTATCGTCTTTTACAATGCCTTCTTGACGAAGTAAAGAATCTACTTTCTCTTTATCAAATCCTTCTATTGGACAAGAGTCAATACCAATTTGAGCTGCACTCGTCATCATATTACCTAAAGCGATATAAGATTGTTTTGATGCCCAATCAAATACAGCACGGTCGGATTGTAATAAGTTAAAATCTGATTCCTGGAACTTTTTGAAGAATTCATATCTAATTTTTTGAGTGTCTTCAGGCAATCCAATAATATCGTTCATCATATATTTAATATAATCTGCATCATAATGCATATCTTTAATGTTTCTTGAAAGAACAATAACAAAGTGACTAGCTGTTGCAAGTTGCCCACCAGCACCCCATGAATATGGTTGTAGTTTTTCTCTTACTTCTTTATTTTGTACGATAACAAATTTCCAAGGTTCATATCCAAAAGAAGAAGGAGATAATCTGCCTGTTTCTAAAATGAAATTAAAATCCTCTTCTGAAATTTTTTGCATAGGATCGAACGCTTTACATGCATGTCTGAAATGAAAAGCCTCCATAATTTTTTCTTTTGTCATTTGGTTTGTATTTGTCATAAAAGTTCCTCTTTTCATTAATTTATTTTGTAAGTAAATTATATTTTTAAAGTAACATGGAAACAAGTACGCACATTTATGTGGTATAGTATCAAAAAAGATACTAATGTTAAGGGAAGGGATTTATTATGGATTGTTCAAAAGAAAATAATATAAATTACCCATTTTTAAATAAATATTCTTGTCCAGTGGAAGCGATGGTTGAGGTCATTGGAGGGAAATGGAAAGGGGTTATTTTGTATCATTTATTAGATGGTACAAAGAGGTTTAATGAATTAAAAAGATTAAAACCTAATATCACACAAAGAATGTTAACACTGCAGCTTAGAGAACTTGAAGCAGATGGCATCATACATCGCGAAGTGTACCGCGAAGTACCTCCAAAAGTAGAATATTCGTTAACTGAGCTCGGTGAATCACTTCGTCCAATGATTCTATTAATGATGGAATGGGCAACTCATAATATGGAGAAAGTTTTGGAAAGTAGAAATACACAAAATAAAAGTTAAGAGTTGAAATGGATATAGGAGAGATATGTGAAATAGTTGTAGAAATAAAAGGTGTTTCCATATGTGGAAACACCTTTTATCCCGCATTAACGGGCAGTAAGACCCCCACCTCAAAATTCAGTGGAAGCAAAGAAGTTAGGTGGGGATCGGGCTGCCCGTAAAAGCTCGATTGGTGAAGGCTAATAATCAGTGGGGGATCAACAAACCCCCCACTGATTAAAGTTTCACTTTATTTCTATGTTTTTTACTTTTTAACTTCAACTGCTGAAGTTAAAAAGTCACTCAAGTTTGCAGTTTTACCATACCAATCAGCGTGTCTAAAAACAACACCTTTTCCATATCCTTCAGTTGAAGTACGTTCCCATAGCGTTGTTGAATAGCTAGCAGTAGGAGCAGCTGTACGTACAGAAACAATTTGATTTTGCCAACTAGGAGACAAGTTTTTATAACCGCTACTTAGAGAAAAATACTCGCTACCTGTACGTTTATAGAAGTCTGTACTACCAGGTCCGCTCCCTCCAACACCAAGGGGAGTGATTGTATGATTCAACCTTTGTTTATCTTTTTCAATAAAAGACTCTAAACTTTCTTTGTTCGAAAATCCATAAGATAACCAGTCACCATTTTGACTTTGTTTCGGTAGAACTAAAGTTATTTTTACGTCTTCCTTTGATGGAGCACCCAATTTGTGAAACGAATCTACAGCCTTTTCATCCACAGTTACATATTCGAAAGAGGCAATCGTATAATCCTTTTCGGTACTAGCTAATACTGATCCCAATCCTACAGTTAATGATGAAGCAGCTAACATTGCACCTACTACCAACTTTTTAAGCATGAATTCATCTCCTTTAAACTTAGATTTTTTTGTGTAACTAAAATGTATGTTAATTTGAGTTTATTGTAAATATTTAGAATTTCAAAAAATAAATCGGGATATTCTTTCATTAATCCAAAGTAAGAAATTCGCTTTTCTATTAAAAAAGGATCTATTTAAAAAGTAAATCCTTTTTGGATATTAGCAATAAGGCTAAAGTGTGCTACTGATTTTGCTCTTTGCCAATTCACCTCAAAACTTTACTGAAGCAAAGGAGTTAGCGGGAGGCGTGCTACTTGTGAAAAAGACTTTGGTGTGTGCTAATATAGACAACACCATCCGTAATAAAAATTTCGATTTATCCTACTATGAATTACAAACTTCATTTTTAGTAGTGGAAGTAGCGTCTAATAAAAGGAAGATTGCTGCTATAATATGTAGAACGATTGCTATATAAGGAAAGAAGGCAACTAGAGTAACGATAATACCGATATAATGAGGGTACGTATTCATGCCTTCTTTTTTAGCTAATAAAAAAGTAGTGATATGTAAAACAATCAATAGTAGTAAAGGTATCCCATATAGGTTAACAAGACTTGGAAATAAATAATAACAAGGAAGTAATAAAAGATGATAGATCCCTGTAGTCCATTTTAGTGCTTGGATGTAGGTTTTCAAAGTTAATCCTCCTAAAACAATCTATATCTATATATTACCAAAAATAATAGGTAATTGGATATTATATATTTGTAGTTTTGAGTAGATTATAATTATTTTATGTAAACTAATTATAGGTTATCTATAAAATAGAAAAACCACCCAAACGAGGGTGGTTTTTATTATAAATAATTACTTAAAGAAGCAAGAGGAACCTTCACCTCACTACCTTCTTTCATATTTCTTAGCATAACGGTTTCTGCACTAAGTTCCTCTTCACCAATAATAAGTACATAAGGGATGTTCTCTTTATTGGCATAATTAAGGGCGCGTTTTAGTTTGCGTCCTGCTAGTTCAAGTTCAATTTTCAATGAAGTAGTGGATCGTAATTGCTGGGCAATTTGCAAGCATTGTAATTCTGTCCCGAGTGGGATAATAAATAAGTCCGCTGTAGAGGATTTTGTTTCTTTTTGTGAGAGTGCTGTATAAATAACGTCTAAACCGAATGAAATACCGACTGTTGGATAGTTCATATTATCACCACGGAATGCTCCGATAATATTATCGTAACGACCACCACTACCGATGCTGGATGTAATCGAGCCGTCTGTTAGAAAGATTTCATATACGGTACCTGTGTACATTGTGAGTCCTCGTGCTAGAAACGGATTGAATATAGCATTCTCGTTTATTCCAAGAGCAATTAAATATTGCTGTAATTGTTGTAATTCGTTTATTCCATCGGTAACGAGTTGATTATTGAAAGCTTCTTTAAAGTCAGCAATTGTAAGCTTTAGACAAGATAATACGGTATTACATATCGTATCAGCCATTTCTTCAGTAATTCCGCGCCCCAATATATCTTTCCGTACACCATCAATCCCAATCTTTTCAATTTTGTCTAATGATAATATTACGTCACTCATTAATTCAGTAGGGATGTTAATCGCCTGAAGAATACCGTTTAATAATTTTCGGTTATTATATTGGATTGTTACTTCTAAGTTTAACGTTCGGAACAGTTCAAACGCCATGATCATAAGTTCAGCTTCTGCCATGACAGACTCAACACCGACTATATCAACGTCGCATTGTATAAACTCACGAAATCTCCCTTGTTTAATCGGACCATCTCGAAATACTTTCCCAATTTCATAACGTTTAAAAGGTAGGCGAATATTTGGATTCATCGCCACGACTTTTGCGAATGGAATTGTTAAATCGTAACGTAAAGCAAGCTCACGTTTTCCTTGATCTTGAAGTGTATATATTTCCTTTAAAATTTCATCACCACCGCCATACTTGTAAGACATAAGTTCATACATATTTAACGTAGGTGTCTCTAACGGTTTACAGCCATAACGTTCAAACGTATCTTCACACGCTCTTTTAATTTTATTTCGCAGCACTTGCTCCTCTGGTAAATAGTCCTTTGTTCCTTTTACATTTTTCATTTCCACTGTAATCACTCCTTTTTTAAATTAAAAAAAGCTATGCGGGTATAAAAATACCCACATAGCTTTATGAACGCTTCGTGGGTAAACAGGAAAAGCCCTGTACCCACGAAGAAAAATTTTCTTCGGATACACGGCGTTACGTATGATGATGAAGTTGGAAAGAAGTATTAAAATTTCGCATTACAAATCTCTCCTTAACATAAGTTTTTCCAAATTATATCAGATGATTTTTGAAATATCAATATTTTCAGTTTTGAAAAATGCGTGAAGTTATGTAGGAGAAATGGAAAAGGGTGTATAATAAAAGAAAACTTAATAATATGAAATAACCTTTTAAGGAGAAGCACATGAAAAAAGATAAAACAAATGCGATGCGAATATTAGATAAAGAAAAAATTGAATATTCGATGATGTCATATGATCCAGACGATGGGAAAATTGATGGCGTGTCAGTAGCCGAGAAAATTGGACGAGAAGTAAGAGAAGTATATAAAACGTTAGTCGCTCAAGGGAATAGTAAAAATTATCATGTGTTTATTATTCCAGTAGATGAGGAACTGAATTTAAAGGCTGCCGCAAAAGCAGTAAGTGAAAAGAAGATTGAAATGATACCTGTTAAAGATATTACGAAAGTGTCAGGGTATATTCGCGGCGGTTGTTCACCAGTCGGAATGAAGAAGTTATTTTCTACATGTATCGATGAAAGTGCTCAATCGCTTGAAACAATCATTGTAAGCGGCGGAAAAATTGGTATACAAATTGAACTTAAAGTGGATGACTTAGCGAAAGTGACGAGAGCGCAGTTTGGTGAGATAACGAAGTAAATATACATAGGGAAAGAAGTTCTAACTATTATGGAACTTCTTTTTATTTTAGATAGATGTTTCCTAACGGTTGTTGTAGGATGATCTAATTAAGTATACGAAATCTGTTTTTCGTGGTATAAAACTTAAAAAAACAGATTTTTTCATTGTGAAACCCATCGAAAAACGAACATTTATTAAATGATTATAAAAAATGTTCATATTTATATTGCGTGCATACTAATAGTTTGTTATATTATCCATATAATAATTTTGAATAACATCACTCGTATATACTCGGTAATATGGTCCGAGCGTTTCTACCTAGTTCCCAATGAAAGAACTGGACTACGGGTTAAAGTATTCGGTCGGTTTGTGTATGGAGCCGCTACCGTTCTATAATGTAGCATTGACCTCGTCTTTTGCTTCATTAACTTTGACTACCGTAGTTCTAGAAAGTAGAGATTCTTCTACAATTTCTAGAACTTTTTTCTTTGGGCGAAAACATCGAGTATATGAAACAACAAGAGAAAGAGGAGAGATTATTTATGAAGAACAATATGTTAAAAAAATGTGTTGCCCTAGTAACTACTATTGCATTGTCATCCTTAATACTTGCGGGATGTAATGCGAGTCCAAAACAAGTTGTTGAGGCAAAAAGCAACGAAAAGCCTATCTTAATTCAAGGTCCAATGCCGATAGAAGCAGAAAAATTTGCGAAAAGGTTAAAAAATGTGAAAGAAGAAAAGTCTGGAACATTTGTATTTTATAAAGGAACTGTCGACAATTATCCTGTAATCGTTGCGAAAACAGGTAAAGGAATGGAAAATACAGCAGCTGCTACAGCAGTGGCTATTGAAAAATATAAGCCTATAGCGATTATTAACCAAGGAACATCGGGTGGCCATGATCCTAATTTAAACGTATTTGATATTGTGTTAGGAAAACAAGTTGCAAATATAGGTTCATTAAAAACAACAAATATGGATGAGAATCAAGGGATTGAGCCAACAAAATGGATATCTATGGATTTAATGGCTTCTGAAGGAAGTGCAGGAGAAGATCCAAATGCTGAGAAAATCCGATACTACGAGGGAGATAAGGATTTACTTGCAGCAGCTAATGCAGTGAAAGATACATATACAAAAGGTAAAGTGGTTGAGGGTACGATAGGTTCAGCAGACGTTTGGAATAATGAAGTTGATAGAATTAAGTGGTTCCATACAAAATACGGTACATCTGTAGAAGAAATGGAAGGCGCTGCTGCAGCGCAAATCGCAAAAGCTTATGACGTACCATTTTTAGGAATTAGAGTATTATCTAACAATAAAACAAACGGCGGAAAATACAATCCAAATACAGCAGCGGCAAATCAAGAATATGTATATGAAGTAGTTAAAAAGTATATAGCTTCGATGCCAAATAAATAGAAGTAGTTGTATGCTCAACATAAATGTCAATTAGCTCCAAAAGTTTCCGAGACAGATAGATTTACCTTAGGAATGATAGTTGAAAAAGAAAAGCTTGTTTCTTATTGAAAAATATAAGAAATGAGCTTTTTTATTTAGAGAAAATTGAATAATTAGTTTATAGCGTTAATGTGTAATATTGAATATATTAATAATATAATGGAGGTGAATGTAAAATGGCTTTTACTACAGGTCCTATTGAAAACTTGGGAAATCAACCTGCTAATGCAAATAGAGTTAGGGTGAAAATCCTTAACCGTACTGCTGGCCCGCTTACTGGAGTAGCTAGAGTTTTTAGACTTGACGGTTCAATAGTATTAATTGAACAGGTGAATTTCAATGTGAATTCTAATGCTTCTACTATTGAAACTCTAAGTTTAGTTCATCCTGCTTTTGGACAAGCATTAGAATATGAAGTTCAAATTGTTCCGAATCAACCTGGTGGACTATATAGTGTTTATGGAATAACAGCTGAAAGTGTTATCATTACTGCACAACGTGTTGTCAATGCAGAATTAACACAGTTTCTTTAATAGAAATAGATTGGTGCCTACATGGTATCCAATCTATTTTTGTACTTATTTTTCAGAGAAAGAAGAGTTTTACACAAAAAATAAAGACAGTTATGGAAAAAGGAAGAGCCGAGCTATCATCTCGATTTGTACGATTGCTGTCCTAGACTCTATCTGTTTTATTGCACGGTTTTCTTTGAAAAATTTATTAAATATGCATAATTGCATAAAAAAATAGAAATTTATAAGTTAACATTAAACTACTTTTTAATTGTAAAGAATAGTTTAATAATCTTTACTAGGGAAGGATATTCCTTGTGAAAAGTGAATTTGTTTGAAAAGTAGATAAACCAAAAGTATGGAAATGATACAGACTGATTAGGGTTTTGTATTAAATAAAAAGAGAAGGGGAATGGAGTTTTAAACGTTTTCGTAGTTTTAGGGAGAACATTTTTAGTAAATGACTTCAAATTATATTTTAAAGGGGAAATGGGTATATGAAGTTTCGAAATACAAAGCTTGCTATGGTTACACTATCTTCATTTTTTATTTTAGGTTCTGCATCTCTATCATTCACAGATACTATACATGGTGAAGTAGCTTCTGTATCACCACAAGAGATGACTGTAAAAAGCTATGACGATACATATTATAATAATGCAATAGGAAAAACGGGTTTGGAACTAAAGAAGGAACTTCATAATATTATTGATGATCATACAAAGTTATCATACAGTGCGGTTTGGGAAGCGCTAAGAGATACGGATGAAGATCCAAATAATAAAAACAATGTAATACTCTTATATACTGGGCGTTCGCAAGGGAAACTTACGAATGGTTCAGGAGTTAATAACTGGAACCGAGAGCATGTTTGGGCAAAATCTCATGGTGATTTTGGAACGGCTGCAGGACCTGGAACAGATCTGCATCATTTAAGAGCGACGGATGTATCTGTAAATAGTTCACGTGGAAATCTGGATTTTGATAATGGTGGTGTGAATCATTTGGAAGCGACAGAATGTAAATATGATAGTGATTCTTGGGAACCTCGTGATAGCGTAAAAGGAGACATCGCTAGAATGCTGTTTTACATGGCTGTTCGTTACGAAGGGGATAGCGGTGAAATAGATTTGGAACTAAATGAAAAGGTGAATAACAATAAAGATCCGTACATGGGGAAACTCTCTGTATTACTAAAATGGAATGAACAAGATCCGGTCGATGATTTAGAGCGAAAGCGTAATGAAATAATTTTTACAAAATATCAACATAATCGCAATCCTTTTATTGATCATCCGGAATGGGTAAATAAAATTTGGAACTAAGATTTGTAAAGGTATTATATTTTGTAAGAAGGGATTGATCATAATGATCAATCCCTTCTTACATCTATACTAGAATCAATAATTTTCATAGGATTGGAGAGGAAAATAGAATAGATGTTTTTGTATCATCAAGTTAAGTATAGTGTAAACCTTTTAGTACGGTCCCCACTCAATATTCACTCCAATAATAAGAAAAATAAGTCCAATAATAAACCAAATGAATGCAAGAGGAGCCATAAATCGAATCCATTTTCCGTAAGAAATGCCGCTCGCTGCGAGTACCCCCATTAAAACACCGGAAGTTGGATTTAAACAGTTCACTACACCTTCGCCGAGCATAACAGCTTGTACTGTAACTTGGCGTGTAATGTGCATGAAATCAGCTAATGGAGCTAATATCGGAATGAAAATAACAGATTCTCCTGTCCCGGATGAAATGAGGAAATGTAATGCGGCACTACTTACATACATACCGATAACGCCAAATACAGGGCTATGTCCTTCGAGAGACTGTGCGAGTTGATTAACAATTGTATCAAGTAATTTGCCTTGTTCTAGAATGACTGAAATAGAGCGGGCCATTCCGACGATCAAAGCACCGTATATGAGATTTTGGCAGCCTGCTAGAAAAGTAGAAGCGATATCGTTCGCTTTCATACCGCCTATAATTCCTGCTGTAATTGCGATGAAAATAAAAGTAGCGGTCATTTCTGCATCTGTCCAATGTAGTCGAAAAGCCCCTATTAAAAATACAATTAATGATAAAGCTGAGACGAGTAAAATTAATTTGTGACGTATTGTCCAAGGAACTTCAGTTTTCTCTATTTCTCTCTCTCTTGAAAGAGCATTACTTGGAAACCAGTTATCGCCGAGTATGCTTCCTTTATTCGATTTTTTTAAACGTTTTATATACCAATTAATATACAAAATGGTAGCAATTAAAAAAGAGATATAGATTGCTGTACGTAACCCAATCCCTGAAAACATCGGAAGTTCTGCGATTTTTTGTGAAATGCCTAAAGGTGAGGGAGATAATATAGTAGCATTAAAACCAGCATAAGTGCCTAAATAAATAATTGCTACGCCAACGATAGCGTCCCATTTCAATGTGCGTGCAACGATGATGCCGATGGGGATAAAGCCGATAACTGAGTTAACGATAATGCCAGTCGTTCCGAGAAGAGAAAAGAGTGCGGCGACAATACAAATGAAAAGTAATTGCTGATTCCGAAATTTGTTAATCACATGATAGATTAAACCGTCAAGAGCACCTGTTTTTTCAAGAATGGCAATGGCTCCACCTGTAAATAAAATTAAGAAGATGATAGGAGCAGCAAGTGTCATTCCTTTTTCAATAGCGGTAAAAAAAGAAACAAACCCTACTGGCGATTGTGGAACAGAATGATAACTTCCTGGTATTGTCGTTGTAACAGTACCGTTTGTAACTCTTTTAAACTCTCCAGCAGGGACGAAATAAGTAGCTATGGCACAAAGTAAGGCAATAAAAAATAGTAGTACGTACGCGTCAGGCATTTTAAACTTTCGTTTACTAGTCTGTTTTTGTGCCTCGGTCTGTAATTGCATAAAACTCCTCCTTTTTCACTTGGTTAATTTTTAATATTCTGAAATTTATCTGTGAAATAGATTATAATAAAGCTTGCTTCTTAAGGCAATAGTTTCTGTATCCTTTTCCTACACATACAAATTATTGCAACATTAGACAGGGAAACGAAAATAATCCAAGAATATGTTAAATAGAAAGAAAAAAGAAAAGAGGGAACAAGATGTGGAAAACTACGGATCTATGTGATGAGTTTGAAAAGGAGTTACAAATATGTCGCCAGTCTTTTCGATCTTTTGGGAAGAAAGAACAATTCCACGGGAAAATTGCAACGGTGAAAGTGAAGGATGATAATGTACTAGTGAAGGAAGGATTACAAACATTACCGGAAGGAACGGTATTAGTTGTTGATGGTGGAGCGTCTACGAATTGTGCGTTACTTGGTGATAATTTGGCAGCTATTGCAGAGGAAAGAAAGCTGGCAGGAATTATTGTAAATGGATATGTTCGTGATTCTAGTGAACTAAAGAATATTAATATTGGTATTTTAGCGTTAGGGACGATGCCAAATAGAAGTGTAAAAGAAGGGAAAGGAGAACGAAATATTTCATTGCAATTTGGACAAGTAGAATGGAAGCCAAATGATTATGTTTATGTGGATGAAGATGGCGTCATTATTAGTGAAAAAAGTTTGCGTCGTTAAAGGTTAGTAAGTTACTATTCTTAGAAAATAAATCCGATAAAGCATGGACAAAATTCTTTGTCAATAGTAAAATAATACAGAAATTTAAAATTAACAGAATGTATAGGTTTATCGTTTTACGATAACTTAAATGGAAGTAAGTCGTGCCTAAAAAAGTGAATGTTATCACAATGATACGTTCATGAACAAAATTATTTTTCCTATACAAATATAGCCGTGAATGATGCGGGTAGGAGGTGTTGCACAGTTTGTTCGACACTTACAAAAAAAGAGTGTCAATTGCACGCCCTTGAAGGGTCTTTTTTTGTGTGAATAGTAGTAAGGGAGGAAATTTTGGGATGGCAATGTTAAAAAAATGGCTGCTTACGTCGTTAATGGCAGTTATACTTGTATTTGTTTCTTTTGCGAATACAGTACATATTACGTTTGCTGAAGGAAATACAGCAAAACTTGCAATTGTTGGTGAATCACAAAATGGCATTATGTTATGTCCGAAAGAAGAGCAAATTAAAGATGGGGAAACAGCTTTAAGTTTGCTGCAAAAAGTCATGGGGGACAAAGTAGAAGCTGAAACGATGTCGTTTGGAACGTATGTAAAAGGCATTGATGGGCTAATGGCCGGGGCTACAAGTGGCTGGCTGTATGATGTAAATGATAAATCTGCAGAAGTTGGAGCGGATAGTTATAAATTAAAATCTGGAGATGTTGTTGTTTTCCGTTTTGTTTCAGACTGGAGCAATATGAGTCAAGAAACATTACAACAAACATTAGATAAATTTGGTACTTGTAAAACGGTAGAAGAACCAAAAACAGATGATCCAAAACAAGAAAAACCAGAAGAACCAAAGACGGATGATCCAAAACAAGAGAAACCAGAAGAACCAAAGACGGATGATCCAAAACAAGAGAAACCAGAAGAGCCAAAAACAGATGATCCAAAACAGGAAAATCCAGATGGAACAAAAACACCAGAACAACCAAAGCAAGAGAACATTCAAGTTCCAGCAGCGCAAGTAAAAGAAGCAATTTCTAAAACGTCTGAAAAGATGTTACAAGATGGAATAGAGAGTGATTGGGTAGCTCTAGGGCTTTCTCGTTCTGGAAAGAATGTACCAATTGAGGCGCAATTAAATTATGTTAAGGCAGTAACAGAAAAAGTGGAAAAGCGTATAAATCGTTTTTCAGCAACAGATTTAGCTAGAACGATTATTATGATGAATGCAATGAGTGCAGACCCTAAAAAGGTAGGCGGACATAACTTAGTTCAAAAATTGTATGAATCTGATAAAGTAAATTCTGTTACAGGTTATACATTTGCGTTACTTGCCTTTGATACGAATAAATATGAAATTCCAGTCGAAGCAAAGTGGAATCGAGTTGCTTTAGTAGATGCAATTTTAAACACGCAACATACAGATGGTGGCTGGACTTATACTAGTTCAGGTAGTAAAGATAGTGCTAGTAGCGTCGATGTAACAGGTATGGTTTTATCCGCGTTAGCACCTTATCAAGATCGATCAGATGTGAAACCAGCTGTACAAAAAGCTGTTGCGTATTTATATAACGAACAGCTAAAAAATGGTGGTTTTTCTGCTGATGGACAAGAGAATTCTAATAGTACTGCGCAAGCAATTATTGGATTATCACTTGTTAAAGATGTAGATCAAAATCGTCTTCATAAGGCAGTGCAAAGTCTGCTGTCATATCAACTTCCAAATGGTGAATTTAAATGGTTACCAAGTGATCAAAATGGTAACGGAATGGCTACAGAGCAAGCTCTTTTAGCGTTAGTTCAATTTAAAGAAATCGGAAAGTCTATTTATGACTGGTCTAATGTAGGCGATGATGAAGTAATTAAGCCGAAACCGATTGAAGAGCCAGAAAATAAGGTAATAGAAAAAGAAATTACTGAAGAACCGAAAGAACAAAAACAAATACAACAAGAAACAAAAGATGAAGATGTAAAAGTTGTTATAGATAATAAACCAGTTAAAAATGAAAACATGCTACCGAAAACAGGAGCATCTTCTCATAGTACAGCTACAGAAGTAGGTATGGGTGTATTATGTATTGCTTCTGCATATGTATTATGGAGACGTAAAGCAGCTTAACAAAAATTAGGAGCAATGATTTGCTCCTAATTTTTATATGAAAGGTGAGAGAGAACATGAGTAAGATGAAGTGGTTCATTTCTTTAATGCTTTCACTCGGCCTACTTGCCGGATGTGAAGAGGCGGCTGTAAAGCCTGAGAAGAAAGTAGAGCCAAAGCAAGAAGAGATAGCAAAACAAGAAGAACCGAAAGAAGAAGTGAAACCGGAAGAGAAACAAGCTGAGCCGGAACAGAAACAACAAGAAGAGAAACAAGAACAAAAAGTAGCAGAGAAGCCGAAAGAGGAAAAGCCGCAGGAACAACCTGAAGTAAAGAAAGAAGAGAAACCTCAGGAGCAATCTGCTACTAAACAACCAGAACAACAAAAAGCAAACGAAGAGAAACAACAGCAACCGAAAGCACAGGAAGTAAAAGAAGAAGCAAAGGTTGTCAATCAGCCGAAAGAAACACCGAAGCAGGAGCAAAAGGTAGATCCGAATAAAGAGAATAAAACGATACCGACTCCGCCCGTACCAACTCCTGTACCACCAAAAATAGATACAGTACCGGTACCTAAACCACAGGTAAAACAAGTTACTATCTCCGTAAAAGGACATGAAGGGTACTTATTAGGTGCGAAAAAGGTTGATGTACAAGAAGGCGATACTGTTTATAAAGTGTTGCAGCGTACAGGATTAGATGTTGATGCAAGTGGATCAAAAGAAAGTATTTATGTAAAAGGTATTAATGATTTATATGAAAAAGATATTGCTGATACTAGTGGATGGAAATATCGTGTGAATGGTGCATTTCCGAACCGTAGTGCTGGTGTAGTTACAGTAAAACCAGGAGATACAATTGAGTGGGTATATGTATTAAAATAAGAAAGGCATTCGGTAAAGGACTATGAAAATAAGTTTTTCTTCTTTACATCCTTTTGTGAATTTTTTCTATTATATTGGGGTGATGATACTATGTATGATGTGTCTTCATCCTCTTTTTTTAATTGGTGCAATTTTATTAATCGTTATATTAAATGTGATGCAAGGGAATAGCGAAAAGATAAGAAAAATGTTACCGAGCACAATCGTATTCTTTTTTATGGTAATTTTATTTAATTCGTTATTAACGCATAGAGGTCGAACAACGTTATTTTGGTTAGGTGATAGCCGTATTAAGCTGGAGGCAATTATGTTTGGACTAGTAATGGGGTTATTACTAGTTGCGATTATGTTTACGTTTGCTTCGTATAATGATATTATTTCAAGTCATAAATTTTTATATTTGTTTTCGAGAATTTCACCGAAAGTTGCATTGTTAACGATGATTACAGTGAGGTTTGTGCCTTTGTTTATTAGACGATTACAGAAAATAACACTCGTCCAAAAGACAAAAGGTGTGCAGGTAGATTCAGGTTCAATTGTTGAAAGAGTGAAAAATGGCATGCAGTTACTGCAAGTATTATTAATTTGCTCGTTAGAAGATGCACTTCAAACGGCAGATTCTATGCAAGCTCGTGGATTTGGTGTAACGAAACGTACGACGTATATTCGGTATAGAATGGAAAAACGTGATTGGTATACGCTCAGTTATTTAATGATTTTATTTATAACTGCTATCATATGTAGTAAGTATGGCGGAGGAAAATTGATCATTTATCCGAAAGTCGAATCTATTCTATTCCAGCAATACGATGGAATGATGTTTGTAGCATTTATGCTGTTTATTAATTTACCAATCATAATGGAAGGAAGGGAATGGATATGGTGGCGCATGCAGAAATAAACAATTTATCATTTGTATATGCTGATGAAAATGAAAAAGCGTTACAGCATATTTCTCTTTCTATTCAAAAAGGAGAGTTTATAGCGCTAGCTGGGGGATCGGGATCTGGGAAGACGACATTATTAAAACATTTTAAAAAGGAGTTACTTCCAATTGGCACGCGTTCGGGAGAGATGTTTTATGAAGATGTATTATTAGAGGAAGTACCTGACTTATTATCTGCCCAAGAAATTGGGATGGTATTTCAAAACCCAGAAAATCAGCTCGTAATGGATACAGTGATTCAAGAATTAGCATTTTCTTTAGAAAATATCGGATTACCATCACATATTATTCAAAAACGAATAGCCGAGCTCATTAGCTTCTTAGGATTTCAAGATTTATTGCATCAATCTGTTCATACGTTATCTGGTGGGCAAAAACAACTTGTCAATTTAGCTGCGGTATTAGTTATGCAGCCGAAACTATTATTATTAGATGAACCAACGGCGCAATTAGATCCGATTGCTGCGAAAGAGTTTTTAGGGTTGTTAAAACGTATTAATGAAGAACTTGGAATTACGATTATTTTAAGTGAACATCGTTTAGATGAAGTGATACCACTTGCAACACGCGTTGTTTGTATGGATAACGGCCGAATTGTTTATGATGGTAGTCCTAAAACAGTTATAGCGAAAATGTGGGAAGTGGAAAACTTCCGTCCATTTATTCCGCAAATTCCAAGGTTGTTTTTAGAATGGAATGCGAGAGATATTCCGTTTACAGTGCGAGAAGCACAAATAAAAATGAATGATTTTTCAGTGATATCATATGTGAATGAGCAGATGGTACAACGTAAAAAACAAGAAGTAATGTTAAGTGCAGAACATATTTCTTTTCAATATGAAAAAAATAGTCCGCTTATTTTACGAGAATTAACAGTTGCGATTGAAAAAGGAAAATGGGTAGCGCTCGTTGGGAAAAATGGTACTGGGAAGTCTACACTGTTAACGATTTTAGCAGGATTGCAAAAAGCGAGAAGAGGGAAAGTAAAGTGGCATGGTAAAGTGATACATAAAATTGATTCGAAAGAACGATTTAAAAGGATCGGGTATGTATCACAGCATCCGTATTATCATTTTACATTTGATACAGTGTGGCAAGAAGTTTATGAACGTGCTCGTGAATTATATGGAGAACAAGGAAAAGAAATAGCAGAAGATATGTTGAAACAGTTTTGGTTACATTCGCTTAAAGAGCGCCATCCACATGATTGTAGCGGGGGAGAGCAACAACTACTTGCATTATGTACAACGTTATTATCAAAACCAACGCTATTACTACTTGATGAACCGACAAAGGGGTTAGACCCATGGAAGAAAGAAAGAGTAGGGGAGCTATTTAGGAAATTACAAAAAGAAGGTACAACCATTGTAATGGCAACGCATGATATTGAGTTCGCAGCGAAATATGTTGATCAGTGCATGATGTTATTTGATGGAACAGTCATTATGAATGATGCACCGAAAGAATTTTTTAGCGGTAACTTCTTTTATACAACATCTATTAATCGATTCATTCGAAAAGAATTGCCATATGCATTAACGTGGGAGGATGTGTACGAAGCGTGTCCAAACGATATATTGCATTCATAATATGTATTTTTGCGTTTATAATAGGCACATTACTCTTTACTACACTCCTCATGGACGGCTATTACATGGTAAGTAGTTTGTTTTTATTAGCTGTTATTATGTTACCTTTCTATATCCGTTTTGAAAGGAAGGCGTTTGTTTCACGTGAAATTGTTCTCGTTGCCGTGTTAGCAGCAATTGCTGCGGTTAGCCGCGTACCATTTTCTATTTTACCAAGTGTACAACCAACTTCCTTTGTCATTATCGTTTCTGCAATCGTGTTTGGGAGTGAAACTGGTTTTATGATCGGGGCAACAGCCGCTATCGTATCGAACATTTTTTTAGGACAAGGTCCGTGGACACCGTGGCAAATGTTTTCGTGGGGTATGATTGGTTTTATAGCTGGACTATTACGTAATACATTTTTCATGAAAAAGCTATGGGGAAGACTCCTATACGGATTAATTGTTGGATTTTTATTTGGTTGGATTATGAACTTCTGGGGACTTCTCGGTTTTATACGAGAAGCAACGTGGGAAACCGTCATTGCGTACTATGTCGCGAGTTTTTACTTTGACTTAAGTCATGCGATTTCAAATGTTATTTTCCTACTACTATTTAGTACGTCATGGATTACGATTCTCACAAGGTTTAAAAAGAAATACGGTATATTAGAGGAGCATAACATGACATAGAAAAGCATACTTATATAAGGTAGGGTCGCGACTTACATATTCGTTTGCCTCTTTCATGCTTCTTACATATTGTAAGGAGCATTTTTTATTGTCAAAAAATAGATCCAATATACATCCGTTATTATATAAAATTATTTGTATAATAGTAGGTGAGAACTTCTTTCAAGAGGGAGGTGTATAGTTAATGAAGTTAGTTATTCCGAAGCAACATGGTGCATGGGCCATGCTTGTTATCCCATTTCTATTAAGTGTCATACTTGGGAAACCTACTTTTTATCATATTCCATTGTTTTTAGCTTGGTTCTTTATCTATTTAGCTACGTATCCATTTCTCATGTACATAAAACAAAAACGAAAAAAAGAGTTTTTACATGCAGCAATTGTATATTTTATTATTGCGTTCGTATTTGGGATGATTTCTCTATTATATGAATGGCGAGTTCTTTTATTCGTAGCAGCAATGATTCCATTATTTATAGTAAATATGTATTACGCTCGTCAAAAGAATGAAAGAGCACTGCTAAATGACATTTGCGCAATTATCGTTTTCTGTATAGGTGGTTTAGTTAGTTATTATTTTTCAATGAAACTCATAGATAAAACAGCTTTATTTATTGCGATTATTTCATTTTTATATTTTTTAGGAAGTACGTTTTATGTGAAGACAATGATTCGTGAAAAAAATAATCCGAAGTATCGTATTATATCATGGGGTTATCATATCGTATTAACGATAATTATATTTGCTACCAATCCATGGTGCTCTCTTATTTTTATACCAAGTGTCATTCGGGCAATTATGTTGTATGGCAAAAAAATTTCTATCATAAAAGTAGGGATTTTAGAAATTGTTAATTCTGTATATTTTTTAATCATAACGGCAATAATTATGAAGTATGCCATTTGAAAAAACTTCCCACCTTATGATGGGAAGTTTTTTTCAATCTTGTTCTAAAATGTGAACCGTGTAATCGCAGCGTTGAATAGCTTGTTCGATCGCATAAAGAGATTGCTCAATACGAGCACGATTAAAATCTTTTTCGACAGTCTGTAATGCTTCTTCTAAACAATGTTTTGCTTCTTGTAATGATTGAAAAGAATCTTGTACATATCCGCGAGCATTTTCGTGCATTTCATAATCCTCCTTGCATATTCATATATGTATAGTATGAACAGGAAGAAAGAAAATATAATTTGTTGTATTTGTTTGACAATTGAAATGAAATTACGTATAGTAAGATTTAAGTGAATATTTTCTTATCCAGAGAGGTGGAGGGACTGGCCCGATGAAACCCAGCAACCGCGATGCAGGTGCTAATTCCAGCAGAACATATTTGTTCTGGGAGATAAGACGAAGATATATACGTAACTTCTTCTTATCGGAGAGGTTTTTTTGTTGCAAAAAAACCGATTACGAAAATTTATATTAAGAAGAAAGGGGTTGCGGATTACTGTGACACTCGAAAAATACGTAAAACTGCGTAGTACAGTTTATGAATATATGATAGAGCAAGATAAGCCAATATCATTGTTAGATATTCAAGAACATATCGTTTCGCATCATGAAGGAAAATTCACGAAAAAAATGTTACATCAATTTTATTTATCAAGACTATTAGATGAACTCAAACTGGATGGGAAAATTACATTAGCTGATGATGAATATCTCTATACTGAAAAAGGGGTATTTTATAAGGCGAGAAAAGGGAGCTAGTCTCTCTTTTTTTCTTGAAATAGCGAAGTATGTAGAGTAAAAGACTGCTAATGCAGCCTGATACAGGGAATGGTGTTGAGTGTGTAGTGTCAAAAATTGAATGTGCCTGAAAGAGGCAATTCATATCGGCTGCAAATGAAAAGAGACACCTCCGCCGAATAGGTGTCAGTCGTTTTGTCACGTAGACTCGCTACTTGACAGTTATTAGAATAACATGCAGGTTTTTTGAAGTCAAAAGGGAATTAAAGGAAGAGGTGCAAATATGTACGCTTACTTATTAAAAGATATAACGAAATGGATCCCAAAGTACATTATAGATAAGGGATATGAATATTATGAAGATGGACATGTAGAAGATGTTGAAATACAAGACAAGAAAGTAATTGCTTTCGTTACTGGAAATGCAGGAAATTATGAAGTGATTATTGATCTTGAAGATTTTACAGAAAGTAGCTGCGAGTGTCCTTATGAGAATCTTTGCAAGCATATGGCGGCAGTTGTTTATGATATTCAAGGTGCTGGTGAGAGTACGGTGAAAGAGAAACTGAAAGATTTAGACAAGGAAGAGTTACTGACCGTATTAAACCGTTTATTACAAAGTTCGAAAAACTTACAAATTGTAGAGAAGGTGTTAAAGAAGGGGAAACTTTAACCATAGAGGGAGTTGTTTTGTAGTGAATGTACTAATTGTATACGCTCATCCTAGTCCTTCCAGTTTTAACGCGGCGATTTTAGAGCATGTGCAAAAAGGACTACAGGGGAAAAATCATTCTGTTACAGTACTTGATTTATATAAGGAACAATTTGATCCGGTGCTCGTATTTAATGAAGAGAAGAAAAGGCGTGATTTAGTAAATGAAGAAGAAACAGCTTGGTACAGAACGTTAGTGGCAGAAGCAGATACTCTTTTATTCATATATCCGATATGGTGGTGGGGGATGCCTGCTATTTTAAAAGGGTTTATTGATCGCATTTTCGTAGCTGGATTTGCTTATAAATATGAAGGTGCCTTGCCGAAGGGCTTATTGAAAGGAAAGAAGGCGTGGGTAATTAATACGTTAGATTCACCGTTATGGTACGTCGCCCTATTATATCGATCAGCAGATTGGATTATGATGAAGAGAGGTGTTTTACGTTTTTGCGGCATTCGCGATATAAAACGATCTGTTTTTCAATCTGTGAAAACGAGTAAACGAGAGAAGCGGGAAAAGTGGTTATTACAAATAGAAGAAAAGGCTCGTACATTATGAATGAAATTGATCGTATTATAAATTGTTGTCAGTATGATAACGAACTTTTTCGTACCTATATTAATTGCTTAATCCAATTGAAGAAATATAGTGAAACGTTTCAACAAATGAAGATCCGATTAAGAAATGATTATTTAATAAGAGGGATTTGTGAAAGAGAAGTCGATGAGGTAGTAAGAGGAAGTAAAGAGTATGAAACGTATTTTCTTCCTAAAGCGTTACAGTGGAATTTCTTGAGGGAAAATCCATATCTGATTGAAAAGATATGTAAAGATTTTTTTGCATTTGAGGCATTAAACCTTACGGAGATAGAGTGGAAGACGATTATAAATTGCGTGGGAAATAAAGTGAAACTTTAATCAGTGGGGGTTTTGTTCTTCCCACTGATTATTAGCCTTCACCAATCGGGCATTTACAGGCAGTTGATTTCCCACCTAACCGCTTTGCTCTAGCTGGTATGGGTGGGAGTTTACTGCCTGTTAATGCGGGGTAAATGATTTATTATGTAAAAAAGCTAGTATAAAACTAGCTTTTCGTTTAAATAAATAAGAAGCATAAACTAATGATAAATCCTGCATATAGTAAGTTCACAACGCAAAATCCCATAATATCACGAGCACCTAAACCAGCTATCGCTAACGCTGGTAATGCCCAGAAAGGTTGAATTAAATTCGTCCAAGCATCGCCCCACGCAATTGCCATTGCTGTTTTTGCAGCAGGTACACCAAGTTCAGCACCAGCTGGAATCATAATGGGTGCCTGTACAGCCCATTGACCGCCACCAGATGGAACAAAAATATTAACGATGCCAGCACTTAAAAAAGTAAAGAGCGGGAAAGTCGTTTCGTTTGAAATACTAATAAAGAAATTAGAAATAGCTCCTCCAAGAGAAAGACCTTCACTATTTACTCCAATCATCATACCCATAATTCCTGCGTAAAACGGAAACTGAAGTAGAATGCCAGAAGCACTTTTTGTAGAGTCTGAAAAAGCACGAATATATTGAATCGGAGTCCGGTGAAAAATAAGACCAGCAATTAATAATATAAAAATAACGATATCGAGTGTAAGGTTAAAACCTTTCGTATAAAAGTAATTGAAAATATAAATGAGACCTAATAACCCAACGCAAAGTGTAATAATGATGCTATTTTCCATTTTTTCAGCGACTGTTTTTGGCTCTACTTCTATAGCAGCAGCTTCTTCATGAAATACGCTAGGATCTACTGTTACCGTATGTTTTTCATCGGGATGCATTGCCCTGTTAATGAGTGGCATCGTAATGAGAAAGATAATAACTGGAACGAGAGCGTATGGTGAGAATAACGTTTCTGTTATTGGAATCGCTTCTTTAATACTTCCAGCTGTCGTTTTAATTAACGTTTCACCGCCCGTAGCTAACGTAAGAGGGATAGAAGCGGAAAGACCCGCATGCCAAATGAGAAATCCAGAGTAAGAAGAAGCAATTGCTAATCTGTAATCTAATCCTTCAAGTTGTCTTGCAACTTCTTTTGCATATAAAACAGATACAACAATACCAAATCCCCAGTTTATGTATGCACCAAGTAAACTTACAATTGAAATGGCAATAATACCTTGGCCATTCGTTTTCGGTAGCCTGGCAGCTTTCGTTAACCCCTTTTTAATAAGAGGAGCGTTCGCTAAAGCAGATCCAGTGACAAGTACTAGTGCCATTTGCATAGAAAAGGCGAGAAGTCCCCAAATGCCATTACCCCAATGATTAATCATTTCGACCGGTGTTTGGTGAGTTGCAAACATGCCGAAGAAGATAACAAAAACAGTTAATAAACATGATAAAATAAACGGTTCTGGCAAGAAACGTTGCACTAAGGCGACGCAACCATTTGTAAAGGAACGAAACAAAATAGATCAACCTCCTTATGTATGTTTCTTACAATGTTCGAGGTTGTTTGGAGGATAACCTTTAATAAATAGAAAATTCTGATATTTATAGATTTTTGTTGTAATGTATTGATAGATTGAATTTATATTTCAAAACGTTTTTTCATTTTGATTTGAAATATTTTTAAGAGGGGGAGTACTACATGCCTTTCAATATAAGAGGAACGAATGGAGCAAATGCTTATTTCTACCTGTAAAAAAATGAATGAACTTATAGGAGCATTGTAATGAATATAAAAGAGAGGTGAAAGGATTGGTAAGGAGAAATTTGAATGTATTTACTAAAATATCCTCTTTGCCAGCGATTGCTACGATTATTATCTTACCAATTTACAATTTATTAAGTAGTGTAGACGATAGTGGGAATTATATGATAAGAATGTTAGTATTACTCACATTCTATCTTTCTATATTTAATGTACCTGTAAGCATTCTTTCAATGTTCAGCACAGAGAAATTAAGTAAAAGAATTTTCGCTTTAGTTGTAAATGTATTACCTATAAGTCTTATCATTTATGCTTTGATTATGGAATTTATAGATGAATTTGTCAGACTAGCACCTTAGTTAAAAAGGGCTCTGCAACACCCCATTGACGGCATGTTTTAAATCCTCGACCGATAATTGCTGAATATGTAACATAAACCCTGCACCAAGTTCGTATACTCGTCCAGCGATTGTGTGCTGATCATTTATTAAAGGGAGCATAACTAGAGGAACTTCAAAATAAAGTGATTCACTTATGCTGTTTATCCCACAATGGCTAATATTGTGCGTCTGTTTGTTTCAAAATCATTTGCTGAATACTAGACACTATTATCTCCAAGTTCTATTAAATTGTGCACTAATCTTAACGTTGGATTTAGGTGTCACATGAAGTGATTTGTTTTTATCGTTGTGGGGGACACCAAAACTTCAGGGTGATGGGCATATGGTTCTATTCCATCATCAATCTAGCAAAAAAATGTTCTTCATCCAATATGTAATATTGCATATAAAAATGAATTGATGCAAATGTAAAAGCTTATTATAATGAAGACATAAATATTCAACACATCTTTAATACAACAAAGAGGAGGAAGCAATATGGAAATCGCAATGGCAGTTTTGAAATTTTTAGGTGGGGTAATTCCGTTAGTTCAAGAACTTTTAAAAGCATTTATGTAAGTTTATTAATTAGCAATCATTATCATATTTAATATAAAAAAAGAATGGGGTGATTTTTCTGAAAATTAAGAAAAGTAATAAAAAAATAAAATTCCTAGCATGTGTGTTAGTTAGTTTATGCACTATTCATTATTCATCTATTTCTTTCGCGGAAACGCAAACAGGTAATGCAACTGATGCAGCAAAAAATGCTAGTGACATTAATAATGGTATAGCAAATTTAAAGTATGATAGTAGAGATATTTTAGCAGTAAATGGTGATAAAGTAGAGAGTTTTGTTCCGAAAGAAAGTATCAATTCAAATGGTAAATTTGTAGTAGTTGAGCGTGAAAAAAAATCACTTACAACGTCACCGGTTGATATTTCCATTATTGATTCTGTAGCTAATCGTACGTATCCAGGAGCAGTACAACTTGCAAATAAAGCTTTTGCCGATAATCAACCTAGTTTATTAGTGGCTAAGAGAAAACCTTTAAATATTAGTATAGACTTACCTGGAATGAGGAAAGAAAATACGATATCTGTCCAGAATCCGACATATGGTAATGTGTCTGGAGCAGTAGATGATTTAGTATCTACTTGGAATGAGAAGTATGCATCAACACATTCGTTACCTGCAAGAATGCAGTATACAGAGTCCATGGTGTATAGTAAATCACAAATCGCAAGTGCTCTTAATGTCAACGCTAAATATCTTGATAACAGTCTAAACATTGACTTTAATGCAGTTGCAAATGGAGAGAAAAAAGTGATGGTTGCGGCATATAAGCAAATATTTTATACCGTAAGTGCTGAACTACCTAACAATCCATCAGATCTTTTTGATAATAGTGTTACTTTCGGTGAGTTAACTCGTAAAGGGATAAGTAATGCGGCTCCGCCTGTTATGGTGTCAAATGTAGCCTATGGCAGAACCATTTATGTGAAATTAGAAACAACATCTAAGAGCAAAGATGTACAAGCTGCTTTTAAAGCGTTACTTAAAAATAACAGCGTCGAAACGAGTGGACAGTACAAAGATATTTTTGAAGAAAGTACCTTTACCGCTGTAGTATTAGGCGGAGATGCAAAAGAGCATAACAAGGTTGTTACAAAAGATTTTAATGAAATCCGAAATATCATTAAAGATAATGCAGAGTTAAGTAAAAAAAATCCAGCATACCCAATTTCATATACGAGCACTTTCTTAAAAGATAATGCAACTGCTGCTGTTCATAACAATACAGATTATGTTGAGACTACAACTACAGAATATTCAAGTGCGAAAATGACGCTTGATCATTACGGTGCATATGTTGCTCAATTTGATGTATCTTGGGATGAATTCTCATATGATCAAAATGGGAAAGAAGTACTAACACATAAAACTTGGGAAGGAAGCGGCAGAGATAAAACTGCTCACTTCTCTACAGTTATACCACTTCCACCGAATTCAAAAAATGTAAAAGTCGTAGCGAGAGAATGTACAGGTCTTGCATGGGAATGGTGGAGAACAATTATTAATGAGCAAAATGTTCCTTTAACAAATGAAATAAAGGTTTCAATTGGAGGAACGACATTATACCCAACTGCTAATATTAGTCATTAGGTTGGAGCAAAGCGCCCTGTGTACAGGGCGCTTTTTTACTTGTTTGAAAGTATATCGGTGTTTTTAGATGTATCATAATCAATTCGCAAATCTTGTAATCATATTTTTAAATGGATGTATCAATGTTTTTAATGATTGCATTCTCCATTATTAAATCCCCATAAATGTAGCCTATCTTAGGTTGATAGTGATGCATGGTGCCTCCATGTATATAAATGCATTTTGTCGAAATTATTAAAAAGGGGAATTTTTCTATTTGAAGAACTAATAATTGATTGTCAATATGTATTAGAAATCTCAATCTAAACTAAAGGAGAACAAAATGGGACAAAACAATAAGGGCTTTTCTGAAACAGGATTGCGCAAAATGCGCAATGTATTGGCGCGGCATGTCGATTCTGGAAAGATTCCTGGGCTCGTCGCCTTAGTCAGCCGAAACGGCGAGACGCACGTCGAAGCGCTTGGAACAATGAGGCATGATGGCGGTGCACCAATGCGTCGGGACACGATTTTTCGATTGGCGTCCACTAGCAAGCCAATCGCAGTTTCACCAGTAATGGTTTTGCTCGATGAGTGCAAACTGCATTTAGACGACCCAGTAGACAAATGGCTACCGGAACTCGCCGACCGGCAAGTGTTGAAACAGCCCGATGGCCCGCTAGAAGAGACCGTCCCAGCACGGCGTCCTATCACTGTACGAGACTTGTTGACCTCCACATTCGGGCTCGGAGTGGATCTCACGTTGATGGGTTCTCCCATCATGAACGCGTTCTTCGAGAGTGGGATATTCGACACGCCAGGGCAGGATATGCCCGATCCAGATGAGTTTATGCGTCGCCTAGGTGCACTTCCGCTAAGCTATCAGCCCGGAGAGCGGTGGCAGTATCATATCAGTTTAGAAGTAATCGGCGTTCTTGTTGCCAGGGTCACGGGTCAGACTTTCGAGTCGTTCTTGCGCGAACGCATATTCGATCCGCTAGGAATGAAGGACACTGGATTCTACGTACCTGAGCTCAAGATTGACCGGCTTCCACCAGCCTTCAACCCCGATCCGCAGACAGGTGAATTCATCGTGTGGGATGAAGGTGTGGGCGGACGTTACAGCAAACCTCCAGCATTCCAAGCAGGCGGTGGTGGACTGCTTGGAACCGTCGACGATTATCACGCGTATTTGCAGATGCTTTTGAATAAAGGGATGCACGGTACTAAACGGATCCTGTCTAGGCCCGCAGTCCAGCTGATGACCACCAACCGTCTTACTCCTGAACAACAAGTATACCGAGACGATTTGGCCAAAAATAACATCCATTTGTCGTTCGGACAAGGGATCCAAGGTGGCTGGGGCTTTGGGATGGCGGTGCGTACCTATCTTGGAGACTACGCGTCTATCGGTCAATTCGGCTGGGATGGCGGAACCGGCACTTCAGCTTACGCTGATCCAGATAAACAGTTTATTGGAATTCTGTTCACACAGGTTGGGATGTCCACTCCAGCCCCATCGCATCTTATCCAAGACTTCTGGACCACGGCCTACCAAGCGATCGAAGATTAGGGTATCGTTTAAAGGAAAACGCCAAGACGGATAGATAATCATAGGCCTGATGGCCACGATCAACACCATGGTTAAAAGTTATGATAGGACGGTGTTGGAAGTACTGCGGTAACAGTTGAGCATTATTAATAATAGCACAACAAAAAATCCTCTTGGATGCAAGAGGATTTTTTTATTGGGAATAGTAAGGAGGAGGGAGGTGCATTACATATGGGAAAAGGTAGAAGTAATAATGCTGGTAAAAAGCAACCAAATTTCGATGATTCATCTAATTTCGCTAAACAAAGCCAACCGACAGAAAAGAAGAAGAAGTAAAAAAAGGATCTCTCTATATTAAGAGAGATCCTTTTTTACTATATTGACGTTTCAGCACAACATATCGATTGATTAATCAAATAGTCATTCATGCAAGGATTAAAATCCTGCTTCCACTACTGTGAAAGCTTCTCCAAATGATGGGCAATATCAACATACATATTGGAATAAACCGAATGTATTTCATTACTAGGTGTAGCATTAGAAGAGAAGTGGACGATTACCATATTTGCTTTCGGGTCGATATAAAGCGTTTGTCCGTAACTGCCTAACACTTCGAAAGCACCTTGTCCATTGTGCGGAATCCACCATTGATTATGATAAGAAATAGAAGCGCCATTGCCAATTGCGAGTTCACCTTCTTGTACATTTTCCACACTTTCTGTAATGAAGGAAGGGATGATTTGTTTTCCGTTATATTCCCCGTTATTTAATAGTAGTTGACCGAATCTTGCCATATCTCTAGCAGTTGCATTTAAACCAGCGCTTGCTTGTTCTACTTTTGTTTCGTCTGTAACGTAATACGCATTTTCTTCCATACCAATTTGAGACCATATTCGTTTGCTAACATTTTCAGCTAATGATTTACCAGTGGTAGTTCGAATAACCCAAGCGAGTGTTTCCGCTGATCCGTTATCGTAAGAAAAACCGGAACCAGGCGGTGCAGTTTCTTCTGCTTCTCGTAACATATCATAAATTTTCATCGGACCGTCGTAGTTTTTACCTCGGGGTAAAATATTGCTCGCTAAATATAGTTGTGCATCTTGATTTTCTAACGCTGGATGTTCATATCCATGAGTAGGGTACTCTACAGAAACTTGCATGTCCATTAATTGCTGGAGTGTCGCTTTACCGAACGGTGTATTGTTTAATTCTTTTATATAAGTGTCAGCTGTTTTCTCTAAATCGATACGATTTTCTTCAGCGAGAGATTGTATCATTGCCCCAGTAAAGACCTTTGCTAATGAAGCCATACCATGCGGTTCACTCTCGTTATATCCATTGAAATATCGTTCATATACAAGTTGCCCATTATGTACAACGACAAAAGCATCTGTTTTGTTATCGTCTAAAAGTTTTCTTAAAGGAGTCGTAGTTCCAAATCCACGTTCCACAGCAAAATCATCTAATTTTTGTAACGAAGTAGGGAAGTGAGCCACTTGGTCGGGATTGTTTTTGACTTCATTAATTAAAGTGAATTCTTTCATATGTGTGTACGACCAACGTAAGTAAGGATCATCTAACCAATTCTCCTTTGTCACGTTATTTTTTGATGGGGTTGTTTTATTATGTTTGAAGTATGTAAAACCAAGCCCTGTAATTACAAATATGCATGTTAGTATAAGTAAGAGTAGGGGAGATTTTTTTAGTTTCATATAGGTCCCTCCTTTATTTGCTACTATAAGTATACGCTCGTCTTGAAAGAAATACAAAATAAGGAAAGTAAACGGGGAAGTTTACTTTCCTTATTAACGTTAAGCGGAAATTTGTCCGTCTGTACGTTGTTTCTTGAATTTTTGTTTTCGACCGTGTAATCCATAATATAGAAGTAAAGTGAACGCAACGATAATAGCTGCGATAAAATACATATTATGATAACTTGATTTCGCCGCGACGATACCTAAAATGAAAGAACCAAAGCCAATACCACTATCAAAGAATGAGAAGTACGTAGCTGTCGCAGAACCACGTCGGTGATTTGGCGCCGCAGAAATTGCAATCGTTTGGAAACTTGGAATTAATGTTCCATAACCTAAACCGATTAATACACCTGCGCTTAGGAACCAAAATGGAGTTTGTGCTTGACTTAATGCGAACATCCCAATTGTGAAAATAATAATAGCTGGATAAACAAGTACGTTTTCGCCGTAGCGGTCAAAAATCTTTCCTGTAAATGGACGAGAAATTACAACAACAAGTGCGTATACAATGAAGAAATAACTTGCAATATCGGCTAAACCGAGCTCTTTCGCATATATAGGAATAAAGGATAAAATACCACTATAAGAAAAGGCTAAAACAAATCCTGTCAGAGCGATTGGAATAGAAGATGGTTCAATTAAATCTTTCCACTTCATTTTTTCTCGTTTTTGTTTTTTCACTGGTGCTTCATGTGGAATATTTACAAGTAATCCTAATAAAAATGCAAGTAATGAAAATACGGAACAAACGATAAATAGTACAGTAAACGAAAAATGAGAAATAATTGTTAAACCTAAAAAAGGACCAATTACCATCGGTAGACTCATAAATACGCCGAAATAAGCAAGTGCTTCGCCTCGTCTATGAGCTGGCGCAACATCAGTTACAATCGTACCAGTTGCTGTCGTCGCCATCCCAAAGCCAATACCATGTAAGAAGCGAAGGGCAAGTAATAAAAATAAACTTTGCGCACCGAAATACATAACAGTAGCGGCTAAAAATAGTGAAAGTGAAATAAATAATATTTTCTTTCTTCCTAAGTCATCGAGCCATTTTCCTGTAAATGGTCTACATAAAACAGAAGAAATAAGAAAAACAGTTGCAACTAAACCAATTTCCTCAGGTTTTCCTTTTAGGCCGTCTATTACATAGACAGGTAAAGTAGTCATAAGCATATAGAATGTTAAAAAGAGAAATAGACTACTAAAACAAGTTCCGAGGAAATCCTTCGTCCAAAGTTTTTCACTTTGCATCGTCATCCCTCCAATTTAATCTAAGTTTTTAATAATTTGTTGTAACACTTGAAATGCTTGATGTAAGTCATCTTCGTTAATACCATCTAGCGTCTTTTCTTCGAAAGTATCCACTTCTTCTTGCCATACTGGAATCATTTTTATAGCTGTTTCGGATAAAGAAATAAGCTTCTCACGGCGATCTTTTCCTTCTGTACGAATAATCCAGCCCATCGTTTCCATACGTGTCAACGTACGAGTCATTGTTGGTGATTCAACATTTAAATACTGGCATAATTCTGTTTGTGTACAAGAACCGGTTTGATTAATACGAAAAATAACAGCCCACTGCGCACTAAATAACCCAGTTGGAGATACGCGTTCATTAAATTTCTTCGTAAACTTTCGAGAAGTCTGGCTGACGATGTGAAAAAAATGTTGTTTTTCGTCCATATATTTTGATCCTTTCAAATTAGTTACCTAGCTAACTATATCTTTTTTTATTATAGTTGTCTAGTAATAGGCATGTTGTTTTATGTAAAAATTTCGCATAGGTTTTATGTTGAGAACATATATTCTGTATGTTATTCTTTAATTATATAAAGAATTTTCTTTCTATTAAAAAGAATGGGGGAACTTGTGATGATTAAGCCTGCAACAATGGAGTTTGTTGCACTATCGAATGGAGAAACGATTGCGTATCAGGAAGTTGGAAGGCGAAATACAGAAACTCTCGTACTCATTCACGGGAACATGACATCGTCACAACACTTTGATTTAGTTATCGAAAAGCTGCAAAATCAATACCATATTTACGCTCTTGATTTAAGAGGATTTGGACAATCGACGTATAATAAGTCGATAGATTCATTACAAGACTTCGCAGAAGATGTAAAATTATTTATTGATCAATTAAAGCTAGAGAAGTTTTCGTTAATGGGATGGTCAATGGGCGGTGGTGTTGCGATGCAATTTACAGCGAATCACCCAACTTTTGTAGAAAAGTTAATTTTAGTAGAATCAGTAGGGATGAAAGGCTATCCAATCTTTAAAAAAGATATTAACGGGGAACCGATCGTATCAAGTTTAGTAAAGACGAAAGAAGAAATCGCGCAAGATCCCGTACAAATTGCTCCAGTACTAGATGCGATAAAAAATATGAATAAATTATATTATCGTACAGTGTGGAATCTATTAATATATACACACAATCAACCGGAACCGGATCGTTATGAGAAGTATTTAGATGATATGTTAACGCAGCGTAATTTCGTAGATGTGAATTATGCGCTCATCACATTTAATATTTCGGATGAACATAATGGTGTGGTAGAGGGAAATAAACAAATTCATCGTATTAAAACTCCTACACTCGTCATACAAGGTGACAGGGATTACGTCGTACCGCAAGTAGTCGGTGAGGAATTAGCAAAACATTTGCCAAATGCAAAGTTGCAGGTGTTAGAAGATTGCGGGCACTCACCGTTTATTGATTGTTTAGATGTATTTATAAATCATGTAGAGAATTGGTTAGAACAGAAATAGTCCCCGAAAGCAAAAGTATTGCATATACTATAACATTTGTAGGTAAAAGGGGAGATTACTAGTGCATCAACCGTTTTTAATTGCGCATTCGCCATATAATCATCACTTATATGCAAAAATAATGATAAGCCCGATGTATTTGCAAGTTTCACCAGCTGTAGTTCCTTTACAAATACAGCAGCCACCAATCGCTCATTCACATCCGTACTTATATGGCCCTTCATTTTATGAAAATCCATATTTTAAACATTTTCATTACAATGTGAAAGCACAAGTTTGGGAAGGATAAGAAGCTAAAAGGCTCATTCTTTTAGCTTCTTTTTATTGTTAATATTCGTACACGCATTTGAAGAAACCGTTTATAATGAAAAGTGGAAAGCGTGAGAAGGAGAGGGAACAGGATGTCGATGCGTTTTACTTTTTGGATTATGGTTGGGATTGTGGCAATCTCAGGTTTATCACAGGGGATGCTCTTACCTGCCATTGCAATGATTTTTGAACAAGAAGGGGTTAGTTCAAGTATTAATGGTATTCATGCGACGGCATTATACATTGGGATATTAGTTATTTCACCGTTTCTTGAAAAACCGATGCAAAAGTTTGGAATGAAGCCAATTATCGTCATTGGTGGGTTTCTCGTCATTATTTCATTATTCTTTTTTACACAAACATTTTCATTTTGGGTATGGTTTATCCTTAGATTTCTAGTTGGAGTCGGCGATCATATGCTTCATGTTGGAACGCAAACGTGGATTACGACAACATCGGATCCGAGTAAAATAGGTAGACAAGTATCGATATACGGTGTATTCTTCGGAATTGGTTTTGCCGTCGGTCCGTATTTAGCAAGCACTGTTCAGTACGGTCTTGCAACACCATTTATCATATCTACTATACTTTGTTTAATAGGTTGGCTTTTACTACTCCCAACGAAAAATGCATTCCCAGCACAAGATGAAAGAGAAGTGAAGAGTGGATCATCATTTTCTCGTTATAAACAAGTTGTTGGATTAGGGTGGATTGCATTACTGGGACCACTTGCATACGGTGTGCTTGAAGCAATGTTAAATAGTAACTTACCAGTATACGCACTTCGTAAAGGGTGGTCTGTATCGGAAGTTTCCTTCTTATTGCCAGCGTTTGCAGTTGGGGGCATTATTACACAAATTCCTCTCGGTATATTAAGTGATAAATACGGAAGGGACCGTATATTAACGTGGACGTTCAGCATAGGTACGAGCATTTTTCTACTTGCGGCCGTATTTGATCAATATTACTGGATAGTCTTTGCCTGCATGCTGTTAGCTGGTATGGTCATTGGATCTTGCTTCTCTTTAGGACTTGGATTTATGACAGATTTATTACCGAGACACTTACTACCAGCAGGTAATATATTATCTGGAATCGCCTTTAGTTTAGGAAGTATTATGGGGCCTGTATTAGGAGGCGTATTTATAGAAAAAATACAGTATACAAGCTTTTTTATTGCGGTTATGATTATAATAGGGATTCTCGCAATGGTATATATGATCTACATGAAGAATCAATTCGCATCAAGAAAAATAGAAAGTAGGTTAGGGCATGACAAAACAACCTAATAAAAAGAAATTTGAAGTACTCGAAAACGAAGCAATTACAGACTGCTTAGCTCGCATGGAACAAGAAGGATACGCCCCGTCTCGTCGTATGGAAGAGCCAATCTTTCATGAAGTGAAGAAAGACGGAAAAACAGTAGTTGAACCGTGTGGTAGAAAAATTGTTTTTGAGGGAAAATTGAAGTAATACAAATAGAACATTTTCTTTCTAGTATAAGGCCATCCAATTCGTTCGAGTTGGATGGCTTTTTTTACGACTGGTCAATGGAGGAAAAGGGATTTTAGGAGGGGGATAGAATGAAGAGATATTTTCTGGGAAGAACGAATAAAAATGAGTTGCGCTGTCTTCGTTAGTAAAGGTAGTACTGTGAGACCTTCACTAAATAAAAAAATCTAATAGTAGTCCGAAGAATGCTAAACGTATAGAGTTTTGGAGTTGGGACAGGAACTATAGAGCCGTGACTATAATTCATTTAAATAAGATTGATATGTAAACGTTGTAGAATGAAATTGGCAAATCGAAAATGGTAGTGCGGGTGCTGATACCCGCACTACCATTTTAGCTACAAAGGTGCTACTCATTTGTGAAATAGCATATTTTTCGGACAAATACTTTTTGTATGCTATTTGTTCGTACTAGCCAAATACATGAGCATGTGGAATTTTTCGTCTATTACATGATAATCGAAATAAGGTCCTGGATCTGTACAGTAACCGATATTTTCACTTTGCGTAATTTGAAATCCATTGACTGATAAATTTTCTTCTAAGTATTTGGGATACAAAATATGCTCGTTGGAATTTGGATATAAGCCTGAAATGTTTTTCAAGGATTTGGCCGAGCTATCATAATACGAGTATCCGCCGACAATTGTTGAACTGTTATGTAAATAGTTTTTTAGAACGTGAATGGGGAATTGCGGATTGAGCAATGAAAAATCAGTTACTGAAAAACTATCTACAAAAACATCGATGCTAAGCGGTTTCAATGGCAAATTTAAATCGGAATTCAAAATATAAAGGACGCGTGGCTTCGGATTCATACGCTCAATTCTGTTTCGAACCTTCTTGAGCATCTCAAGTGAATAGCCACTGAATACATAGGATGCGCTCGTTTCAAGAACATCGATATATTTAGGTAGTGACACGAAAGCGTCAACGTTTGTTTCCACAATTAATTTGTTTTTCAAATCTATATTTTGTAGAACTTTTTGAAATTGAAAATTAATTTTTTCAAATAAGTTAATCATTTTGGGATTAATCTCTTTAATCGTTTCTTTATCGTAAAAATAAGATGGATAAGGAGACGTCTCATACAAGTTCGCGGTAATGATAATACCTTCCTCGATAGCTGCTTCGTATCCACAGGTACAAGTTAAACTTCCCGTGTGAATGTAAACTTTTTTAATCGTTACATCTTTCATTTCAAGGGGAATTTGGCATTTCGGACAATAGAGCAGATTTACAAAGTCAAGCGGGATTCCTGTAATATTCTCTTCTTTGGATGAAGGCGAACTGGTTTGAACCGCCTTTTCAATCAATTGGATAGCTTTTGATATGTCTTCTTTTTTTTGGATCAGTTCGTTCTTTTTATCAGTGAGCAAGTTGTTGTAGTAGTCGATATCCTCATGGTCCGAGAAGCTTGTAACACGCCGATACGATAAAATTCGTTGGATTTCTAACAATGAAAAATGAAATTTTTTCAACTCGGTAATAAAAGCCATGTCGTCGAAACACAATTGGTTCATTTGATACTGGGTGTTTTTTTTGTCTGGTATTAATAATCCAAGTTCAATGTAATAACGAACGGTATCAGTCGTAACATGAAAAAGTTTTGCAAATGCACCAATTTTCATAGATGTGTCCCTCCGATGAAAAAAGTGGAGTTACTCCACTTTTTTCGCAAAATGAATTCAAAAAACTCTTAAATGACTATTGACTTGGAGGAAACTCCAAATCATATTATTAATTCAATAAGAGTGAATATTTCGAATATTTTTGACTGTATTGTAACATACATGTCACGAAAGGAGAAGGATTAGCTATGGAAAAGATGGATCGAATGGATACGCTCTCTCTGTGGACAGCGACTGCAAACAGCTATGACAAAGGAAAACCTCTTGAAGGAAATGAAGAGGCGGATGTTGTCATTATTGGCGCAGGTTTCACAGGTCTTTCTTCTGCATATCATTTGCAAAAATTAGGAAAGAGTGTCATTGTCCTTGAGCAGGAAACAATCGGATATGGCGCAAGCGGTCGCAACGGCGGGATGGTATTGCCGGGCTATAAGTCAACGATGCAGGAGCTTGCTAAAAAGTATGGTGCCGAAGAGGCGAGACAGCTTAACGATCTTTCTCTGCTTAGTGTTGAATTAGTTAAAAACATTATCGACGAGCATCAAATCAACTGTAATTTTAGAAAGACAGGTCACATTGTGGCAGCTTACAAAGCCAAACATTTTGAAGGATTGAAACATGAAAGTGAGTACTTAAACAAAAATTTTGGATATGAATGTAGCGTGCTTAATCGAAGTCAGTTGCATCAAGAAATTGATTCCCCTCAATATTATGGTTGCTTAGTCGACAACTCAAGTTACTCATTCCAACCACTGAACTATGCAATTGGTTTGGGAGAAGCAGCGAAATCAATTGGTGCAAAAATCTTTGAGCATTCGAAAGCATTATCTATTGAGTACGGCCGAAATAGTGTGAAAGTTGTTACAGAAAAAGGTACTGTTACAGCGAAAGACATTATTGTTGCTACAGATGGTTACTCTGGAAAAATCATGGCTGAACTGAATAAAGGCGTACTGCCAATTTCGGCACGCATTATTGCTACTGAACAGCTTTCAGAAACACTTTTGAATAGCGTTATTCCTAAAGATCGCATGGTTTTTGATACGAGTAGTTTCCTTTACTATTTCAGGCGTACACCAGATAATCGAATCGTATTTGGCGGTGGTGATATTCGTCCGAACTTAGGTGATGCCGTTTATCAAAGTGTGTACGATGCTATGGTTAAAATAATGCCAAAACTAGAAGGAAGCAAGATAGATTACAGGTGGGGTGGATTTATCGGTGTGACAATTGATACGTTCCCGGTTATCGGTAAATCTAAAGAAGGTGCATATTTTGCAACTGGTTATACAGGCCACGGCGCGTCTCTCTCAACATTGTTTGGTAAGTTATTGGCACAATGGATCGTTACGGGGAATGCAGGTGGATATCGATTTGAAAAGGAACGTCTCAAATCATTTCCATTCTATAATCAGAAAACGATGCTGGTCAATATAGCACATATTGGTTTCAAGTTGGTAGATATTATTGCGTAAAGGAGAGGTGTTTATGGAAATAAACATGTTCATTGACGGAAAATGGGTAGAAGCATTATCGGGTGCTAGACGAAATATTATCAATCCTGCAACTGAAGAGGTTATTGCAACGTCCGCTCATGGATCAGCAGATGATGCGAAACTAGCAATAAAGGCGGCTCGTAAAGCGTTTGACAGCGGAATTTGGTCAGATTTATCGGCTGATGAAAGAGCTGATTATCTATATAAGATTGCAGATCGTCTTGAAGAGAAGACAGCTGAAATTGCCCGTTTGGAAACTACAAATAACGGTAAGGTTATTCGTGCAACAACCTATGTAGATATTCCAGTATCGGTTCAATGCTTCCGCTATTATGCTGACTTGATTAAAGGTATAAAAAAGGAATCTTACAATCGTGATGATTCTTCAGAAACGATTGTTATTCATGAACCGATTGGTGTTTGTGGACTGATTGTACCTTGGAACTTCCCGCTTATGCTAGCTGTTTGGCAAATTGCTCCTGCACTTGCCGCAGGGAATACAATTGTAATTAAACCTGCTGACGTCACTCCTGTAAGCGTATTCAAGTTATTTGAAATTATCGAAGAGATTGGGCTTCCAGACGGAGTGGCAAACTTAGTGTTGGGACCTGGTTCAAAGGTTGGGAATGAGCTTGCAGAGAGCCATGATGTTGACAAAATTGCCTTTACAGGTGGAACAAAAACAGGTCAAAGTATTATGCGAGCAGCCGCGGGCAATATGAAAAAAATTACACTGGAACTAGGGGGGAAATCTCCACTTATTGTGTTCGACGATGTGGATTTTGAAACTGCTGTCGATAATGCGATGTTTGGTATTTTCCACAACGCTGGGCAAGTTTGTTCAGCTGCATCCCGTTTACTTGTACAAGAGACCATTTACGATAAGTTTGTTGAAAGATTGGCCGAACGTGCGAACAAAATTGTAGTTGGAAACGGAGAAAGCGAGAATATTGAAATGGGAGCTCTCACAACCGAGTCTCATATGAATGACGTTTTACATTATATAAAGAGTGGAATGGAAGAAGGTGCAAAATTAGTTTGTGGTGGTAAACGTTTAACAGAAAATGGGCTTGATCGAGGTTTTTTTATCGCACCAACAATCTTTGCTGATGTAAATGCAGATATGCGTATTGTTAAGGAAGAGATTTTTGGACCAGTCCTTATTGTACAGAAATTTAAAGATGAGGAAGATGCGATCCAAAAAGCGAATGATTCCATTTATGGATTAGCCGGTGCTGTATTTACTGAAGATATGGACCGAGCAAAACGTGTCATTAGTAAATTGCGTGCGGGAATTACTTGGATTAATAGTTATCATCTTGCTTATGTTGAAGGTCCTTGGGGCGGGTATAAGCAAAGTGGAATCGGTAGGGCTTTAGGTGTTGCCGGGCTGGAGCACTTTATGGAAACGAAGCAAATCAATATCCACCAGCATGCCAAGCCTGTAGGTTGGTATGTGAATTAATTGAGCTTAACTTGCTATATAAATTATTTGTAAGGGGATATGCTCATGAAAATAGTGGACAACCGTCCGTCATCGAACATAGAGAAGCCAGAAGGAATGAATAAGTCGGTGGATGATTCAGTGCTCGGAACCAAAAGTATTCCGTTACTATATTTACGGTTTGCTTTGGCAGGAATTATGGCTAATGTAATTCTAGGAGTTGTATCGGTTATTGATGGCTATTTCGTCAGTGGCTTTCAGGAGCTAGAAATCGAAGGAATCGGAATTGGATTTACGGTCATGGTTATTACCCGTATGATTGGGGTTCTTTTGGGGATAGGAGTCGGAGCGGTCATTTCACTTCGAATGGGGAAAGGGAAGATAGAAGAAGCTAGAAGTATTATGGGACAAACTTTATGGTTTACTCTTTTCCTTTCCACTTTGATAGCTGTACTTGGATTGGTCTTTGAAACTGATATTATGATTCTATTTGGAGCAAGTGATGAAGCACTTCCGTATGCGGTGCAATATAGCCGACTACTATGGATTTCGTTGCCATTAACGATATTGGCCGTTGTATTAAGTATTTTAGCTAATATCGATGAAAAACCTATATTGTCAATGAACAGTTGGTTAGTCGCAGCAGTTGTTGCTGGAGTTATGGAATGGATTATGGTAGTGAAGTATGACATGGGGATGATGGGTTCTTCATGGGCTAATACGATTTCGCAATCGATTCCTGTTCTCTTAATCTTTTATTTCTGGTTTGGTAAAACAAAACTGAAGCCAAAAATGAAAGATGTGATGATTGATCTTAAGAAGATTGGTGAAGTAGTTTGGACGGGGTTTGCATCTTTCTCTAGTCAGTTCATGATGTTTATAGCAATTATTTTCACCAACAATTTACTGCAAAGCTACGGAGGTGGTCTGCACGTTGCAGCTTTCACGATTCAAAATGGTTACATTACAAATCTTCTCGCTTTAGCGGCGCTCGGTGGAATGACAGGGCTTCAACCGATTATTAGTTATAATTATGGTGCAGGCAACCTTGATCGTGTGAAACAAGCAATTAAGATGGGACTCATTTTTACAGTTTCCTTCTTTGTAATTGTGACAGCTATATTAATCATTTTTGCAGATCCAATTGTGTCATTTTTTTCCGGTGGTAATCCTGAATTGCAAAAACTGGGCATTTGGACGACGGTTGTATTCAATTGTTTGTTTACACTTAGTGCAGTTAGCTTGCTTGTCTCTGGTTATTTTGAATCACAGGAGAGAAACTGGTCCGCAACGTTTATTAGTGTTAGCAAAATATTGTTGTTCATGATACCGTTTCTATTTGTTTTTCCGAAGTTCTGGGGTGTAGAAGGTGTATGGTACGCTGCTCCTGCTGCCGAAATTCCAGGCGTTCTCATTGCCATATACTTTATGAGAAAAGAGTTCAAACGTTTAAAGGTTACCAATGTTAAAACAGTAGATGTATAGGAACGTATTCCGTCAAAATTACTAATAAGAGAGAGGGGTATCATCATGTTTTTTGCGAAAAAAATTACAGCAGAAGAAGCAGAGCAACTAGGTGCCAACACATGGGAACCATGGGTAGGTGAACCAAATAAAGGAACGTGGCATGTAGAAGAACAGGAAGTTTTCTATGTGACAGACGGTGAAGTGTTTATTACTGTTGATGGAAAAAAGTATCATGTTACAAAGGGCTGGGTTGTTTCCTTGGATAAGGACCTTGTTTGTGAATGGGATTGCCCAGTATTTTTGAAAAAGAATTATAAGATGAACCATGAGATTAATCTGAAATAATGTGAACTGGAGAGTGGACAAATGCTAAGCAGATGACTGCTCCTGCATATGCAATCGATAAGAGTAAGATTAGTAATGTTAGAGAAATGTATATAAATAAGTTTATATACCGTCTAATGAATGCGCTTTCTTTTTTTGTGAATGCAATACATACATAGGACGGCTATCTTAAAATTAGGAGGTTTCACCATGGTAGTAACCAAAAATGTACAAACGTTAAAAAATTATATTGGTGGACAATGGATAGAATCTAAAAGTAAACAAGTAGAAGATGTACCAAATCCAGCAACAGGAGAGACTATTGCTCGTGTGCCGCTTTCGACTAAAGAAGATTTGGATAGAGCTGTAGCAACTGCGAAAGAAGCATTCCAAACATGGAAAAAGGTTGCTGTACCTCGGCGTGCTCGGATTCTATTTCGCTACCAACAGCTTTTGATTGAAAACTGGGAGGAGTTAGCGAAACTCGTTACCTTGGAAAATGGAAAAAGTTATAAAGAAGCTTACGGTGAAGTACAGCGAGGGATTGAATGTGTTGAATTTGCAGCAGGTGCACCTACTTTAATGATGGGAGAGCAACTTCCTGATATTGCTACTGGTGTTGAATCAGGGATGTATCGTTATCCAATCGGAGTAATCGCAGGAATAACGCCATTTAACTTTCCGATGATGGTGCCATGCTGGATGTTCCCACTCGCGATTGCATGCGGAAATACGTTTGTATTAAAACCATCTGAAAGAACACCGTTGCTGGCGAATCGCATAGCTGAACTGTTTACAGAAGCAGGTCTTCCAGATGGAGTACTAAATGTTGTACATGGTGCACATGACGTCGTGAATGGCATTCTTGACAATGAGGATGTGAAGGCTGTATCTTTCGTTGGTTCTCAACCTGTCGCTGAGTATATATATAAAACAGCAGCAGCAAACGGCAAACGTGTACAAGCTCTTGCAGGTGCAAAAAATCATTCGATCGTATTAAAAGATGCGGACCTTAGTTTTGCAGTGAAAGAAATTACAAGTGCTGCCTTCGGTTCAGCGGGTGAAAGATGCATGGCGGCGGCTGTTGTTGTCGTGGAAGAAGACGTTGCAGATGAGCTCGTTAATAGACTGCTTCAAGAGGCGAATGCAATTACGATTGGTAATGGTCTGGAAGAAGATGTTTTTCTTGGTCCCGTTATTCGTGACGGCCATAAAGAGCGTACACACGGATACATTCAATCTGGTATAGAGCAGGGAGCGACACTTATTCGTGACGGACGTGAAGATGATGCAGCAAACGGTGACGGTTATTTTGTCGGTCCAACGATTTTTGACAATGTGACACAGGAAATGAAAATCTGGCAAGATGAAATCTTCGCACCGGTTCTTTCTATTATACGCGTAAAAGACTTGGCGCAAGCAATTCATGTTGCTAATGCATCACCGTTCGCAAATGGTGCATGCCTATACACCGATAGCGCGAAAGCAATTCGTGAATTCCGTGAAGAAATTGATGCAGGTATGCTTGGGGTCAATCTTGGGGTTCCTGCTCCAATGGCATTCTTCCCATTCTCAGGTTATAAGAAATCCTTCTATGGTGATCTCCATGCAAATGGAAAAGATGGCGTAGAATTTTATACGCGCAAGAAAATGCTTACGGCTCGTTATTGATAGAGTGATAGAAAATCATAAACGGATAGAATGGAGTTGGTGATTGTGCAAGTGACAGAGCAAACACAAAGTTTGAAACAAGCAGATGAAAAGTACCTTTGGCATGCAATGAAAGGAGCATCCCCTAATCCAACGAATTTAATTATTACAAAAGCAGAAGGAGCATGGGTGACGGATATTGATGGAAACCGTTATTTAGACGGCATGTCCGGTCTTTGGTGCGTGAATGTTGGATATGGCCGTAAAGAGCTTGCAAGAGCGGCTTTTGAACAACTGGAAGAAATGCCATATTTTCCTCTGACACAAAGTCATGTTCCTGCTATTAAATTAGCAGAGAAATTGAATGAATGGCTTGATGATGAATACGTTATTTTCTTCTCTAACAGTGGATCGGAAGCAAATGAAACAGCGTTTAAAATTGCTCGTCAATATCATCAGCAAAAAGGTGATCATGGACGCTATAAGTTTATTTCACGCTATCGTGCTTATCATGGTAACTCAATGGGGGCTCTTGCGGCAACAGGACAAGCACAAAGAAAGTATAAATATGAACCACTTGGGCAAGGATTCTTGCATGTAGCACCGCCTGATACGTATCGTAATCCAGAAGATGTTCGTACACTGGCAAGTGCTGATGAAATCGATCGTGTCATGACATGGGAGTTAAGTCAAACAGTAGCCGGCGTAATTATGGAGCCGATTATTACTGGGGGCGGCATTTTGATGCCTCCTGATGAATATATGGCAAAAGTAAAAGAAATTTGCGAGAAGCACGGTGCGTTGCTCATTTGTGATGAAGTAATATGTGGATTTGGGCGGACAGGGAAGCCGTTTGGATTTATGAATTACGGTGTCAAACCAGATATCATTACGATGGCAAAAGGTATTACAAGTGCGTATCTTCCTTTGTCGGCAACAGCAGTTAAACGAGAGATTTATGAGGCGTACGTAGGCAGCGAAGATTATGATCGATTTCGCCATGTGAATACGTTCGGAGGAAACCCTGCAGCTTGCGCCTTAGCTTTGAAAAATTTAGAAATTATGGAGAATGAGAAACTCATTGACCGTTCCAAGGAATTGGGTGAACGACTGTTATATGAACTAGAGGATGTAAAAGAACATCCAAACGTAGGAGATGTTCGCGGAAAAGGTCTTCTTTTAGGTATTGAACTAGTGGAAGATAAGCAAACAAAAGAACCGGCTTCCATTGAAAAGATGAACAAAGTCATCAATGCTTGTAAAGAAAAAGGTCTAATTATCGGTAAAAATGGTGACACTGTTGCCGGTTACAATAATATTTTGCAACTTGCACCGCCATTAAGCATTACAGAGGAAGACTTTACTTTTATCGTTACAACAATAAAAGAGTGTTTAGCTCAACTTTAATTTGTTAAAAGGCGGAAGATCCTATTGAGAGATGTAACTGTAAATACGGAATGAATTACTCGAAAAGGGTAATTCCGAAAGGGTTGAGTTTATGAAAGCTGATGTTGTCTTGTTAAATGGAGAAGTTATTACAGTCGACCAAAAGAATACAGTAGTCGAAGCTGTGGCAATACAAAATAATCGTATCGCATTTGTTGGTTCAAATGAGGAGGTTAAGAGTTTTATAGGAGAAAAAACGGATGTAATTGACTTGCAAGGAAAAACGCTTCTTCCTGGATTCATTGATTCCCATCTTCACCTCATTTCTTATGGACAAAATCAGTTGGCTGTCAGTTGTAAAGCTGAACATATTGATTCTATCGAAGCTTTGTTAGATGACCTAAAAAAGAAGGCATTAGAAACGCCAAAAGGTGAATGGATACGTGCTTGGGGCTTTAATGAAACCGCTGTGAAGGAAAAGCGTTATCCAACAATTACTGAGCTGGATGACATTTCAGTTGACCATCCTATTATTATAACTCGTACTTGTCACCACATAAGCGTAGTGAACAGCAAAGCATTAGAAATTGCGCAAATTAACGAGAACACACCGAACACGAGTGGGGGAGTTATTGAAAAGGATCAGGCAGGAAAGCTTACAGGAAGGTTAATTGAAGTAGCAAATATGGAGATGAGTGAAGTTGCAAGTTATAAAGAAAGTGAAATGATGAAGGCTGTGAAAATTGCATCAGATCATTTCGTTGCAACTGGTATAACGAGTATACATGACGCAGGTGGAGATGGACCTGAGAGTTTTCGTTTACTACAACGAGCTGTGAAGAGTAGGGATATTCGTGTCCGAATATATGCAATGATATGTCAAATGAATAACTCCCATGAATTTGTTAATAAAATGGTCGAAGCTGGTGTGATAACTGGTACGGGAGATGAGAGGTTCAAGGTTGGACCAGCTAAACTGTTTACAGATGGAAGTAGTACTGGACCTACAATTGCAACCCGTGAGTCGTATTCGAGTGATCGTAACAATTATGGCATTCTTTATTATAATGAGGAAGAAATTTATCAAGTGTTAGGCGAAGCACACAAAAAAGGTTATCAAATCACTGTGCATGCACAAGGTGATAAAGCTATTGAAATGTATTTAAATTGTGTAGAAAGGGCGTTAGAGGAATCACCAAGAAAAAATCATCGTCATCGAATCGAGCACGCGGGAATTTCTTCACCAGATTTACAAGAGAGAATGAAAAAACTTGAGATAGTTCCAATTCCAAACCCTCCATTTCCATATGAATTCGGAGAGATATATTTACGGCACTATGGTGATCGTGTTAATCATATGTACGCTGCTCGTGATTATATTGATCGAGGCATCATTGCAGCAGGTAGTTCGGATGCACCAGTTACCGACTATAACCCTTTATTAGGAATTCATGTTGCTGTCAATAGAAAAACGAAGTCTGGAATAGAGGTTGGTGTGAATCAATCTATAAGTGTAATGGAAGCTATTAAACTATACACATGGAATGGCGCTTATGCGAGTTTTGAAGAAGAGATAAAAGGAAGCATAGAGGTCGGAAAGTTGGCGGATTTAGTTATATTAAATGACAGCATTTTAAGTGTGAATCCAAACCAAATTAAAGATTTAAAAGTAGAAATAACTATTATTGATGGTGAAATTATTTATCAAGAAGAACAATCAGTGAAAATTTAATATTTCATCGTTTACATACCACGTAACTCTTGTAATGTTACGTGGTATTTTAGTTTGTTAGTTTTATGGAAATATAACGGTGCCATCGTATAGTCGTTTCATACCAGTATTCATTTACATAATTTTCGATATAGGAAATAACTATTTTTTTCTTTTAACTGTTGTTAATAGTACAGATTAACTTTTTTAATACTTGAGCTACATCATCTTTATCAATTGTACGATAGAGATAACGACTTCCTTTTTCATTTCTCCTAATTGTCTTCTTTATATGAATCGCAGGTGATATTGCTACTTTTTTAATATATTGGTAAAATAAGTTCTTGGGTCTTACTTATTGTGATTCGTATAATGATTGTCGCTCGACTTAAAGAAAATAGGTACAAAAATTTTGCACTATCTAAAGAGGGGACGTCAACGATTCCCTCTTTTTGGAGCCACTCACAAATGTAAAGCAAGAGAAGAGGCTATATCTCCTCTCTTGTTTAGATTAACCAGCTACTACAATTGGAACAGGTATATCAAATTCAATATATGGAGGATGTTGATTGGAATCTAGTCGGCATCCTGGTGGATAATGCTTTTTTAGCAATCTATCAATTCTAATAGAATCGATAGATTGTTAGAAAGTGGAAAACGGTTATCCGTATATTCCGAAGCAGATGTAACAGAGTGTCCTTCCATAATGAAGTGTAAAACCAAAATACGTTGTTTAAAAAGTTATTTGTTAAAATTGGTTATAAGTAATAGAACAGAAAAGAGGATTACATGTTACATAATTTACAGAGAAGTAAAAATAAATTTTTATTATGTCTTATTTTTTTAGTACTTTTAACCGCTTGTGATAATACAGATGTTAAGTCATCTAAAGCTTCATCACCACCGGCTCAATCAAATACAGATACATCATTAAAAGCACCAAATTGGGTAGAGAAAAGTTCTATTCAACAGTCTCCTAATTTTATTGAAGATAAAAAAGTAAAATCGGTTGTGAATGTAATGGCAACGGGTGATAATTTATATCATGATGCAGTAATTAAAGATGGCAAACAAAAAGACGGTTCATATGATTATCACTATATTTATGAAAATATCAAAAAAGCTGTTCAATCAAGTGATCTTGCTATAGTGAACCAGGAGACTCCAATAGCAGGAAATAATCTAAAAGTACAGGGATATCCGACTTTCAATACACCTGAAGAAGTAGGTCAATCTTTAGTGGACACTGGATTCAATATAGTGACGCAAGCGACAAATCACGCTATGGATATGGGTATTAAAGGTGTTGCGAATACAAGAGAATACTGGAAGAAATATCCAGATGTTATCCCATTAGGCATTAATGAGAATCAAAATGAGCGTAATGAAATAAAAACGATTACAAAAAATGGTATTCGTTTTGCGTTACTAAATTATACATACGGTACGAATGGAATTAAAATTCCAGCTGATAAGTCTTGGGCATTAAATGTAATGGATAAAAAAGCGATACAAAATGATGTGGAAAAGGCAAAGAGTAGCTCTGATATGGTGATTGTTATGGTGCATTGGGGAGTAGAATATACCTCTACACCTTCAAAGCAACAAAAAGAAGTTGCTCAATATTTAACAGATTTAGGTGTAGATGTAGTAATTGGAAATCATCCACATGTAATTCAACCAATTGAGTGGAAACAAAATAAAGATGGACATGAAACGCTAATCTATTATTCTCTTGGAAATCTTATTTCTGCTCAAGAAAAATTAGAAACATTGGTAGGAGGATTATCTTATATACAATTTGTTAAGTATGAAGATAAAACTTTTGGTATACGACAAGCGGCACTCGTACCGACAGTAACCGACTATGCTGATGGTAAGAAACAATTTAAAATTCAATTTTTAAAAGATTATTCGGATGAAGATTCTAAAAATCATGGGATTAAAAAATTTGTCGGCCCCGTTTCTTTAGAGAATTTCAAGGAGATTCCTAGAGATGTGTTGGGAAATTGGTATAAAGACTAATAAACAAAAAGGGAATGAGATACAATTAAAAAATTTATAATTTTAGCATTGGTATTGGCAATGGGATGGAGCCTTGCTGCTTGTAGTGGAAAGCAAACATCTCAGGAAACTACTAATAATAACGATAAAAATAAAAATAAAAATGAGATAAATGCGAATAAAAAAGATGTTTTACCTATCTCTGATGTTAATGATTGGAGAATTATCCTTGTAAATAGAGAGCATATGTTATCAAAGGAACTAGGAATTGAATTAACAAGTATTACCCAAAATGCGAAGCCAAATATGAAAATAGATAGTAGAATTGCAACTTCCTATCAGGATATGGTAGCAGCTGCAAAAAAAGAGGGAATCAATCTTTATTTAAGATCAGGTTATCGAGCTATAAAATTACAACAAACTTATTATGATGCTTCAGTTAAAAGCTATAAATCTCAAGGTTTGTCGGATAAAGAGGCTAGTGCTAAGGCATTGGAATATCTTCAGTATCCTGGTGCAAGTGAACATCATACGGGATTAGCGTTAGACATTATTTCAGTTGAATGGCAGAATACGGTAGAAGATTTAAATGCAAAATTTGAAACGACTGATGCATTCAAATGGTTAGATAAGAATGCTGCAGAGTATGGGTTTACTCTCCGCTATCCGAAAGATAAAGAGAATATTACTGGTATTAAGTATGAGCCATGGCATTATCGTTATGTAGGAAAAGAAGTTGCTGTGTATCTAAAAGAAACAGGGTTAACTTTAGAAGAGTATAGCGAAAAAATTAAGTCAGGCAAGTAAAAATACACTTGGATTCTATTAAAAATTATGCACTGCCACAGGAAAAGGTGGATCTGAGGATGTGTTAACCTTCCGCCTAGTATTGTAAAAACTGTGTATGATAATTTGAGCACGTATGAACCAGTTATCGTATGAAACGATGTATGTATCAAGAAATTAAATTTATAAAAGAAGCAGTGAAAAAGGATCTGATATTTATATCAGATCCTTTTTCATTTGTAACATAGAATACTTACTTAATTAGGCCTTAAAGACTGCCTGCTTTTGAGGTATTACAATTGAAGAAAAATGCGAAAGCTATTTATAAAATATGGAAATGTTAAAACCCCTTTGATAAAATAGCAATATGCAAAAATAATTATTTGTTAATTCTTAATGTAATGAATATTTATGTTTATATATACGAATTTAACTACATAATTATTGTAATAAAGGGGGAGAAAGATGTTAGATGAATTGTACAATGCTTTTTTAAATGCGTCTGGTTTTACAGAAAGTGCGAGGAAACGAGATCGGTATGATGATTTACATGATTATTTAAAAGATAAAGAAAGAGAGTTAAAGCAATTCATTCAAGAGGCTGAATCAGCGAAGAGAGATTATGAGAGTAAAAGTAATGGCTTGGAAGCTAATAAAATTCCGGCAGTTGAATTTGAACAAAAACGTCATGAAAAGGATGAAGAATTAAATACATTAGTATCCTATTTTAAAAGTGCATTAAGCGATGTTGGATCTGCAAAAGGTACAGCTTATGCAAAGTATTTGGAATATAAAGCTAAAGCAGAAGCGGAGAAAGCGTCAGCATACGCTGCAGCGACTAAGGCTTTTGAAGAAAAGAAAAAGGAAATTGAAAAACTTATCCATTAAGCATACAAAGAATGGAGGGAACCAACATGAGTGGTAAAGAGGTTGAAATTATAGGAAGTAACACTGCAAGTGCCATTTCTTACGCACAAAACATAGAAAATGGTATGAAGGATTCTTTAAACGAAGCGAAAAACTTAAAAGCATACGTTACATGTGCGAACTGGAATGGAAAAACGAGAGATGCCTTTTTAAGTTATCTAGATTTAATCATTCAATATAACTCAGAACTGGTAGATGCATTTGAAGGACATACGAAAGCTTTGAAAGAGTTAGATAAAAGTATTCAAACGTACGGAGATAGATCGGAAGTAAGGGCGATAAAACAGTTGTGATGGAGAAATGAGGGATAAAAGAATGGAAAAAGAAAGGAATTTTGCACCAGCTGAATTATATGTTCTCGCAGGTGCAGCCGGGGTTACGGATATATTTGGATTGCCAAACCGTGACGTAATTATTTTACTTGATGAAGAGTGTGTCACGAAAGCAACTATGAGTTTAAAAGAAAAAGGCTTGCTTACAAGTGAAAATGGAATTACCTCTGCAGCTTTTCAAATGATTGAGCTATTAAAGGAATATGAAAATTGTCATGAATACACGAGAATTAATAATGTATTAATTGGCTTTTTGAAACATGATAAAGACCGAGTGGCTGTATTAACAGAAGTAGAGCCAAATAAAAAATACGAGATCGACTACATACCAAAGCCAGACGTATATTTTTCATTATTAACACGCATCCCTTTCTTATTGAGAGAACTGAGAGAAATAGAAGATACATTTTTCTCAAAGAGAATGACAGAAACAGAACAACAAACATTTGAGGGGAAAGATTTATCAAATAAAGACGTTATAGCGATAGAAACGTATACGAGGCCTCGAAGTAATAGAGGAGGAAAATGGGAATGTTTCTTATATTTCACTGAAGGAGAAGATTTCGTTCAAATAGATGTAGATCGTAATCGATATGACTGGGTGAGCCTCTATGCGGTTAATAAGAAATTGTATGACGTGTTAAAAATGCCATATAAAAAGTTAATTGACCCGAGACAATTCTCGTTAGGAGGTATGCAATAATGCAAGTATCAATGGGAGATAGTGGTTCTGGTGGTGGAGAAGAAGTATTAGTTAATTTTCAAGAACTACTTGATATAGTAATGAAGTTAGAAAATATATATAAAATCCATTTAGACGTCATTGGAACAAATATTGAGAGTTTATTAAGCAGTGATTTTTATCAAAAAGGTGAAGCGATGAGAGTAATTGAAAAATATCCTGATATATTACACAAAACACTTGAATTGTCTGAACACTATTTGAGGTCGGCGAAAGTTGTAGGAAATGTATGTGTAGAAATGCTTGAAAAGGACGAACAATTACGTGAAAGATTAAGTAAGTTGTAGAAATCACCATACGGCTGGGGGATGAAAACGAAATGGATGTGAAATATAGACCTGAACCATGGCAAAACATGGGAGATGGTATGAATCGAATTACAAAAGATGCACTCATGAAATTACGGGACGCAAATGAATCATTAAAAAGAATTGATGGAAGAATACGAGATTTAGACTCAGATGGTAGTATACATTTTAGCCCAAAAGATCAATCGCAAAAAATAGGGGAATTACTTGATAGCTATTCGACATTACAAAAATATTGCGGAGAAGCAGGGCGATTGGTGTCTGAACATATAGATAAACCTTTTTTAGTAGAAATGGATAAATTCGCTCAAAAAATGAGAGATACATCTATTCTTAGCTTCGAAACAAATAACCGAATTGGCTCTACAACAACGACAGTATTACCAGATGAGCACGCGGGATACGGAAGTGTACCGCAAACAATACAAACAAAAAAAGATAAAATAACTGTAGAAGATATTTTTAAAGATTCACCTGCATTTGATAACGTACTGAAAGCGGAGTACAAAGAACTAAAAAAACAAAACCCAGATGCAAAACTAAATTATGAAGAATACAAGAAAGTAGTCCCATCCACACGAGGATTTGAATACAAATCGATAGAAGATGAACAGAAAAAACTAGAAATGATACGAGACATAGGAATAGGCGCAGGAATCATCATCACAACAATCCTTTGTCCACCACTTGGGGCCGCTGCCGCAGTTGTATACGGCGCTGTACAAATAAAAAGCGGTATCGACGGAGAAGACTGGGGAACACACCGGAAATTGAGCCAAGAAGAGCGGGTAGGAAACATCATTTTTGGCGGATTAGATGCAATCCCAGTTGTTGGAGCAGTAGGAAAAGGAGTAAAAGCATTCAAAGGAACGAGTGAATTAGCTGATTTAGCCAAATTATTAAAATTCAAAGAAGGAATGCCTGGTTTTAATCCAAATTTGGGTAAAAATGTGGTACAATCGCTTAAGGAAAATAAGACTTTAAAAAATGCACTAGATGCTATGAAAAATACTCCTATTCCAGTAGCAGTTAGGACGGTGGATACTGGAATAGGAATGAAGCTTCCTTATATAGAATCTTCAACTGTTGGAGAAGTAGCTGGAAAGTTTTCAAAGGCAAGTACGGCAGCTAAGGATGACGCTTATCAACTTGTTCATGGGCATAGTAAATTAGAAGGAAGTAATAAAACTAGCGGAGTGGGTAATAATAGCTCGCGTACTGACGAAATTGGAATCGAATTTAAACGTAATCCAAAACATAATGAAGATGAGTTTATACGACAATTAAAAAACCAAGAAGATGGGCTGGGAAAATTGACAGTTGATGAGTTTATTCAGAATCGGAACCAATTTTTAAAATATGGAAGATCAAAACAAGCAAATTCAGCTCAAAGATTAGCACGAAAACAAGCTGTGCAAGATAAAATAGATGAATTTATGGAAGAAGGTTTTTCATTTAGGGAAGCAGAAGAGCAAGCTTTAAAGTGGATAAAGGATAAAGCTGCATTACATGACCCAGATCAAATTGCGGGTGGAAATCCATTAAAAATAACTGGCATGGGTGATTCTAGAATTAATTCATCAATAGGTTCGCAGTGGAAAAGCAGGATTGGTAATGTGGATAAGGAAATTAGACGAGTTGCTGACACCTTATCAGAGGAAGAAAAAAAATTGATATATCTTAATGTTAGATTGAAATCGGAGTAGGGGGATACTATGGAAAATATAAATGATTTTATATCTTTCGAAAAACCATCAACAGAGGTTATTGAAAAGTATACAGGGAAAGTTCCAGATCAAATAATAGATTTATGGAAATGCTATGGGTTTGGGAGTATGTTAAATGGATACTTAAGAGCAATAAACCCAGAAAAATATTTAGATATATTAAAGGAAAGTTATATTCGTTATGAAGAAGCTATCCCAATTTTTACAACAGGTATGGGAGATATTCTTGTGTGGGAAAACAACTATTTATTATTACTTAAGTATCGAAAAGGTACGGTAGATGTAGTAGCTGGAAAATTTAAGTTTTTCTTTAAAAATACGAAAGATGATTATTTTTTAGAGAAAGCATTGGATTGGAAGCATTATCAGGAGGCATTAAATAAATACGGAAAGCTTGAAATTGATGAATGTTTTGGTTACACACCTTTACTTGCACTAGGTGGACCAGAAAAAGTAGAAAACTTACAAAAAGTCAAACTTATCGAGCATGTTTATTTAATTACTCAATTTATGGGGCCGATAGAATAATGAACGAAGAAACTGGAAGGTGGATAAATCCTCTTTCAGTTTTTTTATTTAAAAGGCTATTAATGTAAATGAAGCTTTAAAAGATACGATTGAGTTAATGTTATAATATAGAAATGTGGTAACGAGAAACTTGGGTTGAATTTATAAAAAGTAATTTTTTATGAATTAAGGCTAACATAAATTGCTAGTATTATATAATTGAAAATTAGCAAAAGGTGTGGACTCCGTATCCCAAATCTTTAAAGGTGTAGAAATACTGCCAGATGGAAGTGTCGCTAGAACTGGAACGAACTATAGCGGGAAATTACAAGAAGCCCATGATGCCTCAAAGTCGAGTATTCAGAGTAGGATCTCGAATTTGGAGAGTGGTGGGGTTAAGGGTACGGGGAAAAACCCAGAAATAGTGAAGTTTACAGAGGAACAATTATCTACTAAACCCCTATATTCTAGAGATTCTGAAAAATGGCAGAAAAAAGGTGGGAAAATCGAAATTAGCGAGGAAGGAACATGGACTTATATTGATTGGGAGATTCCTCCCAATCGAGTTTCTTATCCTGAAGGTTTTCCGGACTTTAAATCTGCTGGGTTGGTAAGACAAGAAGTTCCGATAGGTGAATTTAATAGATATGACATTGACTTTGCTAAAGCTGATGAATTAGCTCCAAATGGACCGAAATTAGATGAAAATACATGGCACCACCATCAAGATTTAACAACAATGCAAGAAGTTAGTAAAGAGATGCACAGAAGATTTCGACATATGGGTGGAATGTCATTAGCTAAGAAGTTAAAAGATGAAATGGGAGTGAAATAGATGAATTTAAATGCTTTTGGTAAAGCAACTGAAGAATCAATTGAAGAATTAGAAGAGTTTTTAGGATTTTTACTCCCGGAAGATTATAAAAATTTTTTAAGTGAATATAACGGAGGGACTTCGAAAGTTAGGTATAGTAAGTTTTTTGTTAAAGAATTAAATCAGGAAATCTCTTTAGATGTTTTGTATGGTATAGGTGTAAAAAAAACTTTTGATTTAAGTGAATGCTATGAAGAGTTTGAAGAAGATATGTTACCGAACAGTTTAATAATAGGAGATGATCCGGGTTCAGGATTAATTGTACTTATTACAGATACTGAAAACTATGGTGTGTATTATTGGGATCACTCTTTTTATTTCCCGCAATCTAGTGAAGAAGAAAATACGTATAAAATAGCTGATAGCTTTAAGGGTTTTATTAATGGATTGAAGAATCCTTAATTATTAACTTTTGTATATTGTAATTAATAATTTAAGAGGTTAAGCAAATATACGAAATGAATTACAGTGACTTTACATATGAGAATGTCAAAAGTTGTGGAGCATGGTTAAAGATAACAAGCATATATATAGATGAGTAAAAAATAAAGTATATTTGCAGTGAAAAAAAGAATAGGCTGTTAGAAAGTACGTACTTCATGATGGTTGGACCATCGTAGGGTACTATGTGCAATGATAGAATAGAAAACGAAGTGCGAGCTTAGATAAGATGACATTTTACTGGGCGATGAATATAAAAACCATGGAATGTATATTAAACTAATGAACTCGTACAAGCTCGTAAGTTTTAACGTAGTAGTTATCACGACATATAAAAGTCGTTATACTGTTACTATAAAACTTACAAATTTATGCTATTTAAAAAAGATGAAACTTAAAGCACTTGATTGTCTATTTGAGGCAACAAGTGCTTTTTTGCGTTTTAGCATAGAAAATTTATAGGAAATTATAATTTTGTTATGTAAACTTTTTCTCTTTTTTACATGGTTTATAAAACTAAAAAGAAGATAAATATTCACTATTACTCTCATTCCTGTTATAAAAAATTCTACAATAGAAGACAGAACGTATATTTGGTATAATCGAAACATACTATATGGAATTACGGACATGAGTTTGAAATTCATGTAATAAGGTAAGTACTACATAACAATACATAATATTTAAAGTTCCAGTACATATAGGATTCAGTTCATGTTATATAAATCAATTGTGAGAAAGGAAAAGATGTAATGAATCAAATTTCATTTGAAGATTTATTTGAAGAAGAAAAAGAGAAGGTGGAGGTAGCTGAGATACCCGTACCGTTATCGCCATTGCAAAAAGCTATTTTGGAATTACTTAATTCTGAAGAAATAAGTGCACTTGAGCTATGCGAACGATTAATACGATCTGGTAAAATACCCGATGAAAGATTCACAACAAATAAGCCTAAAGCATATGGTCAAGTATGCTTAATATTAGAAGGTTTTGTTAAAGAAGGAAAACTTATTTTTATCAAAGATGATGAGAAAAGAGATAGAGTATATAAATTGAAAGAAGAAGTTTTAGATGTATAGAGGGAAATGAATGATTGGTTCTCTTTAACTTTGAGTCCGATTAATCTAGTAATGTCCATAAAAAAAGGTGTCAATCTCACTTAGATTGACACCTTCATACTTTTAACACCTTACATATTTACGTTTGAAACCAAGTCTGCCTCTATCAAGTTCTTTTTGAATACTTTCTGAAGCATTTAGTAAACTGCTTTTTTTCTTATCACGTTTTACTTCAACTATACCAACTTCTTTTGCAGTCTCAACTGCCTTTTCGTGTAGCGGTACATATGAAATTGCCACAGTGTTTAGGAAATTATTCATAGCGGATTTTGTTCGTTCTGGTGAATCATGAATTGTATTTTTCACCATTTCAAGCATATCGGAAATTTTGCTTTCAGAAAACTCATTGTCTTTGCGATTCCCTAAAAGCCAGCAGTAGCAACTCCAGCCTGCAGACATTTTAAGCTCATCCCCACTTGTAATCCATTTATCAGCAACATCTTGTGCAATATTTGCCTCTGATAAAGTTACTGCCACTACATAATCGGATAGCATATAAAAATATGCCCCGTCCATCCAGCGATCAAAATCAGACTCACTCATAGATTTTGGATCTGCAATAATGCCTGCAAAGTACATAGCATCGTAGTTACCTGTGGCATAAAGTTCCTCAGCCAACTCTTGATTTAATTTTATTTTCTTAGCGATCGGTTTCATAGCGCCCGTAGCTACGCCGAAAACTGGCTCGTGTGCACCGTTAGATATGTATATTTTTTTCGTTCTTTCCTTACCGAGGGATTCAAGCTCTTGCATAACTGTTTTAAAATCCATAGCTGTGCACTTCCTTCCTTAATATAAAGACCATTTTAATTTTAATGATATAGTTTATATTTTTTATCGAGTTTTCCATACCTCTCAAATTTAATACTAATCGTATGTGAGTAGGATGTCTACTTTCTATAATTCCTTGGCAATTCAGTTTGTGATTTTGACCTTCCATCTAATTATAATCATGAGAATATTACATTAAGGTAAACGGGAAAGAGACAAAATAGATGTATAACTTTCCGCATCGGTTTTTAAAGTGGGAGAATGTAAATAATATTTTATCTTTGGCATTTTCTCTGTAGTGTTATGTTATTATTTGGTAAGGGGATAAATGGAATTTAAAGTTAAACATGTGAGGTTGGTTACAAATGATAAAGAAATTTACTAGAGTAGTATTAACGGTGGTTATGCCGATTGGTCTTATTACGGGTTGTGGAACTGCTGAAAAAACTGAAGCAAAAGAGCCGAAAGCGGTACAAGTGGAGAAAAAGGATTATACGGATTACTCATATGGTAGCAAAGGTATATTAGTAAGCGGAAAAGCGAAAGAACGTCTACAATACGAGGTAGGATATATGGATGATAACAAGTTAATTGGGATTGATGAAACTATTGAGGACTGTATTATTTTAGATAATAAAGATGAAGCAAGCCACATTTGGAAACAAATAGAGCGCGGATCTATTATTGAAGTGCAATATGGTAAGAACCGAAAAGACATCGTAGGGGTACAATTAGTAGAAGATCGTAAGCCATACGAAATTAGTGATAAGTTTGATCGAAATACGATAAATGAGATTGTTGGACAAGTTAAAGGTAATTTGAAATAGAGGTATTTCACTAGTCTATGATCAATTATCATGAAATGGCGAATCGCATACATAAAAGTTTGGAATCAACGGCATTTTTAATATGAAAATGCCGTTGATTTATTTTGAAAAATAAATGCTATTCTTATAGTCTTGTAGAAAAATACGAATTAGAAAATATACAAATGAATTATTCTTCTTTTAGTTGTGATGATCGTCGTAAGGTCATTGCCCAAAATAAAAGAGCAAAAGCACTAATAGATACACCTAATAGGCATACTCCATTCCATCCGTATTTTGCATAAACATTTGTTGAAAGAATTGCACCCGTTGCACTACCGATAGAATAAAAAATCATGTAACTGGCAGTGATTCGACTTCTTGCTTCAGGGCGCACTGTGAAAAGCATACTTTGATTGGTGACATGTACAGCTTGCACAGCTAAATCTAAAAGGATAATGCCGAAAATTAGTAACAATAGAGAGTAGTTAATAAATTTAATTAGGAGCCATGAAAGTACTAATAAAGATAAGGCTATGCCAGTTGTTCGTTGTCCTAATCCTTTATCAGCTAATTGTCCCGCTTTCGTAGCAGCTAATGCACCTGCAACTCCAGCAAGGCCGAATGCACCAATAGCTGTATGTGATAGATTATGAGGTGTAGCACTTAGAGGTAATACTAAAGAAGTCCATAAAATACTGAATGAAGTGAAAATGAGCAATGCTAATATTCCGCGAATGCGTAAGAGTCGTTCTTCTACAAATAATAAGAGAACAGAACGTATTAATTTTCGGTAAGGCATAGTTGTCATTCTTTTCTGTTCAAGAGTAGGTAAATTCCAATGTAATAAAAAAGATACGAAGAGTAAAAGGGTAGCGGAGGTGAGATAAACGGACCGCCATCCAGCTAAATCTGTTAATGTGCCTGCAAATGTACGAGCAAGGAGAATACCTATTACAACGCCGCTTGTCACGAAACCTACTATGCGTCCACGTTCTGCTGGATTAGCTAAAATTGATGCGTATGCGACGAGTGTTTGCGTAACAGTTGCAAGAAGTCCTACTAAGGCCATACCTATAAAAAGTATGGTGCTGGAGGGAGCGATCCCGATTACAATTAAAGCGAAAACAGATAAAAGCATTTGAACAATAATGAGTCTCTTTTGGCTTAATAAGTCACCAAGTGGAACGAATAAAAGTAATCCGAGTGCATAACAAACTTGAGTAATCGTAATCACAATACCGATAGTTGAATGACTAATCTTAAATTCATTTGATAAAGAATCAAGTAGTGGATGAGCGAAGTATATATTCGCCACAGCCATCCCGCAAGCTATTGCGAATAATAGAGTCATATAGCGTGACATGGTTGCATGAACAGGTGAATGTATATGAGTATGTTTTAGAGTGGTCATCATTTTTTCTTTGCTACTCATAAAATCAGCTCCTTTTTGTGTGATTGAAAATAATGTACCGAACGGTATGTTATTTTGTAAGTAAAATATAATCTCGAAGAAATAGATATGTCAAGTTTATTTTGAATTAATAACGTTTTCTTTTGACACATCGTTTATAATTTAATACGATATATAATATACTGATCGGTACATAAAGTGATAATGTATAGTCTTAAAAAATAGATGGAGAAGGAGAGGGTTTTAAATGGCTCGACTACGCGAATTTGATGAAGAAAAAGCTTTGGATGCTGCTATGCAACTTTTTTGGGAGAAGGGATACGCTGCTACTTCATTAAGTGATCTAACTGCTAAAATGGAAATACAAAAACCGAGTTTATACTCAGCCTTTGGTGATAAAGAGGGTTTATTTGAAGCTGCATTAAGGAGATACACAAATTTACATGCGGCTCGTATACGAACAAAACTTCAAAGCGGAAAATCTGTGAAAGAAGCAATTCGGACATTTTTTGAAAATATAGTGGAAGAGGAATATAAAAAAGAATTAAGTAAAGGTTGTTTTTGTATTAACACAATGGTTGAGCTGGCTCCTCATAATGAAAAGTTTGAAGTGCTAACTAGAGAACATCAAATGTATCTCTCAGTTATATTTCAAGAATTAATTACGAAAGGAATTCAGTCCGGAGAACTGCAAAGTGATTTGAACGCTAAAGCAGTAGCGCAAACATTAGTCACCTCTTTAATAGGATTAACAGTACTAATGAAATCACGCCCAGAACGTTCCGTTATAGATAATTCGGTATGTATAATCGTATCGCTACTAAAATGATTTGTAGAAGTGTATTCCAACTAACCTTATTAATAGTAGCCACTTTCATTTATAAGTTTCAATCGTCAAGTACTGGATTATCTACGAAGAAAATTCAGTGCTTTTATTTTCGGAAATAATATAATTTTATAGGTGTACACAGTATAAGAAGATTGTAGGAGGCGTGTGTAATTAAAAATTAGACGGGAATAAAACGCTATATAGCCCCTTCCAAGCCCCTCATAAGCACCTACCAAGTAATAAATCACTAAGAAAAAACAAAACAAAAACAAAAACAACTACAAGAACAAAACAAGCGCGAAAACATAATAACGTCGTTGTAAGTGTTCACAAATAATATAGTTGTATAAAATTAGAGATGGTACGATGGATAATTATGCTATTTTTTCTTTCATGTATAATAAGATGAGGGGACATCTCAATATTTAACTAATTAAAATAAGGGCAGTATATCAGTAAAAGGGGGAGAAGGATGGATAAGTTATTGCAAGAAATCATAAATTGGATTAGTAGGACTAATGAACAGGTTGTTATTGGTGTTTCAGGACATGGCGCTGCTGGAAAAACAACGTTTGCTAATATGCTTGTAGACCTACTAGATCAAAATGAAGTGAATTATATTAATACAGATCCATATATTGTTAGTTCAGACATACGAAAGCATGCAATTATTGACTATACATATCAAAACGAAAATCATCATTATAAAATGACGGCTTGTCATCCATCAGCGCATCATTTGTCTGCTTTAGAAAGAGATGTTCAGATGGTAAGGGCTGGTTTAGATTTTTATACGATAGATACGCATTATATGAAAAGCGAGTTAATTTCTTCAAAAAACAAAGTGACAATTGTAGAAGGAATGTGTGTCGCATTTATTAATCCCGATCTATTTGATTTGAAAATTTACTTCTATACAGATGATGAAACGGAATTAATGAGAAGGTCTAGCCGAGATATTGCTGAAAGGGGAGCCGATATCAATTATTTAAGGCGGTCTCATGCAGAACGTCGGATTCAGTATAAAGTGTTTATGCATCCATACAGTCAACGTTTTGATATTATTATTAAAAGTTCCGATGAAGCAATATGTCTAGAAAAAAATACATTTGAGTTTTATAAAGTTTAAATGCAAATACTCTATTTGTTATGTTTATTATGAGGGTTCATTTTCATTATTTGGTTCTCAAATGAAGAAACTTTATTATTCACCTAAAAATCCATTGTCTATGAAACAACTAGATTTTTAAACGACTTTAATAGACATCTGTCATTTACATAGACAGATGTCTATTGTATTTTTGGTAGCAAGATTAAATAACCTTTTTGTTACTTTACAGTAAGTAGTAAAAAAAATTGTAATTCGAATGCCAAAACGGCTCCCACATTCCTATATTTATATTGAAGGATTGGGATTTCTTATTTGCTAGCAAAGAGTGGAGGGAAATAGATGGCGGTGTACCGTAATGTGCAGGTGAACTTTTGGCAAGATGAATTCATATTAGATTTAACGCCAGAGGAGCGTTATTTTTACATATATTTGTTAACTGGAACGAAAACGAAGCAATGTGGTATTTACATATTACCGAAGCGAGTGGCAGAGCTTGAAACAGGTTACAGTATGGCAACTGTTGAGAAGCTATTAAACCGGTTTGTTGAATATGGGAAGATTTTTTATGATATGGAAACGAAAGAGTTATTCATAGTAAATTGGCTACGTTATAACCCTATTTTAAATACGAATGTAGAAAAATGTGTGTTACGTGAGTTGAAGACTGTGAAAAATAAAGAGTTCATACATATGTATTTACGTAGATGTCTTGAAGAAGAATGGAAGATCCCATTGTTATTGCAGCATTTTGGTATGCCTGAAGAAGAGGATACTAGTAGTTTACAAGAAGTTATTGAAGAGAAAGAAGTAGAAGAGGTAGAAAGTATAGAAGAGGCCGTTCCCAATAGTAAAGTGTACAAGTTTTATGAACAACATATTAGTAGCTTATCCCCATATATCGTGAAAGAATTGAAGGATTGGATACAAAGAGTTTCAGGAAAGGTAGTACTAGAAGCACTTAAAATTGCGTTTGAACATAATAAGCGAACGTTCGCTTATGTGAAGGGGATTTTGAGGAATTGGTGTAAGAAAGGGCAAGTAGATTTAAGTGAAGAAAAGGAAGGATTCATTTTGTATGATCCGTAGCATATAAGGATTTTTCTATTTTAAAAGGTTCTTTCAAAATAGAAGCGAATAGTTTGAGAAAGGAGGGGTTATATGGAAGTTGTTATAAAGAAGAAACGAACTAGAGGTAAGAGAATTTTTATTTGGTCTAGTAGTATCGTTCTTTTATTGATTATTTGCAGTGTGATTTTTTTGAACGTATATACGCTGAGATCTATGCCAAAGATAGATGGAACGATAAAGCTAGAGGATTTACAACATGCTGTTACGGTGAAACGAGATAGTAACGGGGTACCGCATATTAAAGCGGAAAATGCACATGATTTATATTTTTCGCAAGGGTATGTGCAAGCACAAGATCGCTTATTTCAAATGGATTTAAGTAGAAGGCAAGCTTCTGGTATGTTAAGTGAAGTTGTTGGAGAAGCAGCCGTTGATAGAGATAAATTGTTTCGAACGCTCGGTTTACGGCGAGCAGCAGAAGCGTCTGTTAGTCAATATGATGGGGAAGCAAAATTTGCTTTGCAGTCATTTGCTGATGGGGTGAACGCTTTTATACGTGAAGCGAAAGCGGAAAAGAGATTGCAAGTTGAATTTACTATATTAGGTTATGAACCTGCTGAATGGTCAATTGTTGATACTTTAACGATTGGGAAGTATATGGCGTTTGATTTAGGAGGACATTGGCACGGACAAGCGTTTCGTTATTGGGTGCTGAAAAATCTTCCGAAAGAGCAAGCAAATGAGCTATTTCCTACATATCCGAAAGATGCCCCTAGATTGCTCGCTGAACTGAAAAATACAAATGTGGACGTAGCACAAAGTTTTTCAAAAACAATAATTCCGCCGGAGTTTAACGGTAGTAATAACTGGGTTGTGAGCGGTGAGAAGAGTGCGTCAGGTAAGCCAATTTTAGCGGATGACCCTCATTTATCTCTTGCGACACCTTCTATATGGTATCAAACGAGACTTGAAATGAGAGATTTAAATGTGAGTGGCGTTATTTTCGCTGGAGTGCCAGGTGTTATATTAGGACACAATGACAAAATAGCATGGGGCGTTACGAATACCGGTCCTGATGTGCAAGATTTATATATTGAAAAGAGAAACCCTAATAATGAAAATGAATTTTTGTATAACGATAAGTGGGAAAAGGCTACTGTTGTTGACGAATCTATTAAAGTAAAAGGCGGGAGAACCATTCCGTATAACGTTACTGTTACGAGGCATGGTCCAGTCATTTCAGAGTTTGCGGATAAGGAGAAGGGAAAAACGAAAACAGTATTCGCTTTGAAATGGACTGCTTTGGAGCCTTCAGCTGAATTAAAGGCTGTATTAAATATGAATAAAGCGAAAGACTGGAATGAGTTTGAAACGGCTCTACAAGATTTTCATACACCAACTCAAAACTTTGTGTTTGCATCAAACGATGGCACGATTGCTTATAAAGCGAATGGAAATATACCAGTGCGCAAAAAAGGTGATGGTAGTTTGCCAGTTCCAGGATGGACAGATGAATATGAATGGGAAGGATATATCCCGTTTGATCAGCTGCCAAAAGTAATAAATCCGAAAGAAGGATTTATTTCAACTGCGAATAATAAAATTGTTGATGATAATTATCCATACCATATTAGCAATACGTGGGCGCAGCCATATAGACAAATGCGTATTCAAGAGTTTTTGCAAGAGAAGGAAAAGTATACGGTGAAAGATTTAGAAGAATTACAGATGGACCAAAAGAATTTATACGGGAAAGAGTTTACTTCAATATTTTTAAAAGAGTTACATAAAACAACTTTAAATGAAGTAGAGAAAGAAGGCGTAAAACAATTAACAAAGTGGAACTTTTACGATAGTAAAGATGAAGCGGCACCATTAATTTTTCATTTGTTAATGAAAGAGATTTCGAATACGTTATTTTCAAAAGAAATACCGAAAGATGTGATGGAGTTATTTGAAGGAAAGTCACAAGTTGTTGATGAATTAATTCGGAAACAAGTAGCCGGGGAAAATAGTTTATGGTTTTCTAAGTATGGAGGCTTCACAAAAGTTGTGCATACATCGTACGAGAATGTAATGAAAAAATTGCAGAAGGAGTATGGAACCGATGTTGCAGAGTGGAAGTGGGGCGATTACCATCAACTTGCTTTTACACATCCAATTTCGAAATCATCTAGTATGTTAGCGTTATTTGCTTTTAATCGTGAGAAGCCAGTTCCAATTGGCGGAAGCCAAGTTACCGTTCAAGCAGCGAGTTATGGAGATAACGGTATTGTAAATCATGGTGCTTCTTGGCGATTTGTCATAGATACGAAAGATATGTCAAACGGTTATCATATCGTAGGGCCAGGACAGTCAGGACATTTTAGAAGCGATTGGTATCATGATCAAATAGATGATTGGGTAAATGGCACGTATCATATGACTACTTTAAATACAGATGGAATTGAAGGGAAAGTATTAACTTTACAGCCGAAGTGATAGTATGTTTTTGTTTGCGGGTGAGACTGCTTAATGAAGTAATAATCCTTCCGCTAATGAAAGTGTTACTTTAGAAAAAAAACTCTTACTATTGTAAGAGTCTTTTTTCTACGGTAATGGATAAAATATCCTTTTTGTAGAAAAACGACAAATTTTGACAAAAAATTGTACTGGGACTTGTTATAATACCTTTTGGAATATTATGTTTATTAAACGGAGGATGAAGTAGTGTGCAACAAGGGGAATTTCTTAATAGTTGCAGTGAAATCTAATAGGGGGATTTAATATGAGCATTAAAGTAATAAGAGCAACAGGGATAATGGGCGGAGCAGCAAGAGTTGCAGTAAAGGTAGATAACGAAGTAGTAATGAAACTTGAGAATAACGAAGAATATACGTTTCCTTTTGAATTAGATGAAGCGAATATTAAAGTAAAACAATTTTTTTTTGGAAGTAAAGAAAAGAAAGTAAAGGATGGCGACATAGTAGAAATTAAGATAAATAGTATCGCCATGCTATTACTGATGGTGTCAATGATGGCTGTTTTATTAGGTTCATCAATTGGTATAAATATTGTTGTTTTTGGTGTAATAGGAGCATTAGTTACGTTAGTATACGGATTGAATAACTGGTTTAGTTTAGAGGTTAAATAATTATTGTATATATATTTATTTCAGTTGATTTACTATACATGAAATGAAAATATTTTTAAGCGGGAAATGGGGAGAATCAGTATGAAGAAAATGGTTGTAATATCTAGTTTGGCTCTAATAGTAGGTTTAACAACTGGTTGTAGCAGTGAAAAAACAAGTGGACCTAAAACAGTATCTGTAAAAAAAGAAAAAGAGTTAGTAGCGAAGGATATTTTTAAAAAAGCAGCTGACGGATTAAAACAAGAGGAATATCTTACATTGACATCTCTTATGTCAATGAAGGGGAGCAGCCAATCAGAAGAGATTAAAATGAAAATACAGATGGAGCCGAAACTGAAGAATTCTAGAGCTGAAATGAAAATAAGTGGTACAGATATTGTAACGTATGAAGTAGATGGAAAGGTCGCTGCTCAAGTGAAAAACCCTGATACAGGAGAGTTAGTTACAATACCTAATGATCAATTTAATGTAAATGATGTAATGGTCAGTAAAAATTTACTGAATGAGTTAGATTTACCGGAAGCTTTGGCTAAGAAAATGAAAGCAAAGAAGGATGGGGACACATATAAACTTACACTTGAATTAAAAGGAAAAGAAGCAGTAGATACGTTACAAAAAATTAATGGAGATATGAAAAAATTAACGGAAGGGTTTAATATGGATGCTTTTAACATTGAATATATAATAACAAAAGATTATAAATTTGAAGAGATGCGAACAACTATAAAAGTGAGTGAAAGTAACGCAGATAAAAAAGCTAGTACAGATAAGGAAAAGTTGGATGCAGTTGTGAGTATAAAGATTGATTCATATGAAAAGTTTGATTCAATTAAGTTACCAGAAGGGATTCAATAATTTCAATTGTAAAAGGATAAAAAAGAGCGGAAATCCGCTCTTTTTTATTTATCTTACTATTTTCAGGAGAATTATATGAATAATGCTTTTATTAATGAAAACTTCATGTAATTTTTTCTGGAATATATGTGAAACATTGTATAAAATAATCAAGAAAGTCAAAAATTATAGGGGGAAAGTTGTGAAGAAAAATAAGAGTTTAATAAGTTTTTTAGGAGTGTTTATTATGTTGTTTTCTTTTTGTTTTCAAGGAAACGTACAGGCAGATGTAAATACTGTTCAACCTGGAAAAATAAAATCAGGAAACGTAACGGTATGGGAAGTTGGAAATGTAGCGAAAGTGTTAGCTGATGTAGAGCGCTTAAATTTAAATACAGTAAATGTACCGATTCAAGTAGATATTCCGAATGTGACTTCTACTAACATGGTAATTAATCAGGCGCAAAAGAAACAGGCTATCATTTTAATTCAAGAATTATTAAAGCGTAATATTCAAGTTATAGTGGAACCGTTCCCATATATTCAGCAGGGGAATGTTGGAGAAACAGAATGGAATCCAAGTAATATTAATGATTTCTTCTGGAATTGGAAAACGGTTATTCTACAAGATATTTTTAATTCTATTACAAGTAAATACAATGTGTATGGACTAAAGATTGCTTCTAATTTCGTTAATATGGAATATGCAGAAGGATATTGGAACGATACGATTAATTTTGTCCGTCAGCAGTATAAAGGAAATGTTTTGTATCAAATGAACTGGTGGTTAACAGCAAGCTGGGACCCTTCGTATGAAGCGAAGTTTAAAGAGAAAATAAATCGTCCGTATTTAAAAAAGGTGGATATTGTTAGTATCGATAGTTGGTTTGAAGTTTCAGGAAAAAGGAATCCATCATACGAAGAAGTGAAGCAAAGTTTATTCGCGACAACAGTATATAATCGTGGACAAAATGTTGTTCAACAACTGGAACAATTACATAATGCAACAGGAAAGCCAGTTTATTTTGGTGGATTTAACGTACCAGCGCGTGAACTAGGACTACAAAATCCATGGAATCCAGATGTTTCAAATGTATTTTCAAAAGATGTACAATTAAATGGCTGGCGCGCTTACCGAGATGTATTAGAACCGAAACCATATTTTAAAGGTTTTTCAATTTGGTTTATTGGCTCTAATGATAGTACACATGCGTATCAAATACATAGTAAAGAAGCAGAGGCAGTTATTAACGGATGGTATCGAAAATAAATTTTATAAAATAGGTAAGTTTTGAAGTTTCCTACATATATTTCTAGTGAAAGGCCTTTCACCATCTTATCACCTAGGGGGCAATCATAATGAAATTTTTGTCTTACCTTACAGTAATTTTGGTGATTCTTGGCGGTTTGAATTGGTTGTTTGTAGCGTTAGATTACAATGTAGTTGAGAAATGGTTTGGTTCTATGCCGGCGCTTGTGGACACTATTTATTGGCTCTTTGGTCTTTCTGCTATTTATCAAATTTTTGATCGGTTCTTTACGGACAATTAGCTATTATTCTTCTATTATTAAAGTGTTAAGTACGATTATGTACTTAACACTTTTTTATATGTTTACATATAGTATGCACGTGCAAGCGATTCCATCGCGTCTTGAGACATAATAATAGAAAAGAAATTGACCGTATATTGTATTGTGGGTTATAATTCAGAAAGTTTAAAAAATAACAAAATGAGAAATAGGGAGGTCATCCGGGTGATGGAGAGAGTGTATAATTTTTCTGCAGGACCATCAATACTCCCTTTGCCAGTTTTAGAGAAGGTGCAAAAGGAGCTTTTAAATTATAACGGGACAGGCATGTCTATTATGGAAATGAGTCATCGATCTTCTTGTTTTCAAAGTATTATTGATGAAGCGAGTAGCCTGCTTCGTGAATTAATGAACATTCCTGATGGGTATGAAGTTTTACTTTTACAGGGCGGTGCATCATTACAATTTTCTATGATACCGTTAAATATAATGAATACGTACAAAAAAGCAGGTTATGTACTGACTGGCTCATGGTCTAAAAAGGCACTGCAAGAAGCAGAAAAAGTAGGGGAAGTACAAGTGATTGCTTCTTCTGAACAAGAGAAGTTTACTACGATTCCTAAATTGGATGGTTTACTCGGTAATGAAAAACTAGATTATGTACATATAACAACGAATAATACAATTGAGGGGACAAAATATGTGGATATTCCACATCTCGAAGAAGTGCCGCTAGTTGCGGATATGTCCTCAAATATTTTATCAGAACGATATGATGTTACGAAGTTTGGCCTCATATATGCGGGAGCACAAAAGAATTTAGGGCCAGCGGGCTTAACGATTGCTATTATAAAAAAAGATTTAATTGGCGGGGCAGATTGCTCTTGTCCTACAATGTTAAACTATGAAACTTATAGTAAAAATAACTCCTTATATAATACACCGCCATCCTTTAGTATTTACGTAACGAAGCTTGTACTAGAGTGGTTAAAAGAACAAGGCGGGGTATCTGCGATTGAAGAACAAAATAGAATGAAATCGTCACTTCTTTATCATTTCTTAGATGAATCTAAATTGTTTACTTCACCAGTTGATCCTACGTATCGATCACTTATGAACATTCCGTTTACAACACCGTCAGAAGAATTAAATAATCAGTTTTTACAAAAAGCGAAGGAACGCGGGTTCGTTACGTTAAAAGGACATCGTTCAGTAGGTGGCATGCGCGCTAGTATTTACAATGCGATGCCAGTGGAAGGTGTACAGCAATTAGTAGATTATATGAAAGAATTTGAGCTTGAAAATAGATAGGGAGATGGGGATATGTTTCGTGTTCAAACGTTAAATCAAATTGCAGAAAAAGGTTTGCAAGTTCTTGGCGGAGAGCGCTATGAAGTAGGGGATAGAATGGATCATCCAGACGGCATTTTACTTCGCAGCTATTCTTTACATCAAGAAGAGTTTTCAAAAGATTTAAAGGCGATTGCAAGAGCTGGTGCGGGTGTAAATAATATTCCTGTCGATCGATGTACGGAAAAGGGAATTGTAGTATTTAACACGCCAGGGGCTAATGCGAATGCCGTAAAGGAACTTATTATCGCAAGTCTTATTATGTCTTCACGTAACATTATTAATGGGGTAAGCTGGACGAAAAATCTAGAGGGTGAAGAAGTACCTCAGCTTGTTGAATCAGGGAAAAAACGATTTGTTGGATCAGAAATTGCGGGGAAACGTCTAGGGGTTATTGGCCTTGGTGCAATTGGTGCTTTAGTCGCGAATGATGCGCTAGCTTTAGGAATGGACGTTGTCGGATATGATCCTTACATTTCAGTTGAAACAGCTTGGCGCCTTTCTACACATGTGCAAAGAGCGTTTAGCCTAGATGAAATTTTTGCAACGTGTGATTATATTACACTTCATATTCCTCTTACGAATCAAACGAAGGGGCTTATTGGTGAACATGCTATAGAGACGATGAAAAAAGGAATACGTCTATTCAATTTCTCAAGAGGGGAACTTGTAGATGAAAATGTTCTTCAAAAAGCATTAGAAGAAGATGTTATTACACATTACGTAACGGATTTCCCGAATGAAAATGTGATTAAGATGAAAAATGTAACAGCGACGCCCCATCTTGGTGCATCTACATCTGAATCGGAAGAAAATTGTGCAGTAATGGCTGCACGTCAATTACGTGAATATTTAGAGACAGGAAATATTCGTAATTCAGTCAACTATCCTAACGTAGAACTTCCGTATATCGGAAAGAAACGTATTACAATTATGCACCAAAACGTTCCGAACATGGTAGGACAAATTACAGGATGTTTAGCAGAACATCATATAAATATTGCGGATATGATTAATCGTAGTAAACATTCTTGGGCGTATACAATGATTGATATTGATAACGGAATTGATGATATAATTAAAGAGAATGTTGTGGAAAATATAAGCAAAATTTCAGGTGTTGTAGCCGTTCGAATGATTGTGTAAAGGAGAGAGGAAGTTGGCAAAAATCCGACCGTTTCGGGCCATTCGTCCAGTAGAAGAAAAAGCAGCACAAGTTGCGGCTTTACCGTATGACGTATTAAATAGTGAAGAGGCAAGAGAAGTTGTAAAAGGCAATCCGTATTCTTTCTTACACGTTGATAAAGCAGAAATCGATTTAGATCCGGCATTTTCACCGTACGATGATCGCGTATATGAAAAAGCGGGTGAAAATTTAAAGCAATTTATACGAGAAGAAGTGTTCATTCAAGATGAGGAGCCAGCATTATACATTTATGAGCTGACGATGCAAGGAAGAACGCAGTCAGGACTTGTCGTTTGTACATCTATTGATGAGTATGATGATGATACAATTAAAAAACACGAAAGAACGCGTCATGAAAAAGAATTAGATCGCATCCGTCACGTTGATGTGTGTGATGCAAATACGGGCCCTATCTTTTTAACGTACCGTACAAAAGATGAAGTGAAACGTTTCATTAGCAGCTGGAAAGAAGAACATGCGCCAATTTATACATTTACAGCAGAAGATGGTGTTGAGCATGTTGCTTGGAAGGTTGCAGATGAAAGTGTAATTGTCACTTTAGTAAACGCATTTGAAGATATTCCGAACTTGTACATTGCAGATGGACATCATCGCTCTGCATCAGCAGCAAAAGTAGGACTTATGCGAAGAGAACAAAATCCGAATTATACAGGAGAAGAGGAATTTAATTTCTTCTTATCCGTTCTATTCCCTCACGATGAATTATCAATTTGGGACTATAACCGAGTTGTGAAAGATTTAAATGGCTTATCAGAGGAACAGTTTTTAAAGCAAATTACGCAGTATTTTTATGTAGAAGAAGCAAATGTTTCTCCGTATAAACCGAATGAGCCGAAAACATTTGGTATGTATATAAACGAGAAGTGGTATAAGCTCACTGTGAAAGAGGAAACGTTTGATGCGAACGATCTTGTGAAAGGTTTAGATGTGTCTATTCTGCAAGACCATCTATTAAGCCAAGTACTTGAAATACATGATCCGCGATCTGATTCACGCGTCGATTTTGTAGGCGGAATACGCGGGTTAGAAGAACTAGAGCGCCTTGTGAACAGCGGTGCATATAAAGCAGCGTTCTCATTATATCCAACGTCAATGGAAGATTTATTAGCAATCGCAGACGCTGGGGAAGTCATGCCGCCAAAATCGACGTGGTTTGAACCGAAACTGCGCAGTGGGTTGTTTGTACATTCTTTAAAGTAAATATAGACTTCTTTAGATTGAAAAACCGAAATGATTTTTAGTTTCGGTTTTTCTTATTTTAAAAGTGTTTTCGAGGAGGGGTATCAATGAAATTGCAAGTAGGCGAAAAAATCACCTTTGAGCGAACGTTTACAAGAGAAGATGTTGTTTTATTTACAGAGGTATCTAAGGATGAGGGAGTTCATCATGTTACACCTGATGAACAAGGGCGATTTGTTGTACAAGGACTTTTAACATCAACACTGCCTACGAAAGTTGGCGGTGATTATAACGTATTAGCTCGCAAGATGGATTTTGAATTTTTACGTCCCGTTTTTAGTGGGGATACGATTCGATGTGACGTAACAATTGAAAAATTTGAACCCGATGAAAAAAATCGTACGAAGATTATTGCGATGTTTACATGTATGAATCAACTTGAAAAAGAAGTATTGAAGGGGAGTTTTTCAGGGATTATTCTTTAATTGGTAGGAGAAGTAATGAATAAGTGGGAGCCCATGCCTCTCAGGCTTAGAGTTTTAATTCCCACCCATAACGAAAATTTTATGTATTATACTCTGTTCTTTTCTTAACGATTAGAAAATAGTTGGATAAGCTCGTCAATAAAAAGGACATTCTTAGTATTACAAGAAATGTCCTTTCCACTAAATTATAGGGTATTTTGCTAAATTTCAAATTCTAAAATTAGTTTACTAGTTTGACCTGTAAACTGATAGTTATAGGACCCTCTCAGACTTTCTAAGTTACCGGTAGCTTTAATAATTGTTCCTGGGGAATCTAAATTTCCTTTATCAAATATTCCTTGCTCTATAGCTGTAAATGTTCCTTGTTGCCCCTTATAAATTCCTTCAAAGTGTAAAAATCCAGAAATTTTAGCAGTAGCCAAGTGACCATCATTTATATTTGAGTCTAAATAATATAATAAGTATTCAACAAAAGCTTTTCCTTTTAATTCCCCATCAATATCATATTCAACATGGGCAATATTAATAGGGAAATCTTTTCTAGTATCATCAATTGGTTTTTCATCCCATTTCCTTACTGTAAATGTTACTTCCATACACGTAAATCCCCCTTTATCATTAGATAAGTAATCTCCATATCATTTAAAAAGTAACAATTCACAGTCATATCTCATAGGAGTGTTTTTATTGATTTGAGTCCTGCCATATCGCTATCAAGCTAATAAAATAAAAATACGCTAGGATCAGGAAAACATAATTATAAAACTTATGGCTTTACTTATTGAAAGTTTCACTCCACTCCACTTTCCAAAATAGAGAAAGATCCATTTTCACAATCAATTTCTGCCATCGCACCGTAAGGTAAAATAAACTTCGGTTCAGTATGGCCAAAATTTAAATTATAAAGAATCGGCAAATCTTCTAAATTATTTTCCTTCATAATCTTAAGTATTGCCTGTTTATATTCTTCATAATATGTTTCGTCTTTCGGTTTACCGAAGATGATTCCCTTTGCTTTTTGCAGAATGCCTTGCGCTGCATAATTTCGCAACCAATACTTTATATAATTTGGTTCTGGATGTTCTTCAGATGTTTCAAAGAATAGAATACTATTCTCCCAATGCTTTTTCTCAGGCCAAAGTTCCGTTCCTTTTACGAATTCCAATACTTCAATACAACCACCAATTAAACGCCCTCGTACAGTCCTAGATCCTTGAAGGACCTCATATCCGTTGTTTTGCTGCATCGTACGTCTTGTATCCTTATTTATTTCTATCCATTCTAAACGCTCACTCGTCCATTCGTTAGCTGGTTGAATTTCACCAATAATCTCATTTGAAAAGAGAGTTCGATTCACTGTTTCAATCGTATATGAATCCATCTCTATATTTTCAGCAAAATCGGTTAAGATTGCTGGACCGTAAAAAGAGGAAATTCCTGCTTTATGACAAAATAAGTGTGACACGGTATCGTCAGAGTACCCCATAAAGATTTTCGGATTTTCACGTATCACATTAAAATCAATATAAGGTAGTAAACGGATACTATCTTCGCCACCAATATTCGTAATAATTGCTTTAACACGCGTATCTTTAAATGCTGTCATTAAATCTTCCGCACGAGCCCCTGGATTGTTATAAAGGTATTCGCTACCTTTTAAACTATTTGGCATTGGGATAACTGTAAGCCCGAATACTTCTTCTAATCTCTTTACTCCTTGCTCATAACGCCATCTTAGCTTAGAATCACCCGCTCCTCCCCATGAAGCACTTACTGTTGCTACAATATCTCCTGCCTGTAATCTGTTTGGTTTTATTAACATATGAACTCCGCCTCTACATAATGTAATGAACTACGATTATACAAACCGTAGCATTGAAAAATATGATGCATGACAGTAGTTTCTTCATCATCAATCCGTTTACCTGCTGTTATTCAAGAATTTAGCAGTAGTGCTGAATATAGGAATAGTCGATTAATATTTGAAAATTACAGTATGCAACATTGCATGAGAAAAGTGGTTGTTATTTCTACAACCTGTAACTATAATGATTACAGGTTGGTCGTAGCCAATCAAACAAATAAAATCATCATGAATGGAGATGTACATAATGGGTATGAAAAAAATAATTTTAGCAGGTGCTTTAGGTATCGCAGCATTATCAGGAACGAATGTACCAGGATTAGAAGTAACAAAAGCAAGTGCAGCTTCTATCGAATCGAATTTCTCGACGTTAGAAGGACGCGTAGTGGAAGTAGATAACGGTGTAATTATTGTGAAATCTAAGCAATATGAGGAACCTGTTAGTGTGTATATGGATTCACTTTCAAACGTGAAAGTAGGAGACGAAGTAAAAGCGACTGGATCTATGATGCGTAATTTTACAGAATATATGGTTGCAACTGCATTTGAAAATACAACAAACAAGTTAGGTATGCACATGAAAGAAGATGGCTCACCTGATTATGTAATTGGCGAAGTATCAAAAATAGGAACGATGGAAGATGAGGGAGACGGTTCTACTAAGTATGTCGTAGTTGAGTATCCATCACTAAATGGGAAGAAAGATAGTATTGACGTTTTCTTAACAAAGGGACAAGTATTTCATACTGGTGAGAAAGTAAAAATTGATATGAAGTTTGTAGGATGGGGCGGAAGTTCTATTAACTGGAACACAACGGACAACATTGAAAAAGTTCATGAGGTAAAGAGCGACGTTGAAAATAATGATGATGTTTGGATTTGGTCTTAATTAGACGCTTGTAAATAACAAATGTATCATGCAGTACCCATCGAATCATCATATGTATGATAATTCGATGGGTACTTTTTTGTTTTATGTTTTTTTGAGAATACTGGATTTCCGATTAGAATATGATGTTAACACTGGAGCGAAGGTTAAAAATACAATATTGAAAGAGGTGTTTAAGGGTGGAGCGAGATGATGTTTATTTACGAGCTAAAAAAAGAATGGAGAATTTAAAAGCATTTTACATTCATTTAACGGTTTATATACTAGTGAACTTAATGCTTTTTATTATAAATATAAGTTCTGATTCAAGTAAATTATGGTTTTTATATCCACTTGCAGGTTGGGGGATTGGTATCGTTATACACGGATTGACGACTTTTCCATTTGGGATATTCGGAAAAGAGTGGGAAGAACGAAAGATTAAAGAATATATGGAGAAAGATAAGTAAATTTATTTCTGGAATTTATGAATATAAAATCTCATATAAATCTCTATGATTACACGCTTGAGGCGAAGTCTATTCTATAGCTTCGCCTATTTGCTTTGTATTTGAAGTTTGTGCGAGTGAGAGTGTTCATATACATTTTTTAGGGTGAACTGCATGTGAAATCAAAACTTTATTTGTAGTACATAATAAATACAGTTATTTTACTTTTTAAATTACATGTGGATATAGGATAAAGTTGATTTATTACCCTATATTAAAATAAAAATAAACCACTGTTCGATTTGAATATTCCACGATATAATGGTGAGAGTTTATAGCAGAATAAATATTTACATAAGAAGTGAGGTACTGTATGAAAAAAAGAACGACAGACATTATTTTTATTATTATTGGTGCATTTCTTTTTGCGTTAGGTGTCAATTTGTTTGTTATCCCGAACGAGTTTGGTGAGGGCGGGGTAACAGGTATCACGATTATTACGTACTATTTATTTGAGTGGTCACCAGGTTTAGTCAACTTAATTTTAAATGCGATTTTGTTAATAGCTGGTTATAAATTTTTAAACAAGATCACAACAATTTATACGATTATCGCTGTAGTTACGAACTCGCTATTTCTTCATTTAACAGAAGGTTGGACGATTGCTTCTGATGAAATGCTCGTAAATGCCATTTTCGGAGGAATATTTATTGGGTGCGGGATTGGCCTTATTATTCGCGTTGGCGGAACAACTGCAGGTACTACTATCTTAGCAAGGATGACGCATAAATATTTAGGATGGAGCATTAGCTATGGTTTACTGTTCTTCGATTTAATTGTTGCGTTTTCATCTTATTTCATCATTGGTGCAGAAAAACTGATGATAACAATTATTATGCTATATGTAGCAACGAAAGTGATGGAGTTTGTAATTGAAGGTTTAAATCCGAAGAAAGCCATTACGATTATTTCTGATAACCCGAATGAAATTGCCGGGAAGGTAACTACCTTAATGGGCAGAGGGGTTACTGTGTACTCAGGTCATGGCTATTACACGAAAACTCCGAAGGAAATTCTTTATGTTGTTATTAATAAGCAAGAAGTAGTGAAGCTAAAACGGATTGTTCAAACTACAGATCCGGCTGCGTTCATCGCTATACACGATGTTCGTGATGTGTTCGGAGAAGGATTTGTTGATATTTCTAAAGCATAGAAATTACTTTTCATTAAAATAATCTTAATACTAAAACGTAAGAATTTATTTTGAATAATCTTTTTTCAAAATAGATTCTTTTTTATTTATCTTAAAATGTTGGTTTGTTTTTCTTTTTCTTGCAAAAAATCCAATTGTTTCTTAATGTAAGGATGTAGAAGGATGAACGAGAGAGGGTTTAATGAAGATGATACATATTTTATTAGCTGATGATGATAAGCATATTAGAGAATTATTGCATTACCATTTACAAAAAGAGGGGTTTAAAGTTTTTGAAGCGGAAGATGGAAAGGTAGCGCAAGACGTTTTAGAGAAGGAAAATATTCATCTTGCGATAGTAGACATTATGATGCCGTTTGTTGATGGCTATACGTTATGTGAAGAAATCCGGAAGTATCATGATATACCGGTTATTTTATTAACTGCGAAAGATCAGTTAGTTGATAAAGAAAAAGGATTCATTTCTGGTACGGACGATTATATTGTAAAACCGTTTGAGCCAGCTGAAGTCATTTTTCGAATGAAAGCTTTGTTGCGCCGTTATCAAATGTTGAGTGCAGACATTATTACACTTCACGGGACGACAATTGATCGTAAAGGTGTTGAAGTAAAGTGTAACGGTCAAACGATTTTGCTTCCGCTGAAGGAATTTGAATTATTATCGCAATTAGCTAGTTATCCTGGAAGAACATTTTCAAGAGAAGAGTTAATTGAATTAGTATGGGGAATGGATTTCGAAGGGGACGAACGAACGGTTGACGTTCATGTGAAGAGACTACGAGATCGTTTCTCAAAAAGAACAGATGATTTTCAAATTACGACAGTGCGCGGACTCGGCTATAAGTTGGAGTTGAAATAAAATGAAATCACTATATTCTAGATTCGTTTTTATGACAGTAGGTATTATGCTTCTTAGTAGTATTATCGGTTTTTTATTAACGAATGTATATTATCAAGTGAAGTTAAAACCGTATAATAGTGAAAAGATTTTAAACTATGCTGAGGAAGTTAAATCGTTATATGAAAAGCAAAATGAAGAAAATAAATATGATTATTTACAATCTATTGCGAAGTTAGGGTATGAAATTTATATTGTAGACGACCAAATGAATGGAAAGCGTATCGGCAACGCGTTTCGTAAAATAACGATAAGTGATGATACGGTTCGTAAAGTATTGCAGGGGGAAACGTTTAATGGTGTTTCCACATATCCAACGAGGCTCTTTATTACAGGATTCTTCGATAATGAATTAATTAATAGTGTCGGTGTACCGTTAAAACACGGTGATAAACAATACGCTTTATTTATTCGTCCTGACATTCAGCAACAATTTGGTGAAATGAGAATTTTCTTAGCGGTTTTACTTGGTTTTATCGTGTTATTAAGTATTATTTTTATTGCGATTGCAGCAGGATATATCGTTCGCCCAATTCGTAAATTTACGAAAGCTACGCAAAAAATTGCAAGTGGTGAATATGAAATTGAATTAGACGTAAAACGAAAAGATGAAATAGGAACGTTATCTACAAGCTTCCAAAAGATGACGAAAAGTATAAAAGAGTTAGATGAAATGAGACAAGAATTTGTTTCGAACGTTTCACATGAATTCCAGTCACCGCTTTCTTCCATACAAGGTTTTTCGAAAACATTGCAAACAGAAAAGATGAGTGAAGAAGAAAGAAATCATTACTTACAAATTATTGAAGGTGAAAGTAAGCGAATGTCTAGTTTATGTAAACAGTTACTTACGCTCGCTTCATTAGATAAAGAAGAGAAAGTGTTGCAAATAAAAGAATTCAATTTACAAAAGCAAATTAAAGACGTCATTTTTATGCTCGAATGGAAATGGCGTGAGAAAGATATCGCTGTTGAATTTGATGTGCCGGACATTACTATAAAAGGTGATGAAAATTTACTACATCAAGTGTGGAGTAACATTTTTACGAATAGCATTAAGTTTTCAAACGATGCTGGAACGATTGAGTTTTTCGTGGAAGAGTTAGAGTCTAGCGTTATAATTTCTATATCCGATAACGGAATCGGCATGGAAAAAGAGGAGATGGAACGTATTTTTGATCGTTTTTATAAAGTAGATACGGCAAGGGCAAGAAACGTAGAAGGTAGCGGATTAGGGTTATCGATTGTGCAGAAGATTGTTGAACTGCATCATGGAAACGTTTCAGTGTATAGTACGAAAGGGGAAGGGACGACTGTTCGGGTTGAACTTCCTAAATAGATAGAAGAGGCTGTTTGGGAGCAGCCTCTTCTTTTTTTATCGCTAGTATACGTGTAAAGTGAAAAAATATGAGTCATTTTAATTGCATAATCGGACGAGTTTGTAGCGTGAAATCAGGAGGAAGTTTATTTGAAAATGTAGAATCTCTACAGAGTTATAAGGATTTTATTGAAACTTTAGCTATTTAGGGAGGAAATTACTTTGAAACGAATTGATTTGTTATTAAATGCACTAGATTCAACATTCGATAAAGAGAGTTGGTATGCACCGTTTAAACATGCTATAGAAGGACTTACAGCCGAACAGGCTATGTGGAAACCATCTGGTGAGGCAACGAATACCATTTGGGAGAACGTTAATCATCTCATTTATTACAAAGAGAGGCTTGCTGCAAACTTGGAAGGCCGTGAATGGACACATAATCTCGACGGTGATGAAACCTTTTATCTTACTAAGCAATCTAATGGTGATAAGGAATGGAAGGAGGTCGTTGAACGTTCTGAAAATGCTCAATGTAATTTAAGACTGGTATTAAGTGCAATTTCTGAAAAAGAACTTGAACAAAATTCACTTGAGGGTAAGTTACTGGATATTATGCTTCACGATGCTTATCATACTGGCCAAATTATTCAATTAAGGAAAATGCAGGGTGCATGGCCATCAAATCGTTAACTGAACGTTTTAGTTATTCCGTTCATGGGCGCTGTTGTTGAATGGAATTTAGATTTTTTAAATGAACTTATTGTTATATGTTTATTTTAGTATCTTACATCCAAAAGTAAACAAGCATAACCCCGTCCTAAATTTAGAATGGGGTTATGCTTGTTTGAGCCTTATAGCAAAAAGAAAATATTTTCTTTTTTTGCTATAAGGCAGTACCTTTCACCTGTTCTTCCTTAAACCGAAGCTCAAAAGTATCCGCTGTAATCTTCTGTTCATATTCCGTTCATATTTCTTTTTTATGATAAGTGCATAGAAAGAAAGAGGAAGGAGCGAGCAAAATGTTTTTAGCTCTGCGTGAATTGAAACAATCAAAATTAAGATACGGATTAATCGGACTTATTATGGTGTTATTATCATTTTTAGTCCTTGTTATTTCAGGATTAGCAAATGGATTATCATATGATAATGCGTCATCGATTCAAAATATGGAGGCAAATAAGTTCGTTTTAGCAGATGATGCGGAAAATAAATTACTTCGTTCACAAATTAAGAAAGACGATGTAGATAACGTAGTAAATCAAGTAGGCGAGAAAGAAGCAGTTCCGTTTCGTGTAAAAGTTTCAACGTATGAAAAGAAGGATAGTTCGAAAAAGGTTGATGTCGCTATTTTTTCAAGTGAACGTGATACATTTTTAGAACCGAACATTGTAAAAGGTGAGAAATTGGGTACAGCGAATAATGAAATGGTTGCTGACGAATCAATTAAAGAAAAAGGAATCGATATTGGGGATACAATTATCGATCCTGTTTCAAAGAAAGAATTTACAATCGTTGGATTTACGAAAGACCAAATGTTTAGCCATACACCAGTTGTATATGTAAACGAAGATGTATGGGGCGCTATCTCGCAATCAAATCAAAAAGATTATAGTGCGATTGCACTTAATACAGATAAAGAGATTAAAAATGCTCATGTTATTGATAAAAAAGAAGTACTGCAAAGTATTCCAGGATTTAAAGAAGAGCAAGGAACATTAACGATGATCATTGCATTCTTACTTGTTATCGCTGCGTTATTAATCGGTGTATTCTTCTACGTCATTACGTTGCAAAAAACACAGCAATTAGGTGTATTAAAAGCAATCGGTACGAAAAACTCTTATTTAGCAAATAGCTTAGTCGTGCAGGCGTTATTCTTATCAGTCGTTGCGATGGTAATCAGTATTGTTCTTGTACAAGGATTAGAACAAATTTTACCAGCAGGTATGCCGTTCTTATTAACAACACCGATGATTGCACAATATGCAGCAATCTTTATCGTCATTAGTATTTTAGGAACACTTATTTCGTTATATCAAGTATTAAAAGTTGATGCATTAGAAGCGATTGGAGGCGGGATGTAATGACTTCATTATTAAAATTAGACAATGTAAGTAAAGTGTACGGAGAAGGGCATACGGAAGTAACAGCCCTTCATCCGATATCGCTTGATGTGAAAGCCGGAGAATTTATTGGAATCGTCGGTCCTTCTGGATCAGGGAAAAGTACGTTATTATCAATCGCGGGTGCTTTATTATCGCCGTCAAAAGGGGATATATACATTCGTGAACAAAATATTACGCAGTTATCCGAAAAGGAAATGACAGATATACGTTTGAAAAAGATCGGTTTCATTTTCCAGTTCGCAAACCTTGTTCCGTATTTAAATGTGAAAGAACAGTTACTCTATATTGCAAAGCTGAAAAAAGACAACAAACAAGAGTCTGAAAAGCGTGCGGATCACCTATTAGCGGCATTTGGATTAGGAGAAAGAAAAAATCATTATCCAAATCAACTATCTGGTGGAGAAAAACAAAGGGTGGCAATCGCTCGTGCGTTCATGAACAACCCAGATTTAATACTAGCAGATGAACCAACGGCAAGCTTAGATTCAAAACGTGCGCGTGAAGTCGTTGAAATGATGAAACGCGAAGTGAAAGAAAGTCAAAAAGCAGCCATTATGATTACGCATGATGAAAGAATGCTTGATGTATGTGATCGTATATTGACGCTTAGAGATGGACAGTTAATATAAAGAAAAAGGCCAACCGCACATGCGGTTGGCCTTTGTATAATTGTTTTTAATAAGTATAATGGCTTTATTTTGAGAATAACGTTTTAATTTTATTTCGTGTTACTAATAAAACGCTGCCTAATACAGATAACATACCTAAAGCCATATTATTTGATTGCTCACTACCAGCGTTAGGAAGTTCTCTAGCGTTATTGTTTTTAGCACTATTATCTGCTTGCGTTTGTTTCGATTGTGATATTTCATTAATTTTGTTATCAACATTTTGCTTCGTTGTATGTACCTCAGCTAATTTGTCATCAATTTTTTTCTCAGTATGTTTAAAGTCGTTGATTTTAATATCTAAGTCTTGTTTTTTCTTTGTTAAATCGTCTGAAACAGTTTGTTTCGCTTGTTTAATTTCGTTAATTTTATTTAGTAAGTCTTGTCTAGCCTTTTGTAATTCAGCTAGCTTATTTTTCACATCTTGTTTAGCTAGTTCTAAGTTAGCGGAAAGACTATCTAAATTGCCTTTAATTTTCTTAAGTTCCTCTAACGTATTCCCAGTATTCGGCTTGTTTTCTTTTAACTCAGCAAGTTTGTCCTCAGCAGTTTGTTTCGCTTTCTTTAACTCAGCTAATTTTTCATCTACTTGTTTTTTAACTTCCTTAAGTTCATTAACCTTTTGATCAATGTTCTCTTTATGTTGCTTAATTTCATTCACTTTTTCATCGACAGTTTGTTTATGTTCTTTAATCTCATTAACCTTGTTATCGATATTTTGCTTATGTTCTTTTACTTCAGCAACTTTATCATCTACTTGTTTCTTATGCTCTTTAATCTCATTGATTTTCTCATCGACGATTTGTTTGTCTTGTTGAAGTTTTGCATCTAACTCTTGTTTATGTTGTTTCATTTCGTTAATTTTTTCATCAGCAACTTGCTTACGTTCATGTAGTTCATTCACCTTAGTATCAACATTTTCCTTAACTTGGTTAAGTTCATTTAATGTTTGATCCACATTTTCTTTGTGCTGCTGTAATTTCGCATCTAACTCTTGTCTATGTTGCTTAATTTCAGCTAATCGATCTCCTGTATTTTGCTGTGGAGTAGTATCGTTTACTTCCGCATGGGCCGAGTTTGCGCCTGCAATCATAGCTAAAGCTAGTGTAGACGCAGCGATTGTTTGTTTTGTTTTCATATTTTTGTACCTCTTTTCTTTCATATGCATGAGCTGTTTTGTGTAGAATTGAGCATATAGAAGTAGATTATTTTATTATTATATACCATGTGCGGTGACTAGAGGAAGTATTTACATATTAATCTAAGAATATGTAATTTTTAAAATCTCTTATTTAGGGGGAGGGGACAAATCTTCAGCAAGATGAACAATTTCTTCTATACTAAGGTTTACATCCTTACTATTGCGAATAATAAACAAATGATCAGCCTCGTTTTCTATAGGATCTATTGTATCCTCATGCAGTGATTTAGCCTGTTGGCGATTGAGCATTTCTTTGAAACTAGAATAGTTACCCCTAAAAATATTTGTACTTCGTTTACTATGAGCCACTCTTTTATATAGGACATCAACAGGAATGTCAAAATGGACTAATATGCGTATATATTCGTTTTGTGGAAATAATTCATTTAGTAAATATACTCTTCTGTTTTTACTGCGATTGGAATTACAAATGATAAGGTGTAAATTTGTATATGCTTTTGCATAATCAACAATGAATTTTGAAAGACCATGCTTTAGTGTATTTGGCCCTTCAGTCGGCTGTAATTTTTTATAATGCGTGTTAATAAATGCAGCTTGGTTGTCTTGATCCATTATGAAAGAGTTACGTAACTCTTTTTCTAGCGCTCTAGCGAATGTAGTTTTTTCGCTGTGGGTTTTCCCTACTGTAATGATAACTAATCTTTTCATGACAGCCTCCGTTGGTACTGTTATAAACTGGAATATTCTATGCGAGAAGGAGTATTCCTGCTAGAAGATACACAAATTGCTAGAGTGAGGGCGAGCTGAAAACTTGATAAAAAAACTTATTTATGCTATAATTTACCAATATAAAAATAAAGTGTATAATAGGGTTCTCCTGGCCAGGGGGACCCTATTTTTGTTGTGAAAATGAAGGAGTGTATGTGCGTGAAACAAGGTGAAGCAAGTGTAACGTCGTTAGTATCAGCTTTTGGAAGGGCATATCATAGTGAGTTTGATAGTCCTAAAATCTTTGATGATTATGTAGCTAAAGATTTTCTTTCACAAAAAGAACGTAACAATATTGAAATGAATATGGTTCAAGGAATACATTTTTTCAATAAAGATATTGCAGAGCAGTTTGAAGATAATCCGAAAGAAATATTAAAATGGATTACACAAGTTCAGTTATCACCAACACCTTTAGCACGTGCAGCATATTGTGAAAAGGTATTACTACATGAAATTACACTAGGAGCAAAACAATATGTCATACTCGGTGCAGGTTTGGACACGTTTAGCTTTAGGCACCGAGAATTAGAAAATAAAATAGAAATATTTGAAGTGGATCACCCTTCTACGCAAGCGTTTAAGAAAATAAGAGTGAAAGAGGCAGAATTTGAAATTCCAAATAACCTTCATTTTGTTTCCATGGATTTTACGAAAGGATTTTCCTATGAACAGTTACGCAATGAAGGATTTGAAAATAAAAAGACTTTCTTTAGCCTTTTAGGTGTTACGTACTATTTAACGAAAGAGGAACTTTCCAGTTTAATAGAATGTTTATTCGATTTGGTTCCAGCAGGGAGTTCCATCGTTTTCGATTATCCTGATGAAAACTTATTTATAGAAAAAGGGTTGTCCAATCGAGTTGAAAACATGGTGAAAATGGCTGCGGTAGGCGGAGAACCGATGAAATCATGTTTTTCTTATACCGAAATAGAAGCACTGTTAGAAAAGTCGGGCTTACTCATTTATGAGCACTTATCACCAGTGGACATAAATAAATTGTATTTTGAAGGAAGAAACGATTATTTAGAAGCTTTTGAGACGGTACATTATGTGCATGTGGTGAAAAGGTAAGAAATTAGTAGGCATGGGGAGGAATCTCTGTGTCTTTTTTGTATTAAATTTCCTGCCCTCGAATAAAGAACAGTAAAACCCCTAAGTATGTAGAACTTTGATTTTTATTACAATTTTGTAAGGTTAAGTAATAAAAATCGATAGAATAGGATATTAGAATGGGATATTCTAATCGATGGGTAGAATATTCTGAAAAAAAGGGGTGTAGCAAATGAAGAATAGACAAAAAGCATCGATAATATGCAAAAGTATTTTATGTTTAATGATTTGTATATTCATTATGAATGAAGCATGGTTTACAAATGTGGTGAGGGCAGAATCGGGCACGTTGACTAATAGAAGTATAGAGAATTTCAAAAAAAAGATGGATGAACAGGTACCAAAATGGCAGGAGAATTATGAGGTACCAGGGGTTGCAATAGGTATCGTACATGAGGGGCGTATTGCTTATACACTTAACTACGGTTATGTAGACAAAAAGACAAAAAAAGCGGTGAGTGATGATACATTGTTTCAAGCTGGTTCTATATCTAAAAGCCTTACAGCGTGGGGAATCTTGCATCTTGTAGATGAAGGACGTTTATTACTAGATGATCCCGTTGGAAAATATCTGACCAAATGGAAATTACCTAATTCAGAGTTTAATAATAATGAAGTCACGATAAGAAGATTGTTAAGTCATACAGCAGGGCTGTCTGCACATAAAGGATACCTCGGGGTTGCACCAGGGAAACATCTTGACTCTATTGAGGAATCTCTGTCTGGAAAAGGATGGCTTAATGAACCAGTGGAGGTTACCAATAAACCAGGTTCAGAAACAATTTACTCTGGTGGCGGATATACAATTTTACAACTTGTAATTGAAGAGGTTACCGGAATACCGTTTGATCGTTATATGGAAGAACAAATTATGAAACCTTTAGGAATAAAATCTAGTTCATTCTTACAACGTCCTGAAAACCATAACCTTTCGAAAGCTTATGGATATTTTGGAGAGGAGCTCCCTAGTTACCAATTTACCGAACAGGCTGCTGCAGGTCTTAAGACAAATGTTACGGATATGATGACATTGATACTTGCAAGCATGGATGCAAATAATAAGGGGAATGGTGTCATCAAAAGTGAACATGTTGAAGAAATGCAAAAGCTAGTATTAGGGGAGAATGGTTTAGGTATATTTGAAAAAAAACTATCTAATCAATGGAAATTACTTTATCATTCTGGTGACAATCGAGGCTGGCATTCTTTTTATGGTTTCATTCCTAATACAAAGGATGGATTGGTAATCCTTACAAATGGTGAAGGTGGTATAGACTTACGACAGGATATTTACCACGCATGGATTGAATATGAAACGGGAAAATTACCTGAAAGTTACTTCTCTCTAGCTGAGCAGAGAAAAAACAACTCTATTACATCAATTGTTATTGGAGCCACACTTGGTTTATATTTGCTGCTATTTGTGATTAGATTGTACAAAGGTAGAAGAACTTTCATTTTTAAGCAAGAGAAGAGATCCTACATCGGATTAGTAGTTAGGACATTTTTACTTATTATTACTGCTATCCTCGTATTTTGTGCTGCCTATTTGTGGAGAGTTTTCAGCTTGAATTCCGGTAATACAATAAATTTTATTCTAATAATGGTATGGATTATAACATTATTAATTAGTGGATTTTTCCCGAAAATTAAAAGTAATAAAAAACAACGTATGAAACGAAAAGATTTAACATCAAAATTTACATGTATGTAATGTTAAAGGCTAGAAAGCTAGATTGGCGCGAATCTCGAATTGTGGAGTGCAATGAAAAGACAAAATCTCTTAAAAAACAATTAATTTTTCACTCCATTAGCCTTTACAATCTCTCCCTATAATATGAATTGGACAAGCACCTAAGAGAAAGCAGAATATGTCAGTTTGTACATTCTATTATTAGGGGGAGAATTTGTATGAAAAAGACAGTTGCTTCGTTAGCAGTTATGGCAGCATTATTACCGACGTTTTCAGTGCATGCGGAAGGGAAAGAGCAAGTCCGAAAATCAGCTACAACTTTTAACGTTATTAGTGATATTCAAGGGGATTTAGGGGACTTTGATCACGTGTTAAAAGATATGAGCAAAGTGACGCCACTTTCTAGAGCGCTTATTATGAATGGGGATATAACGCCAACTGGACAGCAGTCACAATATGATGATGTGAAGCGTGTGTTAAACAAAAATAAACATCCGGAAAATGTATGGTCAACTGTTGGGAATCATGAGTTTTATGCTGGGAAATGGACAGCTGATGGGAAACTTTCTCAAAATACATGGCCAAATGGTGTAACTGAGGAAACGCTATTTAACCGTTATCTGAAGTTCAGTGGGCAAGAAAAGGTATATCATAAAAAAGAATTAGACGGTTATCCGCTTTTATTTTTAGGAACTGAAAAATATATGAAATACCACGATTCAAAAATGTGGGACGAAGTATATATGAGTGATGAGCAATTAGGTTGGCTTAAACAAAATTTAGAAGAGTATAGTCAAAAAGATAAAAATAAACCAATTTTCATTTTCTCTCATCACGTTTTACCTGATACGGTATCCGGATCGAAACAATCACCATATTTACAAGATTATTTAAACGTGGATAAATTGTATGATATATTAAAAGACTATCCGCAAGTTGTTTTCTTCACGAGTCATACGCATTGGGATTTAAACTTACCTGACTGGGCTGGTAAAAAGAAAATTAAAGGCGGAGATGAAAAAGGTTTCACTGTTGTAAATACAGGCGGGATTGAAACAGGCTGGATGTCAGCAGGACCAAATGGTGGAGAGAAAACTGCTCCTGATGGATATTCATTTAAACAAGGACTGCAAGTGAAAGCATACGGTAACGATGTTGTCGTAACGGCTTACGATTATAAACGTGATAAGGATATTAAGAAATTATTAGTTAGTGATTCAAAAGTTGCGCAAATGGCACCAGATGTAACAGCTGATGATAGTAAAAACGTAATTGCCGGTGCAACTGAATACATGGAGTACTCTATAGAAGGAACGAATGAGTGGTATACGTATAATAAAGCAAATCCTCCGAATTTTGATGGAGATAAAACTGTATACGTACGTCATAAAGGTGAAATGAATTTAGAGCCGGGATTAACGCAGTTACTTCGTTTTTCGGTAAATAAGTGATTGGAGGGAGTCCGCATTTGAATGTGTGGGCTCTTTTTTTGTTGATGAGAAATGGGTGCTTGTCTGTCGTTTTTTGTCGATAGATCGATATATTAAGAAAATCGTTGATATATTGCAAGTTACGATCGATATATTTGAAAAACCGTTGATATATTGTAAGTAATGAACGATATATTTAAAAAATCGTTGATATAAATTTCATGTACCGTAATTAAGTTAAAATCATTAATACGGTTTTACTTATCAAAATGAAATTCTAATACATTTTTAACCCAGAAAGGTGACTTCATCATTTTTACATGTAATAATAGTATCGTTACATATATTGTGAAAGAAGTACAAAAGGAGCGTTACAATGAATTTAGCTAAATTCCCGAGAAAAAAATATACAGAATCATATACACCAATTGAAAAGTTAAACAATTTTTCTGAAGTACTTGGTGGGCCGACTATTTATTTTAAACGAGATGATTTACTTGGTTTAACAGCTGGCGGTAATAAGACGAGAAAGTTAGAATTTCTAGTTGCGGATGCACAGGAAAAGGGTGCAGATACGTTAATTACAGCAGGTGGTATTCAGTCTAATCATTGCCGCCTGACACTGGCAGCTGCGGTAAAAGAGAAAATGAAATGTATCCTTGTATTAGAGGAAGGGCTTGAGCCAGAAGAGAAGCCAGACTTTAACGGAAATTATTTCTTATATCACTTATTAGGTGCTGAAAACGTAATTGTTGTACCAAACGGAGCAGATCTTATGGAAGAGATGCAGAAAGTAGCAAAAGAAGTAAGTGAAAAAGGTAGTACACCATATGTAATACCAGTTGGTGGATCAAACCCTACTGGCGCAATGGGATACGTTGCTTGTGCGCAAGAAATTATGGCGCAATCATTCGAGCAAGGAATTGATTTCAGTACAGTTGTTTGTGTAAGTGGTAGCGCGGGTATGCATGCTGGTTTAATTACTGGTTTTTCTGGAACGCAAAGCCAGATTCCTGTAATCGGAATTAACGTAAGTAGAGGAAAAGCTGAGCAAGAAGAGAAAGTAGCAAAACTTGTAGATGAAACTTCAGCTCACGTTGGTATCCCAAACTTTATTTCACGCGAAGCCGTTACATGCTTTGATGAATATGTAGGACCAGGATACGCTTTACCAACACCAGAAATGGTTGAAGCAGTACAGTTACTTGCGAAAACTGAAGGTATTTTACTTGATCCAGTGTATACAGGTAAAGCAGTAGCGGGACTAATTGACTTAATTAGAAAAGGTACATTTAATAAAGAAGATAACATTTTATTCGTACATTCAGGTGGCTCGCCAGCTTTATATGCGAACACATCTCTATTTGCGTAAGTGTAAAAAGCATTGGGTATCCAATGCTTTTTTTTGTTATATAGCGGAATTGTTAGAAGGTGAGAAGTGGATTACATGGGTTCAAATGTAAAGTGATTCGGATATCGTTATAATCGATTGTTTAAAAATATTATGAGATGGGCCCTAGTATGTATAAAGTTCGTTCTGCTTGCTACTGTTTTGTTTGATGTTCAGTATTTTATTACTAGATTAGCAAGTGATAAATTCAATAAGTTTTAAAAAGTTATAGGTGTTAGTTTGATTAAAGTATTGCTACAAATATTGACTTTATAAATAGAAGAAACCCAAACAATTTAATCAAAATGTTTGGGTTTTAATTTTAGATTCTTTACATTTTTATAAAAAAGATTGATCGTTTTATGTGGTCTACTTAAATATTTTGTCATTTTCAAAAAAAGTTCATTTATATATTCCTTCAAAATCTTATTCACATGTGTATAAAGGATTTAGTCAATAAAGAAGATTTAAAATGTTATGGTGAGAAAAGGGAATTGCTAAAAAGAGAATATCTATTCGAAGAGTTTGGCAAAATACTGCAAGGATAAAGTATTCTTGTGCAGATATGCAAACGATTTAAACGAATCAATGAAATTTATAATGAGGGAGCAAACAAATATATGAGTGAAACATTACATAAAAGAAAACCACCATATTTAATGCTTGTAATTCTTTTTATTGGGGCCTTTGTTTCATTTCTAAATAACTCGCTTTTAAATGTAGCTTTGCCATCAATAATGAAAGATTTAGACATTCAAGATTATTCAACGATCCAGTGGCTTTCTACAGGATATATGCTTGTTAGTGGTATATTAATTCCGGCATCAGCATTTTTAATAACCCGCTTCTCAAATAGGAGCTTATTTATTACATCTATGGTGATTTTTATTCTTGGGACTACCTTAGCGGCTGTAGCACCGAACTTTGGTTTATTACTTACTGGTCGGATGGTTCAAGCGGCAGGCTCTTCAGTTATGGGACCTTTGTTAATGAATATTATGCTAGTAAGCTTTCCGAGAGAAAAAAGGGGAACAGCAATGGGGATTTTTGGACTAGTTATGATTACAGCTCCAGCAATTGGACCGACACTATCAGGTTATATTGTAGAGTATTATGACTGGCGTTTGCTTTTTGAAATGATTTTACCATTAGCAATCATTAGCTTACTATTAGGGGTTTGGAAATCTGAAAATGTCATGAAACAAAATAAAAATGCAAAACTTGATTATCTCTCATTGCTATTATCTTCTGTCGGTTTTGGCGGTTTGTTATATGGATTCAGTTCTGCAAGCTCCGATGGTTGGATGGATACAGTTGTCGTAACAACTTTAATCATAGGCGCTATTGCCCTAATTGCTTTCATTATCCGTCAATTAAAAATGAATGAACCGTTATTGGATTTACGTGTTTACAAGTACCCAATGTTTGCACTTGCATCTGTAATTGCAATTGTCAATGCGGTGGCCATGTTTTCAGGTATGATTTTAACACCAGCTTATGTACAAAACGTCCGTGGTATTTCGCCGCTGAACTCTGGGCTGATGATGCTTCCGGGTGCGGTAATAATGGGGGTTATGTCACCAATTACAGGTAAACTATTTGATAAATATGGCCCTCGGATTCTTGGCATAGTAGGACTTTCCATTACAGCTGTTTCAACTTATATGTTGGCAAACCTGCAAATTGACTCTAGTCACACACATATTATTCTTATTTACACACTGCGGATGTTTGGGATGGCAATGGTGATGATGCCACTTATGACAAATGGTCTTAATCAATTGCCGACTCGCTTAAATCCGCACGGTACGGCTGTTAATAATACAGCTCAACAAGTGTCCGGTTCGATTGGTACTGCTATTCTTGTTACGATTATGAATTCTGTAACAACAACAAAAGCTGAAAGTCTAATGTCTGATGTAGATCCAACAACCTTCACAGCAGCTACGAAGGCAATAGTAACTCAGAAGGCTTTATTGTCCGGAATTCAGCATTCATTCTATGTAGCGCTTGGCATGAATGTTGTTGCACTGCTATTAGTTTTTTTCGTTAAACGTGTAGATACAAGTGCGGAAGCAGTCGATAGGTTAAATCGTTAGAGCAAAACAAAACTCTTGCTAATGATTCCTACAAGTTTTTTTGCTTATTAGTTCGAATATGAAGAAATCTAAATTTCCGCTGCTAAGGCGCCGGTATTTAAAGCTGGAAAAGAACCAGTGAAATAATTACATATAGTAAAAAAGATCTGATATTCATATCAGATCCTTTCAGATTGAAGACAAACACATTGTTCAATTAAATAATGTGTTTGCTTTTTATCTATTTCTCTATCCTTCTCAAGCTTTTTATGCGGTGTTTTTTTATTTTCACTCAATATTTTCTACATGTAAACACTTAGTTTCACAGTAATATCCTTTGCCGCCAACATAAACTTTTTCTATTTCATTCTTGCTATTGGTTGCTAATTTAACTAATATTTCGGAAGGCGAGTGTAAAGAATAACCTTGTTCAAATACATAGACTTCTTTTTGCAAGTAGTGCTGTTTATAAAGGTAGCAAGCTAATGCACCGTTTGAAGTTCCAGTCGCTGCTTCTTCATTGATATCGTATAGTGGAGCAAAGTTTCTGCATATAATTCGATTGTCATTAAAAGTATATAGATGCATCCCGACAACATTATAATACTTGCTGATTTCTTTAATTTTTTCAAAATTAGGTTGCATTGTATGTAATTGTGTTTCGCTTTTTATAGGAATTAAAATATCTTTTAAGCCCGTGGAGACAATTTGAATTGGGTATTTATTGTCTATATCTTTAATGTCAAAGCAGTCGATAAACTCATTTGGAGATATAACATCATAGAATATCGGTTCGTTTTGTTCCATGAATATGATGTCCTCTTTTATGGTAATAGTAAGAACACCGCTGTTCGTTTCAATCGTATAGCGATTCTTGAAAAGTTTATTTAAATGCATCAGTATCGTGAAAGAGCCAATTGTGGCATGCCCACATAAATCAACTTCTTCTTTTGGTGTAAAATACTCAATTTTATAATCAGCAATTTCAGATTCTGATATAAATGCGGTTTCCGCATAGCCCAGTTGTTTGGCTATTGCCATTTTTTGAGTAGTGGTCAATGTATTCTCCATAAATACCACTCCTGCTTTATTTCCGCCTTTATGATCCTTGCTAAATGCACTTGCAACATAAACGGATATTTTCATAAGACACCTTCTTTCCTCACTTATAGTAAATTGTAGCATGGAAAGCACTACGTATAAATGTTGTTGGATAAATTTACTATAAAGCAAGAGACAAACTATTTTTTAGCATCTGAACTCTCTGGAAATAGTTTCACTAGTCAAACATTACTTATCGTATTTGTTTGACTGGACATTAAAAACTATGGGCTTTCCAAATACTACAATCTTAAGCTCATCAACTTCTTTGTTTTGGGTATTCGCTTTTCTTAGCTTGACGGATATGTAGTGCAACTGTAGCTGTAAAATAAAGTGTGATCAAAATATGTGGGGAGTTTTTAGATTATCTTTTAACACCAACATTATAATGCTCCAATTATAATAATTCGCTTCATTGTAAGTTAGTATTTTTTTCTGCAAGTTATAAATCTAATGTCAACAAACAACTTAGATTACCAACCTTATAAGCAATATCATAATCATGAATAGTTAGGGAAAAGATAAAATAAGGTAATCAATTACATATCTTTATCCCAGGCGATTACTTGCTATCTTCTCTTTATTGAATGGGATATTTTATCCCGCTATTTGCCGGGCAGTAAGACCCCCACCTCAAAATTCAGCGGAAGCAAAGAAGTTAGGTGGGGGTCGGGCTGCCCGTAAAAGCCCGATTGGTGAGGGCTGATTAAAGTTTCACTTTATTTCATGCTTTTTGAAAGGGTGTTTTTAATGGATAAAAAAGTATCTGCCATTCCTCAGCCGAAAACATATGGACCGCTGGGGAATCTCCCATTAATCGACAAAGATAAACCGACCTTATCTTTTATCAAGATAGCGGAAGAGTATGGTCCTATTTTTCAAATTCAAACTTTAAGTGATACCATCATTGTCGTTTCTGGACATGAACTGGTAGCAGAAGTCTGTGACGAAACACGGTTCGATAAAAGTATAGATGGTGCTTTAGCAAAAGTTCGCGCCTTTGCTGGGGACGGGTTATTTACAAGTGAGACTGACGAGCCTAACTGGAAAAAAGCTCATAATATTTTGATGCCTACATTCAGCCAACGGGCAATGAAAGATTATCATGGCATGATGGTTGATATTGCTGTACAACTCGTTCAAAAATGGGCAAGACTGAATCCGAATGAAAACGTAGATGTTCCGGAGGATATGACCCGCCTTACATTGGATACAATTGGTCTATGTGGTTTTAATTACCGATTTAATAGCTTTTATCGTGAGACCTCTCATCCTTTTATCACTAGCATGAGCCGTGCTCTAGATGAAGCGATGCACCAATTACAGCGACTGGATATAGAAGACAAACTCATGTGGAGAACGAAACGTCAATTTCAGCATGATATCCAATCCATGTTTTCTTTAGTAGATAATATTATTGCTGAACGTAAAAGTAATGGAAATCAAGAAGAAAATGATTTACTTGCCCGTATGTTAAATGTGCAGGATCCGGAAACTGGTGAAAAATTAGATGATGAAAATATTCGTTTTCAAATTATCACTTTTTTAATAGCTGGGCATGAGACAACAAGTGGATTGTTATCTTTTGCAATCTATTTTTTATTAAAGAATCCGGATAAGTTGAAAAAAGCCTATGAAGAAGTAGATCGGGTATTGACAGATCCTACTCCAACATATCAACAAGTTATGAAACTTAAGTACATACGGATGATTTTAAATGAATCGCTACGTCTATGGCCTACTGCTCCAGCATTCAGTCTCTATGCAAAAGAAGATACAGTAATTGGTGGGAAATATCCAATTAAGAAAGGAGAAGATCGTATTTCTGTTCTTATTCCACAGCTACATAGGGATAAAGACGCATGGGGAGACAATGTGGAAGAATTCCAACCTGAACGATTTGAAGAGCCGGATAAGGTTCCTCATCATGCTTATAAGCCATTTGGAAATGGTCAACGAGCATGTATCGGTATGCAGTTTGCACTTCATGAAGCCACTCTCGTAATGGGAATGCTTCTTCAACATTTTGAATTAATCGATTATCAAAACTATCAGCTGGACGTAAAACAAACATTAACGCTAAAGCCCGGTGATTTTAAGATTAGGATCCTTGCCCGAAATCAAACGATCAGCCATCCTACTGTCCTTGCACCTATAGAAGAGAAGCAGAAAGACCATGAAATCAAGCAGCAAGTTCAGAAGACTCCTTCTATTATTGGAGCTGATAATCTTTCGCTGCTTGTTCTGTATGGCTCGGATACAGGGGTAGCAGAAGGTATTGCAAGAGAACTAGCAGATACAGCTAGTTTAGAAGGTGTTCAAACGGAAGTGGTAGCTCTTAACGAGCGAATTGGAAGTCTGCCAAAAGAAGGAGCAGTTCTTATTGTGACTTCTTCTTATAATGGAAAGCCGCCAAGTAATGCAGGGCAGTTTGTGCAGTGGTTGGAGGAATTAAAACCGGATGAGCTAAAAGGTGTTCAATACGCAGTTTTTGGTTGTGGAGATCACAATTGGGCTAGTACTTATCAGCGGATTCCAAGATACATTGATGAGCAAATGGCTCAAAAAGGAGCAACAAGATTTTCTACACGCGGAGAAGCAGATGCAAGTGGTGATTTTGAGGAACAACTCGAGCAATGGAAACAAAGCATGTGGTCTGATGCGATGAGGGCATTTGGACTAGAACTTAACAAAAATATGGAAAAAGAGCGCAGTACTTTGAGTCTGCAATTTGTTAGTCGTCTTGGAGGATCTCCTCTTGCCCGAACATATGAAGCAGTTTATGCATCTATACTAGAAAATCGTGAACTCCAATCATCCAGCAGTGATAGGAATACGCGGCATATCGAGGTATCCTTGCCAGAAGGGGCTACGTATCAAGAAGGAGACCACCTTGGAGTGCTGCCAATTAATAGCGAGAAAAATGTTAACCGAATTTTAAAACGCTTTGGATTAAATGGGAAGGATCAAGTCATACTGAGCGCAAGTGGGCGCAGTGTAAATCACATACCTTTAGACAGTCCTGTTAGTTTGTTTGACCTTATTAGTTATAGTGTCGAAGTGCAAGAAGCAGCCACTCGAGCACAAATACGAGAAATGGTGACATTCACAGCATGCCCTCCTCATAAAAAGGAATTGGAATCATTATTGGAAGAAGGAGTTTATCATGAAAGAATATTAAAGAAACGTATTTCAATGTTGGATCTTCTTGAAAAGTATGAGGCTTGTGAAATCCGATTTGAACGATTTTTAGAACTTCTTCCTGCACTCAAACCGCGTTACTATTCTATTTCAAGCTCGCCACTCGTTGCACAGGATCGTCTGAGCATTACGGTTGGTGTTGTTAATGCACCTGCATGGAGTGGGGAAGGGACATATGAAGGAGTCGCTTCTAATTATTTAGCTCAGCGTCATAATAAAGATGAAATTATCTGTTTCATTCGAACGCCACAATCAAACTTTCAATTGCCTGAAAATCCAGAAACACCAATTATCATGGTGGGGCCAGGTACTGGAATTGCACCATTCCGTGGATTCTTACAAGCGCGTCGTGTTCAAAAGCAAAAAGGTATTAACTTAGGACAAGCGCATCTATATTTTGGTTGTCGTCATCCTGAAAAAGATTATCTTTATCGTACAGAACTAGAAAATGATGAAAGAGATGGATTAATCTCTTTACACACAGCTTTTTCTCGTCTAGAGGGACATCCAAAAACATATGTACAGCATTTAATAAAACAAGATAGAATCAATTTAATTTCGTTATTAGATAATGGAGCTCATCTTTATATATGTGGTGATGGAAGTAAAATGGCTCCGGATGTAGAAGATACCCTTTGTCAAGCATATGAAGAAATTCATGAAGTTAGTGAACAAGAAGCAAGGAATTGGTTGGATTATTTGCAACATGAAGGACGATACGGGAAAGATGTTTGGACTGGAATATAAATTATCCTTAATTAGATAAGTAATATGTAACGAATGAACTTCTTTCGACTAAGTGTTACTTTACAAAATAAACGTATTGATAAAAATCCCGTATTTTTTATGGAATACGGGATTTTTCTATTTTTTAATAAGCTGGACTGATATTGTAGAAAAAGAAAAAATCTCATATGAAACTAAATTAGAGTGTTACACATAGAGTAGGGCCGTTCTATTAAAAAACTAAGTTTGATTAAATAAATGCGATAAAATCTTGTCAAAAATAATGAAATTTTAGGAAAAATAAGGTACACTAGTCAATGGTTTTGGTTTAAAATCGATTGACGTTAATGTCTATGGGGGAAAAATTGATGAACAACAATACAGTAAATGAATCAGTTGAAGAAGTTCATAAAAAACGAGTAAGATCAAGAAAACGTTTTCCAAATTGGAAATTTATCGCAGCGGGTGTTGGTATAATTGCGCTTCTCGTTGGGGGAGTGAGTTATTATCAGGTAACTCACTTCAATTCGAATGTTACGATTAATGACACCAAAGTTGGTGGTATGAGTGCTGATCAGGCAATACAGAAATTAAAAACATCTGGACTAGCAAATAAAGTTTATGTCGATCAACAACAAATTTTAGATGAAAAAGAGACAAAAACAGAACTTACGGAAAAAGATTTGCCTCAAGTTAAGAAGCTATTAAAAAGCCAGTGGACATTTTTCCCTTCCTCAAAGGAAAAAAATTATTCAGTGCTACCGAAAAAGGCGGATCAGTATCGTAGTGAAACGATGAAAAAACTTGTAGAAGAAAAGCTCGTTTCTATGAATAAAGAATTAAAAGCACCTCAAGATGCTATGGCGAAGCTTGAACAAGGAAAAATTGTTATTTCGAAGAGCGTTGATGGAAAACAGTATGACGTTACTAGTCTATTGAAAGATTACGACAAGCAGAAATATAAAAGCGAAATTCATCTGAAGTCTACATACATACAGCCTATTAAAGAAGACGATCCAATTATCAAAAAAGAGGAGCAAGCACTACAGAATCTTCTTGGGCAGTCCGTTGAATATAAAGTACAGAATGAAGTGTATCCTTTAAAAGCGAAAGATTTAATTCAAAATGCCTCTATGTCAAAGGATATGAAAGTGACAATCGATGCGAGTGACATTAAGAAAAAGATTACTGAAATTAATAATGCTAAATCAACATTAAATAAAAATTTCAGCTTTAAAACCCATTCCGGTTCGGTTATATCAGTAAAAGGACAAGGCTACGGCTGGGCACTAGATGTTGAAAAAGAAACAAAACAAGTTCAACAAGCTTTTGAAAAGGGTGAAAAATCGCTATCTGCTTCTAATATTCACGGAAATGGTTGGGAGAAGGAAGGTATCGGTTATGAAACAACAGCGAATAACGGTATTGGAGACACGTATGCGGAAGTTTCAATTGCAGATCAACAAATCTGGATTTATAAAGATGGCAAATTAGCAGTCACAACAAATGTAGTAACTGGTAAACATAGCACGAGTGAAGATACATCACCAGGTGTGTGGTACGTTCTGTATAAACGAACACCATACACGTTGAAAGGAAGCGCAGTAGGTAAAGCTGATTATGCAGTTAAAGTAGATTACTGGGTACCATTCACAAATAGCGGTCAAGGATTCCATGATGCTGGCTGGCGAACAAATTGGGCGAATAATGCCTATTTAACAGGGGGATCAGGTGGGTGTGTTAACCTTCTTCCTAATGTTGCAAAAACTGTGTATGATAATTTGAACACGTATGATCCAGTTATTGTGTACTAGAAAATAGCAATCTTGCGTGAAGCGATGTATGTATGAAGAACTTAAATTAAAAAAAGAAGCAGAAAATCGTGAGTGATTTTCTGCTTCTTTTTTATTATGTATACTATGTACTTCTCGTGTGCGGGGGGAACTGTTATCTAGGTACATTTAAACATAACATGTGGTTATCAATTCAGAGAAAGGCATCTGATGGTATCTTTTCTTTATTTCCAAAAGGACTTGCTCAATATCATCATGAATTTTTATTGATGGCATTTATATATTTTTTTACTCATAAGAATAGAACTAGCTTAGTATTTACTGGGGGGATTAAGAATGAATAGGGATGAGACCTCATTACATCCTGATACGGGTGTTACGTCTGTCATGTTTGTTGAACGATCATTAAATGAAATTCGTTTTTGGTCTAGAATCATGAAGGAGCATTCTTTTTTTCTTCGATTGGGGTTTAGATGTGAGGATACCCAACTAATCGAAGAAGCTAATCAATTTTATCGATTGTTTGAACATATCGAACAAATAGCGTATTCCTATACAAATGAAACAGATCCTGAGCAAATAAAAAGATTTAATTCAGAAGTACAACAAGCTGCAACTAATATTTGGGGATTTAAAAGAAAAATTTTAGGATTAATTCTCACGTGTAAATTGCCAGGGCAAAATAATTTTCCACTGTTAGTTGACCATACAAGTAGGGAAGCTGATTATTTTAGAAAACGTTTAATTGAATTAAATGAAGGTAAATTAGATGCCCTTCCGGATGCTATTATTAAAGAAAATGTTTTCTTTTTAAGGATTATGGCAGACCATGCTAAATTTATTGGTCATCTTCTTGATCCATCGGAAAGAAAGCTTGTAGATACAGCACGGAATTTTAGCAATGATTTTGATGAATTAATGTATCAAGCAATTGACTTAGAATCTATGAAACCACAATCTCAAACAGTTCCTCTTTTAGATCAATTTTTAGATCAAAATCGTGTGTCAGTCACATCTCTTCGGGATTTTAAGAAAACGGCACGTGATTTAATTGAGCAATGTAAAGTAAAGAGTATCATTCATCCATTATTAGCAGATCATGTATTTCGTGAAGCGGATAGATTTCTTGAAATCATTGATATGTTTGATGCTCATCTTACCAATATTAAATCACAACCTAGATATTAAAAAATAAGGAAAGATACTATTTTTCCTTAAGCTGAGAAGTTAACAATTTATTGTTAGCTTCTTTTTCTTGTGATTTTTAATATTTCCAAGCAATGTAATGAAGTATAATTAGCGTATAAGCTACAAGAACAAGGCAAACAGCTTGTGAAAATAGATAAGTGATTTCCTTCTGCAAAGATGTGTCGCGGTTGTAGAAACAAAAAAGAAATGTCACTATCTGAAAGAACAATGTAGACGATCGGAATTAAAAATGTCGAATAAAATTGACAATGAATATCATTTGCATTTATTATGGAATCGTCCCATGTAATTGGATATGATTTTTGTGAAAAAAAGTCTACTTTTTTATTAATGTAATAGATTTCAATTAAAATGTCACTTTCAAGAACTATCACTAATTTTTTTATGAATTTAAACGTAGGAAAGGGTAAGTAAAAATGAACTGGAAAAAAGGCGGATTATGGATTATTATTTTTTTCATTGTAAAAGGTACGATTTCTACACTTTTACTTGTTACAGGTGCTAAATATTTTAATTTATCATATATGCAACTTTTCGTACTAGTACTGATCTTATTACTGATTTCTCTCATAAGTCGAAAATTGCTTTATAGACATAAACAAAATAAAAAGCAAAAAGAGCTAAATATATAATGAAGCCCCAGAGACCTTTGGATTTCTGGGGTTTTACTTTTGGAAATTCATCCCGCTATTTGCGGGTAGTAAAACTCCCATCATTTACAATCTAGTAATAATTCATATAACCAAGAATACTTGGGCTAACAGATTTTATTAGAGTGCCATTATCTTTTTTGTAACCGAATAGATTCATTACCGTTTCAGACTTATGTATGAATTCATAACCTAACAGTAAAAGGGGGATGATTGAAAATATGGCGAGTAATGAGGAATCAATTTGTCGACAGTTTGCCAGAATTATCGGTGGACAAGAAGGATTCGCCGGTGGAAAATGTGTAGCAACAATAAATCGGGAGGAAATACGAGCAACAATCTTAGGAAAACGTTTTAGAGTAACAACTTCCTTCTCATTTGAATCAAGAGATCATAAAACTGGACGGGCATTATGTCTAGGCCGAGTAGCACTCTTGCAAAAGGAAGTTACTGAATTTGTTGCTACAATTATTAAACAAGGTATAATTGTTTCGTCTATACACAATGAATGGTTATGTGATGATCCGAATTTGATTTACGTTAATATCGAAGACGTTGATGATCCACTAATTTTCGCAAAAAAAGTTAGAAGAGCGTTATGCAAGTAACAAATTTCTTTCGTTAAATGTTTGACTTTATTAATTAGAATTTTTTGGAATAGATTTAAGTGAATGATTTTATAAAAAAGAAGGCGTTCCATATTTGGAATGTCTTTTCTTAATAATTTTGCTGCTAATGTCGGCTGTTACATTATTTTAATTGATTATATGCTGCTTATCTTGCAACAATAAGAACTGGGTGAGGTATGTTAACTTGATGGCGATGAGCTTCGATTGTGGAAAACCTCCAGATTTTTATTAGCTGGTTAGTTGAAGAAGAATTTGTTCCACAACCATTAAGTTATTATAATACAAAAAATTCTTCTCCTGTAATCCCTTCAAATCGGTCAATCTCCGCGTCTTTTGAATTTCCTGAAAGTTGCTAAACTTAAGCTAAATAACTATACCCTCTCTAGAGAAATAATTAACATATCCTATGCAAGAAAGTTTAGGTAGCTAATAGCATATGTTTTATTGAAAGGGTGTGTTTGAATTATGGAAAGGCCGAATTGGGGAATTGGAGGATTAGTATTCGTTGGCTGCATGTTTCTTGGTGGAGGAGTGGGATCTATGTTAGGAAGTACTCAAACTGGATGGCTAATAGGAATGGGTACTGGATTTCTTGGGATGGCTTTAACGAGACTGATTAGAAAGTAATATAACGGGGATTCTTCTTCCGGTAAATAATGAAATATGTATGTAAGTAATTAATGCCATAAGAACTCTATAAATTATAGTTAGAAGCTTCTCTTTTGTATTTGTCTTTTCTGATTTTTTCCATACATAGATATGATTCTCAAGTCAGAGGATGGCACCTTAGGGTGTTTTTTTATGCCCTCTAAAAATATCTTAACATATAATAGCCGAGTTTTATCTTCAGTCGCCCAGCAAGCATAAAAGGAAAAACACCTCATAAAGTGAAAGTTTAATCAGTGGGGTGTTTATCTCTCACTGATTATTAGCCCTCACCAATCGGGCTGTTACGGGCAGCCCGACCCCCACCTAACTTCTTTGTTTTCACTAAATTTTGAGGTGGGAGCGTTACTGCCCGTTACTGCGGGATAAAATAAAAATTCTGCACCATTTAAACTCTGGTAACAATACAAATGATCAAGAATAATTGAGCTAATAGATTTCGTTAGATTCCCATCATCTTTTTTATAATAGCATAGATTCATTACCATTTCAGACCTATGTATTCATTCATAACCTAACAGTAAAAGGGGTGATGATGAAAGGTATGGCGATTAATGAGGAATCAATTTGTCAACAGTTTGCAAGAATTATCGGCGGACAAGAAAGATTCGTCGGTGGAAAATGTGTGGCTGCCTGTAGATATCAAATTTTATAAAATGTTATAAGAACATCATAAAAAGAAAGAGGATGAAGCGCTAAAAATTACTGTGGTCATATTAAGCTGGGAGATCTACGGAACTTCTGTAGAATGGAGAAGAAATAGTCAGCAGAAATCACACCGGAGGAATGTATGGAATAGATTTTGACTTTGAAAACAATAGGTAATTCATTTGACAATTAAAATGACCTAATTTAATATATATGTCATAGCATATAAATAGTGAAACAAATACATTCACTGTGAATAATTGACTGGTATGCTATATCCTTTTATATCTTAATTTATAGAGGTGATCCATGAACTTACATGATTTAATAGGCTATCTTGTTCATCGTACTGATGTGAAAATGACTAATTATTTTACTAAGAAATTAAAGCCTTATGGAGTTACACCAGAGCAGTGGGGAATTATTAGTGTTCTTTGTAGCCAAAGGGGCACTACTCAAAAAGAGTTAGCAGAAGCTATTGATAAAGATCAAACTACTGTCGTAAGAATGATACAGTCAATGGAGAGAAAAGGGATTGTAAAGAAGGCTTTGAATGACCAAGATAGGCGTTCACATAACCTTTTTTTAACTGAAAAAGGTGACGAGTTAAAGAAAACCATCTTGCCTGTAGTGACAGACGCTCACCATTTCGTTACGAGTAATTTGAGCGAGGAAGAGATTAAAGTATTACAATCATTATTAAACAAATTGTATGATACACGCTATTAATACTTGTTCCTTATTAATACTATGCTATTCATAAGGAACAAACTTTGTTTTATGTATTATATATGCTATAGCATATAATTTTTACCCCTTTAAATATTGAAGCAATTTCCCTATGATCAATCTCAGGAAATAGGGTATAGGTAGTGACTACTACCTGAACAATACTGAGTTTTGATCAAATAATAAGAAAGGTGTGATTACTATTTTAATTTTCATCAATATTGTAAAAGTTTTGTTGTTTGTGTTCTTTTTAATGACAGGTACGAAAATTATATCTGGGAAAATGGCAGAGGAGTTCAAACGATTTGGTTTACCTTCGTTTTTTAATTTCTTAACTGGAGCTTTTGAGATTGTAGGAGCAATTGGAATGTTGATAGGAATTTGGATTCCAATAGTAGCTTTATTAGCAGGATTATTGTTAGGCGGTACGATGCTTGCAGCTGCATTAACTCTTATTGTATTAGCGAGAGATTCCTTTAAGAAAGCGATACCTGCACTTGTTTTGTTTGTCCTTAGTATAGGAATAAGTTGTTATCATATTTTTTAAACATAACCTGAAGCCGTTAAACTGTATGCGTTCAAGTTGCTAACATTTTGTAGTTTTTTTACAAATAGGGGGATTCTCAAATTAATGCTTGAATAATAATAGCAATACGAATTTAGACATTACTATCATTCGAATCATAATCAGTAAAAGAATGGGAAGGATTTTTATACAAAGGAATTCCTGATGAATTTTATATTAAAAATAGGAGTGAGTGAAAATGGCGTATTTATTACAAGTTGATTTTCCGTTTGAAGGTCCTTTTGGTGAAGAAATGGAAGAAGCATTTTGGGATTTAGCAAATAGTATTAACGAAGAAGAAGGATTCCACTGGAAAATATGGACTGAGAATGAAGAAACAAAAGAAGCTGGAGGCATTTATGTATTTGAGGAAAAACAAGATGCTGAAAAATACGCTGAAATGCACAAGAACAGACTTGAAGCAGTTGGTGTTAAAGATATTAGAGTAAGAATTTTTAACATCAATGAAAAGTTAACGGAACTGAATCGTGGGTATATTAAATAATTTCGACAGTCGGAGCAAGCGTAAAAGGAGGGGGATAATCCCCTCTTTTTTAAATTATTGAATTGATGGTGAGGGGACTTGCACAAAAAAATCCCTATATAAATAGGGATTTGTGTATCGGTATATTGTTCCTTGGAAAAGGATGTATGAAGTGTAATATATGAGAGTTCTTACATTTGTGAAAGTGACGTAAAAGTACTTTAAAGAAAATTTATTGAAATAATTTCTTCTCCTTTAATTCTTTCAGTCTGCTTTTCCTTAACGTCTCATGCCCATCAAGCTAAGAAAACAGATGAACCCAAAAACAAAAAAATCCTTCGCAAAATTTGTGAGAGAAAAGGAGAGATAAAGGTATTTTAACCTTATCTCTCTTTTTCTATATTAATTTATTTTCAGGTAAGGAGTTGATTAGTTATTACTAGTTATAAGAACGTGAAGAAGTGTTGATGCCGTTTGGAACTGTTGTAAAGGTTGAGGGGGGAATCCAAGGAAATATCAGAGATGTGCATGATGATTTGGCGCAGGGTTATTAATCCATCTTCTATGAAATCGTGGGATTATATAAGCATTTATTATCCTGGAGATTTTAAAATAAAACCTACCTAATTATAGAAGTGATTTGAACGTAAGGAAATTGTAAGAAATGCATAAGAAAAAAGAAATTTTTATTATGTAGGATACAAATATAGAGAAGCACAAAAGAGGGAGGATAAATAGGATTTATTTATACGAAAACCAAACTAGTAATAAGCACATTCTAAATAAAAAAATCATTTATGGTACTAACATATATGTGAAAAAGAGAGGTTTTACCGTTTGTTACGACAGTATGGTGCTTGTAAAAATAAACAATATGAAGATGATTTCTGTGTAATTAGTAAGAAATAATATACAACCGCCGATACTATATGAATAGAGGGGAAGAGTGTCTTATGAAAATATATAATTAACTCCCATTTGCAGATTTAGCACTTTTCATTGCCGGAACTCTTAATTATACCTAACACCAACCGCAATGATAAAAACAGGCTCCACTCAAAATATACTTAGTTCATTACAAATAAGTACTCAACGAGATCGTACTTCCGTCGAACAAGTAATGCGAGATACATTGCAACTTGGATACCCCGGGGTACTCGCTAAAACTTCCCAGGGTAGAAAAACGTAGGGGTATGCAGCTGGTGTATAGGATATAAGAACTAAGAACCGATGAAAACAGATTTTTACTTTCGCATTGGAAGTGTAACGACTTAAACAAATTTTTTTCTTATTTGCTTGGTGGCAATTACTGAAAGAACAGCAACTAAAACAAATATTCACTACAGTTTCTACAGGAAAGGGAGGAATCAATGGATATGGTCTAGGAATCTATGAAATAAAACTTCCTAACGTTGTCTCGATAGGGGGACATACAGGTGTTATTCCAGGATTTAATACTTTTGCTGGAGGGACACATGGAGGGAGGCATATGTTGACGGCAATTTGAACAGTATGGGTAGAGCCGAAAATCCTGGTCTTTTTAAAAGTATTTTACTTGTTGAATTTAGACAGTAGGGATAAAGGCGGAATAGTAGTTTATGTGATGTTTGTAATTGTACAAATAAAAGATGAAATCGATCATTTATCTAAGGAAGTATTTTTCTTATGGAAAATAAATTATCTGGGGTGTTAGCCGCTACCTTGGCTCTAACGATGAGCCTACCAACAGGAGCGCTAGCGTCTTCTAGCAGTAAGGCTCCAGTTGTATCTAGTCAAGAAGTTGCTAGCCAAGATTTGGAGAAGATTGCTGCAGAGAACGCTGAACTACTCACGAAGTCCTATGAGACTACTAGCGTGCAGTATGCGCTGATTGATAATGGTAAACTTATTTTGTCGGGGCAGACAGGCAAGAACGACATAGAAGGGAAAGAGCCACTAACCAAAGATACTCTATACGGAATTGGTTCAACCAGTAAAGTATATACAGCTGCGGCTGTTATGAAACTGGTAGACGAAGGAAAAGTTGATTTGGATGCTCCTGTTGCCCGCTATATTCCTGAGTTCAAAATGAAAGATAAACGATACAAGCGCATTACACCGCGTATGCTGTTGAATCACTCCTCGGGTTTGCAAGGTTCCTCGTACAATAATGTATTTTTATTTAAAGATAATGATGCTTATGCCCATGATATCTTGTTGCAGCAATTGTCCAACAAAAACTTGAAGGCAGACTCTGGTGCGTTCTCAGTATACTGTAATGATGGTTTTACGCTAGCTGAGATCTTGGTAGAGAGAGTCAGTGGTATGAGTTTTACTGAATTTCTACATCAAAAGTTTACAGAGCCATTAAAACTGAATCATACGATAACATCGCAAGACAAATGGGAAGACGAAAAGCGGGCTGGACAGTATTCTCCAAAATACCAGGGACAGCTTCCAAGTGAAATGGTAAATGCGATTGGTACGGGAGGAATCTCTTCTACTGCAGAAGATGTGGTGCGATTCTCACAAATATTTATGGGACAGGGAAAAGAAATTCTCTCTAATAGAGCAGTCAAGGCGATGGAACAAGAAGAATATAAAAGAGGCATGTGGCCGGAAGATAGCGAAAACATGTTCAACTATGGTCTTGGCTGGGATAGTGTGAAACTATACCCATTCAGTGAATATGGGATAAAAGCGTTGACTAAGGGTGGGGATACGGTACTGCAACATGCTACATTGGTCGTGCTTCCAGAACAGAAGATGGCAGCAGCTGTATTATCCTCCGGCGGCAGCAGCACGACAAATCAACTGTTGGCAAACAAATTACTGCTAGCTAGGCTTAAAGAGAAAGGGACAATTAAGGATATAAAAGCAGATAAATCCTTCGGCAAGCCAGTCAAGGCTAAAGTACCTCAAGACGTGGTAAAAAAAGCGGGTTTTTATGGAAATAGCCGCAGCCATTTCAAAATAGAAATTACGAAGAAGGGAGAACTGTTTTTACCAACTAAACCGGAAGAAAAATATGTATATACGGCGGATGGAAGCTTTATAAATGAGAAGGGTACCTCCAAGCTTAACTTCGTTACTGAGAAGAATGGAAAAGTTTATTTGAGAGAGAGCACATATGAATTATCGCCGGGATTGGGGCAAAATGTGTTGACTCAATATTTAGCCCAAAAATTAGAAAACAATGTGTTACCGAAGAAAACAGCTGCTGCATGGGTGAAGCGTGAGGGTAGCAAGTTCTACCTCGTTAACGAAAAATTTAATTCAATGAACTATCTAGGACTACTAATGCCTCTAAACACACAAATTACGCTCAAGGATGGGTATTGGGACGGCAAAAAAATTACAGGTCCAAATTCGGCGACGCATCAAATTCAGATTCCCGTGATAAATGGGCGGGATACGACGGAAGCTCATTTCTATACAGAGAATGGTAATGAATATATGGAGATGGCCAGCTTTTTATACGTCAGTGAATCTAACGTAAAATCCCTTGATGCAGGTCAATTATCGAAAGTTACACTGCAAGAAAATGGGCATGCCAAATGGTTTACGATTCCGCAAACGGCAGCAGGGAAAACGATGACTGTGGAGTTGCCATCAGGAAGTTCATTCGCGGTGTATGATGAGAATGGAGTATGCGTCAATTTTACCGTCGTTAGTGACAATAACAAAGTGAAACTACCAGAGAACGGAACGGTTGTATTTGCTGGCGCACCGAACTCTGAATTTACAGTTGCATTGAACTAGCTACAACTCGGGATAGACTTCAATAAAACAGTGCGACATGGAACAGATATTTTATTTGTATCTTAAGTATTACCTTAAATGATATTACACTTAAATTCTTAGCTTAATAGCAATGGGATAGCACCACATGCCTATCAACCTAAGAAAATAAATCAACCCCATGTCCATCAAGCTAGTAAAAATAAATACCCTAAAAATAGTAAAATTGACATCCCCAGAGTAAAAATGTAAAAAATTATTGTTTAGGGGCAGCATAAAACCTTAGTTTGATAGCGATATGGCGCTACTCATAAAAAAAGAAATAGGAGAGAATATCCTATTTCTTTTTATTAATATAATAAAATGTAACGAATAGATCCAAAGTAATGATAATAATTAGAAGTAACAAGTGTATAAGTGCATCAGTTTTTCCGTTTAGTAAAGACTTTACAAAGAAATCCCATTCTGTTTCATAGGGAGGCTCTACCCAATTTCGTTGCAGTCCTAACACCATTCCATTTATGAAATAGACAATGCTTAATAGGATTCTTCCAAGAAATAAGGCAGTTGCTTTTATAGTCCACTTCTTTATCTTTATTATATAAAGGGTTGGAAATAGTATAAGCACCCAAAAAATAAGAATGTAAACAGCATTGATCATTCTCTATACTCCTAACAAAACGATTTTTTCTTAATCTTGGTGAATTTTCAGGGTGAAAGTTAATGGTGTTCAAACCGTTTCTGCACTTGGGAAAAAAGGAGACAGAATTCCGGCTCCTTTTCCTTTTCTATCTCTCCGTCTCAAAAAACTCAATCCACTCCCCATCAGGGCCAGCGAAGAATATGTAACGTGTTCCATCTGGTAATGTTTCGATTTCTTCTCCTAGTAAAAATGTTACGCTGTGTTTTTGAATTCTTTCAATTTCATCTTCTAATGAATCCACTTTAAAGCAAATATGATGTACTTTTCCTTCTGCTGGAAGAGAAGAGTTATAACCTTCGATGAGTTCCAGTATCGTTTCCTTCGATTCTTCCACACCTAAAAAGGCGAGTTTTAAATCTGGATTCGGGTGCCCCATACGTTTAATGAGCTGTAAGCCGACTACTTTTTCATAAAAAGTAATAGATGTTTCTAAGTTTGCAACCATAAGTCCAACGTGTTCTATTCTTCTAACTGGCATGTAGATTCCTTCTTTCTGAAAATTTTATATGTAAAATGATATTGAAAATTAAGAAAATAATCAAGATAAAAACCTTACAAATTTTAGCGTGTTATATGGTATAGTGAGAAAGTATGTTTGGGGAGAAGGAAGGAGATTATACGATGAATACACCTACTCAAACTCCTTCATTATCGGAAACGATGAAAGAGTGGCATTATGCATTAGCATATGAAATTAAACATTGGAAAACGATAGGTGGTAGTAAAATTTCTATTATGAACGGTCGTTTTTTATATACAGATTATGAAAATACAGTGTATGTATTTCAGCTTATTTCGGAAGTAAGCTTACCTGAAGGTTCACCAATTCGAATTGAGTTCGATGGTGAGGAAGCGACAGGGGAAGTATTATCTGTACATGGATTAGAAATAGAACTGAAATTAAATGATTATATACAAGGTGAAATAAGAGAAGCGGTTTTATATAGTGAACCGTGGCAATTGTTAGAGCAACTGCAAGAGCGATTGAAAGAGGCACATAAAGATAAGCTAAAACGTAATCGTATAAAGCGTCTTGTTGATGGGACGAGCAGTCCGAAACATATTGAGAAGATGAAAAATCCGAAAAATGAATTGGCGTATCGTTCATTTTACAATCCGACAACGTACGTATGGGGACCGCCTGGAACAGGGAAGTCGTACAATTTATCACGTATTATTTCGGCTCATTACCAAAAAGGAAAATCGGTACTTGTGTTAGCTCATAGTAATGCGGCAGTGGACGTATTAATGAGTGAAGTAACGAAGCAAATTGAAAAGAAAAAGAAATGGACGCCTGGCGAAATTGTTCGTTACGGTTATAGTCAACATGAACATATACGAAATCATGAAACGTTACTTGCGTCGAAGTTAGTTGAAACGACGAACGGATCATGGGGTGAGGAAAGACTCTACTTAGAAGAAACACGCCAAGAACTTCGTGAAAAAATTTTATCGTATAAAGCAACATCTGCTGATAAGAAGCGTATACAAGAGATTGAAAGTGATCTTCGAAAGCAAAAAGCGAAAATTAAAGAAGTAGAAAAAGAATATATTGAAAATGCGAAAGTAATTGGTGCGACTTTATCAAAATGTGCAATTGATTCACTTATTTATGAGCGTACATTTGATTTAGTTGTCGTAGATGAAGTGAGTATGGCGTTCGTTCCGCAAATCGCATTAGCTGCTTCACTCGGAAAACGTATCGTCGTTTGTGGTGACTTTTTACAGTTACCTCCGATTGCGATGGCGAACCATGAACTCGTTCGCAAATGGCTCGGCGAAGATATGTTTTATCATGCCGGCATTGTTGATTCTGTAAATAAATCAGAAGCACATCCCAACCTTTTTATGTTGCAGGAACAAAGACGTATGCATGCGGACATATCGAAGTTTACGAATTCATTTATTTATAAAAATAGAGTATACGATCATCCGTCTGTTTCAGAGCGTAAAGAACTGGCACAGTTACAGCCGTTCGCAAATGAGGCGAGTGTTTTATTTGATACGAGTTTAATGGGAGCATTTTCGTTAAAAGATGCTGCTTCGGGTTCTCGTTTTAATATTATGTCTGGTTTAGTAGCGATGCAAATGATGTTAATCGGACTGCTAGATGGTGTGCAATCTATCGGTGTGGTTACGCCTTACAGGGCGCAGTCACGCTTTTTATCAACATGTATCAGGGAAATGTTGCAGAGAACGAAATATCAAAACATACCAGTATTAGCGGCGACAGTTCATAAGTTTCAAGGTTCTGAAAGAGATATGATGATCTTTGATACAGTTGATAGTTATCCACAAGAACGACCTGGTGTGTTATTCTTTGACCATAAAAACCATCGCCTCGTCAATGTAGCAGTAACGAGAGCGAGAGGGAAGTTCATTCAATTATCGGATTGCCATTATATGCGTAAAAATCTTTCTAGAAAACAAGCGTTATCACAATTAACAGCTCATATAGAACGTCACGGGGATGTGTATGATCGCACGACATCCAGACAATTATGGGAGCGGAAAATATCGAAACGATTACGCTGGTTTATGGAAATGAATCTGGAGGAAACGAAAGGGCTATTAAAAGATATTTTAGCCGCAAAACGAAAAATCATTATTTCACTTCCAAGTACGAAGCAAGTAGATAAACGAGTATGGCAAGCGTTAATGCGTACAAATGCACAAATAACGGTTTATAGTGATGGACCAGTTCCATTAAAAAACATAAAGTTACAAAGACAAAATAAAGCATTCCCATTTGTATTAATCGATGATGAAATCTTTTGGGCAGGGGCACCTCTCACATCTCAAATGATGTTTGAAGGTAGTACGGAATTTCCGTACATATGTGCAAGACTACAAGCACCTGAGACAATTGGTGTATTAAAAGGATTTTTAGATATTCGGTAAATTCGGATAGGAATTCCTTGACTTTTACTTGGAATGAACTTAGAATGAAAATAATTTAATACAATTTTATGAAAATTCTTATCACGAGAGGTTGAGGGACTGGCCCTATGACACCTCGGCAGCGGATTCTTTACGAATACTGTGCCAATTCCAGCAAGGTAACTTGAAAGATAAGAAAGAAGCTCATTTTGACTGTATATACAGAAGCCTCTTTCTATCTTTTAGAAAGAGGCTTTTTTACGTGAAAATAAAAGGAGGAAGAAAAATGGGAGCGACAGGAGTAACGTCACAAAGAAAAACAATTGAAGAGAGCATAGAAAGAAATAAGGAAAAGTACATAAAAACAAGTCATGATATTCATGCGAATCCAGAGATTGGTAATCAAGAATTTTATGCATCAAGAACGTTAAGTTTATTACTAGGTAGTGCTGGTTTTCAGCTGCAGCATAATATAGCTGGGCATGAAACAGGTTTTATCGCACGAAAAAGTTCAGGAAAACAAGGACCAGTTATCGCATTTTTAGCGGAATATGATGCTTTACCAGGACTCGGTCATGCGTGTGGTCATAATTTAATTGGCACAATTAGCGTTGCAGCAGCAATCGCATTATCAGAAACGCTTGAAGAAATCGGCGGAGAAGTTGTCGTGTTTGGAACACCAGCAGAAGAGGGCGGGCCTAATGGTAGCGCAAAGTCGAGTTATGTAAAAGCTGGGTTATTTAAAAACATTGATGCGGCGCTTATGATTCATCCGAGCGGAAAGACAGCGACGACGAGCCCTTCACTAGCAGTCGATCCACTTGATTTTCATTTTTACGGAAAAACAGCTCATGCCGCAGCTTCACCTGAAGAAGGGATTAACGCATTAGATGCGGTGATTCAGCTTTACAATAGTATTAATGCACTTCGCCAACAACTTCCTTCAGACGTGAAAATTCATGGCGTCATTACAGAAGGCGGAAAAGCACCTAACATTATTCCTGACTACGCCGCAGCAAGGTTCTTCATCCGTGCAGCTACGCGAAAAAGATGTGCGGAAGTAACAGAAAAAGTAAGAAATATAGCACAAGGAGCAGCGTTAGCAACAGGTGCAAAAGTAAAAATTCATCAATTCCAAAATGAAATCGATGAACTACTCGTAACAAAAACATATAACGACATCGTAGCGGAAGAACTAGAACTACTTGGTGAAGAAGTAAATCGTAAAGAAAGAATCGGCATCGGCTCAACCGACGCCGGAAACGTCAGCCAAGTCGTACCGACCATTCACCCGTACATTAAAATAGGTCCAGATGACTTAATTGCGCATACGAATGAATTTAGAGAAGCAGCCCGTTCAGAATTAGGAGACAAAGCGTTAATTACATCGGCAAAAGCATTAGCAAATACGGCGTATCGATTAATTACGGAAGAAGGGTTGTTAGAGAAGGTGAAGGAAGAGTTTAGAGAGGCGCAGAGGAATCAGGGATAAGGGGATTAAGGTGCTCTTTTCGAATAGCAATCTAATTAATAAGTAGAGATATAAAAAAAGAACATTGAAATATCAATGTTCTTTTTTGTTTACTAATCATTGATTTTGTTGGTTTTTCTCATAAAGGAAAAACTTTTACTGTTAGCGGGAGATAATACGTATCCCTTTATCAGAACGACAATTTCTCCTCAAACTCACTCTTTAAAACAATTAAAGGAGATGATAATCCGAATTGCATTAACGAGTCTAAAAATGTAGCGAGAGAATCCATCGAATCGCTCATGACCTTCATCATATAATTAAATTCCCCGCTAATTCGGTATAAATCTGTTACTTCAGGAGCGGCATTACAATATTGGATAAAATCAGAGCATTGGCTCGTTTTAAACATGATGAATGCTTGAATGTTTTTATTAATTTTGGAAGGCTCAAATTTTGTTCGGTAAGCTGCGATAACTCCTTGATCTTCAAGTTTATTCATACGTTCCTTTACAGCAGGCTGTGTCATGGATATAATCCGTCCTATTTCTGAAACAGAAATTCTTGCATTTTCATACAACAAGTTCATAATTTTATGGTCAATTTCATCCAATTTTACTGCGTTTTGCATTGTGTAGCCTCCTTATTTTGTTTTTTTAGTGAATCACAAATTATAACTATAATATCATAAGTGAATGAACTAAATTACCTATAAATCTATATTTAAAATGATTGGTGTTTGCATGAAAATATAAGTATAGGTTTTTATCAAACGGAAATTTAGGAAGGATGGAAAAAATGAAGAATCTTGATGGGAAAGTAGCGTTAGTAACAGGAGCGAGTCGCGGCATTGGCCGTGCCATTGCAATGAGATTGGCGAAAGATGGTGCATTAGTTGCGATTCACTACGGCCGAAATAAAACAGCTGCAGATGAAACGATTAGTGAGATTGAATGTAATGGAGGAAAAGCGTTCTTAATTGAAGCTGAGTTCAATTCAATGGATGGTGTCAAAAAGCTAGTAGAACAATTAAAAAATGAATTACAAATAAGAGTTGGTACATCAGAGATTGATATTTTAGTAAACAATGCAGGGATAGGTACACAAGGAACGATTGAAAATACGACAGAAGAATTTTTTGATGAAATTATGGCCGTAAATATTAAGGCGCCATTCTTTTTAATTCAGCAAACATTACCGTTACTACGAGCAGAGGGGCGCGTTATTAACATTTCATCAGCTGAAGTAAGACTTGGTTTTACAGGATCCATTGCATACGGTTTAAGTAAAGGTGCACTCAATACGATGACACTTCCTCTAGCTAAACATCTTGGAGAAAGAGGTATAACAGTGAATACAATTATGCCTGGATATACGAAGACTGATATGAATGTGAAATTGCTAGACAATCCGGAAATACGAAATTTTGCTACGAATTCATCTGTGTTTGGACGAATAGGGCAAGTTGAAGATATTGCAGATGCAGTAGCATTCCTTGCTTATTCTGATAGCCGCTGGGTAACGGGGCAGATTATAGATGTTTCTGGAGGGTTTTGTTTATAGGGGCACTACTCCATACCCATCAAGCTAATCAAGTAAATTACTAGATATGAAACGATCCTTGTTTCAGTCTGAACAAGTTATCAAAGGAACAGTAGAGTCTATTTGTGGCGCTTAGTGCGCTCTTTTTTCGCATTATTTTTGTACCAATCATTACAATTATGAATAAGGAGTGTTTTTATGCCATCGATTATTTATTAGCTTTAGCAATCTTTTGTATGACTACATCAGAATTTATGGTTGCAGGTATGATGAATGAACTTGCTCTTGCATTCCAGGTTTCTGTATCATCTATTGGTATTTAATTTCAGCTTATGCAGGAGCAATGGTAATAGGAGGCCCCATTTTAACTGCAATCCTCTTACGGATGCGCAGCAAACAAGCATTATTGTTTTTAATGTTCGTATTTTTAATTGGTCAATCGCTCGGAGCTATTGCTTGGAACTATAATATTATGATGATTTCACGTATTATAACTGGTATTGCTTCAGCTTTTGGAGTTGCGATTTCCTTTTCTGCAACATTGGTTCACTCTGATTCAAGGGGAAAAGCTGCATCAATTGTACTTGCAGGTTTAATGTTCTCAACTGTATTAGGTTTACCTATAACAACCGTTATTTCGCAATATTTTGGCTGGCGTATTAGTTTTGGGGCAGTTTCGGTTCTTGTGCTAGTATCAGGGATTATGATTCAACGGTTGTTACCATCATCTTCAAATAAAGAGCAATTAAATTGGAAAGACGAACTTCTGCGATTTAAGAATATTCATCTTTGGGCAGCGTACGTAACAAGTATGTTCATTATTGGTGGTACGTTTGCAGCATTTAGTTATTTCACTCCGATCTTTACAAATGTCACAGGCTTTTCAAGTGCAAGTACGCCATCCTTTCCTATGATTCTACAGAAAGAATAGCGTATTTTTTCATTTTAAGGAAATTTAGTTTTACTAGCTTGGTAGTATCACACATCCATCAACTTAAAGGACTATTTTTGAACTTGATTTTTATGAAATATGCACCCGAAAATTTATAGTAATAATTCTAATGTTACCTCTCTAGTTAGTAGGATATTTTTTCTTAATATATGCATACTAAACATATTATAAAAAGTACATAGAAAGTGAGAGAATCATGGCTAAATTTTTGAGGCGTTTAAAATATAGAGATAATCCTAAGTCATTTCCAATACGAGACAATACTCATTTTCAGGAAAAAAATATTGAAGACGCCCTCTTAGACGCTGATTTAACCAAAAACATAGCTAATATTCAGAATATATTTCGTCAAGCGCCTGATTTAGTAATTCGGCGGTTTCAAATAACAGTAGATGGATTAGAAGCAGTTTTAGTATATTTGTCTGGATTAACAGATAAAGAATTGATTCAGAATCATGTTCTAAGTCCTTTGATGAATAGTGATTTTAATACCAATATAGAACTTCCAATTCCATTAGGACAAATTAAGATTATTAATACATTGAGTCAGATTGAAAATGCTATTTTTGGGGGAGATAGTGTTTTATTAATTCACAGTCGAACAACAGCACATCAATTGGATACAAAAGGATGGCCACAAAGAAGTGTTGAAGACGCACATAACGAAATAGCTCTAAAAGGTGCACATCAAGCATTCATAGAAACTGGAAGTCAAAATATCGCAATGATTCGAAGATATATTCCCCATCGTGAATTAGCGATAAAAGAAATAGTAATTGGTGTACGGAGCAAAACCCAAATTTCTATTTTATATTTGAAAGATGTAGCTTCTGAAGATGTGCTGAAGGAATTAGAAACACGAATTCAAAATATTACAATCGATGCTGTGACTAGTAATGGCGAACTTATAGAATTCATTGAAGATCACCCTTACTCGCCGTTTCCGCAATTTATATTAACTGAAAGACCTGATTTGGCTGTATCTCACATTTTACAGGGCAGATTTGTAACTGTAATGGATCATTCACCTAATGTATTAATTACTCCAACAAATTTTATTTCCTTTTTTCAAGGAGTTGATGATTACGGTACAAGGTGGTTAGTTGCTTCGTCTATTCGGTTGCTTCGTTTTATCGCCTTTATGGTTGCTTTATTTCTGCCGGCGAGTTATGTTGCGTTTATTTCCTTTAATTTTGAAGTTATTCCTGTAGAGCTATATTTATCTATTGCTGAATCAAGAACGCGCGTACCCTTTTCTCCAGTTATGGAAGCATTACTTATGGAAATAACATTGGAAACGATGAGAGAAGGGGCTTTGCGGATACCTACTCCGATTGGTCAGACAGTTGGAATTGTAGGTGGTATTGTCATTGGTCAGGCGGCTGTTCAGGCAGGAATTGTAAGCAATATTATGATTATTGTTGTCGCTGTTACCGCTATCTCTTCTTTTGTTATTCCTAACTATGATATGGGAGCGTCAGTAAGACTTTTACGTTTTCCAATGATGCTAGCAGCTGCCTTATTTGGAATTGTAGGACTTGTTATCGGGTGGATGACTTTAATTGGGCATCTAAGTAGTCTTAAATCGCTAGGCACTTCTTATGGAACACCATTAGCACCCTTTCGTTTTGCAGATATGAAAGATGTTTTTATACGCTTTCCTTTATGGACAATAAGAAGGCGTCCTAAGGGGAATGGAACCAATCAAACTATTCGACAAGGAAAGAATCGTAATAAAAGGTGAAATTATGAAAAATTATGCCTATAATGAAATCACTCTTATGCAGTATATTATTTTAATTAATGGAGTGCAGGTGGGCACTGGCGTTCTATCGCTTCCACGTGTGCTTGCAGAAAAGGCTGGAACAGATGGATGGATAGCTATATTGATTGGTTGGATTTTCTCCACAATATCAGGTGTGTTTATAGTGAAAACAGCTGCAAGATATCCTGAGGATACGATTTATGATATTCTTATACGATTGTTTGGAAAAATAGTAGGGAAAGCATTCGTTGTTATTTACATGATGTACTTCGCTTTTTATTCTTGTGTAGTTCTTGTGAACGCTATGCTTTATCTTAAGGGATGGCTTCTTCCAAAAACGCCTGACTATCTCGTTATCTTTTTGTTTTCGATTCCTACCTTTCTTGTCGCACGTAACGGCCCTCGTATTATAGGGCGGTACTCCGAACTTACTTTTTATACGATGCTTTGGATTCCGTTATTTTTTTTGATACCTCTTAAAGAGAACGGAAGTTGGATGCCATTCTTTCCTCTCTTAAAAGATGGGTGGAAACCTATATTTACAGCTGTACCGACCACTATTTTTGCTTATTTAGGATTTGATATTGCGTTCTTTTTATATCCCTTTTTACAAAAAAAACAGTATGCAGTCCATGGAATGGTTATTGCAAATACTTTAACGATGTTATTTTATTTATTTGCTACTTTTGTTTGCTTTGCCTATTTTAGCCCTGATAGCATTACGCAATTTAACCAACCAGTACTAAATTTACTGAAAGTAATTGAGTTTCGTTTTTTAGAACGTTTTGACATGATTTTATTGGCTCTTTACTTACCCGTTGTTTCCACAGCATGGATTCCCACCATATATTGCGCTGTATTTTGTTCAAGCCAATTACTTGGAAAACAAGACCATAGCTCTCATGTAGTTATTCTCTTATTGCTCATTATCGGATTCATATTTTGGACTCATCCTAGTTGGAATGAAGCCGAAATTTGGCAACAGGTATTATCGAATGCTGGATTAGGATTAACCTATATATTACCTATCATTTTATGGCTGTACTGCTGTCTATATGAGAAGTTTCGCCAGGGGAGGATACATTGAAAAGAAAAGTACTGTGTTGTATTTTGTTATCGGTATTCATGATGACTGGATGCTTTGATCAAACAAATGTTGAAGACGTTTCTCTTACTCTTGTTCTTGGTATTGATTTAGATCGTAATGATAATTTATTAGTGTATATATCAAGCCCTGTTTTTAATAAAGAAGCAAAAGTAAAAGAAGAAACTACTGTTGTAAAATCTGCTACGGTTCGAAAATCTAGAGACCAATTTGATGCTACTGTTATGGCACTTACCTCGGGAAGCAAAACACAGGTTATTTTAGTTGGAAAACGGTTACTGAAACAAAAAAATTGGATGAAATATCTCGATCCATTTTACCGAGATCCCAAAAATACAGTTACCACAAGGGTTGTTGCTGTAGATGGACCTGTTTCAGACGTCATCTATTACAATCCAAAAGATAAGCCGCGTCTTCCTCTATATTTAACAAAACTAGTTGATACCGCCTCTTTAAGAAATATAACAGTAAAAACAAATCTTCAAGAACTACATGAACAAATAGCAGACAAAGGGTTAACAGCAAATATGACTGAGATGAAAAAAACGAAAAAAATATTTGTGACAGGTACAGCTTTGCTAGATGAAAAAGGACGGTATAAATTAACACTAAAATACGATGAAAATAAATTATTACGCATTCTGCAACAAAGAACTACAGGCGATTTTCCATTTACAATTGCAATTAAACTAAAGTCTAATAGCCAGGATAAAGATTGGATAAGTTTTACTGCATATAATATTAAAGTAAAGACAAAGGTAAGATATGATAATAAGTTTATATTTAATACAGATATAAAGATGAGGGTCGGCATTACAGAACGGCTTTTTTCGTTCAATACAAGAAAGAATGCAGCAAAATTACAAAAGGCGATCGAAACTAAGCTGGAAGCTGATTTCAAACAATTAATAAAGAAAATACAAACTGCCAATATTGATCCTATTGGGCTTGGGAGATATGCAAGAACTTACACATATCCAGAATGGAAAAAAGTCCAAAATAAATGGAATAACGAATTAGCAAAAGGCGATGTAAACGTCAAGGTTAACATTAAAATTTCCGGAATGGGTACGATTAAGTAACATGAATTCAACTGTGATTCGTACTAAGATTGCAAGTACTGTCTACTTTAGAAGGAGAAATGTCTTTAATAGGAGTACCGTCACATCGCTATGAACCTTAAATTTTATAGTACCCCCAGAACGAAATTTTGTGTTAACTTGTAACAAAAACGCTCATTTTTTCGTCTTGGGGTAATTCTGAATTCTTAAGGTGATGGCGATGGGGTATTGACCCTACCTATCAACTTAAAAATTTTATAACACCTCAAGCTAAAAATTTCGTGTATTTTTGACAGAAGGCAGCTTATTTTTCGTTTTGGGGTATTTGCATTTCTTAGCTTGATGGTGATGTGACGGTACCCCAATCGTAATTTATATGAAAAGAACTCCTCAACAGATGAAAGAGTTCTTTTTTATTTTCACATTCATTTTTCATCTTTCATTGATTAATAGACATTCCAACAAATACCTCTAAAAAGAACATAAATTCGTAAATGATCAGAACAAACTTTCAAAAGATCCTTACGCAATCTATTACCATGCGTACTACTCAATAGGAAAAAATGCCTGCCACTCCCTGAGAAATGTCGAATCTGCAAAATTCATTCAACATTTCCAGGATGATGACAATAGATTATTTTTATAATTCTATTTTCTGGTCACCACGTTTCTCTAGGTTTTTAGCAGTTTTACTTTGGGCAACATCTTTTTGGTCTTTAAAGGTTCCCATGAGAAAATCATAGGCTGGATTCGTAACACCATACCAGTAATTTTCATTTTTGAAGTGATGCCATAAATGAACTTTTTTCATCCATCGCCCCCATGGTGATATTGGTTGAAGGGGGCGATGCGCGATATAATGCTTCCACTCATAAAATAATAAAAAGAGCATAATACCTGCAATAAATGCGTTTGTCATGACAAAGCTGGATGAAAGAAAATAAAAAATCGCTCCTGAAATTGCAATGTTTGGCACACTATACCATAAGGGTAAAAATAATAAATGTAATTCATTCGGATTTGTATGATGGTCATAATGTAGGCGCTTAAGCGTTTTTAATAAAAATGCATTCTTTGGTGGCTTTAGATGAAAAATAAACCTGTGAGTAGCGTACTCAGCTAAGGAATACATAATCATTCCCAAAATAAAAGCACCCCAAATTCCGATAGAGGTTAAATGTAAAATCATAAATCCAAAGCTAGTGAGGAAAAGACAGCTCATAATCAAAATATCAGGATAGGAAAAATATTCTTTAAAATATTTTAGTTTCATTTATCACGCCTCCAGCTTTCTTTATTTTTTTCTATCTTTCCAAAGAGCCAAGCTTTTCTCCAATGTTGTCTTACACAATCTTTCTGCTTCAATTGCATCTCCCTTTAATGCAGCTTTTAATAAATCGTGATAATAGTTGAAGGATAACTCACGATGATCTTTTACAGAAAAATACCTTTTTGCCATATCTACATAAATGGAATCAAAGCTATTTAAAATGAGTAGAAAGATTGGATTGGCAGCAAGCCCAGCACACCTTTTTTGCAAATCCCAATCAAATGCTGCATAGCTTTCTGCACTATCTTCAAGTTGCTCAAGATTAGCAAGGAGAGCAACCACTTTAGGTTGATTAAACGTAACAGCATTACGAATATAAGTCGGAGTCAACGAACTTCTAAATTCTAATAAATACATAATGAATTCATCTGTAATGGTATGATGATTCTCAACAATATTAATAAGTGTCGTTAGATTACCATTGCTCCAATAATCATTAATGATCGATGGCATTCCTTTTCTTCCTGTTATCCAGCCACTTCTTCCTAAACGTTGAAGCGCCTCACGAATAGTTGGGCGACCAACACCAAATTCTTTCGCAAGCTCTCTTTCCGGCGGTAAAGTGCTTCCTATAGAATAAACACCGGCCAATATGGATTTAATTAATTCGTTCACAATTTTATCTGAGGTGCGTTCCTTTTCTTTCAAGTCATCGTCTCCTTTATTTAATGGTAATACATGTTCAAGGCATTGGTAATACCAAAATTATATATTGAATTTGAATTTTCTGTCAATGATAAAGGAGTGAATTTTTATAATTAGGATTGTCGAACTTTCTATATATTTCTATGAAAAGAATAGTTTATTTTCATTGCTTTCGCACTCAACTTCTTTAATTTTAAGAAAATTTATTTATCAATCCGCTATTTTAGAAAAAGGAAAAAACCATCACTATAGAACGAGGAGAAGATCCATTTTATTTATGATTAATGACAATGACAAGATAGAAAATTATGAACTGGAAGGAATATAAAGGGGATGAAAATGATTGTTCCTGCAAAAGGAAAGGACAATGCCTATCAAGTTGTAATTATTGAGGATGTTTTAAATAAAGCTGAATTAGAAAAGATTATACTTTCCATGCTAAATCAAAAAATAGGGTTCTTAAGATAAGTATCTTAAGAACCCTATTTTTTGAAAAGAACTTCTAAATTGGACTGAGGAAATTTAGGATTCCTAAAATAACTAAGATCTAATTAACCATAGAAATATAAAATTCCCATTTTGGGCGTACTTCAGAATATTAGCTTGATAGCGATGGGGGAGCACCCCATCACCATCAAGCTAATATTTTCATATCCCCCTAATTAAAATTTTCTTTCTCTACAGATAGCTATTCTGAGAAGCCGCTCATTTTTTTATTTTGGGGGCATTTCTTTTTCTTAAGTTGATGGGTATGTATTGCAACCTCTATTAGACGATAGTGAATTAACAATTTCGGGGTTCAGTTCAACTTTATTCAAAATAAGATTTTTTTGCAGTAAAATCAATGTTAGTGGAAATTTTTTATCAAATTTTTTTCTAAATTAACATAAATACTTGCAATGTTTAAATTAGTACTATATAGTTCTAGTTATGACAAAGGTAAAATTAATGAATCAAAAACGTGTGATTGAAGTAGCTGCAACATTATTTTTAGAAAAAGGGTTTGCTTATACAAGTATGGATGAATTAGTACGTGTAAGCAAAGTTTCAAAGTCTAATGTGTATTATCACTTTTCTAATAAGGAAGTATTATTAGAAGGGGTCGTTGATTATTGGATTGAAATGTATCAATCTGCAATTGATGACGTACTTTCTCAGAACCAATTTTTAGTTGAAGATCGTATCCAACTGTTTTTAAAGCAATTATCACAAGGAGTTCAATCGAGAGAGTATAAGGGGAGCTGTCCATTTATTACTCTTTATATTCAAAGTCCTAAACAGGCCACGCAAATAAAAGAAAAAATAGGTCTTTTTTTTACAGGATTACAAAAGAAAGTTTCTCTATTACTTAAACAAGGGGTAGAGAATGGAGAATTCAGAAATACGATTCATATTGATGAGGTTGCATCACTGTTTATTACAAATCTTGAAGGAGCGTTATTTATTTCAGAAACATTGAAGGATGCAACTGTAATTACGAAAACAGCAGATCATTTTTTAAAATTGCTTCGATAAAAGAAGCTTTTTTTTTACATCAAATTAGTACTAAATAGTACTAAAAGGGGGATTTTATATGAGAACAGTATTTTTAATTGGTGGAACAGGCTTTATTGGAAAGCAATTAGTGAAAGAATTAGCCAAAGAGGATGTTAAAATTCTTCTTTTAGTGAGGTCGAAAAGTAAAGCAACACGCCTTTTTCAAGAAAGAGGCATCTTAAAAAAGGCAGTTATGCACTTTATTGAAGGTGATTTGACGAAAATAGATTTAGGTCTAAGTGCTGAAGATAAGGAGAGGGTATTGAAAACGGATGTGATTATTCACGCAGGAGGCCCCATGGACATTCAAGTGACAAGTAAAGAGGCAGCTTCCGTATTTTTAAATGGCGCCAAACATATTAGTGAATTAGCTAAAAGTATTCATCAATTGAAGGGCTTGCAACAATTTATTCATGTTGTAGGTTATATGAGTCCCTTTGATGATAAAAATAGCAAGATTGCAATTGATGTGTTTAAAGAAGGAAACAATTATTTGAAAATAAAAAATCCATATGAGAGAACAAAATTTTTAGCAGATCTTTATATCCGTCATCAGGCATTAGCAGTAGGTTATCCGCTTTCTGTAATTAATCCGCCAACTGTAGTCGGTAGTAGTAAAACAGGGAGTACAGAACAGATAGCAGGATTAGGTTTGCTTGTGATGAGTATGCGAAGAGGGCTCATGCCAGTGATTCCTGGAGGTAAGGGATATAGGTTACCACTTATTTCAAACGATGAGCTTGCGAAGTTTATTGTGCAGGTTTTTAGATTGGAACAACCGACTATTCAAACATATACACTTGTTGAAGACAAACAGCACGATCAGAACATTGCTGAATTATTAAGTATTATGTCGGAAAGTATGAATATGAAGGCACCAAAAATCTCTGTCCCAATGCCACTTATGAAAGCAATTATGAATAGTGGAGTAAGTAAAATAACAAAAATGCCTTCTGATGGACTGAATTTTATTACAAAACGAAAATTTTCAAATGTTTCAGCGAAAAAAATTATGGGAGGAGATTGGTTTAAGAAGACGAGTGTAATGAAATTTTTCCCTGCCGTAGTAGCTGATCTGGATTATCGAATGATGTATCAAAATGGCCAACATAATCATTTATTTAAACGAACATTATGCGATAACACCACCCTTTACCAATTACAAGGAGAGGGTAAACCGTTTATTTTATTACATGGTTTATTGAGTGATGGAGAGGATTTATTTCCTTTAGCACAAGAGCTTCATGAAAAAACTGGTCAACCTGTATGGATTTTGGACCTTCCAGGTTTGGGACGTTCTCCTTTTAAACAAGAGAAAAATCTTCTAGATATCTATTTGAATGTAGTGAAAAAGTTATTGGAGAAAGCTACTAATGGTGCACATCTAATTGGCCATTCATTCGGTGCGTTTATTCTTCTGGAAGCATTGGTACAAGAGTACATAGATAAGAAGTATTCAATCACTTTACTTCAGCCACCTGTTGCTAAAAAAAATGCTAAATTGCTAAATGTTCCTCAATTTATGAACAAATGGACATTAAAATTGGCAACTACTAATTTGATAGGGCGTTATTTATTAAGTAATGGTTTGTTTGAAAGTATGGAGAGCATCCCTGAACAGTATATTGAAAAAATAAGTAAAAGTTTTACTTCTCCTAGAATTTTAAATACTACGGTTCAGCTTAACAGTTTATTACTGAAAAACGATCAAGGTGATTTCAATGAAGTAACAAAGTATAATCTTCACATTATTTGGGGGGATTATGACAGAGGCTATTCTGCTCCATCGCATCTTGGTAAGGTTGATTTTGTTCCATATGGCCATCATTTTCCTCTTAGCCATCCGAGTGAAACGGCAACATTAGTAATAAAAAATAGTAATACTAGCAGATGAGAGTGTGGGATAAATAAAAAGTGTGTAGTAAGATCGTTGTGTCTTTGAAATAAAATCGTACTGTTTAGGGCCCCACCCCATCACCATCAGACTAAGAAACGCAAATACCTCAAAACGAAAAAATGAGCATTTTGTTACAAGATAGTACAAAATTTCGTTCTGGGGGTGCTATAAAATTTTAGCTTGATGGCGATGTGGTGCTACCCCATGCCCATCAACTTAAGAATTTAGAACTCCCCAAAAAATTATGAGTTTTTTGTTACAAGTTATCACAAAGTTTCGTTTTTGGGGTAGTTTTATTTTCTTGGCTTGATTGCGATGAGCGGTACCCCATAAAGGCCCCTGATACATAATTGATGTTCTGCCATTTGTAGAAAACAATCCACTTATACCATTTTAACAAGAAGAAATATCTCGTCCATGTTGTAATATTGGCTTACGTTAAGCTTGTGAAAAAAACATATTCATGTATAATACAATTGATGTATGATACATTAGTTGTAGGAGGGTGACCTTTTTGAAAAGAGAAGATGCCTTAAAACTAAGGACAGATATTAAGAAAATGATTATAATAACTGGGGTTTTTGAATCTCAAAATTTGCCCAATGGACCATTTGAAAAACCTTTACCAACTTCTCAAATGATGGCGTTAGAGGAACTAGAGGTGGAAAAACTAACTGTTTGGCAACTATCCAATAAACTTAGATTAGAGACTTCAACTGTAAGTAGATTGGTAGATAAGTTAGTAAAAAAGGGGCTTATTTATCGTGAAGTAAATGAAAAAAATAGAAGAGAACTTTTTCTGCATCTCACAGAAAAAGGTCACATAACTGTTAATTGCTTAAGAGAGCAATCCATTACATTTTATCAAAGTATTCTCAATAATTTATCAGAATCAGAACAAAAAATAGTTGTGGATGGTTTTGAATTATTTATTGATTCTATTTCTAAGCCTTTTGATTAGAGTGAGGTAAGTCATAACATTTGGAGGATAAAATGAGTTTGCATTTTGAACGTCCTATTATTGAATTAAAAGAGAAATTTGATGAATTAAAGAAAATTATGAAAGAAAATAATGTAGATTTATCGTCAGAAATTCATGAATTAGAAAAACGTTTAAATAAAATGCAAGATAAAATTTATTCTAATATTACACCTTTTCAACGAGTTCAAATTGCAAGGCTACGTAACCGACCCACGACATTGGACTATATACCTTTATTGTTTACAAATTTTCTCGAACTTCATGGTGATCGATTATATGGTGATGATAAAGCAATGATGGGTGGTATTGCAAAATTTAAAGGAATGCCCGTTACGGTTATTGGTCATCAAAGAGGTAGAAATACAAAGGAAAGTATAGAAAGAAATTTTGGAATGGCACATCCAGAAGGTTATAGAAAAGCGCTAAGACTTATGAAACAAGCTGATAAATTTAATCGCCCTATTATTACATTTATTGATACAATAGGCGCCTATCCAGGGATAGGGTCTGAAGAACGTGGAATTTCTGAAGCGATAGCTCGAAATCTATTTGAAATGACTACACTTAAAGTGCCGATTGTTTGTATTGTAATTGGAGAGGCATCAAGTGGTGGAGCTCTTGGCATTAGTGTCGGTAACCATATCCATATGTTAGAGTATTCATGGTACTCGGTAATTTCGCCAGAAGGAGCAGCATCTATCCTATGGAAGGACGCTAAGTATGCTCCAGAAGCTGCTGAACATATGAAAATTTCAGCAAAAGATTTAAAACATTTAGGAATTATTGATGAAATCATTCCTGAAATTAAAGGTGGAGCACAAAATGATATAAAATCACAGGCAAAAATGATTGAATCTGTAATCGAATCATCTCTAAAAAAATTGATACTATTATCCTCGGAAGAGCTTATACAACAGCGGTATGAAAAGTATAGACAAATAGAGAATTATAAATGAAAATATTTAAAGTCCGTATTACATTTCGGAGGATTCTCGCAAAAAAATTTCGAATATTTTGTAAGTAACCTCTTAAACTGGGATATGCTGATACTATTACTCTACAAAAGATGTGTGATCGGTATGGAAAAGGAAAATTTGTTCAAATGGAAGCATTATCACATACCCATCAACTTAAGAAATTGATTGTTCCCCAAAACGAAAAAATGAGCTGAATTCTCATAAATAACTGTAAAAAGGTGGAAATTTCGTTATGGGGGGTATCTCAAAAGCTTAGGTTGATGGCAATGTGGTACCGCCAACAAGACACGAATTTTGCATGCTAAGCAAAAAAACAATAAGCTGTCCACATGGACAGCTTATTTACATAATTCTCGTTATTGGAAGTAGAATAGGGGTCCTAAAATAATGTATAAGAGATAAAGCCCAAGAAGAACGGCAGTAATTACACGTGATGTTGCCATCAATTTTTGGTTCTCGTATAACTTATTCAAGAAAAAGAAGAAGAGGACTATCCAAATTCCTTTTGAAAAAAACGTATACAGCATATTAAATGTAACATCAAAAAATTGTATGAAATTCATTGAGATTCTCCTTCCGTCTTTCCTTATTATACCATTAGCGAGGAGTAATACATCGTGTAATTTTTTTGTATATGATATACATATTCGGTTAACATAACGTCTCATTATCGGTAGCAAGTTTTTCATAGAATCCTTGTTTTTACTAAATCTTTTGTCTCTATGTCTATCTATCACTTATACAAGATTTTATACATCATTGATATAGCGGAGATTCTAGGGATCTTCGCTATTCTTTTTTGCATAAAATCTTGTATAAAAAAGTAGTTATACTAGTGTGTTTTACTCCGATTCATTTCAAAATATAATTGAAAATCCACCTTTAAATTAAAAAAGAAGGTGTTACCTTTATATATAAATAACTTCGAAATATTGTATAACAGATAATTTTTATCCCGCTTTAATGGGCAGTAAGACCCCCACCTCAAAATGCAGCGAAAGCAAAGAAGTTAGGTGGGGGATCAACTGCCCATAAAAGTCCGATTGGTGAGGGCTAATAATCAGTGGGGGATGAAGAAAACCCCCACTGATTAAAGTTTCACTTTATGCATTATTGATTAGCATTGCTTATGGTGCTAACGAATCAGGATAGTGTGGCGACCGACAAACTAAATAGTTGCTTATCCTCAATTATTAGAAGGAAAGCTCTATCATTTCGAGAATTTATTAGACATAGACGAGTGCTATAATTTTCTATATATACATAAAGAGGTGACTACGCATGAATCAAAGACCGTCAGAAGAAGAGTACGCCGGGAACTCTGGCGAATATATCCGTTTGGTACCGGACGGTAACATCATCGATATTCTGCTCGCCCAGGAAAAGCAAATGACCGAGCTCCTGGCATCGTTGACCGAAAGCCAGGCCGCATATCGGTATGCGGAAGGAAAATGGACGCTGAAAGAAGTCGTGGGCCACATTGCAGACGCGGAACGCGTCATGACCTACCGCCTGCTCCGGTTCGCAAGAGGGGACCAGACGCCTCTGACCGGTTTCGATCAGGAATTGTTCATACCTCCTTTCGGAAGCTGGACAACCGAGCAATTGGCCGAAGACTACCGGGCCGTACGGCAATCAACGATCACATTGCTGCGCGGGCTACCGGCGGAGGAGTGGACCCGCAAGGGCACAGCCAACAACCTAAGCATTACGGTGCGCGCCCTCGCGTACGGCATCGCAGGACACGAACTTCATCACATGGGGGTCATCCGAAATCGGTACTTGAGTTAATCATCGGCTGAGGCCTTTGGAATGGAACTAACAGCTCTCATACAACCTTAGATACCGTTCTTATTGGGGGCCCGCCCCACAACCATCAACTTAAGGATTTAGACTATTTTTGAAATTAAAAGCACATTACTATTCTCTTATGTTAATGAGAATAGTAATGTGCTTTTTATGAATATGCAACAAAAACAAGAGTTATCTTTATTTGCCGAAGCGTTATATCGATTTTTTTCATTTGGGGGTATTTGTTTTTCTTAGCTTGATAGTGATGAAGCACTACTCTATAATGGTCAAATTAAAATTTAAAACGGTTATAGAGACTCCATTCCTCGGAAATATTGTAACTATTAAGTTGTAAAAAGAACCGTAGTTTTTTATTTTTGAAAAGGCTATGGTCCTTTTTAGTTGTAGCAAAGATATGACGTGAGGAAGTTTTTATAAATCGAAAAAATTTGATTAATTAGTTGCATAATAAATTAATCAGCATATATACTATAAACATCAAAAAAAATTGATGAAGAGAGAGTGAACTACAGTGGCGCAAGATTTTCAGCTCTATGAGAAAAAGTTTAAAGCGTTGGCGGATCAAAAGCGTTTAGAGATTATGTATGAGCTTTGTCAGCGAGGCCAGACGTGTGTATGTGATTTAACGGAGGTTTTTGAAATGACGCAATCTAAGTTGTCCTATCATTTAAAGATTTTATTAGATGCAGGTTTAATTATAAAAGAAACAAAAGGTACGTGGAGTTATTATGATTTAAATGATGTGGAAGTAAATAATTTATTATCAGAAGAATTGTGCTGTATCTTTAGAAAAACAGGCAAAGGTAGTTGCTGTTAAAATTTTGCGTTATTAATCAAAAAAAATTGATTAATAATATATAAGAGGAGGAATAAGCTATGAGATATGTTCACGTCGGTATAAATGTTACGGATTTAGAGAAGTCTATCGAATTCTACGAAAAGGTATTTGGTGTGTCACCAGTTAAGGTGAAAGTGGATTATGCAAAATTTTTATTAGAGACGCCAGGACTTAATTTTACACTGAACGTAAGAGATGAAGTGAAGGGAAATCAAGTAAATCATTTCGGTTTCCAAGTGGATACAGCTGAAGAAATTACATTGCATAAAGAAAGATTAGAAAAAGAAGGTTTCTTTGCGCGTGATGAGATGGATACGACTTGTTGCTATGCGGTTCAGGATAAGTTTTGGGTAACAGATCCTGATGGGAACGAGTGGGAATTCTTTTATACGAAAGCACAGAGTGATGTTCATACAATAGAAGAGGCATCTTGTTGCACGACTTCAAATGAGGTAGCTAAAAATTCTTGTTGTTAATAGGAGATGGAAAATAAAATGAAACGTTTATCTTTTCTAGATCGATATTTAACACTATGGATTTTTCTAGCTATGGCTGTTGGGATTGGTTTAGGGTTTGTGTTTCCTAGTGTAGTAGACGGACTGAATACATTACAAGTTGGAACAACGTCTATCCCGCTTGCTGTTGGTTTAATTGTCATGATGTATCCACCATTAGCGAAAGTTCGTTACGAGAAAATGGGCCGAGTGTTTAAAGACGTAAAAGTATTGGTTTTATCTTTAGTACAAAACTGGATTATTGGACCTGTACTTATGTTTGTTTTAGCAATTATTTTTCTTCCTGATAAGCCAGAGTATATGGTCGGGCTCATTATGATTGGTTTAGCACGTTGTATTGCAATGGTGATTGTTTGGAACGATCTTGCAGATGGGGATAAAGAGTATGCGGCAGGTTTAGTGGCTTTTAATTCAGTATTCCAAATGTTATTCTTCTCCGTTTATGCATACGTGTTTGTAACAGTCATTCCAGAATGGTTAGGGATTGAAGGAGCTATTGTCGATATTACAATGATAGAAGTAGCGAAATCAGTATTTATCTACTTAGGAATTCCTTTTATAGCAGGCATGTTGACACGCTTTGTACTCGTTAAGTTAAAAGGAAGACAGTGGTATGAAAAGGTGTTTATACCTAAAATTAGTCCACTTACATTGATTGCATTGCTATTTACGATTATCATTATGTTCTCTTTAAAAGGGGAAATGATTGTTAGCGTACCATTAGATGTGGTAAGAATAGCAATTCCGTTATTAATCTATTTTATTGTGATGTTTTTTGTTTCTTTCTTTATGGGAAGAAAAATTGGTGCAAACTATCCGGTAACGACAACGTTAGCATTTACAGCAGGTAGTAATAACTTTGAGTTAGCGATTGCTGTAGCAGTTGGTGTGTTTGGTATTCATTCAGGCGCAGCATTTGCAGCTGTTATCGGGCCGTTAGTGGAAGTACCTGTAATGATTGCACTTGTAAACGTCGCTTTTTGGTTTAAGAGAAAATATTTTAGTGATCAGCCAGTATAATTTAAAAACAAAGGCGGAAAACAACATGGAAAACAAAAAGACAATTTATTTCTTATGCACAGGAAATTCATGCCGAAGCCAAATGGCAGAAGCATGGGGCAAACAATATGTAGGTGATAAGTGGAATGTATATTCTGCAGGTATTGAAGCACACGGAGTAAATCCAAATGCTATTAAAGCGATGAAAGAAGTAAATATCGACATAACAAATCAAACTTCGGATATAATTGATGTAAATATTTTAAATAACGCTGATTTAGTTGTTACCCTTTGTAGTCATGCAGATTCTGTTTGTCCTTCGACACCTCCGCACGTAAATCGTGTTCACTGGGGATTCGATGATCCAGCAGGAAAAGAGTGGTCTGAATTTCAACGTGTTCGCGATGAAATTGGAGAACGTATAAAGCGATTTTCTGATACAGGGGAGTAAATAAAGGAAAGAGCCAATCTTCTATTTTATAGGGATTGGCTCTTTTTTATTGATTTAAACAACTGTTAAAATGAATAGAGAATATTCTGTCATGGTGGTAAAGTTAGAATAGAGCGGTTTCAGGAAGGTGGTTTAACATATGATTTCTGAATTAAACATGAATGATTTTTATAAATGTAACGGTTTAGTAAATGAAAAAGGTCAATTAGAAGTAAAGGCTGTAATTGCAGGGGTGAACCCTGGTCGTATATTTGTAGATAACATCTATTCTCCTAATTCAGGACTTATCTGGTTAGGGAATAATGATGGCTTCTTTTTATAGGAAGTGCAGAAAATGAAAAGTTTAATAATGAAATGAATAGTTTTATTGATAATGTGATAGAACCTGAGGCGAGAAAGGCTGGACTAGATTGCTTTGAAGCAATTGGTAATCATTCAAAGTGGAATAAAACAATCGAAAAAATATTTCAATATCGTAAATTAAAGAGTTGGAATCAAAGGGTGTATACGCTAAAGGAAGAGGATTATGAGGGTAATTATGAACCTAAAATTGAACAAGGGTATACAGTGATAAAAATGAGTAAAGCTCTCTATGAAAATCAGGGGAATGTATTGAAGAATATTGAATTTTTACAATCAAAAATTTTAGAGTTTTGGTCCTCGCTTGATGAATTTTTTAATGAGGGAATAGGCTATTGTATAGTTTTTGACAACCTGATTGTAAGTGTATGTTTTTCAGGGTTCGTTTTTGAAAATATACATTGCATAGATATTGAAACGATAGAAGGTCACCAAGGTAGAAAATTAGCGCAAACGATAGTTCATAGTTTCGTAAAAGAGTGTTTGGAGAATAAGATCATTCCATATTGGGACTGCATGGAATTAAATAAGCCTTCTGTGGCTGTTGTAGAAAATGTAGGTTTTACAAATGTGTTTAATTATGTAGGATATTATTTTCCTTTTGAGTAAATTAAGTGTATGTTACAAACCTATCATCAAAAGTTTTTACATGTAAGGAGAATAGGATGAAACATATAATAAAAGACGTAGTAATAAATTATTTTAAAGAAATTCATGCATTAGTAGTAGAAGAAGAACTACATAAGAACAGTTGGCATACAGATCTACACTATAAAATCATGGTGAATGGGAATCGGTATTCCGCACGGTTTATAAATAGCGATCGAATAATCAATTCGGCCTTTGGGGCGTTATCAAATGAACAATTGAAAGAGCAAGTACGGTTTACGTATTATTTACGAGAGCATGGAATTCCGTTTATGCAGATTAAGGAGAATATGGCGGGGGATTGCTTTACATTACTCACTTGGAATGAGGAACAGTACCGGTTTGTATTGTCTACTTGGATGGAAGGGGAGCATGTTACTTATTGTACAGAAACGATGGCAGAAGTCTTTGGAAAGGAAGCAAGAAAGATACATGATATTTCTAGTATGTTTCAAAGCTCGACTTTTCAAAAGAAATCACATTTAGATGGATATGGTGAGTTTATAAAGCTATTAGAAAATAAGGGTGGTACATGTAAGAAATTAAGAGGGTATATAGATCTCGCTAAGTACCATATAGAATGCGCACATACTAGCGATTTAGAGTTTATAGTACAAACAGATTTAAATCCTTTAAATGTCATATGGGATGCAAATCAATGTGTAAAAGGAATTATAGATTTTGAATCGATTGGATATGTTGATCGTATGGAAGGACTAGCCTTTTTAATAAAGTGGTATTCCCGGACAGAAGGAATAGGGTCACATGTAGTATGTTCGGAAGTTACTAGAGCATTTTTAAAAGGGTATGGAGATAATAACATTTTAACTATAAATGATTATAAAAGACTTTCTTCACTACTATGGTTATCCGGCAGTCTAAATTGGAACTTTGTTAAAAAGACAATGAGTCTATTAGGTGATGAGAGTGAATTAGAGAAACATTTGAGAGTTTATAAAATAAGAGGAGAAAATCTATCTGTATTAGTAAGTAGAGAAAGAGCCAATTCATATAAGTAGGTTTTTTTGTTATATACCAATTATTTTTTCGGGAATGTCTTTTGCACAAATGCATTCGTAATAACAGACTATTTTCGTAAAGGTTATAATTTATAGTATTATAGAGATAGGTTAATATAAAAAAGGGAGGATAACAATGACGAAATTATCTTATAGTGGCTTGAAATATGGAAATAGTGATATGGAAGTAAAATTATTGGTGGATATACAAAATGATAGTTTTGAAATAACACATACTAACGAAGTCTCTCTAGTAATGAATAAATCAAAAGGTGAATATATCGTAGTAAATCGAAACACATTGAAATTTGAGGTTGTTGCATAATACGAATTGAATATGAAACAAATAAACTTTATGTACCTGACTAGAGAAGTCTCTTTATCGTTTGGGAAAATAACAACAATCAATTACTAAAAAACAGCCATATTGATGGCTGTTTTTTAGTAATAAATAATTTTATTATGTTAAGCACTTGGCATCGGCGTTGGAGTAGCTTTTACACCGTCTTTTTTATATTGTTTATCGATGTTTTTTCGAATTTTTAAAGGAGACGCTCCGTTTTGTTTCATTAAAACAGCTTGGAAAGCGATATCTACACACTCTGCGTGATTCATAGCGTGTGAATTCCATGTAACTTGACCATTTTCTTTCATCTCCCGGATAAAACAATCTTTATTACTTGTATGTCCTGAGTTTTCAGCACACCCACAATAACAAGGAATCCATTGTAAGAGTTCGATATCTTTTCCTACCATTCCATAAATTTGTGAGACTTGTCCGTTTTTAGTTGATGATAAGAAAGAAGGAAGAGCTTCTACAGTAGCTGTCGTTTCTAGCGTATCACCTTTAAAATGTGTATCATTATTTTTTGTTTCTTGTAATTGATTTTGTGTGTTGTTGTTCTTAGTAGGTGATGAATCATTAATGGAAATACAGCCAATTAATAGACTTACTAATAAAAATATCGGTACGATCTTTGACATCATACGGTCTCCTCTCTGTAGAGCTACCTTTACATAATGTTTTTATTAATTCGATCTCGTTAACAACATAAACAAAGTAATGAAAGAAAAAGCAATTAACGCTAAGAAGGGGATCGTTATAAAACCTAACCAATTAATATAATCGACATTACAAGGGACACCTTGCACGCACGGGTTAATCTCTGAAATGCCAGGGATTTTTTGTATTGCATAGTGATAAAGTGAAATACTCCCGCCGATAATAGAAATTGGTAATACATATTTTTTCATATTCTTTTCATTATAGAACGTTGCAATGCCTAAAATAATACAGAGCGGATACATCATAATTCGTTGGTACCAGCACAATTCACACGGTATGAACCCAAGAATCTCACTGAAAAATAGACTACCTAGTGTCGCTATCATTGATACAATCCATGCAAAATATAAAGTGTAATTACGCCATTCAAAATGCTTATTTGTTGTATTCATCATTTCTTGTCCTTTAATGCTTTTTCAATTAAATTTTTGATTTGTTCATAATCATAAGGATCAGACAACATCGTTCCATTAATGACAATGCTGGGTGTTTGTTCTACACCGTAATCTTGCGTTAGCTTTTCATCTTTATTTACTTCTTCTTGCGCTGTTTGTTTTTTCAAATCTTCTTCAAGTTGAACGGTATTAATACTTGGTGTATATGTTTTCGCAATTTCTAATAGTTTTTCAGGAGTAATCCATGGATCATCGTGATTTGCTGGCTGTGCGTTAAATAATTCTTTATGGAAGCTCCAATAGGCTTGTGGGTCTTGTTTATAAACAGATTCAGCAGCTAAAGCAGACAATTTAGATTCCGTTCCGTGGAATAAAACATTTACATATGAAAATTTAACTTTCCCTGTATCGATATAGTCTTTTTGAAGCTGAGGGAAGATGCGCTCACCCCATGCTTTACAAGCAGGACACTTAAAGTCGCCAAACTCGATAATAGAGACTGGTGCATCTTCTTTTCCTAAAGTAGGTTGCTTGCCAATAGGGGGTAAATCTTTTATTACTTTATTTGTCGCAACTTTATCTTCTTTATTTAACACGACGAAAGCTGTAACAGCAGCGAAAATGATCAATGTGGCAACGAACAATAATTTGATGTGAGAACTTTGCTTTTTTTCATATAAACACCTCGGATTTTTTAAGTTTAATAGAAACATAATAAGTAGTTTTTAATTAGCGAATTCTTTTAATATCACGGATCATATCTTCATACGGTGTGTTTTGAAGACCTGAATACTTCTTTACAACTTTCCCATCTTTATCTACAAGATAAAAGCTTGTACCATGTATAACTTGTGTATTGTTTTCTGGTTTCGTTACAAGTGTTTGGAAGTTATCTTTTGCAAACTTTTCAATTTCTGGTCGTGTATACCCTATTAAAAAATGAGTTCGCTTCGCATCCATTTCATATACTTTCATAAACTCTGTTATTTTTTCAGGTGTGTCCACTTCAGGATCTACACTAAACGATACAAACTCTACATCTTTAATACCTTCTTTTTGCAACATGTTTTGAAGTTTTGCCATATTAGCTGTCATAGGAGGGCAAACGGTTTCACAACTTGTAAAAATAAAATCGGCTACCCAAACTTTATCCTTCAATTCAGATGAACCAAACTTTTTGCCATTTTGATCTGTAAATGTAAACTTTTCTACATCCCAATCGAGTGAATCTCTTAATTTACTATCACTACATGCTCCTAAAATCGTAATGATAGAAATAAGCATGAGTAATGTAATGACACGCATTTTTTTCATATGTACATCCTTTCAAAATTTATTTAAGGTACGGAGCTACTAGGTAGCCCCGCATCTTATTATTTGTTTCGTAATAAACGCATACTGTTTAGGATTACAATAAGCGCAGCGCCTGTATCACTTAGTACAGCCATCCAAAGAGTAAGCCAGCCTGGGAAGATAAAGGAAAGGGCAATAAATTTAATAATCAATGAGAACCATATATTTTGTTTAATAATGTACAATGCTTTCCGGCTAAGTTTCATCGTATACGGAAGTTTTTCAAGATTATCTGCCATTAATACAATATCTGCCGTTTCCATTGCTGTATCAGTTCCAGCACCGCCCATAGCAATTCCTAGATTTGCAGTAGCGAGGGCAGGGGCATCATTAATACCGTCCCCAATCATAGCTACTGTTTTTCCTTCAGATTGAAGTTGTTTTACAGCATGCACTTTGTCTTCTGGAAGTAAGTTAGCAAAATAACGATCTATTTTTGCTTTCTGTGCAATATGTTCAGCTGTTCCTTCGTTGTCTCCTGTTAACATAACAGTTTCCTGAATACCTGCTCGTTTTAATTCTTGAATCGTTTCATAAGTAGTAGAGCGAATGGAATCTGCTACTGAAATCATTCCTAAAATAACTTTGTTCGTTCCAACAAGTATCACGGTTTGACCAATTCTTTGCATCTCTCGAACTGGTTCATTCCACATTTGAAGCGAAATTCCAAACTCTTCATATAATGCTTTATTTCCAGCGTAGTATGTTTCGCCATCTATTGTGACTTGCGCACCTTTCCCTACAATAGCGCGGAAGTCCGTTCCACTTTGGATAGAAGTTTGATGCTCCTTAGCATATGCTGTAATGGCTTTTGCAATGGGATGATTAGAATATTCTTCAATTGTTGCGGCAATTGATAATAATTCATCTTCCGTACAATGTAAGCTTCGCACATGCATTACTTTTGGTTTTCCTTCAGTCAATGTACCTGTTTTATCAAACGCAATAGCATTTAATGCACCTGCAATTTCTAGTGCAGCACCACCTTTAATGAGTACACCGTTTCTTGCGGCATTTCCTATTGCAGATACGATTGCAACAGGAGTTGAGATAACTAAAGCACAAGGACACGCAACAACAAGAAGTTCTAACCCTTTATAAATCCATTCCATCCATTCGCCCATACCAAGAAGGGGAGGGATGATCATGACACCGATTGCTAATACAAAAACGATAGGTGTATAGATTTTTGCGAAACGATCCAAAAATGCTTCTGTCGGTGCTTTCTTTTCCTGTGCTTCCTCTACAAGGTGGATAATTCGAGATAACGTAGTATCCTCAACGAGTTTAGTTACTGTAATCTCAAGTGAACCTTCCTCATTAATCGTCCCCGCATATACGGAATCACCAATTTGTTTATCAATTGGGATAGATTCACCAGTTATCGGAGCTTGGTTTACAGTAGAAGTACCGCCTGTAACTGTGCCGTCTAATGGGATCTTTTCACCAGGTTTTACAACAATTGTTGTACGCACTGCAATATCATCTACAGATTTTTTTATAAGTTCAGTTCCAACTTGTACCCAAGCTTCTGACGGTGCTAAATCAATTAATCCGCGAATAGATTCTCGTGTACGTTCAATTGATTTATTTTGCAAAGTTGCACCTAATGCAAATAACCAAACAATGGTTGCACCTTCTAGCCATTGACCAATTAATGCAGCACCAATTGTAGCTGAGATCATAAGAACATTCATATCAAGTGATTTACTTCTAATTGCATAAAAGGCGCTTTTAGCAGGTTTATAACCACCGATACCGATACTCGCCGCATAGAGAAGTGTAATAAGAAGAGGTGATATGTTTGTAAAACTTCCTCCAAACCCTAAAGCTAAAAATAATCCTGAAAGAATTAAAGTTGTATTTTTAGCTTTTTGAACAGGAGCGGACCCTCTGCGGGCTCCTGCTAAGGAAGCCCCAAACCCTGCATTAGACACTTCTTTTATAATGTCATCCACATCGCGGTCATGACGAATATGCATTTTTCCAGTAGCAAAGTTTACTCGAACTTCTTCTACGCCTGAAACATTTTGTAGATGCTTTTCGATTGTTAAGGCACACGCACCGCAATCCATTCCGTCCACTACGTATGTTTGTACACCGTCTCCTACTATTTTCTGAGTAGCACGAGGAGGAGATGGATCTTCGCATGAGTTGTCACTACAGCAAGAAGACTTTGATGTCGTTTGTTCTTTTTCTAGAGCTAATTCAGATGAACAGCAGGAAGAGCTATTTTCTGTTTTTATAGAATCATTGTTACTACTACAACAAGAGGTTTCCTTCGTGATAGGGATAATTGGAATCTCTTTTTTAGAGGAGCAACATGACGAATCTTCTATTTCTTTTTCAGTACTACAACAAGAGGTTTCCTTAGCAATAGGAACAATCAGAATCTCTTTTTTTGAAGAACAACATGATGAAGTTTGTTTTTCCTTCCCGTTCTTATTTGTCATGACAGTTTTCTCCTTTTTGAGATAAACAAGCATCGTTTTTATCACATGACGCTACTTCATTTTGTACTTCATGAAAAACGACATCAAACATAGTGAGTAACTGTTCAATTTGCTTATTGCGTAAGGAATAGTGGACGTATTTTCCTTCCTGTCTACCTAGAATGATTCCGCATCCTTTTAAACAGTTTAAGTGCTGAGATATATTTGACTGATTTCCTTGCGTGATTTCCACAATTTCAGATACTGTTTTTTCACCATCCATCATACATTGAAGAATTTGTAATCTTGTTTTATCAGCAAAGCCACGGATGAACTTGGCTTTTACATCTGAATCATTTGAGTTGCACAATTGTATCCTCTCCATTCGTATTAGTAATTACTAATATGTTATTCTTTAATCATATTAGCATTGGCTAATATGTGTGTCAAAATGAATTGAGAAAAGTTTGATATTTTTGTTTTTTAGAGGCAAGTTTTCACGATATATTCATAAAGTAATAAAAAGCGGTTTACAAATTTGCGTACAGCTTATATAATTTGACTCATATAAAAAAGTTTCCTTAAGGAAACTTAAGTGCGGATTTCCATTCGCATTATATTTTTTTGTTTAAAAGTTGCCTTAGTGCAAAATAATTATATAGATGAAAAAAAGAAAGGGGAATGCATAAAAAATGGATGAGGCTATAATTGTCAAAGATTTGTTTGTATCTTATCAAGGGAATCAAGTAGTTCAAAATGTTTCCTTCGATATTGAAAAAGGGAAACTCGTTGGAATTATTGGTCCAAACGGAGCGGGAAAATCTACTTTAATGAAAGCTGTTCTAGATTTAATCCCAAATGATAAGGGATACGTTCAAGTTCTTGGAGAGGATATTCGGAGCGCTAGAAAACATGTTGCTTATGTACCACAAAGAAGTGATATAGATTGGGATTTCCCGATTACAGTTTTAGATGTGGTGCTAATCGGAACGTATCCATCTTTAGGGATGATGAAAAGACCGAAGAAAGAGCATCGAGATTGGGCTTTTGAATGTCTAAAAAAAGTCGGTATGGAGGAATTTAAGAATCGTCAAATTGGTGAGCTTTCAGGAGGGCAACAACAACGTGTCTTTTTAGCGAGAGCTTTAGCGCAAAAGGCGGAAATCTTCTTCTTAGATGAACCGTTTGTTGGAATTGATGTGACAAGTGAAGAGACAATTATTAAAATTCTTAGAGAATTACGCAAAGAAGGAAAAACGATTGTTGTTGTACATCACGACCTAAGTAAAGCAGAGTCCTATTTTGATAAATTACTATTATTGAATAAGAGCTTAATTCATTACGGAGAAGTAAGGCAAGTATTAGAACCAACTGTTATGTCAAAAGCATATGTGAATCACGGCATATTGTTTAATAATGCAGCGGAGGTACATTCATCATGAAGATTGTAGAATTTATAGATGCATTAATGCAGTACAGTTTTCTGCAGAAAGCGTTATTAACTTCCGTTATGGTAGGCGTTATTTGTGGCGTAATTGGCTGTTTTATTATTTTACGAGGTATGGCTTTAATGGGAGATGCTATTTCACATGCTGTTCTTCCCGGAGTAGCGCTTTCTTATATGATTGGGATGAACTATTTCATAGGGGCTGTTTTAACTGGTGTTATTACTGCAGTTGGAATTGGGTTTGTAAGTCAAAACAGTCGAATTAAACATGATATGGCAATAGGGATTATGTTTACATCTGTTTTTGCCGTAGGGATTATTTTAATTACTTTTATGAAGAGTAGTTCGGATTTGTATCATATTTTATTCGGCAATGTTCTATCAGTTCGCTCTTCCGATATGTGGATGACACTTATTATCGGAGTTGTCATTATTGGTCTTGTGATTTTGTTTTATAAAGAACTACTCGTATCCACTTTTGATCCAACGATGGCGCAAAGTTATGGGTTGCCAAATAAGTGGATTCATTACGGCTTAATGATTCTTCTTACAATGGTTACAGTTGCTTCACTTCAAACTGTAGGAATTATTCTAGTTGTCGCTATGCTTATTACACCGGCGGCTACAGCGTATTTATTAACAAACCGTTTATGGGTCATGATTTATTTAGCAGCAGGTATTGGTGCACTTTCATCTGTAGTAGGGCTATATTTTAGTTTCTCTTATAATCTTGCTTCAGGTGCAACAATTGTTCTCGTTGCAACATTCTTGTTCGCATTGGCATTCTTTTTCTCACCGTCACAAGGTTTGTTTTGGAGAGCTATCAAAATTAGAAAAAATAGAGCAAAGTTGTCATAATTGATTGGAGGATAAAAATGAAATTTAAAAATGTTATACTTTCAATACTTTGTATTTTCGTATTTGCATTAACAGCGTGTTCTAGTAACACAAATGGAAAAGAAGAGGGCAGTGAAAAATTAAAAGTTGTAACTACATACTCCATTATATATGATATGGTGAAGCAAATTGGCGGGGATAAAGTTGAGATTCATAGTCTTGTTCCAATTGGGGCTAACCCGCATGAATATGATCCACTACCAAAAGATGTTATGAAAATGACAGATGCAGATATGGTACTTTACAATGGATTAAACCTAGAAGAAGGTGGAGCGTGGTTTAAAAAGCTATTAAAAACGGCAAATAAATCAGAGAAAGATGCACCTGTGTATAAAGTAAGTGAAGGTGTAGAAGCTATTTATTTAGAGACAAAAGGATTAGAAAAAGACCCAGATCCACATGCATGGATGAATATTAAAAATGGCATTTTATATGCTGAAAATGTGAAAAAGGCATTAATTAAAGAAGACCCTAAAAATAAAGAATTCTATACTAAAAATGCCGACAAGTATGTAGCAGAACTTCAAAAGTTACACGATGAGACAGTGAACAGAATTCATCAAATCCCTGAGGAAAAACGTTTCTTAATCTCTAGTGAAGGTGCTTTTAAATACTTTGGAAAAGCATATGATATTAAGACGGGATACATTTGGGAAATTAACTCAGAAAACCAAGGTACTCCAGATCAAATTAGAGATGTTGTAAGTGTAATTCAAACAAACAAAGTGCCAGCTTTATTTGTGGAAACAAGTGTAGATCGACGTAGCATGGAAACTGTTTCAAAAGAAACAAACGTACCGATTGCCGGTACAATTTTTACAGACTCACTAGGTAAATCAGGTGAGGATGGAGATACTTATTTAAAAATGATGAAATGGAATATAGATACAATTATTAATGGGTTACAAAAGTAAAATTTGTTTTTTTATGTAGCATAACTATTGAAGTTTTATAAAATAAGAAAAGAAAGAGCCAACTCATACGAGTAGGCTCTTTTATTCATCCCGCCCTTTGCTGCTGGATGATAAGAATCTCACCTTAAAATTAGGCGAATGCGAGGGAGTTAAGTGGAAATCGGGATGCACGAAAAAGCATGATTGGTGTGGGCTATTAATCAGTGGGGGATGGACTCCTACTGATTAAAGTTTTATTTCATAATCTTTCACTTTATTAATAGTAGAATTTATTAGAAAGGATAATCATTTGTTTGATATAATTAATGGATGTGAAGTAGGCAATAGATAGAAAGATACTTCTAGCAATTTTATACTTATAATGTAGGGAGATTGAACAGAGTTATGGGGACAGAAAAAGAAATTAGTTCCGCTAAATTAATATGGAAGATGACGCGCCCGCATACATTAACGGCGACGTTTTCTCCTGTAATTTTAGGGACGGTGGCATCACTTTATGTTGCCGAAATTGATTGGCTTTTATTTATTGCGATGATGGTTGCATGTTTAGCATTGCAAATCGCAACGAACTTATTTAATGAGTACTATGATTTCAAACGTGGATTAGATACAGCTGATTCTGTTGGAATTGGTGGCGGGATTGTCCGTCATGGATTGAAGCCGAAAAATGTTTTAACAGTTGCGCTTTTATTGTACGTAGTAGCAGCTTTTATTGGTATTTATATTTGTATGAATAGTAGCTGGTGGTTAGTGGTCATTGGTTTATTTGGGATGGCGGTTGGCTATTTATATACAGGTGGTCCATTACCTATTGCGTACACCCCGTTTGGAGAATTAGTTTCTGGGTTATTAATGGGGACATGTTTTGTACTCATTGCTTTCTTTATTCAAACGAATACTGTAACAGTTGAAAGTATATTGATTTCCATTCCAATTGGAATTTTAGTCGGTGCAATCAACATGTCGAATAACATCCGAGATATCGAAGAAGATATTAAAGGTGGAAGAAAGACATTAGTAATCCTCCTTGGGAGAGAAAAAGCAATAGTAACACTAGCGGTAGCCTTTTTCATTGCTTATTTATGGATCGCTATAATTGTATTGATGGGTTATATAAGCCCTTGGGCATTAGTGATGTTCTTAGGTTTGAGAAAGCCAATCTCTGCAATTCAAAGTTTCCAAAAAGGGGCAAAGGATCCCGGGTATATGCGCATCGCAATGAAATCAACAGCGATGACAAATACGATTTTCGGCTTCTTATTATCAGCAGGATTATTAATTAGTTACTTGTTCTAAATAACTTAACCCCAATTTCTTAATTTTAATATGGAGAGATTGGGGTTTTATTTTGAGTTTGTTTAACGTTAAGAACATTTTCATTCGAAGTGAAAATACCAATAAATTGCAACTTCATCATTTGTCATATCCAAACCTTTATAAACAAGAAAATCAAACCCACCAATTACAAATCCGCATTTTTCATAAAATTTACATGCTGTAACATTATTATTTTGCGTTTCAAGCATGATCCCGGGCATGTTGCTTTCTTTTGCCCATTGCTTTGCTTGATCAACTAATCTTTTACCAACTCCGAGTGTACGATATTTTTTATCCACCGTTATATCTTCTATGTAAGCATAGTGATTCCAATTTTTTTTCAATACTATGAATCCGATGATTTGGTTATGTAACAGTGCTATGTAAATTACTTGATTAGGCTTATTTATATACTCATTGTACGCCAGTTCTTCATTATCATTTTGTAAATAACTTTTTTCATAACTCGGAACGTCTTCTATTGTATATTCTATGCGTCTATTTACTTTTGAAAGAGAAAGAATTAACCGAGCATTCACTATAAAACTGTCATCAATCTCTGGGAAATTGTCTAAATCATTTGTTTTTAACTCTCTAATTAAAAGGCTCATCGTGATACCTCCAAATAATAGTATTTCTCCTGGTTCTTTATGTAAATCAAATTCATTCCAATTACAAAATTATAATAGCATTTCAATTGTAAGACTATCTCTGCATTTTATCTTTATATCGTCATGCTATTATCTTGATATAACTATGTTGTATGTAGTAGTGACGGAAATAGTGAAAGATTGCTAATTGGTTAATATATAAAATGAACTATTTCTTCCTAACAATAAAATAAATCGGGAGAAGATAAAAGATGCAAAGAACAATTTTAATCGTAGAAGATGAAGATATTTTACGTGAGATTATGAAGGATTACCTATTAAACGAAGGGTATAACATCTTAGAGGCGATTGATGGGAAAGAAGCGTTATCTATATTTGAAGAGTATGAGGTGCATTTAATTATTTTAGATATTATGTTACCGGAATTAGATGGTTGGGCGGTATGTCGGCGAATTCGAAAGAAATCTAATGTACCTATTATTATGTTAACGGCTCGGGTAGATGAGGATGATACTTTACTCGGATTTGAACTAGGAGCAGATGATTATGTTACAAAGCCATATAGTCCTCCTATTTTATTAGCAAGAGCAAAACGATTAATGGAAAGCCGATATTCTTCCGCTGTTAAAGTATTAACTGCAGACACATTAACGAGTAGTGGTATCCATGTACATTTTCCTTCTCGTACAGTAACCATAGATGGGGAAGACATAAGTTTGACGCATACAGAATTTGAAATATTAACGTATTTTATGCAAAATCAAGGAATTGTAATTTCAAGAGAACAACTAATCAATAAAATTTTTGGTTATGAATTTGCCGGGGATGATCGCACTATTAATAGTCATATTCGTAATTTGCGTCATAAATTAGGACAAAAAGCAGCTTGTATTGTAACTGTTGTACGAGCTGGTTATAAATTTGAGGGACAAGTATGAAAAAAGGAATTGTATTAAAGTTATTTATTTTAACAACAGCATTATGCACACTTATTTTAGTAACTATTTTTATCGGACAAACTATATTTTTTAAACAATACTACGCAAATCGAAAAGTGAATGATATTAAAACAAATATTCAATCCTTTGAAAAAGGATATGTAAAAGCTGGAGATGATGCGAAAGCAATTCAAGAATTGGAACAAAATTTCTATCAAGAGAATGCGACATGGATTACAACGTTAGATCGTGTAGGAAATATAAAATATGCAAATGATTTTTCTGTAGAAATTCAATTAGACCCTAACGAAGATAAGAGATTTTCTGAACGTTCCATTCATATACCGTTGTATAGTTTTATCAATTTAGAAGATATACAAAGGATGAAATATAGTTTAGAACAAGGGAGTCATATTATTATCGACGGAGTACAGAAGGGGGATATAGTAATCCCTGCGATGTTAACGATAAAAGAGAAGAATGTTGGGCTGGAGAACAAGCAACTGTCAGAAAGGTTGTATGGGCCAAAAGCCGCATCTTCAAAAGAAAGTTCACAATTATATTTAGCAGGAAGCATTCAGAATGTACAATTACCTGAGGGGACTGTAGGAACGAACTTTATATATGGAAATCGTGTGCTTATAGATAGAATAAAGCAATTTCAGGTGGATTTATTGTTGGATCAAAAATTTAATGAGGTTACTTCTACAGAAATATTGGATTACGAAGAAAATGATATTAAATATAAACTTTTAATCAAGCCAACAATAGATGCAGAGGGTAAGACAAACTATATTTTTGCTATGACATCATTGCAACCAGTTGATGAAGCGGTGCAAATGATTAAGGATTATTATGTATATTTAATTATCTTTGTACTGATTTTAATTGTTTTGATATCGTTCTATTACTCAAAAAAAATCGCCAAACCACTATTACAAATAAATGATACTACAAAAAAAATTGCGGGTTTAGATTTCTCAGAGACGATACCTATTACGACAAAGGATGAAATAGGTGATTTATCACAAAATATTAATACTCTTTCTAAAGCTTTGCATTCGTATATTCATCAATTACAGCAAGATATAGAGAAAGAAAAGCAATTAGAAAATACACGTAAAGAATTTATCGCGGGTGTTTCACATGAGTTAAAAACACCTTTAAGTATTATGAAGAGCTGTATTTCAATTTTGGAGGATGGCGTTGCTAGTAATAAAAAGGATTATTACTTTAAAGCAATGTCAAAAGAAGTAGATAAAATGGATATGCTCATTATTGATATGCTGGAGTTAGCAAAATTCGAATCTGGTACGTATAAAATGGAGATGGATGTCTTCCATATTGATGAGATGATTGATTATATATGTGAGCAATTAACTTCGGATATAACAGCTAAGCAATTATATGTTCATAAACAATTTTCTAAAATTGAAGTTGTTGCAAACCCAAATCGCATAGAACAAGTTATAACGAACTTTATTACGAATGCGATTCGTTACACACCAGAACAGGAGAATATTATTATTTCTACAATAGAAGAGAATGAACGTGTAAAAGTATGTATAGAAAATAAAGGGGCTCATATCGCGCCAGAACATTTAGAAAAAATATGGGATCGTTTTTATCGAGGAGATACGTCTCGTCAACGTTCAAAAGGTGGAACAGGATTGGGCCTTGCTATTTCAAAGAATATATTGGAGCTGCATGATGCGGAGTATGGTGTTTCGAATACAGAAGATGGAGTATTATTTTATTTCTATTTAAATAAAAACGTGTAGAATTTTTGTTCTACACGTTTTTATCATTTTTAAACAAAATCGACATTATCTGCATTTTATCTTTATCAGTATTTATTACTATTTTCATTAGAAACGGAATGAAAAGCTGATAAGGAGATTGTTAAAATGCAAAAAAGAGCGATATTGCTTTTATTTATAATATTAATAATGGGCACAGGAGTTAGTTTCATACATGCTAAGGGGCATAAAAATATATCACAAGAGGATTTACGATTAAAAGGAAAAACTATTGTAATTGATCCGGGGCACGGTGGAGGAGATAGAGGGACGAAAGGAAAGAAATTTGGAACGATTGAAAAAGAACTCAATTTAAAAGTAGCACAAAATATAAAGAAAGAATTAGAAGAAAGAACGGATGCTAAAGTTATATTAACACGTGAAAAAGATACGAGTTTACTTCCAGAAACAAAGCAAAAGGAAGAGTTGCAAGCTCGTGTTAAAGTAGCGAAAGACCATGCGGCGGATCTTTATATTAGCGTTCATCATGATGCTTTTGAAGATACGAATGTAAAGGGAATAACAACTCATTATGGATCTAATAAAAGGAAAGATAAAAAGTTAGCTAAGATCGTACAAGAAGCTATTTTTGATCAAAATATAGACAGCCGAGATCGAGGTGTTCATGGAAGTGATTTTCTTGTCTTACGAGAAAATCCTTCTCCGTCTATTTTAATTGAATTAGGATTTACATCTAATGCGAGTGATGAAAAAAGAATGAATTTAGAAGAATTCCAGGCGAAATCGCAACAAGGTATTGTGGATGGCATTATTAATTATTTTACGATGTAATAAAATAGGCAAATAGAAAAATACTATTCTTTCTAAATCTTAATTAGGAAGAGTAGTATTTTTTATTTTGGGTGTATATCCAGTTTTTAAATTAGAAACAAATGTTTTCTAAAGAGTGGATGCGATACGCTATTCTTTAACTGATTTCGACATTATCTGCATTTTATCTTTATCCATCTCTATTAATCTATTTATTGTAAACACCGGTTGAAACTAACGATTCAGTCGAATAAAGGCTCAGCCTTATAAATAATGAATATGAAAATTAATAGGGAAAGGATCGAAAAATAATGAAAGAATCGCAAAGTAAGAAAAAAACAAGTGTAGTAACGAAGGCAATCATATCTTTAGGAGTTGTTTTAGCGACGACCTTTTTCACATTCTTCATAATTGGAAATTGGAACTCTACCCCAGCGAAGGGAGTAGCTAATGAAAGTAGTAAACAAGTTAATACGCAACAAGAAGAAAAGAAAAAAGAAACACCACCAGCAAAACAGAAAAGACCTGATGGAAAACCGGTAGGAAAGGTTGTGTATTTAACATTCGATGACGGTCCTAGCGAATTAACTGGAAAATTTTTAGATGTACTAAAAGAGCAAAATGTTGCTTCGACATTTTTTATGCAAGGTAGCAATTTACAAAATACAGGTTTTCAGGAAAACGTAAAACGAGCAGTAAAAGAAGGACATTATATTGGTGCTCATAGTATGACACATAATAGTGATAAGCTATACAAAAAAGGACAATTTGTATCGGAGATGAAAGAAACGTTAGCTCTTATCCATAATATTACGGGTACAACGCCTAAACTAGTTCGTCCGCCATATGGATCTGCACCAGGATTAAAGGGTGAGGAAATTCGTAATCAAATTGTAGAAGCAGCAATAAAAGTTTGGGATTGGACAATAGACTCAAATGATTGGAAATTAAAAGATAATCCAACTCAGATTATCGATAATGTAAAGAAACAGACAACAGAAGAAGTAGAAGTTGTTTTAATGCATGAAAAGGCGCAAACATTACAAGCTCTTCCTGAAATTATTAAATTTTATAAAGAGAAAGGGTATGAATTTGGGGTATATAATGATGAGGATCATTTTCGTCTAAACTTCCAAAAAGATCAACGTCTATAGTATAAACATAGTTATTTTAAAAGGTGTTTTTATTACTAAATCAATAATTAAGCCAAAAGTCGATTTCCTATACGATAAAGAAATCGGCTTTTTTTATAAAGTTGACTTTTTTATCAAAAGGGTTTATTCTACTTGTGCAAGTAACAACTTGCATTCGGGTTTGGATAAAGATTATGTGAAAGTTGGATGAAACGTGAATGAAATGACAAATACATCAGAACGTATTATTGAGGCTTTTTTAGAACTATTCCGCACTCATGGCTATAAGGGAACGACTACACGCTCGATTTCGGAATTAGCGGGCGTAAACGAAGTAACAATCTTTCGGAATTTCGGGAGCAAAAAGAATATTATGGAAAAAGCCGTCGAATCTTTATCGCATGATATGGAATTGAATAAATTAATGCCTGGAGAGATGACTTGGAATCTTGAAGATGACTTGCTATCTATTGCAGAAGGATATCTTGCATATATAGAAAAGTTAAAGGATTTAATTTTGATTAGTTTTCAGGAAGCTGAAATGTTCCCAGAGCTCAAAGAAAAAATTGCATTAATTCCTAAACAATTAAAAGATAATTTGGTTTCATATTTCATTGAGATGAGAGAAAAGGGAAAGCTTATTGAAACTGATATGGAAGCCCAGGCGATGAACTTTATTTGGATGAATTTCGGTTACTTTCTTTCTAACTCACGCTTCGGTGACAATTTATTTTCAAATTCAAAAGAGACTTTTCTAAAACATAGTGTCCAACTATTTTCTAGGGGGCTAACTCCCTAGGTCTTTTTTTACACCCAATGCAAGTAAGTACTTGCTATAATAAAACAACAAGGAGTACGACAATGAAAACTTTAAAAAATTTCTTTAAATTCCCCCCAACATTCATTGGAATTGCAACAGCATTTGCCTTTCTGTTAATTTTCTTTTGTGTGTGGATGACTGCATACGATGGTGTTACTGATCGGATAAACAAATTAAAAATTGGGTTAGTTAATGAAGATAATGAAATAGGAGCCAATATTGAAAAAAACTTGAAGGAAAATCTGCCCTTTAAAGTTAAAAGCTATAGCTCTGTAACACATGCCAAAGAAGATATGAATAACCGTAACTTAGATATGGTTATCCAAATTCCTGCAAATTTCTCAAGTCTATTGAAAGAAAAAAATACTACAGAGATTAACTATTTCATCAATCAAGCGAATGCATCTTTGACAAAACAGATTATGGAAGGCGCAACAAAAGATATTACGCAAACAATTAATAAAAATGTTTATACGTATAAACAAAAACTTATTTCTTCCAACTTATCTAATGAACTAAGTACAGTGATGCCGTCAGAAGAATTGGCCCAAAAGTTATCAGGAAACATCACGAAAGCTTTGAGTTCATTAAACATTGATTCTGTGCAATCATCTGTCAAAAAAACAAACAATACAGATGGCTTTGCAGCAACTATGATTCCATTTTTAATTGTTCTTGCTTCATGGGGTGGAGCTATGCTTATGAGTTTAAATCTTAATATTGTTGCAACAATATTAAAAAACACTCACGGAAAATGGTCTATATTCTTATCAAGACAAGTTATTAATATTGTCGTATCTGTTATTTTAGCTATTATCACGTTATTATTAATGACCTTATTTAATGTTAAATTAAATACAAGTTTGTTTGAAACATGGGTATTCCAAACTCTTGTCTTTTTCTCTTTCTTAAGCGTAACACAAATGTTCATCGTTCTATTTGGTCCTGCTGGTATGATGTTTAATATCATATCACTGTCAGTACAATTAGTTACTTGTGGGGTAATTGTTCCAAAAGCGTTACTATCAAATTTTTATCAGACTGTAGGTTCTCTTTTCCCTGGAACTTATGTAGCTGACGGATATCAAACAATAATTTTTGGCGGGGGAAATCTATCACACGATATGAATATTCTTCTTTGCACTTCAATTATTACCATTCTTATAGCGATGGGGAGAATTATGCTGCAAAGAAATAGTAAAAGTGAATCAATCAAACAAACGGCCAACAGATAAAAAGCTTATGGTACATGTATAGGCTTCTTTTTCTGGTAGCCCCCGTACCTATCAACTTAAAACATTTATAGCACCCCAGAACGAAAATCCCGTGTGTTTTTTCGTTCTGGGGTATTTGGTTTTTATAGTTTGATGGTGATGAGGACCACCACATTGCTTAAAAAAAGAATAAATCTAAGATTTTCTCTTTTTTTAGCTAGCTGTGTCCTTGAAATAAGTCTATACCGTTTATTAAAAACATTTACATACCTTCCCGCAAATATGTTAGAAAAATTTTTGTAGCATTTGAAAATGTTTGATGCTTCTTCCAAAGGATATTTAGTCCTGCCTCTAGTTTAGGAGAGAGGGGGCGGAAGCAAAGTGTACTTTCCTCAGACGTATTAATCAGCTTATCAATACACAATGCGTAGCCTATATTTTCTTTTACGAGTAAGGATGCGTTATAAAGTAAATTATATGTACTTATAACATTCAAGCTTTCAATTTCCTTTCCAAGCCACCCTGATAATTCATTACTTACAGCCGTTTGTCTTGATATGATAAGAGGTGTATTTAGTAAGTCTGTTGGATGGATATAAGCTTTTGCCGCTAAGGGACTGTCTTTTCGCATAAGTACGCCCCATACATCAGTAGCTGGCAACTTTAAGTAGTCATATTTTTGTTTATTTGCTGGCTCAATAATGATACCAAAATCTAATAAACCACTATCTAATTTTGTTGTAATGTCATCAGCGTTGCCGCTATATAAATGAAATTTAATGTTAGGGTGATGGGCAACAACTTTTTTTATAGTTTGTGCAATGAACTGCATTGCCTCTGTTTCTCCAGCTCCAATATGAATTTCTCCACGAATAATTTCAGATTGTTGGTTAAAATTAGCTTCTGTTTTTTCTACTAAATCCACAATTTCTTTTGCTCGATCTAATAAAAACATACCTTCGTCTGTTAAAGTGATTTTTCGATTTCCTCGTACAAACAAAGTAGTTCCAAGCTCTTCTTCCAGGTTGTTTAACTGTCTTGATAATGTAGGTTGAGATAAATGCAATGCATTTGCAGCAGCAGATATATTCTCTTGCGTTGCTACCGCAATGAAGTAGCGTAATACACGTATGTCCAAAAAACTCTTCTCCTTTGTATGCCTATTTGTTATAGGAATGTATTCAATATAGGTATTTGTTATCTCGATAATACCATTTTATAATCACATTACCAAAAGCATTGATGAGAAGTGAAAAAGGAGTTGAAGTGTTTTTTATGAAGAATTCAACAAGTGTATTAATTTTTATATTAGCAGTAGGGGTTTTCGGTATTCTTAATACTGAAATGGGATATATTGGCCTGCTTCCGGCATTATCAGATCATTTTGATGTAAGTGTTTCGAAGGCAAGTTTAATGGTTAGTTTGTTCGCGCTCGCCATTGCCATTGCGGCTCCAACGCTTCCTTTAGTTTTTTCGGGTGTAAATCGAAAAACGGTTATGTTGCTTGTACTAGCAATCTTTATTATCGGCAACGTTATTTCAATTTTTACAACGAATTATACAGTTGCTTTAGTTGCACGAGTAATTCCGGCTTTCTTTCATCCAGTGTACGTATCGATGGCTTTATCAGTAGCAGCAACTTCAGTTAGTGCAAAAGAAGCTCCAAAAGCAGTTGCCAAAGTGTTTATTGGGGTTTCAGCTGGTATGGTTTTAGGTGTACCGATTGTCAACTTTTTAGCAAATGTATTTACACTTGAAATATCATTAACATTTTTTGCACTTGTTAATATTTTTGCGTTTATTATGACAATCGTATTTATTCCCTCTATGCCTGTTCAGGAAAAGCTTTCTTATGGTTCGCAGCTTAAGATTTTAACGAAAGGTATCACATGGCTATCCATACTTGCTGTAACTTTTTTAAATGGAGCGGTATTTGGAATTTATAGTTATCTAGCTGAATATTTAGATGTAGTTACGAAAATGTCGCCGTATATGATAAGTAGCATGCTATTTGTTTATGGGTTAGCAAATATTATCGGGAATATTCTTGCAGGGAGATTACTGACAATAGCCCCTGTCCGTACGGTAATCATTTATCCCATTGCTCTAATGATATTATATTTTGCCTTTTTCTTTGTATCAGATCTTGCGATACCAACTGCAATTTTTATTGTAATTTGGGGTGTTCTTGGCGGGATTGGTGGTAATGTCAATCAATATTGGATGATGTCTTCAGCACCTAATTCACCAGATTTTGCTAATGGCTTATTTTTAACTTCTTGTAATTTAGGGACTACAATTGGTACTGGGGTCGCAGGGATAATTATTGCACAAATTGGAACGAAATATATTTTATTTGTAGGCATATTTGCATTAGTATTAGGGTTTATTTGTATTCTGCTTCGAAATATGTTGTATAAATCTACAAATGCCTAAGTGCTATTTTGCGTTACATTACTAAGGAAAAGCGCATTTGAGGTGTGTTAGGAAGAAAATGATTACGTTTTTATTTCTTTTCATTGTAATGCCGCTATTAATTGCTTGTGGTAGTGAAATATTTAATACGTAGCAATCTTATAACTATGAGAAAGTTCGTTTGTGATTACAAACAATTATTCTTATAATAATATAAATAATCTATTTTTTACAATCAGAAGGGATAGCTATGCAAGATAAATTAATCTTTGCATGTTTCATGCCTAAAAAAGTGGCGACTCAAAAACTTGAAAGAAAAGCAAGTAATCTAATATTGAGGTTACTTGTTTTTCTTTTTATCGAAACAATATAAAAGGGACTCTTAATTTTATAAGAGTTCTTTTTTGCAATCCTAATAAATTCTTCTCAATAATTGAAAATAAAATCAATCCAGATTATTATATTGTTATTGTAAATTTATTTTATTTAAGGAGGATACTACATAGATGAAAAACTCAAAAGGCTCTATTGAATCAGAGATAAGCAAAGCAATTACTCATTGGGAAAAGGACTACCTAGGACGCGGGTCTATATCCGTTAAGACAGATATATTACGGGATATGATTATCGTAAATTTACAAGGTATTTTAACGCCAGCTGAATATACTGTTTGCGAAACAAAAGAAGGTATGCTAACTATAAAGAAAAATCGTTCGGAGCTAGTTGAATCTGGAATTGAAGATCTTAAAGAGATTATACTGGAATTAACTGGAGAAAAAGTGAAGAGTTTTCATACAGATATAAGCTCCCGTACAGGTGAACGAGTAATGATTTTTAAATTGTTTCATAATCTTGAGGAAAAGTTTTAAAAATTAAAACCACCGTAGTGTTAGTGGGAGATAATTAAGAAACCTAAAAGTTTTGCACTTTATTTATATTTATTAACATGATAATAATTAAAAACTTGAAATTATTTACGTATAATGAATTTTGATTGAAATAACGCTTTAAAAAATGGATAAATAAATTGACAACCTGCTTAATATAGTTTATCTTATAATTGTTTTAAAAAATTAATAGATGCTTATTTTAACTGTTTGCTATAATTAAGGCTTTAGCATTTTTTTAATATGTAATATTGACTAAATGAAAAAGTTTCTTAATTGAAAGATAGCGCATAACATAAATTGATATATTGATTGCATAATCTAGGAGATCAGAGATATACTGTTATTTTTAATAGGAGTAATACATACATTACTATCCTCTATAAAATGGGAGCTCTTCAAAAAACTTTATTGAAGTTAGTTGAAGTGAAACCGACAACTTCCATAATTCAATGATGATATAAAATCATTGAATTATGGAAGTTGTCGGTTTTTTTTATGGAAAAAACGATGTACTAAAAAGAGTGAATAAAAATTGAAATTAAAAAACTATCGTAATTAAAAGGAATTTTTATAGGTTATTTTCGTTTGGAAGGGAGTATTTTACATGTTAATTTCGCTAAGTTCATCAACACTGTTAACTTTATTTTTTATGGCACTTAGTGCTTCTTGGCTAAATGGATTATTGTTTTTAAATGCAAGGATACCTTTACGTTTTGTTCATATCCATATTGGTATCGCTGCTTTGCCTTCATTGGTTTCTTTACTCGCACTTGTTAATAACAATGGAGATAGAGCTGTGGGGCCTTGGCATCTAGATACTTTAGCTTGGTTAATGGCTTTCTTTGTTCTTACAATTGGTTTAATCATTCAGCGTTTTTCTGTACGTTACTTAATGGGAGATCGCTCATATCGAAAATACTTTGCACTTTTTACATTTACTACAGGTGTATCTTCGGTTGCATGGTTAAGTGATGATCTTCGCTTCATGATTATTTGTTGGGGCGCAACTCTTATAGGATTGGTTCTACTCATAGGGCTAAATAAAGGGTGGAAAGTAGTTAGTGAAGCAACAAAAATCTCTGGCTATTTATTTACAATAAGTTGGATTGCTTTGCTATCAGCTATCATTTGGCTGTTTCAAATAACTGGACAGTGGCAGTTAACATCAGTTTTAGCGAATGAAAATGTAGTGCAACATGGAACATTGGAAAGAACAGCAATCAATTTATTAATTATATTGGCTGTGATGATTCCAGCAGCACAATGGCCTTTTCAAAGGTGGTTAATTGAGTCTGCTGTTGCTCCAACTCCTGTTTCTGCTATTATGCATGCGGGTTTAGTAAATGCTGGCGGTATCATGTTAACTAGATTTTCACCTCTTTTTCATGATGATATTGCACAAATCATTTTACTAATTTTCTCTAGTATTTCTGTCTTAATAGGTACAGGAATTAGTTTAGTCCAAGTTGATTATAAACGTCAGCTAGTAGGTTCAACTATTGCGCAAATGGGATTTATGCTTATTCAATGTGCATTAGGCGCCTATGTAGCGGCTGTTATTCATTTAATTTTACATGGTTTGTTTAAAGCTACACTGTTTTTACAAGCTGGTTCTTCAGTAGAACGTTTTGGGGTAGTGAAGCAGTCTAATGAAAAGATGTCCAATTTATGGATGATAGTCGGGCGTGGTTTAGGATTATTTATAGCAATTACTTTTTGGTTTATGACTTCTGGAGAGGGGTATCAACTAGTTAGTGCGTTAATCTTAGGATGTTCACTATACTTTTCGTGGAAACAACTTGTTGTTTTTGGAGAGGGAAGAATGGGACGAATTGCTGGCTTAATTGTTTTGATTGGATTTTTTCTCATTTACTTTACCGTTCATAATTCTCTTTATAAATGGTTGCATACTGATATTTATCAAAGTGTTCAACCTTCAGCTCCAGCCGCTATCTTTGTTATATGTATTTTACTATTTAGTAGTGCTATTAGTACTTTCGTTACTCGTAATCAATCTTCTACTTTATTCGCTGTACTTTATCTTTGGTTAGTTCGAGTAGGTGAGGCGAGAAGAAAGTCAGTAGAAAGTCACCCAAGCTATCTTAAACATTATGTATCAAAGGGAGGTAATTCGTGATGAGCATACCGTCAATATTAAAGAAAGATACAAACATTGATATGCAAGAAAATACTATAAATGATTTAGTTGCATCTGCTAGCCGTGTTATTGCGACACTTTGGCCTATCTCTACGTTTGCAGCTCATCACCCTTGGATGGGACTTGAAAAGCAATCATTTGAACAAGTCGCAAATTGGTTAAAAGAAGCTCGTAATGTGGATATTTATCCTAGTGCCTCCATGATTCATTCGGCAAAAGCGAAAGGTGAGATTGAGGAATCATTTTTACAAATGAGTTTGTCTCGTTGGCTGGATTCACAATCTTTTCATATTCCGCGAGAGAAAGCAGAGCGATTTTGCCAAGCAGCTTTAAAGTTAGAAAAATTACCTTCTAGTCTATTATCATCGCCAGAATTAAATAAATTGGCAGAAGAAATGAGTTATATAAATACAGGAAGTATGAAAGCCTCTGTTATGCAGCCAATAAGTTTGCTTATAGAGAATCAAAATAGTGAAAACCTATCTGATATTCTTAATTATCATATCATTAAATGGTGTAAATTATATCTTGATGAATCCGGGTTAAGTTGGACGATGCCAAATCGAGAGAAAGGTTTTTATCGGGCATGGCAACACCTTATTAAATTTGATCCAGCGCTCAGTAAAAATGAGCGTAAAGTTTTAAAAGATTGGCCACAGGATGCCCAAGTTGCTTTAGCGAGAGCATTATCTGAACTAGGAATTTCTGAATCTAACATGCAAGCTTACCTTGAAGGGCACTTACTTTCTTTACCTGGGTGGGCAGGAATGATACGATGGCGCTCACAACAATCAATTCAGGAACAGAGGCTCTTAATAGAATATTTAGCAGTTCGAATTTCTATGGAGTTGGCTATTGCAAAACCTTATTTACCTTTAAAAAATCAAAAGGTTGAGAAAAAAGTTTCGATCGTCCCACTTATAGCTTCTTGGATCTATTGGGGGAATATTTCAATAGAGGAATGGCTACAAATGCCTGCAGCTGAACAAAGCGAATTATTAACATTTGCTTATCGTTTTGATGAAAATATTCGCAAGAAACTTTGGCTCGAAGCTTGGGAACAGACGCATACAGAGCAATTAAGGGAGAAGATTGCTTCTAAACAATGTGCAACTAATGATAAAAAGCGTGTATTAGCTCAATTAGCATTCTGTATTGATGTACGTTCAGAACCGTTTCGTCGCCACCTTGAAAAATTAGGTCCGTTTGAAACATTTGGAATAGCTGGTTTCTTTGGATTACCAATTGCAACTAGTGAACTAGGTAGTAATAACAACCATCCTTCTTTGCCAGTTATACTCAAACCGAAACATCAAATAAAAGAGCTCACAAATGAAAATGAACTTAAATCTTATGAGCAACGTAAGAGGATAGGTAGTTCGGTGCGTTATACATTTAAAACGATGAAACAGAACGTACTGACAAGTATGGCGCTACCTGAGTTAAGTGGTCCATTACTTGGTCTACAGATGGTGACAAGAAGCTTTGTCCCAAGAGGAGTTGGTGGTTTCATTCGTAACCTTCGTAAAACTATGTTACAAAAACCTGATACAACATTCTCGCTTAATCATGTTCATGACACAAAAGGTGAGATACCTATCGGTTTTACGAAAGAAGAAAAAGTGAACTATGTGCGTCAAGCTTTAAAAATGGTGGGACTGACAGAAAAATTTGCTCCTTTAGTTGTAATGTGCGGACACAGTAGTCAAAGTACGAACAACCCTTATGCTGCAGCACTTGAGTGTGGTGCTTGTGGCGGAGCAGCAGGAGGATTCAATGCAAGAGTTTTTGCTACTTTATGCAATCTGCCAGAAGTGCGAGAGGCGTTGTTTGCTGAAGGTATTAAAATTCCTGAGGATACCATTTTTGCAGCAGCTGAACATAAAACAACAGTGGACGAATTGGAATGGATTTACGTCCCGGAACTTTCGGAAACTGCACAAGAAGCATTTGATTGTATCGAGTCGATTATGCCAAATGTGAGCCAACATGCAAATAGAGAGCGTTTAACACAATTACCAAATTTTAAAACGAAAATAAAAAATGCGAGTAAAGAGGCACATCGATTTGCAGAAGATTGGAGTGAAATACGTCCAGAATGGGGATTAGCCCGTAATGCATCTTTTATTATCGGGCAACGAGAATTAACTCAGGATTGTGATTTAGAAGGTAGGGCTTTCCTCCATAATTATGATTGGAAACAGGATGAAAGTGGCGATATATTAGCTAACATTATTGCAGGACCAGGAACAGTAGCTCAGTGGATAAATCTACAATATTACGCTTCAACTGTAGCTCCACATTATTATGGTAGTGGAAACAAAACAACACAAACCGTAACGGCAGGTCTCGGTGTTATGCAGGGAAATGCAAGTGATTTGTTGCCAGGCTTACCTTGGCAATCCGTTATGCAGTCAGATAGTGAGACGTATCACTCACCACTTCGTTTACTAATTGTAATTCAAGCGCCTATTGAATATATAGAGCGTTTGCTAAATAATGATTTCGCATTTCGAGAAAAAGTTCAAAATAGATGGGTTAGACTTGCAAGTATTGATCCAGAGGGACGCTGGAAAAACTGGTAACAATCATGCAATGCATAATCAACTATTGTTACTAGCTTAAAAATTTCATAAATACAATAATGAAGAAGGAGTGCTCCATATGAATTCAAAGAATAAAAAAGTTTTATTGTTAACAGACATTGAACATGGAATAGAGCCTATTATCCAACAAGTAACTAACATTCAACAAGAAAACATGTTGACTATACACAGCTACGATTCTGTAATTGTACATCCTTATGGAGATATAATGAGATCTATTATTATTGCTATTTATCAAGAAAATGTTGAAGAAATTTTTGTTGTAGGAATAGAGGATAAAGAAACTTCTTCAGTTAATCTACAAACTCAACATGATTTCATAAAAGATAATATAGAATTAGACTATCTCTTTAAACATTGCATGCCTGAATTTTCAAGTGGTAGCCTGAATGCATGGCTAAGTGGACAAGAAAATGTTAGTGAAAATATTAAGAAGAGTATAGATATGATTCGTCAGCATCCGTTAGTACCTTCTGATATTAAAGTTCATGGTTTCATGATTGATAGAACAGGTGGAAAAGAAACGGTTGCAAAAGTTTCTGCTAATAAAGTAGTTGAATACATTAACTAATCTATTAGGGACAAATAAATTCTTAGGTATAAATTACTGTTATATAATAAAATTTAATATGTTTTAAGAATTAGAAGGGATAGTTATGCAAAACAAAATTATTGTTATGTTTCAAAAAGATTTTCGCTTATATGATAACCCAGCTTTATTTGAAGCTGCTCAGTCCGGTGAGGTTGTTCCGGTATATGTACATGACGAAACTTTTTCAATGGGAAGTGCATCAAAGTGGTGGTTGCACCATGCTGTAATAGATGTAAAGAAGCAACTTGAGGCATTGGGTTCTACTTTAATAATTCGTAAAGGACGTACGGAGGAAGAAATACGTTCTCTCATAGAACAATTACGTATAACGGCTGTATATTGGAATATTTGCTATGATCCGGACAGATTACAATCTAATCAAAAAATGAAAATGATGTTAGAAGGTAAAGGCATTATTTGTAAGGAATTTAATTCGCATTTATTATTAGAACCGTGGATTATTAAAAAGAAAGATAACACTGAATATAAGGTGTTTACGCCTTTTTACAATGCATTTCAAAAGCAGATAATACCTAAACCTATTAGTAAAGTGCAGAGTATAAAGTGGGGAAACTCTTTACCAGCAAGCTTATCTGTTTCAGAATTACACTTGTTGCCGACTATACCGTGGACATCTCATATGGAAGCAATATGGGATCCGACAGAAGAAGGGGCATACAAAACATTCAAGAAATTTTTCTCTAGCAAATTAGTCTTTTATAGTGAAGGAAGAGATTTTCCAGATCAAAATGTACATTCGATGTTGGCACCGTATCTTTCATTTGGTCAAATATCAGTGAGGTTGATGTATCATTACTTAATAAATAAAAGTACCGAAAGACAATGTAGTCTTTTTGAAAAACAAGTGAATAGCTTTATACGTCAATTAATTTGGCGAGAGTTTTCTTATTATTTACTATATCATTATCCGTTTACAGTATATAAACCTCTTAATAAGAGCTTTGAACATTTTCCGTGGAATAATGAAGAGGAGTTATTAACAGTATGGCAGAAAGGTGAAACTGGTTATCCGTTTATTGATGCGGGAATGCGGGAACTGTGGCAAACAGGTTTTATGCATAATCGAGCAAGAATGGCTGTAGCTTCTTTTCTTGTAAAGCATTTATTAATCCCATGGCAAGAAGGAGCAAAATGGTTTATGGATACACTATTAGATGCTGATATTGCAAATAATACAATGGGGTGGCAATGGGTTGCTGGAAGTGGAGCGGATGCATCACCATACTTTCGTATTTTTAACCCGATTACACAAGGAGAAAAGTTTGATAAAAATGGGGAGTATATAAGAAGATGGGTGCCAGAATTAAGAGATATACCGAATAAATATATACATAAGCCGTGGGAAGCACCTGAGCATATTTTACAAAAGGCCAATATACAGCTTGGTCATACATATCCTTTGCCAGTTGTTGATCATAAGGCAGCGCGGGAGAGAGCACTTTGTGCATATAAAAGTATGAAAGAATTTATATAAAATACACGAGTCAATATGAATTTGATATGTAAAGGGTATAATGAAAAGTATAAGAATGTCTATTTGTGTATTAAAGTTGTATTCATTGAAAGAACATACGAATCATATAGAGTTTCTAAAACCTTCTAGTAAAAAAGGAGAATGTTTATGAAAAAATCTAGTATTATAGTGTTCTTACTAACATATGGTTTGTTTTATGTTTCTAGTGTTTTATTCCCTATTGATCGTACTTGGTATAATGCGTTAGAAAAGCCGTCTTGGACACCTCCTGGTATGACAATCGGAATGATATGGGCTGTATTATTTGGACTTATTGCATTATCAGTTGCAATTATTTACAACAACTATGGATTCAAGCCAAAAACATTTTGGTTTTTATTCTTTTTAAATTATATATTCAATCAAGCGTTCAGCTACTTTCAATTTAGCCAAAAGAATTTGTTTTTAGCAACAGTAGATTGTTTACTAGTCGCTATTACTACGTTACTTCTCATTATGTTTTCTTCCAATTTATCTAAAGTATCGGCATGGTTGCTAATCCCATATTTTTTATGGGCTGCATTTGCTACATATTTATCTTGGACAATTTATAGTATAAATTAAAGACGTAAATGAAAACTTGAGCATAATAAAAATGCTCGAGTTTTTATGTTTATCCCGCATTAACGGGCAGTAAGACCTCCACCTCAAAATTCAGCGAAAGCAAAGAAGTTAGGTGGGGATCGGGCTGCCTGTAAAAGCCCGATTGGTGAGGGCTGATAATCAGTGGGGGATGAATAAAACCCCCACTGATTAAATTTTCACTTTATTAATGATAATCTAAAGTATAGAATATACACATCTTAGGGAGGTCATATATGTGAAGAAATGGATAAAAATTGTTCTGTACTCTGTATTAGGTATTTTAATTATCGGAAGTATTACTTTTTTGACTTGGTCTCAGTTTACTTATAAACCAACGAAAGAGGCTTTGTCTCTAGTAGATAATAAAAAAGATGAAGAGAATATAGTTTTTGGAGAGAAAGATGCTAAAATAGGAGTTATTTTTTATCAAGGAGCTAAAGTAGAAGCTGAAGCTTATAGTTATTTAGGAGAAGCTCTTGCAAAAGATGGGCATTTTGTAGTAATGCCTAAGTTACCATTAAATTTAGCGATACTTGGAATCAATGCAGTAGACAGTGTAATGGAACAGTATCCTGAAGTTCAGAAATGGTATGTTGCAGGGCATTCAATGGGCGGAGCTATGATTTCTAAATATGCTTTTCAGCATGAAGAAAAGGTAGACGGAATCATTTTCTTAGGTTCTTATCCCGCAGATGATTTCTCTACCAAATCGATTCCAATGTTATCTATTTATGGAGAAGTAGATGCTTTAGCAACTGTAGAAAAAATAGAGAACAATAAAAAGTTAATGTCAAAGAATACAACTATGCACATGATAAAAGGGGGGAATCATGCTAATTTCGGCATGTATGGCGAGCAAAAAGGTGATAATGCTAGCTTAATTACGTCAAAAGCACAACAAGATGAAACAGTTAAAGTAATGGAAGAATGGTTGTTAAAACAATGATAGACGGGAGAGGTAATAAAGAGCCAACTCATACGAGTGGGCTCTTTTATTTAACTTCTATCTCCAATTTCCCTCTTATTTTCTCCGGAATATCCTTGTCAGAAATAGCCTCGTACGAGTAAACATACCTACCTTTCACATGAATTTTCAAGTAAGTTTTTCTTATAAAATCATTAGGAGTATTCGTTCCTACTGTATACTCTTCTTCATTGCCAGATTCATCAATGCCTTTTAACGAGTACATAGCTCTACCGTTCGTATGATAATCGGGAACACCATACCCTTTCGCAACGGCATATACATGTTTTTCTTCAGCAAGTGGATTAAATCGGTCCACATCCCCGCGTAATATGAACAGTAGTAAGTATATAAGGAGGCCTATTCCTAATATGCAGAGTAAAAATTTCTTCATGATTGTTTCTCCTTTTGTTAATTTACTTATTTTTAAGTATAGGAAAAAATTCTTATGAATATAGAGGGAAATTCCTTAATATTTTCTTAATAAAGTTTGACCGTGTGAAAAAAGACTAACTTGAGCATTAAGCTTACGGAATGAATAACCAAATAACCTGTTTTCTTTATTTTTTGATGGTAGGTTATTTGGTTTTTTATTTTTCTTTTGATTTAATTACCGAAAAAAGTATCTTGTACTCCTTTTGTAACTTTTTCTATATAGAAATTTTCTATAAAATAAAGGGCTTGCCTTCCAAATAAATCGTTATTTGTAACACTTTTATCAAAGCAAAGTTCTCGTGACATCACTTTGATATTCAAAAACATTAATAACCTATTGTATGAAATTTTTCGGAAATTTAGGTTTAACATCTTTAAAATAGGTGTATTACATATTACATAACAACTAAATAAAAAAATAAAAATCTAAAGGAGGAAAAATACCATGCATAAGAATGAACGAAAACCGGTGGTTCATGAATTTGAAAATGAACAGGAAGTAGTTATGAAAGTAAAAGAGCTAGAATTGCAAGGGATTCGCCAAGATGATATTTACGTCTTAACACATGAAAAACATCTAACAAAAAAGATTGCGGATGATACAAACACAAATACGATTGGAGTAAAAGAACAAGGATTGGGCATAAGTATTATTAACTTTTTCTCCCAAAAAGGGGACGAACTCCGAAATCAAATGGAGGAAATAGGGTTGTCGAAGGAGGAAGTTAACTTATATGAAGAAAAACTAGATCAAGGGAGAATTTTACTCCTAGTAACAGCTGAAACACCAACGGCGAGTGATAGGCAGCCGCAAAACTATCATTCTCTCTAATAGATTGCAACATCTGATAAATAGGTAAGGTAATTATTTTAGGTTGTAGCATTGAAAAAAATAAAAGTAGAGAAGGATGAGGAAAATGAAACATACGATATTTAAATATGCTGTGATTGGGATTACGACCGGAGTCATGGTCTCCCTATTAAAAAAAGAAAACCGGAAAGCTATACAAACAACAGGAAAAAGCGTAAAAGACAAACTACAAGAAGGAAACATAAAGGAAACATTAGAGAAGGTAACTGAGACAAGTAAACAATTCTCTGTAACTGCAGCTAATGTTGCAAAACAAACATTACCACAACTGCTTACAGCCACACCGGTTGTCATTTCTACCATTAAAGATTTAACAGAAAACGAAAATAACAAAAAGAAAAAAGATGAACAGGATTACGAAATAAATGAAAATAGTAAGGACATAGATGGAGAAAAAACGAAAAATGAAAAGAAATATATGAAAGAAGGGAAAGAAGAGAGTGCTTAGATTTAATTCTAAAAAGAGAAAGTGAGGAAAAAAGTATGAGATCTCTGTATGCGATTGATGTAGGAATTGGTTTTACCAAGCGGGCATATCGACAGGATGTAGATTCTGAGGTGACGATTAAGAGTGAAGCTTCCACACTAGCCCCTGTACCTAATCATGCTGAAAGTGAAGATTTAACAAAGGTAAGTTTTATAGACTTAGACTTTGCATACTACATGGGAAATGAAGCACATCAATCTGACGCATCATTTCTTCCTCCATTTGACGAAGAAATAGAAAATTATTATGAAAGCGAACGGTTTAAACAACAAATATTTGGTTGCATTGCAAAGGATTATAAAGAAAATGTCGTGTTACCTTTAGTTGTTACCGGGCTTCCCGTTACTTGTTTTGGTAGTCAGCATGAGCAATTACAACGTGCACTAAAAAAAGAAACTTCCGTGCAAATTGATGGGAAATTTATTAATATTACGGTGGAAAATGCTTTGATTCTTCAGCAACCAGTCGCTTTACATGCCTATTTCTTAAAAGAGGGAATCATTCAGGAACGAGATCGTATCTTAATTATTGATGGTGGATTTCGTACATTAGAAATGACAGATATGAAACAGAATGTCATTTTAAATCATTATGAGACAGAACTAGGATGTAGCAAGCCTTTGAAAAACATTAAGAATATCATGCAGAATCATGGGGGTGAAAGTAATCACTTGCATATTAACGACATGCCAAAAATATTAGAAAAAAGATATGAATGTCGAGAAGAAAATCCTCAGACAAAACAGGTTCATACTTTGATTCAAAAAGAGTTGGATGCACACTTCCAAGACGTCATGCGTGTATTACAAGAACAATTTAAGTTAGAACAGTACGATACTATTATTTGGACAGGAGGAATAGTAGATCTCCACAAAAAACGAATTGAAAAAATGCAAGGTGAAATTTCTTCTTTCCGTATGGTAGACGCTTCGAAAGAGGCTGCACTTCATGGATACTATATTATTGGAAGTCAAGTATTTGAGGACATCACCAATCAATCTGCATATGAATCTAAATTATAATAACGACCGAAATGGAGTTCGTTGAATGGACGTGCCAAATTATGTTGCTTCTTTTCCACATATAATAAATTCTTTATAAGAAAAGATAAAAAGTGCTTGTATAGAGGAAATGTTTAAAATTGAGAATAAAAATAGCTAATATATAGGGGGTCTTCCTTTTAACAGAATAAGACCTCCTATGCCATTTATTTTGTAATTTAGTTGATCAAAAAACTTTTCCTCCAAGACATGAATACCTACATACAAATTTCATATTACGGATATGATTCGATCAAACATAAAACTATTTAGAAAGGAAGAATAATATGGAATGCCTAAAAATGCCGAAATGGAGTTGGTATCATGTGAAAACTAGTGAGCTTGAAAATCTTTCTTCTATAATCCCTCGTGATGTAACATCTCATTTCTCTCAATTTGTAAAGAAAATAAGTTCCCCCTGTGAAAATGGATTATATGTTTATACGTTATCACCAAGTCAAACTTGTGTATATGGTTCATTTTTATATGATCAAGATAAAAAGGACGCCAAAATTCAAAACTTTCTTCATTATTTCGTAGCTCATGGAATACTGATAACGGTCCAAGAAAAAGAGGAAGAGGATTTTCAAAAATTAATACATAATTCCTCTTTTAGTGTAAAAAATTGTAATAGTTCCGCTGAAGGATTATGTGCTATCTTATCAATGTTTATATCTCACTACTTACGAAAGGTTGACTATTTCGAAAACAATTTCAGAAATGTATTATGGGATTTTTATCATTATAATAACATAGCAGTTTTAGAAAAAATTTATCATATTCGTCATGAATTATTTATGAACACACACGTGTTCCGCTTAATACAAGAAGTGTTACAAGGCCTGAAAGAAGCTTGGTTAGAAAACCTAACAAACACCTTTTGTTATAAACAAACACACGTAAAATTAGAGCGTGGATTACAACTCGTTAAAGAGTACCAAGAAGAATTAGACACGATGATTCATTTACAAGAAGTTGTTTCTTCTCATCGTGGGAATGAAATTATGAAAGCTCTTACTGTATTAACTGCTGTGAGTACGCCTTTGACAGCCTTAGGAGCATTGTGGGGGATGAATTTTAAATACATGCCTGAACTAGAATGGAAATATAGCTATTTAATCGCTCTCTTATTTATTATTTTCACAACAGGAGGTATGTATTTGTATATGCGAGTGAAGGGATGGACAGGTGATTTATTACGAGTAAAGAAAAAGAAATCTTTTTTTAAATCCAATTAATCCTTTTTATAAAAAATATGATAGATATATGTTTAGTAATATTTATTAATTGAGGTAGTATCATATCCCCATCAAGTTAAAGTTTTGATGTTCACGCAATGATAAAAATGGTGAATATTTATATGAAAGATTAGAGCTCTTCTTCTTGTAGGAGGGCTCTAATCTTTGTTTAAAAACTATATCATACACATGGGCAGAATCATTATCTGAAATTTGTCCGGATTCAATTTAGAATATAACAAAAGAGAACTTGCGTTAGAAAACAAGCTCTCTTTAAAAGAAATAACGTAATTGAGATACTTATATAGTAACAATTGTTTTCTTCAAATTCCATATGTCTTATGTTGAGAAATAAATTATAAGTGGCTTGATATAGCTAAAATGAATTATTGACATAATATTTTGACGATAATATAATGAATCTCGAATTCAAGATAAGTTGTAAAGGATTGGTAATTACAAGCGTGATTAACGATGAGAGCTTATCTTTAAAGCTATTTGTTATATTATCAAGGGATTTACAGTCAATCACTAAGCGTATTGAAGAGGATATAAAAAGTTATGGACTTAATCCAACTGAATTTGCAGTGCTTAAGCTACTATACAGTAAAGGCGATCAGCCTATACAAAAAATTGGAGACAAAATATTACTTGCAAGTAGTAGTATCACGTATGTAGTGGATAGGTGGGAAAAGAAGAGATGAAAACTATGTCCTAAAGACCGCCGTGTCACGTATGCATCAATTACTTCAGAAGGTATTGGATTGATGGATACTATTTTTCCTCAGCATAAAGAGGGGATTCGGCAAATATTTGGTAGTTTGGACTATATTGAGAAAAAAATGATAATGAAACGGTTGAAAAAGTTAGGATATTACGCACAGAAATTGTAAGTTTGTAGAGGCTATTTCTGTTTAGTAATATCCTAATTACATATAAATTAAATAAATAGGAGGAAAAATTAATAAGTGGTAGTAAATGTATTATAATACAAAATGAATAAATCATATTATTTCAATCAGTACAGTATGGAATAAAGTTGTTATATTAACGTATACATATCGTCCTTTTCATTATAAATCTTTCATAAAGCGGAGAGTGGGTATCAAGAATGGAATTACGTCATTTAGAGTATTTTATTCAAGTTTGTAATAATAATAGTTTTACTAAAGCTGCGGAAGTTCTAGGTATTTCACAGCCGACTTTAAGTCAACAAATCCGTGTGTTAGAAGGTGAACTTGATACACCTTTGTTTCATCGAGTTGGAAGAGGTATCAAAATGACAGAAGCGGGTAAGCTGCTATTTGATAAAGGAAAATTTATCATGCAACAATTTGATGACGTTTATAATGAAATTTTTGAATTAAAGGGTGTACAAAGAGGTGTAATTACTATAGGAGGTTTATTAGAGGATCTCACCTATTTAACACCTTATATTATGAAGTTTCAACAACATTATCCCAACATCGTAGTAAAAATTATAGAATCTGAAGTTGCTGTAAATCAAATCGTTGATAAAAATATTGATATAGGCATCACGCGTAGTGCTCAAATTCCAGACACATTAACAAGCACCCTTTTGTATAGCGAAGAGCTTGTCCTTGCCATTCCAAAAAATCATCCTTTGAATGAAACATCATTTGTTTCTTTTCGAGAATTAGTAGGACTGAGTAGAATAATGGTTTCATGTAGTTGTCGTGAATCTATTAAAATATATTGTGAGAGTTTAGGGTTATCTTTATCTGAAGCAAATATAGAAACAAAATCTTCTATTTCTCTATTGAGTCTTGTATACAATGGACATGGGGTTGCCATAATACCTCTTTCACTGGTTAACTTCGTTAATAATGATACTTTGAGCATAGTTCGTATTATTGAACCAACACCAAGTCAAGATATTAATCTTATTCACTTTGATGATAAATTTTTAAGTTTTGCAGCACGTATCTTTATGCAGAAGTTAAATGAACCTAAAAAAGTATTAGTATAATAGAAATAATAATGATTATAGTGTGGGAATTAAAAATGATACATAATTCTTAGGATAAGACCTAAATTACAGTTAAAGGGCAAGTAGATTTATATGTGTGGTGTAGTCGCTTCAAAAGGGAATACCATGGAATTTTACTTAAGGGGAGAAGGCTGTTAAAAACAAGTCAAGTTAATCAATTAACTCTTCGGTCTTATCGCATAGTAATAGATTCCATTAGGGATATACTGCTATTTCTTTTTACATATTCTTATTGCATAAAGAAAACCACCGGGCATTATACCGGTGGTTTTGACTTAGAAAGCAAAGCAAGTACAACCAATACCCCATTTAGTTCCATCTTTTCCTATTATGGTATGAGTGTGTTGATGGAGAGGGTTACTGCAACTATGTAACTTGTGATCATGGGCATCGTGAGAAAGTAGAGTGTGGGCTAGGTTAGCACCACCATAACCATAAACTCCCGTCGGTGACCAATTAGGTGATGCTGGCGGCAATTCAGGTGATAGCCTTTTAAATTCATCATTTCCATAAACAACCTGCCCACCCATAATAGTGAGTAATGATTCAAGGTTCTTGATTTCTTCTTCTGGCACAGTAAAGTAGTCAGCAGACAATACAGCAATATCAGCAAATTGACCTACTGCAAGGATTCCCTTTTTACCTTCATCACCAGAGAACCACGCACTTCCTTTTGAATATAATTCCAGGGCTACTTTTCTATCAAGTTTATTTTTTTCGTCGTATATCGAAAGACCACCAATGGTTTTTCCGGCAACCATCCAGTAAAGAGCGACCCAAGGGTTATAGCTGGAAACCCTAGTTGCATCACTACCTGCGCCAACAGGTATACCTAGGTCTAACATACGATAAATCGGAGGAGTACGCTTTGCAGCTTCCTTTCCGTATAAATCAACAAAGTATTCACCTTGAAAAGCCATGCGGTCTTGGATAGCAATACCGCCATTTAAAGCCTTAACACGTTCCATACTACGATCTGAGATTGTTTCTGCATGGTCAAACCACCATCGTAGACCATTAAAAGGAATTTCTTTGTTGACTTCCTCAAATACATTTAAGAATCGTGTGATTGACTCGTCATAAGTTGCATGTAAACGGAATGGCCAACGGTTTTCTACCAATAGAGAAATTACTTTCTTTAAGTCAGCTTCCATCATCGTAGCTAGTTCGGGCTGTGGCATTTGAAATTTTTCAAAATCGGCTGCCGAGAATACTAACATTTCTCCGGCACCATTCATTTTATACTTATCATTTCCTTGACCTGGAGAAACAATTTTTGTCCATGAAGCAAAGTCTTCATATTCATGATTTGGATTTTGTGTAAATAGATTATAAGCAATACGCAAAGTTAATTGTTCCTTCTCGGCTAAATGTTCAACAACTTTGTAGTCATCAGGATAATTTTGGAAACCACCACCTGCGTCAATGGCACTTGTAATACCTAATCTATTTAATTCGCGCATAAAATGGCGAGTTGAATTAATCTGGTCGTCAAAATTAAGTATTGGAGCTTTACCCAAACTTGAATAAAGAATAGAAGCGTTAGGATTTGCAATTAAAAGGCCCGTTGGATTACCTCGTTTATCCCGTTCAATTAAACAACCTGGAGGGTCTGGGGTATCTTTTGTGTATCCCAGTGCACGCAGCCCTGCACGATTTACAAGTGCTCTATTGTAAAGATGTAGCACAAAGACAGGTGTGTCTTCAGAAACAGCATTAATCTCTTCCAAAGTTGGCATCCGTCTCTCTTTAAATTGAAATTCAGACCAACCTCCAACTACTCTTACCCACTGAGGAGCAGGTGTACGCCTTGCCTGTTCTTTGAGCATTTCGAGAGCAATGGCAATTGAAGGCACACCTTCCCATCGTAATTCCATATTATAATGAAGACCGCCACGAATAACGTGTATATGAGAGTCATTCAGACCTGGAATAGCTCTTTTTCTTTTAAGGTCTATTTTTTTTGTTTTTTCTGTGGCGCTATCAAGAAGCTCATCTCCACCTATTGCAGTTATTAAACCATCAGTTATGGCGATAGCAGATACCTCAGGTTGAGAGGGATCAAGGGTAGTAATTTTTCCGTTATATAAGATCATATCCGGTAAATTCATATTCACACCTCGTCTACTTCCTATTATTTTGTAACCATGGATGAAATAATTTACCGAAAATCGGCATAACTACCCATGATAGCAAGGACACTATACATACAGAAACAAAAAAAGCGGACATAATAGGGTTCATATGTTTTATGATAGGTCCTATCAATTTAGGAACTAACATGCTAAGAGGCCATACACCCAGAAGGGTAACGATAGACATTTTCCATTTTTGCGGTGGGACTGGCGTTTTCGGAGTAACAAACCAATAAGCCAAACTGCTTTCAGTTTTATAACTTGGATTAGTAACTTGAAATTGTTCTGCCGTTTTTAACAAATCTCGGCGAACATCTGATTCTTGCCAAGCACGTAGATGCTCATACGTATCAAAGCGAAAAATAACAGTATACTCTCTGAATTCGTTATTTGGGACTATTAGATTTACACCTAAATGCCCTGGAAATTTAGTAGCGGCAGCTTCGATTTCATGTCTCCATGTTTCAAACTGTTTTTCTTTACCCTGTTGAATTTCCCATGTAACAATCGTTGTTACTGGATCGGCAGCATCCATCGCGTTCCCTGTATAAGTCTCTTCGACAGCTACTCCTTCTTGTTTCATATTTTCCTGCTTGGAAGCGCACCATGCACCATAGTATATGCGTATTCTACACCTTGACCATAAGCACCAGTGTGTTCCTTTACAATCTCCATTACAGCATCATAAGTATCTTTGTGTGCCCAGTCGCGTTGGTATTCAAGTAAAACTTGAATTGCTGTCACTGGAATTGCACCAGCTTGTTCTACACGACGCATAGCAGCGTTATGTGCTGTCAAACTAGTACCACCTGAAGCATCATCAACTGCATACACCTCATAGCCAGCTTTAATTGCTTCAAGCACAGGGAATGCAAGGCAAACTTCAGTCCAAAGTGCTGCAAATATTAATTTCTTTCTACCTGTTGCTTTAACTGCTTCAACAAATTTTGGATCTTCCCAAGAGTTCATTGAACTGCGTTCTATAATTTCATGGTTTGGGAATATGTCAAGAATTTGTGGCCAAAAATAACCAGAAAAGCTACGTGTCTCAACTGTAGTAAGAATAGTAGGTACGTTAAAAGTTTTTGCTGATTTAGCAAGTAACATAACGTTATTAATCAATGTTTGTCTATCAATACTTGCAACTCCAAAAGTCATTTGAGGCTGAAAATCAATTAAAATTAAGGCACTGTTCTCTGGATTTAACAATTCTAAATTACTCATAATAAAACGCTCCTTTTTTTAATTGTAAAAAAAATTTTTGCTATACCTTTTAATTTAAAAGAGAGTGCTGATTTAATCAGCACTAAATGTATACTATCCATTTTTTTGAAAGTGATTTAAAGTCATTACTTTGAAATACATTTATGCATTTTGTTTACTAAGATCTCGCTGCGCGCCCATATAGCTTCCAATTATATTTTGATAGCCTGGAAGATTACTAGCAAGCAAATTGCCAAAACCTTCGACATCGTTGCGCCAATCGCGTTGTAATTCGCAAGCTACGCTAAACCAGTTCATAAGTTGCACGCCACTATGTGCCATGCGAGTATTTGCAGCATCTGCAACTTGTTTACTGAAAGTTCCCGAAGCATCAGTAACAGCAAATACTTCATATCCAGCTTTTATAGCGGAAAGTGCTGGGAAAGTAACACAAACGTCCGTAACTACGCCCGCGATGATAAGTTGCTTCTTTCCAGTTTCTTCGATTGCTTTTACAAAATCATCATTATCCCATGCGTTAATTTGTCCAGGGCGAGCTATTTTTTGTGCGTGAGGAAAGAGATCAACCAATTCTTGCATTAAAGGTCCGTTAGGTCCGTTTTCAAAGCTTGTTGTTAAAATAACCGGTAAATCAAAAAACTTAGCAGTATGAGCAAGAGCTAAAACATTGTTCTTAAATTCATCAACACCATAGTCACGTACTAGTCCGGACATAAGACCAGTTTGATGATCTACTAAAAGCACGACAGCATCATCTTTGTTAATACGAGAATAGAGATCAGTCATTATGTATTCCTCCTAAAAATTAAGTAATCGAAGAAAAGTTAAATAGTCGAATACTATCATAAGTTTCTTCGTTTGTTACGATTCGTTTATAACTAAGCTGACCAATAATATTAGTTATAGCAGCATTCACAGAACATGAAGTGCTATACAAATTTATAGTATTTGAAAACTGATTCGTTAATCAATTCTAAATTATCTATAATTCGTATAGGTCGTAACTATAGTTGTTTTCACTATAAAATAGATTGATTTTACCTATACATTCTATAGATAGAACGATATTGATAGTCACCTATTTTTGTTATTAGAATTGAATAGGAGGAATTTTCAGCAAATACTTCGTGATGAAAAAGGTAGGAGATGGGGAATTGTCCATAAACAGAAAATGAATTCATCGGAACAGTAGAGTTCACAACATAAACATGCATAAATAGGCTATGAGATTCATCCGGATTATTGAAGAAAAGGATATATATTAGAATATTTTTGGAGGTAGAAGAATGGCGAAAATTACTGTAGGAACCGAAAATCAAGCACCAATTGAGATATATTATGAGGATCATGGCACAGGAAAACCAGTTGTACTAATTCATGGTTGGCCGTTAAGCGGTCGATCTTGGGAATACCAAGTTCCCGCTCTTGTTGAGGCTGGATACAGAGTTATAACATATGATCGTCGAGGTTTTGGAAAATCATCTCAGCCGTGGGAAGGGTATGAATATGATACCTTTACTTCTGATTTACATCAACTATTAGAACAGTTAGAGCTTCAAAATGTCACACTTGTTGGTTTTTCTATGGGTGGAGGCGAGGTAGCCCGGTATATTGGGAAATATGGAACTAATAGAGTAGAGAAGGCTGTATTTGCAGGAGCTGTACCACCATTCCTTTACAAGTCAGCAGACCATCCTGAGGGTGTATTAGATGATGTAGCAATTCAAAGTTTTGAAAATGGAGTAAAAAGTGATCGCCTAGCATTCCTTGATGAGTTTACGAAAGGATTTTTTGCTGCTGGAGATCGAACTGACTTAGTTAGTGAACCATTTCGAATTTACAATAGGGATATCGCTGCGGGTGCATCGCCTAAAGGAACACTAGATTGTATCGCTGCTTTCAGCAAAACAGACTTCAGAGGCGATTTAGCTAAGGTTAATATACCTACCCTTATTATTCATGGTGATTCAGATGCAACTGTACCATTTGAATATAGTGGGAAATTAACACACGAAGCAATTCCTAATTCTAAAGTAACGTTAATAAAGGGTGGTCCACATGGGCTAAATGCAACGCATGCCAAAGAATTTAATGAAGCACTCCTGTTATTTTTAAAGGACTGATTACAACTATATAATTGTTAATTGATAAATTATAAACAAGTAAAAATAAAACTTTATAAAAGATGCTCTTGGATAAATCCAGGAGCATCTTTTTAAATGCGGAGTAGTGCACCACCGTAATCTTCCATTACGAGATTTCTATTTATTTTTAAATTTTGATATTGAGATGTTAACTTAAAAAATACTCATTAATTTCGAATTGAATATTCTTCTTAACAGCTAAAATTTATGGATTAGAGTTTTTTTAGGTCTCTTAGGTGGATTGCTATATTACTATCAAGATAATATTTTGAATAATCCTCAAAACAAAGAAATGCACATTTTCTTATTTTGGGTAGTGAAGCCTCTTAAGTTGAGTGGGGGCCCCTATATCTTAATCAAAAAGTGTAGGCTTAAGCCTACAAATATTCATCTCCCACTTAAAATTGTCGTTTTACACCTTCACATTTTTGAGGAAGGAGTATTTTATCAGAAAACAATAAAATCTTATTATTTTTTATAATTAGTAGAATTTTATAGAAATAATCCTCTTAATATATTAAAATAACATCGTATTATGTCAGATTTTAATTAGGGGAGAGAAATTTTATGTTGAAAAAAATCATTCCAGTTGCTTTAGCATTAAGTACAGTTACTTTTACTAGTGTATTTGCTGCGCCTTCAGCCCAAGCAAGTACAGAACAAAACCGCTACATAGATGTGCAAATGCTCGGTATTAACGATTTTCATGGGCAACTAGACACTGTAAAAAAAATTAACAATAAAGATGCAGGGGGAATCGAGTACTTAGGGGCTTATTTACGTGATCGTGAAAAACAAAATCCGAATACATTAAAGGTACATGCTGGCGATGTTGTTGGAGCAAGTACTCCTGTTTCAGCATTATTACAAGACGAACCTACGATTGAATTTCTAAATGATTTGAAATTCGATGTTGGAACTATAGGAAATCATGAATTTGATGAAGGTGTTGAGGAAATGAACCGCCTTATTTATGGTGGATACCATGAGAAAACAGGCAATTTTAAAGGAGCAAAATTCCCATATGTTGCCGCAAATTTTTATAATAAATCCACTGGTCGTTTATTTTTACCACCATTCACTATAAAAAAGGTGCAAGGAGTTCCTGTTGGATTTATCGGAGTCGTAACAACGGATGTTCCTAACCTTGTTATGCCTACTATGCTAAAGAATGTTGAAATTACAGATGAAGTTGAAGCTATTAACAAATCCGTAAAGCAATTAAAAAAACTTGGCGTTAAATCTATCGTTGTTCTTGCGCATAACGGAGGTACAACAGATGGAAACGGCGTAACAAATGGTGATATCGTTCGATTAGCAAATGAGACTGATCCAGAAGTCGATGTTATTTTTGGTGGGCATAGCCACACCTATGTAAATGGAACTGTCAATAATAAACTTGTCGTACAAGCAAATTCTTATGGTATGGCTTTTGCTGATGTTGATGTAAAGATTGATCGTAAAACACAAGATATTGTTGAGAAAAAAGCAGAAATTGTTACAACTTATCATGAAGGGATAGAGCCTGATAAAAAAATCAAGAAGAAGATGGAGAAATATCAAGCAAAAATCGCACCTCTTGTTAATGAAGTTGTAGGTAAGTCTATTGCTCCACTAGATCGCAAACTAAATACGGCTGGTGAATCTACTCTTGGAAATTTAGTTGCTGATGCCCAGCGTACAACAATGCAATCCCAAATTGCACTTATGAATCCTGGTGGTATTCGTAATGACTTAGATGCTGGTGATATTACATGGGGAGAGATATATGGTATTCAACCATTCGGAAATCAATTAATAAAGGTAAATTTAACAGGTCAAGACATTCGTGATATTTTAAATCAACAATGGCAAAAAGACATAACAAGAATGCTTCAAATTTCAGGGATCCAATACACTTGGGATGCGAATAAGCCTAATGGAGAAAAAGTAACAAGTATTCGCTTAACAAATGGAGAAGAAATCATTCCTTCTAAAACTTACAGCGTCGTTGCGAACGCATTTCTAGCTTCAGGTGGAGATGGATTTGTATCCTTTAAAAACGGTAAAGATGCTGAAACAGGACCAACCGATTTTGAAGCACTAGTAGATTATATAAAAAAATCAAAAGAACCAATTCAGTCTATTATTGATGGAAGAATTCAAAAAATAAATTAGTTTTTTATTAATCTCAAAAACAACTAGATTACCTGTGCGCTATACTTTTTAGTGTGCAGGTAATCTATTTTTTTGATTTGAAATAGTCTAACTGTGGCCAATGGGTATACCGTCTAGATGCAGAGTGCCGAAAAAAATTGAAATAAACAAAAGTCGATATCCTGGACGTACAGGGAGTCTTTTTTTGAAAAAACGGGACATAGCGAACATCAAACGGCTTAACGATGGATGTTAAAAGTATAAATAATGAACTAGAGTTATCATTTGCTAAGACGAAGGAAGGGGAAATGGCTGAAAGAAAATGCGCATCGTGCAGGATTTATTATTCGCTATCCAAAGGAAAAAGAGAATGTAACTGGTTATGCGTATGAACCTTGGCACATTCGCTATGTAGGGGATGATGCTGAAAAAATATACAAGGAAAAACTAACTTTAGGGGAATATATGAGATAAGAAGGCTAAAGTGAATTGGAAATCTGTATTTTTTGTTTGGAGAATAGTATTTTATAAAATAGTAGGGTGCTTTATTTTAATAGATTGAACAATTGCCTATCTAAAAATTTGATAGGCAGTTGTTTTCTTTTGAGTAAAAAGTGAAATGATTTTATTATGTTCGCACATATGAAAAGTGTAATGTGTAAATATATCCTAAACACCAATTATTGCCCCTCATTATTAGCGATAGGATAGCTACTTAAGGACAAAAAAGAATTGGCTAACTTTTGTGCAAAATGTAATGGAGGCTCTACAGATTGGATATGAATATACATAATTAAGGGATTCATGTAAAGCCAGTGATTATGTAAAGCACTTACAATAATTCCTTGTTGTACAATTGATTTCATAAATGCAGGAGTCTCTTCTTGTAGAATAGCGATTTCGCCTAAATTTAATGCATTACCATTTTGATCCAACGATTCAAAACTTACTCCGACGGGTACTACATAGGTACTCGGTTTTCCTTGAACAAGCACCCTAAAATCGCGGTGAAAAGACACCGAACAACCACCTTGACTTATTTTACTTTTCCCTTTAAGTATTGTAGCAAATTGTTCACAAATGAAATTAAAATTTTGCATAAATTCAATCCCTTTCTCGTACAAAATTATGTAATTAGAGATTTGATTGATGAAATACAGATAAACAATCTTTCTTCAACATTAAAAAAACAGGCTGTAATTTTAATTTATTCAATGTTTATTTTAAAAGAAATGCACGCTATATTATTTAAATATTTAGAATTTATTCGAAAATGATTAGTATATTCGAGTTATTAAATTTATGATTCATGATAGTCCGTTCGAGATATTGTTATAAAAAATCTATAAAGTATGTAATTATACGCTTTTAGTCTATGTAGGTAAGATAAATATGTGTCTAAATTTGAATGATAAAACTAGAAAAACAACGGTGAGAAAATAACCAATAATATTTTATTTTCTATAAAAAGTACTGCTAAATAGTATTTTTTTCGAAATAAGTCTTTCTTATATAAGTATATTGCTACTATGAACATATCTATTTAAAAACAAGACTTTTTTGAATACAAAAGAATGGGTTCTAAAATACCTTGCTTATACAAGAAGAATTCAGTTGTTTCTCCTTGTATCTATTTATATTTTTAAGTATAGAAAAAACCTCTTATGAATATAGAAGGGAATTCCTTATGTTTTTCTTAAACAAATTATTAAATTACGGTTATTTTAACCAAAATTTTCATAGAAATACCTTTTAAAAGAACATTAGTTCGTATATAATAAGAACAAATGTTCCTTATTGAGGGTGATAACCTTGTATGATTATTCTCTTTTACCGAATCGTATTATTCTTTGTGTATACCTTCGTAGCTTCTATGCAAGTGTGTCATGTATTAAAAAAGGACTGGATCCACGTTATACAAAATTGGCTGTCGTAGGAGATGTAAATCGGAGTGGATCAATCGTATTAGCAGCAACACCGCCATTAAAAGCGTTAGGGATTAAGAAAATGGCAAGGTTGTACGAAATACCGAATCGGCCAGATATTATTATTGTAAATCCGATTATGCATACGTATATGAAATGTTCAACTTTCATAACTAGTTTAGCTTTGCAGTATGTTGCGCCGGAAGATTTTCATCAATATAGTATCGATGAGTTTTTCATGGATATGACTGCAAGTATTCATTTGTTTGCGAGTAATCCGCGCGAATTCGCATTAAAGCTCAAGCGAGAAATATATGAACGTACACGGATTGAAAGTACGATTGGTATAGGGCCTAATTTATTATTGAGTAAAGTAGCGATGGATATTGAAGCGAAAAAGAGTAAAGATGGAATAGCGCACTGGACGTATGACGATATACCCGAGAAGTTATGGAGTATTAGACCACTCAGTAAATTTTGGGGTATATCGTACAAAACTGAAATGAAATTGAATCGAAAAGGTATACATACAATTGGAGAATTAGCTCAGTATCCTTTGAAATATTTAAAGCAATCTTTCGGTGTAATAGGGGAAGAATTACATTTACATAGTAACGGGATTGATTTTAGCAGAATAGCAGAGAAACACGTTCCAGCTACAACATCTATAGCGAAAAGCCAAATATTATTACGGGATTATTCGATAGGAGAGTTCGTAGTTATTTTATTAGAGCATATAGAAGAAGTTTGTTATAGGTTGAGAAGAGAAAAGAAATATGCACAAACAATTCATTTTTCAATTGGATATAGCAAGGAATACGGTGGGGGAATAAAAAAGGCGCATACGTTAAATCGGGCAACAAATGTAACGATGGATATTTACAATGTTTGTACATATTTTTTATATGAGCGCTATACAGGAGAACCGATTAGATCGTTAAGTGTCTCATTAACAAACCTTATTAATGAAGGTGAAGAGCAAATTTCGCTTTTCGATAACATTGTACAAAGGGAAAAAGAAATCCGATTAACGAAAGTTATGGATGAAATTCGAACACGGTTTGGTAAGAACAGTATTTTACGTGGGATTTCCTACACAAGCGTCGCAACATCAAGATATAGAAACACATTATTAGGAGGACATAAATCGTGAAGAATGCTAATATGCCAAAAGGAAGAGGGATGGTAAAGTGGCAACCGTTCGCTAGTATGCCAGAGCAATTCGCAGTTATTAAAGAAATGATACATGTGAAAACGAAAGTCACGCGTCCGATCTTAACAGAGGATGCAAAAGAAGTGCTTGAAAATAAGTTGTTATGTTCCTATTTAGGTGAGGAAGAGATTTTACTTACATATTATAAAGGTGGCTACTTATATAAAAATTACATAACAGTAGTTGATATTAATCCATTAAATGAGACGATTATTTGTACAGATGCTTTTGGGCATAAACGTACTTTTAAATTCGGTGATTTAATTGAAATGGAATAGAATAGCTTTTTTAGCATGGAGGGCCACACTTTAAACACTCTAACGGTTTGTTTAAAGTGTGGACTTCAAGAAATAAAAAGAAAAAATCCCATTGACAATGATAATGAAAATCATTATCATTTATTTGAGAGATAATTTATTTGTATAAAGGGAGATATTGCTTTGAAAAAAAATAATATGAGAGCGTTAGTAGTAGCTACAACATTAGCTATTCCTTTTGCTGTTTATTCTAGCCCAGTGCAAGCAGCGGAAAAAATAGCAGAAAATAAAGCAGGAGTTATGGTAACAGATCGTGTATATAATGTTGAAATCAAAATATATAAAGATCAAAAAGATGAGCCATCCATGGTGTCTCAATACATAAAAGATCCCAAAGTTAAGATTGAAAATGGGAAAAAAGTTGTTACTGCAACAGTACAAGATAGCGATTATTTCCAATATCTTAGAATAGAAGATAGAAATCAACCAGGTGTATTTCACGATGTGAAAGTATTGTCAGAAGATAAGAGGAAAAATGGGACGAAAGTAGTTCAGTTTGAAATAGGAGAATTTTCGAAGAGATATAATATGCAAATGCATATTCTCATTCCTGCTATTGGATATGATCATAAATATCAAGTTCAATTTGAAATTTCAGATCCGACAGCAAATAACAAAGAAACTGAGAAACCAGATGATAATTCTAATGCAGGTGATAAGGAAACGGATCATCAAATTGATAGTCAAAATATGATAACGGACAAAAAATTAAGGGAACTTGTTAATAAAAAAGTATTTAATAGAAAAGATTTAAATACACCAATTACGAAAGAAGAGTTATTACAAGTAAAAAACTTATTTTTAAATACGAATGAGATCCTCGACTATAGTGGATTGAAATATATGCCTAATTTAAAGTCTTTAACAGTTGCTAATGCAAAGATAACAGATCCGTCGTTCTTTGCGAACTTAAAACAATTGAACCATTTAGCTTTGCGCGGTAATGAAATTGTAGATGTAACACCGCTTATTAAAATGGATAATTTAGAATCTCTTGATTTAAGCAATAATAAAATTACGAACGTTGCACCACTAACTGAAATGAAGAATGTGAAAAGTTTATATGTAGCAGGCAATCAAATTGAAGATGTAACAGCATTAGCAAAAATGGGACAATTAGATTACTTGAATTTAGCAAATAATAAAATTACGAACGTTGCTCCATTAAGCTCGTTAAAAAATGTAACATACTTAACTTTAGCGGGTAATCAAGTTGAAGATATTACACCGTTATATGCATTACCTTTAAAAGATTTAGTATTAACGCGTAATAAGGTTAAAGATGTATCGGGCATTGACCAATTGAATCAATTAGATGAATTATGGATTGGGAAAAATCAAATTGAAGACGTGACACCACTTACTAAAATGACTCATCTTAAAGTATTAGATGTACCTAATAATGAGTTAAAGGATATTACTCCATTATCAAATTTAGTAAACTTGCAAAAACTTGATTTAGAGGCAAATTATATTTCTGATTTATCACCAATTAGTCAGTTGAAAAAACTAACGTTTTTAAGCCTTGTAGCGAACGAAATTCGTGACGTTAGACCTGTTATCGAATTAAGTAAGCAAGCATACATTAATATTCAAAATCAAAAAGTCTTTTTAGAGGACGTAGAAGTACATAAAGAAGTGAAAGTACCTATTTATGAAAAAGACGGTGAAATCTCTACAAAAATCCGTTTAAAAAGTGATGGCGGCACTTACAATAATGGTGTAATTACATGGAATACGTTAGGTGAGAAAGTATATGAGTTTGGAGTAAAAGATCCATTTGCTGATACAGGCATCTTTTACACTGGTACAGTAATACAAAATGTTGTGGATAAAGTATCGGGAGAAGTAACAGATCCAAAAGGTGAAGTAACAGATCCAAAAGGTGAAGTAACAGATCCAAAAGGTGAAGGAACAGATCCAAAAGGAGAAGTAACAGATCCAAAAGGAGAAGTAACAGATCCAAAAGGAGAAGTAACAGATCCAAAAGGAGAAGTAACAGATCCAAAAGGAGAAGTAACAGATCCAAAAGGAGAAGTAACAGATCCAAAAGGAGAAGTAACAGATCCAAAAGGAGAAGTAACAGAACCAAAAGGAGAAGTGACAGAACCAAAAGGAGAAGTGACAGAACCAAAAGGAGAAGTGACAGAACCAAAAGGAGAAGTGACAGATCCAAAAAGTGAAGTGACAGATCCAAAAAGTGAAGTGACAGATCCAAAAGGTGAAGGAATAGATCGAGTGAACTCGCAAATTACTAAAAATAACGCATTGAATAAACAAATTGTTAAGAAGGAACAGATATTACCTGCTACAGGACATGATACGAATTGGTTATCCGTTTTTGGTGGGGGATTAATGTTGATAGGAGCTTATTTATATAGAAGGTTAAAGAGAGTTAACTAAAATAAAAACCTTTTTGCTAACTAATGAATTGAAAAATCGAAGTAATCTGTGCGATACAGTTATTTGAAGGGATTAGCCTAAATATAGGATTCTTTCCTTGAGCAAAATTAGATGTGTTATCCTGAATTTTTATTTCAATAGATATTTTTACATTATCAATCTGTCTGGATTGTTTTTTTTCTTTTAGTAACTTTATATTTTAATAAGAAGCTTCTTAAATCAATAATAGTAAGTCAGCTTAGGTGAATCCATTTTTATTTTCTATATCTCTTCCTAACTTAATTATATCATGTAATTAACGTTCGAAATAGACTGTTTATTCTTATTTACTACTGCTAAAATCAAGAACACATGACTAGTAAGGAGAGATGTTAAATGAGTTCTTTCGTTCTCGATTTTCAGGAAATAGAAAAAACGCAGCTTTTTCTCGTTGGTGGAAAAGGATTGAATTTAGGGGAGTTATCAAACATTCAAGGTATACAAGTGCCAGAAGGATTTTGTGTTACAACAGTAGGGTATGAAAAAGCCATTGAACAAATTGAAGTGTTTCATACTTTGTTGAATCAACTAGCCATACTAAAAATTGAGGACCGAGATCAAATTAGTGAAATTAGTAAGAAAATTAGAGAAGCCATTATGGCAGTGGAAATTCCAGTTGATGTAGTGGAATCAGTAGCTCATTATCTCTCGCGTTTTGGAAATGAACATGCATATGCAGTGCGTTCTAGTGCTACTGCTGAAGATTTACCGTATGCCTCGTTTGCTGGTCAGCAAGATACGTATTTAAATATCATCGGAAAAGAAGCGGTTTTGCAGCATGTAAGAAAGTGTTGGGCTTCTTTATTTACAGATCGAGCGGTTATATACCGAATGCAAAACGGCTTTGATCATAATCAAGTTTCTATAGGTGCTGTCGTTCAAAAAATGGTTTTCCCTGTGGCTTCAGGGATTTTATTTACTGCGGATCCGATTACTTCTAATAGGAAGGTGTTATCAATCGATGCCAGCTTTGGACTTGGCGAGGCGCTAGTATCTGGATTGGTTTCTGCCGATAATTATAAGGTAAAAGAAGACGAAATCGTCGAAAAGGTCATCGCAACGAAAAAATTAGCCATCTATGGACGAAAAGAAGGCGGAACAGAGACAAAGAAAATTGCTCCTAATCAGCAAAAAGTTCAAACACTTATTGAACAACAAATTTTACAATTAGCACGCATCGGAAGACAGATTGAAGCTTATTTTGGTTGTCCGCAAGATATTGAATGGTGTTTAGTTGATGATACATTTTATATTGTTCAAAGTAGGCCGATAACGACTTTGTATCCAATTCCAGAAGCGAATGATCAGGAAAATCATGTGTATGTATCGGTCGGTCACCAGCAAATGATGACGGATCCTTTGAAGCCATTAGGAATGTCTTTATTCCAGTTAACATCCTTTGGACCGAGGTTTCAAGCTGGGGGAAGGCTGTTTGTTGATGTTGCACAAAGATTGGCCTCACCTGCTAGTAGAGAATTTTTATTAAATACAATAGGAGAATCAGAGCCGCTTATTAAAGATGCATTAATGACTGTAATAGAGCGAGATAATTTTATTAAATTGTTACCGGATGAAGAAGAAAAAAGTCTTGGAAAAAGTATGCCACCTGCAAGCTCGCAACCACAAATCGAAAACGACCCAGCAATCGTTACGGATTTAATCAAGAACAGTCAAGCATCGATAGAAGAGTTAAAACAAAGTATTCAAACGAAATCAGGATCAGATGTACTTGATTTTATTTTAGAAGATATTCAGCAATTAAAGAAAATATTATTTCACCCGCAAAGTATGGCTGTCATTATGGCAGGTATGAATGCTTTATCATGGATCAATGAAAAGATGGAGCAATGGCTAGGAGAAAAAAATGCAGCAGACACACTTTCTCAATCTGTACAAAATAATATTACTTCAGAAATGGGTTTAGCATTATTGGATGTCGCAGATGTGATTCGTCCGTATCCAGAAGTCATTGCGTATTTACAGCATATAGAAGATGACAGCTTTTTAGATGAACTAGTTCAGTTTAAAGACGGGGAAAAAGTTCGAGATGCAATCGAGGCGTTTCTAAATAAATACGGAATGAGATGCAGCGGCGAAATCGATATTACGAAAACGCGCTGGAGTGAAAAACCAACTACAATTATCCCGATGATTTTAAATAATATAAGAGATTTTGAAGCTGGTGCTAGTAAGCGGAAGTTTGAAGAAGGGCTGCAGGAGGCTTTAAAAAGAGAAGAAGAGTTATTAGACAAATTGCAGTATTTAGCAGATGGCAAACAAAAAGTAGAAGAGACGAAGCGAATGATCAGTATAATTCGGAATTTCGCTGGCTATCGTGAATACCCAAAATACGGAATGATTAATCGCTATTTCATATATAAGCAGGCATTACTAAAAGAAGCCGAGCAACTCGTGCGAAATAACGTTATTACTGAAATAGAAGATATATACTATCTTACTTTTGAAGAACTTCACGAAGTCGTCCGCACGAATAAACTAGATTACAAAGTTATTCATAAACGAAAAAATGAGTACAAATTATATGAAAAACTAACACCTCCGCGTGTTATTACTTCTGATGGTGAAATTATTATAGGTAAATATAAACGAGAAAATCTCCCTACCGAAGCAATAGTAGGTTTGCCTGTTTCTTCTGGAGTGGTAGAAGGGAGAGCTCGTGTTATTTTAAACATGGAAGATGCAAGTTTAGAAGATGGAGATATATTAGTTACGGCATTTACTGATCCTGGCTGGACGCCATTGTTTGTGTCTATAAAAGGGTTAGTTACGGAAGTTGGCGGACTCATGACACACGGGGCAGTGATTGCGCGTGAATATGGATTACCAGCAGTCGTCGGGGTAGAGAATGCTACGAAACGAATAAAAGACGGGCAACGAATTCGGGTACATGGAACAGAAGGATATATTGAGATAGTGTAGTTATATTTTAAATAAAAAGATCGTCCACTAAATATAGCGGACGATCTTTTTATGATTGTAAGCTTGCTGCTATCACCCATCTGAAACTGAAAATTAAAATAAAAATGAGCATATGAATTGGATTTCTTTGAATGCCCCTGTCGTAGAAGGAGACATACATGCTACGATACTCATTCACATGCAAGAAGCAACCATGAAGATTGATGAATTAGAATGTACATCAATCTAAAACAAAGAATATTTTCAAAAATATTACAAATTCAGACAACATATTGTAAATTATCTGAATTTTCATTATTATATAAGCGTTATAACGTATTTAATATTGGGGAGGAATAGGGATGAAGAAAAAGCCTTTTAAAGTGCTGTCTACGCTTGCGGCGGCAGCAGTGCTTAGTTGCACATTTGGGGTAGGTAGTCAATCTGTTTATGCGGCAACGCCGTCTAATGTAGGATCTTTAAGTCCGATTGATGAAAATTTAATTCAAGAGGACCGTCTAGCAGATGCGCTCAAGAAACGCGGTGTAATTAATAATTCTGCGTCGAAAGAAGACACATTAAAAGCTGTTGAAAAATACGTAGAGAAGAAAAAAGGCGAAAATGCTGGGAAAGAACCAGCAACAGGGGATAGTGTCTCGAGAGAAGCGTTTGACTTTTTGAAAAAAGTGAAAGATGCAAAAGCAGATGCGAAAGAAAAAGCTGATCAACCTGCTAGTGGCCCGGTAGTTGGACAAGAGCCGGTTAAAGGGGGATTAAACGGCAAAGTACCAACTACTTCAGCAAAGCAAAAACAATATAATGGTGATGTCCGTAAAGATAAAGTGCTTGTATTGTTGGTGGAGTTTGCTGACTTTAAGCATAACAATATTGATCAAGTACCAGGTTATATGTATTCAAATGATTTTAATCCAGAACATTATCAAAAAATGTTATTTGGTAATGAGCCATTTACACTCTTTGATGGTTCAAAAGTACCAACATTTAAACAATATTATGAAGAGCAATCTGGTGGTAGTTATACAGTAGATGGCACAGTAACAAAGTGGTTGACAGTTCCTGGTAATGCGGCAGATTATGGCGCAGATGCAGGAGATGGCGGCCATGATAATAAAGGACCAAAAGGACCTCGTGATTTTGTAAAAGAAGCATTAAATGCGGCTGTAGAAAGTGGTATTGATTTATCTGAATTTGACGAATACGATCAATATGACAATAATGGTGATGGCAATAAAAATGAACCAGATGGTCTGATTGATCACTTAATGGTCATTCACGCTGGAGTTGGGCAAGATGGAGGCGGTGGTAGACTAGGTGATGATGCAATTTGGTCGCATCGTTGGCACCTTGGAACACCATATCCAATTGAAGGAACAAAAGCAAAAGTTGATAACTGGGGCGGTAAAATGGCAGCGTACGATTACACAATTGAGCCAGAAGACGGAGCAGTTGGTGTATTCGCACATGAATTTGGTCATGATTTAGGCCTTCCGGATGAGTATGATACGAAGTATTCAGGAGCAGGGGAGCCAATTAACTCTTGGTCTGTTATGAGTGGCGGCAGCTGGGCTGGTAAAATTGCAGGTACAACGCCACCGAGTTTCTCTCCGCAAAACAAAGAGTTCTTTCAAAAGAACATGGGTGGAAACTGGGCAAATATTGTAGAGGTAGACTATGATAAATTAAATCGTGGTATCGGTTTTGCAACGTACTTAGACCAAAGTGTAACGAAATCAGCTCGTCCTGGTCTAATTCGCGTTAACTTACCAGATAAAGAAGTGAAAGGTATTCAGCCTGCATTCGGTAAGAAATATTACTATAGTACAAAAGGCGATAATCTTCATACAACATTAGAAACACCAGTGTTTGATTTAACAAATGCAACACTGGCGAAGTTTGATTACAAGTCATTGTATGAAATTGAAACAGATTATGACTTCCTTGAAGTATATGCAGTGACAGAGGATAATAAGAAAACGTTAGTCGATCGAATTGGCGAAAAGAATGTGAAAAATGGTCTAGATACAACGGATGGTAAATGGGTAGATAAGTCATATGACTTAAGCAAATTTAAAGGTCAAAAAGTAAAACTAGTATTTGAATACATTACAGATGGTGGCTTAGCACCGAACGGTTTTACTTTTGATAACGCTACATTAACTGTAGATGGAAATGTTGTCTTCTCTGATGATGCAGAAGGCGAATCGAAATTAAAATTAAATGGTTTCGTTGTAGCAAACGGTTTTGATAAGAAGAAACATAACTACTATTTAGAGTGGAGAAACTACGCTGGTGCTGACCAAGCATTAAAATATAGCAGCGGTGTACCGTATAATACAGGTCTTGTTGTATGGTATGCAGACTCTAGCTTTACAGATAATTGGGTTGGTATTCATCCAGGCGAAGGTTTCTTAGGGGTTGTTGACTCTCACCCAGAGGCAATTGTTGGAACGCTAAACGGCAAACCAACTGTTCAAGGTAGTACACGATACCAAATCGCAGATGCTGCATTCTCCTTTAACCAGACGCCAGCATGGAAAGTTGTATCTCCAACACGCGGAACATATGATTACAAAGGATTACCAGGTGTAACGAAGTTTGATGATTCTAAATTGTATATAAATGATTTAATCCCAGATGCAGGACGTAAATTACCGAAGTTTGGATTGAAATTTGAAGTAGTTGGACAAGCAGATGATAATTCTGCAGGTGCAGTTCGTTTATATCGTTAATAATGGAGAAGCTGTTGAAGGGGATTCCTTTCAACAGCTTTTTTCATAGAAACATAAATTTCATTAAGCAATTAGTTGATGTCCAGATTGATTAAAATATATTTCTATACAGGTTGGCTTACTTCTTTAAACCAGCCGCATAAAACGGGCCGTGAACTGCGATAGTTGATAAAATACGAGCAATTTCCTTAGGTGTTTCTTTTTGGCCATTATTTAACCATTGCTGAATGACACCTATATGAGCAGATGCCATATAAGAAGTTAGGTATTCGCTTGGAACAAGCAAACTCTCTTTATCAATAAGAGCCCCATTCGTATCTTCAAATAGTGTTTTCCACATAAAGTCTTTCAGTTTTGTTTGGAAAGATAAATCTCCTTTTGGACTTAACACAGCTTTCATAAAATCACTATTTTCATTTAGAAATTCAAGAATAGAAGCGATAAGTACAAATGGCGTCGTTGGGGAAGGGTTTGAGCCAAGATCGGCAATCACTTCAGGGAATTTTTGTTTGGCAATGCTAGAAAACTCATGCATAATTTCTTCTTGGCATTTCGTCATTAAATCAAATTTATCTTGATAGTGTGCATAAAATGTACCGCGATTTATGTTCGCTTTCGTTGTAATATCTTTTACTGTAATGGCGTCAAAACCTTTTTCTTCAATAAGCTCCACTAGTGCATTTCGTATGGCCGTTTTCGTACGAATAACACGTAAATCTAAATTACTATCACGCAAAGCATGTCCCTCCTTAATTTTACTCAACACATTTAGAAAAAGTGTCTTATAACCGACACATTCACGATTTTTGATTATTGAATAAGATTTAGCTCAAACATATAATTCAAAATATAAATAAACAACACGTTGTTCATTTATTGTAACGAAAATTAAAGGAGGAGAAAAGAAAATGTTTAAAAACAAACTTTTATTGTTAGCACCAGTTATTGCACTACTTGTTGTTTTTATTTTTTCATTAACATTATTCCCAACTGTTCAACCAAAGCCAAAAAACTTGCCAATAGCAATTGTAAATGAGGATCAAGGTGTAGAAGTTCCAAATCAACCGAAAATGAATATGGGGCAAACAATTGTTGATAATATCAAAAAAACAGCGAAATCAGATGAAGAACCTGCGGTGAAGTGGGTAGAAGTGAAAAATAAGGAAGCAGTTCAAAAAGGTTTAAATAATCAAGAGTATTATGCCGCATTCGTCATTCCGAAAGAATTTAGTATGAAACAGGCTTCATTACGAACACCGCAGCCATCTTCACCAGAAGTAGAAATATTAATTAATCAAGGAATGAATATGGCTGCATCAACTATGGCAGGGCAAATGTTAAATGGTGTAGTGGATAATATGAGCAACAATGTTCGCACACAAATATTAGATGGATTGAAAGCAAGGGGAGCTACTTTAACAACAGATCAAGCTTCGAAATTAGTAACACCTATTGTAAAGCACGTGAAAAATGTGAATGAGGTCGGAAAAAACAGTGCGAACGGTAACTCACCAATGTCATTATTTCAGCCGTTATGGATTGCAAGTTTAGCTAACGCAGCAATTATTTTTATTGCGCTTAGTAAAATGCCGGTACGTACAAGAAAAGAAAACTTTGGATTAAAACTAAAACAAATAGTAGCTGGAGCAGTTGCGACACTTGTAATTGGTTTTGGCCTTACGTGGATTGCAGATGGGATGGTAGGATTAAATATTTCGAATTTCACGGAGACAGCGTTGTTCTTATCCATCACGTCTTTTAGCTTCTTCTTAATGATATCGGCGGTACTTTCATTAGTTGGGCTAAAAGGTATCGGTTTATTCGCACTCTTACTATTCTTCGGGGCACCGTTATTATCATTAGCACCTGAAATGTTGTCGCCATTTTATCAAAATTGGGTTTATTCTTGGTTACCAATGAAATTTATGATCGAAGGACTCAGGGAGATCTTCTTCTTCGGAAAAGGGTTAAGCTGGAATACACCTGTTACTGTGCTCGTTTGGATTGGTGTGGTAAGTATGGTTGTTATACTAGCAACTGCATTGAAGCGTAGTGCAGTAAAGGGACATAAAATGGAATTGAATGCTTAAAAGATAAAAAACGTTTCACTCGTAGTGAAGCGTTTTTTGATGAAATCATTAGGAATCGTTAAGGAAATTAAGCAGCGATAGATAGGGTTTTACAATATGTTATACGTGATTGAAGTATTCGTGTTTGCAGTAATTTTTTTGTATACATGCTCCTACTATTTCAAAGTGCATAAAATGTTATGCGAAATTATGGAGGGGATACGATGTATAATTCGAATTATCATGATTGGTATAGGCAAAATGATAAGTTGATAAGTGATATTGAAAAAGCTATAAACGGAGAATATAGCGCTATAAGCTGCTACGCAAAGTTAGCTAACATGGCTCCAAATCAAGTAGAACGAAATCAGATTCTTGAAATTCGTAATGATGAAATAAAGCATTTCCAAAACTTTGTCCAAATTTATACGAACTTAACTGGCAGGCAGCCTAAACCACAGATTACCGAAGAATGCCCGAATACGTACTTACAAGGATTAGAATTCGCTATACAGGATGAGCAAAGGACAGTAGATTTTTATTTGGAAATTTCAGATGAAACATCGGATGCATCTGTGAAAGATTTGTTACGGAGAATAGCTGCAGATGAACAAAATCATGCGGTTTGGTTTTTATATTATTTTGTGAAGTCGAAGTGAGTATAAAGAATGAGTGGCTGATGTGATGAATATATTAGAAATTGTTTTAAAGCGTAGTGCAACAATTGAATGAAAAACTTAAATATAAGCAGAAAGAAACCGTTTCATAAGTAGTGGGACGGTTTTTCGCGGTGAAATACAAGTTACATAGGTATCGACAAAATATAGTAGTTGAATTTGGTATATAATGTATGAAATGAAAGCGAAAATAAATAAGCTAGGAGCAAATAAATGAAAAGAGGAATTATTGTAGATATTCCAAATGAATATGATAATCTACTTTGGAAAGTGTTAAAGCCGATCGATATTACGTTATTTGATTGGCGAGTGGAAAATGAGGAATCTTATTTCAGATTACCTGATGGATTAGGATCAGAATTATTCTCAGAAGATAACAAGGTAATGAGTGGATTAGAATTGAAAAAATTAATAAAAGACAACATATATTATCTCATTTTTGCAGATTTAAAAGCGTATCCAAAAGGAGAAGTATTAGAAGAGATTGAAACATATGAAGAGTTCACAGAGAGCAAGTGTGAAGTAGTCGTATTAGTAGCGGACGGTGATTATATACACATTTACGCTAAAGACCCAAAAGCGATTGAATTGATGTATGAAAACGCACTGAATCAAGGTTTTTATGTTGAATACGTTACAGACGAAAATGACGGTAGAACGCGTTTGTCAGTATAGTAGTAATTTGAAAGGGGAACGGCAATATGGAGAGAAATACAGTTAAAGAATATACAATACGAACTGCTACTGAAGAGGAGAGCGATACTATTATTACTCTATTAAGAGAAGTAGCAGAGTGGTTACAACATAAAGAAGTAGATCAATGGCAGTATCTGTTAGGAGGAGAGGCTACAGCTGAAATATTAGAATGTATAAGAAATAAATATACGTATATTGTTATGAAAGAAGATGAAATTGTTGGTACGATTACAGCATCTCCTAAACAAAATGAATGGGATGAACATATTTTTGGTAAAGAGGAAGTTTCGGATTCAGTATATATTCATAGATTTGCGGTGAGACGGAAGTATAAGGGGAATGGAATAGGAGAATCGATTTTGCAGTGGGTAGAAGAAAATGTACAGTGTGATAAAGAGTACTTGAAGTTAGATTGTGTGGGACATAATCGTACGTTGAATGATTTTTATAAGAAAAATGATTTTGAGTATGTGGGCAGTACGGATGGGCTTAGTAAGTTTCAAAAGAAAAGGAGCAAATAAATGAATCCAATTAACGTAAGTTTAGTTAAGAAGTTAATACAGAAACAGTTTCCTGAATGGGCACATTTAGAAGTGAAACCTGTAAAGTTTAGTGGGCATGATAATAGAACGTTTCACTTAGGAGATCAGATGAGTGTTAGATTACCAAGTGATGCAGCATATGCACCGCAAGTAGAGAAAGAAAACAAGTGGCTTCCTATATTAAATAAGGAACTTTCTTTACCAATTTCTGCACCAATTGCAAAAGGGCATTCGTCTGAAGAGTATCCGTGGCCATGGTCTATTAATAAGTGGATAGAGGGAGAGACAGTTAAGAAAGAAAATGTTCGTGACTTACATGAATTCGCAGCGGACTTAGGATCATTTCTACTAGAATTGCAATCCATTGATTCTAGTAACGGACCAATAGCTGGAGCGCATAACTTTTACCGAGGCGGGTTTATATCTGTATACGATGAAGAAGCGAGAGTAGCTATTGAAAACAATAAAGACGCTTTTGATGAGTCATTGTTAAAGCACCTTTGGGATTTAGCGCTCCGATCAAAATGGGAACGCACACCAGTTTGGATTCATGGAGATGTTGCGCCAGGGAATTTACTCGTTAAAGATGGAAAGCTTTGTGCCGTAATTGATTTTGGTATACTAGGAGTAGGTGATCCGTCGTGTGACGCGGCGATGGCATGGACATTTTTTGATGAAAATAGTAGAAATGTATTTAAAGAAGTGTTGAGGATGGATGAGGAAACGTGGGATAGAGCGAGAGGATGGGCGCTTTGGAAGGCGTTAATTACATATGATGCGAATAGAAATAGTAATGAAAAAGTAGCTGAGGAAGCATATCGTGTAATCCAAGTGATTGTGGATGATTATAAAATGAGATGAAAATAGTAATGTGTAGCACAAGTTTTGATTGAAGTTATTTGACGTTTACTATGCAATAAAAAGGAGGGAACATAATTGAAAGTCAGGCAAGGGAAATATGAAGAAATAAAATTGCGTGATAGAATTCCAGGTATGGTTGAATATATAGATAGCACAAGACTTCCGGCTGATTTTCACTACTATATCCCTCCACACTGGCATAGAAGTATTGAAATTAGTTTAGTAATATATGGAGACGTTTTTTTGTATGTAAATGGGCAAAAAAAGAAAGTATCAGCTGGCGAGTTTATTTTTGTAAACAGTGGAGATGTGCACGAATTTGAAAAAGTTGAGAATGCAAGTTGTGCAGTAATGATGTTAATAGTTTCGTATGAATTTCTTAAAGAGCTAAATGCTGATTTTGATAAATATAGATTTACTCTACAAGCATCATTTGTGCAGAAAGAAAAGCTCCAACAAATATTTTATGAATTAAAGGAGTTAGTCACAAATTTTGATGAGTTAAGTTATATAAAAATGAATAGTTTAATTTATGAGATTGTTTATATTCTATTGCGCCACTGTAAAGATAGAAAAAAAGAAGATAATGATTTTCAATTTGGAAATAAACAAAAAGAGATAATTACATATATGTATGAACATTATGATGAAAAGCTTAAAATGAAAGATGTAGCGAAACACTTTTTTGTAAGTGAGGAACATTTTTCTCGGATGTTCAAAAAATCTTTCGGATCAAATTTCATCTCTTTTTTAACGAGATACAGGCTTCATAAAGCGTATGAAGATATTATTAGCAGTACGAATTCTATACAAGATATAGCAGTGAAACATGGATTTCCCAATGTGAAGTCATTCATTTCGCAGTTTAAAGGGAAATATGGGGATACACCATTACAGTATAGAAAAAATATCATATCAAAAAATGACAATAATTGAATCAAATATGAACAACAATAAAAATACGTTCCATGTTACATTTTGTACATGGAACGTATTTTTATTTAGTAAATGGAAATGTATACGGTTATATAATTATTCGGAAAATGAAAGCGTTAAAAAAGAGATGGGGGAATAGTGAATGTCTAGAAAATATAGCTTAGATTTATTAGAAAAGATTCAAGAAAAACAAGAAACCATCAATGTACAAGGCGCAGAAGTAATAGTGAAAAACATACCAGATTGCGATGAAAAGGGAGCAATGGATCCACGTCTTTATAAAGATATGAAGGTTCAAATGAATATAATGAGGTTTATGCCTAAAAATATGATGAAAATGGACGCTTCTGAAAAATCGGTAAAGAATATGAGAAAGCAGTTTAATGGTATTAAAAGCGTTCCAATCGTAACGAAAGATATAAATATTACGAATGAAACGGTTAAAGCGGAAGATGGATATGACATTCCGATAAGGATTTATAATAGTATTTCAAAACAAGAAAACGCGCCAATTTTATATTTTATTCATGGTGGCGGATTCATGGCAGGATCACCAGATGTGGTAGAAGAACTTGTGAAATTAATAGTAGAAAAAACAGATATACTAGCCTTTTCTGTAGATTATCGATTAGCTCCAGAACATCCTTTTCCAAATGGACATACAGATTGTTACACTACTTTAAAATGGATTTATGAGAATGCTGAAGCATTCGGCGGTGATAAGAATAATATTTTTGTTGCGGGTGATAGTGCTGGAGGGAACTTAGCACAGTATTGTACAACGAGAGATATGGAAGATGGTAGAAACTTCGTTAAAGGGCAATTACTTCTGTACCCTACACTTAACATGTGTGACTATGAAGACGAGTTTTATTCTTGGAGTATAGATAAATATGAGATTGCTCCGAAATATAAAAAAGGATTAGAAAAAATGCTTAATATGATGCATGCAATGGTCGGAGGGATGGCAGAAATACTTGGTACGGAAGACATTCATTCGAAGTATTTAAGTCCATACGTTGATGTATCTTCAGATTATCCAAGTACATTTATTACGGTAGGAGAACATGATTTTTTAATGATTGAATGTTTAGCGTATGCAGCTAAATTGAAGAAACAAGGAGTGGATACTGAAACGATTCTCTATCGTGGTTTAGGGCACGCGTATGGAGATAATGTAGGTGTCTATCCTCAAAGTGAAGATTTAGCGATTGAGATGGGGAGTTTTATATTGAAGAATAGTAAGAAAGACTCCTACTTCGAGCAATGATTTTAAACTCTACTTTGTGCTTTAAGTGAGAATATCTAAAAAGTATATAAAAAGCCTAATTTGATCTAAATGTTTCAAATTAGGCTTTTTTATATGATTAAATATTCAAGATCAAAAGAAGGAATAAAACTATATTATACAGAATATTTAGATAATAGGAGGTGTCGGATTTTGAGTGAAATTGAATTAAAAAGTAATGTAATTAAGACAGGAAGAGAGAGGAGTATGATTCTTCGGTTTATACTCGCTAGTCTCGTTGGGGTGTTTATGTTTTTCGTACCTGTTACGATAAATGGAGCTTCTTCTATTATGATTGATCATATCGTATCGTGGATCCGTACTTCAGTTCCGGGCGTAGTACCTTATTATGCATTGTTTGTTATGGTGATTGGTGCGATTTATCCATTTTATACGAAGAAATGGAATGCATCTATCGTAGACATTTGTTTTTCTATTTTAAAAGTAGTTGGTGTTGTTTTTGGCGTATTATATTGTTTTAAAGTGGGACCAGCTTGGTTTTTTGCACCAGATGTTGGGCCGTTTTTGTATGAGAAACTAGTTATATCGGTAAGTTTACTCGTTCCGATTGGTTCGGCGTTTTTAGCGTTATTAGTCGGATATGGGTTGCTTGAATTTATCGGTACATTTTGCCGTCCGATTATGAGACCTTTATGGAATACGCCGGGACGATCGGCAATTGATGCGGTTGCTTCCTTCGTTGGAAGTTATTCACTAGCCTTATTAATTACGAACCGCGTATATAAAGAAGGAAAGTATACGACAAAAGAAGCAGCCATTATCGCTACAGGATTTTCTACAGTATCCGCAACATTTATGATCATCATCGCAAAAACATTAGACATTATGCATTTATGGAATGTTTATTTTTGGACTACACTTGTAGTAACATTCATCGTGACTGCTATCACCGTAAGAATCCCACCTCTTAGTAGAAAGCCCGATACATATATTACGAAAGAAGGGTTCCCAGAGCCCGTTTATAAGGAAAAAATGTTAGAACGTGCTTGGGAAGATGCATTAGAAGTATCAAGATCTGCACCGAGCATTATGAAAAATATTGCAGTGAACTTAAAAGACGGTTTTATTATGACGATGGGAATTTTACCATCTATTATGTCAGTAGGGTTAATTGGTATCGTCTTAGCGAAGTTCACGCCAATATTTGATTGGATCAGTTATATTTTTTATCCATTTACATGGGTTTTACAATTACCAGAAGCAGACTTAGCTGCTAAAGCGGTATCAGTTGGTATTGCAGAAATGTTTTTACCATCATTATTAGTTGTAAGTGCGCCGCTCGTGACAAAGTTTGTCATTGCGGTTATTTCGGTATCATCTATTTTGTTTTTCTCCGCTTCAATCCCTTGTATATTATCGACAGATATTCCGTTAAAAGTATCTGAACTTATTATTTTGTACGTGCAGAGAACGATATTAACGTTGCTTATTATTACGCCGATTGCTTATTTGGTGCTTTAATAGGAAACCCTCGCTTTCTATGTGAGCGAGGATTTTTGTTGTTAAAATCATTATATATAAATTTTGAGATATTTATTCATATGTTATAGTAACAAAAGAAGGGGGCTTACAAATGGAAATCATTCACGAAAGAGCGAAGTTACGGTTAATGGATAGTGGTGATGTCGAAACTTTGTTTTCGATTGTAGAAGGAAATAGGCAAATTTGGGCGTATTTAATCTCTAAAATGGAAACTGTTCAAGATATGCAGCAATATGTTCAAAAAGCGATAAAGAGTTATGGAAAGGGTACACAAATCCCTTGCGCTGTAGTGGATCAACAGACGAACAAGATTGTAGGGAGTACACGTTTATATAATATTTCAGTAGAAGATAAAACAGTGGAGTTAGGGCAGACGTGGTACCATCCAATTGTGCAACGTACGAGTATAAATACAGAATGTAAGTATATGCTTCTCCAGTATGCTTTTGAAAAACTGCATATGCTACGAGTGCAAATTAAGACGGATGTAAGAAATGAAAAAGCACAACGAGCAATTGAAAGGTTAGGCGCGGTAAAAGAAGGTGTGCTAAGAAATGAAAGAAGATTGCCGAGCGGTCATGTGAGAGATGCAGTTGTGTACAGTATTATTGCGAGTGAATGGTCAGGCGTGAAAGGAGAATTGTTAGAAAAATTAGAGTTATACAAAGAAAAGCTATAATTCGTATTTTGTAAGGTATATGATCGTAATTTGCGAATAATATACCTTTTTTTCTTACAAAACACTAACTTATTTAATTTACTTTTGTTTCATCATTCCCTTCTGAGAAAAAATTCGTTACAATGTAGTTGTATGGTAATAAACTAATGAATTAAAATTGTAATGAAAACCGCAAATGAAAAATGAATTGATAATCCTCAATTTTAAATGAAAACCCTTTTATATATAATAAGTAAAATACCTTCTTTTAAACAAACTCAAACAAAACGATTTGATATAAATGTTTTTTTATAGAAGTATGGATGATGTACGGAGGCAATTACAAATGAAAGAAAATAAGAAGAGTAAAAAAAGACGAATCTTTCAAGTGTTTTTATTAATGATTTGTTCTGCTATTTTGTATGTGAGCTATGCAGCTTACGATATTTGGAGTTATCGCTTTAAAACGGATGATGATGTGAAGACAGATGCTGGTATCGTGCTAGGAGCAGCTTCATGGAACGGAAAACCATCTCCTGTATTTAAGGAAAGAATTAATCACGCGATTTCTCTATATAAAAACGGAAACATTAAGAAAATTATTTTTACAGGTGGTACAAAGTTTGAAGCCGAGCTTGAGGAAGCTCGCACTGCTAGAGTATATGCATTGAAACAAGGTGTAAAAGAGGAGGATATTTTAATTGAAACAAAATCCCTTTTCACTGAAGAAAATTTAAAGAATGCGAAGGAAGTTGGAATAGAGAACGGAATACACTCATACACGATTGTAAGTGATCCACTTCATATGAAACGCGCAATGAGAATCGCAAAACATATTAACATTGAGGCATATGCTTCACCGACTCCAACATCAGCATATAAAACGTTAGATACAGAAATTCCATTCTTTTTTAAAGAATTATTCTCGTATATCGGATATGTAACCTCTTTGCCGCTAAAGGCATTGAAGGGGGATTAATATAAGAAAAGGACCTGTTTTTCTATAGGTATTTTTCTTATAATCCAAAAACATTGTATTTTTATCGGAATAGTGAAACAATAGAGAGGTAGCTTCATATAATCATAATGACAAAATGAACGGTTTATGAATCGAGCATTTACGGGCAGCCCGACTCCCACTGAACTTCTTTGCTCCACCTGAATTTTGAGGTGGGAGTTTTACTGCCCGCAAATAGCGGGATAAAGGAGATTATAGTATGGCACTCTCATTTGTTGAAACAGAAGAACAATCTTTCATTATTGAACAAATAAATAAATTGATTCCGAAGTTCATGGAAAGGGAGCATCAATTAAGTGAATTAGGATCATTTCCGTATGAAAATATTAATAATTTAAAAGATATCGGATATACGAAAATAACGTTACCGAAGGAATTTGGTGGTAGTGCGATTTCTTTATATGACTTCGTTTTATTTCAAGGGAAAATTGCAGAAGGCTGTGGAGCTACTGCATTATCGATTGGATGGCATATCGGTATTGTAAAAGAGCTAGCTGAAAATCGCTCTTGGAATGATGGAATGTTCAAATGGTTTTGCGAAGAAGTGCGTAATGGTGCACTCTTTAATCGGGCAGCAACAGAACCGAAAACAGGAAGTCCGACGCGTGGTGGTAAACCAGAAACAATCGCGGTGCAACAAGGCGAGAAGTGGATTATAAATGGAAGGAAAACTTTTACAACGATGGCACCAGTACTTGATTATTTTATTATTTCAGCAAGTATGGAAGGCCGAGAAGAAGTTGGTGAGTTTGTCATTCCAAGAAATACGCTCGGTGTATCAATTGAAGAAACATGGGATAGCGTTGCGATGCGAGGAACTGCTAGCCACGACCTTGTCTTACAAAATGTGGAGATAGAAAACCGCTTCTTTACGAATGTATTGGGCGGGAAAGTGAAACAAAAGGGTATTGGCTGGTTGCTACATATACCAGCATGTTATTTAGGAATCGCACAATCAGCAAGAAATTATGCAGTTCAGTTTGCGGAATCATACAAGCCAAATAGTTTAAACCATTCTATTAGTTTATTACCGAGTGTTAGAAGATTAGTTGGAGAAATAGAGCTTGAGCTTATGCAAGCTCGCGTCTTTTTATATCAAATTGCGAAAAAGTACGATGAGGCAGAAGATAAACTATCACTACAAGCAGAACTAGCGGCAGTGAAATACGCAGTAACAAATGCGGCGATATCTATAGTAGATAAAGCAATGCGTATCGTAGGGGCAAAAAGTTTATCAGAAAAAAATCCACTTCATCGTTATTACTTAAATGTCAGAGCGGGTTTACACAATCCGCCGATGGATGATGCAACATTGTCTATACTGGCGGATGTAGCATTTCGGTCGTGATGTTTTAGGAATAGAGCTTATGAATTTAAATGTTATTGTTTATGGACAATATAGTTGTTTTGAAAGCACGTGTTTGATTAGTAATCGAACACGTGCTTTTTATTTGTTTGCCATCCTAGTTTGAAATGTAGTGTTTTCATATAAATGATTATCATGATTTGATGAATGTTCCTAGATGAAAAATATTTATTGTAATGCCAGTTTGGATGTAAACGGTGATAAGGTGTTTTTTGTTGGGAAGGAATTTGTAACTTTTAATAGAATAATTTATGAAGATGATTAGATAATAAATGTTTACACATAAGGAGATAAAACTATGGAAAAGAACAAATTACTAAGAATGGACAATGTCAGTATCGTTGTAGAATCTCTTGATGACGCAATCTCTTTCTTCGAGGAGATTGGCTTGAAACTCGAAGGGCGAGCTACTGTCGAAGGTGAATGGGCTGGTCGCGTAACCGGACTGGGCTCCCAGTGCGTAGAGATTGCTATGATGGTTACGCCAGATGGCCACAGCCGAATTGAACTTTCGCGATTTCTCACCCCACCTACTATATCAGATCACCGGACTGCTCCTGTAAACGCCCTTGGTTATTTACGCGTCATGTTCACTGTTGAAGACATTGACGAAATGGTATACAGACTCACGACTAAGTGTGGTGCTCAGCTCGTTGGCGAAGTGGTTCAGTACGAGGACTCGTATCGACTCTGTTACATTCGTGGAACCGAAGGGCTTCTAATCGGTTTGGCGGAACAACTCGGTAACAAATAAGAAAGTGACGTTTTATAAAAAAACTTTACTGAAATATATTACTGAAGTGAAAATTGAAACAGAATAGTAGTGTGAAAGTAACTTTAAGAAGTAGGGTACGTCATATAACATAACATGCAAGCGAAAGGACTCTCCGAACCACTTGGTCGCCGGGGAAGAAGCAGGGAAGAGATTCAGGCAACATCTCTGTGAAAACGTTATATGCTAATTCTTCTCAATTTGAAGAAATTTATTATTCAATAAAAGGGCTCTTCTCCAGAGCGACAAAAAAGCCAATTTCCTTAATTTTAATATTGAGAAATTTGGCTTTTAATTTTGGAATTTCTTTACCGTTGTAAATTCGTATTTTCCTGAGCTACCCTATGCTCATCAAACTAAGAAGAGCAACTACTCCAAAGCGAGAAAATTGACATCTCCAGATGAGGATGTACAATTTTTTGTTTTGAGGATGCTCCAAAATATTAGCTTGATAGCAATGGGCAGCATCCCTTGAATAGCTTCGAAGAACTCAATTCTAAAAAATACATCTGAACGAGAGATAATGGAATGTTCTTTTGTAAGATGTATATCTTTTTCTCTTTTTAGTAGTATTGTTCATGAAAAATAGCACATTACAAATAAGTGTTATCAATTGAAAAAATCTTTCTTTTCATTCTTCTTTTTATAGTTTTATAGGAGAAAGCTAGGTTTCTTATTTTTACTAATGTATAATAAGAAAAAAGCACGAAAAGAGGTTATCTCATGCTAGAGGTTATTGCAACATGTTTAGAAGATGTGAAACGAATTGAAAGCGCGGGTGGGAAGCGGATTGAATTAATTTCATCTTATACAGAAGGTGGATTAACGCCGAGTTATGCATTTATTAAAAAAGCGGTAGAAGCAGTAAATATACCGATTCACGTTATGATTCGTCCGCATGCGAAGTCTTTTACATATACGGAAGAAGAAATTGAAATGATGAAAGAAGACATTAGCGTTGCGCAGAAGTTAGGTGCAGCAGGCGTTGTATTAGGCGTATTAAACGAACAAAAAGAAGTTGATAAAGAGAAGCTAGCAGATTTGTTATCTGTTGTAGATGGAATAAATGTAACGTATCACCGTGCGATAGATGATATAGAAAACCTAGTAGAAGCGATGAGAACTTTAAAGGAATTCCATAAAGTGACTCACGTGTTAACTTCAGGTGGACAAGGAAATATAGTAGATAATATTCCAGTGCTTAAAGATATGCAAAAGGTAAGCGATGGTCAAATTCAACTTGTAGCTGGAAGTGGTGTAACGAAAGAAAATATAAAGCAGTTATTAGATGAAACTGGAATTTCGCAAGCTCATGTCGGTACAGCGGTAAGAGAAGGTAAATCATGTTTTTCTGAAATTGATCGAAGTTTAGTGCGAGAATTAGTTGAAATAATAAAATAAGTGCATAAGAAAGAGGAGAAACGATGAAGGAAAATACGAAGAAAGAATTATTCTCTTGGGTTAAAACAATAGGGTTTACCCTTGTACTAATTGTAATTATTCGCGGTGTTTTATTTACACCTTCTTTAGTGCAAGGTGAATCGATGATGCCAACGTTAGAAAATAATGAGCGCGTTCTCGTGAATAAGATTGGTTATAGTATAAGTGGATTAGATCGCTTCGATGTTATCGTCTTCCACGGAAAAGAAGGGTACGACTTAGTAAAACGAGTAATTGGTTTACCAGGTGATACAGTTGAGTATAAAAACGATGTTTTATACGTAAACGGAAAAGCGATGGAAGAACCGTATTTAAAAGAGTTTAAAGAAAAAGCAGCTGGCCGTGTATTAACTCCAGACTTTACATTAGAACAAATCACAGGGAAAACGAAAGTGCCAGAAGGCCAAGTATTTGTTTTAGGAGATAATCGTGAAGTTTCTAAGGACGGTCGCATGTTTGGCTTTATTTCAGAAGATGAAATTGTTGGAAAAGGACAAGCTGTTTTCTGGCCATTGAAACAAGTAAGAGCGTTATAAAGCAAGTATGGGAGAAATGTTCTTCTTGTGGATTTAAATCACATTTTTTGTAAAACTGAATGTTCATTTAAGAAAGACAGAGGTCATTTTGATTATTATTTTTCAAAATGACCTCTGTTTATTTGAAAATAGTGTTGCAAGGAGGGAATTTAAATGATAACGAAAGAAGCAGAAGTTATCTTAAACAGGAAAGGAGCCAGGAAAGTAAACGAAATTCCTAAAGAGGTCTTACAATTACTACAGCAAGGGAAATTAGAAAGTATTAATCTAACAGAATGGCTAGCTATAAATCATATTGAACTACTCAAAAATGTCTTACCTTCAATAGGACTCAAGAATAGTTTGGAAAGCATAGTAGCTGAATTAGAAAAACAGAACGTGGAAACAGGAATGAAAGTCATACGAATAACAGGAACTTTATTGGATGAAATTATACTCAAAGAGAATGAAGGAAACAAGGAAGATGTATTGTTAAAATTATCTAATCATATTTCAGATAGTGTACGATGTTGGGCAGCGTTTATGAATAAAAAATCAAATAACACATTAAAAGATACATTAACGTACATTCGACCTTTTGCAGCGGATCATCATTTTGGTGTTCGAGAAATTGCTTGGATGTCTATTAGAGAAGATCTTTCACAGAATATAGAAAAAAGTGTGGAGTTGTTAGTAGAATGGGCAAAAAGTGAAGATGAGAATATTCGTAGGTTCTCTGTAGAATCTATTCGTCCTCGAGGTGTATGGAGTAAACATATTGAAATATTAAAACAAGAACCTGAAAAAGCACTTCCTATTCTTAATTTACTTAAATCAGATCCATCAAAATATGTCCAAGATTCGGTTGGAAACTGGTTAAATGATACAAGTAAAACGAAACCGGATTGGGTAATGAACCTGTGTGAAGAATGGGAAAAGGATACTGATATAAAATCAACTAGTAGAATTATTAAAAAAGCTAAAAGAACGATTTTGAAAAATAAGTAATATGTACCTAATAGACTTGTTAGTTGAACGAAGGAACAATCAATCAATCAAGTTAAAAAAGAATACTGTGAATAACAATGAGAAGAGCATGTTTTGATCAAAAATTGATTCAAACATGCTCTTTATATTTTCTTTTATAGCAGTGTTATTAATGAAAAGTGATCAAATTTTATTTCAAATCTAAACTTCCGTACTTTTTTATTGTAACTTTTATTCTAATAGTTCGTTCTTCAAGTGTTAAAGTTTTGTCAATCATTCAAGAGCCTTTTATTTTATATAAATCACTTATTATTTGTGTTTTTTTAATAGCGGACAAAATATATCGGATTATGTACGTGAAAAAAATATTGATAGAATTGAAAGAATATTTTATAATTTTAAATTATATCTTTGTTTCGAAAAATGGAATTAAAGTTCCGAAATTCGGAACAAAAAGGAGATAGGATGAGTATAAATAAAACGGCAGTGAAGACAATGGATATTTTAGAGTTATTTTATGAGCATGAAGAGTTAAGTTTAACAGAGATGGTTCAGCTTACAAATATGCCAAAAACATCTGTTTATCGTTTAATCGGTTCGCTAGAAGAAATGGAGCTTTTACAAAAAAATGAGAAGGGGAAATATTGTCTTGGAGTCGTTTTTTTAAGGTTTGGGCAACTTGTTTCACAAAGATTATCAGTAAGAAATATTGCGATTCCATATATGAAAGAGCTTAGAGATAGTTTAGGGCAGGCAGTTAATTTAATTATTCAAGATGGTAATGATGCAATTTACGTTGAAAAGATGGAAGGAGTTCAGCCGGTACGTGTTTATACAGCGGTTGGAAGAAGAGCACCTCTTTATGCGGGGGCATGTCCGAGAATTTTACTATCTTATTTTTCTGAGGAAGAGAAAAGGAAGTATATAGAGGAAACCGATTTAAAACAGTTTGCGGATGGAACAATTGTGAATAAGGAACATTTGCTAGAAGTATTACAACTAGCGAAAAAGGAAGGTTACACAATTAGTTATTCTGAATTAGAAAATCATACAGCAGCTATAGCAGCTCCGATTTTTGCGAATGATGGAACGGTTGTAGCAGGTATTAGTGTTTCAGGTTTAGCAATTGAGTATGGCGAAAGTAACATTTCATATTTTACTGCGAAAGTGAAAGAAACAGCATACCGCATTTCGAAAGAACTCGGCTTTTTGGCATAGAAAGAGGGAATGGGATGAAATTTTCTGCGTTAGGGGATCAAGCAATTATTGTTACGTTTGGTGAAGAAATTAGGATGGATATATACGGAAAAGTGCAGCGATTATTTCAAGCGTTGAAACAACATCCATTTACAGGAATGGTTGAATGTGTGCCATCGTTTACTTCATTAGCAATTTACTATAATTTGTACGAAGTATGGATGCAAAATGAGAGAGGTGAAAGGTCATATGATTACGTTTGCCAATATATACAGGAGCTGTGTGATTCATATAAAGAAGAAGTGAACCAGAAAGTGAAACATATTTCTATACCAGTTTGCTACGGAGGCGAATATGGGCCGGATTTAGAAGAGGTCGCACATTATCAAGGTTTGCAAGTAGAGGATGTTATTCGTATACATAGCGAAACAACATATTTTGTGTATATGTTAGGTTTCACACCAGGATTCCCATATTTAGGGGGACTATCAAAACAATTAGAAACACCTAGAAAAGAAACACCACGGTTACAAATTGCTCCTGGTTCGGTAGGGATTGGTGGAAAGCAAACAGGTATTTATCCGCTTGAAACACCGGGTGGATGGAATATTATCGGCCGAACACCGATTTCATTATTTAATCCAAGAGAAGAATCACCTACCTATATTCAAAGTGGTATGTATTTACGTTTTATCCCGGTAACAAAGGAAGAATACTTATCGCTAGAGGGGGCTAAAGAATGGATGTAGAGGTTTTACATGCGGGGATGCTTACAACAGTCCAAGATTTAGGACGATTTCATTATCAACAGTATGGTGTACCAGTTGGCGGTGCGATGGATAAAAATGCACTTAGGCTAATCAATATGTTAGTCGGTAATGAAGAAAATGAAGCAGGTTTAGAAATGACGATAATGGGACCTAAATTGTTACTAAAGAAAACGACTTTGCTCGCGATTGGCGGAGCGGATTTGGAACCGTTATTGAATGGAGAACGAATTCCGTTATGGCGTCCTATTTTAGCAGAAGAAGGCAGCATGCTTTGTTTTGGAAAAGCGAAACGTGGGTGCAGAGCATATGTAACATTTGCTGGTGGTATTCATATTGATCATACAATGGGAAGTAAAAGTACATATATGCGAGCTGCTATTGGCGGGATTGAAGGAAGGATGCTCAAAAAGGGTGACTATTTTCAAATTGGTACGCACGCAGAAATGGCGAGTCGTTTCATTCAGAACTTACAAAAGGAAGAGCGAATAAAAACAAAATGGGCAATTCGAAATAACGTCTTACCAAAATATAAGAAGCATCCTACGCTTCGCGTCATAACAGATTTTGAATATAATCAGTTTACAGAAAAAAGTAAAGAGTCATTTTTTATGAAAGAGTATAAAGTGTCCAATTATGCTGATCGCATGGGATATAGGTTTGATGGGGAAGTTTTAAATAGAGAAATAGAACAAGAAATTCTATCAAGTCCTGTTACATTTGGAACCATTCAAGTTCCAAATGGTGGGCAGCCTATTATATTAATGGCAGATAGGCAAACGACAGGTGGCTATCCGAGAATCGGAAATGTCATTTCAGTCGATTTACCTCTGCTTGCCCAGCTGAAACCAGGGGACTATGTAACTTTTGAAAAAGTTTCTATAGAAGAAGCGGAGCGATTGTACATAGAGCAGGAAGAAAATGTGAAACTATTAAAGAAGTTCATCGCTTTACGAAGCTGAGAGTAGGAGGGAAATATCGTGACGACAATCGATTTGAATTGTGATTTAGGAGAAAGTTTTGGAGCTTATAAAATGGGGAATGATGATGAGATTCTTCCGTTCGTTTCCTCTATAAATGTTGCTTGTGGTTTTCATGCGGGTGATCCGTTCGTTATGCGTCAAACAGTTGAAAAAGCTTTGAAACATAACGTAGCAATAGGGGCGCATCCTGGATTTCCTGATTTAATTGGATTTGGAAGAAGAAACATGAATGTTTCAGCAAGTGAAGTATATGATTACGTTTTATATCAAATTGGTGCATTAGACGGGTTTGTGAAAGCGGCAGGGGCGAAGATGCATCATGTGAAACCGCACGGTGCCCTATATAATATGGCGGCAACTGACCCAGTAATTGCAGATGCAATCGTAAAGGCAATTTCTCATATGAACCCGGATCTATTACTTTACGGATTAGCAAATAGCGAGGCGTTTATACAAGCTGCAGAAAAATATAAAGTAACATTCATGCAAGAAGTTTTTGCTGATCGTACGTATAAGCAAGATGGGACATTAACAAGTCGTACAGAAAAAAATGCACTTATAACAGATGAAGGCGAAGCGATAAAACAAGTGCTTCAAATGGTAAAAGAAGGATATGTAGAAACGGTGAATGGAGAGAAAGTAACAGTTCAGGCGCAAACAATTTGTTTGCATGGCGATGGAGAGAAAGCGGTACAATTTGCGGAGAGAATATACAGAACATTCGAACTTAATGGTGTTTCTATATGTGCACCGAAATAAAAAATGAGAGGAAGTGCTGGAAATGATTAAATTAATTGGGATACTACTTGTTGCAGTTGGCTTTCTATTTAGGTTAAATACACTATTAGTAGTAATGGTTGCAGGAATTGTTACTGGTATGGTTTCAGGATTAAGTTTTTATGACGTCATCAGCATGTTCGGTAAATTTTTTATAGAAAATAGATATATGTCTATGCCTATTATACTAACTTTACCTGTAATCGGAATTTTAGAGCGTTATGGTTTAAAAGAAAGAGCAGAAGCACTTATAACGAAATCAAAAGGGGCAACAACTGGAAGAGTATTAATGTCATATTTTACAATAAGAGAATCATCAGCGGCACTAGGGCTGAATATTGGTGGTCATGCGCAAACAGTAAGACCGCTCGTTGCACCAATGGCAGAAGGAGCGGCACAAGGTAAATACGGTAAACTTCCGGAAAAATTAAGAGAAAAGATTAAAGCAAACGCAGCTGCTGCAGAAAATACAGCTTGGTTTTTCGGAGAAGATATTTTTATCGCAACTGGTGCGATTTTATTAATGAAAGGATTCTTCGATTCAGTAGGTATGCATGTCGGAGTATGGGATATGGCGCTTTGGGGTATTCCAACAGCAATATCCGCACTAATCGTAAGTTGGATTAGATTCAGAAGGTTTGATAAATATATAGCGAAAACAATGAAGGCAGAAGGAAAACAAGAGAAGGAGGCTATATAAGATGAACATCATAACTATGGATACAATTTATTATGTATTAGGTATAATCGTTGCCTTTATCGCTGTGCGTATCGCATTCGATCGTGAACATCCAAACCGATTCGGTTCTAGCTTATTTTGGGCATTATTCGCAGTTACATTTTTATTCGGAAATGTAATACCTTCGTTTTACGTTGGGTGTATCGTGCTCGCTATGGTCGTGTTAGCTTCATTGAATAAAGTAACAAAATCCGAGGAGAAAGAAGTACCTGTACAAGAACGTGTGAAACATGCTGAGAAATTAAAAAATAAAATTTTCATGCCTGCACTTTTAATTCCTATTTTTACAATTATCGGTACGTTAACGTTAGGGAAAATCAAATGGGGAAATGTATCCCTTGTAGATCCAGATAAAGTAACGTTAGTTGCATTAGCGTTAGGAGCATTACTCGCATTCGTTGCGGCGATGCGTATTACAAAATCGAAAATAACGACGCCTGTTCAAGAAGGAAGTAGATTATTACAAGCTGTTGGTTGGGCAGTTATTTTACCACAAATGTTAGCAGCACTTGGCGGCATTTTTGCGAAGTCTGGTGTTGGACAAGTCGTTTCTGATTTAGTTGGAAAAGTGTTACCGACAGAATATCCATTCGTTGCTGTTATGGCGTACTGTTTAGGAATGATGCTTTTCACAGTTGTAATGGGGAATGCATTCGCAGCGTTTGCAGTAATCACTGGCGGAATCGGATTACCTTTAATTGTTCAAATGCACGGCGGGAATCCAGCGATTATGGCCGCACTCGGCATGTTTGCTGGATATTGCGGAACACTGCTTACGCCAATGGCAGCAAACTTTAATATCGTTCCAGCAATGCTTTTAGAGTTAAAAGATAAAAATGCTGTTATTAAAGCGCAAGTACCCATCGCGCTTTCTATCTTTATCATAAATATGTTTATTATGTACGGCTTAGTATATCGTTTCTAATTAGGAGGGAAAACGATGAAAACAGTATTATTAACAGGGTTCGATCCGTTCGGCGGAGAAAGTATCAATCCAGCTTGGGAAGTCGCAAAAAGCTTACATGAAAAAACAATCGGAGAGTACAAGATTATAAGTAAACAAGTTCCAACTGTATTTCATAAATCAATAAAAGTTTTAAAAGAATATATAGAAGAACTGTCGCCGGAAATGATTATATGTATCGGACAAGCTGGGGGTAGACCAGATATTACGATAGAGCGTGTCGCAATTAATATTGATGATGCAAGAATTGCTGACAATGAAGGGAATCAGCCGGTGGATGTACCGGTTGTTGAGGAAGGACCTGCTGCCTATTGGTCCACGCTCCCAATGAAAGCAATCGTAAAAAAACTTCGCGAAGAAGGCATACCGTCATCTGTTTCACAAACGGCAGGTACATTCGTTTGTAATCACTTATTCTATGGACTTATGTATGAACTAGAAAAACATGATATGAAAATAAAAGGCGGATTCATTCACATTCCGTTCTTACCAGAACAAGCGAGTAGCTACCCAGGGCAACCGAGTATGTCACTTTCTACTATTAGTAAAGGGGTAGAGTTGGCAATCGAAGTAACGACGGAAGTAGAGGTAGATATTGTAGAAATTGGGGGCGCGACGCATTAAGTAAAGTGAAATGTACAACACCTCCTGTAAACAACTGGTATAATAAGTATAGGAATATACATAGAGGTGATTTTTGTGCAATTTGAAGAAGTTCGTTCAATTTTAGAAAAAGCGAAGAAAATTACTGTATTAACAGGCGCAGGAGCCAGTACAGAAAGTGGCATCCCAGATTTCCGTTCAGCAAATGGGTTGTATGCTGATGTGAATGTGGAGATGTACTTATCGAGAGGGTACTATAACAGAAGTCCGAAAGAGTTTTGGAAGCATTATAAAGAAATATTTCAAATTAATACGTTTCATCAATATAAAGCTAATCGTGGACATCGCTTTTTAGCTGAGCTAGAAGAACAAGGAAAAGATATAACAATTTTAACGCAAAATATCGACGGTTTACATCAATTAGGTGGTAGTAAACATGTCATTGATTTACACGGAACACTTCAAACAGCACATTGTCCGAAGTGTAAAACGGGTTATGATTTACAATATATGATTGATCATGAAGTACCGCGCTGCGAGAAGTGTAATTTCATTTTAAATCCAGATGTTGTTTTATACGGAGATACACTGCCGCAATATCAAAATGCGATTACACGTTTATATGAAACAGATGTGTTTCTTGTTATGGGAACGTCATTAAAAGTACAGCCTGTCGCATCTTTCCCGGAAATTGCAAAGAGGGAAATTGGAGCAACAACCATTTTAGTAAATGAAGAGTTAACAGGGCAGGAATATAACTTTGATTTTGTTTTTCGACAAAAGATTGGTGAATTTGTTGAAGGGTTATCTTCAAATAAATAAGTTATCGTAAAAAAACTGAGGTGCAATGTATCTACCTCAGTTTTTTGTATTCATGATATTGTATTGTAAGGGGAATGGTAATAAATAGGATGTAAAATCCGAAAACTGAAAATTAAATCTTTTCTTTCTTTTGTAACTAATATAAAATTCTATATATATCATATAAATAAATTTGATACATAATGAGTTATCCCGTTATTTGCGAGCAGTAAGACTCCCATCTGAAAAATTCGGCACAGGCGAAGAAGTTAGGTGGAAGGGAAGATTACCTGCTTGTAAAAGCCCGATTGCTGTGGGCTAATAAACAGAGAACCACTCTGTTTAAAGTTTCAATTTATGCGTAGAAGTTAATAGAATGAAGCGAGGGAGCGAAATGAGACAGAACAAGGAAAAAAAGAAACAGCCGAAAAAGAAAAAGACTCATATTCCATTTCGGTTAAATGTACTATTTTTTATCGTCTTTCTTTTATTTTCAGCTATTATTATTCAACTAGGTAAAGTGCAAATCATTGATGGAGAAACGTATCGAAATGAAGTGAATAAAAAGGAAGATGTGACGGTGAGCACGCCTGTTCCTAGAGGGAAAATGTTTGATCGAGAAGGCAAAGTGATTGTAAATAACAAACCGCTACGAACCGTTACATATACGAAAATGAAAGGAGTAGACTCGAAAGAAGTTTTAAAAGTAGCGAGAGAGTTAGCAGGGCTAATTGAAATGTCGCAAGAGGATATGGATAAGTTAACAGAGACAGATAAAAAAGATTTTTGGATGCAGTTAAATGAAAAAAGGGCTGCAGAAAAAGTAACGAAAGCAGATGAGAGTAAATTTAGGAAGCAGGAAATAGAAGGGAAAGAATTAGATAAAAAAGTAGAAGAGTTGCGTCGGGAGAGAATTACACAAGAAGAATTAAAGGAGCTTTCAAAAGATGATTTAGAAGTATTAGCAATTAAAAGTAAAATGAATACGGGATATAAAATGACGCCGCAAATCGTTAAAAAAGATGTAAGTCAAAATGAATATGCAATCGTTAGTGAAAGATTAGCAAGCTTGCCGGGGGTAGATACGACAGTAGATTGGGAACGTGAATATCCAAATGATAAAATCCTTCGTTCTATACTTGGTAGCGTTTCTAATGAAAATGTGGGATTGCCAAGAGAACAATTAGAGTATTATTTAGTTCGTGATTACAACCGAAATGATCGTATTGGTAAGAGTTACATCGAAAAGCAATACGAAGATGCATTACATGGAATGAAAGAACAATCTAGAAATATTACAGATAAAGCAGGGAATATTATTCGGACTGAAAAAGTGACTGAAGGAAAAAGTGGAAATAACTTAATGTTAACGGTTGATATGGATTTGCAAAAAAAGGTAGAGGAAAGTCTTGAAAAAAATTTACGAGCGTTTCATTCTTCAGAACCGATGATGGATCGTGCTTTCGTTGTAATGATGAATCCGAAAAACGGTCAAATTTTATCAATGGCAGGAAAGAAAATTGTAAATAAAGATGGCGTGATGCAAATAGAAGACTACGCATTAGGGACGATGACAAGTTCCTATGAGTTAGGATCAACTGTGAAAGGGGCTACTTTATTATCTGGATACCAAGCAGAAGCGATTAAACCGTTTACGCATTTCTTTGATGCGCCAATGTACTTTAAAGGAAGTACTAAGCCGAAAAAATCATGGAAAGATTTTGGTGATATTGATGATTTAAGAGCTTTACAAGTTTCGTCGAACGTTTATATGTTTAATACAGTATTAAAAATGGCGGGGATTAATTATGTGCCAAACAATCCGTTAGATATTAAACAAGAGACATTTAATAAAATGCGTTACTATTTTAGACAATTTGGTTTAGGTGTATCGACTGGTATTGACTTGCCAAATGAATCAATTGGTCAAATGGGTAGAACTGATAATATACCAGGCTTTTTACTTGATTATGCAATTGGACAATATGATACATATACACCGCTACAGCTTGCTCAATATATTTCAACAATTGCAAATGGCGGTTACCGAATGAAACCACAAATTGTGCAAGAAATTAGAGAGCAGCCAAACCGCCCAGAGGATGTCGGAAAAGTTATTCGATCAATTGAACCGGTTGTTTTAAATCGAGTGGATATGGACACGTCATACATTAATCATGTAAAAGAAGGGTTTAGAAGAGTTTTTCAAGAAGCTGACGGAACAGGTACAGGAACGTTTAAAGGCTTACCGTATAAACCAGCTGGAAAAACAGGAACAGCTGAGACGGTATATGGTGGAGAAAGTGATATTGGAAGAGATGAGAACTATAACCGAAAAAAATGTTATAATTTAACTCTTGCCGGCTATGCGCCATATGATGCTGATCCGGAAGTAGCTTTTTCAGTTGTTGTACCATGGGTGAATAATGATAAATCAGGGGTTAATTCCGCGATTGGTAAAGAAATTTTGGATGCGTATTTTGACTTGAAAGCGAAAAGATCAAATGCAAATTCAGTCCCGGTAGAACAGCCGAACAAGGCCCAGTAAAAATAATATCACTGCACAGGAATATATTGTGCAGTGATATATTTTTTGAGTTATTTTATAAGGTGGGAATGGATATGAAAGAGGAGATTAAGAGAGGTTGGGGGAAGTACATACTATTTATACTTGTTATGGTAATAGCCTATCATTCTTTTACGTTATGTAAGGTAGAAGGGAAATCCATGCAGCCGACTTTAAATGAAGAAGACTACGTATTTGTAAATAAAGCAGCAGTACATTTTTCTAACATACAGCACGGGGAAATTGTCATTATTAAAGAAGAGAACGAATCGAAATATTATGTGAAAAGGGTAATAGGGCTACCTGGTGACGTAATTAACATAACGAATGGAACTGTATATGTAAATGATAAAAAACAAGTAGAGCCGTATACAAATAAAGATTTATTCAACAATACACAAGTATTTTACAATTTCCAAAAGACAAAGATTCCACCAAATAAGCTATTTGTCATGGGAGATAACCGTGAACTTAGTAGGGATAGTCGCAATGGCTTAGGATATATTGAAGAAGATAACGTGATAGGAAAAGTAGAATTTGTGTATTATCCTTTTTCAAAAATGAAAATTATAGAATAAGTGGGGAATTCATAAAGCCCCACTTATTAAAGTTTCACTTTATTTTCTTTAAAAAACCTTTTGGATTAAAAGATATGAAAAATTTATGTTTAGATTCATCGATTATGAAATTGTTATTTTTAGCTAAAAACTCTTCCACGGCTTCCATCGGGCCAGGGCCCCAATCTGGAAGGAGAGGATTTCCGTTAATACATGTATCCTCTACAATAATGTAACTACCAGTGGTTACAATAGATTTATAAAGTAAGAGTTCTTTTGATACATGTTCTTTACTATGATCAGAATCTAAAATAACTAAAATCACATCATCAGGTTTGCGCATACTTACTATTGTTTGGACGGCCTGCACAGAAACAGAAGATGCTGTTAAATACGTAATCCGATTATGTGATGGCCGATTTGGCTGCGGAGTTATATCGATAGTAAGTACGTGACCTTTTCCGATTAAATCTAACATAGAAGCTAAATACAGTGCACTACCACCATGAAAAGTCCCGCATTCAATAATTAAATCGGGCTTTAATTCATAAATGATTTCTTGATACAAAAAGAGATCAGAGGGAAGTTTGCAGATGGGAACACCGAACCAGTAGGTATCTTTTAACCAAACGTGGCTGTCGTAATACTGTTTTAAAAATTCACTGCTTGTAGTATCGATTTTAAATGCTCCTTTCTAAAAAGGATTCTTTCGTTTGACGTAAAGTATTTACGTATGAAAGTTGTACTATATATTATGTGATAAGGAATTGTAAGGCGAGTGTTTTCACTTGAAAATAAGCAAAATAACTCATGTGGAAAATCAATTGCTTACAAAAGAAGGTGTAATTGAAAGGAAATGATAGTATGTATACATACACAATTTGCTTCATTAGAAAACGAAATAAAATACTCTTACTAAATAGAAATAAAAAGCCGAATATGGGAATGTGGAATGGTGTTGGGGGAAAAATTGAAGATAATGAAACGCCATATGAAGGAATAATTAGAGAAACGCTTGAGGAAACGGGCATAGATCTCCAAAGTGTAACGTATAAGGGGAATGTTGGTTTTAAAGATAAAGACGAGCCTCTGGCTAGTGAAGGAATGTATGTATTCCTTGCTGATTTGCCAGAGGGAGTACAAATGGATACACCGTTAAGTACTGATGAAGGTATATTAGAGTGGAAGGAAATTGGATGGATATTAGATGAGAATAATAGAGGTGTAGTTAGTAATTTACCAAAATACTTACCGCTAATATTAACAGAAGAAAATATGTTAGAGCATATATTCACGTACGATAACCGGAATATTATTAATTACACAACTGCATTTTTGACAGAAGATGATGCGAACAAACGATATGAAAAACAACTCGTTTCTCAATAGAAGATAGGATGAAAAACTACACTTATACTTTAGTTGAAAAAATATATATGTTAGGTGATTACATGCTGAAAAAATATACTTTATTAGCCAAAGTTGTAACACAAACTTTCGTTACTTAAATTAAAACAAAAAAGAGATGGCATATCCATCTCTTTTTGTTTTCGTATGCTCCATGATTAGTTGCGAATCGCTTTAATGATAAAGCGATGTTGCTTCACATCAAAATAGCCTTTTTGCAACATAATCTCATGTATGCGATATAATTCCTCATAATACCTTTCGACAGTAAAATCAGGAGTTTGCCACGGAATCGCTTTTAAATAATAGACGATAGCGCCAATATCATAAAAGCGTTGAAGAGGGAATTCTTCCTTTGCATCTAAAATAGTAAATCCATTTTCCTTTAGCTCATTACAGGCAGTTTCGAGTGACCAACTTGCAAATTCGCTATTTAGTGGTGTGCCAAACTGCTTATTAAGTTCTGCGCAATCAAGACCACCAGCTTGTTGTGTAAGAAATATTCCATTAGGAGAAAGGATTCGGTTTACCTCAGAAGCAGCATAGGATTCATGTTGGTTCACAATTAAATCAAATTGAGCATCTTGAAGCGGTAGGGCAGCATCATCCTTTACTTCTACAACAATAACCCCTAAAGGCTCTAATTTCTTTCGGGAAATTGGCACGTTTGGAGCGTAGCCCTCAGTAGCATAAATAGTTGGCGGGAACGGTTGTAACATAGATAAAAGCTCTCCACCGCCAGTGCCCATATCTAGCATTGATTTTGCGTGTTGTATAAGCTGGAAAGCAGTGCTACCGTACGACCACGATAAAGGCTCACTTTTCATTCGACCCGTTTCTGAAATGAAAGAAAAATCCCAGCCGCTAAAATTTGTATTTGCACTGTCTAATAAAGTTAAAAATAATGGATCACGTTTCATAATTGTACCCTCCTATTTTGTAAATGAATGATATGATGAGAAAAGTAAAAAGGAGGACCTCTTATAAAAGTGAAACGGATTTACGTTTCGTGTTCGAATAGATGCATATAAATTCGCTCCTTGCGAGAATGATTATTTATATATTCGGGATTTTTGAGTGGAATTCCTTTGAAATATAAAGAGAAGGTAGATATTTAATGGAAAATTGGATTGAGTTTACAGATAAAGAGTACGATCGAATTTGGGATAAAGTATATAGTGACTATGAATTTTCACCAAGTGTTTCAATATTTCCATCGTTTAAAGTACCAGGACCGTTTATCACATATGACATCTCTCATTATTTTGGAGAATCGGTAGATTTAAATGTATATGATGAACTTGAAGAAAAAGCATTAAAAGTTTTCAAAGAGAATACAGCATTGAATGAATATATGATGGCACTAGATTGGCAACATGAGTGTTATTGGGTAAATCCACACTTAGAGTTTGAAAGAAATGAATTTTATGAGTGGCGTATACCAATATTTCCGAATGGTGATTACTATTTCTTTATTCAGAAAGACTTTAAGTGGGGGTATTTAGGCCATCCTTGGGAGAAGAGTATAACGATATTTGGAAAAGAAATAATAGAGAGTTTTAAACAAAATAAACCGGAAATGTTTCAAAATATTTTAAGGCAGGGATAATGTTTTAAAGAGAAAAAACGCTTATACTTCATTCTTGAAGCATAAGCGTTTTTGTTTTGGCCGTTTTCATTTAAAAATACTTAAAAATAAAAATCTTTTGGTAAAGTACCATTTTTTATCACCGTTCTTAACCCATGTTTTATAATCCAAGGGTTAACAGGATGCTGTTTATCACGTAATTGCTGCAACCATTGAAAAACGAGTTCTTTATCTTCCTTCGTAATATCGTTAATATGATTGGCTACAGATTTTTGAACATACTTAGAAGGGTCATTCATTAATGGTTCAAGAAGCTGTAAATTGTTCTTAAAGTTACCTTTTAGAGCTCCTGTTTTTTTTGCCCAAGGAAGTCTTGGTCTTGTACCTTCAGAAATTAGTCTCCTAATGTGGCTGTTTTCGTCATGAATCCACTGTTGTAAAATATTTAGTGTGTCTTCATGGTACGTTTCAAGAAAAGGCCGAATGGCATATTCAGCAGTATTCCTTTTTGTTATTTCATACATTGCATGGAATGAGGAGTCAAAATCGTTAAGCCCATATTTTTCAACGTATTTTGCGATAGGCATGTACATATAGCCGTTTGTAAATGTACCTACTTCTGTTGTATTTTCTGGTCCCAATGTTTTCAGTAATATATGTATTGCTTCATTAAAATCTTTTTGTAAAGCATTGTGTAATTCATCTGCTATTACTTCAATCCGTTGCTTTAACTCTAAACCTTCAGCTTTACATGTTACGGAGGCTATAAAGTTTTTTTTAGAGAAAGTAGAATCGTGTTTACAAATAGAATCAGCCATTTTTTCTGCTAATTCATCATTAAATAAAAATTTTAATGGAACGTATTTACCCATTTTTCCACCTCATTGGTCAGTTGAAAATAATTTTTATTTTTTAATCGACAATCCATAAACTAACGTCTCACTAGGAGTCGTAATACTAAAACCAGTCGTCTTATAATCAAGTTTCACTGTATCACCAGTGTAATCTTTCGTGAATGATTCCATTTGTACAATAAGCATTTCATCCTCATATACAATATCATCTGCATTGTATGTATCCCAAACTAAATCAACATCAACGAAAATGCTACAAGAGTTTGTCATTGTTCCTCTAATGCGAATGATCTTTTTATCTGCACGTTCTAATCTATGTATAGCTGCCTTTGCTTCATCAGTAATACGAATGTTCATTGTATCCCAACCTTTATTTTTATTTCTTTTATTATTGCAAAAACAAAAGAAATAGGGAAGTAAAGAGAATTGTAAAAAAAACGAGCAAACAAAATTGTTTGCTCGCTCTACTTTATTTTAGTTCACATTTATCAAGTGGAATCACTTTTGTTTTCTTTGTAAATTTATATCCTAACCATAGTACTAAGAAGAGCGGTAAACCGATGTAAGAAACGAGTACGCCGTTCCAATCGATTGATTCACCCATAAATGCGCCGTAGTTTTGTCCTAAAATTACGATGACGCAAAGTGTAAATGCGAAGATTGGACCGAATGGGAACCATTTTGCTCTATATGGTAAGTCTTTTAAATCTTTTCCTTGTGCGATATATGCTTTACGGAAGCGGTAATGACTAATTGCAATACCAACCCATGCGATAAAGCCAGACATACCAGAAGCGTTTAATAACCAAATATATACAACACCGTCACCGAATAAAGAAGCGATGAAAGCGACGCTACCAACTACTGATGTTGCGATTAGAGCGTTAACAGGTACACCACGGCTATCTAATTTGCCTAAAAACTTCGGTGCTTTTCCTTGACGAGCTAAATCCCAAAGCATACGAGTTGATGCGTACATGCCAGAGTTACCAGCAGATAAAACTGCCGTTAAAATAACAGCGTTCATAACAGAAGCAGCAAAGGCAACGCCCGCTTTTTCAAATACAAGTGTAAATGGACTTACTGTAACATCACTTGCTGCAAGACTTTCAGTTGTATAAGGAATTAATAAACCGATAACGAGAATTGCAAGGATATAGAATAAAAGAATGCGCCAAAAGATCGAACGAATTGCTTTTGGGATATTGCGTTCTGGATCAGACGTTTCACCAGCAGCTACACCTAATAATTCAGTTCCTTGGAAGGAGAAACCAGCAGCCATAAATACACCGATAATTGCCATGATACCGCCGTTAAATGGAGCATCTGCAACAGTGAAGTTTTTAAAGCCGACAGATTCGCCGCCCATAATTCCAAAAATCATCATGAAGCCGACAACTAAGAAGATAATAATAGTAACTACTTTAATAAGTGCGAACCAATATTCAGATTCACCAAAACCTTTAACAGATAAATAGTTTAAGAGAAAAATAATAGCTAAGCATAATCCACTCCAAATGAGGGAAGGGGTATCAGGGAACCAAAATTTCATAATTAATGTTACGGCCGCTAGTTCTGCCGCAATTGTAATCGCCCAGTTATACCAATAGTTCCATCCAAGTGCAAAGCCAAGTGATGGATCAACAAATTTTGTTGCATACGTGCTAAAAGATCCAGTAACAGGCATGTAAGCTGCAAGTTCAGCTAAGCTTGTCATTAAGAAATACACCATAATTCCAATTGCGGCGTATGCGATTAGTGCACCGCCAGGACCAGCTGAATGGATTACACCACCGCTGGCAAGAAATAGTCCGGTACCGATTGTACCACCGAGAGAAATCATCGTAAGGTGACGAGATTTTAATCCGCGTTTTAATTCACCTTGTCCTTGTGTAGTTTGCGTTTTAGAGGTAGATTGATTTGTTGCGCTATTCATGTTCAACACTCCTTTTCTTGTAGGTTAGGAAGGAGCGGGGGAGAAAAATACAAAAAACCGCCAAAGGAATTAGGCGGAACGTTTCACAAATAACCACCCCATCATACCCTTCCGTTAAGATAGCACCCCACGTTTACACGGTAATTTTGTAAACGTGACAGTTCTGTTCCTTTCGGAGACAGCCCCAGCTCATACTTCCAGAGAAGAAATACAAACTTCGGCAACTTTTCCTTTCAAACGGAGTCAGTGACATTCTCTGTGTCTCGTCCGTTTTACTTTTAAAAGTCGCAACCTCTACCTCATCGGATTGATGAGGATTTATATATTGCTAAGATATTTAATATATGGCAATTGTAATGAGTTTCTGAATATATTGCAAGGAATTTTGTTAGGAAAAGTCAAAAAATATCGGTTATTGTATAGGAAACGCTTGCATAACTCCACCCGAACCTACTATTATGTAGCAATAAACAAAGAAAAAATTGTTATACAAATGTTTCGCAAAAAATAATGAAAAACCCTTTAAAATTAAAAGAAAATTCAGAAAATATAATTCGACATAACGATTGAAGGGTATCACTTCTTTTATTTTGTTCTAAAGAAAAAACATATGTGCAAATTAAAAGATTGAATATTCTTTCTTTTTTGTAGTAAAATTGAAGTACTGTTTAATTAAAAAGGGGACATCGTTATGAAATTAGAAACAGAAAGATTACATATTATCCCGTGTACGGAAGAATGGGTTCAGATTGCGAAGAATCAAGGATACAATAGCGGCCCGCATATTGCAGGGCATGTAGAAAGTGTAAAACAAGACGCAGCTTTATTACCTTGGGGTGCGTGGTATGTCATTCGAAAAGAAGATGACATCGTACTAGGGGATATAGGATTTAAAGGGAAACCGAACGAGAAACGTACAGTAGAAATTGGTTACGGTTTTATTGAGAAATATTGGAATAAAGGGTATGCTACAGAATCTGTAGATGAATTAATAAAGTGGGCTTTCCAGACAGGAAAGGTAGATACAATTATTGCGGAGACACTCCTTGAAAATGCTAGTTCGATTCGTGTATTAGAGAAATTACATATGAAGAGAGTAGATACAACAGATACGATGATTAATTGGAAAATAGAAAAATAAAAAATACCGCTCGATATAGTTCGAGTGGCATTTTTTATCATTATGGTAGCATTTGTTTTTGATCTTTCGGATAGCCGCCTGTTGATGGGTTAGAACGATTGGAATGATTACGGACAGCAATGAAAATAGAAATAATAACGACAAGACCAACTGCCACGTAAGAAAGTGAAATAATAGTTGGATCCACTTTAAATGTTGTAAGTAGTGTACGAATATTCGTAAAGATAATAAGGCCACCAACTAATACCCCAAGTAAATGAGGTGGAACGATACGTACTAACCATGCGGCAATTGGAGCTGCGACAATACCGCCAAGCATTAAGGCGAATACCCAAACCCAGCTTACTTGTTCCCAGCCAAGTGAGATGAAGAAACCAATTGTTGCAGCGAGCGAAACAGGAAACTCACTCGTATCTACAGATCCAATAACTTTTCTAGCTTCATTTCCTCTTGCTAGCAGTACAGGTGTCGTAATTGGACCCCAGCCACCGCCACCAGTTGAATCGACGAATCCAGCGAATAAGCCGAGTGGCACAAGTTGTTTGGCAGACATACGCTTTTTGGAAGTAACAATTTGTTTTTGAATAATGAATCGTAATAAAATATAAACGCCTAAAGTGAATAAAAATATTGAAATGTACGGTTTAATCACATCGCCAGGTAAATTACTTAAAAAACATGCCCCAACAAATGCCCCAATTGCTCCGGGTAATGTTAATCTGGAAACTGTATATTTATCAACGTTTCCAAATTTGATGTGCGATGCACCAGAAGCTGCGGTTGTAACGACTTCAGCTAAGTGAACAGATGCGGATGCTACAGCTGGTGCAATACCAAACATTAATAATAGTGAGGTAGATGTTACCCCATACGCCATTCCAAGTGCCCCATCAATCAATTGAGCGAAAAATCCAATAATAGCAAAGACAATTAATTTCTGCATAAATAATCCCCCTGTAATAATAAATGAAAAAAGCACTTTTCCCGTATGAGAAAAGTGCCTTTGGTTTTTCCAATCAGCAATAATTAAATTTGTTTCATTATAATACATATTAATCATATAAATCAACTAGGTTTTGAAGTTTTTTGAATTGAATGAAAGAAAAATAAAATATACAATAAAAGGATGGAGAGAAAGGGGAGAAGGACTATGTTACGATTTGATCATCTCGTTCACGCAGTGCCTTGTACACCGAAGGAAGCAGCAAAACAAATGCAAGCGAGTGGATTTCATACTGTATTAGGCGGAGAGCATACTACTTGGGGAACTTGGAATAGTTTATGTTATTTTGATTTATCATACATAGAATTTTTAGCTGTGCAGCATGAAGAAAAAGCGAAAGAAGCAGAAAATCCATTAGTACAAGAAACGGTGGTGAAATTACAAAATGGAGAAGGAATGCTACAAATTGCAATTCGAACAGATGCCATTGAAGAATTAGCAGATAAATTTAGTAAATACGGTTTACAAACAATAGGACCATTTGAAGGGAAACGTATGAGAAAAGATGGTCGGCTTTTAGAATGGAAAATGTTATTTGTAAAGCAAGAAGAAAGCGGGCCGAGATTACCTTTTTTTATACAGTGGAATGAAACCGATGAAGAAAGAAGAAACGACTTACGCAACATAGGGACGATCACGGAACATAAAAACAAAGTGCAACACATTGAAGTGATCCATTATGCAGTGAAAAATGTTCGAGACACAGTGCGAAAGTGGAAAGAAGTAATGGGGCTAACTGCAAGTTCAGTCACAAAAAATGAAAAATGGAATGCTGAGTGCCAAAGTGTAGCGTTTGGTGACATTCATGTACAGTTTTGTGAACCGATTGGGGAAGGGCTAGTGAAAGAACACTTGATTAGGAATGGTGAATATCCTTTTGCAGTGGAGTTTAAAGGGGAGAATAAACGAGAGTATGAAGTGTTAGGTAGTTTGTACATATATGAATAGAGGGGATGTTTTGGAAGAAATAGTAAGAGAGATAGAAAGAAAACTAGAGTGGCCCTGTATTGTAAAATGTATAGCCATTACAAAAGGTTTTTCGCATGAGGAAAAATATAAAATTGAACTAGAGAATCGTGAAACGTATTTTGTAAAAGTGTGTGATTCTGCTAATTATGAACGAAAACTAGAAGAATATACGTATATGAAACAAATAGAGTTATTACATATTCCAACGCCCAAGTTAATTCATTTTATAAAACTTGAAGAATTAAATAAATGTGTTCAAGTATTTGAATGGATTGACGGAGTAAATGGTGAAGAGAGCTTACGGAAGTTATCGGTGGAAGAACAGTATGATGTAGGAAGAAAAGCAGGAGAAGTATTAAGGAGAATTCACTCAATTGAAAGAGAAAGTGCAAGTAATAAATGGGAAACATTTAGATGGAATAAATACGAAAGATACATAGAGGCACTAGCAGACTACGAGGTGAATTTTCTGGATTTGAAGCCAGTATTAACCTTTGTAGAAAACCATAAAGACTTATTAAAAAATCGTCCAATCACATTTTTACACGATGATTTCCATCCAGCAAATAGTATGATTCATAACAAGGAGTTTATCGTTATCGATTTTGGTGGATATGATTTTGGCGATCCAATACACGATTTTTATAATGTAGCGATTTTTACTACAAGAATAAGCAAACCATTTGCGGTTGGACAAGTTCACGGTTATTGCGGAGGCGAACCGTCACTTCACTTTTGGCAGCTGTACTCCTTATATGCAGCAATGACATTCCCGGCTGATATCGTTTGGACAAACCGAAGCACACCGCACCTAGTAGATGATATGAAGGAAAGACTAAATGGAATTTTAGAAGAACATAATCATTTTTCGTCCTATGTTCCAAGATGGTATCAATCCTATCATATGGATATAATGAAAAATAAATAACGGAGGGATTCATTTGGATAAAATAGCGGTAATTTCAGATATTCATGGTAATATTCCGGCATTAGAATCTGTGCTGAAAGATATTAAATTAAGAGGAATCGAGCGCATTATTTGTCTTGGAGATTTAGTAGGAAAAGGCCCTCATTCAAGCGAAGTAATTGAAATCATTCGTAAAGAATGCGAAGGCGTTGTAATGGGGAATTGGGATGATTTCATTACAAAACCGACTGAATTTGAAGCATTAAAATGGCATCAAAAACAATTATCAGAAGAACAAAATGACTATTTAAGAAGCTTACCATTTTCGATCGAATTTTTTATGAGCGGAAAACTCATTCGTATGTTTCACGCTTCACCGAGAAGTTTATATGAAAGAATTCAACCACACGCTTCAAGAGAAGAACGTATTAGTATGTTCGAAAATAGTGATCTGACGGAAAATATAGAAGGGGAAAGAAAACCAGATGTCGTTTGCTATGGTGACGTTCACCAAGCGTTCGTTCAAAATTTCAGAGGGAAAACGTTATGTAACGCTGGTAGTGTAGGAAATCCTCTTGAAATTACACAAGCTTCTTATTTAATATTCGAAGGAACTTACAATGACAAAGAAGCAGCGAGCTTTTCCATCCAATTCGTACGAGTACCGTATGATATTGAATTAGCTATCAGGCTAGCAGAAGAACTCGATATGCCAGAAATTGAAGAATACAAACAAGAATTACGGACTGCTTTATATCGAGGGTTTAAGGGGAAGTAAGCTAATAATATATCAACGATTTTTCAAATATATCTATCATAACTTAAAATATATCAACGATTCGACAAAGGATATCGATTTACCGACAAATAGTGACACGGATTATTACTTATAATTATATTATGTAAACTAATTATAAAGGGAGATATCATGAACCGAAAACAACGAATCAAAGAAATTGCAGATCATATTGTAAAGCTAAACTTAACCTATCCAACAAGAGTTGGAGTAAGTGGTATTACAGCATCAGGAAAAACAACATTTGCAAACGAACTAGCGGAAGAAATAAAAAAACGAGGTTTACCAGTAACACGCGCCAGCATTGATGATTTTCATAATCCAAGAGTGATTCGTTATACGCAAGGCAAAGAATCAGCAAGAGGGTATTATGAAGATGCACACGATTATACAGCTTTCAAAGAAAGGTTATTAAATCCTTTAGGACCTAACGGGAATTTACAATATGAAACGATTTCTCATAACTTAATAACGGATATGCCTGTACATAATGAGCCGCTATTGGCCACACAAAATATGATATTAATAGTAGATGGAACGTTTCTATTGAAAAAAGACGTTGCGCATTTATTTGACTATAAAATTTTCGTAGATACAGATTTTGAGATTGCGAGAAAACGTGGTGCTAAGCGGGAAACTGAAGCTTTTGGAGGTTATGAAGAAGCAGAGAAGATGTTTTTAAACAGATATCATGCGGCCTGTAAGATGTATATAGATGAGCATAATCCGAAAGAGTGTACGGATGTTATATTTCAGAATAGTGATTTAGGAAATCCAGAAGTTATATTTCATGAAAGAGCGTAATACATAATCAGAAATATATGTATAGCCTTTTGTTTATTGTTATAATTAAATTAATTTTATGAAGCAAATAAAAGGGGATAAGACAATAAAAAACGCAAAAAGGGGACAAGAAATATAATGAATGAAGTACTAGAACTAAAAGAAGAACTACTACAAATTAAACATAATAATTATGCTGTACCAGAGGATGTGGACGCATATCCATATGCACAGTGGATGCTAGATTATATCGGATCACCAGATGCTGAATTACGCGATGATTTGATTTATAGTACGCTTCACACATGGATTACAAATGATGTATTTAGACAAAAAGAGTTACGAGGATTAATGCTACAAGCAATTAGTCCTGATTATTTATTTTATAAAATTGGAGAAAAAGGAACAGACTCTGTGTTTAAACGCGCGTTCTCCGTTTTAATTCCACCACTTATTTTATCTGTTCATGAAAGAGAACCGCTGTTATCTGAAGAACAACTGTACAGTGTGGCAGAACAAGTACTGGAATATGTATATTTAGAAGAAGATGTAAGAGGCTACATAGAAGGAAAAGGCTGGGCACATTCTACAGCGCATGCGGCTGATGCGCTAGATGCTTTAGCACGTACAATACGAAATCGTGAGTTTTCATATGCAATACTAGCTGCCGTTCGTCAGAAGGTACGATTGAATGATTACGTATATGTACACTTTGAGGATGAGAGATTAGTAAAGCCAATTATGTCTTTACGTAGCCAAAATCTATTAACTGAAGAAGAGTGGAGCAATTGGCTACATAGTATAGCAACTGTTGAAGACATCCGACATCCACAGCATGCTATTTTAGTACAAAATATTAGAACTTTCCTAAGAAGTTTATATTTCATAGCTTTAGAGAAGGAGGGAAGCAATGCCTTTACAGATGATATATTGGAGACTTTGAAGGAAGCACGTAGGTATTAAAAAGGTCCATACTTAGAAAAAATAAGTAGATATTAATATTGAAAAATTTATTAGAAATTTATTTTTACATTGTACCCTTTCAGTATAGGCTGAAAGGGGTGTCAAATGAAAAAAATATTGAAGATAGGAAAGATAATATTTTTTGTTTGTATTAGTATGATTTTTCTTGGAACTGGCGCTGTATTCATATATCATAACTATCAATTAAAAATGGAATCGAAATTAATGAACAATAAAGGTAAACTTATTAATTTCAATAATAAAAAAGTGAATGTTTATAATGAGGGGAGCGGGGAGGAGACGTTTGTATTTATGGCCGGATCTGGAATTGCCGCTCCTGTGTATGAATTGAAAGGCTTATATAGTGAATTTTCAAAAGAAAACAAGATTTCTGTAATTGAGAGAGCTGGTTATGGATACAGTGATGTTTTTCAAGATGATAGAGATATTGATACGATATTAGAACAAACGAGAGAAGCGCTTATTCGAAGTGGAAATAAACCACCTTACATTTTAATACCACACTCTCTATCGGGTATAGAGGCTATTTATTGGGCACAAAAATATCCAAGTGAAGTAAAAGGGATTATTGCGTTAGATATTGGTTTACCTAAACAGTACGTAACTCATAAAATAGGTATGGTTGATTCATTAAAAATAAAAGGGATGAATATTTTAACGAAAATTGGTTTTCAGAGATTAGCTCCCTCTATTACTTATAATCCCGAAGTCATTCGTCAATCCTTTTTAAACGAACAGGAAAAAGATATTTATAAAGCGCTTACGTATAAGAGGGCTTTTAATGATGATATGAAGCAAGAACTTTTACAAAGCTACAATAACGGTAAAAAATCAAATTCTTTATCGATCCCAAAAGAAACACCTATGTTATTTATAGATGCGATTGCTAGGCAATATAAAGATTCGAAGTATACAAAGCAAAAAAACGAAGATTATAAGGAGTTTGCTAGCAAGTTATTAATAGCTGATGTAAAAATAATTGAAGGTACACATAGTATTTATTTATATGCTCCTGATGAAATATACAAAATTGCTATGGATTTTGTTAAGAATAAAGTAGTGAAGAACTAAACAATTGTAACTTTAGCGATGAAAGGCTTACATAATGAAAGTATATAACATATTAATTGTTGAAGACGATTTGATTATAGGAGATTTATTACAAAAAATTTTACAGCGTGAGAAGTATAATGTGTGTTGGGAGAAAGAGGGAAGGAAAGTTCTTGATATAATTCATGAAATAGATTTAGTCGTAATGGATGTTATGTTACCAGGCGAAGATGGTTATCAAATTACAAAGAAAATAAAAAATCTAGGATTAAATATTCCAATTATATTTCTATCAGCAAGGAATGATATGGATAGTAAACTAAAAGGTTTGACTATTGGAGAAGAATACATGATAAAACCTTTTGACCCTAGAGAGTTGTTGTTAAGGATTCAGAAAATGTTAGATAATCAATATGGTACGTTCACGCAAATTAACCATTTATTTATAGATGCAGAATATAAAAGAGTTTTTATTAATGATTTGCGTAATGAAGTTGCTTTTACAGCAATTGAACGAAAAATATTCTTCTATTTATATGAAAATAGAGATAGAACTTTATCTAAAGAACACTTCTATGATTACCTATGGCAACTCGAAGATAGAAATCAAAATATCATGAACGTACATATAAAGAAAATCAGAACCAAAATTGATGATAAAACAGGTGATATTATTCAAAATATTTATGGAGAAGGGTATAGACTAAATACCTATATGAAGAAATGAACTTAAAGAAAAAATATCAGTTACTACTATTCTCCGCTATTGTTAGCGTACCTCTGTTATTGTTGTCGATTAGTATTTTTGTATCAGTTATTTATAATGTTGCCTTTAAAACTAAAAATCAGAACATTCCTTTTCACGAATCCTTTGCATATCCTACTATGTTAATCATATTTTTATTATTACTATTAGTATTAGCTTTTGTATTTTCAAAATCGATAAACTCATTATTAAATAAAATTAATGTATTAAATCAAACGATTCGAGATTTAGCTAGTGATAAAAAAATCCCTAATATAATAGATGTCAAAAGTGATGATGAGATGGGAGAACTGATTAGGTCAGTAAACCTGCTTATAGAAAGAACAACTTATCGAGAATTAGAACTACAACAACAGGAACAAATAAAAAAAGAGCTATTAAATAAATTACGGCATGATATTAATACACCCTTAACTGCAGTTAGATTACAATTATATTATTTAGAAGGCGAATACAAAGCACAAGCGCCAGTACTTGAATCACTGTATGAGCAGATACAATATATAAGTGATTTAACTAACGAATTTAATATTCAATCTACAGAGACCTTAGAGAATACTTATATTGTGAATGATGAAGTGAATATACATAATTTAATAGAAAATATGATTAAAAAATGGAGCTATTTGTATAGCATTCATAAAATTGAATTAGTATATAATCCACAAGATAAAGAGTTGATATGGAATAGTAATGAGTTATGGATTCAAAGGTTATTTGATAATATTTTTCAAAATGTCCTTAAACATTCAAAAGCTAAAAAACTCAAAATTATTATAGATGAAGATATTGTTTCCTTTAGAGATAATGGGATTGGGTTTGATATAAATAGTAAAGGTACAGGACTTGGTTTGAAAAATATTGAAGATATATCAAAGATGTTCGATATAAAATACACTTTACAATCAAATAGTGAGGGTACTATGTTTTCATTTGAAAATACAAAAGTTTAGAGCAAATTACATAAAACCAACACCTCCCAACCATACTAAAAAATGTGTTGGAGGTGAATGTTATGGACAATAAAGACTTTGAAAAAGTTTATAATGATTACTTACATCAAGGAGAAGAGCAAGCTCAATTTGAAGTAGACAATGAAGTCAATTCAGGAGCAGAACAAATTGTTGCCGTTCGTAAAAATGATGATGGTGATTTAATAGCGTTTAAAACAAGTAGCGGGAGAGAGTTAGATTATATGACTGCTCTTAGTGAAGCAAAATCAGGGAAGTTAGCTCATGTGGACGTATTTCATAAGTATGGCAGAGATATTATACGTAGTGAACCTGATGGTATAAAGGAAAATAACTTAGATAATTTACCATCATTTTAAACGGGTAAACTCCAAGAAGAGAATGTTCATTTTGATATTCTCTTCTTTTTGTTACAAAGCTTTCCCTACAAATAGAAGGTTCATTTCTAAAGTGAAATTATACTTTTAAAGAGCTCTCTAAATTTCTCTTTATCTTCTGCTGTAAATGGTTTCGGTCCCTTTGTACGCTTACCACTTTTTCGAACCATTGCACTTAAATATCGTGTTTGTAACAATTGTTCAATGTTATCATTCGTATACTTATAGCCTTTATGGTGTAGAACGATACAGCCTTTTGCTAATGCAAGCGAAGCAAGACCATAATCTTGTGTTACGATTAAATCTTCTTTTTTTGCTAATTGCATAATTCGGTAATCTGCAGCATCTGCTCCGGAATCAACATATATTGTTTCCACACCTTTTGGTTGTTCCGCATTAGAATAATGAGAAAAGCTAGTAACGAGGGTTACAGGGATTTCTGCATTCGTAGCTTCAAAAATAATTACATCTTTTACAGGACAAGCATCTGCATCAACGTAAATTTTCATTTTTATCACTCCTATAACTAGGTTCGTGTTGATAATAATGGTAGATTTTTCTTTTGTCAAACGATAAAGCTTTATGTAAAGTCATTTTCCACAAACTAAAATAGCTTCTCGCAAACGAGAAATACCTTCCTCAATTTGATTAATATTCACTTTTCCATAAGATAAACGAATATAACCATCTTTCGCACCGAAAATACTACCGGGCATAAAGGCGATTTCTTGTTTTAAACTTTGCATAATAAGTTGTTTTTCGTTTATCGATTCTTTTAATTTTCCCCATATGTATATACCACCAGTAGGATTAGAAAAAGAGATTTTGTCGTGAAGTTGCTCATTTAAGGCGCGAACGATAACGTCTCTTTTTTCCAATAATTGTTTTCGTAACGGTACGATATGAGACTGAAATGGTACGGTTTCGAAAAATTGCTGCATAAGCCACTGCGGGAAAATGCTCATACCTAATTCCATTTGATGCCTTGCGTCGGATAACCTTTCTACTACAGACTGCGGGGCGACGAGCCAGCCGACTCGTAATCCTGGTGCAATCATCTTTGATAAGGAATGTACATAAATGACTGTTCCATTTTCATCAATCGATTTCAAAGTAGGGCAAGGTTGTTTCTTTTCTAACGTAAGCAAGCTGGATGGATCATCTTCAACGATTGCAATTCGTAAATCTGCGCAAAGTGATAATAGTTTTTTTCTACGGTTTGGATGAAGCATCGTTCCCGTAGGGTTTTGGAAATTTGGATTTAAAAAGATCATTTTAATACGGTGTTTTCTATATAACTCCTGTACATCATCTGGGTTAATCCCATGTTCATCGACAGGTAATGGGAAAATACGAATACCTGCTGATTGGAATAGAGGCAGGGAATAACAGTGTGAAGGACTTTCGAAAGCAACAGCATCACCTGGATTTAATAAACATTGTACGATAAGATGAAGTGCTTGTTGAGCGCCGGATGTAATCATAATGGATTGTTCAGTCGCTTCCACTTTTAAATATTCCTTCATATATTTTACTACCGCTTGTCTCAATGGGAGATAACCTTGCGGGTGATCATAACTTAATGAATGCGTTAACGGTTGTTCTCGCAAAATCGCTTGTAGTTGATCATGAGGATAGAGATTACAACCGAGTTCTCCGTTTGCAAAATCTATAATATTTTCATTTTGTTGTACTTCTGCCCGAATATGGCGAAGTAACGGTAAGTTTGGTAAAAACGTACCACCTTCTACGAAGTTTCTCCAGTTTGGTGTTAATGTTGGAGAAACACCCCACATATGTGTACTTACACGTGTACCTTTACCAGTTGTACTTTCTACAATTCCCATAGCACGTAGTTCATTATAAGCAGTCGTTACTGTACTTCGGTTTACATTTAACTGTGTAGCTAATTTCCGTTCGGAAGGGAGGAAGCTACCTGGAGGAAGTTCTCCATATGTAATACGTTTTTCAATAAAGTCAACAACTTGCTGATAAATAGGGATTTTACTGTCACTATCTAGCTTCCATTCCATAAAAATGCCTCCGTATCTTTTATATAAATCCAGTATAGCAAATTGGCTGGGTAAAAAAACAGCCAATTGGACGGTGTTATATCCAGCCAATTTTACTATGCTAAATATGGAAGGGGAGATTCGGATGAAAAGATGGCAAATGGAATGGCTCCTAGTATCAGTAGCATTAGTATGGGGAGCAAATTATACAATTGGAAAGTATGGCGTGGCATTTATGTCATCCATTCAATTTAATAGTTTACGATTTTTAGTAGCATCACCGGTATTATTACTTATTACATTTTTAATGGAACGCTCATTACGTATTGAAAGAAATGATTGGTTACGATTAGTAGCAGTCGGCATCGTTGGAACGACAATGTATCAAACGATGTTTATGTTATCTGTGAAATATACTTCAGCAACGAACGCCTCATTATTAATTGCGATGTCACCTATTTTTACAGGGATATTAGCGGTATTACACAAACAAGAACGTTTTTCGATGAAAGTACAAATTGGTTCAATAGTAGCGTTTATTGGTGCAGCATTCGTTTTATTAACAGGGCATACAGGAGGAGCTACTTACGAGTATGCGTGGCTTGGAAATATAATTGGATTAGTCGCAGCAATTGCGTGGGGATGGTATCCAATTTTAGCACAACCTCTTATTACAAAATACTCTGCAATGAGAGTTACATCATGGTCTACATTAATTGGAATTGTACCACTAGTTATATATTGTTTATTCAACGTAAACACATTAACGTGGCCAGTAGACATGCCAAGCTGGGGTTCACTAGCATATTCAATCATCTTTGCGACAATCTTCGGACTTGCGATGTGGTATGTCGGCATTAGTAAAATAGGCTCAACAAAAGTAATGGTTTATATGTATCTCGTACCATTATTCGCAGTGATCTTTGCAGCTGTAACAATTGGAGAGCAAATCAATATGATGCAACTTGTTGGCGGACTTATAATATTTGTGGGTTTATATGTTGTAAAAAAAGGCGGAATCAAAAAGCCAGCTCTCAATTTGAAAAAAGTAAGTTAACAGTAAAAATGATCTCTTTCATATAGAAGGAGATCATTTTTGTTTTCGTAATAAAAGAGCTTGTTCAATGGCCCATTTTTGATGATTATGAAGTAGAAATTCTACAGCATGCAATGGAGATATCCACCTTAGAACATGATCCTCCTCACAGTTTTCAGTTTGTTTCTGCACCATGTTTGTAATATAAAAGAACCCATCATTCAAATAATATGTATCTTCCTTTTCTGCATAAAAATATCGAGCTGCATTACCAATATATTGATTAATTTCAATTGTCCATCCTAATTCCTCTAGTAGTTCGCGGTGCAAACATTCTTCTTTTGTTTCATTACCTTCCATACCGCCACCAGGTAAAAAGTAACGGTCTCCTTTTTGGATAACAGCAATCATTAAAGAAGATGAATGGAAAATAACCGCATAGCAACTAGGCTGTAATACATAATGAACAGTGGGATTTTTAGAACCAAATGTAAGCTTTGAAATCATAAAACACGACCTTTCTCTATAAAATACATAAAAGGGATAATAAGGTAAATGACGAATTGTATTAAGGTAATCCTTGTTGATTGGAGTGATATCAAAATGATAAATCGAAAATGTTCAAGGTGTAAAGAAATAACGGGTACAATACATGGGGGTAAAAAAATTAAGGAAGAATTTTTGTGTGAAGATTGTCTTCAAAAAGGAATTGCGAGCGGGGAAATCGAATTATCACAAGTGGAGAAAGGACAAAATTCTTATCTTTCTATAAAAATATTAAAAATAATGAGTGTTATTTATTTAATCGTATCTATTATAACAGCTTTTTCTGCCGGAGCACTTATACAGGATCCAGGACTTGGCGGAATAACATTTTCAATAACAGGTGCAGTTGGTGTTATGATAATTGGATCGATATTCCAGTCTGTTCTTGTATTTTGCGGGATATGGGTATTCATCCTATTAGTAGAAACAGTCGTTAAAATTTATGAAAAAATGAAGTGAGTGAGGGGGAGAAACATATGCGAGTAAGAAACATCCAAGGGGAAGATTATGTAAAGATTCATTCTGTTTTAAATGAATGGTGGGGCGGGAGAGACATGGCTGCTATGTTGCCAAAATTATTTTTCGTTCATTTTCAAGAAACGAGTTTTATCATTGAAGAAGATGGCGAAACGTTAGGTTTCTTATGCGGATTCTTTTCACAAACACATAAAGAGGAAGCGTACGTTCATTTTATCGGTGTCAATCCGAAATATAGAAGAAAAGGAATTGCATCGACATTGTATTCTTATTTCTTTGATGTCACTCGTGCAAGCAACCGTAAAGTTGTAAAAGCAATCACGTCACCAGTAAATAAAAAATCGATACTATTTCATCAAGAAATCGGCTTTCGAATTGAGGCTGGGGATGATGAAATAGAAGGTGTATCCGTACATACAAATTATGATGGGAATGGCGGGAGTAGAGTTTTATTTTTAAAACATGTGTAAAGTAGGCTAGCGCGAAGTTAGCCTTTTTGTTGTGAGGAGGAAAGTATATGGAGAGTGTTCAAAGTAAAGATGAGTACTTACGTCGCATCTATAAAGTGCAAGATTATATAGAATTACATATAAATGATGCACTTTCAATTGAAGCGTTAGCCGATGTAGCAGGATTTTCAAAGTTTCATTTTCATAGAATTTTTAAAGGGATAGTAGATGAGCCGTTATCTCGGTATGTAAATCGCTTGAAACTAGAAAGGGCAACTCACCTTATTACATATCGTCCGGATATGACGATCACAGACATTGCGTATCACTTCGGTTTCACAGATTCAGCAGTTTTCTCCCGTACATTTAAAAATTATTACGGAGTAAGTCCATCTCAATATCGAAACTACAATAGCAAGAATTGCAAAGACGTAAGTGAACCTTCTCAATACAATGAATGTAAGAAGGTTCGAGGAAATGTTGAAATTGTAACAGCGGACGATAGAAACGTCGCATACATAAGACATATCGGTACATATGAAGAGTTAACTATAGTTTTTCCAAAAATGATAGAGAAATTATTTCGTTATGCAGCGGAGCAAAACTATCATATATTTGGGGATACGAAAGTATTAACAATTTACCATGACCATCATGAATTTACTGAGGACTATCATTTAAGAACAAGTTTATGTATAACAATTCCAGATGAATCCGCAGTAGGAACGAGTGATATTGGAATAATGGTAATACCTTCAGGGAAATATGCGGTAGGCCATTTTGAAATACGTCAAGATGAATATAAAGGTGCATGGGACTTTTTATACGGCGAATGGCTCCCAAATAGCGGATATAAACCGAGAGATGCGTATCCTTTTGAAGTATATAGAAATGATCCAAGAAAGCATCCAGAACATAAACATATAGTGGATATATATGTACCGATCGAACCTTTTTAATCATAGATTAAGGGGGAAAAATGATGAAAACTTTTGAAGAGTTGGATTACAAGATAAAAGAAGACTATAAAAATATAAACGGTATGTTAGTAGTGCATAAAGGTAATGTTGTTTTTGAAAACTATTATAATGGTTACGGTCCAGATGATGCATACCATGTAGCGTCTGTCACAAAAACGGTAATCTCTGCGCTCATTGGGATATGTATAGATAAAGGCTATATAAAAAGTGTTGATCAAAAAGTAATAGAGTTTTTTCCTGAATATAACGTTAAGTCATCAGAAGTAACAGTGCGACACCTACTTACAATGACAGCTCCATATCCTTTTGTAGACTGGCAGAAACCGTTAGAAGAACTATGCACACAACAGAATTGGGTACAGTATACACTTAATAGAATGGGGAACGGCGGAGAAATTGGATCTTTTAAATATTCTTCTGCAGGAGCACATGTACTATCAGCAATTATTTCGAGTGCAACAGGAAAAAGTGCGCGTGAATTTGCGAATGAACAGCTATTTCAGCCACTCGGTATGAGAGAAATTCCAAACTACAATATGAAAGCATTTGGATTTGATGACTTATTCGGAAAAGATGTAAAAGGATGGGTTCACGATCCAAACGATATTACAACTGGCGGATGGGGACTGACGTTAACGGTTAGGGATATGGCTAAGTTTGGACGTTTGTATTTGAATGAAGGTACTTATAATAGAAAGCAAATTCTTTCAAAGTCGTGGATACAAGAATCAACGGCGATGAATCCAAATCGATATGGTTACTTATGGTGGTTACGAGAAGAGGGTGGTATCTTTTCATACTGTGCCATGGGCGATGATGGAAATGTGATTTGTTGTGTACCGGAGAAGGAATTGGTTGTGGTGATTGCTTCTGAAGTCATACCGAATGCAGAGGATAGATGGAAGTTAATTAAAGAGTCCATATTTCCTTATTTAAAAGATTAATATGGTTATTTTTATAAAAATAAGAATAAAAGGTTAAGTTATACTTGTTATATTCTCCATGATTGAAATAAGTGTTGTGAGAACAAAGTTGTTCAACTATAGTTAGAAAACTTCAACACCTATACGATTATTGAATAATTGCAAGGTGTTGAAGTGCTTTATAATTTGTTTAGGCACTTTTAACTATTTTTTAACTTTTCGATGTATTAGATAAATCATGCAAAACATAATTGCCAGCAAGCTAAATTTAACTAATTCCATTAGGCTAATATCGTATTTTGTTTCTACTCCATCTGTTAAATAAAATACATTGAACATGCCATGTAAAATTGCAGGTGTTATCACAGAATGGCTATACTCTCTCGTATACGTCAAAATTATAGATAAAATAAATAATAACGAGAGATAGCTTAATATTCCTACAAACCATAATTCATAGTTTTTATAAAAGATTGATACTGGTAAATGCCATAAAGACCAAAGCGATGCAGTAATGATTGCTGTTTGTTTTAATGAATATTTTTTTCGTAAATGGTAATGAAAATTTCCGCGCCATATGATTTCTTCTAAAAATGCAGACAAAGCAGCAATTGTAAGACCAATGAGTAGGAGAAATCCCAATTCATTACAATGATTAAATAAGAATTTTATATTATAAATATAAAAATAGAAATGTAGACATAGCCCTAGAAGTAGTGGCAATAATATGGAGAAAATTAATGGTTTTATTTTTGGACGTGAAATTCCAAATGTATGAACCATTTTTTGTTTCTTATATAATTTCTGATATAAAATAGCAGCTAAAAGCGGAATAACCATCGTAAACCCTAAATAATTACGACCATTTTCTATGTTCAGTAAGATGATATATACAAACGATGTAAGAAAATAAATACATAGAGTTGAATGATAAACTATATTTCTATTTATATTTTTCACCTACTTACATGTATAAGTGATTAATCAAATATCCGATATTTTAATTATATATGAAATGGAAATTACATATGTTGAACTTGTGGAAAAAGTTAGACCAATCCCGTAACTTTTCACAACAAAAATTCGTTTAACAAAAGAAAGGATTTTCAATCACGAATGGGGGAGAACTATGAAGATTTTAATTCTAGGTGGTACGCGATTTTTAGGAAGAGCTTTTGTAGAAGAGGCTTTAAAAAGAGGGCATGAAGTTACATTATTTAATCGCGGAACAAATAAAGAAATTTTTCCTGAAGTAGAGCAGTTAATCGGTGACAGAAATAATGATGTCTCAAGTTTAGAAAATCGAAAATGGGACGTTGTCATAGATACGTGTGGGTTTTCTCCGCACCATATTCGGAATGTTGGCGAAGTATTAAAAGATAATGTAAAGCATTATATATTCATCTCAAGCCTTTCCGTATATAAAGATTGGATTCTGCATCATATAAAAGAAGACTATATATTACAACCTGAACCAACAAGTGATCGGATAAAGGCTGTAGAGAATGGTGAAATATCGCCTTATGAGCATTATGGTGCGCTAAAGGTATTATGTGAAAAAGAAGCAGAGAAGTATTGGCCGGGGCGTGTTTTACATGTAAGAGCAGGACTTCTTTCGGGAATGTTTGATTATACAGATCGCCTTCCATACTGGGTTCAGCGTGTAGCAAAGGGCGGGAAAGTGTTAGTACCAGGAAGAAAAGATCGTCCAGTGCAATTAGTTGATATAAAAGACGTCGCAAGCTTTGGACTAAACATGGTAGAAAATAATAAAGCCGGTACATTCAATATAACAGGTCCAAATGATGAATTGACGATGGAAGAGCTATTAAATACGTGTAAAAAGGTTACGAATAGTGATGCTGAATTCGTTTGGGTCGATGAATCTTTTATGAAGGAACATAAAGTACAGCCTTGGACAGAGATGCCTTTATGGCTTCCGGAAACTTTTCCATTAGAAGGGGAAACGAAGCCGTGGAAAGGTGGATTTTCTATTAGTATTGAGAATGCTGTTAAAGCAGGGCTTACTTTTAGAAGATTAGAAGATACTGTTACAGATGTGTATGACTGGGTGAATGAAATGAAAGAGAGGGGATTAAAGGCAGGTATTTCAGTTGAAAGGGAGAAAGAATTATTAGAAAAGTGGAATGGATAGTTTTTATAGATAATAGGAATGGAGAGAAATATGATACGTCAATTAAAAAAGGTTAGAAAAAGGACGACAATTTCAACAGTTATAATGCTCTTGCTAACGGTCATTCTCGTAGGAAATAGTACGTGGTATATCTCTCATTCCTTTTCTTCTGAATTTTTTCAATTGCCGATGCCTTTGGATAGTAAGCTAATTAAAGATTATGAAGCAGATGAGAAGAATTGGATTGAATTAGCAAATGGCGGATATTGGGAAGTGGTAGCGAATCGTGTTATAGAAACGAAGCAATCGAAGGCAGAAGTAATCTCATTCTATCAAAAAAAAGGGAAGTTAAAGTATCCAAATTCTAACGAGGCTGGTGTAGAAATTCAGCTCTATTTTTTAGATGATAGTACAGTAGTAGAAACCGAAAAGGGGAATTATTACCGAGATAAGATAGGAGATACTCGTTATGTAAATGAATATGATATTAGAGATAAAAAGAAGGAAAAACAACCTAGTGATCCAGAGATAATAACATATATAATCCAAGTACATACCCAATTTGATTATTGGTATAAACTTGATTGAACATGAAGGACTATAGGAAGGATAAAAGGTTATGTGGAAAAATATCATTCGAAGTATTTCTTTAAACTTAAGTATGAAAAACCCAGCAACGAAGGATGAACTTGCTGATATACAAAAATGGTTACACGTGGAGTTACCTAATGAGTTATATCAATTATTACAGGAAACAAACGGTATAGAAGGTGAGTACGGGGACTTTATATGGTCAGCTTCAAAAATTAAAACTGAAAATATGAATATGAGAAATATAGTGGATTTTAAAGATTTATATATGCCTTTTGACTGTTTATTATTTTTTGCTGATGGCGGAAATGGTGATTTGTTTGGCTATTCTATTTTGAATGGAATGGTACAAAGAGATGATATATATGTGTGGAATCATGAAAATGATAGTAGAACGTGGATTGCTCCTTCTTTAAAGCCTTTTATGGAGTGGTGGGAGAGTGGGAAGATAACAATTTAAACATAGTATCAATAAAAAACGCCTTGTTACTAAAAAAACAAGGCGTTTTTCGTATGTAAATCTACCACTCAATCGGTTCTTCTCCGTACAGTTCCCACAGCTTAGGAAACATCTTTTTCAGACCTTCTTCGTCATCTTGATCCCAGTCGAATTCAATGTCGTCATTATGAGCTCTTTCATCAGTTAGTACATGGTAAAGTGTAAAGTAAGTGTCTTCTTCATCTCCAGTTTTTTCTGCATATACAGTGAAACCGAAATATAGAGAAAGTTCTTCAATGTTTGGTACGTCATACTCACTCAAATTTTCTAATACATGTATTAACCGTTCTGGATCTTCAATACACGCTTCGTAAGTTTCTTTTCCTTGATATAATAACCACCCGCGGAAATAATCAAAACAATCATCCGAACAACCGCCTAAAATAATATAGGCTGCTGCCCATAAGCGAGATGTATAGGAAGCTTTTAATATATGATGCATATGTGTATCAAAAGCAACAATTTCATGTACTGTACGCTTAGAGAGATGAGAAGTAAGCCATTCTATTTGTTCTTCCTGGTCTTCACCTTTCGTTTTAGCGCGAGCGAGTAGCCCCCAAAATTCTTCTTCTGTTATCGTTTGTTCTTTTATATAATCTTCCCCAGGGCACGGGTCTGTATATCCTTTTTTACGTTTGGAAGCAACTAGTTTGTTAGCTTCTTTTATGCACTCTTCTTCTGTTTCAAACTCTTTCGCTTTCACGCTACCAGCTGTGCCAATTTTCCCGTAAAACACAACGTAGTCGCTTTCTTTCACAACGATTTTCCAAAACTTATTTGATTTCTCAGTTTGCTGGATTAATAACGTTTCCATTCGTACCCCCATCATATTTTTCTAGTATGCAATGTGATTGTAACATATGTATATACACTTGTAATGATGAAAAATAAGCGTTTGGAAAATTCGAAAATGATTGAATGAAGTGGATAAATTTAGTAACCTTATCTTTACAGTAATTACATAATTGTTTTGCAATAATTCGATATTTAATAAATAGGGGGAATTCGGGATGGACCTTACGTTTAAAGTAGAGGAAACATGTTTTAATTACCGAGTCGGAGCAATTTGTAAACATGATAATAAAATACTCATTCTGCAAGGTGACGGTGAAGATTTTTGGTATGTACCAGGCGGAAGAGTGAAAATGCTAGAAAATAGTGAAGATGCGTTAAAACGAGAGCTTGCTGAAGAACTAGCTGTTCCAATTGAAGTAAAGAGATTAATATGGTCAGTAGAAAATTTCTTTACACTTTCTGAGCGAAAGTTCCATGAAATTAGTTTTTACTATGAAGTAGAGCTGAAAGAATTACCTGCAAATGGGGCAGATCAATATATTCTGAATGAAGAGGATAGAACATATATGTTTAAGTGGGTGCCGATAGAAGAGTTAGATGCATACAACTTACAGCCAGCGTTTATAAAAGAGAAAGTAAAGGATTTACCAGTTCAGACAGAACATATCGTTTTACAAAAGTAAACGTATCTGGAGGGAAAACGGTGAAGGGGACTAAAAAAGAGATACATATAGATGATAAAGTCATTCGTTACACACATATCGAAAAGGGTTCCAGTGCGGTATGCTTTATGTTCTCAGGTTCAGGCTATAATTATGACAAGCCTTTATTTTATTATGCAACAATGTTAATGCTTGAACATAAAATAGATGTAGTATATATTCATTATTCCTACGATGGACAATTAATGGAAAAACCAATGGAAGTAGTAACGAAAGTAATGATGGATGATATTAACCCTATCATTAATGAAGTGCTAAAAAGTGGACAATACAACGATTCGATGTTTTTAGGAAAATCACTTGGAACAATTCCAATTGCGAATGATTTAATGAAGAGAGAAGAATTTTCACAGTCAAAAATGATATTACTTACACCATTGTTAACTTTTAATTCGATTTTTGATTCTATCTTACATAGTCGACACGAAGGGCTGTTGGTAATTGGGGATAGAGATCATCAATACAATGCAGATCAAATTGAGCAATTAGATCATTCGAATCTAAAGATTGAAATTGTCAATAATGCAAACCATTCTTTACATGTTGGGGAATATGAAACAGAGAATTCAATTGAAGCTATAGCGAAAGTAATAGAAACACTTAAAGAAGTTGTTAGGACAAACTAATTTAAGTTTCAATACATGCAAAAAGAGGTGCAATTTGCACCTCTTTTTTATTTAATAAGCCTTCAACACATGAAGCAAATAATCCTTTCGATTCAGCGGATTAAAGTCAACGCGTTTTCGAGTAGGGAAGGGGGCCGTAAGCTTTGTGAAACCAGCTGGCTTCGTTGTAAAGATTCCTTCTCCTTCTGTAAATGAATGGAGCATTTGTTTAAAATTTTCTGTTTTCGCAATAGGTAACGATCCAGTTAAGTGATAAGAATCATTATGCAATATAAGTTCTGTGAAAGTTGCTGGAATGGCTGCGAGCTTATACATTGCGGTACTAATTGCGTGCTCTGGTACAGTTAATTCAAATTCGTTTAATGGCTCAAATACACATGTTTCAGCTAGCTGTAAAGCATCCATTAAAACGAGCGGTGTTAAGTTTCTAAAGTCACTCGCTGTTGTAACAGGGCTTGCATAACCAGTATGTGTTAACGTGACGATAATGTCCGTAACTTCCCATCCGTATAAACCTTGTTTTAACGTTTGAAATACCGTATCTTCAATCGCTTTATGAAATGCTAAAGGTAGTGATCCAAGTTCAACACCTAAGTTGTACGTTATGCCAGAGTTATGCTTCCCACGTTCAACTTTGAAACCGATTGTTGCGTATAATGGATTCTCTTTTTCACCCATTACTTCAACACTATTTCCTATGCCAATTGGTTTTTCAATACATACAACTCGTGTATTTGAAAAAGTAACCTGTAAATTATATTTCTCATGAAGTGTCGTTTCAATCACTTCTTTTTGCACCTCACCGAAAAGGCGAATGTATAGTTCATTATGAACATCGTCTTTCCACACTTTAATGAGCGGATCTTCTTCGCATAGTTCCATAAGTGCAGCGTATAAATCATGAATTCGTTCTTTTGGTACTGCATCAATGGCAGTTTCCATTTGCGGTTCGGCAAAGTGAATATCTTTTATATAATCCGTCCGTTCCCCAATAATATCACCAATTTTAATATCACTCAGTCCCCACACTTTACAAAATTCTCCGCTAGGAACGGTAGAAGCTTGAACTGCATTTCCGTTATGAAACATGCACATTTTTTTAATTTTTTCTTTATGTGATTGAGACTTACTTCGCTGAATATCAACATATTTTCTAACGTGTAGACTACCAGAAAAAACTCTTACATAAGCGATTTTTTCACCAGAAGATTCACGTTCGATTTTAAACACAACACCAGATAATGTTCCATCTTGTGCCGATATTTCAGCTGGAATTAGGGCTGAAATATTTTCAAGTAGTTCAGTTACTCCCATACCTGTCATTGCTGAGCCGAAAAAGATTGGATACACATTTGCTTGCTGTATTTGTTTTTCTAGTTCTTTTCTTAATCGCACGTCGGGTACTACTTCATTATTTACATATGATTCAAGCAACGTTTCATTATATGGTACTACTCGTTCCATACAATCGTCATATGATTTGTATTCAATGATCCGGGCTTCTTTCGTTCCTTCGTTTAGAACAGAGTAGAAGGGGAATGCTTCATTTGAAAGAACCTCTTTTATTTGTTTCATAACTTTTTCAGTGTTTGCGCCACTACGATCAATTTTATTAACGAATAAAATTGTCGGTATGTTTAGTTTCTGTAATGTTCGCATTAAAATTTTTGTTTGTGCTTGCACACCTTCAACGGCAGAGATAACTAAAATCGCACCGTCTAGAACGCGGAATGATCGCTCCACTTCAGCGATAAAATCAGCGTGTCCAGGTGTATCAATGACATTTACTTTTACATCATCAATACAGAAAGAAACGACAGATGCTTTAATTGTAATTCCGCGCTGTCTTTCTAATTCCATTGAGTCAGTTTGCGTATTACCACTATCAACTCGGCCAATTTCTTTAATCACATTCGTTTCATAAAGAATACGCTCAGTCAAACTCGTCTTGCCAGCGTCTACGTGCGCGACAATCCCTATATTTATTGTTGTCATATATAAATATCCTCATTTCATTTTCAATTTTCATTTCCTCATTTCTATTTGTGTATTGCCGCATTACAATCACACTCCAGTCATTTAAATTATTACTATTATAATGTAATTTACATTTTTTGTAACGCTACAAAGCGCCTTATTTTGGAAAAAATAGAATGAAAACAAAATGCTTGCATTCTAAATCGATATAGATTATATTAATTGACATATCAACTATTGATACATCAAATGTTTTTGATTTGGATGTAAAGGAGGGGTAATTTGACAAGTTCATGCTCAAAAGAAGCGATTATTTTATATAAATTACACTTTCTAAATAAAGAAGTAAGTTCGAAGTTTGAAGGGTGTACGGGTATGAGCCAGTCTCGATTAGAGCTTATACTTCAGTTATATGAAGTAGGTGAAATTAGTCAAAAAGCGCTTCAACAAGAAGTGAATATTGATAATGCTGCGATAACAAGGCATTTAAAGCAGCTTGAGGCCAATGAAATGATTGTAAGACGTAAAAATCCAGATGATAACAGAATTACGTTAGTTTCTCTTACTGAAGAGGGACGAAATAAAATTCAGGCGTTTCAAGAGGAAAAAGAACGTTTTGCAGCATCTGCATTTAAAGGATTAAGTGAGGAAGAACGCGATAATCTTTTAAATATTTTAAATCACATTCAAGAAAATATAAAAGAATTATAAAAAAGGGAGAATACAACTATGACTAACTCAGTAAAAACAAATGATTTTAACGAAATTTTAACAGGACGTCGTTCAATTCGTAAGTACGACCCTTCAGTGAAAATTAGCAAAGAAGAAATGACAGAAATTCTTACAGAAGCAACACTTGCACCATCTTCAGTAAACATGCAACCATGGAGATTCGTAGTGATTGAAAGTGACGAAGCGAAAGCAACACTTGCGCCACTTGCGAAATTCAATCAATCTCAAGTAGAAACATCTTCAGCAATGATCGCTTTATTTGGTGATTTAAACAACTTCGATAACGCAGAAGAAATTTACGGTACAGCAGTAGAGCGTGGACTTATGCCAGCAGAAGTAAAAGAAGATCAAATGAAAAAACTTTCAGCTTACTTCTCTATGGTTACACCAGAAGTAATGAAAGATACAGTATTAATTGATGGTGGTCTTGTAGCGATGCAATTTATGCTAGCAGCTCGTGCGCACGGTTATGACACTTGTCCAATTGGTGGATTTGAAAAAGACCAAATTGCAGAAGCTTTCGGATTAGATAAAGAACGCTACGTACCAGTAATGCTAATTTCAATCGGGAAAGCTGCTGACAGTGGTTACCAATCAGTGCGTCTTCCAATTGAAAAAGTTGCAGAGTGGAAATAATTTTATAAAAGAACTTCAATAAGTGAAAGATGAGAGGGGAAGCACCATGATTATTATTCACGCAATATTTCAAGTAGATCCAGCGAAACAACAAGCATTTTTAGAAGAAATTCAGCCACTCATTCACGGTTCAAGAGAAGAAAGTGGAAATGAATCTTATGACTTATATAAAGATTCAGAAAAAGAAAGTGTTTATACGATGGTAGAAGTATGGAAAGATGAAGCGGCAGTTGCGAGCCATAATACGAGTGAACACTTCACATCTTTCGTTAGTAAAGCAGCACAATTTTTAACTGCTCCGCTTGATATAAAAGCTTATAATGGAGAGTTAGTGAAATAATAAGTTAGAAAAAGATGACTTTAGCGAATGGCTGAGGTCATCTTTTTTTGTATAAGTGGAAGCGACTCTCGAAACAGTTATGTTGAAAGATAAGTGTTGCTTTTCTCCTTACTAACATCGATGAATTGAATGTCAAGTTCGAACATTCAGTTTATTAGAATATTTTTCCATGGTATAATTTTCTTGTGGATAAAAGGTAGAGGAGAGTAAGTGATGGGAGAATTTCAAAGTAATTTGCATAGAGCAACGCAACTTGCAACGAAAATGAGAACTGCTTCAAATAGAATGCAAAGTGCTACTAGTCGCTCTATAAATAAGGCAACGCGTACTACACTATCTGTGAACTTCAAAGCACAAGAAGCAAATCAACAAAATTTGCAGATCACGAAACAATTTTGTGCTGCTTTTCAACAAACAATTGATAATATCCATTCCGTAGCAAATGAATTTGAGAAAATGGATACAGGACTTCAAAAGACTTTTCAATAATGTAACAGCCTACGTAAAGGGGAAAAGGTAGGGAGAAAAGATGAGTCAAGAAATTGAAACGAGAATGAGTCAATGTAATCAAAAATTACGAATTATATTTGAAGAACAAAATGAAAACCGAATTGCGCTGCAAAATCAAGAACGAGCTGAGGCTAGTTTTCATGAATGGAAAAATAGAAGCAATCGTTTATTTAACCGAATACTAGAAACTTGGCACGGCGACAAAGAAGTGTTTCATCTTTTTACGAATATGCGGCAAGAAATCGGACAGTATGAAAGAAAACTTACATTCGAATTAGAAAATGAAAAAGAGACGTTGCTTAAAGAAAAACGGCATCTCAGTGAGAAAGAAAACGACCTTTCCTATGAACAGCAGCAACTACAAAGGGAGGCAAATACATGAGTTTAAACATGTATTTGGGAGAAGTACAAAGTCAAACTCAAAGTATGAACGCTATATGTAATGCTACGATTGAAAGTATGGAACAAGCCATTCAATCTATTGATGCATTTGCGGTAGATACAGTACTACAAGGACAAACATACAGTAGTGCAAAAGCCTACCTTGTCCAAACATTTCGGCCATTAGCACAAGGAATCATATGCTTATGTGAAGAATTAATTCGCCAAAACGAAGCATTTCCAAATGATTTTCAAGCAAAAGTTGCTTCGACAGATGTGATCGAACAAGAAATAAGAGAACAAATACGGGGAATTAATCAATCGATTACAAGTATAGAAGCAATAGAAGTACTTACACCAATGCCCGGAGTAAATGCGAGTGTAACGGTATTTGGTGCAATGAGAAAAAAACTGGAAGAAAAACTTGAGCATTTATATGAATTCAATCATTCATCCAGCAACAACTACAGTACCGCCCTCCAATTAGCAGCTAGCATCACAGCCGGACTCGCTGAAGTGCAAAGCGGGAAAGGATTTAGTCCTGTGAGTGGTACGTTTAGTACACAAGGGTTGAATATGGATTGGGTGAGTTCTATTCAGGGGATTATAGAAGAAACAGCCCGAAAAAATGATCAGTCAATTAAAGATATAGAAACAAATAACATAATTGAGGAGAAATCTCCGGTTAGAAATGCTTGGGACGATGCGGCAGACAGTATAGTTGGCACGTTTGAAACAGCGAAAAAGATGTGGGAAGCTATTCAAAGAGGAGCGGGGAAAGCTATTGGTGATGAAATCGAGTCCGCAATAGCTTTAAGTAATATGGACATAGGAACTTTTATTAATGTAACCTATGCACTTTTCCATTTGGATGAAACTGCAAAAAATATGTGGCATGCATTTTCAAATAAAATAAAACGAGATATGATAGAGGGAGATGCAGAGAGTCGTACAGAATTGACTACCTATGGATTAACACAAATAGCTACCACAATATTAGGCGATAGGGCACTAAATAAAGTAGGCCATATCACAAAAGGAGCAAAAGCATCAAGTGGAGTAAGTACATTTGCTAATGCAGTAAAACTGGAAAAAGAATTGAAGCCTACGTTTGAAATGTTACAATCATTTAAGAGAAATGCTTCCTATGCATTCTCTAGTGTTGGTGGAACTATTGTAACCAAAATACCTCAAGGCGAATTAATAGAAGCTTATTATAAGTTTGCGAAGTCTAAAGATGGTGGTAAGGGTACGGGTAAAACTGTAAGCAATTATCTTGATGATATAGTCGAGGCTGGTGGTACCAGAATAGAAATAAATTCTAAACTTCGAAATCCATTAGATAATCCTAAGATAGCAAAGGAGATTGAGGGAAATACTGAAGCTGTATATGGATATTCACCTAAGAAGGAATCTGCCTTAAATAAGTTTGGGGTAGACTGGACAAATGGTGATGAAGTAGGTTATGCAAGAAGCGAAAGAATAAAGTATCATGAAAAAATACAACAAAAAAGAATACAACTAGAACAAGATATTAAAAATCTTCAAAATGATGGGCTATCTATGGAGGAAATTGCTAGATTGAAAGTTGAAGAGCGAAATCAAGGAAGAATGGAAACGTATATAAAATCTAATAATTTAGATGGATTGAATGCAATGAAAGAAAGAAATATTCTTGAATATGGCAGGGCAGAAGGACCTACACCTGAACAACTTTATAAAAAGTATGGTTCATGGGAAGATGTGATATATGGCAGTTTAAAAACAAATCCAGCAATGGATGTCTTGACAGGATTATTTCATAGTATGGGAGGAAATTAATTATGAAAGAAGAAAAAATACAAGGTAATATAAAGTGGATTGCATACAATAATTTAAGATTTAGAATAGAGAAGGTTAATGATGATTCATCCGTAATTTGGGTTTCTGATAATTTTGTAAATTTATGTTTTACCTTAGTAATGAATGACTTTTTAAGTAAATGTGAGGATGAGTTGAATATAAATATCGAAATTGATTTGACTTGGAATAATCATAGAGGTTTGATTATAAAAAATCATGATATAAATCTAATTTTAGGAGAAATAATTAATTTTATTAGCGAATGGGAGTTAGAAGGAAATTCAAATGCTGATAATTTTTCTACGGAAGAGTGGTATTCAGCATAAGCTTGCAGGGTATGGTAGCTTTCCATCATTTTTAGGAATTTAAAAATATGGAGGGAAATTTAAATTTAATGTATGTTTAGGGGATATTGAATGTGAATTGAAACTAAAGAGTTAGATAAATATTTTAAGCAACTAGTGAGGAATGAATTCTGTATAGTAAAGAATTCATTCCTTTTAAGTTTGTTTTAATTTACTTGTAATTATAGTAGTTAATATTTGAAGAGGCAATCACCCTAAGTCATAAAGACACGAAAGCCTATACTCAAAGTAAGATTTCAAAGCTTTAGGAAGAAATTGGTTGAGTTAAAGGGGCTAAGGATGATACTTAGGATACGGCTAACGGTAAACCTAGCAGTAGTAAAAATACAACTGTAGATAATTTTGATGCAAAAACAGCTACAAATAAGCAAAAAGGTAATTATGGTGAAATAAAATCAAGTGACAATTTATTGAATAATCAAAGTTTAAAAGATGCTGGATTTGATTTAAAGCCAGTCGGAAAAAGTGCAACATCAGGCATAAATGATAAAATAGTAAAAGGAATTGATGGATTATACGAAAATACAAATGCAGAATCAAAGATCAAATATGTTATTGATGAAGCTAAATTTGGCAGTTCACAATTAGGGAAACTAAAGATGGACGACAAATGTCGGATGATTGGTTGACAGGTGTGAAGACTGAAAAAAGTAGAATATTGAAAGCTGTTGATGGAGATAAAAGATTAGCAGATAAGATTACGAAAGCGTTGGAGAGAGATAAGGTAGAAAGAGTATTATCAAAAGTCGATAGTAGTGGAAAGGTTAAAACATTTAAGATAGATGCAAAGGGTAACATCGTTGGAGAGTGGCCATAATTTAGAAGCGAGGAGGAATTGAATGATATGAGAAATTATTTATGTATAGAAGAAAAATGTAGAGAAGGAATTGAATATAATAAAGAGTTTATAGAGGAAAATAGAGAAGATATTAAAAGTTTAGAAGAAGATACTAAAAATGGAATTCAAAGATATTCTAAAGATAATAAGAGTATTATAGAAGGGACCTATCTAGCCAATTTTAGATATGAGATGGAGGATATTAGGGCAAAGTATTCTTTAGGGGAAGAAATTAGTGTAATAGAAGAAGATTTTCATAATGCAATTTATGATTTAGAGAATACAGGGAGTAGGGAAATTGGATATTTAAGTCTAATTTGGATGATTTCCTTAGGAATTTTGTTAGAAACGGATAAAAAGAATATAGAAAGATTAAAAAAGATAGTTGATACAAAAAATATGAACGACGCAGTAATTGATTTCCTCTTATGCGCTAGTGATATCGGATACATAAAAATGACGAACAGATATTATAAAGAAAATCCATATGCAAAAACGAGAGAGATTATAGAACTTGCACAAACAGATAAAAAAGAAGCGTCTAAAAGATTACAAACGTATATGGAGAAAGAATGGTTTAAAGGCCATTATGATTATGAATGGAAAAATGCACATAAAGAACCTGGATATGTAGGGTACTGGAGCTTTGAGACAGCTGCACTAGTAAAGATACTCGAACTTGATGATACAAGTTTAAAAGATAATAACCATTATCCATATGATTTGGCACATTATAAAAATGAAATGAAATACAAGCATATAGACCTAAGTGAATATCACTATGAAGATGAGACAGAAGAAATCGAGGATATAGTAGAAGGAATTGAAAATAATCCTGCATTGGAAAACATTATTCCTCCAAAATGGCATTCATTGGTCAATGAATTGATCCATGACTATGAGAATATGGGTGATAGTAGTTTTTATGAAAAATACAAAAAAACGATAGGAATAGGTCAAGTGTGGTTCTTACCACAAGAGTATGAAGAAGAAAACGAGCAAAAAAATCTATTAGGAAGTTTAATTGTGTTTGCCCTGACATTAAGAGATTATATATTACAATTGGACTATAAAGAAGATTTAGAGGACTACATTGATAATCTTAAAAATTTCTGGAATGTTTCAGAAACAAAGTTAGTTCAATTTATGTTAGAAAATGATCAAAATTATTATGCATGGGTACCAAAAGAAGCAAACATCCCAAATATGTATGAAGTAAAGATAGAGAGTGTCGATGTAGAGGAAGTTCTATAACGATAAAATAGAAATGGTTTTCATTATATGTAATATTAGAATGCATTTTACTAGTTAATTGAAAACAATGCATGCGTGGGAGAAAAAAGGATGTATTGTTACTAAAAATTAGAGGGAAAGAAAGCTGTTGGATTGAGTTAAGCACCTCATTGTCAATATACGACAATAGGTGCTTTTTTGCGTGCAATGAAGAAAAAATAAAAGATTCATTTTCACTCTATTTCATCTTTGAAATACATGTTATAATTTGGAAAAAATATATTCTTAATTTTTAGATGATTAAAAGGTGCTAGATTACTATATGAGTACATTAAAGAAAATTACTAACAATATTTCGAAAGTTATTATAGGAAAAGACGAATCGATAGAACTAGCAGCCATTGCTCTAATAGCAAGAGGACACATTTTATTAGAGGATGTACCTGGGACAGGAAAAACAACGTTAGCGAAAAGTTTGGCTAAAAGTGTGGACGCTAAATTTCAAAGAATACAATTTACAGCGGATACTTTGCCTGGAGATGTTATTGGTCTTGAATATTTTGATGTGAAGGAATCGGATTTTAAAACGAGGTTAGGCCCCATTTTTGCAAATATCGTATTAGTGGATGAAATTAATCGAGCTGTACCGAGAACACAATCTTCGTTACTTGAGGTTATGGAAGAGCGTACTGTTACAATTGCGAAACAGACACATTCATTACCAGAACCTTTTTTAGTTATAGCAACGCAAAATCCACTCGAATCAGCGGGCACATTTCCGTTACCAGATGCTCAGTTAGACCGGTTTTTACTCACAATACGCCAAGGTTATCCTACGAGAGAAGCTGAAAAGGAAATGATGAATCGGTTTCAAATGAATGATCCGTTAGAAACGTTACATTCTATTATTTCAAGTGAAGAAATTATTACGATGCAAAAGCGTGCAAGAGAAGTGTTAGTAGGGAATGATGTGCAAGATTATCTCCTTGAAATTATTGAAGTAACTCGTAACCATGAGTTAATTGAAATTGGTGTAAGCCCTCGGGGAACGTTGGCATTTATGAGGGCGATTCAAGCACGGGCAATTTTAAATGAAAGAGATTATTGTACGCCAGATGATATAAAACTACTCGCTGCATCTGTCTGTGCTCATCGTTTAACGTTAACGATTGAAGGAGAGATGAAAACGACGAAAGAACAAATCATGAAAGAAATTCTTCATACGATTAGTGTGCCAGTGGAGAATGTACGATGAATCAACAGCTTGTGTATACACCTTTAGCGGAGCCTTTCGTAATGGGGGTTATGTCAGTTGTAGCCGTTATTTTAAGTGTATTTTCAAGTAATCTACTGTTTTTATCTCTCGTATTTTTATATGTAATTTTAATAGGTGCTATGCGTGTATATATACGTAAAGTATCTCGTGTTCAATGGGAATACAGTCAAGGGAATTCGAACGTTTTTATAGGTGAAACGAATATGTGCAAAATGAAAATTTCAAACAAGTCGATATTTCCTATTCTTAATATCGTATTTCGATTTAAATGTGAAAATAAGCTAACTTGGAATCATGATGAAATAAACAAAAATCATAGTACAGGTTCAAATTATTATATGAATTTTAATTTAAAAGGAAAGGAGTCAGTTTCATTTGATTTGCAAGCTGTAGCGTTAAAAAGAGGCATCGCGAAATGGGAAGAAGTTGAAATTGTGATTACCGATCTCTTTGGATTTATAACGAACAATATAACATATAAACAAGTTGATACGCCGTCTTATTTAGTTTTACCAGCTGTTCCGAAAATACAAGTTCCTGAATTACAAGAATGGTCACGAGGATTTCGAAAAGCGATGTCTTCACCCTTATATGATGAAACGAAAGTAATGGGAGTAAAGTCTTATGAAAATGAAGATTTTCGTTCCATCCACTGGAGTGCAACGGCGAAAACAGGGACGATAACTGCGAAAAAGTATGAGCGAACACAATGTGATAAATACGCGATTTATCTCAACTTGCAAAATAAAAGTGGTGTTTCTTTGCGAAATGATACAGAGGAACTAATTGAATTAACGGCGGGTATATGTAAACAATTGCTCATGCAAAACTGTTCATTTGAAGTATGGATCAATAGTGTAAAAGATAACGGTTTGCTACATATAAAAAATGGGGATAATCGGAAACATTTGCAAAATATATTAAAGGTACTTGCCTCAATATCGGACCAAGATACGCCTGTATCGTCTTCTTATTTTTACACTGCTGGCTTTCGTCTTAAGGAATTGGATGCGGTTCCTTTAATTCTTGGTACTTCACCAAAGAAATATAGTAGAACGAATAAATGGATTGTAATTAAAGAATAAGAAAGGGCTTATGTCATGTTGAATAAAAAGCAGCATACGAAAGTGAAGTTTTGGAGTGTAAAAGTAATAATTATACTTTTCTTTTCGATTAGTGCGATAGCGTTATCGCAAGGTGTTGTGCATGTACAAGGCATAGTGAAAGAGCGTTTTTTTAGTGAGAAAAAATCTGAAAAAAATTATAAAGAAACAATAAACTATGAAAATATTGAAGAGTATGGGACACCTATTGAAGATAAAAAAGTAGGAGATAAAGGGATAAGAACAACAACGGGTAAAAAAATGAAAGAGTTCGAAAGGAAAAGTTCATGGGGAGCCATATTCTCTGTACTTTCAAATTCATGGATTACTGTAGCTTTTTATGTAGTTATTGCAGTAATAATTATATATTTTCTTTATAAATTAGTTCGGAAAAAGTTAACGAAATCAGAAATAGAACAAGAGAAACAAACGGTAACAAAAGAAAATACGGTAAGAACCGAAAAGAACGAGAAAGTGAGGCATCAGTTAGAACACCCGTTACCGACAGATAAGATAAGAAAAACGTTAGTTGAATGGGAAAGAACATTACCGTTTCATGAACAGAGAAGGTCCTATGAAACGATGCAACAGTGGCTAAAAAGAATTTGTAGAACAAGGGATATTATCTCGTTATATGAGTCTGTTCGTTATGGTGAAAAGACGTATACGGATTTAGATGTGGAAGAAATAATGAAGTGGATAGAGGGAGATGGGAAGGTGGATACATAAATATCCACCTTTTCTTTTTTTATACGGAAATTTGATTAACATGAATTATTTTCTTATATGAAACCGTCTTCAAATAGGTAAACAAAATTAACTTTATTTACTTATACTTTATTACATGTTAACCTATACTTAATTTTTATAAATTATAATTAATTTTTGATTTTTTAAGGATGTGAAAATATAATGAAACTGGTATTAAAAAGCATACTTATTTCCTTTATTTTTTCTGCAGTAGGTATGTGTTGGTTGATGTTCTTGTTATTTAGAGGTGGCGGGGACTGGTTATTGTCTTGGGTAGGTGTATTAATGGCATATTTATCTTTATTCACTTTAATAGATTTATATTGTAAAAATACATATGAAAAAACATTAAATAAATTGCTTATAAAATCAACAGTTACTACCTTTAGTTTTGGGGTATTAGGAATCATATTTGGTATAATACACGAGCTATTAACACCATGGAGTCTCAGTTTAATGGTTTGGTATTGGTTGCTAATTCTATTTTTATTTTTAACGACCATAATATTATTATTTATTTTAGTATTGGTAAATCGTAAAAATAATAATTTTACCGTGGGATATAGAATACTTATACTTCTAAATATATTTCTTACGTTAGGGCCAGTACTGTGGCCATTATTTCTTACTATTATCGGAAATGGTATGAACGCCAGTGCAGGATGGTAAAAGTGAAAAAAGATTAGTTGTTTAAAGAATAGAATAAAAAGTTGATATAGAATTTTAAATAAAAAGAGAACGTGTTTACATGAAAAATGAAAACATGTTCTCTTTTTATTTGCATGCATAACTCTTCCTCAGTTTACCGTATTTAAATTTAAACGTAAGTATTTCGTAAGGAATGGATAAGAAAAAAGAGAGATTTATCATATAGGATGAAAGTATAGCTTGAATCAATCCGATATTAATGGAGGAGAGAAAGCCTTATGAAAAAATGTAATTCAATTAAGTTAGCAAGTTTTGCAGTTTTATTAGCGGGTACTGCTCTATTCACACCTGATTTTACTGTGACTGCAGAGTCAACTCAAAATATTTCTAGTTCGTCACAAGTACATGATCAAAAGAATCGTAATGGCTGGAAACAAGTAATGCAGGAAACAGTACAGCTTGGCGCTCCAGGGATATTAGCTAAGGCGTATAATAACGGAAAAACGAGTAGTTATACTGCTGGCGTAGCAGATTTAAGTACAAAGAAACCGGTGAAATCAGATTATCGCTTTCGGATTGGTAGTGTGACGAAAACTTTTACTGCCACGACTGTTCTACAATTAGTTGGAGAAAATCGCGTTCAACTTGACGATTCAATTGAAAAGTGGCTACCGGGCCTCATTCAAGGAAATGGGTATGATGGTAATCAAATTACGATACGCCAACTTTTGAATCATACGAGTGGTATAGCTGAATATTTAAAGTCAAAAGATGCTGACATAATGAATTCGAAAAAAACGTATACAGCAGAAGAAATAGTGAAAATAGGCCTTTCTCTGCCTCCAGATTTTTCGCCAGGTAAAGGCTGGTCGTATTCAAACACAGGATACGTAATACTAGGAATGCTTATTGAAAAAATAACTGGTAATAGTTATGCGGAAGAAATCGAAAAGCGAATTATTGAACCTTTGGACTTGTCAAATACGTTTTTACCAGGTAATTCACCTGTCATCCCAGGAAAGAATCATGCTCGTGGGTATGTGAAAACCGAAGGAACGAGCGAGTTGAAAGACATTACGTATTATAATCCGAGTTTAGCTAATTCAGCTGGAGATATGATTTCTAATGCGGATGATTTAAATAAATTCTTTTCATCTTTACTCAGTGGTAAGTTATTGAAGGAACGAGAGCTAAAAGAAATGCTTACTACAGTTCCTGTAGAAGGAAAAGCGGTTGGTGATGGGTATGGTCTTGGAATCTATGAGACTAAACTTCCAAACGGTGTTTCAGTTTGGGGTCACGGAGGAGGAATTCCCGGATTTACAACTTTTGCTGGCGGAGTAATTGGTGGTAAACATACATTGGCTGTCAGTATTAACTCTTTAGATGAGGTCGATATTGTTTCGCAGTTTAATAAAATGATGCAAATTGAATTTAATAAATAGATGAAAAGAAAATGAATGGAATTTTGTTATAGTTGTATATAAAAGAGGTACTTTGTTAAATGCGCAACTATGGACAGTAGTAGCATTTATGATAGGGCATCAAGTATATTTCAAAGTGAAAATCAATCGTATAGCTTACGATAAAAATAAAAAGGATGTCAGTTACATGACATTCTTTTTATTTTGGATAAAAGAGGTATGTGTATGATTCTGAAAATTGTTATTTTTGAAATTATTCCATATAATGAAGGATATAGGGGCACCAATAGGGGAGTTATGAATAGAAAATACTTTAGTTAGTTAAGTATTTCTCGTTTTAATCAAAATAATTATGAGTTGATTTGGAGTTGAATAAAATGGAACAAAATCATTTTAAATGGACTAATAAGCAATTACGAGAACATGTTGAAGTACTAGATGATAAGAGAAGTCCACACATATTATTAAAGAATGCAACATATTTAAATTCCTATATGCGCGAGTGGATGACAGCGAATATTTGGATATATAATAATCGAATTGTATACGTAGGAGAGCAGCTGCCAAAGCAACTAAGTGAATGTGAAGTGATTGATTGCGATGGAAAGTATGTAGTTCCTAGTTACATAGAACCACATGCACATCCATATCAATTGTATAATCCAGAGACGTTAGCGAATCATGCGATGCAATTTGGGACGACAACTTTTATTAATGATAATTTAACTTTATTTTTCACATTACAACGTGAAGAAGCATTTCGTTTATTAGATGAATTTAAAAAGATTCCGGCAAGTATGTATTGGTGGTGTCGTTTTGATGGACAAACTGAGCTGCAAAACGGGGAATCTGTATTTAATAGTGAAGAAATAATAGAGTGGCTAAAGCATGAAGCAGTTCTTCAAGGCGGTGAGTTAACAGCATGGCCAAAACTATTACATGGCGATGATGAAATGTTAACTTGGGTGCAGGAAACGAAGCGGTTACAGAAAAAAGTAGAAGGACATTTTCCAGGGGCATCTGAAACGACTTTAGCGAAGTTAAAGTTGTTAGGTACGGATTGCGATCATGAAGCGATGACAGGACAGGAAGCTTTCACTCGTCTTATGCAAGGTTACACTGTTTCCCTTAGAAATTCTTCAATCCGTCCAGATTTAGAAGTTTTATTGAAAGAATTACTAGAATTAGGTGTTAAGCAATTTGATAGATTCATTTTTACAACAGATGGTTCACATCCGTCATTTTATGAAAACGGAATGACGAATAGATTGATAGAAATAGCGATTGAGCAAGGAATTCCGGCAATAGATGCTTACCATATGGCAAGCTATAACATTGCTCGTTATTATAATATGGAGCATTTACATGGCTCCATTGCGACAGGGAGAATCGCCAATATTAATATTTTGGAAAGTAAAGAAAATCCGGTGCCAATTAGTGTAATTGCAAAGGGAAAATGGGTGAAGCGTGACGGAGTAAACAAAAATAAATCATTACATATAAACTGGAGTGAATTTAAAGTAACCCCATTATCATTAGACTGGTCTATAGAAAAAGAACATATGATTTTTTCTAATAAAACGGGTATACACTTGTTAAACAATGTTATAACAAAACCATATGTTAGCGAAATCGACTTAGACTGTGATGAACTTTCCATGGAACATGATGAATGTTTTCTAATGATGATTGCCCGCGATGGTACTTGGCGAGTGAATACAGTTGTGAAAGGTTTTGTAAATGAATTAGGAGGTCTTGCAAGTTCTTATTCTGGTACAGGCGACATCATTCTTATCGGAAAAAGGAAAGAAGATATGTTTACAGCTTTTCGTAGAGTAAAAGAGCTCGGTGGTGGAATGGTCATAGCAGAAAACAATGAAGTGTTACACGAAATTGCATTACCTTTACTCGGGATTATGTCCGATTTAAAAATGAGCGAATTAATACAAGAAGAGAAAAAGATGGTGAAATTACTACAAGAGCGAGGCTATGTTTATAACGATCCGGCATTTACCATTTTATTCTTTTCTGCGACGCACTTACCTTTTATACGAGTAACACCTATAGGATTATATGATGTGAAAAGTAGTAAGGTAGTTGCCCCGCCCGTGAATTTGATAAAGCAATATTAAAAGGAAAGATCCTATAAAAATTTTATTTTATAGGATCTTTCTTATTATTAGCATAAGAATATTGTAAGCCTCAAATGATATAGTATCTAAATCATTTGAGGTGATATGTAAATATGAAAAAAATATTTTACATTTTAAGCATATTTATTCTGTGTGTATCGATACAACACGTTGTACATTCCCAATCAGATGCACCAAGGTTATCTTCGGATTGTCTTGAAGAAAGGAAAATTCGAGATGAAAAGTATGTGAAGAATATAATACAGGACATTAAATCCACATTTAATTTAAATATTGATGAACATAGTTTTTGGGAAGTAAGTAAAAGAGATTTGGAGGCTGCCCATTTGATGTATGGTGGAAAGGAAAATGATTCTTATTATAATTCGCTAACTAAAATTTATGATAGTGGTGGATTTAGCGAGCAGCCGAGCTTATTTGTAAGGGCGCAAGAGGCATTTTTACTTTATAAAGAAAACGATAATATCAATGTAATGAAACGCCTAAAACTAGACGTTGAAAAAGGGGAATGGCTCGTTATAAAAACGAAAAAGAAGAAAGGGAAAAAAGTGAAATTCAAACCGTTACAATGTGAAAAAGATTATATGAAAAAGAGAAATGAATAACAAAATACGTATTAATGCTGCTTTTATTCAACGATATCTTGCTATTGATTTGAAATCGGAAAAGGTAAACAAACATATTAGCTTTATGGAATATGTTTGTTTACCTTTTTTGAGAGATTTAAAAATTTGCGATGTTGTTAGTTGAAAATTATGTACTTGCTAATGAACTTATAACATTCAATGAATTTGTTCTTCATAAAAATTAGATTTTGTGTCAAATGATTTATACATTGTCGAACCACCTATGTATATTTTATTCTACAGTATTTATAAAAGAATATTGGCTATTCATAAGAAATATGATTGGCACAGTTTTTGCTTGTATTACATGTAAGGAAGGGAGGTTGTATGTAAGGAATCTGTACTCGTAATAGTATAAAACAAGCTACTATTGCATTATTGATCATAGTTGTATTTATAGCGGAACTGTAAATACATACAAATAAGTGTTTTTTTGATTTTAAAATTCAGAATTTTCTTTTAAATTATTAGGGGGCAATGATATGGTTAAATATTCGAAAATTTCTAAGTGGATTCTTGGTGTTGGATTAGTGACAATAACATGTAATGGTTTGCAAATTCAAGCAGAGACAAAAGAGAAAAATGTGAAGAAAGTATTACAAATGGAGCCGGTAGGAATACAGAAATCTGTTGATGAATTGGCGCATCCTTCAAAAGTACAAGAAAATGCATCTTTTACAAAACGGTTAAAATTAGCGGATTTATCGCAGCGTCCACTAGCACCAACCGATAATATTAAACCGTTAGCTGAAGAAAAAAAGTATTCGATGGCTGAGTTAAATCAATTAAATAACAAACAATTAACTGATCTTCTTGTGACAATTAAATGGTATCAAATTCCAGAATTATTTCAGTTTAATAGTGATAGTCTTAAATTCTATCAAGATGATAGTCGAATGCAAGCGATTATTAATAAACTAGCAGAACAAGGACAAGCTTATACGAAAGATGATTCAAAAGGGATTGAAACATTAGTAGAAGCTCTACGTGCAGCATTTTATTTAGGTTTTTACCATGATGAATTAAGCAAACTAAATGAGCGTAGCTACCATGATAAATGTTTACCGGCTTTAAAAACAATTGCAAAAAATCCAAATTTCAAACTTGGTACATCGGAACAAAATAAAGTTATTTCATCATATGGAAAATTAATTGGAAATGCATCGGCTGATGTTGAAACGGTTTTATATGCAGGTGAAATTTTTAAACAATATAACGATAATCTTGCAACTTTCATTGAAGACCGAACAAAAGGAGACGCAATATATGAGTTGATGAAGGGAATTGACTTTGATATTCAGACGGATATGTACACGACTGGAAAAGAGCCGAAAGATACGATGTGGTATCGAAATATCGATACCTTTATTAATGAAGTAAGTCGTTTCGCACTAATTGGTACTGTAACAGATAAAAATGGATGGTTAATTAATAACGGAATTTACTATGCTGGCCGATTGGGCAAGCTTCATAGTACGCCGACAAAAGGACAGCAAGTTGTTACAGACGCAATGCGAATTTATCCATATTTAGGAGAGCAATACTTTGTTGCGGCAGAACAAATTACTACAAATTACGGAGGAGTAGATGCGAACGGAAAAACAATAAATTTAGATCAAATTCGAGACGATGGTAAAAAGAAATATTTACCGAAAACATATACGTTTGATGATGGAGCAATTGTCTTTAAAGCTGGGGATAAGGTTAGTGAAGAGAAAATTAAGCGACTATACTGGGCAGCGAAAGAAGTACGTTCTCAATTTTATCGTACAGTTGGTAGCGATAAACCACTTGAAAATGGACATGCGGATGATGTGCTAACGATGGTTATTTATAATAGTCCAGATGAGTATCAATTTAATCGTCAACTGTACGGATATGAAACGAATAATGGTGGAATTTATATTGAAGGAACGGGAACTTTCTTTACATATGAACGTACACCAGAGCAAAGTATTTATAGTTTGGAAGAATTGTTCCGCCATGAATTTACACACTACTTACAAGGAAGGTACGAGGTTCAGGGATTATGGGGCCAAGGGGAAATGTATCAAAATGAACGTTTAACATGGTTTGAAGAAGGAAATGCAGAGTTCTTTGCAGGTTCAACGCGATTAAATAGTGTAGTACCGCGAAAAAGTATAATTGGTGGGTTATCTAATGATCCTGCAAAACGTTATACAGCATCACAAACATTAAATGCGAAATATGGAACGTGGGATTTTTATAACTATTCGTTTGCATTGCAATCATATATGTATAATAAACGTCCTGAAATGTTCGATAAAGTGCATGATTTAATTCGTGCAAATGATGTTTCAAGTTACGACGCATACCGTTCTGCATTAAGCAAAGATAATAACTTAAATGAAGAATATCAATCTTATATGCAAATGCTTATAGATAATCGCGATAAGTATACAATCCCACAAGTATCAGATGAGTACTTAGCGCAGCATGATCCAAAATCGCTTTCGGACATTACTTCAGATATTACGAATGAAGCGAAATTAAAAGATGTGAAAGTAACAAAGAATAAATCACAATTCTTTAATACATTTACACTACAGGGGACATATACTGGAAGTTCAGCAAAAGGAGAGATTGAGGATTGGAAAGTAATGAATGAAGCAACAGATGATATGTTGAAACGTATTTCAGGAAAAGAGTGGACTGGATATAAAACATTGACTGCTTATTTTATAAATTACCGTGTTAATCATGCTGGACAATTTGAATATGATGTTGTGTTTAGCGGAGTAAATACGGAAGAAGGTACGGCTGTAGAAAAAGAGCCGAATAATTCATTTGAAACAGCCAATCCACTATTTTTAAATACGTTATTAAGAGGAAACTTAAGTGATCAAGATCAGGGAGATAAATTTGTTATCGATGTAAAGGATCAAAAAGATTTACAGATTTCTGTTACGAACGAACAAAACATTGGACTAAACTGGGTATTATATTCTGAATCAGATCTAAACAATTACGTAACTTACGCAACAAAACGTGATGGAAACAAATTGCTTGGAAATTATAATGCGAAGCCAGGAAAATATTATTTAAGTGTATATAAATATGGCGGGGGAACAGGGAATTATACAGTGGAAGTAAAATAGTTTACTATAGCTAGTTTAAGAGACTGCTAGTTGTATTTTTTAGCGAAGTAAAGCATGTAATGTTAAATATTAAACTACTTTACATATACCCCGTTTTAATTTGAGAACGGGGGTATATGTATTTTTCATTTTTTTAATTTTCATAACTTCACTTGGTTTTGAAAAGAAAACAATGCATATAAATTTGAATTTCTGCCCGTAAACCATGTATGAATTCATCTTCTTAATGCTCTTTCATTTTAGCCTCAATGCTTGCTTTCAAATTAGTTGATACCTTATCGAAATACCCCATAACCAACTTTTTAATATCATCAGATCTACCTTTCAAATCATTAGCTAAATTTTCAGCAAGATATTCTTTTTCTATTGGCTTTAACTGCGTATAAAATTCACCAGCCTGCGTAAAGTCATCCTGTTTCGTTATAGGAGCTCTTTCAAGTTTACCTTCAACATACCTTCCATCACCGCTTGTTATTTGATTAGCAGGTGTCCAATTTTGCTGTTGGTTAATCGCTAATTTTCGAAATTCGGGTCCAATTCTTCTTCTTTGAGAATCGCTATAAATGTTAGCACGCCCTTGCAACATTTTATCATCAGATAGTTCTGCACCATCTAGTAAATTAGAAGGGGAGAAGGCGACTTTTTCTACTTGTTCCATATAATTTTCAGGGTTTTTATTTAATACCATTTTACCTACTGGTATAAGAGGGTACATCTTTTCATCCCATACTTTTGTATCATCTAGCGGATCATAAGAAAGATGTACTTCATCTTTTGGATCCATGAGCTGGACATATAAACCATACTCCACTGATTTACCAGCCTCAATTGCATCATATAAATCTTTCCCACTATAATCTGGATTTTCAGCAGCTAGTTTAGTAGCTTCCTTACTAGTAATGAATTGTACACCTTCAAAAGGATACCAATGATACTTTACGTACTTTCGATTGCCTTCAGCATTTATCCAAACGTATGTATTTACACTATGTCCTGGGATGTGACGAAGACTTTTTACCGTACCGACATTAGAGTATAAACGGACAACAAAATGAATGGATTCGGGTGCTTTAGCGACAAAATTCCAAAATCTATCCGGATCTATTAAGTTATTTTTAGGTGAAGGCAACAACGCTTTAATCGTTTCAGGGAAACGTATCGGATCACGAACGGAAAAGACAGGAATGTGATTACATAAAAGATCGAAAACGCCTTCTTTTGTATAAAATTTTGTGGAAAAGCCGCGTACATTTCTAGAAGTATCTGGTGTTCCTTTCGTACTAACAGCTAACGAAAACCGTACCATAACAGGAACTTTCTCATTAGAATGTTGTAAAAAACTTAGCTTTGTATGTTCAGACATCGGATAGATCGTTTGAAAATAACCGAATGCCCCAAAACCTTTTACATGAACAGGTCTTTCTACAATTTTTTCATGTATAAATTCTTGTAACGTTTCATGCAGTACACTATCTTGCTTGAGAACAGGTCCACGTGAACCGACTGTTTGAGAGTGAAGTGTAGCTTGTTCATTAAGTTCTCGATTTTGATTAAGGTCTTCTCCTAATAAGGGTTGCCTCTTTTTATTATATTTTTCATTCATCGATATAGCCTCCAAATTTTTTCTTCGATTGTTACTAAATATGATTCTATAGCCTTGATTATGTATTACATACAAAGTTCAAAGTAGTAACATACCGCTAGATGAAAAAAACGCATATAGAGTGGACCTGTTGAAATAGAAGAAATTATGGAAAAATGAATATCGGAAAGAGAAAACACACTATTAAAATTTTAATCTTAAAAATTAATTGATAAATAACTTTATAGATAATGGTCATTAAAAAAATAGTAAAAATAACTAGGAGGAAATGAACATGTCGGATTGGTTTCAATTAGATAAAGAATATATGATGCCTACGTATTGCCGTACGGAGGTTGCAATAGAAAGAGGAGAAGGTTGTCAACTGTATGATGTGAATGGAAAAGAGTATTTAGATATGTTTTCTGGCGTAGGAGTAAATGTATTAGGATACAATCATCCTAAAATTGTGCAAACGACAATGGAGCAAGTTACGAAATCGTTGCATCTTCCATTTCACTTTTTAAACCCAGTTGCGATTGAGTATGCAAAGAAATTAGTTGAGTACTCTTTAAAAAACGGCAAAGTATTTTTTACAAACTCTGGTACGGAAGCGACAGAAACAACGTTGAAATTAATTGATAAATATAGATCTATTACGAATGAAGAGCGAGAAGGTGTCGTTGTGCTCAAAGGTAGTTTCCACGGGCGAACGTTAGGGGCACTTCATTTTACGAGACAAGAAAATGTATATCAAAGTTTCCCTAAAACATCTATTCCTGTATACGAAGTAGAGCGTGAGAATATAGAGCAATTAGAAGAAACAATTTTAAATGAAAAGCCTATTGCAATTATGTTAGAGCCTGTATTAGGAAGTGGCGGGATATATCCTTTATCAAGGGAATATTTATATGGTGTTCAACATCTTTGTGATAAGTATAATGTGCTGCTTATCGTTGATGAAGTACAAAGTGGTATGGGTAGAACGGGGAAATTGTTCGCTTATCAAAATTCTAATATTACACCGGATATTATTCAAATTGGTAAAGGCGCAGGAGGAGGGATACCGCTAGGGGGAATTATTGTGGGTGAAAAGCTATGCGATGTATTTTCACCAGGAGATCATGGCACAACATTTGCTCATTCATCAATGGGAACAGCTTTAGGTTTAACGGTATTAAATACATTACTTGATGATGGGTTAATGCAAGAAGCTTATGAAACGTCACTATATTTGAATGATAAACTGCAAGACATTCAGAAAGAAAATTCTTATTATATTCAGGAAGTGCGTCATGCGGGGATGATGTTTGGGATAAGTGTGAATGACACGAATGAAAATGTGAAGAAATTACAGATTGAGTTAATGAATAAAGGAATGTTAGTCGATGTAACACAAGGGAATATTATTCGATTACTTCCGCCGTATATTATTACGAAAGAGGAAATTGACGCATTCACTTATGAGTTTATTTCCTGTGTTCATAGCATAGCAGCTACAGCAAGTATATAAAAAAATATAAAAAAATATAAAAAGCTGAAGAAGGCGCTATTTTAGCGCCTTCTTCAGCTTTTTAAAATAGTAAATTACTTAACATAGAGAGCATCTCATTGGACAAATAATTAATTATGTGAAACAATAATAACAGATAAGGAGACATTAATTTTCCTTAAGTGCTTCGAATTAATTTTATTCAATAAGAGAAGGTGTGCTTAAAGAAGTTAAATTAAACAAGGAGCTGTTTTATTATATGCATCAAAATACTGATTTAAATTTTGAACCTCAAGACGTTAATATTGTCAATCCTAAACAAGCCAGGAAAGCAGTGGTTGCTACTGGTATAGGGAATGCAATGGAGTGGTTTGACTTCGGATTATACGCGTATTTAGCGGTAATTTTAAGTCAATTATTCTTCTCAGGTGTTAATAATAGTGGTTTGCAGCTTGTGCTTACATTTGGTACATTTGCAGCGGCCTTTCTCGTTCGACCAATCGGAGGTGTATTCTTTGGTAGAATAGGAGATAAGTATGGCCGAAAAATCGTATTAAGTACTACTATTATTTTAATGGCACTTTCTACATTATTCATCGCATTACTACCAACCTATGAACAAATTGGTGTATGGGCACCAATACTACTTTTAGTTGCCCGAATGATTCAAGGCTTCTCTACAGGCGGCGAATATTCAGGAGCAATGGTTTATATCGCAGAATCTTCTCCAGATAAAAAGCGTGGTATACTCGGTAGTGGTCTTGAAATTGGAACACTCTCAGGTTACATTGCTGCTTCGGTAATTGTTACCATTTTAACGTTATTGTTAACAGATGAGCAAATGCTCAGCTGGGGCTGGCGTATTCCTTTCTTAATAGCTGCACCAATAGGCTTGGTCGGTTTATATTTACGCCGTCATTTAGATGAATCTCCCATCTTTGAAGAGATGGAAAAAGCACAAGAGGAATCTGAAGACAATGAACAATTTTCATTTATGGATATTATTAAATATCACAAAAAAGACTTCTTATTAAGCACAGTAATTGTCGCCTTCTTTAATATTACGAATTATATGATTCTTTCGTATATTCCTTCTTATTTAACTCAAGTACTTAAAGTCAAAGAAACAACTGGCTTATTAATTATTTCGATTACGATGGCACTTATGATTCCATTGGCACTTTATTTCGGTAAATTAAGTGATAAAATTGGTAATAAACGCGTCGTGCAAATTGGTTTACTTGGTTTAAGCGTATTTGCAATTCCAGCATTTTTACTAATAGGTAACGGACATATTGTAGCTATATTTGCAGGTATTTTCGTATTAGGTTTCTTCCTAAGTGTGTATGAAGGAACACTACCTTCGTTATTACCATCACTCTTTTTCACCGATGTACGTTATCGAGCACTCTCGATCTCCTTTAATATTTCTGTATCTATATTCGGTGGAACAACACCGCTCGTATGTTCATACTTAGTTCATGCAACCGGTAATCCGCTCGCACCAGCATTTTATTTAGCAGGTGTAAGTATAATTGGATTAGTCGTATTTAGTGTACTATTCGTTACAACATCAGGACGTGCGCTAAAAGGTTCATATCCTACAGTAGAATCGAAAAAAGAAGCACGCCAAATCGCTAAAGAGGATCCGGAAGAAACACTTTGGTGGCATGAAGAATCTTTAGAAATTGAAGCAGGAAAAAAAGCATAATTTGTGAAAAGCAACGTGGACTTTTACAAAAAGACTCCTAGTTTAAATGAAGTGCACCCCAATTGTTAGACACATAATTAACAATTGGAGGTGCACTTTTTATGGCTAAATTTTCTTCAAAAGATAAAATACAAGCAGTAAAACGATATCTAGAAGGTACAGAAGGCGGAAAAACCATTGCTAATTCTATAGGGGTTCATCCTAGAGAACTTTATCAATGGATTAAACGGTTTGAATTTTCAGGGGAAAAGGCGTTTGAAAAACGCTATACAACTTACTCTCTCGAGTATAAACTAGATGTAATTCATTATATGAATGAAAATGGGACATCTCTGAGAGAAACAGCTGCTTTTTTTAATATTCCTTCTTGCGAAACACTCCGAAAATGGAAAGTAGCTTATGAAACAGAAGGATTAGATGCCCTAAAATCAAAGAAAAAGGGGCGTCTAACCATGGCCAAAGAAAAAGCTAAGCTACAACATTTAAAACAAAACGAAGTATCTCTTGAAGGTTCTATAGAAGCGCTACAAGCAGAGAATGAACGTCTGCGTATGGAAAATGACTATTTAAAAAAGTTAAATGCCTTAGTTCAAAAGAAGAAAACATCACAGACCAAGACAAAGCGCAATTGATTTATGAATTAAGGCATAAATACAAGGTCGTTGACCTTGTGAAAGTCGCTAATATCGCTCGTAGTACGTATTATTACTGGATGAAACAAGCGAAACGTCCAGATAAATATAAGAAAGTTAAAGAATTAATTAAAGAGATCTTTAGTGAGAATTTTGGGAGGTATGGTTATCGTCGTATTACATTGGAATTACGTAATCGAGGCCATGCATTAAATCATAAAACCGTTCGACGTTTAATGAATATCCTGGGATTAAAATGTCTTGTTCGATTAAAAAAATATCGTTCATATAAAGGGACTGTCGGGAAATTCGCTCCTAATATTTTAAAACGTAATTTTCACGCATCAAAACCAAATGAAAAATGGGTAACAGATGTGACGGAGTTTCACTTACATGGTAAAAAACTATATCTATCACCCATTTTAGACTTATATAACGGAGAAATTATAGCTTACAATATAGAACATAGACCTGCCTATTCCCTTGTTTCTAAAATGTTAAATAAGGCGTTTCAACGTTTGAATGATAAGGAAACTCCTATTTTACACTCGGATCAAGGTTGGCATTATCAAATGCGACAATATCATCAGTCGCTTAAAAAACATAGCGTTATCCAAAGTATGTCCCGTAAGGGAAATTGCTTAGATAATGCAGTCATGGAAAATTTCTTTGGCTTATTAAAGTCTGAATTACTTTATCTTAAAGAGTTTGAAAGTATGGAACAATTTAAGCAAGAACTAGAAACTTATATTCATTACTACAATCACAAAAGAATTAAAACAAAACTAAAAGGATTGTCCCCTGTGCAATACAGAGTTCAATCCTTAGTAGCTGCTTAATATATTTGTCTAATTTTTGGGGTTCAGTTCATTAATAGGAGTCTTTTTGTATACATCATTTTCTCTTTTTCTTCAAACTCTTCTCATACGCATAAAGCTTATGAACCTCTTCCTTAAATTCATTCAGAAGTACAGTGTTTTCATCATTTGAATAACGTACTGCATTATACGCATCTATAATAATATCCCTCTGAATATGTATACCTTCATCATCATGAATTCTTTCTAACCACGCTTCAACTGTTTCTCCTCGTTCCCGGTTTAAAGTAGGGGATAATTTACTTTCAAGTTTGAAAATTTCTTTTCGAATTTCATTATGTGGTGGTTTATTTCGCTTCATTTGTTTTTGGCTCATACCTTCTTTATCAGTAATGATTGTAGATTCGAAGACTGGTATATTTGGTAAACTTAAATGTTTTCGATGTTTTATTATTTTCCAAACGATATAAATGGCGATGGTGGTACAGACTATTATGGTTATGCTATTTATAAGAGTTGGATCAAAAGGAAGTGGCTCCAGATCATCTTTAATAGTAGGATCTTTTAGATTCCCTTTATTCGACCAAAAATCATCTGTTTCTTTTAATGCAGCTGCCGAAAACAACGGATTGATAGCGTATCCGAATCCTAACGCAACTACTTGAACGATATAAGAAAAAACAAGACGAATATAAGGGAATACCGGAATAAGTAAAGCACTAATTGTTCCAATAGCAATAATAGAAGTGAAACGTAATAGCTGTTGATTACGATTTGAACCTGTTTGCCAAAATGTAATCATAATGTGTAAAACTAATAATAACAATTTCCATAACGGTGGAAAAGGGGCATGAAATATAGCTGAAAATACAAACCATAAAATACCGCTTAACGACTTTTGCACCGGATACCCAGGTCCAATTGCATGTACGATAAAGAAGAAAAGCGGTAACATAATTGTGCCAAAAAGAGAAAAAGGTAGGATGAAAGAACAACCGACTATTTGAGCAACTAACAGTATTACAAATCCTGTTGTTTTTTTCTTCATTAATTTATTAATAAGAAGTACTCCTACATAACCGGTCGCTAAAAATATAGCAATACCAACTATTTCATCTCTTTCCGTTAATAACGAAAGGAGAAGCAGCAGAATAAAGTCATTAACGTGATAGAGCCAAGTTTTCAACTGCTTCCACCATCCCTTCAATATTTATGAGAAATGTAGGTTGCGTTAGAAGAGGGAGCTCATTCTTCTGTATACCGATGTAAATCATCGTAGACGAGCGTTCTCTTTTTCTCGTCACATAGTGAAGAAATCCTTGTTTCGGAAGAAGCGTACTATCATCTGAAATACGCGCCAATTCCTCTAATGCCTTTCCGTAATGTGCTTGTCCTTCATTTAACGGTAAATGTAATGCACCGCCTTCTGCTAATACACTTATAAACAATTCAAACGGTATTTGATGCTTCGTTGCGTATTGGCAAATGTATGTTGCATATGAAATAAGTTCTTCTATGTTATCTCTCCAACCAAACCCGCGATTCGCTGCTAAAGAAAGACAAATCGTCCAGCTATAATTTTTTACGGGTTCATATTGCTTTGCTTGTAATTCCTGCATTTTAGCAGATGCTTTCCAATGAATAGAGCGGAATGATTCACGTTCATATCGTTTCACACCGATAATAGATGTTTCATCATTGTAAAAAGAAAAATTCGTTCGATATGAACCATTTAATAGTTGCTGAAGTTCTTGCAAACCTGCTACTTCTTTAGGAGAAGGGTACACAATAATTTCTGTCCTTAATTTATCAAAAACAGGTAAATGTACAGTCAATAGATGAAATGGATCTTTTAATACACATTCGAACTGTTCAATTTGAAACACACCACGCTTCGTTGCAGTTAATGTTAAATCCCATTTTTGCGCTGAATGTGCAGGTTGTGAAAATGGGAAAGAAAATAACGTCTTTGATATTTGTTCAATTCCTTGATCTTTATGCGGTATAAGAGATGAATGTAAATGAAAATAACAAACACCATTAACGAGTGGTATGCTTCCCCCGTTTTTCAAATGAATAAAAAACTGTCCAGATTCATCAGGAAATAGCCGAGTCGTTTGTTTCTCATTTATAACTTGAAACTTTTTCTCTATGAAAGCGACGTATTTATAAATGAAAATCGCAAATAAATAATAGAAGAAAAAGAGAAACATAAGCATGCGTTGCGGGAAAAAGAATGTGAAAAGTAACGCGACGGGCACAGTTAATTGAATAATATGAAGCTGAAAAAATAAAGGTACAGTTACAACGCGTTGACCATTCATGCTTGCTCAATCTCCACTGGTACATCAATCTCTTTTAAAATTCTTTGCATAATTTCATTCTTTGTCGTGCGTAATGCACCTTCCATTGATAAGACGATACGGTGATTCCAAACAGAAGGAACTAAAAATTGAATATCTTCAGGCGTACAATATTCTCTGCCACGTAAAAAGGCTAATGCTTGAACTGCGCGCACTAAAGCTAAAGTGGCACGTGGGCTTACACCGTTAGCAATGTAATCGTGATTTCGAGTAGCTTGCGCAAGTTTAATTATGTAATGTTCTAACGGTTCTGATACGAAAATTTCTTTTACTTGTTTCTGCGCTTCTAAAATGTCTTCTAAAGAGATAACAGATGTAACACTTTCTAATGGTGTATCGTTACGAAAACGTCGCATCATTTGTAACTCATCTTCTGGGGCCGGATAACCAATTGCAATTGTCATTAAAAAGCGATCGAGCTGTGCATCAGGAAGAGGGAAAGTTCCTTGTGATTCAATTGGATTTTGCGTCGCAATAACAAAGAACGGTTTCGGAAGAGGAGTAGACTGTTTTTCAAGCGTTACTTGTCGTTCTTCCATTGATTCTAACAAACTAGACTGTGTTCTCGGCATTGCACGGTTAATTTCATCTGCTAGTAAAATGTTCGTCATAACTGGTCCAAGTCTTAATTCGAATTCACTCGTTTTCGGATTGAAATATTCAATACCTGTTACATCACTCGGAAGTACATCAGGGGTAAATTGAACACGAGAGAAATTACCACCAATACTTTTTGAAATTGTTTTCGCCAGCAACGTTTTCCCGGTACCAGGCACGTCTTCAAGCAGTACATGTCCATCAGCAAGTAGAGAAACGAGTAGTAGATCAATAACATTTTCTTTACCAACAAACACACACCCTATATTTTCTTTTAATGTATGAATCATATGTATCATTCCTTTCATTATAAAAGAGTTAATGTTTCTATATTTTAACAAATTATTCTGAAAATAGGTATGATTTTTCAATTTAAAGAAATGGATATTTAATTATTAAATTATACTTGTATATTTTGGAATATGATTATGCAATATCGTTATACGATGTATCGTTAATCGATATATCATAAGACGATGTATCGGAGGTAGGTATAATGAATGCAAAAGCACAAAAATATATTCCGTTAACAGAGGCGACGTATTACATACTTTTGTCATTAGTGAAACCAATGCACGGATATGGAATTATGCAAATGGTGGAAGAGATGACAAAAGGGGAAGTAAGGCTCGGTCCTGGTACTTTATATGGGAATACGACGAAGTTACTAAAAGAGAAGTTAATTGTTGAAGTGGCCTCTACAGATAGAAAGAAGTGCTATGAGTTAACGCCGTTTGGAAGAGAAGTTTTAGAGCTAGAGTATAACAGGTTACAGAGATCTGTAAGAAATGGAAACAGTATATTAGGGGAGTGAATGGAAGATGGGGACAAAGAAGATATTCAAACCTTTCGCGGTATGGAGTTTAGAAAAAGAAGAAGACTTTTTAAGAAAAATGCATCAAAAAGGTTGGGCTTTACAAAAGTATAATGTAATGTATACGTTTAAGAAAACTGAGCCGAAAGATGTAGTATATAAAGCGGATTTTAGATTGGATTATAAAGATTCAAAAGAAAAGCAACAAGAAAATATTGATATATATGAAATGTGTGGATGGAAACATGTAACGAGTTTTGCAAAATGGAATTATTTTTGTAAAGAAGTAGAAGAAGAAAATGAGTTGCCTGATATATATTCAGAAAAGGATACGAGGATACAAAAACTAAATGAGTTATTACTATTCTTTGTAATTGTGTTTGTAACGATAATGCCAACGTTTTACTTATGTTTTCTTGGACCATCAGAATCTAGAATTCCTTATATATTTAAAGGTATGGTAGGGTTTATAGGTTGTATGTATTTATATATATTTATTAATATAACTTGGAAGATTAAACAGTTGAAAAAGGAAATATTGTAACAAAGAGTGGAATTATTAAAGAAGGGGGATATGGGAATTATCTTCTTTAATTCTTATATATTTTTTATTTTTGTTCGCTATTTTTTACACAATAAAAATATGTGTATTCAAGGTATAGAACGAACAATTGTAGATGGAGATATCCCGTAACAATACCTAAAAAATCATAAATAAGGAACTACTGATTAACAATATTTTATCCCGCATTAACGGGCAGTAAGACCCCCACCTCAAAATTCAGCGAAAGCAAAAAAGTTAGGTGGGGGATCAACTACCCGTAAAATCCCGATTGGTGAAGGCTAATAATCAGTGGGGGATGAACAAAACCTCCACTGATTAAAGTTTCACTTTATGAGAAAGACTGATTTTGAGCAGGTTTAATAAATTGTTCAGGGTTTTCAACAAGTCCGCATACAGCGCATTGGACTCGGTATGTAGGTCCTTGATAAGCCATATGAAAAGCATTCATCGTTTCATTAGTATACTCTTCTTCTACTTGACCAGTTTGAGGATTTAACTTTACTGGTTTTACTTGTTGCTCAAGAATGTTAAAGCGAGTACGATTTGTTTTACAGCTTGGACAAAGCATTGGTTCCATATGTATACACCTCCATTTGTAGCATTTCTTAAACAGTATAATTTTATGCAAGTAAAAAAACTTTCTCAATATAAATAGGTGTTTAAAGTATTTAAAATTCAGAAAAAATAAAATATAATAAAAGTACGAACTGGTTATGTCCAAACCAAATCTCCTGTTTTATGCCAATAAGCTGGGAGGCCGAGAAATCGGCCTCATTTTTTTATGTTCATTTGTAGGAAGAACAAGGTTTTTTTGTAGTTTTTGTCGAATTTTTAGGGATGAATACAAAAGGGGGATGTAACATGAATTTAAAAATGAAATACATCATTTTATATGTAGAAAAGTTTGAAGAATGTTTAAGATTCTATAAAGATACTTTACAGTTACCTATAAAAGCTGAGCATGGTACATATATTGAATTTAATACTGGATCTACAATATTAGCGATGAATACACGAGAAGACGTGAAAGAATTAACAGGACTACCGCTTACAGAAGGTGAATTACAATCTTCTCACTTCGAATTAGGATTCGTAGTTGAGAATGTACAAGAAACAATTGAGCAATTCAGAGAGCAAGGTATTAAAGTTTTAGTAGAACCAATTGTGAAACCATGGGGACAAACAATTGCCTACATTGCTGATCCAGATGGAAATTATATTGAAATTTGCAGTTCATTAGAATAGAGGGAGAAAAAGAGATGGAATTTCCGAAACTAGAAACAGAACGTTTACTTTTAAGAGAACTTACACTATTAGATGCAGAAATGATGTTCTAATATTTTTCGAAAGAATCTGTTATACGATATTTCGGAATGGATTCTTTCGAAAATATTGAGCAAGCGAAAACAACGATTCAAACGTTTAAAAATCGTTATGAAGAAGGCAATGTGTTTCGCTGGGGAATAGAGAAAAAAGGGACGGACCAATTAATCGGAACGTGCGGATTTCATTTAATTAACAATCATCATAAACGAGCTGAAATTGGTTATGAATTAGATGATATATATTGGGGAAAGGGATATGCATCCGAAGCATTACAAGCCATCTTAACTTACGGATTTGAAAAGCTGCAACTTATAAGAATCGCAGCTGTCGTATATGTAGAAAATAAGGCATCTCAAAAATTGCTAAAAAAAGCAGGGTTTCAAGAAGAGGGATTACTTCGAAAACATATGATTCAAAATGGAGTTGCTCATGATACCATTTTATTTTCTTTATTAAAAGAAGAGTGGAAGAAGCAATGAGTACGAGTGAAATTATAAGTATAATGAAGAAACATAAAGAAAACCGATTCATTATCGGAATAGATGGTTTAAGTCGTTCAGGAAAAACAACATTCGCAACAAAATTAAAAGAAAATATGAAACAAGAAGGCATTCCGTTTCATATTTTCCATATTGATGATCATATAGTGGAGCGTAATAAACGATATCAAACAGGATATGAAGAATGGTATGAGTACTATCATTTACAGTGGGATATTGCATACTTGCGGCAGAAATTTTTTCAAAAGTTACAACATGAAACGAAATTGAAATTGCCTTTCTATTATGATGATACAGATTCATGTGAAATGAAAAAAGTCCAGATCCCTATTGTAGGTGTAATTGTAATTGAAGGAGTTTTTCTACAGCGAAAAGAATGGAGAGATTTCTTTCATTATATGGTGTATTTGGACTGTCCAAGGGAAACAAGGTTTCAGCGTGAAAGCGAAGAGACACAAAAGAAACTTTCAAAGTTTCAAAACAGGTATTGGAAAGCAGAGGAGTATTATTTAGAAATGGAATTGCCGAAGGATAGGGCGGATTTAGTCATACAATGATTCGAAAATAGAAGGGTGAATACAATGAATATTTTGTGGGATTTTGATGGGACGTTATTTGATACGTATCCTGCATATACGAAGATGCTTTCTGAAATATTAGGTGATACAGTAGATGAACAAGAAATATACAAAAACTTGAAAATATCATATTCTCACGCAATTCATTATTATAATATTTCATGTGAGCAGGAAGAAAAGATTAAAATTTTGAAGAAGAAATTTACTCCAAAAGATATGAAGCCTTTTGCTGGTGTCGAAAAGGTTTTGAAATTTGCAGATAAAAATGTAATCATGACCCATAAACATAAAGCAGGGGTTATGGAAATTTTAAAATATTACGGATGGGATAAATACTTCGTCGATATGGTTACAATTGACGATGGTTTCCCTCGAAAACCGAATTCTTTAGCGTATGATCATTTACATAGGAAGTACAATATTGATTTAGCTATTGGAGATAGAGAGTTAGATTTATTACCTGCAAAGGAATTAGGTATTTCAACATGCATGTTTCAAGGGATTTGTGATGTAGCGGATTATTCTTTGGCACATTACTCGGAATTTTTTAAGGTAGTGGTTGATAGAGAGGTTTCTTTATAAATGGTTTGAAAATAACCTTTACTTTTCATACAAAAAGTAGAGGTTATTTTATATGTAGTAGGTCAATTATTTTGGGAAGCTTTTTCAAGAGCTTTATTAGTTTCTTTAAAAGGATTGGCTTTACAGGTTATATATGGTACACCTGCATATATATTAGTAGAAGAAAATTTACTTTCGTTAGTTTCAAATTAAAATAAGATTTTTAATAATGGAGAGGGGTTAAAATATGGACTTTCAAAAAATGTTTAAAAAATATCGAGACGACCATCAACATCCAATGAATAAATTTTTTCACTTTATTGGTATTCCTACAATTATCATTTCTATATTCATTTTATTCGTGAATTGGAAATTAGGGCTATCATTATTTATATTAGGATGGATTTTTCAATTTGTAGGTCATGCAATTGAAGGTAAGAAGCCGACTTTCTTATCAAACCCAGCATATTTGGTAGTAGGTCCAATATATTTTTTAAAAAAAGTATTAAAAAGAAATTAACTCAATAAAAGTGCTATAGGCGGTAAAATAAAACCAAATTATAGTTATTCGTGCTAGTATGAAATCATAGCTATACAGAAGGGGTGGGTTATGATGAAAACCGAAATAGTCCTCAAAAAGAAGTACAGTATAATAAGCTATATATCTTTATTTATTGGAATTTTGTGTTTTTTATTCGTTTTTATAACTCCAACGAGGATAGCGAATGCGGGTAATATAGTGGGAGATTATATTACTATTGCTCTTACAGGCGTAGGTATCATACTTTCAATAATTATAATGACGAAAAAAACAGAGAAGAAGGGGATAGGTATTCTTTCATTCATACTGTCCTCATCATTTTTTATATTTTGGATCATCACGATTATCTTATTGTTTACTGGTCAAATTAATTTCGCACCGTAATATGCAATAAAAAGAGTCCTTCATGTGAGAAGGACTCTTTTTATTCGGTATCTTCAGGTTGATATTCTAAAATATCCCCTGGTTGGCATTCTAATGCTTTACAAATTGCTTCTAAAGTTGAAAATCGAATCGCTTTTGCTTTTCCGTTTTTCAAAATAGAAAGGTTAGCCATTGTAATTCCAACCTTCTCCGAAAGCTCTGTTACACTCATTTTTCTTTTCGCTAACATTACATCAATATTAATTATTATTGCCATATTATTCACCTCAGACCGTTAAATCATTTTCTGATTTTATATTAATAGCATCTTTTAATAGTCTTTGGAGAACGGCAGCAAAGACAGCGATAACCAATGAAGCAAAAATCATAATCATTCCAATAATAATAATGCCCGGGGCGTCATCTCTCTCTGCCACGAGATAGAAAAGTGGCATGCCTAATACATATAATACACTAATTGTTAATGCACTGTTCTTAATATTTTTTAACGCTTTTACAGACAATTTTGAGAATGCGTTGTTTTTGTCAATATAGTTTAACAGCTTAAACGTTTGGTACAGTGCGAAATAGTAAGGTATTGCTGTTGCGTATAAGTTGATAAATACAAGATATTTAATATATGCAATATCAGGATATAATTCTGCAGCGAAATTCCCTATTTTAGGAACTAAAAAAATGCACATAGCAAGAACAGGAATTCCCATAAGAATAACAGCCGTCTTTAAAAAGAGTGTTGATCCTTGTTTCATAAAAAGCACCTCATTTAATTATTATCTATATAATTTAACATGTAATTTATTGTTTAACAATAAATTTTTATTTCATTTAATCGTGTTTTTATTGATAAACAAATTTTTATATGATGAAGAGAATGATGACACTTTAATAGTAGAGAATTTAGGGCTGTGACATATAACATTATTTAATTAATGAACGAAAGTGACGGTAATTGTTGTTAGCTTTATGACAATAGGGAACTAATAAAAAAGAACATATATAAGTTTGTATAAACGTAATGGAAAATTGGATCTTGTATATAAAAGAATGTGAAGTTTATGGAGGAACAAAAATGATGAAATTGAGTAAAAAAGTGAAGGGGATATTATTAGTATCAACTGTAACATTAAGTGTATTAAGTACTGAAAGCATGATGAATTATCAGGCGGCCGAAGCTAAGGTGAAACAAGTAGAACATCAACCAAAAAATATAATTATGATGGTTATGGATGGAACGAGCTCTTCAGCAACAACGTTAGCTCGCTTGTATAAAGGGGCACCGCTTGCATTAGATGAAATCATAACGGGAGGTGTTCGCACATATTCAGCAGAATCCGCTATTACAGACTCAGCCCCAGCAGCTACAGCTTTAGCAACAGGGAATAAATCAAATTCAGGATATGTAGGTGTATTGCCATCAATTGTGAATTCACCTAGCTTAAAACCAATTAAAGAAGAGGAGAAGCTGCGGCCAGTTGCGAACGTTCTAGAAGGTGCAAAGCGCTCTGGTCGCGCAACTGGAATTGTTGCTACATCTGAAATTCAACATGCTACTCCTGCTGGGTTCTCTGCCCATCATGCTAACCGCAAGCATTTTGACATAATTGCGAAGCAGCAAGTGTATCAAAATATAGATGTCGTATTAGGCGGGGGAAAAGCAGCACTACAGCCTGTGAAAAGAAATGGAATCCGTAAAGATGGTGAAGATTTAGTTAAAGTGATTCAAGATAAAGGATACGACTTAGTTGAAACAAAAGATGCATTATTGAACTCTAAATCTGATAAAATTTGGGGCTCTTTCTCACATAATGCCCTTGCGTTCGATATGGATCGTGAAGTAACAAATCCAGAGCAACCAACACTTTCTCAAATGACGGAAAAAGCAATTCAAACATTATCAAAAGATAAAGATGGCTTCTTTTTATTTGTAGAAGGAAGTAAGCCAGATTGGGCAGCCCATGCGAATGATCCAATTGGGATTATTAGTGATGTATTGGCATTTGATAATGCGGTTGCAGAAGCATTAAAATTTGCGAAGAAAGACGGTAATACGATGCTCATTGCTGTAGCTGACCATGGCAACAGTGGTATCTCTATTGGCAATATGAATACGACAAAGGGATATAATACTACACCTGTATCTGCATACATTGCCCCATTGAAAAAGGCGAAAATGACACTTGAAGGGACTACAAATAAACTGAAATCTGATTTATCAAATGTAGAAGGTGTAGCTAAACTATACGGTTTGGACAATCTAACTCATGATGAAAAAGAAAAGTTAAAAGCGGCAAAAAAGAAAATGGATGTAGGTCGAATCCTTACTACGTTATTGGCTAATCGTGCAAATATTGGCTTTACGACAGGAGGACATACAGGTGAGGATGTATTCTTATACTCTTATGGACCACAAAAACCAGAAGGCTTAATCCAAAATATAGACATTGCGAAGACGATGGCGAAAGCAATGGGCTTTAACTTAGAAGAAGTAACAAATAAAATATTTTTAGAGAGTGAACAAGCCTTTAAGAGAATTGGTGCCACTGTATCAATCGACAAAACCGATGTAGCAAACCCAGTGCTCGTAGTAAATCATAATAAAGTGGAAGCTCAATTAAGTGTTAATAAAAATATAATTCGTATTAATGATAAAGAGTATGAATTAGAAAGTATTATTGTAGAGAGTAATGGGAAGTTCTATGTACCGGAAGAAGCAATTCAATTATTTGTAAAGCATTCTCGTTAAAAAATTGCCAACTAGTTAACCTTGCTAAGCTAACTGGTTGGCAATTTTTTGTGTTTTGTCCTGTAAATAGTGATGTTTGGATTCTGCCGCAAAGTTTTCCAGAAGAGACTTATAAAAACAAGAAAGGAAAAAAATGCTTCTCTTAAAATAAAGAAGTTCGTTTGTAGAATAGAGAATTGATACATATAGTAAAGTTTTAATAAGTAATGTATGATCACTCAATATTTACAGAAAATATATTAATACTTTAGAATTCCTTTAATTTTCATTATTATTTGTTTAAAATTATCCGTTATATTTATAATGTGTTTATTTCAATTTATCGTATTGCGACGCAGTTTCACACAATTATAAAGAAATCCAAAAAATAAAATCTTCACTAGAGTACATTTACTCTTTATTTATTGAAAAAAATGATTATGCAACTAAGAAAAGTGCAATTTATTGAAATAGAGGTATATTAGAATTTATTTGAAGAAAAAGAGAATGCACCAATTAGTATTTCAATGCTGTGCAGGTGAATATGGAAACCAATTGTCGGGGTAATAACGGAAATGGCAGCATATGAAAGAGAGAGGGAATAAAATGAATATAGTGAAATTACGTCCTAAGCAGCGGTCTAAGTATCGCATTATAGTAGGGACATGGTATTACTCTACAAAGAGGTACATTCAGTGGTTAGTAGACGGAAAAACATATGCAAAAAGGTTCCAACAAGAACAGCTGCCATGTACAGCAATTCAGCACCGAACAATACTACTTCGGAAGCTCAAGGATGTAGATATGTGGTATCAAAACAATAAGGTTGTTAATTTAAAAATTGCTATTAAAAAAATTAATGGTATCGTCATTAGACCGGGAGAAACATTTTCTTACTGGCGTTTAATAGGTAAGCCTACGAGGAAAAAAGGGTATGTAGAAGGTATGGTTTTACACTACGGATCTTTTCAAACAGGTATTGGAGGAGGCCTTTGTCAGCTTTCAAATTTAATATATTGGATGACTTTACATACACCGCTGACAGTAACGGAGCGATATCGTCATAGCTTTGATGTCTTTCCTGATTCCAGGCGAACGCAGCCGTTTGGAAGTGGAGCGACGTGCTTTTATAATTATTTGGATTTGCAAATTAAAAATGACACGGATCAACCATATCAACTTCACCTTTATATGACAGAGAAATATTTAGTTGGTGAATGGAGAACAATGTATCCGCAACTTTATCAATATGAAGTTTATGAAAAAGAACACGCCATTCAGCCTGCATACTGGGGTGGTTATATACGACATAATGTGATTCAACGCAGAGTATATAATCAACAGAAGCAGTTTATAGAAGATCAATATGTAACGGAGAATCACGCTATAATGATGTACGAACCATTTTTAGTTTGTAAAAATGAAAATAGTGAGTAATATGGTAAACGCATAGATTATATAGTATAGCATGTATGTAATTCTTATTTTTATCAAAAAAGTATAAATCCTAAATTTACTTGGTTTTCATTGGAATGAAAATAAGAAACACAGATGTGAAAAAGCACTGTGTTTTTTTTATGTATTTATTGGAAAAAAACTCGAATTCTCGGCACAAATGCTCCCTCTTTCTTATTATAGAAGCTATTTTGGACGTAAGAAATTTGTAAGAAATGAGTAAGAAAAAAGAGATTTTCATTGTATAAAATATTTATTATATCTACACATAACACCTGATACTAATAGTATGCTATAATATGAATTAGCAACATACAGGAAAGGAATTAGAAAAATGACCTTACAAAATACTAAAAATTTAAAAAAACAAGTTGCTCCTTTTGAAAAATCAACGATTAAAAAAAGTGTTTGGCAACTTATCAACACAATAGTTCCATTTATTATTTTATGGTACCTTGCTTATAAAAGTTTGTCAGTTTCTTATTGGTTAACATTAGTTCCATCTCTGTTAGCCGCTGGATTTATGACACGAATTTTCATTATTTTTCATGATTGCACCCATTATTCCTTTTTTAAAAGTCGACGTGCAAATAGAATAGTTGGAACATGTATGGGTGTTTTAACTTTATTCCCATTTGATCAATGGGGGCATGAGCATTCTATTCACCACGCTACGAGTGGTAATTTGGATAAGAGGGGTACAGGGGATATTTGGACGCTTACAGTTGATGAATATGTAGCTGCACCATTTAGACTTCGTTTAGCATATCGTTTATATCGCAATCCATTCGTTATGTTTGGATTAGGTCCGATTTATGTTTTCTTGCTTAAAAATAGATTTAACCGAAAAGGTGCAAGACAGAAAGAACGTATGAATACTTATTTGACGAATATATTAATCGTTGCTTTAATAGGGGTACTTTGCTGGGCAATCGGATGGCAATCGTTCCTTTTCGTACATGGTACTATATTCTTAATAGCAGGCTCAATAGGTATTTGGCTGTTTTACGTACAGCACACATTTGAGGATTCTTATTTTGAAGAGGATAAAGATTGGGAATATGTGAAAGCGGCAGTGGAAGGAAGTTCTTTTTATAAGCTTCCAAAAATTTTGCAATTCTTAACTGGTAATATTGGATTCCATCATGTTCACCATTTAAGCCCAAGAGTACCTAACTATAAACTAGAAGAGGCACATAATAATACGCTTCCGTTAAAAAATGTACCAACGATTACGCTTGCTACAAGCTTACAATCACTACGTTTCCGTCTTTGGGATGAGAAAAGTAACAATTTTGTTAGCTTTAAAGATGTCAAAAATATAATTAAAAATAATGTTTCTGTTCGAGTGAAATCTGAACTATAACTTCATCGCATATGAAAAACTCCCCTTAATCATTTTTGATTTAAGGGGAGTTTTTGTTTAAATAGTAGATGATTGATGAGGAGGGGATTTCAAATTGTAATTACGAAGGATTAGGAAATGTCGTTAAGGATAATTGATTCTCGTTTAAATGAAAATGATGAAGTGAAAATAGAGCCTGCTACAAATTTGCAACAGGAATCTATTATGGATAGCCGAAGACATCGGCTGAACGAAATTATCCGTTATCTTAATAGCGAATGATTACAATCGACTATTTCTCCCAAAGCTCGATGAGTCGTCCTTCAGGATCTTTAATCCAAATAAACTTTCCAAATTCACTAACCTCTTCTTTCTTTTCAAGAGGTATACCAATTTGTTCAAGATGGTGAATAGTCTCATGTAGATTATGTACTTGGAAATTTAACATCACTTGTTGTTCTGTTGGAAAATAATTGTCATCTTCATTGAAGAAAGAAAAGATAGTCTCAGTTCCTGATTCGGGTTTAATCACAGTCCCATTCCAATTTTCTATTTCAATCTTCAATACTTCGCTGTACCATTTTTTTATAACATCAATATTTTTAGTTCTCCAAAATATTCCTCCGAATCCTTTGATCATCTTATATAACTCCTGTCTATTTTAAAATTTTTAATGTGACGTAGTATAAATTTAATATATCAAAACAAAGTGGTAATAGTAAGGAAAAGCATCAACTTATGAACAATAAAAAAATAATAATTGCTAACAGCATTTCCTACATTAATTATACCGACATCATCTTTGAAACCAAAGTAAAGGAAAGGAGTGTAGCAATACTGACCCGTTTGAGGATAACACTTGAACGCAAAAACCTCCTGAACAATTCAAAACACGAAGTGCTATAAATAATCATTTCAATAGTATAGAAGAAATAGGGGAATTGTTCCTGAGAAAATGAATGAAGGAATGATAAAAGACCGCACATGAGGTGAAATCCATGCGCGGTCTTCTCTGTATCGTACAGTACTACAAAGGTTCGCTAATTTTACCTTCTTTATGAGTGCTACTGGTGATTTTTTTCTTAATCTTAAAGTGATAGTAAGTGTAGCAAAAGATGATAAATGGTACAGTACAGTAGATTCCTAGTCTTTGATCGGGGATAAAGATAAGACTTACTAATATAATGCCATACAATCCAAAACCAAGAATGGGTACAAGTGGATAAAGTGGAGTTTTGAATTTTAAGTCTTCTAATTTTCCACCTTCAGCTAAATAGCGTTTACGGAAAAAGAATTGAGAAACACAAATTGACATCCAAACAATGATTGTAATGACTCCAGAAATTGAAATAAGCCATAAATAAACCGTTTCAGCAGCTACCACGCTTGTCAAAAGAGAAAAAGCAGAAATAGCTATCGTCAAGATTAAAGCGTTTAGTGGTATTCCTCGTGATGATAATTTCTTTAAAAAGGCTGGCGCCATTTCATTTTTTGATAATGACCAAAGCATGCGAGTTGCGGCGTACAGTCCTGAGTTTGCGACAGAAAGAACAGCGGTAAGAATAACAAAGTTCATAATATCAGCTGCATACGGAATACCGATATTATCAAAAACAGCAACGAATGGGCTCTTTGTTAATCCTGCTTCTTCCCAAGGAATTAAAGCTACGAGAACAAAAATTGCTAAAACGAAGAAAAACATCGTGCGCCATATAATATTTCTAATAGAACGAGGCAAAGTCTTTGCTGGATCTTCACTTTCACCAGCTGCGATTCCGACAAGTTCTGTACCTTGGAAGGAATAATTGACTGTAACCATTGTTAATAGGATAGCGGCAAGTCCATTTGGGAATAAACCACCGTGATTTATGAAATTTGAAAATAGCGGGGCTGGTTCGTTTCCTTTTAAATCAATAAAACCGAACATAGCGGCGCCGCCAAGAATAATGAAAGCGATAATGGCAGATACTTTAATGCTTGAAAACCAAAACTCTGTTTCTGCATAACTACGAGCAGATAATGCGTTTATAGTGAATATGGTAACACCAAATATTAAACACCAAACCCAGACAGGAATATCAGGAAACCAGCGCTGCATCGTAATTCCGGCAGTTGTAAATTCAAGACCGGTCGTATTCGCCCAGCTTAACCAATACAACCATCCGATTGTAAACCCAGTTGCAGGATTAATGAACTTGGTGGCATATTCCTGGAAAGAACCTGAAACAGGCATGGCTACAGCAAGCTCACCAAGACATAGCATAACGAGATACATTAATAATCCACCGGCCATAAAGGCAAGTACGGATCCGCCAGGTCCAGCTTTACTTATAATAAAACCAGATCCGTTAAATAACCCCGTTCCAATCACACCACCGAGTGCAATCATGAATAAATGTCTACTTTTCATTGTGCGCTTTAATTCATTGTTTGTATTGTTTACTTGCGTCATTGTTTTCCTCACTTTCAAAATTGGTAGTATGAAAATTGATGTTTTTCCGTATTATGGAATGTATTCCGTGATGTGAAATATTGTTATAATTTTCAGATAATTAAAAAGAAAAGTCAATATTTTTTTGTTTGCGTTTTCAAAATGTTGATAGCGTATCTTTTGTTTATTTTGAAAATTAAATAAATTGATTGATTTCAGTTTGAATTTTTGATAAATTGATAGTTAATTAGGCTAAACATACTACAAGTAAAGTTGAGGCGAATTATGGTACAGTCCATTGATCGAGCGATAAGTATTATTAAGCTATTAAATTCTACAAATGAAAAAGAGTATTGGGCTATTTCTGATATAGCTGATGGAACACATCTTCCGGTTAGTACAGTACATAGATTACTTAATTCTCTAATGGAGCATGGGTTAGTTACACAAATTTCAGAAACAAAGCAGTACAAGATTGGGCCAATGTGGATGGAAATAGGATTACGTCAATTGGAGAAGGTAGACTATAGATCTGTTGCAAGGGAAGTGATGAAGCGATTGGCCGCTGAAGTGGAAGAAAGTGTCTATTTGAACATTCCAAATGGAACTCATTCTATTATTATTGAAAGAATTGATAGCCCTTTAAAAATTCGGGTTATCGATAACTTAGGGGAACAGATTCCACTTTCGATTGGCGCCGCAAATAAAACGATGCTTGCCAATATGAAAACGAATGAAATGGAATACATTGTAGAACAATTACTTTCTTCTTTACCAGAACAAAAGCAAATTCTTCTTAATCAAATAAAACAAATAGAAAATGAAGGATATGCTGTAAGTTATGGTGAAAAAACAGAAGGGACAGCTTCAGTAGCTGCACCTATTATCGGATTCAATCATAAAGTAGTAGGAGCATTAAGTGTTGGGTTAATTAGTCATCGTATTAATGATGATCGACTATCTTTTCTTATTAGTAAGGTAAAAGAAGCAGCTCATGAAATTTCAATAAAAATCGGCAGTACATCAGAATTATAATTTTGATAACTGTCGTTATTTTTTATTCATATATTGGAATTGATTTTCATAATGCGGAAAAATAGGGGGGGTTACTATGTCAAAGTGGCAATCAAAAGAACAATTGATTCAGTTATTAAGCAATCTTGTTGAAATTCCTAGTATTACAGGTTCAGAAGCTGAAGTTATATTACCAGACTTTGTTGTAGAACAATTATCTGACTTACAGTATTTCAAACAAAATCCGCATCATTTGCAAAAAAATCCGACGGGGGATGGACGATATTTTGTTACCGCCCTAGTAAAGAAAAGTGATAGTACGAAAAATACTGTAATTCTTGTTAGTCATTTTGATGTTGTAGATGTACAAGATTATGGAGTGTGGAAAGAAGATGCATTTCATCCTAAAAAGTTAACATCTATGTTTTACTCTCATAAAGATGAACTACCAGATCATGTACGTGAAGATATAGAACAGGGAGATTGGCTATTTGGTAGAGGGACAATGGATATGAAATGTGGTCTAGCTTTACAAATGGCAATGGTTGAGCAAGCTTGTGAAGGAAGATTTGATGGGAATGTTCTTTTATTAGCTGTTCCAGATGAAGAAGTGAACTCCGTAGGGATGAGAGCAGCTGTTCCGAGATTATTAGATTTAGCAAGAGAACATGATTTAGAATTTAAAACGGTTCTAAATTCAGAGCCTATGTTTTCAAGGCATCCTGGGGACCAAAATAAGTATATTTATACTGGTTCTATTGGGAAGGTGTTACCTGGTTTCCTTTGCTATGGAAAAGAGACACATGTAGGTGAACCTTTTGCAGGCTTAAATGGGAGTTATATGGCTGCATTATTAACAGCAGAATTAGAGTTGAATACGGACCTTTGTGATATTGTAGATGGTGAAGCGAGTCCTCCACCAACTAACTTGCTTCAAAGAGACTTAAAAGAGGACTATTCTGTACAAATTCCGCATCGTGCAGTCACACTATTTAATTTGTTTTTACTAGAAAAATCGATGACAGATGTCGTTTCGTTGCTGCGTCAAAAAGTAACGAAAGTAGCAGAGAAAATCGAAGAGTCTTACGAGAAGCAAGCATATCGTTTTTCTAAATATAATCCGTTCATACCTCCTAATCTTAAAGTAAATGTATTAACGTATGAAGAGCTTATCGCGTATGCAATTGAACAACATGGAAAAGAGACAATAAATGATATTCAATCTAATATTATAAAAAATAGAGAAGATAAAGATGATCGTGCAGTAACAATCGATTTAGTTGATAAATTAGCTATATTATGTAAAGAAAAAGCGCCGATGATTGTACTTTTCTTCGCTCCGCCGTACTATCCAGCTGTGAGTTCACGCAACAATCCTTTCATTAAAGAGGTAGTTGTAGAAATGGAAAAGTATGCCCAATACAATCATAGCATTACATTTGAAAATCAAAATTATTTTGGAGGAATTTCAGATTTAAGCTATGTGGGCTTACAGAACCCATTGGATTCAATGAGTTCTCTTGTAGACAATATGCCATTATGGGATAAAGGCTATTCAATTCCACTTCAGGAATTAGAAGAGTTTGACGTTCCAGTATTAAATATGGGGCCGGTAGGAAAAGATGCACATCAATGGACAGAGCGTCTAGACGTAAATTACGCATTTGAAACGCTATTCGATATGTTACCGATATGTATTGAAAAATTACTTGTATCTAATAAAATTACTCAGTCATAGTTAGGTGTGTATAAAAGTGAATGAATGGAAAACATAACATTCAGAAGGTATAGAAATAGAAGCCAAAAAGAGGATTTGAATATAATTATTTTAATATAATAAAAACAAAACGGGCAAACTCAATCATTTATGAATTTGTCCGTTTATCTTTTGGCGAAAATAGGGGTATGTAAACTACATGTGTATATAGTCAAAAACAGTTTGTAATTAGTGTTTACTTTTTAGTTTGATTAGATAATTCAATAGACTTTTGCGTGCAACGTTGCATAGCTGAAATGATGGCTGTTCGCAAGCCTTTTTCTTCTAATGTTGCTACAGCCTCTATTGTCGTTCCGCCTGGGGAACAAACCATATCTTTCAATGCACCTGGATGTATTCCTGTTTCCAATACCATTTTTGCAGAACCTAACACAGCTTGAGCTGCGAATTTATATGCTTGATTTCTTGGCATACCATCTAGTACAGCAGCATCTGCCATCGCTTCTATAATCATATATACGTATGCTGGCGAAGAACCACTTACAGATGTTACAACATCCATTAATTTTTCGCTTACGATCTCTGTTTGACCAAAACTATTGAAAATGTTTAGTACATCTTCTAAATCTTTTTCTGTAACCATTTCGTTAGGGCATAAAGCAGACATTCCTTCTCCAACAAGAGCAGGAGTATTAGGCATTACTCTCACAACCTTTAATTTTTTATCAAAGGCATCTTCAGTACTATTAATGCTTTTCCCTGCAGCGATTGTTACGACGATAACGTCGTTTTTGATTACTTCTTTTATTTCATTAATTACGGAGGAGTATAAGTCTGGTTTGATTGATAAAATTAAAATATCAGCATTTTTAGCTACTTCATTGTTGTCAGTAGTTGTAGTTATCCCGTATTTTTCACTAGCATTTTTTAAATTCATAGTGTTCAAATCTGAACACATGATTTTATTTGAAGATACTATATTATTGTTTATCATACCGCCAATTATAGCCATCCCCATATTTCCGCATCCGATGAATCCAATTTGTTTGTTCATAATAACTCGATCTTGCTCCTTTTATAATTAATTATATCGGTTTGATATTATTATCTTAGAATAAGAATAACATCCCTGTGCAATATAAAGAAACATTCTAAGAGAATATATTCCTTTTTGCAACACTAAAAGATAAAAATTAATTATATTCGACATTATGTAAATATATACACTATAATTTAAGGTTTTATGCTTATGAATATGAGTTAAACTTATATCAATTTTTATTTTCATTCAGTAGGGCGATAATTTCATACAAGTAACTTGCGGCTCTATTTATTTTTAAAAACACCTCTTGACACCGAATCGAACTATATCGCATAATATAAAAAAATCAGATCGAAAATCGTTGAAGGGAATTAGTACATATGTCTTCTTACGAAAGAGAGTGGAATTCACCGGCTGAAAGATTCCTCGTATAGAATGTATCGAACCTATCCCTGAGTCTTAAATGAAAGTTTAGGCGTTCGCCTGCGTTATAGGCGTCAAGTGGATATCTATGTATATCAATCAAGGTGGTACCGCGGAACAATGACCGTTTCGTCCTTATTATTTTATTAAGGGCGAAGCGGTCATTTTTATTTTGCTCTTTCATACTACAGGGCAGCATGGATGAGAATAAATATAGCTGCAAACTGAATGAATAGAAGTGTAATGTATAAAAACTTTGATTTTAGACTTGGGGGTTACAAAAGTGAAAAAACAACGAATTGTTGTAAAGATAGGGAGTAGTTCCTTGGCAGATAGTCATGGAGGCATTTCTAAAGAACAACTTTCAGATCACGTTGCCGCATTGGCACGACTGAAACAGGAAGGGCATGAAGTTTTGTTAATTACATCTGGAGCCGTCGCAGCAGGTTTTTCTGCTCTTGGGTATCCTAGCAGACCAGTGACAACTAAAGGGAAACAGGCTGCAGCAGCTGTCGGACAAAGTTTATTAATGCAGGCGTACACAGAGGAGTTCCGTAAATATGATATTGTTACTGCACAACTTTTATTAACGAGAAGTGATTTTTCTAGAAAAGAACAATACAGTAACGCGTACGCTACTTTAGGAGAGCTACTAAACCGTTCCGCTCTTCCTATCATCAATGAAAATGATTCCATTTCTTTAGAGGAGCTGACGTTCGGTGATAATGATATGCTGTCAGCTTTAGTAAGCGGACTTGTGTCGGCAGATATGCTTATGATTTTTACGGATGTGAACGGTTTATATGACAAAAATCCTCAAAAAAATACGGATGCGAAAAAATATTATTTTCTTCCTGAAGTTACGGAAGAAATCGCTTCTCTTGCTGGAGATGCTGGTTCAAAACTTGGAACTGGCGGTATGAAATCAAAAATCGATGCTGCAAAGACGGCACTATCTCTTGGAGTGAGTGTATTTATCGGAACAGGACGTGGACAGGAAAAGTTTTTAGATGTTTTGAAGGGCAAAGGTGATGGAACGTATATCGGTAATGCTCCTCAAAAAGTAATTAAAATGAACAAGCAATGGATCGCCTTGCATTCGCTTGTTAGCGGTCAAATTGAAGTAGATGCCGGGGCAGCTACTGCTATCATTCAACATGGAAAGAGCCTTCTTCCTGCTGGTGTTACAAATGTGTCAGGATTTTTCCAAGTGGGTGAAGTCGTGGAAGTAATTACGCAACAAGGGCGCGTAATAGGAAAAGGACAATGCACATATAGCGCGGAGGAACTAAGGAATTTAAAAGGTATGAAAAGCCAAGATATTCAAGCAAGAGGCGAAAGGCATAATTATGAAGTCATCCATAGAGATCATTGGGTTTCATTTTAAGAAAAGAGAGCACGCAAATTTGAATGGGCAGGTAAGTTTTAGATACTCGTGTTAAATGGTTCTCAAATAATATACTGATTAACCTTTAAAAAGGAGGAAATAAAAATGAATGAAGTGTTGGCAAAGGGGAAAAAAGCGAAAGAGGTTGCTAGAGAACTTGTGCTTACATCTACAAATCAAAAAAATGAAGCACTTACCGCAATTGCTGATCAGTTGATAGTAGAAACAGCTTATATTGTAGAGGAAAACAAACGGGATATTGAAGAAGGTAATGCAAAAGGATTTTCTGAGTCACTCCTTGATCGTCTTATGCTGAATGAACAACGTATCATTGATATGACTGAGGGAATTAAGCAGCTAATTGATTTACGTGATCCTGTTGGGGAATGTGTAAGTGCATGGGAAAGACCAAATGGACTATCTATTCAGGAGATGCGAGTACCACTTGGTGTTGTCGGGATGATTTACGAGGCAAGGCCGAATGTGACAGTAGATGCTGCTACAATTTGTTTGAAAACAGGAAATGCAGTCATATTGCGTGGTAGTTCTTCCGCTATCCATTCTAATAAAGCGATCGTTGCTGTAATTCACCGAGCGCTCAAACAAACGAGCTTGCCTCAAGAAAGTGTACAGCTCATAGAAGATACGACGCGAGATAGCGCGAAGCAGTTATTTACATTAAATGACTACTTGGATGTTCTTATCCCAAGAGGTGGCAAGCAATTAATCGATACTGTAGTAAGAGAAGCGTCTGTTCCAGTACTTGAAACAGGTGCGGGAAATTGTCATATTTTCATTGATGAAACAGCGGATAAACAAATGGCATTTAATATTATTATAAATGCAAAAACGCAGCGTCCATCTGTATGTAATGCAATTGAAACGATTATACTTCATGAAAAGTGGGCGCAGCAATTTGGTAGCGAACTGTTTTCTTTATTGAAGGAAAGAGGCGTGGAGCTATGTGGTGATAAGAAAGCATTGGCAATTGATTCTTCTATTGCATTAGCTTCAGAAGAGGATTGGGAAACTGAGTTTTTATCTCTCACGCTAGCAGTTAAAGTCCTTTCTACAGTAGAAGAAGCGATTCATCACATAAATACGTATGGATCTATGCATTCCGAAGCGATTATTACAGAGAACGAGGAAAACGTCAGCAAGTTTTTCACATCCGTTGATGCCGCAGCACTTTATCATAATGCATCGACTCGTTTTACGGATGGATCTGAATTCGGATTTGGCGCAGAAATTGGCATCAGTACGCAAAAGCTACACGTAAGGGGACCAATGGGACTTCCTGCATTAACTTCTACAAAATATGTGATTCGTGGGAATGGACAGATTCGGGGATAAAAATTATAAAGGAAAAAGTGAAATAATAACGAAAGACACCCAATTTCATTTAGGTGTCTTTCGTTATTATAAGTATTGATTTACCACACAAAAAGCCCCACGAGCATAGCGCTTAACAAGGAAACAGCCATTCCGCTAACAAGAAGCTTCCAAACATTTTTACCGATTATTGATGATTTTTCTCCGCCAAATAATGAATTGTAAGTTCCGTATATCATACCTACTGTACTAAAGTTAGCAAAAGAGGCTAGAAATGTAGTTGCAACAGCAATCGTATGCGGTTGTAAAGACTTTAAGTTTGATTTTAAATCCATCATGGCAACAAATTCATTCGTTGTGATTTTGATTCCCATTAATTCAGCTACATACATAGCATCTTTACCTGTTAAACCGAGTAAAAAAGCAAAGGGGCTAAAGATAATGGAGAAGATTTTTTGAATTGTTAAACCTGCTACAAAAAAGCTTAAAATACCATTTAAACATGCTGTTAAAGCTACATATCCAATTACCATAGCTAAAATAACGATTACCATATTCATTCCGACTAACATACTGTTTGAAATAGTAGAAAAGAAATCTTTTTTTTCATTTTTTGAAGGTTTATAAACAACATCTTCTTCTTTCGTAACTTCAATAGGATTTAAAACATTAGCTAAAATTAATGCGTTAATACAGTTTAAAGGAATAGCGCTGAAAATATATGTTGCTGGAACCATTGATAGATAAGCACCAAGAATGGATCCGCTAACACTACTCATACTCATAATTCCAAAAGTCAACAAACGATTTTCTTTTAAAACAGATAATTGATCACGAACAACCGCAAGTGCTTCCGTATTTCCTAAAAACATCATTTGAATGGAAAAGAAACTTTCTAACTTTGGTAAACGAGAAATCTTAGAAATAAGTGCACCAACTTTATCAATGATCCAAGTTAAGACTCCAAAGTAGGAAAGGATATCAAAAAAAGTGATAACAAAAATGATAGGAAGTAAGGCACTAAAGAAGAAATCAACTGTTTGATTTTCCATAGCTGAAGGAAATGCAAAACGAATACCTTCATTCGCGCACGATAGTAGCCAACTGAAAAATGACGCAATTTTATTAATAATAATACTGCCCAATTTGGTGCCTAACATAAACCACGTAATAAAAAGCTCCAATATGATTAGAATAACGATTGGTCTCCATTTTATTTTTCTTTTATTAGGCGAACAAAGGAAGACGATTAATATTACAACAAAAATCCCTAACATATTTAATATGAAATGCATGTCAACAACTCCTTGAGGCTTATTATTTGTATATAAAAAAGCCTCTATTCTTCCAAATTTGGATTATAATCAGGAGTTATGAAGAATGTGAATTATGTTTAGCATTCATCTATTTCAATTAATGTACTAACAATTAATGTTTTCGCTTTATAAAGTATATGTATTAGGAATGTAAAGCAACAAATTAAATCTATTGACGGAACGGAGGATAACTAATAACTGCATCCATTTTTAAATTGTTTAGGCGAAATACCAGTATGTTTTTTAAATACCTTTGTAAAATGACTTTGGTCGTGAAAATTTAGTACTGTAGAAATTTCGGATATAGAATGTCTCGTATATGTCATTAACTTTTTTGACTCATCGACTTTCGCACGCTGAATATATTCATTTAAAGAAATTCCAACTTCTTTTTTGAAAAGGGAAGATAAATAACTAGGGTTTAATGTGACTATTTCTGCAAGGATATTTAGTGTAATATCACCATAAAGATGAGTGAATATATAATTCTGACATACGTTTATATGTTTTGAATGTTGCTGCATTGTACTATTTTTGACACGTTCTGCAAACTCAAGTAAAGCATTCTCTAAAAAAGGGGGTATTGCTTCATTTTTATGTATTTCTTCGAGTTTTTGTATAAATAAATCACTAATAGTATATGCGATTTCAGGGAAAACTCCGCCTTCAATAGCAGATCTAGTTGCAAGTGTAATAGCTGCAATGGCAGAATTCTTTTGGCTTCGCAGGTGACTTGTCTTTGATAACACCCCAAGTTCTCCTGATTCAGGTAATCTCCTTAGATTTTTAATTAACTCCTCCTTTTTCCCTTGCTTAATACATTCAAATATTTTCCTCTCGGCTAGTGGATCGATATGAGTTAATGTACTTTGTCGTTGCTCTGATATATGTACATCAGGCTGTTCAATTTCGAATTCCGCCTTTTTTATTAGCATGTTTTTCTGCAGTATATCAGCTATGTCCAACTGTTTCTGATATAGCATGTAATAAAGCACTAAACTTACATTTAAAAAACTCATATTATTTAATACGGGTAGAGAACGATAATATCGAATCATTTCTTCTTTGTTTATTTTTAGTTGAAGATCATTAACAATGCCATTAATTGATGTTTCTGATAGCCTGGAATAAAGGACTGGTCCAACAATTATATTCCCACTAATTTGGTCGTTCAAACGCAGATGAATTGCGAAAAAGTTTTCGAGAAAGGCGGTCTCTACTAGTGACGGAAAAGTATAGGAAGGCTGTTCCTTATATAGTTCATTCAGTATTGCCTCTTTGGAAGAATACATAGGGTTATGCAGAATATTGGACGAGATTTCAAATACTAAATCTCCTTTGTTAGTAAGAAAATAGATAGGTGTTTTATGTAGATCAAAGACTAGCTTACAAATATAATATAGATCTTCTCGTTTGGAGCAATTCATTATTTTAACCTCTATTCTTTAAAAAATAGCTAAAATTTTTACAAGTAGTCTAAAAAATATACCATAATATCTGAAAGATAATAACTATAATATCATTAAGAAAGCGTTTACTTATATGTTTTTTAGGAGGGCTATCATGAAAAGAGATATTAAGAAAATCATTTCTGAAATGACGCTAGAAGAAAAGGCAAGTCTATGTTCTGGATTAGACTTTTGGAATACAAAAGGGATTGAACGATTAGGGATTCCATCAATTATGGTAACTGATGGACCACATGGTCTAAGAAAACAGGCAGAGGGAGCAGATCACTTAGGGATTTATAACAGTATTCCATCGACTTGTTTCCCTTCAGCAGTAGGGTTAGCAAGTACATGGAATAAAGACTTAATACATGAAGTAGGAGTTGCATTAGGAGAAGAATGTCAGGCTGAACATGTAGGTGTTCTCCTTGGACCAGGTGCAAATATTAAACGTTCACCGCTATGCGGAAGAAATTTTGAATATTTTTCAGAGGACCCGTATTTATCATCGCAAATGGCTATAAATCATGTTAAAGGCGTCCAAAGTCAAGGCATTGGAACGTCATTAAAGCATTTCGCAGCTAATAATCAAGAGCATCGCAGAATGTCTGTAGATGCAATTGTTGATGAAAGAACTTTACGTGAAATTTACCTTGCAAGCTTTGAAGATGTTATTAAGGAAGCACAGCCTTGGACAGTAATGAGTGCTTACAATAAAGTAAATGGTGAATACGCTTCGGAAAATAACTATTTGTTACATGATATTTTAAAAGATGAATGGGGATTTGAAGGCTTTGTCGTATCTGATTGGGGCGCAGTAAATGAACGTGTTGCAAGTTTAGCGAACGGTTTAGAGTTAGAAATGCCTTCAAGTTTTGGAATTGGTGAGAAGAAAATTATTGATGCAATTCATTGTGGTGAGCTAAGTGTAGAAAAGCTTGATCAAGCAGTTGAGCGTCTTCTTTACATTATTTTTAAAGCTTATGATAATCAATTAGAAAACGCTACGTATAGTAAGGACATGCATCATCAGCTTGCAAGGGAAGTTGCAAGTGAAAGTATGGTTATGTTACAAAATGAAGATTCCATTCTTCCGCTAAAAAAAGAGGGGACGGTAGCGGTAATTGGAGAATTTGCAAAGCAACCACGTTATCAAGGCGGCGGAAGCTCTCATATTAATCCAACAAAGCTTGCAAGTATTTTTGAAGAACTTGAAATGGTATCAGGTGAAAAAACGAACATTTTATTTGCACAAGGCTATGATCTTGCAAGCGATGACGTAGATGAAAACTTGATTAATGAAGCAAAAAAAATAGCTGAGAGCGCAGATACAGCTGTCCTTTTCGTTGGGCTTCCAGATCGTTATGAATCAGAAGGCTTTGATCGAAAACATTTACAAATGCCAGAAAATCACGTGCAATTAATTGAGGCTATTGCTGAAGTTCAAAGTAATATCGTTGTAGTTTTAAGTAATGGTGCGCCAATTGAAATGCCATGGATAGGTAAAGTAAAAGGAATACTTGAAGGCTATTTAGGTGGCCAAGCATTAGGCGGAGCAATTGCTGATTTATTATTTGGTGATGCGAATCCAAGTGGGAAGCTAGCAGAAACATTCCCGGAAATTTTAAGCGATAATCCTTCTTACTTAAACTTCCCGGGTGAAGGTGATAAAGTAGAATATAAAGAAGGTGTGTTCGTTGGATACCGTTATTATGATGCAAAAAATATTGAACCATTGTTCCCATTTGGCTTTGGGTTAAGTTATACAAACTTTGAGTATAGTAAACTTTCAATAAGTAAAAACGAGATAAAGGATACGGATACTGTTTCTGTTCTTGTAAACGTGAAAAATGCTGGTAGTATAGCTGGGAAAGAAATTGTTCAGCTGTATATAAAAGATGTTGAAAGTAGTATGATTCGTCCTGAAAAAGAATTAAAAGGATTTGAAAAAGTAGAGTTGCAACCGGGAGAAGAAAAAACGGTTAGTTTTACTTTAAATAACAGGTCATTTGCTTATTATAATGTTGAATTGAAGGACTGGCATGTTGAAACAGGTGAATTCGAAATTTTAGTAGGAAAGTCTTCAAGAGAGATTGTTTTACAAGATAAAATATTCGTTCAATCAACGACTATAATTAAAAAAACAGTGCATCGGAATACGTTACTAGGGGACATATTTGCGGACCGAATGTTAGCACCAATTGCAAAAGAGCTTATGGAAAAAGCATTAAAAGACAGCCCGTTTGCAAGTATGGCTGAAGGGGATAGTGATGCCTCTGAAATGATGGATGCTATGCTAAATTACATGCCGTTACGAGCGTTAGTAAACTTTAGTGCAGGCGCATTTACAGAAGAAATGTTAAGTGAAATAATTGAGCTATTGAACGATGCGCAAATGAATCAATAAGCGGCGAATGTGAAGAGGTTAGATGGAAGATAACGGTCTGGAAATACCCAATTGGTTTGGGCTAATAATGTATACTTAATATGAATAAACATAGATTTTCAAAAAGCAAATGAGAGTTAGCATCTCATTTGCTTTTTGAAAATCTATTCAGCTAATGTAAAATCAAATAATTGTTCATCATCTACAGCAGGCCCATTTAGTTCTTTGTAATGTGGGACATTGATATAAAAAGGTCCTTCGGTAGATTCCCACTTATTATCTGTAGCAATAAAAGTAATTTTATAAAACCTAACGTTTTCACTTCTTTCGGTTCGTATCTAGACTATGTCTGTTACGATGCTATTTTTCTTATTACTTTATCTTGGGTAATAGTAGTAATTACGGGAGAGAAGTTGATGTAACAGTTAACTGCGTTCAATTGTTTTGTGGCATGTTAAACTTAAGCAATTTTAATCATTATTTATAAATAAGAACGATGAGTTGGCCATGAACCTTGGAGTTTCCGAAGTTGTATAATTTGTCCTGTATGATAAGCATCGTGCAAAAGGATATTCATATATTGTTGCCAAACAGGTAGAGAAGGAATCGGTTGATCCAGTTCTGCTTCTTGAAGAGATGTTAATGAAGATTGTAAGGCATCATGTACTTGAAGCGTTCGCTTTACTGTTTGTTGCCAAGTATACTTTTTTAATTCTTTTTTAATAAACATCTTTTGTACTCTTAACTTTAGTAATTGCAAAAATAAACATACGCTTTCTACATTATTTTTCTCCATGTAATACATTCTCCTTTCTCTTCAATATGCCTGCCCTATAGTAGAACAAGAATATGAACTGCAACGTATAAAAGAGCTAAAAAAAGGAACCTCCATTATTAATAAGGTATTTAACAATCGGCGTTTTAATGGAGTAAGGATTAAAAAGATTATCATAGTCTTTAATTTTCGGTAATTGTAATATAATTCTAAAAATATAGAAGGTATAATTCGATAATTATAGAATTCAATATATAGCAAATAAGGAGGGGATCAAATGGAAGTCTTTCATGTAACGAGTAGAAAGAGGGAAACGTACCATATTCAAATGAAGTATTCGATACTTTTCGAATGTGCACTTGGCATTGCGGCAATTACTCATAAAAGGTTAATAGACACACTTGAAAAATCCCAAAGCGAATGGGAAGAAATTAGACAATCATTAACAGAAGAAATGAGGGAGCACTTACAGTTTGTAGAAGAGCATAATACGTGGAAAGCGCTGCTTCAGTTGTTGTATGAAGGAGATTTTCAAAATCTATCACAGTTTATTGCGAATATCGATTCGCTTTCAGAAGAAGATTTAAAGTATATATGTTTACCCTTTGTAGGAGAGAAATATGAAGAAAAAAGACGTTTAGCAGGAAATGGAGACGTAACTGCAATACAAAAATTAAAGGAACTGACACAGGATCATCAGTTTTTCTCTACGTATATTAGCTTTATATGTAATAGTGATATACAAGAACTAAAGGACCATTTTATCGCCGTTATGACAGGATGGTATGAGAGTGTTATTAAAAAAGAGGAAGAGCAATTACTTTCTATATTAGAGCGAGACTATGAAGCAAAGAATGAAATGAATAAAAAGATGAAACCGGAAGAGTTTGTCGAGTGGGCGACTGGTGGCGTTAACTATATGCCAGAGCCAAGTGTTCATTACGTACTTCTTATCCCGCAACTGACGTACAGGCCGTGGAATATAGAAGCTGATATTGAAGATACGAAAGTGTTTCATTATCCTGTCGCAAATGAAAGTATACATCCAGAAGATCCGTATGAGCCGAATTATTTTTTAGTTCAAAAACATAAAGCACTTGGGGATGAAGCGAGATTACGAATTGTAAAAATGTTGTTTGAAAAAGAACGTACATTGCAGGAAATTACGGAAAGACTGCAACTTGGTAAATCGACAGTGCATCATCATTTAAAATTATTACGTTCGGCTAAGTTAGTTGATATACATGACGGAAAATATGTATTGAGAAAAAAAGCAGTGCAGTCGTTAGCGAAAGAATTAGATGTATTTTTAAATAGATAATATACAACGAGAATGTACATAAAGGGAGGAATTAAATAGAAAAGTTGGTGAGCTATAGTGAAGAGTGTATTGAAAAATCGTTCATTCTTTTTTATGTGGATTGGTAGCGCAATTTCGGAATTAGGCGGAGCTTTCGGGACGTTGTGTAATTCAATTCTTGTTTATGAGTTAACGGGATCAAAAACAGCATTAAGTAGTATGTGGTTATTATATTTTATCCCATCTCTCATACTGCAACTAATAAGCGGACCATTTATTGATAAATGGAGCCGAAAGTGGATTATGATTTTTTCGCAATGGATGCGGGCATCTGTTTTCTTACTACCTTTAGTCATGGTAGTTACTAGTAATATAGAAGTTTGGCACGTGTATGTCGTTCAAATTATAGTTGGGCTCATTACACCGCTTTATACACCTGCAAGTCAAGCAATTACACCGAGCATTGTAAGTAAAGAACAACTTCAAGATGCAAATGCGTATATTGATGGAATGACTCGTCTTATGATGTTTCTTGCGCCACTATTAGGTGGTATCGTTATTACATTCATTGGAATCAAATTAACAATGTTGTTCGTTTGTGTTTGTCTATTCATTAGTGGGGGATTGTTACTTTTCATAAAAGAAAAAAGAGTAAAACAAGAATTGAGAAAAACGTGGCTAGAACAGTTTCTTCACGGTTTTACATACTTTTTCACAAAACCAATCATCGTTTGGCTCGGTGTATTTCTTACTTTCGTACAGTTTGGAGTAGGGGTAACGATGGTTACAAATCTTCCTTATATAAAAGACGAGTTGTCCGCAGGATATGCGGAGTTTGGTTATTTTATGGCTGGTTTCCCGCTTGGCTATGTAGTTGGATCTATACTAGTCGGAAAAGTAACATATAAAAGCCGGCGTATACTTATGCTTGGTGGATTGTTTATAGGAGGGCTCACATACATTTCTCTAGGGTTCAATCATAGTATAATAATTGCGGTAATAACTGAAGTGATTGCAGGTGTTTGCATCGCATTTTTCAATGTTCATAACACAACAATATGCCAACAAACTGTCCCGAACAATATGATAGGAAAAGTATTTTCAGTTCGACTATTTTTCATACGATCCGCTATGCCGTTAGGTGTGTTAGTAGGAGGCATACTAAGTGAAATGTGGGGAGTTAGAGCACTATACTTTATCATCGGTGCGATTATATGTGTCACTTCTTTAATAGGAATATTACTCCCATATTTTAAATTTTTAGATGAGGCAGTTGAAGAGAAAACAGCATAATTCAAAAGATTTAAAACTTTATAATTGAAAATAATTATCATAATCAACTATAATAGAAGAATACTAGTATTCGAATTACAAAGAGGGAGTGGGATATATGTTTATCGAAACGAAAACATTTACTGTAAAAGAAGGTACATCAAATATAGTTGTAGAACGTTTCACTGGAGAAGGTATAATTGAAAAATTTGAAGGCTTCATTGACTTAAGTGTTCTTGTGAAAAAAGTAAGACGCGGCGATGAAGAAGTTGTCGTTATGATTCGCTGGGAATCTGAAGAGGCATGGAAAAACTGGGAAACGAGTGAAGAACATTTAGCTGGACATAGAGCGGGCCGTGGTAAACCAAAACCAGATCATATCATTAACGTTGAACACGGTGTTTATTATGTGAAATCATCGAAAGCGGCTTATCAGCAGTCGTAAAATATAAGCAGAGGATACATGTTGTAGAAATTAACATGTATCCTCTTTTTTAGTACTGGAGGGATGTAAGTGGTAGAAAACCTTTCATTTATTACATATGAAAAACATAAAGAAATAGTGGAAATAATTTTAAACGAATGTTTATCTATAGAAAAAGTAACCGGATTTATGCTCATCGGTTCTGTCGCAAGAGGTGATGCATATCCTGATTCGGATTTAGACTTATATATTCTTTTAGAAGACGGACAAAAGAAGCGATTTTATTCTGAAATGAGAGAAGATATTTTAGTTGAATATAAGTATGCTGATTTTAATCAAATACAAGTAAACTTTAAAAATAATCAGATGGAACTATATTCATTTTTAGAAGGGAAAATTTTGTTTGATAAAAGCGGTGAATTGAAAGAATTAAAGGCAATAGCAAAACAAAAATTTGAAAACTATCGAGTTGCTAGTGATAAAGTAAAGGGCATTTCTCATTGGTTACATAGTTCGCTAATTAAAATTAAGACTGCTCTGAAAGCAAAAGATGAGTTAAAAGCATCATATATAGTTCAAACATCAACTTGGACATTGTTAGAGGGAATATGGGCTATTAATAACAAGCCAGTATCTTCAGCTGGATCTGTTTTGAAGTATATTGAAACATTATCCAAAGTACCAACTCACTTTGAAGATTTTATAAATAAACTGTTTTTAGGTGACACGACAGAGCGAATCTCTTCAGCAGTTTTCTTGATTGAGTGGATTTTAATTCATTTGGAGAATAAACAATAGAATACGATTGTTAAATTTTATTGGTAAATAGATATTCCGTTTCGAATCGTTCGTATAATTTCATTCACTGTATCTTAAAAGTTGCATTGAAAAAACGTTCTAGACGATAGAAAAAAGTATTAAACTATTAAAAAATGAACACTTGAATACACCCTTAAACATTCGGGTGTTATTAATATGGGTCAATATACTTCTGTATAGCCCCTGTTTAAAAGGAGATGTGTGAATGAAGTTGAATCATTTGAATTTATGTGTTGATGATTTATTAGAAGCGAGACATTTCTTTGAAACTTTTTTTGATTTTCAATTTTTGGAGCAAAAAGGAAAGGCACTTGTAGTGATGAGCGATGAGAGTGGATTTATACTTGTATTAAGTGATCCAAAAGCATTCAAGGGGAATAAGGACGTTACGTATCCAGAAGCTTTTCATATTGGTTTTTTAGTGGAAACTACAAATGAAGTTGATAAATCATATAATCGTTTAGTAGCTGGGGGCATTGAAATAGACAAGGCACCTTATGTGATGAGAGGTAGTAGTTATGGTTTTTATTTTACAATGTTTAATGGATTGTTAATTGAAGTATCGTGCCTTGACTATAAAGATGGTAAGAAAGTTCGATAGCAATAAGAGAAATTGTTTTGAAGATGTGAATATAGCCCCTTATCCAGTTTGGAAAGGGGCTTGAGCATTTTATTTGTATGATAAGTGAACATCAAAATGTTTATAAACTAGAGGGTATTCCTCTTAAACTAAATATTATAGATTTGAAATAAAGTTTCATAACAAAGTCTATTTTGCAAAGGAATTGCTTATGCATAAAATAGCAATAATGTTTCTTAATGCAAAAAATCTAGAGAATCAAGCAGGTTTCCCATATGGTACAGTACAAAACTATTATAAGTAGTACAGTGATATAAATAGGAGGTTACTACTATGACATCTGTATTTAAAGATATGGCGTTCCATCTAAGAACGGAACGACTCGACCTGAATATGTGGGAGGAATCGGATGCAGTCTGGCTTAGAGAACTAATTGGTGAACGTGGAGTGGAAATGCCAACCGTTGAATCTGTTCGTAACGATCTTATTGAGAAGCGCAAGAAAGCAACCGAAAATGGCATATCCCTTCTCACGATTCGTAGACGAGACGAAGGCGATTTCATCGGATACTGTGGCTTAATTATCGGTCGTTCCACGCTTGAAGAGCCGGAGATTGCATATGAGTTGTTCCGCAGTGCTCATCGCATGGGTTATGCGACAGAGGCGGCATCAGCAGTACTGGAGGCTGCGATTGCTACGGGTCGCAAAAGACTTTGGTCAACTGTAGGTGCTTGGAATACGGCGTCCTTCCGGGTATTAGAAAAGATAGGATTTAAGCGGCATCGCAGTACGTTTGGTGAACGAGGTGAGATTGTTTGGAACGTACGCGATCTGTAGAAATCGGATTAGATTCGGAACAATTAAAAATGTAAAAGAAAGCCCATATGTTAGATATGGGCTTTTCCTTATAGTAAATATTGATTTTGTATATATTTAAGTGTAATAGTCTATCTATTATCTTAGTTTTTTACATCATCATATAATTCCAGCGCCTCTTTCACATTCAATCCGTTCTTCACAATACCATGTATTGCTTGAATCATTGCAGCTGGATGTTCAGATTGCCATATGTTTCGGCCCATATCTACGCCAATTGCACCTTCTTGCAGTGCATTGTACGTAATGTTTAATGCGTCTTCGATTGAATCTAGTTTCGGTCCACCGGCGATGACGACTGGGGCAGGGCATGTGCTCGTTATTTTTTCGAATCCTTCGCAGTAGTACGTTTTAATAATGTCAGCACCCATTTCAACACATACGCGGGAAGCGAGTGCGAGGAAGCGTGCCTCTCGTTTTTGTAGTTCTTTTGCGACCGCGGTAATGCCGAGAACTGGTAATCCGTAATCATGAGCTTCTGAAACTACGTTTGCGAGATTTGAAACCGTTTGTGTTTCATAGTCTGATCCAACAAAGACAGAAACGCCGACGCCAATTGCGTTTTGTTTTACTGCTTCTTTCACAGGTGTAACAATAGTTTCGTTCGCTAAATCTTTACCGACGACAGTAGCTCCGCCAGATACACGTATAACCATCGGTGTGCTGCAGTTTTCAGGAATACAAGAGCTAAGTACACCTCGCGTTAAAAAAAGGGAATCTGTATAAGGAAGTAAGTTTTTAACTGTTTCTAATGGTTGTTCTAGTCCGTGAATCGGTCCTAAAAAATAGCCATGGTCGATCGCTAACATAACCGCTCTTCCATCAGGTAAAATTGTATTTAATCGATTTTTAAATCCCCAAGTCATTCGAAATCACTCCTTCGTTAATGTTGGATTTTCCGTTTGTACAGTATCTTTATTTGGTAAATGTGGTGACTTTATAAAAACAGCTTTAAAAGGTTTGTCAGAATGGTTAATAAGATAATGAGATTCATGAGGACGAACTTGTAAGACATCACCTTGTTTAATTGGAACTCTTTCATTATTTACATAGAAGTCTATTTCTCCTTCTAATGCATAAAAGACTTCCTCGCATGTTGTATGGTAATGATTTTGAAACTCTTGCCCAGGCTGAATGACAACAAGCCCAAGATCAATATTTGGACCTTGTATTAAATATTTCGGCCCGTTATCACCGAAGCGATAGGAGAAATCATTTTCATTCGCTTTTCGCATACATTTCACTCCTTTATGTAATGTGTTACAGTGCACCTGGTGCGATCCACATATGTGATGTAAGTCCTATATCAGCTAAAGTGAGCTGACTGTCATACACAGTTTTCCAAGTTTCATAGAACGCCTTATACAGTTCGTGATTTTCAGTAACTGGTTCGAATGTATTTTCCCACTGTACAAACTGTTCGGCAGTCTCTCCTATAGATGAATATATGCCAACACCAACACCAGCAGCAATCGCAGTTCCTAAAGCAGCTGCTTCTTTCACAACAGGTACTTTAACAGGAATTCCGAGTACGTCTGAAAGAATTTGTGGCCAAAGTTTTCCTTTAGCGGCGCCACCAGCAAAAATAACTTCAGAAGGGAACGTACCAGTTAGATTTTCTATTAATTTTAAGTTACCAAGTGTAACGAAGGCGGCATTTTCTTCGATAGCGCGGAACATTTCTTTTTTTCCACATTTGTCAGCATCTAAGCTTAAATTTAAAAAAGAAGGTGCGGCATGACGCCAAGAAATGTAGTTCATGACGTTTGAAAAAGTAGGGATAATGCCATGTGAACCGACCGGTACGTCTTTCGCTTGTTCTTCTAACAATTCATAAGCATCTACACCGAGTTTTTCTGCAAGTTTCTTTTCTTCTTGGCAAAAGGCATCTCGAAACCAGCGCATAACGAGACCTGGGAAAAAGGCAATCGTTTCATATTGCCATAGGTTTGGAACGACGTGGCAATTTACGCGAATCGCAGCATGCGGATCTGTTATTGGTTTAGTAATATTCACTTCTTGTTGCCAAAAGCTGCCCCCGCATATTAATGTTTGATTAGGCTTCACGACTCCAGTTCCGAGTGATGCCATTTGAGCATCTCCGCCCCCGGCGATTACAGGAATTCCTTCGCGTAAACCAGTTAATGCTGCACACTCTTTTGTAACATTACCAATCACGGTGCCAGCTTCATTTACTTTTGGTGAAAACGGTAAAGTTATCCCGCACTCTTTAGCGACATCGTTATCCCAAGTTCTATTGTGTAAATCAAAAATTCCGGACGTACAACCGTTTGAAGGGTCGATTTGCAGTACGCCGCTTAATTTATATAAAATCCAATCATTTAACATCGTAAAAGAATGAATATTGCTATAGACTTCAGGTTCATGTTTTTTAATCCAAAGTAGGCGAGGTAAAGCCCCTAATGAAAAAGTTTGCCCAGATCTTGTATATAAATCTTCTTCAAGATGTGACCGAATTTCTTTTAGTTCACTAACTTCAGCGGATGCGCGCCCATCAACATTTGCACAAGCCCATATTTCTTGCCCATCTTTATCATATAAAACAAAACCTTCTCGCATACTAGTAGCGCTAATAGCTTGAATAGAAGAAGGAGAGACATTACTTTTTTGTAGAACTTCTTTCGTGCACTGTTGTACTAGCTCCCAGTTTTCAATTACATCAAAATTCATAGAGCCTGGGTAAAGAGGGTCGGTTTTATGAACCCATTCTTTTTGACTGACCGCAATTTGATTACCGAGTAAATCAAAAAGTACAGCTCGAATACTTCCCGTACCAGCATCAAAAGCTAATAAAGTAGACATTAACAATCACCATCCTTTCGTAATAAGGAGAGGGCTGTTTCCTCATCTGTAATTAATGTATGAATGAACTTTCCTTTTAAGGCACCATAAATTGCATCTATCTTTTCTGTACCTCCAGCAACACCAATGACATGTTTCATATTGCGAAGAATAGAGAGCGGCGTGCCAATAAGACGATTGTGATGCGGAAGCTCCAATAAATCGCCATTCGTATTATAAAACTGTCCTAAAATATCGCCAGTACCGTTTTGGCTACGAATATATGTCATTTCACGTAGTGTTAATTTTTCTTCTCTCACAATGGTAGCATCTTGAGATAACCCTCCAATACCGACAACTGCCGTTTGTGCAAGTGAAGCGACATGAAGCATATCTTTCACACTCGGTTCTGATAAAATACTTTTTGCCATTTCAGTAGTAGATGCAAGAAAAGGAGTGGGGATAATATGAAGATCACCTTGCATGTAATGTAAATAATTTTGTTTTCTTGGGAGATAGTGGTTGACTCCGCCTGTTAGCGTTACGATTGAAAGATTAATAGAACTTTCAAAATGAATGTTTTCTAGCATTTTGCTAATCGTTTCTCCCCAGCCAATACCGAGTAAATCGCCTTGCTGGAGCTGAGTCTCTAAATATTGTGCAGCAGCTTTTCCGAGAGAAGTGGCATAATTGTCTATTGGAGTAGGGATAATGAAAGCATCTTTTAGGTTGAATTTTTTCATTAGGTCACGCTCAATGCTCAAACAGTGTAAACCAGTCCCTTTTACGTGAAAAGTAACGATTCCTTCACTGCGCGCCTTATCTAATAACCGAACCACTTTATTTCTTGAAATGTGAAGAAGTGAAGCGATTTCTTGTTGTGTTAATTGATCTTTATAATAGTACCAAGCGACTTTTGTTAACAAATTTTCTTCAAAGTTCAGCTGTGGCATACTCTTCATCCCTTTCAACAATTGACCAATGCTTAAACATATGTGCCACATATGTTGTTTATTCCAGTTGAAACGATGAAACGTCTGGTGAAAAAAGTGTTCTAGATATGAAAAAAGGAATATACAATGCTACAAAACAAGTAGAACAAATAATCATTTTCTCAAAAAATGTTCTGCATAAAGTGAAACTGTAATTAGTGGGGGTTTTATTCATTCCACTGATTTTCAGCCCGCACCAATCGGGCATGAACGGGTAGTAAATAGCGGGATAAAGGCAGGTGACATCATGTGGAGAACATACCCTTATTACAAGTAAAGAAAATGAGTAAGGCGTTTTCAAATCAACTTGTGCTAAAAGAAGTGAACTTACAAGTAGAGCGTGGAGATATATACGCTTTAGTTGGGGGAAATGGTGCTGGAAAATCAACATTAATGAAAATATTAACGGGGTTATATTCGTATGATAGTGGAGAAATGTATGTAAAAGGAAAGAGGCAACAATTTTCAAATCCGTCAGAAGCACATCGAGAACGTATGTATTTAATACCACAAGAACCACTCATTTTTCCGCATATGACTATTGAAGAAAATATATGTATTGGGCTAAACAGAAAGAAAAAGGAACTGAAAGTAAAGATTCAGCAATTAATGGACAGTTTAGGTTGGGATATTGCCCTTTATGAGCTAGGAGCATCGTTATCCATTGCGCAGCAACAATTAGTAGAAATCGTTAGGGGATTAATACGAGAAGCCGAGATTCTTATTTTAGATGAGCCAACATCGACATTAACAACTCACGAAATGAAGAGTCTTTTTGTGTTGATGAAAAGTTTACAAGAAAAAGGAATTGGGATGATATACATTACGCATCGTTTTCCAGAAATCTTTGAAATTGCTAATAAAGTAGCGATATTACGTGATGGAATGATTATAAGCCAAGGGGATGTATGTGACTATACTTATGACATGCTGATGGAGGGACTATTGCCAAAAGGATATAAACAGGAAGAAAAAAGAGAAGTAGTTCAAGAGATAGAAAGGACGAAAAAAATATTAGAAGTAACGAATGTAACTGGCCACGCATTTTCAAATATATCATTCGCTGTACACGCTGGAGAAATTGTAGGTATTGCTGGCATCGTTGGATCAGGTAGAACTGAATTAGCAGAAGCGATATTTGGATTGAAATCTATAAAAACAGGGTCTATTTTATTAGAAGGAAAATCTATTGATACATTTTCTTTGCATAAAAGGCTAGGCGAAGGAATCGTTTATGTGCCAGAGGATAGGGCGAGGAATGGGATTTTCTCAATCGCATCTGTTACAGAAAATATTACAGCAGCATGTTTACAGCAAAATAATCGTTTTTTTATTAGTCGAGAAAAAGAAAGCGCTTTAGTGAAGTCGTATATAGACCAGTTTCGAATTGTTGTGCCAAACATGAATGAAGAACTGGCATCTTTATCAGGAGGTAATCAGCAAAAAGTCGTGCTTGCGAAATATTTAGCATGTAACCCAAAAATTATTATTCTCGATGAACCGACGCGCGGAATTGATGCAAAAGCAAGACTTGAAGTGTATGGGGCGATAGAAAAAATGAAAGGGGAAGGACTCGCCATATTAATGATCTCTTCAGATATTGAGGAAATTGTCCAATTTTCTAACCGTGTATATGTAATGCGAAATGGTCAATTTGTTTCTCATTTAGAGAAAGAACAAATGAGTGTAGGTGAAGTTACACGTCTTGCATACGGGGGTGTAACGGAATGAAACGCATGTATAAAATGCACGAAACGTCTATCATACTGTTACTACTTATGTATATAGCCATTGTCGGAATGATAAATCCTAGTTTTGTTCAGTTTAACTCGTTATCTTTAATGATGAAATCAAGCGTTATTTTAGTCGTTCTAGCAATTGGCCAATCTTTCGTCTTATTTACGAAAAATATAGACGTATCAGTTGGCTCGATTATGGGATTAAGCGCAGCGGTTTGCGGAATGTTGTTAACGAACGGGTATAGTGCATTCTTTTCAATTGTTGCTACTATGATACTTGGCACTATTATCGGTTTCTTAAACGGGATTGGCGTTGCGAAGTTTCGGGTACCAGCCATTATTATGACATTAGGCATGCTAGGAATTATTAGAGGTGCAATGTTAATCTTCACAGGCGGGAAGTGGATTGAAGATATTCCAAACGATTTTAAGCAGCTGTCATCTATCGTCATACTTGATCTACCGATAACTGTATGGATTGTTCTTATTATTTTACTACTACTCTATTTCTTTTTAATGAAAGTGCCGTACGGAAGATACTTTTATGCGGTAGGTGATAATGAAAATGGTGCAAGACTCATTGGGATACCTGTTAATAAAGTGAAGATAAATGCGTTTATTATATCGAGCTTAAGTGCGGCACTTGCTGGTTGCATTTTTGTTATGAATATCGGGTTCGTTCCAAATCAAACAGGTACAGGAATAGAACTACAGGTTATCGCAGCTGCTGTGCTAGGAGGAATTCATTTAAAAGGGGGAACAGGTTCTATATTTGGGGCCGCATTAGGTGCATTATTTTTAGAAGCAATAAGCAGTTCACTCGTCTTTTTAAAAATACCAGCATTTTGGAATAATGCTATTTCAGGATTTTTACTATTACTTATTATTATATTAGATAGTGTAATGAAAAAGTGGAGAGCAGAAAGGAGGATGAATATATGAAGCATGTTTACAGATGGGAAGGTGTTCTAATCGTATTCCTTCTTATAGAATTCATTCTCTTTAGTTTTCTAAATAGTGATTTCTTCAACGTTAGTAATCTCCTTTTTAGTACAAATGATTTCCTATTTATCGCAATCGCGGCGATACCAATGACTTTCGTTATTGTAACAGGAGGAATTGATGTATCGGTCGGCTCAATAATGGGGCTCACTTCGATTTTGATTGGTGTACTTTGGATGAGCGGAATACCTATTTTGTTTGCTGTCATAATCGCCCTAATAATAAGTTGCTTAGCAGGCGCTTTAAACGGAATCATTATAAAAATGACAGGTGTAGAACCACTTGTCGTTACACTCGGAACGATGTTTTTATACGGAGGAATTGCACTCGTCATTTCAGGAGGTGCGGGCGCTTCTGGATACGAAGGAATAAGTGGTTTACCTGATGCGTATGTGCAACTGGCAAATGGTAGTTTAGTAGGAATACCTAATCTATTATGGATCCTAATCGTATTAACTGTTTTATGCACTGTATTGTTTCATCGTACCATATATGGGCGCCACGTAAAATTAACAGGCGCAAACGAAAATGCAGCGAAATACACCGGAATCAAAACGGAGAAAGTAGTCATCATCGCTTATATAATTTCTGGGTTAGGAGGTGGATTAGGGGGAGCTTTCTTAACTGCATATTTTGGTTCCGCACGTGCTGATATGGGAAGTGAAACAATTTTACCGATCATTACAGCAGTCGTATTAGGCGGGACACTTATTACAGGGGGAAAAGGAAGTATTATCGGTACTGTACTAGCGAGTGTATTTATAGGACTAATGCAGTATGGCTTGCAAATGACAGGCTTAACTAATGAACAATCCAATGTAGTGATTGGTATTATCCTTATTCTTTCAGTTATTATGAGACATTTCAAAGTACATCCATTCTTAGCGGGAAAAAGAAGAAATTTGCATAAGGGGGAAATGTCATGAAGAGAAAACTGGGGATTGTTATTATTGTATGTATTTGTTTAATCGGTTTAATTGCTTGCTCTAGTCAAACAGCAGATAAGAAAAAGGCTGATGATGTAAAATTTGCATTCATCCCGAAATTAACTGGAGTTGGTTTCTTCACATCAGGTGGTGAAGGCGCGAAAGAGATGGGGGATAAGCTAGGTGTACAAGTAAAATATGATGGACCGTCTGAAGCGAGTGTATCAGGACAAGTAAAATATATAAACAATTTTATTAACCAAAACTATGATGCACTAATGGTTTCTTCTACGTCGGTGGACGGCCTATCACAATCACTGCAACGTGCTAAGAAAAAAGGGATGACAGTGTTAACGTGGGATTCTGATGTGAATCCGAAAGATCGTTCTTTTTATATAAGTCAAGGAACACCAGATCAACTTGCTAATGTATTGATTGAAATGACTTCAAAGCAAATTGGAGATAAAGGAAAAGTAGCATTCTTTTATTCAAGTCCAACTGTAACGGATCAAAACCAATGGGTAACGAAGGCGAAAGAAATAATTAAAAAGAAATATCCGAACTGGGAAATTGTAACGACTCAGTATGGTGAAAATAATGCGCAAAAGTCTTTGTCAGTAGGGGAGAACATATTAAAAACGTATCCTGATATAAACGCAGTCATTTGTCCAGATGCAACAGCACTTCCAGCAATGGCACAAGCAGCAGAAAATTTAAAAATGGATAAAAAAGTAGTTGTAACTGGATTTTCTACGCCGAACGTTATGCGTGATTATGTAAAACGAGGAACAGTACAACAATTTGGATTATGGGATGTAAAACAGCAAGGGGCTCTCGCAACATATGTAGCAAATGAAATTGTTGTAAAAGGGAAGAAGTTAAAAGTAGGGGATAGCTTCGAAGTAAAAGGTATCGGAAAAGTGAAAGTAGAGCCTAACTCCATACAAGGATATGACTATGAGGCAGAAGGAAACGGAATTATCGTATTACCAGAGCGAGTTGTCTTTACGAAAGATAATATTGATAAGTATAATTTTTAATGAAGAAAAAACGTCCGAATATATCGGACGTTTTTATTATGTCATTTTGTGAATGTATTCATTAATTATGAACAGTTTCTTTTTCGTTTAATCCAAGTGTACGTCCAGTTGAAGTGTGTAAATCTTGGAATAGTCTTGGATTTTCAGTAAGAGAAATGCCATAAGAAGGAATCATTTCTTTTATTTTTTCTTCCCATCCTAATATACGATCAGGGAAACATTTTTCTAATACTTCAAGCATGACGTGAACGGCAGTAGAAGCACCTGGTGAAGCACCTAGTAATGCAGCGATTGATCCGTCAGCTGCACTTACAACTTCTGTGCCGAATTGAAGTGTACCTTTACCGCCAGCATCAGTATCTTTAATTACTTGTACACGTTGCCCAGCAACTACAATATCCCAATCTTCACTTTTCGCGTTCGGAATGAATTCGCGTAATTCTTCCATACGTTTTTCATGTGATAACATAACTTGCTGAATTAAGTATTTTGTAAGTCCCATTTCTTTTACACCAGCAGCTAACATCGTTAAGACGTTATTCGGTTTAACAGAACCGATTAAGTCAAGATTTGAACCAGTTTTTAAGAATTTAGGTGAGAACCCTGCGAACGGTCCGAACAGTAAAGCTTTTTTATTATCTATATATCTCGTATCCAGATGAGGTACAGACATTGGCGGAGCACCAACTTTAGCTTTACCGTATACTTTTGCATGATGTTGCTCAATGACTTTTTGATTTTTACATACCATAAATAGTCCACTTACTGGGAATCCACCGATATGTTTTGATTCAGGAATACCTGTCTTTTGTAGTAGAGGTAGGCTACCGCCACCGCCACCGATAAAGACAAATTTTGCAGTATGATGCTCAATTTTACCACTATTCATATCGTGTACTTTTACTTCCCACAAACCATTTTTCGTGCGTTTAATATTTTCGACACTATGTTTGTAGTTTAGCTCGACATTTTTCGTTTGTAAGTAATCAAACAACATACGTGTTAATGCACCGAAGTTAACATCTGTTCCAGAGTCAATCTTCGTTGCAGCCATCGGTTCATTAGATGTACGACCTTCCATAATGAGAGGAAGCCATTTTTTTAATGTTTCAGGAGCATCAGAAAACTCCATTCCTTGAAACAGTGGATTTTTTGAAAGCGCTTCAAAACGATTTTTTAGAAACTCTACATTTTTTTCCCCTTCTACTAAACTCATATGAGGAAGTGGCATAATAAAATCTTGTGGATTACGAATTAATTTGCTTTTTACAAGATATGCCCAAAATTGTCTTGAAAGCTGGAATTGCTCATTCACTTTTACAGCCTTACTAATATCTATAGATCCGTCAGATTTTTCGGAAGTATAGTTCAGTTCGCATAGCGCAGAATGCCCTGTACCTGCATTATTCCATTCGTTAGAGCTTTCTTCCCCGGCACTTGCGAGTTTTTCAAAAACTTTAATTTCCCATTCAGGTGCTAATTCTTTTAGTAATGAGCCTAACGTTGCACTCATAATTCCTGCACCAATTAAGATAACGTCTGTTTTTTGCTGCATGTTGCTCATGATAATCTCTCCATCCCCTATATTGGCAAAAAAGAGTAGGTGTTTTCTATGTCTAAGCCGTAAAAGAGAAACACCGCCTAGGCCCCACCTAGGTGTATACCTTTTTTGTCTCAATTATATAACCATCTCATACTCTATTATAATAATTAATAGACTAAAATATCTAGTGTTATCTGATAATTTTAAACTATTTAACGTTTTATTTGCCAAAATTCTTATTTAACAAGCACTTTTCAGTTAATGAATAGAAAAAAATTACAGTTTGAAATTATCTCGAAAAAGCTTACGTATCCTTAAGTGACTAAATCGAGTACCTTTTTATGGGGTTTTTCTCTCGGTAATGGTAAGATTATTCTGAAAAAAAGGAGGGACTTTAATGCGTACAAAAGAGCAAATTTCAAACTTATTTCGAAACTTTTCAATAAAGGAATGTAAAGGGTCAAGTGATTTATATGAATATTTATCAATGAAAATTGCTGAAGATGAGGAAGTACTTACACTATCGTCCTATGCTCAGGTAGGTCAACCAGTCCCAAACTTATTATTAGGTGCAGTACATTATTTATTGCTTGCAGGGAAAGAACATCATTTAAAAACGTATTATAGTAGTTTAGTTGAAAATGCCGAAACAAATTTAGATAAAGCTTTTGATTATTTTAAAGGTTTCTGTAAAGAATACCGAGAAGAAATCATTACTTTGTTACAAACAAAACTCGTTCAAACAAATGAAGTAAGGAGGTGTGCATACTTATACCCAAGTTTCTGTTACATATTTAACAAAGTGAATAAACCAGTAGCATTAATTGAAATTGGGACAAGCTCTGGATTACAATTGTTCTGGGACCAATACCGTTATTCGTACGGAACGGATGAAATGTACGGAAATGTAAATTCAAATGTGCATGTAACTTCTGAAATAAGAGGGGAGAATGTGCCGCGTTTTCTAAAACAAAGTCCGCCTGTCGTAGAAAGAATCGGGCTTGATTTACATGTGAATGATTTACATAATGAGGAAAATTATTTATGGCTACGTGCACTCATTTGGCCAGAACATAAAGAAAGGCTTGAAATGTTTGACCAAGCAGCGACGCTTGTAAAAGAAAAATCAGTGCAATTAATTGAAGGGGACGGTGTAGCGCTTCTTCCGGCCATTGTAAATCAAATAAGGGAAGATGCTGTTATTTGTATTTTCCATACACATGTGGCAAACCAAATACCTGAAAATGTAAAACATACGCTAGAAAAACAAATGAAAGAAATTGGTGCAAAACGTGATGTATTCCACCTATATAACAACATGTGGGATCGTGATCTTCATATTGATTATTATATTAACGGAAACGAATATCGTGAAACTGTTGGGGAAACGGAAGGGCATGGGAGATGGTTTAGTTGGAAGCTTGGGGATGAGTCGCTTTGTTAATGTAATTCTATAGGAAGGGGACCTTTTGTTTTAGAATTTAAATTATCTGATTAATATGATAATACTTTATGATAAGTTGTATATAAAGATAAGATAAAAAGGATGATAAGCATGCAAAAGAGACCAGACGCAAATGAATATAATCCGTATTATTCAACGTACATAAATTTAATACCAAATGGAGATATCATACGTATTCTAGAGCAACAAATGAAGGAAACAAATCTTTTATTGAAAGATATTTCTGATAGTGAGGGACATTTTCGATATGCTCCTAATAAATGGAGTATAAAAGAAGTAATCGGTCATATTGTGGATACTGAACGTATTATGGCATATCGATTGCTTTCCATAGCAAGAGGCGAGACAGCAGAACTTCCTGGATATAACGATGATATGTATGTTCTTAGAGCAGCTTTTGATAAGCAATCTATGCAAGATCTTCTTGAGAATTTAATAGTTGTTCGCCAATCTACTGTGCATTTGCTTAAAAGTTTAGATAAAGAAGCCTGGTTACAAAGGGGAATCGCGAACAATTCTGAAGTCACGGTTCTTGCATTAGCAAACATTATCGCTGGTCATGAGCTTCATCATCGTCAAATTATAAAAGAACGTTATTTGGGTTCTAATGCATATCCAGCATGTTAAAATAAAAAAATAGTAGTACCTGCAAAAGAAGGAAGAAATGCATACCAAGTGTATATAAACGATAGTATGTTGTCTAAAAAAGAGCTTGAGAAAGTTTTACTTTCGGTGGTGGAATAGTGCGTGGTATGTAGAGACTAAATGAAAAACGGTGAAAGTAATAACTGATTCGTTTTTTATACTCATAATATTATTATGTAAACAAATTTAACGGATGTACATTTGTTAAATGATTCAATATTTTTGATTTTTCTATGGCTGTATCAGTATGATGTTCTTAGGGGGATCATATGTGTAAATACAAAAGGGTCATAGCGATTTCAGGAAGTATTAGGGAAGGGTCATCCAACACAAACGTATTAAAAACTTTAGCAGCATTTATTCCAGAAGGTATAGATTACACTATTTATAATGGGATAGGGGAACTACCTCATTTTAATCCGGATGTAGATCGAGTTGGAGCACCGATTGTTGTTGAAAAATTTCGAAAGACATTAAGTGAGGCACATGCACTTATTATTTGTACACCAGAGTACGCAAAAAGTATTCCAGGAGTTTTGAAGAATGCATTAGAATGGCTTGTTTCATCAGCGGAACTTTATAAAAAGCCAGTTGCTATTATAACAGCTTCACCGTCGATTGCTGGAGGGGATAAAGCTCATGAATCATTATTACTTACGCTAGGTATGCTAGATACAATTGTCGTTCAAAATGGTTCGCTATTAATCTCATCAGCGCGCACTAAATTTAGTAATGATGCAAAGGTAACAGATGAGGATACAAAGGAAGCTCTTATCTCTTTAGTTCAAAGTGTAGTAGACGAGATAAAGAAATAATGATTTAGTTCGTATTAAAGTGAAAATGGACTTTTATAATAATAAAAGATAAAAGCAATGCTACGGTTAGTTCAAATGTAGCACTGCTTTTTTATATAGTTAAATATATGTACTCAAAATCTCCCCAGGCAATCCATCAATCTCGCAAACTTTTTCAGATGTAAAACCGAAGTTTAATAATATTTTACGAGAGGGGATATTATTCGGATCAATAATTGCTTTTAATACGTTTACTTCTGTTTGCTTCGCTATATGCATTAATTCCTTTGCAATCGCACTACCATATCTCTTTCCCCAGTATCCTGGCAAAATCATATAACCAATTTCAGCCTCTTTTTCATTTTCCTCACTGAGTGTAACGTGTCCAAGGCCGATATATTCATTTGTAATAGAGTCATACACTTTATAGGAGCCAAATAGCCGATGCTTTTCGTTGCGCTTTAACAATTTTTCAAAGTCATTTTGTGCCTCATCTAACGGAATGGCACGCTCGGTAATTTGCGCCATCACTTCTTCATTTGATACGAGTTGGAAATATTGATTGAAATCTGTTGCTCCATATTTAGTAAAATATAGCTTTTGCATAATATTCCTCCAAACCAATTTTTATTTGTTCTTCAGAAAAGAAAAAGTAAGCTAAATCGTAATTTCAATTTGATTACCTTCCGGATCGCCTATCACACTTTCGTAATATCCATCTCCAGTGAAACGAGGTCCACTTAATAAAGGGTAACCATCATCTTGTAATGTTGTAGTAAATGTATTTACACGTTCTTCACTACCGACAGAAAAAGCCATATGTGCATAGCCAGTTATATGAAGGTTAGGCTGGTTTTCTATACCTTTTTTACGCATTAGTTCGATCCTTGCTCCAGATTCGAACGTAATAAAATAAGATTCAAATTGTTTCGCTTCATTATGATATAAAGAGTTTGATTTACCGTTAAAGTATTTTATATAAAAATCACGCATTAATTCTAAATCATTTACCCAAATTGCGATATGTTCAATTTTCATAGGTTCCACCAATCCTATCTGTACTAATTAGGCTTTCACTGTATAAAAACTGTATTTATATTACAAGGGATTTGATTTGGCAAAAAAGATAATTTTTAATTTTTAGTTGTGTCCGTACATACAATGTGTAATTAAGTGAATGACTTACATAGGAATTACAGAAAAGGATGAATGAGGCTTATGAGTCAATTTGAGCAAATGATGTACGCTGGTGTCATTATGTCTATTGTACTTTCCGTAATGATATTGGGGTCTGTATATTATAATCCTCGTCTATCATTAAATGATTATCCGAAAGATATTCAAAAGGTAGTTCTTCCGAAATCAATTCATGAAAAAAAGCAAACGATTTACTTTAATATTGCATACAATATAATTCTTTTCGGTACTCCTTTCGTTTCTACATATATACTACATCAACAAGAAAAATTATTGTATATTGAAGCTTATTTACATACTTTAGGCATTTTAATGATCTTCAATTTAGTAGATTTAATTATAATTGATTGGCTTATTTTTTGCTGGATTACTCCGAGGTTTGTTGTTATTCCTTGTACGGATGGGATGAAGGGATATAAAGATTACATGTTCCATTTAAGAGGGGCTATAGTCGGTACTTCATTTTTAGCAATTGTAAGTTTATTTCTGGCAGGAATTGCAACGACTATTTAGTAAAAAGAAAAAGGATTAGAAACGTTTATATAAGATAAAGAGATTGATAATTTATAGAATTAAAAATGAGAATTTGATACTATTGGAGTAAAGGGTTTTAATAACGGTATATTAGGCAGTGTAAATATATCATTGCAAATGTTTTGATATTCCGTGAAATTACCTAATTTTATGGGAGCATTTCATAAAACCCAAAAAAAGCAATGGAGGCTAATATGAAAAAAATAATTGGCGCAGCAACAGCAACAGTTTTTGGATTGGGGGCTTTTACTACATCTGCTATCGCAGAAACGATCGTAACAGCGGATGTACTCAACGTACGTGAAAAGCCAACTACGGAATCAAAAGTTATCGAAAAAGTAAAAGAAGGACAAAAGTTAAAAGTAATAAATACCGAAGAAGGATGGTCAAAAATTGATTTAAATGGTAAAGAATTGTTTGTAAGTTCGGAGTTTACAAAAGATATTTATCATGTAACAGCAAACTTGTTAAATGTACGCTCTGAAGCAAACACAGAATCAGAAATTCTTGGTAGACTGAAAAAAGATGATGTAATTGAATCAACGCATCAAGCAAAAGACGGATGGCTACAATTTGAGTATAAAGGAAAAACAGCTTATGCAAATGTTTCTTTCCTATCAAGTACAGCACCAAGTGAAAAGAAAGCTGGAGAGAAAACGAAGCAAGTAGCGAAAGTACAAAAAGCGGTAAAAGCTAAGGAAGAAGCCAAAACGCAGAAAGTAGCAAAAATACAGGAAATAGCAAAAACAAAAGAAACAACAAAAATGCTGGAAGAAGTAAAAGTACAAGAAGTAGCAAAAGGTAAGGAAGAAAAGAAAGTGCAAGAAATAGCGAAGCCTAAAGAAGAAACAAAAGTACAAGAAATAGCGAAGCCTAAGGAAGAAGCAAAAGTAAAAGAGGTAGAAAAAGTTAAAGAAGAAGCGAAAGCCCAAGAAATAGCAAAGGCTAAGGAAGAAGCGAAAGCCCAAGAAATAGCAAAGGCTAAAGAAGAAGCGAAAGCCCAAGAAATAGCAAAGGCTAAAGAAGAAGCAAAAGCCCAAGAAATAGCAAAGGCTAAGGAAGAAGCAAAAGCCCAAGAAATAGCAAGGGCTAAGGAAGAAGCGAAAGCCCAAGAAATAGCAAGGGCTAAGGAAGAAGCGAAAGCTCGAGAAATAGAAAAGGCTAAAGAAGAAGCGAAAGCAAAAGAAGAATCTAAAAATAACACACAGTCTGCTAAACGTGAATTAACGGTAGTAGCGACAGCATATACTGCTGATCCAAGTGAAAATGGTACATATGGTGGACGCGTTTTAACTGCGATGGGGCATGATTTAACGGCTAATCCGAATATGAGAATTATTGCAGTTGATCCGAAAGTAATTCCTTTAGGATCTAAAGTATGGGTAGAAGGTTATGGAGAAGCTATCGCTGGAGATACCGGAAGTGCAATTAAAGGTAATCGCATTGATGTTTTAATGGGGTCAAAAAGTAAAGCTATGAATTGGGGAAGACAAACCGTTAAAGTGAAAATTCTATAATATATATAGTTATCTAGATAGAAGTCAGTTCTCTTTATTGAGGCTGGCTTTTATTTTTTGAGTTAGTGTGATTCATTGAGAAATTGACAAGAACAGTATGATGGCAACGAAGGGTTAATATATAATGAAATATATAAATTAAATTATTTGCTAAGCACTTTCACTCATATTCGTGTAATTAAGTTCAAAGGATAGGTGTATTGTATGAAAGAAGTAAGAGAAATTATTGAAACAAAGAAACAAGGTGTATTTGAATTGTATATAAAAGAAACCGAAGAAAAGTTAGGTGTTGTTTTCCCAGCACAATATAGAGATCTTTTTAAATTAGTAAATAACGCTGAAATAGGGGAATGGATATTATATCCTATTAAAGATAATAAAAATGTAGCAAAAACTTGGGATGATGTAGTTAGACAAAATATTGAGTTGAGAGATGAATATATATCTGAAGACCTTATGATAATTGGTGACGATGGTTCAGGGGATAAATTGTGCTTTAAAATACATAACGGAATAGTTTGTGATGAAATATATATTTGGTATCACGAAGATGCGGAAAGGGAAGAAATAGCCCGAAATTTAAAAGGATTTATTATAGAAACTATGCAGGAAGACGATGCTTTTTAGTGTTAATTAATATAATATGGTGGATCACATTTATATAAAGCGAGGATGGAATATGACAACGGAATTATATGGCGCATATTGCAATGAAAAGAAAGGGTATAGAGTAATCGAAGGGAAAGATTTGTATAATCATTATTTCGGCGATCAAGATTGTCATTTACCAGTATGTAAGTTATGTGGTGAGAAGATGCACCAAATCATTTGTTTTGATTTGAATGATGAGCGGCTTGCTGAACTTAAAAGTGGAGAACTAAATATTTTACCATTAGTTTCATGCTTGAATTGTGCAATGGTGTGGGAGCCACAATATTTCCAATTAAGTAATGGAGGTAAAACAGTTCAAATTATACGGCAAGAAAATACAGAAGAATGGGTAATGGAAGAGGAAGATAAGCTTCCAGTTTCATTACCAAAAACAACTGTAAAGCTTATAAATATGAAAAATGAAGATATACCTACTGATGAGAATAGTTACTGGGAAGCTTTTGACTTGTTCGGTTCAGAATATGTTTGTAGATTATTAGGGGCACCATTATATGAAGATCTTCCAGAGGATTTTGCATGTCCAACTTGCTCTAAAGAAATGAAGTATGTTGCTACAATTACACAAGATATTAAGGAACGGAAACTTATTTCAGTAGTTGATTTCCAGTTCGGGGAAATGAATATATATTTTTATTTATGTAAAGATTGTTCAATTATAAAAACCAAAATATAAAGTACATAACGAAAATAAGACTGACATATTCTGTCGGTCTTATTTTTGTATCGTTACATCATTAAGAATCGCATGAAATATATCTTTTTGCGTAAAAGCATCTGTAAAAACAGTCTCCCTATTCACTACAATTGTATCGTGAGGATTGTACCATTTTCGTAATGAATCCTCTCCAAACTCAATTCGTTTTTCTCTTGTATTATGGCGTCTGATCGTTTCTTCTAATGATAAATCGAAGTAGTATGTATACGCGTTTCCATCAAAGTGGTGTATTAATTCTTTCAGCATATTACCGTATCTACGACTGTTTAAAATACCTTCTAAAATAACAAATTCACATTTTCCTTTTCCATACTTTGTAATTTCAAATAGTAAATCATGAGATAAGTTACCCATTGTGTCGTGTACTTTTAGCATATCTCTACGCACGACATCTTGTGAGACTAATAGTGTACCTTGCCCGAAATGTTCTTGCAGTTCCTTTGCGATTGTTGTTTTGCCACTTGCGGAGTTTCCCCGAAGGATAATTAAAGTTGATTTTTGTATAGGATTAGACATCATATATTTCCCCCAACATCTTTGATTGTATAGAAAATTTTAACAAATAAAGTGAGGAAAGTGTATAATCAATATGATAGAAATAAAAAAGGTGAGAGCTAGATGGAAGATACATTAAATAAAGTGCAGCCGATTTGGAATTGAATTTGGTTTCGGTATTTAGGGGCATTTTTAATTGTACAATTCATTTTTATTATTTGTGATGTTACTGAATGGAAACCAAACTTTAGACTGGGCGGAGAGTTTTTTAATAGAGTTTTACATTCTCAATTTTTCACGGAATGGTTCACACCATATAAAATCTCGCAATTGAATGTATTTACAATATTTTTTGCGATAACATTACTACCATATGCACTAGTAGGTGCAAGTAAAGATGTAATAGTAAAGAAAAATATACAGGAACAATAGAGGTGTCACATGCTTTTTCAAAAAGGAGATTTATTGGTTAGGTACGTAATAGAAGATGACGCACCTATCATGTCTAAATGGTTAACAGACCCAGAAGTTTTGCAGTATTACGAAGGACGCGATAATCCGCAATCTGTAGAAATGGTGCTTACTCATTTTATACATAATCCAAACAGCCATGAAAAAAGATGTTTAATAGAATTTGATGAAGTGCCGATCGGATACATTCAAATGTACCAAGTTGATTCTGAATGGAAAGCGTTATATGGATATGAAGAATCGCAAAATATATGGGGGATGGATCAATTTATCGGAGAACCGACCTTTTGGGGAAAGGGAATCGGAACAAAACTCGTTCAAGCAGCGATTACATATATTGTAGAGAACGTGGGGGCGGAAGCAATCGCAATGGATCCAAAAGTAAATAATGAACGTGCGATAAAGTGTTATGAAAAATGCGGATTTAAAAAAGTGAAGATTTTAAAGGAACATGAACTGCATGAGGGGAAATTAGAAGATTGTTGGATGATAGAATATAAACAACTATAGTGAATATCCAATGGCTTATACAAACAAAGGGGATGAGCGAAATGAAAAAAGCATTAATAGTAATTGATGTACAAGCAGGTATGTATACAGCAGGAATACCAGTACATAATGGGGAAAAGTTTTTAGAAACATTACAAGAACTCATTGGGGAATGTCGCTCAAATGATATTCCGGTTATGTATGTCCAACATAACGGGCCAAAAGATCACCCGTTAGAAAAAGGGACAGATGGCTGGGAGGTGCATGCGGCAATTGCACCAAAAGAGGGTGATAGTATCGTTGAAAAGACGACGCCAGATTCATTCCATAAAACAAACTTAAACGAAGTGTTACAAGAAAAAGGAATTGAACATGTTATTATTTCAGGCATGCAAACAGAGTACTGTGTGGATACGACAACGCGCAGAGCATGTAGTGAAGGGTATAAAGTAACGTTAGTAAGTGATGCACATAGTACATTTGATACAGATGTGTTACGTGCTGAAGATATTGTGAAGCATCATAACGTAGTGTTTGGAGCGTTTGCTGATGTTGTGACGTTAAAAGATTTGAAAGTGGCTGCCTCTAAATAAGAGGCAGTTTTTTATTTGAAGATAACATATCAAATATTGTTGGTAAGTCTATATAATTTCATGTACCGAAATGATAGTACAGAAAAAGGAGCCCACATGATTAAAAAGGGAGCTCCTTCATCAAGATGTTACTTCTTCTTATCTTTATCCAATACATTCTGTTCTTCAGCAAACTCCGTACCATATGCAAATCGGCGATTAATATGAATATTATCGTTGTGATGTCTTGTGTGTGAGTTAGAGAAGCGATGTACAATTACTTCTGATAATGTGAAGACAATCGCTGAAAGGATACTTCCCCATGCAATTTGCATGTAGTTGTCTAATAAAATATTACCGAAAATCCAAACGCTTAAATACGCTAATAAGAAATCTGTCATAATGGCACCAGTATTGCCAATGCGATTTAAAATAATTTTATCAACGAACATATAAGATACGATTGTCACAAAAAGACTGAATGAAATAATTTGGACGAACGTTGCAGGGAAAAATAAAGCTAGTCCGATACTAAATGCGATAATGCATGATATGAATTTGATAAGTACTACAGTAAAACCATTCAATAGTTACACCTCCGATTTATACATAGTTTTGCAATAAACTCAGGAGTTCATACATTGTAACTAATATATTTAAATAAAACTTTTTCATGTTCGAATTTATGTCTAAATATTAAAAAAATAACAAAAAAATGTTATAGTAAAATGAGAGTATATGACATTTTTAGGTAAGGGGTGAATCCAAATGTGGATTACTTCAGAAGTAGAAATTCCAGATGAGCTAATCGATCATCTTGAACAAGGAAAGTTAGTATTGTTTGTTGGAGCGGGAGTTTCTATGAAAGGGAAATCAAACTTACCGAATTTTGATGATTTAGTTGATGAAATTGCAAAAACTTTATATGTCGAAAAGCGTGAAATAACAGAACCTCATGATTATTATCTTGGTAAAATTGCGAAAACAAAAGATGTACATCAAGTTGCAAAAGACCTAGTTCATATAGAAACGTCAAAACCAAATCCGCTTCATTTTGCAATTCCGAGGTTGTTTCCTTTAGATACAGAAGTTCGCATTGTAACGACGAATTTTGATCGACATTTTACAACTGCGATGAACGAAATGAATAGAGAATTAAATGTTTATTATGCACCTGCTTTACCTACAGGTAGAGCGTTTAAAGGGCTTGCTTACATACATGGAAATATAGAACAAGAAAAGGAAGCTTTAATTTTAACAGATGGTGATTTTGGAAGGGCTTACTTAACGGAAGGATGGGCGAGAAGATTTTTAGTTGATTTATTCTCCAATTACACCGTTTTATTCGTTGGGTATAGCCATAATGACCCAGTAATGAAATATTTAGCAACTGGTTTACCACCAAGTACAAGGCGCTATGCATTTGTCGCACAAGGAGAAAATACGTATCACTGGGAACATTTAGGGATAAGGCCGATTGTGTATCCGAATAAATCAAATAATCACCAGTCCCTCGTCAAAGCGGTAAAACGCTGGGCGGAATTAATGGGGGATAATTATATTACAAAAAGAATGCGTATTCGTGACATTGTAACAGTGCCACCATCAGTAGAGCAGGAACAATTATCCTACATAAAACAGTCCATTAAAAAAATTGAAACTGTTCGATATTTTGTTGAATTTGCCCGAGATTATGAATGGGTGGAATGGCTTGAAGCAGAGGGGAAATTACGAAATTTATTTTTGCTTACGTCAACCTATGATGAAGTAGATGAATTGCTTGCAGAATGGTTGGTGGAACAATTTCTTTTTAGTCATCAGAAAGAATTATTTCAATTGATTTTTAAAAATCATTCTAAAATATCCCCGTTATTATGGAGAACAATTTGCAGCTATTTAAACGAGACGAAGATCAAAATGGACCCATTGTTGTTTGCAAGATGGACACTCCTTTTATTAGAAACAGCTGAAAAAGATAGTAAATCTATAGAAAAAATCTCTTACTTATTGCAAAAGTGTTCTTTTCCTGAGCATAAAGAAATTGCTTTATTGTTACTAACGTTTATTTTGGACGGAAAACTTAAGTTGAAGCGTGAAAGAAAGTTAGGAAATGATACGCAAGAATCCATTGAACTCGAGGAATCGCGTCGGTTACCGGTGTCTACATTTTCTCATGTGGAGCAAATTTGGAATGAGAAGATGAGACCGCATATTTCTTATTACGCAGTTCCCATTTTGATGATGGGATTAGAGAAGATGCGAATGTTGTCATTAAGACGAACGGCACTGAAAAAAAGAAATAAGGAAAATGTAGAAAAAGAGTTTCATCAAAATGACCTTGCATTTTTAATTCAAATTGTAAAAGAGTGTCTAATCTATTTATGTGAAAACAATGAGAAAAAAGCGAATTATTATATTACAGAAATGATAGAAGCAAATAGTTTGCTTCAAAAGCGAATTGCAATTGATGCGATGAATAAAAATTTATTTGTTAGCGTAGATGATAAAATGAAATGGTTGTTACAGGAAGGGCTTCTTTTAGATGTCACATATAAACATGAGGTGTTTCAACTTTTAAAAAATCATTACGCACATTCTTTAGAAAAAACAAAGGAAGAAGTCATTCAAACTGCAACGAAGCACCTTGCAGAGGAGAGGGCATTTGATGTTTGTTTAGTCTTAGATTTATTATTCACTTGTGATTCAAATAGTCCATCAACAGCACAAGGATACGAGCTAATGAAACAGAAACATCCGCATTTTCATTCTGTTCTATACAGTGTACCTAAAAAAAAGGCTATCGAACAAAGTATTACTTGTAATGTAACTGCCGATGGATTACTGCAGCTGAAAGACGATGAAATCATGAACCAAATTCGGCAATTTTCGAATGACGGTGTTTTTGAACAACGTCATTTTTTAGAGATGTTATCAAAGGCATGTAAATTGAATACAGAGTGGAGTATTTCATTTGCGTACCAATTAGTAGGCATGCATGAAATAAGTAACGAAGTGTGGTTTGTTTGTATTAGAGAGTGGCGAAATAACCGGAGACTGACAAATGGGCAAATCCAAAAAATTATTCCGCTGTTACAGAAATTTGTTAGAAACACTGCGTTTCATTGGTTAATTAGTAGTTTTCTATATGAGATTAGTAATCGATTAGAAGAGTTAGAGGAGAATAGTATACGGTTTGTAAAACGTTTTGCTTTTTCGGTATTTCCTCAAGTTATGAAAAGCGATACAGATTTTAAGATTGGAAAACAAGACTTTTATAATGAGTCGATTCAGCATCCTGTTGGAAAAATGACAGCTGTATTATTAAAACTGTTATCATATGATCATTTATACGATCGCAATGTGTATGAATATTTATTTTTATTTGAAGAACAAGTAAGAGTAAGTTCTGAACGGACAAACTTTATGTTTGCGCGTTTAATAGCAGATATTACATTTTTATATCATATTGAGAAACAATGGTGCCGAAAATATTTGTTACCTTACTTAGAATTAAAGAAAGAAAATGAGATTACGAAATATGCTTGGGCAGGTCTATGTTATACGCAAATAAATTTACCTTTATTTACTGAAATGAAGAGGTTTATTAAGTATGCAGTAGAGCATTTAGAAGTTTTACACCCGCATACGAGGGAAGCTTTCTTGAAGTGGCTTAGTTTTGTATTTATAAAATGTGTGCTGTATTGGGAACAAAAAACAGATTGGCTATATCCGTTGCTTATACGAGAAAATGAAGAGAATAAAATTAAATTTATGCAACATTTATGCTATTACGTTAAAACATTAAGTGTAAAAGAACAACAAAAATTTTGGACAGCTTGGCTCAGTATATTTTTACGAGAACGACCAAAAATGGGTGAGATAACAACGAGAGAATATGTAATGATTTTACGTATTATTTTATACATGGATGAGATTTTAGAAAAAGGATTACGTATTTTGTCGCGTACATTTATAGATGTAAATGGAGAATGTGCAGGAGAGGAAATGAAACAGTTATTTATTGAAATGCTTGAAAAGAAAGAGAGTATGAAAGCGTATAAAGAAATGTATGCAAATGTGTTTTTCACTTTACTGCAAACACGTCAGGAAGCTGATTTTCTTGAAAATGAAATCATACAAATAAAAAAACGATTAGCCCAGTTTGGAATAGAAAAACACGTATTAAACTTAATAGAAAATGAGATGATTCGCATCGGAATTGTAATGGGGAATTTACAAGAAGAAATATAGGACGAAAGTGGAATTTTAAAAAATATATAAAAAACATATTGACAGTGTTTTGAAAAGCGTTCTATAATACGAATCATACTTATTCAATTTCAAAAACATTTGAATAAACAAAGTGCAATGAAGAGATCACAGTAGTGGTTAGTCTTACTGTAACAGAGAGCTGGTGGTTGGTGTGAACCAGTACAGGGATAATCATGAATTACAGTCTTGGAGCATCTTTTTCGTAGTAAAGATAGGATTGTCTTTATGAAGAAAGAGCGGTCAATTGATCGTTAACAGTGAAGAGAGGTAGACGGAAAGTTAGTCTACAACTAGGGTGGTACCGCGATAAATATCGTCCCTACTGATTTATTCAGTAGGGACTTTTTGTATTTTAGTGGTCCAACTTGAAAATAAAATAGTCATGCATTGAAAGGAAAAGCAGTAGTTGTTGTTTCCCTGTAACAGAGAGCTGGTGGTTGGTGCGAACCAGTACAAAAACAAGAGCGAATTACAGTCCTGGAGCATCTTTTTCGTAGTAAAGATAGTATTGTCTTTATGAAGGGAAAGACGGTCACATTGATCGTTAACAAGGAAGAGAGGTAGACGAAAGAAGTCTACAACTAGGGTGGTACCGCGATAAATATCGTCCCTACTGATTGGATCAGTAGGGCTTTTTTGTACAAAAAAAGTGATTTTCAGCTAGTAGCTAGTGTCTTTGTGGTAATTATTAGTTTAAGATAAGAAGAGGTATCGATTCCACTTTAAATTTGTATAATTAACCAGTTCAGAAAATAGAGAATTTTTCATTCTCTTACTATACTTTTAAAACATTAGAGGAGGATTTCCAAATGGCAAATCATGAATTAGATCAATTACGTAAACAGGTAGATGAAATTAACTTACAACTATTACACCTTTTAAACAAACGTGGTGAAATCGTTCAAAAAATCGGGGAGCAAAAGCAAGTACAAGGTACGAAACGCTTTGATCCAGTACGTGAGCGTGAAGTACTTGATATGATCGCAGAGCACAACGAAGGACCATTCGAAACGTCAACAGTTCAACATATTTTCAAAACAATCTTCAAAGCTAGCTTAGAATTACAAGAAGATGATAACCGTAAGGCGTTATTAGTATCACGTAAAAAGAAACAAGAAAATACAATCGTTAATGTAAAAGGTGAATTGATTGGGGACGGAACACAAACGTTCATCATGGGGCCTTGTGCAGTAGAAAGCTTAGAGCAAGTTCGCCAAGTAGGGCAAGCTATGAAAGACCAAGGCTTAAAATTAATGCGCGGTGGTGCTTTCAAACCGAGAACATCTCCATATGATTTCCAAGGTTTAGGAGTAGAAGGGTTACAAATTTTACGCCAAGTAGCAGATGAGTTCGACTTAGCGATTATTAGTGAAATTTTAAATCCGAACGATGTTGAAATGGCATTAGAATACGTTGATGTAATTCAAGTTGGCGCACGTAACATGCAAAACTTCGATTTACTACGAGCTGTAGGTAAAGTTAATAAACCAGTATTACTAAAACGTGGATTAGCAGCAACAATTGATGAGTTCATTAATGCAGCAGAATACATTATTGCGCAAGGTAATGACCAAATTATTCTTTGTGAGCGCGGTATCCGCACATACGAAAGAGCAACACGTAACACATTAGACATTTCTGCAGTACCGATTTTAAAGAAAGAAACACATTTACCAGTTATCGTTGACGTAACACATTCAACTGGACGTAGAGATTTATTATTACCAACAGCGAAAGCGGCACTTGCTATTGGAGCTGATGCAGTAATGGCTGAAGTTCATCCAGATCCAGCAGTTGCATTATCAGATTCTGCACAACAAATGGACATTCCAGAATTCCATAGATTCATGGATGAGTTAAAAGGTTTCAAAAATAAATTATCTTAATTCCATATCATATATGCGCTGAAGAGGAAACAGTAGTGCTTATCTCACTGTTAAAGAGAGCTGATGGTCGGTGTGAATCAGTACAAAGATAAGCATGAATTACAGCCTTGGAGCATCTTTCCCGACAACTTTTGGAGGGGAGGACGGTCAAACGATCGTTAAAGAAGAAGAGAGGTAGACGATAGTTGTCTACAACTAGGGTGGTACCGCGATAAACATCGTCCCTACTGAGCGCTCAGTAGGGACTTTTTTGTACAAAAAAATAGTAAAGGGGCAAAAGAAATGAGATACATTACAGCTGGAGAATCACATGGTCCGCAGTTAACAGTTATTTTAGAAGGTGTACCGGCAGGTTTAACATTAACAGCGGAACATATTAATAAGGAATTATTAAGAAGACAAAAAGGACATGGGCGCGGAAGACGCATGCAAATTGAAACAGATACAGTTGAAATTGTAAGTGGTGTTCGTCACGGGATGACACTTGGCTCACCGATTACGTTAATCGTAAAAAATGATGATTTCAAACATTGGACGAAAGTAATGGGTGCAGACCCGATTTCAGAGCAAGAAAGTAAAGAAATGAAACGCACAATTACAAAACCACGTCCAGGACATGCAGATTTAAACGGAGCTATTAAATACGGTCATCGTGATATAAGAAACGTATTAGAGCGCTCATCTGCAAGAGAAACGACAGTTCGTGTAGCTGCTGGAGCAGTTGCGAAACAAATTTTGAAAGAGTTAGGTGTGGAAATTGCAGGGCATGTGCTTGAAATTGGTGGGGTGCAAGCGAAGCATATTTCCAACTTATCAATTGAAGAGATTCAAACGATAACTGAAAATTCACCTGTTCGATGTTTAGATAAAGAAGTAGAACAAGAGATGATGGATGCGATCGATAATGCAAAAAGTAGTGGAGATTCAATCGGTGGTATTGTCGAAGTCATTGCAGAAGGTATGCCAATTGGTGTTGGTAGTTACGTTCATTACGATCGTAAATTAGATGCAAAACTCGCTGGTGCTATTATGAGTATTAATGCATTTAAAGGTGCTGAAATTGGTGTTGGTTTTGAAGCGGCAAGACAGCCAGGAAGTAAAGTGCACGATGAAATCCTTTGGGATGAAGAAAAAGGATACACGAGAAAAACGAATAATGCCGGCGGTTTAGAAGGTGGTATGACAACGGGAATGCCGATTGTTGTAAGAGGTGTTATGAAGCCGATTCCTACATTATACAAACCGTTAGCAAGCGTTGATATTGATACGAAAGAAGCATTCCAAGCGAGTATTGAAAGATCTGATAGTTGCGCAGTACCAGCAGCAGGTGTAGTAGCTGAATCTGTTGTGGCATGGGAACTTGCAGATGCACTAGTCGAACAATTCGGAAAAGATCGTATGGAATTATTAAAGCAAAACATTACAGAACATAACAAATACGCAAAAGAATTTTAAAAAAGGTGGGTTTAACATGCAAGTAAAAGATCAACTATCATCCTTACAACCATATAAACCAGGTAAATCACCAGAACAAATGAAAGAAGTGTACGGAGATCATTCGTTTGTGAAATTAGCATCAAATGAAAATCCATTCGGTTGTTCGCCACGAGTGTTAGAAGAGTTGCAAAAATCGTGGTTAGAACATGCTTTATATCCTGACGGAGGTGCTACAACGCTCCGTCAAACAATTGCAGAGAAATTACAAGTCCAAATGGAACAAATACTTTGCGGTAGTGGTTTAGATGAGGTCATTCAAATAATAAGTCGCGCCGTACTTCGAGCTGGAGATAACATCGTAACGGCAGGTGCAACATTCCCACAGTACCGTCATCATGCAATTATTGAAGGTTGTGAAGTGAAAGAAGTTGCTTTAAATAACGGTGTATACGACTTAGATGAAATTTCGTCAGCAGTTGATAACAATACGAAAATCATTTGGCTTTGTAATCCGAACAACCCTACAGGCACATATGTGAATGAGCAAAAATTGACTCAGTTCATTGAAAGCATTAGTGAAAATACGTTAATTGTCATTGATGAAGCGTACTATGAATACGTAACAGCAAAAGATTTCCCTGAGACATTACCGCTTCTAGAAAAACATAACAACATTCTTGTACTTAGAACGTTTTCTAAAGCGTACGGATTAGCATCTTTTCGCGTTGGTTATGCGATTGGACAGGAAGAGTTAATCGAGAAATTAAATGTCGTACGTTTGCCATTTAACGTATCTTCATTAGCGCAAAAAGCAGCAACGATTGCTTTTAACGATGAAGCGTTTATTGAAGAAATTGTACGTGTTAATACAGAGGGAATACAACAATACGAAAGTTTTTGTAAGGAAAACGAATTTCCATTTTATCCGTCACAAACAAACTTCATCTTCTTACCGGTAGAGAATGGTGGAGAGATTTATGAAGCTTGTGCACACGCAGGGTTTATTATTCGTCCGTTCCCGAATGGTGTCCGTATTACAGTCGGCACAAGGGAGCAAAATGAAGGAGTGATTTCAGTGTTAAAACAACACTTTGAAAATAAGAAAAATAAGTCTCGAGATGAGGCAAATGTGTAAAAAGGTAGTATTAATTGGAACAGGCTTAATAGGAGGTTCTCTCGCATTAGCAATTAAGAAAGAGCACGATGTAACGATAACAGGTTATGACATATTTCAAGAGCAAGTAGAGCGTGCGAAAGAATTACACGTAGTAGATGAAGTAGCAGTAGATTTACAGCGTGCATGTGAAGAGGCACATTTAATTGTTTTTGCTTCTCCAGTTGAAGAAACGAAGAAGTTATTACACAAATTAGCGTCATTTCGTTTACGAGAAGATGTGATAGTGACCGATGTTGGTAGTACAAAAGGAACAATTATGAACGAAGCGGAAGCTTTATTTTCAAAGGAAATTTCTTTCATTGGTGGACATCCGATGGCAGGTTCTCATAAAACTGGGGTTGAAAGTGCAAAAGCACATTTATTTGAAAATGCATTTTACATTTTAACACCGATGAACCATGTGCCAAATGAACAAGTGGAAGAACTAAAAGGTTGGTTAAAGGGAACGGGGTCTCATTTTCTCGTTTTAAATACAGAAGAGCATGATTATGTAACAGGAATCGTTAGTCATTTTCCGCATCTTATCGCAGCAGGGTTAGTCAAGCAAGTGGAGAAACATGCAGGAGATAATCCGCTCATTCATCAGCTAGCTGCTGGCGGATTTAAAGACATTACACGCATTGCATCTAGTAGCCCGAAAATGTGGAGTGATATTGTAAAGCAAAATCGTGAGCATTTAATGGTATTATTAAAAGAGTGGATCTCTGAAATGGAAGAATTATATGATACTGTTTCTACTGGAGATGCAGGCGAGATTCAAAACTATTTTGCAGATGCGAAAGAATACCGTGATTCTTTACCAGTACGAAAAAGAGGGGCAATTCCTGCCTATCACGACTTATACGTCGATGTTTTAGATAAAGTAGGGGCATTGGCTCATATTACGAGTATTTTGGCGCGTGAAGAAATTAGTATTACGAACTTGCAAATATTAGAAGCGCGAGAAGGATTGCTTGGCGTATTACGCATTAGCTTCCAAAGAGAAGAAGATCGTATGAAAGCGAAACTAGCGCTTGGAGAAGAAGAATACCAAACTTATGAAACAATTTAAATGAGAAGGTGAAAACGTGAAAGAAAGAACGATACAACCTATAAATAGCGGATTGAACGGCAACATTACAATTCCAGGTGATAAGTCCATTTCACATCGTGCTGTTATGTTCGGCGCAATTGCAGAAGGAAAAACGACAATTAAAGGTTTCTTGCCCGGTGCAGACTGTTTAAGTACGATTTCGTGCTTTAAGGAAATGGGAGTAGAAATCACGCAAAATGGTGATGAAGTAACTGTAGTTGGAAAAGGAATTGAAGGCTTACAAGAACCGAAAGCTGTATTAGATGTTGGTAATTCTGGTACAACGATACGATTAATGTCAGGAATATTAGCAAATACACCATTTTTCTCTTGCGTACAAGGTGATGCGTCTATCGCAAAAAGACCGATGAAACGTGTTACAAATCCATTAAAACAAATGGGCGCAAAAATTGATGGCCGAGAAGAAGGAACGTTTACGCCGCTCACAATACGTGGCGGAGATTTAAAAGCAATTGAGTATATTTCTCCTGTTGCAAGTGCACAAGTAAAGTCAGCTATTTTACTTGCAGGTCTTCGGGCAGAAGGTGTAACAGCTGTTACAGAACCACATATTTCGCGTGATCACACGGAAAGAATGCTTGAAGCATTCGGTGTTAACGTAACTCGTGAGGGAAAAACAGTGAAACTTGCAGGTGGACAGAAGTTAACAGCGACAGACGTTCAAGTACCAGGTGACGTATCATCAGCAGCATTTTTCTTAGTAGCGGGAGCAATTATTCCAAATAGTAAACTAGTATTACAAAATGTAGGAATGAATCCAACTCGTACAGGTATTATTGATGTTTTAGAGACAATGGGTGCTACATTTACTGTAGAGCCGATTAACGAAGGGGCATCAGAACCAGCTGCAAACATTACGATTGAAACATCTTCATTAAAAGGAATTGAAATTGGTGGGGATATTATTCCAAGACTAATCGATGAAATTCCAGTTATCGCTTTAGCGGCAACACAAGCAGAAGGTATTACAGTTATTAAAGATGCACACGAGTTAAAAGTAAAAGAAACGAACCGTATTGATACAGTCGTTGCGGAGTTAACGAAACTAGGAGCTCGCATAGAAGCAACTGATGATGGCATGATTATATACGGAAAATCAGCTCTAAAAGGCAGTACAGTAAATAGTTACGGTGATCACCGCATCGGAATGATGCTTGCGATTGCTGGCTGTCTAGCAGAGGGAAAAACAACAATTGAAGATGCAGAAGCAGTAGGTGTATCATACCCTACATTCTTTGAAGAACTTCAAAAGTTAGCAAAATAAGGTGATGAGAAGCAGATACATTATGTATCTGCTTTTTTATGTTAGTTGTTGTAAAATCGATATTTTTTGTTGAAACGTCTGTGTAATTTCACTTACAGAACTACAATAGTAAGAATTATGATACAATTCAATCAGGGAATGGAGGAGAATTATATGAATGTCATACAATTACAAGAAGATAAATTTAGAGAAGCATTACGTTTATCAGAATACGCTTTTCAATATAAAGTAAATGAGGAACGATTGCAGCAGCAAATCACTCGAATGAAAGAAAGTCATGAAATATACGGCATTATGGAAGGGGAAGACTTAGCAGCAAAACTACATCTTATTCCATTTCATATATACATAGGAAAAGAAACATTTAAAATGGGCGGCGTTGCAGGGGTAGCGACGTATCCTGAGTATAGAAGAAGTGGGTATGTAAAAGAGCTACTTCAGCATTCTCTTCAAACGATGAAAAAAGATGGATATACAGTATCGATGTTACATCCATTTTCTGTTTCATTTTACCGTAAATACGGCTGGGAACTTTGTGCGGATCTTCTCGTATGTCATATGACTAAGAGCGATTTAGTTATGAAAAAACAAGTAAATGGCACCGTGAAACGTTTCAATAAAGAAAATCATCCAGAAGAAGTCGAGAAGCTATATGAAACCTTTGCAGAACGTGTTTCAGGTATGTTAGTTCGAGAGAAGAACTGGTGGTTACAAGTAGTTTATGATGATTTAGCATTAGCGATTTACTATGATGAAAATAAAACGGCAGCTGGTTACATGTTATATAAAATAGAAAACTATAAAATGACAGTAGAAGAATTTGTACCACTGCATAATGAAGCACGAAATGGTCTGTGGAACTTTATTTGCCAGCATGATTCTATGATTAAAGAACTTGAAATGACAGTAAGTGAAAACGAACCGTTGTTATATACATTGCAAGAGCCACGCGTGAAGACAGAAGTGAAACCATATTTTATGGGCAGAATTGTAGATGTAGAGCAGTTCTTAAAACAATATGAATTTAACTGGAACGATGTACAGCAAGAAGTGATCTTACATATTACAGATTCATTTGCTCCGTGGAATAACGTAGTAGTGAGACTTGCAAATCATGAATTAACAATTGTAGAAGAAGCAACGGAAAAAGGAATCAAACTGGATATAAATGCACTATCGACAATAATGTTTGGATACAAACGTCCATTAGAACTAAACGAACTTGAATTAATTAGCGGAAGCGAAGAGGCAATGCGGTCATTTGAGAATTTAGTACCAGTGCGTAAGCCGTTTATTTATGATTTCTTTTAATTAATACACTGTGCAATGTGTCATTAAAAAAGTACTATAATGAAAAACAGTTATTATAGTACTTTTCTATTAATAGAATGAAAGCATTATTTTAGGAGGGGAAATAGAATGATTAGGCAAGCTGTAGGCGCAATCATATTCCAAAATAGTGAATTTTTATTGGTACATAAGGTAAAAATAAGCGATATAGAAGGAGAATACAATTTGTCAAAGGGGGAGTGGGATTTTCCTAAAGGCGGATTAAAACATACAGATAATGACTTAGAAAGTGCTATATTGAGAGAGCTTGAAGAAGAAACCGGTTCAAAAAAGTTTATAGTTATGAAACAAATGGAAGATAAAATTTGCTTTGAGTTTCCTGAAGAATTAAAAGTGAAAACTGGATTTGAAAAACAAGAAACAACTATGTTTTATGTAGAATATATAGGTGATAGAACAGATTTGAATCCAAAAGATAATGAAATAAGTCAAGTTCAATTTTTTAAAACACAAGATATATTGAGCATTTTAAGTCACGATGATACAAAGAATTTTTTTGAAGTGTTAATTCAAAAAATGCATTGAAATCTAAGTGAGTGTGTTATTTGAAAATGCTACATTTGCGTAGTCACACACTTGACTTTTAATCCATCTAATTTATAATTAAAAACGGAATGAATTTTCATTCCTGAAAATTGAGGTGAGAAAAATGGCTAAAAATAAACAAGAAGACATTTTTGAAGCAGCTATACAACTATTCGCAGAGCGTGGTTACGATGGTACGACAATTCCGATGATCGCTGAAAAAGCCAATGTCGGCGCTGGTACGATTTATCGCTATTTTGAAAATAAAGAGGCACTCGTTAACTCATTATTTTCAAAAAGTATGTTGCAACTATCTGAAATGATAAAAACAGATTTTCCTGTTGCAGCAAATATTCGTGAACAGTTTAGTCATACGTACAACCGTTTATTTGAATTTGCGAGAAACAATGTGGATGCTTTTCTTTTTACAAATTCTCACTGTGATAGTTATTTTCTTGATGAACAGAGTAAGAAAATATTTGACGATTTTATAGGCTTCTTTATGAATATTATAGAAGATGGAATCGCAAAAGGGTTTCTCCGTCCATTGCCTCCAGTTGCATTAATTATCATTGTATACCAACCGCTAGAAAAATTAACTAAAGTAATGGCAACGGGGCAATTAGAATACTCAAAAGAATTAGTAAAAGAATTGGAAGAAAGCTCTTGGAATGCTATTAGAATCATTTGATTCTATAGCTTTATAAGGACAGGAATGAACATTCATTCCGTTAAAGGTAATTTAATAGAGTTTTAAAAATAATTTAATAGAGTTTTAAAAATAATTTAATAGAGTTTTAAAAATAATTTAATAGAGTGATAGGAATGAATGTTCATTCCGAACTTAACATGAAACGCTAAAAACGGGAGATGATTCAAATGAGCAAGTTAAAAAGTTGGAGAAGTTTATCTTTTCTATTATGGATAGTTATTACTATTACAATGGTCGTAACGATGCCTAATATGGATAAACTAGTGAAGGAAAAAGGGAAAATTACAATCCCTAATACAGAACAAAGCAGTATTGCTGACAAGATGATCAAAGAAATGGATAAAGAAGGAGTTGAAAAATACGAAGTTATCGCCGTATTTAATAGTGACAATAAAACAGCTTTAACTACTGAGCAAAAAGAGGAAATAACAAAAACAATCAACGCTTTGCAAAATGAAAAAGAGCAATTAGGAATTAAGGAAGTTGTTTCACATTTAGATAATAAAGAATTGGAGAAACAATTAGTTTCTAAAGATAATACGACTATTTTAACGCAAATATCAATAGATAAAAAGCATGGTGAAATATCAAAAGTTGCAAATAATCTTCATAAAAAAGTGCAAACGAAAGGAGTAAAAACGTACTTAACAGGAAGTGACTTAATAGCGGGTGATTTTCTTACATCCTCTCAAGAGGGAGTGAAAAAGACTGAAGTTATTTCAATTATTTTCATTCTTATAGTATTAATCATTGTATTCCGTTCACCAATTGTTCCAATTGTTTCTCTTCTTACAGTTGGTATATCGTATTTAGTTTCAATGGGTATTATTGCTCATCTTGTAGATCAATTTAATTTTCCGTTTTCTAACTTTACGCAAGTGTTTGTAGTTGTCGTACTGTTTGGAGTAGGAACAGATTACAACATTTTATTATATACGAGGTTTAAAGAAGAATTAAGTAAACAAGAAAATGTATTTTTGGCCACGAAAGAAACATTTAAATCGGCAGTTAAAACCGTTTTATATAGCGGGATAGCGGTGCTAATTGGTTTTGCATCACTTGCTTTAGCGAGTTTTAAATTATATCAATCTACTTCAGCGGTAGCAATTGGTGTTTTAGTATTACTACTCGTAATAACCACTTTAAATCCATTTTTTATGGTGCTTTTAGGAAAAGGAATGTTTTATCCAGTTAAAACATTTAAAGGTCATGAGGATAGCCGTTTATGGGGATTCTTTGCTAAAAATTCAGTAGCAAGACCATTTGTTGCTTTAATCATCGTATTCGTGATATCGATTCCTTTCGTATTAAAATACTCTAATACACTGAATTACAATGATTTGTTTGAAGTGGATAATAAGTATGAATCAAAAATGGGTATTAATGTGATAGAAGAACATTTTCCACCAGGATTTTCTTCACCAAGTACGTTAGTGATTCAATCTAACAAAAAATTAGATGAAGGAACGTCTCTACAAACTTTAGATGAATTAACTGATAAAATTTCGAAAGTTAAAGGTGTTTCAGAAGTATATGCACCGACGCGTCCAACTGGTGATAAGATAAAAGAATTATATTTAAATAAACAAGCGGGAGAACTAAATACTGGTTTAGGCGATGCCAATGGTGGCATAAAGGAAATTAATGATGGCTTAACGGATGCGAAAGATAAAATGGGTAGTAATGACTCAAATAGTCTTGCAAATGTTCAAAAGTTAATTGATGGAACGAACGAAGCGAAAAATGGAGTATCAGCATTAGGAACAGCTTTAAATCAATTATCCATTGGCATAAACGAAGGTGCACAAGGAGCGCAGCAAATTGAGAGTGGGTTAACTTCAGTAAATGAAAATATAAATGTCCTATCGGGTGCAACGTCACAGCTTCATGCTGGTTATGCACAGTTAGAAAAGGGTTTAAGTTCTTACGATCAATACTTCGGAAGTATTTCTCAAGCGATTGACGGTGCGAAAAAAGGATATGAACAAATTGAAGTGTTAATGACTAATTTCATTCAAACGAAACCAGAAGTAGCAAATGATCCTAATGTACAGCAAACGATAGGAATTGCGAAGGAAGCTCAAAAGCAATTAAGTGGACTTTCAAAAGAATTAAATCAATTAGCAGTGCAACATAAAGCTGCGGTGAATTCATTTAAAGAAGCGAATCAATCATTACTGAAAGTAGATAACGGCATAAAGGAAATGAATAATGGCGTTACCAAGTTACAAAAAGGAGCTGCCGGACTAAAAACTGGATTAAACGAAGGAGCTACAGGTTCAAAACAAATTGCAAACAAATCATCTGAGCTACAATCCGGCTTAACAAAAATAAATGATGGGCAAGGGCAGCTTTTAACTGGATTGAAAGACCTGCAAGAAAAGATGGGGCAATTACAATCCGGCTTATCTAAAAGTACAGAAGGGCTTGGAAAAGTAAGTAACGGCCTAGGGGATGCTCAGAAATATTTAGGCGAGCTTAATGAGTCAAAAAGCTCTGAGAAATTTTATATTCCTAAAGAAGTGTTAGCGGGAGAAGATTTCCAAAAAGCATTGAATACGTACATGTCACATGATAGAAAGACTGCTAAAATGACAATCATTTTAGACGTAAATCCGTATTCAAAAGAAGCGATGCCAATCATTCAAGAAATTAATAAAACGATAGATGGTACGCTAAATGGTACTGAATTAAAAACGGCGAAAAAAGCGATCGGCGGGACAACAGCTAGAAATGTTGATTTAAAAGAAGTAACCGGGCAAGATTTCTTGCGTACAGCTACGATTATGTTGATTGGAATTGCGATTGTATTAATCGTAATTACACGCTCATTACTAAACACAATATTTATTATTGGCTCATTACTATTAGCGTACTTTGCATCACTTGGTATAAGCGAACAAATTAGTGCACATGTATTACATGTAGATTTATTAAGCTGGAATGTTCCATTCTTTAGCTTCATTATGATTGTCGCTTTAGGAGTGGATTATAGTATTTTCGTAATGATGCGCTATAACGAGATAGAAGGGGATTCGGTAACGAAAATTGTAACTGCATCTCGTCATATAGGAGGAGTTGTATTATCAGCGGCGCTAATTTTAGGCGGGACATTTGCCGCATTAATTCCATCAGGTGTATTGACACTTATACAAGTAGCATCAGTTGTTGGCGTTGCACTATTACTATTAGCTTTAATCGTGATACCGATATTGTTACCTGCTTTAATAGGATTAACGAGTAAATTGAAGAGTTATAAAGAGAAAATAATAAATACGAAATAAGAAAAAACTGTAGGGAATGTTTTCCCTACAGTTTTTTCTGTATATAAAAATTAAAAATAGGAAATTAATCCAATGTATTACAGAGTGAGAATCGATAAAAACTATCCGATTTCATTGTAGAAAGGTAATCAACCGTTGCTATTCATCCAGCTTCTACTATATAATAGCTATAGTCTACAATAATTGAGTCGTAATATGCGATTTTTTAAGACAATCGGTGAGAAAACGCTGAAATAAGCGGTATTAGTAGGAGGACACAAATGATTACAGTAAGTAACGTTAGTTTGCGTTTCGCGGATCGCAAATTGTTTGAAGATGTTAACATAAAATTCACGCCAGGTAATTGCTACGGTTTAATTGGAGCAAACGGTGCTGGTAAATCAACATTTCTAAAGATTTTATCTGGAGAAATCGAACCATCAACAGGTGACATACATATTACGCCAGGTGAGCGTCTAGCAGTATTAAAACAGAACCACTTCGAATATGAAGAGTTCCCAGTATTAGAAACAGTAATTATGGGTCACACGCAACTTTATAAAGTAATGCAAGAGAAAAATGCTATTTACATGAAAGAAGACTTTAGTGATGAAGATGGTATGCGTGCTGCTGAACTTGAAGGTGAGTTCGCTGAGCTTAACGGTTGGGAAGCTGAGTCAGAAGCTGCAATCTTACTAAAAGGACTTGGTATTGGTGAAGATCTTCATGATAAGAAATTGTCAGAATTAACTGGGGCAGAGAAAGTAAAAGTATTACTTGCTCAAGCTTTATTCGGTAAACCTGACATTCTATTACTAGATGAGCCTACCAACCACTTGGACTTAAAAGCGATTCAATGGTTAGAGAACTTCTTAATGAACTTTGAAAATACAGTAATCGTTGTATCCCATGACCGTCACTTCTTAAATAAAGTTTGTACGCACATGGCTGATCTTGATTTCGGTAAAATTCAACTTTATGTTGGTAACTATGACTTCTGGTATGAGTCAAGCCAATTAGCTTTAAAATTAACACAAGATGCTAATAAGAAAAAAGAAGAGAAAGTAAAAGAGTTACAAAACTTCATTGCACGCTTTAGCTCAAACGCATCTAAAGCGAAACAAGCCACTTCTCGTAAAAAATTATTAGATAAAATTACATTGGATGATATTAGACCATCATCACGTCGTTATCCATTCGTTGGTTTCACACCTGAGCGTGAAATAGGAAATGACTTATTAACTGTTGAAGGACTTTCTAAAACAATTGATGGCGAAAAAGTGTTAGATAATGTGTACTTCACTTTAAATAAAGGTGATAAAGTTGCATTTATCGGTCGTAACGATATTGCGATGACAACATTATTTAAAATCCTTATGGGTGAAATGGAGCCAGATAGCGGTTCATTCAAATGGGGTGTTACAACATCTCAATCGTATTTCCCAAGAGATAACTCTAAATACTTTGAGAACAGTGACTTCAACTTAGTTGATTGGTTACGCCAATTCTCTCCACAAGATGAGTCAGAGAGCTTCTTACGTGGTTTCTTAGGCCGTATGTTATTCTCAGGTGAAGAAGTTAAGAAGAACGTTTCTGTATTATCTGGAGGCGAAAAAGTTCGTTGTATGTTATCTAAAATGATGTTAAGTGGTGCGAACGTAATCACACTTGACGATCCGACGAACCATTTAGATCTTGAGTCTATCACTGCATTAAACAACGGTTTAATTGCATTCAAAGGTACAATGTTATTCACATCTCATGACCATCAGTTCGTACAAACAATTGCAAACCGCATTATCGAAGTAACACCAAACGGTGTAATCGATAAAGAGGCAACTTACGATGAGTACTTAGAAAATGAAGAACTTCAAAAACAAGTAGATGCAATGTATAAAGGTCAATAATATATGATGAAAACCCCTGCTCTTTGTTAGAGCGGGGGTTTTGTTGAAAAGAGATGAAGACTAAGGTATTAAATGAATAATTATTCAAATATAATATTAACGGTGGTAAGAAATTGTAATGTTATGATTGCATAGTTTTTTGGCACATAGATGAGATTTAATGTGTATAGGATTGAAGGAGTTAATTGTAACAGGAGAAGTGTAGTTTGAGTAATAAGGTCAAACTACACTTTTTTGTTATGTGAAAAATGTACCAAAAATGGAGATAGATTAGTTTGCGAAGTAGTGAATAAAGGTTTATAGTATGTGGAGTCATAAGTAGTGGATGGAACTTGGGAGAAAACAGGAAATGTTACAAATTAATTTTGTTAAATAGAAACCAAGGTCACAATGTTTAAAAAGAAATAGTTGAATAAATAAAAGCTTCAATTTATAATTACTAATATTCTTCATGTAGTTAAACAAATAAAATCTATTTGAAGAAGAAAATTAAATACAGAGACGGACTTATAAAAAATAAGCCTTGGATGATTAAAAGAGGTGGAGAGATGAAACAGTTTTTATTAAAGAGCAAAAGTGTGTTAAGTAATCATTTTGGATTCTTTCTGTTTGCCGTTATTTTATTATGGCTCAAAACATATACAGCCTATGTAACGGAATTTAATTTAGGAATTTCAAACACAATCCAAAAATTCTTGCTGTTTTTTAACCCGCTTAGTTCAGCAGTTCTATTTTTAGGACTTGCATTATTTGCAAAAGGGAAACGATCTTATATTTGGGTAATTATTATTAATTTGTTATTGTCGATACTTTTATACGCAAACGTAGTATATTATCGCTTTTTCAGTGATTTTATTACGTTCCCGACATTAACACAAACGAATAACTTTGGTGATTTAGGTGGTAGTATTTTCGCGTTACTACACTTATATGATCCACTATATTTCTTAGATACAATCATTTTAATTGTTTTAGTCGCAACAAAATTTGCAAACCCAAAACCTATTCGTGTTGCGAAACATAAACTATCACTAGTATTTGTAGCAGGTATTTTATTATTCAGTGTGAACCTAGGGCTTGCAGAATCTGATCGTCCTGAATTATTGACAAGAACATTTGACCGTAATTATATTGTGAAATATTTAGGGGCATACAACTATACGATTTATGATGGTATTCAAAGTGCGAAAGCATCAACAGAACGAGCGTTAGCTGATGGAGATAATATGACAGAAGTTAGAAATTATCTTGCATCAACATATGCAAGTCCAAATCCTGAATACTTCGGTAAAGGAAAAGGAATGAACGTAATTTATATTCATTTAGAGTCATTCCAAAACTTTTTAATCGATTATAAATTAAATGGGCAAGAAGTTACACCATTTCTAAATTCATTTACAAAAGATGCGAATACGTTATACTTTGATAACTTCTTCCATCAAACAGGACAAGGTAAAACATCTGATGCGGAGTTCATGTTAGAAAACTCAATGTACGGATTACCACAAGGATCTGTTTTTACAAATAAGGCTCATAACACGTATCAATCAGCACCAGCTATTTTAGGACAACAAGGATACACATCAGCGGTATTCCACGGTAACTATAAAACATTCTGGAACCGCGACGATATTTATAAATCATTTGGTTTTAACAAATTCTTTGATGCGTCATACTATGATATGAACGAAAAAGACGTAGTAAACTATGGCTTAAAAGATAAACCGTTCTTTAATGAATCAATTCCATTATTACAAACGTTAAAACAACCGTTCTATACGAAGTTCATTACGTTATCAAACCATTTCCCTTATCCTATTGATAAAGCGGAAGCAACAATTGAACCAGCGACTACAGGTGATTCATCAGTAGATACGTATTTCCAAACAGCACGATATTTAGATGAGTCTGTAAAAGGGTTCATTGATTACTTGAAACAATCTGGCTTATACGATAACTCGATTATCGTTATGTATGGTGACCATTACGGTATTTCAGATAACCATAATGCAGCAATGTCACAAGTAATGGGTAAAGAAATGAACTCATTTGAAAATGCACAGTTACAACGTGTACCATTAATAGTTCGTGTACCAGGAGTGAAAGGTGGCGTACAACATCAATATGGCGGTGAAATTGACGTTCTTCCTACGTTATTACACTTACTAGGTACAGATACGAAAAATTATGTTCAATTCGGTTCAGATTTATTATCACCAGATCATAAACAAGTTGTTCCATTCCGTAACGGTAATTATGTAAGCCCAACAGTTACGGCATTGAACGGAAAATATTATGATACAACAACTGGAAAACCTGTAGAATTAACAGATGAAATAAAACAAAATGAACAAATGGTTCAAAAATCACTAAAATACTCTGACCAAGTCGTAAATGGTGACTTATTACGATTCTACACACCAGAAGGCTTCACTCCAGTAGATCGTTCGAAGTATAACTATAACCATCGTGATAAAAATAAAACGAAGGTAAAAACGACTGAAGACGGGGAAGCTAAATAAATATGAAAAAGCGCTACTCATATGAGTAGCGCTTTTGTTTGTAACTATAATTACATTAACATTACATAGTACCATCTTTAGTTTTTTGTTTCATCTTTCCGAAGAATACCACACCGATGATGATAATAATGATGAATGCCCATTTTATGAAAGGATTACTTTCGAAAAATCCAGCGAACCATTTCTCATCTACAATCATTTTTGCAGCAGTATAAGCTAAAACAGCTGCTCCAATCGTAATGATGACAGGGAAACGGTCAACCCATTTTAAAATTAATGTACTGCCCCATACGACTACTGGAATAGACACTAATAATCCGATGATTACTAAAGAAAAATTACCATGCGCAGCTCCCGCAACAGCGAGTACATTATCAATTCCCATTAATGCATCCGCTATAATAATGGTTTTAATAGCAGACCAAAATCCTTCTTCAGCTTTAATATCATGATTTTTACCCTCAGCAATTAATTTGTAAGCAATCCATATGAGGAGTACACCACCAATTAGAAGTAATCTTGGTATTTTTAATAACCAAACGACAATTAAGGTAGCGAGGGCTCTAATAGCGATAGCCCCGACAGTTCCCCATATAATAACTTTCTTTTGTTGATCTTTCGGTAATCGCCTTGCTGCTAATCCAATTACGATGGCATTATCTCCAGCTAACACTAGATCAATTACAATAATGGCAAGCAAGGCTGACAAATATTCAGATGAAAGAAAATCCATATACATATCACTCCTTATGATTAATATGTACTTATAAGCTATTCAGTATTAAGAATTCTAACGATTATTTAAAAGCATAACTGTAAAATATAATCTCTTCAAATAGTAATCGAGGATTATAATTATAGTCGTAAGCACTCAAAAAGATGGCTTCGGTATAATTCCGGAGCCATCTTTTAAGTGCTTAATTTTTAACAATCATTTTATGTTTGAAGATTTACTTTCGTATCTTTTGATTACTACTTTTTTGGGCATGAAACTTACGATAATCAAAGCTATAAAAGATAAGACTAACATAAACACGTATGCATCACTTGAGCTGAAGATAGAAGATAATTTTGTTACTTGTGTAGCTGTTATATTTCCATTCCCACTAGATAACTGTGATATGTGTGAAGTAGATTGAATTGTATATACCGTGATGATAACTGCTGTCCCAATCGCACCTGCTAATTGGCGAATTGTATTATTTACTGCTGAACCATGTGAACCCAGTTCTATTGGCAAAGCGTTTAAGCCGGCTGTATTTAAAGGCATTGAAATGAAACTTAACCCAATTCGTAAAATAATGGTACGAACCATTAAATACATATAAGTTGTGGAGTCGGTCAAATCAATTACACCCCACATCGAAATAATGACACAGATTAAACCGGTAATAAAGAGTGGTTTCGCTCCATATTTATCAAACATTTTGCCTGTGATAGGTGATAAGAAGGCGTTAATGACAGCTCCAGGTAATAGAAGTAAACCTGATTCAAATGCAGTAAAACCTCGTCCGTTTTGTAAGTAAATGGGTAATAGAATTAAATCTGCATACATAATCATCGTAATGAGTACGTTAATGACTGAAGTAAGAGTGAAAACTTTATATTTAAATACTGATAAATTCAATAATGGATCATTAGACTTTATTTGACGTAAACAGAATAAAGCTGTAACGATGATACCGATAGTAATTGTTATAATAACAACGGGATGATTCCATCCTTTACTTCCTGCACTACTGAATCCGGATATAACACAACCAAAGCCAATTGTTGATAAAATGACACTTACGATATCTAATTTTGCTTTTGTTGTATTTGCAACATTCATTAAATATTTAATCGCGAGAATAATTACGATGAATATAAATGGAGCTAATCCAATAAATAGCCATCTCCATGATACATATTCAATAATAAAGCCAGATAAAGTTGGAGCGATAGCTGGCGCAAAAATTATAGCGAATCCGATGGTCCCCATAATACTTCCGCGTTTTTCACTAGGGTACAAATATAAAATAATAGTCATCATGAGTGGCATAATAATTCCTGCTCCAACTGCTTGAATCATTCTTCCTGTTAACAAAATGCTAAAATTCATGGCGCATGCACAGAGAACGGTCCCAATAAACAAAGAGAGCATTGAGCTAATAAATAGCTGCCTTGTTGTAAATCGTTTCATTAAAAATGCAGTAATTGGAACTAGAACACCATTTATGAGCATAAAGCCTGTTGATAGCCATTGCACTGTTGCAGCTGTTACATCAAATACCTTCATTAAATTACTCATTGCCACATTTAATAGCGTCTGATTTAAGGTTGATAAAAAACAGCCGGTAATGAGGACAACTAGTATAATTTTTTTATTTCTTTCTGATATTTCCTTTTGCATTGGTAATCTCCTTCATTGTTACCTTGATTTATCGACATTGTGTCGATAAAATTAATGGTAACAAAATACGTTTTCTCTGACCATGAACAGTTTTGTTGAAAATGTTCACTACTCGACAGAGAAGATATGTACTGTCGAGAAAGTAAAGAGAAAATCTATAAAGGAGTTTCAAAATGTCTACACTTAAAAAAGAGGACCCTCGTACAGTTCGTTCAAGAGAAATGTTTAAAAATGCTGTTTTTTCTCTTTTATGTGAGAATCCTACTATTTCAAGCTTAACGGTTCAGAAAATCGCAACAAAAGCAGGATTAAATCGAACAACATTTTACTTACATTATCAAGATATTCAAGATTTACTAGACCAAATCAATAGCGAGATTTTAAATGAGCTTTCTAATAAAATTGTTGATTTAATACATGCAAAAGATTTATCAGAAAAACAAAAGCTAACACAATTGCTAGATTATTTATATATCCACCGGAATTTTTTATTTATATTATTTAAAATGAATCAATTTGAAGAGCAATTATTTTTATTTTTAAAGCAATTAATAGAAACGAGAAGAGAGAATACGAAAAATAAATTACCTGATGATTATGTTGCAGTTGATATTAAAACAGCCTCTTTGGTAGGTATTATCATGTGGTGGATAAGGAATGGACTTCACTTTAGTTCAGATTATATAGCAAATCAAATATATTTAATGTATAAAGAATGATATGTTAGAATCAGTCATGTGTATTAATAAACGAAAATCATTATATTTAAGAATTGAAATTAACAGGAGATAGAAAAATAATTGTCTTGCAAGTAAAGGCTTATATATTTCAAATTTATAAAGTAAAAGTTTTATAGCAAGAAGGGGAGCAATTTATGGATTTTCAAAATGAAAAAGTAGCATTACATTTAGAGGTGGTGAGATACCAATTTAAAGATGCAAAAGAGGAGTGTGATAGAAATTGGCTTATAGTAAAAGCGAAACTGTCAGAAGGAAATAAAGTTTTTGAAACGATGGATCCTTTTCTACAAACTTTCGACTTACAGCATATGAAAAAATGGTTTCAATCATTACCGAATCCTACATATACCGAATTAGATTTCCTAGAGCCTAATATAGCGTTTGAATTAATGGGGAAAAATGAAGGTGAGTTTCAAATTGTAGTCCGATTATCTCAGGAACTTACCCCTTCATGGTGTAAGGAAGAGGAGTACGAATTTTCTATAAGTATTACGCATGAGGACAGAGAAAAGATTATTCGTTTTATTGAAGAGCAACAAAGAAACTTTCCAAAACGTTAAAAAAAGACTTGATATCCTACTAGAGGGAATCAAGTCTTTTCATTACATACGATTATCATGCCAGAAGTTTAATGGGAAGTGTTCGTTCTCATTATAGGCTTCTAATTCATATCCTTTTTCTTTCAGTCCTTTTATAATTCCAGGTACTGCTTTAACTGATTGTGGGTGAATATCGTGCATAAGGATAACTTCTGTTGGATTTGTAGCACCATGTAGAACGTTTTCTACAATTTTAGCTGATGCAGCATCAACTTGCATTTTGTTGTATCTCCAGTCTAAAGAATCAATTGTCCAATCCCAAACTTTCAACCCGTTTTCCACCACTTTGTTGCGAAGTGCTTCGTTTAATCCTGGCATTGAGCCGTATGATGGACGAGTTAATACGGGTGATTTGCCTAGAACGCCAGCGATTAAGCCTTGATCTTCTTTCATTTCATCTACGTAATGTCCTTCTGTGTATAGTTTCTTATAGTTATGAGTCATACTGTGCATCCCAACATAGTGGCCTTCAGCATCTTCACGTTTCACAAGATCAGGGAAAGCTTTCACGTTTGAACCAATTAGGAAGAATGTTGCTTTTGCATTTTCTTTCTTTAACATATCTAAAAGCTCAGCTGTGTATTTTCCAGGACCGTCATCAAATGTTAAGTAAGCGACTTTTCTAACTTGCCCATTATAGTGTTTTGGAGCTTCTTTCGGTGCAAGAGATGTTTGAATTTCACTTACAAATTGAACAGACTTTGCTTCATCTTCTGTACTTGCTAGAGCAGTATGTACCGATCCTAAAGCGGCCTCATATGTAAATAATACCCCAGCGCAAATCAACATAGCCCTTTTTACTAAAGTTGTCATTCGAATTCCATTGTGCATAATTTTCCTTCTCTCTATAAAAGTTCTACTCTACTATATTAGCAATTATAGGTAGGGAAATGCAAAAAAACTTTTTTACAACTGTAAAAAAGTTTGGTCAAAAATATGCAAGATTTTGTATCAACTGCATTCTTGAAAAATTGGAAGGTTTTAAACTTTATTATGAAAATCTTCAAGCATCAAATTTAATTCTTCTAATAATGATGCGGATGCTTTTTTTGGTGAACCTGTATCAAAAGGAGGCTGTGGGTCGTATTCTAACATGAGCTGAACTGCTTTACTCTTTTCATCTCCGAATTCCCAAGCCATCAACTGGAGAGCCATATCAATACCTGCAGATACACCAGCTGCTGTTATGATTTTTTCATGGCGAACGACTCTCTCTTCAGTTGGAATAGCCCCGAGAGAACGAAGCAAGTCAAAAGAGCTCCAATGACTAGTGGCTTTAACACCATTTAGTAGGCCAGTAGCACCTAAGATTAAAGAACCTGTACATACAGTTGTAGTCCATTTAGTAGTTTCATGTATTTGGAGAATCCAATTGAGAGTTTCTTCGTCCTCCATAAGTTGTTTAAAGTTAGGCGGGCGACATCCAGGAATAATAAGGATATCAGCTGAATTAACTTCAGTAAAATTATAATCGGCATGTAAATAGCCCATTTTTGAATCTAATTTAATTAAGCCCGTAGTTTTAGCAACAAACTTTATGTTGTTATTGCTGTCTGCTGCAAATACTTCGTACGGACCAATAGCATCTAATGCAGTAATCCCTTCATAGAGCATAATAACGATTTCCATTATAATCTCCCCTTAAGTTATTACAAATGTAATCTAGTAACGATTAAAAAAGAATTTATTCAATATTCTTTTTTATCGTTACTTTAAATATACTATACCCCAGATGTGTATTAGTTTATACTACTGTGTCAAACTTGTGACAAAAACTATGAATAGGTTCATTTATTTCGTATAGAGTTACTCTTTCATGTAATGATTGAAAAATTTAACTTCCCAGAAAGAAGAAATATAAAATATAGTACTTAGACTAAATTCTTAAATAGAAGGGGAATAATCGTACTTTCGTATGACTTCATTTTAGTCACAATTATTGATTTAATTATTTTCGTTTTTTATTAAAATATTGGTAAAGAATCAATTACATTTAAAAAGGGAGTGGGAATATGGTTCATTATATTTGCACGACATGTGGAGTTCAGTATCCCGAAAATAAAGAGGCACCTTCGCGTTGTAAAATTTGTAATGAGGAAAGGCAATATATGAATCCAATGGGGCAGTCATGGACAACATTAGAAACAATGCAACATAGCAATTTATACAAAAATGAAATAATAAAAGAAGAAACTGGTTTGTATAGCATTACTACTAAACCTAAGTTTGCAATTGGACAAACAGCATTTTTAATACAAAGTAAAACTCTAAATGTTTTGTGGGATTGTATTAGTTATTTAGATGATAAAACGATACAACGTATATATGATTTAGGTGGTATTCAAGCAATAGCACTTTCTCATCCACATTATTACTCTACACAAGTAAAATGGGCGGAAACATTTCATATACCTATCTATATTCATGAAGATGATAAAGAATGGGTGGTCCGCCCGAGTAAGCAAATTAAATTTTGGTCTGGGGAACATTTGATATTATCGGAAGAACTTACATTGCATCGGTTAGGTGGCCATTTTAAAGGTGGAACTGTTATGCACTGGAAAGACGGTAATGAGGGGAAAGGTATTTTGTTATCAGGTGATATTATACAAGTAGTTTCGGATCGAAAATGGGTAAGTTTTATGTATAGTTATCCCAATCTTATCCCATTACCAGCGAATAAAGTTAGAAAAATGGCAGAGAAAGTAAAAGGAATCCAATTTAGTCGACTGTATAATGCGTTTCATGGTGTTGTGATGGAAGATGCGAATAGGGCTGTACAAAGATCTGCTGATCGATATATAAAGGCCCTACAAGGAGAATTATTTCATACGTAATAATATATATGGAAGAAATCGTTATTTTATCTCCATATTTGTATAACTAAGTTTATATGAATTTTATACTAAAGTCCTACTATGTATGAACGAATAGGTCTTTCAACTTAAGCAGTTCTCACACTAATGAGGGATATTAAACTAAATATATGTAACTTATAATGGCTACTATAAAGCTTTGGAAAATGAAAAGGAGGAGATTTGCATGAAGAATTGGGTTCAATTTAGAATTGCAAGACCAACAGATAAATTTGAAGAAGTTATAAGTTTTTACGAAACAGGATTAGGGTTAAAACGTATAGGGGAATTTCACAATCATGAAGGATATGACGGGGTTATGTTTGGATTACCGGGTGAAGAGTACCATTTGGAGTTTACTACGCATGTAAATGGAAGCCCATGCCCAGCACCGACAAAAGATAATTTACTAGTTTTTTATATGCCGAATAAAGATGAAATTGAAATAATCGCGAATCGGTTAAGTGAAATGGGCTACCATGAGGTGGAACCGGAAAATCCGTATTGGATAGAGAAAGGTACTACAATAGAGGATCCAGATGGCTGGAGAATTGTGCTTATGAATGCATTTGAATAAAGAAGTTCTTTTCGTATGTAATAGAGTGCAACAAAATGATTTAGACAAAAATCCCTACAACGTTTGTAGGGATTTTTTATAGGAAAATATAGTTAATAGCGTAATTGAAATATAGAAAGTATTTTGACTAAGAACAAATGTTATAAATATGATGTATGACGGAGGTATAAAAGTATGATAGTAAACCATTTTGAAGAGTTTTCTAAAAATGTTGGAAATACCCCTCTCATTAAATTAGAATGCGAAGAAACGAAGAATCTTTCAATCTATGCTAAATGTGAATGGCACAACCCTACAGGATCGATTAAGGATAGAGCAGCACTTGGAATGATCAATAAATATTTACAAGAAGCGAACAAAAAACAACATATTTTAGAGTATAGTGGTGGAAGCTTAGCGAGGTCAATTGGCTATCTTTGTTATTATTTAGGGATTGAATGCACGTTAGTGTTAAGTTCTGCAACTGGTCAATCTCTATTAAATGAACTCGAATATTATGGTGCTAACGTAATCTTAGTTGATAAATGTAAGGGATTTTACGCTGTAATTGAGAAGACAATAGAGATTAGCAAACAAAAACAAGAGTTATACTTTTTGTTCCAACATTATAATAATGCAAATTTATTAAGTCATATAGAAGGAACAGGCCGAGAAATTATTGCACAAATGAACGGAAAACCAATACACGCATGGGTAGCATCCGCTGGTACTGGTGGAACTCTAATTGGGGTCTATAAAGCAGTAAAGAAGTATACAAAAAATGTTGAGCTACATTTAGTAATGCCTGCCGAATTACCATATGGATCTGAACAACCGCCAAATGCTTTAAAGAAATATGCAGGATCAGGTGGATTCGGTCTAGGACGGAAACAACATTTCATAGAAAAGGAAGACAATTTGATAGAAAAGCAATGGACTTATTCATATGAAGAAACCTTGTATGAAATGGCCCGTTTTTATAAGGCTACTGGTATGAAAATAGGAACGTCTGCGGCAGCAAACTTATTAGCTGCAAAACAATTAGGAAAAGAAAAAGGTGCGAATTTTAATGTAGTTACCGTTTTTCCGGATGCAGGTTCTATAGAAGAGTGGTCAGATGTAAAGAGTTTAGCCAAAATATAGCGGAGATAAATTATTGAGAGAACGAACCAAAGGTGGTTCCTTCGTTTATTTCTTATTTTATGGAAATTTGATACCATGAAAAACCTGCATGTTTACAATGTGTAGGTTTTTCATGGTGTGATTGCGTAGTATATTTAAAATTTCACATACCGTATTTTAAAAATAAATATAGGAAAATCAAAAAATAATGTAGAATATATCGTACATACCTATATGAAGTCAACAGAAAACATAAAAGAGGTGGACAAATGCTACTTGAAGAGGTCATGCAGCAACTAGAGAAATATGGAACGGAACAAAATCGAAAAACGTATAAAAATCATGGGGCGAAAGAGCCGCTATTCGGAGTCAGTTTTGCAAATTTAAAATTATTAAAAAAGAAGATAAAAAAAGATCATGATTTAGCAATTTCATTATGGGAAACAAAAAATATGGATGCAATGACTTTAGCAACGTATATTTTAGAACCGAAGAATGTAACATCAGAACAGCTGAATAGTTGGATTAGGGATGTTGATTATTATTGTTTAATGGACGTTCTTATGACAGCTATATGTACGTCGCCAATCGCAATAGAAAGAATGGACGAATGGACGAAATCTGATGATGAATGGATCGGGAGAGCAGGTTGGTCATTATTAGCGAATATCGCAATAAAAAATAAAAAGTTAGACGATAACTTCTTCATGCCGTATTTAGAAGAGATTAAAGTTCATATACATAATGAAAAAAATAGAAAAAGAGAAGCAATGAATAGCGCTTTAATTGCGATAGGGATTCGAAATGAAGCTTTAGAGCAACAAGCAATTGAAATTGCTCGTGAAATTGGAAAAGTAAAAATTGATCACGGTGCAACGTCATGTAAAACACCAGATGCAGAACCGTATATAAAAAAGGCTCGAGAAAGAGCAGAAAAAAGAAAGTAAAATAAGCGAAGGAGAAAAGAAAATGAAACCAATTGAAGCGGCACAAAGCATAATTACATCACAATTTCCGAATTGTGATGTAGCTTTACTGGGAGGAAGCGTTGTACGAGGAGAAGCGACAAAAACATCTGACCTTGATATTGTTATAGTCGATCAAAGTTTGTCATCTTGTTATAGAGAATCCTTCTATAGTAATGGATGGCCCGTTGAAGTATTTGTACATAATTTTGTAACGTATAAAACCTTTTTTAAAATGGATTGTGATCGCGGGCGACCTTCTCTACCTCAATTAGTTTCAGAAGGAATTGTATTAAAAGGGGAAAGTGAAATTGTTGAGAAATTAAAAAAAGAAGCGAACGATTTACTAATTAAAGGACCAGATAAATGGACCGAAGAAACGATGAAACAGAAGCGCTATTTTATTTCGGATACTTTGGATGACTTCATTGGTGCATCAAAAAGAGAAGAAGAACTATTCATTGCTAATTTATTAGCGGAATTAATACATGAATATGTATTAAGAGTAAATGGCCAATGGCTTGGAAATTCAAAATGGTTTATTAGAGTTTTAAGAAGATATGATGACCATTATGCAGAACAATTTGTAGCGGCTTTTGATCATTTTTATAAAAACGGTGATAAAAATGTATTAATTAATTTTACAGAAAAGACGTTAGAACTATACGGAGGAAGAGTGTTCGAAGGATTTTCTATTGGCAAATAAAAAGGAGATAGTAAAATGAAAATACCATTCGTTCAATTAAGGGAATTGACACTAGAGGATGTAGAAGATCGATATCAATGGTCATTAGATACAGAAGTGACAAAACACTTAGTCGTACCAGATCAATATCCTCCGTTCACTCGTGAAGATACGAGAAAATGGATTGAAGCATGCATAAGTCGAAAGAATGGTTATGAACAAAGGGCTATCGTTACAGAAAACAATATACACATTGGCTGGGTAGACCTTAAAAATTTTGACAAAACAAATAAAAATGCGGAACTAGGAATTACGATTGGGGATAAAGAGTATTGGGGAACAGGGTATGGAATAGCATCTCTATATAGTATATTACAACTGGGATTCTTTGATTTCGAATTGGAGAAAGTTTGGCTACGTGTAGATGAGGATAATTTACAAGCTAGAAAGAGTTATGAAAAGGCTGGCTTTGTTTGTGAAGGACTAATGAGAAATGATCGGTTACGTCAAAAGAAGTTCATTCATCGCTATCGTTATAGTATGTTAAAAGAAGAATATCAATCTATAATTAGTGGTTTATAAAAATATTATGTAAATTAAAAAGGGGTAGAGATACATGATTCGATTACTTACGAAAGAAGATGCAAAAAAATATTGGGATTTACGTTTACAAGCATTACAAGTAAACCCAGAGGCGTTTATAACAACTTATGAAGAGGCGATTCGTCAGGAAAATCCTATTGAGCGAGTTGAAGGGAATTTAACATCTACTATTAGTTGTACACTTGGCGCGTTTAATGAAGAAAAATTAATTGGTGTAGTCACTTTACTAACGGAAGAGAAAGTAGCATATAAGCATAAAGGCCATATCGTTGCGATGTATGTAGACGCACAAAACAGACGAAACGGGTTGGCACGTGAGCTAATTGCAAATGCAATTCAAAGAGCGCGGGATATACAACTAGAGCAATTGACATTAGGTGTTGTATCTACAAACGAACCAGCAAAAAATTTGTACGAATCAATGGGCTTTAAAACATATGGAATTGAAAAAAGGGCTATAAAGATTAATGGTGCGTACAGTGATGATGAACATATGGTGCTGTTCCTTTAAAGGACGGAGTTTATCATGAAAGATCTTTATTTAGAAAAAAACATGAATCCGCAAGTAGCAATTTTGTATGCAACGGTTCGAGATACATATATACGATTGCGAAATTTAGTAGAAAGTACTGAAGAGAAGGAATTATCTTTTAAAGGGTCTGAAAATAATGAAAATAGCATCGGACAGCTACTTCAGCATTTAGCAGTTGTCGATTTACATTGGGTGTATCGCTTAAAGGGAGAAGAAGTTCCACTGCACTAAAAAATAAATATGGGCCTATGTTGAATGAAGTGGGAGAACTGCCAGTTTTAAGAAAACACACGTTACAAGAGTTAATGCAAGATTATGAAGCAGTGCAACAATTGTTTTATCCCGCATTAACGGGCAGCCCGATTGGTTAAACTAATAATCAGTGGGGGATGAACAAAACCCCCACTGATTAAAGTTTCACTTTATGAAGAATGTATGAAACTAACAGAAAATGATTTAACACGGGAGGTTTTTTATGAAAAGGGCGAAAATGCGACAATAAGATGGGGCATATGGCATATAGCTGATCATAATCGGTATCATCAAGCGCATATTGGTCAGTTAAGAAAATTATATAGAGCTAGATTACATGTAAGTTAAAGTGCGTGAATTTTAATTATATTCATTTTGTTGTATAGTATTAAGAAGAAACTAAACAAGGGGTTTTATAATGAAAGCAATTGCAATAGGGATATTGGCATCATTTTTCTTTGCCTTTACCTTTGTTTTAAACCGGGCGATGGACTTAGAAGGTGGAAGTTGGATTTGGAGTGCATCATTACGGTATTACTTTATGGTACCAATGCTACTACTTATTGTCATGTATAGAGGCAACTTAAAGCAACTCTTTCAATATATGAAAAACAATCCGAAAGAATGGTTGGTATGGAGTATTGTAGGTTTTGGTCTTTTTTATGCACCACTTAGTTTTGCTGGCGCATTTGGACCAGGGTGGCTTGTTGCATCAACATGGCAAATTACGATAGTCGCAGGGATTTTGTTAACACCATTTTTTGCGGTAGACCCATTACATAAAAAACTTCCGATGAAAGAATTAGTAATGTCGGGTATTATTTTATTCGGTGTTGTACTCATGCAAGTAGAACATGCTTCTTCTTTAGGAATTCGTGAAACCATTTTATGTGTAGTTCCTGTTCTCATTGCGGCGTTTGCGTACCCACTTGGAAATCGAAAAATGATGCAAGTATGTAAAGGGGAATTAGATGTATTCCAGCGAGTTCTCGGGATGACATTAGCAAGTTTACCATTTTGGTTTTTACTATCTGGTTACGAAGTATCAACAGGTGGATTACCGTCAAGTAGCCAAGTTTTTCAATGTTTTATTGTAGCAGTTAGTTCAGGTTTAATCGCGACAGTATTATTTTTCTTTGCGACAGATCTTGTGAAAGATGATCCGCAAAAGCTAGCAACGGTTGAAGCGACACAATCCGGTGAAGTTTTATTTGCTTTAGTAGGAGAGCTTATTTGGCTTTCTGCTCCAATTCCATCATCTTTATCTTGGGTTGGAATGAGTCTCGTTATTGTCGGAATGATACTGCATAGTTATGTGGCGGTCGTTGTGAAAAAAGAAGAAAAGATAACAGCGTAATGAGATTAGCTCTTTTTTATAAAGAGCTAATCTTTTTTCATAGAAAGGGATGAAGATATGAATTTGCAACGTGTTGAACAAATTGGAAGGGATTCAATTTTAAATGTGCTACAGTATGCAGTCGGTCCAAGTGAAACAAGCTTAAAGAAAGCGGTAGTATTTTATCAAAGCAATAAAGGTAGATTATATAAATATGAAAAAAAGGCTTGTATAGGTATTGAAATAATCGGAGCAAATGAAGCGAGAATATGCCACATAGCAGTCGTTCCAGAATATCGTCATACAGGAATTGCGTTTCAAATGATAAGGGAAGTAGTAAGAATGCATCAATTGACTTATGTCGAAGCTGAGACAGACAATGAGGCAGTAGAATTTTATAAGAAAATTGGTTTTAAGGTTAAAAGTTTAGGAGAAAAATATCCAGGGATAGAAAGATTTCATTTGTATTTTAAAAATAAAACATATTGAAATAATCTGAGAATATAATATCCGGAATAGGAATTGAAGAGATAGTTCGTTTTTTATTTATCTGTTCTATTTTTAATAGAAGATCTTTCTTAGTTTTTGACGAAAACTTAAGAAAGATTGGAATGTTCATTTGATGTTAAGGAAGGAAGTAAAATATGGATAGATCAATAAATGATAGAACAATTGAAAAAAAGCGTGCAGTCTCATTGGATTTAGCAAGAGGCACTATGCTACTGTTAATCGTACTTGCTCATGCACCGCTTTACTTGTATGCAGCAGATCCTGGAATTATGCATAGAGTGGAAAGCAGTAGTTTCTTTGATCAAATTGTAAATCTTTTTGGTATATTCATAATTGATAACCGTGCAAGAGCAATGTTTGCCGTATTATTAGGCTACGGTTTAGTTCTAGCATTTGAAGGGCAAATATCAAAAGGGAAAAATGAAATTCAGGCTGTAAAAATAGTAAGAAAACGCTCCTTGTATTTAATACTGTTTGGGATTGTGTTAGCGGTCTTAATTGGAGGGCAAGATATTCTTATGGCCTATGGTTTAGCGGGTATTTTTGTTAGTCCACTATTAAAGTGTAAAATGAAAACATTAATTCGAACGTTTATAATTATCGCTATATTGTATACCATTTTTATTCCAATAATATGGGGACTTAATATGCAATCAATAGGTGATTATGGTTTTTCACCAGATGTTTCGGCAAAAGACACGTATCTTAGTACTACAATGACACGATTACTTTTCTTTCCTATTATACCTGTACTCATCCATTTTATGTTCCCAATTCTTCCTTCTGTAATTCTTGGTTTGTGGATTGCTAAATATAAGTTATTAATAAAACCAGAGCAACAGTTAAAAAAATTATATTTTATAACAACTATAGGATTAGCAATTTCTTTAATAGGTGCTTTGCCTTTATCTTTTATAGGGACTATATGGTATCCAACTGTATTTACAGCTGGAATGATAAATGGAATCCATATTTTAACTGGAATTGCTGGAGGATTAGCATATGCAACAGGTTTCGGGATAATAGGGAGTAGATTGAAAAATCCAGGGTACTTTAGCCTTGCGTTAATCGCTCTAGGAAAACGTTCATTAACATTTTTTGTTTTAAATGAAGCACTGCTTGTTATATTTTTATCACCAGTAGCATTTGATTTAGGAGGGCATGTAAGTAACGCTTTTGCTGCATTGATAGCAATATGTATTTGGATATCGTCTGTCATAGTAGCTTTAATAATGGAAAAAAATAATCTTAATGGACCATTAGAAATTTTATTGAGACGTTTAGTATATAAAAAATAAATAAAGTGAAAGACGACATAATACAAAATCGTCTTTCACTTTATTTAGGTGTACAGATAGACAATTCGGCTATTATAATATTTCATTTTCATTTAGGGAATAAATAGCATGAAAATATATAAATATGCATATTGAGTATAGTTTGTAAAAAGTGATATTTGCATTATATAATATAGTTAAATGGAAAAATATAGATAAAAGAAATTAGGTGTATAGCACATGAGAATGGAAAAAAATAAATTTTTGAAAGTCGCTGCTTCAATTGGCGTGTCATCTTTTTTATTAACAGGTTGTGGTGACTATGAAGAAGAAAATGTACAACAAGAAAATACCGCTGTTAAAACGGATGGTGGGAAACAAGGGAGCGAACAAGAACCATTAAATTGTGATGATAAAGCCCCAACTACTGAAAATGTAGAAAAAGATGAGTTATGCAAGGAAAATAATCCATCATTTTCATCGTATCAAGAAAACTCTCACTTACCGATATTACCGTTCGTAGCAGGATATTTATTAGCAAGTAAAACCTCAAATATGAACTATACAGCCAAACCAAATGTAATGAAGAAACCATATACAAACAATGTTCTTTCTTATCGTGAAAAAGATGAACGGAGAACTGGTGGCAGCGGTGGCGGAGGTTATTACGGCGGAACTACTAGCAACAACGATTCTTCAAAGAAAGTGGATTTAAATAAACAACAGCCCAATCCATCAAATAAAGTGACGCCAGATACAAATACATCTAAATCATCTACGACACAAACGCCGAAAGTAAATTCTGGTTCAAGTGGAATTGGGAACGCAAAAGCGCCGGCCGGATCATAAAGAGAAAGGATAATAGAGACATGTATACAGAACAAGAACAGAAAGAGTATATGAAAATATGGTTTTCACTTGCGGAAGAGGCTGGTAGGAATGGTTTTACGTGGCCGAGTCTATTAGAGAATGAAGAGTGGAATCAGTATATGGCAACAGGGATGTTTCGTATGTCGGTAAACACATATACTGCTATTTCGAAAGCGACAGAAGAAATAATGTATGTGTTATATAGAACGTATCAATATATTGTACATACGACAGAAGATTTTCAAAAGCTCGGATTCCCGCCTGAAACGTGGGAGATTGCGAGAATGAAACATACTGGTTTGTTTTCTTATTTTACAAGGCTCGACTTTATTGTAAATGGTGATGTTATTAAATTAATAGAAGTGAATTGTGATACACCAACAGGATATTTAGAACCTTCTGTTGCAAATGAAGTGTTGTGCCGTTATCACGATGTGAATCACCCGAATCATATTGAGGAGCATATTGTACAGGCATGGGAACAAATTAAACATGACTATAATATTGATCCTGAAGAAACGATATATTTTAGTAGCTATGATTGGCACGATGAAGACCATCAAACAGTCCAGTTTTTAAGAAGTTATTGCCTAAATCAGCCCACGGAATATATAGGAATTCAAGATATTGTAGTTACAGATGATGGAATATATACGCCAAATGGCAAGCGAATTCATTATTTATATCGACTGTATCCAATTGAATATTTAGTTACAGATGTTGATAAAAATGGAAAAAGAATTGGTCTGCAGTTTTTAAATCATATAGCGCAAGGAAGAGTGAAAATTATTAATCCACCAGCCGCATTCGTAATGCAAAATAAAAATGTGCTTGCATTAATTTGGAAGCTTTATGAAAAAGCGGTTTTCTTTGAAGAAGAAGAGCGTGTTATTATTAATAAATACTTCTTACCAACATATTTTACAAATAAGCCATTTAAAGAAAGAAATGAATCATTTGTTTCTAAACCTTTATATGGACGTGAAGGTGGGGGCGTATCTATATACGAAAATGATGAACTATTAGCTGAAGATAAAACGGAACATTACTTTGAACAACGGAAAATATATCAGCAATACATAGAAATGCCTGACTATACCATTGATACATGGGATGGTCCGTATACTGGTAAATTATTAATTGGCTCACATTGTATTAGTGGGAGAGCGGCAGGGTTATTTTTACGAGTTGGTGAGAAAATAACGGGAAACTTATCGATGTTTACTGGGGTTACGATTGAAGGATAAAATGAAAAGAAAAGCCCATCATTTTGAACTGAACCCAAAAAATTAGACAAATATATTAAGCAGCTACTAAGGATTGAACTCTGTATTGCACAGGGGACAATCCTTTTAGTTTTGTTTTAATTCTTTTGTGATTGTAGTAATGAATATAAGTTTCTAGTTCTTGCTTAAATTGTTCCATACTTTCAAACTCTTTAAGATAAAGTAATTCAGACTTTAATAAGCCAAAGAAATTTTCCATGACTGCATTATCTAAGCAATTTCCCTTACGGGACATACTTTGGATAACGTTATGTTTTTTAAGCGACTGATGATATTGTCGCATTTGATAATGCCAACCTTGATCCGAGTGTAAAATAGGAGTTTCCTTATCATTCAAACGTTGAAACGCCTTATTCAACATTTTAGAAACAAGGGAATAGGCAGGTCTATGTTCTATATTGTAAGCTATAATTTCTCCGTTATATAAGTCTAAAATGGGTGATAGATATAGTTTTTTACCATGTAAGTGGAACTCCGTCACATCTGTTACCCATTTTTCATTTGGTTTTGATGCGTGAAAATTACGTTTTAAAATATTAGGAGCGAATTTCCCGACAGTCCCTTTATATGAACGATATTTTTTTAATCGAACAAGACATTTTAATCCCAGGATATTCATTAAACGTCGAACGGTTTTATGATTTAATGCATGGCCTCGATTACGTAATTCCAATGTAATACGACGATAACCATACCTCCCAAAATTCTCACTAAAGATCTCTTTAATTAATTCTTTAATTTTCTTATATTTATCTGGACGTTTCGCTTGTTTCATCCAGTAATAGTACGTACTACGAGCGATATTAGCGACTTTCACAAGGTCAACGACCTTGTATTTATGCCTTAATTCATAAATCAATTGCGCTTTGTCTTGGTCTGTGATGTTTTCTTCTTTTGAACTAAGGCATTCAACTTTTTTAAATAGTCATTTTCCATACGCAGACGTTCATTCTCTGCTTGTAGCGCTTCTATAGAACCTTCAAGAGATACTTCGTTTTGTTTTAAATGTTGTAGCTTAGCTTTTTCTTTGGCCATGGTTAGACGCCCCTTTTTCTTTGATTTTAGGGCATCTAATCCTTCTGTTTCATAAGCTACTTTCCATTTTCGGAGTGTTTCGCAAGAAGGAATATTAAAAAAAGCAGCTGTTTCTCTCAGAGATGTCCCATTTTCATTCATATAATGAATTACATCTAGTTTATACTCGAGAGAGTAAGTTGTATAGCGTTTTTCAAACGCCTTTTCCCCTGAAAATTCAAACCGTTTAATCCATTGATAAAGTTCTCTAGGATGAACCCCTATAGAATTAGCAATGGTTTTTCCGCCTTCCGTACCTTCTAGATATCGTTTTACTGCTTGTATTTTATCTTTTGAAGAAAATTTAGCCATAAAAAATGCACCTCCAATTGTTAATTATGTGTCTAACAATTGGGGTGCACTTCATTTTTGATGGGCTTTTTCGTCTATCTATAAAGTGTAAATTGAAATGGTAACTTTTTATTGCTGTGATGTAACACTTTCATCTTTCTTCATTTCAAAGATTTTCTTTCCATCTTCATCTACAATTTTAATAGTGTTTCTAAGTTTTGGTACACCAATATATAAAACGGGATTTTCATCTTGCCCTTTATCTTTTTCAATATGTAATACGATAACAGATGTGTCTTTTTCGTCTTGTACTTCTTTTACTGTAATTTTATCGTTTTTATACTTTTTTCCAAATGCTACATACACCATTCTTTTTCCTTCACTAATACTACCATTTGAGTAATGAATCATAGTTGGATCTTTTTGTGCTTTTTCATATAAATTTAATGGCCCATATCCGCCTTCATTATATCTGGATTTTTCTAATACCCAATACCCCTCATAGTCATTGTTAATAGAAACACATGCATGTAAAGAAATGAGCCCAAATAGTAGAAAAGGAAATAGAATTTTTTTCATTTGTTCACCTTCTTTTAGTAATTCAAATGAATATACCATAATTTAACTATTTTTTACGTAATAATACTACCATTTTTTTGTAGTATTGAATACGATCAAGTTAAAAATTAAGAAAAATATGATAATATATTTATATAAAAGTTTAAATTTTAATATACGTGGTTAGTGGGGGAACCGTTATGAAAATGAATGAAATAGTTGAGAGTACACAATTTCCGAATACAATTCAAACAATTACAAACGATTTAAAAGCACTAGGAGTCGAAAAAGGAATGACAATTATTGTTCATTCATCATTAAGTTCTATCGGCTGGATATCTGGCGGAGTGGTTGCAGTAGTAGAAGCTTTAATGAAAGTCGTTACAGAAGAAGGAACAATTATAATGCCAACACAATCTTCGGATTTATCTGATCCGAAACATTGGTCAAGGCCGCCTGTACCTGAAGATTGGTGGCAAATTATACGTGATAGCGTCCCAGCATTTGATCCACGTATAACACCAACAAGAGGAATGGGGAAAATAGTTGAATGTTTTCGTACATACCCGAATGTAGTACGAAGTAATCATCCATTAGGAAGTTTTGCTGCATGGGGGAAACATGCAGAGGAAATAACAATGAATCATTCGCTATCGATGAGTTTGGGAGAGGAATCACCATTAAAAAAAATATACGATTTTGATGGGTACATATTATTAATTGGTGTTGGCTATGACTCGAATACGTCTGTTCATTTATCTGAAGTACGTTCTGGTGCATGTGAATTAATAAAAGTAGGAGCACCAATTATAGAAAACGGTGAAAGAGTATGGAAAGAATTTGTTGAAATGGATTACGAATCAGATACGTTTGTGGAAATTGGTGTAGAGTTTGAGCGAAAAGGAACTGTAACAATGGGGAAAATAGGTAATGCAACGAGCCGTCTTATGAAGCAAGGTGATATAGTTGACTTTGGAACAGAATGGTTTCTTAAGAAAAATCAGTAAGGGATGGTTACAATGAAGGGGAAAAAGGTATTAATTACAAGCGGTGGTTGTTTAGAAAAATGGGATCAAGTACGCGGACATACGAATATGGCTAAAGGTACGATTGGAAGAATAATCGCAGAAGAACTTATAGCTAAAGGGGCACACGTTATATATTTACACGGTTATTTCGCTGAGAAACCGAACGATGTAAATAGAGGATTAGAATTACATCCATTTGAGGGAATTGTTGATTTGCAAGATAAAATGAAAAGTATCATTACGCATGAAAAAGTCGATGCGGTTATTATGGCAGCGGCTGGATCAGATTGGGTTGTGGAAAAGATTTGTGATCAAGATGGCAATGTTCTTAATATGAATGGGAAAATTTCAAGTGATATAGCACCAATTATACATTTTCAAAAAGCTCCAAAAGTTTTGAAGCAAATAAAACAATGGGATCCGGAAACAGTACTCGTTGGTTTTAAGCTTGAAAGTGATTTAAGTGAAGAAGAACTGTTTGAGAGAGCGAAAAATAGAATGAAAGAAGCAAAGGCGAATGTAATGATAGCAAATTCACCACATTCTTTATATTCGCGCGGGGCTGTACACTATGTAATTGGACAAGATGGTAAAGGAAAGTTATGTAAAGGGAAAGATGAAACAGCGAAAGAAATTGTCAAAAGCTTAGAGATATTATGTAATCGTATTACTGCTTTGTAAAATTAAGTTTTTAGATAAGAATGAATCCGCATAGTATATGGGTAAGCGAAACTTTAATTAGTGGGAATTTTACTTTTACACGAATGTGAAGCATAAACCAATCAAGAGCTATACGCAGAATAATTGGTGAGGAGTGGATTCTATGGAACATTTATTAAAGCAAGCTATTAAACTTAGAAATGAAAAGAAATATGCGCAGTCTAGAGAAATACTTATAGGATTAACAAACTTTACAAAAGATGCAGAAGTACTGTACCAATGTGCATGGATACACGATGTCATGGGATTAGAAACAGAAGCAGTTCCGTATTATGAGCAGGCGATCGCAAATGGACTTGATGGTGAATCCCTTTGCGGTGCCTATATCGGTTTAGGGAGTACATATCGTTGCATTGGAGAGTATGAAAAGGCAATTGTGGTACTAGAAGCTGGAGTAAAGAAATTCCCTGAGAACGATCCGATGAGAGTATTTTTATCATTAGCAAAGTATAATGTAAACGAACATGAATCCGCAATGAAATTATTACTTGAAACAGTCGTGAAAGTAGATGAAGTAAAAGAATTTGAACGTGCTATTTCATTTTATAAAGACCACTTAAACGAGGTGTTTAAATAAAGGAGTGAACGTATGAGTGTCACACTATCGCGAAGGCGAAAAGGCATTTGGATTGGACTCGTATCTTGCATTATGTTATCCAACTATTTATTGTATGCCCTTCCCATTGTACCAGCTGCTCCAAAAGAAGTAGTGCTTGGGTCATTATTAGATTGTATGTTTGTAATTCCAGTCATTACGTATTTCTTTATTATTCGAAAAAGATACTCGTTAACGTATATCTTTCCTGTCGTAATAGCTGGATATATATTTGCGAGATTTATAATTCCAAGCGACTATTTACAAGCTTTTTCATTCGTTTCTTATATAGTAGTGACGAGGGAAATTGCATTTGTAGCTTTACAATTGTTCCTTCTATATAAAATCGTGACAATGCTTCCTAAAATAATTAATAAATATAAAGCACATAAAAAAGAGTATTCTTCATTCTCTTATTCAATTGATGCAGCATTTGATGACACTATGAAAAGAAGTAAGGTTATAAATATCATGCTTACTGAGTGTAAGCTAATCTATTATGCGTTATTATCTTGGCGTGCAAAAGTACCAGATGACGAATTTACCTATTCTTACCATAAAAACACCGGTGCTATAGGTGTTTATATCATGATAATTCACGCAACAGCAATTGAAAGTATCGGTTTTCATTATTTACTTCATCAATGGAATCCAGTAATAGCTTGGATTTTACTTATTTTAAACGTATATGCGATGATTTATTTTATAGCTGAAATACAAGCGATACGTAAAAATCCAATTATCATAACAGAAAAACAAGTAATGATTCAAATCGGATTAGGAAAGAAAATCGTTTTGCCATTTACACAAATTGATAATATTACGTTCTACAAGGGGGAATCACTAACAGCAAAAGAAGAGAAAGAGGTATTGGATGCAACTGTTATGGAGTTCATAAAAGAACCTGCTACTTTTGAAATAACGTTAAAAGAGCCAGTAAAAGCGCAGGTGTTATATGGTTTTTCTAAAACAGTAAATCGTGTGCACTTAAATGTTGATGAGGAACGGAAATTTTATAATGCGATTTCTGAAAGGTTAAAACTTATAAGTCATGAATAGTGAAAAACTCCTTCTAAAATAAGAGGGAGTTTTATTGTGTAATTGTAGACAACAATATAAACAACTATATACTTCTTAATTGCTATATAAATGGATATAATTAAGGATAGAAATAGCATAAGGGGAACAAAATAATGAATCAATTACGTACATCAAAAATTGAAATTACAGAAAGAAAAATTCGGTATGATTCGACAATAGTGGATTACGATTGCTTATTGCTGAAAAAACAATCGGAAAGTATCGTGTTATTTCACGAGGTCCAGTATTCATTTACAATGACGGCACACGATACAAAGTTAACTATTCAAAAAGGAAGTTACACAATTGCATACTACTGGGAAGATCGTCCTTACAATTTATACGTATGGAGAGATAAGGAAGGGAATTATGTAGGTGCCTATTTTAATATCGTAAAAAATACACAAATAACAGAAGAAGTAGTTTCCTTCGAAGATTTAATTATCGATATTATGGTACTTCCAAATGGAGAATATTTCATATTAGATGAGGATGAATTACCGGAGCCGATAGAAAACTTTGAAGATGGATTTGTAAAAGAAGCTCTTCATACATTGACGGATACCATTCAAGAGTTGCTTCCTAAAATTATAATAGAAACTGCTACTATCTTTAAAAATAAATAATGTTCATTAAAACCTAGTTGACTCATCGGAAATATTTGTATAATATGTAGTTAATTCTATAACAAGTGGCTGATTGGAGAAACCAAAGGCATTTTATCTATTGATAAAATGCCTTTGGTTTTTTTATTAGTTACATAACAGCATAATCAATTAATCCAAATGATTCATAGTAGGGAGGGTGAACGTGTGACAGTTTCAATTAAAGGGGTATCTAAGAAGTTTGCGAAAGCGGTAGGTAGTGTTCAAGTATTAGAGAATATTAATTTTCAATTAGAGAAAGGGGATTTTGTTACAATAATTGGTCCGAGTGGGTGCGGAAAAAGTACATTATTAAAAATTGTTGCAGGTTTAGATAATGATTTTGAAGGGAAAGTTGCTATTGATGGCGAGCGCATCGTAAAACCAAGTAAGAAACAAGGTTTTATTTTTCAAGAACATAGGCTTTTTCCATGGTTAACAGTTGAAGAAAATATAGCGGCAGATTTGTCGTTAAAAGATAAGTATGTGAAAGATAAAGTGAGAGAATGGGTTGAAATCGTTCGGTTAGATGGCTTTGAAAAATCGTATCCGAAAGAAATTTCAGGTGGGATGTCACAACGTGTTGCGATAGCAAGAGCTTTGTTAAGAGATCCGAATGTATTATTACTTGATGAACCTTTTGGAGCGCTGGATGCGTTTACTCGAAGTCATTTACAAGAAGTATTGCTAAATATTTGGGAGCAGAAGAAAACAACAATGATATTCGTTACACATGATATAGATGAAGCGATATATCTTTCAAACCGAATCATCATTATGAGTGCAAAACCAGGGGAAATACATAAAGTGATTGAAAATAAGTTGCCTTATCCGCGAAATAAAACTTCACAATCGTTCCAACAACTTCGAACGAAAGTATTACAGCAGTTTGAATATGGGGGATTGATTCAAACAAGTATATAGGAAAAGGGTGATTTTATATGTATAAAAAATTTATAGTTCTTTCTTTTGCTTTAGCTATATCAGTATTTTTATTAGGATGCGAAAAAAGTACAGCAAGTAGTAAGAAAGAAGATGTAACAATACAAATTGGTATACAGCAAGGATTAAGTCCACTATTACTAGCAAAGAAAAAGGGGTGGTTTGAAGAGGAGTTTAAAAAAGAAGGAGTTAAAGTGAAATGGACAGAGTTCCAAAGTGGACCTCCTTATTTTGAAGCAATCGCATCAAACCGATTAGATTTTGGTGAAGTAGGGAATTCTCCAGTCATTTCAGCGCAAGCAGCAGGTATTGGATTTACCGAAATCGCCAATACAAGTTATGCGAGAAAAGGAACTGGAATTCTCGTTCAAAAAGATAGCAAGATTGCGAGTATAAAAGATTTAAAAGGTAAAAAAATTGCAGTAGCAAAAGGAAGTAGTGCCTTTAATTTATTATATCGAGCACTTGATAAAGAAGGTATTGATGCAAAAGATGTAAATGTCATTCAATTACAACCAGATGAAGCGCAGCCTGCATTCGAATCAGGATCAGTAGATGCATGGGCGATTTGGGATCCATTTATTTCGTTACATACGGTAAATAAGGGCGCGAAAGTGATTGCAGATGGTGAAACATTAGATGTCTCTTCACCAGAATTTTTAATTACGAGAACAAAATTTGCGAAAGAACATCCAGAATTAGTTGAGAAATTTCTCAAAGTTTATGAGAAAGCACGTGTATGGCAAGATGCTAACTTAGATGAAGCAATAAAAGTATACACTTCTGTAAAAAAGATAGATGCGGAAATCGTAAAAGAAGTTTTTAATCACGACAAACCAATTTTAGTTCCGGTAACGAAGGAAATAATAGCAGAGCAACAAAAGACAGCGAAATTTCAATATAAGCTCGGTTCTATAAAGAAAGAAATTAAGACGGAAAAAGTTGTAGATAATTCTTTCGTAGAAAAAGCGTTGAAAGCGAAGTGAAAAGAGGTTTTGTAAAGTGGAAAATACGAAAGCTGTTATGAAATCAGCGAGTATAATGATTGAGAAAAACAGCGTAAAGAAGGTGCGGAAGTTAAATATAAAAGTTTTAGTAAGGGCGATTACTATACCGGTTATTATATTAATAATTTGGCAGTTGGCTGGCGTATTCGGTCTTGTCACTAAAACAGTTTTACCAACACCATTAGATATTTTTCTAGCTTTCCAAGAGCTTATTAAAACAGGAGAGTTATTCGGCCATTTAAGTATTAGTGTATTCAGGGCCGCAGCTGGTTTCTTTATTGGCGGGGGCTTAGGGGTTATTTTAGGAACGATTGTTGGATTTTCAACGAGAAGTGAGCAATATTTAGATCCATCTGTGCAAATGTTAAGAACTGTACCTCATTTAGCTGTTGCGCCGCTTTTCGTATTATGGTTTGGTTTTGGCGAAACATCGAAAGTATTATTAATTGCGGACGGTGCATTTTTTCCTTTATACGTAAATGCGTTTTTAGGGATACGAGGTGTAGACTCAAAGTTATTTGATGTTGCGAGAGTATTAGAGTTTAATAAACGAAAATTAATTACGAAACTAATTTTACCAGCTGCATTGCCTAACCTTTTACTAGGAGCAAGGTTATCGTTAGGTGTTGCATGGGTGAGTTTAGTAGTAGCAGAACTTATGGGATCTACAGAAGGTATCGGTTATATGATTATGGATGCAAGGCAATTTTCAAATACAGATATCGTATTTGTCGGTATTATAATCTTTGCATTCGTCGGGAAGTTTTCTGATTCACTCTTCCGTTTACTAGAAGTGAAGTTTTTAAGGTGGCGAGATAGTTTTAAAGGTGAGACAGGGAATTAATATGTAAATTATTAGGGGTAATTTATATACAGATTTTTAGTTTGCGTTTCAAAATAAATAAGGGGTGTGCAAGAGTATGGAAATATTATGGTTTATTCCGGCTTATGGAGATGGTCGATATTTAGGAACGACAAAACGAGGAAGAGCAGCTGAGTATGGTTATTATAAACAAGTTGCTGAGGCGGCTGATTATTTAGGATATACGGGTGTTTTACTTCCAACTGGTCAAGGATGTGAAGACCCTTGGGTGTTAGCTTCAGCTCTTGCTGCTGAAACAGAAAAACTAAAATTTTTAGTAGCAGTGAGACCAGGATTAATGTCACCTACAGTTGCAGCGAGGATGGCATCTACATTTGATAGAATTTCAGATGGTCGATTACTTATTAATGTAGTAGCTGGAGGAGATCCCGTTGAACTACAAGGAGATGGATTGTATCTTGAACATGACGAAAGGTATGAAGCAGCGGATGAATTTTTAAAAGTTTGGAAATCGACCTTGCAAGGTGAAACGATCTCATTAGAAGGAAAACATATTAAAGTTACAGAAAGTAAAGTCGTGTTCCCGCCAGTCCAAACACCGTATCCTCCTATATATTTCGGAGGGTCATCAGCTGCTGGAAAAGAAGTTGCAGCTGAACATAGTGATGTATATTTAACGTGGGGAGAGCCACCTCAGCAAGTAAAAGAGAAAATAGAGGAAGTAAGAAAACTTGCAGAAGAGAAGGGGCGTACGGTACGATTCGGTATCAGGTTGCACGTAATTGTAAGAGAAACAGAAGAAGAAGCATGGGAAGAGGCAGAACGTTTAATTCAATATGTAGATAATCAAACGATTGAGCTTGCTCAAAAGACATTTGCAAGATATGATTCAGTTGGCCAAAAACGGATGACATATTTAAATAAAGGAACAAGGGAGTCGTTAGAGATAAGCCCAAACTTATGGGCTGGAATCGGACTTGTAAGAGGTGGTGCAGGCACTGCACTTGTAGGAGATCCGCAAACGGTAGCGGAAAGAATAAAAGAATATGAAGCGTTAGGAATTGATACATTTGTTTTATCGGGATATCCTCATTTAGAAGAGGCATATGAAGTGGCAGAACTGTTATTCCCTTTATTGAAAGATGAGAAGAAACAAGAAAATAAAATTGTTGGTGAAATGATAGCTGATGCATTTGCATTAAAAAAATAATGAGAAAAAACCCGCAAGCGATTCGCATGCGGGTTTTCATCGTAAACTATCAGAAAATATGGTAAAATTAAATAGTAACTTAAGGTACGGTTGGCTGTTCAATTATCACTTCTCCGAATAGGAGGGGGGTGATAATACATGAGTGAAATAGCGTTGCTACTGCAGGGTGGACTGTTTCTCGTTGCATTGTTAACGTTCGTCGTTGTTTTAATAGACAAGCTCAAAAAATAACAACCCACCTAAGCCAATAGAATGTGGGTTGTTTTGTTTGTAAGAAACAAATAGGATAAGTGAACAATCCAATCTGCTAAGTTACGTGGACTAGTGTGTAGCCGCACACTAGTCTTTTTTATTTATATACAATTTATAATTAGTTTATGTGATTGTATTGTTCTTTTCATACTCATTATAACACAGTGTCTTTTCATGAAGAAAGGAGACCGTATGTTCTGATTTTGATTAAATAGTAGATGATGTTTCTTTAAATAACCCATCCATATACTGTTTTAAAGTTTGGACATAAAATTCTTGCTTATTCACATTATTTACGCCGACAATTGGCGATGCAAGTTCATATCGCTTTTCTGATAAATGAACGACAACATCAAAGATGTCAAACAAACGAATGAAGCAGAATAGGCCGTCTTTATCGCTAAGTAAAATAAAGTAATGGTTTTCACTATTTGTATTTAATGTATTCCATAATGAACTTTTGCTTAAGTCACGAACAATACTCTTTTCTTTTAATTCCATGAAATCGGCATTTGATAGAATATTAGAAATATCAATTGCATCTGGATCTTCAAAGTAGCCATCAATTGTTTGTACAGCGAAAGCGTAAGCCATTTTTAATACGCTCATTTTGTATTTACGGTTATCTAAAAGTAATTCACGTTGAATAGAGCTAGCTACTTTCGTTACACGTTCTTCTTTCCAAATTTCATTATGTAGAGAAATATCGTGCTTTTTACATAGTTTCATAATTAATGCATTGGAATAAAGTATTTCATCACTTACTTCAACAACATCTGTTTCAGCCGCCGCAAGTTCCTCACCATGCTCATTTGTATAGAGAGGGGAGTCGATTTGTTTTTTCATTTGCTCAATCTTAAATTGACTTAATTTATGCCTAATTAAAGGGCGATCAATATTTGTTGTCATTTGTTCATGACAAGTATCACAAATTGAGTTTGTGAAATAATAGCCACATAATATTTCTGGGATGACATATTGTTCACTCAGTTCTTTCGTATCTTTTCTGCAAATGATGCATTGTGTCATTTTTATCACCTTTACCTGCAAATTTGTATGTATTCTCATTGTAGTGTATTTATTGGTATTTTGGAATATTGTAAAGGAAAATATTATGTGAAATTAAAGTTTAATTTGGTACAATAAAGAGAAGTGCTAGTTTAAAGGAGGACGTTTGTTTGAAATCGAAAGTGCACTTTTGGACATTAGAAGTGCTAATGGTTGTAGGAATCATATTTATTTGCACAAAAATATCGTTTCTATTTCAACCGATTGGTATCTTCATATCAACATTGTTTTTCCCAATCTTAATCGCGCTTTTTTTATACTTCATATTTAATCCTGTATTAGTCTTTTTGGAGAATAAAAAAGTACCTAGAAATTTAGCGATTCTACTGTTATATCTTTTTATCATCACATTAACTGCGGTTGGCGTTGGAGTAGTTGTTCCGACGATTTCACAACAGTTAATGGATTTAGTGAAAAATATGCCAGGGTATATAAAAGAGGGAAAAGTATACATACAAGATTTATCACATCACAGATTGTTTGAATGGTTATCTACACAAAATTACGTTTCCATTGAAACAATTGAAAAAAATGCAATTGAATACTTAAAGGATATACCAAATACAATTACGTCGAGTGCAACGGCTTTATTTGGTATCATCACGAACGTTGCGTTAGTTATCTTTACAGTACCGTTCATTTTATTTTACATGTTTAAAGATGGGCATGCCTTTCCAGGAAAAGCGGTTAGCTTATTACCAGAGTCTTACCGTGAAGAAGGACTTCGTATCATAAAGGAAACGAATGAAACGTTATCTGCATATATTCAAGGGCAAGCGCTCGTTTGTATATTTGTTGGTGCTTTTACTTTCATCGGTTATTTAATTATCGATTTACCGTACGCTTTTGTTTTAGGAATTATTGCAGCATTTACAAATATCATTCCTAACTTAGGTCCATTTATCGGTGCGGCACCAGCTGTTATTGTAGGTTTGTTCGTATCTCCGATGCAAGCATTGTACGTAATTATTATTGTTACAATAGTACAACAGTTTGAAAGTAATATTATTTCACCACGTATTATGAGTTCGAAATTAAATATTCACCCGTTAACAATTATTATCTTAATTTTAGGGGTAGGTAATTTCGCGGGAATTATCGGAATGATTTTAGCAGTACCAGTTTATGCAGTAACAAAAACAGTTGTTTCAAACTTAGTAAGATTGTTTAAAACGAAACGAAATAATCGAAAATAGTATATGTTGAGGAAGATACACCGCTTTTTAAGTGGTGTATCTTTCGTTTGTTAATCAATATAAAAAAGTGTATTAATGCGATTTTATTATATGTTTTTTATATATCAAATTTAACGGTAAACTTGTGGGATTTAAGGTCTATAAAACTATGTGGAATCCCTCTGAACTATCCAAATCATTTCTTTACACCGTACTATCAACATCATAATCGACTCCTTTCAAGTTAATTCATATAAACTATAGGTGAGTGTAATATTTACTTTTACAATCACGAATTTCATCAATAATTTGTTTATACTGTTGCTCTTGTTTTAATTCATTTTGAGAAATCGTTTCTTTTTGAATCGTAATAGTTAAAAAGAAAAGGTGAAACTTCATATGTGAATTCCTCCTTTCAAATGGGAATTACAAATGACTACAGTAATGACTCTGTCTTTCTTTTACATAATCCATAGCTTGATTAATTTGACGTTCGTGAAGCATTTCAGTTTCAGAAAAATTATGTTTTTGAATGGTAATGGTTAAATAGAATACTTTAAATTTCATTAGATTTTTACCCCTTTATAAGTTATTTAGAACAGACGATTGTAAAAAGAAGATTGAAGCTCTTTTACTTCGTCCATAGTAGTTTGAACGTGTTGATCGTGTAAAACCTCATTTTGTGAAAGTTTACGCTTTTGAATGGTAATGGTTAAAAAGAATGCTTTAAATTTCATTGAATTATTACCCCTTTAGGATTTATTTAGAACAGACGATTGTAAAAAGAAGATTGAAGCTCTTTTACTTCGTCCATAGTAGTTTGAACGTGTTGATCGTGTAAAACCTCATTTTGTGAAAGCTTACGTTTTTGAATGGTAATGGTTAAAAAGAATGCTTTAAATTTCATGAAGATATTGCTCCTTTAAAATATATTTTTAATACATTTGTGTATAGTATGAAATTTTAATGTCAGTTATTTTATCAGTTGTTTGTTTTACTTGTTGTTTACGAATGATTTCATCTTCAGATAAAGTGTTTTTCTGAAGTGCAGTCGTAAAAAAGAAAACATGAAAAGTCATAAATGAATTCCTCCTTTCGAAAAGGAATTACAGGTGATCACAATAAAGCACTTGGCGCTCCTTAACATCATCCATAGCTTTTTGAATTCGCGCATTATGAAGCAGTTCCGTATTGGAACGTCTATTTCTTTGAATCGTAATACTTAAAAACAATACGCTAATAGTCATTGAATGTTGCTCCTTTCTTTAAAAAATAATGTAAGAGACTAAAAAACCGCACAAAAAAACCACAGGAAGATACAGTTCTCCTACGGCTGGGCGTGAAAAAGCCACAGGAAAGTATACGACCTCCTGTGGCGAATTTATGAATTAAAAGAAATAATATACGATCTTCAATTCTCCATTAGGGTGGTCGAATTCATATTCAATTGTCCGAAAAACAAAGGTGCAGCTAACGCAAAAGTTAATGCATGTAATTGTAATTTCATCATTTTCTTCGACCTCCTTTTAGAATTTTTTTCTTACGTTAGTAATTATATACAATTAATGGATAATTGTAAACCTAAAAATTGAAAATTTTTAATTTTGATTAAAATGCTTATATTTAAAAGGGATTTGAAAAGCAGTATAGTAAGTAACGAAATATCGATAAAAATGGGGGATGCTAAATGAAATATATGCATCGTAATGTGCTCGTTATGCTAACAATTTTTTTATTTATGACGGCTTGTTCTAACGGAGAAAGAATAAAAGATATATCTGATGTTAGGTCAGATGATTTTAAGAAATATACTGGAACGTACGTTGGTAATAATTCAGATGTGGTTGCAATTGTTAAAAATTTACCCGGTGGTGGAACAGTTCAAAGTATAAGTTTAGAAAATGAAAGTATAAAAGTGAACTATGGCGTAAAAGAGAGTGGGACTCTTACAGAAGAAATGATTGAGACGTATTGGTTTGATGGGAAGGATACGATGAAGAAGAATTTTCTCTTTAATGCTATATATCTAGTGATTTTAGTACCAAATGCAAAAGCGTATGAGTTTCAAATAGAAAATAAAAACTTTAAGATAACGAGGGAAGAAATGTTATCAATTTTGCATAGGAAATTCGATGATTTTCCAAAAGAAAAAGATATATGGGATAAAAATAAAGTTATAAAGTTTTTTAAGGGCAATGAAGAAAAAATTAAAATGCTTGTGAATGATAAAGATTTTAGGCAATCTTTATTTGCTAAATATCCAGTGAAGCAGTTGGAATAATTGTTGAAACTACGAGTTTTTTTAGGGAATCATTCTTAAATGAATGATTCCTTTTTATGTATAAGAAATTTATGGAAAAAACATTTGTAATGTGATATGGTTAATTACATAAGTAATGAACCTATGAACCTAAGGTGGTGAAATTGTGAAACCTACTCTAGAACAAAATAAGTTAATATACTTACAAATTGCGGAAACTATTGAATCTGATATTTTAAAAGATATATTGCTTGAAGAAGAACAAGTTCCATCGACAAATCAATTTGCAAAGATGTTACAAATAAATCCAGCTACTGCAGCTAAAGGGGTAAATGTATTAGTAGATGAGGGGATTCTATATAAAAAGAGAGGGATCGGGATGTTTGTTGCAAAGGGAGCAAAAGAAGTCGTACTAAAAAAAAGACAAAATACTTTTATGACAGAGTATTTACCTAAAGTGTGGGAAGAAGCAAAAGTACTAGAAATATCAAAAGGCGAATTGATGGATATGATACAAAAAATTACGAAGGAGGGGAAAGCGTAATGTTTGCACTTGAAACGAAAGATTTAACGAAAAAATATAAAAAGAAAATAGCTGTAAATGAAGTAACTATTTCATTGGAAGAGCATAAAATATATGGTTTGCTTGGAAGGAACGGAGCAGGGAAAACGACACTATTAAATTTACTCGCAGGACAAATTATTTCAAGTAGTGGAAATGTATCAATATTAGGTGAAAATGTATTTGAAAATAGTAAAGCGATGCAAAATATTTGTTTTGTTAGAGTGAAAGAAGAAGCTCATTTAAGTTATAAAGTAAGAGAAATTTTTAAGATGTGTAGCATGTTTTATAAAAATTGGGATGGAGAGTACGCTGAAAAACTTGCTGATAAGTTTCAGCTTAATATGACAGAGAAATACCATAAACTATCACATGGTATGCAAACAGTCGTTGGAATAATACAAGGACTAGCAAGTAGAGCACCAATTACTATTTTTGATGAACCAACTACAGGTTTAGACGCAGCGCATCGTGAGTTGTTTTATAGTTTACTATTAGAAGATTATGGTGAGCATCCTCGAACAATTATATTATCAACACATTTAGTAGAAGAAGTAACTCATGTAATTGAAGAGATAATCATCATAAAAGAAGGAAGATTAGTTGTTCAATCATCAGTGGAAGATTTATTACAACAAGGACATATTATTTCGGGGAAAAAAGATAAAGTGGATGAGTTCTCAATTAATAAAAAAGTTTTAAATCGAGAAGTTTATGGGAACAAAGGTATTACTGTTATATGGGAAGAGCTTTCTAATGAAGATTATTATTCTGTTGAAAAAGAGGGATTAGTAGTTGATAGAATTACATTACAAAAACTATTTATTCATATAACTGGTGGTGAAGTGAAATGACGATGATAATGAAGCAGTTAAAGTTACATATAAAATTTCATTATAAAGCAATTTTAATATTTTGGATTACAGCTTTACTTATAAAAGGAATCACAAGTGTAATGGAGTTAAAAGAAATAAGAGAAGGATTTTTACAACATATATTAAATAATCCTTCGATTGTAATTACATTGTTTATAGTAGTAAGTACTTTTATTATACAGGATGATGTGTTTCGTTTAGCAGTTTCATTTGGAGTAACGAGATTACAGTTTTTCATTGGATCAGTTTGCTATATCATATTACAAGCTGCGGTTTTCTCATTCCTTCAAGTGATTATTTTACAAAATACATTGTATAGAACAGTAAATATTAGTTTAGGAGAACACTCAGTTAAACAGTTTATTGTACAACTATTATTGTATGTTACAATTGCAACTTTTTTTCAAGTAGCAGTAGTGATTAAGAAACGTTTTAAGTGGATTGGTCTTATGATAGGCGGAACATTTTTTATATCATTGAATAGTGTACTTTATGCAGAAGTAGGAATACAGGATTTAAATTCTACATCTAATCTATCTTTAATAGATATCCCATACTTTATTGTCATTTCAATTGTTTTAACTATCGTCTATATCGTGACTAGCGGTATATTTATTCGAAAAGTATCATTTGAGCAAACCATTTAAAGTGTAATTAAATATATATTTTGGGAGAGTAGGAAAAACAAATGGGAGACACTTCTTCACTAATAACCGTCTTTGTATGCATTGCACTACTAATATTTTGGCGTCGTTACCGTTCTATGTACAAACCGATAAAAGGAACAGGAAAACGAATTTTGTGGCCATTACTATTTTTAACGCCAGGGATAATATGGTTTTTTGGTCCCGTACATCCAGCTATTTTACAAGTGGTTTTAGCAGCATGCATTGGGATTCTTTTCGCCGTACCACTTATAATTTTAACAAATTACGAACGAAGAGATGATGGGAATATTTATACGAAAAAAAGCACAGCTTTTCTAATTACTTTTATTGCACTTGTTGTTTTAAGATACGGTTCAAGGCAATATATTGTTGATTTGGATCCACAAACGATTGGTTTATTATTTTATGTCGTTGCCGTTTCGTATATTATTCCATGGAGAATTGCTTGTTATATAAAATTTAGGAAAGTTTGGCGGGAAAATAATAATCCTGCTATATGAAAACTTCTCATTTGAGAAGTTTTTTATTTTTAGATGTAAGCAAAACAATTTGTTGAAGTACAGGCTGCCATACAATATGATAAATATAAAAAATTAAGGGGAAGTAGGGGATATAAAAATGCGTACCATTGTACTTTTTCTAAACAACATGTCCATCCATGAAATAGAGGACATTAGACTAGAGCATAATCCTTTATTCGGATTAATCCCACCGCATGTTACAATTGTATTTCCGTTTGAAAGTCCTATTTCAAATGATGAGTTGAAATTACATATTTTGAATGTGTCAAAAAAGATATATAATATAGAAATTGAATTTGCGAATCAAATAACGAGTGAAGGAGCATATTTGTTTTTACGAGTTGAAAAAGGGAAAGAACAAATAGAAGATCTACGTAATATCCTGTATACAGGACCTTTATTACAGTTTTTGAAAGAAGACATTCCGTACATCCCGCATGTAACAGTCGGGAGAAAAGAAAGTGCTGAGCTAGCTGCTGAAGTAGTTAAAAGTATTCCTAGTTTTCATGAGAAATTAAATTGTGTGATTAATAGAATTAGTGTGGAGCGAATTGGAGAGAACGAAGAGTCAATTATTGAATTTGAAGTACCATTGCAAAAAAGCTGACAAAAGTCAGCCTCTTTATTTTGTAGCATGAAGTAAAGCGCCAATCGCACCACTATAACCATCATCTTGTAAAAAGATTGGTGTTTTATTTTGATATTTTGTGTAGCTACTAATAATATTTTGAAGGTGTACATTATTACATAGAGTCGAACCAATATAAATAATATGGTCAATGTTTTTTGCTTCGGCGAATTGAAGGCTTAATGCAGTAACGACTTCACCGACAAGTCCTTGTACAGTAGCGATTATATCTGAGCTATTATAATTTGAGTCTGTAATAGCGGCTTTACCAAAATTGCTTGCAGTTAAACTATTATCAATAGGAGAGAGAATACCACCATAAATATCTCCCACCGTAATATCTAGTTCTTTTCTAGAACCTATGTTTGTAAGAGGGATTACATCTTCAAAATGATCAATATTTGTTAATAATTTTGAAAGTCCCATAATAGTACCTCCGCCAACTCCAGTTCCTCCAGCTCGAATATAATGGTCATTATAAACGTAATGGATAGAAGTACCTGTACCGATATTGGTTAAAATAAAGTTGTTTATAGAATGTTTTTCTTCTTTTAATATGTATCGTACACCTGCAAGAGTAGCTTCAAATTCGTTTAGCTCTACTATTGTATATGCATCCGAAAGTAGTTGTTGTAATAGTTTCGCTTTACCACCTGTAATACATATTTGTTTCATTCTATTATTGCTCTGAAGCCAATCCATAATTTTATCTTGTTCATGTGAATAAAACTTTTCAAAAGCTAATTCCTTTTTTTCATTAATATAAGCAATTTTCGTTAATGTTCCTCCAGCATCGATACCGATAGTTCTTTCCATTTTCCTACTCCTAACTACGTAATATATTTATCTTATAAGCCCAATTGGCGTGGGATAGATATCCCGGGCGGATCAAATAGTGATTAATCTGCTTGATATATTAATAGTTTTTTTATAGTTACAATAGGGTGGCTGTTAACTGTTGCCGTACCTGTACCGAGAACAAACCCTCGACGGTTACGTGTTAGCTCATAATGTAAATCAAGTTTATCACCAGGGTATGCTTTCTCATGGAACTCAACTCCATCTAATGAGGAGAGAAAGCCTAATCCTTCAGAGTCACTTGTATTTACAAATGCACTAAGCTGCGCAAGTGCTTCTACAATTAACATATGAGGCATATGTTTTTGCGTATCATTTATAAACCATTCGTTATTTGTAATGAGTTTGTATCCTGTCACGGATTCACCTTGTTTTATACTTGTTACTTTATCAATCATTAAAAATGGATAACGATGGGGTAGTGTATCTTTAATGTGCATATGAAAGTACCTCCAATAAATAATACCCCTGCTAAAGTTAAGCAGGGGAGTAGTAACTAATTTTTAACTAATTCCTCTATTATTTCAAGAGAAAAAATGCCGCTATTTCTAATGTTTTCAACGACTTGTTGTAATACCGCTTTATCTTGAACAAGAGCAATACGTACAAAGCCTTCTCCGTGAGGTCCGAATGCATGACCTGGTGTTACAACGACATTTGCACGATCCATTAATGCATAAGCGAATTCTAGAGAAGTCCATCCATTCGGTATTTCAGCCCATACGAACATACTGCCAGCTGGCTTATCGACATTCCAGCCAAACGTTCGGAACCCATTGACTAAAGTATCTCTACGTTCTTGATAAATGGTGCGGTTTTTCTCGCAAAACTCCGCACCATTTCTTAGTGCTGTAGATGCTGCTTTTTGAATAGGCAAAAATACACCGTAATCTGTATTAGACTTAAATTGCGTAAGCGCTCCGACAATTTCCTCATTTCCAATCATATAACCAATGCGGCTACCTGCTAAACTATAACTTTTTGATAAAGAGTTTATTTCTACGCCAACTTCTTTTGCACCAGGTAGAGAGAGGAAGCTAATTGGTTTGTTGCCATCGAAATAAAATTCAGCATAAGCAAAATCATGGACAACAATAATATTATGTTTTTTCGCGAATGCGATTACTTCTTTAAAGAAATCTTCATGTGCCATTGCTGGAACTGGATTCCCTGGGAAGTTCAAAATCATCATCTTTGCTTTATCGGCGATCTCTTCAGGGATAACTTGTAAGTTAGGTAAGAAATCATTCTCTTTCTTTAATGGCATGTAGTACGATGTTGCACCAGCCATTTGAATACCTGTTTCATAAGCTGTATATCCTGGATCAGGAACTAATATAATATCTCCTGGATTTGCATAAACCATCGGTAAATGAACGAGTCCATCCTGTGAACCCATTAATAATAAAATCTCTTTTTCAGCATTTAATATAACGTTATGAGTGTTATTGTAATATTCAGTTACAGCTTCGTGAAATTCTTGAATACCTGTTAATGTGTATCCATAGCTTTCTTTTTCACTTGCTGTATGTACCATTGCTTCTCTTACGAAATCAGCAGGAGGCATATCAGGATTTCCGATACTTAAATCAATCATTTTATGACCTGCTGCAATTTTCTCTTTTTTATAGGCCCCTAATTCACTAAATATAGAAGATTGGAATGCTTTCATTCTAGTTGCTAACGTGTAAGTCATCAAAACCCCTCCTAAAAACAGTGCTTTCTTTCTACGTATTTAATTATTCTGAAAACACATGTTTACATTTTATCACTTTTTTATGAAAATTAAAACGATTGACAAATTTAGAGGAAGGGTTAGTCTATTTTGAAAGAGGAAGCTGTATATAGGCTAGAATGGTTAATTGAAATGTCTATTATATCTTTCTACGCGGATTAGGATGACGGGACAAATTGTTGATATAAGTAAGGAACTTAAACTTCTCATAATAAGCACCTCACAGTGAAATTATTTAGATTATTAAGCAATTATACATTCAAATTAAAAGATTAAAAAGAGGGAAATGTTTTTGAGAAAGCTTTCTAAAGTGAAATAACGCAGAAAATATTTCCTGCGTCTCATCTGAAATGTAATCATTTCTTTTTATATGTACATAATTTTTCAGCTGTCAAAAAATATACATTTAATAATGTATCATCGACAACCTTTAAAGTTTGATCTGATGTAAATGAGTTGCCATAATCAATGTGATATACATTAGAATTTTTGACAAATGAACCTTTATATAAATCCTCTTTTTTATTTGTAGTTTGCATTTCTACTAAATTTTGAACAATTTCCTCTTTATTTTCTTTTTTGACAACTGTTTCAAATTTATAATATACAGGACATTCACCGTTTTTATTGTCAACGACTTCCCAAGAACCGTATATATCATTCTTGTTGCAGCCACTAAGTAAAACGATCAGTATAGGAAATATAAGTAGATATTTTTTCATTTTGTGCTCCTTTCTTATTATGGCTAATAAACGTGCGAATACGATAGAAATATTGTAATAAATAAAGTTTAAATTTTTTTAAAGAATTACTTAATTTCACATAAAAATTGGGAAAAGCATAGCAAAAATAAAAGACATGAATTTACCGTAATACTAGTTTTTCATGCCTATCAGTATAATTTTTGCTATGCCTTTTTGAGGATAAATGAGGAGGAAAGTAGGATGACTATTCCATTTAAAATATATACACTTGCAATAATAAAGGCTAACGTACCTACGCTAAATCCACTTTTATCGAATATAGAAGCGAATGCTGTAGTAGTCAAAAAGACAATGGGAGTTAACAATAAGAAAACGAAACCTGCCACAATTCGCCTTTTAAAGCTATGTTGAGAAAGGGAAATGGTTAAAAAGTTTAGGATGCTAAATATAACTATTACAAAAATAAAGATAATAAATAACTGCATGCCATCATACATTTTCGCAACTCCTTTATTTATTATTTATATACTATATTCGAAAGCGAAAGGGGGACTCCTTTAAATCGTTTCACTTAACATATTAAATGGTTTTTTATAAAACAAAAAGGCATGGCCCAGTATAAAACTGAATCCATGCCCAATAATGTTTACGTTATAAATTCGCAGATTGCGAAGGTTGTTTTTCATAATGTTTCTGTTTAGAAAGGGAAATAGAAATAATCAACAACGAAACGACTCCGAAGATGAGAACCATATATTGCAACCCAATCGTATCTAAGAAGAAGCCAGTTCCAAGTAAGACAATTTGGAACATAACTCTCTCAAACATATTACGGAATGAGAAGAGGCGGCCGTGATAGCTTTTTTCTACTTTCGTTTGGAAAATTGTCGACATAATAGGGAAGAAACAGCCGACACTAAAGCCAAACAAACCAAATGATGTAAGAGCCATCCATTTTATATCGCTAAAGAACAATGAAAGGTGTGCAAAAGCGGTACAAACTGCGAAGAAATATAGTAATTTTTCAGGTTTAAAATAATCAGATAAACGTTTAATAACGAAGGCACCTAACATAAATGCAACACCTTCAATTGTATATATGAATCCTTTAATCGTTGGATCATGTTGCATTTCACTAATGTTAATAACCATTAAATTAAAACCAGCAATAAATAATAGTGGGATGATACTTAATATAAGTGCTGTGAAAGCAATAGGAATTCCTTTTAAAATACGAAATACTTCCATAAAACTATTATCTTTTGCAGCCTGTTTACTTGGCACTGTTGATTTTTTATCTTCAAATTGTAGAAAGAAAGTTGAAAGGAACAATAGAGCATATGCAGCCATTGAGAAGGCATACATATATTGTAAACTCATTACAACTAAAAGAATTCCACCTAGTGAAGTACCTGCAATACGAGCAATTGTACCAACATTCATATGTACACCGTTCATTTGTAATAACTCATGTTCACGTACGATGAGTGGAATTACAGATTGTAATGCAGGGAAATAAAATGCGGCTGAAATTTGAAGTGCAACCATAAAGGCGATCATAAAGGCTATACTTTCAAATTGAATAGCGAAAAACATAAAAATAACACTTAAAACCCGACCAAACCCAGCATAAAGAAGAACTTTTTTCTTATCATACTGATCGATGACCCGACCAGCCATTGGACCAACGATAACACCTGCTAATAGTCCGATAAATAATATAACTGATTTCATAAAATCAGAAGGGACATATTTTTGCATAAATTCTAAGTTGCCAAGAATACCAAGCCATAAACCTAGACCAGCAATAAACTCCCCAATTAAAACGATCCAAACATTTTTATTACGCCACATAATGTAAAACCTCTCCGTCTTTTAAAGTGAAAAACTCGTATATAAAACCTCCTTATTTATGTAGTATTTTTTTACGAACTTTTTTAGAGTCAGAGTCTATATTACGTGTTTCATTAGTGGATTTCAATCTTTTTGATTTGGCGAAAATTGGATTTATGAGTTGATGAAATAAGCATTAAAAATAAAATGAACTTTGAATTAATTACATATAAAAAATAAAAAAAGCAAGAGCGTAATAGTACGTCTCACTTTTCTAAAATACACTATTGTAAATAGAGTTGCTTAATAACTATTATGACCTTGTCCAATTGCTAATGCACTAAAGGTGAGGGGGCCAATAACATCTGCACTTGCAGCACTTGTTAAATTTTCCACAGTTAAAGTGTATTCGTGAATCCCACAGCTTATATTTTTATTAATTGTTTGAAATGTTTCAACGTAATATTGTTCAGAATCTGTAGATCTAATACTTACTTGTGTGTTGAAAATTTCAATGTTGTTACGGAAAACCCTAAACAATATTTGTGATATATCAGTTATACCTTTAACTCCAACTGTAGCAATTAATTCTACTCGATTATCACGTGAATCTTTTATTGGAATTTTTAATTCAATATTTGCTAGAATTGCTTTGTTTGGGGAATCGGGAATTGTAAAAGTAGTTGCGTCAGTTTTATTTATTGGCTGAATAGCTTGGTAATCAATGATATGAGTTATGGTTGTCACCTCCTCATATATTAAAATATGAAGGTAATGACGGATTAGATTGGACGTATATTAGAAGATAGTAATAGAATAGGGTTGAATATAGGGGAATAATATAAAAGCATCAAGAAGAGAACCACGAGTATGTGGTTTATTTCTTGATGCCCTTCCTACATTAAGCAGAATATTCTTCTTTACGAACTTCGAAAAATTCATTACGTAGTAAGTAATTATAAATTTTTTCTGAAACCTCTTCTTCTTCAGACACTAAGTAACGATGATCAAACGCATAGAATGATTTTCCTTTAATTAATTTTACGTAATAGATTTTGCACGCCTCCTCTATCGAATGTATTACTTGCTTTATATTATGGTGGCCTATATACCTGTTAATCATACTTTGGGTTTCAAAAGGTAGAAGTAAAAATGTTAACATGTTGAAATAGCTTACAAATCTGTAATGTTTTTGTCACCTTTTCCGATAGTTAAAAATAACCAATCTCTTCTATACTACAAATAAGTTACATAAAATAAGGAGGGAAAAAGATGGATGAAGTAATTGGAGAAGTTGTAGCAGGTATTTGTGAATTTGTGGTAGAAGTAACGGCAGATGCTATAGGAAATTTAGTTTCTGGAAATGATGAGGAAAAGGAAACATTGTAATAGGTTGTAAAAGTATAAAGGTAACTAAAATATAAAGGCTGATTCCTAAAGGGAAGTCAGCTTTTTTATTTTTTACATTTTATTAACTTTATTTAAATATTCATTTGTTATGATATTAGTGAAGCTAATTAAGGGGGTGAAAAAATGAATATGCCGAATTTTGGGACTGATGTATCTGATTTTCGTTTGATTGTGGCGAATGTAGATGAAAGGGAATATCATTTTATTGTTCGGGAACATCCGATTTTAGGGAAAATTATATCGCTATTTGAAAATGGAAAAGAATATGGCTTAATAGACAAACAAATCGCTATTAAAGATACATTTATTAAATCGGAGCTTACTAAGTTAGATGGTTTTAATATCGATATACTTCATCATACACCTGGATGGATATGGATTGGCATGAATCAATTTGGTTTACATGCTCGAGAGGCTACTTATAATGAAGTAGAAGTTATTATGAAGTTGAAAGAGGATTTATATTACATAGATATATATGAGGAAATAAAAATGTAATAGATATTTAGTTGGGTTAGGGGATTAGTTCCCATAACCTTTTTTGTTTTAAAGTAATATTCATATCATTTTGACGATGGTCTGTCTGTATTACAAGAGGTGAGCTGAAAAGAGGATTTGAAAATACATAAAGAGAACTTTAATTATTATATGAATCATATATATTAATAACAATAGAAGGAAGATGATAAAATGAGTAAGGAAGAGCTTATGAAACAACAGTTTGGTAATAATGCAGAAAAGTATGTAAAAAGTAAAATTCATGCTAAAGGACTGGATTTACAATATGTAGTTCAACAAGTTGAACCTCGTCATAATAATCGTCTTCTTGATATTGCTACTGGTGGTGGACATGTTGCAAATTTATTAGCACCATTGTTTAAAGAAGTAGTTGCATTAGATTTAACTGAAAAAATGTTAGAGAATGCGAAAAAATTCATTTTAGGTAATGGGCATGACAATGTATCTTTTATCGTTGGACATGCTGAAAAATTGCCATTTGCTGATAAAGCATTTGATACAATTACATGCAGGATTGCAGCACATCATTTTACAAATCCGACGCGATTTATTTATGAAGTAAATCGAACGTTAGAAGATGATGGATTATTTATTTTAATAGATAATGTTTCGCCAGAAAATAATGAATATGATACATTTTATAATTTTATAGAAAAAAAGCGTGATCCGAGTCATGAAAGAGCTTTGAAAAAGACAGAATGGATTACTTTATTAGAAAAAAATGGTTTGCAAATGCAGTCATGCTTCACTTTCGATAAAAAGTTTGATTTCGACTGGTGGTGTGACATGCTGGAAGTACCTATGCAAAAGCGTGAAAAATTAACAGAGTGTATGATGAAAACACCAAACGAAATGAAGGAATACTTTCATATTCTATTTGAAAATAATAAAGTAAAGTCGTTCTATACTGAAATGGCTATGTTTATTTGTAAAAAAAGTACAACATTAAAAAGATAAATTTCTTGAAGTCTTTTCAAAGTGCGTTATACTTAGTACTGAGAAAATGAGAATTGAGGAATTGCAATAATGATTCGCGTACGTATTGAAGGAACTGAAGAAGAAATGCTTGAATTTATGGAGAAAATGCCGGACATTCCTGGATTTGAAAAAACGCATATGAGAGAACCGAGAAAAGGAAACAATCCAAAATACGATTCAAGTAAGAATGTATTAGCATATTTGTCTTATAAAAAGATTGAAGTCGCCAATAAATAGGCGGCTTTTTTAGTTTGCATCGTTTCACCGCCTTGTCTTTTTCACATAATAATAATAGTAGATTATGCTGAAGAGAGGTGAGGATTGTTAATAAGAAAATTATCTTTTTTGGAGACTTTGGTATTGACGATGCAGTTGCGTTAATTTATGCAAATAAAACTTGTAAATTAGATATTATAGGAATTGTCGCAGAGTATGGGAATGTATCGCGAGAAATCGTTACAGAGAATGTATATTTTTTAGAAAAATACTATGCTACAGAAGTGAAAATCATCGAAGGTGCAGCTAGACCAATGACAGCTGAAGAGCCTTTATTCTTCCCGGAAATTCATGGGGATCACGGTTTAGGGCCAATTATTCCACCTGAAATGAGAATTTGTAAACGGGAAAATTTTTGTGAATTAATTAAATTAATTGAGCCTTGTCCAGAAGATATAGTTATTGTGGCGACAGGAAGATTAACAACACTTGCAACGTTATTTTTATTATATCCAAATGTAATGAATCGTATTTGTTCTTATTATATTATGGGAGGCGCTTTCTTATTTCCAGGTAATGTTACACCCGTGTCTGAAGCGAATTTTTATGGCGATCCAATTGCGGCGAATATTGTTATGAAGTATGCGCAGAACGCTACTATATATCCGTTAAATGTAACACAGGCTGCGCTTATTACTCCTGAAATGCTTGATATTATTAATAAAGAAGGAACGGGGCAGGCGAAACTCATTAAACCAATGATCGATTTTTATTATGAGAACTTTTATAAAAAGGAATACCCGGGTATTACTGGGAGTCCTATTCATGATTTACTGCCGTTTATTTCGTTTATAAATGATGATATTTTTGAATATAAAAAATCAGCAGTTTGGATTAGTACGACGAATGATGTAACGAGAGGACAAAGTGTTGCGGATTTTAGAAAAATAGCTGAGCCAATCACGTTTGATAATAGGCCTGTACAAAAAATTGCGGTTGGTTTTAATTATCCAGTTTTTAAAGAAGAATTTATGAGGACGATATTAAAGCCTGATTGTCCCTAATATGTAAAATGTGAAGTTGTAAAATCATTTGTCCAGTGAGCTTCGTTCTCAAATAATCTAATAGTTGAGCTGTATGAATAACTTATGAAAAATGAAACATAACTAATGGTAAGCAATTGTTTCTGATTATAGTTTGATTGGTGAATTATAAAGGAGGTTATCATATGATTTGGTCTTTAATTGTCGGTGGTATATTAGGTTGGTTTGCAAGCTTAATTACTGGAAGGGATGTACCTGGCGGTGTAATTGGTAATATTATTGCTGGTATTGTCGGTTCTTGGCTTGGTACAGCGTTACTTGGTAAATTTGGACCTATTATAGGTGGATATGCGATTGTTCCAGCCTTAATAGGTGCGATTATTTTGATTTTCATCGTAAGCTTTATATTCCGGGCGATGCGAAAATGAATACAGGGGGCTGTTTACATTTGTAAGCAGTCCCTTTGAATTATATGGCCTAATCTGTTATGCTACTGTTATACAATCAGGAGGTGTCAGCATTGAAATCATATACAGTAAATTTCCATCAAGAAGATAATGCAAAAGCGACAACAGTACATAAATTAAGTGAAGAGGACTTCAATAAAGCAACAGAAAAAGGTACTCGTCATCTATTTGATTTAGATACAAACGTTGGTTTCTTCGTATTCTTTGACGCAGAAGATGCAGAAGGAAATGATCAATACTTAATGTTACAATATGAAGGAGATCACGAAGAGCCAAGTGCTTGCTACGGATTTGATTTGCAATTATACTATCAATTTTTAGCATTATACTTAAATGATCTTGAATTCCAAGGTGAAACAAATGAAGAAGAGGAAGAATATGGTCCAATTCATCATTTAGCGCACTTACTTTATCATATTGTAGAAGATGGTAAGTCAATCGAAGTGTAATATACATATTTGAAGCTGTCCAATATTGGACAGCTTTTTAATTATATAATAAAGGTACATGTATGTTGTGTGCTAAAAAGTTGAGGGGAAATGGAATTTTCCGAAGGGTTGTTTATTTCTTCCATGTTTCAATCGGAATACATCTGTTATAATAAGCATAATTAAATTCATGGGGGCTAATTCAATGCTTGTAGATGTAAAACATTTTATTAAAGCGGCAAGTTTAACATGTATAACGGCACTGAGTGGAGATAATACATTTGCTCATAATTTTGAAACTGTAAAAAGTACGATTTCTACATACGTAAAGAAAGTAAGGCTTACCTCTTAGTTTTGCTTTTAAAGCTTATCTACATATGTTATTTTGGAAAGAATCTGTATTATTTCAGGTTCTTTTTAATTTATACTAAAGTATAGATAAGTTCATCTGCTATTTGAAAATCTTTTTATATAAATGTATTATTATAAAGGTCATAAATTTTAGAAAAGAGGTGAATTTCGTGAAAAGTTTTGGCATGCTAGCAAGCTCTGCTTTGTTTTCTCTGTTTCTGTTATTATTTAATGTTCAATCGTTTTATAATAAATACACAGAAGAAAATACATATTATTGGATAAATGGTGTATTAGCAGTGATATTCCTTATATCGTTTATCATACATATAAAAGATATTATAAAGAAAAATTATACAACTTCATTAAAACAAGAGTAGAGAGAATCATATGTTTACTAATAAGAAATGATGTAATTAAATTTCAAACCTTAAAAATATGAGACCAGCAGGGAAATGTTACGTAGTTTCTGTTGGTTTTTTGCGTTTTTGTGACGTACTTTATTCAAGGTGATAGAAGAAGGATAAAGCATGTAAGAAGAGAAGGTGTATAGTAAGGAAAAACAACACATCTCAACCTGTTTGAAATCAATGTGAGATAAAAATCATGTTATAGAGTGTTTACGAATGGGAGGTAGTAAAATATGAAAGCGCATTTGAGAATATTGTTCACTTTAACATGTGTATTAACATTGATGGCTTGTACGAATAATGAGGAAAAGAAACAGACGAACCCAACATCTGAAAAAAATACGGAACAAAAGAATGAAGGAACTGCACCTCAAAAAGAGAACGAGTCAGCGAATAACCCCAAAAATCAAGATTCAACAAAACCTTCAACAGGGCCAGATTCAAAAAGTCCAACTCTTAACCAAAAATCAATTAACTATGTTAAAGAATTATTTGAACTAGCGAAAGATGGGAAAGTACCTAATGTTCCATTTGCTGCTCATACAGGAGATATCGAAGAAATAGAAAAAGCATGGGGGAAAGCAGATAAAACAGAACAAGCAGGGAGCGGAATGTACGCAACCTTTACAAATAAAAATGTTGTCTTCGGTTTTAATAAAGGATCACAAGTTTTTGATGTACGTTCATATCAAACAGAACTAAAGTCAATTACATTAAAAGAAATTGAAAAGGCGTTAGGAAAACCAACTTCAGTTAAAGTAAATGGTGAAGATCAAATATATGTATATAAAGTAAACAATCAGTTCGAGTTAAAATTCATCATTCCAAAATTGATCGGTAAGGTATATCATATTTCGGTATTTTCGCCAGAGGATAGTATTAATAAAATGGCAGGATAAAAAATCAAATAATCTCCAGAACACCTCAATTATTTTAAAAGTGAGGTGTATTCAATTGTAAACAAGGTATGTTTCCGACCTTATGATACATACTTTCATATGGCGAAATAATTCAATTATATTTTTGAAAAAAATACAAAGTAAGTAAAAAAACGCTATCTACCTATAGATTTATAGGGAAGGATAACGTTTTTTATAATTCATCCAATAAGAGATATCGATCTATTAAAAAAGTAGCATCCTATAAAACTTGAGGGGTATGTTGCGAATTATCTTTTTGGACATTTCCCTTTATTTTTTTACGTTCTAAATTTTGAACAAAAAGTGCCTGAACAATACCTCCAACTATTAAGAAACATGCACAAATATAAAATAGCATATTACCGTTTAGTTTACTTAATAATACTGCACCAATAACAGGACCGCACGTTCGAGATATATCCCAGTGTATGCCATAAATCGAAAAATACAATCCACGTTTATCTGTAGGAGCGATCTCTGAAACGAATCGCAATAAATGGTTTAAAGCAATACTTTCTCCAATGACTAAAAAGAGTAATGTGAAAAATAGTGACGAGATTGTTGCTGAAAGCCCGTAGCCAATTGCGGCTATCGTATAGCAGGCGTAAGAAATAAGGATGATTTTCGTCATGGAAAATCGTTCAGACCATTTTACGAGGAAAATTTGTAGAATGATTTCCAAAATGGCTTTACAAGTTGAAATAAATGCGAGTATGAATACGAAATTCGGAAATACATGTTCTGCGAAAATACGATAATTTGTTTCCGTTTGTGCATAGAAAAAGCTAATAGGAAGTGTAGAAGCCATAAGTCCAAATACAGCGTAATGTTTGCGTACAAATTGTTTTGGAGATGATGCTACTTCAAGTTTTTGTTTTGGCGTTGTAATTGCTGGAGCAGTTTCTGGGAGCTGCGTCCAAACAACTATTGCATATATCATAAGTGTAATACTTTGCATCATAAATAAATATTCAGGGTGAGTAGTATAAAAGATAGCACCAATTAAAGGACCGATTACGGATCCAATTGCTCCCATCGTTTGCAGGAGAGCAAAAATTTCTGCTTGCTGCTTTTGTTTTGTTAAATCGGCAATTTGCGCACGTTGAGCTGGAATGTATAAAGAACGACCAATACCATTAATGACGTATAACAGTGCAAATATAAAAATGGATTGAGCAAAAATAAAACTACCGATTGCAACACCTTGCAGCAATAGGCCGAGTAACATAATTTTTTTTCTCCCATATTTATCAGTAACGCCTCCAGCAATAAGTGTAAAGACAATGTCTGAAAGTGGTTGTAGTCCGAAAATAAGCATAGTCATCATTATATTGCCGTTTAACATCTTATTAACGTATATAATCATAATGAGGGTTAACATTGATTCCGTTGTTCGGGTTAATAATTCACCACACAGTCTAATGATAATAGGTTTATTGTAACGTAGTAAGAGATGGTTCAATTTGATTTCCTCCTTTCTATATTGAAATGATAAGATGAAAGGAGAAATGGAAAAAGGGTAGAAATAAAAGGGAGTATTTTTCACCTTTTAGGGGGATTATGATGTTTATTTTAGATCAATACATTGAATTATGGTTTGCCTATGGGAAAGGGAAACGAGAAGGAGAACAATTAGAGATAACAGTGCAAAATATATCTGAAACTTTATTTTGTACAGAGCGTAATAGTAAATTAATTATAAAAAAATTAGAAGAGTTACATTGGATCGCTTGGTTTCCAGGTCGCGGGAGAGGAAATCGTTCTAAATTAATATTTAAAAAGAATCCGGCACCATTGATTTTAGATAGAGGAAAAGAAATAACGAAAAAAGGGAATGTGAAAAGCGGGATCTCATTTGTGGAACGCTATAGCGCACATTTTCCATCAGTAAAGGGAGAATACCAGTCTTGGGTTGATTCTATGTTTGGTCATAAAATTGAAATGACTTCTGAAGGGAGAAAAGATGTACTCCGTTTACAAGTACAAATGAATCTGGACATCGCTTTAGATCCAGTTTACGCTACAATGCGCTCGGAATGTCATATGGTTAAACATATTTTTGATACACTCGTATATATCAATGAAGAAAGAACTGCTATTGAACCGAGACTTGCTTTTCACTGGGAATATAATGATGAAGAAAAAATATGGACATTTTATTTACGAAAAGGAGTTCACTTTCATAATGGAAAACGCCTTACTGCACATGATGTTATATATTCATTGAATCGATTTATGACAGCTGTAGACAACCCGCACGCATGGATGTTACAGCATGTGGAAAGTTTTCATGCAGTAGGTGAATATGTTTTAGAAATTAAATTACATACGGAAAATATGATGTTTTTACATATGCTAAGTTTAGAACAGTGTTCTATCGTAAGTGAAGATGAAGCAGGAAAATTAATGGGGACAGGACCTTTTCAGTTATACAAAAGTAATGAAGATCTGTTTATACTGGAAGCGCATCATTTATATTTTCGTGAGAGACCTTTTCTAGATCGCGTTGAGTTGTGGAATGTAGAACAAAGTGTAGATACATATGATGTTTTAGTAAAGGCACAGTATAAAGATAAAGAGAAACATAATAAAGAACTGTCTCGACTTGAGTCGAACGTGACTTATGTAACATGCAATCTTACGAAAGAAGGACCAATGCAAGATAAGTTATTTCGGAAAGCGTTATATAAAATCATTCATGGCGATATAATCGTTCAAGAACTCGGTGGAGAACGTGGAGAAGTGGCAAAGGAACTAATATCAGCAAAGGCCAGCATAGTAGAGATAGAGGAAGATATAGAAAGTTTAATGAAAAGAAGTATTTATCATAATGAAGTGCTACAACTGTATACATTTAAAGGACGAGATCACGTTGAAGATGCACAATGGATACAAAAAGAGTGCGCGAAGTATGGAATTTGTGTAGAGATTAATTTTCTTGAAATAGAAGAACTATTGCAAATAAGTACGATACAAAAAGCTGATATCATGCATGATAGCGCAACAATTAGTGAACGAATAGAAGATAGTTTGCTATATATGTTTCTGACAAAAAACAGTTTTATTCATGGGCATAGCAGCATGAACTTTCACGAAATCTTGTCCCCTTATTTTAAACAAGAACAAGTAGAGAAAAGAGTTACACTGTTACGCGATCTTGAGGACACATTGTTACGTCAAATTCATATTATTCCTTTATATCGTAACAAACAAGAGGTAAGTACTCATGAAAAAGTACAAAATATAATGATTAATTCGCAAGGTTGGATTGATTTTTATGAAATATGGTTTAAGTCTTGATATATATAGGTTCTTACGCATTTTTCAGAAGATGTGTCAGAGCCTTTTTTCTATGTGAAAGAAGTTTGTTTTACACATTGTTACGCTACTTGTAGTATAATTCCATTTACAGCGTAACAGTGTTATGTTACATTGTTATTAGGAAGGAGTGTTACACAGTTGAGTACAAATTTAATTTCAAAAAAAGAATTATTAGAGCTTACAGGTATTTCATACGGACAGTTATATAGGTGGAAGAGAAAAAATTTAATTCCGGAAGATTGGTTTGTACGAAAGTCAACATTTACTGGTCAAGAGACATTTTTTCCGAAAGAAAAGATTTTAGAGCGTATTGATAAAATCCAAACGATGAAAGAAGATTTATCACTAGATGAATTAGCAAATATGTTTTCACCGAGTGTGACAGAAATCCTTTTAACGAAAGAAGATCTCATCCGTAAAGGGATTACATCAGAACCTGTTTTACAATTTTTTATTGAGCAAACGAACAAAACGGCAGACTTTCGATTTGTAGATATTCTTTATGTGTATATGTTAGAAGAGTTACTACAATCAGGAGAAGTTAGTTTAGAAGAAGGTAAAATGGTTCTGCAAGTTTTACGAGAAAATTATGAAGCAATCAAACATAAAAATTGTGATTTAGTTATGATTCGAAAAATAGGGATTTCTACATGTTTCTTAGTATCGAATATTGAGGATTTAATTTTTGAAAAGGGAACGAAGATTATTTTACGAGAAGCGATTATGAAGTATACCGAAGCATTAAAAACTAAACTGTTGTAGTGGAGGAGAAATAATGCGTACAGAAAATTTAATTATAAATGGTTACGGTTCATCCAATGGCGGTGAATTTCATAAAGTACAACTAAATGGAAAAGGCACTGTGAACGGAAATGTTGAATGTGATGAATTTCAATGTAATGGTTATGGTGCAGTAACTGGTGATTTGAACAGTAGCAACGCAAGAATTAGTGGATCAGGTAAAGTCGATGGTACAGTTAATACAGAAACGATGCGAATTGATGGGAAAGCAACAATTACACAAGATGTAAAGGCGAATAGTTTAAAAATTGCAGGAAAAGGTACGATAGGTGGAAACGTTAAGGGTGAAGAATTTAAAATCAACGGTCAAGCGACGATTGATGGGAATTGTGAAGTTGATATTTTTTCTTCAGAAGGACAATTTACAATCGGTGGTTTATTAAGCGCAGATGAGATTAATATAAATATTCACGGTACATGTAGAGCGAAAGAAATTGGTGGCCAAACGATTAAAGTAAGACATAGATTGAGTACATTTAGTAGACTATTTAAATCAGTATTTGGCTTGCAGTTAGAAGCTGAATTGTTAGAAGGTGACAATATCGATATTGATTATGCTCACATAAAAACAGTAAGAGGAAACAATGTAACAGTAGGACCGAACTGTGAGATTGAACTGATTGAATATAGCGGTGTTATTACTGTTGATAAAAGCGCAAATGTAAAAGAAATTAAGCAAGTTTAACGGAGGGGGGTAATCAGTATGGAACATCAACATAGTCTCACAGTAAATGGTTCTGGTAATTCAGCGGGCGGAGATTATAACAAAGTGAAGATTCGCGGTGAAGGGACAATTGCGAATGATATGAGTTGTAATGAGTTTAAAACATATGGCACAAGTGATGTGCGTGGCAATATGAAAGTTAAAAACTATGTCGTGTATGGAGATAGTGAAGTACAAGGAAATGTAGATGCAGCATATGTAAAAGTATATGGTAATACACAAATGCATGGTGATGCTCATATTGAAAAAACAAAAATTAGAGGTATGATTGATGTTACAGGGAAGTTTTCAGGTGATTTCGTAGATGTGAAAGGTGCTTTAAATGTGAAGGGAGATATTGAAGTAGAAGAATTATCACTAACTGGTGGTCTTGAAAGTGATGGTTTGCTTAATGCTGAACATATTGAAATCTCACTTCGTTATGAAGGAAGTAAAGTAAGAGAAATCGGTGGCAAAAAGATTACAGTGCGTAAGAAATCAAGATTTATTCCTTTTACTAGTCATGCTGGAAACCTCCAAACTTCAATTGTTGAAGGGGATGATATTTATTTAGAACATACAATTGCTGAAGTAGTAAGAGGAAACAACGTTACCATTGGTCCTGGCTGTGAAATTAGTGTTGTGGAATATCATACTAGTTTTAACCAAAAAGGTAATGCAGTCGTAAAAGAACATAAACAAATATAAGTAATGCGAGGGAGAGCAAGAGATATGGTTGAGAAGAATAATAAGCTTGGCTTTATTGTGGCGGGCTTATTGCTAGGTATTTTAATGGCATCAATGGATAATACCATTGTCGTAACAGCGATGGGAACGATCGTTGGTGACTTAGGAGGTCTTGAAAACTTTGTATGGGTCGTTTCTGCCTATATGGTCGCAGAAATGGCAGGTATGCCGATTTTCGGTAAACTATCAGATATGTATGGAAGAAAGAGATTCTTTATTTTCGGTTTAATCGTCTTTATGATTGGTTCGGCACTTTGTGGGACTGCTGAAAATATTACACAATTAGGCATTTATCGTGCCATTCAAGGTATTGGCGGCGGGGCATTAGTGCCGATCGCGTTTACTATCGTGTTTGATATTTTTCCACCTGAAAAGCGTGGGAAAATGGGTGGATTATTCGGAGCAGTATTTGGATTATCAAGTATTTTCGGGCCATTACTTGGCGCATATATTACAGATTATATTAGTTGGCACTGGGTATTTTATATTAACTTACCGCTTGGCATTTTAGCACTTATTTTTATTACATTCTTTTATAAAGAATCACGAGTTCATAAAAAACAAAAAATTGATTGGTTCGGCGCAATTACTTTAGTTGGTGCAGTAGTTTCTTTAATGTTTGCACTTGAACTTGGCGGACAAAAATATGATTGGGATTCTAGCTTTATTTTAAGTTTATTTGCTGGATTCGCTATTTTAATAATCGCATTTATTTATATCGAACGAAAAGTAGAAGAGCCAATCATTTCATTTGAGATGTTTAAACAACGTCTGTTTGGAATGAGTACAATTATTGCATTATGTTACGGAGCTGCATTTATGTCAGCAACTGTGTACATTCCGTTATTTATTCAAGGTGTATATGGTGGGACTGCAACAAACTCAGGATTGTTACTTTTACCGATGATGTTAGGGTCAGTCGTAACAGCACAGTTAGGCGGATTTTTAACGACAAAGCTTAGCTACCGAAACATTATGATTATTTCTGCTGTTATTATGCTAATCGGATTATTCTTATTAAGCACGTTAACGCCAGAAACAAGTCGGGCATTATTAACGGTTTACATGATTATTATCGGATTCGGAGTTGGTTTCTCATTCTCTGTACTAAGCATGGCTTCAATTCACAACTTCGGTATGGAACAGCGCGGATCTGCGACCTCAACGAGTAACTTTATTCGTTCATTAGGTATGACACTTGGTATTACCATCTTCGGAATGATCCAAAGAACAGGTTTCCAAGATCAATTAGAAGAAGCATTTAAAGGTATGAGCGGGGGAATGAATTCAAATGCTGTAGGAGATTCAAGAGCCATTTTATCAGAATCGGCTAGATCTCAAATTCCGCCACAAATATTAGATAAAATTATTGACGCTCTTTCTAGTTCAATTGTTCAAACATTCATGTGGGCATTGGTACCAGCTGTTTTAGCATTCGTATTCATTTTCTTTATGGGAAATGAACGCATGGTATTTCAGAAAGAACAAAAGAATATAAAGAGTGAAGCATCAAAATCTTAATGAAAAAGCTCCTTTCAAATTTGAAAGGAGCTTTTGTCGTATGTACGGTGTTAGATTAGCCTTCGATGATTTCGTATTCTTCGTCTGCTAATAATAAAATTTGTGTTTTTTTACCTTTGTTTTGAACTTCGATTACATCATATGTACCTAAGTCTCTTAGTTTGCTTTGAGAAGCATTAACCATAACTTCCATAGAATCAATTAAGATATCTTCTTCAATGTATGATTCAGGCAATGCCATATCTTCAGTTTCTAATACACATGCGTATAGATTTTGTAAGTTTTCAGCAGTTGGGTTTTGTTCCTCAACATCAATGATGTTTTTTACTGCGTCCATATTTTCTTCTTTTGCTTGATATACTTTAATTTTAGCCATTGTTTTAATCTCCTTTATAACGTAATCGTAGAGGCTACACCTTATTATAACGTTTTTTTCATGAAAGATGAAATTGTTATATGTATTTATAGTAAAAAATATGTGTTATTACTTATTATTGGTGTAAATCCCTTATTAACCTAATGAGTAGCTAACTATCTCCTTACGTTAATATTATATTGTCCAACCTTTTCTTATCTTCCGCTCATATTATATGTATTAGATAAAAACATATAGGGAAAGGATTGAATGTAAGTGGATTGCGAGCCGAAACGAAATTGTGGGTGTTGCCAAAATAGTATATGTGAATTTTTACAAAGTCTAGAACCTTTTACTCAAGTTGAAAGTATCGTAATAGCTGGAAACGAAATCGATGTATCTTATTTTCTTTCATTTAACAAGAGGAAGGGCATTGTATCATTTGTACAAGAAGACAATGAGGTAATATTTGTAGACTGTTCAAAAATTGATGCGATTCGAATAGGAAAAGTGTGTAGTTGTAAAACGAAAGTTAAATTTATTGAAGAGGACTTTAGCTTGCTAGGAAATGTTTGCCCGCAATGTTTAACGGAGGGTAGTACAATCTTTTTTGATTTTAACAATCCTGAATTAAATGTGTCTTTCCAAGCAACCACAATTAATCCACCTAGATGTACTGAATTTACAGATGAACTCGGGAATGTAGTAAAGCAAATTACTATAGTAGGTGAGGCAATTGTTTCTAAAGATTTCGTTCAAGTGCCTGAACTGGTAGGTTTTCGACTGCTTTTATCACATCCAGCTGGAGATCCTTTAAACTACGGGTTGTTATTTATTAATTTTCCTGATACGATTTTTATTTTTATATTGGCATCAAGCGGATACCTTTCCATTTCGAACTGCTTAAAAATAGAGAGTGGAACTGGTAATGCTGAAATAGAAGAGCTAAAAAAAATGATAAACGATGATGATAACACGTACAAATCAGTTGTTAAATTGACTAAAGTATATAAAAATGGTGAGACGGAATCCTTTATTTCTAAGAAGGAGTTATAACGTATCTATTGATTAACCCTCTTAAAATACAGGAGGGTTTTTACATATAATAGGAGCGTTATAGCGGCGGGAAAATCACTTTTGTCGTATGTACGGTGTTAGAAGTAAATAGAGTGGTTAGTTGTACTATGATTTGTTATGGATAATCTCCTATAATGCGGTCTTTTGCAGCAAAATATGAAAGAAGCTATTACAGAAAAGCTAGGGGAATAGTATGTAATTGATTTAAATAAAGTGACGGAAGAGCATACAATATTGATAAAGCAATTAAGAAAAGGGCTATTGAAGCAGCCCTTTTCTTAATTATGTACATAGCTGTTGCTATTTTTATTGTGTTTACATAGTTATCCAAACTTGATAGCATGTTTAATCAAAAGTTGAGTAATTTATTTACTAAATTCCTTTTGAGCTCCCATATAGCTTCCTATGATATTTTGATAACTTGGAAGGTGTTTAGCAAGTAAAGCTCCAAAGCCTTCAACATCATTTCGCCAGTCACACTGTAATTCTGCTGCAATGCTAAACCAGTTCATTAGTTGAACCCCGCCATGAGCCATACGCATAAGAGCGACATCACTTTTTGAAAGACGAGAATAGAAATCAGTCGTTTTATAATCCCCCTTAAAAAGCTTATTTATAAATCAATCTTACAGTGATTCGACTGGATTGGGTATATGTTAAAATTTTATCAAAAAATATGTTTTATTTGGATAATAAGATATATATATTTTAAAATTGAAAAAGTGAATTTTTATTTTTTGATTTGATGTTATAATGATTTTGTATTTGTGAATAATTTATAATTATATGAAAGTTAAGTCTAAGGGGTGTTTGCTTATATGCCGAATAAATGGATGTGTAAAAAGGGTATAAGTTACCTCATGAAAATGTAGAGTTATATTGATTTGTAGAAAGCAGGAATGTAAATGATATATGAAGCGAATATATATACTAGAAGAAAATTAGTTTCCATGTTCGAAGATTTTAATAATGTTATATTACTTTCTTATTTACAAGGACATATGGGAAGAGCCTGGGTAAACGATCTTGAAAATCCAACAGTAGCACAAGTTACAGTAGGGATTTTCACATTTTATACTGGAGATCCAAATGTGAAAGAAACAGAAGAGTTATTACGTAATATTCCTGAAAAAATGTTAGTAATCGTAAATAGTGAAGAATGGAAAAAGCGTTTAGAAACATTTTATGAAAGAAAAATAGATAAGTTTTTACGCTATAAATTCAAACGTAATTCGGAAGTTTTTGACCGTTCAAAATTACAATCTTTTATATCAACACTTCCAAAAGGATACGAGTTAAGAAGAATAGATGAGCATATTGCAAATAATTCTACACTACATAAGCTTTCTGAAGACTTTACAAGTCAATTTCAATCGGTAGAAGATTATTTAAATCGAGGTATAGGTTATAGCATTTTGTATAATGGAGAAGTTATATGCGGTGCATCCTCGTATAGTATTTACGATAAGGGGATAGAAATTGAAGTTGCGACGGATCTGAACCATAGAAGAAAAGGTTTGGCGACCGTAGTGAGTGCAGCGTTAATATTGGATTGTTTAGAAAAGGGAAAATACCCAAACTGGGATGCAGCGAATACGACATCTGCCAAACTAGCAGAAAAGCTAGGATATGTTTTTGATAAGGCGTATGATACTTATTTTGTGGATAATAGATGAATGAGCAGAGATTGTAAGAGTTGTACAAAATAAAGAATTTAAAAAGGGAAAGACAAATGACTGGAATGTTTCGATAGCATTGTTAAAAACTCCTATGGAAATATTAGGGGATAAAATGATTATTTCAATAATAAGGAGATTTTATAATCTATTGAGTACAAAAACCGGCTTTTTTAGCCGGTTTTTATTTTTTATAAAGGGGACAATAGTCGTGATGTTCTGTTTTGTGGATAGTATTAAGTTGGCAGATGGTTCTTATTAAATGTATTCTTTGTTAGATAGAATAAAAGACTCTTGAAAAATTAATTTTGGAACACCTATTAGCTTTATCATAAAAAAGTCGAGAAATTCTATTTTATATAGGTAGATATCAGTATAGGCTCCATATATTAATTTATGTATTTTTAACTATCAAGAGGAATTGAAGCTTTTACTATGCAATTGATAAAAGTGACTATGATACAAACCCACGCATTAATAGAAAAAGTACATATACAGTAAAGAGAGTTAAAAAACTCTAAATTTTATTATAAAGGAGATTATAAAATATGAGTGAACAATGTCCAATTAATGTACCATGTCAGGTAGTAGGACAAACCCAAACACCATTAAGTGATGCACCTGTAACGCCAATTACTACTCCGGGAGCGCCAATTGTAAAAATACCGGTTGTATTAGCAGAAAGAACAATTCAAATTGTTGTAGAATCTGATATTTCATTAGATCCTCCAGCGGTTGAAATTAAACGTATCTTAAAAAATGCATTTTTAACACAATGTAAGTTAGTTCCTGTAGCATTTACTCCAGTACCAGGTACACCTTACCGCCGAGTTACAAGAGCAAAATTATTTGTACAAGGATATATTCGTAAAAACATTGAATATGCAAATGACGAGTGTAATGGTGTGCTATATGACCGCATTGCTAATGTTCCATTTTCTGGTTTTGCTGATTTAACAGCTGGTGATTTTCTATCACAAGCTATAGTGGCTGCTTCCTCAGATACTACTTCTCACTTTATTAATCCTAAAAATGGTGATCTACCACGTTTAGACAAATACTTCTTCGAAAATACAGTTTTTTATAATGAACAACCGTATTGCGAATTAGTCAGCGCTCAATTTTTTGAATTAGACTTTTCACCTTGTCCAACAGACCTAAACGAACCATTTGATACTCTTCGTGAAAAAATTGTACTAGATCTTACTTTAAAAGTTTTACAAGTACAACAAGTACAAGTATAAAACTAAAAAAGCATTGTCTTTGATAAAAAGACAATGTCTTTTTTATTATTATAAAACATATATAATGATGAAATGGTCGCGTACAAAAAACATATTTTTATGAATTTCATTAGACGGGGGGATGGTGATGAAAAATCCATGGGTTGGTCAGGAAATATGGAACAAAGTTTATAAAGGGAAAAAGCTGAATGTTCAAGATGATGCACGCGAAATAAGAAAAAAGGAAAAAATTGAAGAAACAGAATCAGAGAAAGAAGATAAAGCAATTGAATTAAAGAAAGAAAGTAAAAAAACAGAATCAAAAAAGGGAGATAAAGCGATTGAATTAGAGAAAAAAAGTAAAAAAACAGAATCAAAAAAGGGAGATAAAGCGATTGAATTAGAGAAAAAAAGTAAAGAAACTGAGTCGAAAAAAGAAGAAGAAACAATTGAATTAGAGAAAGAAAGTAAAGAAACAGAGTCGGAAAAAGAAGAAGAAACAATTGAATCAGAGAAAGAAAGTAAAGAAACAGAGTCACAGAAAAAACGTCAAGATTCAGAATCAAAAATAGAGACCTTAGTACGTTCAAAAGTAGTAAAAACCCCATTTTCTATTATTTCAGATGTGACTAGTTTTATAAAATTCCCTAATATGAATGTGAAAAATCAAGAAGTATTTGTATTTCGGAATCAAAAAGATGAAAGGGGTTGTGAATTGGATACTAAGTTATTAACTACAGTGCAACATTATCAAGGAGAAGTTAATTGTAATTTAGTTTCTTCAAACCTTTATGAAAAGAGAGTGCTTTTAGAACTTTCTAATCAAAAAATAAAAAGTAATATGGAAGAGAATTGGGTAGGAACATCTTCGTGGATTCCTATACACGGAATAATTTTAGATAAGGAAGATGAAGGAGGAGTAAATAATTATATACCTGCGAAATTACCAATAGAAATAGGGAAGTATAAAGGTGAAATTAATTTACGAGAAAAAGTGGTATTTAAAGAAAAAGTTATAGAAATAAAAGAGGTGTCACAGGAAATTATTTTAACAAAAAATGAGTTTTTATTACCAAAAATAATAAGGAAAGGAAATAATCCATCTAAAATTGAAAAAGGGAGCTTACTCGTAGAAGGTTATATTTTTCAATGTATTGAATTTATATCGGAACGAAGTACACCGCATGATAACGCGTATCAGTTAATACAAAACCTTGTATTGGAATTAACTGTGCAATTGTTACAAGAACAGGAAGTTTGGGTGCGGATTAGATAATTAATCATCTCTACATCAATTAGTTAAAAATTTCTTCAGGAAAATGTATTAGAGAAACTTAAAAATAATGCTAGCAAGTTTGTAAATGAGCTTGCTAATAAGCGTTTGGGAAAGATATGAAATACAATTGATGGATCGCTTTAAAAAACTAATTCTTTTAATAGATGAAATGGATAAATCTTTGTTAAAACATGAGGTGTAACACAAAGTGTATCCACCCCCATTATAGAAAACTTACAATTTAAACAGTAATACATGTTTATCATAATGTTTTAAACACCAATTATATTTTTTTAGAATAATTGGATGGACAACTTCTTTCGTAGTATCGACCTCAGTATAGCCATATTTCTTATAAAAGTTTTCTAGTTCCTCAAAAGGAAGACAATACACATTTTGTACTTGTAATTTTTTCGCAGTTTCTACTAAAAATGAAACAAGTTCCCCAGCTAATTGTAGACCTCTAAATTTTGGGAGAATAAAAATCCCACCCATTTCTATAGTATTATCATCTATTTTGACTAGTCGTCCAACACCTGCGTACTCATTGTTGTATGTAATGATTGCAACTTTATCTCGCTTTAAATCGCTCCGTACAAATCCTATTGATTCGTATTGATTATTAATCCATTCTAGATCATTATATGTAGCCAGTTGAATACTCATATGCATCCTCCTTCAGAAAACTTTTACTATTTCCATTATACATAATATATTTTCAGGAAAAAGTGGTTAAAATGGCATGATTTTTATTAACAGTTCAAGTTTTGGAGAATAGTGCATACAATATAAAGTGTTTTCCTTTCTTCATTTAAGTTTTACGTATATAATTTAAAAGTACTATTTTTATTTTATTATTTTATATTTATAACAGAATAGAGGTTTAAAAATGGGTGTTAAAATCATTACGGATAGTGCGGCGGATTTACCGGTAGAATTGCTGCAAGCATATGATATTGATTTAATTCCACTCCGTGTATATGATGAAGCAGAAACAGAGTATTTAGATGGAGTTACATTAGAGTCAGTTACATTATTGCAAAAAATGAGAGAAGGCGCTGTTTATAGAACATCATTGCCTTCACTTGAAACTTTCCAAGAAAAATTTGTTTCTTATGCAAAAGAAGGTAACCCTTGTATATATTTAGCTTTTTCATCTGAACTGTCTGGTACATATCAATCTTCAATTGTCATTAAAGAGGAAGTAAAAGAAACATATGCAGATTTAGATTTGGAGATTATTGATACGAAATGTGCTTCGCTTGGTCAAGGGCTTGTCGTTTTAGAAGCTGCTAAAATGGCGAAAGACGGCGCATCAAAAGAAGATATTTTAAAACGTGTCGCTTTTTTAATGAACCATATGGAACATATCTTCACTGTGGCTGACTTACAGTACCTTGTTAGAGGTGGACGTTTAAGTAAAGTAGCAGGTTTTATCGGCGGTTTATTAAACATTAAGCCGATCTTAAATGTGGAAGAAGGAAAACTTGTACCACTTGAAAAGGTAAGAGGGAAAAAGAAAGTACTTGGCCGAATTGTAGATATTATGGAAGAGCGTGGGAAAGAACTTAAAGGTCAAACAATCGCAATGACTCATGGCGACGACTTAGAAACAGCTGAATCGTTAAAAGCATTAATTACGGAAAGATTCGGCTGTGAAGTATTTATCGTAAATACAATTGGAGCAGCAATCGGTGCACATACAGGACCTGGCGTTATAACATTATTTTTCTTAAATGAAGTAGAGTAAAGGATTGATCTTTTGATCAATCCTTTTTTATTTTTAATCTGTGATAATTGGTCGATATGGTATTGGTGAAGTGATACTTATATCAGTAATCGTGTACAGAGATAATAAAGTTGTTTAAAAACGCCAGTCATGTTATTCAACAATCGAACTATATAACGAAACGATTTCTTGTCAAAATTAAAAATGTTTGAAATAATTGTTATTAAGTTAAAGGAGGGCGATTACAGAAAAGGTGATACGACTTTCTCTTACTTAAGAATTGTGGAATAGTTAAAGAATCCGATTAATTATATTCCGAAAGGGTGTGTATAATATATTATCAACTAATGTTTTTACTTATAAATTTAAGGATGGACAAACAGTAATAATTAGAGAAGCTAAAGAACAGGACGCAGAAAGAATGCTAAATGCTGCTTCAAAAGCTTTAATAAATGCTCCATACATGCTAAGTACGGTTGAGGGTGTAAAAAAGATGAGTGTTGATGCTATTCAAAAAACGTTAAAAGCTTATCATGAAAATCCAAATTATGTACAGTTTATTGCTGAAGTTGATGGTAAGTTAGTCGGTGCAATCGATTTTAAGAACGGAAACAAAGAAAAAATTAGTCATCAAGGGGCTTTTGCGATGACCATACTACCTGAATATCGAAATTATGGTATTGGAAGAGCTCTTCTAGAAACGTTAATCAATTGGGCTAAAAATAACAGTAAGATTGAAAAAGTTTGTCTTGAGGTAATGGAAGATAATCTAGGTGCAATCCAGTTATATAAGAATCTAGGATTTTTTGAAGAGGGTAGAAAAGCAAAGGGTGTAAAATTGGATGACGGCTATCAAAATTTAATATTAATGGCTTTATTCGTTTAAAATTGAACATTATTCAACAATAGGCGCTATTGTTGAATAAAAATTAGATTTTCAAACGACTTTATTGTTATATTTTTAAGTACAGTGAAGTATCTTATATCGAAAATTATACATCTATATTTTAACCCCGTCCTAAATTTAGAACGGGGTTATGCTTGTTTTAGGTTTAAAAGTAAATAACTTTATTGTCTTTTTTACACATCGTATCATTCATGTGTTTATGCTATTTGTGATTGAGTGGTGAAAGAAACGAATATAAATCTAGTCCTGCTCATCAAAAAACGAAATATTTAAAGATATTAAAAAATTGTAGTTTCATATATAATTGGGTAGGGAGAAATATCTGTAACTATTTGTAAAAATAGGAGGCGGCTATAAAAATGCATGAAATTGCTAGGTGGGATTTAGATCGATTATATTCGTGTGAAGATATTATATTTCCGATATTAGAGTTGAAAGAACAATATATAGTGACAAAGGATGTGGAAATCCTTTCAAAACTTATACAGGCTATTGAAAAGGCAGAATACTATTTGTATTGCCGATCGGCTGAAGAAAGTGTTTCATCTGACAATACTATATTGACTGTGAAAGTAAAGGAACTAAAAAGTGAAGTACAGCAAGTAATACAACAAAGTGAGGTGGCAATTTCTGATAATATTAATACTAGGTTCATAAAAGATGAACTAAATGCGTGGGAAAATATGTACATACAATTAAGAAATAAGATAGAAATAGAGCACAATAATAAACAATTATCATTTGGTCAAGCAAATCATATTGCAATGAATAGTGATAATGAAAAGGAAAGGTTAGAAGTATTCGAGTTACTTACAAGTGCTTTGCATAAGGAAAAAGAAATCTTTGCTACTGTATTAAATCAAATAGGGCGATTACGTAATACAAAAAGTAACGAAATAGGGGATAGAGAGATTTTAACACAATCTCTCCAAGCGAATGAAATCTCTGAAACTGTATTATTACAAATGTGGGATGCGACAGAAGAAAATCTAGATAAATTAGCCAGCGTTTTAAAAGTGTATAAGAACGGAAAAGCTTTCATTACATGGCATGAACTTATGACAGTAAAGAAAAATAATGAGGCTATTATTCCTTTTTCAGAAGCAGTACAAAACATATATGATGCATTAAAAGATATTAATGAAGAATTGGCAGAATTTGCACGTAATGCGATAGAAAGTGGATGGGTAGATGCTGAACCGAGAGAGAATAAACCACCAGGTGGTTTTTGTGCTCCATTTTTCATTGAGAAAGAATCACGAATCTCCATGCGTTATGATGGGAGTATAGATAGTGTAAGAGTACTTGCTCATGAGCTAGGACATGCTTGGCATTTTTATAATATGAGTTTTGAACACTCTACTTCTTTTTTAGATGATTATTTGCCAATGAGTACAGCTGAATCAGCGTCTATTTTCTTTGAAACAGTACTCATAAACTATTTAATCGAAACAACAAAGTGTATAGATATGAAAAAGTCATTACTTAGCTGGAAAATAAGAAATACTTTTAATTATGTTATGGCCATTCGAGCATCATTTCAATTTGAGAAGAATTTTTATGAAAAATGTAAAGAAGGTCCCATAAGTGCTGACGAAATTGAGAAGTTATCTATATTGGCACAAGAAGAAGCATATGGACATGCTTTAAGTGAATATCAGCCGTTCGTGTGGATTAAATATATTCAATTTTATATTGCGGATGTTCCTTTTTACAATTATCCGTACACATTTGGATATTTAGCAAGTTTTAGTTTATTAGAAATAGCGAAGCAAAACTCAAGTACATTCCATTTAAAGTATAAAGAATTTCTACGAGAAACAGGAAAAGCTCCAGTAGAAGAGCTCATGAAAAAACATTTTCAAATAGATATAACAAGCTATGAATTTTGGGATAAAGCTTTTATACAAATTTCTAAAGATATTGATGAATATTTGCAGCTTATGTAAGGAGAGGATGACATGTTTCAAGCACTAATTTTCGATATGGACGGAACGTTATTTCAAACAGATAAAATTTTAGAAGTATCGCTAGATGATACTTTTAATCATTTGCGGTCACTACAATTATGGGATGCAGTAACGCCAATTGATAAGTATCGTGAAATTATGGGTGTGCCGTTACCGAAAGTTTGGGAGACGTTATTACCAGACCATTCTATTGAAGTGAGAGAACAAACAGACGCATATTTTTTGGAAAGATTAATTGAAAACATAAAGAGCGGAAAAGGTGCTTTATATCCGAATGTAAAAGAAGTATTTACGCACATAAAAGAAAATAATTGTTCAATATACATTGCTAGTAATGGCTTAAAAGAATACTTACAAGCAATCGTATCTTATTATGCTTTGGATCAGTGGGTTACTGAAACATGTAGTATTGAACAAATACAATCGCTAAATAAAAGTGACTTAGTCAAAACCATTTTGAGCAAATATGATATAAAAGAGGCAGCCGTAGTTGGAGACCGACTATCTGATATAAATGCAGCGAAAGATAACGGTTTAATTGCGATTGGATGCAATTTTGATTTTGCACAAGAAGATGAACTGGCTCGTGCCGATATAGTAATAGATGATTTAATGGAGTTGAAGGGAATATTGTCTGAAGTGCAGAATACGCATGCTACGAATTGAATAAGGTAACAACCATAAAAATGCTCAGAATAAATGATTCTTGAGCATTTTTATATATTTTTATATTAAGGGAGGGAATTTACTTGAAAGATATACATATTCAACAAATAGAAAATTTAATGAAATATGAAATTAGTCATCTCGTTCAGGACAGTAAGGAAGGAGGTTTTAACTTCCTAATAAAATTAATAAATGAATATGAAAACAAAATAAATGTATTTAATAAAACTGGAGAATGTTTATATGGTATTTTTCAAAGGGAAAAGTTAATTGGAATAGGAGGGCTAAATGAGGATCCATATACAGAAAATAATAAGATTGGTAGGGTAAGAAGATTTTATATTGCAAAAGAATACCGAAGGAAAGGATTAGGGAGGTTACTGTTAGTGCGAATTTTAAGTGATGCTAAAAAATATTTTAATATCGTTGTCTTAAATACAGATACGGAACAGGGTGACAAATTTTATACTTCGGGTGGATTTGTGAAAGGGAAAAAATATGTAGGAGCGAGCCATTATTTGAACTTATATAAAAGGATGTAGTGAATTATTATTTATCCACTTTGACAGAACTTTTGTTCTATTTTTATGTGGATTGATGATATAATTCATTTGAATCTATTATTAGAATGGGGAATTGGATGATGGAAGAAAATAAAATTATTCATGATTTCAATGAATATTCAATTTGGTTAAATACATTGAAAGGTATGAAAGAAGAATTGTGGGTGGCATCAATATCAGAGGGGAAATGGACTATTGGTGAGATTGTATCTCATATTATGAATTGGGATGAATGTCTTTTAAGTAAGGTCTTACCATCAGTGAGAGAAGGACAGGGAGTGGAGTTCCCTGACTTTAATACATATAATAAAATAGCCTCTAGTTATGCCAAATCGGGTATATCTAAGATGAAACTTCTTGAAGAAGCAAAAACAAAAAGAGAGTTACTCGTAAAAGAACTTAGTTTATTGCCTGCTGGAAATCTAAAGAAACCTGTAACTGCCAATGGAGTATCACATTGTCCTCATACTGGAACGCCGTATTCTCTTATATATATTATTAAAGAATTTGTAGATCATGATAAACATCATAAAAGACAGGTTATGCATTTTTTTAATGAAAATCAAGTTGTTAACCGATAAAGAAAGATCCTGCAAATGATATTTGTGGGATCTTTCTTAAATTATAATGTAACATTCATTTGTTTCAATAATCTATTTGGATTACCTTTTACATAATAAAAATGCGGATTATTCTCATCATCATATAGCATAATATAAGGTTTTTCATTTTGTGGGAGCAGTATAAGTACTTCGTCTATTGTAGTATGTAACCATTGATTCGTAATAGAAATAGGTTTAGATAAAGGGATTTTTATCATATGTCCATCTTTCGGAACGACGTTTAAGTTTTTAAATGGTCCAGTTATTGCTTTAGCGTATTGAACTGCTTCTTTTTGGATTGCTGGATCTAAAGATTGTTTTTGAATGACCATTTCTTTTTTGCAATCAAACACTTCAATTTGTTGATTTGTATTTGCGAGCACATTTGTTGATAATAGGAAGAAAAGAAGAGAAATGAACCCGATTTTTTTTTTCATAATACAACACCTCATCTTTACTATACCCTCAAAAGGTTTAAATATTTTTCTGTCACATACATGTAACAAAGAAGTTGTATGATACAATTGGTTTTTGTTTAAAAGTAATGGAGGATAAATTATGAAAGTATTGATTGCAGATGATGAACAAGATATGTTGAAAATTTTAAAAGCTTATTTTGAAAAAGAAGGCTTCGAAGTTTTATTAGCAAAAGATGGAGAGGAAGCACTTCAAATTTTTTATGATGAGAAAATAGATTTAGCTATTTTAGATTGGATGATGCCGAAACATAGTGGTATTACAGTCTGTCAGGAAATAAAAAAGAATTCAAGTGTAAGAGTGTTAATGCTTACGGCAAAAAGTGAAAGTGAAGATGAATTAGCAGCGCTTCAAAGCGGGGCAGATGAATATGTGAAAAAACCATTTCATCCAGGAGTACTAATTACCCGAGCGAAAAAGCTTGTACAACAGGATGATGTAATTCAAGTGCAAGATGTAAAGATAAATTTCGCCAAAAATAAAGTATATAAAAATGATATAGAATTAGATATTACAAAAACAGAACTAGAATTAATAAAGTGCTTTTTAAATCATAAAGGAATGATTTTAACGCGTAAAAAATTGTTAGATATCGTATGGGGATTTGACTATTTTGGAGAAGAGAGAACGGTTGATACACATGTGAGGAGATTGCGTAAAAAAATCGGAGAGAATATTATAAAGACGCATCGTGGTTTAGGTTATAGTCTGGAGGAACAAAGTGAATAAACTTGGAAAAAAGCTATTTTTCAGCATTTCTTTAACGGTTATTCTTATTTTTATGATCTCTTTATTATTAATTAATTATCTTTTACCGAAATATAATATTTATAAAACACGTGAAAACTTAAATAAATTTACAATGCAAATACAAAATACATCAGTAAAAGATTTAGAAGATGTTATCCATACAATTGAAAATGAAAGTAATGTTTCAATTGTGTATACGCCAATCAACCAGTCAATAGTTGATATGAACGAAGCACTACACACAAAACTTATGAGAAAGAAGGTAACATTAAATAAACTGTGGATTACGAAAGACGAAGTCATAAAAGTGAAAACGGAAGGGCAATCGAATAAACTATATGATCAAGGAAAGGTAAAAGCAAGCTTTTTTGCTAAATATATTGCGAAAGATGATACGATAATTTTAATTGGGACTTCTATTGCAAATTCAAATGAAATTATTAATACGTTAAATACATTCTACTTATACATTTTGTGTTTCTCAATCCTTCTCATTATTTTACTTGTGTGGATACTTTCAAAAACAATCACGACACCATTGAAAGAATTAAGTGATGTCGCAGAAGAAATTTCACGTTTGAAGTTTAAAAGAACGAAAGTGAAAACGAACGATGAAATAGGAGACTTAGCCAATAGTATCAATATTATGAGTGATAAATTGCATGAAGCACATCAAGATTTAACAGATCGTAATGAACATTTAAAACAATTTATGGGTGATATGACTCATGAATTAAAAACACCTATCGCATTAGTAAAAGCATATTCTATGGGAATAAAAGATGGTTTAGATGATGGTACGTACGTAGATACAATTATTAAACAAACTGATCAAATTTCAAATCTAATTGAAGAGTTATTACGATTTTCTAAACTAGAAAGAGATATATTACAAAAAGAAGAATTCCCTATTGAGCCACTAGTCCAAAGTATAATAGATAAACATAAGATTGAACTGGAATCGAAAGAAATCAATTTGCAAGTGAACAATACTGTTGGTGATACAATCATTTATGCAGATTTAAATAAAATGGGAATGGTGTTTCAAAATTTAATTTCTAATGCGATTAAATATACAACGAATCAAAATGTGGAAATTTATTTACAAAATAGAAACGATGGTATATATTTTCAAATTCAAAATGGTATTCATGCTGAACAAATTAAAGATATCGATAAAATTTGGGAACCATTTTATGTATTAGAATCTTCTCGTAGTAAAGAAAAATCAGGTACAGGATTAGGATTAGCGATAGTGAAAAGTATTTTAGAAAGACATGGTTTTGAATATGGAGTCTCTACTATAGATGGAGAGATACAGTTTGATATTTATATGAAGAAGGGCTAATTAAAAACTAAAAAACATCGTCTATTTTCAATAGGAGACGATGCTTTTTTATGATTATAAGACAGTATTAAGTGGAACTATATAATTTTGAAAGCTCGTAGGGAGAATGTTATACAAATTTCTCAAGTTATTGTATAAAATATAAACTGAATTTTCAGTAATTTTGTTGTATAGTAAGAAGAGAAGTATTGGGGAGGGAAGGGCATGGAGAAAAAGAAAATTGCAATTACACTATCAGCTATTTTATCTTTATCAATTACATCAGGAGTTTCTACTATCACTGCGTATGCAGAAAATAAGGAAACAAACACTAGAAATGAAAATGGCGTTAAGTTAAATGGAAAAGTTTCAGAAGCATTACATTCGAACACAAAAATTGAATTAGAAAATGGGATGACAAAACCTATTTACTCACTTGATGAAGCGATTATTGAAAATTTGTTTGTAGAAACAGAAGTTGATAGTGATCGCGATGGTAAAAAGGATCGTGTATCAGTAAAGGTTATGCGTCCAAAAACTGATCCGAATGTGAAAGTTCCTGTTATTTATGAAATGAGTCCATATCGAGCTGGATTAAAAGATGTTCCTGTATATAATGTAGATGAAGAATTGTATGCGTATGAAGGAAAACCGTATGGAGCGGTTAATCTTGGTTCGTACGGAAACTATTACGTGCCAAGAGGTTATGCAGTTATTTTAGGAGAAAGTATCGGTACTGGAAAATCAGATGGCTGTCCTACGACTGGAGACGAACAGGAAATATTGGGGACGAAGTCTGTCATTGATTGGGTAAATGGGCGTGCGAAAGCATATACAGAAGATGGAAAAGAAGTAAATGCAAATTGGTCTACTGGAAATGTAGGTATGACAGGGGTTTCTTATAATGGTACGTTACCAAATGCTGTTGCGACGACTGGAGTTGAAGGGTTAAAAACAATTATTCCAATCGCAGCGATTAGTAGTTGGTATGATTATTATCGTGCAAATGGCGCAGTCATTGCGCCAGGTGGGTATCAAGGGGAAGATACAGATAATATGGCAGAAGCAGTACTAACAAGGGAAAACCCTGAAGTTTGCGGACAAGTTATAAAAGAGCTCACTGATGGACAAGACCGGAAAACTGGTAATTATAATGATTTTTGGGATAAACGTAACTATGTGAAAGATGCTAAAAATGTAAAAGCGAGCGTATTTGTCGTTCACGGTTTAAACGATTGGAACGTAAAAACGAAGCAGTTCGCGCAATGGTGGGATGCACTTGGAGAAAATGATGTACCTCGTAAAATGTGGTTACATCAAGGTGGACACGGCGGAACATCAAGTAATAACTGGCAGCAAACACAAAATAAATGGTTAGATTATTGGTTGTACGGAATTGAAAATGGAATTATGGATGAACCAATGGTTGATGTACAACGAGAAAATAAAACATGGGAAAAGTTAAAAAATTGGCCAGATCCAGCGGCTGTGCCGTCAAAAATCCGAATGTATTTAAGTAATAAAGCAGTCAATTTGCCATTAAGTATGGGATCTGCTAATAAGACTTTCTCATTCGTAGATGATGCAAAAATGAAATCAAACCAATTAGTAGCAAACCCGGAATTAGAAGTAGCAAATCGATTAGTGTATACAATGCCAGTATTGCAAAAAGATACACGAATAAGCGGTACAGCACAAGTTTCATTCAAAGGAAATATTGACCGTTCTGTAGCGAATTTAACAGCTTTACTTGTTGATTACGGTGGAGCAAAGCCTGAAATCGTCACGAGAGGCTGGATGGACCCGCAAAACTTAAATAGTATAAAAAATTCAACAGCACTTCAACCTGGAAAAGATTATACATTTACATGGGACATGCAGCCAGATGAATATGTCTTTAAAGCGGGGCATCAAATTGGAGTGGTTTTAATTGCTAGCGACTATGATTATACAATTAGACCGAAAGCGGGTACGAAGCTTACAGTAAAATTAAGCGAAGTAATATTACCGATTGTGAAATAAATGATTTTTAATGAAGAGCTTACTATATAGTAAGCTCTTTAAATTTTGGGGTGTAATTGTTTATCAATACGAGGAGGCGATTATGAATTTCTATTAAAAATACTTACAACAAATAAAACAATTGCATTTAGGATTAAAATTCCACTAAAGATAAGCCCAGCAGCACCTCCAGCGAAACCATCTCCAACTTTTTCACCAATTACATGCATAGTCGCGAAGAAAATGATGGGGGAAGAAAGGATGAAAATGCCACTGGCAATTTTCCATATTCGCCTATACTTCTTTGCAATAAAGAAAATTAGAGCATTAAAAGTGATAAGAAGAAAAAGAAATCCAATTAATGAATTCATCATATCATCCTTTCGAAATAAGTCTGAATTTTCAATTTATATATATTCATTTTGAAGGAAATATTATACAATGTGATTATATTCTATGGAAAGCGAGTGATATAGTATGACAGTCAGCTCTTTCGAATTTTCATTAAAATTAAAGGTACAGGAAGATTAATTGAATTGAAATCTTCCGTACGTATAAAACGGAGGAGAAAATAAATGTTTAGTTTTTATAGTACACTTTGTACGGAACTTTATGATTACACAAAGCCTGTCGGTTATTCTTTAAATGGTGATATTGAGTATTATGAAGAACGTTTAAAAAATTGTAGAGGAAGAATTCTCGAAGCAGCGGTAGGATCAGGGCGTGTCATCATCCCACTTCTAGAGGCTGGATTTAAAGTAGATGGGATAGACTATTCACCTGAAATGCTAGAATCGTGCCGTATACGATGTAAAGAGAGAGGATTACATCCTAATCTATATGAAGGAAGCTTACAAAAATTTTCACTGCCACATAAATATGAGGCAATTATCATTCCTACTGGATCTTTTTGTTTAATTGAAAATCGTGTGGATTCTATAAACGCATTGAAATGTTTTTATGAGCACCTTAAGCTAGGTGGTCGGTTAATCGTCGATATTATGCTTCCGCATGACTGGAAGACTGGAGAGATTCATACATCAAATTTTTCTTTGCCGAGTGGTGACGGAATTACATTAGAAAATAAATCAATTGAAATAGATTGGCTGAACCAAATTACTGTATCATATTTAAAATATGAAAAGTGGAGTAAAGGACAGTTAACGCAAACAGAACTACAACGTTTTGCAATGCGGTGGTATGGTATAGAAGAGTTTAAACTCCTTTTAGAAAGTATTGGTTTCTCTAACATTACTTGCTCTGCTGACTATGTATATGAAAAAGAGCCGTCAAATGCAAATCAAATGGTTACATTTGAAGCTGTGCGAAAAAAATAGTACAGAAACTATTAATAAAAATAAGGCAATCGATACGAAATCGACTGCCTTATTTTCTATTTTGTGTAATTGTTTATAGAGAGCGATAGGAGGGAAATAAATGAAATTCATATTAATATTTGGCCCACAAGCAGTTGGGAAAATGACAGTGGGGCAAGAATTAGCAACATTAACCGGTTTAAAACTTTTTCATAACCATATGACAATTGATTTAGTAAGTCTAATTTTTGATTACAGTACGAAAGAAGCAAAAAGACTAGTAAGTTTATTTCGTAATGAAATATTTGAAGAAGTATCTAAAAGTGATTTATCTGGAATGATTTTTACTTATGTATGGGCATTTGACCTCCAATCCGATTGGGATTATATACATCATGTAGTAAGTATTTTTGAATCAAAAGGTGGGACGGTGTATTTTGTAGAGCTGGAAGCGGAATTAGATGAAAGGTTAGAACGGAATAAAAGCCCGCATAGATTAGAACATAAACCGAAAAAAAGAGATATTGAATGGTCTGAAAATAATTTAAAAGAAACGATGAAAAAGCATAGATTAAACTCTCTTCATGGTGAAATTGAAAAAGAAGAGTATATAAAAATTAATAATACTTACTTGAGTGCAAAAGAAGTAGCGGAAATGATTAAAGAGAAGTTTCGATTGTAAAATTTTTAAATGCTGATACGTTTTCATTGTCCAAGCATTCTCCTACTACCTACATATACTATTTATGTTAAAATCGGTCACTATTTTAAACAGGACTGCTATTTTAATATATACAACTATTCAAGGAAGAGGGGAGAATAAATTTGGAAAACGAAGAACAAGGAAGAATTGAAAATCAAGTGTATTCTAATCGGGTAGTTAGATCAGAATTTGATGAGAATTGGGAAACGTGTATTTCAAAAAGCGGTTATGTAATCTATGTAGCTACAAGTGATCATGCGGAAGTAATAGTACTTCTTGCAGATGGTTCAAGTAAATTATTAATCTTTGGAAAAGGCGGTAAAGTAGTAGTAGGTGGCGGCGGAACGAGTCATTACAGCAAACCACATATTGCAAGAAATATATAAGGTAGAACGTGTTAATTAAAAAGACACTTGAAAACGGTTAGTCACTCATGTTTAAAACATGAGTGACTAACCGTTTTTATTTGTTTAAGTGATTTTAGAAAAACTTAATTTATTATTAACTTATGCATCATTCATATCATTTCGTCAAATGAATGTCACATAAAGGTTTTATAGTGTGAGTAGGAAGTGAAACATACACAAAGCAGGAGATGAAATGATGAAAAAAGCGTTGCAATATATATTCATATTACTTACGTTAGTAACAGTAACGAATGCCCTTTATTCAAAATATGAGAAGTATAAAGAGATTGACAATAATAAACAAATAATTGGTGAAGTTGCTAAGAGGTATGGTATTCCAGATTGGATTCCACTATCTATCGCAGACCACGAAACAAAATTGAATCGAAAAGCGATAGGGGATAATGGCACATCATTTGGATTATTCCAATTGCATCGGGGCGGATTAGCACCAGCCTCTTTATCTGAAGAAAGTTTAATGGATTCACAAATCAATGCAAAAATAGCAATCACTAATATGGTCAAATCATATGAGCGCGGTGTGAAAAAAGGATTAAAAGATTGGGAGTTATTAAAATATGTCGCTAATACATCAGGATGGCCAGGTAATTTAGGAGAAGACTGGACGGATAAAAACACGAAATATAATATAGGTTTGGAACAATCATATAAGCAATATAAGAAAGTGAATTAAGAAAAGCATTTCCTATTTTGGGAAATGCTTTTTCTATGTTATAGTATAATAGTGTTTTAAAATGATGTTATTTTAGTATACTTCAAATTTTGTTATGTATTATTTTTATATTAAATAATCATTTAAAGTATTTTTTTATATAAGGAGCAATAATTAGAGAAATGAAAAATATAGACTTTATACTAGAAAGTGATGAGACATTAAAACCGTCAGAACGATTAGTACTATTATTATTAGAGAAGCATAGAATGTTATATACAAACGATCTATTGGCATTGTCTAATTTATCATATAAAACATTAACGGATTCATTAACTGCCCTTGTTTTAAAATCATATGTGTTAAAGGAAACAGGTAAGGGGAGAAGGCAAAATTGTTATAGATTAGTATGATAAGTCTGCTCATTTTAGAGGGTTTATACGTATTTTTTTCAAATGAAAGGTTAAAATACATTTTAACCTTTCAAATGATAAATGTTTATTAGGCAGCTATTTTTTGATATGCATAATGTGCTCGGTTTTTTAATATATATTTTTATTTCATTATTATAAATCAAATTCAGTTAAGGTAAAAACGATTAAATTATTTAAAGAATTATAAAAATGAAACATAAAAACAATCCATTTGTTAGATGGATTGTTTTTTTATTGGGATAATAAATTATAAAAATAATAGTATTATGTAAACAATTTTAAATGGAGAAGTAATGCGCCGTTAGTAATAGAGTTTATCACGCTATTTGCCGGGAAGTAAAACTCCCACCTCAAAACTCGGCTGGGGCAAAGAAGTTAGGTGGGAGTGGGGCTGGACCGATTGGTGAGGGCTGATAATCAGTGGGGGTGAACATAACCTACATTGATTAAAGTTTTACTTTATAAAAATAAAAATGTTATATCTTAATAAAAAGATGTAATTGTAGAATGATTCATATTAATATTAGTTATAGGTTGGCATAAAATTCAACTTGTAGTCTGTAGTAAAATGGAACGATTGAATTAAATAATAATTTATTTTTAATAAAGGTGTGAGATTAATGGATGAAACGCAAGTAATGGTTTATTTTAATCTGTCCGGAGATGAATTTCCAGTAGAGGTTGTTTCTGAAAGATTGCAAGTAAGCCCAACTATAAGTTATAAAAAAGGGGACATAATTAGAAAAACAAACGAAACTGAAAACATAACAAGAAACTATACATCTTGGCAAATAAGTACAGGATATCAGGAATCATTAGATGTAGGAGATGTAATGGAGCAAGTAATTCTAAAACTAAAAGATAAGTCAGCCATTATTAATGAACTAAAAAGAGAATTTGGATTAGAATGTAGATTCACTATTGTAATTAAAATAAATGATGGCCATACACCAGCTGTTCATTTAGATAATCCAGTAATTGATTTTGCTAACAGTATTAAAGCTGATTTTGATATTGATTTATATGCGAATCCTTATGTTGAGGAGATAAAATAAAGTGCTAATTAAAAAAACTCTTCTACAATAGTAGAAAAAGAATAACATAAACTACTATTTTATTGCAGCATACATAAAAAATCTCGATGTAAATATGGAAATGTCGTCGAATGCTATCTTTAATTGGTTAATTTGTGAGATATTTTTGTGAAGGAACTTATTTTATAAGAATAGAATTTAGTTTAGTAAGAAAACGTGCCTATGGTAGTGAAAAATATGGGTTGGGGGGACTTGAAATGAGGAAACTCAAAAGAGTAAATGTTCCTAATATACCAGAGCAACTATCACAACCTAGTGACAATCGTACTATAAACAAAAAGAAGTTAAGACGACTTATTTTAATGGTTCTTTTTATTGCAGCGACTACTTTGTATGTTCAATATATTTTAACGAAACAGCAAGAGATAATAATGAATAAAAAAGATACGATTACAAATCAAAAGAAACAATTAGTTACATTAAAGAAGGATCAATCGTTTCTAAAGACTAACATTGAGAATTTAACGGATAATGAAGAGGAAATTTTGAAGTTTGCGAGAAAAGAGTACCAATTTTCTAAGTCAAATGAAACGATTTTCGTATTACCAAAGTAATGAAACAGTTAGCGTTGGCTAACTGTTTTTTATTTGTAAATGAAGTACGAAAACAAAAAAGCTAAATTTTTGCATGGTACAAGGAGTTCTAACATAATGTAAGATGTACAGTTGAAGCCATTACATCAATGGAATTCAATTATCCATAATTATGAAATATGTGTAAAGATAAATGTTGTTAAAATTCTGATAATTTTATATAATATTCGTAAGCGGATACATTTTTTAATGAATGTTGAGTTTATCGCTCGTACGACTATTAAGAAACCCGTTATCCTTGTATAAGAAAGGAAGATAGCTGTGTATGCTTCAAATACAATTTATGTCGTAGGGGATGCGAAAGCGCCTCAAAATAATCCCATTACGGAAAAGTTTAAAAGCTATTTTGTAGCTTTTGTACTTGTGAAGGAGACAGGGGAAATTGTAGATGCAGATTGCTCAGCGACAATTGCATTAACATCTCAATTCGTTAAATATTTATTTCTACATAAAAATATTAATGATCCAGCGCTAGTAACAGAAATAAAAGATCGTTATTTCGGTTCATCTCAAAAGGCATTATTAGTAGCGCTAAAAGATGCGAAAAAAAAATATAATCAGATTGCTGCTTTGTCTACTCAATCATAGACAAAATCCAGCCGTAAGGAAGTTCTTGCGGCTGGATTTTTTTATTGGACAACGAAAGGATGAGCGAAATGAAAATTACGGATATAAAGGTGAAGCGTCGTTGTGTAAAGCTTCATACTCCATTTAAAACCGCACTTCGTACCGTAACTGAAATTGAAAGTATTGATGTGTTTATTCATACAGATGAAGGAATTGTTGGAAAAGGAGCTGCGGCCGCAACACCGGTTATTACGGGAGATTTCGCTAGTGGGATTGAGGAAGCTATATTAGGGCCGCTGCGTTCATGCTTAATTGGTCAAGATATAATTCAATTTCAGCAGTTATTACAGCATATCCAAATGAGTTGTATAGGAAATACAAGTGCGAAAGCGGCGGTTGATATCGCTTTATATGATGTGTATTGCCAATATCAAAACGTCCCACTTTACGCATTATTAGGCGGTAAGAAAGAAATCTATACAGATATTACAGTAAGTGTAGATGATCCTATTATTATGGCAAAAGAGGCAAAGCAACATATAGAAAAAGGATTTCAAACTTTAAAAATTAAAGTTGGTAAATCTGTGCATTTAGATTTAGAGCGTATTGAGGCGATTCGAAATAGCGTACCAAAAAATACAACGTTACGATTAGATGCAAACCAAGGATGGAATCCAAAAGAAGCGGTTTCTATTGTTAAAGAGATGGAAAATCGTAATTTAAATATAGAATTCATTGAACAACCAGTTCACGCGAAAGATTTGGATGGATTAAAGTACGTAAAAGAAAATGTACAAACGCCTATTATGGCTGATGAAAGTATATTTTCAGCAAGTGACGCATTAAAACTCGTGCAAGGAAGCTATGCGGACTTAATCAATATTAAATTAATGAAATGCGGTGGTATACGTGAAGCGTGGCGTATTGCAGATATTGCAGAAGCGGCAGGTGTGAAATGTATGGTTGGCAGCATGATGGAATCTTCACTTTCCGTTAGTGCTGTAGCACACTTAGCTGCTGCACATCCAAATATTTATTATTTCGATCTTGATGCACCGCTATGGTTAATGGAAGAACCGGAAGGAATGACTTACTCCGGCTCAAAGGTAAACCTTCATTCTAAAGTGAATATGTAATCTTAGAAGAAATGACTAGTAACTTACCTTTTAAGGAGGATATATATGAAAAAAGTAGGAACTGCATTATTAACAACTCTATTTATATTTTCATCGTTTACATCGGCAAATGCTGAAGAGAAGAAAGATAGCAAAGCGTTTATAGATGTATCTGCCGCAACGTTATGGACTGCACCTGATTCGTTACGGCCAATTGATGCACCGAGTGCAACAAATCCAGTTGATTTATGGAAATGGACGAAATCAATGACGCTCGATGAAAAACTATGGTTAACAAATGCAAATAAATTAGAAACGCAAGCACTACTCGGTCAAGAAGTAACGGTTGTTGATAAGAAAGGTGACTGGGTAAAAGTGTTAGTACACGGACAACCGACACCGCGAAATGAAGAAGGTTATCCGGGATGGATGCCGGAAAAACAATTAACGTATAATCAAGAGTTTGCAGATAAAACAAACGAACCGTTCGTATTAGTAACGAAACCGACCGCAATTTTATATATAAATCCTTCTGAAAAACAAAAAGCACTTGAAGTTAGCTATAATACGCGACTGCCGCTACTAAGTGAAGATAGCATTTCATACCGCGTATTGTTGCCAAATGGACAGAAAGCATGGCTACGAAAAAATGATGGAGCGGTTTACCGTTCTCAAGAGGATATTCCAACACCGACAGCCGATGATTTAATCAACACAGGGAAAATGTTTTTAGGTTTACCATATATATGGGCTGGTACAAGTGGGTTTGGATTTGATTGCTCTGGATTCACACATACGATTTATAAATCGCACGGTATTACAATACCGCGCGATTCTGGACCGCAATCAAGAGCGGGGGTTGCCGTTGATAAAGAAAACTTACAAAAAGGGGACTTAATCTTCTTTGCGCATGATCAAGGGAAAGGTAGTGTCCATCACGTTGGGATGTATATTGGTGATGGTAATATGATTCACTCACCAAGAGCTGAAAGATCAGTTGAAATAATCCCGTTAAATACACCAGGATATATAGAAGAATACGCTGGTGCTCGCCGTTACTTACCGTAAAAAATAGAGGGGGTTTGGAAATGAAAAAGGTAGTTCGCTACTCGTTAGTTAGTACTCTATTAGTTTCTTCATTTTTAGTTGGTTGCGCAAAAGAAAAAACAGTTACAAAGCCGAAAGATGAGAAAAAAGTATTGCAGCTACTAGAAACGGGTGAAATTCCATCATTAAATTCAGGGAAAGTAACAGATGCGATATCATTTAACGTTTTGAATAACGTAATGGAAGGGCTATTCCGATTATCGAAAAATGATGAAGTAATTGAAGCTGGAGCGCAAAAATATGAGGTTAGTAAGGATGGAAAGACTTATACATTTCATTTACGTGATGCGAAATGGTCTAACGGAGATCCAGTAACGGCTCACGATTACGTATATGCTTGGAAGCAGCTTATTAATCCAGATACAGCTTCTCAATATGCATATATTGCGTATGATGTGAAAAATGCGGAGAAAATAAATAAGAAACAACTAGGATTAGATGAATTAGGAGTAAAAGCAAAGGATGATAAAACATTTGTCGTAGAGCTGGAACATCCTGTACCGTATTTTACGAAACTACTCATTTTGCCATCTTTCTATCCGATTAATGAAAAATATGCGAAAGAGCAAGGTGATAAATACGGATTAGAAGCAAATAAAACGGTATATAATGGACCGTTTACATTATCAGAATGGAAACATGAAGCTAGCTTTACAATAAAGAAAAATGATAAGTATTGGGATAAACAAGAAGTGAAGTTAGATGAAGTAAACTATCAAATTGTTAAAGAAATTTCAACTGCGGTAAATTTATATGAAACAGATAAGGTTGATAGAGCGGTCATTTCTACAGAATTTGTAGATAAATATAAAACGAATAAGGAACTGAAACAATATACAGATCCAGTCATGTATTTCTTCCGTTTCAATGAAAATGTACCGATTCTTAAAAATAAAAATGCGCGTCTGGCACTAAGTACAGTGTTTGATAAGAAGGGCCTTGCGACTTCATTTTTAAATGATGGTTCTGTTGCTGCAAACTACTATGTACCAAAAGGTTTTTTAAAAGGTCCAGACAAGAAAGACTTTAGAAGTACAGCAGGCGAATTTAATAAGACAGACGTAAAACTGGCAAAAGAATATTGGGAAAAGGCAAAGCAAGAAACAGGAACGAATGAAGTAACGCTTGAGTTATTAAACTATGACTTAGAAAACTTTAAAAAAGTAGGCGAATATATTAAAGAACAGCTTGAGAAAAACTTACCTGGGCTTAAAGTAAATGTGAAATTACAACCACATACGCAAAAACTAGCGTTAGAGAAGAAAAAAGAATATGAAATGTCGTTATCACGCTGGTTACCTGATTATCCAGATCCGATGACTTACTTAGAAGTATTCCTTTCAGGAAGTACTGTAAATAATACAGGGTATGCAAATCCAGAATATGATGCGTTAATTAAGAAGATTAAAACTGAATTAGGTAACGATGAAAAAGCACGTTGGAAAGCACTGCAAGATACTGAAAAAATGCTTCTGGATGATGCAGTAATTGCACCGGTATTCCAGCGCGGTCTATCTTACTTACAAAAACCATATGTGAAAGACTTATATGTGCATCAATTCGGTCCAGCTACAAGCTTAAAATGGGCAGAGGTACAAAAATAAAGTGATGAAGAAACAGACTTCACGTATGTGGTGGTCTGTTTTTTTCTTATGTAATACATAATCGGATGAATTATAGACATTTCATTTGTTTTTTCGACGTTTAAAAATAAAATTATTACTAAAATTCCAGTGTGAAATTTATGTAGAATCTTGTATAATTAACGTGTTTCTATGGAAACATTTGCTTGCGCTATTTGTATAGGACTTAATAGAACAAGGAAGGAAATACATACATGTATATAATAGATAAATAGAATGGAACATGTATAGAGAAAAAGGAGAGAAAAGATGACGTGTCAAAAACAAGGGTTACAATTTAATAGTAATGGAATGAGGAATATTTAATGAAGATGAAGCATGCTTTCGGACCAATTATTTTAGCCTGTGTACTTTTTTTCATTGTATTGCTTATTCCGTCTAAAAGTTTAGTATCGCTAATTAGTGATAAAAAGATAGAAGATGCGGCAACGTCCTTACAAAAAGAAAAACTACAAAGTGTTTTCTTACAACAGAAAATGTTAGAGAATTCGCAGTATTTACCGATGTACGGTTCATCTGAATTTTTACGAATGGATGCATACCATCCATCTAACTATTTCAAAGTAAATCCAGCAGGTTTTACACCATTTTTAATTGGAACTGGCGGTACGCAAAGTTTAGCTCATATTTTAAATATGACGTCTACAATGGATGATTTGGAAGGTAAAAAAGTCGTCTTTGTTCTTTCGCCACAATGGTTTACAAAAACGGGTGTATCACAAGGAGATTTTACTAATAATTTCTCCAAACAACAAGCATATCATTTTATTTTTAATGATGACATTAAACCTGAAATGAAGAAGCAGATCGCGAAACGACTATTAGATTATAAAGTTGTGCAAAAAGATGATATATTAAAAAATTCATTAGAAGGTATTGTTTATAATGATACGAAACATAACATAAAAGCAGGTCTAGCCAAACCACTTGCTTATATGTACCGAAACATTTTAGATCATAGAGATTTATTTAATTCTTTATTTAAGATTGAACCGATGAAAGAGAAAACAAATATGGGACTACGTTCAATTTCTTGGGAGAATGCACGTAAACATGCGGAACAAGAAGGGCAAGTGGAGTCTACTACAAATACATTTGGAATTGAAAACCCGTATTACTATAAACATAATTTAAAGAAAAAATTAAAAGGCCTAAAAAATTTTAGAGCAAATGAATCGTATGATGAATCACCAGAATATGATGACTTACAAATTGTTTTAGATCTTTTCAAAGAAAAAAATGTTAAGCCACTCTTTATCTCTGTACCTGTAAATGGACCTTGGTATGATTACGCTGGTTTCCCGAAAGAACGCCGTGAAGTGTATTATATAAAGGTTAGAGAGCAAGTTGAGAAAGCAGGGTATCCAGTAGTCGATTTCTCTAGCCATGAATATGATAAGTATTTCTTAAAAGATACGATTCATCTAGGCTGGAAAGGCTGGATCTATTTTGATGAAGCTGTGCAGAAGTTTTATTCTGAGAAATAACAACTAAGAAACAGGAACGGCTATGAGCTGTTCCTGTTTCTTAATAAAGAGGATTTTGATGTGGGCAATTCGGAAATGCGTGTATATCTTGAATTTGTCTGAAATCATAATGTTTCATCGCGAACTGAGATTGGTAAAGGTATTCATACACATATAATTGGCCATCATGTGCTGAACATAATACCCCAGTAGTTCCTTGCCCATTCATGAAGGAAATGCCGATAGGGCGTCCAATTAAGTATGGTATTTTTTGTTGCCAGTGCATTGGGGGAGTCACTCCTTTTTGGGATAATATACGAAAGGAATGCCTAAATTGTTGCTTATCCATGTAAATATGGGGGCTTTTCATACAATTTCTAGAAGGTGTTATTAGGAGTGGGTTATAAATGGCGGAAAGGAATGAAAAATGAAGAAAGAAAATATTATGGATGAAAAGTTAAGTTTAATAGAATGATGTTAAGCATTGAAAGAGGGATGTGATTTCACATTTTATCGTTCGAGACGAGTTTGTAATGAAATATCGAATTTCTTATTTTCTAAGTACTCAATCTGTACCTAATGTTTCGATAGATGTAGAGCAAATGAATAAGGGTGCAAAAAGATATGCGAGATCATGTATTTCAAAAGAAGAACAATTAGATCAATTTAGTGTTACTCATAAACAATTAGTGGAGCAAATTGAGCGGATTCCCACCCGATATTTTTATAATGACTACTAATTTGATACAAAAAAAGTAAGATTAATTAATTACTTTTCATTACTCATTCAGCATGACTTGAAGCATAAAGAGGAAATAATACAATTTTTAATACATAGTCGAGCCTATAATAAAAACCGCTATAATTCTGAATGAATTTTTAGCGGTTTTTTTATTATCTTAAGCAAGTTTTTTACGTTTTTTTGTCCACTTTTTTATTACGAAATATAAAAGAATAAGTACGACGCCACCGATAGCGAATGATTTCACATACGGTCCAGCAATATCATTAATATTCTCCCAGTTTTCACCTAGTTTTTTACCTAAATAAATAAAAATAATAGACCAAGGGATGATTGCAAGTGCCGTTAACGTAGTGAAACGTAGTAATGGCATTTTTGTAATACCAGCAGGGATTGAAATCGCATGACGCACTACCGGAATGAAGCGAGCTGTGAAAATTACGCCAGTTCCGTAACGATTAAACCAATCTTCGGCAGCATCGATTTGTTTTTTATGAATGAAAATATATTTTCCGTAACGTTCTAATATAGGGCGTCCACCGTATCGTCCAATCCAATAAATAAAGATTTGAGCAATAACGCCGCCAATAGTACCAAATACAACTGCGCCTATAAATGAGATGCTACCATTGAATACTAAGTATCCTGCATAAGCGAGAACAATTTCGCTTGGAATAATCTCGATCATAAGTCCAAGCATAATGCCCCAATAACCTAATCCTTCAAAAAACGTTAATACTGAGTGAATAAAACTACTTAACATTGTTGCACCTTCTAATGTATGGATTTTTGAATATACGCCCTTTTACTTAATGATATAAAAGGTTCACTATGTGTAGATTATACCTTATTTATATAGGGGATTGCTATTTCAATTCTTTTATGTCTCGTATAAGTATTATAGTAAAGGATATAAGCCAAATTTTCATGCGGAAATAATGAAAAGTTCATTAAAAATTTCTCATATATTAATGAAAATAGACTGAAAATTAAGTATAATAATATAGGTTTTAATTTACAAAATAGGAGGAGAATGTATGCATGTTGCAGATCCAATTTATGGCCCAATCTCTATTCATGATATAGATATCCTTCAATTGATAGATACAAAAGCATTTCAAAGGTTGGCCTATATTAAACAACAAGGACATACTTATTTTTTACATGAGAACGCAATACATACGAGGGAAGAACATTCGATAGGTGTATATGTACTAGTGAATAAAGTGATCGAACACCTTACTGAGATTGGTGATATACATTTATCGAAATATGAACGAAAGCTAGTATCTACTGTAGCTCTTCTACATGATGTTGGACATGGTCCGTATTCACATTGTTTTCAGCAAATATCAGGTGAAGATCATGGTGAGTGGACGATACGAATCATTCAGGAGGATGAAAAAATACGCGCGATTTTAAACCAAACTCCTGGATTATTAGATGATGTAATGAAAGCTTTAACAGAAGATGGAGTTTTTCCAATTATAGATGAACTATTATTTAATTCATTAGGAATGGATCAATTAGATTTTTGGAATAGAGATTTATATTATTCCTCGCTTGAATTCGAGTGCTTGCGAATAGAAGGATTGATTGCTAATATGCGTTTTATTAACGGTAAACTGGTTATTGCAGAACAAGGAATCCCCGTACATTGAACAACTAATGAAAATGAAAAAAGGGCTTTACAATAATGGCTTTGGCCATCCGTTTGTAGTAGGGAAAGACTTATTGTTGCAATCCATTTTTCAAAAGATAAAGGAGAAAAATCTTTCGTTCCATACTCCTGAGATACAAAATTTCTTTTATAAAAGAAAGCAGATAGAGATAGAGGACTTTCTTCCGTTACAAGATGAAATGATTATAAATGAAATAAAGTGCTTTGCAAAATCAGATGACATAGAAATAGCAGAATTAATCCATCTTTACTTCTCAGCAACTAAAAGTTTGTCATTTGAAAAAGGAATAGAGGGCGATTATAAAAAGGAAAATAGCACCGCAGTGGTAATAACTGAGAAAAAGGCTTACAGTTCATACGTAGGTGGTATTTATGTTTATAGTGAGGGGTAGCTAGATGACATTTTAGAAAAATCGAATTTCATTCAAGAGATAGTAAAATTGCCTAAAAAAGAATATGCGTATTTTTTTTAATTAGGTGTAGTAATTTGAAATGTAGATGAGGTGAAAATATGGATTGGCATGAACGTTTATTACAAATAGATGATTTATCAATTATATTAGAATGGTATAACAATGAGGAATTACAAAATATAGCAGATGTGAAATCATTTAAGCGATATACAATTGAAGAGCTTCGGCAGTATTGGACTGAAAAATTGTCGCGGTCTTATGCGAGCTATCATGTAATAGTAGTAGAAGATGAAGTAATAGGGAGAGTCGGATTAAAAAAGAAGAAATATGAAGATGCGTACATGATGGAATACTCTATCCTCATTGGTGTTTCGAATTTATATTCAAAAGGGCTTGGAACAGAGATTACAAAGTATTTTATTAGTAAATCATTTTTAGATCCTGATATAGAAGCTGTTGTATTACAAGTTAGGGAAGATAATAAGAGGGCCATTCGTTGTTATGAGAAAGCTGGATTTAAAAAAGAAAAATCGTATATAGAGAATCAAGTGAAAGTGTATGATATGCACAGAGTTAAGAAAGGAGAAACAATATAGAAAAATACACGCAGTTAATTCGGAATATAATGTTAATTTAGGGGGATGAAATACATGAAACATAAAATTGCTGTACTGGCAGATGTACATGGAAATGCAACTGCTTTAAAAGCAGTTATCGAAGATTCTTTGAAAGAAGGTGTGACTGATTATTGGTTTTTAGGAGATTTAATTATGCCTGGTCCTGGATCGAATGATTTATTTGAAATGTTAGATAGTGTTAACGTTGATACTTATGTACAAGGAAACTGGGAAGATAGCTTTCTTGATGTTCTTAATAAAAACATTGATATTGATAACGCAACCGATATTTATGTTTCTAGATTAGTTCAGTATCAATGTGAAAACTTGGATAAAAACTATATTAATCATATTAAAAATTTACCATTACATATAACAAAACAGGTTAATGATTTATCAATAAGTATTAGTCATAATCTACAAAATAAAAATTACGGAGGGGATTTATGGCCCACTAATAATCAAGAACAGTTTGATCGGTTATTTGATTGTGATTATGATATTGCGATTTACGCTCATACCCACCATCAATTGTTGCGCTATAGTAGCAATGATCAATTAATTATTAACCCAGGAACAGTTGGACAACCTTTTTACAAGTGGAATAAGCTAAACTCTGACTTACGTGCTCAGTATGCAATTCTTGAAATTGATGAGGCAGGGATTACTGACGTGAGGTTTAAAAAGGTTTTTTACGATGTAGAAAAGGAATATAAAAATGCCACTAATAAAAATCTTCCTTATATTGATTTATACCGTGAGCTGCTAGAGACAGGAAAAACTCATACGCATGATATTGAATTATTACAAGAAATTAATGATAAATATAATTATAAAAATGAAGTAATTAAGTTTATCGAGAAAATCTGATAGGAATTTAATAGAAAGAAATGAACATTGTTGAATGTTAGGTTAGTAATGATTTTTACATAATCAAGAGCTATTGTAGAACGAAACTTAAATGTAAAATGATTTGTGTAGTTTATATTGATTGAAAACAAGCATCCCCCTGTCATATACGTAGGACAGGGGATGCTTGTTTTTTACTGTTTCACATCTAAGTTTTGTAAAAATAACGTTGCTGTTACGTAACGTTTCGCTAACATTTGTACATATGCGGTATGTACAGAAAGGGTCGCAATAATAATAGCGTTACGAATTGCTTCGCGTTGTTCGTTATTAATTTGATCGAACTTGCTTGCGATTTTATCAGCTTTTTCTTTTACGATATTTTCAATTGTATGAACGGTATCTGTTGCATTTAATTGTAAGCAATTCCCTTGATTGAGTTCTTCAAATAGAGAAGAGTATGCTACATATAAATGAACAGGATTGATTAAATCATCACTTCGATCGGCTGGGTCATTTACAATAAGGCGTAATAGCTTACGAATGGATTCAAAATCAAGTGCTGTTTTTAAATCTTCGACAATAAATAGTAAGGCTGCTTGTTCAATTGAATATTTTTTCCCTTTTTGAGGAGAGCCAATCATTTCTTTTATATCTCGTTTCACCCAGTTTTGCATAGCAGTTACAGAGAAACTTGTGTTTTCAATCTGATTGCCAAGCGCAACTATTTCATTTAAAGAAAAACCGACATCAGTATCGTCAATTTTAATCAGCTTTTCAAAAATAGGTGAAAGTGCGGTAGTAATAAAAGCTGTAACGCTTTGTCCGCTTTCAATATCTTTTTTATGTGACTTTGCCCAAGCTTCTTGTAAAATACCGAGAGGCTTTTTCGTATTCCATCCTCTTAGTGATAGAAGAAGGGTAGCCATTTCGTTTCGTGTGAGATGAAATGTTTCCATCTTTTCACCTCCAAAATAATAAAAAGTTCTTATGAACTTATAATATGTTTTGTTTCATTTAAAGTCAATTCTGTTTTGCTTAATTTTTCCTTTGTGACCAAACTGTTGAAAGTAAATAATACTTGCATATTTCGACAAAAGTTCATATAATAAGTTCATAAGAACCTTTAAAATGTTCTTAAAAACAAATCTATCATTCTAAATTTACAAGAAAGATAGATTTCACATATATCTATATAAAAGGAGAATGGATATAATATGTTGAAAAAACTTGTAGCAGTAATGACAGCATTCATGGTTATCTTTGGAGCTAGTAGCTTCATGTTTGTAGATCACGCAGCAGCGAAGAGTTACAAATCTGGTAAAAAATCATTTACACCAAGTTCAGGTCAAAAGTCAAAAGTTGATTTAAACAAAAAAGACTCAAACGTGAATTCTCAAAAAACGAATCCAGATTCAAAAACAAAAGCAGCAAACACAGCGCCAAAAAGTAATAAAGGAAGCTTTATGAAAGGTTTATTACTAGGTGGTCTTGGTGGTTTACTAATGGGTAGCTTATTTGCAAATATGGGAGCTCTTGGTTCTGTATTAGCGTTTATGGTAAATATGTTAGTAATGGCTGGTATCATAATGTTAGCAGTTCGTGCATTTAAATACTTCAAAGATCAACGTAAGAAAAAGGCAGATGAAGTAGCATGGAAACAATAAAAATTTCTGAGCAAGAGCTTATAAATGCGCTTTGCGTATATATCGCTGAAAAAAGACAAGTGGGTCCAGAAGAAGTATTAGTTGAACTAATGTATGATGATGAGTATGGTTTCTCTGCTGAAGTAGAGGTAAATGGTCGTCAACAAATTTTAATTCAAGCGAACTTAATCGAGGCACTACGCTTATTACTTGACAGAGAATACAATGTCAATTCATTCGCAGCAAGATTACAACTTGAATTAGATGATGAAGAAGGCATTTATGCATTAGCGAAATTTAATAACTCGGATGAGTAGTGAAAAGAGCTGTTGAGAGTAATCTCAGCAGCTCTTTTTAGTATGTGCATATGTGGTGGAATAATCACGCCAAATTTCATTCATCTTTCGTCTACCAGCATCAATCATTGGATTAAACTGAATCGCAGCATGATGGCGTACGGTGTGAACATGTTGGATTGCTTGTTGTAAGTGTTGTTCAACTGAATTTGATTTTATATTAGCTTGTTTTACGATTGAATATCCAGCGACACTCCCTTGCGCCATCGCGATTTTCCCACTTTCAATCCCAGTAATATTTCCGGCTACAAATAAACCTGGAAGAGAGGTTTCCATTGTTTCGGAATGAAGAGGGACGTGTCCACCTAATTCTGGGATGTAATGGAAAGGGCATCCAGCTACAGCAGCAAGCTCAGCAAGCGGATATAAACCTCCAGCGATACAAACGAAATCTGCCTCATATATCTTCTCTGATCCATTCATAATGTTTCCTTTAGAATCAATAGTAGCAACACGAACACCTTCAACTTGATCTGTTCCAATAATTTCAAGTGCAGCTTTCCGAAGATGAAGTGGTGTCCCGTTTATTTTCATTCCGTTATTTGGATAGAAGGTTAATCCGGCTTTTCGAATCCAATCATATTTCATAAAACGGCTACCTATACGCAAAAAAGCAGAAGGAGCGAGATGAGCTGCATTTAAAAGGGAGTTCAAAACTTCTTCTGGTTCACCCGCTTTTTGGCTTAACTCACTTTTTTCAGGTAGTACGATATGATCTACTTTAATTCCAGCTAATTGCAATTCATTTAAAATGGCGAATGATAAAATGTTAGCACCAATAATGATTCCTTTTTTTCCGACTTGCACGCGATGAACATTTGTCATAACTTGAGCCGCTCCAATTGACATAACTCCTGGAAGTGTCCAGCCAGGAAGGGGGATAGAATACTCCGCAGCGCCAGTAGCAATTAATACGAACGGAGCTTCTAACATACCGATATTTGTATGTACGAACCAAGAACTATCATCTTTATCTAAATTATAGACGGAAACACCGCACCGAATATCGACTGACAGTGATTCGGCTTCTTCGTAAAGACGTTTTGCTTCTTCAATTCCGTTCCACCATTCTCCAGTAGGCTCTTGATGTAACTGTCCTAACAATCTCCCGCCAGGTTTCATAAATTCATCAATAACAAGTACGTTAAGTCCAAAACGTGCACAAGAGATGGAAGCTGATAATCCTGCCGGCCCTGCACCAATAATAATTACATCGATCATCGCTTTTTCACCATCTCTCTCACGATATTTGGATGCTGTTTTCCGCTTTCAACAATCATATCGTTTTCTACAACTGTTAAGCATGCGCGTACATTCGTTTGATTATTTACTGTCACACGGCATTCTGAACAATGACCGATATTACAATAAATACCTCGCGGGTTCCCGCTATCTTCATGTACGCGTAGCGTTCGTATTCCATTTGCTAGCAGGGCAGCAGCAATTGTTTCATGCTCATATGCTTCATATTGTTGCCCGTTAAATTGAAAAGTGATGCGCTGACTATTATGTAAACTACCTAAAATAGGGTGATGTGTAATTCTACTCATTTATTATCACCTACCGCTCCAAAGGTAACAGCACGTATTGGTGGTTGATATTTTAACGGTATTTCATTAGGAGTTACGTCAGGATTTGCACTTTCAATCATTCGATCTAACATCATTCTACATGTGCGGCCACCGCAAAATCCCATACCGGCACGTGTTCTTAATTTTAATTCTCTTGCCGAGCATTTATATTCAGCAATTGTCGATTGAAGTTGTCCGTATGTAACCTCTTCACAACGACAAACAATTAAGTTCTCTTTATTCGTCATATGTATTCCTCCTCTAGTTCGGTTTGCACAAATTATAATGCAAAAACTATGCCAATATAGAGGAGTTAAGAATTATCCCGCATTAACGGGCAGTAAGACCCCACCGCAAAATCCAGCGAAAGTAAAGAAGTTAGGAGGGGGATCAACTGTCCGTAAAAGCCTGATTGGTGAGGGCTGATAATCAAGTGGGGATGAACAAAACCACCACTGATTAATGCTTCACTTTATTGTAACCCAAGTTTTTTTAAACGATTATATAAAGTGGCTCGCGTTACCCCAAGTTGTTTCGCACATTCTAATTTATTCCCCTTTAAAATGTGTAAAGCTCTTTCAATTACTTTTTTCTCATGCTCAACCATCTCTTCTTGTAAAGAAAGAATCGTATGATTATTGCTGAGTAATAGGGAATGAGACGTATGATTGTCTATAGTATCATTTGTATGAAATGGTAAATATTCTTGTTTTATAATACCGTCTGTCGCAAATACGACGAGTCTCTCAACTACATTTCGAAGTTCACGAATATTACCAGGCCAATCGTAATGAAGTAGTTCATGCATAATGCTTGAAGGTAAGTCACGAATAGGTCTGTTATAGTTAATCGAAAAATCGTTTAAGAAAGAGTATGTTAATTCAATAATATCTTCTCGTCTTTCTCGCAGCGGTGGAATCTGTAAGCTAACTACATTTAAACGATAGTATAAATCTTCTCGGAAAGTTCCTTTTCGCATTTCTTCTTGTAAATCACGATTTGTAGCAGCGATAATACGGAAATCAATATTTATTTCTTTCTCTCCACCAACTCGATAATACTTTCTTTCTTGCAATACACGTAAAAGTTTCACTTGCATATCGAGAGGCATTTCACCTATTTCATCAAGGAACAAAGTACCACCTTGAGCGAGCTCTATTTTACCTTTTTTTCCTTTACTATTCGCTCCAGAAAACGCCCCACGTTCATATCCGAATAATTCACTTTCAAATAAAGCTTCTGGAATTGCGCCGCAGTTAATTGAAATGAAAGGCGCCTTTGCTGCCTCACTTGCTTCATGTATTGCTTTCGCAAATACTTCTTTTCCGACACCGCTTTCGCCGAGTATTAAAACGGTTGATTTCACTGAACAGACCTTTCTAGCTAATTGAATAGTCCTTTGTATAACAGGGCTTTTTCCATTCATCGCGAGGAAAGGATCGGATGTATCTTTATATTTTGCTACTTCTTGCTCTAATCGGTGCATTTCATGTGACATATTAAATAGTTTTTCATTCAATACAACTTGATTTGTCACATCTGTTTCTGAAACGACTGCTCCTATAATTTCATCGTTACAGTAAACGGGGTTTGAATTTATTAATACGAACAAATCAGGACGAGGCTGATGGAATTGAGCGATTATACTTTTTCCGTCATGCAATGATTGCAAGATTTCCAAGTCTTTATAATCAAAAAAACGAGTAATTGGTTGTCCAATAATTTCATTATGATTAACCGAAAAGATTTTTTCAGCACCATCTGTCCACGTACGGACACATTCTTTTTCATCAATGACTGTAACAGAAGAATCAGTCGTTTGAATTACAGTGTTATAAAAAGATTGTAGCTCAGTGTAAGACTTATAAAGAAACGGAATCATTTGCTGAGCCGTTATACAACATATTGGCTCTTCGTTTTTGTTAATGATGACAACGGCTAATGCATGTGAAAGTGCATCAATTAAAGTAGTGAACGAGTCGTCCTCATATATATAGCCGCAACTATATTCTTCTGTAGTAGAAGGGAGGTAATAAAATGTCCCATCTACTGTGTTAATGTGTTTCATGCTACTTGTACAATCGATAGACAAAATTTTCATAAACTCTTTGATTGTTGGAAATGAAAATGTCATAGCGTCCTCCTGATATGTATAAAAATTTAGACAGTGATAAAAAAATAATACACCTATTTACGATAAATTTAAAATATTTTTACAAATAAAAATATTATTTATAAAAAGTGTATATATGTAGAGTTGGCACGTCAATTGCATAAAAGAAAATGAGAGATGTAAGTGAAAGGAGGGGTGTTTTGTGAGGCACTGTGACGTTTTAATAATAGGTGGTGGAATTATAGGATGTTCTATTGCATATTACACTTCAAAATACGGAAGAGACGTAACAATCATTGAAAAAGGTGAGTTTGTCAGTGGGACGTCTTCACGATGTGACGGAAACATTTTGGCGATTGATAAAGACCCAGGGTTTGATAGTCAAATGTCATTAGTAAGTCAAAAATTAGTAACAAATTTAAGTGAGGAGTTGGAGCACTCATTTGAATATAGGGCGCCAGGAAGTATTCTAGTCTGTGAATCAGACGAAGAGATGGAGGCAGCGCAGCAATGGGTGAATCGTCAAAAAGATGCTGGGTTACCGTTTCGAATGCTTGATAGGCAAGACATAAGAGAGGAATCACCATTTTTTGCGGATGATTTATTGGGTGGTTTAGAATGCGCAACTGATTCTACTGTAAATCCATATCTCCTTGCATTTTCACTTCTAGCAGAGTCGAAAAAAATGGGTGCGAAAGCGATTAATCATACAGAAGTAAAAGAAATGAAAAGAGATATAGACGGCTCCTTTATTGTAGAAACGACAAATGGGACGTTTACTGCGAAGCAAATTGTGAACGCAGCCGGTGTGTGGGCTCCTAAAATCGGGCAGATGTTAGATGTAAATATTCCAATCGAACCGAGAAAAGGGCATATTATTGTAGCCTCAAGGCAACAACATGTAGGTTGCCGTAAAGTAATGGAATTTGGTTATTTAATTTCTAAATTTGGCGGAAAACGAAAAGTGGATGCTTTAACTGAAAAATACGGGGTAGCTCTTGTATTTGAACCGACAGAAAGCCAAAATTTTTTAATTGGTAGTAGTCGAGAGTTTGTAGGATTTCATACGAGAATTAACAACGAGGTTATTAAATGCATTGCGAACAGAGCAATTCGTTTTTATCCGAAAATGGCAGATATGATGGTGATTCGTTCATATGCCGGCTTACGTCCGTGGACAGAAGATCATTTGCCAATTATTTCACGAGTGGATCATATTCCAAATTATTATATTGCAGCTGGACATGAAGGTGATGGAATTAGTCTTGCGGCAGTTACTGGGAAAGTGATTGAAGAGTTATTAAATGAAAAAGAAACAATTATTCCTATTGAACCACTTCGTTTGAGTCGTTTTACAGAAAGGGTGTTAAACGGATGAGGTCACAAAAAGTCTTTACGACGATTGATACACATACGGGCGGGAATCCAACGAGGACATTAATTAGCGGACTTCCTAAGCTAATTGGAGAGACGATGGCAGAGAAGATGTTACATATGAAAAAGGAATATGACTGGATTCGCAAATTGTTAATGAATGAGCCGCGTGGTCATGATGTAATGTCTGGAGCATTGTTAACAGATCCATGTCATCCTGAAGCTGATATAGGCGTTATATACATAGAGACAGGTGGATATTTACCGATGTGTGGTCACGATACAATTGGTGTGTGTACAGCTTTAATTGAATCAGGTTTAATTCCAATAGTTGAACCGATTACTTCTTTAAAGCTTGATACACCAGCCGGCTTAGTTGAAGTGGATATTACTGTTCAAAATGGAAAGGCGAAAGAAGTTTCATTCTGTAACATACCAGCTTTTTTACTGAAAAATATTACTGTACAAGTCGAAGGAATTGGAACTGTAGAGGCTGATATTGCGTATGGAGGAAATTTTTATGCCATTATCGATGCGAAGTCAGTTGGTTTAGAGTTAGTACCAGAAAATGCATCCATAATTATTGATAAGGCGATTCATATTCGAAACTCAATAAATGAGAAGTTTGAAATTATTCATCCAGAGTATTCGTTTATAAAAGGATTAACACATGTTGAATTTTACACATGTCCTACTCATAAAAGTGCGCATGTGAAAAATACAGTTGTTGTTCCGCCAGGAGGAATTGATCGATCTCCATGTGGTACAGGAACATCAGCGAAGTTAGCTGTATTATACGCTCATAAAAAAATCGACATCGATGAAGAATTTGTTCATGAGAGTATTGTAGGTTCACTATTTAAAGGGTGTGTCATGAATACAACATATGTAGAAAATATTGAAGCGGTAGTAACAAAGATTACCGGCTCAGCTTGGCTTATGGGGATGCATAGATTTTTCTACAATGAAAAGGATTCACTGAAAGAAGGCTTTTTGCTAATTCCGCCGATGGAACATGAAACGGAGGATGTAAAATGAACATTCAAAAAATGTATACAGCAGTAGATGTGCACGTAGCTGGCGAAGCGTTTCGTGTAATAAAGGACGTACCATGCAAATACTACTACAGTTTAGAACATTTAAATGAACAATTTTCAGGCGAATTAGCAGAAGAAATGCAGCTTTTATTAAATGAACCACGTGGTTTTATTGGGTTAAATGGATGTATTGTCGTTCCTTCTATTCATAAGGAAGTTGATGCAGCTGTGTTATTTTTTAATCATGAAGGAACCATTCCTCTTCATTATGGAGGTATTGTCGCAGTAATAACGATGTTACTAGAAAGTGGATATTTAAAAAAGAAAGAGTCTAATCAATACAAAATTGAAACGCTATCTGGAATATTTTCAGTTCATGCCTATGTAGTGGATGATGAAGTGATATCGGTGTCGTTTGAAAGTAAACTATGTTATATGGTTGAGAAAGATTTGAAGATTGGTAATATACGTTACTCTCTTATACAGGCTGATAAAGTATATGCAGTTGTAGAAAAGGATGCGTACTCACCAGAAATTGGTATTAAAAATATCTCTGAATTAAAGAAATGGGGAGAAGCTACACTTCAAGCGATACAAAAACAGTCGCTTATAAAAAGACTTATTTTAGTAGATTCTTCGCAAACAGAAGAGAAACATATAAAGTCGATTACATTTCATGAAGATAACTTTATTGTCCGTTCTCCGGGCTTTGTTTCTACTATTGTGTCCTATGTACATGCGTTATTTAATAATGAGTATATAACGGATAAACCTTTTAAAAATGAAAGCATATTTAATAGCTTTATAACAGTAGAAAAAGTGAAGAAAGAAGAACTAGGATATATTTTCCGTTTTGAGAGTAGAGGTTTTATTACAGGGATGCAGACGTTTCTATTAGACCCTACTGATCCATTTCCAACAGGTTTTTTATTAAAATAAAATGTTAAAGGGAGAGATAAATATGCAAAAAATTAAAGGAGCATTTCCAGTATTAATAACACCAATGGATGAATTTCAAGAGATTGATTGGAAAGGTGTAAAACAAAACGTAAACTACTTTATTGAGCAAAAGGTAGCTGGAATTATTATTAATGGAAGTACAGGGGAGTTTGTTAGTTTATCAAAAGAAGAACGATTTAACATGGTAGAAACAGTATTAAAAGAAGTCGATGGCCGTATTCCAGTCATTGTTGGAACTGCAGCAGAAACGACGAAAGAAACGATTGAATATACGAAACATGCAGAAGCACACGGAGCGGATTGCGCATTAATTATAAACTCTTACTATTGTAAACCAAAGGAAGAGGAAATTTATTTTCATTTTAAAGAAATCTCACACGCTGTAAATATACCAATTATGTTATACAATAATCCATTTACTTCTGGTGTTGATATGAGTACAGAGCTAATGCTTCGAATTGGAAAAGAGTGTGAAAATGTTACACATATTAAAGAGTCTAGTGGAGATATTCGTAAAGCAAGAGATTTAGTAAGACAAGGCGAAGGTGCTTTTCAAGTTTTCTGCGGATCTGAAGATTTAGTTATGGAGTCTTATTTAGTTGGTGCCTCGGGATGGGTTTCAGTTGCAGGAAATATCGTACCAGGACTCGTTACGAAAATGTATGAGCATTTTCAAAATGGTGAATTAGAAAAAGCATGGGAGATAAACGATGCGATTTTACCGCTTTGTGAATTTCTTGAAGGATCAGGGAAATATGTACAAATTGTTAAACGGTCAATGGAATTACACGGGCAAGTTGGAGGACCTTCTCGTTATCCGAGATTAGGATTAACTGAAGTAGAAGATCAAAAGCTTCAAACGATATTATCCGAAATCGCAGCTCATGCAGCTGTTTAAATAGGGAGGCGTGTATATATGTTAACGACAAACATTGAGCTAAAATCAAAAGTGAAAGCGTTTTTAAATGAAGAAATTAAAATGTTTATTAATGGTGAATTTGTTCCTTCTATTAGCGGGAAGACGTTTGAAACATATAATCCAGCAACAGAGGATGTTCTAGCTGTCGTATGTGAAGCACAAGAAGAAGATATTGATGTCGCAGTAAAAGCTGCGAGATTGGCCTTTGAATCAGGCCCTTGGACAGAAATGACTACTGCTGAAAGAGCACATCTTATATATAAACTAGCGGATTTAATTGAAGAACATAAAGAAGAATTAGCACAGCTAGAAGCATTAGATAATGGAAAACCATATCAAGTAGCACTTGAAGATGATATTGCAGCGACGGTTGAAAACTACCGTTATTATGCAGGTTGGGCTACAAAAATTATCGGACAAACAATTCCGATTTCAAAAGATTACTTAAATTACACACGCCATGAACCAGTTGGTGTTGTAGGTCAAATTATTCCGTGGAATTTTCCGCTCGTTATGTCTTCTTGGAAAATGGGAGCTGCACTTGCAACTGGTTGTACGATTGTATTAAAACCTGCAGAACAAACACCTTTATCGTTGCTATATACAGCAAAACTTTTTAAAGAAGCTGGTTTTCCAAACGGTGTTGTAAACTTTGTACCAGGTTTCGGCCCTGAAGCAGGAGCTGCGATAGTAAATCATCATGATATTAATAAAGTTGCTTTTACAGGATCTACTGTTACGGGAAAATATATTATGCGTCAATCTGCAGAAACAATTAAACATGTAACGTTAGAGCTTGGTGGTAAGTCACCAAATATCATTTTAGAAGATGCTGATTTAGAAGAAGCGATTAATGGTGCATTCCAAGGGATTATGTATAATCATGGCCAAAATTGTAGTGCGGGATCCCGCGTATTCGTTCATCGGAAGCATTATGAAACGGTAGTAGAAGAGTTAGTAAAAAGGGCAAATAATATTAAACTTGGAGCTGGGATGGAAACTGATACAGAAATGGGGCCACTCGTATCTAAAAAACAACAAGAGCGTGTGCTGCATTATATTGAACAAGGAAAGAAGGAAGGTGCTACTGTTGCAGCTGGTGGTGAACGTGCATTTGAAAAAGGCTATTTTGTTCAGCCAACCGTATTCACAAATGTTACTGATGATATGACAATTGTTAAGGAAGAAATCTTTGGACCGGTTGTCGTTGTACTTCCATTCGATTCAACAGAAGAGGTAATCGAAAGGGCAAATCACTCTTCATATGGACTTGCAGCAGGCGTATGGACACAAAATATTAAAACAGGACATCAAGTTGCCAATAAATTAAAGGCAGGAACAGTATGGATTAATGATTATAACTTAGAAAATGCAGCTGCACCATTTGGTGGATATAAGCAATCTGGTATTGGGCGCGAACTAGGTTCCTATGCGCTTGATAATTATACAGAAGTGAAGAGTGTTTGGGTTAATATTAAGTGAAAAACTAGTTTGTGAGAGTCTTGCAGACGATTAATAGTGAGATAAAAGAATGATAAAATAGTATGAGAAGCGGACAACTGGAATGTGGGATAAAGGTTGTCCGTTTTCTTATATAAAAAATTACTTTTTCAAAAGAATGATAAGGGGGATTTGGATGGAAAAGTTAGTAGAGTGGTTAGTGGGGCAAGTATGGAGTATAGGTTTAGTTGTTTTCGCATTAGGAGCAGGAGTGTATTTTACCATTGCGACTCGTTTTTTACAGATTCGTTATTTTAAAGAGATGATTAAGCTACTTTTTGAAGGGAAAAGTTCAGAGACTGGAATATCATCCTTCCAAGCATTTTGTTTGGCTCTATCAGGAAGGGTTGGAATAGGTAATATCGCAGGGGTAGCAACAGCAATAGCTTTTGGGGGACCGGGCGCTGTATTTTGGATGTGGGTGATGGCACTTTTTGGAGCCGCTAGCGCATTTGTTGAATCAACATTATCTCAAGTATATAAAAGTAAAGTAGGAAATGAATATCGTGGCGGTACACCATATTTCATTGAGAAAGGTTTAAAAATGAAATGGTTTGCAGTCATTGTAGCGGTAGTTGTAACACTTTCATACGGCGTTTTATTACCAGGTATTCAATCGAGTAGTATCGCTGTTGGATTTGAAAACTCTAACGGTATTAGTAAATATGTAACAGGTATATTTTTAGTTGTGTTACTAGCAGCGATTATTTTTGGGGGAGTAAAAAGAATTGCTGGTGTGTCACAAATGTTAGTACCTTTTATGGCAATTGGCTATGTAATTGTTACATGCATCATTTTAATTTCAAATGTAACAGAAATTCCAAGTATGTTTGCTTTAATTTTCTCAAGTGCATTTGGTGTAAATGAAATGTTTGGCGGGATCGTTGGTGCAGCAATTGCATGGGGTGTAAAGCGAGCGGTGTTTTCAAACGTTGCAGGTGTTGGAGAGGCAACATATAGTTCGGCTGCTGCTGAAGTATCGCACCCTGCAAAACAAGGGTTAGTTCAAGCGTTTTCTGTATATATCGATACAATTGTAGTTTGTACAGCGACAGCGCTTATGATATTAATAACAGGTATGTACAATGTTATACCTGAAGGGAAAAGTGCAATTGTACAAAATATAGGCAATGTAGAAGCAGGTCCTATTTATACACAACAAGCAGTTGAAACTGTTATGACTGGATTTGGTCCAATATTTATTTCAATCGCAATCTTCTTCTTCGCATTTACAACTTTGCTTGCTTATTACTATATCGCAGAAACGACTCTCACTTATTTAGATCGTGGATTGAAATATGGATGGTTAAAACCAGTTTTAAAAATTGGATTTTTAATTATGGTATACATCGGTAGCGTAGAATCAGCCTCACTTTTATGGAATCTTGGAGATTTAGGAATCGGTAGTATGGCATGGTTAAACCTTATTGCAATCCTATTATTAAGCAAAACCGCATTAAAAGTGTTAAAAGATTATGAGGCGCAGAAAAAAGAAGGGAAAGATCCAGTATTTGATCCTAAAAAAGTAGGAATGGAAGGTTTAACGATTTGGGAGGAGCGAAGTAAAGAGGGAGAAAGGAAAAGTTCTAAAGAAAAAATGTCGGTGGATGATGGGCTGAAACTGTAAACGTGTAAATTTAAAAGTTTAATAAACTGAAAATTCTTTCTGTTTTTAAAGTGAGTATTTGTATATATCATTCATTTTATCTCATACTAAAGTAAGTGTAAATAAAATGAATGGAGGATATACGATGGAAAATCAACAATTTGGCTCTATAAATGATGTATTACTTCATTACAAAGAAGGTATTGGGAATTTCACACAACAAATTCCTGAAATTGCAGAAACCTATAACGCTTTTACACAAGCGTGTTTTCAGGAGGGTGCATTAACTAAAAGAGAAAAACAGCTTATTGCATTAGGGATTAGTTTAGCAACACAAGACGAATACTGTACGATTTATCATACAAAGGGATGTATTGATCAAGGATGTTCTGATAAAGAAATTTTAGAAGCTTGTGGTGTTTCGACCGCGTTTGCTGGCGGAGCTGCAATGAGTCAAGCAGTAACTTTAGTACAAGAGTGTATGGTGGAATTAAAAAATCAAAGTCATTAAACTAGAAAACCCTCCTTAAAATATTATTTTAAGGAGGGTTTTCTAGTTTATCCTAATTTTTTTGAAAAAGTTTCAATTGCTTCATATAGTCGATAGCTTTTGTTTTATTTCTTTGCTTAGAAACATATTGTGCCTCGTTTAAATGTCTATAATAATTTTTAAATATTTCTTCAGAAAGAATTCCATCAGACATGGCTTTTTTAACCGCGCATTGTGGTTCATTTGTATGTGAACAGTTAGAAAATTTACATTTCCTAGAGATATCAACTATATCTTCATATCCAATATTTAAGTTACCTTCATGATTTATTAAGTCAAATCCTATTTTACTAATAAGTAATCCCTCCACTTTTAAATGAGTTTTTTAGAAGCATACTTACAAATTGTATCGTTTTTAAGTTATGATTGTTTTAATATTCTGTATTCTTGCAAATTGATTTCTCTACATCAGGGAGAAGGGTGTATATGCTCTTCCCAATTAAAGATTCTAATTCATTCTTAATTGTATAGAATCCTTTCCAATGTAAAGAAGTATGAGAGGTTGTGCCATGACGTAAACCAACAGAAACCAATCTTCTTTCAAGCGTAGTAAAACCATCTGCATCAGCGAGAGCGTCGCAAAGAGTAATTACTTTATTGTATAAGTCATAGTCACTATGTTCATTCAATATTTCAATTAACCGGCTTTTCATATAATCAGGAACAAGGCTCCACTCTGCTGCGATATCTATATGCTCATTTTTGCAAGGAAATGAATGCGTCACACATATAACGGCGTTTCCTGTATACCCTAAATCATTCATATACATGTAACCATCATAGGAATGAATAACAGATTTAGTAAAACCTTTATATCTTCCTATATCATGCAGGAGAGCGGCATTATATGCTATATCAACATCTAAGTCATACCCATTTTTTATAAGTTCTACAATTATTTTTTCAGTTGCATTGGCAACATGAATTGAATGTTCGAACCAAGGACCTGGGTTTTGTTCATATGCCCAATCCAGTAATTTTCTTGCGTATTTCCTGTCTAATATATATTTCATATAGTGATCCTTTCTCTAAAAAATCGTATCTTAATTAATTTCATCTTAATATTTAATTATTCCTGCTATAAAAATTGTTAAAATGAAAACAAAAGGGGGAAAAGTAATGCGAAATTTAGTAATTGAAGAAATGAAGCAACTAGAAAATGAGATTGAAGATCTTTCTAAACTTTTGACAACGGTTGTAGATGATGGGGCATCAATTGGTTTTTTACCTCCACTGGAACAAAAAGAAGCAACAAATTATTGGCAAGCGGTATTAGCACCAGAAGTAATATTGTATGTTGCTAAAATAAACAATGAAGTGGCAGGAAGTGTTCAATTACATTTAGTTACAAAGCCTAACGGGACCCATAGAGCTGAGATTTGCAAGTTAATGACTCATCCGAATTTTAGACGTAACGGTATTGGACGTTCACTTATGCAAAAAGCAGAGGAAAGAGCGAAACTAGAAAACAGATCTCTTTTAGTATTAGATACTAGAGAAGGAGACCCTTCCAATAGATTGTACAAGTCATTAGGCTTTCAAGAATCCGGTAAAATACCAGGGTATGCAATTTCTCCGGATGGTGAGTTAGATGCAACGGTTATTTATTATAAAATGATTTAGTTTTTTCTTTTCATTCTTTAACTTCAAATTGAACGTTCAATTTGAAGTCCAGTTTATATAAGAGTTTAACAGGTTTTTAAGAGGTAGTATTAAAATAGGGATTTTGAAGCCATTTGGTGAATAGTAAATGTTAATCTAAAAGATGGAGGTTGCTGTGATGTTGAAACTGTTTCAATATAACTGGCAAGTTCGTGATGATTGGTTTACATGGTGCGAAGACATATCGGCTGAAGAACTAGTAAAGAAACGGGTCGGTGGGTTCGGCAGTATACTACATACCCTATTTCATATTGTAGATGTGGAATATATGTGGATCTTAGGGTTGCGCGGTGAATCAGTCCCTGAGGAACCAGTGTTTGAAGAGTATGCCAGCTTACAAAAAGTGAAAAATCTTTCAGCTCAATACCACGAGAAAGTGAAGCCGTTTGTGACTTCTTGGACAAATGAAATGGATTCTCGGAAACTTTCAAAAGCTGACTTCAAGGAAGAGCCGATTAGCTCAAGAGACGCACCAATTAGGCGCCGAGTCATTGAATGTACAAACGGAGAGTTAATACGTCATGTCATTGTCCACGAAATCCATCATATCGGCCAGTTATCTATATGGGCACGTGAGATAGGAAAGGAGCCAGTTTCCGCAAATCTGAGAGGGAGAGGGCTATTTGATAACTAGACTACCTTTGCCAAATTCGTAATTGCACGCTTTAATGGCACAAGGATCAAGTAATAATCAATCTTTTTCAAAACCCACTTTTTCTATTTATTATTTTATCTAGGTTTATAGAGTTAATGTAATCAAACTTTTTTAAGCGCTACACTGTGATATATAATTGTAAGTAGTTAACAATAAAACGACAAAATAAATAATAGATGTGATAACTGGTAATTAATATACGTGAAGAATTGATATTGTTGTAGTTAAACGAATTTGAGAAAGTTTTTAGAGGGTTCTTTTAGTAATGCTCTTCCACTTATAATGGATGTAGAGAAGATGACTAGGCAACTATAGTTATTTTCGTTTCATTTTTGGGAAGGGGATGAAAGAATGAAAAAGACAAGTTTACAAAAGATGAAAAAGGTTATGTTAAGTGGTGGGATATTACTTACGGGATTATTAACATTTGGATTTTCAGAAAAGGCTTCAGCTCATGGGTATGTAGAATCACCAGCGAGCCGATCTTATTTATGTAAGCAAGGGGTAAATGTAAATTGCGGTCCAGTTCAATATGAACCACAAAGTGTAGAAGGAATAGGCGGCTTTCCGCAATTAGGACCTTCTGATGGACAAATTGCAGGTGCTGGTCATTTTCCTGCTTTAGACGCTCAATCAGTGGATAGGTGGAAGAAAGTTACGTTAAACGGCGGGACGAATACATTCAAGTGGAAACTAACGGCTCCTCATAGTACGAAAGAATGGAAATACTACATTACAAAGAAGGATTGGAATCCAAATATGCCTTTAACAAGGTCTAGTTTAGATATAGTGCCGTTCTATGTGAAAAATGATGGCGGAGTTAGACCGGGGACAACAGTAACGCATGAAGCAAATGTACCAACTGATCGTAGTGGCTACCATCTTATTTTAGCTGTTTGGGAGATTGCGGACACTGGAAATGCATTTTATCAAGTTATTGATGTGAACCTTGTGAATAATGGTTTAAATTCCAATTTTGCATTTAACAATGCAGTGCAAGTTCCTACACTATTTTAAATTAAATATACATTTTGATCATCTAATTCATTTTAGATGATCTTTTTTATGAAAAATATAGAGGAAAGTACAATTATTTATAAAAAATTCGGGTTTAAATATTGTCATATTTGCTTCTTTAAGATATCCTTTTCATGAAGAGGTGGAAAACATGGAAAAAGTACTAGTTTTCGGGCATAAAAACCCAGATACAGATGCAATTTGTTCTGCAATTGCTTATGCAGAATTGAAAAAAGAATTAGGAATGAATGCTGAGCCTGTACGTTTAGGCGAAATCAGCGGTGAAACTCAATTTGCGTTAGACTATTTTAAAGTAGAAGGACCGCGTTTTGTTGAGACAGTTGCAAGCGAAGTGGACAACGTTATTTTAGTTGACCATAACGAGCGTCAACAAAGTGCTAACGATATCGAATCTGTTCGTGTGTTAGAAGTAATCGATCATCACCGTATTGCTAACTTTGAAACAAGCGATCCTATTTACTACCGTTGTGAGCCAGTTGGATGTACAGCTACAATCTTAAACAAAATGTACAAAGAAAATGGCGTTACAATTCGTAAAGAAGTTGCAGGTTTAATGTTATCTGCAATCATTTCAGATTCTTTATTATTCAAATCTCCAACTTGCACAGAACAAGACGTAGCAGCAGCTCGTGAATTAGCGGAAATCGCTGGTGTAGATGCAGATAGCTATGGCTTAGAAATGTTAAAAGCTGGTGCTGACTTAAGCGGAAAAACAATGGAGCAATTAATCTCTCTTGATGCTAAAGAATTCCAAATGGCTAACGCGAAAGTTGAAATTGCACAAGTAAACGCTGTCGATACTAACGACGTTCTTGTACACCAAGCGGAACTTGAAAAAGTTATCTCTGCAGTAGTAGAAGAAAAAGGGTTAGACCTATTCTTATTCGTTGTAACTGATATCTTAACTAACGATTCTGTCGGTCTTGCGATCGGTAAAGCAGCAAACGTTGTTGAGAAAGCATACAACGTAACATTACAAAACAACACAGCTACATTAAAAGGTGTTGTATCTCGTAAAAAACAAATCGTACCAGTATTAACTGAAGCATTCCAAGCTTAATACTATTCAGTACTGATTAACAAAAAGGACAAGTAGTCGGATGGCTACTTGTCTTTTTTATTTGTTACATAGGATACTGGTATGAAAATAAGGACAGCATTAGCTATCCTTATAACTGTTTATTCCGCATTAACGGACAGTAAGAGCATTACCTCAAAGTTCAGCGAAAGTAAAGAAGTTAGGTGAGGGATCAACTGTCCGTAAGAGCCCGATTGGTGAAGGCCAATAATCCGTGGGGGATGAAGAAAACCCTCACGGATTAAAGTTTCACTTTATTCGTAAGACTTTTTCCTGTTTATATAAAATGTAAAAACAGCAGTAATGAGGAAAATGGGTATTGCGTACGCTTGCCCAACAAACAACTTCCAACTAATAGAATTATAGCCTTCAGATGCTGGAACAATCATAACAATAACACAAACGATAAAATAGACGAATAGTGCAGGGATAATATTTTTCATTATTGTTCACCTCCTTTAAAAAACAATAAAATAAACATATTCATATATTAAAATTTTTGTGATTCGTTTTAAAGATTAAGCTCACAAAATGTTTATGAAGTAGTATTATATTTGTAAAGAGTGCAGTGTACTACGTAGATGTAGAACGAAAAAAATTGGACTATGCTTCTGAAAAGAAGTGAAATATGAGTGGAAATCGATATAAATATGGTAAAATATTCAATTGTGACGTTTGGAATTATTATATAGTATTTTGCGAGGGAAATGTATGAAATAATTGATTTAACATAAGGAAGAAAAGAGGTAAAAAATATAGATGAAAAGATTATGTATAATCCCATGTGGAAAGAAGAAAATCTGGGATAAGTATGTAGATTATGGACCTACTGAGGCGAAGAATGTATATATTAGTCCTTTCGGGAAAGCATGTCAGGCGTACGCAACTGAGTTTTTTGATGATTGGGTTATTTTATCAGCAAAGCATGGATTTTTAAAGCCGAATGATATTGTACAAGAAAACTATGATCTTGCATTTGATTCGAAGAGTGATGAAGTTATTAGTATAGAGCAACTACAAAAACAGATGATTGATAAAGGTTTAATACAGTTTGACGAAATTGTTTTGCTTGCGGGAAAGAAGCATAAAAAAGTAGTCACAAAGTTATATCCAGAAGAAATCATTACATATCCGTTAGAAGGATGTAAAGGGATCGGGTATATGCTGCAGAGGTTGAAAGGAGCTGTGGCGGAGGTAAAGGAACTATAGTAGTGGTGTTTCATATTTAGTTAACGTAGTAGTTACCTATTATTATGAACGAGAAGTAAGAAAATATACATGAATGTAAAGCCCAAGCATTGGGCTTTTTTATTTGCAATATTTCCTACGAATATTTAATAGAAAATTTTTAAGAAAGTGTAATACTTAAAAAACTATTGTTTAAAAGTAGAAAATAGACTAGTAAACAAGCCTTTTTCTACTTTTAAACATAGAATATTATGAATTCTATTGAGGAGGAAGCATATTCATGGGGAATCATTGTCATTGTGGACGTTCATTTTGGGATGATTTAATGTTTGGAAGATGTAGATGTAAACGCAGGGACTGTGACGAATGTTGCTGCAAAGAGAAACCGAAATGTGATTGTGACGAGTGTCGTTGCAAGGAAAAGCCGAAGTGTGATTGCGAAAAATGCCATTGTAAACAGGAAGGGTATTAATAATAAAAGAGTACTTTACGTACTCTTTTATTTTATGAGTTTATATTCCATCTTGAACTAATTTTTTTTCAATTTCCCATGTATCTCGCTTTTTAATTTTTATAGCTACATTAGTTCCGCCAGATTCTTTATAAAAAATATAGCCATTGTTTGCGTTTACGTATGTTATTGGTTCACTTATGCAATCTCGTGAACAAGATGTATTAACGAGCTCAAGTAAGGATAGTTCGCTCGGGTCGGTTTTACTTTCAGCTATAACGGCATCAATGTTTGTTTTACGATAACCTTGTAAATTCACATGGAAAATCTGTTCAATTTCTCCTGTAATGCTAGTATTCATTACTTCTACTGAATTCTTTTTTTCTTGAAGAAATCCATTTTCATAAAGTAATTTTGTATATCCAAGCCAGGCGATTAAAACTAGCATGATAAACATACTAGACATTTTTAGTGTTCGAAGTCTTTTACTAACAATTGTTTCTGAGTATTTCATTCAGTCTAATCCTCCAATGTTTTTAATTTAAAGTATGCCTGGATACATACATTTAGAAGAGGATAGAAGGCAACAAGTTGTTGATTCAAAAAAGAAAACATCAGAAGTTAGATGTTTTCTTTTTTGAATGATTATTGTTATCTGTTCGTTACTTGTTTCATAAGCGGTCTTATTTCTTTAACAGGTGGTTTTTTATCATAGGCATCAACGTAAGAAAAGTAATAATTTAAATTTCTAAGAAGTCCTTTTCCTATTTTAGCGCTTAAAAAGGGGAATACTTGTCCAGTATAATCATCGAGAGATTTACAGTAGTATTTTTCATCTAAATATATACTGTATTTACAAGTGAGTTCTACTAATGAGTTACCTTCATCATCAATTACCTCTTTAGAATTAATAATGTCTATTAATGCAAATTTTTCATTCAAATACACTTTCTTCTTTTTCTCGTGTTTATTTGTGAGTATAAATACGAGACCAATGGCGTTAATCAAACTATTTCCTCCTATAAAAAACGGATATAAATAAAATATATCGATATACGTTAAATGTAAAGAGGAGAGGCGAAATAACATTGAGAGAAAGCTAAATAAGCCGATTTTTTTTTGAAATCGGCTTATGCTTATTTTTATCCCGCATTGACGAGAAGTAAGAATCACACCTTGAAATTCAGCTTAAGTAGAGAAGTTAGGCGGGAGATAAAATGCTCGTGAAACCCTGATTGGTCTGGGTTAGTAATCGGTGGGGATGTACAAACCCATCACTGGTTAACGTCTCAGTTTATTGAAATACTTGCGGGAATTGTTTTACGATTGCGTTTGTTATCATGTCGGCCATTTCTAATGCTTCTTTTTCAATTTTATCGTAAAGTTTTATTCCTGCTTCATAATCTTTATTTAGGAAGGCAAGCGCTTCTGCTTTCGTTAGTGCTAAATGTTCATAAAACATTTTTCTAAATTCCTCTTTATCTATATATGGATTGATACTGTGAAGAAATTCAGTAATTTCATCACCATTAGCGTACCATTTCTTCTCTATAGCGGCAGCTGCATTTTGATCACCAGCTTTTGCGGCTTTCACAAGATCGGCTGCAATTACTAAATGATCTTTAATTAATGCACTATATTTCTTTACTGCATCCTCGCCATAGAAGGGCTCAAGTGATAGTCCCATATGTGTTGCGTTTTGTAGAAGCCGTCCAACAGTAACGTTAACATCGGGTAAATTAAAGACAATACTTATAATAGCCAATCTCGTCCAAGCGACGTGTTGTTCCCATAAAGAACGCATATATCCTTTTAAAAAATTCTCGTTTTTACTTATTCGGTAGTTACGTACGGATAAATCATAGTTTACATAAGGGTTATGATAGGGGGAGTAATACGATTGCCAATAAGAATACATAAAAAGTAACACTCCTTTGAACATGTATAACTCAAAGTATGATAAAGATTTATTTTTAGTTACGTGTCCTAGATAATTTTCAGGTAATTTGAAATGGAGAAATTCGATAAATGATGTTGTGATATATATAAATAAATTGAATATAAAGTAAAAGAGGCTCTGCAAGGGAAGTTGCAGAGCCTCTAAAGGGTATTGCCGAGATGTCGGACTCGACTACGTAATATTATCATAAAATTCTTTTAAAAAAACCTGGTAAATGTGTCCAAATAAAAATGGAACTTTAATAAAGTCAAAGGGACCTGCTTCCCGCGGCAGGCCCCATTAACTAGATAATGTAGATGAGCAAAAACTCATCTGGATTACTTTTATAGTAACAAGTAAAATGCGTTTTGTGTATTGAGAAAAAAGAATTGCATAATTACATGTGAACAATTTATATTTTACTTTTTATGATTATCATGAATTGTTGGGATTTAAATCTGGTTATAAAATGGAGAAAAGACTTGGAAGTGAAATTGAAGTGCACAGAAATATGTAATCATGAAAAAGACCTGCTATTATGAGCAGGTCAACTTAAGGGGTTTATCCAACAGATTATTATATATGATAGCAACTGAATTGTAGTAAGTCTATACGTTTCATATTGAGAAAACTTCTGTGGATGATCTATTTTTTGCGCATATATTAACGTCTAAAAAGTTGAGAAAGAAAATCAAAAAAATTTCTATAAGAAAATAATGGCTGGTACTTATAATATGATTCATATTTCCACGCATCATTATTAGAGAATTGGAGTTGTTTTGTTTTTGCTTTGATGGAACTCATATTACGATGCTTCATATAATAACCTCCTGCATTTATATGTATACGATTAGTAGTATTCAAGAAAGGGCAATAAAATGAATATTTAAATTGAAATGCTTTCTTCATGTGTAATGGATGTATGTTTTAAATGTTGTGAAACATACAAAACACCGATGCTAATTAATATTAAATACGAGGTGAAATATAGAATAATGAAAAAATAATAAGCACTTATTCATCGCTTTCAAGTCGCATAAGTGATGATATAATAGAAGTAGATGAAAGATAAAGAAAAGCAGGTGAATCTTTTTTGTTTACAAAAGCACAAGAACTTTTAGCGTCTTATTTCGGTTATTCGTCATTCCGAAGAGGGCAAGATGAAACAATTAAAAATGTATTAGAGGGGAAAGATACAGTTTGCATTATGCCTACGGGCGGAGGTAAGTCAATTTGTTATCAAATTCCCGCATTAGTATTCGAAGGAACGACGTTAGTAATATCACCTTTGATTTCACTTATGAAAGACCAAGTAGATACACTAATACAAAACGGTATATCCGCTACGTATATTAATAGTTCTATTTCAATGACAGAAGCTAATCATAGAATTCAATTAGCGAAACAAGGGCATTATAAGTTACTTTATGTCGCTCCTGAGCGTCTTGATTCAATGGAGTTTGTTGATCAACTTATCGATATGAAAATCCCGATGATTGCGATTGATGAGGCGCACTGTATTTCGCAGTGGGGACATGATTTCCGTCCAAGTTATTTACATATACATCGTATACTAGATTATCTCCCAGAAAAACCGCTCGTATTAGCGTTAACAGCGACAGCAACTCCGCAAGTACGTGATGATATTTGCAAAACGCTTGAAATTAATCAAGAAAATACAATTATGACAACTTTTGAGCGTGAGAACTTATCATTTTCTGTCATTAAAGGACAGGATCGTAATGCTTATTTAGCGGATTATATTCGTCAAAATCAAAAGGAATCAGGGATTATATATGCAGCTACTAGAAAAGTAGTTGATCAGTTGTATGAAGATTTAATGAAAGCGGAAGTTTCGGTATCAAAATATCACGCTGGTATGAGTGATCATGATCGAAATGAGCAACAAGAACTCTTTTTACGAGATGAAGTAAGTGTAATGATAGCGACATCTGCATTCGGAATGGGTATTGATAAATCGAATATTCGTTACGTTATTCATTATCAGCTGCCAAAAAATATGGAAAGTTACTATCAAGAAGCAGGACGTGCTGGTCGTGACGGATTAGATAGTGAATGTATTTTGTTATATTCTTCTCAAGATGTGCAAGTACAACGCTTTTTAATTGATCAATCAACAGGAGAATCACGTTTTTCGAATGAACTTGAAAAATTGCAAAATATGACTGATTACTGTCATACAGAACAATGTTTACAATCATTCATTTTGCAATACTTTGGAGAAGAACCGAAAGAAGATTGTGGACGCTGCGGTAATTGTACGGATGACCGTGAGAGCATCGATGTGACGAGAGAATCACAAATGGTTTTATCCTGTATGATTAGAACGAACCAACGATTTGGAAAACAAATGATTGCACAAGTATTAACTGGATCGAAAAATAAGAAAGTTATTGAATTTAATTTTCATACTTTACCAACGTATGGCCTTTTATCAAACCGTAGTGTAAAAGAAGTGAGTGACTTTATAGAGTTTTTAATTTCAGATGAGTTAATTGTAGTTGAACATGGTACGTATCCGACATTAAAAGTAACGGGAAAAGGGAAAGAAGTATTACTTGGTAATGAGAATGTTCTACGAAAAGAACGAGTAGAGACGAGACAAATCGTCCAAGATCATCCTTTATTTGAAGTGTTGCGTGAAGTACGTAAAGAAATCGCACAAGGAGAAGGTGTACCTCCGTTCGTTATTTTCTCTGACCAAACATTAAAAGATATGTGTGCCAAAATGCCGCGAAATGATTCCGAACTGTTAACAGTAAAAGGTATTGGAGAACACAAACTTGTGAAGTATGGCTCGCACTTCTTACAAGCAGTTCAGCATTTTATTGATGAAAATCCAAACTATGTAGAAACAATTAAGACAGAAGTTGTTTCTGAGCGTAAAAAATCAGGAAAAGCTTCAGTGAATTCTCATTTGGAAACGTATGAAATGTATAAACAAGGAATTGACCTAAATGAGATTGCAAAAGAACGTGATCTATCAAGACAAACAATTGAAAACCATTTAATTCGCTCTTTTGAGGATGGGATGGAAGTAGATTGGCAAAGTTTTGTACCAAAAGAGTATGAATCTCTTATAGAAACTGCTGTACAAAATGCAGAAGGTGGTTTGAAATCTATTAAAGAACAGCTTCCAAATGAAGTGAGTTACTTTATGATCCGTGCTTATTTACAAATAAGAAAGTAGAGACATATAAAGGGGATAGGGATTTATGTATCATGTTTTCGTTTATGGCACGTTAAGAAGAGGGCAAACGAATGCTCATTATATGCAAGGTGCAACATGCATCGCAGACGGAGCATGGACGTATGGGGAATTATTTGATACAAACGAAGGATATCCGGCCATGATTTGTTCTAATGAAGTAAAGGTATATGGGGAAGTTTATGAAGTAAATGATGATGTTTTGCATAAGTTAGATGAACTAGAAGAATATACAGGTAATGCAGAGACTGATTTATATGACCGAATAACGCAAACAGTGTATGTTGCTGATACGGAAATACATGCGTATGTGTATATTGCTCAGGATAAAAAGATGTTAAAGAAAGTGATTGATTCTGGGGATTGGCTTTTATATCAAAAAGTATAATAAAAGTAACTATATAAAATTGGAAAGCAGATAATGAAATATTTCATTATCTGCTTTTTATTGTTTCTTTTAATTGAACTTCTCAAATTAATAAAGAATGTTTTAAATATGTTATATCGAATTAAAGCAAAGCAGAGTAGGGATTAATGGTTACTCTTTTATATTTTAGAAAATTCTCACTAGAACTATTGACTTTGCGAATGGATTTTTAATACAATTGTATTTCGACTGAAAAATTAGAACGGACAGGAGGGAATCGTCGAAATGAGCAACATATTTGAAGATGAGTTACAAAAAATGAGGGATACTTTACATACGATGGATGATCAATTAGAACAGCTTGAAAAAATCCCGGTTTATTATGGAGAAGATTTTAAAGAGCAAATTCTTGAAAGCATGAGGGAGTCAAATAGACAGAACTTACGTATCGGTGTGGAAGAGCCGTATTTTGGAAGACTAGACTTTCAAGAGGATGGAAAAGAACAAGTTATGCCGATTTATATCGGTAAAGTAGGTGTTTCAGATAAGGACACGATGAAACCAATTGTTATCGATTGGCGAGCGCCTGTCGCAAGTATGTTTTATTCATTTACCGGTGGAGAAGAACTAGCGTTTTATCAATCACCAGATGGGTTAGTTGAAGGTGATGTGTATTTAAAACGAAACATTTCCATTCGTAAAAGAGAACTTGAACGTGTTGTTGATACATATGTGAAAGGAAATGAAGATGTATCGCATGCCGATGATTTTCTTCTATATCGATTAGGTGAGAATAAAGATAATAAACTAAAGGATATTGTTTCAACGATTCAATCGGAACAAAATGATATTATTCGAGCGGAAAGAAATTTACCATTACTTATTCAAGGGGTTGCAGGGAGCGGAAAGACAACAATCGCTTTACATCGCCTTGCTTTTTTAATTTATGAATACCGTGAACAGTTAGAGGCAGAAAGAATGATTGTATTTGCTCCGAACAGCTTGTTTTTAGATTATATTTCGAGTGTACTGCCTGAATTAGGGGTAGGGAATATTAGTCAAACAACGTTTCCAGATTGGGCATTGCGTACGTTAGATGATTCAGTGAAACTAAAGCAAACAGAAGAGAAATTGAAAGAAGCATTTTCAATTAATCGTGATGAAAGTAAGGTAATGCTCGGTAAATTAAAGGGTACACTGGAATTTAAGGCGTTTATTGAAGAGAGAATGATTCAATTTGAAAATGACTTAGTTCCGACAAAGGATTTTGAGGCGTGGGATAAAGCGATTATTCCAGTAGAAGACATTAAAAAATGGATGCAAGTTGAATATAAACAGTATCCACTAAAGAAAAGAAGAGAACGTTTAGTAGGCCGCATGAAGCGCTGGATTGAAATTGAACTTAAAAAGTTTGGGGAAACGAACGAGAAAAAATTGCTCAAAAAAGAAGCGACTAAGAGATTGAACACATATCTGAAGTTTTGGCCAAAAATGAGTGCTCTTTCACTGTATAGTTCAATATTGAAAAGTAAAGAAATACTCGAAGTTTTACCTGAAGAACTTGTTAAAGAAACAGAAAAGAGTTGTCGTAAAAAAGAAGTGTATGTAGAAGATTTACCTGCCTTAATTTACATCCATCATCGCATAACAGGTATTGAAATCGGTCAGAAGTTTCATCATGTCGTTATTGATGAAGCGCAAGATTTTTCGCCATTTCAAGTGTATGTATTAAAAGAAATTACACTAGGTAATTCTTTCACTATATTAGGTGATTTATCGCAAGCGATTTATGATTACCAAGGAATTGAAGATTGGAACGCATTTAAGGAAGTATTCCAAGAAACAGGTTATTTTGAATTGACTAGAAGTTATCGTTCTACAAAAGAAATTATTGAATTCGCAAATGAAATAATTAAAAATGCAGAAATACCAGTGGGGCTCGCAACACCAGTTTTCCGTAGCGGTGAAGACGTAAAAGTAATCCATGCAGAAGATCAATTCACTGAAGTTTTGAAGACAATAAAGCATTTGCAAAATGCAGATGTAAAAACAATTGCAGTAATAGGTAGAACAGATGATGAATGCCACGATATGTATGAGAAATTAACGAATGCAGGATTGACGGTAAATGTCATTGAAGCAAATCAAAGTAAATATGAAGGTGGTATTTCAGTAGTACCTGTATATTTAGCGAAAGGTTTAGAATTTGACGCTGTAATTCTAATGGATGTTGATGAAGAACATTATAAAAATACAAAGCATGATGCGAAGTTAATGTATGTCGCATGTACGAGATCACTGCATGATTTATGGATTTTCCATAGCGGTGAAGCGTCGCCTTTAATTAAAGGATTAAAATAAATGTAAAAAGAGGATTTTCTAGTAGGGTATGAAAATCCTCTTTTTTATATTTAAAAGCTAGATGAATTAACGACCTGAGCGGTTATTTAAATAATATAATAAAGTAAAAAAAGTGCAATGGAGTTATATGCATTAATATGTGCGTTTAAGTATAAATCTTGGTGATGGAAGTGTTTCTTGTTCTGCTTCAAAATACGCAACTTGATTTGTAATTGAGTATAGAATAGAAGGCATTCCCATTCCAACAGCAGCCTCTAATGCGTCCAGCAAAGGGAGTGTTTTTCCATCGATTTTTGTGTCCTATGATATGGCGTAACAAGAATCAACAGCCCCATGTTTTTTTAACAGATCTCCTATATCAATTGGACAAGAATTAGGCTTAGGAATTTCAATCATATATTCTTCACGTAACGTAGTTCTGTAATTATGGCAAAGTCGACCGATCGCATCTTTACGTTTTTTTGAAGAAGAAAGCTCAAATAGTACTCTATTTTGAAGGCGCTTAGTAAAAAATGATTTTACAATGATCTCTTCTAATTTTTTATCCATTAAGATTCTCCAATCAACTAATCATTTGTTGGAAATTTTAGTGTTATTATATCATTACATATATTAAAAAAGGGGAAAAGCTATGATTACAAAAGTAATAACAAAAAGAAAATGGGAAATCGCAAAAACAACTGGAGAAATTCATGAAGAGTCACTTATAAAAGAGGGGTTTATTCATTGTTCATTATTTGAACAAGCTTTAAAGGTTGCAGAAAAACATTTCTTTCATGAAGAAGAGGTTTTATTACTTACAATAAATCCATCCTTGTTAAAAGCAGAAATAAAATATGAACTTGCTTCAAATGGTCAAGAATACCCGCATGTATATGGAGTAATCAATGTTGAGTCGATTGTAGGGGTTATCCCATTTCCTAAAGAAAAAGGAGAGTTTATATTACCAGAGGTACAAAGTTAAGCGTGTTATAAATATATAAGTTAGCTAGAAAAGCACAAATCGTATAGTTTGTGCTTTTTTTATCCGTTTTTTGGTAAATGATAATTGTTTTTGTCACACGAATACTGTACGATACATAGTATAAAACACATACTGTATGACATATAGTAATAAAAATGAGGTGGGTGAATGGATACTTTATTAAATTCATTAATTACTGAGTTAAGAAGAGGGACATTGACATTAGCGGTTTTAAGTCAATTAAGAACGCCGCAGTATGGATATTCACTTGTCCAATTATTGGAGCAATCAGGGATTACAATTGATCAAAGTACTTTATATCCACTACTTCGTCGATTAGAAAAGCAGAAACTAGTTACGAGTAGTTGGGATAAAACGGAGAGTAGACCTCGTAAGTATTATGTTTTAAGTGAATATGGACTAGAGATATTTTTACAATTGAAAAAGGAGTGGATAAAGGATTCGAAAGAACTTTATAACCTATTAAAGGAGGAGGACGAGAATGAGTTTGATTGATATGTACGTCCAAGAAGTGGCGAAGAGATTACCTGAAAAAAATCGTGAAGATATTACGCTTGAGCTACGGTCGACAATAGAGGATATGTTACCAGACGATTATAATGAAGATGATGTGAAGAGCGTTCTCGAAAAATTGGGAAGTCCGGTTTCATTGGCTAATGGGTATTTGGATAGACCGATGCATTTAATTGGACCACGTTATTTTGATGTATATACGACGTTATTAAAAATGATTATACCAATTGCAGCTGTTATCGCACTCATTGCAATGGTTGCAGAAAATTTTATAGGCTATACTGGTAATCAAGTAGTATTAGATGTTATTTTAAAATTGATAGGTAAAGGCATTGGGGAAATTGTTGAAGTAGGCCTCCATGTGTTTTTCTGGTTGACACTTGTATTTGCTGTTTTAGAAAGAACTGATAAAGAAAAGGATCCACACCCATTAACAACAAGTTTAAAAAAATGGACGCCAGATGATTTGAAAAATATCTCGTATATCCCGAAGAAAAAGGCAATCTCAAAGTTTGAAGTTTTTGGAGGTTTAATGTGGACAGCAATATGGGCTACCCTTTACTTTTATGCAAACCATCTTGTAGGCGTATATAATGGTACGGAAAACGGACTGAAGTTTATCGCGCCAACGTTTAATCAAGATGTTTTACTTCAATATTGGCCGATTATTTTGGTTATGATCGTTTTTGAAGTAGCTATATCTCTTTATAAGTTAGTACAAGGACAATGGACGAAAAGATTGGCAATCGGAAATGGTATTCTTCAAGTAGTCGGAACGATAGTATTCATTGTAATTGTAGTAAATCCACATATATTTAACGAAGGATTTATTACGTATTTGGCAAATGTGTTTACTATTTCCCCAGAAGGATTTAAAACGTGGTTAGTTGGCGGTGGAATTATCATTTATACGTTGTCCGCTGCGATTAATATATTTGATGGTTTCCGAAAAGCAAGTATTCGTATGTGGAAATAAAACAGAAATTTCGGTAAAATAAAATTATTAAAAAGATAGCGAAAGAAGATTAACATTAGGAAAGGAAGAAAACGATGATCAGGGAAGCAACGAAAAGAGATGTAGCATATATTTTAGACATTTATAACGATGCGATACTTTATACAACAGCTGTATATGCATATAAACCTGTAACCCTTGAAAATAGAATAGATTGGTATGAACAAAAAAAGGCTGATGGCTATCCAATTTTCGTATACGAACTAGATAATAAAGTAGTAGGATTTGCGACATTCGGCTCATTTAGAGCGTGGCCTGCTTACAAATATTCAATTGAACATTCTGTGTATGTTGATAAGGAATATAGAAAAAATGGAATTGGCTCCTCTTTGATGGAAAAATTAATCGCAACCGCAAAAGAAAGAGAATATATGACCTTAATTGCTGGAATCGATGCGGAAAACGAGAAAAGTATAGCCTTGCATCAAAATTATGGATTTGTTCATGCCGGAACAATACAAAAAGCTGGTTATAAGTTTAATAGATGGCTAGATTTAGCCTTTTATCAATTGGAGCTTAACGGGCCTGAAAATCCTATAGAAGATTAGAAGTTTTTCGTGAAAATGAATGTTTTAGGTAGCAAGGAGTAATTCATGCTACCTTTTTCTAATTGTCATTACAAATATAACCTGTCAAAAAAGGTTTTTTATATTCCATATTGAATTATTAGAAGGTGATATAACGATGCGAAAAGAGGAATGGAAATGGAAACTGTCATTCAAAAAATGAAAGAGATACAAGTTGGTCATGTAGGAGTAGCTATTTATTCTACAAAAAACGAATGTATAATTATTTCATATAATAGTGAATTATATATTCCATTAGCATCGGCAGCAAAAGTAGTAATTGGATTTGTAGCAGCACAAATGGTGAAGGAAAATAAACGTAATTGGAATGATATACTTCATCACATTAAATTTCATCCACATGAAGATAGTGCACAGTTATATCCGCATCTACAAGGAAGAAGTACTTTAACACTTAGTAAAGCAGTAGAAGTGATGATAGCTTGTCACGACAGTTATATTGCTCACTCGGTTGTAAAGCACTGCGGTGGATGGGATGCTGTGAAAATAAATGCTCAAACGTATTTTTCAAAAATTTATATACAAGAGAATGCTAGAGATGAGAAAAATGTTGGAGAATTAAATCAAGTTCTTTCGCTTTTAGTACATATTTTTCAAGGCTATAAAGTAGAACCAGCAGTATGGGAACCAATTATCAATGGAATGGTAAGACAACAAGGGGATTATGAAAGTATACCGTATTTTCATTTAGCTCATATGACAGGTGGATTGCCCACAGCTACAATAAATATTGGTATAATGGGAATGTTTAACGAATTCCCGTTTCTTTATGTAATTGGGGGAAAAGATTTACCCGAGCGAGTTCATAATATAGAGGTTGATGAAACTATTGCAACAGCTTTGAAATACATTTACAAAGCATATAGTGAAAGCATGCTAGGAGTGAGCGATTGAAACGAAACTTAAAGACTTCAACAATTATTATTTTAATTGTAACGATTATTGCTCTTGAAGTTGGAATCGCACTATATGATCACAATTTGTCATTAGATACCATTTACTTTGCAGCGATTCTTATTTGTATTGTATTGCTTTTTGGTACACGTGTTTCTGAAGAGAAAGAACGTACATCGAAACAGAGACGAAGAAAAACGGCTCTAATATTTTGGCCATCTATAATAATGTTAATTATTAGTTTTGCAGTTATAAGTTATGTACGAACAGGCTATGTCTCTGTACCTGGGATAATTGGTTTTTCGTGTTTTGTTACATATGGTGGATTTGTATTCATTAGTATTTTAAAAAGGCGGAATAAAAATTAGATGTAATTTACTAAGTTGAAAGGAAGAAATATATATGAAACACATAGAGAATGGTACTCGTAATGAAGGAGAATACATTAGAAATAAAGTCATTCAATATAATATGTCCATCTTAACAGATGAAGTAAAGCAGCCGATGGAACAAGTAAGCCTTGTAGTGAAAGATGAGGAAGGAAAAATCTTTGGCGGCGTAACAGGAACGATGTATTTTTATCATCTTCATATCGATTTTTTATGGGTTGATGAATCCGTTCGTCATGATGGTTATGGAAGTCAACTGATACATAAAATCGAAGACATTGCGAAGGAAAAAGGATGTAGACTCATATTACTAGATTCATTTAGTTTCCAAGCACCGGAATTTTATAAAAAGCACGGCTACCGAGAATATGGTGTCGTTGAAGATCATCCGAAAGGGTATAGTCAACACTTTTTAGAAAAGAGATTATAATAATATTATGTATACTAGTTGATGGGAGAAAGAATATGTACACGTATAAATTACAACATGAACGACCAATTTGTGCAGAGAAAATAAAGAAGCTTTACGACTCTGTCGGTTGGTGGCCAGAAAGAAAAGAAATCGATATTGAAAAAATGTTAAAGAATAGCATAGCAATTGGGGTATGGAAAGAAAATGAGTTAATTGGGTTTGCTAGAGTCGTTTCAGATGGTGTTTTTCGAGCGTACATAGAAGATGTTGTCGTACATGAAAGTGTAAGAAATAAAGGCATTGGAGAGAATATGCTTACAATGTTACTGGAAGAGATATCTCATATTGATATTGTTAGTCTATTTTGCGGAGAGAAACTCATAAAGTTTTATGGGGAACAGCAATTTAAAACGACGAAGCAAATTGTGATGCATCGTAATCAAATAGTGAAAAAATAAGAGGTGCCATTTAAAATGAATGCAACGAGAGCATATTGTTTATCAAAAAGAAAAGCGACAGAGGATTCTCCAAATGGCTGGAGTGCAACATGTATGAGACTCAATAATAAAATATTTGCGATAGTGAACCATGAAGAAGGTGAAAAAGCTGCGATTACATTAAAATGTGATCCTGAGCTCGCTTTACGAATAAGAGAAGATTATCCAGACACAATAATTCCAGGGTATCATATGAATAAGAAACATTGGAATACAGTGTATATACATAAGGGAGTAGAACAGGAGCAAATTAATAAAATGATCGATTGGTCGTATGAGTTAGTACTACAATCATTTTCAAAGAAAAAGCAGCAAGAGTTAATGGATTAATATGTATTAGGGGTGGATATAATGAAAGACGCAGTCAAAGATACGTATGATAAATTAGCGAGTACATATAAAGAAAATATAGATTTGGCAAATCCATATAATAGTTATTATGAAAGACCTGCGATGATGGAGATTATTCCAAGGGAACTAGAAGGGAAGAGAATACTAGATGCTGGATGTGCCGCTGGATGGTATACTTCTCAATTCGTAGGAAGAGGGGCTAACGTTACAGCAATTGACATAAGTCCTGAAATGGTAAAAGCCGTAAAAGAAAGTATGGGAGAAAAAGCAACGTTCCTTTGTCACGATTTGCAAGAAACATTGCCATTTGAAAATAATACGTATGATATCATTGTAAGTTCGTTAACTCTTCATTACTTAGAAAATTGGACGCAAGTATTTCAAGAGTTTCAGCGCGTATTGAAGCCGGGTGGAGAACTTATATATTCCGTTCATCATCCTTTTATGGATTTCACAAAGTTTACATGTGAAGATTATTTTGAAAAACAATTATTAGTAGATACTTGGGTTAAACCAAATATTACAATAGAAGTTAGTTTTTTTAGGAGGTCGCTCCAAGACATAATCAATGAAACAACAAACTATTTTGTATTAGAAAAAATAGTGGAACCGAAGCCGATTGAAAAGATGAGAGAAGTAGACAGAAAATCATATCATTATTTAAGTACAAATCCACATTTTCTTATTATGAAAGCAAGTAATAAATAGCTAGTAAAATGATTGTATTTTACTAGCTATTTGCAGTTTTACATGATGAATTAGGAGCTTTTGAAATGAATATAAAACGAAATCAATTACTATATGTAATGTTTACTATAGTCGTTATTATGTTAGGTCTTAGTTCTAGAAAATTTGCTTTTGCGTTACCTCATTTATTAAATGATTACTTAGGTGATGCTTTATGGGCATTAATGATTTTCGTTGGATTCGGATTTTTGTTTCCTAAAATAGAAACGAAGAAATTAGCTTTTATAAGTTTAATATTTTGCTACGGGATTGAAATTAGCCAATTGTACCATGCACCTTGGATTGATAATATTCGTGCAACGACTATAGGGGGACTCGTTTTAGGTTACGGATTTTTGTGGAGTGATGTAGTTGCTTATACAATTGGTGTTGGGATAGGAATGCTTTGTGAATTTATGTTACGGAAGAAATAAGTGAATTTTAAAAGGGGTATTTGTATATGGAGGATATATTAGAAATTGCAAAGTTTTGGTTTGAAGATGAAGATATCACAACTATTGAAGTTCAACCAAACGTAACGAAGATTTACTGTAATAATAAAGCGTATATTTTAAAGGAAAAGGGATCGATAAAACATTTTCTAGTTGAACTAAATGTATTAGAACAGCTTGATGAAAAAGGAGTTAAAGTACAAAAACTAGTAAAAATGAGAAATGATGAAAGGTACGTATTTTATAAAGAGAAGTATTATTGTTTGTACGAATATATTGGTGGAAGTGTACTAGAAATAAAAGATACAGAAAAGCTAAAAGAGCTAGGAAGTACAATTGGAGAGAAGATAGCTAATTTACATCAAGCACTATATTCAATGAATAGTGCTAACGAGTTAATAAAAAGAGAATTGTATAAAGTGGTATACAAATGGGCCTTACCAATTTTAGAAAAGAATGCATCTGTCCATCGGAATGTCGTTCGAAAAATGGATCAAATACGTACAGTTTTGAAAGAAACGGTTCACCCACTACCAAAACAAATTATTCATCGTGATATGCACTTATCGAATGTGATTTTTCATGACAATGAATTTCAAGGATTTATAGATTTTGAACTTTTAGAAAGCAATGTAAGAGTATTCGATTTATGCTACTGCTGTACAAGTATATTAAGTGAGCTATTTAGTGATGAAACAGGAAGAGGGAAATGGTTACATATTGTCAGCAAAATCTTTGAAGGATATTATAAACAAAGCATTTTAACGAGAGAAGAACTACAATCTATTTGGTATGTCATGCTTTCTATTCAAGTTATCTTTATTACTTATTTTGTTCAGTTACCAAATTTATTAAAGTTGAATGAAGAGATGTTCTTCTGGATTTTTGCAAATAAGGAAGATATTGAAGAATCTATAGTAAGGACCGTATGAATATGAAAAAAATCATATTAATTGGTTCTGGTGGTTCAGGAAAATCTACATTAGCAAAGCAGTTAGGAAATAAACTAAATATTAAGGTGCATCATCTTGATGCATTGTTTTGGAAAGCGAACTGGGAAGGTGTTCCTCGAGAAGAACAAAGAAAAGTTCAAAAAAACTTAATTAAAGAAGAAGAGTGGATTATTGATGGGAATTATGGCGGGACGATGGATTTAAGACTGAATGCAGCGGATACAATTATCTTTCTTGATATTCATAGAACGATTTGTGTTTATCGTGCTTTTAAAAGAATTGTACAATATCGAAATAAAACAAGACCGGATATGGGTGCCGGATGTGAAGAAAGACTAGATTTACAATTCTTTAAATGGATATGGGAGTATCCGAATAAGAAAAAACCTGCCATTTTAAAAAGACTAGATCAATTAAGTAAAGGAAAAGAAGTGATTATTTTAAAATCTCCAAATGAAGTGAAACGGTTTTTGAAGAAGTACGATAAGTAGTTAGATTTTAAAAAGAAGTAATATGGGGGGATACTATTGAATACATTCATTCGCTCGATTGATTCTAATATGATGGAAATTCCAGCAGGAGAGGTAGTATTAAGAGATGATCGAATAAAAAAAGAATGGCAAGTTCAAATAAAACCATTCCTTCTTGCAAAGTATGCTGTAACAATGGAAATATATAATGCCATTACAAATCCTACATTAAATAATGATAAAGATAGTAATAAACCAATTGTAAATATTTCATGGAATGATACAATTGCTTTTTGTAATTTACTTTCTAAACAAGCGGGATTAACAGCGTATTATTCTATTAGTGATGATGGAAAAAAGGTTAGTTGTAATATAGAATCTGACGGCTACCGATTGCCATATGAGGCAGAGTGGCAATACGCATGTAAAGCAGGTACGACGGGATATACATATGGGGAACTTCAGAAAATAGCGTGGTATAATGAAAATTCAATTGGACAAATTCATGACGTCGGTAAAAAAGAGCCGAATGCATGGGGACTTTATGATATGTTAGGAAACGTTTGGGAATGGTGCTATGATTTGTATGATGAAAAAGTGTACGGATCGTACCGAATTTTTCGTGGTGGTAGTTGGGCTGAAGCAGCTAGAGGTTGCGGTGCGACTTGTCGCCGTCGTAGCCATCCTACATTTCATATAGACGATCTCGGTTTTAGGCTTGCTAGGTCAATTGAGCAGGAAAATGATACATAAAATACCGTGAAGAGTATGGAAAATATCCATACTCTTTACAACATAGAAATTTTAAAATGTAAGGAGTATTTTGAATGGCACGTATTTTATTCATTAACGCTGGATCAGAAGGACATATAAATCCAACATTACAAGTTGTAGAAGAACTGATTTCTCGCGGTGAAGAGGTCGTTTATTTTTCAATAGAGGCTTTCAGGGAGCGTATTGAGAAGACAGGTGCTACTGTACGAACAATAGATGATCAAAAATTTATACAAGCATTTCTTTCCGGTGGTCGAAATTATTTACAGGAAAGAATAAACGGCCTTCTACATACAGCAGATATTGTAATACCTAGTGTTTTAGAGCAAATTGAAGGAGAATATTTTGATTACATGATCCACGATTCTATGTTTGGTTGTGGTCATTTAATTGCCCAAATTCTTAATCTTCCGGCCATAAATTCCTGTACATCTTTTGCGCAGGATGAAAAATCATTTAAACAAATGTTAGACCATCTCTCTAAAAATATCCCAGTGGAAGTGCAGAATAGAATATATAATGATTTTCAAAACTTAACTAGAGAAATTGCAGGGAAATATGGTGTTGAAATAAATTCACCGTATGAAGTTTTCTGTAATCCAGCACCGCTTACTATTGTGTATACGATTAAGGAGTTCCAACCTTTTGGTAATACGTTTAATGAAACATTTAAATTTGTAGGTCCATCTATTTCTGCACAAGGGGAAAATGAAGATTTTGATTATACTTCAATTGAAGAACAAAGCCTGATTTACATTTCACTAGGTACTGTTTTTAATGAAGCAATTAATTTTTATAAACTTTGTATGAAGGCATTCGAAAATAGTAAACATACAATTGTTATGTCTATTGGTAGTAAAACGAAAATAAGTGATTTAGGTGATATTCCTAAAAACTTCATTGTGAAAAACTATGTACCGCAAACTGAACTACTTACATATACAAAATTATTTATTACACATGGCGGGATGAACAGTACGCATGAAGGACTATATAACGGAGTTCCACTCGTTGTAATTCCGCAAAATGCAGATCAGCCAGTAATCGCAAAGCGAGTAGAGAGTCTCGGAGCAGGAGTTAAATTGCAAATGCAAGGATTAACTGCGGATAAACTTAGTAAAAGTGTAGAAATAGTATTAAGTAATCCATCATATAAAGAAGCTGCTTTGAATTTGAAGGAGTCTCTCCGAAAATCAGGTGGGTATACGCAAGCAGTTGATGAAGTTTTTAAATTTACTGGCCGGTATTAAAACTATATATGTGAAAGGGTGTCTATATTAAATGATGTAGACACTTTTATGTTATATGAAGCGAGGAATTAATTATATGGAAAGAATGAAAGTATTAAATGTGAATTTTGAAGATATGACAGCTACACCATTTTTTCAAGTGGAGGCAAAAAATAGAATTAGATTCGATATAGAATTATTTGAGGGGAATTTGAGAAAATTAAGAGGACTACTGACTGAACTTTTTAAAAGCCCCGATACAATTGACGTTTCATTTACTTCCGGTTATATAACATATGGTAAAAGTAAGAGAGTAAATGAGAAAACAAAAATTGGAAGGTTCATGAAGATTAAAAATTGGACCGAAACGCAAGTAGACGTTGATGATCTTGAAAGTACAATCATATTTACTACGATTAAAGGTGTCAATGAAGATGAAGTATATAAATATTGCAAGTATGTCGTTAGTGGTGGTCAGCAAGCGTATATTTCTTTTTATAACGATACTTATTTGCTGTATATAAGTACAGACGTAATTGACATTATTTCACCAGATACAAGTTTAATAGAAAAATTAAAAATCCAATACTATGAAGAGTATGACAAGTTTTATGAGACTATTTTGAAACATTAAGGATTATTCGCAATACATAAGTAATTTCACGTACCCAATAGAGATATATATTGAATATGGAAATGGAAGGGTGTTTCAAAAAATTTAATCTCACATTACTATGCATATCAAGTTGATTAAGAAATATTTCGAGAAGACTTGGTGCAATCCATCCGCTTATACAAAATGCTTTTATATGGCCTTTTTTTACAAGATTTATAATTGCTATTGCGAACTTTTACTTTATAATTTTAAGATGTAGTTTTATGTGTTAGTAATAATTTCACTGTTTCTGCACAACTTCTGCACGTGTTTAGGTAATTTCTATGTCATGATATATTCAGTAAGTGAAATATATCACATGGAATGAAATATTTCTTTACTACGGTGTATGCATAACTTATGCATACATCACTACAATATTGTCTCGTGTTATTCTTTTACATCAAAGCCCACATTACACTACGAAGTATAACAAGAAGGGGACATGAACATGAATAATCGAATTTTAAAACATCTACAGAACATGAAAATGAACAAAAAAAGTCTAGGAGCTGTTGCATTAACAGCGGGAATTATCGGCACGACACTTATTCCTCAAAATGCTTACGCGCATGGTTTTGTTGAAAAGCCTGGCAGCCGTTCCGCTTTATGTAGTCCAACTTATGGTGCACTAAATGTAAACTGCGGAAGTGTTATGTATGAACCACAAAGCTTAGAAGCACCAAAAGGATTCCCGCAAGCTGGTCCAGTTGATGGACAAATCGCTTCTGCAGGCGGAAAATTTGGTGGTATTTTGGATCAACAAACAGCGGATCGTTGGTTTAAAAATACAATCACTGGCGGAGAAAATACGTTTACTTGGAAGTTTACAGCGCCACATTTAACAAGCAAATGGCACTACTACATTACTAAAATAGGCTGGAATCCAAATAAAGCACTAACAAGAGCAGACTTTGAGCCAATTGGAACTGTACAACATGATGGTTCCGCAGCTTCAAATAATGTAGCACACAAAATCAATGTACCTACGGATCGTAGTGGCTACCATGTGATTTTAGCTGTATGGGATGTAGCTGATACAGCAAATGCGTTCTATAATGTAATTGATGTAAATCTCATCAATAATGTGAAACCAGACACAGAAGCGCCAAGTATTCCAAATGGAATTCAGACACAAAAAGTAACAGCGAATAGTATAGAACTAACATGGAACACTTCTACGGATAATGTAGGAGTAAAAGGGTATCAAATCTTCCGTAACGGAGAGATGATTGACACCGTACCAGGCACTCATTTTATTGATAAGAAATTACAACCAAGTACAGAATACTCTTATACTGTAAAAGCAATTGACGCAGCTGGCAATGTATCGAAAGAAAGTACAGCGCTTACAGCAAAAACAACAGTTGAGGCTCCTGATACAGAAGCACCAACACAACCAAAAGGATTACATAGTATGGGAACGACAGCGTCAAGTGTGGACCTAATGTGGAGTCCATCTGACGATAATGTTGGTGTAGACCATTACGATATTTATAGAGAAATAGAAGGAACAATGAAAAAAATCGCAACATCTAATACGACTTCTTATATGGATAATAATTTACTCGCTAATAAGACTTATAAATATGTAGTGAAAGCTGTTGATGTAGCTGGAAATGAATCCGTACAAAGTGATATATTCACAATTACTACAAAAACTGAAAGCGTTTCATATGGAGAGTGGGATGCAAAGAAAGCGTATAAAAAGGGTGATAGAGTCCTATACGAAGGAAAAGTGTATGAAGCCGTACAAAATCATCAAGGAAATGGGGATCCAAACTGGATTTATGCTTTATCCTTATGGAGAGCAGTGTAAGTTTTACCTCAAAATGAAATAAAAGATAATGGGCTTTGATGCAAAAAAAGGAAGCTTGAGAATTCACTTTTCTGCTTATAAAAAAGACGACGTATTCAGCGTCGTCTTTTTTATAAATTTTACTTTCCTCCATTAAATGATGATAAGTCCCGTAATTAAACAAAAGCGTTAATATAATAAAAAAGGAGAAATGAGAAATGTATAGAAAAATCGTTGAGTATGATTCTAAAATGTTTTTAAAAATGTGGTGAGTGAAAAAAAGAACCCTTTATAAAAGGGGTTCTTCTGGTGAGTGAATCTATTAATTGCAATCTTGATAATATTCATCACATGAATCGTTATTCTCGTTACAGCAAATACAAAATGTTTTTTGGACAAATAAACTAACTATACTAGTAGAACCTTCCTGTTTTGTAAGAGTAAGACTTTGAAAATCTTCAACTTGAAATATTTTTGTTTGAACAGGTTGTAATGTTGTAGTAATTGGGCGGCTAGATTTTCTTGTGAGAATAGTTACTTGAACGGGTGCACTCATGCCGACGACGAATAACTGAATTAATGTTTTATTATGATTGTTTGTAAAATCCTCGAATACAGTTTGTGGAGCAGTGGTTTCAAGGAAAACAGATACAGGTATATTTCCATTTGCATTTTCTGCAGAACCAGCAATTGTATGGGTTTCAATAAAACAGTTATTTTTTTGATCGTCCGAATGTGATTGTTTTTTATAATATTTTTTACCATCTTTATAAAAATAATTTGCCATACTTATGTTACTCTCCTTTCTTTGAGATATCAATATATATTATTAAACAAAAGGAAAAAGTGCTTGTACAAAAGGTTAACATCCGCTATCGTAAATAATTGAAAACGCTATTTGATATGTATATAATTTGAGAATGTTTTAGTTTTTAAGTAAAAATAAAGCACACATTAAAGTGTGCTCCTATGAAAGCTTTAAATTTGTATGACTAAATAGTCACCATACAATAAAATATGCTTATTTAATATAAATGTGTGTCGAATCTATAATAATATATTTCGGCTCACATTGCGTTTTTATTACCGAATTTGTGCAACCGTTAACGCTGCCGAACGAATGTCTACAGTACCAATTACTTCAACGGGTACAATTTGAATTAAATCACCAGGGTTTAAGTTAATGAGAATGACACCACTGGATACATCAACTTCACCAGTGCCAAAAATATTAGAACGGACTGCGGTTCCAGATCCTGCAATAATATTAGTTGATGAGTTTAGTGTCAAGAAAAATCGTGCTGCTTCCGGTGCTACGGGAACATTATCAAGGCTAATTGTTAGTGTATAACTAATTTGATATATACCAGCTATTTGAATTCTAATACCAGTTCCAATACTAATTGTATCATTTATTACGGGAACGGTAATATTAGGATTTGGCCCTGTACTAGGTAATAGTAGTGGGGTGAATAATGTTGCAAATTGAGGTGAAGTAGCATTGAAAGCAAAACCAAGGGCAGGTAGTGTACTAGGGGCTTGTGCACCACAATTAAAGTGCGTGAATTTACGACTAGATGAGAGCATATTTTCACTCCTTTCTTTCATTTAGATAACGTAAGTAATAATCTCACGTTTTGGACAAGCATAATACAATATATGAAAATTTATAGTACAAAGTGCAGAAGTGTTACTATTACGGATAATTTTTAATTTTATATAGAAAAAAAGCAGCTAGCCGAATTAGCAAACTACTTGGTAGGTTTTTAAAGAGAAAACAGGAGAATATTGACGGGATATAGATCTTTATTCAGAGGGTTCAAATACCATTAAAGAAAAAAATATAGCATACCGCATTCCAAATCATGCAATCTAAATAATTGTAAAGGTTATATATTATAAAAACTATATAAATAGTCCTCTTGAAAAATTTTGAAATTGGCCAGCAATACAGGGGTAGGTGTAATAGTATCAATTTTTAATTTTATATAGAAGTCACTATTAGGTACATGAATGTATGACTCTCAATACATGGGGATTAAATTTTTTGTACAAGAATTTCATCTTGCGGGTCGTTGGTTTTAATAACTCGAAAGCGGTAGGAACATTATACTGCCAGCAAATTGAAGGTTTATAGATATGATATTAGAATATCCACCAAAAATAATTCAAAACGAATAAGATACAAAAAAGGTTACTATAAGAATACTTCATGTAAATTCATATAGTAACCTTTCTATTATGATAATACTTTCGTCATAAGTATATGTGGAATGCCATCTTCCATAAATACATTGGAAGAAGTTTGATAGTTTAATTTTTTATAAAATCCTTCAGCTTGTGTTTGCCCGTGTAGTTTCACTTTTGTAGCTTTTTTACTACGGGCAATTTCTTCTAACGTTTGAATAATTACTTTACCTAATCCGTATGTACGATAATCTTTTAAAATACAAATGCGTTCTAATTTTCCGGCACCATCAACAAATCGTATACGACCTGTACCTACAGGAAGTTCATTATAATAAACTAAAATATGTTTACATTCTTCACCAATTTCATCAAATGTATCGAATTCATCTTCAAGAGGAACACCTTGTTCTTTTACAAATACTTCTTTTCGAATGTGAAAGGCAGTTTCTAAATCTGTAAGTTTTGTTATGAGTTTGGATTGCAAATTGTTCAGTCCTTTCTAGTGTAATCAGTTTTTGTTTTCATAGTATATCATAATAAATAGCTATAAAGAGAAGAAGAAAATAATAAAAAGCCGACTTTAAAAAGTCAGCTTTCATTATAGTTCCTTTATCCCGTTTTTAGTACCGATAATCGCTTTCCTTGTCATATTTATAAACAATCCTGAATCAACTACACCAGTAATCATTTTTAATTGTTCGTGTAAATTAGCAGGGTTAGATATATGATTAGGAAATATACAATCGATAATCATGTTATTATTATCGGTAATAAAGGTTTCATTATTTTTTATACGTAACGTTGTTTGACACCCTAAAGATTGAACTTTACTTTCGGTTTGTTTCCATGAAAAAGGGATAATTTCAACAGGCAATGGGAAATTACCTAAACGAGCCACAAGTTTTGATTCATCAGCAATAATAATGAGTTCTTTAGAGGAGGAGGCAACAATTTTCTCACGAAGTAATGCGCCACCGCCGCCTTTTATGAGCTGTAAATCGGAATCAATTTCATCCGCTCCATCAATTGTAAGATCAAGACTTTGTACGTCGTTTAAAGAAATCAGGGGGATGTTTAGTTGCTTTGCTAAAGCTTCAGTTTCCTTTGATGTTGGAACAGCTTGAAAGTATAGTCCTTCTTGTACAAGTTGACCTAATTTTTGTATCGTCCAATATACGGTAGATCCTGTACCTAGTCCAATGTTCATTCCATCTTTTACAAAGTTAGCAGCATATTCGCCAACAAGTTGTTTTAAATTCATCATTTTACTCCGCTGGGCGTGGACCGGCAGCTAATCCTGAATTTTCAACTGTAAGTACCGGACGAACGACTATATCTTTATGTACACGCATTTGACAAGATAATCGTAAATGATCTTCAATCCCTTTTTCTGTCATCGCATTTTTTTCATTCGCACTCGCTTCACAGAAATCACCCGCTATAATTTCTACTCTACAAGTTGTGCAACGTGCATTTCCACCACAACGATGAAGAATGTTTACACCGTTATCTTCAATTGCTAATACTAACTTTGTTCCTTCTTTCACATCAAAAGTGCCAGCACCTTCAATTGTTAATTTTGGCAAATTTGTTCCTCCTCACGTAAAATTGTACATAACATATTTATGACCGCGAATTATTGAACATAAACATTATTTTTTTATAAGTCCCGTAACTTTTTCGTTTCATCAATCGTTTATTAAGTAAGCGCTGAAAAGGAGTGGTTATTTTGTGCACAAAAGTAACGCAATTGTTTAAGAAACATATCGATATGAATCATTCAAATATAAATTTTTTGATTGAAAATTATGCAGAGTTAAAAAGGTATTGTACGTTTTTAACGAAAAACAGATGGGATGGGGAAGATCTCGCCCAAGAAACAGTTTGTAAAGTTCTTCAAAAATATAGTAATAAAGATATTTGCATGACACTTGTATATAAAATAGCTAGAAATCGTTGGTTAGACCAGATAAAGTCAAAATCAGTTCATGAAAAAATAAGGGAACAAGTTACTTTCGAAGAACCACATGAAAAAATTGCAGATTTGCATGAAATGGTAGGGAAAGTATTATCTTCATTAAATGTACAACAATCCACAATTTTATTATTAAAGGATGTTTTTCAATATAGTATCGCTGATATCGCTAAAGTATGTTCTGTATCGGAAGGAGCAGTGAAAGCTTCTTTATTTCGGAGTAGAAATAGGCTGAAAACTGTAAGTGAAGAAGGGCTTGAAATCGTTGAATTCACAGAAGATATTGATATTGTTGTAACGTCTATTCGTGAAGAAAGGCCGGAATTGTTAACTAAGCTTCTTCCAACAATAGATTTTACGAAGTTACCAACTAAACAACCTGTCTTATTATTCAGTGCGAAAAACTCTTCTTCCTACAGTTGTATGCTTTGTGCGGCATAACAATTATTGGAGGGATTTAAAATGAATGCAATTCCATATGTAGTAGAGCAAACGAAATTAGGAGAACGTTCCTATGATATATATTCAAGGTTATTAAAAGACCGAATTATTATTATCGGTTCAGAAATTAACGATCAAGTAGCGAGTAGTGTTGTAGCTCAATTATTATTTCTAGAAGCGGAAGATGCAGAGAAAGATATATATTTATACATTAATAGCCCAGGCGGATCAACGACAGCAGGTTTTGCAATATTAGATACAATGAACTTAATTAAACCAGACGTGCAAACACTTTGTATGGGATTTGCAGCATCATTTGGTGCGTTGTTACTCTTATCAGGTGCAAAAGGAAAACGATTTGCATTGCCTAACAGTGAAATTATGATTCATCAACCGCTTGGTGGTGCGCAAGGGCAGGCAACTGAAATCGAAATAACAGCAAAAAGAATTTTAAAGCTAAAGCATGATATTAATAAAATGATTGCAGAAAAAACAGGGCAACCGATTGAAAGGGTAGCACATGATACAGAAAGAGATTATTTTATGACTGCAGAAGAAGCGAAGGAATATGGGATTGTAGATGATGTTGTTACGAAAAAATAAGATAAAACAGGCTAGAGAATATGCGAATTCTCTAGCCTGTTTTATTAATCTTTTATCCATTCATCAACTAACGATTGATTCTTTTCAATCCATTTTCGTGCTGCTTCTTCTGGATCTTTCGTTTTATTTAGCATGACCATTAATGTACCAAGCTGCTCATCGTTCATTTTCCATTTATCAAAGTATTTCACAATATCCGGATGATCTTTTTCGAAACCTTTACGAACGGAGTAATAAATGTCATCTTTTTCACCATATACTTTCTTAGGGTCTTTTAAATATTTTAAATCAAATTCTGAAAAACCCCAATGAGGATTCCAAAGCGTAACAGCGATTGGTTTCTTTTTCGTATATGCCTTTTTTAATTCACTCATCATCGCAGCTTCTGAAGATTGGACAAGTTTTAGTTTAATATCATATTCCTTCATCGCCTTATTTGTTAAATTCATTAGGCTGCTGCCAGGTTCGATTCCGACAATTTTGTTATCTAGTTCATCTTTATGTGCATTTAAATCCTCGATACTGTTTATGTTTTTCAAATAAGAAGGAACGACAAGGCCAAGCCCTGTACCTTCATACCATTTTGATTTTAAGACAATGTCATTTTTATATCGATCATTTAATGGTTTATCCGTAACAGGCAGCCATACTTCTAAATTTGCATCAACATCACCACGAGCGACACCAGTCCAAATTGCCGCTTTTTCTAAATACATGAGTTCAACTTTGTAGCCTTTTTGTTCTAATAACACTTTCCACATGTTTGCAGTTGCAATATTTTCTTTCCAACTTGTTACACCAAGTTTAATTTTCCCTTTCGAATTTGCATTTGTTGCATTACATGAGGTGAAAATCATAGTAATAAATAATGCAAGGCATATAAGCCATATTTTCTTTCTCATTGAAAACCTCCTAAGAAACGTTTGCCTTTTTAAATAAATGTATAAGTAAGCATTCTTATTATGAACGGAAACGAGAATTTTAAAGAAATCTTATGAATGTCATTTTTATGTAATATTTCTTTGTAAAATCGCAACACTATGTAAATAGATGGGTAGAAAAGGAGTAGTGACATGGATAATACAAAGGTGCGTGTTGAAAACGTAACAAAAGTATTTGGGAAACACCCGCAAAGAGCCCTTTCTTTATTAAAAGAAGGAAAAAGCAAATCCGAAATTTTAAAAGAGACCGGAATGAATGTTGGTGTGAAAAAGGCAACGTTTGAAGTATACACCGGAGAAATTTTCGTTATTATGGGTTTATCCGGTAGCGGGAAATCAACGCTAGTTCGAATGCTAAATCAATTAATCAAACCGACAGCGGGGCATATATACATAGATGGTGAAGACATCGCAACGATGGGAAAAGAAGAATTACGAAGAGTAAGAAGAACGAAAATGAGTATGGTGTTTCAGAAGTTTGCTCTATTTCCGCATCGTACTGTTTTACAAAATGTTGCATACGGATTAGAAATACAAGGAGTTCCAGTAGAGGAACGAGAGAAAAAAGCGTTAGAGTCACTTAAGTTAGTGGGACTCGATCATCATAAAGACAATTATCCAAGTCAACTTAGTGGTGGGATGCAACAGCGAGTTGGTATTGCGAGAGCGCTTACGAATGATCCGGATGTTTTACTTATGGATGAATCATTTAGTGCATTAGATCCGCTTATTCGAAAAGAAATGCAAGATGAATTGTTAGAGCTACAAGATAAAATGGAGAAAACAATAATATTTATTACTCATGATTTAGATGAAGCACTTCGAATTGGAGATCGTATTGCATTAATGAAAGATGGAGAAATTGTTCAAATTGGAACGCCTGAAGAAATTATGATGAGCCCTGCTAATGAATTTGTAGAGAAATTTGTTGCGGATGTGAATTTAGGAAAAGTAATTACGGCGGAGTCTATATTAAAACGACCGGAGACTTTATTAATTGACCGTGGACCTCGTGTGGCACTGCAAATTATGAGAAATGCGGGCGTTTCTACAGTATATGTTGTAAACAAAAAGTATGAGTTTTTAGGTATATTAACCGCAGATGATGCAAGTAAAGCAGTACAAAAACAGTGGCCGATTGCTGATTTATTACTTAACGATATTCCGCACGTTTATTTAGATACTTTACTTGAAGAGACGTATGCAAAAATGGCAGAGATGAAATATCCGTTACCCGTTATTGATGAGAAGAAAAGGTTAAGAGGAATTATTAAACGTGAAAGTGTCATTCAAGCTCTTGCAGGTAACATTGAGGAAGAGGTGAAAGACGATGAATAGTATACCGCGTATTCCATTAGGGGAATGGGTCGACTCGTTTGTTGCAAGTTTATATGAGAACTTTGAAGGCTTGTTCCGAGGATTCTCTTATATTATCGGTGGATTCGTTGATTTACTCACTAATTTTTTAACAATAATACCAGCTATATTGATGATTATTATACTATGTTTCCTCATTTGGTACACAACGAGAAAATTATCTTTAGTTATTTTTACACTCATCGGATTGTTATTTATTTTAAATATTAACTATTGGGCACAAACGATGCAAACATTAGCGCTCGTACTTACGTCTGTTATTATTTCGATTATTGTCGGAATTCCAATCGGTATTTTAGCATCTCAAAATGAGCGTTTCTCAAAGTTTTTAAAACCAACATTAGATTTTATGCAAACAATGCCCGCATTCGTATATCTCATACCAGCGATTACATTTTTCGGAGTAGGTGTAGTACCTGGCATAATTGCATCAGTAATCTTTGCGATGCCACCAACAATCAGATTTACAGACTTAGGAATTAGACAAGTTCCGGAAGATTTAATTGAAGCAGCGAATGCATTTGGATCCACAGCATCACAAAAACTATTTAAAGTACAATTACCACTCGCAACTGGGACGATCATGGCCGGAGTGAATCAAAGTATTATGCTTTCGTTATCGATGGTTGTAACAGCGTCACTTGTAGGAGCACCAGGACTAGGAGTAGATGTGTACCGTTCTGTAACACAAGTTAATATCGGAATGGGATTTGAAGCGGGACTAGCCATTGTTGTCATCGCGATTATATTAGACCGCATTACACAAGGATTTCACCAAAAAAGAAAATAACAAAAAAAAACACACTTTATTATACAAAGTGTGTTTTTTGTTCGAAAAGATTACATACGAACAATAACAGAACCGCCAGCTGGTGCACAAACTTGATTTTTTTCTTGTTCCATTGATTTTATTAATTGATTATTTTCTTCGATTAATGAGATTAATTTCGCTAATTGGCTTTCAAGACTTGCGATGCGCTGCATCATATATTGAGAATCGTGATGCAGTGTATTTCTTACGGGATGGGGGGAGTAAGCATATTGTTGATTTATATTTGGATTCCAATGAGGATACATTTGAATCGTTCCTCCTTCAATGAATAACTGATCTTTCTTATAGTAAATGCCTATGTAGATGTAATGGTGACTTGAAAATTCTTTCATATAAAGAGGATTAAATAGGGGGAATGGAAAAGTAATAAAGTACATTTTTTGGAAATTTTCAAGTGGGATAGAAAATATATTAGGAAATAGCAACATTCATGTAAATATTATATTGGGAGAAATGATGAGAGGAGATGCTATTTTGGCTAATAATAAAAAAAGAAATAATGCAATGACAATTGGTGTCGCTATAGGCGTTGTAATCGGCGTAGTACCTGGCTTATTTACTGATAATGTAGTAATTGGAATTGCGATTGGGATTGTAATTGGAATGGGGATTGCGGTTTTGAAGAAGGAATGAGGTGCAAATTATTAAAATGAAATAATGTAAAAATTCCTAATTAAAAAGATTGAATTTTCGGAATAAAAAACCTGTTTTTTCCTTTTTTTATGATATTATATATAAAAAGGATGGTGATGGATATGTCAATATACAATCCAGCAGAACAAAACTGCTTCATTTGTGAAAAACATAAAGGAAACATTATAGTTCCAGGTGACGCTATTTATGAAGACGATCTTATATACGTTGGACATGTCCATTGGGATACAGAAGAAACATATCTCGGTTACGTAATGATTGATATAAAAAGACATGTACCTGGTCTTGCTGAATTAAATGAAGATGAGGCGAAAGCATTTGGACTTATAACAAGTAGAATAAGTAAAGCGCTAACAGAAAACGAAGGTGCAGAACATATTTACACGTTTGTTTCGGGTAATGGTGTACCGCATTTACATATGCATATTATTCCCCGTTATCCGGATACACCAAGAGAATTTTGGTCGCCTACTGAAGTAGCAAATTGGACTGGTGCACCATATGGAGGTTCTGAAGAAATTAAAAAACTATGTGAAAGAATACGAAAGTATATGGTAAATGAGTATGCATACAACAAATAATAACCAATATTCATGGGTTGGAAATACGGAAATGTGTTTAGGGGAAATCTCAGTTAAGCAATATGATGACATTGTACTTGGTAAATACGGTGGGAATATAAGTGCCGGAGCAAAAAAGAATGAAGACGGTGCGTTAGTTTGGTCAAATGATGATTGGGAATTTGCAGCTATTTTAGACGGGCATAATAGCGCAGAAAGTGTTGATTTAGTTATACATACAATCGAAAAAGAATATGAAAATATAAAAATAATGATGAATGAACGAATTGAAACAGTTTTTCAATCAGTTGCAAATCATATACTTACAATTTTTCAATCCTCCTCATTTAAAGAAAAGTGCAAAAGAGTTAAAGGTGAAACAGCTTTTTTACTATGTGTAAGAAAAGAAAACTATATATGGTGGCTATCTATTGGAGACTGTCTCGTTTATGTATTTCATGATGAATTACATAAATTAGGGCAATACGCACTAAATCAACGTCATTTTTACGAATGGATTGGCAATGTAAATACATTTGAATTACCTGTACCTTGCTATTCATCAGGAATTCGTGAATTACGTACTGGCAACAATCGAATTGTAATGGTGACAGATGGGGTATTAGAATGTGGGGAACGTCGTTATGAAACGCCATTAAATCTGTATAACGATATGAATGAAAATAAGATAGAGCTTAAAGAAAATGTTCACAATGTTTTAGAACACGTGCATCATCAATTGGGGAGAGATAGTGCAACAATTATTAGTTGGGATGTTGAAAATAAAAAGAATGCTACGTATCCGAGTGATCAGCCGGAGAAAATGAAAGTAAGAAAATAAAAGGAGGGGGGTCCGTCAATTATAAAAATGGCTCTATTAATTTTATAGGTACTATCCATATTCGCTTATGAAAGAATAGCAAGAAAAAAGTTAAACATCCTGAAACAAAAAGGATGAGAAATAGATTGTTGTTGTACAATACATAAAACATGTCTTGATAAAACTACTACTTAAGCATAAAGAAAATGAAAACATTATCGAAACATGGAAAAATTATATAGTCTACTTTATTAAAAATATAATTAATTTAATAGGAGGGAATGCAATGGGCAACTCTACTATTTGGATTATAGTTATTAGTATGATAATTGGAGGATATTTTTTAGAAAAGTTTTTAAGAAGAAAATTAAATATGCCAAAGGGCAATGTTTGGATATATAAGCATGTAAATAGTTTACATGTAAAATTAGAAATAGGTCTTTTTATCGTATATCTTATATTAAGTTTTATTTATCTGTTCAAAGCAGAAAATGCTAATATAGGAATTGTTGTACTTATTTATTTTGGAGCAATTTCCTTATTACGCGTATGGATGGAATGGAAGTATAACAGAGAGACAAAGGAATATATTCTTTCTATAATTGGATTCTTTGCATTTGTTTTTATGGTTTCAATGTTGTTTTATTTTGATCCTCTTTCTACATATTGATATCGTTTGGGTTTTTAATGATGAATATTTAATAAGAGTAGCTACCATTATTTATCTTGATAGTTACTCTTTTTATTTACATCTTCCTAAAACTCCTCAAAACAAGAAATTCCCACAATCTCCAAGGAAGAATCTTCTTCGCAAAAATCATAAATTTTACACCTTTTCCAATTGGATATCGTAATTTAGTACGCTTTGCTTCAGCAATTTCAACGATTTTATTAGCAACATCTATCGGATTACCAAATGTATCACTACCGCTATTAATATGTTTTTGTATTTTATCCATATATTCTTTGTAAGGAGATGTTGTACCAGATTGGTTTTCAGCTAGTTGTTTACCAACCTCCCATATGTTTGTGTTATAAGAACCTGGTTCAAGTAAAGCAACATCAATTCCGAAAGGTTTTACTTCTAAGCGAAGGGATTCACTCCAGCCTTCTAATGCATATTTTGAAGATACATAAGGAGATAAACCAGGGAATCCAACTTGGCCGCTAATGCTGCTTATATTAATGATTTTTCCACTTTTTTGTTCTCTCATATATGGTAAAACAAGCTGAGTGATTGATATAGCGCCAAAAAGATTCGTTTCAAATTGTTTACGATATTCCTCTACTAGAATTTCTTCTACAAATCCTCCATTTGCATATCCTGCATTGTTTATAAGGAGGTCTACTCTATTAATTTCTTTTAAAAACACTTGGAAGTTATGTATAGAGTTTTGATTTGTTACATCTAATTGTTGAATTTTTATGTTTTGTTGTAAGTTTAGTTTAGTAGCTTGAGATAGTAAGTTTACTTGTTTTTCAAGGTTTCGCATTGTAGCAATGACAATATAGTCTTTTTTTGCTAGTTCAAGTGTCGTTAATAGTCCGAATCCACTTGATGCTCCTGTAATAACCGCGATTTTTTTATTCATTGGTCGCTCGCTTTCTTTTTCTTTTATCATAACGAGTTATAGGAATAAAATCTATTAATGATACATGTTGTTTTAATAAGATTATATGATAAAGTGCTTTAGTTTCTTCATTTATATATGTATTGGAATGATTTAAAAAGGGAATTGTGTAGACTCAGCGTATATAGAGAAGTAAGTATTATATAAGCCAATGAAATGAGGGGAAAAAAATGGTCCATGTGAAAGACGTATTAGCAGATCAGTTGTTAGCAAATGCGAATGATCCTAGTTGGTATATGCCATTTTCAGATGCAGTGAAGGATTTATCAGAGAGAGAAGCTTTCTGGAAACCGAATGAAGAGAGTAATAGTATAGCAGAAATTGTACAACATTTACTGTATTGGAACTCAACGTGGCAAACTAGGTATAAAGAATCAAATGTTAATGCGGTACCCGCTATTGGTGACAATAACAAAAGCTTTATGCTATCAGATAATCAAACATTCGAAGAGTTAAGGGGAAAATTATTAGAGAAATTGTTGCAATGGCAAAATCTCATTAATGAAGACAAGGTTGAAAGTGATGTAGTTGGATTTCCTGTATCCGCGAAGTGGTGGGAAGTGCTAGGTAATGTAACTACTCATAATGCGTATCATATTGGTCAAATTATTTACATCCGGAAACTACAAAAAAGTTTTGATAGTGAATAAGCGAATGATTCTCTAGTAAGGTGAACAAGAGTGGACAAAACGAGACAGCTGTCTCGCTTTGTCCACTTTTTTATTTTTAAAAAGAAGAGAAAGTCTATTAAATCAAGGTTAGAATTTGGCACGCTTCTTGCAATATAATAGATGAACAAGAAAATAGGAGGGCTGGACATGTTAAAAACAACTGAAAGTAAAGGGAATGAAATTACGAAAGAACAAGCTCGCTGGATGTATGAAAAAATGTTAGAGATTCGTAAATTTGAAGATAAGGTACATGAATTGTTCGCGCAAGGTGTTTTACCAGGTTTCGTTCATTTATATGCTGGAGAAGAAGCGGTAGCAGTTGGTGTATGTGCCCACTTAACGGATAGTGACAGTATTACAAGTACACATAGAGGTCACGGACATTGTATTGCAAAAGGTTGTGATTTAAATGGTATGATGGCTGAACTTTTCGGGAAAGCGACAGGATTATGTAAAGGTAAAGGCGGTTCCATGCATATTGCCGATTTAGATAAAGGAATGCTTGGTGCGAATGGCATTGTAGGCGGGGGTTTCCCACTTGCTTGCGGTTCAGCATTAACAGCTAAATATAAAGGAACGAAAGATGTAAGTGTTTGCTTCTTCGGTGACGGAGCAAATAATGAAGGAACATTCCATGAAGGGGTTAATTTAGCGGCGATTTGGAAGTTACCAGTTATTTTTATCGCTGAAAATAATGGTTACGGTGAAGCAACTACATTTGAATATGCTTCAAGTTGTGATTCTATTGCTGATCGTGCAAAAGCATATAACATTCCGGGAGTTCAAGTAGATGGAAAAGATTTACTAGCGGTATATAAAGCAGCGGAAGAGGCTGTTGAACGTGCACGTAATGGCGGTGGCCCAACTTTAATTGAATGTATGACATATCGTAATTACGGCCATTTCGAAGGGGAAGCACAAACGTATAAAACCTCAGAAGAAAAAGAAGAACATTTAAATGAAAAAGATGCGATTGTGAATTTCCGTAAGCATTTAATTCATGAAGGTTTATTAACGGAATCTAAACTTGTTGATATGGAAAAAGCAGTAGACGAAGCAGTGCAACGATCAATTGATTTTAGTGAAAATAGTCCATATCCAGAGGATGAAGAATTATTAAAAGATGTATACGTTTCTTACAAATAAGAGGAGGGGGAAAAATAATGACTAGAACAGTAAGTATGTCAACTGCTATCAATGAAGCGATGAAAATATCAATGCACCGTGATGAAAATGTAATTTTAATAGGTGAAGACGTTGCGGGTGGTGCACAAGTTGATCATTTGCAAGATGATGAAGCGTGGGGCGGTGTTCTTGGCGTTACGAAAGGGCTTGTACAAGAATTTGGCCGAAATCGTATTTTAGATACACCAATTTCTGAAGCTGGTTATATGGGAGCTGCGATGGCAGCGGCGGCAACGGGATTACGTCCGATCGCTGAATTAATGTTTAATGATTTTATCGGTAGTTGTCTTGATCAAGTTTTAAACCAAGGTGCAAAATTCCGTTACATGTTTGGTGGAAAAGCAAAAGTACCAGTTACAATTCGAACGATGCATGGTGCTGGATTTAGCGCAGCAGCTCAGCATTCTCAAAGTTTATACGCGTTATTTACGAGCATTCCAGGTATTAAAGTTATCGTTCCGTCCACCCCGTATGATGCAAAAGGCTTATTATTAGCGGCAATTGAAGATGATGATCCAGTAATCTTCTTTGAAGATAAAACACTTTACAATATGAAAGGTGAAGTGCCAGAAGGATATTATACAATTCCTTTAGGAAAAGCAGATATTAAACGGGAAGGCTCTCATATAACGATTGTCGCAATTGGGAAGCAAGTTCATACTGCGCTTGCGGCTGCGGAGCAATTATCGAAAAAAGGACTTGAGGTAGAAGTTATTGATCCACGCTCTTTATCACCGCTTGACGAAGATACAATTTTAGCATCTGTTGAAAAAACAAATCGTCTTATCGTTATTGATGAAGCAAACCCAAGATGTAGTATCGCAACAGACATTGCAGCAATTGTAGCGGATAAAGGGTTCGATTTATTAGATGCACCTATTAAACGAATTACAGCACCACATACACCAGTTCCGTTCTCACCACCACTTGAAAAACTATATTTACCAACGCCAGAGAAAGTAATTGAAACTGTATCAGAAATGATTGGGGACCGTTCTTTATTGAATGTGTAATGAAACGATGAGAAGGGAGAGAGAAATATGGCTGTAGAAGTTGTAATGCCGAAATTAGGAATGGCGATGAAAGAAGGTATTATTACGAGTTGGAATATTAAAGCTGGTGATAATGTAGCAAAAGGTGAATTAATTGCTAGTATTAATTCTGAAAAAATCGAAACAGAAATAGAAGCACCCGCTGATGGAATGGTACTGGATATAACTGTAAGTGAAGATGAAGGAGTTCCACCTGGTACTGTAGTATGTTACATCGGAAAACCAAATGAACAGGTATCGGTAAATGAAACCGTAAATGCTACAGAAGAATCAATACCGAAAGTAGAACCTCAAAATGTACAACATCCTGAACCGTACGCGGAAGAAAGATCAAAGAAACAAAGAATAAAAATATCTCCTGTAGCAAAGAAAATGGCAACAGTTGAAAATATTGGAATTTCCACATTAATAGGAACAGGTCCTGGTGGGAGAATTACAAAGGTAGATGTATTAAAAGTACTTGAAGAAAAAGTTGCTACCCCAGAAACGTTTGTAAAAGAAGAAAGTAAAGTAATTCCTGTTACCGGTATGCGGAAAGAGATCGCAAATCGGATGCAAGCAAGCCTCCAAAATACCGCACAATTGACATTAACGATGAAAGTAGATGTTACGGATTTAGTTGCTTTACATAAAGAAATAGCGGAAGTTGTACAAAAACGGTACGATAACAAACTAACCATTACTGATTTGGTTTCTCGTGCTGTTGTATTAGCGCTTCAGGAGCATAAGGAAATGAACAGTGCTTATATAGATGATGCAATCCATCAATTTGAACATGTTCATTTAGGTATGGCAGTAGCGTTAGAAAACGGCTTAGTCGTTCCGGCTATTCGCTTTGCAAATAATCTATCTTTAGTAGAGTTATCTAAAGAGATTAAAAATGTGGCACAAAAGGCACGAGCAGGTAGTTTAAATAGTGATAATATGCAAGGAACGACATTTACAATTAGTAATTTAGGAAGCTTTGGTATCGAATATTTTACGCCAGTATTAAATACACCTGAAACTGGTATTTTAGGTGTAGGTGCAATTGAACATGTTCCAGTATATAAAGGAAAGAAAATAAAAAAAGGTAGTATGTTACCTTTAAGTTTAACATTTGATCATCGTGTACTAGACGGTGTACCAGCAGCTGCATTTTTACGCACAATTAAACAATACTTAGAAGAACCGGTAACAATTCTTTTATAAAGAGAAGGTGGGAGAATGAATAAATTAGTAGTTATTGGAGGCGGACCCGCTGGATATGTGGCGGCAATTACCGCAGCTCAAACTGGGAAAGATGTTACTCTTATTGATGAAGCTGATCTTGGTGGAACTTGTTTAAATGTCGGGTGCATGCCTACGAAATCTTTGTTAGAAAGTGCTGAAGTATACAATATTGTTAATCATGCGCAACGTTTTGGTGTATTAGTAGATAAGCAAAGTATATCAATTGATTGGAATCAAATACAGACCAAAAAATCACAAATTGTTGTGCAGCTCGTACAAGGAATACAATATTTAATGAAGAAAAATAAAATTAAAGTTATAAAGGGGAAAGGGAAATTTGAAACGGATCATCGTCTGCGAGTTATGCAGGGGAATAAGGAAGCGATAGTGGTTGGAGAACAATTCATTATTGCGGCAGGTTCAGAACCTACTGAATTACCTTTTGCTCCATTCGACAGGAAATGGATTTTAAATAGTAGTCATGCGATGTCTCTTGAAAACATACCAGCTTCATTACTTATTGTTGGCGGTGGCGTAATAGGTTGCGAATTTGCCAGTATATATAGTCGTCTTGGAACGAAAGTAATGATTGTTGAAATGGCACCGCAATTACTACCTGGTGAGGATGAAGATATCGCAAGCATTTTAAGAGAGAAACTAGAAAAAGATGGTGTAGAAATTTTCACAGGAGCAGCTTTAAAAGGATTAAACAATTATAAGAAACAGGCTTCGTTTGAATACGAAGGAAGTATGCACGAAGTAACTCCAGAATTTGTTCTCGTTTCTGTTGGTAGAAAACCTCGTGTGCAAGATTTAGGATTAGAAAAAGCTGGAGTTCAATTTTCAAATAAAGGGATTACTGTAAATGAGCATATGCAAACGAACGTATCACATATTTACGCAGCCGGTGATATTATTGGAGGAATACAGCTTGCTCACGTAGCCTTTCATGAAGGAACGACAGCGGCATTACATGCGAGCGGAGAAGATGTGAAAGTAAACTATCGTGCTGTGCCTCGTTGTATATACACAGCTCCAGAAATAGCTAGCCTAGCGTCGGTTTAAGTGAAAAAGGTGCAAGAGAACAATATGGTGATATTATTATCGGAGAATTTCCTTTTACAGCGAATGGAAAAGCTCTTATTTTAGGAGAACAAATGGGGAAAGTAAAAGTCATTGTGGAACCTAAATATCAAGAAATTGTAGGGATTTCTATTATCGGTCCTCGTGCAACTGAACTAATTGGTCAAGGCACCGTAATGATTCATACAGAAGTTACCGCTGATATTATGAGAGGTTATATTGCAGCACATCCAACTTTATCTGAGGCAATTCATGAAGCTTTATTGCAGGCGATAGGACATGCTGTACATGCTTAAATGAAAATATAATAAACCACTATTCTCTAAATGAATGAGAGAATAGTGGTTTGAATTTTTACTATTTAATTTCAATAGCTGAAGTTATATCGTTCCAATCAGGAGCTAAATTAGCAGTTTTACCATACCAATCAGCGTGTTTAAATAAAACACCTTTTCCATATCCTTGTGTAGAAGTATGCTCCCAAAGTGTCGTTGAATAACTTGCAGAAGGTGACGCTGTACTTACAGAAGAAATTCTGTCGTTCCAGCTAGATGGTAAGTTTTTAAAGCCGCTACTCCAGTAAATATATTGGCCACCTTTATCTTTATGTTCATAAAAATCAGTACTACCAGCACCACTACCTAAAGGATTAATTTTATTTTTAAGTACTTTTTTATCCTTTTCAATATAAGCATCCAATGTTTCTCTACTAGTAAAACCATAAGCTAGCCAATCTCCATTTTCATTTTGCTCTGGTAATACCATAGTAATTTGGATGTCTTTCTTATCCTGATCACTTAATTTTGCAAATGAAGTAACATTCTGTTCATCCACTTTTAAATAATCAAATGACTTAATTGTGTTACCTTTTTCTTCAGCACTTGCTACGCCTAGTCCGCCAGTTAATGCAAAACCCGCTACTAATGTTCCTGCTACTAATTTCTTCAACATATAACCATCCCTTTTTGTTTAGATTTTTGTACAGGTGAATCTTGTACAACTAAAATGTATTCTAATTTATTATTTTTGTAAATATTCTGAAGTTTTAGAAAAAATAGGCGGAATATTTACATTTTTACATTTTTTTTTTAGAAAAAATGATTATTGGAATGATATAATAAGCGGATACATTGCTTTTCTTGGATGATAAAATGTTTTAGGAGAGATGTAATTGAAATATTTCACAAAAGATTGGTATAAAGAAATGCAAATTTCAGGATTTGTGCATTTCATAGAGTCAATAGAAGAATGGAAAGACATAGATCCCGATTATATACAAAGTTTGAAAGACGAAGTAGAAGAAAGGAAAGAAGATTTATTACACTATCTTCCTGAAACACTACATCCATACATTCATAACAACATGTTTGATTCAGTATATCTACCTAATGAATTAAAGAAACTTTTGTTAGAGTGGACAGCAGATTATGAGGCAAGAATGGCACAATTAGATCAATCATACTTAAAACATTTTAATTCCATTAAGAAAAAACTTCCGTCTCATGTTGCTCAGCTACATGAGATGTCACTACATGATAGTGTGATTAAAGTAGTAAAGAGAAAATCAGAAGATACTTTGTCTATCGTATTAGATTGCAGTGGTACTTTTAGTGAATTTGATAAACTTGAAGTAACTTTTATAGGAGTAACCAAGTGTTCTATGCCAGAAAACTTTGAAAGTGCTTGGTGGCTATATCATGAAATAGCTCTTACTGAAGATGGTTTTGAACTAGGTGTTTTATTTGACTGTCCATTTAGAGAAGTGACGATTTGGGCAGCAGATGTATTCCTTGAGAAAAAATGATTAAGTTACATGTATATTAACTAATAATAAAGAGAGTTCCTTTAGATGGTATTTACAAGTTCAACAATAAAAAAACAGTCAATAAAGACTGTTTTTTTATTTTGATGCTAGATTCCCAAGCTTCCAATATGTATTTGTTAATGGAGCAACTTTACTATCAATATACAAATACATGTTATTTAAGTCTTTAGGAGAAGTTTTCATTTCAAATACAACGTCAGTAGTTAAAGAAAATTTGTGTGGAACATTTTTATAGTGCTCGTCATCTATCGGATGAGCTTCACTTTCATATTTCTGACCAGTTTTTTCATCTTGTATGAAATATTTTATTTTCGAAAGATCAATAGTTTGTCCATCGTCTCGAACATTATTAATCATAACACGAGTAGTAAGGCGCCACTCTTTGTCTATTTTTTCAAATTTTGCATTTTCAACTGTTGCTCTATAGTATTCGTTTTTAACTATTTCTCCATAGTGCATTGCATTCTTTTCGAGAGCGCTCTTTTCTTGTTTTGGTGTAGTATTGCTATTACATCCTGTTAATATTCCTGTAAATAATAATGCTGTACATGTCGTTTTGATTAATGATTTCATAGTAATTCCTTTCTGTATTAAAAAGTAAAACATAGGAATAATTTTACATGAATAAGGAAATAAATAGAAGTCTTTTAGTAGAATATACAAATGTGCATTTATTTTATGTAAAGTTAACAAAATAGAAAAAGAGAGAAAACCTGCATAAAGACGGAAGAAAAAGGATTGAAAATATTGTGAAACGGAAGAAACGTGCATATAATTAACATAAAGTTCAAATTTCTGAATCTTCAATAACGGTGGTGATAACATGTTTACTGAAGAACGTCGGGAGAAAATTTTAGAACTACTTAGTACAGATGGAAGAGTAATCGTAAAAGATCTTGCGGAAAGATTTGATATGTCTATTGATTCTATAAGAAGAGATTTGTCTATTATGGAAAAGGATGGTTTATTAAAAAGAACGCACGGAGGTGCAATTGAACTTACGCGAGTGAGAAACTTAGCTGCGGAACCAGCTAAACGTTATAGTGATAGCTCAATATATGAGGACACAATTGCAAGAGTTGCGGTATCTTATATAAAAGAAGGTGATTCAATTTTTATTGGTGGGGCTTCCGTTCATAATGCGATGCTGAAATATTTACCGGAAGTATCATTTACGGTTATTACGAATTCTATAGAAATAGCTGGTTATCTACGAGAATATAAGAATATTGATACGTATTTAATTGGCGGAAAAGTAAAACCTTCAGGGAATATTACTGATACACTTGCCTCTGAATTGATAAGTAGATTTTCTATTGATCTTTATTTCTCTACAGGTGGAGGCATTTCATTACAAGGTATTAGTACTGCAACACCTGAAGTTGCTTATTTTAGTAAAAGAGTAAGTGAAATTGCTAGAAGAAATATTTGTTTAGTTCCGCATAATAAACTTGGAATAGATTGTTTTATAAGAGGAGAGTCTCTAAAAGAAATTGACATTATTATAACTGACGAAGAGGCTAGTAAAGAAACTGTTCAGGACTTTGAGAAACAAGGTAAACAAGTTGTAATAGCGCCATTATATTCATTTGAAAGGAGTTTGACATGATTGTAAAAGAGCAAAAGTTTCATATAAATGGATTAACTTATACAATTCGTTCTGCAGCTGAGAAAGATGCTGAGCAGTTATCGAAAATTAGAGTTCAGATTGATGGAGAAACTGAAAATATGGATAGAGATGCTGGAGAGGGATTTATAGATAATCTAGGGTTTCAAAAAATAATAAAAACAGATATTGAAGAGACGAAGAATCTCTTTTTAGTTGTAGAAGTGCACAATCGAATTGTTGGATTTTCAAGATGTGAAGGATCAAATTTTAAGAGATTATCTCATAAAGTGGAGTTTGGCGTTTGTATTTTAAAAGAGTTTTGGGGATATAGAATGGGTAAGAGCCTATTACAACAATCTATTAAATGGGCTGACGAAAATGCAGTAAATAAAATATCTTTACAAGTATTAGAGACAAACGAGAAAGCTATTCATCTTTATAAAAAATTAGGTTTTGAAGTAGAAGGCATTTTGAAAAATGACAAAAGACTATCGGATGGAAAGTATTATAATACGGTAGTGATGGGAAGGTTTACTGATACTTTTCATAAAAGAGGTGAAGAAGTATGTTTTACAGAAGGAAGTACTATGTAGTGAAAAATGAATTCATAGAAGTATTTAATGATCATTTCAATAACACAAACTTACCTAATCAATTAAAGCATGGTTCTAGGCTAATAGGACGCTGGATGAAAGATAATAAGAATGGTACGTCTGAAGTATTTGCCATATGGGAATATGATAGTTATGAACAGTATAAAGAAATAGAATCGAAAATTAGAAGTGACGAGAGGCATGTTAGAAGAATACATGAATGGTATGAAAACCATGGCGGGAAAGAATATGTTTTACAGGAGTACATAGTAGAGATGAAAAATGAAGAGTTAGTATGTACTGTAAAGTAACAGAGGGGTGAGGGATAATAGAAATTAAAACAAAATTATATTTTAGTTTAGCATCCACTATTTTCTTTGCAGCCGTGATTGTTTTCTTTATAAATGGTAATCCACAAAAATGGTTTTGGTTATGTATTTTCTTTGCGTCCATTATACAAAATATAGTGCTACTAAAAAAGAATAAAGAAATGCATTAAGATATTCAAATTATTAACATATTTGTGTCGTCTTTCTAGTTGTATTGAAAACGCTTTTATTCAGTTTTATAATAAAAGTATGTTTTATAAAGTGAAACTTTAATCAGTGGAGGTGTTATTCATCCCTCACTAATTATTAGTTAAACCAATCAGGCTTTTACGGGCAGCCTGACCCCCACCTAACTTCTTTGCTCTAGCTGAATTTTGAGGTGGGGGTCTTACTGCCCGTTAATGCGGAATAAATCTCCAAAACAATTAAAAGGGAGATGATACAATGTTAGCTTCACCGTTTTACTTACACACATGGAAAAAGTTTATTGATAAAGGAGTCCTTGATTCGAACCGTATAAACGAAAGAATTTCAGAGTCATGGCATCGATGTAAACAAGCAAATGTGAATCCTCATATGAATAAAGGTCAGAAAATTTTGTCTTCTAACATTTTTCAAGAACAAAAGAAAAAGAGTGAAATTTTCCTTGATATAGCATTACCTCAAATACAAAATATGAGAAAAACCATTGATGAACTACAAATGATGGCATTATTAATCGATCCAGATGGTTATGTTCTATCCTTAAGTGGAAATAAACAAACGTTAAAGCGAGCGAAACATATTAATTTTATTGAAGGTGTAAAATGGACGGAAGCAGCTGTGGGGACAAACGCAATAGGAACAGCATTAGAAATTGAAGAAGCTATTATGATAAGTGGTACTGAACATTACTCCGTGGCATCTCATAGCTGGAGTTGTGCGGCTGCTCCCATTCATAACGATGACGGGAAATTAATTGGTGTTCTAGATTTCTCCTGTCCAATTGAATTTTCGCATCCATATATGCTCGGTATGGTAACTTCAATTGCACATGCGATAGAACGTGAATGTAGCATAAGAGTTCATCAAAATGAATTACACTTAATTCATCGTTTTTTAGATGTCATTGATAGTGATGAACAAGTAGTTATTTGTAATCATCGTGATGTTATCGTTTCTGCGAGTAAGAGCGTTCGGGAACGAGTAACTAATTGGTCAAGAATGAAACTTGAAGATTTAATGCGCTATGGATTGGAAACTAAATTAGAGATACCAGTATATAGTAATGAAAGAATGATCGGGAAATGTATGTATTTAAAGGAAAACAAACAAATGAATACATATTCTGCTTTCACATTTATAAAAGGAATTACTTTTTCAGGAGTTACCGGGACAAGCAAAGCATTTCAACACACACTAGAAGAAATTAAGCTTGTTTCACCGACTGATGCTAGTGTGTATGTATGTGGTGAGACAGGAGTAGGAAAGGAATATGTTGCGAGAGCGATTCATGAAAATAGTCCAAGAAAAGACGGGCCCTTTATAGCTGTTAACTGCGGTTCTTTGCCTAAAGAATTAATGGAAAGTGAATTGTTCGGTTATGCTGAAGGTGCGTTTACAGGTGCGCGACGTCAAGGATATAAAGGGAAATTTGAACAAGCGAATGGAGGAACATTGTTTTTAGATGAAATTGGTGAAGTACCATCAGAGATGCAAGTAGCATTATTGCGTGTTTTACAAGAACGCACAATAACTCCAATAGGAAGTTCAAAAGAGGTACCAGTAAATATTCGTATTATTACTGCCACACATAAAGATTTACTACGGTTAGTAGAAGAAGGGAAATTCCGTCAAGATTTATATTATCGTTTGCACGTTTATCCGTTATATGTTCCATCGTTACTAGAAAGAAAAGAGGATATTCCATATTTTATACAACACTTTTGCGAACGGAAGAATTGGAATGTTGTATTTCCAAAGAGTATTTGCAATCAATTTTTACAACATACATGGCCCGGAAATATTCGAGAACTAGTAAATGTATTAGAACGCATTTACATTTTGTCGCAAGGGCGGGAAATATGCGAAAAACAAGTCGCTTTTTTGTTACAAACAATGATGGGAAATCAACAACAACTTGAGTTACAAGTTGAAAATAAAACAGAACATACATTGAATTTTCGCGAAAAAATACAGCGTGATAGCATGATTGAAGCATTACAAAAGACAAACGGAAATGTTTCGTTAGCTGTAAAACTATTAGATGTACCCCGTAGTACATTTTATAAACGAATGCAAAAATTTAATCTATAAAAGTAGATTTTTGTAATCTGCTTTTTCTTTTTGAGCTCATGTTCTGTCGGAATGTGCGCTTCCCAGGGAAATAATAAAGTAGTTAGACGGGAAATTCCCTAAAGGAGGTTAGTATGTGAAGTATATTGAAATTGGTATCGGGAATAGATGGTTCGTTCGAACAGAGACCGAAAATACAGACGGTACTGAATTTGAGGAAAAAGGAATTGTGAGACCTATTTATTTTGAATCATTTTATGTCCGTGTTTGGTTTCGGAAAACGTGTTTTATTTTTGATACGAAAGAGGGCTTTAAGAAAGTAAGGAAAAGTAGAGCTGAGTATAAGTTTATTATTGGAATTGTGAGTAGGTTAAAACAATAAAATAAAACAGGTTGTATTCTTATGATTATAATAATCACATACATACTCGCAATTATTATAATAGGCTATTCCATTTATAGTTAGAATGATGATTTTAAGAAAAAATAGCACACTTTAAATATGTGAAGTGCGCTATTTATATAATCCCGTTGTATACATCTCCGTTAATGTATACACTATTTCTTCTAGTTTTACTTCTTTGTTATTTTGTACAATAGTCCAAAGAAACATTTCATTCATTGCGAACCAACCGCGTGCCACGAGCTCTTTATTTAATTCAGGATGCACTAATCCACTTTCTTGAGAGTAAGTAATATCCTGCGAAATACTTTTTATAAAGCGTTCGCGAATCTCACCCCATTTTTGACGTATCTCTTTTGATAATCCGATTGCTTCTTCGACAACTTGCAAAATAGCTCGTTCTTCTTCTGCTAATTGTAGGAATGCTCTAACGTGATTTTGAATCAAGTCACGTGCTGCTGCTTTCGTTTGAGGGAAGAAAGAGCGCCCAGCAATATTATAAAAACGATTCATAACATCTTCCATTAACACGATAAGGAGATCATCTTTGTTTTTAAAGTATACATATGCTGTTCCATAACCAGTTTCTGCATGTTTAATAATTTGCGTGATTGTCGTTTTCTGAAATCCATTAGTAATAAAAATAGTGTAACCCGAATGTAATAGTTTCTTTTTTGTTTCTAAGGAGCGGTGTTTTCTTGTTGAAAGAGTAGTGTTTTTCAAAGAATCACCTCTTTATACTGAAATATCTGAAAATATAATTGTATTGTAAAAGAAGATAGTATGTAAAGTCAACTGACATAATATCATTGACGTTATATCAACTAAGGTGATATATTTCAATTAGTTAGAATAAAAAGAAAATTAAGAGAAGGTGACACCATGTATAAAGAACCATTTCAACCAACTTATGAGTATGCGCTTGAGTGTGATAAACATGATGAACTGAAAGATTTTCAAACTGAATTCTATAAAAAAGAAGGAACTATATATTTAGATGGAAACTCATTAGGACTACTTTCGAAAAGAGCAGAAAAATCGTTACTTACTTTACTAGATTCATGGAAAGAGTATGGCATTGATGGCTGGACAGAAGGCGAACATCCATGGTTTTTCCTTTCGGAGAAATTAGGTGAACTGACGGCACCTCTTATTGGAGCTTTACCAGAAGAAACTATTGTAACCGGTTCCACGACTGCGAATATACACCAAGTTATTGCGACGTTTTATGAGCCGAAAGGAATACGTACAAAAATTCTTGCGGATGAATTAACTTTCCCGTCAGATATTTATGCACTTCAAAGTCAAATTCGTTTAAAAGGCTTAGAGCCAGATGAGCATTTAGTAAGGGTGAAAAGCCAAGATGGTCGAACACTTTCTGAAGAAGATATTATTCAGGCAATGGAAGATGATATCGCTTTAATTTTATTACCTTCAGTCTTATATAGAAGTGGTCAAATTCTTGATATGAAACGTTTAACAGTGGAAGCTCATAAACGTGGCATTCATATCGGATTTGATTTATGTCATTCAATTGGTTCTATTCCACATCATTTTAAAGAGTGGGATGTTGATTTCGCTGTATGGTGCAATTATAAATATTTAAATGCAGGGCCGGGTGGTGTTGCAGGTCTTTATGTAAATAGTAAACATTTTAATAGACTGCCAGGATTGTCTGGATGGTTTAGTTCTAGAAAAGATAAACAGTTTGATATGGAGCATACATTAACTGCAGCTGATCATGCAGGTGCTTATCAAATTGGTACACCTCACGTATTAAGTACAGCACCGTTAATCGGTTCTCTTGAAATTTTTAAAGATGCTGGTATGGAACGTTTACGTAAAAAGTCTTTACATATTACGAGATACATGCTGGATTTAATTGATCATGAATTAAAAGATTTCGGATTTACAATTGGAAACCCGTTAGAGGATGAAAAACGAGGTGGACATATTTATTTAGAGCATGCGGAAGCAGCGCGTATCTGTAAAGCACTAAAGGCAAATGGAGTAATTCCAGATTTCAGAGCACCAAATGGGATAAGACTTGCGCCAGTAGCTTTATACAATACGTATGAAGAAGTATGGAAGTCTGTTCAAATTTTAAAGAAAGTTATGAAAGAGGAAGAGTATAAACAATTTGAAAATAAACGAGAGGTTGTGGCATAAGAATGAAAACATCAAAGTGGATTGATATTTCACAGCCATTAAATAATGATATTGCAACTTGGCCAGGAGATACACCGTTCTCGTATGAAGTTTCATGGTCAAAAGAAGAGAGCGGTTCAGTAAACGTCGGAAAGTTAACGATGAGTATTCATACAGGTACTCATATTGATGCGCCTTTTCATTTTGATAATGACGGAAAGAAAGTAATAGATTTAGATGTTCAAGTTTATGTCGGACCTACGCGAATCATTGACGTTTCTAATCTTGAAAGCATCGGAAAAAAAGAATTAGAAAGTTTTCATTTAGAAGGTGTAGAACGACTATTATTACGTACATCTTCACATGGTAAAGTAGAAGAATTTCCAGATGTGATCCCGCATTTACGTGCTGATATTGCACCGTTTCTTTCTGATAAGGGAATTCGTTTAATCGGAGTGGATGTACCATCAGTTGATCCGTTAGATGATAAAGAACTAGCAGCACATCATCAATTGTTTAAATATGGAATTCATATTTTAGAAAATGTCGTACTAGATCATGTAGCAGACGGCGATTACGAATTAATTGCATTACCACTTGCGTTAACAGATGCAGATGGAAGTCCAGTTCGAGCTGTCATTAGACCAATATAAGTAGAAACATATAAAAGGGGTGTTTGACTAATATGAAAGAAAATGAAAAGGTAATTATGGAAAAAGGGATTCACACGGATTTTAAGGAAAATATGACGTATGGTGAGTATTTACAATTAGATAGTTTACTATCTTCTCAAAAGAGATTATCAGACCATCATGATGAAATGTTATTTATCGTTATTCACCAAGCTAGTGAGCTTTGGATGAAGCTTATTTTACATGAACTAAATGCAGCAATTGAATCGATTAAAAACGATAAATTAGCACCGGCATTTAAAATGTTAGCACGTGTATCAAAAATTCAATCGCAAATTATTCAATCTTGGGATATTCTTGCGACATTAACGCCATCTGAGTATATTGAATTCCGTGATTCACTCGGTCAAGCTTCAGGCTTTCAATCGTATCAATATCGAATGATTGAGTACGCACTTGGTTATAAAACACCACATGCATTAAAGATTTATGAAAAAGATCCAGAATTACACGCTCGTCTTCATAAAGCGCTACACGCACCAAGTTTGTATGATGTTGCGATACAGGCGCTTGTTAAAGAAGGCTTCCCAATTCATAAAGATGTGTTAAATCGTGATATTACGCAGCCTTACGAAGAAGATGCAACTGTAGAAGCGGCTTGGATAGAAGTGTATGCGGACGTGAAGCAATATTGGGATTTATATCAGCTTGCTGAAAAATTAATTGATATCGAAGATTGGCTACAACAATGGCGTTTCCGTCATATGAAAACGGTAGAACGCATTATCGGAAATAAAATGGGAACTGGCGGATCTTCAGGTGTATCTTATTTAAAACGAGTACTTGATCAACAGTTCTTCCCTGAACTTTGGAATGTTCGTACGAAATTATAGGAATAAGCTTGTCAGCTAATTATAGCTGATAAGCTTATTTTTTTATTTGAGCACAATTATGTTTTAATAAAAGGAACAAGATATAATAAATGAAGTAACTATTTTAATGGAGGTAAGATTTTTGGATTTTAAGCAACTACAAAATAAATTTGAAAAGAAAAAAGTGAACACATTTCTTATTTATCAAAAAGGGGAATTAACAACTGAGTATTATAAAACACCAGAATGTGCAAATAACTTATATAAAATAAATTCGATTACAAAAAGTATCGTATCTTTATTAATTGGTATTGCAATTGATAAGGGCTATATAAATGATATACATACACCGATTACAGAGTGGATTGAAAATGTACCTGGGGAGAAACATGATTTAACGCTGTATCACTTATTAACAATGACTACTGGTGAGGATTGGAAAGAGTTTGGGAATGGAGTAGTATTCCCAAACGACTTTGTAGAATCAGAGAACTGGGTACAGTACATATTAGAAAAGCCAATAATTGAAGAACCTGCTACAAAAATGAATTATAATTCAGGTTCTTCACATTTACTTAGCTATATTATTCAAGAAGCTACTGGGATGTCGACAGAGCAGTTTGCGAAAAGATATTTATTTGAGCCATTAGAAATTAGCGAATATGAGTGGCAACAAGATCCGCAAGGTATATATGTCGGCGGCTTCGGTATGAAAATGAAATCTACCGATTTATTAAAATTAGGAAAATTATGTTTGCAAAATGGATATTGGAATGAGAAAGAAATTGTATCAGCGAAATGGTTAGAAGAGTCAAGTAGGGCGCAATTTGAAACATATGAACATGTTGGCGCATATGGATATCACTGGTGGGTATTACATAACGAAAGATTTCACATACCGTATTGTATATATTTCGCTATGGGGTACGGCGGACAATACATCGTTATCATTCCTCAGTTAGAAGTAGTAGCTATTATAAGTAGTCATATGCCAAAACGTGGGCTCGTTCCATTAAAATTATTTATTGAGCATGTACAGGGAAATTCCAATTATATATAAGAAAAGGAGGGAATGTATGAGGGATGAAAAAACTTTATCTTTATTTAGACTATGTTTAAGTCTTCTAGCATGTAGTGCCATTATTACGCAATTCATAATCAGGGCACAATTGAAACCGTTCAATCCAGTTAATTTTTTTAGTTTCTTTACGATTGAAAGTAACATTTTAGTTGTATGTATTCTCCTTTTAAGCAGTATCGGAACAGCTACATTTGGTCGCTCAGAACAATTTAGTATACTTCGAGGTGCGGCAACGGTATACATACTTACGACAGGACTCATTTATTTTTTGCTATTAAGAGGATTAGAAGAGTCACTTCAAACGGCAATACCATGGGTAAATACAGTGCTACATTATATCATGCCGATTGCAATGCTTTTAGATTGGATTTTAAATCCACCTATTAAGAAAATCACTTGGAAACAATCTACAAGCTGGCTCTTATTCCCGTTTTTTTACGTTGTATATAGCTTAATACGTGGCCCAATCGTGAATTGGTATCCATATCCGTTTTTAGATCCAAGAATAGGTGGGTATGGTAAAGTACTTTTATACAGTATAGGGATAGCGGTTGTAATTGGCGCTATTTGTATATTGGTAAGATTTTTAGGGAATCGAAACTTTAGGAAAGAATTTTAGAAATGCAAGGAGCCCCACTGTTTCCGTTTTTAATAGTGGGGTTTCATTTTATCCCGCATTAACGGGGCAGTAAGACCCCCACCTCAAAATTCAGCGAAAGCAAAGAAGTTAGATGGGGGATCAACTGCCTGTAAAAGCCCGATTGGTTCAACTAATAATCAGTGGGAGATGAACAAACCCCCCACTGATTAAAGTTTTACTTTATCTACTCGTCTTCTGAAACGACAACTTTATAAATTTCTCTGTCTTCGTTTCAAATTCTACATCAACAAAAACACCATATTCTTTTCCATCTTCACGTAGCCACAATTTAAACTTTTCAACAGTTATTTGAACCGTTTTTGGTTTTCTACCTATATGAAGATAATCAACAATCTCTGCTTTCGGATATTGTTCTTTCGTCTTTTCTACAGCAAGTTTACCCCATTTTGCATAAGGCGGTTGTGCATGAACAATCGATGACCCGGTATATATATTTAAACATGTTGTTAATAAAAGAATGACGAATGCGATACGCTTTAACAATTGCTTCATAATGAACTCCTTTTCTCCTTTTTGTATATTGTTTACATATTCTTTCAACGATATAAGTTTGGATTTTTTTGTCTTCTTTACATAAAAGCGAGGCTTTTACAAAACATAACCAAGAAATCATTTCTGTAATTAAGGAGGGAAAATTATGCGCCAAAAAGCTATTTTTAAAATAGTAGTTTTACTTGCGTTCATAGGACTGTCTTTAATGGTCAGTAGTATACAACTAAAGAATGTAGAAGCTTTTTCTAATCAAGTCATTCAAAGAGGAGCATCCGGTGAAGATGTCATTGAACTACAATCTCGTTTGAAATATAACGGATTTTATACAGGAAAAGTAGATGGTGTTTTCGGATGGGGTACATATTGGGCACTTCGGAATTTTCAAGAGAAATTTGGACTACCTGTTGATGGTTTAGCGGGTGCTAAAACGAAGCAGATGCTCGTAAAGGCAACAAAGTATGATAAGTCGACTGCGAATAAAGGGACGACAACGAATAAAGGAAATAGTGGTGGCACTGCACAAGAAAATAAACCACCACAAAATAAAGGGACAAATGTTCCGAACGGTTATTCCCAAAATGACATTCAGCTCATGGCAAATGCAGTATATGGAGAATCACGTGGTGAGCCGTATTTAGGACAAGTTGCAGTAGCTGCAGTTATTTTGAACCGTGTTACAAGCGCATCATTCCCAAATACCGTTTCAGGTGTAATCTTTGAGCCGAGAGCGTTTACAGCGGTGGCTGATGGACAAATATATTTAACGCCAAATGAAACAGCGAAAAAAGCGGTTTTAGATGCGATAAACGGCTGGGATCCAACAGGAAATGCTTTATATTATTTCAACCCAGATACTGCGACAAGTAAATGGATTTGGACTCGTCCACAAATTAAAAAAATTGGTAAACATATTTTCTGTAAATAGAGCGGAGGTGGGACAATGTTAAGAGGTATTATCATTGTATTATTAACAGTTGGTGTAGTTGGAACAGGATATTGGGGCTATAAAGAGCACCAAGAGAAAAATGCGGTTTTAATTCGAGCGGAAAATAGTTATCAACGAGCATTCCATGATTTAGCATACGAAGTTGATTTATTACACGATAAAATTGGTACAACACTTGCGATGAATTCACGCTCATCTTTATCACCTGCATTAGCAGATGTATGGCGTTTAACATCTGAAGCTCGTTCAGATGTAGGACAACTCCCGTTAACATTAATGCCGTTTAATAAAACGGAAGAGTTTTTAGCAAATATCGGTGATTTTAGTTACCGTGCAGCCATTCGTGATTTAGAAAAAGAGCCGTTAAATGAACAAGAATATAAAACGTTGCAAACTTTATATTCAAATGCGGGAAATATACAAGATGAACTAAGGAAAGTACAACATCTTGTTTTGAAAAATAATTTACGCTGGATGGATGTTGAAATGGCACTTGCATCAAATCGCGATCCAGCAGATAACACAATTATTGATGGATTAAAAACTGTAGAGAAAAACGTAACATCATACTCTTCTACAAACTTCGGACCGACCTTTACAAGTGCACAAAAAAATAAAAAAGGTGGATTTGAAGCAGAAGGAAAGGCAATTTCTAAAGATGAAGCAGCAAAAATCGCAAAATCATTTTTAAATTTAAAAGGAAATGAAAAAGTCGATGTAGAGAAAAGTGGAAAAGGTGCGAAAGAATCATTCTATAGTGTGAAGATTAAAGACTCTGCAACGAATAATGAGTTTTACATGGATATTACCGGAAAAGGCGGATATCCAATTTGGGTAATGAATAATCGAGAAATTAAAGAACAGAAAATTAGTTTAAATGATGCAGGAAGTAAAGGATTGACGTTTTTAAAGGATCATAAGTTTAATAATATGGAGCTCTATGATAGTTCTCAATATGATACTATCGGCGTGTTTACTTATGTAGTAAATGAGAATGGCGTACGGATTTATCCGGAAGCAATCCAAATGAAAATTGCTTTAGACGACGGATCTATCGTTGGATTTTCTGCAAAAGAATATTTAGCATCACATCAAAAACGAACAATTCCGTCTGCCAAGCTAACTGCAGCAGAAGCAAGGAAGAAAATTAACCCTGATGTGAAAGTGATGGAAGAGCGAAAAGCAGTTGTAGTAAATGATTTGCATAATGAAGTACTTTGCTATGAATTTGTTGGAACGTTAGGGAAAGATACGTATCAAATTTTCATCAATGCGAATAGCGGAGCAGAAGAAAAAGTGAAAAAAATGCAAGCTGTTGAAAAAATTTATGATTAAACCTTAATAGTAAAGTGGTGAAAAGAATGAAAATCCTAATATATGTGTTGATGCTTTGCTTTTTTATAACTGGATGCAGTATTGGAAAAAAAGACAATCCAAATGAAAAGCCAGAACAAAAAAATGTCTCAATGAAAAATGTTAATTATACAAACAAATCAAATAAGCCAAATGAAAAAGCAGCGGATCATTTAGCATCTTTAGCGGCAAGTGTGCCAGGTGTGAATGATGCAACAGCAGTAGTTGTTGGAAAATATGCTATTGTAGGTATTGATGTAAAAGCGAAACTAGACCGAACTCGTGTTGAGTCAATTAAGTACTCTGTTGCAGAAAGTTTAAAAAACGATCCGGATGGTGCGAATGCAGTCGTTGTAGCTGATGTTGATACGTATGAACGGCTGAAACAAATTGGAAAGCAAATTAAAAAAGGGAAAACTGGCGAAGGTATACTGGATGAATTAGCAGCAATTGTTGGCCGCGTGATGCCACAAGTTCCGAATGATATGATTGAAAATAGAGAAACGAATCCAATTAAAGATAATGACAAGCAATTACCAAAAGATGAAGAACATGAACTAAGAAAAGAACAGAATGACCAATCTAATAATCATTTGAATAAGTAAAATGAGCCTCGTACTAAATTGTACGAGGCTTTTTAAATATAATATTAAATATTCAGTTTATTTTTAAGGGAATATATGGTTTAATTATTGTGGGAGGGACAACTGTTATGATGAAAAAAAGTGCATTTATTTTATGTGGTTTCTGCCTAAGTTTCAGTATGACAGCCTGTGAACAAAAGAAAGAAGTGAAAAAGCAAACAGCGACTTCTTCTACTGTGATGGAAAGTCAGAAGAAAGAATTTATCAATATAAATCATTTCTCAAAAATAGATGAAGGAATGACTTATACAGAAGTGAAAGATTTAATCGGTTTTGAAGGAAATTTACTTATAGAAGAAGGGGTAGAACATTCTACACAAATTAAACAAATTTTTGCTTGGAAGGGGAATAATCCAAATTCATTTGTTGAAATTACATTTTTGGATGGAAAAGTGCATTCTAAATCACAGCAAGGTTTAAGTTAATTTGATAAAAATGGGAGAGTATAGCATGAACATACATACTGGGGAAATACAATTAGTTCCGTATAAGGAGACGTATAAAGAAATTATACAATCATTTACTTTACCAAGTGAACAAGTTCAATTCACATCAGATCCAGGCGAATTATTGAAAAAAGCAAAAAGCGATCGCACAAAAAATGTAATTGTTATTTTAGATTACAACGGGGTACCTGTTGGTCTTTTCGCATTACAAACAGGCGAAAGAGTACAAGAGTTCACAGAGAATGAAGATGCTTTACTTTTAACATCATTTTCTATAAATTATAATAAACAAAGAAGAGGATACGCTAAAAAATCATTGGCATTATTAAAAGATTTTGTAAAACGTTATTTTCCAATAGAAAATGAAGTTGTACTTGCTGTAAATGAAAAAAATATGCCAGCACAAAAGTTATATGAAAAAGTTGGCTTCGAAGATAGAGGCTTTAGAAGAATGGGACCGATTGGTCAACAAATAATAATGCATTTACCTATAATAAAATAACGGGATAGAAAACTTACTCTTGAACATTCTTGTAGTAAGTTTTTTTTATTTTGTGCTATGTTAGTAAAAACGAAAGTCGGTATCAAAAAAGATAAAGGTTTCAATATATATAGTTGAAAGGTCAATGAATATGCGAGGAGTAATGATATGACAATTTATATTGCGTTACTAAGGGGAATCAATGTAGGTGGACATAAAATAATCAAAATGGCAGATTTAAAACGATTGTTTGAATCAATAGGATTAAAACAAGTGAAAACATATATTCAAAGCGGTAATATCGTGTTTGAATCTAAGGAAGATATAAACGCTCTAAAAGTAAAAATTGAATTTGAAATTAAAAAGGAATTTAATTTTGATGTTCAAGTCATCCTAAAAACAAATGAAGAATTAATAAATACTATAAAATATTCCCCTTATAAGGCGGATGCTTTGTTAGAAGGAGAAAGTATACACGTTGCCTTTTTAGCTCATCCATTTTCTGAAGATGAGAGGAAGCAGTTACTTATGTACAAAAGTGAACTTGAAGATTGCTATATAGATGAGAAGGTTGTATATTTGTATTTCAAAAATACTATTCGGAATTCTAAATTAATGAACCAATTTCAGAAGTTACATACACCAGCTACAGTAAGGAATTGGCGAACTGTTAATAAATTAAAAGCAATTGTAGAGGGTATGTAAATATAAAAAGATGAGGTTTCTATATATAGAAAACCTCATCTTTTATTTATATTGTTTTGCAACTATGAGTTCGACAATAGGATAAATAAAGAATGAAGAACAAAGTGCGATAAACAGTGGTAGGTTTTTAACTCCATCTAAATTGGAACCCATAGAAAAACCTTCCGAGAAGAGTAATAGAAGGAACAATACAACTACAAGTACAAAATACGCGATTTTAAAGCTTTTATATGTAATTTGCTGTCCCATTTCATCCTGACTTTCTTCTGATACACCGTGGGGATCTCCCCATGTAATATGATTGATGAGGTAGCTAAGTATTAAAGCGCTTGTAAAAATTGTTCCACCTAAAATTACACCTCCATTGATGTATTTATAAGCTCCGTGTATAAGTACTCCGACTAATGATAAAACAATTGTTATTAAAATGAATTTTTTACGATTCATATTAGAACAACACCCCCACGATTGTAAAAAACTCTTTCCATTTATAGTATAAAATTGGAAAAGGTTCATGTCAAATACTTTTTACAAGCAAGGCGAAGGTATATAGTATTTTGTTTTAATGATAAATAAAAAATTACATTACATTTGAATGTAAAAGAATAGGCTCGCATATATTTGGAAGGGATGTCAGATTAATTTAGGGGGTAGTTATGTCTATACTTTTAAAAGCTGGTGCAGATGCAGGAAATAACGGTTTGAAGTTAATGGTGAAAGGGCAAGACCCTATTTTTATTCCGAGTATTTATTCTTTATATATAGGTGAGCCTACAGGATTGTTAGATGAGGGGGATGTGTCATTATCTGAATTAGAAAATCATATCGATGTGACCATTAGTTCTCCATCGCTAATGTTAAATAATGTACGGTACATCGTTGGAGAAAAAGTCATTCAAGATCAATTAAAAGGTACTGAAGTGGAGAAGAAATCGAATAAGTCGACGGATGAGCTAATGGTTATTACAATACTATCGGGTTTAGCAGTAAGTGCTATGCGTCAAAGTCCAACTTCTAGTCATATTAACATTCGATATGATTTATCTGTCGCTCTTCCTATGCAGCTTATTACACAAGAAATAGCTGCCGAAAATGCAAAACGTTATATGGGAAATCATAAAGTTGTTTTCCATTATCCGAACGGTCGTGATGTTACCATTAATGTTTCTATTGAGTTTTGTAAATGTCTGCCTGAGGGCGCTTCTGGGACGTGGGGCATTGTATATGATGAAGAAGGAAATGTTGTGAAACATAAAATAGAATGTGAACAAAATCAAATTTCAGAAATAGATTTTGTTGATAAAACTTTATTGTCTTTTGATATTGGAGCGGGGACAACAGAAGAAGTTGTTTCGTTAGGGGTAAATTTCCGTCCGCAATTAAGTAAAGGATTATCGTACGGTGTAAAAGAAACGTTACTACAAATTATTACGAGATGGAACCGGAAGTATCCAACAAAGACGATTGACAGTATTACAGAATTCAATCAAATTTATTTAAATGATAAACATCCTAGGAATGCATTATTAGTTGAGGAATCACAACCAGCACTATTAGGATTAGCGGCGCGTGTCGCAACAGATATTATTAACAAAATTGATGATATGAAAGACGATCCATACGTGTTTATTTATGGCGGGGGCGCAGTTATCATTAAAAATAGCTTGAAAATGATTTTAAAACAAAAAGGGCGTTTAACAAATGTAATCTTTGTCGATAATCCATTATTTACAAATGCAAGAGGATTATTGGTCTACACTTGTTCGCCAAAGTATAGAGAACATAAACAAAAAGAGTTAGGGTTTACAAACTTAACGATAAGTTAGTTGGTGGCAACATGCGATCTAGGCGATATAAACGTGGTGATCGAGTGAAAATCAATATTCATAAATCAGTATCACCTGAAATGCTTGCATGGCTTAATAAACAATCAAACCCAACTAATTTCTTTTTCTTTGCAGCACAGCAATTATTTAAACAAGTAGGAGATATTGATGTGTCAAAAACTTTACCAAATAGCCATGTTTTCTCATTATATATGGAGCCCTCATCCTTATTAAAAGTCGAAGTAAATCCTTTTAAAAACGTACCACTAGAAGCGAATAAATCCACCGAAAGTGTAAAAAAAAAATCATGGGAATCTGTTGATCAATTAGATTGTCCATTTTTTTAAACATAGAAAAATATAGGTAAACCCATCACTATACATATGGATACAGTGATGGGTTTTTGTTAGTGTACCACTAGTCCAATAAATAGAAGGGGCACAATACAAATTTGTGCCCCTTCTATTTATTATTTATCTATATTTTAGATGTATGTTCTGTTACTGCTTGAATAATGTTTTTCCAGTCATCAGGATGATTTTCATGTCCTGCTCCTTCAAGAGTTAAAAGTGCTGAGTTTGGAATTTCATCAATAAGTGCGAGACCATGTTCAAATGGTAGTGCTGTATCGTCAGTTCCGTGAATTACTAATGTGGGTGCTTGTATGGAGCTAAGTACACCTTCATAAGCATCATCACCTTGAAGTAAAGCGTGATTAAACATACTTAATAGATTGTTAGCCCTTTCTATTTCGAGTTTTACTTGTGTATAAACTCTGTTTTCATCAAATGAACGTTTTGAGCCGCACAATAGACGAGAGCCTGTAACTAAATACTCTGTCACAGCGTTTTGATTTGACCAATCTAAATTTGCACCATTTGCGTGATGTATTAAAATTCTTTCATCCATCGGAGGTAAATCGCGAGTGTTGTTATCTGAGCCTATAACACTTGTTGCTAGTAAAGTTAACGTTAAAATTCTTTCAGGATGTTTTACAGCGGCAATTTGAGCAATCATGCCACCTAATGACATACCAAATAAGTGCGCTTTATCAATATGATAGGCATCCAGCACCCCAATTGCATCTTCAGCCATAGTTGTTACCGTATAATTGGAAGTTCCAGGTTCGTATGTAACAGAGCGTCCTACATCACGGTTATCAAAGCGAATGACAAATTTCCCTGTGCTAGCTAACTGTTCACAAAATTCTTCATCCCAATAAACCATTGAACACGTAGCTCCCATAATTAATAAAATTGCTGGATTATTAGGATTTCCAAAGCTTTCTGTACAAATATCAGTCCCGTTTGTTTTAATCATCTTTTCGGTCATAGTGTTATCTCCATTTCTTTTGGATTTTATTACAAACATAGAAAATAAAATTCTGTATGATTCTAAGATGTACACAAAATTGAATTTGGAACTCACATTAATTAATAGCGTAGCATAAATACCACCTCTAAACATGTTTATTGTCATTCAAAGCAAAAAAATTTGAAAAATAATTGTAAGTTATTAAAATAAACAGCAAGGAGGAGAGGAAATGAAAGCAATTGTTATTGATGAATATGGTAGTGTTGAAGAACTAAAAGAAAGACAAATTTTAAAACCAGTTGTTACATATAACGAGGTATTAATACGCATTCTCGCAACATCTGTTAATCCAGTTGATTGGAAAACTAGAAAAGGAGACTTACAACAACAATTGCAATTTTCATTTCCAATTACTTTAGGGTTAGATGTAGCTGGAGTTATCGAAGAGGTTGGAGAAGAGGTAGAAGGTTTCAAAATAGGAGATAAAGTGTTTACGAAACCTGAAAATATAGGGAAGGGATCTTATGCTGAATTCATTGCGGTAAAATCAGATTTAGTAACTTATATGCCTACTAACCTAAGTTTTGAAGAGGCAGCTTCTATTCCACTCGCAGGACTTACTGCTTGGCAAAGTCTTGTAGATTACGCAAAAATAAAAGAAAATGACCGAGTATTTATTCACGCTGGAGCTGGTGGTGTCGGAAGTTTGGCAATCCAAATTGCAAAATCATTTGGAGCTTTTGTTGCAACTACTGCAAGTGGTAAAAATGAAGAATTTTTAAAGGATTTAGGAGCGGATCTCGTTATTGATTATAAAAAAGATAAATTTGAAGAGCTACTATCAGATTTTGATATTGTATTAGATACAATCGGTGGCGAAGTACAAGAAAAAAGTTTTCAAATTATTAAACCTGGCGGTGTTCTAGTTTCGATTGTTCATGAACCAAATTATAAAATGAAAGGGATAAAATCAGGATTTTTATGGCTAAAACCAAGTGGAAAACAATTAGAAGAGTTATCAAATTTAATTGTACATGGAAAAATCAAACCGATCATAAGTAAAGTTGTGTCACTTAATGAAGAAGGGGTTAGAGAAGCTCATATTTTGAGTGAAGGGCAACATGTTAGAGGTAAGATTGTAATTAAAGTGGAATGATGATAGCCGCTGTATATTGACTTGTAGTGAATAAAGATAAATTGGAGTACTCCATAATTTTATAATACCCCAAAGTACTTTTATTTTGGGGTATTAGCTTTTCTTAGTTTGATGGGCTAGTGAACATACTTTTAAAAATTAAAGTTTCGTATTGTATCATGTAATTTCTCTAATCCAATCGCCATATCTTTTTCATTTAACATGGAATAGCTAATTCTTAATTGGTTATTATTTGTATCGTTATTTAATAGACAAGCTGTTCCAGGTAAAAAAGAGACATCTGCTTCATTTGCTTTTTGTAATAAGTTAAAAGGATCAATTGTATTAGGAAGTGTAATCCATAAATTAAAGCCGCCATTTGGTATTTTAAAGTGTATTTCTTTTAGTGGCGATAATATAGCGATTGTTAAATCGCGTCTAATTTGTAAAGCGGTGCGTAATTTTTCTAAATGATTTTTCATACGTTCTGCACGTAAGAAAGGAAGTAGTGCTTTTTGCGTTAATAACGGGCTACCGATATCCATCGAACCCTTCACAGCATATAACCATTCAAAAATAGGCCCATCGGCTATAAGTGCAGCGATACGTAGTCCAGGTGCTAACGTTTTACTAAAACCTTTTAAATATATTACATGACCATTCGTATCAAAACTTTTGATTGGAGGAGGAACTATAGCATCCTCAAAATATATTTCTCCGAAAGAATCATCTTCAATTATAAAAAACTCATATAACTCCGCTAGTTCTATAAGTTCCAATCTCCGTTCTTTACTCATTACTGTACCTGTTGGGTTTTGAAAAGTAGGATTCACATATAACAAAACAGGATTCTTTCTTTGACAAAGGTCATCTATTAAGTCTGAGCGAATGCCGTTTTTATCAAGACTAATAGGTATAATCTGCACTCCTTTGTTGAGAAAAACATCAAGTGCTGCGCCATAACAAGGGCTTTCTACTAATACTATATCTCCAGGTTTTAATAATGTTTGAGCGATCAAATCAATTCCTTGCTGGGCACCACTTGTAATTAATAATTGAGAGGGGTCTGTCACTAATTTCTGATGTTCTTTTAGATAATTAACTATTTCAACTCGAAGTTCATAATCGCCTTGAATAGGTCCATAAGTTACTAGTAACATCGGATTTTTATCCAGCAATTTGTGCATTTCGTCTGCTAGAAATGGATTTGGTAATAGACGTGGATATAAAATCGCTTGTGAAAAATCATAATATTTTCGGTGTTGATTCATTGCATATTGAGAACGCATAACATTAATAGTTTTCGTTTGTTGCCATTTATAAGGAATAGTTTTGAACTCTTTCTTTACACGTTTATATATATAAGCGCCTTTTCCTTGCTCGATGCGTATATATCCTTTCGTTTCTAGCTGCTTATACGCCTTACGAACAGTCAATAAGCTAATTTGTAAATCTTCGGCCATATAACGTAATGATGGAAGGGAGTCACCATATGAAAGCATGCCACTTTGTACTCTTTCAACAATTTGCATATATATTTGTTGATAATACGGTATGTTGGATTCTTTCCGTATTACAATCTTCATGGCTTCACCTTGTTTCTTTTTTATTTAATTAAAGCGAAAAAAAGAAAGAGAATCAACTACAATTTGATGTAACTGTTATAAGCATAGATACACTGTTATACACGAAACCCTCTATACTCATGTTAAGAGTAAAAAGGAGGAAGAAAAATGGTCATTTTCAATTATATTTTAGTATGTATTATTTTCGGCACAACATTTTTAACGATAAAAATCGGAATTGAAGCAGGAGCGCCTCCATTATTTTCAGCAGGAATTCGTTTCTTTTTAGCAGGAGTAATCTTGATGTTTATATTTAAGTTGAAGCGAAAAGAAATTATGCCGCATGTATTTTCAAAACGTATTATGTATGCTGGCTTTTGTTTAACGTTCATGACATTCGCATCTTTGTACTGGGCTGAACAATATATTTCTTCTGGGTTAGCTGCTGTACTTTCTGCAACAGGTCCTATGATGATTTTATTATTACAAGCAAGAAGAAATAAGAAACAATTGCAAAAGGAGCAATTTTTCGCTTTAATTATTGCGTTAATAGGCGTTGTTTTTGTTTCTTTACCAGGAATGCATCAAGAAGTAAGTTTCATATGGAGTATTGCTTGTATTATTTTAGTAGTAGGGGAGTTATTTTACGGAATAGGTTCTATTCGCTCAAAAGAAATACTTTCGGATTTACGAAGTGTATCACCATTTCTTATTAATGGTATTCAAATGTTTTATGGAGGGATTTTGCTACTAATCGTATCATTCATAGTAGAGCAGCCGAATGTAACTGTATTAACCTCATGGAGCGTACAGTGGCCTATTTTATACCTCATATTTATCGGATCAATTGGTGGGCACGGATTATATTACTGGCTTTTATCAAAAACAAATCCTGTATTCCCATCGACGTGGTTATATGTATCACCATTAATAGCAATTATTGTAGGATATATTGTATTAGGAGAACCATTAAATCCTGCAATGGGTATAGGTGCTTGTTTCATATTGATAGGTGTATTTTTGGCCAATCGTTCAACACTACGGACTTATTTCAAACAAGGACGGTTATTAGAGAAGGAAATGTAGTTGGATAATGTAACGGCCCTGTATATTATCGGGCTAGTAAAATCAAAAACACAGCTGGGAAAATAACCAACTGTGTTTTTATAATTAATTCACTTTTTTAATAAACCCTTTGTAATGACGTTTCACAAGTTGACTTTCTAACGTCTTCATTGTTTCTAGTGCTACACCGACGATAATAAGTAAGCTTGTACCACCAATTTGAGCAGAAGGTGGTAACGTAGCAATTTTCGTAAATACGAGTGGTAATATTGAAATTGCACCTAAGAAAATTGCACCGATAAATGTTAAACGGTATAAAATTTTGGTTACATATTGCTCTGTCGCTTTACCAGGACGAATACCAGGAACATAACCGTTTTGCTTTTTCAAATTCTCAGCCATTTGTTCAGGATTTACTTGAATAAATGCGTAGAAGTATGTGAAAGCAACGATAAGACCGACATAAAGCGTCATTCCAATTGGGTGTGCAAAATCAAGGTTTGCGACTAACCATTTGGATACGCCTGAATCAGGGAAGAGCTGCGCAATTGTACGCGGCGTCATTAAAAAGGCTGAAGCAAAGATTACTGGAATTACACCAGCACTATTTACTTTAAGTGGTAAATGAGTGTTTTTTGCTCCTTGATATGGATTGTTTCCTGATACAGCTTTAGCGTATTGAATGGGTATTTTACGAACAGCTTGTTGAATGTAAATGACACCAACAACAATCGCTAAAATTACGAGTCCAATTAAAACCATTTTTATTATGTGCATGAATAATTGATCGCCTGCATTTTGAAATTGTTGCAAGTAAATTTGATTAGCAACATTCGGAATTGCCGCAACAAGTCCTGCGAAGATAATCATTGAAATCCCATTACCAACACCATTAGCGGTAATTTGTTCACCTAACCAAAGTAAAAATGCAGTACCTGCAGTTAAAACTGTCGCAATAAATAAGTATGTAGTCCAGCTTTGATCTGTTATTAATTGTCCACCTGCTATATTATTAAAACCATAAGACATCCCAATGGATTGTATGAATGCAAGAATGATTGTAAAGTATCGAGTAAATTGAGCTGACTTCTTACGGCCCATTTCACCTTGCTTTGCCCATTCCGAAAATTTAGGTATAACGTCCATTTGTAGTAATTGTACTATGATGGAAGCTGTAATATATGGTGTAATACCTACAGCGAAGATCGAGAAGTGTTGCAATGCTCCTCCACCAAATACGTTTAGCATACCTAAAACGTTGGCTTGATCTTGTACCTTTAATACCTCTGCGTTAGTATGAGGAACTGGAATAAATGTGCCAATTCGAAAAACAATTAGCATCGCTAGTGTAAAAAGAATTTTGTTTCTTATCTCAGCTACTCTCATGAAATTTGAAATCGTACGAAACATTATGTCGCCTCCTATATTTTTATCAGTTCAAAACTGATTATTATATCCCGATGAAGTAACCACAAACCTCCTTCCGCATTAAATTCATTTGACAAATGGAATTTCATACATTTTGCAGTTTTCACGGATATAAAAATATAAGGTGTTATACGAGCGACCTATTATCTTTTCGTAATCATTCAATACCCATAATATATCGAATAAATTAACAAATGTACATACATACGCATGAAAAATGAATAAATAGGGTGATTTTTTACATTTACTTAATGCTAGATTGATAATTAGGAACGTTTTACGTAGTTGTATCGAAAGGATTCAGTGGAAAGTATTATGGTGTAACTGTAGCACATGAAAACCTCAAGGATTTTGAGAAAACGCATATATTTCGTCGTGAATTAGAGAAACTATTAAAGCAAGAAAAGATTTGATTGAAATAGTAGTGAAGGAAAATCTTTTTTCTATAGAGAATATTTCTAACGTAGGAATCTAAGTATGTAGGTTCTAATGAAAGGAGAATTCACATGAATACATTTGTAAATGACAAGTTTGATGAAACGAGAAAGCAATTATTTGAGGAAATTACTTTGTTAAGTGATGCTCAATTTAATAGAAAACCAGATCAGGATAAATGGAGTATAGCACAAGTTTGTCATCACTTAGTTTTATTAGACGAGAGAGTTATAACAGTTATTTCGTCAGGATTAAAAAAGATGGATAGTATCCAAAATGAGCGTAAAGAAATTCACGCTATTGTATTAGATAGATCGATAAAATTTATAGCTCCAGAAATGATTGAACCAAGTATAGAAACATTTGAAGTACAGCAAATGATTGATTTGTTAAACAACGCTAGAAAAGAATTGATGCGTTTCCTGCGTACAATAGAAGATGAATCTATATTAGCGAAAAAATCAGTGATGCATCCAGCTCTTGGAGAATTACTTCTAGATCAGTGGATAGAACTGATCTATTTGCATGAACAGCGTCATATAGAACAAATTAAAGAGATAAAATTGCTTTGTGAAGTTGAAAAGTAAAAATCATTATCTTTTTATTGGGCGATTTGGGATAGTATCAAGGGTTCGAGTGATAAAATTCAAATCCTGATTAAAATTATGATGAATGTAGTTGAACGCAACTAATAAGCAGAAGAAAATACGAAACTAGCAGATCTTACTCCTGAAGAGGAAACGAACATTCGAAAAAAAACTGAATCCGATTTGCTGTATAAGTGGAACCCCGTCTTAAATGAAGAGCGGGGTTATTATTTTTGGAAGTGATCTCAGTATTTTCATATAGAAGGAAGTAAATTGGTAATGAAATCCGAAAATGAGTTATATGTCCAAAATTTTGAAAGCACATATACATCTACCGTTGGTTTAGCGCTCTTCACACGTTGGAGGAAGAAGTATTTTGTTAGAAAACGATAACATACTATTCTGTTAGGGGAAATATGCATTTGATTCTCTATATTTTCACAGTAAAACCACCTCCAAAATTATCTTTTGTAGTTGAATTTTTCCGAATAATAAGTTACATTTTTAAAGTTCAAGCAACTTTATGCCAGTACAAAAAGGGGAGAAATATTGTTATTATGCAAAAAATGAAATGGAAGAACTATGTATGCTATTTTATTATTCTTATGCTTCTTGTAACAGCAGTAACAGTCAAACCAGCTATTTCTAAGGCTGAGGAATCTGATGTTAACATTACATTGTTAGGTACTGCAGATATTCATGGTAGATTTATGCCTTGGGATTATGCGCTTGATGGAGCAAATATGAGTGGAAGTTTGACGCAGCTTTATACGGTTATAAAGAAGGTACGTCAAGAAAATCCAAATACCATATTAGTAGATGCCGGGGATACAATTCAAGGAAACTCAGTAGAATTATTCAACGATAAGCCACAATCGCCAATGATGGTAGCGATGAATACAATGGGATATGACGCCTGGGCATTTGGAAATCATGAATTCAACTTTGGATTAGATACATTGAAAAAAGTTAGTGAGCAATATAAAGGAAAGACGTTAGCAGGAAATATTTATAAGGAAAATGGAGAGCGTTTTCTTCCTGCATATACGATTGTTGAAAAAGGTGGAATTAAAGTCGGGATTATTGGTATGAATACACCAATGATTAGTGATTTTGAAAAAGGGACAGATCATTTGGATGGTTTAGTAGTGAAAAATCCAGTAGAAGAGACAAAAAAGGCAATTAAAGAATTAGAAGGTAAAGTAGATGTAATGGTAGGGGTTATGCATATGGGACTAGAAAATGAGAATGGAATCCCAGGTACTGGTGTTCAAGATATTGCGAATGCTTGTCCGGAACTAAGCGCTATTTTTGCGGCTCATATGCATAAACTTGTAAAAAAAGAAGTTGTAAATGGCGTAATTATTACAGAACCAGATAAATATGGAACGCATATTTCACGTATTGACCTTACTTTTACAAAGCAAGATGGAAAGCTTGTTTTAAAAGATAAAACAGCTACCGCTATACCTGTAAAAAATGCTGATGGAACAACAGTATTATCTGATTCTGCACTTGAAGAAACATTAACACCTTTTCATGAGTATGCAAGAGGAGATGCAAATGTTGTAGTTGCTCAATTAAAAGGGAGAAACCTTGTTCCTGAAAATGAAATAAAGGGTATTCCAAGTGTGCAGATTCAAGAGACACCTTTATCAGATTTCTTTCATGAAGTTATGCTCCATTACAGTAAAGCGGATGTAGTAGCCCATCAAATTGATAATGATTCTGCCCGTTTGGATATAGGGCCTATAAAGAAGAAAGATATTGCGTATAATTATCAATATGCTTTGGGAGAAATTACAGTTTACAAGATAACTGGAAAAGATTTAAAAGACTATATGGAATGGGCAGCAGGATATTTTAACTCATCTCGTGCCGGAGATGTAACAGTTAGTTTTGATAAAAACCGTCGCGCGTCTAAATACAGTACGAATGATTTCTTTGGAGGCGTAAAATACGAAATTGATTTAACAAAGCCATATGGTAGTAGAATTACAAATTTACGCTCTATTCGTACAAATAAACCGATTAAAATGAGCGATGTTATGACGCTAGGAATGAATGCGTATAGAATGGAGGCTCTACAGGCAAAAGGGGGAGCTTTAGAGGGACGTAAATTTGAACAAACTTGGTCATCTAAACAAGAGAATGCATTCGGAGAAACAGGTGGAACCATTCGTAACCTTGCTATTACGTATTTAAAAGAGGTAAAGAACGGTGTATATACGCCAAAAGTTATGCGTAATTGGAAAATTACTGGTGTAGATACACATTCTTCAGAGCATAAAGCTGTAGTTGATCTTGTAAATAAAGGGATTTTAGAAATTCCAAAAACAGAAGATGGAAAATATACAAATATAGCATCTATAAATACTAAAGATTCAATTACAAAAGAAGAGATTGTAGCACTCTCGCAAAAAGCTAATATTAATCCAAATCAGTTTAATCATACAAAGACAAAAGGTGAATTTTATAAAAAACTTAGTAGGATTACTAAAAAAATATAAATTATAAGGTTTCTTATAGTAATTGTTATTTTAATAGCATTAAACCCACTCTTACAATAGTAAAGAGTGGGTTTTTATGTTGTTATTTAGATGTAAGTGTACTTTTATTAGAATAAATATAGGTAATTAATAACTAACCAATTGGATGAGCGCTGCCAAAAAGGATTCTTTTTTTATTCAAATTAATGTACTTATGTGTTCCGTTAATTATTTACAATATTGACCACAATTTATGTAATTTTGCATAATATTACATAAATTTTGTATTTTCTCTTTTTTTCGACATAAATAGACAGTATACTTTGTACAAGCTTTCTATTTCAAAAATTATACGAGGTGAAAAAATGAAAAACACAAAGACATTAACTAAGGTAGCATTAACAACAGGATTAGCTTTAACAGCTGTGGCACCATACGGAATAGGTCATGCAGAGGAAACAGATCAACTACAAGTTCAAATTCAGGAGGAATCGTTCCGTTCGGGTGAACTTACACAACCGTCACAAAAGGCACCAGAAAATGTAGTAAAGGATGCACTTAAGGAGAAAACAGAACAAGCTCTGTCCCAAAAACAAGTCAATGGAGAAACAGGAGTAGATTATAAAGTTCTTCAAAAACGTGATTCGTATGATGGGACTACACTCGTACGTATCCAGCAAACATATGAAGGAAAAGAAGTATATGGCCATCAATTAACCGCACACGTAGATAATAAGGGGGTTATTAAAAGTGTTTCAGGTGATAGCGCGCAAAATTTAAAACAAGAAGAATTGAAAAAAACTATTAATCTATCAAAAGATGAAGCAAAACAATATATTTTTACGAAGTACGGGAACGATATCAAGTTTATTTCTGAGCCAGAAATTAAGGAAGTTATTTTTGTTGATGAAAATAATGGACAAGCTAGCAATGCATACCAAGTTACATTTGAAGCTGCAACACCAAACTATGTTTCTGGAACTTATTTAGTAAATGCGCAAAATGGCAATATGTTAAAAAATATGGTACAAGAATCTAACTTAAAAGCAAGTGAAAAACTAGTTGGGGCCTTAAAGGAAAGTAAAAAAAGCAGTCTTACATCATTAACTGGAACAGGAAAAGATGATTTAGGTATTTCTCGTTCATTTGGTATTTCTAAACAAAGTAATGGCAAATATGCGCTTGCTGATTATACAAGAGGGCAAGGAATTGAAACTTATGATGTGAATTACAAAGATATTACTAAAGAAGAAAGCTATTATCCTGGTACATTAGCAACTAGTACTTCAACAACATTTAACGATCCAAAAGCAGTAAGTGCTCATTACTTAGCAACAAAGGTATTTGATTTTTACAAAGATAAATACAAGCGTAATAGTTTTGATAATAAGGGACAAAAGGTAGTTTCAGTTGTACATGCTTGGGATTCTGAAGATACGAACGATCCGAAAAATTGGCAGAATGCATTAAGTGCTAATAATGGAAGTATGCTTGTATATGGCGATCCTATCGTTAAAGCATATGACGTAGCTGGACATGAATTTACACATGCTGTTACTTCTAGCGAATCTAATCTTGAATATTACGGTGAATCTGGTGCAATCAATGAGGCACTATCTGATATTATGGGAACATCTATTGAGAAATACGTAAATAACGGAACATTTAACTGGACAATGGGTGAACAAACCGGATCTGTTTTCCGTGATATGGAAAACCCAGCTTCTGTGCAATCTTCACTTGGAGTACCTTATCCAGATGATTACAGTGAATTTAACGATTTTAATGGCTGGGATCAAGGCGGCGTTCATTTTAATTCAAGCATTATTAATAAAGTTGCGTATCTCATTGCAAAAGGTGGAACTCATAACGGAGTAACTGTTAAAGGAATTGGTGAAGATAAAATGTTTGATATTTTCTATTATGCAAATACAGATGAGTTAAACATGACTTCTAATTTCAAAGAATTGAAGTCTGCATGTATTCGAGTGGCAACTAATAAATATGGAGCGAATACAGCTGAAGTTCAAGCAGTTCAAAAGGCATTTGATGCAGCAAAAATTAAGTAAGTTAGAAGTATTATTTTCATTCTTATATTAATACATTATGAAAAACAGCTAATGTCACTTTAAGGATATTAGCTGTTTTTTTACACAGCAATGCATTATTGATAATAAACTTACTAAGCGATAATTAGGCTGTCTATCTTCAATACGTTGCGAATAATATATAAGGTTAAATGTATATAAAAACAGAAAATTAATAATATATTGACCTCTTGATAGAAAGTGCTATAGAATGAAAACGATAACAAACGATTGCTTTAAAATGATTTCCCTGATCTTTTAGTATTTATAAGTATATAAAGGCATAAAAAATCTATTTTTTTAAGTTTTAATGCAAACGCTTTCGTATTAAAAGGTCATTGAAATACATATGTGAAAATAGCCAATATGGAGGTGAAGTAAAAGAGATTTCTAGTTTAATTTAAGCAGTGTAATTTATACGAGCATAATAAATCGCTCGTACTATTTAAAGAAAGGGTGTATGTGGTGCGAATAACAAAAAGATTAATTAACAAATCAGTTTTATTACTTACTATAATCGTTATGTTATCATCTGTTTTCTCTTTTCAGAATGTGAAGGCAGTTTCAAATTCAAAAACAACTGAAATTATCGTTCATTACAAAGAGCAGTCTGGAAACACAAAAGACTGGAATCTTTGGATGTGGGGAGAAAATGCAAATGGTAAATCATATGAATTTACTGGTGAAGATGAATTTGGAAAGTACGCAAAGATTAAAATAGATGGTGACTATAATCGTGTAGGATTTATTATTCGTACGAATGAGTGGGAAAAAGATGGTGGCGATCGTTGGATTGAAAATATAAAGGACGGTCGTGCTGAAGTATGGATTCTTTCGGGTGATGAAAAAGTATATAACTCTAAGCCTTCTTCAGATCTCACAATTCAAAAAGCTACTATTGATAGTTTTAATGAAATCACTGTAACGACTAATGTTCCTTTTAATAGTAAGGAACAGAAAATTGAAATTGAGGGCATTAAAATTAAGGAAATTAATCCTTTTGATAAAAATGGTGGAGATATTACTAATAAGGTGAAAATAATTACAGAACAGAAAATTGATTTAAAACAGACATACAAAGTTAAAATAGAAAACTTAGCTTATATGAATACTGAAATCGGTAAAGTCATTCGTAGCGAAGAGTTTGATAAATTATTTTATTATAGTGGTAACGATCTAGGGAATTTATATTCCCCGCAACATACAAAATTCCGTGTATGGGCTCCTACTGCGAGTGAAGCAAAGTTAGTTACATATAAAAAATGGAACGATAAAATAGGTACTGAAATAAACATGCAACAAGGTGAAAAGGGAACTTGGAAAGCAGAAATTAAAGGGAACCAAAAAGGTCTCTTTTATACGTATAAGGTGAAAATTGGGGATAAATGGACTGAAGCAGTTGATCCATATGTGCGTGCTGCTTCTGTAAATGGAGATAAAGGTGTAGTCATTGATTTAAACGAAACAAATCCGAAAAAATGGAAAGCAAATAAAAAACCGGAATTTAAAAAACCGGAAGATGCTATTATTTATGAATTGCATGTACGCGATCTTTCCATCCAACCTGAAAGTGGCATTAAACAGAAAGGAAAATATTTAGGGGTAACAGAAAAAGGAACAAAAGGGCCTGAAGGTGTAAAAACAGGACTTGATCATATGAAAGATCTTGGTGTTACGCACGTTCAGTTTTTACCGATATTTGATTATGCATCAGTCAATGAAGAAACTTTAAATGAACCACAATACAACTGGGGATATGACCCGAAAAACTTCAACGTCCCAGAGGGCTCCTATTCTACAAATCCATATGAGCCGACTGTTCGAATAACTGAATTAAAGCAAATGATTCAAGTGCTACATGATAATAATCTTCGTATTGTAATGGACGTAGTATATAACCATATGTATAATGCGGCTGAATCTAATTTTCATAAGTTAGTTCCAGGTTATTATTACCGATACAATGAAGATGGAACATTTGCAAATGGAACTGGAGTAGGAAATGATACTGCTTCAGAACGAAAAATGATGAGGAAGTTTATGGTTGATTCTGTCACATATTGGGCAAAAGAATACAATTTAGATGGATTCCGTTTTGATTTAATGGGCATTCATGATTATGAAACAATGAATGAGATACGTAAAGCTGTTGATCAAATTGACCCTTCCATTATACTGCATGGAGAAGGCTGGGATTTAAATACACCTCTTGCAGCTGAGTTGAAAGCAAATCAAAAAAACGCGGAGAAAATGAAAGGGATTGCTCATTTTAACGATAATATACGTGATGGATTGAAAGGTAGTGTATTTGAAGAGAAAGAAAATGGTTTTGTAAATGGAAAGCAAAACATGGAAGACCGTATTAAAAAAGGCATTACAGCAGGCATTGACTATGATACAAATTCGTCTACCTATCAAGATCCGGAACAGGTATTAACTTATGTGGAAGCTCATGACAATCATACATTATGGGATAAACTTGAGTTAACTAATCCAGGTGACAGTGCAGAAGTGCGAAAACAAATGCACAAATTGTCTTCTTCAATTTTATTAACATCACAAGGAATTCCATTTTTACATGCAGGGCAAGAGTTTATGCGCACGAAATATGGTGATCATAACAGTTACAAATCTCCTGATTCAATTAACCAGATGGATTGGTTACGCCGTGCAGCATATAATAATGAAGTAGATTATATGAAGGGCTTAATAGATTTACGCAAAAAGTACCCAGCTTTTCGAATGACATCTACTGAGCAAATTAAAAAGCATATATCATTTATAGATGCTCCCAAAAATGTTATAGCTTATTCAATAGATGGAAAGGGCAATGGGAATAAAAATGAAAACTTTATGGTGGCTCACAATGCAAATAGAGAATCCGTTGACATAACTTTGCCATCGAAAGGTCCTTGGAAAGTACTAGTAGATGGTAAGCAGGCAGGTAGTAAAACACTTTATGTTGTCCATAATAATAAAATTAAAGTTCCTGCATTAAGTTCATTCGTTTTAAAAACAGCGAAACCGATTAAATAAAAGCAAGTCATGTGGAAGTATATACTGAATTGAGTACATGTAATAAGGATTGTACATGCAAAAAGCGAAGTGACGGTTATTTTCACTTCGCTTTTAAAATTAAATTAATATAATTTCACATACTGTAATTATATTACAATTTAATAAAGGAAATAGACAAGAAATTATTTCTATTGTAACAGTAGGAGGAGAAGATATCTTTGTATTAATTCCTACAAATCGTTTAAAAAATAGCAAAGATGAAAAAGTATATGGAATTAAAATAGAGAAAAGACACCATTTAAGGTGTCTTTTCTCTATTTTAAATACGATATGTTAGTAAATAACTTGTATGTAAAAGTAAGTTGCATTTTCACACTAACTTCAAAAGAAAAATATTAAATTCTTTTCTTAATCTATATGTAATAAATCTCATTAGAAAATTTTATTGCTATAACAAATAAAACTTTCTCAATATTATTGTGTTTAATAACTATATCCATCTGCTTTCCAATCCATTACAATAATTTCACATTGGAAATACACGAATATTCTCAATGTTCTAAATGGTTTATACCTTATAGGATTACTATGGGAAAGGATGTGAAATGTCTAATAAAAAAATATTTTTTATGATGAAATAAAAAATTTTAATGAAGAAAAAGTTATTTTATTATTCTCAAGCTTTATTGAAGTACATGTATTTATAATCACTTCGAGACAAGAGGAAGAATCTAAAAATTATTTTTGTAGATTAGAAAAGTGTATTTGAAAATTAAGTTAAAAGTTTATGGAGGGTTATATGAGCGAGAAAATTTATTATTGGTCTCCTATTAAACATTGGGAGAAGTTGCATAATGAAGTTTTGATAGGGGAAATGAGATTTACAGGTATTCTGTCTGAGTGGTTTCCTGAGTTTTATTTTTTGACTCAAAAAGGTGTGAAAATTAGTGAACTAGTAGAACGCTTTTCTTTAGGAAATGTAGAAGAGACACAAAAAACAATAGAGCTTATGATAAAAAATCGTGTGTTAGTAAGTAACATATTACACCCAAGAGAAGTATTTTCCACACAAGAAAAGATTTTTCCAAATCCATATAGCGACCAGATTCGCTTTTCTAAAGAATATTTAGATATGTATATGAGTGAACAATTGAATCGAACGCACGTTTCTGCGCGACCAGCCGAAATTCAACTTGAAACAACAAATGAGCTACCAACTATAATCAAGGAGCGTAGGTCTTGTCGCCAATTCGATATGAAAAAACATATTAGTTTTTTAGAATTTTCCCAATTCATATCAACTCTAAAACAGGTTAGGAAAGAAAATATATACTATCATTACGCAAGTGCAGGCGGGCTCTACCCTATTGATATCTTTATTTATATAAAACCAAAACGTATAGAAGGTATGAAAGCTGGATTTTATTATTATAACCCATCAAAAAACTGTCTTGTGATTGTAAATAATATTGATCAAGTAATCAAAAGTGATCATGAGTTAATTAACCAAGATTTATTTACTCAGTCTGCCTTTTCAGTTTATTTGGTTTATAATGCGAACGCTTCCATCCCAAAATACGGTTCAGATGGATATTTATTTGCTTGTATTGAGTCTGGTATTATCACTGCTACCTTAAATATGGTGGCTGAGACTTTGAATTTAGGCGTTTGTTCAGTTGGTCATATGAAATTTGAAGAGATTGAGCAATTTTTATGTTTGGATAGCCATCAAGTATTTCTCCATGGGCTTGAAGTTGGCTTGAAAATTAACGAATAGATGAAATGAATATTAGGGGGATAAAGATAAAAATGCACATTAAAGATCGAAGTTCGATTCATGAAAATAAAGGGGTAGAGGCGTTTTGGAAGGAGCAGTTATCTTCCGAGGTTCTCGATTTTTCTGTATTTAATAGCGGTTACCAACTAAATAAAGAAAATCCTTGCGAGCACGTTCAAGTCATAATGAATGTAGAGTTTAGTAAAAGTATACAAAAAGTAAGTAAGTCTCAAGATTTATTATTATTTAGTTGGTTACAGGCCACGTTAAGGATTTGTTTGGCACACTATACAGATCAAGAAAAAATTACTATTGGTATTCCTGTAATTGAAAAAAATCTTGAACAAAGCGAGAATCTTAATAAATTGATTCCTTTAGGAAGTGAAATCCATCCTCATCACAGCTTTAAAGAAGTAGTAAATCAGATTGAACAAGCGACTTTATTCGGGTATGACAATCAGAGTTATCCACTTTCTGAATTATTAGCGAAACACCATTTAACTCCTTTTCAAATTGTTATTGGGATGGAAGGATTACATAATAAAAATTCGATAGAAGAATACGCAGAGAATAATTTAGCCATATGGATACGAAGAAAATGGAATGAAATACATAATGAATTTGAATTTCAAATTTCTTTCAAGTCTCATTCATTCTCTTCTTTGCAACAGTTTGCAAATTCATATCTTTATGTTTTAAAGCAAGTGTCAACAAATTCGAATTTGGCTGTGAAAGATATTTGTATCATTTCAGAAGAAGAGAAAGAGTTGCTAAAAGAATTGAATCAAGGTCAGGCGGACATAGAATTGTCTCAATCATTTCAAGATTTGTTTGAGAAGCAAGTATCAAAAACCCCAGATCAAATTGCTGTTGTTTGTAATGATCAACCTTTGACATATAGAGAATTGAATAAGAAAGCAAATCAATTGGCTTCTATTCTTCAAAGTAAAGATGTTTCGACAGAAAGTATTATTGGGGTTATGGTGGATCGGTCATTAGAAATGATCATTGGTATGGTGGGGATATTGAAAGCCGGAGCAGCATATTTACCAATCGATCCTAATTATCCAAATGAACGAATTGAATATATGTTACAAGATAGTCAAGCAAAATGTTTACTGAGCAAGCGAACAGAAGTAGAATTGCCACAATTTGCGGGTGAAGTGCTGTATCTTGATGAGGGGCATTTCTTCCAAGGTGAAGAAAGTAATTTAGTTCGAGAAAGTCATCCTAATGATTTGGCTTATGTTATTTACACATCAGGATCGACAGGAAATCCAAAAGGAGTAATGGTGGAACAGAAATCTCTTGTCCATTTTTTAAGTGTAATGAGAGAAAAAGTAAAAGATAATCATTCATTCTTGTTTCTTGCTAGTGTATCTTTTGATATTTCCCTGTTAGAAATATGTCTTCCTTTAACTCAAGGTTCGAAAGTAGTTATTGCTACAGAGGACCAGTTTGCAACAAAAGAATTGGCTCATTTGGTCAAAGAGCATAATGTGGATCTATGGGAGTCAACGCCATCGCGAATGGAAGTTATTTTGAGTGATCCAGAAGGGGCAAATTTTCTAAAAGATTTAAAATCTATTTTGTTAGCTGGAGAAGCATTTTCCATTGATTTGGTTGAAAAGATTCGATGTATTAGTGAAGCAACGATTTTAAATATTTATGGTCCTACAGAAACAACTATTTGTGCAACAGTAAAGGATTTAAGCACTGCCAAAGAAGTTACGATTGGAAATCCCAATCCGAATTATCATTCCTATATATTGAATAAGTATGGTCAATTAAAACCATTTGGAATTCCGGGTGAACTCTGCATTGCTGGCGTGGCGGTAGCACGAGGGTATCTTGGTAAACCTAAACTGACAGATGAAAAGTTTGTACAGAGTCCATTTATGGTAGGAGAAATGATGTATCATACGGGTGATCTTGTTCGTTGGTTGCCTAATGGGGAGCTTGAATATCTAGGTCGAATGGATCATCAAGTGAAAATTCGGGGGTATCGGATTGAATTAAGAGAAATCGAAAGTCAGTTAAGGGAGTATCCAGAAATAAACCAAGCTATTGTTGTTGATCAAGTATATGGAAATAGGAAATTATTAGCTGCTTACTATGTATCGGATAATAAGGTCCCTTTTGGTGAAATCAGAAAATATTTAAGTGATAAATTACCTGAGTTCATGATTCCTGAAAAAATGATTCAGGTGGAAGAGATTCCGTTGAATCCAAATGGGAAAGTAGATAGGAAAAGGTTATTGGATATAACACAAACTGATTATGTATCAATTCCATACGTTGCCCCGCGCAATGAAATTGAACAAAAATTGGTGCATGCATGGGAAAAAGTTATGGAGATTGAGGGAATTGGTATTCATGATAATTTTTTCGCACTAAAAGGAGAATCGATTAAAGCATTACAGGTAATAAATTTATTAAGAAAAGACTGTTTGAAAATAAGTACAACAGATTTTTTTAAGCACCCTACGATTGCTCAACTTAGTTCTTGTATAGAGGTAGAGCATAAAGAGGAAAGGTTTGAAAATAGACCAACTCATGTTAAAAATTTGTCTAAGCCATTTCCCTTAACAGAAGTTCAGACAGCGTATATGTTAGGAAGGAATTCACAGTTTGAATTAAGTGGTATTTCACCTCAAACATATTTTGAATATGAAACAGAATTGGATATCAATCGTCTTTCAAAAAGTCTTCAAAAGGTAATTCATCGTCATCCAATGTTGCGAGCTGTAATTTTATCAGAGGGAAAACAGCAAATATTAGAAAGTGTTCCTGATTACGAGATTGAAATAGTGAGCCTCATAGATTTAGATGATGGGAAACAAAATGCTCGCTTGCGAGAAGAACGTTCTCGAATGACTAACCATGTATTCCCTTTGGGGCAATGGCCTTTGTTTGAATTAAAAGCCTTTCTTGTAAAAGAAGACACGTATTTATTATGTTTTCGATACGATGCTTTATTAATGGATGGAGCTAGTATGAACATTGTTGGACAGGATTTGTTTCATTATTATTATAAACCAGAGCAAAGATTAGGACCTCTATCTTTTGATTTTCAAGATTACATGTTTATTTATAATGAAATGGAACAAAGCACAGAATATAAAACAGCAAAAGATTATTGGACAAGTAAGCTTCCTGATTTTCCATTTGCGCCTTCCTTGCTGTTAAAAAAGGACCCGATAGAGATTGCTATTCCTAAATTCCAATCACTTACTAAAATCCTAGACAATGAAAAATGGACAAAGCTACGAAAGTTAGCACAAGAGAAAGAAGTAACTCCTTCTGCTCTGCTTTGTACAATATATGGTGATGTGTTGGCATATTGGAGTAATCAACATCGATTGGCAATTAATTTGACTGTATTTAACCGTTATCCTGTTCATGAAGAAGTAGAGAAAATTGTGGGAGATTTCACTTCACTCATCTTGTTGGATATTGATGTAAAACCAGAGCAATCTTTCTTTACTAGAGTAAAAGAAACGCAATCTACTTTATTAGATGGCCTTGAACATCGCCATTACGATGGAGTTAATTTCATTCGAGATTTTACTCGATATCATCAAATGACGCCAAAAGCAGTTATGCCAATTGTTTTCACCTCGATGCTAGCAGGTGCGGGTGCTTTTGCTTGGGAACAGCTTGGTTCACTTCGCCATATTCATGCTCGGACTCCACAAGTGTATTTGGATAATGTGGTAATTGAAAAAAATGGAGAGTTATTAATTAGCTGGAACTATGTTGAAGAATTGTTTGATGTTGATGTGATAGAAGCAATGTTCGCCCAATTTGTTGACTTATTGGAACAATTGGTGAAACAAAGCGACGTAACATCTTTGCAGATGAAAGAATCGGATCAAACTTTAACTGAGCAATACAATGAGACAACAGAAAAAATACCTTCAACTACTCTGTATCAATTATTTACAGACCAAGTAAAACGCACACCGGATGAAGTAGCAGTGGTTTTTGAACAAGATTGGTTAACATACTCGGAGCTTCATAAGCGTTCCAATCAAGTTGCGCACTTTTTAAAAGAACAAGGAATTGGTCTAGGTGACAAAGTTGGTCTTTTAGCACAAAGACGAGTTGAGACAATTGTTAATATGATAGGTATTCTAAAAGCGGGTGCCGCGTATGTACCGATTGATCCTGACCATCCTTTAGATCGTCAAACATATATTTTAGAAAATAGCACATGCAAACTTTTATTAGAAGCTAGTCTTTATGAAGAAAGGCATTTGTCATTATATACAACAGAAGATATGCCTGCCATTGCTGGTCCGGAAGATCTTGCCTATATTATCTACACTTCAGGAAGTACTGGAAAACCGAAAGGAGTAATTATTACTCATCAAGCGGTTTCAAATACAATTCAAGATATTAATCAAAAATATCAGGTAAATGAAGATGATCGTACTATTGGTATTTCTTCCATGTGTTTTGATCTATCTGTATACGATATTTTCGGAACTTTGAGCACAGGTGCAATGTTGGTAATGATTCGTGATCCAAGAGACATGCAAGAATTAATCCGTACTGTCGAACGTAGAGGAATTACAATTTGGAATACAGTGCCTGCAATCATGGATTTGGCATTGGAGCAAGTAGGTTCTCATTTTGAACATTCTTCCTTGCGTTTAGTTTTACATAGTGGAGATTGGATTCCACTTTCTTTACCAGAAAAAATAAAACGACATTTTCCAATTGCAGAAGTAATTTCACTAGGAGGAGCAACAGAAGCATCGATTTGGTCAATTTATTATCCGGTCAATCAGGTGGCATCACATTGGAATAGTATTCCATACGGGATGCCTTTGGCAAACCAAACGTATTATGTGTTGAACTATGAAAAGAAAATGTGCCCTGTTGGTGTAATTGGGGATTTATATATCGGGGGAGTGGGCCTTGCTAAAGGATATTTAAATGATGAACAAAAAACAAATGAAGCATTTGTATCACATCCTGATTTTGGTCTTATATACAAGACAGGAGACTGTGGAAAAATGCATCCTGAGGGATATATTGAATTTTTAGGCCGACAAGATTATCAAGTCAAAATTCAAGGATATCGAGTAGAGTTAGAAGAAATCGCCCATTGTCTTCTCACTTACAAACAAGTCGAACATGCAGTAGTGATTGATCAGACAGATGAGTATGGAATAAAATTTTTAGTCGCATATGTGGTAACTGAGCAAAATATTAGCACAACAGAACTACGAAAGCATTTGCGAGATCACTTGCCAGATTACATGATTCCTTCTTATTTTGTTTATTTGGAACAATTGCCCTTGACTCCAAACGGGAAATTAGATAGAAAAGCACTCCCTACTCCGGCGAAACAAAAAAGTGAAGTATTTATTGCTCCAAAAACTGAAATGGAAAAAATATTAACTAGTGTTTGGCAAGAAGTACTCAAAGTAGATCGGATTGGAATAAATGATCATTTCTTTGCCTTAGGTGGAGATTCGATAAAAGCTATTCAAGTTTCCGTCAGACTGTATAGACAAGGATTTGAGCTAGAACCAAAAAATTTATTTTCATTTCCTATATTAGGAGACATGGTTCAATTTGTTAAAAAGCTAGAATATCTTCCAAATTCGCAAACAAGTGATGTAAACAAAATGAACGATAATAAAGTTACATCACTAGATGTTAAAGATAAACAGCTTAATCAACATACACTCATCAAATTACAAGAAAAAATGCCCGAAATAAAAATAGAACGTATTTACCCATTGGCACCTTTCCAGGAAGTTATTTATGAGCATGCTGCGACTGAACCTGATACAAATGCATATTTCGAACAAACAATTTGGGCACTTGAGGGGGAGCTGGATATTAATCTCTTTATTCAGTGTTTCCAACAATTAGTTGCTCGTCATGATTCTCTAAGAACCATAATTGTGCAAGATGAACAAGCACAACCTTGGCAAGCTGTTCTACAAGATGTTCAAATGATTTCAGAGATAAAAAACTTGATTGAGATGACGAAACAAGAACAGCAAGAATTCCTAGACCAGTGGATGAATGAAAATTTAAGTCAAGGATTCAAAAATGATGAACTCATGACCCGTCTCTGTATATTCCAACTAGGTAATAATGAGCATAAGGTGGTTTGGAGTTCCCATCATCTATTATGTGATGGTTGGAGCGTCAGCATTTTGATAGACGAATTATTCCAGCTCTATGAAACAATAAATGCGGGAACTACGGCAGAGTTACCTATGGTGAAACCTTTTGAGACATTCATAGATTGGACTGTAACACGTGATCATGAAAAAGCACGTCATTTTTGGCGGGATTATTTATCAGGATACAATCGGAAAATTAGCATTCCTAAAAAGAAAGTACCAACTCAAAGTGAAGGGTTAAATTTCACATTTAAGGATTTAACATTAGATAAGGATTTGACTAATCAGTTACAGACATTTGTAACTAAAAACAATATAACTATGAATTCGGCATTACTGGCTGTATGGGGAATATTGCTTGGCAAATACAACGGAGTGAGAGAAGTAGTATTACCTAATCTAGTATCAGTCAGACCTCCCGAAGTAGAAGGGATTGAAAATATGTTCGGTCTGTTCACAAATGTTTTGCCTATCCGACTAGCATGGACAGAAACGCAATCTTTTGTGGACTTCCTGCAAAAAGTACAACTAGAAACATTGAAATGTAATGAGTATGCATACTATTCATTTGTTGATATACAAAAACAAAGTGAATTAAAAAATCAGTTGACTGACCATCTTTGGGTTTTTGAAAACTATCCGACTAACCCAGCTATCTTTTCTTCAAATGAAAACAGAAATTTTGCCATCACAGATTATGAAGTTGTTGATGAGCCGCATGTAAAGTTTGGAATTATGTGCTTCCCTGAAGAGAAACTTACAATAAAGTTTGGATATGATCAAACCGTATATGAAGCGGAAAAAATACAGGAAATATTGAATCACATCCATCAGTTAATCAACACAATTCTTCAAAATCCAATACAGGCAATCGGTGATTACAAATTATAAAAAATAAAAAGGCGAGCAAGAACTCGCCTTTTTAAATAGAATAGGAGTAAACCAAATGACAAAAAACTTGCAGTTATCAGCCGAAGAGATGCGTCAGTTAGGATATCAAGCTGTGGACTTGATTGTTGATCATATGAATCATTTAAAAAGTAAACCAGTTTCGGAAACAATTGATAGTAATATTTTTAGAGACAAGCTAATTGAAACAATTCCAGAAAACGGATCCAACCCAAAAGAGTTACTTCATTTTCTTAATAACAATGTGTTTAATCAAATTACTCATGTGGACCATCCTCATTTTATGGCTTTTGTGCCAGGTCCGAATAATTATGTTGGTGTAGTAGCAGATTTTTTAGCAAGTGGGTTTAATGTATTCCCTACAGCTTGGATAGTAGGTGCAGGTGCGGAACAAATTGAATTAACGACAATCAACTGGTTAAAATCAATGCTAGGATTCCCTGATTCAGCTGAAGGGCTATTTGTCAGTGGCGGTTCCATGGCTAATTTGACTGCACTTACTGTAGCGAGACAGGTCAAGTTGAATAATGACATAGAAAATGCGGTTGTGTATTTTTCTAACCAAACTCATTTTTCTGTAGATCGAGCACTTAAAGTATTAGGTTTTAAAAATTCTCAAATTTGCCGAATTGAAACAGATGAAGATTTAAAAATTTCAGTTAGTACTTTAAGAAGGCAAATAAAAGAAGATCGATTAAAAGGAAAAAAACCATTTTGTGTTATTGCTAATGCAGGGACAACGAATTGCGGAGCAGTTGATGCTCTTAATGAATTGGCTGATCTCTGTAGTGATGAAGATGTATGGCTGCATGCGGATGGGGCTTATGGGGCTGCAGCAATTCTTAGCGAAAAAGGAAGGGAGTTGTTAAGTGGAATTCATCGTGCCGATTCTTTGACGTTAGACCCGCACAAATGGCTTTTTCAGCCTTATGATGTCGGTTGTGTACTCATTCGAAATAGCCAATATTTAAGTGAAACATTCCGTATGATCCCAGAGTATATTAAGGATACAGAAACTAATATAGAAGAAAAAGTGAATTTTGGGGAGCGTGGAATTGAACTTTCTCGTAGATTTAGGGCATTAAAGGTATGGCTTTCTTTTAAAGTATTTGGAGTCACAGCTTTTCGCGAGGCAATTGATCATGGCATTATGTTGGCTGAACAAGTTGAAGAGTTTTTAAGGAAAGAAAAAGATTGGGAAGTGGTAACACCTGCACAGTTAGGAATTGTTACTTTTCGTTATATTCCATGTGAGCTAACATCTACAGATACAATTCATGAAATAAACAAAAAACTGGTGGAAGAAATTAATCAAAGAGGATTTGCTATGCTAAGTACGACTAAATTAAAAGGAAAAGTAGTAATTCGACTTTGCTCTATCAACCCAAGGACAACAAAAGAAGAAATAATTCAAATCATGATGAACATAAAAGCATTGGCAGAGGAAATAAACACATCGCCTAAACATCTTATATCCGTTTCTCAACCTTGATATATTAGGTGAATTTTACACATTAATAGCCGATTCTAAATGAGAATCGGCTATTATACTATTTACGAGTGTTTTTCTTGTATAGGGATTAAGCCTCAACCTTAGAGACTCTTTTGAAACCGGTCTTTACTGCTTGTACCATTTCGTTTACAGCGTAAATAGATACATCGGCATTTTGATTTAACCCTTCAAACCAGTGATAGGCATTTGGATATAAATGAAACTCGACATCAACACCAGCTTGCGCTAGTTTGCTTACATAGGTTAATGTTTCACTGCGGAATGGATCTAATTGGCCAACAAATGTGTAAGTACATGGTAAGTCACTATAATCCTCCGCTCGGGAAGGCGCTGCATAGGCAGGGATTTTATCCGTTCCATACATTTCTCCTAAATACATTTTCCACCCAGCTTCATTTGCTTTTTGGTTCCAAACAAATCCCTCTTTAATTTCATTCGCTGAAGGTGTATTATTTCGGTCATCAATCATTGGATATAGTGGCATTTGTAAACAAATTGAAGGATATTTTCGATCTCGCGCTAATAATGATAATGCTGCTGTTAGTCCACCGCCAGCACTTACTCCTGCAACCCCAATTCGATTCGAATCAATGTTTAATGACTTTGCATTATCAGCGATCCATTTTAAAGCTGAATAACAATCCTCAATTGGTGCTGGGTAAGGGTGTTCAGGTGCTAAGCGGTAGTCTACAGATACGACCACACAGCCAGCTTCTTTTGCAAATCTCATACAAGTATCATCGTTATCATCTATAGAACCTAAGATATAACCACCACCATGTATCCATAATAAGACAGGTAAAAATTCATTATTTGATTTTGGACGATAAATTCTTAATGGTAACGGATTATCATCAGGTCCAATAATGATTTCATCAGTTAACGAAAGGGATTCATCAACAACGGTAGGTGGTCTCATTTGAGCTATTCCTTCTCTGATTGATTGCAAGTTTTCCGGGCGTAAATCGAGATCTGGAAACATCTCTAACCCTTGTAATAACTCTGGATTTACTCTTGTTTTCATTTTAGCACCTCTATTTGTAATTGTTTTCGAAAAAAATGAAGTGTATTCTAAGTAGTTTAATTGTGAAAAAACATCACAATTAAATTGTAAATTGAATATGTCTTAGCAGTCAACAGAATATTCGGAAATTAGAAGCTTTCTCAAGAAGGAGTTTCATGCAACCAGTAATACAAGTGATTAATTTAGGAGTAAAGTGTTTTCATGTCGTTGTAGTTATTTACAAGTAGTTTTCTAATTGAACCAAGAGGTGATCCGTTTTATTTTAATGGCATATTGCAACGGATACATGTTCGAATTCATATTCGGAAAGGATTAGTAAATTTGTATTCCTTAATATATAATTTAAGAAAATACTCATGGGCCGGCATTAATATAGGAGAACAGTACAAATTAAAATAACTGTTTAAAAAAATTCCTTTTATTTGGTTAGAAAAGGAGTAAATTCTTTTTTCCTTATATAGAATCATGAAGAAGTATGAAAATCAGAATTTATAATTCAAAAGCCAGCTTGAAGTAATTGCAATAATTACTTTGGATAGGAATCTTAAAAAAATAAAAAAAGAGAAGAACTCACCAATGTTCTTCTCTTTTTTTATGTGTAATTAGGGTTTCCATAATTGTAGATATGGATGGTGTAAATGAATGGATGAATAACTTACTCTTAAAATTATAACAGAACAAATAAAGCATTTTATATGTAATATTGCATAAACAAGCTAAACAACAATAATATCTGGTGAATAAGTAGCGCTTTTCCATATGGCGAGTTTATTTCATAGTTTCTTCTTAAATTCTATATCATTTTCCAATCATGCAAGGTTAAGGGAGGTGACAATAGAAAGATTTAAAAATGAGCTCAGTATAAAATAAAACATTATAAGTATAAAATCCTGTACTTAGTAATCTCTTGTATTAAAGCATGACATTGGGAAAGTGTGGGGAGTTCAATCGATTCTGAATAAAATTGATAGTATCAGTTGCAATTTTTTTACGTTTAAGAACAATCCCAGCATGCCCACATGTATAAATATATCGAGTAGGTTTTTCCCAAGATGCCCACAAGTAGTCCGTATCCTCACGGTGCACATATAGATCGTGCTTGCCTGAAATTAATAAAATATTTTCTTTTTTCACTTTTGGTAATGCTTGACTCGGTTCAGTGATTTTCCAATAATCTATTAAATCATTATACGTTACACCATGATGTTCCAAATCTTTTCTAATGAATTTACCTGGATTTGTCTTCCAAATTGAATATGAAAGTCGATTCGCGTAGAAAATGGATGCCAATACATCAATGTCTGATTCAACAAGAGCTGTTAGGTTTGTAATAACCCCACCTAAACTGATTCCTATTAAAATCAAGGGACCATTTTTATTTGCTTTAATCCATTTAATCAAAGTTCGTAAATCAGCTACCGCTTGTCTAGTGGCTTGTACAGTTCGTTCAATATTAGCACTTACCATGTACTCTCCACTGAATAGGGATTGGTTGGGTTTTCTTTCAAAATGATAGGGTAGAGTAAAATAATACATATTCCACTTCAAGTTAGTCATATGGTCGTGAAATATTTTTTTTACACGTTCGTTAGAATCCATTCTCCAACCGTGAACGAAGATGACATGAGGTGCATCTTCGTTTTCATGTAAAAATAATTCCCCAGTTACAGAATCGTTGCGTGAATCACCAGATTGAACCGAGCTTTTATATTTGAACTGTCCAACCATGTATTCCTTTTCTTGCTTTGCATGCTTAATGTTAAAATGAATATTAGATGGTTGTACTTTATAAAAAAATTCTATATCCTTTATATCTAGTGCGGTGTTAGAAAGAGAAGTATATTGAAACTCTCCACTTCTTTTTTTGTGCAAATCATACAAGGCGTATCGATCAATGAGTTTTGAAAAAATCAAATTAACTTCCTCCAAAATACATATTGTTTAAAACATGGACAAAATTTATGTTTTATTTATACTGTAAATTAAATTTAAAATATTTTTTTCGTCTAATAGTACGTGCTTGAATTATAAAGCCAGGTGATAAATTTGTATATTATATTATAAAACTAACAATAAAATAAAACCATAAATAATTTATACTACAATTTAAAAGACAAGTTAATATTCTCATTTATATGAGAGAACATTAACTTGCTTATTTTCGTATCAAAAGATACACCGTTTGAAGTAATGTAATTTAAATGATGAACAATGTATCAATTAATATATTTTATTCAGTGATAGTTACTATAGTTTTCGAAGCCGGTAGTCAATGAACCTTACAATATGCATCTTTTGGGTATATAAATAACAATATTCATTAAAGAAAAAGTTTTAATCCTTCATGAGAATCTTTAAATCCTAATTTCTTATAAAATTGCAACGCTTCCTGTCGTTCTTTATCTGTTGTTAACTGTACTAAATGACATCCCCGCAATGTAGCCCGTTGAATAGCCCATTTAATAAGTTTAGTTCCTATACCTTTACCACGTTTTGATGAGACTGTCCGTACCCCCTCAATAGTAGCTCTCCAACCCCCTTGACGTGCAATGTAAGGCGTAAATGTAATTTGTTGAAGACCAACAATCTCCGTCCCATCACACGCTACAATCAACTCATTATTTGGATCACAATCAATAGCATGAAATGCTCTTATATAACTATCAGGGAGTGGTGTTTCATAGCGCTCTCTTTTATTGCCTAAAACATCATCAGCAAGCATTTTTACAATATCATCTAAATCATCTGCCGTAGCAATCCTAAATGTTATAGTTTCTGTCACTATTAAAAAACCTCCTTAATGTATGCACTTGTTACTTTTATTTTACTTGTTTAAATACAATAGGTTAAATTATAAAATATTATGAGTCTCTATAACTTTTTCTTATAGATAACATAAAAGCCTAACTTATAAAATGATATATTAGGCTTTTTAACACAATATTATTATTAAAAAATCCGACCAACTTCAATAAAACGCCATATTCATTAATGGATTTTCATATTTAACAAACCACATATAACCATTCAAATAGGGTGCTTTTAATTAGCTCTATAGAAATTACATAATAAGCATAGATTTGTAAGCTCTCATTCAATGAATCTTAATATATATGGACTAGCTCCTTACCAATATTCTTCACCAAAGTCATTGAATAACTACACATAAACTCCTTATATCTCTAGATAAACTACCGATTAGCTCCATATAGACTCTAGATAACCTATATAGAATATAAGTTATCAAGGAGGTAAGAAAAAAATGAACTTTATGAAAAGAGCAATTCTCAGTATGAAAAAAAGAGTAGGAACATCATTAATTTTGATGGCAGTCTTCCTAATTGTTACAAATTTAGTGTTGGCAGGATTTACAATCCAAAATGCATCAAAAAAAGCTGCGGATGCAGCAAGAAAAAAACTAGGTGCAGATGTTACTTTAAGTCTTGATTTTGACAAATTAGGTCAACAGGCTCAGGAAACTGGAGAGATGCCTAATCCACCGAAGCTCAACACGAAAGAAGCAGATCAGTTAGCGAAGTCAAAGTATGTAAAAGACTATAATTACATAAGCAATACATTCGGAATCTCGGATGGACTTAAACTAGTAGGAGCTTCAGAAGGAGAAGAAGAAGGAAAGGGTAAAGCGGGAATGGCGGCTGTACGAGGCGGTTCAAGCTCCGGTACAGAAATAGATATGAATGCTTCTTTTATGATTGAGGGAGTTCGCAAGACTGCATTACAAGAAAGCTTTAAGAACGGAAAAAGTAAAATCATTGATGGGAAACCAATTACAGAACAGATGAAAGATCAGAATGTAGCTTTAATGGAAAAACGATTAGCGGAATTAAACAATTTGAAAGTAGGAGACAAAGTTAAAGTGCAATCAGGGGATAAGAAGGAAACCCTCGAGGTTGAAATTATCGGTATTTACGAAACGAATGAGCAAGCAATGGGTCAACAGGCCCCTCCTATAATGGATCCAGCTAATAAACTATATATGCCGCATTCAACTATGAAAAAATTTGAAGTAGATCAAGGTATAAGTAGCATTCAAGTCGTGTATTTCTTGAAAGACCCACAAAACATTGAAGCATTTAAAAAAGAAGCAAAAAAATCTAAAATTAATTTTAATTACTATAAATTAGATGCACATGATTCATTGTACAAACAAATGATTGGGCCTATCGAAAATATCTCATCTACTTCTCAAATGATTATTTATATTGTATCAATTGCAGGTGCGATTATATTAGGATTAATCATTATGTTATCGATTAAAGGACGTCGTAAAGAAATGGGGATTCTATTGTCCATTGGAGAAAAAAAGTGGAAGCTGATGGCGCAGTTCGTAGTAGAAGTAGTATGTATCGCTATTTTAGCTTTTGGATTATCCATAACAACAGGAGCTAAAGTTTCTCAATATATAGGGGATAATTTACTTTCAAGTGAAGTTGCTACAGCAAGCGAAGAAACAAACAACCCGCAAAATGGGACTGTAATGATGTCTGGACCTGGTGGAACTGTACAAAATCAAAAAGAGGATCCGATTGATAAAATTGATGTAAGTGTAACAGGAGAAGATGTAGGCAAAATGGGAGGGATAGGACTAGCTATTGCTATATTAGCAACGCTTCTTCCAGCATTATCAATTCTACGTTTAAATCCAAAACAAATTCTTTTAAAAGATGAATAAGGAGGATCGATATGGAAACGATTTTACAATTTAAAAATTTGGATTATTATTATGAAAGTAATGGGAAAAATGTAGCGATACTAGATAATGTTAATTTTTCTTTTCAAAAAGGGCATTTCTACACAATTTTAGGACCATCTGGATCTGGTAAAACCACAACTCTGAGCTTAGGTTGCGGACTGGATGTCCCTAAAAATGGTTATGTCCTGTATAATGGAAAAGATATTCGAAAAATTGGTTTGGATCGATACCGCAATCAACATGTATCTGTAATTTTCCAATCTTATAATTTGATTACCTATATGACTGCTCTTCAAAATGTCCTAACAGCAATGGAAATTACAGGTGTTAAAGTGCAAAATAAAACTGCAAGGGCATTAGAATTATTAGAAAAGGTAGGACTCACAGAAGTAGAAGCGAAACGTAACGTTCTGCAACTAAGTGGCGGGCAACAACAGCGTGTAGCAATTGCTCGAGCATTATCTTGTAATGTTGATTTACTGATTGCGGATGAGCCAACAGGAAACCTCGACGAAGAAACGGCAATGGATATAATAGAACTGTTTCAAGAACTTGCACATAAAGAAAATAAATGTATTATTGTTGTGACGCACTCACAGGAAGTTGCTAAAAAATCTGATCGTGCAGTTTATTTAAGTAAGAAGAAGTTAGTAGTAAATGAAATTTAAAATAAACACTCTAGGTTTTTAATTCACATAATATTAAAAAAATATTTCTTCAAATATTAATAATTGATATACAATAAAACCAAGCCATAATCAAAATGGTCTCCCTGTATTGAATGTTAAGATAGTTTGTTGTTCCTTTTTTAACAATATTAAAAAAAGAACTTGTAGAATATTCTACAGGTTCTTTTTGTTATGACCGGTTAACTATATCAATGAGGAATTATATATGAAAAACAGGACATTACCTAGATATATGATCTAAATACCGTCCTGTTTAATTGTTTATCTGTATAGTTATTGAAGAATTAAACCTACAATCATAATGAAACTAAATACTATCATCCAACCAAACGCACAATAGCCGAAAATTCTAATCCATTTAGGTAATTGATTCATGTTAACTTTATTTGTGGGAATTCCTTGCATAGAAAACATCATTTTTTGATCTCTATCCCTATTATTTTGTTGTTCATACATAATATCATCACCCTTCAAGAACAATTGTGTTTATAGTATATCAGTCTGGAGATAATTAAGCACAGAATATTCGACAACTATAGTGAATAAACGTGTATTCCAGTGCTGCATACTAAATTTCAAAAAACTAAAATTGGATTACTCAAAAGCTATATATAAAGTATTTGCTCATTTAAAACATAATCACCCTTTTAACAAGAGATGCTTATTATTTGGTATTGAATAATTTAAATACATTCAATGATACTTCTTAGCGTTTATATACGTAAATGTCTTTCAAACGATATGTACCGTAAAGTAGGAGCAGCTTACATTCATGACTATTATTATTTATTCGTTACTTTTAAAACATCTAACACTATTTTCGTTGCATCTGCAATAAGCTTATCATCGTACTTCGCATCCTCTTTCGCATGATTAGAAAGTATCGCAAGAATAATTGGCTTCTTATTTGGTGGCCAAATGATTGCGATATCATTCCTTGTTCCATAAGATCCAGAGCCAGTCTTATCGGCTACTTCCCATTCTCCTGGAACTCCAGCACGAATTAAGTTGTCCCCCGTAGTATTTCTTTTCATCAAATCTATTAAAAAGTTTCGTTTCTCAATTGAAAGTATATCGCCTAGCGCGTAGTCTTGAAGACTAGTAGCTAATGCCTTTGGGGTACTAGTGTCACGAGTGTCTCCTGGCTGCGCTTCGTTTAATTCTGGTTCAAAACGTTCAGGATTTGTGACAGTATCTCCTATTTCTCTCAGTGATTTTTTGAATTCACTTGGCCCACCTAATTGCTTAAGAATAAGATTTTGTGCAGTATTATCGCTATATCGAATGGAAGCATCCGCAAGTTCTTTCAAAGTCATACCTGTATCTATATATTTTTCAGTAATTGGATTGTAATTCACAAGATCTTTGCTAGTATACTTAATTCTTTGTTCTAAATCTTCTATTGATTTCTTTTGTAACAGTGCTCCAACAGCAAGTGCTTTGTGGGTAGATGCGTATGCAAAACGTTCATCTGAACGATAAGTAACAGTTTGATTCGTACTTGTGTCCAATGCATAAATACCAAGTTTAGCATCATATTCTTTTTCAAGTTTAACAAAAGAATGATTACTTGTATTTTCTTGTTTTGTTTGTTTCGGAGGTTCGGATTGAATATTACTATTGGAACAGCCTATAAGCGTTACACATGAAAGTAATACTACAGGTAGCATCTTTTTATAATGCGAAATGTGAAAAAACTTCTTTGGAACGATCATACATTTTCAACCTCTTTCAAGAATTTATGGATTTTGTATTGGTATTTTACATACCAATACAATTAACAAATGTACAGGATAGGACTCATCTTGTATTTCTTGCATTACAAAAGGAGAGAACTACCAAGAACACCTTTTTATACGTAATAGACAATCTAAGTAACACATTTGTTCCATTTATGAGTACGGTTTTTAATATATCCATTAATTTTATTTATAAAAATCACAAAAACAACAAGCTCCATCACAATATCATCGGAAATATTATCTAAAGACGATGATTTTTCAAATGGCTTTTATCCTAGACGAATTAATGTCATGTTGTGGCTACGCAGATACATTGCTGACCATCTGCACGTGACCACTTTATCTTTAGTAAACAATAAGATTTACAAAGTGAGAAACAATGAGAGGATTCCTTTTTTTCAACTAAAGGAGAGCTTTAGTTTATGGGACCTTCCTTAGTCTTTCTTTTTAGGGAATACCACATCACCATCAAGCTAAGGAAAGCTGTCTTTAAACCAGAAACTTATTCTATCCAAGGAAATATATTGCATTATATAATAAATACTATACCATTCTTACAAATAACGGGAGAGACTCTATGAGAAACGTAATAATTTATTTCGGAATCTTTTTTATGATTGTATTAAGCGGTTGTATCCGATTTGGAAAAGACACCACAAATACGATTTATCTCATTCCTGAAGCGTACGAAGGAGATTTAGTGATACTATACAATGTACCTGGAGCGGAATTGTTGCCAGAAGAAGATGGTTTTCGTGTAGTTACATTCACCGCAGACGGAACCGCAGTAACATCTACAGCCGATATGAAATATGGTACGGTCAACGATACCTATTACACGGTAAACAAGGAAGGGAAGCGCACAAAACTTGACGAGAACTGCATACGCGCTGGTTCAAATGGAAGCACTACTGAAAACGTTGGTGAAGAAAATGAGCACACTTTCCCATATGCAAAATTTGAAGTTACACAAAGTGCATGCTCACAAAGCTTTTCATCAAATGGAAGAGAAGTACCAGAAAATCAAGAACATCCTGTAGAAAATAAGCTGCGGGACTTACTGGCACGTGTAAAAGAGCAGTATATGAAAGTGAAAAGCTAGATTTTTAAATTTTAAAAAGAGTGAATTGATGAATGATGTTAGGGATAGGATTGATTGTGTTAGGCATTTTAATTGTTAGCATTGTATCTTACCGAGAAATAAAAAAAGCAGGGGGCGTAACCTGGATCGAAATTGTATTCTATCCCTTTGGATTATTAATAGGTGCGCTACTAGACCACTTTGATCTACCAGAGTTTTTAATCCTGTTAGGTTTACTATGTATTGTATTTGGTAGCTGTATGGTCATGGGCGTCAATATTTTATAAAATTGAGAGTTAAGCATCTGAATCAGATGCTTTTTTATTTTATTCTGTAATTCTTATTTTTAATGTCTTGTATGGTGAAAACTAAGGCACATAGGGATAGCAATGCAAGTATAAAGCTTAACCAGTTAAATGTACTGTCCATAATAAGTATTGAGATGAAGATGCCATAAAAATAAATTAACATCGCAATAAAAAGATATGCATCACGTTTTAAAGACTTTAAAGTTCCTATTCGTTTCACCTCTACTTTCTGATGTTATGTTACAAAAAAGAACCCGCACATCTGCAGATTTTCCAGATTATGATTTTTAAATATGTAACTCAGTTCTAACGATATAATATGTTGAGTTACTAAAAAATCAAATATAAAATTGTAAAAAACTTTTATAAATCTTGATGCGTTAGAAATATAGGGCGAATCTTTACGAACTGTTTCCTATGAATACGATAGCAGATGGAACGATCAATGCGTATGAATATGATGGATTTGGAAACCGTACGAGTGATATCATTTTAATTCTTCTGCAAATGGTAGTAGTTCATCTTGAATCGAGGGATTCATTAGAAAGGATGACGCTTTTGAGTATTTGAGGGTATTAAAACCTCTTGAGTTGATGGACATGTATGGTGACCCCCGTTTATGAAAAATAAAATTCTTTAAAAATGGAGAGCCGCGACCATAAACCTGCATTATTAATGTAGAATTGTGATGCCGGCTCTTTATTCACTAAAACGGCAAGTTAGTGAATAAATTGTTCATATGTATTTAAAGCTTATTTTCGGGAGGAGCTTAAACAATGAGAGCACCATATCAAGTATTGATTTTTCCTTATATAAAAACGGATGATTCCATTCAATATGCCATTTTTAACCGAAGTGATTATGGTTATTGGCAAGGAATAGCTGGTGGTGGAGAAGATGGTGAGACTCCTATTGAATCAGCAAAACGGGAAGAGTTTGAAGAGGCTGGTATTATAAGAGAATGCCCATATATAACATTAGATTCTGTGTCGTCATTACCAGTAGAGGATGTAGTTGACGGATTCCTTTGGGGAGAAGAAGTTTATGTAATAAAAGAATTTTCTTTTGGAGTTAAAGTTCCTACAAAAAATATTTCATTATCTAAGGAACACTTCAATTATAAATGGTTATGCTTTGAGGAAGCAGTAACCCTTTTGAAATGGGATAGCAACAAAACAGCATTGTGGGAATTAAACAAAAGGCTATTAAAACAATTAAAGTGTTAGCTAACAAAGACGTTAGTGGAACAACAATTGAGCAATTTAAAAAAGCTTTGCCACACTTCAAATGCAGCAAGGCTTTTATTTTTCTTATTGTGGTTTTTTTGATGTGCGGTCTGTACCTCAACATCAACGGTAATAACTATAGGTTTTCTAAAACCAACTAGTGATCAAATCCATTTAAAAATTTTATATATACAATTGTTATGCTAACTCCAAAATCAAATTATAAAATGAACTATCCTAAACTTGAATCAATTTCATAATCTATTTCCACTATAATGATTTCATCATAAGTTTATACTTACTACAAAAACAAATAAACTCGTCCTACTAAGAGGGGAGTTTGTTTGTTTTTTGTTTAGATAATGGAATGTTCATGCAAAATTGCACACTATGTTCCATATTTTTTATAGAATACTTTATATCTAGCGTTTCAAGAATTTGTTTCACAATATATAGTCCTAAACCGCTTCCTCCAGTATTTCGATTCCTTGATTTTTCAATTCGATAAAACGGTTTGAAAATTTGTTGTATATCTTCTTCTTTAATATTGACACCTGTATTCATAATTTGCATTTTAATTTGACCTTGTTTAGGATCCTTACTTAACTGTATATAAACTTTTTCATTATGTGGTGAATACATAACCGCATTATGGATAATATTTTTACATGCTTTTTCTAAAAGAACATAATCTGTATAAACGGAAAGGTCAGAATCAATTTCTTTTATTATTTGGATGTTTTTTTGTGAAGCGAAAAATTCGAGATCTTTTGTAATTGTATTTATTAACTTTGAAAGATTAACTTTTTCTACTTTTAGTTTAAAGGTGTGTTGTTCTAATTTCGATACGCTTAAAATTTCACGAACTAATTGTTCCATACTTTCAATAATTTGATGATTCTTCTTTAAATATTGATCGCGATTTTGATAAGGGCCAATATTGTATATCATTCCTTCTAAGTATCCTTTCATTACAGTAAGAGGGGACTTTAATTCATGTGCTACAATCGCAAAAAACTCTCTGCGTTTTGTTTCTATTTCTCTTTCTTTTTCAATATCATTTTTTAATTGTTCATTTGCTTTTTTTAAATCAAACATAGCTTGTTGCAAGTTAATAGACATGTCATTCAAACTATTAGATAATTCTCCTAACTCATCTGTAGAGCGAACCTCAATTTTTTCGGAGAAATCTAAATTTGCCATCTTTTGTGCACCTTCATTAATATAAATAAGTGGATTTGTAATAAACCTGGAATAAAAATAAGCACTCCCTATACCAATAACGAGCACAATGATACTAATATAGGGGAGAAAGCGTACTAAAACCTGTGAAGCTTCATCAATCGGTTGAAATGTAGCAAACACTACAAGCGTTAAACTACCATCTTGAAATTGAATTGGTTTCGTAACGTTATATGAATTGCTAAGGGTACTTGCATTCTCGAATCGTGTTGCTTTAGTAACTACTGTTTTTTGCGTACCACTTTGAATAAAAGAAAATGAAGGAGAGTAAATAATTATTCCTTCTTTATTTTGAAGATAAAGCATCGCATTATTTTTTTTGGCGTATTCATCAAAAAGTGGTATCGCATCTTGAAACGTAAGATTTTTAGATTTATCAATGATTTCGTTTATCCCTGTTTGAAGTTGATCTGTTTTATATTGCTCATAAAACGTCGGAAGAAAGAAGTATAAAGTTAAATAAATCAATATTGCAAAGGATAATAAAATGAGAGATGTAGTCATAAAGAGTTTATAAGTAATTTGCTTCATTTTCATGAGTTTCACAATACTATTCATCAATTTTATATCCAATACCCTTTATTGTTTTAATATAAGGGATAGCTAATTTTTTGCGTAGGTTTTTAATATGTGTATCGATTATTCGTGTTTCTCCAAAATAATCGTAACCCCAAACCTTTTCAACGATATTTTCTCTTGTGAGTACTTTTCTCTCATTTTGAAATAGTAGTTGTAGAATTTCAAACTCTTTTGTCGTTAATATAATTTCAACGTCATTTACATATACTCTATATGCATCCACATCAATACGCACTTCTTTAAATATCAAATGATTATTTACATTTTTATCATAACTTCTTCTAAGTACAGCTTCGACTCGTCTAATCAAAACATGAAATGAAAAGGGCTTTGTTATATAATCATCGATCCCAAGGTCGAATCCTTTCATTTGATCTTCCTCTTCTTCCAACGCAGTTAGCATAATAATTGGTACGTTTGACTGACTTCGAATCATTTTAGAAACTTCAAACCCATTAAGATTGGGCATCATGACATCTAGAAGAATTAAATCAAATGATTGATTATTAAATTGTGTCATACCCTCTAGTCCATCTGAAGCGACTACCACTGTATAATGCTGTGTCATTAAAAATTGTTTAATTAATTCCTGAATTTCTTGATCGTCCTCTACCACGAGAATATGATAGTTTTTCATAATATCACCTCTGGTAGTCATTATAGCCGTACTATCTGGAGTTTATGTGGAGATACAATAGGAACTTCATAGGACGTTTAACGTATTAGCTTCATTTTCAAGAATGTGTATTCTCCAAAAAAATATTATTAGCCATATTCCGTTTTATGAAAAAATAATTGTATGCTTGAAAAAACTTATCGTATGAAAAGCTGAACGATTTATATTTCTAAAAAACTAATGTATAATATTGGGAACTACATGTGATTTCTTAAACTGTGTGAACATATACTTTCGCTACTTACTAGAAGGGGAAACGGAAATGAATTTCAATAAAAAAAAGCTAGCGAAATTATAGAGTGTACGTCACAAACTTTAGAGTTTTTTTGCTAATTTAGTAAACGCTTAAGGTGTGAACTAAGGATTATTTAAATCATGCGAGAAAGGTTGTGAAATTATTTGATGGGTTATAAAGCGATGCTGTTTGATTTAGATGATACATTACTTGATAGGGATAAAGCAGTAGAGGCATTATTTTTAATTGTGTTAGAAAAGTGTTATGAAAATGTAGATGGTGCGGCTAAAAGCAACATGTTACAGAAATTCAAAGAATACGATAAAAGAGAATATGGCATAAGTAATAAAACGACAGTTTTAGAATCATTGTTTGATGAATTCACACCAAGGTATAGATTGCCACGCAATTACATCCAAGATTTTTGGAATAATAATTTCCCTAGATGTTTTTCAATAGACCAAAATACTATTCATTTCTTAAATCAAATAAAGAAGCACTTTAAAGTTGGAATTATAACAAATGGATCAACTCAGAGGCAAAAAGCTAAAATATTTAACACGAATTTAAATAGGTATTTTGAAACAATTATTATTTCTGAAGAAGTGGGATTTAGTAAACCTGATAAACGTATATTCGAACTAGCATTAAATGAGCTAAATTTACAACCGGAAAATACTTTATTTGTTGGGGATGACTTAGAAAAGGATATTGCTGGTCCTCAAAATGCAAATATAAAAGGTGTGTGGTTTAACCCTCAGAAAATCAAGAATACTACCAAAATACAACCATATGCCGAGATTAACACTTTGGATAGTTTGTTAAGTTATGTTACTCCACAATATTTTTATAACAAGTAAAAGAAATTATATATATATTCAAAAATACAAAAAAGAAACTATCATTAATTTCATTGACCGTATTAGTAATAAAAAATAGATATTTACAATAAAAAATAGAGGCGATTTTAATAGCTGCGGCTAATTTAATCTATGATTAATACGAAGTTTTGTAAAACAATTTTACTCATACTGTGTAAATTATAAAGGGGTGGGACTATGGAAATAAAGAAAGTAGTAATCGATGGAATCAATATTGCGGTCATTAGAAACGATAAGATATTAATATCGGATGTTCAGTCTGCATTAGATACTATGGCAACAGTTCAATATGATGTAGATGCGAAACATATTATTATCCATAAATCTTTAATAAGTGAAGATTTCTTTGATCTAAAAACACGGCTTGCGGGCGATATCCTTCAAAAGTTTATAAACTACAAGGTAAAGATTGCTATCGTTGGGGATTTTTCTATGTACACTAGTAAAAGCTTAAAAGACTTCATTTATGAATGTAATAAAGGTAATAATATTTTTTATTTAGCAACTGAACAACAAGCAATTGAAAAATTGGGTACATTGAAATAATCTAGTCAACCTGCATAATCATATTCCACTAAAATAACCCTCTTTTTCACGTCGTTATTACTATATATTATCTACACGATATATAAGAACTAATGTTTGTGATAAACTAAAAGGTGGATAAAGGGGGAGTTTACTTGAACAACTTTAATGATATCATTCAAAATTTAAATGACATAGTATATAAACCTAATAACTTAATAATCACTAATCTAAAAGAAGAAAGACAAAACTCAGAGTATGCTGGGGCGTTATTTCACTTAAATAACAAAACGATACGTTTTAGAGTATCAAAAATTACTCCTAACAAAATTGGTCAATTTGTTTCTTTTTGGGAGAAAAATGAAAACATGCAAAATCAAGCGTTTTCTTATGACGCTGCTCCTGACTTATTAGTTATCACATGTATTAATGATCATAAACTAGGACAATTTATTTTCCCGAAAGAGATTCTTCTTGAAGAAAAAATATTAAAAACTCAAAGTCAAAAAGGAAAGATGGCTATGAGAGTTTATCCTATATGGGATAACCCTGTTAGTAATCAAGCTAAAAAGAGCCAAATGTGGCAACTTCAATATTTTATTGATTTAAGTAATATTAATAGTGTATCCATAGACAAACTATTACATTTATATTCGTAGCATCCCAGAGTAAATAAGAGGCATTTTAATGATGCCTCTTATTTTAATTTCTTATATTAGGTTATCTTGTGAATTAGAATTTTTGTACCGGTACAGTTAATCGAAATGTACATTGTTACAGTACCTCATCACATATACAATCAGCATATATTATTTTAACTTATAACTTATTAAGGAGTGCTGAATATGACAGATTTACAAGACCAACTCTTTACAAGATTAAACCTTGAAAAACGTACTGAAATAAAGTTTGAAGAATTAAGTACAATACTCTTTGCATTTGCTCACACAATACCGTTTGAGAATTTAGATGTTATAGCAGGTAATATAAATGCAATTTCTATGAAAAACTTACAAGAGAAAATTTTAACTAGTTCCCGCGGTGGGCTTTGTTATGAATTAAATACTCTTTTTTATTATTTTTTAAAAGATAGTGGTTATGATGTACAACTCGCACTAGGTACTGTATATAAAAATGATATAAATGCTTGGGCACTTGAGGACGGACATATAACAATTATTTTAAATAAAGATAACGTACAGTATTTAATTGATGTAGGTATAGCTTCGTTAGTACCTCTCGTTCTTGTACCTTTTACTGGTGAGTCTGTTTCTTCAAAAAACGGTTCGTACCGGGTGAGACGAAAAGATACGAGTAAAGGCAATTATGTTCTAGAAAGAATAGATGTTGATGGAGAATGGAAAATTTGTCATGCTTTTTATACTCATATTATTGACGAGACAGTAGTAAACGATGTTCAAAGAAGAGTGGTAGAAGATGAAAAGTCTATTTTCAATAAAGGACCAATTGCAGTAAAGTTGACGAACGCTGGCCATATCTCTTTAACGAATTCTAGTTTAACTGAAATGATGTATGGAGCAAAAACTAAGCGTGAAATTACAGAAGATCAATATAGAGAGCTTTTATATACTTTATTTGCTATTGAGTTGTGATTATACAAATAGCCTGTTCTTATTCGGAATCGGCTATTTGTATAATTTTTGGTTTAAAAGGTTTTCTTCTAATGTTTTTAATGTTTCTGCAGCCTCTTCATATGAATTAAAAACTGGTTCTTTTCCATCATCCTCTTGTAAAACCAGCTCTTCAAATAAAGATTTTTGTTCTTTTGAAACAGAATAATACTATTTAAAGTTTGATTTTCTAACTAGATATAATACACTAGAACAGTATAAAAAAGTATGTACAATGAATTTCGAATGTAAAGGAAGATTATTATGTCAGTTATCGATAAATTGAAACTTGATAAGTATACGAATATGGTTGTTATTAACGAACCAAGTGATTATGACATTTTCACAGGTAAAGAAACTGCATTTTCAAAAGAACACGATGCTATTTTTATTTTTGTTGAAACGCTTGATGAAATGGTGAAACAAACGAATTTTATTATTAGTAATGAAGCATTATTACTTGAAAAAGGTTATGTGTTTTTCGCATATCCGAAAAAAGGTAATGCTCGTTACAGTACGTTTATTCACCGTGATGAGATGTTTCCAGCATTAAGCGTTGGTGAAGATGGATATGTAGGAGAAAGCGAAATTAAATTTGCTCGAATGGTAAGTATGGATGACGTCTTTACTGTTGTAGGCTTAAAGCGTGAAAAGAAAAAAGCGACGAAAACGCCTGCTATGAGTCAATGTGTTGCCGATTATGCAGATCGAATTAAAGATGTTGAAGCTTTATTAGCTAATCATCCCAATGAACTTAAATTTTATCAAAGTTTAACTCCTGGATATCAAAAAGATTGGGCACGTAATTTATTTTCTGTGAAACAAGAAAAAACACGTGAAAAACGTTTTGAGAAAATGATTGAAATCCTTTCACAAGGCTATAAAACAATTGAATTATTCCGTAAGAAGAAAAAATAACGATTAGGAAAGTCACAATGATGAAACAATTAATTGCGATGAGTACATTGAAAAAAGGATTCCTTCTATTATACTTAAGAATGTTCTTATATTTATATAATTAGTAAAGAGAAAAGGTGTTTGAAATGAAATCGTATATTGTAGTTGGATCTGGAATTTTAGGAGCGTCTACTGCTTATCATCTGGCTAAGGCTGGTGCGAATGTTACTATCATGGATCGCCAACAATTAGGGCAAGCAACTGATGCAGCAGCAGGTATAGTATGTCCATGGCTTTCACAACGTCGTAATAAAGCGTGGTATAAAATCGTTAAAAGCGGTGCACGTTACTATTCTTCGTTAATTCAACAATTAGAAGAAGACGGTGAAACGGATACAGGTTACAACCGTGTAGGTGCAATTAGTTTACATACTGACGAGAAAAAACTAGATCAAATGGAAGAGCGAGCTTATAAACGACGTGAAGATGCACCAGAGATTGGTGAAATTACGCGTTTATCAGCTGAAGAAACGAAAAAATTATTCCCGGCATTATCAGAAGAATATAGTTCTGTTCATATTAGTGGTGCTGCAAGAGTAAACGGAAGATTATTACGCAACGCATTAATAAGCGCTGCGAAAAAACATGGTGCAACTTTCATAAAAGGAGATGCAGTATTAGTCCGTGAAGGGAATCATATTACTGGAGTTAAAGTAAATGACGAGACAATTTTAGCAGAAAAGGTTATTGTAACTGCTGGCGCATGGGCGAACGAAATATTAAACCCATTAGGAATTAATTTCTTAGTTACGTTCCAAAAAGGACAAATTGTTCACCTGCAAATGGAAAATACAGCAACAGAAAATATGCCTGTTGTTATGCCACCAAACGATCAATATATATTAACGTTTGATAATGGTCATGTTGTAATTGGTGCAACACATGAGAATGATACTGGTTTCGATCACCGTGTAACTGCAGGTGGTTTACATGAAGTATTCCATAAAGCGTTAGCAGTTGCACCTGGCTTAGAAGATGCTACAATGCTTGAAACGAGAGTAGGATTCAGACCATTCACACCAGGATTCTTACCTGTTATCGGACCAATACCTAACTTTGAAGGAATTCTCGTTGCGAATGGATTAGGAGCTTCAGGTTTAACAGCTGGTCCATACTTAGGAGCAGAACTTGCTAAACTAGCGCTCGGACAGCCTATTGAATTGGATTTAAATGATTATGATGTTGCTGGTGCAATTGAATGATAAAAAAGATTAGGAGCGAATCCTAATCTTTTTTATTTATAAATATTTTCTTGTAATTATATCACTACCAATTTCAAAACGGGATATTTTGAATAAATGAAACCGTCAAAATAATTGTCGATGCGGAACCAGCAGATAATAAAGTTACGATTTTTCGTCCATTCTGTTCTTTTGAAGGTTTTATAAGTTCTGTAATCAACACAATCCATATTATAATAGAAACTATAGAAATAATATTTATAGACATATGTAACACACTCCTTCTTGTTTTTACATGGACATTTCTTCTTTTATAAAATAAAAGCAATCTGACAAGAAAATATGTATAGCTTTACAAATTAGTATTTTCCTGTCAGACCACCTTTTTTAAATAGAAATACGACTGATAAAATGATAACAACAGCTTTCAAACTGCCCCAATATGGATAAACAGCATGATCTGTTAAACTAGCATATTGAAAAATATTCTCTAAACCGAAAATCCCAATTATGACCGCTAAAAGAAAAGCAGCTTTTCCAATAGTATTATTACGATAGATGGTAAATAAATATAGTGCAAATATAAGTGGTACTATGATTTGTAGTAAAAGTGTCATAAGTAGTCCCCCTAGTTTATTTATAATTATATTATATGTAAAATTGTAATAAAAAGGAATATGAGTTAATTGATACTAATAAGACTACTCTAATCATACTCTTCTATTAAATAAAAGAAAAAGGGGTGGACAGTTAATTGACTAAAGTTAAGATTCGTTTACGGCCCATTGTTCATAATATAAATTTACCAACTGTAATAAAAACAGCCATAATTCCAGGTGAATCGACCGAAAGATTATTCATCGCAACTCAATTAGGAGAGGTTTTTTACATAGGAAACGGTGTTATAAAAACATTTTTAAATATTCGTCCACGAATTATTAAATTAGGTACATTTGAAGAAGGTGTTGCTAGTAGTGGATATGATGAGCGAGGATTGCTAGGACTTGCGTTTCATCCTCAATTTCATCATAACGGTTTATTTTATCTTCATTATTCAGTAGCTGGAACTCAAGGACCTGGTGCACTTTCTGAACAATTTAAACCGAATCCGTGTGACCCTAAAACGTTAAACTTAAAGTGGGTTAATAGAAATACGCAATATGATCATATTGATACAATTGAAGAATGGGTTTTACAATCAAATGGTCAACCTCAAAAACGCAGAACATTACTTAATATAAAACGCCCATTTTTTAATCATAACGGAGTAAACACTTTAAACTTTTCTCCTGAAACGGGAAAACTTGTTTTTACAAATGGAGATGGTGGATCGGGATATGATCCATTTAATTTAAGCCAAGATGATTTAGAAATAGCAGGTAAAATAATTGAAGTCGATGTAAGTAAAAATACAGTCATAAATAATCCTCCAGTAGTTTCGCGCTTTAATGAACTTCCTTTATCTATACAAGAAACACTTACAGTAATTGCGAAAGGTATTCGTAATATAACCGGTATTTCATTCCAAAGGTTTTATAATCAATATATTAAATATGCAGGTAATGTCGGACAGGATATTGTAGAGTCTATTTTTTCATTTGTTCAATATAAACCGATACCGGTTACCAAACTTGTTCAAACGCATGCAATGAGATTCACTCCCAATCAAGATGGGTTTATTAATTTTGGTTGGAGAGGATGGGAAGGAGAATTACCTACTTCTTTTATAAGGCACTGTTCTGAGAATCCTACTTTGGATGAGAGAACAATTGCTTATTATAATGAAACAATAGAATTATCCGCCAAGCGTATTCAGCCACTAATTAGTTATTTTCATAAAGACCCCAGACCAGATAAGTTTGGCGGAACTTCACTAACAGGCGTTCAGCCATATATGGGAACTGCAATCCCGAATTTAAATGGTAGTGTTGTATTTAGTGACCTTGCTAGGAAAGAAGAGTCTCGTCCTCCAGTTAAAGGTGTTTTAGCATATACTAGAGCCGGTACAGACGGTAAACATAATGACTTTCATGTTATTGAAACTAATTATGATTTTGGTACGCAAGCAGCTTATTATATGAGTTTAGGAACAAATTTGGATCAAACTAGGTTATATTTAGGAGTTTACGGTTCTATGAAAGTAACTGATTTTAACAAAGGTACTATTTTTGAAATTGTTCCTTGATACGATATAAATTCTCAGATTCATTCTTTTTAGAATTGGCTATTGTATAGTGATTGTTTTCTAGAAGAAGGTAACAAATAAACAATAAGTGTATAAATTAGATATCTTTAGGGGGTATTTCGATGAATCGGTTTGTACGTTATTTGTGTCAACTTATGATAGAGAATGATGCGAACTATGTTCATAAAAGAAAATTGTCCCTTGCAAATAAGATAGTCATTACAGCTTTAATGAGCGCTTTGGCCACCATGTTTCAAGCAGCGGGTAATTTAATTCCAGGTATAGGATTATTCATTAGTCCTTTTGCGACGTTACCAATTTTTTTTGCTATTTTCTACTCCATTCGTGAGGGAGTACTTTCTTATCTTCTTACTATTCTCCTATTATTTATTATTGAGCCGAGTGAACTAATTGTATTTCCCTTTACTACAGGCTTATTAGGTATAGCCTTAGGGCTTTCCTTTAAACAATTCAAGAGAAGAATTTGGGTGGTTTCCTTTTCTGCGATTTGTCTACTTATAGGAATTATGATTGTTCTAGATATTTTCCGTTTTCCCGTACTTGGTCCTATTATTCATACAACTATGGATATAAACATTATTTTATCAATATTTATACTGAGCTTTCTATACTGCTGGATCTATGCAGGGCTTTGTAGAATATTGTTGAATAGAGTATATAAAGTCTGGTTTTAACAATCGTATAGAATGGAGATTTAAAACATGTATAACGTTGAAATTAGGAGACCGAATTCGGATGATTTAGAGGAACTTCACTTGTTTTTCCGTATAGTTATTACGGATACATATAAAAATGAAGGATTATCACAATTATTGGGTGACATAGAAAATGAAATTAACTTGAAAAAGCAATATTTAAAAGATGATTTTGATAGTAATGGAGAAAATCGTTACTTTTTATTAGCGATAGATACAAATAACGATAAAATGATTGGAACAATTGAAATTGGTCCAGCAAGTACATTGATTACTAGTTGTACAGGCGGTGTACTTAAGGATTTGTATGAAATAGGAACTGTATTTATACTTCCTGAGTATCAAAGAAAGGGTATAGGGAGTTTACTATTACATGCAATGTATCTTACATTACTTAGCAGAGGAATAACAGAATACTGTTTAGATAGTGGATACAAAAAAGCACAAAGTATATGGACAAAGAAGTTTGGAGAACCTAGTTATGTACTGAAGGGTTATTGGGGAAAATCAAGTGATCATATGATTTGGAAGAAGAGTTTACATGATACACCTATAATATTTGAATTATAAAATGAAATATGCCTCTGGACATAGCTTTTCTTACGTATGTATGCTATTATTTATCTTTATAATAAAAGAGGACGTGAATGAACTTGATTAAAATTAATATTCCTGAAGCTGATGTTTCAATTACTGAACGTAAACAAGTTATTAAAGGAGACGAGGCAATCATTACTCCAATTAATGGTTTTATCGATTTCCACTTGTTCCCTAGAGATAAAGGCGGCATTTTTATGTTTTACAATATTAATGACGAACTGCTTTTCGTAGGTAAAGCTCGTAAAATTAGACAACGTATTAAAAAACACTTTGAAGACAATGTTTCACCAATTAAAAATCATCGTGACGAAGTATACCGTATTGATGCATGTATCGTAGAAGATCCAACAGAAAGAGAAATTTACGAAACATATATCATTAATGAATACAAAGCAAAATATAACGTTGATAAAGTATTCTATAAATAAGCAACATAAACGAAAAACAATCCTAGCATTTATACTGGGATTGTTTTTTTATTTAGCTTTATTCTTCATTTCTTTCTCCTTTTTTAAAATAATTAGCAGCAATTAAACAGAAAACCCCTATAAATAAAATTATTATTCCGAGCGTTTTATGTTTTCCTTCAAAGAAAGGAATGTCTGAAATAACATTAGTCATACATAATCCTAAAAACACAAGGATAGGTCCCACCCAAAGTAATACATTACCGAATTTTGTGTGCCTCCACATATTAACCCACCTCGACTCTCTTTACATATATATCCATAATTTAAAAGTAAATTCATAGAGAAATATAGTTTTTTTCATATCGAAAATTTAACCTTCATATATTGGTACAAGCAAACGAGAAAGGAGACCATCATGAATTGGTTAGAAGCATTTATTTTAGGTATAATTCAAGGGTTAACAGAGTTTTTACCGATTAGTAGTACAGGGCACCTTTATTTAGGACGGCATTTGTTTCAATTAGATGAAGCGGGATTGTTTTTAGATACGACGCTGCATATTGGGACTTTGCTTGCCGTGTTTATTTATTACAAAAAAGAATTTATATATTTAATGAAAAATCCATTTTCAAAGCTTATGTTATTACTTATCGTTGGGACGATACCTGCGGTTGTAATCGGTTTATTATTTAAAGACTTCTTTGAAGATATTTCAAAAACAGGCATTACCATCGGTTGGGAGTTTTTAGTGACAGGTTTCTTTCTATATATGGCCGATAAACAAAAGGATGGTCGTAAAAAAATGGACGACATTACATATAAAGATGCATTTATCATTGGTTCATTTCAAGCGGCTGCTATTTTCCCGGCAATTTCTCGCTCTGGAATGACGATTGTCGCTGCTTTATGGAGAAAACTAGACCGTGAAACAGCAGCATACTTTTCTTTTTTATTATCTACGCCAGCAATAGTCGGAGCAATCATCTTGCAATTTATAGATGTTTTTCAAGGGAAAGCAGAATCTATTTCTAGTACATCATTAATTGTCGGAACGTTATCAGCAGCTTTCTTTGGTTACATAGCAGTTTCATGGATGATTCAATATTTAAAACGTCATTCCTTAAAAGTATTCGCGTATTACGTATGGGGATTAGGTATTTTAATTTTAACGTTGCAATTTACTCATGTATTTTAATTATAATGATAAAGAAGCAATGTAATTAAGGTCCTGTTTCATTTATACACGACAGGATCTCTTTTTATTAAGGGGGAGAATATGTTTAATAAGGCTATTGTTATTGGTGGAAGTATGGCGGGAAAGTTTGCAGCAAAGGCATTATCAACTTCTTTTAAAGAAGTAATCATTTTAGAAGTCGGTGACAAATGGGATGGAAAAGCTTCAAGAAAAAGAGTTCCACAAAGCGATCATCCTCACGTGTTATTAAAAGGTGGAGAAAAAGCAATTGAAGAATTGTTTCCTACTATTACGAATGAATTAATAAAAGCGGGCAGTATTATAAATAACTTTACGCGTGATTTGAAATGGCATCAATTTGGTCTATGGAAACAACCATTCATAGGGGAAGTTCATATAATTCAACAAAGTCGTCCTTTATTAGAATGGCATATTCAAAAACGAATTGATCAAATTTCAAATATTACTATTACATATAAAACATTGGTTAATGGGTTATTAGTAGATGGGAAGCTTAACAAAGTGTGTGGAGTAAAAGTTAAATATTTAGAGACAGGCATGCAAGAAGAAGTTCATGCAGATATTGTAGTTGATGCGAGTGGATTTGGCTCGAAAAGTATAGAGTGGCTACGAGAATATGAAATTGAAGTACAAGAAGAGAAGGTTCGTATTGATTTATTTTACGCAACGAAAATGTTCCAACTTAAAGAAAATGAGGAATTAGACTGTTGTAATATGCTAATGTCTCCGAGTTTCCCTGAAAACCCTTATGGCGTTCTTATTCAAACGATTGAAGATAATCGTTATTTTGTTACTTTCAGTGGATACGCAAATGAGAAAGCACCACAAACAGATGATGAGTTTTATGATTTTGCTGAAAACCTATCAATTTCTAATGTTACAGACTTCCTAAACAAGGCTGAGGGAATTACTGATATAAAGACATACAAAATTCCCTATCAAGTACGCCGGCGATTTGATTTAGTTAACAATGTACCAGAAGGGTTGTTAGTAGTTGGAGATGCACAATGTCGTTTTGATCCTGTTTTCGGTCAAGGTGTTTCAGTTGCTGCTATGGAAGCTCACCAATTGCAATTACTTTTGCAAAGTAGAAAACAGCTCGATAAAACATTTACACAACAATTTTATAAAAAGACAGCTGACATAATAGAAATCCCTTGGGATATGACAACAACGGAAATATCACGTCACCCGCAGCTAAAGAGAGAATTAACTACGAAACAAAAATTTCAGCTATGGTATACGAAACAAATATATCGACTTTCCGCAAGTGATTCTGATGTTTATATTCGGTTAGTACGAGTGATGAATTTAATTCGTAGTCCATTTCACCTTTTTCATCCGAAAGTGCTACTAGCTGTATTACTTAATCGAAAGAAATAGCAGGAATATAATTGATTAAAAAAGAATGTATAACAGTTAGTAAATCAAGAAGGAGAATACGGGATGGAAATATACATCGAGCAACTAAAAAAACAAGATGCTGCGGATTTATTTACGTTTGAACTTACGAATAAATCTTTTTTTGAAACGATGGTACCAAATCGTGGTTCGCAATATTTCGATTTTGAATATTTTCAAAAACTATTAGACGATTTATTAATAGAACAGGCAGATGGAAATTCTTATTTTTATTTAATTCGTAATGAAGAAAAAGAAATTGTAGGACGAATTAACTTAGTAAATATAGATACCGAAACTCGAATCAGTTCGTTAGGTTATCGAGTCGGAGAAAAATTCACTAAAAAAGGAGTTGCAACAGCAGCTGTAAAATTAATTTTAGACGTAGCGAAAAATAATGAAATTAATGAGGTTCATGCTAAAACAACGACTAATAATCTTGCATCACAAATTGTACTAGAAAAAAGCGGATTTTCTTTTAAAAATGAAGCAGATACAACTTCTGTAGAATTAAACGGAGAACGTGTAAATTTTGTACATTATATTTGTAGAACTACTTTGTGTTCAAAATAATAGGGGGGACTTATTCATGAATGATTTACGTTATCCAATTGGCCAATTTACATACAAGCGTCCTATTACTGAGGAAATGATTGATAAATGGATTCAAGAAATTGAGGATGTACCTACTGATTTAGCAAAGGCAATTAAAGATTTAGATCAGAAGCAGTTAGACACACCGTATCGCGTTGGCGGATGGACAGTTCGTCAAGTTGTTCATCACGTTGTTGATAGCCATATGAATAGTTACATACGCTTTAAATTAGCACTAACAGAAAAGAATCCAACTATTAAACCGTATAAAGAAGAAAAGTGGGCAGAATTGCCAGATTCGAAACTACCTGTAGATGTTTCACTAGTAATGCTAGATTCATTACATAAAAGATGGGTTAACCTTTTATATTCATTAGAACCTACTGATTTAGAAAAGACATTTAATCATCCTGAATCTGGTGAAACAAAACTTGCTGTTGCAATTGGATTATACGCATGGCACGGTCGTCATCATACAGCACATATTACTTCATTAAGAAAGCGCCTAGATTGGTAAGATGAATATTATACTAAAAAGAGCAACTGAGAAAGATGCAGTGGACATATTCACAATGCAAGTTACATCATTTTATCCGTTATTAGAGAAGTACCAAGACTATGAGACGAGTCCAGCGAATGAGCCGATTCAACGAACGATGACAAGAATTAAATACCCGAATGGTGGATTTTATAAAATTATCGTAGATGGTCAGTTTGTCGGGGCAATATGTATATATTACAAAGAAAAAACAAATCAATTTTGGATAAGTCCTATGTTCATACATCCAGAGTTTCAAGGAAAAGGAATTGCTCAAAAAGTATTATTATTAATTGAGGAGATGTTTCCTGAAGCGATAAGTTGGGAACTTGCTACTATTTTAGAAGAAGAGAGAAATTGTTTTTTATATGAAAAGATAGGTTATAAAAGAACAGAAGTTATAAAGAAATTAAATGATAAAGCTACACTTATTTATTACAAAAAAGAAAGGTAAAGCATTAGAAATACGCTTTACCTTTTTATGTTAATAGAGATTAAATATACAAATACTTTGTATATACTTCCAAAATATTCGGGTTAGTAATTTCATAAATGAATAAAAATACAAAATAACTATTTTGTCGTATATGTTACTAACGCTTTTTGAATGCTTAAAATACTATCGTCACCTTTAAATTCTTTTGCAATTGGATCATCCATACTAGACACCCAAATTTTAAGCTCTGCATCTAAATCAAAATGCCCAGCTGTTTCAATGCTAAATTGTGTAATACTTTTATAAGGAATAGAATGATACTCTGTTTTTTTACCTGATATTCCTTGTTTATCTACTAAAATAAGACGACGATTTGTAAATACGATTAAATCGCGAATTAATTTATAAGCATGCTCAACTTTCTCATCGTCTAGCATAATCTTCTCTAAATCACGTTCTACACTTTCTGTACTCGCATTCGATGCATTTCCTAAAATACCGCTAAATAAACCCATATGAAATTCCTCCTTTAATATATGTGGGATGTGTTACTTATATTGTACCATGCTACTTACTAAGAAATTATGACATTACTTTAGTAGTTTCTGGTTATTGTTGCAATTCGATTATATAACCTCATCTTAAAATCTTATGCTAATATGTAAGTAAGAAAAAAGGAGTAGAGGGATATAGCATGAAGAATATTGGTTTAGTATTAGAGGGCGGAGGAATGAAAGGTTTATATACTGCAGGAGTACTCGAATATTTCATGGAACAAAACTTATTCTTTCCGTATGTAGTCGGTGTATCTGCTGGAGCGTGTATGGGAGCAACCTATTTGTCACGTCAAAAAGGAAGGAATAAGAAAGTGAATACAGAGCTAGTAGCAGATCACAGATATATATCTTATCGAAATTTAATCAGAAAACGTGAATTATTTGGTATGGATTTTCTATTTGATGAAGTACCAAACAAAATTGTACCGTTTGATTTTCAAACTTTCCTACATTCAAATGAACAGTTTGTAATTGGAACGACCGATTGCGATTCAGGACAGGCTGTTTATTATAATAAACAGGAACATGGAAATGATATTTTAAAAATCATTCGTGCATCAAGCTCTGTCCCGTTTATAGCACCTGCTGTAGAATACGATAATCGAAAGTTGTTAGATGGAGGGATTATAGATCCTATACCAGTTTTTAAAGCGCAAAATGATGGTTATGAAAAGAACGTTGTTATTATGACAAAACCAGAAGGATATGAGAAGCAGCGAAATAAATTTTCTGGCCTGGCTAAAATTTTATATAGAAAATATCCGAAAATCGCAGAGACTTTAGTAGAGCATTATCGTTTTTATAATGAGACGATATCTTATATGAATCAAAAAGAACAAAAAGATAATTCTTATGTTATTCAGCCTAGCGTACAACTTCCTATAAGCGGAATAGAAAGAAATAAGGAAAAGCTTGTTAATCTATATAATCTTGGGTATATCGATGCTCAATATCACTATGAAAACTTATTAAATTGGATAGAGAAATAAAGGAGTGGGTATTTGAAGTTAGGAAAACAAATTATGTTTAATGAATTGCAAAAAATGCATAGTCCTCTATATAAACCATTTCCGAATTGTGACATTCAAAAAATACGGAAAGATTATAAAAATATGTTCACAGAAGATGATTGTATAAGCGCTGATTTAAATTATTATTGGATGCATACAGCAGGGACTTTGAGTTACGTACTTAATGAAAACGAAAAGGAGATTTCGTTTGAGCAAATAAAGTGGCTGAGAAAATCATTTTTCGAATGGTTTCCGCAATATCGTTTTATAGAAACAGAAATTGTGAAGTATCCCGTTTTGTATAGAAATTTCATGAATTATGAGAAAGCGCGAAAACTATTACTATATTATCTTACTGAATAAAAATTAAAACGTACAAGTTATGCTGCTTGTGCGTTTTTTTTCATAAAAAATACAATTTTAATACCTTGTTTATATAGGGATTCTAATACGAAGGAAGAAGTACATATAGAATGATGTAAGGGAGGGAGAGGCGCTTAGATACCGTTTTCCTTTAATCCATTATCCACCTCGAATATAGTTAGTTATTTATGATAAAATATTTCGAGTGAAATTAAGTACTTATTATATCCAGTATTAAATAAGTTAAGCCAGGAGGAACAACAGTAAAATGGAAAACGTATCAAATCTAGACAAATCGGAATCAATAAAATCTTTACAATCAACAATTCGTAAACTTGAAAATGCACTGTCACAAATGACTCAAAAAGGTGCAAATACTACATTAGTGAAAAAACGATTTAAAGCTGTTTGCATAGGGTTAGCAGCGCTAGAAAACGCTTGGAATCAACAAAGTCATCAGTATAGTCAAGAAGAGTTAATAGAAGCTCGTAATGTCCTTGTTGGTTTGCTTCCATCAATGGAGAGGGCTTATGATAAGTCTAAAGTAGGTAGTCCGCAAAGAACTCTTTTAACAAGAAGAATAAAAGCGTTGGAACTATCTGTTCAGGCAATGATAAACTTTCCTAATAAAAAGAAAGAACTACAACGAAGGAGGAAGTGGGGGTGACTTCAATAATTAGTCCTAAGTTAGAGGAACTGAATAATCAATTAAAAAATGGAAACGAGAAAGCTTTTTATACTTTTTTGCATGAAATAAAGTCGAATAATACGCCACTAATAGAACAATGTCCTGTAGCTAATCAGTATAAGCTTATAACGTATATTTGGTTAAGGGACCGAAAAACTGAAAATGTTTATGTATTCGGCAGTTTTCCTGGTTGGGATCTGTCTGTAAATCAATTAAAACGATTGTTACAGACAGATATTTGGTATGAAACGTTTAGGACGGATAAGAGTTTTATTTCAACGTACTATTTTTCAGTAAACGATTTTTTCAAAAATGATTGGATAAAGCGTAGTGGACAGTACCAACTAGACCAATTTAATGGAAATACATTTGGAGAAGGTGCCAATAAAGCGTCTATGTTAAACACAGGAATGGAAGTGCAGTATAGCAGTCGTTTTCCTTCAAAACATTATCCATCCGGAAAAATTGAAACATATTCTTTTCATAGTACGATTTTAAATAACACACGTAAAATTCATATTTATACGCCTCATGATTATTCTCACACTTCACATCTTCAAGAACTTCTCATTGTATTTGATGGGAATTCATTCATTAATAACCTTTCAATCGCAAGAACACTCAATTATTTAATTCACACAAAAGAAATCCCATCTTGTATTGCTGTTGCTATAGAACCAGTTGATCGGCTAGAAGAGCTAACTTATAACGATAAAATGAATATATTTTTAACAGAGGAATTACTGCCGTGGATTCATGCTAAGTATCGTGTGCATAAAGACGCGAAACATACAACAATTGCCGGTTTCAGTCTTGGTGGCTTAGCAGCTTTTTATGCAGCGCTTCAAAATCCACATGTTTTCGGGAACGTGTTGTCAATGTCTGGATCCGTACATTGGAAAAAGGATGGTTATGAAAATATAATTCCTTGGATTGAAAATCAAATTTCATCTATAGATTCAAATGCGATGCAACCTCATTTTTATATAGCAGCAGGAGAACTTGAAAACAAACCTCTTTTAACAGCCAATAGACGCCTGTATAAAGCTTTAAAAGAAAAAGATACCAAATTACTTATGAAGAATTTCAAGGCGGTCATGACGGTGTTTGGTGGCGAGAAAAGTTATTTGATGGATTGAAAGCGTAAAAACCTGCAAAAACGCTACTATAAAATATAAAGGAGAGAGATTTTATGAATCAAGAAGAACTAGATAAAAAACTAAAAAAGCAAGAGATTTTAGTAAAAGATGAGAAAATTTGGTCCTATACGTATGAGGATCATATTAGTTCTATCGTTAAAAAAGCAGAAAAGAAAGGGTCTTTTGATAATTTGCCAGGTAAAGGGAAACCTCTAAATCTAGATAAAGATCTTTCGTATAATCCTGAAAAACAACTGTATAGAACTTTGAAAAATAATCATGTTTTACCTAGGTGGATTGAGCTTTCAAAGGAAATTGATGATTTAAAAGAAAGGCTAAAAGAAACTACAAATACTGCAGAAGCAGCGGATTTAATTCGAACTATTAATAAAAAGGTTTTAGAACATAATCTACTTTGTCCACCAAGTGCGCAAAAAACGAGGATGAAAACGGACTTTTAACAATTTTCAATGAAGCTATCTCTTACTATATAATTAAGTAAGGCATTTTCAATTCATTATTAAAGGGAGGCAAATGTGATGAAGAATACGTATCAACTTCAAATTCCGAAAGAACTAGAACAGTATCGTAGTATTTTAGAAGAAAGTGTGAAACCGTATGTTAAAGTTTCTGGAACATTAGCAGAGACAACTCTTTTTGAGAGTAAGTTTGGTGGTCATCCGTATTTACCTATAGATCAAGAGCATCCTAAAGACTCAAATGGGCAACCGATGATGCTACTTGCTCAATTAAACTTTGAAGAAATGCCTCATATTGAATATATGCCTCAAAATGGTATGTTACAGTTTTTCGTAAGTGCTGATGATGAGCTTTTTGGAGCAGATTTTGATCATCCAACTGACCAAAAAGACTTTCGAATTATGCATCATTCTACAATTACAGAAGATTTAACTAAGGTTATTACTGATTTCAGTTATTTAAACACTTTAGATTCAGAGGATTTTATCATACCTGAAGCAGCAAAACTAAAGTTTGAATTGAATTATCAACCAGTAACATCTAGAGATTATCGATTTGAAATGATTTTTAACGATAACATTGATTGGGAAGAAATCGTTGATAAAGAAAACAATACAGAATTAGGCGAACTGTATGATGATTTATGCGAAGATCAAGGGCATAAAATTGGTGGTTATCCATTTTTTACACAGACAGATCCAAGAGAATGGCAAGAAAAATACAAACAGCATGATGTGTTATTGCTGCAAATCGATACAGACGACTCATTAAATATTATGTGGGGAGATTCTGGTGTTGCTAATTTCTTTATAAAGAAAGATGATTTGTTAAATCTAGATTTTTCCAATGTTATTTACAATTGGGATTGCTACTAAAAAGATATATATAATCTAATAGCAAGTTAAAAAATCTTCCTGAAGGCGAGGAGGATTTTTTTATGTTACAAATAAACGTTATGTTAACTAGCGTATAGAACAATAAGCGCATTAAAAGTCAAGCGTAAATGATAGAAATAACAACAAATAAAGTAAAGCTGTAAAACGTGTGTAAATAGCAATAAATTGAATAAGTAAAACATAAAATAAAATTATTAATTTATATTTTGTATAGAAATAATTTTTATGCAGAAAAATTTCTTGTCGATTAAAAATGATTTGGATTCGTTAAATCTTAAGCAATTATTGATTAGGATTTGCTATGATTCATTTAAAGCAAAATAAACGATAAAACTGTAGAAATTCATATAGATTAGATTTTATGGGAATCTCACTGAAAATCTCCGTTTTGTCTCATTAAGTATAGTTTACTTGGTTTTTGATACCTGTAAACACTTTGTTTCTATAACTGCCTATAATATATATTATGTCAACTAATAAAAAGTAATAAACTTATTAAATATTAGTATTTTTATACTCCCCTTTTCTTTGTTTGTACGTGATTGATTAGTTCGTTACTTTTAAATCAGTGCAATTTGTTTGACTTTGCATTTATAATTTATATGTTCTTGAAAATGCTTTTTAATTAAACAACAAATAAAAAGCAACTTGTTTTAATTAAAGAACAAGTTGCTTTGAGAATGATTAATATATGTTTATTTATTAGTTTGCTACAGCAATTGCTTCGATTTCAATTACTAATTCGTCGTGAATTAGTTTGTTAACTTCTACAGCTGAACTTGCTGGTGGATTGTTTGTATTGATATATTGATTACATATTTCTCTATCTATGGCCATTTTTGAAATGACTGTTAGAAAAAATGTTAATTTTATAACCTCATTAAAGTTTAATCCGGAAGATTCAAAAGTAGTCTTTATATTTTCAAATACTTGTCTTGTTTGTAAACTTAAATCGTTAATTCCAACTATTCGACCATCAGTATTTATAGCGATTTTTCCAGATATATACGGTCCGTTTGGTGTTGCTAACCTCGACTATATGTGAATATCCAAAAGTGGCTGGCATCGTTTCTGGATTCAAAAATTTCTTTTGCAATAAACAATCTTCTAATATGTTATATCATAAAAGAATTCTTACTTATTAGTATATTATTCTTCTTTTTGCTGAAAAATAGTGTTTTTACGCTCTAAATACAATCCTTTATCTTTATAAATCCACTTTGAAAATTTATTAACATTTTCTTTACCACTAAGGTATATGCGATATTGTTTTACTTTGTCAACAAAACTCAATTGGAATTTATTATTCTCAAGTATACCTTTAAAAGAATTCATAAAATTATATGATCCACCAACGAAGCTAACAAAGTATTTATGAGAGTTTACATGTCCATCCCCATCAAAATACCCACGAACAAAATGATGTAAATATTCTTCTGGTACAAAAGGAAATTCGATGTTACATGATTTACACGGCATGATTCCGTGTATGTTCATAATGTCGTCTTTTATTGTTTTACTATTAATGTTTAGCATATATACGCCAGTTTTTTTATTTTGGTAAAGTGGCTGGTTTGTGTTTAATTCTTTTTTAATATCTTCTAAAATGTCACTTTCTTTTTGTGAGATACTGACACATTGGTTTTCTTTTTGGATTACACCATCTGCTGCTATAAACCCTAAAATATAAGCCATGTTATTTGACCACGTTTTAAAATAATCTTCTGTTATGTCATACTTTCTCCTCCAGCTCCCTATAGCGCGCCTTGGAACGTTGTTGTCTGTTAGAACCATACGAATATACCTTGCAGACACATTAGCAAGTATAGCAATTTCTGAGGTACTCTTCCCTTCTGCATACAGCTGGATGATTTCAGATTTTGATAGTTTGCATTTTGACTTCTTTTTTCTCTCTATTTGCATCTACATCCTCTCCTTCCTATTGTTCATTAGAGACATATTCTCTTCTATAACATACAACGAAACATATGTTCTTCTATTCTTATAAGAGGAATTTTACTAAATTAAAATAATTTACATTTACTTCATATTAGTTTTATCTGCTGCTGAATAAATTTCATTTTATATATACGAATAACGAATTTGACGAATTTATGAAATGTACTGCATGTAAGATGAAAGGTAAAATGATATAGTTTAAACTACAAATAGCTACAATAACAACATACGTATATTGTTAAACGTAAAAAGGAGAACCAATGAATAAGAAATATACAAATCAAATTCATACTGATATGAGTTTTAAACCGAAAGATATTATAGGTTTAATGACGGATTATTTTAAAATGAAATCAAAGCTACGTCCTATAAAGGATTTACCTATCGTTTTATCAAATAAAGACGATGAATCTTTAGAGAGTGTTACATGGTTTGGCCATTCTGCGTCTCTTTTAAAAGTAGAAGGTAAAAAGCTGTTATTAGATCCTATGCTTGGTGATGCCTCTTCCCCATTTCCTATTTTTAATAGTAAGCGGTATAGTGGTGCGTTTTCTTTAGAACGTGAAGACCTTCAAGAAATTGATGCGATTATCATTTCACATAATCACTATGACCACTTAAATTATAAAAGTATTATGGAGTTAAAAGATCGTACGAAGCATTTTTACGTTCCGACGGGAGTTGCACAATATCTTATTAAATGGGGTGTTTCACCTAGTAAGATTAGTGAGCATAAATGGTGGGATGAAATTACGTTTGATACTATTAAGTTAGTATGCGCTCCTGCAAGGCATTTCTCTGGACGAAGTATGACAGATAGAGATCGTTCGTTATGGTGTTCATGGCTTATTCTTGGTCAAGAAACTAAAGTCTTTTTTAGTGGTGATAGCGGATATGCTCCTCACTTTAAAGAGATTGGTGATAAATACGGTCCATTTGATCTTACTTTAATGGAATGCGGGCAATATGATACACGTTGGTCTGCTATTCATATGTTGCCAGAAGAGACGGTACAAGCTCATATTGACGTTAAAGGAGAATTACTACTTCCGATTCATTGGGGTGCTTTTACATTAGCGTTGCATGAATGGAGCGATCCAATTGAACGTGTTACGAAAGAAGCAAAACGTTTAGGAGTTACAGTTGCAACGCCGCAAATTGGTGAATCAATTACATTAAAACCTACAAACTATCTTTCATCAGCTTGGTGGCGCGAAGTTTAATTGTATATGTAAAAAAGAGCGAACCTTTTTATAAGGGATTCGCTCTTTTTGTAATTAGGTTTCTTTGCATTTAAGCGCACCTATTAGTTAAAAATTATCCGCTCTTTTATGTTAAAAGATTTACTTCTTTAAAAATATTTCTTAAATAATAACCAATTCTTCATTCCTATAATCTATTAATTTATGATTAGATAATACAAAATTGTGCTCTAATATGAATTCATTATGAAGTACTTCAGGTAATAATTTAGGTAACATCTCTCCTACACCGTAATTATAGTCGCTTAATATCCAAGACACACTTTTCCAATCTAAAATCCCTTCGGATACCTTTTTAGGTGTATCATATGTAACTTCATTTTGTAGTTCTATCACATAAACATACATGCCACCAGAGTATGAGGAGTCTTCCCACTTAATAATCCCTTTAAATTGAATTTGATTTAGCTTAACATCTATATTAGTCTCTTCTTTTATTTCATGAATTGCACTTGCTAAAGGTGTTTCTCCCGGTTCTATCTTCCCTCCTACCCCGTTCCATAATCCTTTTACAGGGTCATATTCTCTATTCAGCACCAGTATTTCTTCATTTCTTTTTATGAAGCATAAAGTGTGCTTGTGCATAATGTAAGTCCTTCCTTTGTTCCTAATAAGCTCTTACTGGCGATATAAGATGTACTGCGGCAGATTGCTCTCCTGCTTCGATTAATATCGGTCTCATTGAACCACCAAAACTTAAAGTAACCATTTCTTCTGTTATTGCCCTTAAAGCATCTACCATAAATCGTCCGTCGAAAGATATATTTAATTGTTTTTCACCTTGAATCGCATCTACTTGTTGTGTTTCAGCTATTTTACCAATCTGAGAAGCGTTAGAAGAAATTTTAATTGTGGATTCATTGATGATTTCTAAGTTGACGTTGTTATTTGCCCATTCACTTGCTAATAAGCTCGATCGATCTACACCTTGTAAAATCTTTTTTCTTTCTACGTTAATAACCGTTTGAAATTCATTTGGAATGAGATTAGATATATTAGGATATTTCCCTTCAATGAGTCTTGAATATAACGTAGTTGTTCCGAATGTAAAAATAACGTGACTGTCTGAAAGGTATATGTATACGAATTCCGTATTACTGTTCATTAATTTTAGAAGTTCACTAATAGTTGCGCTTGGTACGATACAATTTGCTTTCGCATCTGAAGAAATTGGCGTTTCACGTATAGCTAGTCTATGTGAGTCAGTAGCAGCGCAAACTAATTTATTGTGATCTAACTCTATATGTACTCCGGTGAGAACAGGTCTGGATTCATTTTTAGCTACTGCAAAAACAGTTTGTTTAAACACTTCAATCAATTGTTCTGTTTCTACTTGTATTTCTGCATGATCCCCTATAAGTGGTACATTCGGAAACTCATTTGCTGGAAGTCCATTTAAGTTTAATGTGATTTCTTCTGATTGTATCGTAATGATTTGCTCATTTTTACTTTTTATTACTATATCACTTGGCATTTTCTTTATAATTTCAATGAAATATTTTGCAGGTACAACAATAGTTCCTGCTTGTAATATAGTTGCAATCTGTTCGTCTTCGATTGAATTAGGTATGAATTTTTTAATAAAAACATTCGAGTTACTTGCGATTAAAGTAATTCCAGATTGATCGGCTGTTATTTTGATACCAGATAATATAGGAATTAAAACTTTTGTAGATATAGCTTTACTTACTTCTGAAAGTGCTTGAGTGAAATGTTTGTGACTAACGATAAACTCCATTTTTTCCCCGCCTTAAATGAAATAATTTATTTATAAAGATTGATGAACGATTGTTCCGTTAAAAAAGTAAGGTACTGTTTCTTTCCTTTGTAAAAAATCTAGTAACTGTTCAGGTATACGTAAATACGGTGCTGCTATATGTAATTCCATCCAAGTAATCTCTTCGATTTCTTTTGGACGGGATATATATGTCTCTCCGCCGATTATTTCACCTAAAAAATTAAAGAAAATGGCATGATGGCCTCTCTCCTCGAAAAAGGCTTCGCTTATGGAACAAATCCCCTTTACAGTTATATGTAGCCCTGTTTCTTCTTTTACTTCCCGAATGACTGCCTCTTCTAACGTTTCCCCAAATTTAACTGAGCCACCTGGTAATGTGTAATAAGACCCATTTTTTCCTTTGTTTTTTACCATTAAGATTTTTTCGTTCGTTTTATCGTACAAAAGCGCGTATGTAACATTAACCTTTTTCATATTTACCCCTTTATTAATAAGAATTTTCTGCCTCTATTTCATTTTACCAGATACATACAAATTAAAAAGAACGTATTTTGATATAGATGATTCAAAATACGTTCTTTTTAATTTATTGAATTTTATATATTGAGATTAATTAATTCCATACACTTTATAACCTTTTCTCTAAATAATAATGATTATGTCCTTTTGGATGATCTTCACTCACTCCAATTACTTTAAATCCATGTTTTTTATAAAAATCCGGAGCTTGAAAGCTAAACGTATCTAAGTTGATTAGCCTACATCCTTTTTCAATTGCAAATTCTTCGATAAGTTTTATTAATTTACTTCCGTATCCTTCGTGTCTGCATTCTTCAGAAACCCATAGGAAATCAACATGTACATGGTGCCAAAATGTTATAGCTGTTATCCCTCCTACTATTTCCTCTTTTTCATTTTTCACTATAAAACTAACCTTTTCTGAAGGTGTTTTCTCTTCATTTGAAAGATGCTTTTGATTATATTCAATTACTTTTTCTCGTATGTAATTACTATCTTCTTGAACCCATTGTTTTACTATCTTCATTTTACATATCACGCTCCTTTTATTTTATCTATTCCATTTCATAATTGTATTGTCCTGTCTTTACTAAATAATGAAAGGAGCATAGTTAACGTTGTAATGAAAAAGAGCCCTACCATAAGGACTCTTTTTAAAACTAAGCTATTTTTCGATGTAACTGCTTGATTTCTTTTTTCTTCTCTATATTTGGTGGACGAATTAATATAGAAATAACGAAAGAAATCGCACATAAAACACCTATTGTAATAAAGGTTGGTTGAAACCCACCAAGTAATGCTCCAATGAATGAACCTGCAAGTGCACCAAATCCGAAACCTTGATATACAATCCCGTAATTTGTACTATGATTTTTTAAACCGAAGAAATCTCCGACAATAGCTGGGAATATTGTAATATTACCGCCGAAGCAAAAGGCGACACTTGCTACACAAGCAAAATAAATCCCGTAATTTAATGGAATGAAACTAAGAGTAAAGACGGACACTCCAATAATAATAAATGTTGCAGAGACAATTTTCATTCTACCAATTTTATCTGATAACGTTCCAAGAATGATTCTACCTACTGTATTAAAGACTGCAATCATTGCGACGGCGTTAGCGGCGGTTGCTGCACTAAGTCCAACGAGTTGTACGCCGATATCTTTTACCATACCAATTAAGTACAGACCACCCATACACGATGTGAATAACATGAAAAACAACAGATATACTTGTTTCGTTCTCATCATTTCACGTGGCGTATAGTCATTGTGTAATGTTTCTGTTACCGTATTACTTACAATCGCTTCACGTAAGAAGAACGATCCGATTAATACTAAAAGTAAGACGATAATGCCCCAATATAAAAATGCTTGTGATACACCAAGGCTATCGATAAGATTTCCGTTTATATATCTAAAAATTAAACTGCCCATTCCATATGCTGAAACAGATATTCCAGAAATAAGTCCTTTTCGATTTGGAAACCATTTAATTAAATTAGATAGTGACGTAATATAAGCTGTTCCATCCGCATATCCAACAACAACACCAGCTAATAAATATAGTAATGGTAAGGAAGAAACTTGTGAACTAAGTATTAAACCGAGTCCTAGAACAATTCCTGCAGTAGCGATAAGTTTACGAAGTCCTAATTTTCGCTGCAACTTTGCTGCAAACAAGGTTGAAAATGATAAAGAAAAGCTTGTTATGGAGAAAGTTATCGCAACTGAATTGAGATTCCATCCGAACTTACTTACAAGGGGTTGATTAAATAAACTCCATGTATAAATTGTTCCAAGGCCAATTTGAACAATGATTGTACCTAGAACAATTAATAGCGGATTTATAGAAGTTTGTTTCATACTAACTGTCCCCTTCTTTTATCTTGACATGAATTTTCACAGTTAGTATCTCCATTGAAAAATACAAGATACTGTACGGAAAATGGAAATTAAGTTTATGTACACAAAAAGACACTTCATAATGAAGTGTCTTTTCGCAGGTTATATCAGATACATTTAAAGAAAGCTTTGTTAAGATAAGCCATTTTCAAGTGCTTATGTATATATGTTATCAAATATTTTCTTACATGTGATGGGACTTAAGACGTATTTTTTATTCGTCATATAGTCGGATGAGAAATTAATATTCGATTTCATCAAAATCTTTCGGCTGCGGTACAGTTTGCATGTTAGCTGCATCTTTCGGATCGCTAAAAATTGCATTTTGCTCTGTATTTACATCTTTAATATTTTGCTTTTTATCTTTACTCACTTTATCTTTCAAATTCTTTCCCTCCTTTTTGTTATAGGAGTAATTATGCCCTATTACAGCTAGTAAATGTATCGGCGACTAAATTGCTAAATTCACGTAAATAATATAAGTAATTATCACCGCCGTAGTTATATCTTTTATTGTACATTTTCGCAACAACTACATTATACTCAGGTATTACTAAAATGGTTGGTCCAGTAATTCCTAATATTTGATACGAACCTTTTGGAACACGTTCACCAAGTTCACTTAATTGTTTTGGTTCATTTTGAACGAACCAAAACAACCCGTTTTGTGGTAGTTCATTATTTTTATAAGCTGGACTCTGCAAGCTAGTAGCAATTTTTATAACTTCTTTTGGAACAACTTGTTTACCATTTATCATGCCTTGATTTAAATGAAGGTTGCCCCAATAAGCAAACTCTCTAGCTGAGACAAACAGATTTTTTTCGGTACCGTCATCTACTGTACCGACCTCACTGATCGCGTCTTCATTTGGATTATTAACAACGTTAACTAAATTTTCATTTTGCTGTATTCTCCATCCTGTTTCTTGGAAATTAGCAGGAGTAAATACACGCTCCTTTAACAATTCAGGAAAACTTTTAATATAAAGCCGATAAATGAGCTGCGTCATCATTCTTACATTAATATCTCTATACGCCCAATCTTGTCCAGCTTCAAATTCACGGAAAATTGTCCCGTCATCCGTTTCTCCTAGACCGTGTGAATGAGTTACTAAATGTCTAATCGTTGTTTTATCAAGTAATGTAGGATCAAATTCTTTAAAATACTTTATCGCTTCATCATCAATAGAGTTTATTTTCCCATCATAAAGCGCATACGCTACCATGAATCCTAAATAACTTTTTCTCGCAGAAGCGACGTTGAACTGTGAAGATGCTGTTACTTTTTTACTAGTAGATGTATTTGAATGATATCCACTATAATGCTCTAGTACAATTTTGTTATCCTTTATAATACATAGCGCTGTAGCAGAACTATCGTTTTTCTTTTTTATACTCTCTACCCAAGAAATCAACTTATCGTATGTATACAAATAAATCCCCCTTAATACTCATAAAAAATCACAACATGAAAGAAAAGTATTACTATAAACACCTTTCTTTCATGTGAAATATTATTGATTTTCTATACTTAAATAATCCACCAGTTCCAGCAATTAAAGCAGCTGAAACATCCTGCGCAACCTACACATCCGCCGCAACGTCCTGCACAACCACCGCATCTGCCGCCACATCCACCACAGCGTCCACCACAACCTCCGCAGCCACCGCAACGACGTCCATCGTCTTGAATATAATAGTATGGATATTGATTTTGTTGTTGATCCCAATAAACTACATTACCAGATTGATAATCATTAAGGTTTAATGATTGTAGTTCTTGTTGAAACTGATTCATTACGAACCCCTCCATTTATAAGTAATTCCGCCCAAATGTAAAAAGTTTATATATTTTTGTAAACCAAATAGAAACAAAGCTACAGACTAAATACGTACATCAACAAAATATGAACTTACACTAGGTGATGTACCTTGTTTTTTAGCCTATTTTCTTTATATCCTTTCGATGGACGTATTTACTATAAAATAGAGTGATTTAAAAATTACTTATCCAACAATTTAGTAGTTCATCACTTAATTTTCTTTCTAGTAATTCTTTAACGGAGGGCATTGGCATGATTTTATAAGTTTTTAAAGATTCTTTACTATAATCTATCCAATGAAATGCTAAATGAGATTCTCTAGACTTTGGTGATAAATCAATATACAACTCTTTTGAAGATACTTCAAAAATGTGGTTGATTTCATGATGAAGCATTCCTTTATCTTGCCATCGGTTTTCTATAACTCCTAAAAATTGTTTTATACTGCAGTTTACTCCAAGTTCTTCTCGTAGCTCTCTTATTAATGCATGCTCTGCTGATTCCCCGATTTCAACATGGCCACCTGGTAAAAAATAATGATGCCCAATATATTCAGCAACCAATAATTTCTCATCTTTTATCACGACTGCTCGTACAATATGATGGAATTTACTTTTCAATTGATATTCCTCCTAGTCATTCGCTATTCCCTTGATTAAAGTAGTCATTTTCATTTCACGCCAATACTTAATAAAAGTTAAACAAATACACGATATACTTCCTCGCCATCATAATCATGTCCCAATGGTTGAAAACCGTAATTTTCATATAATTTCTTTGCACATATATTATCTTTATGTACTGTTAATCTTATTTCTTTACACGCCTTAAACGTATTTTTTATTAAATAAATACTTTCTTGTAATGCCGCTTTTCCATAACCATTACCTTGCTGCGATTGATCAATAATAAATCCGTTAATCCAATACATATCCGATGTCTCTATTACAACAGCATGCATAACAAAACCAACCATAAGGTCACCATCGTATATAGCAAATGGTATGTACTCTACATTGTCACCATCTGGCTTTATATATACTTTAGCAAGTGAAACTGCTACGGCGGGGACAAATTTCCTTTGATCTTCTTTAACTTGTAACTGTAATGCCTCTTCCCAATTCTCTCTCGTAACAACCTTTAACTGGACATTCAATATTGTAAGCTCCTTTATAAAGAGGATATATTTTTATATTCAACGTAGTGAAATAATTCCCTTTTTCGACAACAGCTTATAACATGATTTTTATAAAATCTTGAATAAATTTTTGTTCATCTATTTCTAATGCTATACGGGCCCCTTTAGATATTGAGCTAGGGCGAAAATCAGCAAATGTTTGTCCTTTCGTATCTCCGTATGTATCTACATTCACTGTACGATGCGCAAATTCAAAAAAACTTGGGTTAACTAATCCACTTATAGCAACCACATCATGTAGCAAAGGCCCTTCGATAGATGGATTAAGTTTTTGGTATGCAGATAAATAGTAATCATACATCGGTTTCATTATCGTATGAAATGGATTCTTTGAATTAGCTTGGATATAATTAAATACATTTGGAGTTAACACAGCTTTATTTGTTACATTTAAAGGGAATATGAATAAATTCTTTGCTTGCTGAAAAACAATTTTACTTGCTATAGGATCTCCATACACATTTGCCTCTGCTAATGGAGTAACGTTTCCTACTTCTAAAAAGACACCACCCATGAAATATATTCCTTTTACATTTAGTATTAAGTCATTCCATAAATTAAAAGCAATCGCTAATGAAGTAGATCTTCCTACATCAACAATTGTTAAATCTTTTCCATACTTTACAAGAATTGCAGCAATACTACCAAAATTATATATCGGAATAGATAATACGCTTTCTGGAACATGTATGGGCCCTAATCCTTCTAATCCATGAATTTCAGGATAGTACGTTGAAATTTCTTCAGTAAGTGGTTTTGTTGCGCCGCTAATGACAGGAATGTCTTGCCTATTTGCTAACTGTAAAATATACACCGCATTATGTGCAGCATGTATATGCTCAACATTTCCATATCCAGTTACAATACCGACAATTTCAATTTCGGGATGCAGTAAACCATACATAATGGCAAATGAGTCATCAATTCCTGGATCTCCAAAAAATAATACTTTTTCCAAGAAATACTCTCCTTCCATAAAAAAATAAAGCAAACAATAGTTATGTATATGAAAAATGCAAGTATATCTATGCAAATTTTAGAATGGATAATGTGTTACGGGATATTAAAAAGGAACTAGCGCATGCTAATTCCTTCTCCCAGCTAACCATTATCAAATTCTATTATTTATCATATCCTTCATACATTTCATCATTTATTAGATTTTGTGTTTCTTTATCATCAGGTACAGGCTTCCACCAATTTCCCGTAATAAATAGCATCGTTAATAAATTATAACTATCACTAAAATAGCTTTCTCGCTTATTCTTCATCCAATCCCAACCACTATTTACCCACTTTTGATTATTATTACTCGTTATACTTGCAGCAATAAATGGTGAAACGAATACAGCAGTTGAATAACTACCAATATTTGATCCGTTTAATTGATAGCCATCCACAATTTTAGAAGGATTTCCATTCGTCTTATTTTGAATCCATGAAGAGACTTTATCAGAGATGACTTTACTTCTTTTCTCGCCGTACATCGCATAATCCATTACAATTCTTAATGGTACCCGACTAGCATTGTAATAATATGAATTTGTATATTTTGACTCATCTAAGAAATCTTTAGGTGCGGGTTGTGGTGGATTTTTTACAACAAAATCTGAAATAAGCCCTGTATTTGGAGAGTACTTATTATTAAATTGCGTATATACATCGTACAAATTATTAATAACAGTAAGCCAAGTTTTATCACCTGTAAATTCATAAAATGCTCTAAGGTGTGACATCATCCAATCAGATGGCCTCGTATCAAGTGAACTTTTAGAATCCCAATCTCCTAAATTTAGTCGGTTATTATTCGTAACATTACTAGCTTTAATACCTTTTGTAATCATGTTTTGTGCTTCTTTCAAATAATTAACTGATCCATTTGATCCCCACTGCTTATGAGCAAGGAGAAGTGAATATGCAATATCTAAATCTCCATCAGTAGCAGAATCAAAATGTCCTTGTGCTTTTTTATTATCTGCTACAACCCACCCCATTAAATTAGGATTTTGAGAGCTTTTAAAAGTTCTTGCTGTTTTAAATAAACCGTCATAGATTTTTTGGGCATTCGAATCATAACCAGCCATTAATACTGTAATTACCATCCCATACCCTTGTCCCTCTGAAGTTCCAAGTGGCTTAAACCCATCGGCATCACCCGTAATCTCTCCTTTTACATAATAACCACCAGGTAAAGAAGATAAATCATTTTTCAAATATTTCTTTTTCCAATTATCGTAGTAACTTATTACAGAAGCATTTAAGCTTTCCTGTGTAACATGATTCGGTTTTATAACACCTGCATAATTAACTTGCTGAGGAAATGGTTTCATTTCTGTTGCAACAGCTACTTGTTGATTCATGACAGGGATAGAATGTTGTACTGAACTATCCGTTACATTTGCTGCAAAACTAGAATTAGAAACACTAGCTAATCCGATACCTATAATAGAAAGGCATATAAAAATATTTCTTTTTCTATTCATTATGTTGTCATCTCCTTTTAAAATGTTTACTACATAAAATGTAACATACAATATTTAACTGAAATACAAAATATTATATTTATCAACATAAGAAAGAAACTATATCAAAAAGTATCATAAAATCATTATCTAATTAAGTTATATCGATTTATTGTTTACTAGATTCCTATGTTTTTCTTTTCTTACTACTCGTATATGAGCAATCAATATCCCAAGTATAGTAATCCCACCTCCAATTACAGAAATAAAAGTCGGTACTTCACCTAACCATACCCAAGCTATAAAGCACGCAGTGACTGGCGTTAAATATAGAGAACTTGTTGCCTCGGAAGCACCAGCACGAGATATAATATACGCTAAGGCAAGATACGGGAGTACTGTTGGAAATAAGCCTAAATATATAACACTCACATTCACTTCAAGAGGAGCTGCTAGTGTTTCTGTATAAATTCCCGGTAAGAAAATAAGCATACATACAGTGCTAGATAAAATTGTATATATGGTAAATGGCAAAAAGCCGTACTTTTTCAAGTAAGAAGTTTGGAAAACGAAAAATAGGCTTTCTGAAACGGCTGCTAATAATATAAATAATCCTCCACTATTAAATTGAATAGAACCTCCTTGACTAAATGATATGAGAGCAATTCCAATAAAACTAATTACACCACCGATCCAGCCATTTAATTTCATTTTTTCATTCAAAAAAACAGAAGCAAGAATTGCCGTCACTATTGGAGTGACTGAAATTATTAAACTTGCAGATCCAGCATTTACTGTTTTTTCGCCGTAGTTTAATGCAATGTGATAAATAGTAAACCCTAAAGCACCGAATATAAAAATCGCTGGAATGTCTTTCAAATCAGGTAATCGCAGTTTGTATATAAAGGAAAACACAAGAAGTATGAATGAAGCGATTAACAAGCGTAGTAAAGTAAGATGTTCAGGTGTGTATGATTCAAGCCCCATACGAATTGTCGGAAATGCAGTTCCCCATATTAGAATCGTAAAAGCGTGAGCACATATGATTTGTAAATCCCATTTTTTATTAAGCATGTTTTCTCTTCCTCTCCAATAAACCAACCATTTTCAAATTGCCAATTATTTCTTTTCATCATATTTAATAGTTGATACAATGTCTTCAACCAGTTATTTATCGAAAAAACCAACCACTTTTCATTTTTAAATAAACGAGGGAGTTTTTATATGACAATCGATAAAAAGGTGCCCAAATATCGGCAGATAATAGACTATATGAAAGAAAAAATTGAAAACGGAGAATGGCCAATCGGAAGTAAGATTCCTAGCCAGCGGCAGTTAGCAAAGTTATTTCATGTAAATCGGAGTACTGTAATAACTGCGCTAGAAGAGCTTATGGCTGACGGCTTAATTCAAGGGCAAATCGGGGCAGGAACAATTGTTATGAATAATACGTGGTCCTTATTAGCAACGAATCCCCCGCCTAATTGGAGTGAATATGTAAAGGCTGGTATTCATAAACCAAGTAAGGTAATGGTACGTGAAATAAATGAAGCAGAATCAAATAAAACACTTATCCATCTTAGTAAAGGCGAACTTGCCCCGCATCTTTTCCCACTAGAAACGATGCAATCCATTATGAAAAACGTTAGTGAGGAATTAGATTATTTCGGATATGAGGAACAAAAAGGTTTTTTTCCGTTACGTAAAGCAATAAGTAATTACGTAAAATCGTTTGGAATACACGTATCGCCTAACTCTATATTAATCGTCTCCGGTGCATTACAAGCATTACAATTAATATCAATTGGTCTTTTACATAGAAAATCAACCGTTTTACTCGAACAACCTTCTTACTTATATTCACTTCATGTTTTTCAATCAGCAAATATACACCTATCTGGTATAGCGATGGATCAGTACGGGATTTTACCTAGCGATTTATTAACATGCACTAAATATAGTCAAAAGAAAAATATTTTATATTCTATTCCTTGTTTTCAAAATCCAACAGGGATATTAATGTCTGAAAAGCGCCGGAAAGAAATATTAAAAATATGTGAAAAAGAACAGTTACCTATCATCGAAGACGATATTTACCGTGAGTTATGGATTGATGAACCACCTCCAGCTCCTTTAAAATCGATAGATAAACATGGACATGTATTATATGTTGGTAGCCTCTCTAAAACACTAACTCCAGGACTTAGAATTGGATGGATTATCGGACCAGAACCTGTGATTGATAGATTATCAGATATAAAAATGCAAACAGACTATGGATCGAGCTCTTTATCTCAAAGAGTTGCTGCTGAATGGATAAATAAAGGTTTTTATGAAGACCATGTAGCGAACGTAAGAACGCATTTAAAAGAACGAAGAAAAATGATGGTACAAGCTTTACATATGTATTGTGCAGACATAGCAACTTGGGATATTCCTAGTGGTGGATTTTTTATATGGCTAAAGGTTGTACCTAACATTCCGATGAAGAGACTATTTTCAGAGGCACTATCAAAAGGGATTCTTTTAAACCCAGGACGTATTTATGAAGAAGAATCAGATCAATGTATACGTTTATCGTATGGATATGCTTCTCCAGAACAAATAATTACCGGGATAAAATTGTTAAGTGGATTAATCCGTAAGTTAATGATATAACAAAAATCCTCTTTTATTTATAAGAGGATTTTTTGTGTACCTTATTTACCACAAACGCATTTCCTGTCCCAATAAAATAAGTTCTTCATAAGGATCTCCGTCAATTTTTAATACTTGAGCAAAAGCTAGTTCTGTTTTTATCCCTTGTTCTTTTAAGCGAATAATTTCTTCCCTTATATGTGGATTCTGCATTAATATCATGTGCTCAACAATCATATGTTTATATGCATTTTGGCTACGCACTGGCTTAGGTTGGGCAAATAATTCAAATTCAAAACCTTCAAATTTAAAATTCACCTTTATTGATTCAGTATTTTTAATTTTTTTCTTTTTTATTTTGAATCCTTCATAAGAACCATATAAAGATCTCATTTCCTGTTCAAAAACATCAAAGTTATGTACTTCCATTACAATATCTAAGTCAGATTGAAGAGTATCAATTCTTATAGGTATTGTCCCACAAAGAACGGGACTATACAAAGCTAAATCCTCCATTATGTTTAATGTATTCAAAACATCATATACTTTTTGTTGCTTGTCATTCCCTGATTGTAAATATGTAATAGATGTAAACATGGAAGTCTCTCCTTCATTTCACGTAATACGTGACTCACTAAATTCAAGAAAATTTGTCCGTTTAAATTTGTTCTAAGAGTACCTTTATTTCAATATATTAAGACGAATAAACAATATGTTTCAACTTTTCTCCTATACTGCAATACTATAAAAATAAAAAAGGAGGAATTATTATGAGCATTTTCAACATTCTTTTATCCATACACATTTTATTTGGAACAATATGCTTAATTACCGGTATTGTAGCGATGGTTGCTCAAAAGAAGAAAGGTAAACATACAGAATGGGGCGAAATATATCATGCATCTTATGTTGTTATCACCCTTACTGCAATCATATTGTCCATAATAAATTGGGATAAAAGCGCATATTTATTTTATGTAGCAATTTTCTCTTATTCATTTGCGATTTATGGCTATATTGCAGGAAAAAAGCGTTGGGAAAATTGGATTCGCCACCATATTAGAGGCATGTTAGGCTCCTATATCGGTGCCGTTACCGCACTTTTAGTAAACGTCGGAATTCATATTCCTATTATTAATTTACTGCCGCCTATATGGTTTTGGTTTTTACCTACTTTAATCGGTATTCCTCTCGTAGTCAGTGTATCAAAAAAATATAAAAAGCGTAGTTAAAATTAGTTACATTTTGATTACTTTCTAGTTCATTTTTATTCCATGTTTCCTATGATATAATGGGTTGTATTGTTTTTTACCATCTACATTAAATATAGGAGGATTTTGATGATACTATCACAAGATAAAAACATTAAACTAGCGATACATGGAATTACTTTATTATCTTTCTTGGCCTTTTTCCTCTTTGGTAATACACTTTTCTTTATACCGCTCATACTTTATTTCGTTTTCAAATCACAAAGTATAAAAGAAGTGAATCTAGAATCAGCCCTTTTTCAATTTGGAGTATGGCTCGCTGTATTTCTTTGGAACTTCGTAGTAGTCCGTACGCTCATGTTTTCCTTATTACACATTGACTTGAGTACAAATTCCTTGTTTGTTATTTTTGGAACAATTCCACTATATATAATACTTTTAGCTGCTATAATTTTAGGACCAATTAAAGGGATTTTATATGAATTACAAAATAAAGAGTTTCATTATCCTATTGTTTCACGATGGGTGCATAGAACTAAATAAAAAGAATCCAATAAAGTTATTGGATTCTTTTTATTTTCTCTTTTGCATAGTTATTTAAACTTCGGCTCAATGTATTCAATGATATTACCATCATGAAAACAGCCATATATCATTTCCTACCGGGTAATTCTTTTTATTTATGATTTTTTAAATCCAATATTGAATGTAAACGATCCGGATAATTAGTAAACATCCCGTCGACTCCCCATGAAAGTAACTTTTTCATATCTTTTTCATTATCTACTGTAAATGGATGAACTTCTAATCCGTGTTTCTTTATTTTCTTTACGTAAGCTGAATCAATATATTTGTAATTCATACCAAGACCTATGCAGTATGTTTTATACTTTTCTATCTCTAATTCATTTAATTGAACTGACTTTTGATATGATAATAATTGTACTAGTGGGATATTAGCATGTAAACTATGAATCTTTTGCAGACTTTCTTCACTAAAGGATTGAATAATAACTTTATCACTTATTTGGTAGTACTTTATAATTTCTAATAGCTTTTCTTCCATACCCGGATATTCATCTGGTGACTTTGTTTCTATATAATAATTAGCATTATGCCCAAACATTTCTATAATTTCTTTTAACTTTGGAACTTTAGCATTTTCAAATTCTTTCTTTGCTAAATTCGGATATTTTTCATTGAAAAAAGAGCCTACATTTAGTTGCTTCATTTCTTCTAATGTATGTTCTTTTACTAACCCTTTACCGTTTGTTGTACGGTTTACGGTTTCATCATGCATAGCTAGTAAATGTCCGTCTTTTGTCATTTGGAGATCAATTTCTATGTAATCCCCCTTCAATTGTTGGCCTAATTTATATGCTGCTATTGTATGTTCTGGTGCATACGCAGAAGCGCCTCTATGTGCAATATTCTTTATATGATTTGATTGATTAATAGCTTTAGTGTATTTATGTTCGTTTATTTGCCGAAAAACAAAGATACTTATTACTATGAAAAAACAAATGATTGTAATTAGAGATATTTTTTTCATAACGGTATGTTAACTCCTATATTTAAAACAATTTGACTTGTATGATTTACTCAAATAAATGTCGATTTTCAAAAACAGTCATTCGTCCAACAGCTTGAAAGCCCGACTTTTTATAAATATTGATTCCATCAGGTGAAGCTTGTAAAACGCAATAAGTATTTTTTAATTTCTTTGCTTCTTGCAGCAAGAAGTTAAACATAGTAGAACCAAATCCTCGTCCTCTCATCTCTTCTTGAGTTGCTATGTCATAAATACCAATACTATCTTTTGTACAGACCAACGAACCAACAGTTACAACTTCATCTTTATACATACCTAAGTATAGCTTCATATTTTCACTATTCCATAAATCGAAAGAAGAAATTTGATTATAGAATGATTGTACATGTATACCTTCCTCTGATGTACCGAATAGATCAGCTAGCGTTTTTCCAAATCTTTGTATTTGTCCGAGCGAAGATGCTTGTTGAATTGTAAAGCCTACTGGCGTGTCTATTGTTGGAGAAATTGTTTTTAAGTCTGCAACCATCGCAATACTATGTTCTGCTTCTTTTAAACCAAATTTTAATAACTCGCTCTTAATAGTCTGCCCTTGTTCTTCATCCCAAAGCCAAACACACATTGGAAACTTCTTTTGATTATAGTATTCTACCTCCTTATTTAATTGCTTAGCTCTATCTGTTACATTATTGTTAAGTAAAGTAATGATATTAAATGTATCTGCAGGTAAACCACAGTCGACAGCAATGTAATCCTTCGTTTCTTTTACATTCATTCCTTGCACAAGTCTAGCAATATATGAGATTTTAAATGTAAAATTATCTAATAGTAACTGTTTATAATTCATAAATTGTGCTCCTTTCATAAAAATTAGTATCCGAACTCTTTGATTTTAAATATAACACATAAGTTATTTACCTTTTTCTATAAAAATATCTCTTTAATTTATGCGGGATAGCTTAAAAGAATTAAAAATGATATAACGTTGTCGGAATGAAAAAAGTGGTATATAATAAACATTAACATTACTAGTAATTATTTTAGGTATTCCTAGAATAAAGGAGCGATACATATGAAAATTACTATTTATTTCGGAAGTCATGAAGATCAAGATGTACGTACTATGGACTGTCATTTAGATGTAGAAGATACAGAAGAGATTGTTTCTGTATCATAATATAAATAAACGGGATAAACCCTATTCCCTACAGCGTTTAAGACACCTTTTACAGGTGTCTTTTTTGTTGTTTTTTTCATCAAAAACCCTTTACTTTAGAGTGTTTTAATAGTAAAATATACATATACGAACAAATGTTCTTTTACTTTAATTGTACATGAAGGGATGATTTTTACAATGGCTCAAGCAAAGCGCAGAGGAAGAAAAAAGCAAACACCTATTATTTCAAATACAGGCTTTATCGGCTCTGTCTTTATTGATACATTGGAGTTACAAAAGAAATCCTATTATTTCGCTCGTAAAAAACTTCAAATTGTTCATCATGTACTTGATGGTCTATCTGGAGCAATGAGCGCATTATTTAAAGAACATAATATCACTGCATATATGTCATGTGTGTATTTACATAACCAAAAGAAAATCGGCTTTGTTCTTTCAACAAAACCTTTTGAACAAAGTGATGGTGTGTCTTATTTTATAAATTATTTGATCGAAAAGAATTTTTATGGTAACGAAGATGTAGAATACCAAGAAGTATTTAATACAGGTTTTATCGGTGTAGTATTCGCCGATTTATCTAGTATAGATCGCTTTAATTTTGAGTTTGAAATGGGTATGTTAACAAAGTTAATGAAAGATATGATTATTCCCGTTAAAGAACTCTTTTTACGCCATAATGTACCGGCTTATATCTCCACTTCTCATTTAGATGAGCAAAACAAATTAGGTTTCGTACTTTCTGTAAAACCGTATGATGAACGTGCAGAAGCAGATTTATACTTTGAAATGTATTTAAAAGAGCGTGGATTATTTATTGGTGATGAAGAAGATGATATTGATAAGATTGTTATTAGAAAGACAGCTGAATTACGATAAAAAAGCGCAGGATGATGATCCTGCGCTTTTTTATCTGTAACAATATCAAATAGTTACGTTAAACACTATAATCTTTGGAATGAATTTCTAAATTGAACTTATTTGAATAAGCTTTATTCAAAATAAGAAATACTATTCCTCCTGCAATTGGAAGCGTGTAGGCTGGAATATAATTTAATAATAGACCTGATAATGCCAGTGCTATCGGCTGCATCATTTTACCTATACTTAATCCAATACTGAGCACTCTTCCCCTATATTCATCAGGAACTTCTTTTTGCATGAAATAAATTAAAGGAATATCAATTAACGCTATTATTAGCCCGAAAGAGAACATAACAACACAATACGTAATAACGCATACAAAATCATTTGCTTCAAAACTTTTGAATAAAACTGGAATTCCTGAAATAATCATAAAAACTGCCAACATTGAACTTAGCTTTTTCAAAAGATAAGAGTAAGAAAAACGATTAGTTATCTTTTTCACTAAAATTGCACCAATTATCATCCCTACTGGAAAAGTTCCTTGAATGATACCAAATTGCTTCGAACTAAGATTGAGAACTGTGTTAATAATGTATGGTAATGGAACAGTTACAGCAAATCCTAAGAAGAAATTAAGCGAAATTAAAATATGAAACGTATTCTTTAAGCTTTCCCTCTCCATTAAGTAAAAGTATCCCTCTTTTATATCTTTAATAAAATTAATTTCTCTTATTGAACATTCCTCCTTTATATCGTGCCCGAACAATTTAAAGTGAATAAACAGTATGGATATGCCAGAAAGGATAAATGAAATACCGTTTATCATTATAAAAAGTTTTATGTCTACAACAGCAAAAACGATACCACCTAACATAGGACCGAGAATTAAAGATACAGAATCAATAATTTTACTTATAGAATTAATACTCATTAACCTCTCTTTAGAGACGATATTCGGTTTTGCGGATTCTAATCCTATTCCAAAAAACGTTGTAAATACTGTTAAAAGAAAAGTAGTAGTATAAATGATGAATAAGTTTAATCCATAATTACTGCTCAATGTATAAACAGTAATTAATAAGCCTCCACTTAGTAAATCCATACAAACGACCAGTTTCTTTTTATCAACTTTATCTGCGATTACACCTGCAAATGGATTCATAACAATCATTGGAATCGTTCCTAAAATAAGCGTAATTGCGAAATTCCATGCTGATCCGGTTATTTGTAACACATATAATCCTAATGCGAAACTATAAATAGAGCTACCAAATATTGATACTGTTTTCCCAAATGAATAGAGATAAATATTTCTTAGTTCTTGAGTACTTTGCTCATTTTGTGAATGTATTCGTAAACGTCCCATACCTCTTTCCTCCCGTTTAACTTTGTATTACATACAGTGTAAGTTCTCGGGTCAACCCAATATCAATATGCTATTATTAAAAAGTTTTAAAAGAAAAATAAAAGAAGATGGGGTTAACCCCATCTTCTTCCGAAAAATGAATATGTATAAATTTCTTCTCCTTGAACGAAGAAATTTTCGTATTTCCCGCCTCTTTCCAAATAATTAGAAGTTCTTTCATCAATGGTTTGAAACTGTAGTTTTTGAATTTCTCCCTTAACTTTTGAAGAGGTAAAATTCTCTCGTAATCTAATTGATATATGACTATGTATGCTGAAATTTTTAAATAAAATATATGAGCTTAGCATATAACACTCTGGCTTAAAAAGTGGATTTAATTCATGCAACAAAAAGTTTTTATGCTCAAAACTATAATTACTTGTACCAGACTGATCAATGACAATATCAGCAGAATAATTCTGAAGAGGTATGTTTAAAAAGTCGGCACAGATAAATAGAATGTTTCTTTTCGGGTTTCTTCTTTCAATTACATCTTTTAAAAATAAAAGTTTATTCAAATCTCGATCAACAGCAATATATAGGCAATTTCCTGGTAGTTCCTCATAAATATTTCGTAAAAAGAACCCAATACCAGATCCTAAATCAAGTAGTATTTTTTCATTTAAATCTAGTTGCATTAGTTTCTTTTTCGCCCATTCCCCTCCTCTTTGAACATTTTCCAAAAAAGCAGTATCAGTTTCATGGATATAATCCGAAATAGAATCTTCAAGTGATGTCTTTTCATATGCTTTACATGAGTTTCCCGCTGTTAAAACCCCTGAAATAATCGCGTATTCTTCACCACAATTACAAATTAACTTTCCCTCAACAATTTGATTCTTATTGATAATGCCATCTTCAAGAATCAAATTTCCGTTACACTTAAAACACTTAAATACATTAAGTACGTTTAAATCTATCCCTAAAATTGAATTCGAAATTTTAGTTTTTATAGATAAATTATTTAACGCTTTCTTTAATTTATCTTTTTGTTCCTCTAAATTTTTTATTTCCTGTTCAATCTTTTCATATTTCAATTTAAATAAAGATTGATAAAAAGTATTTTTTTCGTAATCTATAGATTTCCCTAAATTTTTATAAAGAAAAAGATCTTTAATTTCATTTAAGCTAAATCCTAGCCTTTTGTACTCTAAAATAAGTTCCATATCTTTTTGACAATACTCATCAAAAAAATAGTGCCCACCTTTCTTTTCAGGAATAATGAGACCGAGGTCTATATAATGTCTAATCGTATCTACACTTACAGTATTTACTTCTGCAAACTTACTGATTTTCATACTATCACTACCATTTATATATTTGTTTATACATACTTCTTTATTATTTTAAAAAATCCTTTCATCTCCCTATACAAAATTATTTATGGTATGAAAAAGATGTAATTCATTTTAGGGTTCCGTCACATACTCATCCAGCTAAGCTTATATAAGTTTAGCTATTCTTTTTTAATCTTGAATTTTGGCGTAAGTACTACAGTCTTTTTCTGTTCTCATTGAATTGGAATATGCAAGGTTACGTACTTTAACTATAGAGGACTTGTACTACCCGTTCCTATCAATTTCATAGACGTTTAGGATGTTGTTTTATGGGAAGTGTTCTTGCTGTGCGAACGTTTTCAAAAATTATTGAATATAAATTGACGTACGCATTGTATTAAATGGTGCGTTTATAGATGTTTTTTGGTATTCAAATGTTCCTTGTTGATGTCCAGACGCATCCCATTTGTAATACCAGCCAACGATTGGTTTTCCGCCGATTATTGTGGATCCAATACTTTTTACATTAGAACCATTCATTTTAGTAAATGGATTTTGACCGTATCCCATCTCTTTCGTTGTAATATATAAGTATTTTCCCCCGTGGTTACGTGTTGTGCTAAAGCTGTTTTGGTTAATTGTTTCTACTCCGCCCAGCTCAGACTCTACTTGTACGACGTTTAGTGAAGTAAGTGGAGCTGCAGGTCCAGCCGAAGCTTCTGTTGCCATTCCTAACCCAACGAACGCTGTGATTGCTAACGATGAAATCCCTAGTGCTGCTTTTTTAAACATAAAAAACATCCCCTTCCATCTATTGTTTTCTCTTTCATTGCCAATATAATCCTAATAATCTTATATGTAAATAGATTGTAACTGTATAAATATTAGTGCGAATATTCTATTATATGTTTCTACAATTCTATTACTTAGTATCCTTTATGTAATAGAAATACTCGTTTTAAAAATCTTGTTTTTGTGCTTTTTACTATTATTCTTAAAGATAATTTATTGAATGTTCTTATTGTACTCTAATTGATTTTGAATTCCTGATCTATCAATTTGAATCCAATACTCTGAAATTTTCCCGTTTTCAATTCTATATACCGCACTTGCTATTTGAGTTATAGGGAGGCCTGTAGGTTCGTATCCATCTATTTCTCCTATGTGTGTACCTACTTGCTTCCAGCGTACATATACTTTACTATCTTGTACTAATAATTCTTGAATTTCTAAAGAGAAATTTCCATATACTTCTATCATCTCTCTTACATGCTCAGCATAATCTTTTGGCGATCTGTATACTGTTTGTTCCTCTTCAGATATAACTTGATGTGCCAATACTTTATCTGCCATATATCGATTTGAAAAGTCTGGATTATTCCCTGAACGCACTTCTTTGAAGAAATTTCTAACAATTAGTTCTGGTTTCATTAAACATCCCCCTTAAAAATAAATCCAATACTAATATCACCTGAATGTATTAGATAAGTGTTATATTACTCATTCTCACTCTTTCTCAATAAGCATGTCAAGTTTGTAGTGTTGGCATGCAAATTGTAAACTCGCTTATGCTTTGTATTCTTCCGTTCATTCTTGAAAATTTCTAACAACTCGTATTTACCATATTTTATATCCCATATTCCTAAGCTTCTTTATTCTAGAATGTTTTTACTACACTATTTATTTTTTCTTTTTCCCTTGCAGGAACAACTGTGATAACATTACCTTTATCATTTAAAGTCAGAGGGTGTAGAAATTACAGATAGCTATCGATATGCTACCTACTACGTACTGGATGAAATCAAACGTTTATGTGCAATCCAGCTAATAGGGAAATGATTCATGTGAAAAAGGAGATGCTATAGGTACTATAGCATCTCCTTTTTATGTACTGATTCATAAAGAAAGACAGCGATTCTTCCTCTACCTTTGTTGTGCTATCTTTTTTGGATTAAGTCACCATGTAGCAGTAAATAAAAATGAGCTTAGTTTAAAAAACTAGTTGATATACATGGAATCAGGTACAGACATTAAAACATAAAAAAGGTCTCCTACTATTCCACTAGTAAAAATAATAAATCCCATATTACGTATTCCTTTAATTTTTGACCGTAATCCAATGATTCCAGCTAATAGCCCAGTTAAAGAAAATAGAATCCAGTATAATTCTGTAGGAATATCAAGAAGTTTATTCTCAGAAATCCCCATTCCCCAAAAAATAAAAGGCAGTACGACAAAGGAAAGGCTAAGTAATCCTAGTATACTTACGAGTAAGTTACGATGTTTAATCCCATTAATAATTAAATACAATCCTCCAAAAAATCCGCATAACACGAGATAAGGCATATAGTAGATCCAAAGTAAACTCAAAATGATCATATGTAATTCCCTCCAATTTTTCTGCATTCTCTATAATTTTAAGGGGTTATTTGACTGTCTGAATTCGTTGCTAATTGATTCATTTGATTTAGCGCTTCTTCTAAATCAAATGAATTAAACCAACGGTAATCCTGTTTGTCTAAAATACGATAATGCTGACTAATCAGATTTTGTTGTAAACGAAAGTTCCCTTTTTCTTGAATCTGTTTCCACCAGACTTTTCCTCCCAATGTTTTTTCTTTGAAATTGCTAGTGCTACTGTGGGCCATTGTTTCGATTACTACTAATGGATCATCCCCAAGAGCATTCTGTAAAACTTCACTATCTCTAAACAATGCACAAATAGCAATGGTGTTGGTCCAGCCTGCATTCGTTCTCCCTTTCTCAATTTGAACAAGCGTTTTTTTGGATATCCCGAGAATTTCAGCCATTTTATCTTGCGTATATCTTTTTTCAGTACGTATTAACTTTATTTTCGTTGAAATGAGTTCAATTGTATGATCTTTATTCACTTTCTCTCCTCCAAAAGTAACTAATGTTTTATTTAGTGTAATTTTACACTAAAATAATCCCGTTTTCAACTCGATCCTCCCTAAATCTTGTAAGAAATAATCGGATAAGCCATAAAAGAGCATTCCACAGTTTTCTATGAGGTATTGAGGAATTATCGATTTCTAAGCTCGATGGAGATTTGGCAGGGGTCCATTTCATTTTAATTAAATAAAAAACCCGTGAATCATTCACGGGTTTTTTATTTAATAACTAATTGCTATTGTTCCCTCACCTGCATGAACAGCAAATGAAATCGGTAATGGATATAGTTTGAAGTCCATTTCAGGGAATGCTTGTCTTATATCTGAAATCCATTCTTCAGCTCCATCTTTGTCATTAGCATGGAACATATGAAGTACTTTAGGTAATTCTTTTTCAAGCTCATTTTTAATATATTCTCGACATTTTTGGATTTTACGAACTTTCTTTTCAAGTAAAAGTTCGCCGCCTTTTACTTCTAATATTAAGTTGACACTTAATAAACTTCCAAGTAAAAATTGAACTCCCTTTACACGTCCACTTGCATACAAACCTTTTAAGCTCTTTGGAAATACATGAAAAGGTCTTCTTTTTTCATCTACTAATGTTTTGTGTATATCTTGTAAAGTCATACCATCATTGTATAACAATTTCGCTTTTCTAATTAGTTCATCCATTGGATAACTTGTCGTTTCACTGTCTAATACCGTTAATGGGAACCCAGCCATTTCTGCAGCTAATTTCATGTTTTGATAGGTTCCACTTACTTTTCCGCTAATAGCAACTGCAAATCCTTCTTCATATTCTTCTTTGCATTTCGTAAATAACTCTACCATTTCCCCAATGTTAGGTTGTGATGTAGTGACTGTCTTACCTTCGTTTAACGCATTATAAACACGTTCACGTACACCTTCTTCACAATCTTTGTACGACACACCATCAATAATAACCTCGATTGGGATAACAAAGTTATCTCCTTCTGTTGTAAAACTCGCAGTTGTACTATCAGTAATCCAAGCAACACGCTTCATGTTGTTCCTCCCTTAATTCAATTCCTCTTTTCTAATTTTTCTATATATTTATGCTATGAAAAGAGAATATCCCTGTAATAGTAACAGGACTTTATTGTTTTGGCTATAGTAGATGAAAATTAAATGTGACTATTTCTTGTCTGTTTCACCAATAAAAAAAGAAAATCGGAGCATATGTCCGATTTTCTTCTTCCATACATTATTTAAAATTTTCATTATCTAAAATTACAACATAATCATTCGTCAATCGCCCAGCTTCTTTCGTATAACTGACAAGCCTTTGTATGTTATCACAACAAATTTTTGCTCCCCATACGAGTAAGGGTACGCCGATAAAATCGATATGAAACCTCCTAGAAAACAGACCACCAAAAGTCATTGGTAAAGGCACTGTTGGTGATGTATTAGAAAAAATAATCTTTTCATGGCTTTCATAATGTTTTTGTAGAATCTCTCCTAAATGCTTCATCGCAGGTACAACGACTTTTGATGCGCCGCATCCAATCGTATATACAGGATTGCCATTTTCGTCTAATCCATGAAAAATAATTTTCCCCATATCTTCTGTTTTTAATTTATTGAAGTACTCTACATTTAATATTTCTTCTTTCGTTAACTTCCGATCAGTTGGTAATTTATTTAAATGATACGCTGCAGCTAGTGAAGTTGTATGTGTACCACCGAAGTCTGTGTAAATGAATATCATATTATCATCCCTTGTTGTAAATGTTCAATGTTATTTAGTATTACCGTTCATAGCATTGTTAAACAAGGGAAGAATGAAATTACGCTTTTTGTGTTAAATCATTATATTTTTTCCAAATATAATATCTTCTACTGATTACAGTACCTAATGTGATACATAAAAAGGCATTCGTTACAATCGTTAATGTTTGATGCGTACTGCCAGAAAACATACTCTGCTTAATCACAACTTTTGCACCTAAAATAACAAGTAGAATAATTGTACTTAACCAATTTCCCTTTCGTAATACATGACCTGTTTCACTATCTAATCGAAATGTTAATGCTTTTCCCCTAATAACCCCAAGACCCAATCCAATACCGAGCATTGCAACAAATAGTAGTACTTGTAATATATTTAATTGTCCCATATGAATAATGGACTGGATTGTTACGAAGCACAGCAAAGCCGGAATGATCCAAATACGATTAATATTCACTTTATATTCCTTACTTTGCATTAATATAATTATAAGAATAACAAGTAGAATAACAAATAGAATATCCATTAAGAGTCCTCCTATATACTTGTTTGCCTTTGAAAATTATATTCGCCTCTTTTCATCCCATACTTGAAATACGATAGCTACTTTAAAGTGTATAATGTGGAATGTAATTTCCCATCAATCTTACTCATTAGTTATAAAAATAAAAAGACATACTTATTACTCGTACGTCTTTATTATTACATTCATAAACTCGTTTAACCTTTATCATTACTTAACATCTTTAGAACTAGTTTTATCTACTACTTGCATGTTAAATGTAGCAGCTAGCTTTAAAGTGATTTTATAAATAAAATAACCAACAATAGAACCTAGAACGTTACAGATCACATCATCAATATCAGTAATACGTGCCCATCCACTAAATAAAGACTCAATTAGTTGTAATAATTCAATACTAACTGATATGGTAAATCCTAATAAAATAGTATTTTTAATCTTTTTATATGTATCCCATATAATTGGTGCTAAAAAACCTAAAGGTATTAATAATAAAACGTTCCCACCAACATTTCTTACGATTAGACCGATCATAAATAGGACATCACCATCATAAGCACTTCCTATTTGACCAATATCCTTAAAAATTGATGCAAAGGGAATAATATTAACTGAACGACTAAGATTTTCAGCACTAGAAGGAAAACCAATTGGTAAAGGAAATAAAGTTACGGCAACAACCATACAAATGTATACTACGAATAGAAAACGAATTAATTCTTTCCACCAATTTACATGTTTTTTATTTTTCATCCCAATTAAAATACTTCGTACAATTAAATAGGAGATGACTCCAAAAACAATAAACATACTACCGTTTAATATATACAAATTTTTCCCGCCTCTTTAATATTACATATAAATATCGATATACAATCATAAAACAGTGTTAATCAATTACAGAAAGTCTTCATTTAATAATTAAAATGAAGACTTATACAGAGTACATTTCAAGGCAGATGCAATTATGAACTCTTTTAACTTTTTCAAAAATATTTTTCTAGTTCTTTCATTAATTTTTCAGGTCCTGCTCCTTTATTCGAAGGAATAACTAATGTAATTCCTAAGTCTGGATAAACAGCCGAGCGAAAACTAACACCTGGATCATAGCCCATTATATGATATTTAAAAATATTATTTTGTCTTGTTTCAATCCATATTCCATAGCCGTAAAACTGATTATTATTTACTTGAATGTGAGGAATTAAAAGTAAATTAGTATATTCTTGGCTTAATATTTCATAGTTAAATAATGCTTCCCAGAACTTAAGCATGTCTGGTGCGGTAATATAAGCACCGCCATCAGAACCACCTTTTATCGGTATGGAATATGCATTTGTTCTCCATTTTTGGCTATTTACATCTTTTATATATCCAAGAGCGGTGTGCTTTGGTAATGTATCTAAAGAGAAATAGCCGGAATCATTCATGCCAATTGGATTCAATATTTTTTGCTCTATATATTCCGCAAACTCAAGTCCTGTTTGCTCTTCTATTATTAATCCAAGTAAGATAAAGCCTGCATTGTTGTAGTGAAACTTACTTCCTGGTGCAAACATCATATTATTGTTTTGAAATAATGGTAAAAAGTCTTTTAAACTTTTTAAAAGGTACATAGGTGTTTGCTTCCAAAGATCCTCAAAGTTATCCATTATACTTTCGTCAAAATAATCTGGAATACCAGAACTATGTGTTAAAAGTTGGTGTATTGTAATATCATCATTGAAGTTTGGAAATTTAATATGTAGACAATCTTTTAACTTTGTATGAAAAGTAATTACACCTTTTTCAACAAGTTGACAGATGCCGATTGCAGTGAATAATTTACATCCTGAAGCAATTCCGAATTTTGTTTGTAGTGTATTGTTTATACATTCACTTCTATTTGCGTAACCAAACGCCTCTTCATAGATTAAGTTTTTTTCTTTTTTCACTAAAACTACCCCAGAGAAATCTATATTCCGATACATCTCTTTTACAATTTTGTCTATTTCCCCTTTTGTTTTTATCACGACAACCACCCTTGTCTTTCCTTATTGTTCTTTCCCCTTATTATTTTTCCATATAAAGGGGAAAGAACCCTTTAATTGAATACGATAAATTATTAATAAGAACACAAAATTCATTTCGAATTTATTGATTCATCGGAACCCCACTTAAATTGTGATGGTAATAAAGTAAATACACACAATACGATAGTTATAAACAGCATTCCTAATGTTCCTACAATGACTACAAGTTGTATAGAAATGAATTGCGTTGCAACAGCGGACAATATTGTAATAAAAATTGTTACTACTGCAATAAAGAGCCCATATATACTCCCAATCCGTCCCATCATATGAACAGGAACGTTATTTTGGTAAAATGTATAATACCCTGTATTTGCATATGCCATAGAGAAAGATAAAATAAGAAATCCGGTAGCAGCTATTAAAAATCCACTTGAAAAAGCGTAGATTAAATATCCGAGTGCGATGAATAATGATCCTATCCCAATTAGAAATGAAGGTGCTAATCTTTTTGATAAAATTGTATTTGTTATGGCGCCTAAAATACAGCCCGCTCCACCAATACTTACTAAAAAGCCATACTCACTATCTGTTAACAATAAAATTTCTTTCGCAAATGATAATTCAAGTGAATCAGTTGCGGTAGCTAGTACCATCATTCCTTGGAATAAGAAGTACACACATACGACATACACATGTTTTTTACTAAAATTTATAACAGTGTTCCAATCTTTTTTTAATAGTGAAATAGATATTGTATTACTAGGTGAATGAGAATCTTCTTTTTTATCAAGATTAGGTAAAAGTAGTGTAATTAATCCTGATAAGAGAAATGCTATAGTATTCATATATATAGTAAACTCTGGTGTACTCACTATTAATAAAGCTCCCGCTACCGCCGGACCAATTAAAAATGCACCGGATGATATTAAGCTACGTAGTGAATTGAAACGTTGTCTTTGCTCTACTGGAATTAATTTCGTCATATACGTCATAGTAGTCGGCTCATAAATCGCGCTGGCCATACTTATAAAGAATACGAATACATAAACAATCCAAAGTGATGGAAGTACAGGTAACATAGCAATACATATTGCACGATATATATCAAGGTGTATCATTAATTTTCGTTTATTTAAACGATCAATCATACTTCCTGACCAAGCGTTTGTAAATAAAGCGGCTAGTGGCTTAATTACATATAAAGTAGCAACAGCTAAGGCTGAGCCACCCATATTATAGACAAGTACATTCAGTGCTATCAAGTAAATCCATGCACCTAAATTCGCAATACCAACTCCGGACAGTAGTAATAAAGGATATTTCCAATCTTTAAGTATTTTTTTCACTTTAGGTCCCCGCTTTCCATATTGTTTTAAAACAATAAAAAAATCCCACCCCCAAGACTTATAGTCTTAGGGACGAGATTTATCATCGCGGTGCCACCCTAGTTTATTAATATGTCGCCATATTAAACTTATCAGGTACTGCATTGTTTTCATGCTTATACCGTAGCTCTATAACGGGAGCTCCCGTCACACCATCCTCTTATAAAAGATTCCGATGTACTGCTCAGAGGCTTGGTTCAATAAAGAATTTTTGCTCCTTTTCAGCTTTATGGAGCTCTCTGTGAAAAATTCATTTTATTTACTCTTCTCTTCACTGCATTTGATTTTTTCCATATTATCACATATATATTTAACTGTAAATAATAAATAATTACATATTTCAAGTTATGCCAATGTTAACAGTCTTATTTATTATTTTTTCTAAAAATTACGGTGCGTGAAATTACTAGAATCTCTAAAAAAAGAGCCTCTTATATATAGGCCCTTCACAATGTCCAAATTAATTCGTATTTGCCTCTACTAACGGTTGTAGCGGTGGTTCTAATTCTAGTTTTAACGTATCACCTTCTTGTAAATCTTTCCCTTTTTCAATACTTTGATTTGTTACATAACCCGTCCCTGAAGTTTTTAAATCTAATTTCAAAAGCTTAGAGAAATACATAACATCACGCATGGACCAACCTTTTATATTTGGCATTTTTGCGTTATTTCCTAATAGAAATATACGATCTCCTTCACTCATTACCTCACCAGACTGTGGGTATTGTTTTATTATTTTTCCTTCTCCTAAAATAACCGGCTGTAGCTTCTCTTTTTCTGCACTTTTTTCTACTGTCCCCATGGATTGATTCACATAACTTTGTACTTTTAATTGAGATTGCTTCGTTGCATCGACAATTTGTTTTTCTGTATATGGTTTCACCTTTAAATATTCTAAACTATTTTTTATAACTGGTTTAAATATTTCAGCAAGAGGCTGAGCTCCATACTCGTCTCCCTTTAATTTTGGCTGCTTAATAGCTAAGTATACGATTAACTCTGGGTCATCAATTGGAGCCATTCCTAAAAATGAAAAAATATAATTTTCTTTCCCTTCCATATATCGTCCATTTTCAGGGTTCGGAATTTGGGCTGTTCCTGTCTTACCCCCAATTGGATAACCATCCACTTTATACATTGTACCAGTTCCTTTTGAAGACGTAATAACGCGCTCCATTAAGCTTCTTACCTTGTCCGCTGTCTCTTTTTTTATCGGATTCCCAATTTCTTTCGGTTGATTTTCCATAATAACTTGTTTGTTTGTTGGATTTACAACTTTATCAACGATATATGGTTGCATCATTTTCCCGTCATTTGCTATTGCCGTAGCGGCTTGTATTAATTGAATAGGAGTGACAGTGGAACCTTGCCCGAAAGAAGTTGTAACTTGTTGGATTTGTGTGTTTAATAATAATGTATTTTTACTTTCTCCGGGTAAATCTATTCCTGTTTTTTGATTGAAACCAAATTTATTCATATATTGCTTAAATTTATTGGGTTTTAATAACTGATCTTCTAAAATAGAAAAAGCTACATTTGACGATCTTTCAAAGCCTTCATCAAATGTAATTGAGCCCCATCCAAATCCACCATTATGATCCTTTATATCTGTTGAACCAACCGAATATTTTCCTGATTGAAAATATTCTTTCCCGTTATATACACCTTCATTAATAGCAGCAGCTAACGTAAACACTTTCATTGTTGAACCTGGTTCATATGCGTTTGCAATTGGATCATTTAAAAAGTATTCGATATCGCCTTTATTAGGATTATAACTAGGCTTACTAGACATCGCTAAAACCTTACCAGTTTTTGGATTTGCAATAATTCCTATTAACATAGAAGGATCATAGTGTTGTTGTGCTTTGTTCATCGCTTCTTCTAAAAAACTATTAATTTGCTTATCAAGCGTAAGATATACGTTATTTCCATGTTTAGCAGGTTCTACTTTACCTATGTCATTTGTAAGTGGGATACCTTTTCGTGTTCCTACATATTCTATATTCCCGTTCGTAGAGCGCAAATATTTATCCAAACTTTTTTCAAGTCCAAATTTCCCTTCCGTATTTCCTTTATCATCTGGTCTAGCAAAACCAAGTATATAGGATGCAAAATCTTCATTTGGATACACTCTTGCTTTTTCAGGCATAAAAGATACACCCGGTATTTTTAATTTCCTAATTTTCTCCTTCGTTTCTCTAGATAAGTTCCGACCAATTTTTCCAATTTCAACTTGTGTGCGTCCTTCATGAAAATTTTTTATTACTTCCTCTTTATCAATTTCAAGTACATCAGCTAATTGTTGTGCCGTTTCATCACTATTTTTCACTTTATCTTTTCCTTTTAAATTCACAACAACTCGATACGTTGCGGAATCTTGTACTAGTACCTTTCCAGTTTGGTCATAAATTGTGCCACGGTTTGCTTCTAATACTCCATTTTTATTATGTTGTTCATTCGCGAGATCTTTTACATCCACATTATGCACGACTCCTACTGCTTGTATATAGAATATACGCAAAAGCATAGTAAGAAACAAAACAATAAAAGCAACCATCATATAACGAGCACCTTTATTCGTTTGAAGTTTATGCATATTTATCTCCTTTCATTTGTAATTGATTCCTGCGAAGATGCGCTTTAAAATATGTAGTTTTTGTTTTATTTTCGATACTATATGTTTCGAAGTTTTCTGTTTAATCCCTTTAAAACAAAACCAACTATTATTATTTTGGGTTTAATTTTATTCATTTATAGTACGGTATGTGAAATTAATGAATATTCAAATAAAAATACTTTTTTTAAAGTTAGCTTTCCTTTATCGTGTAAAGAGAGACTAAAAACCTTTATTTGCTATATAGATAAGTAATTTCTTCAAGTGTTTAACATGAATATTATAATTGGAAAAATAAGGTTGTCTAATGATAGTATTATTACAATAGATTTTTAAACGCGTCGGGAGGTGTTGTTTTGGAGAAGGAAGTAAAGAGCGAAGTAATTAAAATTATAGCCGTGACTGTTGTAGGTGTAATCCTTATATTATCGATACCGTATCTTTTTAACTATTTTTCGTAACCTGGCTGTTATTATATATAATGTAAAGCTCTCCTAAATAAAAAAATTTGAGATTACCGATAATAATGTTATTATTACACCCCCTACTGTACTCATATTTCCTACATTATTTACTCTAACTACTTGTTGACAATCATCAGTTTTTTCTACATTTCATTTCCAATACCATTCTTTTATTCAATAAAAAAAGTTCCCCCTATTGATACCCAAGGTGGGAACTTTTTTAAACCAAACTTATAAATAGTAGATTTTAACCCTAAGCTATATGGTTATATTTTGCTAAAAAAGGAATTCGTTTTGCTACCAACGCATACATTTTGAAAACGATTTTTGCGATTGGTTCAAATATTCGTTTATTCTGCAACAACAAGCTGCTTGTTATAATTGTTATTACAGCGGCACCAATTACATCTAACGGGAAATGAACACCTACATACAAACGTGATATGCCAACTAATACCGCCCAAATAAGCGCTATATATTTAAGTTTTTCTCCTCTAAGCATAAAGACGAACGCAATCGAAAATACAAGTACAGAATGATCGCTAACGAATGATGAATTTTCTGCATGTGGTACTAATTGATGCACATCATGTGCTATAAACGGACGCGGATGGTAATATACCGCATGAATGAAAACATTTACTAATAATGCAATCATTACAGAAAGTGTCGTATATAACACTGTGTATTGTTTTCTTATCGCTTTCTCTTTTTTTCCATTATGAAACCATAAGATAAACATAAATAGAATCGCCACATATGCAGCACTATTTGTAATAACAATCATTACCTTATCTAATAGTGTAGATGTACCAGCTAAATTGTTTATCCATTGAAATACTGTGTAATTCACGTTACTCTCTCCTTAATTTTTCTCATCGTACTTAAAATAAAGATACGAGTTTACTTGATTTACACAGTATACAACATTTAGTCACATTTGGATTTTCACTTTATTTGTTTTTACTATTTTTCATTTTACAATTATGTAACTATTTACATACGTTAAAAATATATAATGTTAAAAAACCTTTCTAAATAACAAAATTAAAAATCTATACATGCATAAAATACATACCATATTGATATAAAAATATTAGTTGTTAAATCATATTTTTATTCCATACGTAGAGCGATATTACCAAATTGTTCGCCTTGTTCCATACGATTTAATGCCTGAACTGCTTCTTCTAACGAAAAACTTTTATCCATAATTGGTTTAATTTTATGTTTTTTTATAAACTGAATCATTTCATTAAATTCCTCACGGCTTCCCATAGATGTTCCCATAATATCGATTTGATTATAAAATAATGCACGTAATGGCAATTCAATTTTCTCTCCTGAGCTTGCACCAAAATTAACAATTCTTCCATTTGGTTTTAATACATCAAAATATTTTAAGAACGTCGCAGGACCAATACTATCTATAATTAAATCTACTTTTTCTCCTTGCAAACTCTCTTCCCAATTTCCAGAACTATTAAAAGAACAGTCTGCACCATATTTTTCAGCAATCACTCTTTTGTTCTCTGACCTTGAAGTAACACTTACTTTTGCGCCAATTGCTTTTGCAAATAACATGGAAAAGGTTGCCACACCACCGCTTATTCCTGGAATTAAAACATGTTCACCGCACTTCAATCTCCCCTTTGTAAAAAGTGCTCTATATGCAGTTAATGCCGGTAATGATAGAACACCGGATTCTTCCCAAGTAAGATATGACGGCTTTTCCACTACATTTTCAGCTGGTACAATTACATATTCAGCAAACGTTCCATCTTTCGGTCCACCTAACACTTCAGGTAACTCTGGCACATTAGCAATACTATCCCATCCAATACTAGGATTAATAATAACCTCGGTATGTAGTGAAGTATTTGAAACCCCTTCTCCGATTTCTGTAACAATGCCCGATCCATCTGATCCTATTACTAATGGTATATCCATTTCTTTTCTATTATTTATTATAAATAAGTCTCTATGATTTAACCCTGCAGCTTTTAACTTTACTTTTACTTCACCAGCATTAGGAGTTAATTCAGATAAAATTTTATATTCTAACCCCTCTAATCCTTTTTTATATTGATGTATAATTGCTTTCATTGTTTCATTCCCCCTTAATATTTTTAATGTACTAGAAACATTGAAATAAATAAAACAATCTGTCTCCAATAAATAGAAAGAAAGTATATTTTTATGACAAAACAGAACATCCTTCCTTTTAAAAAGCAAAAGAAGGATTTATCAGTACTATTTTCAAAACTATTTAGATAAAAAACTGTAAATTTAACTTTAATTGATTCTAGCCAATTCTATTATATTTCGAATAAATGGCGCTTTTGCATTTGTATACGACACACGATCAAAAGGATATGTAGCTGCAAGCCCCTCTTTTAGTTCTCTATATTCTTTACGTGCCCATTCATGTTTTTTTAGAAAGTCTCGAAACAAAAGATTATTTCTCCATTCCTCGCTATTATAAATATAAACATGCAAATGATGAGTACCCCCTCTCCATTTCCCCTTTCTGAAAAACCGCCAACTTGGTGTTTCTTTTGGGACATACTCATATCCAATTTCCGAAAGGATATGAGTCCACTTTTCGGTAATTTGTAAATCCGTTACGCCAATCATCATATCAATAAGAGGTTTAGCGCCTAACCCTTCTACGGCAGTGCTTCCTATATGTTCAATAGCAACAATTTCTTCCCCTAATAAAGAATTAAATTTGTATCTTTCCTTTAAGTATTCTTCATGCCAGTCTTTTTGATAGGATTTTATAATAATTTTTTGATCCATTTTATTTGCCTCCTAAAAAGCTTTTATCATTATATTTATAAAATTTCATGTTATTAATATAGGATTTTCACAAAATATGTCGAATATTAAAACATACAACTTTATTATAATAAATGCGAGGTACATTATGAAAGATATTCCAGTTGAAATTCAGTTGAATCAAGTAACATTACAATTAAAAGAACATCATAATTTTGATTGGCTTTTGAAATTAGGAACTGTATTTGCCGTTTTTGACCAACAAGATTCGGGTAATATATGTTTTGGTGTAGAAAAGGATGGTCATAAGAAATTTGTTAAATATGCAGGAGCACAAACAATTGCATATAATGGAACTCCAGAGGCCGCTATTGAAACATTAATAAAATCGGTTTCCCTTTACGATGAATTAAAACATGAATCACTAATAACTTTAATTGAACACTTTCCAGTACATAATGGATATGTTTTAATATTTGATTGGTTTGATGGGGAATCGCTTCACCCACATTGGAGTTTCCCACCTTCTGAGAAATATAAAAATCCAAACTCTCCATTTTATAAATTTAGACATTTAACTGTTGTGGAACGAATTTATTCATTAAATGCGATTTTTTCTTTCCATGCTCATGTAGAACAGAAAAACTATGTGGCTATAGATTTTTATGACGGTAGTATTTTACATAATTTTAGTACAAATGAGACGAAGATTTGTGATATTGATTTATACTCTAAAAAACCATACATAAATAAAATGGGAAGACTATGGGGTTCCTCTCGTTTTATGTCTCCTGAAGAATTTGAGTTAAACGCTATAATTGATGAAAAAACAAATGTATTTAATATGGGCGCGGTAGCTTTCGCACTTTTAGGTGGTGAAAAAGATCGTTCCTTTATAAAATGGGATGCAAGTAAAGAATTATATGAGGTTGCCTCTCGTGCTGTGAATGAAAACCGTGCAGAACGGTATACATCAGTAAAAGAATTTTATGAAGCATGGTTAAAAGTATCTAGTGCTAAAATGATATAAGCTTATATTTTTAAAACAAATATAGAGTTTATACTTTTATCATGTATAATACATATGAAATGGAAATTCAGAATGACGAGGCTAATATTATGGACTTTGTTTATATTAATCAAAATGTATTAAATAATCTTCTTTACATTTTAAGTAGTATATTTATTTTTTATTTTATATATGATAACAGGCGCTATTTGAAGAAATATAAAAGACTGCTTATTATTCTTTGTACGAGTATCCCACTTATTTTATGTATGAGATACCCTATCTATATGGATGAAAGTTGTATTCATGATTTAAGACAAATCCCAGTAATAATAGGTACACTTTATGGTGGATTCCCTGTCGGCATTATATTGTTTACTATTTTATTAATTACAAGAGTTTTATTTTATGGATTTAACATGTTAACAGTTATCGTTTATGGCACAATGTTCATCATAACAGCATTCGCATCTACAAAATTTAATAGATACAATAGAAAGGTTAAAGTAGCTTTTGCTATGTTTTTAACTTTTTTCCTAGCAATATTTACAACTGTGATTGTACTAACATTATCAGAATTTGAAGTAAATAATTTATATATTATTTATTTCATATTATTACCGACTACTTTAATGTTATTTATTGTTTATTTTAATGAAGTTTTAAAAGATGCAGTATTTATGCGCTCAAAATTAATTAAAATGGAAAAGATGGAGATCGTTAGTCAACTTGCTGCTAGTATATCGCACGAAGTAAGAAATCCCTTAACTGTCGTAAAGGGATTTACACAACTTTTAAAAACACCAAATTTATCTCCTGAATCAAGGGACGAATACATTGAACATATACTTGAAGAATTAAATCGTGCGCAAGAGATTATTGATGACTATTTAACGTTTGCTAAACCAGCACCAGAAAAACTAGATCATATTTCAATAGACCAAGAGTTAAATCGAGCTATTAATATGATATTGCCATTATGTAATATGAATACGATACATATTACAAAAGATTTCTCAAAGGCAACCATTGTTGGTAATAAACAACACTTTCAACAATGTTTTTTAAACTTAATAAAAAATAGTATTGAAGCAATGCCTAATGGTGGTACCTTAAATATATCCTCCACTATAAGCAATAATAAAGTTATAATACGAATTGAAGATAGCGGAATTGGAATGTCACAAGAGCAAATTAACAGGTTTGGCGAACCTTATTTTAGTACAAAATCAAAAGGTACTGGTTTAGGTACGATGGTTGCTGTTAAAATTATTGAAACGATGCATGGTAATTTAAAAATCCAAAGTACCGTTAGTAAAGGAACGGCTTTAACGATTACATTCCCAAAAGATAAAAATATATAACAAAGAAAAAAGGAGCATAATAGCTCCTTTTTTCTTTGTCTCGATACATAAGTATCTTCTATGTTTTTTAAGTTTACATTTGTGAAGACTAATTAAAAATTAGTATCCTCCGCCCCAACAGCTGCATCCTACAATTATTAATAAAATGAATAACACAACTAATAAAGCGAAACCTCCACCAAAACCACAAGAACCACCGTAACTCATATTTTTTCCTCCTTTTGGTTTGAAAACTAATAGGTAGTTGATCATTTTAACTGGTTCGTATTATACATTATGTATATATCCCTTTTTTGAGCATGTCTACTTAAAAATAAGTAAAAGCACTCGATTGCGAGTGCTTTAAAATGGATACCAAAAGTTTTGAAATACATTTAGTTTTAAATATACTGCAACCATTAAAATAAAAACACCTGTAAATAAAGCAATGAAATCACCACTTTCCGCTTTACTTGTATAGAACCACGTACGTTTATCCTTCTTTCCAAACCCTCTTAAATCCATTGCATTTGAAACGGTATCGATTCTTTCTAGAGAATGAATGATTAGCGGCCAGAAAATTAAAATACGGTTTTTCATACGAATCCATAAGCTCGCTTCCCCTTTTTCAAAAGCTACTCCTCTCGCTTCTTGCGCATGTTTAATAATTTTATATTCGGACTGAATATCAGGTATATAACGTAGTGCAATATTTATTGCATATGTAATCTTATAATGAATACCAAGTTTACTTAAGCCACTTACAAATTCACTTGGATCTGTCGTGTAAATAAAGATAAGTGTAAATGGTAACAACGTAAAATATTTTAATGAAAGTGTAACTGCATAAAATAATGTTTCATATGTAATTGTTGCATAACCAATATGTAAAAACGAAGTATACGATCCAGTTAATTCAGATCCATGAGTCGGTGTAATTAATAAAATCATAACAGTGTTTAATAAACTAAATGTAAATATAACAGTAAAAATAAGTAAAATTTTACGAAGTGGAATTTTAGCAAGTAAGAGTCCGATACATCCAAACATAAATAAAATTAGTAATATGCGAAAATCAAAAAACATAAAAGTAAGCGTCATACAAAATATAAACAAAACTAATTTCACAGCCCCATCCATACGACGAAAATACGTATTATGCATTTTCCTCCCTCCTACTAACATCGCAATAAAGTTCCATAAACTTTTCTGGACATGAAATTTCACTAAATGTAACAAGCTCGAATAAAGAACTCTCTCTTAGATTGGCTCTTTGTAACGTTTCTTTATGTCCTAATACAGTAGTTGCAGTATTATCCGCAATGATTTCTCCCTCATGTAGAACTACCGCTCGGTCTGCATATTCTAATGCTAGATTCATATCGTGTGTTATGAAAATAAAGGATATTCCCTTTTTAGCCAGGTTTCTAATAAATGACATAAACTGTTTATAATGATAATAATCTTGTCCAGCCGTCGGTTCATCTAATATGATAAGTTTAGGATTTGTTGTTAATACAGATGCGATAGTTAATCTCTTTTTCTGCCCATAGCTTAATGCCTGAATTGGCCAATTACGAAATGGATATAAACCACAGATTTTTAATGATTCTTCAGCTCTATAGTTAACTTCTTCCTTAGAAAACTTTTTTAATTTTAATGTGAATGAAACCTCTTCTAAAACAGTAGGTTGTGTAATCATATGATTTGGATTTTGCATCACATAAGAGATCATCTCCCCACGCTTACGAATAGACCAAGAACTAATATTTTCTCCATCTAATAAAATCCCTGCATTACTTGTTTTATTTATACCAATAAGACTGTGAGCTAATGTTGATTTTCCAGCTCCATTGTGTCCTAAAAGAGCGATAAGTTCTCCTTTACTTATCGAAAAATTTATATTTTTCAATACTCTTTGTCTATTAGGATAGGAAAATGATAAATTCTCTACTCTTAATAATTCTTTATTTTTAGTAGCATCTTTTAAAAAAACTTGCTTCTGCATCCATTCTTTTAAAACGCCACTAATTTTTTCCTTTTGAATTTTTTCCAGTGGATATATTACAGCATTATTACTATCAAAATGTAATCTCTTTAATGCTTCAATATAAATCGGCTCCCTTAAGCCAATACGAGGCAATATATTTGATGCTAATATTTCTTCCGGAGTCCCTACCGTAATGACTTTACCTTCATCAATTAAAATCATTTTATCTAAATCCAATTTTAATATTTCTTCTATTCGATGTTCAATAATTACAATTGTTTTATTAGTTTGTGCATGTATATCTTTCATAAGTTCTATCGTATGTATGGCGCTTAGCGGATCTAAGTTTGCTAAAGGTTCATCGAACAATAATATATCCGCATTTGTTGTTAAGAGACCTGCAAGAGAAACCGTTTGTTTTTGTCCTCCTGATAATTCATGCGGACTTTGTTTACGAAAAGTATGCATCTTTACCTTTGTTAATGAGTCTGCAACACTCTTTTTCATATCATCTTGATTTACACATTCATTTTCTAAATAAAAAGCGACATCTTCTTCTACTGTAAGGCCAATAAACTGAGCATCTTGATCTTGTAATATTGTTCCTACATGCTTACTCTGTTCAAAAATACTGCCTTTCCTCGGGTCTTTACCAGCAATTAATACGTTACCAGTACTAATCCCTTCATACGAAAATGGGATTAGCCCATTAATACAATGAGCTAATGTCGACTTCCCAGAACCGCTTCGTCCAGCAATTAGTACTTTTTCTCCAGGGTTGATATGAAATGTAATATCTTTCAAAGTAGGCTGCGCAGCATGCTTATATTGAAAGCTGAATTCTTCAAACGAAATAATTGGTTGCATGTTAACATCCCTACTTTTCAATTTTTAAATGTGTATGTTTTTTATTCGATTTTGCTAGGCCAATTGTAATCGGTAATCCAAGAACTAAGAAAACAATAACATCAGCAATGGTTGCCCCTAATACTTGTATAACAATTTTGTCAAACGGTTCTCCCATCACGATAATATCGAATACCCCAGCAAATATAATAGCAATGACAATACCTACTAAACCAGTAATTGCTAAATAAGAAATATCTCCCTTACTAAACGACCCATTTTTCACATTAAACCCACCTCTTTTTTGAATGAGCCCCATCGCAAAACCAATAATTCCTGAGCTCAGAACCCAGCCCCACCAAATCCCCCCACCAGAGATCGTATCTGTTACGGTATGACCGATAAGTCCTATTAACAGTCCTGCTACTGGACCAAATAACGCTCCAAAAATGGTTAATATAGCTAATCCAGGTTTAATAAATGTATTTGGTGCAATAGTAAATCCCCAAAGTCCTAATATCCCATATAAAGCTGCTCCGATTCCGATTGCTACTACTAACTTTGTTGATAATTTGTTCATTTCAATTCTCCTCTCAAATTAGTCAGCTTTCATTACTCTATATTTATTTTAATAATGAATTATGCATCGACACTCCCTTTCTATACAACAAAAAATGACCTCTTACATAAGAGGTCATTTTCTTTCACGTGCAAGAATCCTCTTATCTTTCAAAAAACACATCGTGTCCTCTGCGGAATTAGCACCTTCCTATGAATGCACATAGGGGTTGCTGAGGTTTCTTAGGGCCGTTCCCTCCACCTCTCTGGATAAGTATTAATTTGTAATTCGTATTATGGCACTAAGAAAGATAAATTTCAACACTTTTCTAATTATTTTTATTTTTTATTAAATAGTGTATTTAAATCATTGTATTCTTATCGGAATTATGAAATAATGGATTCGAAATTGTTACAAGGGGGAATGTATGATGAAAGTAATTGGTTTAATTGGTGGGTTAAGCTGGGAATCTACATCACTATACTATAAACATATTAATACGCTAACACTCTCTCAATACGATCAAAATGCGAAGCTCGTTTTATATAGTATGGATTTTGGAGAAGTAACTACTTTATTACAAAACCATCAATATGAAGAAGTAAAAAACGAATTAGTCACAGTTGCTAAAAAGGTTGAAAAGTCCGGGGCGGAATGTTTATTAATGTGTTCAAATACAGTCCATTTATTTGCTGAGGAAGTAGAACAAGCAATATCAATTCCACTTCTTCATATCGGTGATGTAAGTGCTAAAGAAATGGTAGAACAGAATATAAAACGTATCGGACTATTAGGAACGAAACAAACGATGGAACAAGATTTTTATACATCACGACTAGCAAAATATAACATTGAGACAATTATCCCAAATGACGAAGAAAGAACTTTTATCCATCACGTCATATTAAACGAATTAAGTAGAGGCATTATTTCAGAAACTTCAAGAGAGAAACTAATACAAATTACCAATTCATTAATTCAAAACGGTGCGGAAGGTATATTACTAGGCTGTACTGAAATACCATTACTTATTTCCCAAAATGACCTTACTGTTCCTGTTTTTGATACTGCTTTTTTACATGCAAATACTGCTGTACAATTTGCTGGATAATAATATACAAGCATAAAGGTAGAGCCTCTATGCTTGTATATTGTCCGAACTATTTATTTAAAAGAGCATCAATAACTGCAATGGCTCTTTTGGAACCACCACACCCTAAAAAACTTTCATTCAGTTTTCGAATGCCATGTTTATACTTTTCATTTGAAAGAACGTCTGTTACCGCCTCTTTTAAAGTTTGCACATTAACATGCTCTTTCAATAATCTATGTGCTGCCTCAAGTTCAGTTAATCTTTGCGCTATCATTGGTTGATCTTTATCATGCGGTATTATCACAAATGGGACATTGTAATGAATTGCATCGTGTACACTATTCATTCCACCATGTGTAATAAAAACATTTGCTTCACTTAATATTTCTGATTGAGGTACGTAAGGGGATATAATAAAATTGTCTGGAGCTTGCTTAATTTTTGAAATATCATTTCTATCACCGATCGCCATTACTACAATCCCTTCGAAATTTGAAAAAGCATCAATACAAGTATTAAAGAATGGTTCGAGCCCTTCAAGAAGTGTTCCCATTGAAATATAAATAACTTTCTTTTTTGAAAGCAATTCAAGTGGAAACTTTATATTTGTTTTGCGCTTTATCATACTCGGCCCAATAAAAACATTCTTTTCTCCGAACGAATCGCTATTAGGTTGAAAATAACGACTTGTATACACGAGACTAATGTCTCCCTTATTTTGCATAAATTGAAGATGATTTTTGGGCTTTACTCCAAATTCATGTTCCATTTGATACAGTAATTTTTCAGAGAGTTCATCGGGTTGGAATTGTTTTTCTGCATTTGGATGAAAAGGCAAGGTTTCCAATACTTCTGGTGGAATTAAAAATATAGGAGAGGAAACTATGGCTGGAACTTGTAAATATTCCTTTACTAACTCTCCAGCACCAAATATATCATAAACTACGAAATCAAAATTTATGCTTTTACATAATTCTTTCGTAATTTCTAATATATATAAAGAAGTTTGAACATGTACATGAAAGAAAGTTGTTAATCCATAGGAAGTTTCATTATCAATAGAAATCTCCTTTAATAAATCCGGATGAGTATGTACAATAGCTCCCAAAACTTCAAGCCTTTCCTTAAAGTTTTCCGTTGTAATATAGTGTACCTTATCTCCTCTTTCAGTAAAAGCCTTTACTAAACTTAATGTAGGATTTACATGTCCCTCTGCAGGAAAATTAACTATTAAAATATTCAACACGTATTTCTCACTCCTTACAATTCAATGTTCTTATTAATCGTACTGTAATTATTACAAGCAATCTTCCCCTAATAGTCCCAATTTGCTTACTACTTTAGGTTGATAAATAATTATTATTCATCGGAAAAGGCATCTACATAAGTAGATGCCTAACTGTGATAAGGAGTGTTCTGTGAGGTTAGGATAAGCTTTTCTGCTTGTCCTATGCTATCAATATATGAATTATTTTATAAAACGTGAATAGTTAATAGAATTATTTTAACCATTTTATTTGATCAAATGGATAATATACCATTTTTACTTTACCTATTATATTTGACTCATCAATTAGTCCAAGCGTATTCCTACTATCTTTACTATGATTTCGATTATCACCTAACACAAATAATTTATGCGTGGGAACTTTCATTTCTCTAAAGTTTGAAAAACGATTTGATACTTGTGACATATCTAACTGTATATACAACTCATCTCGTTTTTTGCCGTTAATATATACCACATCGTTTCTTACTTGTACATTATCCCCTGGTAATCCAATAATTCGTTTCACGTAGTATGTAGGCTCGTCTTCTTTTTTTATTATTACAACATCACCATGATGAAAAGAAGAAAAATAGATACTAGCCTTATTAACTAGTATTCGATTATTTTCATTCAAAGTAGGTTGCATTGAAATTCCTTCTACCATACAAAATAAAAATGACTTATTAATAAAAAGAATGCCTATTATAATTAAAATATAGCTGCATATTTTTCTCCAATCTTTTAGAATTAATTGCTTCATATATACCTCATTTCTAACCTATTCGTATGTAAAAACGCCTCTAGTTCATATAAATGCTAGAGACGTTTCGTATATATTAATTCTCTTTAGAGTCATAAGTTTTTGGTGCTTCGCCAGTTAATCGCTTATTTTTCAAATCAAAATAAGCATCTAAAACTTCTTTCCCAATATCAGAGTTAATACCAGACTTATCATTTATAACCCATGGTACTACAACGGAAAATGCTACTTCTGGATCATCATATGGCGCATATCCTGCTAATGTTAAATTATAGCATTCTCTACGATCGCCTTTCTCATTTCTCCCAATATCACTTTCTCCACCGTATACAGTCTGTGCAGTTCCTGTTTTGCCAGCTGGTTTATACGGTGCTTTTTGGAACGCCCTTACTCCCGTTCCATCCCCTTCTTGGAATACTCTTCTAAACCCTTCTTTTACTTGATTGATATATTCTTCTTTCATATCAATTCTATTTAAAACAACAGGTTCTATTGCATGCATCACTTTACCGATTTCATCCTTTTGAGCGGTTTGTTCTCTAATCTCTTGAACAATTTGTGGTTTCATTCGATAACCGCCGTTTGCGATAGTCGAAATATACTGTACAAGCTGAAGTGGTGTATACGTATCATACTGTCCAATCGAGTAGTCTAGTAAGAAACCAGGTTGATTATCTTTTTTACCAATTTGTCCAGCTGTTTCGTTCGGTAAATCAATACCAGTTGGAACACCTAATCCAAATTGCCTGAAATAATATCTCATTTTATCAAAATATTCCTGTTTAATATTTAACGAACTATTTTTCACATAATCTACACCTGCAATTTTCAATGCTGTATTAAACATATAAACGTTTGAAGAAACTTGTAACGCCCTTAGATCATCAATATTTCCGAACTCTTTCCAAGACTTTTTTTCCTTAGTTCCTTTAAACTTCATTGGTGCATCATAAAAATATGTACCTGGTGTTATAGCTTTCGTTTCAAATCCTGTTAATACTGTTGCACCTTTAACAGTTGATCCAAGCTCATATGAACTTGTCATCGTACCTAAAGCATAATCTTCTACTTCCGTTTTTCCGTCTTTTTCTATAAGCTTTTTCCCAGCCATTGATAATACTTGGCCGTTTTTCGGATTCATCATTACAACGAAAGCACGGTCTAACATTGATTCTGAACCTTTATATGCCTTTAATATTTTTTCTATGCTCTCTTCAACTTTTTTCTGTAATTCCATATCAATTGTTAACGTTAAATTTTTCCCACTTTTCCCTTCAGAAACTGTTTCCATTCTCATTGTATTTCCTTGCTTATCAGCTACACTTCTCACTTCTTTTTTCGAGCCGTGAAGCACATCCTCGTATTGCTGCTCAATGTAACTTTTCCCTATCCTGTCATTTCGGCTATAATCACGCACTAAATAATAATCTAATCGTTCACGTGGCAATCCTTCATCAGCATTCGAAACGTTTCCAAGGACTGAACGAAATAAGCCATCATTTACATAGTGTCTCTCCCAATCAACCGATGCGTCTACCCCTGAAAGATTTCCTAAATTTTCACTAACTTTTGCATATTCCTTTTCACTCACATCTTTTTTAATAATTTGAGGAGCCATTTGGTAACCTGCAGTCATTTTACTTTTAATAGCTAACACTTTTATATCTTGAGCTGTTAACTCTTGAAGATTTTTATCTGTAACACGCTTTCTTCTTAAATCTTCTATTTTCTTATCTAGGTCTTTACCCGTAATATCTTTTTCCCTAAACTTGTCTATTTCTTTTTTTGATATTAAATTTTGTGCGAGTTTTGGATTTAATTGCATCCAAAAATCTTTCTTATCCGTCTCAGTTAACTTGTCTATATCTTCTTGCGGCATTTCAATTATTTCCTCAAGTTGTCTTGCAGTTTTTAGTATATCTTCTGATTTTACACCTTTCATCTTTGTATACGTAATCGTGCGTAAAGACTTATTATCAACAACTGGATTCCCTTCTCGATCAAATATTTTCCCACGCGGGACAGAAAGACTCACAGTTGCCTTTTCTCTCTTCTCTACTTCATTTTTATATGTCTCTCCATCGACAATTTGTACTTTACCTAACTGTATAATCATGGCAGAAAATAATAAAAATACACAAAAGAATAAAATATTTAAGCGCATCGGTATTGCTCTACCACTCTTTTTCTCTTTCTTTTTCACCTCGTCATAATCTCCTCCTTACAACATTTTTAATACTTTTAGGCTTTCTATATTAAAAGTAATGTACAATTTCCACACATTACTTTGTACGCATATAAATATAACGTTCAAAACTTAATAGAAATTAAAACAAACATAAAGAAAAGGTAAAGTTTACTAAATTAAATATAAAAATACCCAATAACAAAAGCTTAGCTTTGTTATTGGGTATTAAGTATTTTAAGATTTAATATTAGAACGTATTGAAATACATCTATCATCACAATTTGATAGAGATTGTTTACTCTGCATTTTTGGCAAGTAAATCGTTACAGTTGTCCCGACACCAACCTCACTCATTATACTTATTGTTCCTTGATGACTTTCAATAATTTTATAACTTAACATCAATCCAATACCGGTACCTTTTTCTTTCGTACTATAAAAAGGTTCACCTAATCTTTTAATTCTTTCTTCAGGTATTCCTATTCCTTCATCTATTACACTAATAATGACACCATTTTTATGTATTTCTTTTATATGAATTGAAATTTTCCCACCATTTAGCATTGCTTCAATTGAATTTTGCAAAATATTAATAAAAACTTGTTTCAATTGATTTTCTGAGCATTCAATGATTATCTCTTCGGAATCTGTAAATAGTTCAACTTGAATATTTGTCATGATTGCTTTTGTATTAATTAGTGATACGACATTTTTAAAAATTTGATAAATATTTTTCTTTTCTGTATTTATTTCATCAGTTTTAGCAATCGACAAAAACTCTTGGAGAATTGCTTCTATTCTTTCTATTTCGGAAAGCATAAGGTCAAAGTATTTCTCTTGATCCTCTTTATTAATTTGGAATAACTGTATAAATCCTTTAATTACAGTTAATGGGTTTCTCACTTCATGAGCTACACCGGCTGCTAATTGACCAATTGCCGCAAGTGTATCTGATTTATTTAGCAATTCTTCTGCCTTTTTCCGCTCTGTAATATCGCGGACAATGATCATAATTTTATCTTGTAATAATGGTAAACATCTAGCTTCAAAGAAATCAATACTTCCATTAATTGTTAGAGGATATTCTACAATTACATTCTTTCCTTCATCTTTCAATTGGCGAATTGCTTCTTGAAATTGCTGTGCTACTGGAGACGGTAATATTTCGTAAAACTTTTTTCCCATAAAAGCTTCTGCGGGCACGTAAAATTTTGTAGGGGATCCTGCTTTATAATCTATAATTGTCCCATCATCTTTTGTTAAAAAACATAAATCTGGTAAAGCTTTGAAAATTAATTCTAATTCAGAGGTTTGTTGTTTTAATTGCTCTTCTATTGCTTTTAAATGTGTAATATCTACCCCAACAGCCCAGTAACTAAATCCTGTTACAGGAAATTGCTCTGATATATTGGACCACATTATCGTTTTAATTTCTCCATTTTTACATGTTAAACTCATTTCCCAATCTCTAAAATTTTTTCCACGAGTCAAAAATTTATTTTGTATTTGATGGCGATAATTATGGTCAGGATACAGTAATTGAAGAGCGTTTGGATTCCCAATTATTTCTTCAGCAGTATAACCTGTTACAATCTCGCATTCTCGATTCCACAAAACAAAATCTCCATTATAGTCAAGCGCATCAACCATAACAGGCATGTTTTGTAAGATCGTATGTAGTTCTTCCTCTTTTCGAGAAAGTAACGATATATTTTTACTTTGAACTTCTTTTTTCACCCCAGTTATAATAAGGTTAGAAAGCATTTCAAAATATTTTTGGCAATTGAAAATTTCGCTTCGTTTGGACCATACAACAAAAGATCCTAAATATTGATTGTATAAGAAAAGGGGGATTTCAATTTTTGGAAGTTTACATACTTTCATTTCATTAATTCCAAATGAAAATATACATTCGTTTTCAGCATCAAGAAGTTGATGTGATATGTTGGTTAATTTATAAAATTGTTCTGCCATGGTTTCTATTGTACTCACATCAATAAGTTCCATTAGCCGCGCATTCATTCCTTTTTCACCTCAATATGTAAAATTTATACAAATTCAAAATTCATACTTCTTCATTATACGAAGAAAGTGCTCCTAGGTATATAGCTGTAGAATAATTATTCAAACAAATTCTATTTTTCAATTAAAAACAGAAAATAATATGGGAATGTTATGCGCTGCTAGTAGAAGTATAAAGTGAAACTTTAATCAGTGGGGGTTTTGTTCATCCCCCACCTAACTTCTTTGCTTCCGCTGAATTTTGAGGTGAGGGGTCTTACTGCCCGTTAATGCGGGATAAAAATATAATAATCATAAAATTCACAAAAAATTCACAACTTTCATGAAAAATATAAACATTTATTCCAATATATTCTATATAATGAGGTGTAATAAGGCTTCTATGAATCTCATAGAATACCTTACCCCTAATAAAAAGAAAAAAAGAATCTTTTTGGATTCTTTTTTTCTTTTTATTACATTACATATTTATATAAAGCATGTGCGACACCATGTTCTTCATTTGTTAACGTTTCGTATTTACACATCGCTTTTATTTCTTCAACTGCATTTCCCATTGCAATTGATATATTTGCTTTCTCCATCATAGAAACATCGTTTAAGCCATCGCCTATTGCTACAGTGTTTTCAACTGGAATATTAAGATGTTCTGCTAAAGTATATAATCCATTTCCTTTTTGAGCATCTCGATGATTAATCTCTAAATTATGCCAATAGGAAGATGTAATAGCTAAATCCGTATTATGCAGAAACGTTTCTTTTAATTTTTTTAATTTCTCTATGTCATAAGAAAACGGTAAAAGTTTATGCACATGTATATCCATTTCTACAATTGGTTTACAACTTTCTGTGCTATGAAATGCTGTATGCTCAAGGTATAATGCAGCAATCGTTTCTAACTCTTTCAAATCGAAATTTCCTTTTGCATTCTTCACATACTCGATTTCATTACGTACACTCTCTACTCCATAATCGGGTACATACACACCTTTATTAGTATAGAGCTGATAATACAAACCATTCTCTTCAAGATATTCTACAATCTCAAGTGCCTGCATATTTTGAATTGGATATCTCTTCATCATTTTTTTATCTTTATATATAAGCGCACCATTTTCTGCGATAATCGGACACTCCAAACCAACTTCTAACAATAGTCGTTCAATATCCACAATAGAACGTCCTGTACAAATTGCTACAACATGGCCAGCTTCTTGACATTTTCGAATTGCTTCTGCATTCTCTTTACTAATCATTTTATTCCCTGAAAGAAGAGTTCCATCTAGATCAATTGCGATTAATTTCATTATTTCTTCACCACTTTCTATAAATACACGAGTTTTTATTAAATAAAAGGTATCGTTTTCATACGAATCTCGTGAAGTACTCCTTATTTATAATTTATGAAAAGCGTTTCAGGTCAAGAAATAATTAAAAATAAAATCCAAAGCTGTTCTTTTTATAGAAAAGCTTTGGATTTTATGCTATGAATTATAACTAATATATTTTGTCTCACACATATATACATTTTTTTCTTCTGTTGGGATATATACTTTAAACTTTTCTAAACGCTTTCCGTATATATGAATAGTGATTACGCTTTCATTTTCGGGTATTTCTAGAATATGACAATCAGCTGGTGGAATTACTTTATCTGTTTCGCCTTCTCCCAAATAAAGATTTCCTGTATGTGTTAAATAAGAAAGTGAATTTCCAAGCTGCTTCGTTTGAACAAAGTTCTGCACCATTATCCTTCCTGAAAAAACGCCTTCTACTCCCCATGTACCATCATGATCATGTAATGGTGTAGATTGTCCATCTTTCCATACGAGAGCTAATACTTCAAAACGTTTTAATGGATCTTCATACAGTAAGTGTCGTGCATATTGAGCCGAATTTGACTTCTGTTTATCTAACGGAAGCCATGTTTTCTTTTCTAAAAGTTCTTCTAGTAATGTTTCAATTTTACACACGATTTCTTCTTCTAATAAATCACCATTTATTAAATCAGTTACAGCTTTAATAAATGTTTGAAACGTTTTACTCCCATTGCACGTTAACATAAGCATCCTCCTCTACGCTTTTTTCACACACCTCCATACTATAAAACACACCAAAATTTTACAATTGAGAAATAAAAAAACAAGGTACAATACAATGTACCTTGTTGAACGTTTTATTGAGTTTTTAAGCGAATAGGTAAATATTTTAAAGTTTGCTCATTTTTCAATATACATCTTTCTAAATTAAAAGATGGAGATAACTCTATTTTTTCGAAAGCATTTATAAAGGTACTTAATGCAATCTCCGCTTCTAAACGTGCAAGCGGTGCCCCTAAGCAAAAGTGCGGACCTTTACCAAAGGTTAAATGTTTTTCATTTCCTATGCGGTGTAAATTATACTTAGAAGCATGTGAGAATTTGTTCTCATCTAAATTTGCTGCACTAACCCATGCAACAATCATTTGATCCTTTTTCATTAAAGGACCAAATATGTTTGTATCCTCTGTAATCCTCCGAGCTAATGTAACAGGAAAGCGATAGCGTAATACTTCCTCAATCGCTTTTGCAACTAATTTAGGTTCTTCTCTTAATTCTTGATAAATTCCAGGTGAATCCACTAAAAAGCAATAAAAACTATTAATAATTAAATTTGTAGTCGTTTCATTACCAGCTGCTAATAAACCTAATGAAAAAGTTACAATTTCTTCATCGGTTAATCTTTCACCTTCATATTCAGCTCGTATTAAATCTGAAATAATATCATCGGTTAAATGATATCTTTTTTCTTGAACGATCGGTAAAAGATATGCTTTAAATTCATTTAATGCGATCCCTTTCTCGGCATCCAGATCATTAAACTTTTCTTTACTATACGGCATAAATAAAATATCAGACCATTCTTTAATTTGTTTACGGTCTGTAGTAGGTACTCCCAATAGGTCTGATATAACGGTAACAGGTAAAGGTGCAGCAAATTGATTAACAATATTAACTTCATCATACTTTTTTATATTTTTTACAAGTTCGTCTGCAATAGCTTGTATACGAGGTTTCCACTGTTCTAAACTTCTTGGAGTAAATGCTTTAGAAACAATTGAACGTACGTTACGGTGTTCTGGCGGATCTGTAGAGTTTATATTTATTCTAGTTTCTAAAGGAGGGATTGCGAATTGTCTCCGCTCCCTTCTACTTGAAAATAAGCGATAGTCTGATAAAACACGATTCACGTCCTCATATAAAAAAACATTCCAAACATCTTGCTCTTCATCATAATGTACTTGGTGATTATCCCTCATAAATTGATACCATCCATACGGGTTCCACAGCTCTTCTTTTGTTTTTAGCTTTGAAATTTCATGAACTAAAATAACATTTTCAGGTGAATCCATAGTTCTTTCCTCCCTTTTCTTTTACAATAAAAGTGATAGGTAGGTAATTCAAAGTTGTATAAACTAACATATGTTATTTTAACATATACATAGCAAAACTTTTCAAATGAAAACTTGAGAAATATATGAGGAGGCTTTTTTATGTATGTTGATATTTTATTACTTGCAGAATTAACAACAGGGCCAAAACATGGCTATGAAATAAAGAAAAATATTCAAAATCGGTTAGGCAATAATTTTGAATTAAATCATAACATGCTTTACCCTACTCTTCGGCGTTTTGAAAACATGGGAGCCATAATGAAAAATGTACAGAAACAAGTCGGAAAACCAAACCGAAATATGTACAATATAACAGAAAGAGGAGAAGAAATTTTTTATGAAATGTTAAGAGAATTCCCCGAAAAGATTGCGACAAACAACACTGAGGTCCTTGTACGTATCGCGCTTTTCGACAAACTTGATTACGAGGCTAGAATAAAAATTTTAACTACGCGCCAAAACGTTCTTCAAAAACAACTTACAGCCATCCAATCCCGTGACGTTGTCTCACCTTTTATTACAGAAGTTGTTGAATTTACTAAATCACGTATTGAGCATGAACTACGTTGGATTACATCACTTATGAAGAAAATATAAAAAAATAACAGAAAAAGTTAAAAATAATGAATGAAAATGAGATTTATTATCAATACTAGTATTAATAAAAGGGCAACCACGATTTGGCTACCCTTCAAAAATTTACAATTCTGGATCGAAAGTTTTGCAATCTGTTTCTTCCGTTGTAGATGCTTGTTTCCCTTTATGACTAACTACATAAATTGCATCTGCACTACATTTATTACCGTTAGCCCAAAATTTACAATTGTTTACTTCACATAAAACGTCTTGTGCCATAGTATCACACCTCCTTGTTCTATTATCATTAACAAAATTCGGAGGTATGATACTCTTTGTCATCTATTTTTTATTACCTTTTTAGCTTTCTTAATGTTTCTATATGCCCTCGTACAATAGCATCGATATTTTCAGTTATCTTTTCAATGTCAAAATGCCACCATTGAATTTGCAATAATTCTTCTATTATTTCATTTGAAAATCTCTCTTTTATTTTATTTGCAGGGTTTCCACCAACAATTGTATATGGTGCGACATCTTTAGTCACAACAGATTTCGCTGCAATGATTGCACCATCTCCTATTTTAATTCCGGGCATAATCGTTGTATCCATACCAATCCAAACGTCATTTCCTATAACTGTATCTCCTTTATACGGTAAATCAGACAAATCTGGTGTAAACTTCTCCCATCCATTCCCAAAAATATTAAACGGATAAGCTGAAAATCCATCCATTCGATGATTCGCTCCGTTCATAATAAAGGTAACTCCAGATGCAATACAGCAAAACTTGCCAATGAAGAGACGATCTCCGATAAATTCATAATGATATAATACTCGATCTTCTAATGTTTCCCCATGTTTCGCATCATAATAAGAATAGTCACCAACAAGTATATTAGATTTCGTTATTGTATTTTTTATAAAATGAACGTTTTGATTTCCTTCAATTGGGTATTTAACGTTTGGATTAGGATTCATGTTGCACAGCACTTCCTTTACCATTCATTTCACTTTCTACTGCTATTACTGGCTTTAAATTGTATATAGGTAAAATAAACAATAATCCAATAACAAATAGTAGAGCCGTCCCCTCGTACATCATACTTAACGAAAACATCTCCTTTAATGAACCAGCAATACTCATCGTTACTACCATTGAACCGGTGAACAGTGGACTTAAAATGCCATTTACTCTACCAATAAAATCCGTATCGCTATTTTGTATAATAAGTGTATTAATACCTATTTGAATACACGGTAGAGCTAACCCACTAAAAAGTTGTGCCGTAAGTGTCACCCATAAATTTGTGGAGTAACCAATTATACCAATTCCAATAGCCTGACCAAGCATACCTACGATTAACATTTTTTGCGGCGCAACGTTTTTTGCGAATACCATCGCTAAAGCTCCGCCAACAATCATCCCTGCGCCATTTACTGTTAGTAACCATTGTAAACTCTCTTTTGATAACCCTAACTGCTCAGTTACAATAAATATGCCTAGTGGCTGAATTAAGCCTATTCCTAGTCCTGCTGCCATAAAACATAATCCAAGTAAAGTTAATGCTTTTTTCTTTTTGACGTATTTAATACCATCCTTCATTTCCTGCAACAGCGTGATGTCTTTCTTTTCTGCTTCGTTTTCAAGATCTTTTGGAAGAAATAACAATACACCTGCAGCAAGTAAAAACGCGATACCTGTTATAATGATTGAAATATAAATTCCAAAACTATGAAAAATAAATGTTCCGAGAATTGGTCCTAACACCATAAATATCGCAAAAATCGTTTGATATATCGACATTGCTAATTGAATTTGTTCCGTCGATAAGTGTTGTTTAAACAACTTCATTCCAGATGGTTGAGAAAACTGCGAAAGGATTGCAGAGATTAGCGTCACAAAAAACACAATTTTCCACGTTCCAAACATAAGTGTAATTAATACAGCGAATACTGAAATAGAACTTAACGTTTCACACCATATCATTGTCCTCTTCGGCTTCCACCTATCAGCAAAAGTTCCACCAATGAATGAGAATATAAAAATCGGGGCGAATTCAGCAACTGAAATCATTGATATAGCGAAAGCATCACCTTTCGTCATTTCCATAACATACAATAATACCGCAAAGTTTCGAACCCATATTCCTATTTGTAAAAATAATGCTGATGCAAGAATTCCCTGTACAAATCGATTTTTCAATACTTGTGATACCCCATGATTTTGTTTCGGTTCTATAGTCGTCGACATAAAAAAGCCTCCTATTTCATGTTCTGAACAGGAGGCAGCACAAATCATATGAAAAGACTATATTTTTCGCAGTGCGAAACACATCCCTTTTCTATATATGTACATACTAATCCTATTCAGAAGAATATTTCGTTTTTTAACGAAGATCTCTTAAAAATAGAATTAGTTGATCATTGGGATAGTTTCACCCTTCCGTTTCGAATTTAAATTACACATACATACTCTATGTAAAACATTTTCAATGTATGCATGTCTCATTTTAACTATTCTAGAAAGTCAAAGGCAATTCCTCTAAAGAACGCATTAAATAATTTCCTTGCCATTTAATATCTTCACGATCGCCCTTTATTTGTAGTTCAGGCATTCTTTTAAACAGAGTAGTAATAGCAATCTTTGCTTCTAATCTAGCAAGTGGAGCTCCTAAACAGAAATGACTACCATGTCCGAAAGCAATGTGACGGTTATTCTCACGCATAATATCAAATACTTCTGGGTTTTCAAATACTGTTTCATCACGGTTTGCGGAAGCTAATGCGATAATAACCATATCTCCTTTTTGGATTGTTTGGTCATGAATTTGAAACGGCTCAGCCGCCCATCTTGCAGTTGTCACCTCAACTGGAGAATAATAACGCAATCCTTCCTCAATAGCTGAATCAATTAATTTCGGATTATCTTTTAATAACTGTAATTGCTTCGGATTTTCAAGAAGTGCTAATACCGTATTTGTTATTAAATTCACTGTTGTCTCGTGTCCGGCTACAATTAATAACATGATCATTGAATATAGCTCTCGAGCACTAAGTTTCTGCCCTTCATTTTCTGCAAGTATTAACGCACTAACCAAATCTTCTTTTGGATTTTTTCGTTTTACATCAACTATATATTGAAGATATGTAATAAACTCAGATAGTTGTTTTTCGGTTTCTTTTATTTCTTCAGGTGTTTCTGGCGATGCAATGACAGCATGAGACCAAATTCTAAATTTCGCTTGATCCTCTTTTGGAATTCCAAGCATCTCACTTATTACAATAATCGGTAATGGGAATGAATAATCATCCACAAGATTTAATGTACCTTTTCGCTCTATTTCACTTATTAAATCATCCGCTATTCTCTGAATTCTTCCGTCTAACTGTGAAATCATCTTCGGTGTAAAAGCTTTTTGAACTAAAGATCGTAAACGACTATGGTTAGGTGGGTCCGAATTTAACATGTGCGTTGTTAAATGATCACTATTGTCAACGGAAAGATACATGTTCTTTGTATCTTGAGGAAACACATTTGCCTGATCTTTTTTTAAGCGATTATCTTTTAAAAGCGGCAAAGCATCTTCATATCTTGTAATGAGCCATTCTTTACCGATTTCAATTTGATTTACAAATAATATAGGCTGCACTTTTCTCGATTCTTTATAAATTTCATACGCATCTTCTTTAAACTGAGCTGAAGCTAAATTAATGCCATCCTCTATTCTTAGGCCCACTTTGTTTTTCATTGACATTGCATTCCCTCACTCTCACTTGTTTTTGAAAATCAACCAACATATGCATTATACTCTAATAAAAACGTGAAAATTGTAAATTTTTAATTAAAATCTTACTTCGTATATTGAAAAATAAAAAAGTGAACGAGTAAAAGTATTCTACTCGCTCACTTTTCTTTATGCGAAGCACATAAAGTTACTAATTTGTTGATATCGGTAACTTACTTTACGACGGCGACCACCTTGCCAAGTATAACCTGAAACCCCGTTTCTTCTTACCTCAGTTGGAAAGAACCATAAATCTCTTCCGAAAGGCCCAGATCGATGTAAACGTAAATAGCCCCATCTTCCTAGACAGTTACACATCCATGATTTCATATTACCTGCTTGTGCAGGAGAAGCAAATGTGGACGGTAACGACGGAGCTTGTGACGGTGGTGGTGACGTTGGAGCATCTTCCGCATCATCTGGTCTGTAATCTTCTTGTTCAATATCTCTCACTTCATTTGTAGATTCATAACCGTAGTTTTGTGGATTATAATACATCCCTTGATCATATGGATAGTTTTGTTGATTATACATATTAACAAATCACCTTCTTTTCATTTCCTTTAACATTCATATGTAATTCGTTAACTATAGGAAGCTTATGTATAGCCTAAATTCAATTGAAAAAAGTTCGCATTTTAAAAATACGAACTTTTTCATACACTGGATATATTTATTATTTTTTTAACTTCACACTATAAAAACGCATTTGATCTAATGAACCTTCATATTCAAATACTTCTTGCTTAATTAATTCTTTCAAGCGATATTCCAAAAACGTATCCCCAACCAATTGATCTGCAAGACCAAGTGCTTCACCTATTACTCTCGGAGCTTTATGAAATTCTTTATCTGCTCCTACATTTTTTGCACACTCAATAATGAATTGATCAAAATAACCTTCTTGTACAGAATGCACTTCATCGTCTTTCCAAACTCTTAAAAACTCCATGCTTTGCGATAATATATCCCACTCATGTGCAAACTTCATTCGCTTCTCTTCAGTTAAATACGGAAATTCCACAAAACGTTTTAGAAAAAGAGCTAAAATTTCAGGAGATAATTCTCCAGTTCCACGAATATCATAATCTTGTTTTAATATTTCTCTACTCGCTTCAGAAGTATTTATAACACGAATATTTTTCTTATCTTTTAATTGAGCAATTGCAAAACAAAGTCCTACATGCTCATGGGCATTATCCGCCTTCCAAATGGTAATCGGTGTTTCATTCGGAATTGAATGTAGCTCTTCTAAAGTCTCCTTAAATCTTGGTAAATACTCTTCTTCAAAATAACAATCATAAGAAGTTAAGTTATTTAATAACCACTGTGACCTTTCTAATTGACCTTCATTCGTATGTAATTGATGTATGGGACCAATTGAAAAGAATTCAGAGTATGAAACAACATTCTCCTCGTGTAATCCTTCTTGTTTCAACATATATTTTAAACATCCAGCTGTTGAATCATCAAAGGCAATATGAATGTGTGTACTTTCTTCTAAATTCTTTTCCTGAGTTGTATGACTCGTCAATTGCTTAGGGATATTCGTTAAATTTTTTAGCATATCTTCGCTATAATTACCGTCTAATACATCTAACTGTATGAGAATACTTTGAAGTAAATGTTTTGCTTCATCTTCATACATATCCTCAACAACATTTTTAATTTTATCTATCATATAAATCCCTCTATTCATTTCTAAAATAACGTAGATTATAGTGTATCATTTTAGTCTAGATGTTTAAAAGTCTTTTTAAAGCCAAATCGTTTATTACACATATTGCTGCAACCATCTAAGTTTTTAACAAAAGCTTTCTCTATATTTCTCTCAATCTATAGATCTATAATGTTTTTTGCTTTCTCCTTATCTATCTCCCAAAATCACATTAGTTGCTAAATATTTTTTAAATACTTTGTAAATCTTTTTATTTAAATGTATAATTATATAGAAAATAAAAAATACAGGAGCAATATGAATGGAGAAAGTACTTACTAATTATAAACATTATTTAAAAAATTGGAGATTTATATTTATTTGTATATTACCTGCTGTCGCTTTATTGTATACATTCGATGTCATCTTCGAACTACTGATTCACCAAAATTTCTATTTGTCTAATTTAATTATTGCTATTATATTAACCATAATATTTATTAACGTTAAAGATAAGTTTAAAATCAAAAGTTAATGAAAACTATAATTGAAACGAAACCTTTATGAAGCTACATTTTTCATAAAAAATAAGAGCACCCTGCTATTGGATGCTCTAATGTGATTAGAGGTTTTTTCTGAGTATGTAGTAGAAAAGACCTTTCTATATCCATTCATTCTTGATAGCCTACATGATTACTATTAAAATCTGCTCATATATTCATTGTACAATTACTTTATTTATAAACAAAAAACATCCCCATGGATGTTTTTTATCTAATTACCTTTAAACTTCCATAAATTTAGCAGGTACACCAATTTTTTCAACTACGGAAGATATATTAGTTGGGTTAATCATTACATTTTCAATACAAACTAATTTATTTTCTAATAATCCATTCTCTGTAGTAATAAGCTCTTCAAATCGTTCTAAAGTCATTGAGAACTTGTGCTCACTTCCACCATTCATGCTAACTTTTACATATTTCATAGTGTCACCGCCTCTCTTAATTATCTATAATTCGCTAAGAATACGCTTACATCCTTTTATTAAAACGTGGATTTATCACTTTTATTACTTTCCACTACACGTTTGAAATAATTTGCAGAAAAACAGATACTATACACCGTCTGTTCTATTTATTGAAATTATAATAAAATGTTTCTAGCATTCTATATCTTTGGAAAAGATTATATAATAGTATTGATTAAATAATAGGAGTGTTATGAATGGTTGATATAATCCGACTCTTAATCATCATACTGATTGCAATTTTTTTATTTTCATCAATTATTATGGAGTTTAAAAAACCTCAAAAAAGTATGTTTTGGTTCTCAATTGAAGTCTTGTTTCTGCTGGGAATCGTACTTTTAATGAAAGAATTCTTCTTCAAACTTTCCGCATAACCTCTTAAGTAAAACATAATATTCCATCAATAACGCAGGATAAATTATGATTTTTATTTTTTTCACTGAATTTAAGAATTTAACTTCCAATAAGTTATCCTTTATATATAACTACTTTATATGCTTCTGCTAATTACTCTTTTGTGTATTATCTATCATCGAGACTAGAACAAGCATGCCTTGTCATATATTAGATAAGGGATGTGATAACATTGGATAACAATAACAATCAATTTGTTTTTCATGTAGTCAAAAGTTCGGCAATTAAACGATTTATAATTATCGATATAATCGCTGGAACAGGAATTTATTGGACCGTAAACTTTATTTCTTCAAATGCATTACTCGCAATTATTAGTTGTATTTTAGGGACCAAAAAAATGAAGAAAATGCATCATTCATAGAAGTAATAACTAAATCCCAATTCATTTCTTTCAAATATAAACATTCTATTATCTTAATTAAATAAATAAGCTCCCTAATAACCGATGTTTACAATCACAAAAAATAAGAGGTTTCTGATTGCACAGAAACCTCTTATTTAATATCCGCATCTTTATTTACTAAATACATTACATGATTATCTTTCCTAAGTTCACTTTATAATTGATAATAAAAAGGATAATGATAAAAATGCACAAAGTGGTATATATAAAACAGTATCCATTCTAGCAAACTGCGTACCTTTTTTTCGTTTAAAGATACCAAAATAATGAAACTCACCAATTACTCTTATGAAAAAAACAACCATACAAACCCAGGATCCCATTTGAACAAAAATATTTGGAACTGCGAAATGAACAATATTTGCTTGTTGTAATAAAATCATTGCTGCCATACTTAATAATAACGCAATGCACAATGTCATTCCTGTACCTGGTGTAAACGCCTTTTCTCCAGCTTTAGTTGGAATGACACTATTTGTCGCCCACTTACCCCCGAAAGCCCAATAAATATGTAAAAAACTAACTGAAAATAATATACAGACAGAAATATATGCAATAATAAGCATTTTGTCCTCCCATTATTTTATTTAAGTCCTCAACTTTAGAATATGCTATGAATTTCTCATTGGCAATCTATATTTAATTACATAAAAAACCTTTAATAATTTATCAATTTAACGATAAATCATTAAAGGTTTACTGAAATTTATTATGCATTATACCTATTTCTACGACGTTCCATCCTCGTTTGTCCTTGAACAGTATCTTCTTTATATTGATCTATTTGCTCCGACATTTCATATGTTGCAGCTGGAGCTGATTCTTCGTAATTATGCTTACGTATTTTTTCTGGCGTTTTACGTTTAGAACCTTTTCCACCAAACTTAAATAATTTCATCTTAAATTTCGGTAATCTTGGAAGTGGCATCTTAAATGATAGTTTTTTGCGTTTCTTTTTTTGTTGAAATAGATTTATATTTTCTTTATTATCATCCTTCTCTTTACGGTGTATAAACGTCGCAAGTAATCCACCTAATATAAGTCCTCCAGCTAAGAGTAGAAGATATACGTAATTGCTTGTCATTAAACTCGTCATACGCTCAAGTATGACTAACGACTGTACTTCTTTTATATCCCATAATAAAGCGGCCCATAATGAGAATAAACCTAAAGTAAGCCCGTATGTACGAAAGCGAAATATACAAGGTATTAAAGCGATACAGGCGGCAATTTTGGCATTTGCTATTATAGCACTTGTTGAAATATCCTGATTCCAAATAACTAACAGTAGTGTTATAAATGGTGCATATGCTATCCAGCTACAAATACGTGAATATATCTTTTTTGCAAAGTAACTACCGAAACTAGTAAAAAATAAAAGTCCTCCAATATATAAAGATTGTTCAAGAGGGATTTGCTTTAACATTCCTGCAATTGGAAAGAGGCCGCTCAGTAGCATTAATAATACATCTAATTTCTTCACAATTCCCCATTCCTTTCAAATTTCTATTAAGTTTTAAAATTAATTTTCCATGTGATTCAGTTTTTGTATTTCTAAAAAACATCTTAATCCTGAATGTTTATAAAGTAAATACAAAATAGAAAAGATACATGACAAAGGATAGCTATATTTACATGAACAAATGACAAATCCTGATCAGTATAACGAACAGGATTTATTTACTATTATTTAAATTAGCACTATTGAATCTTTCTTTTCTCTCTTTATTACATCAACATCTAATTCATCATCGAATTCTTTAAACTCTCTTGCATCTATATCAGTGGCATAACTCTTTATTACTTTAGCCATATGCATAGAATATGGCATATGCACATTTTTTTCCGGAAGTATACTTGAATTACAACACATGAAATGTATCATTTTAGCGATATATTCCCTTTCTACATGTTTTACACCTAATGGTAGAATTTCAAGTATATATTGTTGAATTGTGTCACTACAATTTAATCGATATTCACCAGTGCTATAATACATCCCTGTTTGATCCGCATATAATCCAGTTCTATCCATATCATTTTCACGATCTATTACAACAAAGCTTGGTACATCAAAAGCAGTATTTATTCTTATAACGTTTAAATTCGGAACCTTTAATATATCTGGAATAATCTCAGGTGCAATATCTATATTAATTTTTTCATTTTGCAACTCTTTAATCCAATATTTTCTCAAATTCGCATCTACAATGAAATAAACTTGTTCATTTCCCTTTTGCGCATGTTGTAACATTCCCATTAATGTTTCAGATACAAATTCCTTAAAACGGGCACCCACATCATTTCTTTTTGATGGTTGTGGTAAAAATACATTATGTTTATTTATTTGTAATAACATATAGTCGATCGGTTGCCACTCCGAATCCGTATCCCCATATAATTTATATGATATTTCTTTACCTTTTATTTTTGAAATAATAGGTAAGAAATCAAACTTCGAGATTCGTTCAACTGATAAATTGACATATGTACAAGGTAAATTCCTCTTATTCCAATTGCCTTTCAAAAATCCTTTTTGTTCTAATAAATTAAAAATACTAGTTACAATTGTTTCACGAGATACACTTTGACCTATAAATAAATTAATAAATGTTGAAATACGTTTTGTTCGTGCAAACCCTTCACGAATAATTTGTTTCGGATCAATCTTCTCTCTTCCATCACACTTCTTCATTGCAATTAATGCTAACGTCGTATCACTTCGCTTACCTGCCGTAGCATGAACTGCTTTTACAACATCATCTACAAGATTTGTTTTATATTTTTGGCAATACTGCATTTTATATGGATTTTGTAACACTTTTTCCATATTAAATCTTACAATCTTTAATAATACTGGTGAATCTGCATTTACTACATAAGATGTTTCTCCTATTTTAGCTAAAACTATTTCACTATCAAATAATGCTTGTTCTATTTCCAATACTATATTTTCGGACCAAATTTCTAATGTTATGGTCTCTAATCCTTTTGGTGCAAATAAAGGAAATAATTCATTTTCATTATTTGTTGCTACCCTTTTGCATTCTGGCAGTAATGTGAAATGAGAGAATTTCCGCTGAAATTCTTTAAATAGATATCCTTTCTCCTTTACTTTTATACCTAGCTTTTTTTTAGTACCTTGCACTTTATATATTCTCTCATTATACGGAAGTAATACTCTTCTATTTGTTCCGACAATATAATCTTTCGGATATTGGACAATATGGTCTAATTCAATTTCTCCACCTATTTGAAAATCATCTTTTAATGTTCTAAATAACTTAATCCATTTCATACCGTTTGTAGCTTGTTGTACTTTTAACTTTACAAACCGCATTTTTTTATTATCTGATGCAAATTCTGAAGTAGAAATCAATATCATGCCTCGTTTTCGTCGCAAAAGTAAAGGGATATCGGGATGGTTATATTCTTGGTAGAATCTCCGAATACCTACTGTAACCTTTAATAATGGAATATTCTCACCACCACGAGTTATACATTCAAATCGGTATACATAGGCGAAAAAGTCTTGTGTTTTTTCATCTTTAATCGGCTCTGACATTGCCTCACAAATATTTTGTGATCGAAGTGGAGAAAAATAGATTTCTTCATTTTTATTCTCAATTCGTATAGGTTGTACACAAAAAACATGTGAAATTAATGCGGGTACCCATTTAGAAAACGTTTCACTATCATGTAATACTGTTACATTCGAAATCAAATCGTCATGCCATTCATATTTTGGCGGTTCCATTAATTGATTCGGTTTCCAATCATGAATGACCTCATACCAACTTTGAAATATATAATCAAGTTGTTCTTGCCTAATTGGTTCTTTTGACACAATCCATGGCGTATTTTCATTTAATACATACGGATTATGCTGAATAAACAATATATCAGAAAACATATCATACAATCTTTCATTTAAACGCTTTAACTTACTAGTTAATAAAAATGTCTTATAATGTATCTCTACAATGTCTAGCCATTCAATAGGAAAATATATAAATGAGACATGTTCCTTTAAAAGTGGCTCTACTATATTTTTAAATGTTAATAACCGTAATTTTTCCATGTATTGAGTACTTCCTCTCTTCATTTGTCTTGATTATCAAAAAATGAGAAATAACAATTACTTAATCTAATCAATTTAAAACTAACTATCTAAAAGAAGAATTTAAAACTATTTATTAGAATAATACGTTATTAAAGAAACACTTTTAAAAGTTACACGTAATTATCATATACATCACCCCTAACATCTCAAACATATTACGTACACATTATATACTATATATTTATATACTGTATTTATATTTTACAATAATTTTACAAAAAACAAATATAAAAAAAGTATTGCCTATACTTACTAGCAATTCCTCTATTCTTTATCCAATTACGTCTCACCTTATTAAGCCTAAAAATGGTGATTTACCACGTTTAGACAAATACTTCTTCGAAAATACAGTGTTTTATAACGAACAACCGTATTGTGAATTAGTCAGCGCTCAATTTTTCGAATTAGACATTTCACCTTGTCCTACAGAATTAAACTAGCCATTTGTAACTAATAGAATTTCTTATTGTTCAAAATTGACCTACTTAAAAATTAAGTTGATGGACATGCGGTCTTACCCTTATTAGTATGACTAATAATGCTATAATCACTCATATAAATCCTGAAACCAGTAAAATTTTAGTTAGCTTCTCACATATAAATTGGACAAGCATACGCTATTGTATACCCCCCACTCATAGAAAGATAGAATGTATTAATTTTCTCAATTCACTAATGGAAAAACCTTAATAAAAATATCTTCATATTTATCGAATATAGTTTTGAATTCTTATAAACTATATAATTTTGGAGTTGGTTCATACGTTACAAAAAACTGATCGTATTATCATTATGGTCCCTCCACTTTCACAAGTGTTTGTTACATTTTTCTCATCATTAGGAGAACCTATTTCATCACAAATTTTGTCTAATACATCTCCATACCCTGTATCAATGTTTGCACTTAATGAACTTGAAAGTGAATTATTTGAAGTCGAGTTAAAACCAATACCACCGCATTAAATCCAGGTTCAATTGGACCTACCGGTAATACGGATCTACCAACATTAATTCTTACCGATAGGGTAATTGACACTGGCGTACTTACTATTTCTGGTGGAGCAACAAATACAATTACCTTTACTATCCCAATCACTTTAATAACAACCGCGACTATCGAAGTTTCAGCATTTTAATAAAATTTTATTAACCAGCCTATATTTTTTAGTACGTACACTCTCAAAAACTTATTATGGACTTCTAGATATATCGGGTATCAAAATTCCTTGAATACATTATCTATCTTTGATATCACGAATGATTTTATGAGTATTCAGTATTAGTGTTTTCTATATGATTAAGTCTATATTTGAAGGTGACATATCAGCGATATTTTTTATCTATTTCTTATATGTGTTAGTAAGTTCGTTTGCAAACTTGTTAGCACTTTTTATAATTATTCTATTAATCATATATAAGAATTTTTATAAATGAAGTAAATTTCTTAGGACATGTATTCGTTTTACAAATGAAAGAAGACATCTCCTAAAATTGGAAATGTTTCTTTTAAATTAATAAAACAATTTTGGTTGTATTTCTTTATTTTGATCAGTTTTTTCACCAATAAATTATGTAGTTTCAGTACTTGTACTACAACTTGTCGAGTATAAAATCGGTATACCGCATATTGCATCATTCATTACATCACGAAAAACTTTTGCAGCGACTTCTGTGAAAGTTTGACACAGATTAGATATATCATCATTAAAAAACTGTATTACTTCTGCAGAAAAAACTGGAAAAACAACATTCGCTCCACCCGAGAACTGCGGCTGTACAACAACTTGTACAAGTTCAAAAGCGTCTAAAGGATAAGGAATTGGATTTACAATCCCATCCCCAATAACACTAACAATAATAGTTACATTGCCAAATTGCACTGTAGGTTTAAGAAGTGTAGCTAATGTAATCGCTTTTTCAAAATCCGTAGTTTGTACTAAAATAATAAAATTTCCATCAGTCGGTATTAGCGGACCTACTGTTACAGTTGGATCAGCTCCTACTGAATTTCTAAGTTCATTAAAATATGTGATCCATGGCGGTGAAAGTTGAGGTTGTATATGCTCGTCCATTCTTTTTCCACCTCCTTTTGTAATTCTTAATAAGATAATATGGATAAAACTCGATAGTGTATTAGACATATATATTATTTTTCACTATTATTTTCATAAACTTACCATATCAATTTGGGAATTTTGTACGCTTAGAAAACCATTTAGACACATTTACCTAATTATTGTACGCCAATAATATAGTTGTGGAGAATTTACAGATAGAGGATTTAGAAAGAGCAAGAGGACACAGCTAATTAATCATGAAGATACATTGTGTTAGATGAGTAAATACATAGGCTTCATTTGTAGTAGTATAGTATGTTTTTCCTTTACTGTTATGTACTTTATACTGTGGCGAACCATTGACACTCACTTTTGCATCAATTATAAATCCCAATCCTGTATCTACAGAACCAGCTCCATCTTTATCCTGCTAAGATGGAGCATTATAGAAACGTAGATTGTCTACTCTGCTTTTTAATCTATTAGGAACAGATACTTCTGAAAGAAATCCACTATATCGTAGCAGGAGTTATATTCACAGCTGTAATTTTACAAGTTGAAATAGCAAACCTAACAGTTGTAGTTGGATTTATAGGTAATGTCCCTAGTACTATACCAAGTCCCGTTTGTTCCACGTTAAAATCCGCTGCAATAGAACCATTACTTGCTAAAAGACTCACTGTAGATCCAATAAACGCATCCAGTAACTGTCTAATTGGTCGTTCACGACATTCACACTCGCATCCTACATCGGTAGGTGGAAGTAATGTTATAGGTGGTCCTGGTGGTAAAAAACCTACTCCTGTTACATCAGAAATATTGACCACAAAGGTTGTAGTGCCATCTGTAACTGTAACTAAAAAATCATTCACGGAAGTGATAGTAAATAGAAAGAAAAGTGGGGGCGTGTTGGGTGTGTCTGCAATAGTGCCAAGAATAACAGTTTCTCCAATAAGTTGTTGTAAAACGCTTTGCATAGGTAAAACACAGCAATCACAAAGACAACCTTCAGTTGCTCCTGTCGGGCCTGTGTCTCCTGTTGGACCCGTTCCTCCCGTTGGGCCTGTGTCTCCTGTTGGACCCGTTCCTCCCGTTGGGCCTGTCCCTCCTGTTGGACCCGTTCCTCCCGTTGGGCCTGTCCCCCGTGGGACCGGTTGGTAAAGTAAATGGTGGGATTGGGGGAAGTGTAGGGCCAATTACATTTGGATTTAATGCATTTGCTTGAAGTATCCCATTTATCTTTTGTATTTCATTTTTATCAAACACATAACTACCTCCTATGATTGTACTATATTGTAGTAATACAGTTATCTTACATACACATAAACTTCATTAATCGTAATATAATATGTTTTCCCTATACAATGGTGCACCTTAAATTGTAGTGAACCGTCCATATTTACCTTTCCTTCAATTGTATATCCCTCACCTGCATCTACGAAACCTGCCAAGATGGAGCATCATAGAAACGTAGATTATTAACCTTAGAAACCACACGCTTCCCTACAATAGATGAATCAACTGTACTTTTCTTATTAAACTGCACATAAGATGGATCGTTCTTAATCCACTGATCCCCACCAAGATTTAACCAACCATCCCTTTCAGCCCGCACAAAATAAATGAAACTTTAAGTAGTCAAGTGGATCTTCATAATCTGTTCCACCAAGGTATTTCGTTACATCATAGTGAGTCCATAATCCTTTTTCTACAGATAATCTAAGGTCACGTAAGATTTTAGCTAGTAACTTAACATATTTATCATAGCTGCGTTTGAATTTTGTATAGTCCACTGTTTCGCATAACTCTACATGTACAAATCGTTTATTAGCAGCAGTACCTCCACCATAAGCAATGGACTTTGTATCTGCGATTTGGATTATTCCATTCCAGTCAACCGCATAATGAACGAACGCGTTTCTCCATCTTCTTCAAAACCAGTACGCATTATCTCTTCCCATGAAGCTACAGACTTTGTTAAATCTGTTTCGGGATAATTCATCCGTTTTGTTATAAATTCTTCACGGTTTGAAGGATTATTTTCTAATTGTTTATATTGAGTTAATACCTTTTTAAATAATTGTTTAGCGTAAGAACTTCTCGGCTCGCTGAACATAGGATTTGCTTTTTCCCACACATCAGGATTATCAATTTCTTCTGGATTATCGATCTTGCAGATGAAGGGAAACAATGGGTCTTCTAAATCTTTGCCTTTTAGAATATTCATCGCTCGCTCTTTCGTCTTGTCTAAGAACCCATCGCGAACAAAACCATCTGTACCAATAAAAAATTCTCTAGCATTTGGCACTTTTCCAAGTCCACTAGAGAATACATTTACTACATCAAAGTTTTCATATCGATGTATTTCATCGTAAATAACACAACCGTCACGAAGTCCATCCTTAGAACCAGCATTAGATGTATGATATTGCATAATGCTTTGAGTATCGTTACTCAGTATCTCTACCTTAGTTCGATAAAACATATCTTCTAGTATTTCTTTTCCTTTAATAGCATCATAGACTTCACGAAAAGAAACTTTAGCTTGCTTCTCGTTGTTAGCCACAATTGAAACATTGTAGCCTTCTATCCCGTGTAGTGGACTAATAAAGAAATGACATAATGATGAAATCAAACCATTTTTACCGCCACCACGAGCCATCATAATTAGAAACTGCTCGTAAAAAACCGAATCGTCTTCTTCATAAAAAAGAAAAACAAAAGCGGTTAAAAACTTCTGAAATGTTTGTAATTCAAAATACCATTTCTCTGTAAACTTTATATAATCATCATGCATTTCATTATCGAAATACAGATCATCACGTATTAAAATGTATTTCTCTAGGTAATCAATTAGCATTATGCGCTCTTTATTTAGCTTAATTTTTCCCGCTCGATACATTTCAATATATTCAGTTACATATTCATTTTGAATCATGTTAAATCTCTAGCAGAGCGCACAGGTTTTGAAGGAACTTTCTTTTCTTCTGCCGATGCTTCTAATCCAAGTGCATCTAAAATCTTTATCATTCGATCGTTAGTTTTATGTAAATCATTAATAGAAGGATTGGATTTCGGACCGTGCATGCCGGATACTTTTATTCCTGTTTCTTCAATATCATCAACAAGAATACATTTTAAATCCCACAGCGATAAATAATCTTGAATTAAGTCAGCATAATGATTACCTACAATCTTTTTTTCTTTCAATTGATTTATTAAATCCTTTTCAATCCTTTTTCTCATTGTTTCACGCTTAACTCTAGCCACAATATCCCTCCCTTCTGATTTACATCGTTTTCCAATTTGATATAACGCGCGAATTTACTTATAAATTTAGAAAATCGACCCCCTCCTCCGGTGCCCCTAAGACGAATTTTTCATGAAATATTTTAAGGGGGGTGTTATTTTTAAATTGTTTTACCATTTTTCATCATGTTCCCATTTATTTTGTTTTTTTTCGTAAACTCTTCCATGTTCTTTGTTATGGCAATTAACACAGACGGTTTCAAGGTTATCTATTTCTAATGCAAGATCAGGATGATGCTCAAGCTCTTTGATATGATGGACAACAAGCTGTATCTTCTTACGCTTTGCACTCTCACTGTATTCATTGGTGTCTGTTTGAACACGACCATTTCGTTTACATTCCTGACACTCATAGTTGTCTCGCTTCTTTACTTGTTCACGTAATTGTTTCCAAGCTCCACTATCATAGAACTTACGCTTCTGTTCTTTTGTTTTAAACTCTTTCATTAGTATTTACTTTCACACATCCTCTTCGTCATCTTTGTAATTTTTATATAATAAAAAGCATCCAATTGGATGCTCCTTTCTCGAAACGCTATACTTTTATTCTGAATATAGAAAATGAAGTTTGACTCTCCGCACAAAAGTAAAAACACTATTTCTTTAATTAAAAACATCTAAAAGAAATAGTGTATTTTATCTGTTCTAGATAGTCGATTATTTATGGTAATCGAATCTCCATCTTCGGTCTTTCACCTTGGTAATTTAATTTTCCTTGTTGAATTAGTTGATGTACTCGGAAAGCTAAGTAAGTATCACCTATACGCTGTTCATTTTTCCCCATTATCTCTCCAACAATTCGAGATACACGTTGATATTCATTTGATGTATTTTCTAAGATGGACACATCATAATAATCTTCAAATACAGTAGTTATTTGTCCATCTTCTATTATTCTTAATACACCATTAGTTTGAGACCATTTTTCCCAATCTTGTATTAGACTGTGAACTTGTACATGAGATAATTCTTTTTTCATTTGAAGAGCTTCTAAAATTAATTCCGAAGGCATTTCACTTAAACTTCTTAGTACATACGGAATCTCTTTGTCTTGTAAATCCTGTACTATATATTTGATATGATGGCTAAAATCTGTAACATTCACTTCTTCAAAATGAATATTTTTATTTTGAAGAAGCGATAACACAAACCTTAAACCGATAGCATCAGATACGTTTTCCCCATGCCATAAGATTACCTTACTACCACTAGGGATTTCTTCTACAATTTGTGGATTTTGTTTAAGTGTAGTTTCAATCCAATCTAAATAATCTAATTCTGAAGTTGGACCTATTGTTGTTAGTACTTCTTTTAGCCATTGTTTTCTTTCTTGCATTCCTTCTGTAGATTCTAATTTATAAATAGGACCTATTGAAAAATCCTCATTAATACAAATAACTTTTTCATTTTTGTATTCATTATTTTTTTGAAAAACATACTTTAAATTTCCATGTGCCGAATCCCCGAAGGTAATATGTGTAACATTCATAATGTTTAATCTCCTTATTAAATCAATATATCTATTTATATTTTGTAAGAGCGGGTACATCCGTTCTCTTACAAACTTTATTATAGATGGTACACAAAAAAATAACTAGCGCCATTACATTACACTTTTGTAAGGTAAAACAGCACTATTCATCACAGATAATCCTCTGGTAATGTTCTTTCTTTTATTCTTGTTCCAAAATAAAAAACACCCTACTGGATGCTTTGTTATCAATTATTATTTTGTATTTTAAGTACGGTAAATGAAGTTTTAGTCTTCTTCCAGTCACCTAATGCTGCTACAACAATCTGTTTGCACAATACTAAGTAACTAGAAGAAGAGCAAAAGCTCTCCCTAATAGCGGTATCATTCAATCACTACCATCTGCTGGTTTCGGATTTTATGTGCCGTCATTATGAACCGTTTAGAATTTTAGGAACAACATAGTGAGTTGTGTTTCCCACCACTTCCCACAATACAAATATAACACGTTAATTCCAAAATAACCGACACATTTCCTGCCAAAAAGCGGTCACGACTCTGCCAACGTCTTCATAGTTCAAATTTTTCCACTGCACCTGTTAATTCCACTGGTACACCGAATATGCTTTTTTTCATTTCTGTCATTTTCTTTTTAATAATCCACTGTGGATAATTCAATTCTTCTAGAATATTTCTAAAATAAGTTGGATTTAACTTTAACATATAAGGATTTCTTCCAGTATTCCTTTTATATTTAATTATTACTTCTAATAGTTCTTCATTTAGCATGAATCACAATTACCTCCCCCTTACATTTTATATTTATGTATATACACCATTTGATACCTTGATACTGCCACTTACCCATATCTTATATTTTGTGTAACTAAGCCAAACGTTACAGCCCTTGATATTGATAGCTTCATAGCACTTTCTCTTTTGAGTTACACAACATAATAAAAATGAGTAACCGTATAGAATAGGGTAGCACCACATGGTCATCAAGTTAAAAGTTTAATGTACCAGCAATTAGGAAGATTTTATTCTGTTAGCTTGATAGTGATAGGATACAGCCAACATTTTGGAAGCTTTGTATGTTAGACGAATTTTAACCTAAAAAAGTCGAATTCTTGTACGTGAAGTGCAGTAATATTTCATTCATATAATCCATATTATCTGAGGTTAATAAAGTCTGTTACACTCTCTTCTTTAGGAACGTTTCCATAATATCCTTCTTGAACTTTTCATAATCAAACTGAAAAGCTACATCATGCGTTTTATAGCCTGGATTAGTAACAAAACGAAAGTCTGCAATGCTTTGACCAAATCCTTCCCCTTGATCAGGAATTACTTTAATGGGTACCCTTGACAGGCTAACAGCCTCTTGATTCAGCAAATACCACACCGTTACAAAATCATGCATAGGACTTCCACTTATACCAGGATTAGACTTGGAGTAGAAATTATAATAATAATCTAACATAGGTTTGATGATGAGTCCTGCAAGATCCTGTGTATTCCGATGAAATGCATCGATTTGCTGGACCATTTCGGGTGTAACAATCGCATGTTGAGTCACATTTAAAGGAATAACCGTCAACTTCTTTGCATGCTGCAGAATTAAGTTTGCTGCATAAGGGTCTGAGTAAAAGTTAGCTTCAGCCACAGCAGTTACGTTACCTGGATAGAAAAAAGCTCCCCCCATGCAAATGCATTCTCTTACGTTTCGCATTGTTTCTAAATTCAATACAAAAGTCGTAGCTAGCGAAGAGAGTCTTCCTAAATTGATAATTGTAAGATCTTCTAAATTTGATTCTATAATTTGATAAATATCATTTAAAGGATAAACTGGATATGAAATTTCAGGGGGAATGATAGGTCCTAATCCGACTTTTCCATGTACCTCAGGGAAATACTGAATCAATATTCCTGTCAACGGTACAGAAGCACCAAGGAATACAGGTATCTCTTCTCTTCCCGAAATGTACTTCAAATAGTTAATGTTCCTTATTACATTTTCTCTTGATACATTCCCATAATCGGCTACAATTCCTACAAGTTGAATGTCTTTACGAAAAAAGGTGTACAGTATAGCAAACGCATCATCAATCCCCAAATCTGTGAACAGGAGAACCTTTTTTTGCATATCTCTTCCTCCAAAATTTATAGAATTCTACTTTTATTAATGATGTAGTGATCAGACTAAGCTTGTATGTATATATTTTATGTATTCTTAAAGAGTGAATTCTATTCACATGAAATAGCTTTGCTCATCTAGATTTGATATTATGTTCAAGCGTAAGTTTCTGTTCTTAAGTCGATAGGTATGTGATGCTATCCTCGAACTAAAAAGAAAAAGCAATGATTAGATTTTAAACCTAGTCATTGCTTTATCCATTGCATCTTGGTTTACTCCTATATATCTTAATGTTACCCGTTCACTTGAATGATTGAATATCTCCATTAGCAAAGCTATATTCTTTGTCTGCATGTACATATGATACCCAAATGTCTTGCGTAATGTATGTGTCCCAATCTCGTCTAATCCAAATTCTGCTGCTGTTGTGCTAAGTATTTTATATGCCATACTTCTTCCTATTGGCCGATTCTTTCCTTGCCTACTCTTGATTAAATATTCATGATTTTCCATCTCTTCAATGTACCATTTCAATTCCCTTCTCAATGCTGCTGTAATCTGAATTCGTTTCTGCTTACCTGTCTTCATTTCACGCATTGAGATATGGCTGCCCTTTAAATCTCCAACCTTCAGTTTTAGAATGTCACTAATACGTAAACCTGTATTAATTCCTATTACAAACAAGATATAATTACGCTCACTCTTTTCTTTTAAATACCCTTTAATTTGTTGTATTTGCTCTGGATCACGTATTGGCTGAACAAAATTCATTATTCATTCCCTCCGGTTTCTTCTGCCTCGTAAACTTCTAACCCAAGTGCAAAAGCAAGTTTATAAAATGCTTTATACTTCCAACGTCGATAAGTACGCTCAGACATCCCTATTTCGTTATAAACCATGTAATCACATACGTCTTCTTCTTCTAAATAACGTTTATAAATAATATCTCTTTGAATGCTTCCTGCACGTCCGTTCCCTAATCGATTTAGAAACTGATCAATACGTACTGACATTCTTTCAAGCCACTCTTCTCGTTTGCTTTGTTGAATATTTGCTATAGCAACATCTTCTAACAGCTTACCAACTGTATGTGTAGGACCGTGCTCACGTATTTCATAAGAAGGAGTGACTTTCATTTCTTTACGCATCATCCCAAATTGTCTATGTATACGTACACTTTCCAACACACCTTCTAATTCCTCTTGTGTCGCTGTTCTATCAATTTTTGGTAAGAAAGATAATTGTTTAGTCATGTAAGACCACTCCTTTTTATTTTTAAATTACTTTTGTCTTAATGCTCCACGTCTGCGTTCATAACAAGGTCTATGCACCCCCATCAAATCCTCAATTTCACGAGTACTAAATTTCTCTTTTCGTTTTTTCTTATTTTTCTTTTTCGATTGGTTTTTCCATTCACGTAGCTGATTCTTTAACACCTTCATTTCCCCATCTCCCTTTCCAAAATAAAAAAAAAGGACACCTATTCCTAAAGCAGCTTGAATTGCTGCTTTAATGAATTGGTGTCCTCTAGTTTTCTAGCCGGACTATATTTGTTTTTCGTTCACTTAAAATACCAGCTTGTATAAAAATATTACTCATATCTTTTTCCGTTGTAGGTAACAAACCTGACTCCCTTTATTTCCACATCTTTTTCAAGCTCTTTTATACTACCCGTAACATGTATAACGTGTTTTATTGTTTCCATACTTCCACTTCTTTATCTAATTAACGACCTGTCCACATATCTTGTACAATTCCATTTTCAAATAATTCATATGGGAAATAACAATATCCTTTATCTCCCCACTCTTCTCCCCAGCTGTTTCGAATAATAACAGTTTTCTTATTATCATCATATCCAGCAGCACAAACAGCATGTCCTGCCTGTTGACCATCTTCAACAATTACATCATCTGTTCCTGATACCGGAACTATACCAGTCTTTTTAACTTCTTCTGACATAAAAGATTTTGGCACAGCAAATCCAAGTACAACAACTAATCCATGGGCAAGTGCAGCCTTTAATCCCGATAAATCTTGAATACGATGGTAGGTTCCAATTTTATAAAGCGTTGCATCTGATTCAGCCTTTGGTGATGGCTTATCTCTAAAATTCTCAGTATAAGGAAAATCCTCTTCAGGACATACCCCAATTTTTTTAAGAACATCCATACCATCACGAACATTCGCTCCGCTATCTTCCTGAATATGTCCTTCTATTTCTCGCTCATGATAATATAAAAACAAACGAGATAAGCAAGTAAATGGACGACCTGATTGTAATAATAGGTATTCTCTTAACCCTGAAACAATTGCATTCGCCGTACAAGAACCTATATTCCATTGTTTTACTATACCTGACATTTTAGGACGAAGATCGACTTGCGTTGGCAAATCCGCCTCATTACTAAACAAGTAACTCCGAAATATTTTGTCTCTTAAATCAACAGGGTCTTTTCTTACATTAAGGTACTTTACAATATCTTTGTTACTGGTAAAACTGAAATTTGATTCATTTGAGCTCATTGCAAAAATCCATCCTTTCTTTATATCTAGATGATTCATTTCTTTTCTATACTTAACTTAAAAATTAAAATTATACCTTTTTAATTTTAATTTCATTTGCATTCACTACATCCAAATTTTTAATTATTTATCTTTTTAATTATCAATTTCTATTTTCAATTTATCTCACAACCACTTGAACTCTATATTTTTTTCTTCCTTATTTGTTTCGATTACTTTTTCTATTCACTTAATTGATCTCTTAACACATTCATTTCCCCATCTCCCTTTTCAAAATAAAAAGGACACCTATTCCTAAAACAGCTTTAATGAATTGGTGTCCTCTAGTTTTCTAGCCGGACGATATTCATTTCAAAGGATTATTTTATAAAAATATTAACTAGCAAAATAATTAATATTACTAAGCTATTACTCCAATCGTTCTATTTAATTTATACATATATTAATAGTAATTTGAGAAAAGGAGGTGTTTTTATATGGCTGAGCATACAAAATGTGTTTGCGAACAATTAGAAAGATTACAGTTAGGTACAGAAGTAGATGTTTTCCTTACAGGAACAACACTAGAGGATCTTATTTTTACTAACTTTAATCCAGATAATTTTTGTGTAACATTTGTGGATAACACAACAGAACCTGGCTCTATAATTGTTTTGGACTGTCGTGATATTCAAGCGCTTAGAATTGAAGCTGAGTAGAGTAAAGATGGGGCTTTGAAAAAAGCCCTATTTCACACAGCATATTTCAATATAAATTATAAAATAGAGGAGCCGGAAAAATGTCAGTTTTCATCAACTATGCTATTACTCCCAAAGTATTCAATCCTAATCTAACATATCTTCCAAATAACCGACGTTCTTTTATCCCAACCCAAAAAGAGAGTTCTAAAAATATTTGCTATCTTTTAGAAACATATTACTTAGGAAAAAAAATAAAACAGCTGTTAGTTAACGGCACAATATTAAAAGCTTCTATATTTGTAGGATTCCATAATAGATCCCGCCTTGCTACATTTATAGATGAAAACGGAGATATCACTGTAGTTAACTGCGAGCGTATTGATGCGATTCTACTCTAATTATGAATTTACATTTAAATAAATAATCATTATTTTCAAGATACGCGTTAGTTCTTACACATAATACCAATAACTGTTACCATAAAAAACTTGGTCCAAAGTGCACTTATATACAGTACCTTTTTTATTTGACCGAATAAGCCTCCAGATTCCGTCAATAATGTAGACAACCCATTAAGTTACTTTCTCCTTGTTCCCCCTTGGAGAACCGAACAGTTAGCTTTTGCTAGATGCTCTTTGTTAGTAAAAACGCACTCAATTGACTGGATACACATATAATATTTTGTGCTTCTCTCTTTATAAAATGAAGTTTTAATTTAGTTTTCTTTCCTGCATAATATTTTGGTATTTGTTTATACCATAGATGTAACTATTTGTTACAACATATATCTGTATCCAGTGAACTTCTAAAATTGTACAATAAAGCAATTAGCTACTTCAGCTAGCTGCTTTGTTGTGCAAAATAAAGGTTTTATTTCTCAACAACCATTATTGGAATTAAAACCCCACTAATGGTAATATGAAAATACCTTTCAGTCATAATTTTTAACATGTCAAGTGTTGTTCCCTTTTAAAAGGTCCTGTGTCAATCAGGGCCTTTTAAACTTGTTCCTTACTAAAATAGCGTTTTTATTAAAAACTTCTCACATTTAAACCGGACAAGCATATGTTATTCTATCGAGGCTTTCCATTCATAGCATTCTACCTTTCTTATTTGAGAGCACGCTTATATGTGTGCTCTTTTTATTTAAGATAAAATAAGGATTTTGTTTAAAAACCGCACATTTATTAAGAACATACATAAAATATCATGCGGTATTCTTTTTTAATATTAGTTTTGGTTAAAGAGCGCCTTAAAAGCGCTCTTTATATTTGTTAATAAATAACCATTTTTCTCAAACACACTCACGGTTTGTATAAGCCAATCATATATTTACATAGACAAGAAATAGCTTTTTATTATACATGCGCAATTTTTGTGCATGTTTTTTCTTTAATAAAATAACTATTTTGTTTAATTTTTAACATACAACCGCTTGTCCATGTCACTTTGCTCAACGCCTACATTTACTATCAGTAATATAAATTTTTTAGAGGTGAATTATATTGGACGAGTTTTTATCTTCTGCTGCATTAAACCAGAATTCGATTGGACCAACACTCCCACCTATGCAACCTTTTCAATTCCCTACTAGACCGACCGGTAACACCGGACCACCTGGCATTGTTTCAGTTACATTTAACCAAAGTCATATTCCTGCAACTAGCCCAACTAACCTCGTATTACCAGCTATTAGTGTAGGCGTTAATCAAATAGTAAAGTTAGAAGGAGTTTTCAGATCTGATTATGTTTCCCTAAGTCCCCTTACAGAATTTACTGTATCTTCAATTCTCGCTCTAAAAAGAGGCGTCTTTACTATTGCGGTTCAGATGGAGCTTCAAGAAGATATTTAAAAACCAGTAAATGTTTCAACAAATTTAACACACAACGTTTCAATAGTCTGGATAGATACGCCTCCCCCTGGTACTTATGTATACAGGCTATCTCTGAATGCCACGGGAATTGGTACATCCACTAACGCTATTAGTGAAAGAAACATAACTGCTACAGTAATAAACATTTAAAGTGTAATTCCCGGTCTATAAATCGTAATATGAAGTAAAAGTAAAACAAAAACAGCTTGTAGAAACAAAGCACCCTATTCCATGTTCTAAATTTTCAATACTAGAGCAGTGCATTTTATACAAACAGTTACGTAGTTTTGTTACGTTTCAAAATTAATCAATAGTAATAAAAATAGATTATTAAATTTGTTAATCCCAATAAATAGCTTTTAAAGTTGCGCTCACTTCCACCATTCATACTGATTTTCACATATTTCATATAAAGTATGAGAATGAGCAGAAAATCAGATATAACAGCAAAAGATCGTAAAGATGCGGGGAAAAAAGCATTAAAATCGGCAGTTGTTAAAGGTTGGATAAATGTAGGTAAATGGGGATTCTTTGGTGACATGGTTGCATTTATGGACAGATATTATACAGGCTATAAGAATTACAATCTTAAAAAGAAAAGAGAAAGAAGGGCTGATAGCAGCTCTTCTTTTTGGTTCTGGTGCAATAAATCTGCTTATAAAAGTCAAAGAGTGCGTCAAGAGTATAAAACATAAAAAGACATTCGATTTTTGATTTGAAATAAAGTCACAATGTTTATAAAAGGTTGGATAAATTATCTCTCTAAATTAAAAGATGCTACGTGTGTTTTGATTTATCTCTTTTATAAAATTGTATAACGCTTTACAAAGTAGATTCCTTTTCTCTCTTATCAATATTCATATGTTACAATAGTACCAGTAGTATCAGTGGTACCATTAAAACAATTAGAACAACCACCACAACCACCACAACCGCCACAGCCGCCACAACCAAAACAACCGAAGCAACCAATACAACGGAATCCACCACAACGGAATCCACCACCACCACCACCACAACGACCTCCACAACCGCCACAACGACCGCAACCGCCACAGCGACGAGCAGCATCTTCAAAATAGTAGTATGGATATTGGTTTTGCTGGTCCCAATACACAATATTTCCAGACTGGTAATCATTAAGGCTTAACGCTTGTAGTTCTTGTTGAAACTTATTCATTTTCATGACCTCCGTTTATAAACTTTAACCTCATCGATGCTTTCCAATATTTCTGTTCGTTAAATCTAAGTAGAAATAACGCTATAAACTAAGTTCAATACGTACACCTATAAAGTATGACCTATCACTAGACGGTGCACCTTGTTCATATACCTATTTTTACTATGGGCTCATTTTTATAAATAGAAATTATAAAATGTGAATGCTTGCGTCATATCTTCATGCTTACTAAGTTCAATTCATTTCTCAATAACCATGATGCCGTATCCTACGTATTCCCGTATGCCGCTTAGATTTTTCTGTACTGTAAATGCCTCTCGTTATAACACTTCCATATACTTTCTGAGAGCACCTTCAGATATTCCTAACTTTTTTATATACTTCACTAGCCGAATAATCGATTTAGTCCGTCGTAGCGTCAAAACACCTACTAGTGACAGGACTCAATGACGGTTAAGAAATTCCTACAAAAAAAGCCCTGATTAGGGCTTTTCATTCTACTTTTTCAGCAAGCTCTCCATGAAATTGCTAATTGAAGAAAATTGAAAAAAAGACGCACTTAGATTGATACGTCTTTTTTGCGATACCCCTTTTTTGAAATCATATAAAGAGGTCTTATCCATACATATGTATAACAATACCTCTACTCTTTATCTAATTACATCTTTTACTTCTGTATCCACTGGCCATTTTTCTAATGTATAAGCCATTTCCCAAAATGAATATTCATATTGACTACTAATAATGAAATGCTGTTTCATACGCTTCCGATCAGACTCTGTCACTTGTTCAGCGATAGTATCTAATCGTGTAATTTGCTCTTCAACTAAAGTACGGAACCAATCAGATCCATAAGCAGAAATCCACTCTTTATAAATCGGCTCTTCTGGCTGACATTCTTTTAAACGTTCACCAATTTCATAATATAGCCAGTAGCAAGGTAAAATTGCTGCGATAATATCCCCTAAATGCCCTTCATACGCCGCACGGTACATATGTGAAGTATACGCATATGCAGTTGGGGCAGGGATAAAATGACCTTTTTCTTCTTCCGTAATTCCTAATTTCTTTGCGAAATTCTCATGTAATGATAATTCTGCCTCGTATGTATTTTGAGCATGGTGTGCCATGCGAGCTGTCGTTTCTAATTCAAGAGCCTTTGCAGCTCCTAAAGTTTGTACTCTAGCAAAATGACTTAAATAATATGAATCTTGAAGTACGTAATAACGAAAACTTGCCAAATCTAACGTACCTTCACCAAGTTTTTTTACAAAAGGATGATGAAAACTTGCCTCCCAAATAGAATCTACTTCTTTACGTAATATTTGTGAAAAAGTCATTTAAATTCCTCCAATAATGTATAAAATATATGTATTTATCCACAGTTATTAAATCTGTAAAACAAAAAAAACTTTCTTTACAGGCGTAAAGAAAGTGAAATAGACAATATTAATGTATTCTTTAAATATAATCGTCTTCCCACTTCCCTACGCTGGTATTAACCAGATCAGGTACTAAGAGTCTCAAAATTATGTTTGATCTCAGCCTACAAAAGGCCCCCCTAGTGGATAAATATTTAGTTGTCGTATTGTAATTATCATAGCATACTTCGTGGAACTATCAAAAGTTTTAATTGTATAATTATCTTAAAAACCTTCTTCTTTCCTCACTCTTAATGAAGTTTCAATTATCATATCTAATAGTTTACTATAATTAATCCCCGCGGCATCTGCACTTTTTGGCAGTAAACTTGATTGGGTCATCCCTGGTAATGTATTAACCTCCATTACATATGGAATTCCGTCCTTCACCATCATATCAACCCTTGCATAAACACTACATTTTAATGCTTTATAACAAGCCAATGACGCTTTATTTACACGTTCCTTAATTTCAGTTGGAAGTTCAATAACTTCTTCAATTGTACTAACATCATCGTATTTTGCATTGTAGTCAAAAAACTCAGCTGCATGTCGAATTGAAACGATAGGTAAATGTTTACCATCAAAAATTGAACAAGTAATCTCGTCACCTTTTATATACTTCTCAATTACTACTTCAGAATCCCATTCGAATACAGTTTCCAGCATTGAGATCAATTCATTTTTATCATTGACGATCTTTACGCCAACACTCGAGCCGCCAGAGTTTGGTTTTACCACTAACGGAAATCCTAACTTATCTAAATCATCAAGCTTTAGATCCGCCATTTTTGTAAGTTCAATCCAATCTGGTGTTTCTACTCCTTCATAACGCAAAATCTTTTTCGAAATATTTTTATCCATACATATACCGCTAGATAACATATTGCTGCCACTATATGGAATACCTAAACTCTCAAGCGTCCCTTGAACCGTACCATCTTCTCCGTATTTTCCGTGTAATGCTAGCAATGCAAAATCAATGTCTTTCGCTTTTTCAATTAAATCCATTTTTTCATTTAACGTAATTGGAACGATTTCATACTTATTTTTATCTAAATGTGCAATCATTTCATTTCCAGTCATAATTGATACTTGTTTTTCAGAGGATACTCCTCCCATAATAACGCCAATTCTCATTTTCTCAACTCCAAGTTTCATTTTTTAAAGTTTCACCAATTATTTGAATCCCACTAACTATTTCTTTCTCCTTCAAACGTGAAAAACCTAAGCGGAATGTATTCGCTCCCCCTCCATCAGAATAAAAAACATCTCCAGGAGAAAACGTTACACCTTTCTCATAACACTTTTGTAAAAGTGTGCGAGCGTGAATTTTCTCTTCCAACTCTATAAACAAATGAAGTCCGCCATCTCCAGTCATCCTTTTAAACGGAATATACTGATTGCAAGCCCCAACGGCTAACTCATATTTTTTCTTGTAAACAGATCTTGCCTTTTTTAAATATTTTTCAAAATATCCTTCATGTAAATATTGAAACAAAACAGCTTGATCTAACGTAGATGTGTGAATGGTTCTTGCTCTTTTAACACTTTCTAAATAATGAATCAGTTCTTTATCGGCAATAATCCACCCTACACGTAAACCAGGGAAAAGTACCTTCGAAAAGCTACTAATATAAATCACATTATTACCAGCCCCTGCAAAAGTTAATAGTGGCGATAAATGTGAACCTGAATAACGTAATTCTTCATTAAATCCGTCCTCTATAATAGGAACCTTATATTTCGAAAATAACCTCATCAATTCCGTTCTTTTTTCCGAACTTGTAACAATACCAGTTGGATTATGATAAGAAGGAATTAAATACGCAAAATCAAAATCCTTTTCACGTAAACTTTTTTCTACTTCAGTCGTATCAATACCATCATCATTCATATCTATCCCATGAACTTCAAGTCCATGTAAGCGAAAAAGTTTCAATGCAGCATGGTGAGTTGGATTCTCACAAATCACACGCCCTGATTTTTTCGCTAAGGAAGATAGTACAATATCTAATCCTTCTGTAAATCCATTTGTAATTAAAATATCTTTGTTCGAAATATCTACACCTTTTATTTCCATGTAATGAAGTAGATATTTCATTAACGGGCGGTAACCTTTTGCATATCCGTAGTTCAATACGATATCCCCTTCAATGGACATACGAGTAAGAAAAGCTCTTTTGAAATTTTCAACATCAAATAGCTTTTCGTCCGGGGCTATACTATTAAAAACAACCATTCCTTTTTCCCAGCGGACTCCATGCTTCATTAAGTCTAATTCATCCGCTAATGTGGTAACTGTATTAAGTTTATTTTTCCAATCTATTTCAACAGACGAAGTGTTAGATATATCCACCTTCGCAACGAAATTCCCTTTTCCTTTTACTGCATAAATGAGTCCTTCTTGTTCTAAATCCGCATAAGCAGAGAGTACTGTATTTCTGCTCACTGATAATAATTCACTCAGTTCCCTTGTTGATGGGATCTTTTGATCACCGAGCAAATGCCCTTTCATAATCATCTTTTTAAAATAATCCTTTAATTGAATATAAACGGGACGATCTTTTACAACTTTAAAATCTTTAAACAATTTCTTACCCCCTGCAATTATTTTTGCATATTTATTTCATTCTCAAAAGGTCCACTACATATGTATTTTTTATTAACAGCGGTACGGTCTTATAAAGTGAAACTTTAATCCGTGGGAATTTTATTCATCCCCCACCGATTTTTAGCCCGAATCGGACATATATGGGCAAAAAGGCTCCCACCTAACTTTTTTTCTCCATCCGAATTTTGAAGGTGTGAGTTTTACTTCTATAAATCTCTACGATATAAGTTAATTACATCTTTTAAAGCAGCTGCTGCGGCTCCGCGTGGATTAGAAGCTCCACCAATTGTAGTAACTTGTCCCATTGTATCTGTAAAGAATGTTATTCCTTTTTCAGTTCCATTTACTTTTGCTAGTGGATGGTCTTTTTCTATTTCAAGCGGTTCTACATTAAGATTCACTTTACCATCCATATCCTTATATGCTGAAGCTATTAATTTAATATAATTGTTTTGTTCCTTAGCATGTCGAATTTGTTGTTTTGTAACATTTTCGATTCCTTTTATATGCATATCAGTAAGCATATTCTCAACACCCATCAAGCTGTTTGCCAAAAGTAATAATTTACACGCACTATCCGAACCACTTACATCTAATATTGGGTTCGTCTCAGCAGTTCCTTTATTTTGCGCTTCTTTCAGTGCTTCTTCAAACGTAACATCTTCTTCATACATTTTTGTAAGAATATAATTAGTTGTCCCGTTTAATATTCCTTCTATTTTTTCAATATTGCAGCCAGCCAAACTAAATTGTCCAATATCTAATGTCGGTAGTGCTGCAGCAGTTGCGCCACTATAGCGAATTCGTACATTCGCTTCTTTTGCTGCTGCCTTTATTTCTCTCCAGTTAGTAACGAGTGCACCTTTTGAAATTGCAACAATATCCATATGTTTCTCAATCGCTTGTTTTATATATTTTTTTCCCGGATTTCCATCTTTAAGATTTGTAACTGTTGATTCTACCAATACAGTACCACTTATCCCACTTGTTGCACGGTCTTTCGGGTGATGTTCTATATACTTTTCAATTGATGCAGTACCGCTACCATACATTAATAAATGATGAATAGACAAACCTTCCTCATTATGTATTGCAATATTTCTACCTAATACGCCACTTACAACTAAATGGATTCCATATGTTTCGTATATATATAAATATTTTTCGTTTACTAATTTTATAAACTCTCTTCCTACTGTCCCGTATCCTGATAAAACAACTTGTATTTTCATAATATCCCCCCATATTTTTCTTCCATATCCCTCTTTCAATATAATATAAAGCGCTCCCGAATTCCATCGAGAGCGCTTTATTATTAACTATTGCGGTAACCGCGATAACTTTTCTGCAACTGTTCTATAAAACTCTTGAATATTAGAAAAACCTAACGTGTCTGAAACGCTTAGTCCTACCATGTCTAAATGATCCCAATTTGCTTTCGTTTCAATATGATTCCATTTTCCAACCTGTAAAAACTCATTATTATTTACAGCAATACTAGTTGAAGGCGCAATCATAGAATTTGTATTTACTACACCGTCATTTTGCCACCAAGATGTATCAATTAATGGGCGATTTTCTTCAAATCTTGCATAGGAACCTAAGAAAAATGCATTCCCCATTAACACTTTGTTCATTGTAATATGAGGTAGTTGTAAACCTGTTATAGGTGCTGCTTGTGATGCATGTCCACTATACGATAAGTAATACACATCCGATTGCGTCTTTACCCAACTATTTAACTCCCTTGCTCCATCAGTACTTAAATCCCATTGACTAATATCTTTTGTATTTTCCCAAATTGAACTATTTAAAATCCGATCAGTATATTGGAAGAAGGACTCTCCAGCATTTTTTTTCATACCCCATTGGTCCAATTTAAAATCATATAATGATAAATTATTGTTTCCTCCTAAACTCGCAGCTGTAATGAGTAAATCTTTAACGAACGGCAATAGAAGACTTCCGTCCGCGAGTGTTGTGCCATTATGAGGAGTTGCTAAAGTTGTAACACTATGAACATACGATTTACCGCCTTCAAATAGTGGTGATATCTTTGCGTTCGGATGATTTTTCACATAGTTTTTTTCTTCATAACTGCCTTCTTTTAATAACTGCACTAATGTTCTTGTCGTTTGTCCACCCATGCTATGCCCAACTAAATGAACTTTATTTGTTTCACTCCAATTTGGTGCAAATCCACTATAAGTTCTACCAAAACGATTATGTCCATGTTTCTCAGCGTGTGCCGCACCATAGTCTACAATTCCACCGTTAATTTGTGCATATAATTCACATGCACGGTCCCAGTTACTAGAAACAGGACCAACAGCAGCCGTATGTACTGTATAGCCATTTCTTTTTAAATCTTCCTGTATATCATGAACACCACCCCAATATTTTACCCCTAACATTTCTTCCCTACCCCATCCAGCAAATCCATTCACTAAAATGATAGGATAATTATTTTGTTGCCTCTCTTCAGCGTAAGTTGTTTTCGCTATGAATGAACAAACAGTCACTAATGTGAAAAAACATACTTTTAAAAATAACTTTCCCATACTTTCTCCCCCTAATTAAACGCTTTCATTTTTCCGTGAAAAATATTGACACATTCAGTTTTTAACTTACACATAATGTAAAGTATTTTATATACGTTGTATATATAGAAAACATACACAAATGTTGATAAATATTAATTCAAGTAAACATTTACTTTTTACAATACAACTTGTAAATCTGATTATTTGAATTTATAATTGAATGTAGTTTCCTCATGTTACATGAATTTAACAATCATAAGAAAACTAATTTTATTGCTTGAAAAGGAGGAAAAAGCATGCAAATCGGATCAAACATTCATACATTAGCTCAACCTACTAAAATAACTCCATCTAACCTTGAGCATAATACTATCTCTTCTACTAAACTTGAAGGTAAGAAAGCAAATGATCCTATCAAGTTCGATATTCGTTCATCTGAAAAAGAAATGAAACAGCCTGAGCATAAATTTAACGAATTAGATTTATGGAAGATGTTAAAGGATAAAGGTGTTCCATTATGGATCATTCTTGAAATGCTACAAAAGTCTCGTAAAGAAAAAGAAGCTCAAAGTAATTCGGTTCAAAACCCAAATGTGATTGAGGAAACAAACGAGACTCGATTAAATGAAGTAATGTAATCTAAATGGCATATAACTAAAAAGAGTTCGAGGTTGATATAGTTTCTATCAACCTCGAACTCTTTTTTAAGATTTTTCTCCAATCGTTACAAACTGAAAAGATACTTCTCCTTCCAAACCTTTAATTAGCTTTTTTACTTTGACATTTTCATTAACCATTGTATTATCTGTCGACATTTTAGGCCTTTCGTCACCTAAAGATTTCTTAAATTGAAGAAGATGCATTTTCGTTTCATTTGCTTTTATTTCCTTATATACACTATTTTTTGCTACAATCACATACGATTGCGTTGGATATTTACGAGTGTTACCTATCCAAGCGTCACTATCGTATGTAACAGGAATCTCTTTTCCTTCTATTTTAATACTTTTCATAGTCTTTTCGTCTTCACTTGTAAACAGTAGCGATCCTTCTTTTGGGAATTTCGGTAACGTATCTATAATATAATCGGAGTCATTATCTCGTTTACGAAAAACTTTTTCTTTAATCAACGCTAGTGCTGTAGATTCATTTAAAATTAAGACATGTCCATTTCCAACTTCACTTTTTTTCACAGAAAACACTTCATTTTCTTTCGTAATTTCCTGATAACGATTAATAATTGGTGAAATATTATTTTCATCTCCAATAATTAATACACCGTTTGCAGGGAATGCGTTGTCCTTTTTAGAGCATGCACTAAAGCTTATTAAAAGTATTATAGTTAACATAAAAATAGTTAAAGTTCTTTTCATCACGGTTCCTTTCATAATTCATATCATTTTTTACATGTTTTTTTGTAATTTTATTAGTTAATATCCTCTATCTCGCATTAACGGGCAGTAAGACCCCCACCTCAAAATTCAGCGAGAGCAAAGAAGTTAGGTGGGGGCTCAACTGCCCGTAAAAGCCCGATTGGTGAAGGCTAATAATCAGTGGGGGATGAAGGAAACCCCCACTGATTAAAGTTTCACTTTATTGCTCCATAGTCTTATAAAGCTTTTGTAGGTAACGCCAACGAGTGATAAAAAAATATAAAACTTGTATACATATAAATGAAATTAAAATAAAGATCGAGCTGTTTAAAATAGAAAAACTGACTAATTGTTGCAGTGCCGTATACGCAACTACAGTATGAATCACTGCAATGATAATTGGTAAGAAGAACATTAATACTAACTGTCTCGTTACAACTTTTTTTAACTCTCGTTTACTTAATCCCATTTTCGAAATCATTTTATATTGTTGTTGATCACGGTCCAAATCAGTATATAATCGGAAATAAATAAAACTAGCAGCAAATGTAAAGAAGACGATTCCGACTAAAACACTTGCCATGAGTAATAAACCATTCTTTTGCTTTGCCTCCAACAAGTTTAATGTTAAAGCTTCAAAGTAGAAATCTCTGTCCCTGATATCTTTATCGAGTATACTCTTTAATTGATTTGAAATCTCTTTCGTTTTTATCCAATCATCTACAACAAATCCATAAGTACGATGTTGAATATTTTCATCTTGTGGATTACTCGTCAGAGGAATTTCATCATACACATGATCTTGAACAGCAATATAAATACTACTAGAATCATGTGGTAAAACTAAATCCCCAACAGTTTTTTTCACACGAAATGTCTTTGTCCAATCACCTTGAATAACTTCAATATTTTTTTTATAGTCACCATTTTTAAATTCTTGTTTTTGTGACACCCTCCCAGGAATTAGTAAAATTTCATCTTCTTTTTCAATTGTTTCTTGTTGGTACCCTAGTGCTCTCGTAAGTTCGTTATATTCACTTAATTTCAATACATTTACGTTACTTTCTGTAAATTTACTTGAAGATGAAGCCATTCGGTACGGAATATTTGCATCAGAGAGATGTTTTTTTATAATAGAGAGATGTTTATCTACTAATTTGTTGTTTTCAGAGCTTTCATACAGAAATGTATATGGGTTTGTCATCCACACTAAATTCCTATTACCAAGAGCGGCTGTTGTACCTATTGCTGTAAATGCAACTGCTGAAATAATAGATACTATAAAAAACATCGTTGCATTATCTTTCATACGGTAAATCAATTCTGAAAATGTTAATATATTTGTTCTCTTTAAAAAGAAAGATTCTCTCCTTTTAGCAAGATACAATATATACACGCTACACTGTGTATATAAAAAGTACGTTCCAATAATGACTAGAAGTACACCTATTCCGAGCGTAATAAAATTAATACTTGGGATAAAGCGAAATACTGAAATATATCCATAGCCTATACTAATTAAAGAAAGTAGCGATAATAAAATGGAAAATTTCGGTTCAGGCTTTGGCTTTTCCTCTGCTTGAATAAGTTCCACAAGTTCCGTTACTTTTATCATTTTAAAAGTAACAAGCGAAACGATTAAAAATAAGAAAAGAAATGTGATGACTGTTAATAGTACGGCCTTCACTGGTATATAAAAAGGTAAGCCATTACTAATCATTAATACACTTGCACTAATCAATAATACTAGTTTAGAAAATATGAGACCGATGAAAATCCCTATACAAATTGACCCAAGTCCAATTAACATATTTTCAATTAATAATAATTTCTTTAGCTGCCTCATTGACATACCTTGCATCATTAAAATGCCAAATTCTTTCTTACGCGTTTTTAAAAATGAACTTACTGAATATAGAATAAAGAAAAATGAAAAAACAAATATCAAGCCTTGCGAAACTGTAAATCCTAATGTACCAAATGCACTTATTGTTGCACTTGTCGATTTCAACTCCCCTTGTAAATCAGGATGAAATAATAAAAGGGCATACGTAAAGAAAATCATAATAGAAAATGTACAACTTAAAAAATGAGCAGCATATGTACGCTTATTACGAAAAATATTATTAAACGCGAACTGACGAAAAGTCATGCCTTTTGCCTCCTAACAAAGAAAGGACATCCATAATCTTTTGATAAAAGGCTTGCCTGCTTTCACCACAATAAATTTCATTATATAATTGACCATCTTTAATAAATATAACTCTGCTGCAAAAGCTCGCTGCATACGGATCATGTGTAACTAACATCATCGTTGCTTTTTCTTCTTTATTAAGAGTATCTAGCATCTCCATTACATCATTTGAAGATTTAGAGTCTAAATTCCCTGTCGGTTCATCTGCAAGTAATAATTGTGGTTTATGAACGATAGCACGAGCAATTGCAGTTCTTTGAGCTTGCCCCCCTGATATTTCAAACGTTCTTTTACTCAATATATCTGCAATATTTAATTTCTCTGCAATATCTTCCACTCGTTTGTTCATTTCTTGTACAGATACACCATCTAGTGTCATCGGCAATACAATGTTTTCTTTCACTGTAAGTGTGCTAAGTAAATTAAATGATTGAAAAACAAATCCTAATTGTTTCCTACGAAATAAAGCTAAACTGTCTGATGATAACTGAAAAGGATTTGTACCATTTATTAATATTTCTCCCGATGTAGGAGAATCAATAGTAGATACCATATTTAATAATGTTGTTTTCCCGCTACCTGATGGTCCCATAATTCCTACAAATTCACCTTCTTGAATTGATAAATCAATATCTACCAATGCTTTAAAAGGTATTTTCCCTTTATATACTTTACTAATACTTTTTGCATGTAAAATTTCCATTTATATTCTCCCTTCATTTCCACTGCTCACTATAAAGTGTAAATGAATTGTCTTATAGCACATATTGATTCATCTTTCATTTATCTTACACGCTTGTAAGATTTCTAAAAAAACTGATAACAAATCTATTTCCAATATATAATCAATGTATATCTATCTTATAATATTTGTATAGTGGTATGGAATACAATGCTTCTTATTTCTAGTCGCTGAAACAACTTGTATTCTTTATTAGCAACATGCAATATATTATAAAGAATAACTATACAACTTCAAAACAATGAATAACAACTTATCATATAGTACGAAAAAAAGCTCAGAGTTTTAGCTCTAAGCCTTTTTACTGATTTCATATGCAATATAGCTCCCTTCAAAGAGCTATATTTTTTATCCACTCTGATTTACTCAATACATAATGATTATATAGTTGATTTTCTATCGTCTGTTCACTCATATAAGTAAACCCACATTTTTCAATAACTTTATTTGATGGTACATTGTTAATTAAAGCTATCGCATTTAAGACATCTAAAGTGGTGTTTTTAAACAAATAGTCAACTAAGCCTTTAGTCGCTTTTGTAGCATAGCCAGTATTTTGATATTCACTTGAGATAGCATACATTATCTCTCTGTTTGGTGTAGGGAGTTCTTCTTTAATACCTGTGCAGCACCATCCAATGAATTCATTTGTAGCTTCCTTAAATATTCCTAGCTTTAACATATGATTATCTATGTTATTCGTAGTTTTCACTGCCTCAAGAAATGCTTTGTTTGCTGGTATTTCATCATTGATAATCCAATTAACCCTCTGTTCTTTCGTTGATTTCCAGTCTGGCAAAAATTTTTCTATTTCCGGTTGATTCGATATTTTATAAATACTCTCAGCATCTTTCATAGTAAACTCTTGTAGGTATATATCTCCACAGTCTATTCTAAATAACTTAGTTGAACTCTCTGCTCCCATGTTAATCCCCCTAAATAATTATAGCGCCTTAATCTGTTTCGTAAGTTCTATGAATCGTTCGTCAAGTTTTTTATATTCTTTATCATTAGAAGTTAAAAAGCTTAATTTTCCTAATACTTCTTGTCTCTCTGTTTCTAACGTTAAACGTAGCTCTTCAATTTCATCTCTTGTTTTAGGAGGTTCTTCTAGCTGTTTTTGTATCGTATGATTTGAAAACGCGAGTTTTGTGTTAGTTGTTTTCTCTAGAAAATATCGATCGTGAGAAACGATAACTAGTGTTCCATTATACTCCGCTAATGTATTTTCAAGCTGTTCACGTGAAGGCAGATCAAGGTGATTTGTCGGTTCATCTAAAATGAGTACGTCTTTTTCATCTAAAATATAAACCATTAACTTACATTTCACTCGTTCTCCCATGCTCATATGTTCAATCGGCTCTTTCCATTGAGAAGCTTGGAACCCTAAATGTTTCATTAAATTTTGGACTTTCCCTCTTTTTTCAAATGAATCTTTAAAAAATAAATCTTCTGGCGTTTTATCAAGTGGTAAATCAAATACTTCTTGTGTTAAATAACCGATGTTTGCAGATGGTGAAACCCATACTTCTCCTTCCACAGTTTCCGTTCCCATAATCATCTTTAGTAATGTTGTTTTCCCACTACCGTTTGGTCCAACAATCGCAACCTTCTCACCGTGCTGAATTGTAAAATTAACGTTTTCAAATAATATTTTTCCATGAAAGTCTTTTTTTAATTGTTTTACTTCTAAAAAGCGTTTTCCTACTTTTTTACTCGCTTGAATAGAGAACTCAACTGAGTACTCCTCTTTCACACGTTCTACTTTCGTTTTCTCTAGCTCTTTTTCGAGACGTTTTCGTTTTGACTTAACTTGCGCATCCATTCGCTTCGCTTTTACACGATAAAATTCTTTAACACCTTCTTGTTTTGTAGACTGTGCGTGTGCCTTTTGTGACCATGAACTTAATTCTTTTATATGTGTTTCTACTTGTTCAATCTTTTTTTGCTGCTTTTCATATTCACGTTGTTGCGTCAGTCTTTTTTGCTCACGTGCTTTCATATAACTCGTATAATTACCGCTATGCTCAATTAATTTTTTATCCTCAATTGACCATATTTTTGTTGCGACAACATCTAAAAAATATCGATCATGCGATACAACGATAACTGTACCTTTCATATTTTTTATTTGTTTAATGAGAAATTCCGTACTCATCTCATCTAAATGATTTGTCGGTTCGTCTAATATTAAGACATTAGGATTTTTCGCAAATCCTTTCGCTAAGCGAACTTTCAGCTTTTCACCACCACTTAAAGTATGAAAATCGTTCGTTGGCACGCCCCATTTTGCAAGAAGCTCTGCTTCTTTTGCAATCACATCCTTACTAATAAAAGATTCTATTTCTTGTTCAACATATGCTGTTGTCATATTCATTTGCTGCCACTCAACAATTCCTTTTGATGGCTCAATCTTCCCATTTATTAATTGAAGTAACGTTGATTTACCAGCACCATTTTTACCAATTAATCCGATTATATCCCCTTGTTTTACTACTACATTCATTTTTTCTAACAAAGTATTTTCCTTTATTTCAACATACACATCATTTAATTTTAAAAGCTCTTTCATATTACCGATCCCTTTCATAAAGGGAGAACAAAAAAATCCTCCCAAAGTAATTTTGGCAGGATTAGTCATTACATTATTTATACCCAAATAAGCTATTACGCAAATCAAATAGCAATACCGTTGAATGGAATTGGGCAGACTAATCCTATTTTTTACAAATTGAAATTTATTTAATTTCAACATTTAAAAATAAGATTAGTTAATCATCGTCCACCCATCATTCCTTTCCGTCGTTAGTAACCATATTGTACCATAATAGTACTGTATGAGTAAATGCAATTATATGTGCTTTTAAAAAGATTGCTTTTTTTTAAGGTCTATTTATCAATTCTAAACTTCATATTAAGCAAGCATAAACCACATTTGTTGTACTACTTGCTTTAGATTCCCCTAACAATAAAATTCTAAACATCTCCCTCTTATATAATTTTTATATAGATTCATCATAAATCATATATTATACATACTAAATTTCAGTTCTTATAATAAAGGTATCATTTTTAAGGGGGGATTCTACAATGGAATTTAGCAAACTCGGAAACAGTGGGTTAACAGTAAGTAAGATTGCATACGGGAACTGGATAAACCATGGCGGAAAGGTAAATGAAGATACTGCAAATGATTGTGTGAAAACCGCACTAGATGTCGGAATTACAACGTTTGATACTGCTGATGTTTATTCGGACACGATAGCCGAAGAAGTACTAGGCCGGTCTTTAAAAGGCATACGGCGAGAAAGTATAGAACTATGTACAAAAGTATGTCATCCGACCGGACCTGGAAAAAATGATCGTGGATTGTCGCGGAAACATATTATTGAAAATTGTAATGCATCATTAAAACGGTTGCAGACAGACTACATTGATGTCTATTATGCACATAGATTTGATACAACAACTCCCCTTGAAGAAACGATGTTAGCTTTTGCTGATCTTGTAAGACAAGGTAAAGTCCTTTACTTAGGCGTAAGTGAGTGGACATCAGAACAAATTACCCGTGGTGCAGCACTTGCACGAGAATTGAACATTCCACTTATCGCTAGCCAACCTCAATATTCGATGTTGTGGCGAGTTATTGAAACTGATGTAATACCAACATGTCAACGTGAGGGACTTGGTCAAGTTGTTTGGTCTCCCCTTGCACAAGGTATTCTCACAGGAAAATATCAACCTGGTAAACCATTGCCGAATCAATCACGTGCTAACTCTGATGCTGGTAAACCATTTTTCCAAAAACTCGTGCAACGCTGGATGAGCGATGATGTACTCAATGCAATTCAGAAACTTAATCCCATCGCGCAAGAAACTAATCTTACCTTACCTCAACTTGCAGTTGCTTGGGTATTACAAAATCCAGCTGTTTCCTCTGCAATTATTGGTGCATCAAATCCAGAGCAAATAAGAGAAAACGTAATTGCTTCTAGCGTTAAATTACAACCTAAAATTATTGATCAAATCGATGGTGTACTAAAAGATTTCATTGAGTATGATCCGAGCAAAACAGGTTAAAACACCTTTTTGTTCTACCTATAAAGAAGCTTTCCTTTTCAAATCTACACTGCCCATCCTATACAGATGGGTTATTATCTTTTACATTCACATTGTGAAGTTGTATAAACCTCTCTAACAACTATTAAAAAGTTCTCTAACACAACGGACTGTTCATCTAGTCTCCATCCAGCATATAAATTTATTTTTGGGGTATTTTCTTGAATTTCTTTATATGTAACTCCCGGTTTTTTATAACTTTCCACTGATGATGGAACGAAAGAAATCCCCATTCCTGCTGCAACTAAATTCACAATCGTTTGCATTTGAATCGCTTCTTGAACAATATTTAAACTTACTCCATGTTCCCAAAAGTAACTAATAATTACATCATAAAAGTTTGTACCAAAATGACGTGGAAATAAAATAAATGGTTCATCCACTAATGATTTAATTGGAATGTTACGTAACATAACGAAAGGGTGCTCTTCATGCAAAACCAATTTTAAATATTCTACAGAACAAACTTCGGAAGTTAAAATTTCATTATTCTGCTTGGAACGAATAAATCCAATATGAATTTGTTTTTCATAGAGTGCTTTTATTTGTTGATCTGTTGTCATTTCGCGTAATATGAGCTTAATTTTAGGAAACCGTTCCCGAAATTTTTTTAATACATTTATAACGGTTTCTGTAGAATCGACAAACCCAATTATTAAATGTCCTATCTTTCCTTCATCCGCAAGCTGTGTTTCTTTAATCGTTCTATCTACTTGAAGCAGCGTTTGTCGCGCACCTTCTAAAAATATTTTCCCGGCATCGGTAAGCTCAACCATTCTCTTTGTCCGGTAAAAAAGTTGAACCCCTAATTCATCTTCTAATTTACGAATCTCTTGGCTTAAAGGCGGTTGTGCCATCATAAGACGCTCTGCTGCACGACTAAAGTTTAATTCTTCTGCCACTGTTATAAAATATCTCATTTTCCGAATATCTATTGCAATCCCCCCTATTATTAACAACTAGCAAAGAAGCCCTCCTTCTAATAAATCGTAAATAAAAAACAGGAGGAAAATATATCAATCCCTTTTCTTTTTTATCATAAATCATTTCATTGTAAATACGAGATGAAAATCATTAAAAATTCTAAATTACAAGTATAAGAGTGAATGTTATCCTCAAGAGCATCTTATGATAAGTTGAATTATATGTTTTCAGCAATTTTATTACTTGCATATATTATTTCATTTACCATTTTAGTTGAGTAACTAGTTTTTGATATTGTATTCACCTAATTGTAAAAACAAAGTATCATTTATTATTCAATAAAATTTTATTGTTTTTCAATAAAATTTTATTGATTATTCTCCCTTAATAAGCTATTATAAGTTTGCAGAAAATATGAAAGTAAGGATTGAATTTATGGACAAGACATTAAAAATCACAAAATCAAATATGTTTTTAAAGATTTTTCTCATCCCGATTATAGTAGGGATTATTGTTGGTATACTAACTAAATTGGGTCAAGGTATACTTCCAGGAAATTGGAATTCATTAGCTAACCTAGGAAGTGTTTGGTTAGTTCCATCCTTTTTTGTGGCTAGTCTTAGTTATTCTAAGCGTACAGCTATGCTTTCCGGTATACTTGCGCTGCTAGGTATGGTTTTAGGCTATTATGGTTATGCAATAATTATTAAAAATGTAGCTCACTCTATTTATTTTATATCTGTATGGATTGTATGTGCATGTATAGGAGGAACTATCTTCGGAATTGCAGGTTTTCTATGGAAAGATACTACAAATCCTCTTCATAAATTCGGAAGCGCACTTATAAGTGGAGTTTTTGTAACGGATGGGCTTCACATTCTTTTAAATTTTGAAGACTACAGTCACATGTTACCTGTTGGATATACCGAAGTGATAGTCGGAATTATCTTGATTCTTGTATTGGAACGCTCTAATGCTAATCGAATTTCTTCTTTTTTAGTGGTGATTCCTATCATTATTTTAGGTTTAATTGGATATAAATTATTAAGTTTGTTTGCTTAATTACAATTCATAAAGCTAGCTCTTTCAAAGGGGTAGCTTGTTTCTTACAAAAAATTATCTATCAATTAACTTATTATTAAATCCTTCTAATTTAACAGTCGTATTTATTATCATTTCATTTACTCGCTATAAAATAAGGCTAAAAAACTTAACTCCAAAGTTCTTTAGCCTAGATCACTTTTTTACACATTAAAAAATGTTATTTGTACAATGGTACCTTTACCAACTTCTGAATGAATTTCTACACGATGCCCTAATTGTTTCGTAATTTCATATACAAGATATAACCCCATTCCAGTTGATTCTTTAAAATCTCTACCATTTTCTCCTGTAAAGAACGGTTTAAATACTCTTGGTAAATCTTGCTTCGGTATCCCGACGCCACTATCGGCTATTTCAAGTACAACAGTATTACATTCCTTACATGCTTTCACTTTAATCTTTTCTCTACTACCTGATGAGTATTTAATCGCATTCGATATAATTTGTCCTATTAAAAATTGCAACCATTTCGCATCACTTTCTACAGTAATACCTTTATCAATTTCAAGCTCTGGATATACAAAATTCCGGATAAAGAAGCGTTTATGTTCATGCACGGAATCATTTACTACTTTATGTAGTTGGACTCTTTCTACATAAAAATCTTGTGTAAATGCTTCTAAACGCGCGACATATAATGCCATCTCTAATCCCTTTTTCAAGCGATCTGTTTCCTCATTAATACTTTCAAAACGCGAATCCACTTCATCCTGTGTAATTAATTCTATTACAGATAGAGGTGTTTTCATTTGATGAATCCACTGATTCATAAAGGTTAAATGATCATTATTTTTTCTTTCTTGTAATTGCAGTTGATTTTGATAATGACGATATTGTGCATCAAGCAAATCTTGGAGAGCAGTAGATACAACTGCAAAATCAGATTTTTGAACGGATTCATCCAAAGATTGCAATGGATTTGCTAAACGCTCATAAAAAGAACGATGTGTAAAATAACGAAATATTAAGTAGCTTACCATAAAAAAAGCACCTAAAAACATTGCATATAATGCTGTTGTAATATGATTATGTCCATCAAACCAATATACGAGGAATATGGCTAGTAGTTGGAGCACTGTAAAACAAATAAGTGGTATATGGTCACGTATAAACAGCCTTATCATTTTTCCACACCATTTTCCCAAGTAATATGCAACCTATATCCAACACTACGAATTGTTTCAATCGCATCCTCAATATGTAATGTTTTTAACTTTTTACGCACACGTGTTGTATTTACACTTAATGTATTATCATCAACGTAAGATTCACTATCCCATAACTTATTAAGTAACACTTCTCTACTCACAACACGCGGATAATTTTTCATTAACATTTCTAATAAAATGGCTTCGTTTCTCGTTATATCAATCTCTTGATTCCGCAACTTCAATACAAGCCTTTCGGGATATAAACTAAGTCCTTGTTGCTCAACCATTCTTTCTTCTAGTTTCGGTGCATAATCACCGTAAGCACGTCTTAAATGGCTACGAATTTTTGCCATTACAACTTCATAATGAAAAGGCTTCGGAATAAAATCATCGCCACCATTTTCTAACGCCATAACCTGATCCATCGTACCTTCACGGGCCGAGATAAATAAAATTGGACATGTGGAAACTCCGCGAATTTGACGACACCAATAGTAACCGTCAAAGCTTGGTAAATTAATATCTAATAAAACTAACTCTGGTTGTTCTTCTAAAAATATGTCTAACACATTTTGAAAATCCGATATTACAATTCCTTGGTAACCGTATTTCGCAACATAAGTTGATAATAGCTCCGCAATTTTCATATCATCTTCAACAATCATAATTTTGACCATTCTTAAACTCCTTTTAATTCACAATCTCAAATATACTTATACAAAGTAAATACTACCTCTTTTTATTTCATCCGTAAATTAAAAAAGGATACTTTTAAAAAACAGCATCCTTCTTCTAGTATTCTTATTTAATATTAAATTTACTCCAATTAAAACCTAGCTTTTCCGCATATTCCATTCCTAGTTCCATCCGCGTCGTTTTTAGTGGATCCACTACTTGGCAAACTTTTAAATTACCCGCTGCTGATAATAAAAGAGTTGCATCTGCTTTAGACATTTCTAATTCCTCATGTAAAAATGTCACCATATTATGTACAGCACGATTCGCTGCATCGTCTAACAATTTCTCTGAAGCAATCGTCATTACTTTTTCTTTTTGGATAGCCATTGGTAGTGGCCATTTCTTTCCTTTTATAATCTGAACTGTTACCGTCACCTCACCAGCAACCTCTACTCCACTAACACCAATTTCACCATCACCCATCGCTGCATGTAAATCGCCTAATGCTAATAGAGCACCAGGAACATTTACAGGTAATAACAATGTTGTCCCTTCTTTTATCTCTTTACAGTCCATATTTCCGCCATGGTCATGCGGTGTTCCACAGGAAATACTCTCCTCTTTCGGCGCAGTACCAATCACACCGATCATTGGATTAATCGGAATTTGCAGTTCATTTGAAAACAAAACATGTTTATTATGTATTGGCACGATTTTCACTGTATTTTCATTTAGCACTTCACCCATTACACCGAGGTTCGCACCTGTAGTTAAAACACCCTGCTCTGCAATTTTAATCTTTTCAATCGTTACGGCCAATATATCATCCGGTTCTGCACCTGTAATATATACAGGCCCAGTCGCTGGATTAATTCGGTTCCAATCTAATTCTTGGAACACAACATCTTCAGAATCAATTTGGTTTTCAAAGCAGTCATATGTTTCAAATACAAGACGGCTCCCAATTTCCACTTCCATACACGGCTTATTTTCTGGTGACATTGCGTAAATAATGTCATCTTTATGAATTCGATACATAATACCTCTCCCCTTTTCTATTTATCTACTATTACTAATTAACTTTTTTTATACAAACTCCTATTAAAATCAAATATTATTTTTATGTAAAAAAGCACGTAGCTTATTTTATAACATACACTCTTTACTATAACAGAAAGGTGGTATCACTATGCCCCTTATTCCATATAACGAAAGCGATGTTGATTTACTAGCTCGTTTAATTCGTGCTGAAGCTGAAGGAGAAGGCCGACAAGGTGAACAGCTTGTTGGCTGCGTTGTTGTGAATCGTGTATTTTGCGATTGCTTAGATTTCAAACAACTCCGTACCGTTCGTGATGCTGTATATCAAAGCCCCGGTGGATTTGAAGCGGTACAATATGGATATTTTTATCAACGCGCTCGTGAGTCAGAAAAAGAAATTGCAAGAAAGGTTTTACAAGGTGAATGGCGCTGGCCAGCACGATGGGCTCTTTGGTATTTCCGTCCAGTTGGAGCTTGCCCACCTGAATGGTATAATCAGCCGTTTGTAGGGCAATTTAAAAGCCATTGTTTTTATGAGCCAAGTGGTGATGAATGTCCAAAACTGTATACACGGTAGTAAAATTTACAACGCAAGCACTTAGATCTTTGAGTACTTGCGTTGCTTTTAGCTATATATTAGAAATCTAATAAAGTGATGATTTTTTTGATGCCTACCACATGTATTAATAACGGTATACGCGGGCCACTTGATTGATTCATAACGAGCCTATATATAATGGTGAATAATAGCTTTTGATTTCCTTTCATTATTTTTTTATTTTCATGATGACAAATCGTATACAGTTGCTCCATTAAATTAGAATATTCTTTATTAGAACGAAGTGTTTTACAAACTTCTTCCACCCAGTTTTTCTGTCTATCTTCTAATGTGTTATAAAACTCCGTATTCTTCTCTTTATTTACCGTAATCAATTTTTCAGATTGAAAATTTCTTATCCAATACTCTGCACGATTACTTATCGCAATCATTTCAGGTAATGCATAACTCCTATCTATTTTCTCTAATATATTTTGTAAAATAGAGGAATCAAAATTTAATAGTGGTAAAGTACTTGCAACTTGATTAAACTTTGGATATTCATTAAATCGGTTATCAACTCTAGAAAGTTTAATTGCATCAAATAAATCTTCATTTTTTAGTGCTTCATTTTCATAACTATCTTTCAATCGTTCATACTCTGTATAATTTCGGATCACATCTTCATCAAGGCCAATATGAAAAACTGCGCCTGGCCTATATTTTGCAAACATAAAAAGAATTACTTCTGGTACATACACGTTTAATAAGTCGCTAGGTGTAATGCTATTTCCTGAAGAACTAGACATTTTTTCATGATTACCTTTAAGACCAATGAAATCATAAGCAACGTAATAAGGCGCTTCACGATTGAATATTTCCCTTACAATTTCTTTTGATACATTGTAACTACCTGTTTCCGATGAATGATCTCTTCCGCCTGGTTCAAAAATAACATCCTCTATCATCCATCTCATCGGCCAATCAATTTTCCAATTCAGTTTCATTTTATTTGTATTTACTACCGATAATTCATTTTCATTTCCGCATTCACATGCATACCGTACTGTTTCTAATACTTCATCAAATTGTGTAATCGTTGTTGCATCTTTCCCGCACCTCTCGCAATATAACGTAACTGGATAAAAGTTTTCTCTATCTTCTTCAAAGTGAACTCCTGTTTTAAAACGCATTAAAATATCATATATTTCTTTTCTTTTATGCAAAGCCTCTAATATATTGCCATTATACCTTCCGCTTCTATATTCAGCATGTTGATATATGAATTCCACTTCAATCCCAAATGCTTGAAGCGATTTCTCAAACTCTTTTTCAAAATGCTCTGCATATGAGTTATGACACCCATGCGGATCAGGGATATCACAGTACGGCATACCAATGTATCTTGCAAAAGATGGATCAATATTTTTAGGAACTTTTCTAAACCTGTCATAATCATCCCATGAAAAGATAAAACGAGTCTTTTTCCCTAAATTTTGCAGAGCTCTTACAACAAAATAAGTCGTTACTATTTCACGGAAGTTTCCAATGTGAACAGAACCAGATGGACTAATTCCAGATGCACAAACAAAAGTTTCTTTATTTGGATGTTTTCTAATTAATTCATGTGCTACTTCATACGCCCAATGCATATGTCACTCACCTCAATTATTTTTTGTTTTCACATTTTCAGTTTTATACAACAAAAAAACTCCCACCCCCAAGATTATTCATCTTGAGGACGAGAGTTATTAGCTTCGCGGTACCACCTCAGTTTGTTAATACGTCACCATATTAACCTTTTCAGGTACGGCAAAATATGCTTATACCCTATCTCTATAACGGGAGAACCCGTCGCACCATCCCTAAATAAATTAGTTCCTTGCGCAGCTCCAAGTCTTTTTTCATTAAGATGTATACCGCTCTTTCTCAGCTACCAGAGCTCTCTGTACGTATTCTTTCTTAACTACTCTTCTCTTCCATGCCATTTTAAATGTTGATTTTTACATATGATAATTTATTACACGTTTATTGTCAAATTTTTCTGAACGGTAATACATTACATATAATTATCTGAAAAAATGTTTTATCGCTTCTAATTGAATCTTGTGGCTACATTCATCACAACAATATATCCCTTTCGATTTCTCTTTAAACCGCTTATATTGTTCACTACCTTCATATACTCGGAATATATTTTTACAAGAAAAGCAAACAACCTCATAAAACATCATATGCATTTTCCTCTCTGTGTTTATACACTTTTTTAATATGAAAAGGTCTGTTTTCTACATTGCAAATCTTAAGATTCTCTCGCTAAAAGGTTTACCTCTATTTTTATCGAATTATATAAATATCTTATAATGCGAGGTGAACATCTTGTTTAGTAATATAGAATTAGTTTTAGATGCTAAAGCAACTTTAGCTGAAGGACCATGTTGGAATGAAAAAAAGCAACTTTTATATTGGGTTGATATTATGGAGAAAACATTATGCATCTATAATCCCACTAACAATACAAACCGGGTAATTGCCCTTAATCAGCAAATCGGCTGTGTTGTTCCATATGTAGAGGATGTAGTACTTTTAGCAACGGAAAACGGATTTTACTCTCTTAACCTGAAAACAGAAAAACTGACACATATTTATGATCCTGAACCACATTTAGTAGAAAATCGTTTTAATGATGGGAAATGTGATCCAGCTGGTCGCTTCTGGGCGGGTACTACTGATTTAAATGGAATAAATGCTGCAGGTTCCTTATATTGTTTATATAATAATTTGAGCGTTGAGAAAAAAGTTTCATATGTAAATACATCAAATGGAATCGCTTGGTCACCTGATCATACATACCTTTATTTTATTGATACACCTACTAAAAAAGTAGTTCGTTTTCATTATGATATACGTACTGGAGAAATTAGTAATCCAACTGATGTTATCCTTTTTCCTGAAAATGATGGTTTACCTGATGGGATGACAATCGATGAAGAAGGTTGCTTATGGATTGCACATTGGGGTGGTTCGAAGATTACTAGATGGAATCCTTTGACTGGAGAACAAATATTAAGTGTTCCAATTCCTGCATTATATGTAACGTCGTGTACATTTGGAGGCCATAATTCAACTGACTTATATGTTACGACAGCCAGAACAAGAATGACGAATGAAGAATTAAAAAAGTACCCACATGCTGGTGGTATCTTTCGAATTCAAACGAATATAAAAGGCTGTCCTACCTATTCATTTTGCAGTGAACATATTGGAGCTGAAACAATATGAATCGTATCGATTACATAAGACAAGAAGAAAAGAAATATCATGACCTTTGTTATGAACAATATAAACTATTTGAGACTGGATCTTGGCTTTACAAACCAGTTAAAACAGTTATGGACATGATGGACTATTTCGAAGGACAAAACAACTTGCAAGTACTTGACCTCGGATCTGGCGTTGGAAGAAATAGTATTCCAATTGCACAAAAAATAAAAAATTGTAGCGGCACTGTTACTTGTGTTGATTTACTTCATTCTGCTTTAACAAAGTTACAAGTTTATAGCAAAGTACATGGTGTATTTGAAGTAATAAAAACGGAACAAATAGTAATTGAAAACTACTATTTGTTCCTAACACTTATGACTATATCGTTGCAGTATCAAGTTTAGAGCATGTTAAATCAGAAGAAGATTTTAAAAACGTGCTCCAATCTACGAAAAAAGACATAAAGAATGATGGTATCAATTGTTTAATTATCAACTCGAACATACGAGAAATAGACAAGAAAACGAATCAAACATTAGATGCTTTAATTGAAATTAATCTCCCTACCGAAGAAATGATACATCTATTAAAAAGCATTTATACTGGATGGAAAGAAATAAAACTTGAAATAAAAGAATTATATGATATAGTTCGAAATGAAAGAAAGATTCAATTAAAAACAAATGCTATTACTTTTGTCGTTCAGCAATAATCGTATAAAAAGAGAAGAATATTTCTCTCGAATTCATTTTTATTATACGAGATTTGTATATTTAAATATTCATGAAATAAAACAAAAAAAACATGCTTTGACGTTGTCTATCTAAAGCATGGTTCCTATTCGAGATACTATAAAACTACTCAATTATTAAGAGAATTCATTAACTGGAAGAAATAATCAGGTTCATGAGTCTTATGTAAGTTATACCATGAATGAAGTGTATCCGGCGCAAGTACATCCAATTTTTTCAGTACTTCCATTGCGAACTCCAGAGGGGCTACTCCAGATGCAGTAATGAGATTTTGGTCAGATGCTACAGGTCCCATTTCATACAAATTTTCTCCATTATAATTCGGGCAAACCATTTTCATATAATCTAAACTATTACTTGTATGCTTTCTATCATCTAAGAATTCGTAATTTGCAAGCCCTATAGTTGCACCGCAAATCGCAGCAACAATTACGCCCATCTTTAAAGCTTCATCAACTTTTTGCAAAATAGGTTTATGTATATTTTCACTCCAAGTATTTCCTCCAGGTAAAATTAATAGATCGTTACTCTCAAACACACATTCATCTAGGGAAATATCTGGCTTTATATTCAAGCCTCCCATTGAAATAACCGTTTCTTTATTTACTCCTACTGTAATTACTTTTAAAGGCGCTAAACCTTTTTTGAAATATCTTCCTGTATTCAGTTCGGCAATTAAATGTCCGTACTCCCAATCTGACATCGTATGAAATACATATAAATAAGCTTTTCTTGTTTGCATTCAATAACACTCCATTCAAGTACTTTATTCTCTATTACAGCACAACTATTAATTTCAACAAGTGCTACATTAAGTTTAACATTACATTCTATATTTATGGTTTAAAATTCCAAATAGAATACCCATAAAAATCTATTATCACATAAATAAAAGAGCACTCGTTTCCGCAAGTGCTCTTTTCGGGGATTTTGAGATATCCTATTAACGAAAGTTAAGAGGTATTTATAATATATGCTCGTCCTCTTTATTGGTTCATATTCAACATATAGAGATTGTTAGTAATGCTTACAATTCTTTATTTATTGTTCTTTCTTACATTTTATCATTAAAAAATTGATTGAAGGCTTATTTTCCATGTTCTTATTTGGTTCGTCAATTTCCGAAACTTGTACTAGTCCATATTCATTAAAATCATGTTTTATAGATTCAGAATCATAGAAGAACATTTTTACACCTTCCATTATCTCAAAATAATCTTGGTCCAACTGTTTCCCTTTTCCGTACATTGGCGCTTTTTTAGAAACCGTTGTAAAAACCATATATCCGCCTGGTTTTAACTGATTATAACAATCTTTAATAAATTTCTCACGCTCATGCTTATTCAACAAATGAAGAAGTGCATGACTAAATATCCCATCATAAAGATTGTTATCAAAAGGCATATCATTTACTGAACCGTGATACATACTAATATTTTCTAGTCCGTTTTGCTTTGCTAAATCGATGGCTGTTTTTGAAATTTCAATACCTGTTACATTTATCCTATTATCAATAAAAACCTTTGCATTTCTTCCATATCCAATACCCGGAACTAATATATCCTTAACGTTCTTTTCAAGAAAAAAATCTTTCGTCATAATTGCAGATTCTGTAGGTTCAAATCCCCACATCGTTTGTTTTTCAATAAAACTTGATTCCCAAAATTCCATTATGTATCTATCTCCTTATTTTCAATCCATTTTTAGTATCAAAGTAAAGGTAAATTTTTTGTATTGTTGGTATATAGTTTTTTCTTCTATTCATACGACTTACCTTAGTCATCGTAGCCCATTGAATATAGCATAATAATAAGCCTATATCTATTATAAAGATTGGTTAAAAATCTCCCCTATTTTATTAATCCTTACGTTTATAGAAAATAAAAAAACAGCCAATATTTTTATTGTAGTATTGGCTGTTTCTCATGAAAAATTATCTTTTTATATTGTACTGATCTAATACTTTTTCTAACATTTCTAAAGTTATTGGTTGTGCTTGTTTTATTAATTGATAGCCAATACGCCCATTCGGTTCCGCTGTAACTTGCTGTAAACGCTTTACATCATGAATCCCTTTTTCTCTTAATTGCATATAAAGTTGTTGTTCTGACATTTTTGCCCGTATCAAATTTGCTTTTACAATCTTTCCGTTTTCAACAATTACAATGCTACTTCCATTTAGGAATTGCTCCACCTTCCTTGATTTCAATTCAAAGAAATGAATGATAAGTAGTATGCCCGAAAATATGATAGCGGCAAAGATAGATGGAACTACTTTCCTACTTAATACAGGTTCTACAATAATACGTCCAATTGATACAACTATAATTATTTCAGCTCTCGTCATTTGGCTAACAGATGTACTACCTGTCATTTTTAAAACAATAATTCCAGTAAGGGTTAAAATAATACTTTCCCAAATTATATTCATAATAGCCCAATCCTTTAACGGTGAATGTTATTAGCATTCCCATTAAAGGATTATTTTACATACTTATCAAATTTTTAAATCCTTCAGACCATAATGGAAATAAAGGTGTCCATCCATACTCTTTACGTGCCTTATAATTTGAGGCTCCTCTTTCCCAACTATTTTTCCCAGCTTGAGCTTTAGGAGCCGGTGCCCCAATTGCAGCTGCGTATATTGGTAACCATTCTTTACTAGTTGCTGGGGAATCATCTACAATATTTACGATTCCTGGAGGCCAATTAAGAGCTAACATAGTTGCTCTAGCGGCATCTTCGACATGTATAAAAGAGCTTATCCCATCTGTTGCAATCATTTCATTATTACGAACTTGATTTGCAACTAAGCCGTTTTCCGCATACCATGTTCCCGGTCCGTATAGTGTACCGTAACGAAGAATAATCGATTCTGGTAACTCAGAAACAGCTGATTCTAATTTTAATATGCCATTAACAGTGATTTGCCGAGGCATAGGAGCAGTAATATGTAGTGAATCTTTTTCTGTCGCAAATGTATCCCCTGCTTCATACGCCCATGAAATACTTTGAGCGATTATTTTCTTTACCCCTACATTTTTTGCGGCATCGACAAGGTTACGAGTGCCTTTTGTTCTAATTTTTGCATTATCCTCAAAATTCCATGTAGACAATGACGTTAATTGATGTATAACTACATCGGGAGTTGTTTCTTCCAATACAGAAAATACAGCCTGTCGATTAAACACATCGGCTATTACTGGTATAGCACCAATTTTCTTCATTGCTTCTACTTGTAATTCATTACGAATCATTGCAAATACCGTATGCCCCTCTTTTATTAACATAGGTAATAAAGAACGTCCTATAACACCTGTTGCACCTGCTACAAATATTTTCATATATGTTCCTCCTCATTTAGTAATCATAAATGTGACGAAACAGATGTGAGGTTTGTGACAAATATTTTCTCTATTTTTTCGTTATTCATATGAAACATATACTTTTGTTTAATTACCCCTGATCTCAATTCTTCAAAACATTGTGTGAGTGAAGTATAATATATTTCATGTGGATGTTTTATCCAAATTTTAAGCTAAAACGTTGGCTAGCACCCAGCAGTGATAACATGATAATTGAATTTGATGGATATGGAATAAATGAGTATGTTATTGGCCATAACTGTTCTATTAACGAATTAATAACAATGTATTTAAATATAAAAAATGAAGAGATATCTAATGAGGACCTTCTAAGCTTATTTTGTGTACGATATCAATACGAAAAAATTCCAAAATTATTACAGGAAGACGTCATAAGCGATGTTGTCATCGATTTAGATACAGACTATATTTATACACCTAATAGATAACAGTAAGCTAGATTGAATGATTAGAATTTACGATTCTGCTAAGTGTTTAATAAAATAAGTAATTGCCCAAATTAATGTCGCAAATTGAGTGACAAAATACATTGTCCATTCGAAACAACTCAATTTTCTCTCTCGTTTAATCTTTTTTAAATATCTGTAAAATATTAATGTACTTAAAAACATAAGGAGCAAAGATAATTGCTGTAAATCATCGACTATACGTACCGCCATAGACTCCATCGCCCTCCTATTCAAAATAAAAGCTATATTTTAAGGATATCATTTATTGTTATATTTTTCCATACAATGCACTTATGTCATACACAAAAAGAGCACTTAGCTATTGAGTGCTCTAAAAAATTATCAATTTTGATTTAACATACTCACCTTGCATTGGTTTAAAATGATTCTTCTTACTTTTTATACTCCATCTTTATTACTTTTGGTATATGTTCACTATCATATTTTCTCGTATAAATTCCGCCATCTGGAGTAACCACTTGTAACGCAATTTCACCACAAACACCATGTGGTATCTCAAATTCACCTTGTGCATTTGAAATACTACGTTCCTCACTTTCAATAGAATCTTCATAAATTTTCACATTAGATATAGGTTCGTTATTTTGATCTACGATAATACCTCTTGAATATTTTGCAACTGCTATGCACTGATCATCATCTATATAATATTTAATAACTACCATTGCTCCAATACCTATAGCAATACATACAAACAAGGTTATTATTTTCCCTCTCACAATAAACCTCCTTATTCGTATTATTCTTTTTTAAATTGAAAATCTAGACGTGCCGATTGCTTTACTTCCTCGATTACTTTGCGAATTCCTTCTTCAATCTTATCTTCTTTTACATTCGATACGTTTAACTTTAACAATCTCTCTTTAGGAAAACCTTTGACGTAATTTTTATCAATAGAATCAATATTTATTTGAATGTCACTCAATTTCTCAAAAAACATTTCCGAAATACTTGTTTTATGTATTTCTAAACAAGTATGAATTCCTATCGTACTATGCTTTTTATATGTAAATAAAAGTGGGTTTTCATTTTGCACTTTCTCTAATATTTCTGCTAGTTTTTTTGATCTATCGTAATAGGAAGATTTAATTTTATTTTTATGGCGTTCGAACATGCCACTCTTTATATAAATTTCTAATGCAGCTTGGGATATCATTGGACTATCGATATCTAAAATCTTTTTATATTTATGAAAAGCATTTGCAATAGCTGGTGGAATAACCGCCACACCGACTCGTAAACCAGGAAATATAATCTTCGAGTAACTTTTCAAATATATGACATGATTACAATTATCCAAGCTATATAACGGATCTGCTTTTGAATCAGTTTCTAAATCTGCTAAATAATCATCTTCTACTATAAATACATTATACTTCTTAGCCAATAGCACTATTTTTTCTTTCTCATCTTTAGAATAAGAAGTTCCAAGCGGATGATGATATCTCGGTATCGTATAAAAGAATTTTATTTTTTCTGTTCGAAATATACGTTCCAATTCATTTAAGTCGATACCTTCATTCGTACGTTTAATACCGATTACAGGAATTTTATTTATTACTAGATATTCAATATATAGATGATAGGTTGGCTGTTCAATTAATATCGTTTCATTTTCATTCGGAAATGGTATTGATGTTAATATAGCAAGCGCTTGCTGCACACCTGACGTTATAAAAATATTTTCTTCTTTTGTGAAAACTTGATAGTTTGTCAGCTGTTTTTGAATAACTGGAATTAGAATTGGTAAACCTTTCGGCGTTCCATATATGAACAAGTCGTTTTTATATGTATCAATGGCCTTATTAATACAATGTTGAAAATCTAAATACGGAAACACATCTGGATCTGGTGCTGAGGAAGCAAAATCAATTATCTCGTTAGTTTCTATGATACTCCCGGATTTCTTAACAACGTAGTATCCACTTTGAGGGACGGAATAAATAATATGACGCTTTTCTAATTCATGAAGTGCACGTATAACTGTCGCCTTATTACATTCATATTGCGTAACTAAAGCCCGAATAGACGGTAATTTTTCCCCTTCTTTTACCTCTCCATTTTGAATCATACTTTCTAAGTCGTTTAAAACATGTAAATACTTATACATCATTACCACCTCAACATTTAATTTGTACCGGTACAGTTTGTATTTGTTCACATTGTAGCACTAGATCAGAAAGATTACTATGTACGTATACTGGCCAGTATGAAATCAACTACTATGAGGTGAAATTATGAAACATACAACAAAGGCATATTTATCAGCATTACTCTATTCATTTATTATTGGATTCTCCTTTATGTTTGTGAAATTAGCACTAACAGTTACGAGTCCCCTCGATACTCTTGCTCATCGTTTTACAATTGCTTTCGTAGCTGCAAGCATTCCCGTTATTTTCGGTTTTGTAAAGTTAAATATATCATTTAAAAACATACTTGCCCTTTTACCAATTGCAATATTTTATCCAGCACTATTTTTTGCTTTCCAAGCGTTTGGCTTAGTGTATACAAGTTCATCTGAAGCTGGAATTATCCAAGCGGCAATTCCTATATTTACGATGATATTAGCTTCCTATTTTTTAAAAGAATATACGAATATATGGCAAAAAACCTCTGTTCTCGTTTCTGTCATCGGTGTTATTTATATATTTATCATGAATGGTTTAGAGGCACATGAAACTAGTCTCATCGGTGTTATTCTTATTTTGTTATCGGCATTATCATCTGCTTGCTATAATGTGTTAGCTCGAAAAATGACAAAGAATTTCAGGCTAATGGATCTAACTTACACAATGACAGCGATTGGTTTTATTAGTTTTAATGTAATTGCTATCACTAGCCATATAAACAAAGGTACATTAACTATATTCTTTAAGCCATTTATGAATGGAACATTTCTTATTTCCATTTTATATTTAGGATTACTATCTTCTTTACTGACCGCATTGTTATTAAACTATTCATTATCTTATATTGAAGCAGCTAAAATAAGTGTTTTCAGCAATTTATCTACACTTATTACCATTATCGCAGGAGTTGCATTCTTACATGAACAAATCGCATACTACCATATCATCGGCACAATTCTGATTGTTCTTGGAGTAGTGGGCACAAACTTTTTAGGAAAAAAAGGGATTGTAATAAAGAAAAAGAATACTTCCTTAAGTAAATAAAAAGTGAGGGATATATAATGCTGCGCGTAAATACGATTGATATTAGTAATATACTTGAATTGGAACAAGCTCTTTCAACTTTAATAAATAAAAAGATTTCTTCAAAACTAGACCTTGAACACTGGTTAAAAGAACAATCTACATTAATTTGGGAAATCGAAGAACAATTACGATTACACTATATCGCCTTTCAAAGTAATACAGATAATAAAGAAATAAAAGATACTTTTGAACATGATCAACAATTTGTAAAGCCACTTTTAAAACGTTATCAAAATTTATTTAATAATAAATACTTACAGTCACCATTTCGAATGGAATTAGATTCTAAAGTATATGGTTTATTAGATGTAAAAATAAAAAATGCTCAAACTTTATTTTGCGAGGAAAATATCGAATTAGAAATTAAAGAAGACCAATTAGTAACAGAGTACTTTGAAATTACAGGAGGACTAAGTGGAAATTGGGACGGCGAAGAAAAAACGATAACGGAATTACAATCCTATTTACAAAATCCGAATCGTGACATCCGTAAAAAAGCAAAAACAATTATTTCTGAACAGTTTTTATCTGTTGAAAAAGAACTCCAAAGCATCTTAAATACATTAATTAACATTCGCCACCAAAAAGCAAAAAACATTCAAGTAGAGAATTATCGTGATTATATGTTTAAAAAATATGAGCGTTTTGATTATACAGCGAAAGATTGCTATGAACTAGCCGAATCAATACGAGAGTACGTTGTACCACTTAAAGATAAAATATTACAAGAGAAAAAAGAGAAACTACAAGTAGATACGCTTCGCCCATGGGATGTAACAGCTGTAGCACCTGATCAAAAAGTGCTTAAACCAATTGCAAATGAAAAAGATTTAATTGAAAAATGCACTTATATCTTCAATAAACTAGATGTTGAATTTTCAGCTTTATTAAACCAAATGTATACTCATGATTGCTTAGATTTAGGAAGTCGTAAAGGAAAAGCAGCTGGTGGTTTTTGTGAGTACTTACCTGCTTCTCAATTATCTTTTATTTTTATGAACCTAAACTATACACAAGATGATATTATTACTTTCATACATGAAATGGGTCATAGCATTCATAACGAGTGCGTAAAACCATTAGAATTACGACAGTATATAGAAATTCCCGCTGAAACGGCTGAACTAGCTAGTATGACAATGGAAGTATTCACAATAGACTATTGGGATACTTTCTATACAGACAAAGAAGATTTAAAACAAGCAAAAATCAACTACTTTAAAGATGTTATTTCATATTTACCTGTTATGCTTATCGTAGATCAGTTCCAACACTGGCTGTATGAAAACCCTAATCATACTACTGAGGAAAGAAATGAAAAATACTTACAACTTCAAAAACATTATCAGTCTAGCGTCATACATATTGATGGTTACGAAAACTGGATAGCAACGAGTTGGTTGCCAGTACTTCATATTTTTGAAGTACCATTCTATTATATTGAATATGCAATCGCACAACTTGGTGCACTGCAAATGTATAAACAATATAAAAAAAATCCTAAACAAGCACTAAATAATTATAGGAAGGCATTATCACTAGGAAGCTCAAAATCTATAAAAGAAGTGTATGAAGCAGCTGGTATTCGTTTTGATTTCTCTGGTGAAACTATTAAAGAATTAATGACATTTGTAGAAGCAGAGTTAGATTCACTTGAACGTATATAAATAGAAAGCTGCACCTATATTTTAGGTGCAGCTTTCTTCTTTATTTTATTAATAAGTTCTATGTACTGAGAATCTCCATATCCGATTGCGTGAAAAAGATGGAACAACTTTATTAATAATTCTTGGTTTGATAATTCTTTATTTTTGTAGATGAATTTTGTTACAGCATTATCTTCTTTTAACATTTCTAAATATAACTTTATAGCCTGATACATCACTGGGAGTAAATCCACAGATGGTTTTCTATGGTTTACCAATACCTCTTTGTATACAGAACAATAGTTACCTAACTTAAGTTCAGTTTGACTGACTTTGAATTCATCTTCCCTAAAGCTATTTAAAATCACTCTCCCCTCATAGCCTGACTGCTCAAGATAAGAAAGTATTGTTACTAGGTTCATTTGGCAAAACATATCTTCACCAAACCATAAAACAATACATTCATAATTATTCTTAAAAAACTTTTCTAATGGATCTATAACCTTTTTTATATAATTCTCTACTGAACTATTATGCCCCCTTGCTCTTACTTCAATGAATTCTTCATCGAAAACTTGTGTACTAGTAGCATTTACACACATTGCTTCATTAAATGGGGCATAATCAGACTCTCCCATTAATTTTTCGTTTTTAAATTCTTCATACATAAATTGGCCATTTAATATATTTAGTACGTCTTTATCGAACAGTTCACATTTCCTATTTCGTAACTGCTCAACCTCTATTTTTCTAGAAATATTCATTTTAAACTCCTCTTCTTTATTTATATTGAGTTTAACAAATGATTGAACTGGCATCTTGTTAAGTTGGAAATCTTTTGGGGTTATACCAAAAACAGTTTTAAAAGCTCTACCATAAGCCTCTTGCGAAGAGTAATCGTAATCCATTGCGATATCTATTATCTTTCTACCGTTCGTCAATTCCTCCGTAGATAAATACAATCTTCTAAGAAGAACATAATGCCTAATGCTGACACCTGTTGCTTGATGAAATTTGAAAGAACAATAATAAGGGGAATATCCCATGTAATGCGATAATTTTTCCAATGAGAATCCCTTCCTCAAATTCTTCTCAATCCAATCAATCATTTGCTGTATATACTCATTCATTTACTTCACTCCCCACTAAAAATTATAAGAGGGATACGTTTCTTTTTTTTGATGTTTCTTGTGGTTTATAACACGAACCATTCTCTAAAATCCTTAAATACTTTGTTTTATATTTTTTCAGCTATCTTATTTTGTCATATATTCTATTCACTTTTCAATTTAACTTTAATCATTGTGGAGTGTTCCTACCCTACTAATTATTAACACGTAAATTACAGGATATATCTTTTTAAAGGATTTCATAAAATAAAACACGAATTTTGTAAATTAAGGAACTTTTAGTTTTTAGGTTGAAAAAATTTAAATATAGAGAGGAATTCAAAATGAAGGAATTAGAAAAAGAAATACTCACATTAGTAAACGAACGTTATCCATTACATTTTATTAACATTAAACCCATAACAAACGAAATGTATCAATGTAATACAGTACAAGGGAATTACTTCATTAGAATTACAAACTATAAAACATATGAAGAACAGTTAGAAGAAGTTAAATATACAAACTTTTTATATCAAACTGGATTAGGTGTTCCACCAATCATACCTTCTTTACAGGGGAATTTAGTAGAAAATTTAACATTAGACAAGGAGGTATTTGCTGTAGTTTATAAAGCTGCTCCTGGCATTCACTTACCAAGAAGTGAATGGAATCCCGATGTATTTAAACAATTGGGTCAAGAAATTGGCAAATTACATCTGATATCTCAAGACTTTGAAAGTATTGAACGAGTTAAACATATTAACGCTTGGTATGAAAATGAAGAATATAATTTCCTTAAATATATCCCTAATGAAGAGACTATTATTAGAGAAATTGCATGCGATGTTTTATCTTCCATTAAGAACCTACCAAAAACATCTACGAACTATGGCCTGATCCATGGAGATTTATGGTTAGAAAACATTTTAGTTGATAGCGATTCAAACTTATCCATGATTGATTTTCAAGACTGTGAAAAACACTTTTACATATTCGATTTAGCAGTTCCAATTTATAGTGCAATAGAATATTCATTTGCTGGAAATGGGAATATTGTTGACTATGAGAATTCTATTACAAAAGCGATACTTGACGGGTATCAAGAAGAAAGAGAACTATCTAAAGAAATGATAGACAAGCTTCCGTTGTTTATCAAATTAAAAGAGATATTTGAATATAGTTTAATGCACATGTATTGGAATAAAGAAGAATTAACTGAGAATCAAGTACGGATAATGAATCTTTATAGAATGAAACTTGAAAATAAAGATTCATTAATCAAAATGTAAAGCAAATGTGGTTTAGCTACAATAGTTAAACCACATCCTATATAAGGATAATTACTTACTGGATTTTATTTATTTTTTAATTATACATACTGATCTAACACTCCATTTAAATAAACTGCGTTATGCGGAGATATCTTCTCAGCAAATCTAGCTGTAATAATAATTGGAGCCCATTGAAAAATCTCATCTCTTGATAGGCCAGTATTTCTACAATACATATGTAAATACATTTCAGCTAATTCTACTGAGACCTGAGCGTACAATAAGTATGTACGAAATACATCTGCACGGATATCACCTGAACTTGCATCTATCCAGTCTATAATTTTTACGTTATCGTTACTCAAAATCAAATTAAACGGATGAAAATCTCCATGACATAGCCTAGAATCAAATACAATTGAATCTAATTTTTGTAAAATATTTTTCTTTTTGTTTTCATCCAATTTATGAACAGATTTAATTTGACGCTCTAACCTTTCTCTCATTGGTTCCATTTCATCTATATTCACACGTATAGCATGAATCTTTTTTTGTTCATTAACACAAATATTGATGTAATGTTTTGCCTTATTTAGATTATTAAGCAGGAGTTCGCCAATATTTTCTCCTTTTACATATTCCATAATAATTACCTGTCTATTTTGTATCTTTGTCACTTCAAATACGTTCGGAACTGGTAGTCCGCATGAATAAGCATATTTTTGTTTTTTTGCTTCATTTGTAGACTCTGTGTTTGGAAGGTATTCCTCAAATAATTTAATAACTTTATTTTCATGAAGATATATCTTCGCTGTATTTCCTTTGGCTATCAACTCACCTAAATTCAAATCTTCTCCTCCTTAAACTATATAGTATTATTACTACACCTTTATTTTAAATTCACTGTAATGTTAGGGAATCCTTCTACTCATATAAATCCTGTCATTATAAAACCTTTGAAATAATAAATGAAAAATACGTATTAAAAATAGCCATATAATTATTTTCTGCATAATTATAGGGCTACTTTAATGATGTTCATAATTTTTTGTTTCGTTTGACTTAAATAATTTTTATTTTTAGTAGATATTAATATACCAATCGGAATGTTAGAATTAAAACCCTTAATCTTAAAAGATAGTACTTCTTCATTCAAAATTGTACCTTTTGGTATAATTCCTATAGCATTCTCAAAGAGCATTTGTGGAATAAGGTTCAAAGCACTACAATTGTATACTCTCTTAAAAGACAAATTATTTTCCGCTAATAAAGAACTTACAGATTGATATGAAAAACAACTATTTTCACCTACAATTATGGGGTAATCTATAATATCAAATACTTCAACAAAATCTTTTTGTAGTAAAGGATGATTCGGATGGTTTACTATAAATTCAATTTGTTCATCACTTATTGGAGTGAATTTTATATTCGAACTATTATTATGTCCACACACCGCAAAATCGACCTTATTTTGTTTAATCATCTCTGCTAAAAGTGCAGTATTTCCCACTACAAAATCACAATGTATATATGGTTTTTCATCGTTTAAAAACTTTAATATTATTGGAATTAACCTTTTAGCAAAAGATTCTAATAGACCAATCCTTAAACTCCCTCTCTCTTCATTACTAATACGTTGTGCTTGAGATTTGGAATACTCCCAATGTGTTAATAAGTTTTCTACTTCCTCTGCAAAGAGTTTTCCCTCTTCTGTTAATCTCGCATCCCATCCTCTTTCAAATAATAGAAAACCTATTTCATTCTCTAGCTTTTTTATATGTGCTGTTACAGTTGATTGGGCATAGTTTAATTGTTTAGCAGCTTGTGAAAACGTTCCTTCTTCAATAATTTTTTTAAATGTAATTAATTCTTTTATTTCCATTTGACACACCATCTTTATCGATTTTATTGATAATAAGTTAATATATTTTCAATTATACAAATGAAATGATTGGAAGTAAAATGAATTCAAAAGAAAGGAAGTGCTCTAATATGCCATTTGTTACTGTTTATCATCCTGAAGAATTATCCGATAATAAGTTATTAAAAAATGTAAGTATCAAAATCCATCATTCATTAATGGAACATTTTAATATCCCCGAAAACGATTATTTCCAAATGTTTTTACCTTATGCATCCCATCAGCTGTTTTATGATTCTTCTTATCTATTAGAGGATTCAACAAAACGATCTAATAATATGATTTATGTTTCAATTACGTGTGGACCAGGAAGAACAATGAATCAAAAAAAGGATTTGTATAATGCTATAGCAACTACCACGGCTACTATATTACACATCTCTAGTGCTGATGTTTTCATTACTTTACATGAGACATCAATTGAGAACTGGTCATTTGGTCAAGGAATAGCTCAAATGTTACATCAACATAATAACTAGATTTTATATTCTTTAAAACAATATAAACTTACCGCTCTCTATAACTAAATAGAAAGTGGTAAGTGTAATTTACTAGCAATATCAGAACGGAACTCTGGTGTATACAAGACAGTAAACGTATATCCCTGCTCAATAAATAATACTTCATTATGTTTACATTCATATGGAACACTATTTTTCTTCAAATTATTTTGTATTCGTTGTAAAAATGCTTGATCTGGTGTTCCGAAAGAAACATGTACTTTTGGTGGTAAAGCTTTCATAGCAATTGGAATCCAAGCTCGCTGCCACCAAGTTGCAACAATGTATGCAGTGCCACCTATAACAAAGTTAAAAATGTCCCCATCTTCCATCGTTTTCATATTTAGATTTGATTTCAACCACTCCGTAAATACAGGTACACTTTTAACAGGAAGACCAATTTCCCTTACGTATAAAACGTTTAACGGTGAATGTGAAACTAATACCTCTTCATTAATATAACTATGTGCGATAATTTCAAGAAGATTTCCATCACCGTCTTTAAAGTATAAATTGAATCGACCGCTCTCCTCGTCAATTGTATGACCATCTTTCCATTTCACAATGAGTAAACCAGATCCTTCAAGCCAGTTTGCTGTTTCTTGAAATTTTGAATATGGAATCTCAAAAGCGAAATGCGCAGGTGCAATTGGTTCATACACTTCCTGAAAACTAATTGTTGTGTATGGCGTTACTTCAAATTGAATAAATGATGCTGTTTCTTTTTTTATCGGAAAAGATAATATATCTCTGTATACTTGTTTTACTCCTTCTATAGAAACAGTTTGTAGTTTAATATCTGAAATGTGTGTAATCATTATAATAAACCTCCAAATTCATTATTTCTATTAGTATTGTATTTCAAAAACTAACAGGAAAAATCCATCTGGAGATTGAAACTTTAATTAACAAACTACTACTTTTGTATTAGAACTGTTGCGTTAACATTTCAGCTAATACAATCTAAGCTTTAAGCAGTTTGCGTTTTAGTACAAATAATTAGTATGAACGACCACTTCAAGATATAATGAATAATATTTTAAGCTAAAAGGAGTGTTGTGTTGTGACGCAAAGAATTTCTTACTATGATGCTGCACCTGATGCTATGAAAATTATGATGGACATGGAAAAGTACACAAAACAATCCACGATTAATCGAACGACTAGAGAACTTATTAAAATTAGAGTTTCTCAAATCAATGGCTGTGCTTACTGCATAGATTTACATACATCTGATGCACGAAAAATGGGAGAGACTGAACAAAGAATTTATTGCTTAAGTACTTGGGGTGAATGTACTTTTTATACAGCGGAGGAAAAAATCGCAATTGAATTAGCTGAGCATATTACACTTATTCCTACTAAAAGAGTTCCTGATTCCCTATACAAACGAGTATGTGAACATTATGATGAAAAACAATATATTGACCTTGTCTTGATTATTAATCAAATTAATAGTTGGAATAGAATTTCTATCGCGATGGGAAATACACCGGCAAAAAAATAACACTTTAAGCAAACAACTTGCTCAATACGTTTTATTACATCCACTTCAAAAAGGTTGATTCTAATACATTACAAGAATCAACCTTTTTAAATTATATTGGACTTTACCAATGTTTTCTTATTTCTTCTACTATAACCTCCGGATAATCCCAATGTAACAGATGGGTAGAATTCGGGATTAGTTTTACTGTCGCTTTTGTTCTCTCACTAAAAATACTCGCTGTCTTCCCTCTATACTCATCCCAAATTTCTGGTACTGTAGCACGAAGTAATATTATATTAGATGGTAACTCCTCATATATATCCATTATTTCATCCTTGTGCATACCCTTTACGATATTACCAGCTGTTGTACCCCTCGCATGCCAACATACTTTATTATCTATTTCTATACCAAGATCCTTAACTGCAAGTTCTAATAATGGAGACCATCTTGTATACACTTCTTTTTCACTTTTAAAGAAATCATCCCAACTATTAAATACATACTCTTCAAAGTCCTTTTCATAATAAGCAATTTCTTCTTCCAACGTTTCTTCTTGAAGCCTTTTCGTTTGGTACCCTCCATCAATGAGAATACTCCCTAATACCTTTTCTGGATTATGTAACAAATAAAATAGCGCTACAAAACTTCCCCACGAATGTGATAGAAAATAAAAATGTTCAATTTTCAGTTCATTTATTATTTCATTTAACCAATTTGCTAAGTTTTGCATCTCATAATCTTCTGTTCTTTCAAATGGCGGTGTTTTACCATGCCCAGGTGCATCAATGGATATAAGTCTATACTCTTCCTTTAGTTTTTCTGCGATTTATATAAAACTTAAACTTGTACTACCTAATCCATGTAAACAAAAAATAACGGGTTTATCATTTTCTCCCCACTCAGTAATATGTACGTTTAATTTTTCATTGTTAATATAGTAACGTTTCAAAACAGTTATCCTCCATATTTTAATTTTCAAATTTACATTATGATTATTTCTACTTTTTTCAAGTTTACCCTGCTTTTTTCTATACAAAAAAGCAAATTTTCTTTAAAAGAAAATCTGCCTTTACGCTAATGTATATTATTATTTAACAGCAATAATCATAAACCTCTTTGAATTCGTACGAATCCCCTTTTCAGAACTATTCGCGTCGATGAACTTTTGTAAAATAGTAAAATCCTCTTCCTCTTCTCCAAAATTAGGAATAATAGGCGTATGTTTTAATAAAAAAATGAGATCTTCAGGTGTACTGTAATAATCGGTAACATCATATTCACGTACTTGCACGAGTTCAAATCCTGCACTAATAAGTTCACTCATATACTTTTCTTTTAAAGTGCCATCTCTTTCACCTAAGCATTGTCCTCTGCCAAATGCTTCTTTAAGGTTTAATTTATCATGTTCACAAACTTGTTGTGTTAAGAAAAAAGCACCTTTTTTCATTACTTTTGCTAACTCAGATGCTAGAAACGGTGCATGACAACTAGAAGCAATATCAAAATAAGCATGCGGAAACGTTAAAGCTTCAGAACCCATTTGGAGAAGCTCAACATTTTGTACACCTACTTTTTTCAAGTTGGAATGTGCTGTTTCAATCATGCCATTAGAATTATCTATTCCAATTAACAATTTAGCTGAAGATGCTATGTTAAGTACATTCTCTCCTCCACCTGTACCTACATCAAGTAGCATGTCTGATGGTTTGCATCTTTCTTTCACTTCGCCATAAAAGTCCCAAGTGTCTCCTACCGTTTCACATTTCAGCTTACTGAAATCCCACCCATTTAATCTTCCTACTTTATCATAAAAGTTTTTGTATTCTAATTCGTTCATTTTATTATTTCCCCTTTGTAAAATGCATGAAATGTTTAATACTGACGATCCTCGATATAGACTCATAGTTTATATTCTCGTAAAGCTTCTTTTATATCTAGTATGCATTTTTTCAGCCCCGAACAACTAGTTACTTCGAATAATATAGGATTTCATCTACCCCATCTCAATTCGAAGATTCTATGTATAATAACATGGTTTAATTATATATAATAAAATATAAATTATCAAAAAAATACCTTTCCGCAAAATCATTTAGTTTACATAATAATTTTATAGTCTATTTTTATCGATGAATTCTAAATGTCCTCTACCCCAACCACACATACTATCCAACACCGTGCTTACCGTTTTTCCATGCTCAGATAAACTATATTCTACTTTAGGTGGTATTTCTTGATACATTTCACGTTTTATTAGTTGATCTTGCTCTAATTCACGAAGCTGCTTCGCTAATGTTCCTTGAGATATATCGGGTATTAATCTCTTTAATTCACCAAACCGTTTCGTTCCATCTGTTAGCAAAATAAATAAAATCAATGGCTTCCATTTCCCACCGATTATTTGTAATGTCGCTATTACCCCTTTTAATTTAGGTTCTTGTAAATCCATCTTCTCACCTCTCCCATCCCATCATAGATCATAATAAATCATTTTTCATGTTTATTTCTCCGTTCACTACTTCATTAGTACGAAAGTTGCGACTAAGTACAAGTAAAGTGCCTACTTTTCAATAACCATTTTTTAACGAATAATAAAAGCAACACATATTTATTTTTAATTTTATATTAAGGGAGAGGCTTAATCATGTCTTTTACTACATTAAAAGATAAACAAATCGTTATTATTGGTGGAAGTTCTGGTATTGGATTAGCGACAGCAACACAAGCAGTTGAACAAGGCGCACATGTTATTATTGCCGGACGCTCGGAAGAAAAGCTAAAGGCTGCTCAAGAATTAATAAATAACAATCACCTTCAAACTTATGTATTGGATAATCAAAATAAAGAGCAATTACAAAATTTTTTCAAAGATGTCGGGAAATTTGATCATTTATTTACACCGGGGGCTTCTTACACACTTGGACCAATAACCACTACAGAGGAAATTGCTGAAAGTAGCTTTATCGGAAAGTTTTGGCCTCAATATTATGCCGTGAAATATGCCATTCCTTTTCTTTCAAAATCAGGATCTATCGTGTTAATGTCTGGTGCATTTAGCCAAAGGCCACTTAAAGGTGCTCCTGCTTATGGAGCTTGTAATGGTGCTATTGAAAGTTTAGGAAAAGCTTTAGCTGTTGAATTAGCTTCGATTAGAGTTAATGTTGTTTCTCCTGGAACGATACAAAGAGAGAATGAACAAAACGAAAAAAGACTAGCTGCTTATGAAGATTATAAGTCTCTTTCTCTTGTAAAAAGACCTGGGCATAATGATGAAATTGCACATACTGTCCTGTTTTTAATGCAAAATGAGTTTACTACGGGTAGTGTATTATTTCCTGATGGAGGATACACATATCATTAAATTAATTTTATTCACCTGTATATTATCTTAAGGGCTTTACTTAAAACACAATTTCAATTAGATGAAAAATATTTTTAAGTACCTCATTTATTCTCACATTCAAACTTATAGTGAATGAATCCAACAGACACACCATTTTTCTATACACTTTTGAGTACAATAAAATAAAAAAGGCATAAAATATGCCTTTTTTTGCTTATTTGTTGATTGGATAACAAACCTCTGTAACCCACTTATTAGGATCCGTTTCCATCGCTGGGCTCACATGATAAATATTAAACATTGGGCCTGCTAATTCGTAACCTTCCGTCTCAATCCATTTTGCGGCTGCTTCATTTACGTTTGTCATTTGTTCATAACTTCCGCTTACTGTTATAGAAGCTACTTTGATTGGCTCTATTTTTTGAAAATGAACATCTTTTGTATTTTCATGCTTTCCTAAGATATTTAGCTGTATTTCTATATCCACATCATTTTCTTTGTATTCTTGATCATGGAAGACAGCGATACTATAACTCGGGTGAGCCATACTAATATTTTTCATATGAATTTCTTGCATTAAAATACTCCATAAATCGCCTTCACAATTATACGATGGAATAACCTTTCTAACAGTAGCTACATTTCTTTCTGGAATTTCTTTTATTGAAACATGATAGTTCATCTCAACAACATCCTCTCTCATCGTTTTCATTGAGTTTCCGAGGAGACGTAATTGTTTTTGGAGGTTATTCATGTCTTCTTTAATTTGAGTACTACGATTTAGAAATTGCTCCTTTATACTATCCATATTATCGCATTCTATTATTTTTTTAATGGTAGCGATATTAAACCCCATATCTTTAAACGTTTGAATTTGATTTACTTTCTTTAGTTGAGCCGCTGAATAATATCGATAACCACTTTGCTCATCGACTTTTACTGGCTGTAATAGCTCCACTTTATCGTAGTGTCTCAACATACGTATACTAATGGAAGATAATTTTGAAAAATCTCCAATTTTAAACATGGTTTCCTCCTAAAAATTCTGTCTACTTCGAATCTCAACTTTATTTTAAACAATGACATCGTGTGAGAGTCAACTACTTTTAACGATTAAAACAACAATTAAATATATTATATTTACATAATTAAAATCACGTATTATCAATTTAAAACAGATCAGTTCAACTAAATACAAGTAGTGCAACTTAATTATTTTTCTCCAGACATTCATAAACCACCATCATATCTCGTTTATCCAACTCACGAATACGATTAAAAATCGGTATTTGTGCAACGGCCTCCGTTAATAAACTTTCATCCACAACATCACTAACTGTTCCAGTTAACCATGTTTGCACATCTATGCCATCAACAATTTCTTTAAGCCCTTCATCATTAATACCACTTGCATTACAAGTGACACATGGAATTGTTAATTTAAACACGCCATCATGTAGGTTATCTTCAGTTATAACTTTCTTTCCGTTACAGAATGGACATGGGTTGCTTTTTTTAATTTTATTAATTTGTGTAACTAATTTTTTGTAACCAAATGCTTCGTAAACATATGTTAGTTTTTTATATTTTCCATTTGTGAAATACTGATCTATAATGGTTTCTCTTGTTTCATACACATTAGAAAAATCACAAATAGTTACTTGATTATTGGCGCTAATGGATTCTATATTCCCTTTAATTTCGTCCCAGAATGGTAAAACATTTTGTAACACTATTTCATAATTTGAAAAACTTGCTTGTTCTAATTCGAACATTTTCAGTGCAACTTGCACTTTTCTTGGCAATAAAGAAACATCTTCCGTCAATCTCATATCTCCACCTATTATAGACTTCAATTTAACGAGTGCCGGTAAATTACCAACTGTGTTCAACACTTCATCCATAGGCTGATTAATTATTTCACGAATATCTGAGTTTCCAAACTTAAGCGATTTATGATGATTTAAAACCGTCCCCTCACAAATTGGACATGTCACGATTTCTTTAGATTCCTTAATTTGTTCTTTAATAGCTGCTTTAGAAATCACAATATATCCACCAATGATCGTATTAAATCCTACCCATGTTCTACGTGTCTTACCTTTCTTATCATAAAATGATTTTTCAAAATACCCGTACCAAAATGTATGTTTTTCCTCTTCTGACATATCATTATAGCTCTTTGATAAATCATGACCGAGTTCATTTTTAATTTCTTCAAATAAAAATTCTATTTTTTCATATTGATAAAATTTCAATACTTTCATGATTTCCGGATCGAATAAACCACCCCAAAATGGAACATTTTTATCTTGTATTGTAATGTCTTTATTAAAGATTTCAATCTTAAGGCGACCTGAACAAGACGGACAGTGATTATCCTGTGAATAAAAATCAAAACTTCTCGTATCTTTATTGGTTGGATGGGAAGCTATAATTTGATTAATTAATCCACCAATCTCATATAAGAAACTATATTGACTATACAAATGTCTTTCAAGATCAATAGCAATTATTGGTGCAATTGTATCAGATTCATATTCGCCATAAATTAATCGGGCCATTGATGATAAACTTTTTAAAATACCACCCTTATAAACGTTTTCAGCATTTTTAAAATAGTTATTATGATTTTCTTTTACATAGTGAATTCCTTCTTTACGCTTTAGCGTTGAAGAAATATGTATTTGCGCAGCCTTTTTCACACTACTCTTTTGACGATAATAATCATTATGACTAATAACATCAAGATGTTCTACAGATTCAAGCTGTCTTTTCCCAAAATCAACAATGTAATCCGAACTTTCTAGCATGTAACTATTATGTTCAATCATTATGATTGAGACTGATTCATCTTGTAAAATCCCTCTGACACTATCTATAAATTGATTTAAAATATTTTGTGATAAACCTTTTGAAGGCTCATCAAAAATAAATAAAGTATGTGGGTTTCTTGTGTTGGCAAATAACTCCGACACTAAATGAACACATTGAAACTCACCTGTTGATAATGTTTGTGTTTTTCTTTCTAATGTTAAATAGCCGAGTCCTAATTTGATTAGTAAACTCAAGCGTTTATATGCGATATCTTCATTTGGAAGGTCATCAATAATATCCTCAATTGAACGTTCAAAAATATCATCAATTTCTTCACTATACTTTGTCAGTTTCTTTTTAATATCAAGGAAAGTAGCAACGGTTGATCGACTTGTAATTGACTGATTGCGATCTTGTCCTACCATAACAAGTTTGTCTTTTGGATATCGCTTTTGAAAATCTTTAGCGATACATTCATTAACAAGTGTAGATTTTCCACATCCTGATTCCCCTGTAACAGTTACAAGTCTATTTCTAGGAATCTGAAACTTAGTCATTTGGATATTTCGACAATATAATTCATGGAATGTATAATATTCTGTTGGCATTTCGTTATTTCGTTCTGATAGTAATGGCTTTGGCCTTGGTGATTCTTTCACAATTTTCCCGCCATATTTTCCACTACCAGGTCCAAAGAATAATTGCTCATCAGTTGTATCCAGTACTGTATCTGAATGATCAATGAGCCAAATTTGATTTTTGCACCCTAATTTTTTGATCTCTTCTAATATTTGTAATAATGTTACGTGATCAAGCCCCACAGAAATCTCATCAATAATAATTACTGCATTTTCACTTACTGCCATGAATTCAGCTAAGTAAAGTCGTGTTAATTCTCCACCTGACAACGTACCCATAATTCGATTTAATGTTAAATAGCCAATGTTCATATTAATAATATTTTGCAGTATATGCTGTTTTTCTTCACTAATATTTAATTCTTTTGCTAGTGAAAGAATAGATTCAACACTTAAATCATTAATATTTGAAATTGAATGCGGATTAGCGAACAAATCAATTTCATATTGTTCAATTTCTTCACTATAACGTTTTCCCTTACATTTTTTACACTCAACATTTTTTGTAGTACCACGACCTTTACAACCAGTACACCACCCTAGTTGATTATTAAATGAAAAGACCTCTGGAGAAAGATTAAATACTTCAGCAAGTTTTTCCCGAACCGCTGTAAAAACACCAGTATGAGTACCAATCGTTGAACGCGGATTAGACGAAATCGATGATTTTCCTAGAAAAAGTACTAATGGCATTTCTTCCATCTTAATAGCACTAAAATTTGTTTCCATAATGTTAGGAAATAAATATTGATATTCAGCCTTTGGTAATAAAGAAACTAATCGTTTTTTTGACTCTTCACCAATTGTTTGGCAAAAAGTTGTTTTACCTGATCCAGATAAACCAGCAATTCCTAACGATTTATTAAATGGTATAGTTGCATCCAATTTATTTATGTTATTTGCAATTAATTGATTTACTTTCATATTAACCTCTATTCTTATCTTCTTAAAAAATCATTTTTATAATATAATAATTACATAATTAATATTACCTATTATGTAATTATCCTTTCAGTTCATGAATCTTGACCTTGTATTTTTCAAACCATTGTTGCCACTCATCTTTTGGAAATTCTTTCTCTTTTCCTTCTAACACGGAAGAAAAAAGTTCTAAACAAATATGCCAACCAGCAATATCTTTCGGTGTATGATCTGTTAATTCATGAATGAATTCTTTAAGAAGTAATAGGGATCCATTTCCTGCTTTATGTATTTCAAATCGGACACGATCTTTATCCCATTTGAATTCAAGTACTGCATTTAGTTGACACTCTAAAATATCAATATTTAAAAATGAACCATCCATCATATCGAACTTTATCATTCCACCTGTTTTAAGGTTTTCAATCTGCAAATTAGACATCCATTTTTTAAGCTTACTGTTTTCAGTTAACACAGACCAAACTTCCTCTATCGTATAAGGAAATTGGCGTTGAAATTTTACAATATACCCATTAGATTGTTTCTCTATCTCAGCTAACATATTTATTCCCCTCACTCTCGCGCAGAATATATGTTCTTATTTTACACGAATTTATACATAAAAGAAATCTATATGGCAACTAAATATTAATTTAATGTGTAGATGACATTTTGAAAATTGATTTATTATAAATAAAAAAGCCGCATTTGCGACTCATGAACTAATACCTACTTTATTTGAATGACTTATCTTTTAATTGCGTCAACAATTAACGATGGAAAACCAAGTTTATCGCCTCGATTCCTAGAATCATACCTTTTCGAACGGAAAATAACCCCGTCATTCGCATCCCAGTCGTTGTAATAAAATTGACCATTTTCATCACAATACTCAAGTAGAACTACCTCAAATCCAGCCGTTTCAAACATTTTCGTTAATGTTTTGTAATTATGAACTATTTTATGACTTGCAGCAGGATGATCTTTCGGCCCAGGTCCGCCTATTTGAACTATATTTTGGTATGTTTCATCCGGAAAAAATGCATCAGGGACGCCGCATCGAATATGACCTGATGGTTTTAAAAATTCATAACAAATTTCAGCTGCTTTTACACCTTCTTCAAACGTAAGATGTTCCCATACGTGCTCAGCTAAAATAGCTGAAATGGAATTGTATTCAAATCTTTCTTCCCAAGTGGTATTGTCTAGTAAATTAAGTTCTTCTTCTTGCGTTTGAATCCAACCTGGATTATTATTAAACACTCCAGCTCCAACTACTACTTTAATTTCATCTTGTTTTATTACCATCATTTTCACCCCGTAAACATTTTGATTTATTAATATATTCTATGTTTACTATAACCTTTCCTGCTTCAACAAATTAAGAAACATATATCCCTCCTCTAATATGAAAGAAAAGTTTAAAGTTGTTTCCGAATGAACTAAGAAGCAAATTGGATTTATTAAATAAAACCATTCAGTCGAATGTAACTTTTCTATTATTCCGTTATGTGGTACTTTAGCGAAAAAATAAATTGTTAAACGTCATAAAAATATAATGATTATTATCACAACAAACGAATTAAGGGGAAATTCAGTAGCATGAGCCCGGTACAATACCGAATTCATGCCATTAAAATTGTCTAATGCAAAATCTGTCTAATTTTATGAAAACAGTTCATTATATATACTGTTTTCATAACTATTTACACATGATTTTTCTTAGAGAAATATAACACACCAAACATTACCAAAATACCAACCACATAAAAAATTGTTGTACCGCTGCCACCAGTATTAGGAATCATCCAATTATTCTTCGCATTTTTTACTGTTATTTTTTGTGTCCTTACTGCCTCTGTAATTTCTACCTCTATTGGATCTCTAAGTAACATATATCCATTTGGTGCTTTTATTTCTTTAATCGTATATTTTCCTAGTACTAATTGCCTGGAAATCACCTTTCCTTTTTCATCTGTTTTTAATCTAGCAACTTCTTTCCCTTCTTTATTTAACACTTGAAATACAGCACCTTTTAGTTTTAAATTGATATCCTTGTCATCAACTTTCTCAATTTCAATTTTCCCTATTGGATCTGGCAATTTCTTATTTCCTATTTTCATTTCTATTACTTTATCTTTTTCTACTTTTACAGCTACTTTATCTTTCAATAATTCATAACCTTTAGGCGCTTCTATTTCCACTAGGCTATAGTTTCCTATTGGTAAATCTTTAGATATCGTTTCTCCTTTTTCCTCTGTTATTAACTCCCCAACTACTTTTCCGTTTGAATCTTCTATATAAAACTTTGCTCCTGCTAGCTTTTTATTTTTATCATTTGTGTCTACTTTCACCAGCTTTATTTTCCCTATTGGATCTGGCAATTTTTTATTTCCTATTTTCATTTCTATTACTTTATCTTTTTCTACTTTTACAGCTACTTTATCTTTCAATAATTCATAACCTTTAGGCGCTTCTATTTCCACTAGGCTATAGTTTCCTATTGGTAAATCTTTAGATATCGTTTCTCCTTTTTCCTCTGTTATTAACTCCCCAACTACTTTTCCGTTTGAATCTTCTATATAAAACTTTGCTCCTGCTAGCTTTTTATTTTTATCATTTGTGTCTACTTTCACCAGCTTTATTTTCCCTATTGGATCTGGCAATTTTTTATTTCCTATTTTCATTTCTATTACTTTATCTTTTTCTACTTTTACAGCTACTTTATCTTTCAATAATTCATAACCTTTAGGCGCTTCTATTTCCACTAGGCTATAGTTTCCTATTGGTAAATCTTTAGATATCGTTTCTCCTTTTTCCTCTGTTATTAACTCCCCAACTACTTTTCCGTTTGAATCTTCTATATAAAACTTTGCTCCCACTAATTTTTTATCATCATTATTACTATCTACTTTTTTTATTTTTATTTTTCCTGTACTAGGCTTGTTCCAATGTTTCCAGTTAAATTTGAAATTGTGAAATTCGAATCCACCAGTTTGTTGCACTGTACCGACAAATGCTTGTCCATTAATTGAACCGCCTTTTGTTTCTAATACAGCATTTGGAGCAAATACACTTCCAACAACACCATACCCCTCTGCTGTGATTTTTTTCGCATTAGGAAAAACCCAAACCACTTTCCCATATAGCTCAGTAAATGGTGAATCAGAAGAATAGGGTTGTGATGTAGGAATTATATCCGTAGCCCTTCCTATATCGTTCGTGTCATATAAAATAGACCCCTTATTAAAGGTAATCTCTCTTGCATCCGAATACATAACAATAAAATCTTTGTCCTTAGCATTGGGTAAAAATACATCTCTTATTTCTAAATTTATTTTCCCTGTCAATTCTGATGAAACATAAATATTAGGATTGTTTATCTCTTTTCCAATGCCAAAACTCATGTTTGGAATTGGGGTATTCGTTTTATATTGACCTGCATCTTGATTGACTTGGTTCACTATGTTACGAAACTCATTGAATTTCGCATCAATTTCTTGTTTTTCTTTAAAAACAATACGATCATAAGAAGATTGTATTGTACGATCTGGATCACTCTCTTTTGTCATAACGACTATTCCGTTTTGAATGATAAAAGATTCCTCTCTTGATTTTTTAAATTTTCCAGACAATAACAAAGACGGATATCCTTCATCACTCCATTTTTCGCCAACTATATTAGATGTACCTGCCGCTGCACCTACAATCGTATAACCTGATGCATCCATATCACCTTGAACTGCGATTGCACCTTCAACGTCTCCACCAACTGCTTTATGGTTACCAAAGATAACTGCATTATAACGCGATATGTCACCTAAACCTTTTAAGTCTACCATGGATCCATAAACTTCTTTTGGTACATATATGACAAAACTTACACATATCATTAACAAAACCATTAAATGAATACTTACCAGCTTTAATCGTAGCCTCAATTTCCTTGTTCCCACCTTTACCGTATTTTTCTACTGTCAAAAAAAGTGAACATTAATCAGTGTGGATTTACTTCATCCCTTCTATACCTTCCTTACTTATCCCTAAATTAATGGATCCACTGCCCGTTATTGCGGGATACATGCAATTTATCTAGTTATTTTTTTCTTATAAATTACGACTAGAAACGCACATAACAATAGGATTGGAACTATTACAACTATTACCGTCCACTTATTAAACATAAATACCTCTGTACTTATTTCTTGTTTTTCTTTCTGGTTGAACTCTACACGCTCACCTCGAACGAGCAATCTATTTGTATTTACTCCATAAGGCGTACATGTAATTAATGTTGTATAATCTTTATTTTCCACAATTTTCAAATCGTCCGTTTCGTGTGGTAAAACTACTTTAATTTGATCTACTTTATAAGCAAGAATTTTGTCTAAAGAGTGAATATAAAAAAGATCTCCTTCACTTAACTTATCTAAATCTGAAAATAACTTTGTTGATGGTAAACCACGATGTCCGGTTAAAATAGTGTGCGTATTCTCACCACCTACCGGGAGTGACGAATAATCTAAATGACCTATCCCCCGACTCAATACTTCTTCAGAGGTACCTTGATAGATTGGCAGTTTTATTTTAATTTTCGATATTTCAATATACCCCATTACATCACCTAAATTTAACGCATCGGCATACGCTTGTTGATTTCTATTTTCCTCAGCAAATGGATCTGCAAATGTTTTCGTGGAAGTTTGAACTTGTTTATTATAGTCGGCTGCTTCTTTTTCCCTACGTTCAATTTCTTTCTTTTGTAGCGCTTTAATCTTCTTATCATAAGAACTAATCTCAGAATAATGAGCACGAGTCGCCAACCAATTACTAATAGTAGGATATAAAAAAATACCTAATCCAAATAAAAAAATACCTCCTAAAAAAAGATTTCGTTTCATATTTCCACCTCTGTATATACTAAAATACCGAAAAGAGGAAAGCATTTTGCTTCTCCCCTTTTCACATCACATGGTTACATGTTCCTAAAACTTTATTTATTAGCAAATTTTTTTCTAAAGAAAACAAACGCTGCTGTAACCATTAACGTAAGGCCTAGTACAGTAAAAAGAGTCGTTCCTATTCCACCGGTTACTGGAAGAATCCATCCACTTTTATTATTTTCTATCGTTAATTTAACCGTTTGATTATTTTCGCTAACCTTTACATCAATTGGGTCTTTTAATAATTGATAAGAAGCTGTTTTACCATCTTCTTTTGTATATGTTGGTGCTTTTGTTTCAAAAATTTGATAGTCTCCGTATGGAATGTTAGACCACTTAATAACACCATTTTCATCTGATACACCTATTACTTCTTTTCCTGCTACAACAACTATTTTCCCATTTTTATCTTTAAGTACAAACTCTGCACCTTTTAATTTCTTCTTATTATCACCATCAATTTTTGATAACTCAATAATTCCAGTTGTCGGAACAACAACTACTGGTTTAGATTCTTTTTCTCCAATTACATCATTTTTATTTGTAAAATCAATTTTTGCTATATTTAAAATTTCCGAACTAGATGGTACTCCTTCTTTTACTTGTGATTTAATTTGTAAATGAAATTCTTTTTTACCATCTAATTTTGTAAAATCTTTTACTGTAGCTGTTACTTTTTGACCTTCTACAGCTACATCTACAACGCTTGCATTTACTTCCGCTCCATCAATCTTCACGATTGGCTTTCCTTGCATCACTAATCGATTGTCCAAAGTATCTGTTACCACATATTTTTTGTATTCTTTAATGTCTTCTGGAATTAATGTTTTAATATCATAATTGTAATTAGTTAACGGATTTATTGGTAACGCTTCCAAATTACCATTAATCTTTTTATCAATAGTTGGTTCTTCATAGTTTTTCAATTCTACTTTAACTACTGTACCAGAAGTAATTGTTCCATCTTCATTAATTGTTCCTGAGTTCTTAATAAAAAACTCGCGTTTAGTTGGATCTATTACATAGCCTTTCGGAGCTTTTGTTTCTTGGAAATAGTATTCTCCATACTCTAATCCTTGCACACGAATATGACCATTAGCATCCGTTACTAAATCTTTTTTCACTTCTGTTCCATCTTTTTTAAATACAGAGAATGCTGCACCCGCTAATGCTTTATCGTTTGCACCAGTTTTTATTAAATCAACTGCACCGCGTTTAATCTCATTTTTTGGATACATATGAACATCATAGTTTAACACCTTACCCTCTTTATTCGTTAATGGAATATCTACTGTATACGTATTTGGATTTAGGTTAACATGTGGAGGGCCTGCCACCTCTTTCACTTCATAACGTCCTAGCGGAAGATCTTTTAATACAGCTTGTCCGTTATCATCAGTTACTACTTGAGATGGAGTTGCCCCCGTTACAGGTTTCACATCTTCTTTCACGATTTTCCCATCATTTGAAATTTTTTCAAACGATGCAACCTTTTTTACTTCAAACGTTACACCTTTTAACGGCTTCACATTTGTTGGCACCTCTTGATTTGCGGAACCATCACCTTCTACTCCTGTTGTTCCCTCTTTTTCTTGTTCGTACTTATGAATTGTTAAAGAACCTTTGGTTGGTGAAGCTGCCTTTACTAATTCATTAGACCACGCTGAAAATGTTAAGAATACAACTAGAAGCACACTTAATATTTTTTTCATTTCTCTATTATCCCCTTTACTACTTCTATCATTTTAAAAATCTATTTTTTACTATTACCATCTAAAAATAAAATTGTGTACAAAGTATTAGCCTTGAACGAATAACATAAAACATAGTTGTCCCCACACCCCATTGTTTACAATCACTGATTCACTGTTCTTATTTCTACTATTACGTCGTCTCCCCGTATGATATATGTAATTTTCTCTCCTACATTTCACTTATGTCTCTACTTCAAAAATAATTATTATTGTTACATAGTAGCTTTCATCGCTAATTTTTACTAATTACTTAGGCGCCAATTCGTTAATCTCCCCTCTTATCTCTATTTGAATCCAATCTTAAACATTTTTTGATACATGTTAGCAGTAACTAGCAAATAAGTGTGATGATTCATATTTTATGCTACTCCCCAAAACTATTACCTGTATATTCAAATAATATGTGCTATCCATGTTAAATTATGGTATTATTCTTAGAAGTTTATAATTTTTATTGATAAAGTTTTTCCGTTTCTACTTATGAAAAAAGGAATATGTGTTTATTCAACTATCACGCACAACTGTAAGGAGGAAGAATATGACTAAAAAGCTCAGTCTAGTTGAGATAGAGTACATTTGCAATATGTTTTTCCAATCTTTTGAAGTTCCAGTTTGTTTTTTAGATTGCAACAAAAATATTCTTTTAGCTTTTACATCAAAAAATGATTCACTTTCATTGTATACATCAAAAATAGAACAGTTACATATGCTTTATCAGAGAAATGATTCATATAATTCTCCCATCTTCAGGACTCATCAACATCTAGGGCACTTCATTTTAATTCACATAAAGAGCGATTATATGGTGAACGGCACTGTTATTATTGGACCTGTAACAGATGTAAGCTTTTCTAAAAACGAAACGGATAGCAGCTTTCATTTTATGCCGAATTATAAAAAAACAAGAGACTATTACTTTTCATTGTCACTCAAAGATCAATATTTCTTTGTAAATATGGCGATTTTGTTCCATAACATTCTTTATAAAAAAATTTCAAATGTAAGTACATTTGCAAATAAAAGTGACTCATTTCATGTAAGTCATAGCAGTATCTTAAACGAAGATGTATATACTTCAATGCAAAAAAACGAATCTATCTGTCATAATTTGTATTTAGAGCAACAACTACTTGGAGCTATAGAAAACGGGGATAAAGAAACAGTACTCAAATATTATTATGTATTCCAACAAGAGACTCTTTCATCATTATCTTCATTCCATCAATTAAGACGTCATAAAAACATTTGTATTTCATCTATTACACTCGCTACTAGATATGCGATAAAAGGAGGGCTTCCATCTGGAATTGCTTACAAGATTTATGATCTACATATCCAAAGAACAGAAAATTTAAAAGACAAAGAATCTGTTTGGGATTTTTTAAAAAATGTTTTCTGTACTTTTGCAGACCGTGTAAAGGCACAAAAAGCACAGCAACATTCACAGACTATTGCTATTTGCAAAAACTACATTTTCAAAAACATTTACAATCCAATATCAGTTAAACAACTTGCTACATTTTCAAACGTGAATTCGGATTATTTATCTATATTATTTAAAAGAGAAGTTGGTATTTCATTAAGTGAATATATTCAGCGTGAACGAATTGAAGAAGCAAAGAAATTATTAACTTTCACAACCTCTTCCTTATCTGACATCTGTGCTTCACTAAATTTCACTGATCAAAGCTACTTCACTAAAATTTTCAAAAAATTCACTAACGAAACACCTGGTAAATACCGGAAATCTCATGTTGTCATATAAGTGAAACTTCCATTAATACAAAGTGCTTTCAGTAATTAATGCATGGCTAATTAAAACTACCCCAACATTCATGAACTTTACTATTCAGGCCATTTTTAAACAAAAAACACGTTACTATTCTTTTATTTTAATGAGAATAGTAACGTGTTTTATATGTAATGTATTTCTGTAGACAGAATCGCATCCAAGCGCAAAGTTTTATGGAAGCCAAATGTACCTCCTAACTACTAAAATCTTAGTAAGTAAAAACCTTATCTAATAATTATTGTGTGTACAAAATTCCAAACTATTTATCAGCTAGTGACATTCGCCCTTCGGTACCGATAATATAATTTACGCCTAAGACACACTCCCTTTTTTGTTTCACATATTTTTCACTTTGTTTTTTCTGGATTATGAATTCTTTTCCTCAAACGAATGATACCTATACCTACTATTATTTATGTGTCTTTCTAAATTTACGAATCAAAGTGAGTACTGTACCTGCAATAACCATCAACATGCCCATTACTGCACTGTTAGTTGTACTTGCACCCGTTTTTGGAAGCTCTTTATATGTATATTCTTTTTTATCTGAATTACTATTGTTTGAGATATTACTATTATTAGCAAGGCCATTAGCTTTGCTAGTGTCTTTATCTTTCACTAGTACTTTTTGTATTGCCTTTACCTCATTACCTACGGAATCTCTGACACTATATATTATTTCATAAGTATCAGCTTTAGATGTATCTACTTTACCATCTACTTTTACTTTAGAACTAAGGTCATCATTCTTTTTATTAGTAGCTGATACTCCTACCATTGGGTCAAATTGATCATTCTCATTAATTGTAGTTGTAGCAGGTACTTTTAGTATTGGTTTTTCATTTTTAACTTCTTCTCTAACTTTAACCGTTACAGTTTGTTTCGCAGTTACTTCATGACCTTTAGAGTCGGTAACTGTGTATGTTAATACGTAAGTACCAGCTTTAGATGTATCTACTTTACCATCTACTTTTACTTTAGAAGTAAGATCGCCATCTTCTTTATCAATAGCTAACACTTCTGTCATTGGAACAAATGAATCTCCTACATTAATAGTCACTCCAACAGGCACTGTTAATTTAGGCTCTATATCTAATATTTCTCCATTTTCCTCTACAATTACAGTCTGCGTAGCCGTTGCATTACCCCCTTGGGAATCGACAACCAAGTAGTCCACAATGTATTTACCTGGTTTAGATGTATCTACATCACCTTTATGCTGTACTCTAGTTGTTAAATTACCATCTTCTTTATCAGCAGCTGTTACATTTCTCATCGGGTCAAACGTGTCACCTACATGTAATGTAATTGTAGACGGTACAGTTAACTCAGGGACTTGGTTTTCGGCAGTTTTTTCGTTTTCTGTCACTGCTCCCTTAATTTTTGCTGCATCAAAAGCTTTTTGGACCGCTTGAACCTCAATTGAGTTCGCTCCATATTTGTTTGTTGCAACTTTAAGGCACGCTAATCTCAATTCTGAGAAATTAGAAGTCATGTTCAATTCATCAGTATTTGCATAGTAGAAAATATCAAACATTTTATCCTCACCAATACCATTTACAGTTACACCGTTATGAGTACCACCTTGAGCAATTAAATACGCAACTTTATTAATAATACTTGAGTTGAAATGAATGCCTCCATTATCCTCTCCATTTAAATCATTATATTTACTATAATCATCTGGATATGGTACTCCATTTGAATAATTGATTGAAGATGGATTTTTCATATTACGGAAAACCGATCCAGTTTGTTCTCCTGTTGTCCAGTTAAATTCCCCGTTATTTATGTATTTCTCAATAGCCGTTCCCATAATATCAGATAACGCTTCGTTAATTGCACCAGATTCTCCGAAAAATTCAAGGTTAGATTCGCTAGAGGTAACCGCATGTGTAAATTCATGGCCCACTATATCGAACGCTTTCACCATGGGGTCACCATATATAAGCATACTAATATTATTAATATTAGCACTAAATGCATTCTCCCAATTTTTAGGGTTATTTGTTCCTCCAGAATCCCATGCATGTACAACTGATACTACTTTTTTTCCCTTATTATCAAAACTATTGCGCTTGTATTTATCTTTGTAAAAATCATATACCTTTGTTGCTAAAAAATGAGCACTTACCGCCTTTGGATCAGTAAATGTTGGTGAAGTGCTAGTTACTAATATACCAGGATAATATTTTTCTTCATTTGTAATATCTCTATAATTTACATCATATGTCTCAATTCCTTGCCCTCTTGTGTAATCAGCAAGCGAATATTTCCCATTACTTTGTTCAGAAATACCAAAAGTGCGAGTTATACCTAAATCATCTTTTCCTGTTCCAGTTAGTGATACGAAATTGTTTTTTCTACTTTCCTTTAAAGGTTCAACATACTCTTCACTTACTTTTAAACCTGATTCTTGTACCATATTCTTCAACATTTCACCATTATCGGCATTCACTAAGTAAGTTCCAGATACATAGCTTGGTGTTGCAGCAGTAAATGTAACTTGATATGCATTTGAAGCTTGTCCATTATTTTCATCAACAAAAATAACTTCCTTAACTTCTGGCTCAGATATAAACTTGATATCGTTCCCGTACTTCGTATAAATATATTGTTTGGCTTTTTCTTTTGATAGCTTAATAGGCTTTTTCAATTCTTCTTGTTTTAAATTTTGCGCGCTATCGCCTGAAACACTTTTAATAACACCCTTATTATCTACGTGTGCAGTTAATTGATGGCCATATACTTCTTTTTCTTCGTATGTTTGCTGCATACGTACGAGTGTAGTCCCATCATACGAACCACGTTTTTGAAGGACTTTATAATCTACTCCTGTTTCTCCATTGACTTGCTTTGGAGAAAGCGCTTGTTCTGTTTTCTCCTTAAGTGCATCCTTTACTACATTTTCTGGTGCCTTTTGTGACGGTTGTGTAAGTTCACCTGAGCGGAACGATTCCTCCTGCATTTGAACTTGTAGTTGATCTGTTTCCTCTGCATGACCTATTCCGTATGGCGCTACAGCTGTTAAAGCCAATCCTGTTGTTAATGCAACTATAGCTATTTCTTTTTTATTTTTCATGATATTTACCTCTTATAATTTCCTAAAATATAAAACTGCTAAAAATTATACTATTCATTCGTATCAAAAAAAAGAAAATAAAAAGTATATAAAATTAAACAAAATCGTATAATTCAATGATGTTAATTCATTATTTAAATATAGTTATTCTAGAAAAATCACTACTTTTAATGAACTTTTCTTTTATAGATATATATAATGGTTGCACTACATCGCTATATATAAGATTCGATAAATTAAATTTCACATGTAAATTCTCTTTTTTTAAAGATCCAGTTTGAGTTTTTTAAGGTTAGCATAGCAAATAAGCCTTAGTAGGTTTCTATTTTCAGATCTTTCTATTTTAATTTTCATCAATAAATGAAGTCATATAAAAGTGAATTGTGTAACACAATATATTAATTACAGATATAAAGCATATTATAAAAAGGTGACTTCTGTAATCAACAAAAGTCACCTTCTTACAATAGATTCGCAATACATATTACCCCAAAAATGTTTATAATGTATAATTTCTATGTAACAAAGAAAAATAATTTATTAACGAGCATTTTCCAAAACTTTTATTAGGTCATTTATATTTTCAATTTTCTGTTGAAACTGATCAAATTTGCTATGTAGCAATGAAGGATTTTTATCTTCTCTTGCAATAACTTGTTTTAATTCGTGTTCTAATTTGTCATACGCATCAAAGAAATTATCAAATTCTACACTTACAAGCTCGTCATTTTCACGATAAAATCTTTTTGCTTCTATATAAGTCATATATGATTTATTTAAAAATCCTAATGAAATTAAATATTTAGAAGTGTTTTCTTGATAAATAGCAATATCACATGCTGTTTTAATATCAGAATAAGTCTTTTGAATGAAGCATTGTAATTCAAGAATCTTAAACTTTAAACCATAATTCATTTCATTCCCTCCCATCCTATCTATTCTACATAAAATAATAATATTTTACAAAATAAAATATTATTATGAAAGTGACATTTAAAAAGATAACGAAAGAAGAAACAAATTCAAACTTTTCAATCCTTACTTTTAATCTTCAAATAATCTCTTAATTGTTATATAATAAACTAAATATATAATTAGGAGTAGATGTAATGCCAGAAACATTAGAACTCATTCTTTTCATACTTATAGCAATTAGTGCTGCAGGTTATCTAATAAAAGAAATTCAAAAACCTAAGAAAAGAACGCTTGGAATTTCACTAGAATTTTTAGTTTTTTTCTGGTCAATATGGAGAATATCGACTATCATAATTTAATTTATATAATTCCTCTCGTCTCGATAAACCTTACTATTCAATCAATACTGTAAACACCCATTTCTTAACCATATGCCTTTAATGGAGCAGTTCACTTTTGCTAGCTGCTCTTTTCTTTGTAACCATTATACACAAATTTTCATATAATATAGTCATTCCTTTCTTATAAATTAAGCTCGTCACTTCGGTTATAAAAATGGGATTATATCCTATAACTTTTTTTAGAATCATCCATAATTTATTTCTGAAAAAGTGCTTTGTTTTACTGAAAGGTGGTTGCGGAAACAACCGCCTTTTTATTTTCAAAAAAATCTAATTTCCAAAAAACTATTCCCTGCTTTCTGGAACTGTTATATAATTTCTAACCTGCTTCCTCGTTTCTTATTCAATATGTAATCTCTCGTTATTTTACTGTCACTTTATAAATAAGCCTCTAATAAAAAAAACGCACATATAGTATGTGGGGATTATATGTGTGAACCATTTTACGCTCATAGTGCAAAAATAAAAAGCGCAAAGAATAATTCCTTCCGCTTTTTATAACAATAAATACATTTCATATTGTGCTAAAGAATTCTTTTTAAACCCAGATTTCTTTAAAAACCCTTCCAGTAAACTGTTGTTTGGAAAACCAATAGATAAACTTGATAAATTCGATTCTACTCTTGCTACTTGTAATAATTTCATCCCAATCCCAATATTTCTATAATCTTTATCTACGAAAATATAACTAATTTTACCTTGTTCATTTACACATACAGAGCCTTTTAAATCATTATCAACATATGCACCGTAATACGTATTATTTGTTTTTTCAATGTAATCAATATCATTTTGCCAATTTATATGGAAGTTAAGCCATTTCTGAATTTCAAGTTTAAATGTTTGAAATTCTAATCTTTGCACTTCAATATTTTTATTATCTTTATTTGTTAATTTAGTTACATCATATAAATTATAATAAGAAAGATCATACACTTTTTCATAACCTAATTTGTTATAAAAATGAATCGCCCTATCATTACCTACAATAACTTCAAGAAAAAGTTGCTGGCATTCATTTTGTATCGCTTCTTCTTTATGTAGCTCAAATAACTTTTGACTTACTCCAATGCCGCGAAACTCTGGATGAACAGCTAATGTTCCACAACGCATTGTTTTTATAGTTTCATAAACCTTTATACCACCAAGTATTATGCCAACAGATTTGTCACCATCTAAAGCAAGAAAAGAGTGTTCTAGCGAGTTACCTTCTGGTCCAAAAAATCTTTGTATAAAATCTTCTTTTGAAACATCCATTTTAATAATGTAATCTGAAAATCCATCCTTAAAAGCTCCATACACTAAATCTATACTTACTTCACTACATCTTTTATATTGAATCATATAAATATAATCCTCCGCTTTGGCTTGTTATATACTACATTCAAATACATGAAATGAATTCCTTTCACCTGAATCTTTTAACTATCTATTATTTACTACAGTAATCTCATAAACACGTAAAAAAGCAATTAAATGCTCACATGCTCGTTCACATGCTAACATTTTAAAAACCTTTTGTTCTTCTTTCGTTTTATCATTCGCTTGATCTGAAGCAGCTTTTAAACATAAAAATGGTTTTTTATTTATATGACATACGTAAGCGAAAGCAGCGACTTCTTGATCAACCGCCAATGCTCCGTATACAGTATGCAGTAAATATCTCATTTCGGAACTACGAATACGCTGATCTCCAGATAAGAACGTACCGAAGTGAACTGGATCATAAGATCGTATTTTTTTTATTTTTCTTACAATTGACTTTGTTGTTTCAATAGGTGCTGTTCTACCATCATATAAATTAAAAACATCTTCCCCTGAACCAGCAGCAGTAACATCGTGTTGTATTGCATTAAGTGCTACTACAATGTGACCATTTTTCACCTTATTTGATAAACTTCCGCATATTCCTGTCATAAATAGCTCGTCCGGCTGAAATTCACTTATTAATAATTGTACACAACTAGCACAACTTACTTTGCCAACACCAGTTATTACAGAAATAATTTCCAGATCATTTATATAATGAAAATGAAATTCCCAAGCTGCTCTTTTTTCAATGCGTTCACTCGGATAATGTTGATGCAAATGCGTAAGTTCTGGTTCCCATGCGGATACGATTGCGATACGTTTCATTACACACTTCACTTCCCCTACTGTCATTTAAATAAGCTATCTATACTTTCTCGTTCATAATCTGGAATCCACTCTTTGTATTTTTCATATAAGCCTCGTATTATTTCTTTATTCTTCGCAATGACTTCACATCCTCTATCATCATAAATAAACATGACAATATCTTTCGTTGCGTTAATGAGAAATACGTCAGGATAAGAAACCTCTTTTTTGCGTCCAAAACGAGGATAAAGATCTGGAAAATCCTCATGATTAACAGCTTGAATAAGTGGTTCATATTTGATATCTTCCGCAAGACATTTTAAAGAAAATTGAGATGTACAATATAAATCTGCTTCTTTATCTTCAAATAGAAAAGGTAACATTTCTTGTCTTATACGAAACTTTAAATCTCTCTTTTTAATATATTTATTGTATATATTTATTTTCTGTGGAGTTTTTATATTTTCCTTTTTAAACCGATAAACATTTGCTACTATAAACACTACATCTTCTTTTAAAAATATATCTTCAAATAAGTATTTATTATATGTATATAGTTGAGAGAAGTATTCCATATTTAAATCGTCGGTTCCTTCTACAATTTGATATTTATCTTTCCCAAAATTAAAATGTAGATGATTTTCCCACTGAGAGTATATGGACGGTACTAACGTAACTCCTGGAAATGTTTGATTCATATATTCTTTTAACTGCATTTTCGTATCCTTTCTACTCTACAAGTTCTTTTAAATGCCAATAAGCTTCTTCTAGCCACGGATGTATAACTTTCAATGTATCTTTTCTTTCCCACAAATATGAAATATATACAAAAGCAGCATGTTCTAAAGATTTTTCTAATCCATTTTTTATACCTACTAAGTATGATGGTGTCCCATTTTGATCCCATTCTATTTTATCTGCAACAAATAACACTAAATCCATCTTCGTTGCATGTTTACACAATGTAGTATGGCAACAAATTGCACCTAAAATCTCTTCATCTTCCACTTTAAATATCTCTCTTGCGATTACTCTCGATAGTTTTTGATGAATAATCATTGGAAATTTCCGTTCTTCTTGTAATATTTCGATTCCAACTGCTTCAGCAACTTTAATCCGGTCCTCGTTCGGAAAGATTGCACTTATATCATGTAAATACCCTGCAATTTCTGCTTTTTCTTCATTTTCATGAAACATTATCGCTATTTTTCGCGCTTCATTTGCCACACGAATTGAATGGTGATATGTAAATTCTTTATCGTACTTTAATAGAAACTCTTTTATAGAGTGTTCTATTTTCCCAGTTGGAGTAAATGAACATCTTTCATTATATAACACGTTAATCTCCTCTTTATTACGTTCCTTCAATATAATAGGAAATTCAAATAATTCTTCTATTTTTAATTCGTTATGAATGCTTTAATTCCTTTTTAATACGTTACATGAAATTTTATATAAAATCATTGCTACAAAGTACATAAATGTTTGTTATTATAGTAGTGTTGATGATTTGTAAGGAAAGGAACTAACTATATAATGAATAAAAGCATATTAATTATTGATGATGATAAAGATATTGTAGAGTTACTCGCTGTTTATTTACGAAATGAAGGATATAACATTTTTAAAGCTTATGACGGTGATGAAGCAATACAAATGATATCTGCATATGAAGTTGACCTCATGATTTTGGACATTATGATGCCAAAGCGAAATGGATTAGAAGTTTGTCAGGAAGTGCGTGAAAATAATACTGTACCTATCCTTATGCTGAGTGCAAAGGCTGAAGACATGGACAAAATATTAGGGCTTATGACAGGTGCAGATGATTATATGATTAAACCGTTTAATCCACTAGAATTAGTCGCTAGAGTGAAAGCTTTGCTGAGAAGATCCACTTTCCAAAACGCTGCTACTCAAAAGAAAGACGATGGTATCATTCGTATTCGAACAGCTGAAATCCATAAGCATAATCATACTGTTAAAGTAAATAATGAATATATTAAACTTACATCTATTGAATTTGATATTTTATATTTACTAGCGAGCAATACAGGAAGAGTATTTAGTTCCGAAGAAATATTCGAACGTGTTTGGAATGAAGATGGTTATGGTTCAAATAAAACTGTAATGGTTCATATTAGTAATTTACGGGATAAACTTGAAACAGTAATGAATGGAGAAAAATTTATTCATACTGTATGGGGAGTAGGCTATAAAATTGAGAAATGAAGCATTTGATATTTTAAAAGATATCCCAAAATGGAAGATAATTTTTTGGTTTTTATTAGCTATCACTCTTACACCTATTACTGAATTAATTATATATCGCCTCATTACGAGTGTAATCGAGAGTTCACTTACTCTAACCGAACTCGGTAAAGAATTCATTCGGATTTTTGGTTATGAAAAGTATAAAGGGATTAAAGAATCTTTATGGATGATGATTGTTTCTTATTTATTTTTATTTTCTATTTTTTCATCCTATCTATATATTTTTTATCGTCACGAGAGAAAGCTTTACTATGAAACTTGTATAAAAAAAATGATAGAAGAGATTCGTTATATTGCAAATGGAAATTTCAATCATAAAGTTTCCATCGTAAATCATAATTATTTAGAAGAGTTAGCGACTGGGGTCAATCAAATTGTTGAACAATTAAAAGAGTCAATTGACGAAGAAAGACAGGCAGAACAAGCAAAAAGCGAACTAATTACAAATGTATCACATGATTTACGTACTCCCCTTACATCAATAGTTGGATACGTGAATTTAATCCATCATGATAATTATAGAGATGAAGTGGAATTACGTCATTACATACAAGTCATTTATGGTAAAGTAACACGTCTAAATGCATTAATGAATGACTTGTTTGAATACACCCGTGTTCAAAATAAAGAGTTAAGTTTATATTCTGCTCCCATTGATATTGTAGAGCTACTTGGACAATTAACTGTTCAATTCCGAATACAAGTGCAAGAAGCAAATATTCAATGCCGTCCTTCTTTCCCCTCTCAAAAACTCATGGTATTAGCTGATGGAGACAAATTAGTGCGTGTATTTGAAAATCTTATTATAAACGCTATCGCTTATGGAAACGAAGGTGGTTATATTGACCTTACCGCTTATGAAAGCAATAATATGATTACAATTGATATAACAAATTACGGACAACCTATTCCTAGTACAGATTTACCTCATATTTTTGAACGTTTTTATCGTGTTGAAAAATCACGTTCAACAAACACTGGTGGATCAGGACTCGGATTAGCAATTGCAAAAAGTATTGTCGAACTGCATAAAGGAACGATTGAAGTATATAGTGATGACAAGAAAACAACTTTCACTGTAAAACTACTACCATATAAAAATTAATACACCATAATTTTAGGTTCAATTTCTAATATGATAAGAAATTGAACCTTTTATTTTCCATCAATATCCAAAGTTTAATAATCTTTTATAATTCTTTAGAAATTCTTTACCTTTTCTTTCTTCCTAATTAAGCATTCCTTTTTACAATATTATTATTGATGTCATAGTAGGAGGATCGCTTATGCAATTCTTGAAAAAATTCACAATTTTATTATTATCTTTTATTATTACTGCACTTATCGTTTTATATTTTTATCTTTATGTAAATGGTCCAATTATTCAAGCTAAATCAGCTATTTTAATAGATGCTAATTCAGGTGAAGTTATTTATAAAAAAAATGAAGAAACCCCTATACAATCAGCTACTTTGTCTAAATTAATGACAGAGTATATCGTATTGGAACAACTAAATGACGGCAAAATACAGTTAGATGAATCCGTAAAAATAAGTAACGAATTATTCCAAGCGGAAACGACTCCTATGCAAGTAACAGCAAAGGATAAAACGACGGTTCGTGATTTACTTCATGCATTGCTTTTAACAGGAAATAATCGTTCTGCACTCGCACTGGCAGAACACATTGGTGGCAATGAAGATAATTTTACAACGTTAATGAATGAAAAAGCAAAACAGCTACAGTTATCACAGCCATCTCCTTTTCTAAACTCTACTGGAGCTAATCAAGATACAAATAAACAATCGAATACAACAGCGAAAGATGCAGCTAAACTAGCAACGCATTTAGTAAAAGATTTCCCTAATGTACTGAATATGACGAAACTAACCTCTTACCAATTTACCTTCAAAAATTTTCAAGTTTTCAACACAAATAAAATGATTTATTCCCTCAATGAAAACATTAAATTCCAAGGTGTTGATGGCTTGCAAACTAGTTTTTCAACTAACGGTAATAATAGTTTTGTCGGTACTGCAAAACTAGGAGATACTAGGCTTATTTCAGTAATATTAGAATCCGATGAAGAAAACACTACTTTTATTGAAACAAAAAAATTACTTCAGTACGGTTTTGAACCTTCCTCGTACTCTGCACTCCAAGCTTTTAAAGATACTCTTACATCTTGGGCAATATTGTTACAGTTTAAAAATTTAATCATACAAACGATGATGATCTTTTTCATTATTACAATTTTAATGTTTTTACATTTACGTCAAAGAAAATCCGAGGATTTCAACTAAGAAATCTTCTTACATATAAAAACCGACTTGCGTTTACAGTACAAGTCGGTTTTTACGTCTATAATCCTCTTCCAATTAAATTCGCTGAAACGGGCTGAAGATTTAACTCTCTTGCCCATATTGATAGCTGACCTATATGATGAATTTCATGTACGACAACATGTCGTAACACTTCACCATACTTGTACTCTTTATCCGTCCATGAAACTTTTAATATTTTATTCTCTAAGTCTTCTGTCCACGATTGTAAAAATCCCTCTAAATCCTTATTATACAAATGAGATAATGCTTTCACTTTTTGAATAGATTGATAATCCTTAAATTGCGGCTCATCTACTTCTTTTCCTTTCAAATCACAAATCCAGCTATACTCAACATCTACAATATGAAATAATGTTTCTAATATACTTCCAACACCACCAACACGTTTGCGAAGTAATTCTTCCACTGTAAGTTGTTCACACCACTTAAACCAATCTTCTCTTACTTGCCAGTTATATTGAAATACAGTGTACACATTTATCTCTCCCCTACCCCAAGTATCCACTTAACAGCACCTATAATATAATGTGGCTCATCCTTTTGAATATAGTGACCGCTATGTTCTGCAATTATAAATTTACTTTTACTGGATAATTGTAATAATTCTCTTTGTAATTGTAACCATTTCAGTTGTGCAGCTTGCGAATAAAAAGCTTTTTTACCAGCAGCTAGCACGACAAGGGGAATATCGTTCATTGATTTACAATGTCTATCTGCTTCACCTAGACTAAACATAAACTCTTCATATGAACTTTCATATGCAAATTGTTTATAGTAAGCTTCTTGAAATTCTGGAGACATGATTGGCAAAAATACTTCTTTATAATTTTCTGGTGTCGAATCAACCAAAACTGTTCCCAACATATCCTCGGGATAAAAAACCGTAAATAACCGTGCATTTATACCACCAAAAGAATGCCCTACAAAAATATAAGGTGGCTTCAGTTGTAAAAGATTTAAACATGTTCTTAAATCTTTGACCATTTCAGAACTAATACGTTGCTTGAAACTCTTCCCACTTTTCCCTAATCCAGCTCGATCATATGTAAGTATCGTCCCAAATTCCGTCAGTCTTTCAGCAATATAATCCCATGCCTTTGAATAATCCCCGTAGCCTGATTCCATTATAATAACAGGCTGCCGCTTTTTTCCTTGAAATACTTTCGTATACATTTTAAAATCATCAACTTGTACATATTCCTCTATACATTTAACCATTGACAATCACTTCTCTTCGGTCAAGTTCCTCAACAACATGATCAATTATTTCACTTACAGAAAAAGATCCATCCAATACGATATCTGAATTCGGTTTAACAGTATGAATTGCCTCTAAATAAGCTTTTCTCGCATGTGCCATGTAATGTTTTAAATCATTATGTATTTCACTCATAGTATCTTCTTTAAAATCTCGTAAAATTCTTCTAGCCATTGCAATATCTAAAGGTGTGTCAATAAATATAGTTACATCAATGAACTGCCCCATTTCTCTATTTAAGTATGCAAAAGGATAATCTACAATAATATAGTCTAATTTACTATCTCGTATAAGATGCTGAATATCATGAATTAATGGTGTAAGTACCCACTCGTCATAATTCGCTCCATCATCAATCCATTTACAAATATCAGCAGGACAGTTATCAAAGTTATAACTATCAAAAAATAGCGCTTTTGAATTTGTTAACTCATGAGTTAAACTTTCTGTAATAGTAGTTTTACCTCCCCCTGAAACAGCTGCAATTGTGATTACTATAGTCTTTCTATTCATAATTTCCCACCAATCCCTTTTAATTAACATAATAAAATTATAAGAAACTATTATTTTTTATTATTCCATTCATATTCTAGCATACTCATTTCCCATAAATTCCAATACGTTTCTCCTACTTTTTTTGAATCTCTTAATAAACCTTCTTTTACAAATCCTATTTTTTCATAACAAGAAATGGCCGACGTATTAAAATCATACACGCCAAGAGTTACTCTATGTAGTTTTAATTCTTCAAACGCAATATGAAGTACTGCTTTCATCATATGTTTTCCTATTGAACGCCCTCTCATTTTCGTATTACCAACTAACACTTTTCCAATTCTCGCAGACTTATTTATATCGTCTATTTGACCAAGTGAAATATGACCAAGTACTTCTTCAGTCTTTTCATCTATTACTTTGAAAGCGAGTGTATTTGCACTTTCTATATATTTCTCTAATTGCTGTTCGTTTAAAGGATATGTAAATGCATTTCCTGACCACTGTATTAAAAATTGTTCGGAATGAATCCAATTTATTAATTGTTTGAAATCAGATCTTTTAAAGGGCACTAATTTAATCACTCTCATTCTCCTTTCGTACATCACTCTTTATAGCCTCAAACTTATTTCTATATAAAGAATATATTCTCCTTTTATACGAAATTAAAATAAAGCCATTCATCAGAATGGCTTTACAAACAAAGCATAATTATGCTTTATTTGCTACGTCAACACCATTAAAATCAAACTCTGCAGTAATCGTTGTAACTGGAGGGAAAATTGCTTCAATTTTGCAAATGGAGATAATTACTGCAACAGATCCAGGAATAGCTGCAAGCTTAACTACATCGCAACTTACAGACGCAACAGTACCTACATAAGTACGTCCCTCTGTATTAATTTGAACTGTTCGATTAATTAATTTCTTAAGCTCATCTCTAATTCCTTGTACACAAGAATTATCACATTTCTCATGCTTTTCCTTTTTACACTCTTCGAATATCTCCCAACAATCATCCTGTTTACATGTACATTTCTTTTTACAATTATTAAATCGAGAACCCAAAACCTCACCCCCTAATCCTTTCTATTAGTAAAGTATGTCCACTAGCTTAAAAGTGTACGAGGCAAACACATAGAAAGAAAAAAACAAACAATTGTACTAAACATTTTTTTCTTTATTAATTATAAAAACAATTCTTTAACAGTTAGCGGCTTGTTTAGTGAGGGGACTTGGATTTAATTCTGCTGAATTTAAAGTTTAGATAACCTCTTTATCAAAAGAATCTTTTTTTCTTTTAATAAGCCAGCCCCTTTAAGAGTTAGCTGTTTTTCCTATTACTTTACATATACATAGGCTTTGTTTGTAGCAATATAGTATATTTTTTCTCCGCTGTTTTGAAATATACATTCAGAAAAACGTACTCCAAAATAAGATATTATTTATAATCAGAATGTTTTCTTCAACATGTGTTTATTGATAAATGTCATAACCAGTAATTCTCTCCACTATCTCTTGGAAATTAGCATAGTTTTTATGAATTCTATATGTAGTAGAAAGCACTCTATCATATAAAGGTAAAATAATAGGTTTATAAACAAGCCATTTCTTCACTAAAACATAGAATGATAGTAATCCTATTGAAGGGAGGTATAAAAAAATGTCCTGGAATAATGATTGCTGGAGTTCTAAGAAACAGCATTGTTGTGATGACTGGTGGAAGTCTAAAGAAAAGCATCATTGTGATGATGATTGGAGTTCTAAGGAAAAGCATTGTAATGATGATTGGTGGAAATCTAAAGAAAAGCATCATTGTGATGATGATTGGAGTTCTAAACGAAATAAGTGTCGTTGTAAATGTTTCTTTATTTGTTGTCATTGTAAAAGAAAACATTGGTAAGATTTTAATGTCAACTTAACGGAAAGAATATGTCTTTTGGGATCGATAAATACTAGAATATAATATACAAAAAGCTGACTGAGTATAGTCGGCTTTTTGTATATTAACACATAAAGATTTATACTGCCATCTATAGTTACAAGTTGAGTGGAGTGTCGAAATATAAGCTGACTCTTATAAATCGACTTTGTAATTATTTCACATACACTTTATTTACAGTAGTAAGTTTTCCTTTTGTTATTGATGCAAAATTAAGTCCTGTAACACTTAATTTTGCATCAATAACAAACCCTCAGCATACTCACTTAATCGCTGCGACAACATAGGGTTTATCATTTCACGTTTATTATGAGTTACCCATATCTTATATTTTGTGTAACTAGCCCAAACGCTAAATTCCTTGTTATTCATAGCATCATAACATTTTATCTTTCTAGTTACACAATGCATTAACAATGAGCAACTAGAAATTAGCATCCGTGTCATTCTTCCCTGTCTATCGCATGAGCTCTTCTATGTAACTAAAAAATACACCTTAAATGGGTGGTCTTTTATGTAAGTGAATAAAAAGATTACATTATCCCTCCAAATGTAATTGTTCCTAGTAAGCCTAATAAAACAAATCCTGTCAAACAAACAAAATCAGCAAGACAAATGGAAGACTGTGATAAAGGAACAAATGACCTACTTGTATTAGATCCATAATGTTTTATTTTCTCATAATTTATTTCTAACATTACGTGTAGACATGATACACATTCTTCAGTTGTTTGAATAGATTCATCTTCTAATCGCTCCAATAACCTACTATTAAGAGCAAACGGAAGAGAATACTGCTTGTCTAATTTCATATTTTGGTACATTAATTGTAAACGAGATAACATATTATTTTTCTTTTTGTCAGACTTCAGTTTACTTTTCATATTATTAAATTCATTTAATAACATCGTCAACTCATCTCTGCTGCCATATAAATCTTTAGCTATTCTTCTTTTTAGTTTGTACGAATAAATCATAGATTTAATCTCAATCATTGTATTACACTTCCTAATTAAATTTTATTTAACCCAATATATTAAAAACAGTACTTTCAAATCCTATTAAAAATACACTTAAGTATCTTGATTTACTATCGATTAATATTACATTAACCTTACACAGTTGTAATAATTTCTTTAACACCCCTCCCGAACAAACATACATTTCTTTCCGGTCAGTTTTAATTCGGAAGTTAATTGCGTCATTTATAAAAATAACCCTGATCTATTTTGTTAATAAAAAATAAAAAAGTGGCCACCAAACTACAGAGTAATATAACAACTCCCTTTTTAGTTTGATGTCCACGGATTCTTCCAGTAGGACTAAATTTATAATTATTATTATAGCCTTTTCTCATATTTTAGTATATTTCTCATTAGAAAAAGATTATTTTATATAGATTACTATAAGCATCCATAAAGCCAAGGCGCCAATGATAGCGAGCGCTATACGTGTAGATAGTATCCTTAATTCAAAATCAGTTTTCTTGGAGGGTTCAGGATATGCAATTATGTAAATTCCCTTTAATAATGCAAGCCATGCAATAACCGTTAGGAACCCCTGCCAGTTGAATGCCCATACATTATGTAAGATTACAGTACCTAGCCCTAGGAAAATCGATAAAAAACCGTACATAATACCAAACCCTCTGTCTTCAACCACTAATTTTTTCAATTCACGTAATACCGATGGGCGTACGAAAAGTATTCCCGATACGATAACCGTGATCCATCCCCAAAACAATCCTAAAAAAGTGCTAGTTTCCATTTTTAATTCACTCCCCTCAATTATTTATATTTCAGATATTCCTACCTTTAGAACAATTTCAGCACCTATATATTGGCTATATTTTGCTCTTTATTCATACAAATATGGCATATTCAATACCTATCCTTAATCATCTCATTCTTCGTCATTATCTATCCGAATCAACCGAAGTCGCTTTATACTATTCCCGCACACTTTTTCATAACTTGGAGCTATCATGCACTGGAGCCAATATAATGATTTATTTGCCTTTTCACTAACCTCTACAATTGTCCCCTCTGTAATAAAATGATCACCTTGATACAATGTATACTCGCTTATCCCATGGAATCATCATTATTCCCTTCCCTATTAAAATAGCGTTTTTATTTCAAATGATACTCCTATTAATTTAAACGGATTTTTCAGTGTTTTTACCCAAAAATTCGTGATATCGTTAATTAGTCGAGTACTTCATTACTTGATGATTATCCTTAGGAGCCTCGCAGACAATCGGTGTTTCTTTTATGTAAATAAGGATTTTGTTTAAACTTTACGATATGCAACTATATTAAAATATCTTCTAAAATTCCCATTAAACATTTATAATACTTTTAAACGGTTTAAATTCTACAATCAGTAATGGAGGCATTTTAATGGGAAACATCCCAAAAGTATCATCACATCAATCAAGTCCTAATATACCCTCACAGCAAGTGAACCCTAATACACAACAAGGCAATAGAAAAAAAACAAGACGCCGTATTATAACTACTTTGGCTATTATGTTACCTATAATTTTTGTCCTTCAATATTCTCTGAATAACCAACAAGAAATGATTAAAGAAAAACAAATCACGCTGAATACGGAACAACAAAAATTATCTTCTGTAAAGAAGGATGGCCATTCCCTTAAGAATGATGTTAAAGCTTTAACAAGTAGTGAAGAAGAAATTTTAAAATTCGCAAGGAAATTGTATGGATTTTCTAAACCGAATGAAACTATATTTCAAATAACTGAATAAAATTACACTGCATTACCCAAAAGGCGATTTGAAGATAATCGCCTTTTTATATTTAATTTCTAAAGGAATCATACTACTCTCTCTTTCTATCAAATAACTATTTTGTTTAATTTATTAAAATACAACCGCTTGTCCATTTCAGTTTGCTCTGTCAGTACATTTACTAATAGTAATACAATTTTTAGAGGTGATAAATTATGGACGAGTTTTTATCTTTTGTTGCACATAATCCCGGTTCTATTGGACCTACACTTCCACCTGTTCAACCCTTTCAATTCCCTACTGGTCCCACAGGTTCTACAGGAGCTACTGGTTCAACTGGACCAACCGGATCAACCGGACCAACTGGACCAACTGGTTCAACTGGACCAACTGGACCAACCGGACTAACCGGACCAACCGGACCAACCGGACCAACCGGACCAACCGGACCAACCGGACCAACCGGACCAACCGGACCAACCGGACCAACCGGACCAACCGGACCAACCGGACCAACCGGACCAACCGGACCAACCGGACCAACCGGACCAACCGGACCAACCGGACCAACCGGACCAACCGGACCAACCGGACCAACTGGACCAACTGGATTTAATCTTCCTGCTGGACCTGCATCTATTACCTTGACTTCTAACGAAACCACAGCATGTGTATCCACTCAAGGAAATAATACTTTATTTTTTTCGGGGCAAGTATTAGTAAACGGTAGTCCTACTCCAGGGGTAGTGGTCAGTTTTTCATTTAGTAACCCTTCTCTTGCTTTCATGGTTCCTCTTGCTGTCATTACCAATGCTTCAGGTAACTTTACCGCTGTATTTCTAGCCGCTAATGGGCCTGGAACAGTAACCGTTACTGCTTCACTTCTTGATTCTCCTGGAACAATGGCTAGCGTCACTATTACCATTGTGAATTGTCCGTAATGGTTTTGTTTTTAAGGACTAAGCAGTTTCTGATAAGATGAGCACTGATTTACAGTGCTCTTTTTTATCATTGGGATGTTCTTTTTAAATGAAATTTCGTAACACCCTACTAAAATAATGCTTTTATTAATCACTAATGATCTTTATATTTCTTCAGCTTGTCATCACAGGTAATTTTTATAAGTAGTTAACTTCTCAATGTAGTTTGTGTATATAATTCCATTCAAAGATACATAATACCCACGTAACTATTTAAAAACACTTCGTTTTTATATCAAAGTTCAAAAAGGAGCTACATAACATGGATAAAAAAGATTTATTAAGTCAACAACTTGATCATGTATCATCTGATGCGCTGAATACTCCTAGTAAAGCCCAAGAGCAAATGCAAGAAACATCTCAGAAGGCACATAATTCAAACAAAAAGGGCAATACTCAATCTTTACATGTTGAAGATTTACCAAATTAAGACGTATATAGAATAACGAACAAATACTAAATTTTAAGGGGAAAAATTCTTAAGAACGAGTGAACTTAATTTTTTCCCTTTTCCTATTTACATAACACTTTAATAGGAAATACGTACACATTTTTGACACATTCCCTATCACAATCTCCTGAAAATTCGTGATAATATTAATTTGTCGAATACGCCAAATTTCGACATTGCACGACAATACTTTCTCCCTTAGTGAATCCCTGTCCCCCAGGGATTTCTCCTTTTATTCATTACTTTTCGCTTCACTAAATTTTCATCCTTAACACAATTCAATCACTCCAATGAATAGACATGCCACAATCCTATTTTGATAAAAACTATAAAACAAACATACGTCGTAATAATACAAGTAGAATTTTACTACTTCAAATTTACTTCTTCTCTTTTTATAAACATGAAAAATGAGCTCCATTTACATAGAGCTCATTCCTACATTTATAATTTACTAGACTGTAGACCCTGAATATGTGGAACTACTTCTGGATTTACAAGTGATGATAAATCTCCTAATTCTTTTCCTAAGTAAGCCGCTTTGATGACGCGTCGCATTACTTTAGAATTACGTGTTTTTGGCAAATCCTCTACAACGTGGATATCCTTTGGACATAATGCTTTTCCGATATGAGAATTTACTAAACTCATTAATTCTTTCTTTAATTCTGCTGTAAATATTACACCATCTCGTAATACTACAAAGCAATGACAAACCTCACCTTTTACATCGTCAGGTACACCAATGGAAGCTGCTTCTATTACATTAATATGTTTCACAAGAATAGACTCATATTCAGCAGGCCCAATACGTTTACCAGCAATATTTAGCGTATCATCTGAACGCCCTGTAATGATATATTGTTCACCATCATAAATAACCCAGTCACCATGAACCCATTTATTTTCAAATCGTGACCAATATGTGTTCACATAACGCTCATCGTCTTCCCAGAAACTTTTCGTCATTCCAACCCAAGGTTTCTCTAAACATAATTCTCCAACTTCATCACGGATTGGTTTACCTTGATCATCAAGTACAACCGCAGCCATACCTGGTAACGATGCGTTAAAACTAATTGGTGCGATTGGCTTAATCAGAACATTACCGAAAATCCCACCAGAAATTTCAGTTCCGCCTGAATAGTTACAGATTGGCACTTTTCCTTTTCCAACTGTTTCAAACAGCCACATCCATGGATCAGGATTCCAAGGCTCTCCTGTTGATGCGAATACTTCTAAACTCTTTAAAGAATGTTTATTCACATACTCATCACCTTTTGCCATTAATGCACGGATTAACGTTGGCGAAATACCGAGATGAGTAATTTCATATTTATCAACTGTCTCCCATAAGCGATCTGCTTCTGGAAAGTCTGGAACACCTTCGTACATAACCATCGTTGCACCATTTATGAGTGAACCGAATAATAAAAATGGCCCCATCATCCAGCCCATATCAGTTACCCATAATACACGATCACCTTGTTTAATATTCATTCCAAATCCTGCATCAAAAGCTGCTTTCAAAGGAAATCCTGCATGCGTGTGTACCGTTCCTTTCGGCTTACCAGTCGTTCCTGATGTATATATGAGCATTAAAGGATCATCACTATGCATTTCTTCGGCATGTATGAATGGTTTTTCTTTTTCTAGCGTACTCCATGAAAAGTCATAATGATGCGGTGTAAAATCATTTCCTGCATGACGAACAATTACCACCTTTTCAACAGTCGGGCAATGTTCACAAGCTTTATCTACTTCATCCTTTAAAGAAACAATTTTCCCGCGGCGTGAAAATCCATCTGCGGTAATAATCATTTTTGAACCAGCTGCTTGTACGCGTGTCATAACTGCATCCGAAGCAAATCCCGAAAATATTGGTGAAATAATTGCTCCGATTTTCATTACAGCTAGCATCGCAACAACTGTTTCCGGAATCATCGGCATATAAATTGTTACACGATCGCCCTTCTCAATACCCGCTTGTTTCAAACCATTGGCAACACGGCTTACCCAATTGTCAAGCTCTTCATATGTAAATGATTTTGAAGTTCCATTTTCCCCTTCGTACTGAAGTGCTGGCTGTTTTCTTGTCACTTCATCCGCAATCCAGCGGGATAAAGCTGATTCTACAACGTTACATGTTCCACCATTATACCACTGTGCAAATGGCGTACCATTTTCTAAATCTAACACTTCTGTATAAGGTTTCATCCATTGATAGCCAACTGCTTTTTCTGCCTCTCCCCAAAACCAAGCTGTTTCCTCAATAGATTTATTATAAAAAGTTTCATAGTCTTCATATCCCAATGATTTCATCCAACCATATAAACGTGTTTTTTCCTTATACTCTTCTGTTGGAAACCAAACTGCTTGTTTCAATGTTTTCCCCTCCTTGACTTTTTGAGCAAGAAAGCCCTAAATAGGGCTTTTAAACTGGATATACAGGATGTTTACGATCCGTGAATACTTGATATTTACTCATATACATTTCGAAACGCCCTTTTAACTCTTCACGTAAATTGTTTGGATGAACAATACCATCAATCACCATCTCTGATGCTAAATGATAAATATCAATATCTTTCTTATACTCTTCACGTTTTTCAGCAATGAAGCTTGCACGCTCTTCTTCTGGTAAAGCCGCAATTTTATTTGCATATACAGCATTGACCGCTGCTTCTGGACCCATTACAGCAATAGAAGCTGTCGGTAATGCTAAGCAGCAATCTGGTTCAAATGCCGGACCTGCCATTGCATATAAACCAGCACCATATGCTTTTCGAACAATGATAGAAATTTTCGGTACAGTTGCTTCACTCATTGCAGAAATCATTTTTGCACCGTGACGAATAATACCAGCGCGCTCTACTTTCGTACCAATCATAAATCCTGGTACATCTGCAAGGAATAATAATGGAATATGGTATGCATCGCATAAATTAATAAACTTCGCTGCTTTATCAGCTGAATCGTGGAATAAAACGCCACCTTTCATACGCGGCTGATTTGCAATAATACCTATTGGCTTACCATCAATGCGTGCTAAACCTGTAATGAGTTCTTGAGCAAATAATTTTTTCACTTCAAAGAATGAGCCGTCATCTATAATTCTGTTAATCAGATCTTTCATATTGAAAGGAGCATTTTGATTTTCTGGAATGATTTGTTCTAACGTTTTATCGAACTGTTTCGGTTCTTGAGGTGTCATCAATGGAGTTTTTTCTAAGTAGTTGCTTGGAAAATATGAAATGTATTGTCTAGCCTGTGTAATTGCATCTTCTTCTGTCTTACATAAAACGTCTCCGCATCCTGATACTGAGCAATGCATACGAGCCCCGCCCATTTCTTCTAAAGTTACCTTCTCACCGATAACCATTTCAGCCATACGTGGAGATCCTAAATACATAGATGCATTACCTTCCACCATCATAACAACGTCACAAAAAGCTGGAATATATGCACCACCAGCAGCAGAAGGACCAAATAATAAACAAATTTGCGGAACTTTACCTGATAATTTCACTTGGTTATAAAAGATTCTTCCCGCACCGCGGCGCCCTGGGAACATTTCTACTTGATCTGTAATACGCGCTCCAGCAGAGTCAACTAAATAAAATAATGGAACACGTAACTTTTCAGCCGTTTCTTGGATACGTAAAATCTTTTCAACTGTACGAGCTCCCCATGATCCGGCTTTCACAGTTGAATCATTTGCCATTACGCACGCAGTACGCCCATGTATTTTACCAGTTGCAGTTACAACACCATCAGCCGGTAACCCTGTTTGCTCACAATTTGCAAATAATGCATCTTCTACATATTCGCCATTATCAAATAGAAGAGCTAAAAGATCTCGAACAAATAGTTTTCCTTTTGCTTTGTTTTGTTCATGATATTTCGGTGCTCCACCTTGTTTAATCGTTTCAACTCGTTCTTCAAAATTATTTGATTGTTGTTTTTGTTCTAACACATTTACTCCCCCTTATACATCGGTTTGCGTTTTTCCTTAAATGCCTGTAATCCTTCTAATCTATCTTCCGTATGGATTACACCCTCGTACGCCTGTTTTTCCATTTGTAATCCGGTATGTAAATCTACTTGAACACCATTAGAAATTGCTTCTTTTGCTAATCGAACTGCAATAGGACCATTACTAGCAATTTGATTTGCAATTTCAATCGCTTTCTCTTCTAGTAAATCAGCTGGTACGACGAATTCTACTAAACCATATTCTTTCGCTTCTTGCGCCGAAATACGTCTTCCTGTATAAATTAATTCTTTCGCTCTACCAACACCAATTAATCTCGGTAAACGCTGCGTACCACCTGCTCCAGGTATAATTGCAAGGGTAGTTTCAGTCAGACCAAGGCTTGCATTTTCAGAAGCGATTCTAAAGTCACAGGCTAAACTCAATTCCGTACCACCACCAAGAGCAATTCCATTAATAGCTGCAATAACTGGTTGTGGTAATTGTTCCACCATTTCCATAGTAGTACGAATCATACCAACCGCATGGCGAACTTGCTCTTCATTCATACCAGCTCGTTCTTTTAAATCTGCGCCAGCACAAAACGCTTTTTCACCAGCCCCTGTTAAAATAACTACACGTGTATCTGACTCTTCACTTATTTCCGTTAATATTGTTTGCAATTCTTCTAATAACGCTAAAGATAAAGAATTTGCTTGTCTTTCACGATATAACGAAATCTTTACAACATGCGGTGTTACATAGTCAACTGAAATATTTTGTAATTGTAGCATCTTCTCACCTACTTATCGTTTTATGTTGAAGCGCTCTATACACATGACTCGGTAATTGGATATTTAACTTACTTTGAATAAATTGACTAGCTCTCCATAACTTTTCTTCGTCTATATTTGTTTGGACACCTAACTTATGGAGCATATGCACTAAATCATCAGTTGCAACATTTCCTGATGCTCCCGGTGCATATGGACATCCCCCGAGTCCACCACAAGAACTATCAAACGTTGTAATACCGTGTTCTAAAGACTTCACTACATTTGCAAGTGCCATCCCATACGTATTATGAAAATGCATTGCAAACTGCGAAGCATCATATTTCTTTAATAGATGTTCTAATACTTGTTCTACTTGTAATGGATTCGCTACACCAATCGTGTCACCGAGAGAAACTTCATAAATGCCGTATGAAAATAGTTGATTACATATTTCATCAACTGCTGTGGCACTTATATCTCCCTCATACGGACATCCAAATACAGTAGAAACATAACCTCTAACCTTTTTCCCTTCGAATATTGCCTGTTTTGTTATATCTTCAATAACAGTTAATGCTTCTTTAATTGATTTATTAATATTACTTTTATTATGAGATTCACTCGCTGATAAAAAAACATTCACCTCATCTACATTTTGCAAAAAAGCTCGTTCCAAACCATTTTGATTTGGAACAAGCGCAGCATATGTAACATTGGGATCCCTTTTTAGCTCAGAAAAGACATCATTTGCATCCGCTAAGGCAGGAACCCATTTTGGGTGAACGAATGAGGAAACTTCAACGTACGACAATCCGGCTTCTGTAAGTAGTTGAATCCATTTTACTTTATCTTTTGTGCCAACAATCTTTTTTTCATTCTGTAAGCCATCACGTGGCCCTACTTCTTTAATGACAGCAAAATTAGGTAGTTTCAATTCGCTTCCCCCTATATCTCCCTATTCAATTTCTAGTAATACATCTCCTTCATTTACAAAATCGCCTTCTTGCACATTAATTTTCATAACTGTGCCAGCTTCTTCCGAAATGATTGGAATTTCCATTTTCATAGATTCCAAAATGACGACATCCTGCTCTTCCTCTACTGTATCTCCTACTCCTACAACTATCTTCCAAACATTTCCTGCCATCGATGCATATACTTTCGTCATCATTTTTTCCCCCTTAATATTCATAAATCTTATTTTTTAACAAGCTGTTTCGTTACGAAACCCGTTGTATAAATACCACTTTTGAACACATCGTCTCCGAGCACTTGCAGTAGCATCGGTGTATTTGTTTTAATACCTTCAATTTTTAACTCTTCTAAAGCATTTTCTAATTTTGAAATTGCCTCTTCACGAGTTTCACCATGAGCAATGACTTTCGCAATCATTGGATCATAAAACGGTGTAATTGTTACATGATTCTCTAAAAAGTGATCCATACGTATATTTGATGGTAATGTTAAATCTGTAATTTTCCCAGGTGACGGGAAGAATGTTTTCGGATCTTCTGCATAAATACGTGCTTCAATGGCATGACCACTACGTTTTACATCATCCTGAGTAAATGATAGTTTCTCTCCACTTGCGATAAGAAGTTGTTGTTCTACAAGATCTAACCCCGTAATTTCTTCTGTAATGGGATGCTCTACTTGTAATCTCGTATTCATTTCTAAGAAATAGAAATTTTTCTGATCATCTACAAGAAACTCAACTGTACCTGCATTTGTATACCCAAGAGCTTTAGCAGCTTGTACAGCCACTTCTCCCATTGCTTTTCGTGTACCTTCATCTAAAAAAGGTGAAGGTGCTTCTTCGATTACTTTTTGATTTCGGCGCTGTACAGAACATTCACGTTCCCATAAGTACACTGTGTTACCATGTGTATCTGCTAAAAGCTGAATTTCAATATGATGCGCGTCTGCAATATAACGCTCTAAATACATTTCTCCATTACCGAAGAAATTTTGTGCCCTTGTTTTGTTACTTTCAAATGCTTTGGTGAGCGTTTGCTCAGTTTCCATCAACTGCATTCCAATGCCTCCGCCACCCGCGGATGCCTTAAGCATTAATGGATAACCAATTTGTTTTGCAATTTCAATTGCCTCTTCAGCAGTTTCAATATTTGTAGTAATACCTGGAACTACTGGTACATCTGCTGCTTGCATTGCTATACGTGACTCAATTTTACTTCCCATCTTCGTAATGATTTCTTCTGAAGGACCAATAAATACGATTCCTTCTTCTTTACAGCGAATCGGAAAAGATGGATTCTCTGATAATAATCCGTACCCCGGATGGATTGCTTCAACATTTGTCTTCTTAGCTATTTCAATAATTTTTTCAAGGTTTAAATAGCTTTCTTGAACTCGTGGACCACCTACTAGATAAGCTTCATTTGCCATTTTTACATGAAGGGCATTTTCATCAGCCTCAGAATAAATAGCGACAGTACGAATTCCAAGTTTTTGACAAGTTTTCATAATGCGAACTGCGATTTCCCCGCGATTGGCAATTAATATTTTTTGAAACATAGTGATTCCTCCTTTTTATCTACATCCTAAATGTCTAGCAATTACGAGACGTTGAATTTCAGAAGTTCCTTCACCAATTTCTAACAGTTTTGCATCACGAATATGTCTTTCAACTTCATATTCACGCATATAGCCATAACCGCCATGAATTTGTACTGCATGATTCGCAATACGACTAGCTGCTTCAGATGCAAATAGTTTTGCCATAGCCGCTTCTTTACCGAAAGGTTTATCGTTATCTTTTAACCAAGCTGCTTTATGTACTAAATTACGTGCTAACTCTACTTCAGTCGCCATATCCGCTAATTTAAATTGAATCGCTTGGAAATTAGAAATTGTTTTTCCAAATTGTTGACGTTCTTTCGCATATTGCAATGCACGTTCAAATGCAGATTGTGCAATACCTACTGCTAATGCTGCAATTGAAATACGTCCTCCATCAAGTGTATATAAGAATTGTTTAAATCCTTTATTAACATCACCAAGAATATTTTCTTTCGGTACACGCACACCATCAAGTACGATTTCACAAGTATTAGAAGCGCGAACACCCATCTTATCGTAAGGACTTGAGATCGTTAATCCTTCACTTGTAGTCGGTACGATAAATGCAGAAATACGTTTTCTACCATTCTCTTCAACACCGTTGATAGCGGTTACAATAATTGTATTTGCATACTCTGCGTTTGTAATCCAGCACTTTTCACCACTGATTACATACTCATCACCATCTAATACAGCTTTCGTTTGTGTGCCTCCTGCATCTGATCCAGCGTTTGGCTCCGTTAATCCGAAAGCGCCTAACGTTTTACCTGATGCCATTGGAACTAAATATTTTTGTTTTTGTTCTTCTGTACCGAAATAATAAATTGGAGAAGCACCTAATGAAATTGTTGCAGCGTAGCTTAAGCCTGTACCACCACAAGCACGACCAATTTCTTCAACTGCTAGCGCGTACGATACTGTATCGCCACCTGAACCTCCATACTCTTCTGGGAATGGGATGCCTAATAATCCTAGTTCGCCCATTTTTTGAAATGTTTCATATGGAAACTCTGCAGTTTTGTCATAATACACAGCTTTCGGTGCGATTTCCTTTTCAGCAAAGTCACGTACCATTTCTTTAATCATTTGTTTTTCGCGAGTTAGAGTAAATTCCATTCCGCTACACACCCCTTATCGAATATTGAGTTTCGACAGCGTGCGAGTTTCTACTACAAACATTACTTCTTAAAAGACAAGAATATTAGTTAGACAATTGCTACAATTCTGTCATAACTTAATTTTAAAACAGATTCTGTACTAATGCACAAAAAAATTCCTACATTGTTCTACAACAACATAGGAAGTTTCATGTCGAATTATGTAATTTATTGTTTAATAATCTCTACCTTTTCCCGAATCAGAAATTTCTACTAACGCTTCAGGATATGGCTCAAAATATGTTTGTCTTAATAAATACTTTTCATCAAACCGAATGGCCCATGATTTTAAAATTGCAAGCAAACTACTAAGTGGTATTTTCTTTTCTGCATACTTTTGTATCAGTTCTAAAAAATAATCTTTTTCTTGTTTTTTTAATTTCGTTTTAAAATATCCGAAAATATGTTCACATACATTTACATTCGATGTATAGCGGGGCGCGCGCAAAAATAATTCATATAAAGTCTTCTCATAATTATCAAATACAATTTCAATCGTTTCATTTTTTTGATTTGCAATAATACGCCCTAATTCTTTTTGTTTTACCTGATTATATGCCATAAATAAATATTTATTGTCCGACTGAAACGATACAAGGTCTTTCATATTTTTATTATGTTTAATCATTTTGTAATATGCGATTGTAAATAACCTTGTAAAGAAATGTTCTCTAATAATAAAATTCGACAATCTACCTTCTTCTTCAATTGGAAGGTGCGAAAAATTTTTTAATACTGCTCCGCCAAATAAGCCTGGTCCCTTTCCTTTTGCTGGCGCTTTTTCAAAACCAGAATAAATTTTCACATCACGCGTACCACAACTTGGCGAGCGATTCTTTAAAATAAATCCATCCACATCGGATATCGTTTGTAAAAATCCATTTGAAAATTGCTCCATTTTTTCAGTAACGTCTTCTCTTGTCGACGGTTGCACAAGTTTATTCACACCATTTTCTTCTACGATTCGTATCGTTTCACGAGGAATTCCCAATCCAATCTCGACTTCTGGACAAACAGGTATAAATGTAACAAATGGCTGCAAATTTCGTATTGTTACATCCGGAATCATTTCTCCATTATAACGACAAGCATCAAATTCTAAACATTTACTTACGACGATTGTAGGTTTTGCAAATTGTCGCATTTCATTACCTCCGTGGCGTTAGTCCGTACAAAATAAATTGAATCGTATTTTCAATTTCCAATTCATCATCCCAATTCTCTTCAGGTAATAATAAAAACCGAGTTAATAGAAATCCTAAAACAGCTGATAATGTAAGCCGTAACACGGAAGGTGGTGGCATCTCAATAATTCCCCCTTCTTCTTGAAACTTTACAATTAACTTTTTAAAATGTGAAAGCAGTTCTGTTTCTACTAATTGTTGTATTTCACTTTTTAGCTCTGGCTGAAACGGCACTTCTTGAATTAATATTTTAATCATTGGAAAGTGCTTTTTGGCAAATTCAAATCGATTATGAATGACTACCCTTAAAAGCCCTTCATACGATTCATAATCAGTTTTAAATATCTCTTTCGCAAAAGCTTGTACGAAAAATGGTGCAGCAAACTTTGTTAAAGTTGGCATTACGACCGCTAACAATAAATCTTTTTTCGTCTTATAGTAGCGGAAAATCGTTCCTTCCGCTACACCAGCACGCTTTGCAATTTCACTTGTTGAAGTTGAAGCATATCCTTTTTCTCCAAACATATCAACAGCTGCTTCTAAAATACGCATTTGACGTTCATTTCGATTATCAGTATTAGTTGCAGCAATCAATTCCTCAAGCCAATCCTTCTTCATGTACAAAGCTCCTTTTTGTCATTATTATATTTTGCGATGTTTCTTTAAAGCAAATACATTCCCTACTGCAAATAATAGTGAAAAAAGTAGTAATACAGTAAGATCCAATGCAATTTCTGTAAATCCTTGATTTCGAATCATCACTTGCCTCATTGCATCAGCACCGTATGTGAGTGGAAATAATTTCCCTAACATTTGTAGCCACTTATTCATAGATTCAATTGGAAACAAGCCAGAAAAGAAGATTTGTGGCACAATAATTAGCGGTATAAACTGGATCATTTGAAATTCATTATTTGCGTATGCTGATAAAAACGTCCCTAATGTTAGTGCCGTTAAAGAGAGCATACATGTAATAAGTAGCGTTAGCCATATAGAACCTGCTACATATAAATCTAAAACATAGACTGAAAAACTTACAATTATAACAGATTGTATGAATGCAAAAATTCCAAAACCAATTATATATCCAACAACTATTTCCCATCGTCTAACTGGTGTGGACAATAATCGCTCTAATGTACCACTTAAACGTTCTCTTACGAAAGAAACTCCTGACAAAATGAATACAAAGAAAAATGTAAAGAATCCAATTAACACGGGACCGAGCCCATCAAACATCGTAAAGTCTTTAGAGCCATGTAAATAATTCACTTCAGGTTTCATAATCGATACATCATTCTTCTCTGTGCTCTTTTGCAATACTTGGAGTACAGCACGGTTTTTCGACGAATCACTGCCTTCTAACAAAAGATTTATTTTTCCATTCTCTAAATGAATTACTGCATCGATCTTTTGTTTTTCCAACTCAGAAATCGCTTTCTCTTTCCTATATTCATAAATTGAGGCTTCTTGATTTTTCATCACTTTTACTATAGAAGCGGGCACATCAACTACAGCAATATGTGGTTTATAATCTTTTTGTGTAAATACTAAAGACAATAGCCAAAGTAATAACATTGGTGCCCCAAACATCATGGCTAACGAACGTTTATCTCGAAAAAATTGACGAATAATACGAATGATTACACCATTAACTCTCACGATTCAACCCCCTCTTCTAACAAAAAGACATCTTCAATTCGTCCTGATGATACACGTTTTTTCAATTCCTCTGGCGTTCCAACCGCAACTAAGTTCCCTTCTCTAATCAACCCTAGACGCTCACAAAACTCTGCTTCATCCATAATGTGCGTCGTTACAATAATAGTTGTGCCTTTCTTTTTAAGTTCATAAAATTTTCCCCAGATTGTTTTTCTAAGAAGCGGATCTATCCCCACTGTTGGCTCATCTAAAATTAATATTTCAGGTTCATGAAGAAGTGCTATTGCTAATGATAGACGCTTTTTCATCCCACCTGAAAAATGCTGTACTTGCTTTTTCATATGTTGTGATAATTGTACCAGGTCAAAAACCTCTTTGATTCTTTCCTTTTTATGCTTTCCCTTTAATCCATACATCGTTGCAATAAAATCTGCATTTTCATATGCTGATAGTTCTTCGTATAATGCATCAGCTTGAGCCATATAGCCAATTCTTTTCATCTCATTTAAATTTGGCATGTTAATGTTGTATACAAATACATCACCTTTAGATGCCTGATTAATACCTGCAATCAATTTAATAAGCGTCGTTTTCCCTGATCCTGAAGGCCCAACTAAACCAAATATCTCTGCTTTTTCAATTTGTAATGAAAGATCGTGTAAAACTTCTTTTTTTCCAAAACTTTTCGATACATTCTGTAAAACAATTGAAGGTTTTTGCATGTATTATCCCTCTTTTCTATAAAATGAGTGAGTACTCACTTTTATTTTACTCTTGCGTAATTATATGTCAAACTTCATTGATTAGTATTTATTTTCAATCAACAATATTAAACAATGAAACAGAATCGACATTAGAATATAATTTCTTAAAGTCGACTCTGTTTCATTTAAACTATGCATTTTACTTTATGTTTCTAAATTCATATACTTCCTAATTCTAGCAAGGTCTAAAGAATATTCGATAACTAATTGCTGTAACGGTAAAATAACTGTATCGGGATATAAATGTGCATATTGTAATGTTTCTGCATATTTTTCTAATCTTTTTTCTAAATATTTTATAATTTGCTCAGGATGGCTCACTAATAAACATTGACAATAATAATGTATTTGTTCCTCAATCGCCGTATACTCTTCAATTTCATATTCTTTATGCATGTGTACACCCCTTTAAGTTTTTTACATAAATTCCTTATCACACTTTTCACTCGACTAATTTTTAAGTTTTTTGATTATTTACACTATAACAAACTCTTCAGGTCAAATTTTGTTACTTTATGTAACGTAGAAAATTTTTAACAAAATTGTAATGTTAACTCCTGCAAAATACATAAAGCCCCTTTACTCATTCTGTACATAAAAAGTCGCCCAATTTAATTTAACTGGGCGACTACAATTTCTGGCCTATTCAAAATTCTTTGCGGAATGATACTATTGCCTAATCCTCTACTAACCACCATTGATGTATTTTGTTCTTCATATAAACCTGCTGTATATTTAGGTAAAACACCTTGATTTGGAGCAACTAATCCGCTGATAAATGGTAACCTAACTTGCCCACCATGAGCATGCCCTGAGAAAACTAAATCTATTCGCTCCTCTGCATACTCCTCAATAAATTCTGGCCTATGGGATAATAATACATTATATCTATTTGGTTGCGTTTCAATTTTCGCTTTTACAATTGCATCTTTTACAATACTTCCTTCATTAATATCTCTGTTATTAAATTCCGGATCATCAATACCTAACAAGTTTATTTCTTGTCCGCCTTTTTGTATTATTACATGTTCATTTCTCAAAACAGTAACATGGTTTTTCTTTAATTCTTTTTCTAAACTGTTATATTTTCCTGACCATTTTTCATGGTTTCCTGTTACAAAATATACCGGATACTCCTTTACAAGTTCTCGTATTACTTGCATACTAATTTCTTCATCGTACGATTTACTGTCTATTAAATCACCAGTAATAGCAATAATATCTGGATTTATGCTTTTTACTTTTTGAATTAAAATGTCTTGATTATCACCAAATTTTTTATTATGTAAATCTGAAATTTGTAGAATTTTATACCCTTTAAAAGCGGAGGGAATTTTACTAGAGGTTATTTTAACCTCAGTTATACTTATTAAATTGTTCTGTAAATATAAAAAGATACAAATACCTACTATTGTACCGATAAGTAATATGATTCTTTTAGTCTTCTTGTTCATTTTTCCTCCTAAAATCTTAATCAGAACTACAATTCTAATAAACATTCCGTGCCCTTTGAATTCAAAAAACTGAAACTTTCCAATTAATTTGAAGTATTTTTCATAGTGTTATACGTCTCTAATAAACACTTACTGCTGTTTCCAATCTCCTTCGTATTAACTTACTATAAAGTGGAGCTTTAATATCCTAGGCGTCCTGCATGAGTGTATGATATCATGCTCATTCTCTAGTGAATTTATAGCGAATCCCTGGAAGCTCTTCATCATATTATCATTTATCTTATTTAGTTAATAACGATATAATGATAATTCCTAAAGTTTTTTATAAAAAAATTGTGTATTTTTCTCGAAGTATATATGACATTTGCTTGCAAATATATTATTACCACTACGATTTTAATTTGTTTAAAGCGTATATAGAGAGAATTAAAACATTAAATTCCCTTATGAAAAGTTATTATTATATTATTTATTAGAAAATTGAAAAAATGCGTGTAGATAGATATCATTGTAAATGAATATATAATTAACTTTAATTTTCTGACACAGTTTCACATAATTCTTAAACTATTTTTTGCGTGCATTATGAAATAATATATTGCACCGTGTCAGTCTTTAAAAGATTATATATCATAACTTTAAGAGAGGAAGGAAAACTATGAAGATGAAAAGAAAAATCATGATGACAACAGCACTTGCGGCTACATTAGCTACAGGTGCACTACCAACTACATCGGTGTTTGCTGCTGAAAAAGAGGCTCCTATCCAACAAAAAGAGGCACAAGTGAGTATTCAACCATTTGCACAAAATAATTTGGAAACAGCCGTTAATGCTGCCTTAAATGGCCCAGAAGTCAAAAAAATAAAAGTATTTGAGCATGAATTTAATGTAAAAGAAATAGAAGTAGTAAATCTAGGTGCTGGAAAAAAATATGTTAAGGGACAAATTTCTCATCATTTAAGTTTTCGTCCAGATGATCAATTTTATTATGAGTTTACAGTGCAAGATGGAAAGGTAATAGATAAGCCTGTATTTAATATTGATAGAGGTGGTTGGACACCATTTGCTGCTCCACTTTTATCAATTCTTGCTGCCTATAATGGGATTCCAGTTAACCCAAATGATTTAAATGCACTTGGTCAGCAGCTTGGAAAAGTTATAGATGGAAGCTGGGAACATGCAGCCCAATCTATCGCAACTGTAGTTAGTTTAAGTTTTAATGAGTAGAACTTTTTAATTTTTATTAGCCTTGCAGAGGCCCATTTTTCGTAGGTAACCTTGTTATAAGAGATTCTGAAACAGCTATAAATAGATTTTTACCACTCAGTCACATTATCTTGATTTGTTAACCACCTTATCATTCATTATATGTCACAGAATAGAAGTCTTTTTTAAGGCTTCTGTTTTGTTTGTATACAATACGATAAAAGGTTGTTTTTTCGAATCTATACTTCGATTCTTTAAGAATCCGTTTGGTTATTAAGTACAATTCATAACAACAAATTATTAAAGTCTCAAATAAGTTACTCCCCCTGTTTTTAATTATTTTCAAACACAAAATTTCATTACTTTAAAATGAAAACAATAAATATAGTACAAAATCATCTTAATCTATTGTTTAAAGGTCAGGAGAGATAAAATGAACAAAATAAAAATAATAAATTTCTTTAAAATTAGCATCCTCACATGTTTTACACTAGCAAGTTTAAGTACACCATCTCCTATTTTAGCTGATAGTCATCCAGGTTATTCCTATGAATCCAATATAGGATATCAAAATCCATCGTGGATGTCGAAAGTAGAAGATTCAACAAAACTAAGTAAAATATCTATTCCAGGGACTCACGGTACAATGGCTTTACATGGAGCAAGTTTTCTTGATGAAAATTTGACAAGAAATCAAACTATGAGTCTACCTCAACAATTAAATTCTGGAATTCGATATGTAGATATGCGTGTTAAACGTGTAAAAGATTCTTTTGCAATGTACCATGGGATTGTAAATCAAAAAGCAATGTTTGAAGATGTATTAAAAGAGGCAATTCAATTTTTAAAAGATTATCCGACAGAAACAATTTTAATGCGCTTAAAAGAAGAAACTACTCCTGAAAGTGGATCACTATCATTTGAAGAGATATTTTTAAAATATAAAAACGTTAATGCTTCATATTTTTGGGATCCTAATTCCGTACAAAATTCTGATAGAAACAACCCTACTTTAGGAGATATCCGGGGTAAAATTGTAATCTTACAAAACTTTACATCCTCTCAATTGTACGGTATTGATTACGAAAGTTTGAATATACAAGATAAATTTGAAATTGGAAGTGGTCCAGACGAAATATATGGAAAATGGAATGCGGTAAAAAGCCATCTACAAAATGCAAATACTAACTTTAATAACGGAAAAATATATCTCAACCATTTTAGTGGTACAGGTGGTGCAGCCGCATTTTTAAATAATGTATATCCTTGGTTTGTTGCAAGCGGAAAAGAGAATAGAAATACTGATAGTAGTCCTAAGTTAATTCAAACGAATTTCACTCATGAGTGGAGTGATTTCCCTCGCGATAGAAGTGGGCAAATATATTATGGTGGAATGAATACACTTGGGACCGAACTCTTGCATCAAGGTGAAATAAAACATGTTGGTATCATCGCAGCTGATTTTCCTGGACCAGGTTTAATTGATAGTATCATTAAATTAAATGGTATACATTCAAATGAAAAAGAACTATTAATTTCGCAAATTTCATCCGAATCTAGTCCTTTATCCGGACAACAAAATCGATCCAGTCAAAACTTTAGAATTGATAATTTACCTGTAGGTACTAAGGAATTAAAATGGATTATTGAGCCTTCAGAAAAAGATCATCCTTCTACTATTTCTTTCAATGTAATGATTGATGTTTCCCTAGGTACAGATTCTACTCGTTGGAAAAATATTTCACATGGATCTAGGACTGAAGCTTACACAAATACTAAATATTATATTGCAAGTCCAATTGGTGCCACTAACAAATTTACAGTGAAAATATACGCTATTACAAATTAGAAAATAAAGAATCCCAACTGAATTCCTTTTTGATGGAATACCATTGGGATTCTTTTTTGATTTCATTTCGTAAACATTAAGTGATTAAATTTATTCACATATCATTTAAACCATTAGATAATCCATACTTAAAACGACCCTTACTTTTCAAAAAGAAGTGCAAAAATGTTAACTACCTTTTCCCGCTTATCATTTATTCATAACTGGCTTCCAAAGCGATAGGGCAAAAATCCAATTTGAGTCGCCATTTCCTTGATGATCTTGAACCGCTTCATATACTTTTCCCTCATATACTACTCTATCACCTTTAGTATATGCTTTTCTTGCATCCCATTTTTCATATGTGGAATCCTCTGACTTTGTAGTTACATTCAAAACATCACTTCTACTAGATTCATTTCCAGCTAAATCAACCGCCGTCACTACATATTTGTACGATGTATTAGCCTTCAAATTTTTATCCATAAAGGATGTATTATCCGCTGTCCCAATTTTATTCATAACCCCAGCGCTTTCTCTATATACAATATAATGGTCAACACCTACATTATCTTCAGATGGACTCCACATCAAATCAACAGTTGTCGCTGTTGTACCCATACTATGTAATCCTTTCGGTTGAGTCGGAGCCTCTATATCTGGAGTTTCATTTGTTGTCTTAACTTTTAGTTTTTCACTTTCTTTTGATATGTTTCCAGCAGTGTCTAATGCCTTTATTGTATAGGTATATTCCGTATCTGCTTTTAGTTTTTTATCAATAAAAGTTGTACCTGGTACCGTATCAATTACTTCTCCATTGCGTAACACTTGATATTCTTTTACACCTATATTATCAGTAGAGGCCTTCCATGTTATTTCAACACTATTGGCAGCAACTTTAGACGCATTTAATCCAGTTGGTTGACTTGGAGCTACTGTATCAGGAGTTTCATTATTTACTAAATTTACATCAATTACATTATAAAACGCATTTGACGTATCTGCTACATCCCATACAGCTAAAATAACATGATAACCATTACGATCAGTTGGTACATTAATTGTATGTGTTAAATTATTTGATGCGGCCGAGCCGTCATGTTTCACAGTTCCAATTGGTTCTAATTCAGCACGTGTTAATGGTTTATTAGGATCCCATCCCTTTTTTGTAATGTAATAATGCCATTTGCTTGTAGAATGTGCCGCTGTATATTTCCATGTAAATGTATTTGCTCCACCCTTAATTGTGTTTTTGAACCAGCGACTTGATGTTTGTTGGTCAAGAGTTCCTCCAAACAATCCTCCTGCCGAAGCAATTTTTCCATCAATCGGTCCACCATCTGGGAATCCTTTAGGTGCTTCTAGACTTTGAGGTTCGTACATTACATTTCCACAATTTAAGTTTAATGCCCCATAATTCTGACTACATAAAGCAGCACGACTACTTGGCTTTTCAACAAACCCATGTGCATACGCACTTTGAGGAACCATTGTAATTGCCGTCACCCCTGCAGCCAGAACAAAAGCACCAATTCCTTTTTTACTTTTTCTTAATCTTTCTAATTTAGATATTAATTTCAAATTCATTATTGTCCCCCCAATATATTGTTTACGCTAATATAATAGCAATATAGGGATAAACGAACAAATCGCTAATTAATATATTAATATCTCTCATAAATTGGTACATTTATTAATATTTTTAATCTCTTATAAAAATAAAGTAAATACAATAACTCTATTTTGTAACATTATGTATTAAAAGAAGAATAAAAACTTCGTTTAATTTCACAAAAAATTCAAATATTATTTTAGAGAATTATCTCATGTAGGAAAAATTTAACTTTTTATGTTACCAAAAAGTAAAAGAAGTCTGGAAGACACCGATTATATCAGTTTCTTCCAGACTTCACACTTCTGTTATACAACATACAAATACGACATTTCCAATGTTAAGTTGACACATAGTTTCTGAACCTTAAAAAACACCATAAATAATATGGTTTGATTTATATGGTTAATGCACATAGATCGTTTAATCTTAGACATATCCCCCTACTAATTCAAACTAAACCTTAACTATCCATAAAATAACTTAAAATATTCATCTTAACATAATTTCTTGTAATACATTTATAGACATTTCCTATCAAATACCACTAATTTATTATATTATTTTTATCTAATAAGGTACAGAAACAAAGGGTAAACTTCAGTGTGCTTGAAATATAAAAATAAACGTTTTTAGGGTGAAACGTTTAAAGGGTACTTTAGTACTGAGTTTTTATTAAATGTTCCTGTACCTAATATTTAAATTAACGTATGTCAAAATATTTTACAATACAAGTGTTAAACGTTACATCTTTCTATATAAAATGATACATTTCATCAACACGTCTCTCCTAATCCATATGCTAAATATAGAAAATTCAGCTCGTTAGGATTTAATTTTAGAATTCTCATAATAGCAAATAATAGATCAGGCACATAATTGTCACAAATTAATAGTTTATCTACTTATTGATTACCTTTGAAAAACTTTATTACCACTTCAATCTTTACTCCTAAACTAAAGTGCATCTATACCAACAATTACTTAAAACTCTTTTAAATAATCTTTCAAAAGAGTCGATAGTTTTATATTTTTTATTTTTTTATTGTACATTTGTACATTTGATGTTAGGATTATGCCTATTAAAATTGAATCCTAATGATTCTTCTTTATAATTTCCATATTTTAATTGTTAAATAAAATTATAGATTCTGAAATATATTCAAAATCAGAACGGAAATGTCATTATTTTATAATAATGTCGTGAAATACCTTTAGAATGGACAGATGTATGCAACAACGTGTTAAGGGGTTACAGGGGGAACAAAAATGAGAGACTTTTTTGATGATAAGTATAAGAATATTGAATTAAAAAGGAGGTTAATACATTTAATAAGTGAAATTAGCGAATTGAAAGGAAAATTAGCTGCTTATCAGGAACAAAACCCTGACATATTTAATAGTTTAGAAAAAACTATACCACTACATTACATAAAAAATTTCACTACTATTTATGAGGATATAAAAGTTCCTAATAAAAGATTAAAAGAACTTATTTTAGATGATATAGTACCTCAAAATATTTCGGAAGATGCTATTTTTTGTTATTATCAAACACTTTCTTTTGTACATAAAAATTCCTGTACTTTATTAATCAATCCAGCAACTATACAGGAATTGCATTTTCAACTTATACATTACATTACCTCGGACAGTGCCAAATGGCGTGAAAAACCTTTTATTATTCCAGGAATTCCAGAACATGGAATGCACTTGAATAGTTACCGCATTCTTCCGCATGAACTTATTCCACAGTTTATGGAGCAATTATGTGATCAATACAACTCATTAAATACTAGTAAGGGGCTCCATTCGCTTTTATTGATAGCTCGTTTTATATTAAATTTTTATTGCATAGTCCCTTTCAATCAAGGTAATGGTAGGCTGGCATTTATGTTAATGCAATTGCTGTTAATTAAGAGTGGACATACATTTGTAAAATATGTATGTTTGGATAAATATATTAAGAAAAACGAATCTGAATATTACAATTCGATTTATAAATCTTCTGTGAATTGGTATTGCGAGGAACATAATAGTAGCTTTTGGTTAAAAACGTTTTTAACTATTATTTTAGAGGCTTACAAAGATCTTCATAACACAGTTCTAGATTCTATATGTAAACACACTAAAGTTGAGAGAATTCAGGGTTATATACTTAAACAAAAACAACCCTTTACTAAGGAGAGTATTCGTAACACATATCCAGACATTGCAGAGAGTACAATCAGTAAAGCTTTAAATTCATTGCAATTATTTGGCCATATTAAGCTGGTTACAAAAGGAAGAAACGCAAAATGGATTAAAGTTTAAAACACTTGGGTTCCAAAAATAAAAATTATAACTTTATCACAGAATTTCATTTTAATTTTAGGCTATTATTACTACTTTAGTTATTTCTAATTCTAACAATACATTTTATAGGAAAAGGTACGTTTCCCTATGCCTTTTCCTATAAAAATATTATATAAGTAAAGAATAATTGTCGAAAAAAGTCGTATTTTACTATTTTTTCTTTATTTTCTGGTTGTAAACGTTTCAATTTCATGTTAACATCTTAATCAAACAATAGATGGTAATAAAAATGATAGTATTTCTTTCCCTTAGAAACATATAAACGTACGGTACTTTCAAGAAAATAAGGCCAAAGAAATATTTGATACTTACCAAAATAACCAATAAGAATTTTGTTGCGCTGATTTTTCTGATAATTAAGAAAACACATTTTGTCCCTAAACAAAATTTATTAGCACGCAAAATTCAAATACACTAGAACACCCAAATAAATGAAATGTCCTTTTTTATTGAGCATTGAGGTATGAAAAAAGAATTCTTCCTACAAAATTCAGCTGAGTAGCATAAAAACATCTAAATTACTTCCTTTAACGCCATCTATTGTTGACAATATATTTACCAACTATAAAAAAGAACCTATCGAAGGTTCTTTTTTATTATAATGATTCAAATTTCAATTCTATCTTGATACTTAGATTTCCACACAGATTACATCTACTTTTTGGCTCTCAATTATTGCATTTATAATATTGCACATCAAATTTAGTTATTCTTGTTCCCAATCAGTTTAAATTAGTGAATAAAATTCAATCATATAAAAATAATAAATACAACTAATCGTTATATATTAAAGAGGTGTCAATTTTGTCCTTAAATGAAGAGACCTTAGAAACGAAGACAGATAAAACCATTGAAAAGATCCAAACGAGTAACTTACAAAGACTTAAAGATACACTAAATAACATCTTTGATATTAGTGCAGATTTGATTGAACATCCTTTGCAATTAAAAACAAAAACGAATATTTTATTATATTATTTTGAAGGCCTTACAGATGGTGTCGCATTAAAAAGCAATGTTGTTACACCATTATTACAAGAAGTAAAGGAAGACAGTCAAATATTTAATTCTAATATTATTGCTACTCATACCAAAATAGTATATACATGGAATGAAATTAAAGAAGGATTACTTGAGGGTCAATGTGTACTGTTTATGGAGGGAGAAAAGCGGTCACTTCTAATAAATACAAAAGGCTGGGCAGAGAGATCCATTCAAGAACCGATTTCAGAAGTTACTATTAAAGGCTCACATGATGGTTTTATTGAGAATGCCACAAAAAATATAGGCCTAATTCGTCGATATATTCCTTCTACAGAGTTAAAAATCAAAAAGCTGACGATTGGAGAACGAGCCACTTCTTTAGTCTATTTAATTTACTTAGGTGATGTAGCAAGCGTAGACGTAGTCCAAGAAATAGAAACTAGAATCTGTAATATTAAAACGGATGCGGTATTGAGCATTGGAGAACTATCTAATTATACAAAAGATCAAAATTGGACTCCTTTTCCACAGGCCTATTTAAGCGAACGCCCAGACGCGATTTCAAATCATATCCTTGATGGAAAAGTAGCAGTCTTAATGGATAGATCCCCTGGTGCAATGATTGTTCCAATGAATTTAATTGCATTTTTTCAAACCCCCGATGATTATAATATTCATTGGCTCATTGCATCGTTTTTTCGTTTATTACGATTTGCTGGTTTTATTATAGCGATTTTTTTACCCGCAATTTATATTGCTATCGTCTCTTTTCACTTTGAAATCATTCCTTTAGATTTATACACTTCTATTGCAACGTCAAGAGTCAAAGTCCCTTTTTCTCCCCTGCTGGAAGCATTTATAATGGAAATTACACTTGAAATGCTACGTGAAGCTGGTATTCGCTTACCACAACCAATTGGACAAACTATTGGGATCGTTGGAGGAATTGTAATTGGGCAGGCGGCTGTTCAAGCTGGTCTTGTGAGTAACGTTATGGTTATTATCGTATCTATTACAGCCATTGCATCATTTATTGTTTCTAATTACGATTTATCAAGTTCTATACGCCTTATTCGTTTTCCAATGATGTTATTGGCATACTTTTATGGCATTGTAGGCATTGTTAGTGGATTAATGCTCTTATTTGCTCATTTTGTTTCACTAACTTCCTATGGTTCACCATACGGATTGCCAATAGCACCATTTCGTCTCCAAGAGTTAAAAGATTCATTTGTAAGATTTCCTATTTCTATGATCACCACCCGCTCGAGTACTGGACAGCCGAAACAAAAAAAGAAAAAAGAAGGTGGTTCGCATGGGGAATCTTAAATTCCAAAACATAACTTTATTTGAATTTATTGTTTTCATTCATTCACTGCAACTAGCCTCAGGTATGTTAATTATGCCGAGCCCACTTGCTACTACCGCTGGCACAGATGGCTGGATTTCTATCATTCTGGGTTGGATAACTACTTCTATAATTGGCGTATTTACTATATTAATGTTACAAAAAAATCCTAACAAAAATTTCTCACAGATTTTAAAAACATACTTTGGTAAATGGCTAGGGACAATTTTTTTTCTTTTATATGCTTTTTATCTATTTTTTGCTGGCTTTAATACTTTATTAAAGGCAACTGATATTGTAAAAGTGTGGATATTCCCTTCCACTCCTGCTTATCAAATCACCATATTATTACTATTGCCTTTTATTATTTTAGCCCTAAGTGGGTTAAGGGCCCTTACTAGTTATTCTATGCTTGTTTTCTTCTTCACTACTTGGATGCCACTATTTCTTCTTTTTTCATTAAAGAGTATGTATGCTCCTTTACATCTACTACCTATTTTTAAAGATGGCTTATACCCTATTGTAAAGGCAACAAAAGAAACCATTACCCCTTATGCCGGCTTAGAAATTGCATATTATATATATCCATTCTTACAAAAAAAACAACAAGCTATAAAGGGACTACTAATAGCGAATACTGGAAGCATGTTTTTCTATCTCTATGTGACTATTCTTTCTTATATATACTTTAGTCCTGAGGGGATAAAAGACGTAATTTGGCCAGTATTTCATCTGTTAAAAGGAGTTCGTTTTTCTTTCATAGAACGATTAGAAATTATATATATCGCTTACTATTTAATTGTATTTTCCACTACAATATATCCATATTTATTTTTCAGTTTTGAGTCTGTGACCATTTCACTTCAAAAAAACGCTCGCAATTGGGCGTTGGTTGGTTTTATGGTATTAATAGTCGGCTTATTTATTTTTCTAAATCCAAATGTGGATCAATATTTATTTATATATTCTCTTATGGATATCTTAAATATCATTTTCTTTATTCTATTACCAATCTTATTTTTCGCTTACAGCATTCTTTTTGCTTGGGTTACTAGGAGGAAACAACTTTGATTCGAAAATGGATATGGATTGTAATTTGTTGTGTATATTTGATTGGTTGTAGTCAGAGAATTCCTCTTGAGAAGGTTTCATTAATCCTATTAATTGGCTTAGATAGAACCCCTAATGGAGACATAAAAGTTGGCACAAGCATCCCACTCTTTCATCATAAACAGCAACAAAGTACTATAGAGCATTGGACACAGGCATCCACTGTATATAATGGATTCAGTAAGATAGATACGAAGTTAACGGGCTATATGACAGCCTCAAAAGCTGAAATTATTTTAATTGGGAAAAAATTAGCACAAGAATCAAATTGGTTACAGGAACTTGATTCTTCTTACCGTGATCCTTACGCTACCATTAATGCTAAAGTAGTACTTGTAGATGGACCTACAGAAGAAATTTTTAAAGTTCATAAGCCTAGTAAACCATCACTGCCATCTTATATAAATGGTGTAATTGAATCTTCAATTCAAAATAATCAATCCGTCTCTTCTACAATTCAACAATTAATGAGAGAACGAAATGAAGAAGGAATGACACAAACTGTTCCGATTATCAAGAAAACAAAGAATGAAATCGACACAGTAGGCATTGCATTTTTAAATCGACAAGGAAAATATTTAACTCATATCCCTAAAAAAGACGTTAAATTTTTCAATCTTATAAATAAGTCGAAAAATAGCGGCCGAATGATACTACACCTTGTGCTTCCTCCTAAAAAATCCAACAAAAAACCAAACACTTCTATCTTGGTACAAAATGCGACACGGAAGGTGGATGTTAATTTTCAAAACGGAAAGTTTGTATTTAATCTCCATATAAATGCTAATGTAGCTTTAATAGAAAAAACCAATGTGAATTTAATTAAGGAGCATTATGATAATAAAAAAAATATAAATAATTTAGAAAGTGCTATTCAAAAAGAAATTAATAAGAATTTACAAAATATGTTGAATGAAATACAGCAGAATAAAATTGATCCAATCGGATTATCCCTATATGCTAGAGCATTTCAATATAAAGAGTGGAAAAAACGAAAAGAAGATTGGTTGCAAGCGTTAGCAGAGGCTAAAATAAATGTAAAGACACACGTCAAAATAAAAGATACTGGGACCATTAGAAATTAGACTAGCCTATTCAAGTACAAGTTTCTAATTTAAGGAACTGAAGAACTTTTAACTCTAGTGCAGTATATATGCCAGATTCCATTCCAATTGTAACTCCATGACATAATAGCCGAAATTCCTAAATTAAGGAATTTCAGCTTTTCGAGTTCGTACGAATATCTTAGTTTTTGTTTTATGTACCTTGATATAATAGATACACATTAACATATTTGTGCATAATGTTTTCGTTTAATGTGACTTTAATAAATCATTGTTAGTTTAAATATCCTATCCTGTTATCAATTAAATTTTATTACTTTTCCCCTTAGATTATTTCAAATTTCTTGCTTTTCTATATCAATAACTAATTATTATCAGATATCATATCCATAAAAAGTTACAAAAAATAATAATCAATTATTAAAAAACAAAAAGTACTGCCCTTATGCCTTACTGTTGTCCCCCTTATTACGTATCAGATTTCTATCTAAATGTGGGTTTCATCTTTTTCAATAATCAACTATGTATAAAATATTTAACTTTGTTAATACCCTTAATGGATATCTTGCTTTTTAAAGTTTTCTCCTTTTACTTCCGCAACATCATATACAGTGACAAAGGCATTTTCATCAATTTCATGAATAAGTTCCTTCATTTACCTTATTATTCTGTTTCTTTTTTCTCAAATTTATAGCTCCTAGACATTGCTCTATTCTCCAACATAATTTTTAGCTATTTTTCCTCTTATAAATTCAGTTTACCCTATGTATCTATCCAAACTTAACTAGTTTTATATTTATTTAAACCAACTATCCGTTTAATTCCCTTTTCGTTTATAATAAACAGCTTCAAACTTTAGCGTTTTCTTTGTACTACTTCGTTTTTTTGGAAATAATCCTCCAATTAATAACAACATCATCCATGCCAGTATAAGCATTATATTTATTCTATTGCTTACACTTAAACTTAAAGTGCTCCAAAAGCCAAATAGCCGTTCATAATGAACGACTATTTGGCTTCTTACTAATAATTTAAATGTTCTTCATGTTAATCTATTTTGTTTAATCCCGTTGAAGTAACTTGATAGGTTCTTTTTTTGCCTATATATTCTTGTTTATTATTCTCAAGGTTAATAAGTGTAGCGCGTGTCTTTTCCTTTACTGCTTCCCCTTCTATATGGGTAAACTCAATGTAATCTCCCACTTTTACGGGCACGGTTTGGCTTTCGGCAGTTTGTTGTCTATTTCCCACTATTTCCTTATTGTACACAATACTACCGGATGAATTTTGTACTTTAATACTTGCATACGTATTATTAAAGTAAGAATGTGGTACGCCTGCTTCTAACTTCACCTGCATTTTCTCAGTTGCCCTATTATAATCTACTTTTGCGATTTCTCTATCACTATATCCTTTTAAAGACCAACCAAATTGATTTCCGTCTAAAACCGTTGTTTCTGGCATTTTTTCTACTTTCTTCATGCCTTCTTTTGTAACTTCGTACATAACTTTTTTTCCAAAGCTTTCTTGTTTACTGTTGTCTACATTTGTGAAAGTAGCTCTATGCACACCTTCTAAATGTGTTAACTCAATATAATCTCCTACTTTGACTGGAACTTTTTGCGATTCAGCATTTTGTTGTTTGTTTCCATAAATGTCTTTCTTGTATACTACTTTTCCTGTTGCATTTTGTACTTTAATACTCGCATATGTTTCATTAAAATAATGATGCGGTATGCCTGCTTTTAAGTCAACTTGCATTTCTTCTGTCGACTTATTAAAATTGATTTTAGCAAACTCGAAATCACTAATTCCTTTTAGTGACCATGCAAATTGATTTCCATCTAAAATTGTTACTTCTGGCATTTTTTTACTTTTTTCAAGCCCTCTTTTGTAACTTCATACATTGCTTTTTTTCCAAAGCTCTCTTGTTTACTATTATCTACATTTATGAGAGTAGCTCTATGCACACCTTCTAGATGTGTTAACTCAATATAATCTCCTATTTTGACTGGGACTTTTTGCGATTCAGCACTTTGTTGTTTGTTTCCATAAATGTCTTTCTTGTATATCACTTTCCCTGATGCATTTTGTACTTTAATACTCGCATATGTTTCATTAAAATAATAATGTGGTACGCCTGTTTTTAAGTCAACTTGCATTTCTTCTGTCGACTTATTGAAATTGATTTTAGCAAACTCGAAATCACTAATTCCTTTTAGTGACCATGCAAACTGTTTTCCTTCTAAAATATTAATTCCATTAGGCATATCTGGTTTAATTGGATTAGAATCCGTACCCTTCCAAATTTCTGCTGTTAAAACTGGATATCCTAATGCAGTCACTTTTTGAATGGTATCGTTATTTGGACGTAATCCCCACTTCTCAAAGAAAGGAATCAAATTTTGTTTAGCTACTTTTGATGCTGAAATCATAAATAATTGTTTTTTAGTTTCATCAGTTTGTGGAAGTTCATTTGAAGGCATGTCTCTATACAATTGATGCAATTTAGGATAGAAATCCTCTCCATATGCTAACTGTAGTTGCCAAAGCATAACAAGCTTAACAAAAGCATCACTAATTTCATCATAATTTTTATTAGATTGTTCTAAGTATTGAAATGCCTTAGTATAAGCACCCTCTTGTTGTAATCTAAAAGGTTGATTAGATGTAAATGCTTTTTCTACAGAAAGGCTGTAAATATTATTTTGTACTTCTGTCATATTATAAAACTTCCAAGGTGATTGCTGTCTCAAATGCCCTGCCTCATGCCATGGACCCCAACCATCTTTTATAAATTTATTAATATCTAACACGTATTGGATTGCGTCTCCTACATATGCGGTTCGATAAGAAGTTGCATACATATAATAATCAGGAGAATGATTTTCTTCTACGTAATGAATATAATGTTTATCTACTTGTTCTTCAGATAATCCAGCCACTTTGTCTTGAATTCGAGTAGCTTCATCCATCTTTTTTAAGAGTTGTACAGGATCTGTATTAGAACCTAACAAATATCTCTTAACACGTGCCGGGCTGGCCGTAATTAATACACGTTCTCCTTTTAACTCCACTGCATGTGCATTTGGATATTGGTCCAGCATGTTTATTAAATCTTGTTTCGTATGCTTGCCTAGTTCAAAGAAAGGAGTAGTCGTTCCACCTGTTGTGACTGTTGTTCGAATAGTGCCACCTTGTTGTTTATTATAAAAATAAATCATCCCCCCATTTGGAGATTGGATTGTGTTTGTACCAGGTTTTAATGTAAATGATTTTATTTTAGAATCTTCTCTCCAAGAAGCATCATACGAATACGTTCCAATGTATGCTTGAATATTTTGATTTCCTTCTACATTTATCGTTATTTGTTCATTTGGCTTTGCATATAAACCAGTTGGTTCATATGGGCTAAATGCCATACTTTTTCTTTCCTGTTGTTTTAGTGCCTCAACATCCCCTTTTCCTGGGACTGTATATGTTCTATTTTCTAATTTAACTGATTTTTCTTCTTGCAGTGATGTTGATATTTTTTTTTGCTGCTGCCTTTCCTCTGCAAAGACATCCGATGAAGAAATCATTCCAGTCGCAAGCATAGTTACTGTAGCAGTAGCTGCAAGTATTTTTCTAGTTTTATATTTTGAATTATTCCCCATATTATCTCCCTCATTTTTCCTTAGTGCATGTAAGGATTATTATTTTATTTATTATTTTTTTACACCAAAAATTATTTACGCTATTTATGTTGTATCTAATACTCTATTTTTTCTCATACTAATCTCCTTTTCTTTATTTCTAATTGTTTATAAATGTTATTTGATGACACATAAAATAACAACTTTGCGATAAACTCATCAATAACAACCTATTATGTTTTGATTCAGTATTGTTAACTTCCATCTAATTGTATAAAAGTATTCAATTAGTAAAATAAGAATATAAAGCTTACTAATCATAGATTATTATTTATGGAAAAATTCATAAAAATCATTTACCTTAAAAGTTTAAACTTGTATAACTACTTTTTACATATAGGATAGAGTTATACATATATTTATTTACTCTTAATGTAAGAGCCTTCACTACACTAAGAAATATTTCAATAAAAATAGAAGACAGAGGCCCAATTACACCTCTGTCTTTTCAATTTATAAAGAACAAAAAATCATTTTATGACTGTATAAATGCCATTGAAACAAAAACCGTATTCCCCTATTTTTTTGAAGAAACAGGATCCATTTTTAATGTTTTTATACCTTCTTTTAATGTAAACGCATCTGCTTTTAATGTTTTCCAACTGTCTTTCGCTGCATTCAGATTTGGTTTTAAGAATTTAAATTTATTTTGATCTGCTTTTTGGGACGCTTTGTCAATATGACTAAGCACTCCTGAATATTGAGAATCTAAATCATGCCATTGTGCAGACATATAGGTAAGAGCATTAATAGCGGATCCAATTGCATCGTGCATTTCATTAATATTATTATACGCAACACCAACTACGCGGTTTAACGTTACTTTATAGTCTATAGTCTGACGTAATTGTGCTAACAACGGCTCTAACGTACCTAAATTATCTCTTGCTACCCCTATCATAATACCGCCAGCAATCCATGTAGGGATTGAAGGAACTGATACAGTTATTATTCCATCTGATTCTACTTGTTTAAAATGTCTTACTTGCTCTAAAACATCATTTAGGCGTTTTTCATCTTCATCTATTCCAGATGCTTGGTTTTTTAAAATCGATTGCAAGATATATTTATGACCTCCAAATGCTCGAACATCTTCTCCAATACTATCTCTTAACTTAGCTAGTTCTTGTATTAAATTCTGTGTATATGCTTGATTTTGTTTAATCTCACCTTGTAAATCTGTAATGCCTTCTTTTAATGTATCTGCATCTCCTTCATTAATCGCTTCTACTAATGTATCGTAATAATTGTCGAATTTAGTATCATACTCTACAATCCCCGTCAGTGTATCTAAAAGTTGTTTTTTTATGTGTGAATCCCATTTTGAAGCATGCTCTCTAGCATTCTTTTGATCTTGTAGAATTTGTCTAGGTAGATTTGTATATCCTTTAATATCAATTCCTTCAAAGTTAACATCTGGATTATTAATTAACAAATAAGAGTAATCATTCATGGATTTTGCAAATATCCCAGCATCTTGCAAAGCCTTTTTCATCTTTTCGCTGTTTACAGAAAGAGATATATCTTCAGCACTCGTTTGTTCTATTTTACTTTCACTTGCAAAAGCTGCTACTGGAGAAACTACAGTAGTTGTTGTCAGAGTTAAAAACGTCGATACAGCAAGTAGTTTATATGGAAAATTATTATTCACTTTAATTCCTCCTATACATATATATTTTTAGTTTGTTTTTTCTTGTTTAAATGCAATGTCTTTTGAAATGAATTCTGCATCCTTATGAATATCATTCCAACTTTGTTTTGCAGCCTTTAAATCGTCAGGTATTAACGAAAGTTTATGTTCTTGCATTTGATCGATATTATCATATAAATCTTTATAATTTGCTCCCATTGTATTCCATTGTTGCTGAATACTTGTTAGAGACATAATTGCTTGATCAACTGTTTGATACAAATATGTTAAAGTGTCTTTTGTATTAGTAAGTGAAATAACTGCTTGGTTAGCTAGATCCGCTTTCATACTTAATTCTCCAATTTTATTCGAAATTTCATTATAGGAGTTCATATGATTCGATGCCTCAACACCAGCTGCTGTTCCTAAACCAATACCAGCTGCCCCTAGAGCTGCTAGACCACCAACAACAGCTGGTGTCGCTGTGCCACCAGTCACAACAATTACTACCGCTCCTGCAATCGTTCCAATAACTAAAATAGCTGCTCCTAATCCACCACCAATTGACCAGGCTAATACATTATCAAAATGTGCTTTCTGCGTAGAACGTAAATTCTCAATTTCGGCCTGAAGTTGTGGGACTAACGCTTGTTTTCCCGCTAATATAGCCGTTAATCCCCCCTGTCCATCTGGACCTCCAACATTATTTTTAAAATCTACAGTATTTGTATACAACTTTGTTTTAAAAGCTTCTAACATCTTAATAACTTCCGTAACTTCATTTGAATTTGTATGAATTGTACCGATTAAATCCCCTATTCCTTCTTTGAGGCCTGCCTTATCTTTCTTTTTTACAGTATCTACTAGTGTGTCGTAATAATTTTGAAATTGTTCATCATAATTTACAATATTACGTGCTGTCTTTTGAATGTTTGGCTTCGCTGTATCTAACCAGTAATTTGCATTGATTCGTGACAGTTCCTGATTCAGGTGAATGTTTTTGATTAATTCTCCCCCTCCTGAACCTAATTCAATGTTGGATAAATTTACATTCGGTTGCTTAATCATTGTTTTTGCGTACAAATCCATTACAAGAATATGAGAGCCTGTTTCAGCCAACACTTTCTTTAACCCTTCAGGTCCTAACGCATAATTTTCTATTTTCTGTTCTTGTGCTGTCTGTTCTTGTGCAAGTGCATGAATAGTACTACCATTCGTAGCAGTTATAACCGTTGCTAACGTGGCCAAAGTTATGACCTTAAATGGAAATTTCATTATTTGATTCTCCTCCTTATTTTCAGTTGCATTATAATTTTTTATTAAATTTAATTTCTTAATATTAAAATTTATAAACTTGTTCTTCGAGTTGATTTGTTACATTTTTTAGTCGTCTTAATGTATCTTTTTGAGACTGAGTGTTATTAGTATCAACTTCAGTCGATAATTTTGTAATACTATTACTTATTAAATTCAAATCCTCTTTATAACGTTTCATTAGCTCAATTTCCCCATCTACTTGATTAGCAAATGTATGCAAATCATTTTGCATGAAAAGAATCATTGATTTTTGTAAATCTGCTACTGTTAATTTAGTTGTTAATTCATATAATTTCTGATTTTGTTTCTCTAAATCATTTAAATATGCTCTTTGCTCTGCTGTTAGTTTATTAATTTCGGCAAAGGTACTATATGTTTTTTTAATTTTTTCGGGATCAATCACTTTCATAAGATCATACTCTTTCGTTTTTGTAACTGCAGCTGCAGCAATTTCACCTTTTTTACTTTTCTCTATCGCTTCACGTGCTTCTTTTTTTGCAGCTTCAATTTCTATAGCTGATTTTCCCTTTTCTGTTGCTTCCTGCTCTGCTTTCTTCTCTGCTTCTACAATAGCATTGTTTATTTCTTTTCCTTTGTTATACGCCACTACTGCGGTTTGAGCAGCCGGTTCAATGATATCTTTTGATAGACTATAAATTTCTTGGAATACCTTTAGCCCTTGTTCATTTAAAGCTCCTGGTAATAATGCTATTTGCTGTAAATCATTTTGAATTGATTTTTTGGTATTTAGCATTTCATTTTTTAATTTGTCTATTTTTCCTGTTCCCTCTGAACTAAGTACACTTTGTGCTTTTACCACATCTGTATCAAGATTTTTCAGTTTCTTATCTACCTGTAGTTTAAGATCTGTTAACTCATTAATCTGACGTTGCACGTTTTCTTGGTTTGTTATAGTCATATCTTGAAGAACTTCCAGTCTATCTAAAAACCCTTCTTTATCTTCCTTATTATCTACAAATCCTTTTAATGTTGGATAATAGCTATTAAATTTGGTTGCAAATCCTTTACTTTTTGAATTTAGTAGAATTAATTTTGGATATAGTTCTGATGACCACTCTTTCATATCTTGTTTAATTAGAAATTGAGTTGTATTTAAAGATGGAACTTCTTCAAGTTGCACATTCGGATTTGCTAAGGCTCCATCTATAACGGTTTGTGTTAATTTGGAGTGTGCACCTATTTTTCGTAATGCTGAGGAAATATCTATATTTTCTTGTTTCGTTTCTGCCTGAACGGTTGGCGTTGCGAGAGTATTGATAGGAATAGTCGCTCCAGTAACGATTGATGTTATTAAAAATCCTGTCATAATTTTATTCTTCATTCCGTACACCTCTTCACTATTGTTTTTTACAGTTTTAATCGTAAATGTTGTACAACATAACGTTAGGATTTCTTCACACATACTTGAGGATTGAGATTTTTTCAAAAAAGTAATTACATCTCGTTTTTTATTTATTTTTGAAAGAATATAAGGACCTTACTTCCCCCTCATTTTAAACACTATGTTTTTCATAAGTAAACCAGAAAATCGCTTTTATTAAATTTGATTTTTCAGATATTCATTGTTCAAATTATAAAATATTATATTTAAAAAAGTTAAATCCAAATTTCATTTCATAAAGTGAAATAATTATACTATGATAATTAAACATAAAAATCCTTTTATTCCCTAAAACCTATATGAATCCCTCATCCGAAAATGATTTTAATATAATTTAATAGTGATTGACGCATATGTGTCTTTTAGATGGATATGTAAAATTACATATCCATCTAGGAGTAACTAGCATACATACGCCAAAAATATTATTATCGTATAAATAATATTTTTGTTACTACGAACATCACAGGAGAAAACTCCCCTCATGCACTTTAGGGGATAAATTATCCATGAAATAATAATTTTTGCTTATATACTTACTATTCATTCTAGGAATACAAAAAAGCGATTCTTTTCACATGAAAAAGAATCGCTTTCTAGGTTCATATTTTCAATTACGTTACATAAAGAATTGAGGAATTATCATTTAAGAGACTTTACTATCACTTCAGTTGCCTCTGCAATTAGTTGATTATCATAGGTAGCCTCTTTCTCATCTTTACTAGATAAAATTGCGATGATAATAGGTGCTCTATTTGGTGGCCATACGATAGCAATATCATTTCGTGTCCCGTAACTTCCAGCTCCTGATTTATCCCCAACTATCCAATCAGTTGGCATGCCTGCACGAATAAGTTTGTCTCCTGTAGCATTTCCTTTCATCCACTCTGTAAGAATTTTACGTTTTTCAGCCGGAAGTGCATTTCCGACCGTAAAAGCTTTAAGATTCGAAGCAATTGCTTTTGCTGTACTAGTGTCACGAATGTCTCCTGGAATAGCTTCGTTTAATTCTGTTTCAAAGCGATCAGACATAGTAACCCGATCCCCGATCTGTCTAAGCGCTTTTTCATATCCTTTAGGTCCGCCTATTTTATGAAATAAAATGTTCCCTGCAGTATTATCACTTGAACGAACAGCAGCCTCAGCAATTTCTCCTAGTTTCATTCCAGTATCTACATGTTTCTCTGTAACAGGTGAATAATCCACTAAGTCTTCTTTCGTAAATTTTATGACTTCATTTAATGTATCAATTGAGTTTTGCTGTAGTAATACTCCTGCCGCTAAAGCCTTGTAGGTTGATGCGAAGGCAAATCTTTCGTTATGTCGATAAGAGATTGTTTGATTTGTACCAGTATCAATCGCATATACACCTAATCGAGCATCAAATTTTTTCTCAAGTTGAGAGAACTCTTTATGCGTCGCCTGATTTTTATGTTTCACTTGTCCAGTCTTTTCCTTCGCTTCAACTTGCAATGCCCCTCCTGTAAAAGCTTCTAGACTTGTAACACTTAAACCTAATATACCAACGCACATTCCTATTTTTAGCATCCTCTTGTTTTTCAAAATCATCATTCCTTTCAAATTTTCAGCACCTTTTTATACGTACACATAATAGACAATCACGGAACCAAATTTGTTCCATAAACCGAAAAAAATTTATAGCTAGTATGAGAGTTATTAACAAATAAGAGATAGTAGCTATGATCGCCGCTATCTCTTATTTCACATTTCATTTTTTTACTTATAAATGGCTTTATATAAACAGGGTCTCTTCCCTGAGAAAAGTACTCTAATTTTGCTTAGAACTATCTGTATTAGTAGCTTCACCATGTATACGTTGCTTTTTTAAATCAAAGTATACATCTAAAACTTCCTTTCCAATTATAGAATTAATTCCACTTTTATCATCATGAAGCCATGGGACTACTATAGAAAATGCTACTTCTGGATTATCATATGGAGCATATCCAACTAATGTTAAATTGTAACATTCCATACGTTCTCCTTTTGCATTTCTACCAATTGGATCATCTCCTCCATATACAGTTTGAGCTGTCCCTGTCTTTCCTGCTGGTTTATATGGAGCATTTTTGAAATGTTTCACGCCAGTTCCATCACCTTCTTGGAATACCCATCTAAACCCCTCTTTTATCCGATCAATATGTTCTGTCTTCATATCAACTCGATTTAATACGACAGGCTCTATAGAGCGTATAACTTTGCCAACCTCTTCTTCTTTTATTGATTGTTCTCGTATTTCTTGTACAATTTGAGGTTGCATTCTATAACCGCCATTCGCAATTGTTGAAATATATTGTGCCAATTGCAATGGCGTATACGTATCATACTGACCGATAGAAAAATCTAGTAAAAACCCAGGTTGACTATCTACCGTTCTCGTTTGTCCGGTTATTTCATTCGGTAAATCAATACCTGTTGGGACACCTAAACCAAATTGTTTAAAATAATAGCGCATCGTATCAAATGCTTCTTGTTTAATATCCAACGTACCATTTGGTACGTAATTAACCCCTGCGATTTGTAAAGCCGTTTGGAACATGTATACATTCGAAGATACTTGTAAAGCTCTTAAATCATTTACATTACCAAATCCAGATACATTCCACGATTTCTTAGCTTGTGTACCTTTAAATTTCATCGGTGCATCATAAAATTGATCTCCTGGCTGTATTGCCCCTGTCTCATATCCAGTTAATAAAGTAGCACCTTTTACAGCTGACCCTAGCTCATACGAAGTTGTCATGTTACCTAAAGCCAAATCCTCAATCTCTATTTTCCCTTCTTTTTCTACAATCTTTTTGCCTGCCATAGATAAAATCTGTCCATTATTTGGATTCGTCATGACGACAAAAGCTCGGTCCAACAGTGGCTCTGAACTCTTAAAAGCTCTCAAGTTTTTCTCTATACTTTCTTCCACTTTTTTTTGTAATTCCATATCAATCGTTAATGTTAAACTATTACCACTTTTTCCTTTAGAGATTATTTCTGTGCTAACAATATTTCCGGATTTATCAGTAATGTTTTTCACTTCTTCTTTTGTACCGTGTAATGCATCTTCATATCGTTGTTCAATATAGCTTTTTCCTACACGATCATTACGGTTATATCCACGTACCAAATAAGAATCTAAGTTTTCTTTCGGTAATCCTTCTTCACTGCTTGTAATATTACCTAACACGGAACGAAATAAATTACCATTTACATAATTACGTTCCCAATCAACCGTTGCATCTACTCCCGGAAACTCCTCAAGCTTTTCACTTATCCGCGCATACTCTTCATCTGTTACGTCTTTTTTGATAATTTGTGGTGTCAATTGATAACCTGCATTCATTTTGCTTTTAATAGCTAACACCTTTAAATCTTGTGCTGTTAATTCTGCCAATTCTACTTCTGTAACGCGACTTCGTCTTAAGTCATCAATTTTTTTATCTAACTCTTTTCCCTCTATTCCCTTTTCTTTAAACTTTTCTATATCTTTTTTAGTAACCTTTGTCTCCGCGCGTTTCTTATTCAACTGCATCCAGAAATCTTTTTTATCGATTTCGGTTAACTTATTTATATCTTGTTCGGGCATTTCAAGTACTTTCGCCAAGTCTTTTGCTGTTTTTAAAATATCTTCACTCGTAATCCCCTTCACCCTTGTATACGTAATTGTGCGAAGAGATTTATTATTAACGACTGCTTTCCCTTCTCGATCTAGAATTTGTCCACGTGGAACGGGTATACTAGTTGTTTCATTTTGACTGCTTTCCACTTGGTTCTTATAAGCCTCTCCCTCAACGATTTGTACTTTTCCTAGCTGCATAATAATGGCTGAGAATAGTAGAAATATGCAAAGGAACATTATATTCAATCGTATAGATATATATGTCTGCAGCTTCTTTTCTTTTTGTTTTTTCATAAACCCTCCATATAATTCTTCCGGAACTCCTCACTAATACTTAGTAAATAAATACGTTCCCTATATATTAGAAACCACCATTCAGTTATAAATAGTGCCTTATCTTTTTTTATACATCCTTGTAAGCGTCAAGTCCCTTTCGTTTAGCCGCGTAATTGATACATCTCCTTTCCTGTTTTCTATCTTTTTTTATCACTTGCATTAGAAATGCTAAACTGTATAATGACTCATATTAAGCTTACACATAGACTTGCTAGTAACTTTTCATACTAATTATTCCTTTCTTCATGCTGTAATACTTAATAGACAACCTAAATAATAAAATTGTTCCACATTTACAAAAAAAATAATTAACTATAAGATGAAATAGGCTACATAAGGGAGGGTTATATGTTACATACAAAAAGATGGAGATTTTTTGCGGTTCTTTCTATTGTAGGTTTGATTTTACTACTTTTAGTAAAAATCAACTTCATTTCAATTACTATCGCAACTTCTTCAGCTGAAAGAGGAAAAATTTTTGATCAAAATGGTGTAATACTAGCTACAAATAAGAAAGTTAAGTCTCTATATTGCACTTCTAATGATGAAAAGCTATCAAATCAAGATACATCAAACACATTAGCTTTTTTTAATCAATTTTCAAACGAGTTTCAACATGACATTTCTGCAGAGGACGTAAAATCACACTTACAACAATCTTGTAAAAAGCAGACTATGAATGATATACCGTTATACTCTGACATAAATGAGAGTGAACTTACATTCATAAACAAGAACAAACCCGATAATGTAATAATTAAAGATGAATGGATTCGATATTATCCTAAACACGAAATTGGTTCACAGCTAATTGGGTATGTAAAAAATGACCTTAATTCTAAGTATGGACCTGTTGGGAAAAGTGGGATTGAGCTTCAATATGAAAATGATTTAAAAGGAAAACCCGGAAAAACTCTGATTTTTAAAATGAATAATAAAAAGTTCTTATGGAACATTCAAAAAGTACAAAAAGGAAAAGATGTCCAGCTAGCTTTAGACACTGAATTGCAGCAAAAAACAGAAGAAGCATTAAGATCTCAAATTAAGAAAATACCTGCTGCTAAAGCTGGTTATGTTGTAGTAACCGATGTAAAAACTGGCGCAATTTTAACTATGGCCAACTCGGCAGTTTTTAATCCAAATACATTACATACACATGTATCATCTAAAAATGAAAACATTAAATCACTTTCGCAAAATAAAGCAATTCAAAAATTAAAGTACGGTGAATCTTATGTAAATATGGCCTCTACTATAAAGCCTCTTACTATTTTAATTGGATTAAACGAAAAGCTTTTTCAACCTGAAGATACTTATTTAGATAAGGGTACTTTTCAGTATGATAATCAAAATAACATTACGAATGCACCTGGAACGCCAACAGGTGAAATTACACCGAGGCAGGCTATCATTAATTCATCTAATACATTTATGACAGCAAAAGTAGCTCTGCCCTTATTCAACCAAAATAATGGGAATATAGAAAAAGTGGCACATATATGGACAGATTATTTAATGCAATTCGGCCTACGTTCTAAAACCGGGATTGATTTACCCTTTGAAGAAGACGGACAATATGAATTCCATCCATCTAATAAGTTTGAAAATGGAATCTCCGCTTTATTAAATGCCTCTTGGGGAGGAAATGAAGTGCATACCCCTCTTCAACTCGCTCAATATGCAGCAACTTTGGCGAGTAAAGGTGATAAATATAAACCTCAAATCGTAAGTGCTATTATGAGTCCAGACGGTAAGGAAACAAAAAAGTTTAAACCAATTTTAGAAAGCTCAAATCGTTATCCTATGAAGTTTTGGAGTGTCGTGCAAGGCGGAATGAGTCAAAATATAGAGGAGATTAAAAACTTACCCTTTCATGTCGCAGGTAAAACGGGTATTACAGGTTTTCCGAATGAGCAAGAAAAAATGATAAATCATTCTCTTTTCATTGCATATGCTCCTACTGAAGATCCACAAATCGCCATTTCTGTCGTTATTCCTGGTAGTAATTCAGAAAAAAACATCGCTGCTCTCGTGACATCAGAAATTTTAGATTCTTGGCATACACTTCAAAAAGAAAATAATAGCAAAGAGGAAGGTTCATTAAAGTGAACCTTCCTCTTTTACCATATAGAATCTATATTTATTATTTTCCATTCACCATTATCATTCTTTTCGAACATAAATGAATACTTAATATCAGTTAAAACATACTCTTTTTGCACATATCCAGTATTGCCGTTAATTGTCGATATTTTTATATATCCATCATTTTGCACTTTTTCTGGAATCCAAGCTTTTACCATTTCATTAGATACTTCATATAAAACTTGTGATTCTCGTTTTGGTTCAGCAAAAATTTTTGTTTTATTTCCAGTAATAGTTGCATATATAAAATGCGCTTGCTTTGGTTGGTTACTTTCTGTCAATCCACTTGGTACTTTGTATACTTTTTTTGTATCATTTGCAAATTCTCCTCCCATTGTAAGAGCGACTTGCAACTCATGAAAAATATCTTCATCAAACTTCAATTCATCCTTCTTATAACTCTTCCCTTTAAATAGAACTTCATCATTTAATGCTCTATACAAATCATTTTCATTTTTTGAATTTGTGCTTTGATATAAATCATTCATAAATGGTTTTAATGATGGATCTTGAGCAGATTCATCTTTTGTTTTCGGCTTAATTTGAGTACTACTTTGTACCGGTGATTTATTATCATCAAGCCAAGGTTGTTGAACAATAAAAAATAACATTGTACAAACCAAAACAACTACAACAGGCAATGCTTTTTTACGAAATGGTCTCTTATTTGTTACAGAATCTACTTCACTATTTTGATATACCGATTGCTTAATTTTATAAATAAATTCTTCTTCATCTTTCCGATGCTCCATTGGGCCTTTTTTCAATTTACTATACCAGTCAGGATTTTTTTTACTGTTCATCACTTCTACCCTCCCCTATTAGTTTTGAAACTTTACTTCTCGCTCGGCTTAATCTAGATTTTACTGTTCCAATTGATACACCTAATGTTTCAGCCATTTCTTCATAAGATAATTCATATTTCGCGTCCAATATTAGTATTTCACGGTGTTTTTTAGGTAGTTTTAATACAACTTCCCACACTTCATTTAGTTCCTCTTGCTTAAAAAACTCTTGTTCTGCCGAGGCAGACTGCTTATCGTCACTAAAAAACCCCACTAAAGATATCCTTTTAAAATAAGAGGATTTCAAATAGTTTATTGCTGTATTTCTTGTGATTTTTAATATCCACGTTTTAATAGATGACTCCTTTCGAAACGAATGCCAATGTTTAAAAACCTTTATAAAGACATCTTGTGTGATGTCATCTGATAAGTGTGGATCTTTCGTAATAATAAATGAATAATTCCATACATCTTGCCAATAGTCTTTAATAACATAGTCAAGCTCATCATGATTACATTTTTCAATAAACTTCTGTTCCATTTCCACACCTCAAACTTATTTGAATAAACATAAAACTGCCCTCACTTTTAATATGGTTTCAATATATAGACATGATACAAGATTCATTTGTTCCATTGTTTATCTTTTTTTGCTAGAAGAATTCTCCTGAAAAATGTAAAGGTGTGCAATACATTTCATTACTTAATCACCTTTACATTCTTTTTTATGACAGGCTCCAAAAAACAAGTAATGCATACAATGTTAAAAATTCACTCGTAAAAATCTGATTATGATTTTTAAAATTTCACGCAACACCCGATTTGTATCACCTATTTTTTCTAAGAGCATACTTATTGGTGTGCTCTATTTATTTTTTTCTAAATAACTCTTTTATTAAAGCTTACAATCATCCTCGTTTGTCTATTTCAATTTGTTCTTCTCTTATATTTACTATTAGCAACACCAAGATTTCAAATATGAAAATAAAAATGAACAAGTTTTTTATCACCAGCTGTATTAGTACCTGTCCCAATCAGACTTGCACTTCCGACTGAATCCTCTAGTTTTAAATCAGTATTTAGGGCAAACTACCAATCAGCCCGTACTTGCAAACAATGAAAATGATGCGATATCAACTTTCTAGAGCCACAATAACATAGAAAAAGCATTCTCAATTAGGGAGAATGCTTTTTTTGAAACTTAATTGTTCTTTGTTTTGCCCCATTTATACCTTTGAGTTAAGCATACATATAATAAATGTAGTAATAGATTTCACCTTATACTTAAGTGTTATTTCTGAAAAATATGTTTTACTTTTTCGCCGGGAACATTACTCCCCCCTCTTCCTTTTACGTCTTCAATCATCATGGTAACAATCATGTCTGGTGCATTTGCATCAAACGCTGCAAACCATCCAAGTTCTTTTCCGTCTGCTTCTTTCGACTCCTTCAGTTCTGCTGTACCGGTTTTACCAGCAAGAGTTACACCATCAACCTTTGCAATTCTCCCAGCGCCATCAGGGTCATTAATGACTTTTATTAATGCACTCTTTACTATCTCTTGATTCTTTTTAGAAAGTACATTTTCTTTCCAATTCCCCGCTACTTTTACTTCTTTTAACAGATGAGGCGACGGAATATTCCCTTCATTCACAATCGGTGCATATGTTAATGCTAAATGAAGTGGCGTCATTAATACTTGTCCTTGTCCATATCCTGTGTCTGCTAGTTGAATATCGTTTTTTATCCCATCTTTTGCAATTGTTGAAATAGGAAATTCGTATTCGATTGGTAATTTTTCATGAAATCCGTATTTCTTAAATTCACTTACATACTGATCTTTCCCCATTTTCAAAGCTTGTTGAGCAAAATAAATATTATCAGAGTACTTCATTGCCTTATCAAAATCAATTGGACTAGCTTCCTTCACGCGTGTTATATAATAATTTCCCCACGATGAATCTTTTGTCCATTTTAATCCTTGAATTTTAAATTCTTCTTTAGGATTTATAGTTTTCGTTTCCAAACCAATTGCACCTGTAATCGTTTTAAATACAGAACCTGGTACAAATGCTTTTGTGAAGCGATTCATCATTGGCAGTTTCGAGTCGTTATTCCATGCTTCTCTTTGGGCTTTTGACGCTCCTCTAACTATTATATTTGGATTATAAGCAGGGCTACTTACAAGTGCGATTGTTTCACCCGTTTTAGGATTGACCGCTGCACTAGATCCTGCTTCATTTTTCATCTCATTAAAGATTTTTTCTTGAATTGCAGCATCAATTGTTAACGTAACATTTTCTCCTTCTTTTGCTTCTTTTTTTGCTACGTTTTTAATCTCTTTACCGTTCTCATCTTCCATAAATACGCGTCCACCCTTTTCACCACGCAATTTATTCTCTAATACTTTTTCTAAACCTGTCTTACCCACTAAATCATCTGCTTGATAACCTTTTTTTTGAAGCGATTTTAACTCCTCTGCATTCACCTTTCCTATATATCCTGTTAAGTGTGCCGCTGCTTCTCCTAATGGATACGTACGAATATTTACTGGACGAGATGAAACTCCTTCTAATTCAATATAATCATTCTGCCTGGTTCCCTCTTTTAAAATACCAATTGGTACAAAGGAATCTGGTTTTATCCATTTCGCTGCGAGCTTCTGATCGACCTCTTCTATAGACATATCAAGTAATTGCGCTACTATTTCTTTCGTTTGCGCTGCCGTTTCACCTAGTTTCTCTGGAATTATTCCAACCTCAGACGCTTTACCGTTCGTTGCGAGCCCTTTTCCATTTCGATCATATATTTCTCCGCGTTTTCCTTGTTCTATTTGCATACGTACTTTGTAATCTTTTTTCATTCCTGGGAAAATGAAGTCTGGCGTCCAATCTATTTTCCAAGATTCCTTTTCTTTCACAAGTTCTGCTTCATGGATGAATGAAACTGTTCCTCCATCCGTATCCATTTTAACTTCAAAAAGAAAACGTTCTTTATCTTTCGTATTCTCTCCTTTCGTTTTAATTTTTAAATTCTGAACTCCAATACCTTCATAGATTTTTTCATATTTCTCGGTGAAATCCTTTTTAGAGATCGTCTTTTTTGCATGTTCTGATAAATGTTCATACATATTTGCAAATTTTTTATCATTCCATAAATTAATATATTCTTCAAACGCCTGTTTTGGCGGTTCGTTTTTATTACACCCTACTAACATAACTGCGAAACAAATGAAAAACAGCATCCATAATTTTTTCAATTCAATCTTCTCCCTTAGTTAAAAATGATTATTCCTTTCTTAAAATATTAAATAAAAAATGTTTTATCGCTTAATAGACAGTGTAAGTAATGAAATAGTTCCACATTTGCAAAAAGAATTAACTTTATTGTTAAACTGCATTCAAAAAAGGAATCCTTATAGCAAGGATTCCTTAGCAGAGAATAATAAAAATATAAACAATAAAGTGAAACGTTAATCAGTGGGGGTTTTGTTCATCCCTCACTGATTATTAGCCTTCACCAATCGGGCTTTTACGGGCAGCCCCACCCCCACCTAACTTCTTTGCTTCCGCTGAATTTTGAGGTGGGGGTCTTACTGCCCGTTAATGCGGGTAAGTATAATTTATAGGTGCCCTACATCCTTCTTTTTCTCATTAAAAACCCCTGCGCTGTATGCGACAGGGATTTCTGACGGTATCATCATAGTTCATTCTATAGCTTATTTAGAAGAGTCATGTACATGCAAACTACTAAAAATCAATTCAGCAACTTTTACATATCCTTTTGAGTTTGGATGAATGAAATCCGTAGACCAAAGCGTATTGTCATTAACTAAATGATGATTCCAAAAGTCAACATGATGAAGCTTATACTCTCTACTCAGTGAAAGTATAACTTCATTTGCCTCTAATAATTGTTCTTTTACTACTTGTTTTTTTTCAGAAGGAAATGGAAGCCTAACAGTAAAATCTGGAAGGTTTGCTATCATAATATCAGCGCCTGTTTTACTTAATGTGTCTATCATAAATTCCATATCGTTCTTATATGCATCATGATTCCAACGTCCTTTTAAAACATCATTTGCACCTGCAATGAGACTAACCAAATCTGGATTAAAAGTTAATGCCTTTTCCAATTGCTGCGAGCGAATTTCTTCAGTTACTAACCCACGCTTTGCAAAATTAGCATATTCTATATCGTTTTCACACAGTTGAACAAAATGATCTACCCAGCTTTTTAATGCTATTCCCTCAACTTCATCCCCTATCCCCTCTGTAAAACTATCACCAATTGCTACAAATCGCTTCCACATATGTATTCCCCCTTTATTATTAACCATATCTATACTATACAATAGCTCACACCGTAATTGTTATTTCTAAGTGGTTTTCGTTTTCGTTTTCAATTATATTCCACTTTACTATATTTACATTTAGAATCCTAAATTGACCGATTCCTAAGTATACTTAGGAATCAGTCATATTCGTATATTTACTAAAGAAATAAAATCTCTCTAGGAATTATACTTTTTTCAAAAAATTTGTTGTTCTTTGTTTTGCCCAGTTGATACATTTCTTTTCGATTAAATGATACGAAACTATAGAAAAAAGTAGTGACATTATAATGCACAAAGTGAGCAGGAAAAAAATAGGTATCTTTGTATACAAAAGTTTAAATAGTACCATCATGATTGGAAAATGACACAAATAGATACTGTATGAAATTTCTCCTAAATATACAAATACACTCTTATTTAAAAATGCTTTTATTTTTAGGTTACTCATAGCCATTATAATAAATATACTAACCCCCATTACGACACCCCAATCTTTGAATAAGAAAGTAGTATCATTACGGAAAAAACCATAAATTAAAATGGAATATAAATATAGAATAATCCCTAATGCAATAAGAAATCCTTTTTTATATTTTTTCATATTTTGATATAAGTAAATAAGTTTTTCCTGATACTTAAAAAGTAACATTCCAACCATAAACATAGATGTGAAATGCAGTGTATCGGCATAACCATTATAAAATCCCTCTGCTTTCCCAATATGCAACATATTAAGGAAAACACTAATTAAAGAAAAGCTCAAAGCAATTAATATCGTTTTCTTCCAACTCAGTTTATAAAAAAGAAGGAATAACAAAGGAAATACAATCGATATACGCATTTCTTGAGCCAATGACCAAATAACTGGATTGTAATTTTCCGTAAAAAAGTTATTAAGAAGCACAATGTGGTTTATAATATCTATTTTTGTTATAGACCCTTGCCACCTATCATAGAACCAATCCCGTAGTCCTGCCACCTCATACGGTGAAAACAAAATAAATAACGCAAAGGTAATGATTATCCAAAAATAGTAAGGAATATAAATTCTTACAAATCGCTTAATTAAATATCCCCAATAATTTGTTTTTGAATGATAAAGTGCCATAGATAACACAAAACCACTCAGTACATAAAAAACGATTACCGCTTCTCCACCCGCCCATAAAAACCTAAGCGGGGAAAATTTAATAGAATTAGGCAACGATGGTAGCATTAAACAAAAATGTCCAAATACCACTGTAAGTGCCGCTAACCCTCGTATGGAATCTAATTCTTTTATTCTCTTACTCATAAAATATTCTCCTTGTAAATTGTAAATTTTGCTGTTAATAAAGGCCACTATACTAGTGTAGTGGGAGAATCGTACATATTCTTTCTTTAAATCTCTAATATAAGCAGTACAAACTCAATCTATGCATCTATTTTCTAGCCTCCATTTCTTTATATAATTAATTTAAAACAAAATATTTAATAGAAAGAAAAGATTTTATTAAATTTTTATAAAATTTAATAACAGAAATAAGTACCAGGTATCAATTTTTATTTTCACCTGATGGAATAATGAATGTTCTTTCATCATGTAACTTTATTAAACTAACCTTGCATCAGAACCCTTTGAATCTAAATATTCATAATAAACGCCATCCTTCCTGTATGGAGTGAACCCTGAGAATGAGACGATAAAAAACACCTCTCTAAATCGTAAGTATCAGTTATGATTTTAATGGAGGTGTTTTTCGTATGGGGAAAAAGGTGCATTATCCCGCCGAAATAAAGTGGAAAGTAGTTGAAATGAAACACCAAGGATTCAAAAATAAAGAAATTATGGATGCCTTAGGAATTAGACATGTAGCTCAAATTAAAACTTGGATGAAATGGTATCGTGAAGGCGAAACCTATCGGTTTGAACAATCTATTGGAAGACAATCTGCACATGGAAAAGGCTTAAAAAGGTTAACAGAACTTGAACAAAAAGAATTAGAAATACGTTATTTAAAGGCAAAGATTATATTGCTGGAAAAGTGCCAAGAAATCTTAAGGAGGTGGGAGGAAAAGAAGAAATAATGAAAATGATAAAGGAATGGCAATCAATTTTTACAATTGCAGAACTGTGTTCCATATTTAATATTTCACGTGCTACTTATTATCGTTGGAAAAAGCAGGAGAAAACAGTAACTAACCATGAAGAAAAAACCGTAATAGAAATATGTCAACATCATAAATATCGGTATGGATATCGTCGGGTTACAGCTTGTCTACGTGATCAATTTAACATCGTAATGAATCATAAAAAAGTATTACGTATCATGAGAAAATACAACGTATTATCTCGGGTTAGAAAAAAGAAAAAGATATTTGTACTCGGTCATGAACCAGTGGTAGCTAGAAATAGAATACAACGGAGATTTAAAGCTACCAAGCCTAATGAAAAATGGTTCACTGATATCACATATTTGATGTTCGGCAATAAGACTCTTTATTTTTCATCTATTATAGATGGGTTTAACAATGAAATTGTAAGTTATAAAATAGCTGAGACACAGGATGTTTCTCTTGTATTAGATACTCTAAAAGAGGCTTTAAAAAAGCGAAATGTGATTGATACGATTTTACATTCGGATCAAGGAAAGGTGTATACATCAAAACAATTTCAAACATATGCCAAAGAAAAAGGCATTATCACAAGCATGTCTCGTACAGGAAACTGCCATGATAATGCCCTCATAGAATCCTTTCATTCTCATTTGAAATCCGAAGGATTCTATGCGCAAAATATAAAACAATCGAATAATGCTAGTATAATACAAACTGTGGATGAATACATCCACTACTATAATAATGAACGGATTCAGAGAAAATTAGATAATATGTCACCTATAGCTTATAGGAAACATGTTATCTAGGTGTTTTTTCTTTGTCTCACCAAATGGGGCCAGACCACTGTATATTTCTACAAAAAGAATAGCGTTTTTTGATTATATGGATACAAATTTATTTTAGCTTAATTGCAATACGAAAAGTTCCGAAGAACCAAATTTGAGAATTAATACAATCTTCCATTCCAAGCTACCCTCATAAGAATCTATAGTACTTTGAAACTTTTTGTTCCAGATTACTATTTAGTTTTATCCTATAAAGTTAGCTTTTTACTATATCAACCGCACTATCCCACATACCACTAAAGAAAGATCCGATTTGGCGCATAAAACGTGTAAACCAATTTGCTTGTTCTACATCAGATTTTGTTACAAGGTCTATTTGTAATGATTTACCTGATAAGAACCCAGGATCTATATTATCTTTAGGCGAGATAATCATTTTACTAATTGTTACACCTTTTTTAATAGGCGCTTCTTGTTCTTTATTCGATACTTTAAATTCTTTTTTATAAACGTCATTGTTGCCCTTCGGCATTGGAAGTGCAACAGCTTGTTTCGTTTGAACTACTACATCTTTATCTTTTGCATTTGCTACTCGAACTGTTTCATGTCCTTTTACTACTGCATCTTTTCCGTAGACATTCTTCACTTCAAAATTCGCAAATCCATAATCGTATAATTTCTTTGTTTCATCAAAACGTGCTGTATGAGATTTTGCTTTTATCACTACAGAAATTAGGCGCATACCATTTCTTTCTACTGTACCAGTGAAACAATCTCCCGCTTCTGGAGTCGTTCCTGTTTTCAAACCATCTACACCTTCATATTGCTTAATTAAACCTTTTAACATCCAATTAAAGTTCGCCATATCAATTGGATATTTACCACCCTCTTGGAATGTTTTTTTAGGAATTTTTGCTGTATTTAATATTTGGGGGAAATCTTGAATAAGACGTTGTGCTAAAATTGCACAATCCCTTGCAGACATTTTATTTTTCTCGTCTAGAGTTGTCCCTTCTGGGTGATATCCTTTTAAATCTTGATTTGTTAAGCCTGTAGAGTTTACAAATTTATAATCTTTCATTCCAAACTCTTTTGACTTATCGTTCATCATTTTTACAAAATTGACTTCTTTACCAGCAATCTCTTCAACTAAAGCAATTGTTGCACCATTTGCAGAGTAAATTGCCATTGCCTCATATAACTCTTTTACCGTATAAGAGCCACCATTTTCTAATGGAACGTTTGATAATGAACGATCTTGCGAAATCTTATGTGCATATTCAGAGATTTTAACTTTTTGATCCCATTTAAGTTTTCCTTTATCTACCGCTTCATGCACTAAGTATTCGCTCATCATTTTTGTCATACTAGCAATTGCCAATGATTCATCTGCATTTTTTTGATATAAAATTTTTCCGGAATTTGCCTCTATTAAAATTGCTGATCCTGCTTCAACGTCTATAGCAGGAACTGTTTCCGCTGATGCTCTTCCAGATGTAACAACAATGCTACAAAATAGTGCAAGCACTGTTACTATTGCAATAAATCTCTTGCAAAACATACCTTTCACTTCTGTTACCTCCAATATCTTTGTACTCAAAAAACGTTCTTCTAACATAATCCTCAAAAAATAGACAGTGTTATCAAATTCTATATACATATAAGACGTTAGGATAACTTTCATATAGACCATCTCATCAAACCCTTTTAGGACAATGACACTTCGTACTCCCACACACATCCCTCTTTTTAATACCTTCGTATTTTTCAAAATGATCCGTACTTTCATATTTTTTAGGATTACACTTAATAGACAATCTAAATAATACATTTGTTCCACATTTACAAAAAATAAAACAAGTGTGTCCCGATTAAATATCGAGACACACTGGTAATCAAGCATTCGTTTATTAGCTATCAAGGATTTTAATTATTCAATTCAGCTATTTGCTAGACTTAAATTAGAGATAAATTTCCTTTAGTCTAAACTATTAGTTTTTTGTAATAAAAAAACTACACCCTATACTGGATGTAGTTTTTCTAACTGATTTATTTATTTTTCACTTCATTTTTATAAAAAGCAAATAATGGTTCGATGGATGGACTAGATAAAAGAGGAATTGCCTTCTCAATCAATTCCCTATCCCAATCAAACCAACGCATTTCCATTAACATGTTTATTTCTATATCAGTGAATCGTTTCTTTATTTCCTTAGCAGGATTTCCACCAACTATTGTATACGACGGAACATCTTTACTTACGACAGATCCTGCCGCAACAATTGCACCTTCACCGATTGTAACGCCAGGCATTATTATAGCATTCATACCAATCCAGGCATCGCTTTTAATGACTGTATCACCCTTCGGTTCATATGATTGTTCTATTTGCTCAATGAATGGATAAACTGTAATCCATTCAGGGTGATGATTATGATTCCCACCCATTAAAATGACAACTCCACTTGCAATACAAACATAATTTCCAATAATGAGTTTATCAAGTTGCCAACCCATCTGTTCAATTGGATTGAACAGTACTCGAGACTTAGCATCGCCCCATAAATATCTAACGCAACCATCTTCAAAATTTTGATCGCCATAATATCCTGAATAATAGGAGTACTCTCCTACTTCAATAAGTGGATTTGTTACTATATCTTTTAAATACTTCGTTTCAGACCAATGATTATATAATGGATGCTTCATAATTACATTCCTCGCTTCTAAGTATGGTAGATTTAATAATTTACTTAGAAGCTTAATACGACAGCTACATTTTTAAACTTTTTCAAACGACGAATCATTATCTTCAAGCCTTTCTTTTATACTAAAAAAAGCATACCGCAATACATTACACTAGTCAAATTGTTTAATTTTGAACACATCTTAAACAGCGTAATACTGTAATAAGAACATTAAAACACTCTGACTTTGATACAAATAATATATTGATTACATTTAGTTCATATTTTGTAAAAAAATTTTAATTGCCATGACAAAGCAAACAATAACCACTATTGGTCGTATTAATGACGTCCCTTTTGTAAGCACCATCTTTGCCCCAATATATGACCCTATAATTTGACCAAGCATCATAATCAGCCCAATTGTCCAATCAATTTGGCCAAAAATAATAAAATATAACAAAGCAGCGAAATTACTAGTAAAATTCAAAATCTTAGCATTTGCAGTTGCTCTTGTAGCACTATATCCACATAAAAGAATGAAAGCTAAAGCAATTAAGCTACCTGTTCCTGGGCCGAAGAAACCATCATAAAATCCAAGGAATGGAGCCACTGTTAACGCAAATAACAACATACTTATTTTTCTCGGTTGATCTTCGTTTGCTATATTTGGAGATAATAGAAAATAAAGACCAATAATAATAAGTAAGAAAGGTAATATCATGATTAAATATTCTGCTCGTATCTGTAAAATAAGCCATCCACCCAAAATAGATCCAAAAAAGGTCATTAAGATGGACAAACGCATTTCTTTGAGATTAATTTCTTTCTTCTTAATAAAAATCACAGTTGCCATGAGGGTTCCGCTACTCCCTTGTAGTTTATTAGTTGCTATCGCTACAGAAGGAGACATACCTACTAATAACATTACTGGGATAGTTATCATACCACCGCCCCCAGCAATTGTATCTATCCATCCTGCTAAAATAGCTACTAAAAATAGTAATATGAGTAATTCAATAGTAAAATCCATATAAAGGAAATGGGAAGGTTTGAGCTATTACAGCCCAAACCTTCCCATTCTCCCTCCTCTCTTTAAACTAGTTTATGATATCTGTAAAGTAACTCTCTTTCTGGTCGCGTAATCGGCTGGAAACGTATTGCCTGCAAACAATTCTACGTCCATACTTATTATCACCAATCGGAATTTTATATTCTTCCTCCGATAACCTTTCTCTACCATGGGTTACATTTGTTTGCTTACCATAGTATGAATTTGGCATAATCAATAAATCTTCAGATGTAAGCGGGACTTTATAAGTAGGCATTGTCCGTAACAGTTCCAAAAACATGTCGAATTTTAACTTTTCTTCTTCACTTCCTCCCACATAAATCAATCTATTTTCTGCTCCATTCAAACAAGTTGCAATAATATCACCATTATCATCCAAAAATATAATTTGGTTTATTTCCCCTACGAATCCCGATATTTCACCATCCGCCATTCCTGCGATATGAGCAATAGGCATTTTACTTATCGCCAATATATCATCTTTACTGAAGTGATTTTCTTCAAGATGCTTTTGAAGTAATTTTGGTGTTCCAATATGAGTATTGGTTTTTAAATTTAACACTCCTTTTAATAAAAGAGCATCAACCCTCGTAAATTTGCCGCAAGTAATTTCCGAAACTATTAGTTCGACGGATTTATTAAGTCTATTCGATACAATGTCTAAATTCGTATTGAACGATTTCAATCTTTCTTCAATATGTAATTGATCTTTCATATCTGTATACACTGTCGCATCGTTATGTTGATAAAAGTTTCCGCCACCAGTGCTTGCACCGACATTTCGCAAAACTTCATCATTGTTTAAAGGGGAAATGAGATGAAATCTATTTTTCCCTGCATGTTCGGACGGATGAATCAAAGCATCATAATTAAAAAGTGTGGCAAAAAGCCATGTGACCCATTCAGCATAAAAATATTTTTTCATTCTATCGTGTTCGTTTTCACCATAATTAAAGCCTTTGCGATTTTCTCCAGGTAATAGGGTTTCCATAGGATCACACGGAATATTTTTAATAAGGATAGGCGGTACGTTTCCACCACAATTCGCTTCTTTTATCATATGAAGTAGTTTTTTTACATCTGAATTCGGAGTTTTCTTTGAATAGTCAATCAAACAAATGAGCCACTCTTTTGAAAAGCTTGCAGCTATTTCTTGATCACAAGTATAAGGATTATGAGTTTTTAATTCATTGTCTATCAGATTCTTGATTTTATCCTTTAATACATTAGGAATAGTAATTTCTTCAATTTCCGTAATCTGCAGTATTCCTTTATTCATTATAAAACCTCCGTTATTTTATTTTTCTACACCATATCTCCTGTTAAATGAACTACCCACTTCTTTTTTGCTCCTTTGCTTTTCGTCAGAACTATTAGAACCACCAATTTACAGATACTAAACGTGAATGATACGAGATTTCCTCTTAGTTACATTTCTCCAACGAATTCCCCTTGAATTAGCATATTTAATTTAAAAATCTAATTCATTTTCTAAAACTTTCCGAAAATCGAAATCAGAATTTTCTTCATACTAACAGTAAAAATATAACACGAAACCAAAAAATGTAAATAGTTAGGATTTTTTATAAAAAATAGTCAGACTACTTTTAGGATAATTCGCATTTCATTGGACCAGCTATTCCCCTCTATTTTATTTATAACAATTAAACAACCTGTCTTTGCAATAAAAAAAGTCCCCTGAATGATAGAGGACCTTCTTTACAAGTATATTTTATTTTAATGTTCTTACTTATCTTTTATTTTAAAAGATATTGCTGTAACTTCTTTATTAACAGTTCTGTTCCCTCTGGACTTACAATAATCTTCCCATTCGCTAACGAAATATTCTTATCTGAAATATCACCTGTAATTGCACAAGCTTGCGAAGATTGATATTTCCGCAAAATAATCTGATCATCTTCCACAAACATTTCTAGCGCATCTTTTTCTACAATTCCTAAACTCCGTCTTATTTCCATTGGAATAACAATACGCCCCATACTATCTGCTTTACGAGTACTCCCTCTTGATTTCATAAAATGTCACCCTTTATTTTTATCTACTATTACAGGACTTATTTTAGCAATAAACAGCAATAAGGAATAGTTCGTATTACAGCACTTATTTTAACAGGAAATTCCAATAAGGAATAGCTCATATTAAAGCTTTCTCATGTTTATTTCTGGTTTTTAAAATATTTATCCTTGATTATCTTAATATATTGTTTTCTTTCTGTTAGTTCAAAAATAAATAAAGCCTTATTAATATAGTTAAAACCATCTTCACTAGATTGCTGAAGTTCTAATAAATTTGAACCTTTTTCGAAATTTAGTTCCCCTAATAAGTATAAACTATTTATATTAATGGCTAATTTAATACCTATATCACTGTACTTTATTGCTTCTACATGTTCATATGTAAGATGTAAACATTTTGTTAAGTTATAAATAATTCTTAATTTAATTTCTTTATTTCTAGGAAATTCTATCTTATTAAAATTACTTAAACATTTCTTTAATATGCCTATACTTTTTTCATATTCTCCATTTTCCGCATAGATTACTGCCATTGTATGCATAATATCTATTTCTCTTTCTGATAAAAAATCAGCATTGGTTACAGTTAGTTTTAATGCATGATTTAAAAGATTTAAAGCAGTTTTTGTTGATCTGTTCACCATAAATATAGCAATTGCTTCATGCCATAGTAGAAATTGTTTATTTTCTTTTGACTCGAAATTATTTTCGTTTTTCTCTTTTTTCACTATTTCATAAAGTTCTTCATATTGTTTTTGTTTTATGCAATCTCTTATTACATATTTTACGTTTTCTACATATTTTAATTTTTTATTTTGAGTTAGCGCAAATATATAATTCGGATCAACACCAAGTCTTTCAGATAATTGATACAACAATATGCTAGATGGATAAATAATACCTTTTTCTATCTTACTAATCTGACTTTGTGAACATATTCCCCGACATAGTTCAGATTGTGATATATTTTTTTTCTTTCTAAGTTCTTTAATAATAATACCGAGATTATAGAATTCCATTTCTCCCCCTCAAATGTAACAATTTATGAGTATAAGAATATTTTCCAACTTTTAATGTGATGTAAAATTAATATAGTTACAATTACTAATTATATTGATTTATAGTTTCTTTTACAAACTTGTATTAAAATGAGAGAAATTATTACAATTAAAGGGAATAAAGAGTATTGGATATGATTTTTCAGCTTTATTTCAAATAATAGTTTCTTTTGATTTTTATATGAATAATTTCGAAGGAGCTTATTTTATGAAAAGAATGTTAACCGAAAGAGAGTTAGAAGTGGCTATTTATGTAGCAAAAGGATTAACAGATGCAGAAATTTCCAAAAAGATATATATTAGCCCTAGAAGAATTTCAACGATAATTAATCATATTAAAGAAAAATGGCGTATTCATTCTAGAGTGGAATTAGGTATTTTAGTTTATCATTTTGGGTTTATAGATGCACCCTTATTTTCAAATAAAGAAAGTCATTTATTTGAAAAGATTGCACAATAATTGTCCAAGTATAATTCGTTTAAGTTACAAATAAAAACAGAAAAACCGCTGAACTTTTATTATTTATGGTAATTCTGCATTCTGAAGTTGATGGGCATGTATGGATTGTTAAAAAAAACATATAAATCTTATTCTTATAGATATTTTAGTAAGAATGATTGTACTAGAAACTTTTAAAAGGTGAAAACATACCTTTAAACAATGTTTCTTCCGCAACAGCAAGTATAGCTTTTCATTTAAAAAACCTATCATTTTGATTAAGATTTTTTCAAAAAGGGTAGGTTTCTTCAGTTTATAGGAAAGTTATACTAAACTCATAAAAAAATACAATAAAATAGGTAAAAATGCTATCGCGTCTTTACCTATCCTATGGATAAACAGATTCTCATAAGAAATAGACAACTTCCCAAAGAATTATAAATATATTATTTTAAATTAATTGGTTGTTGTTGAGTAATACAATGAATCATACCACCATTTTTATACAGCTCTCTTACATCTATCCCCAACACTTTACGATCAGGATAAAGTTTTTGAATCATCTCATTTGCTATTTTATCATTAGGATCATTATAGTTTGGAACTAAGATGACTTCATTCGCTATATAATAATTAATATAGGAACCTTTATAATCAAGCTTCTTCCCATTTTTTAATGTAACATTATTCTTACTTAGCGGTAGATATACATACTTGTACTTATTACCTGTAGCATCTTTTGCCTGCAGCAACTTGTTAATATCTTTGCCAGACGCTCCCCATTCAGCCAAATCTTTTTCTTTTAACGTTATAATAGTAGATTTATCGTGGAATTTGGCAAATCCATCAATATGAAAATCAGTAATATCTAAGTTAGGTGCTCCATCTAACCAAATAAAATTTGTTACCCCAAGTTCACTAAAATATTTTTCAATATCCTTTTCTAACAATTTAGCGTTCCTATTTTTATTCGTCACAGCACTTCTAGTTAATAAAACAGTTCCATTACCATCCAATTCAAATGCGCCACCTTCAAGAACAAATTTATTCCAATTTATTCTTTCAATGCCTAACTGATTGCTAAGATTCTCACGAAGACGAGCATCTTTCTTATATGGCGTTTTCTTTCCCCATCCGTTAAAGCCTGGATCTAATATCTTTAAATTTTTGTCATTATCGTAAACAAAAATTGGTCCAGTATCTCTAGCCCATACATCGTCAGTAGGTGCGATAAAGAAATCAATTTTCTCCATATTTACCCCTTGATCCGTTAGAACTTCAATAATTCTTTCTTTCTCTTCTTGATCATATGCAACAATATGAACTTTTTCTCCTTTGCTTAAAGATTCTGTCATTTGAATCCAAATCGGTTCTACTTCTTGCTGATATTTTGACCCGTATGTAAGTTCATGAGGCCATTGTAGCCATGTTCCTTCATGTTTGCTTTTTTCATCTGGCATTGTATACTTTCCTACTATTTTTTGCGCCTCTACTTTCTTCCTATCTTCTCTCTGCGGTTTTTCAATTTCCTTCGCCTGGACTTTCTCAATTCCCTTAATTTGAGCATAACCACTAATAATAGATGTGGTTAGTACAGCACTCATACACAATTTCGTTATTTTTTGCATTTCTTAACCTCCTTTTCTGTTCCACTGTAAACCTTTACATAGTGTTAAGGTCAAGCTTTTTTAATTAAATTATTACGTATGAAGCACGATTTAAATCGAACAATATCTTTCTGTGCAAAAAATCCACTCCGGGGGTGGTATGAAATGTTAACTTGATGAGCATGTGTAACTCCACCATTTATAAAAACTAATAATTGGAATGCATATAAAAAGGTTTAAGAATTAGCTTCTCTAACCTTTTTATATGCACTATTATGTTTATACCTCTAACATCAATCCTTTTGCCTGTTCAACCTCATATAAATAACAAATAAGAATCAACAATTCCTACTATAATCACCATTGACCCCTATAACATCTCGCGCTTTTTTTCACTTGTTATCTTTTCTGCTCCGTCTACTGTATTTTTTATGAATGTATTCATTTCTAAAACTAATACAGTACATGAAATTTCATATTACATACGTATATATTTATTCAGTTTATAATTAACTATTCAAAAGCAGTTACGATTCTCTCTTTCATTTTCTGTATTACTTCACTGCTTACTATTTTTTGACCAGCAGGAAGTTTTAATATAGCAGCAGCACCCTTACTAAGATATATTTCTTGGTCATTATTTTGATTTACTACCAATATTCCTTGCCCTTCAAATTCAAAATAACTAATATTTTTTGTTTCATTTGTATTATTTTTTATTGCTTTATATAGCCCATATAAATCTTTACTTCTATTTTCTCCACCCGTTCGAATCGGTTCAGTATCATTCGCAACAATTAGTCCCTCCGGCTGCTCACCTTTCATAATAAACCACAACTTTTCATTTGTTGGTAATAGTATATGCTTAAATTCAGAGCTATTTAACATTTGCTGTGCTGGAATTGTTTCATAGATTGGTAACGAAAATGGTGAGGTTGTTATTTTTTCAAAACTTACATTTTCAGAAGAACTACTCTTACTATATTGATAATCTTTTAATGCGATCGATTGTACTGGCTCACTTTTATTTTTTGATGCATAACTAATTTTACTAGCGAAAATAATAACAGTCATTAAACAAATGCATGGTATCACAAGCCTAAGTAGTTTTCCCATTCATGAACCCCCACACTTTTAATATTATTAATTTGCACGGATATTATAAACAGTTTCATTCCACCAAAAATTATTATTGTTATGGAACGTACTGAAATTATGATTATAATGATCACCATACCAAGGGTCCATGTAAGTTATATAGTCTGTTCCATTTGTACCTTTATAGAATCCATCAAGTACTAGAAAGTGTCCGATGTTAGCTCCATTTTGCCACATAATGAGTGCAATCATCGGTTGATTACTATTAATTTGATTTTTGAACCAATCATACGATTTTGCTCCAGAACTTATAGCTGAGCTAACACCATATCCTGATAATCCATATTGTATTTCACGTGAAGTTGCAGGATTATTATATGATCCACCTTTGACATACCTAACATACTGATCTTGTGAAGGAGTTTTCCCAAAATAATTTAAAACTGAAACCGAAGTGCCCGCCCAACACCAATTTGATCTTTCTTGTAATATGTTAGGAACAGATAATTTACGATCTGTTGATGTATTTGGAGGATTCCCATTAATATAAGCTGACGTTACATATACTTTTTTCCCATCTTTAAAATAATAAAACCAACGATTATCTAAATTTCCTGTCCAGTAATCTTTAACCGCTTCACCATACTCCCATCCTTTAAAGGATACTTTTGTATTTCCGGGAATCACCTCTACAATATTTGCATTCAAGCTTTTTTCTTCTCTAACATTTACATTCAATGGAGCAGTTGTTCCTGAAAATTCAACTTCTTCTGCTATTATTTTGTGAACACCAATGAAACTAAATGTAAAGAACAATAAAAACATACAAACAATACATTGCTTTCTTCCCTTCATTTTTTCACCCCTTCATAAGTATTAAAAAACATCAACAATTCATCCTTATTAATTGTTCAAGCTTAATATTACATACTAACGAAAAATGACTTCTCATAAAGTGAAACTTTAATCAGTGGGGGTTTTATTCATCCCCCACTGATTATTAGTTAAACCAATCGGGCTTTTATGGGCAGCCCGACCCCCACCTAACTTCTTTGCCCTCGCTGAATTTTGAGGTGGGGGTCTTACTACCTGTTAATGCGGGATAAATTCCAACACAAAAAAAGAGCCTATAAATTTTTATAGGCTACTTTTCATTTTATCGTTATTATTTGGCTAATTCTTTCATTCCCTGCATTACATCAACGAAGAATCCCCAGTTGTTCACAACAGAAGAAATACTAATATGCTCATCTGGAGTGTGGACGTTGAATATATCTGGCCCGAATGAAATTGCATCTAATTCAGGCATCTTTTGAACGAATACACTGCATTCAATCCCTGCATGTACAGCGAAGATTTCAACATCTTTGTTGTATTTTTCTTGATGTACTTTTTCAAACAAATTACGAATTTGTGAGTTTGGATTGTATGGCCACTCCGGATATTCTGACTCTAATTCAAATGTTGCTCCAACTAATTCAGCAATATATTTAATTTCATCTGCAATATGTCGTTTTAAACTACTTACAGAACTTCTTACTTCGTTTCGCAATTTAATTTCATCTTGCAGCGTTTCAATAACCCCTAAATTTGTTGAACTTTCTACAAGGCCTTTAATATCCATGCTCATACTTTGAATGCCATTTGGAATTAAGAATAATGATGAAATCAGCTGTTTTTGTGTTTCTTTAGCAAATACTTTTTCTACTTTCTCATCTAATTTTGTCAGTGTAACATGAACATCTGGATCAACAGCACGCATTTCTTCTTGTAATACTCGTGTCCATGATTTTAACTTTTCTTCAACTTGCTCTACATCTTCTTGACGTAATAAAATTGTAGCTACACTTTCACGTGGAATTGCATTCGTTTTTAATCCGCCGTGAGCCTCACATATATCAAATTGAATATTTATTGATAAATCACGTAAAACTCGTCCTAGTACTTTGTTCGCATTTCCGCGTTGTTTATCAATTTCCATACCAGAATGTCCGCCCTTAAGTCCACCAACATATAGACGGTATGCGTCCATATGTGCAGGTGCCTCATCCCAAATTACTGCAATTGTTTCAACTGCTTTCGCACCACCTGCGCTACTTACAAGTAATTTATGATCTTCTTCAGAATCAATATTTATAAAGATCTTTCCATCAAAGTGGTTTGCATCAACAGCAAAAGCTCCTCCCATTGTCGTTTCTTCTTCAGTAGTAATTACTACTTCAAGTGCTGGATGCGGAATATCTTTTGAATCTAATAAAGCTAATGCATATGCAACAGCAATACCGTTATCAGCACCTAAAGTTGTTTGATTCGCATATAGCATGTCTCCAATAATTCGTAACTCAATTGGATCTTTTTCAAAATCATGTACTGTTGCTTGATTTTTTTCACAAACCATATCCATGTGACCTTGAATGATAATAGCTGGTACACTCTCATAGCCAGCAGTTGCGTCTTTTTTAATAATGACATTCAATGCTTGATCTTGAATCACTTCTAAGTTACGCTCTTTTGCAAAGCGCACTAAATAATCACTAATTTCCTTTTCATTACCTGATCCTCTAGGAATCTTTGAAATTTCTGCAAAATGATAAAATACAGGGTGCTTTGTTAATTGTTCTAAAGTAGAATACATTTTTCAAGCTCCTCTCAAAATGAAAAAATAGTATGTAAGTCTTTTATCATTATACCATGATTCATTATTTTACCTTTCTTTAAACGTATTAAAAATTTATTATGAACAGTTCAATTTAATCCTTCTGCGCTCTATACCTTATACTCTTACATCATTGTAAGAATGTTGTAATCTATATCGATTTTTCTAATTTAACAATAGTTGTATACTTTTTAAAGAAACAAATTGAAGGAGATAAATAATATGAAAAAGCTTTTTGCTGTTATGACACTATGTTTATTATTTTCAAGCATTACTATTGGATGTGAGAGAGCATCACTAAATAGAATTGGTAAGGATGTATATTACGTACAGATAAAAGGTGAAGGCGCTATTGAAAAAGTAGAAGGCAGAAGCTTACGGAACTATACGTTGCCCGCATATGATGAAGACGGAGAAAAAAACAAATTACATTTAGAAGTACAAAAAAAGAAAACGACCATAAATTAAATGATAATGCGTTTTTACGTCTTTATGTAGATCAAGATGATATAGATAAAAATGAAATATCATCTTTTGAAGTGAAGTCCTATGAAGAAATTCAGAAAGTAGATTTACCCGGAAAAGTAAAAGAAAAATTAAATGTTAACTAACTTGAAACTAACCCGCAAATAACGGAATAAAAAACAAAAGAAAATGCTCTATGCATTTTCTTTTGTTTTTTGTACTCGTATATATTTTGAACTGCTATTATTCATAAGTTTTTCTAACCGATTTATATTTTCCGTTAATGCACCTTTCACTAGAGAGAAATCTGTATTTGATTCTTCTTTTTTTTCTTTAAAAAACGAAGACTTTTGTACATTTATTTCAGCCATCTCTTCTCCCCCTTTTCAAAAAGATACAACCTTCTATTTATATTATATAGCAAATAAAGACACAGTGTACACGAATCATTTTCTTTTTAATTCTTCTTCTAACTTTTCTACTTGCTGCAACGTATCTCCTTTGATTAAAGAGAAATCTGTTGTATCTTCATTTTCTTTTTTAAAAAAATCATTGTCATAATCTTTTATCACTACAATCACCTCTACCTGCTAGTGTAGGAATGATTGTCCTATTTTATTCAACTTTGTCGAATTTTGTTTTGAATTTATGTATAGAAGAAAAGGACAGAAAAACGATTCTGTCCTACTTACTAAAATAACTATGATGTATTGTTAAATTATATACATTTTCAAAATCTCGATCTTGCAGGCTATTCTTCTTCCCATCAATAACGATAAAAACATCATTCATTATTTTTGCTGGTATAATTCCCACGTTTTCTACTTGTACTGCTTTTTGTTCATTCAATTGCTCTATATGCTCTATAGGTATTGTAATACTAAATTGAGAACGAATACCACGAAAGCCCGTATTTAATTCATTCGCTGCTTCAAATACAACAATTTTCGCTCCGATTTTTTCCCCATATGAATCTAAAAATGTGTTTAAGCTTTTTGTATATTCCTCTTCCGTATGCCATTCCATCGTCCCAAATGCTGCTGGATTAATATTTTGGATAATGTTCGTATATATTTCCCCTCTTGCTTTTGAAGCGATTAATGACCGCTTTATGGATTGAACAGTTTTACCGATATCGCTAAATTTCGCTCCCCATATTTCCGAAATGTTAGGTGTTAAAATAAATGAAATATCAACGAAAATGACCATCGCAGTGAACATTAATAAATTTTTCCAGAGGGTTAAATCGATTCCTTTAATCATGAAATAAACTGTGACTGATGTTATGAATAATCCATACCAAGTTTTTCGAATTCGCTGCTTTTTCTCTTCATACAACTCTTCATTTCTCCAATAAAAGAAAACAAGAACTACAAAAACGATTGCTAAAATAAATAAGCCAATTCGAATGTTAGAGATCGTCAATTACATCACCCTCCATTCAAAAACTACTCACGATATCATTACATGCGCAAGCAGCTCTCTTTATGACAAAAGACGTGGACAAGCTTCTAAATTTAGCTACATCGCATATACATTAGAAGGAGGCCACGTCTTTTATCATGAGTCTACATTGTATATGTAGACAAGCATGCATTTCAAATTTTCATGTTAAAAAGAAATATGTTTCGGAATTTCCCCTTCAGGTACTTCTCCATCCATACTTAAATAATAATGGCGAATCGGACGTAAATTTTCGTCTAATTCATAAACGAGCGGAATGCTAGTTGGAATATTTAATGAAACCACACCATCATTTGAAAGGTTGTCTAAGTATTTCACTAGCGATCGAATTGTATTACCATGCGATGAAATAATTACTTTCTCACCACTTTTTAATGATGGTGCAATTTCTGAATGCCAATACTCCAGCACTCTCTTCTCCGTATCCTCTAAACATTCTGTCAATGGAAATTCACCTTTTTTGAGTGTTTTGTATCTCGGATCATTCGCTTCATATCTAGGATCTTCTTCAGTAATAGCCGGTGGTCTTACATTGACACTTCTTCTCCAAATATGAACTTGTTCTTCACCGTATTTTTTTGCAGTTTCTTCTTTATTCAATCCTTGTAGCGCTCCATAATGCCTTTCATTTAGTTTCCATGATTTATGTACAGGCACCCAAGTAAGATCCATTTCATGAAGAACAATCCATACAGTCCGGATTGCTCGTTTTAATACAGATGTGTAAGCAACATCGAAAGTATAACCGTTTTCCTTTAATATTGCTCCTGCTTCTCTTGCTTCACTTAATCCATTCTCTGATAGATCTACATCCGTCCATCCAGTAAAACGATTTTCAAGGTTCCATAAACTTTGTCCGTGACGAATTAGTACAAGTTTTATCATTATAATTCCCCTCTCGGAAATGTGAATTTTATTGTTCCATCGCGTACACGTATAAAGTATCTAGTAATGCACCTTTTTATCCATTCACTCTATGATTTATCCATAGTTGCCAAATGCATGGATAAAATTCTTTCTTTTTCAAACTATAAAGAAAGGCCTATTTCTCATTATTTTTGATCAACTGGAATTTCTCTTTTCGCTATCCATGCATCATGACCTGAACGGCTATTCGCCATTTCGTTCATAACTTGATGCCAATTCTCTTCACATGATTCACCAAATTTTGAAAAAATAGCACCCATTTGCTTTCTTTGAACATCACTTAGTTTTTTCTCTAAATCTGTCCCTTCTTCTGTTAAGGATAATTGTTTTACTCGACGATCATGAGTAGCTTCATTACTTTCAATTAGTCCCTTTTCCACAAGTTGACGCAGTGGTCCATGAAGAGCTTGTTTACTTATTTCTAATAGCGATAGTAACTCATTTACACTTATCCCTGGAAAACGTGCGATAAAAAATAAAATTCGGTGATGCACTCGTTGTATACCATATTCTTTTATAATTTCATCTGGCTTTTCAGTAAATGTCTTATATGCAAAATAAAATAATGCCAATGCCTCATTCATCTGTTCTTCTTTATGTTGTGTCATCTACTTTCCCCCTGTATGTAAATTATACCACAATCCAGTAATGAATATTTTAATCAACGCACTTGAACTTCTGTAGTCCATTGAAGCATTCGCTACACGAACTAAAATAATTAGGAGATGATTCTCTTGAAAACGCAATATACTGTAAGTACATATTTATTAGATCGATTATACGAATTAGGAATTGAGCATATATTTGGTGTTCCTGGTGATTATAATCTTGCCTTTTTAGATGATGTGATTGCACATAAAAATTTAGAGTGGATTGGCAACTGTAATGAATTAAATGCGGCATATGCAGCAGATGGATATGCTCGCATAAAAGGTGTTGCTGCTCTTATTACCACTTTTGGTGTGGGGGAATTGAGCGCCATAAACGGCATTGCCGGCTCATATGCCGAAAACGTACCAGTTATAAAAATTACCGGTACACCAACAACAACTGTAATGGAAAATGGAGAACTCGTTCATCATACATTAGGTGATGGAAAGTTCGATCACTTTTCCAATATGTATCGAGAAATTACTATAGCACAAACAACTTTAATCCCTGAGCATGCCGCTGAGGAAATTGACCGTGTACTCCGTGCATGTTGGAATGAAAAACGTCCAGTCCATATTAATTTACCGATCGATGTATATAATAAACCAATTAATAAACCTACGGAACCAATCTTAAATCATCCCATAGTAAGTAATAAAGACGCATTAGATAAAATGCTTCTACATGCCATTTCAAAAATAAATAGCGCCAAAAAACCGGTTATATTAGCTGATTTTGAAGTGAATCGTTTTTATGCTGAAGAAGATTTACATCAACTCGTAGAAAAAACTGGCTTCCCTATCGCTTCACTAAGTATGGGCAAGGGCATATTCCCAGAAAAACATCCTCAATTTATAGGAATTTACACTGGCGATGTTAGTCCTCCATACTTGCGAAAAAGAGTTGATGAATCTGACTGTATCATTAGTATCGGTGTGAAATTAACTGATACTATTACCGGTGGCTTTACACAAGGTTTTACGAAAGAACAAGTTATAGAAATCCATCCCTATACTGTGAAAATTATAGATAAAAAATACGGACCGGTTGTAATGAAAGACGTATTACAATATTTAAGTAATTCAATCAAGCATCGTAATGAAGAAACGTTTGAAATTAAGCCATTTATTTCAGAATCATCATCTATTACTAAAGAGTTCAATCCAAAAGCACAAATCGTTACACAACAACGTTTTTGGCAACAATTGTACCACTTCTTACAAGAAAACGACGTCTTAATTGCAGAGCAAGGAACACCATACTTCGGTAGTGCCGCTATCCCTTTACCTAATAACGCTTCATTTGTAGGACAACCATTATGGGGATCTATCGGATATACACTTCCCGCTCTATTAGGAACACAACTCGCTAATGTAACACGGCGTAACATTTTAATTATTGGTGATGGTTCTTTCCAGTTAACTGTTCAAGAATTATCCACTATGTTACGTCATAATTTAAAACCAATCATATTTTTAATTAATAACAACGGATATACTGTTGAACGAGCGATTCATGGACGAGACCAACCATATAATGACATACAAATGTGGGATTATAATAAACTGCCAAATGTATTCGGATCAGAAGAAAAAAGTCTCACATTTAAAGTAGAAAATGAAATAGAGTTAGCAGAAGTCTTAAATAAAATAAGTTTTAATATGAATCGACTTATCTTTATTGAAGTTGTAATGAGCCAAGGGGATCAGCCTGAATTGTTAGCTAAACTTAGAAAAAGATTCGGCATCCAAAATTCTTAAAAAGAAAAAGCGTCGCTACAAAAATCATAACGGGTTCAGCTACAAGTTGTAAAACTTGTTTTGCCACTCAAAATATACAAGGAAAAGGATCGTAAGTGCCATCCTTTTCCTTGTATATTGAACTTTTACTATTTATAAATCCCTTCTTCGACTAACACCCTGTGTAACAAGCTAAAATTTTTAATCAACCTTTAACTTTATAGCTTTAGTGGCAATAAAGGTTTTAATATGCTTATCTAATATCCTTGTTCCACCAAAATCATCCTCATAAAAACCCACTATAACAAAACCAGCTTCAATTTGACCTTGGATTTGGTTTTCTAAAGTATGTGCATATTCTATTGTTTGATTTAAATCGATGTAATCTTGAACTTCATCCTCTGGTAAATAATCCAATGTTGATGAAGGAATTGAATGTTTAACATCAAGAATACCTTTTTGTTCTTGGTTATCATCAAAAATCCATAGTAACGGATTTGTAAATCCAGCAATAAGAATACCTTTATTCTTTAAAACCCTAGAAACTTCATTCCATACAAGATGAACATCTTTTACAAACAAATTAGAGACAGGATTTACGACAATATCAAAATATTCATCCTCAAAATCACCAAGGTCTGACATATCTCCTTGTACGGTTTTTAAAGTTAAACCATCCCGTTTTGCTACCTTTTCATCTTGTTCCAATTGCTTCTTAGATATATCAGTAACTGTTACATCTGCTCCAGCAGCAGCTAGAACTGGTGCTTGTTGTCCGCCACCTGATGCTAAGCAAAGTATCTTTAATCCATCTAATGACTTTGGAAACCACTCTCTAGGAACTGATTTTTCCGTAGTGACTGTAATCTCCCATTCACCTGATTTGCTTTTCTCAATAATCTCGCTACTTACAGGCTGCGTGTATCTAGAACCTTCTTCCACCTTCTTATCCCATGCATTACTGTTTTGTTGTGTAGTATCCATTGCGATTTTTCCTCCTAACTACCTAGTTGCAATTTAATTGTAAGATTATTAACTATTTATACATTTCTTTTTTTATTAACCTACCAGATAGTAAATACTTAGTTGTATATATTTATCTTAACAAATAATCGACCGTAAATATAAAAACATTCTAAATAAACATGAAATTAGACAACTATTCAATTCATTTAAAATAAGCGATATTAATTAACAATTCCCCAAAAATGATATACCAACAAAAAAGCGTTCCAAACCTGTTGACAGTTGGAACGCTTTTTAAAGTTATTTAATTTTTCAAACTCTTAACTAAACACATTATACAAATAAGCGATGCTTCTTTTTTATTCAGCAAGCGTTAACTGCCAAGATACACCATACTTATCATTTAACCAACCAAACTTTTTACTAAATGGATAGGCACCTAAAGGCATAAGAATTGCTCCATCCTGCGCTAGTTTATGAAAGACCGTTTCAATTTCTTCTTCTGTCTCACAAGTTACATAAAGAGACATAGCTGGAGTGAATGTAAAATTATGATTTACATAACTATCAATACACATGAACTCTTGTCCGTTTAGCGTAAAAGTTGCATGAATTACAGTTCCCTCTTTACCAGGTCCATTTTCATCGTAGCGAGAGATACTTACAATTTCTGATTGATCAAATAGGGATGTGTAAAAATTCATCGCTTCTTCAGCTTTTCCTTCAAACATTAAAAATGTAGTAATTTTTTGATTTGTGTTACTCATATAGAGACAGCCCCTTGTTATGTATTTATGCAAAACATACATCGTTCAACAAAACCGAACGTACATTCTTATAAATGTATTGTCTATAAAAACGGTAAATTTGTCAATTATTTAATTTTCATTTCTTCTTAAACAATGCTGTCCAAAGAAATGATTCCCCAAACATATCATTCGGTTGTTTCATTTGTTTCATCTTCCTAATTTCAATTACTTTAAACTCTTTAAATATCTCTCTCAATTTTTCTTCAGAATATGCAAGACCACCTTGTAAACTCCAACCTCTATATACGTCCCAATCTGTTATTTCTGATCCATTTCGTTCATCCAAATCACCTGCTGCAAAACATGTTAATCCGAAATAACCACCTGATTTTAAATATCTATCAATTAACTCTATATAATTCATTCTTCTATGTGGTGGAATATGATGAAGGCAACCAGAATCATATATAAAATCAAATTCATTTTGAATCTCTAAATTGAAAATTGAATCACAAATGAAGTGAATTTGTACCCCTTTTGCCAACGCCCTCTCTTTTGCCCACTGAATGCCTTCTGCAGATAAATCCACTGCTGTAACATCAAATCCTTCATTCGCTAAATAAATGGCATTTCTACCTGGACCACATCCAAGTTCTAATACTTTCCCTTTTGAAACTCTCTCTTTTTGTATATACGAAACTAGATTCTCATCTGGAATATTTTCAAAAAACGGAACATCCTTTTCTCTATTGGCATAAAATTCATTCCAAAATGGTTCTGCAGGTCTTAATAATGAATCAAGCATTTTTAAAATGTCTTCTTGTGTGTGTAACGTTTCATTTTTCATTTGCACTCCTCCATATTTTAATAGTCAGAAAATCATTATATAACCTCCTGAACATTCAGACAAATGAAACTCCACATTTTATTCTTTCTTTATTTTTCAATTCACTTTAAATACGGTAAATGAAATTATCAACTTTACTCGCATTGAGCAAATGCATACCAACCTAATCTTAAAATACAAAAAGAGCCACAAATTTTTGTGACTCCTTCTGCATTCATAATTGTATCAGGATTTTTTTATTATATATCGATTTCTCTATTAACAAACAATATATCTCTTCATCCCAATTACCACTTCATATTTTAACGCCCACGTCTTTTCTGACCTTGATTTGTACTACTTTTCTTATTGCTTGGCTTATTAAATGATTGATTATTTTCATTTCTCGAACCATTTCTCGAATCACTTCTTGAGCTATTTCTCGAATCACGTCTTGAACCTTCACGGCTATCTCTTTGACGATTTTGACCTGATTTCTTTGGAGCCGGCTTTGGTACCGGTTTTCCATTTTCATCTACACGTTTTATCTTCGGTTGTTCGATTATTTCTCTTTGTATTGGTGCACCAAGCGTTTTTTCAATTTCTTCTAAATGTTTTTCATCTTTCGCTGCAACGAACGTAATTGCAAGACCTGATCCACCTGCACGTCCTGTTCGGCCAATGCGGTGAATATAACTTTCTACATCTTCAGGGATATCATAGTTAAATACGTGCGTTACACCATCTACATCAAGTCCACGAGCTGCTACATCCGTTGCGATTAAGTACTGAATTTTAGCTTCGCGGAAACTCTTCATGACTCTTTCACGTTTCGCTTGAGGTATATCACCATGAAGTTCAGCACAATTATAACCTAGTCCTTTTAAATTATCATACAACTTACTTGCTCTAACCTTTGTACGACAGAAAATAACTGCTAAAAATGGCTGATCACGATCCATAACAAAACGAAGTGCATCTGGCTTTGCACGATCTGTCGTCTCAATGACACGCTGTTCAATTGTATCTACCGTTACTTCTTCACTTTGTACTTGAATCATTTGCGGCTCATCCATATAACGTTTCGCCAATTTTTTAATATCTTTTGGCATCGTTGCTGAGAATAACATCGTTTGTTTGCTACCAGGTGTCTCATCTAAAATATCTTCAATATCATATAAGAAACCGAAATAAAGCATTTGATCCGCTTCATCTAGTACAATCGTTGAAAGATTACTTAGATCAATTGTTTCACGTCGTATATGATCTAATAATCGTCCTGGTGTTGCTACAACAATATGTGTATTACCTTTTAACTTTCTCAATTGTTGTGCTACATCTTGCCCGCCATAAATCGCTAGTACATTAATATCTTCTCTTTGAACAAGCATTTTTTTAATTTCAGTTGTAATTTGCAATGCTAGTTCCCTTGTTGGTGCAACAATTAAAGCCTGAACATCACTAGACTCTGGATCGATTTTTTCTAAAATCGGTAAGACAAATGCTAATGTTTTACCCGTTCCTGTTTTCGCTTGCCCAATAATATCTTTACCTGACATAATAACAGGAATTGCTTTTTCCTGAATTGGTGTTGCTTCCGTAATTCCATTTTCACGTAATGTATGATTAAAAGTTTCACTAATTCCTAATTCTAAAAAGTTTTTCAAATAGACCACTTCTTTTCCTTATTTTTCACATTAGCTTTCATTGTACCATTTGTTTCGCCAAATATGAAAAATAAAAAAATTCTTACCTTCTTTTTTTATATTCATCATGTACTAGGTGGACAAATTCTTTTTGTTTTGTCTCGGAATTTATTAATGCTTCCATGTTAGTAGTAGACAAAATGAACATTTTAATTTTTCTATTACTCCAAATTAGTCTTGTATACTTTGTATCTTCGTGTAGCTTTCGAAACCACTCGAATTCACTTAACTTTGCAATATGATGTTTTAATTTCATATCATTTCGAGGATAAAATGTAATTATAGCCATTATTACATCAAGCAATAAACTCATCTTTTCCCCTCCTATACATATATATTTCAATGTTAAGGAAACATAGTTACAAGGTGATAAAATTGACCAATACATTCATAAAGATATTTTGTATATTGTTCTTACTATATTTTCAATCGACCTCAATTATTATGGCGAAATCTCAAACAAATGTGATAAGTGAATTTAAACAAGCTTTACTCCAAAATGATAAAAAATTTATGCGGTCATATGTAACAGAAGGGATTGAACTACCTACATTCCAAAAGGAAAAACCTATTCATGAAATTAAAATAATACCATCTCCAAAAGAGGATACTACAATTCTTATTTCCTATTTCAAAGACACTGATGATGAATTTACTATCGGTTACATTTTAGAAATAATAACAAAAAACAATAAAATATCTCAAATTAATCAAATTTATGATGGAACTAATCCTCTAATGAGAGAAGCTACTATTGTAAAAAAATATGAAATGAAGTGTAAGGAACATATACTTACTCCTACAAAATTCCCGTTCGAAATTCATGAATTTCAAGGGTACATCTATAACGATTACTTAGAACTACGATACTACAATAAAGATAGTAATGGGATTTTTAAAATCACTGTTTCACCAGTTCAACATAAATTAGATCAATATGTACATAAGGGCACTAAATTTTACATTTTAAAACATAATATAAAGGCAGTATATAATCCTCATTTTGATTTAGCATACGAACTTATCTTTCAGAAGGACGGTTTTCAATATAAAATCGCCCTTGGTAACAAACTATACATAAAAAGAAAATACAATGTTACTGATTTAATAAGAATTGCGGAATCTATGAATTAAAAAACCGATCTTTTCAATATAAGAAAGATCGGTTTTTTTATATATTTTATATAATGAGTTTTCCTCCATGATAGCAATAATAACTTGCTGCTTTAAGGTTTTTAATTCTCTTTAAAGATTCTTCCGCTTTTTCTGTATCTAAGCAAAAATTTGGATTAGCTATTACTAATTCATTATTATCTTGAACGGCCGCATCCCCTGTAATTACACAGTCTAAGTCCGGAAAATATAATGAAATATGCCCCGAAGTATGTCCTGGCGTCGCTACTATTTGACATTTATCATTCAAAATCATTTGACCATCATATACTTTTTCATCGACAGAAATATGTCTTATATTTTTTAACTGTTGTATAAACCATTCACTAAATTCTTTCTCTTCAATTGGCATATGTTCTAACATTTCTTCAGCTTGAACTAGTCTCTCTGATTTTATTTCACCATTAATGTAGTTGGATTCTATTTCACTAGCAATAACATGAAGTTGAGGATATTTCACTTTGAAATCGTATAAAGACCCTATATGATCATCATCATAATGAGTAATAATTATATTTTTTAAGTTTTTCATCTCATATCCATGTTTTAAAATTTCATTTTCAATTAAAGGTAAAAAATTTTTATAACCTGTATCTACTAAAGTTAATTCATTGTTTAATACAATTAAGCTCGGATAAATCCATTGTTTTCGCCCGTTACATTCAAATTCAATTGGTAATTCTATTATCTTCATTTCCCTTCCCCCATACCGTTTATTAAATGTTTAATAATAACTGCATCATCCACATACATTTTACTATACATATCACGAATTGAAGTATGGGCTTCTTTAGTTTCTGTACAAAATTCAAACTTGGTCTCACTTCCCATCAACAGATTTCCGACAAGCTTCTCGATTAAATCCGTCTGGGTATCTTATTGCTAATTTAGATATATTCATTTGAGCGATGTCATCTAACGTATATTCCACCTCATGAGCCGTGATAGAGATTATAGTACATAATGTCACCCAATTCTAAAGCTAACCTATAAGTATTGCCGTTCTCTTCTCCTAAACAATGAACCGGATCAAATCCATGCCCATGAAAAATAGCCTTTCTTACAATATCAGCAACCTCACCATTTTTGACTACATAAATTTTATTATCCATACTATGTAATGAAACACTGTAGGTCGTTGCATCATAAACATTATATTATTTTGAACAGGTAATTTCCTATTCTTATGGAATTATAAATTAAGAAACAAAAATAAAATGGATTATTCCCTCACTTCTTTGTCCATCCTTTTAAAAAATATATGTTTTTGTAAAAGGAGTGTTTATATGGAGAAACAGACGCTTTGGAAAAAATTCAAAAAAAGCTCCGCAAACCTTGGAAAATCCAGCGTATATGAAAGTATTATTTTATTTTACACAATGAAAAAGAAAACGTTACCTACTAAAGCAAAACTCATAATATTAGCTGCTTTATCCTATTACGTATTAACAATCGATTTCATTCCAGATATAGCTGCTATTATCGGGATTGGCTTATTAGATGATGTTTTAGCAATTGCTGTAGCGCATAAATACGTTATGAGGCATGCAGACGCTGAAATTCGTGAAAAGAGTAAAATTAAAATGGAGTCCTTGTTTACTTCAGCACACATTTAACGAAGAAAGATAGGCTCTCACTTGTCTTTGTTCACTACTTATCCATCTTCTATAGCTTTTAATCCAATGATTTGAACAGTGTTAAAACAGAAAAAAGAACTAAAATAATCTTTAGTTCTTTTTTTATCAAATCAATTTATTTTTGAACAATCTTTAAAAAGAGCCTATTTTAGTGTACCAACTAATACAGGCTCTTTTCTAATTCAAATTTGCAAAATCCGCATCATTTTACGCTATACTTTGTTACTTCAACAACATTTCTCTTTCATCGCTTTCATCATAGACATAGTTGTCTTCATCATTTCATCACATTCGTTCATTTTTACCATCATTGCCTTATCCATTTCTACATCCATTTGCATCATGTTATTCATCATCATTTTCATACACTTCATTTCACACATCATTTTTTCCATAGACATCATCATGTTTGTTGTTTCTACCATCATAGTTTTTTCCATATTAACATCCCCCTAGAATTTTTATGTTACAAGTATAAAAATTCCTTTTTGTTTTTCTAAAACCTTCTTAGTTTACCTCATACAAATATTTATCAATACATTTCCCTCTCTATTGATTATTGATTCGCTTTATTTATTGTCACGCTGAAAACGTACATATAGTAAAAAGCATCTTATTTTAGATGCTTTTTATTATATGATTGACACTATGAGCCCATTTATTTCGTGAACATAGTTTAAATCTATTATTTTTCATAAAATTCACGAATCTGACTATAACGTATTATAGTTTTATTCATATACTGTAGTAGATTACTAGAAAGGAGGCGTATATATGGAAAGTTGTATCGTGTTCGTAAACGGCCAACCTTTTTTAGTACTCACAGTTGCTGGCATCGAAATTGCTAGATTGGAAATTACTCTTCAAGTAGCACTAGCTTTGAGAGTTCTCGGTATTCCAATCTGTGAGTAGTCCATTTAAGTAAGTTTAAAAGAGGGCTTTCGCTCTCTTTTAGACTGTTGTCAATACATGTACTTCTATTCGCTTAGCAAGTGTAAATTATAACTTTATAAAATTTATAAATAATTATTTACGCTAAAAGGACTTTCTGTAACACACACCTGCAAACAATTCAACATCCTCTTCCTATCACGTTCTTTATAATGATTTAAACATGCAATTTGGATCCAATTATTTTTTTGCAAATAAGATGACTCATAATGAACAATGTATCCTTGCAATGCTAATGCATCGCCTACTGTTTTAGAAGAATACCCTTCATTTAACTGAATGGTGAGTATAATTTGCGCGGTGTGCTCTTTAGGTGAAACAAGCTTTAAACCCATATTAGTAATAGCTTCTTCCATATAAGCATATGTCTCTTTTATTTTTACAAACGCCGTTTCATCCTCAAATTTCTTCAATGCTTCTTGCAGTGCGTAAATTAAATTCCATGAATGTGAATATGGAATGCTGTCATTCATTTCATACATACCAATGTCCATATACGCAGGTATTGCTTCGTTTTTCTCTATATTGTGATTATGAAAAACGAAAGATAATCCTGTAAATGATTTAATCGCTTTCCCGCTAACGCCACTTGCAAAATATACATCCTTCAAATCTATCGGTATTGCTCCAATTGAACTAATACAATCTACACATAGTTTCATATGATACTTTTTACAAAAGACATTTAGCTCGTCCAAATTATTTAACATTCCAGTTGATGTTTCATGATAAACAAACCAAAGCCATTCATAATTTCCACTTACAATTATTTTTTCTAATTCGATTTGTTTAAACGACTCTCCCATTTGTTTTTTATACGTATCAAAATTTAAATGTGCTCGTTTTGCCTGCTCAATTAATCTATTACCAAACTCTCCATTCGCTAAAACTAACCCTTTACTTTTTAAAGAACGTATCTGTAAAGCAATCGCATCATTCGCTAACGTCCCTGTTCCTAACATAATTTGTACATGTTTTGCTTTTGTCATTTGAAGTAATCGTTTCTTTACATTGTCCATTGTCACTTGAAATGACTTAGAACGATGCGAAATAGGCTTAGTAGAAAACGCCTTTTGAACATTCTCTTCCATGTCTACTGGACCAGGTAAAAACGTAAATTCTTTCGTCATAATACCTCCAACACTCGATTCTTCGAACATAGTAGGTGTAACATACATTGGCTGAAAAGCTGCTTCTTCTGTTCCAACTAACGTATGGAAAGATTTGAACCCCATTTGCTCATATAAAGGCAGCTCACGTGTTGTAGCTGAAATGAGTGCCAATTCATATCCATTTAGAAGCAAATAACGATGTAAAAAGCGAATTAATCCTAAGAACGCTCTACCATTTCTATATTCACGTTCTACTGAAAGCAAACGAATTTCATATACGTTTTCACCATGTTTGTTTAAATATACATCTAAATTTGAGATTTTATTATGTAATGAGAATGGGCGTTTTCCTCTTACCGCGACCATACCTACTAACTTCACACCGTCTAAACAAATTAAATATGTATTTTCTTCATGAAATCGATCTATACGAAAACGTTCCTCCGTTTCTTCATGTTGCGGAATTTCTTCTACAAATGTTTTATAGTTCAATTTATGTATACTTTCAAATTCCCAAGCTTGATCAGCAATTTTATAAATTATCCCCATGTCCTATCCCCTTTCTCTCTACTTATTGCTCGTTGTTTAATTCATAAAAATTATAAGTGGAGATACCCCCACTTATAAAGTGAAACTTTAATCAGTGGGGGTTTTGTTCATCCCCCACTGATTATTAACCTTCACCAATCGGGCTTTTACGGGCAGCCCGACCCCCACCTAACTTCTTTGCTTCCGCTGAATTTTGAGGTGGGGGTCTTACTGCCCGGCAAATAGCGGGATAAAAGGTCCACTTTATTCTCGATTTACATATAAAATAAGAACAATAATAAGTACACTTAATATATTCGTACCAATAGAGTAAGAATAAAAAACCATACAAATTGGTAAACAAGCGATTGTAATTAACCCTGGCTTTGTAAATCCTTTAAATATTAAATAAAAAACAATAAAAATACCTATGAGAGTAAGCGCTATCAAATAATCAAATGCGATGAGTCCTCCGATAAATGTTGAAATGCCCTTTCCGCCCTTACCTTTAAACAACATTGGGTAAATATGTCCAATAATAACGACCAATAATGTTAACATTACGAATGTAGCATCTTCAAAAAGATATTTTGCTATACAAACTACAATTGCACCTTTAATGGCATCACCTAAAAATGTAGCGACGAAATACCATTTTCCATATACGCGCCCCATATTTCTTGCGCCAGGATTTCCGCTTCCTTCATCCCTAATATCAACATTATGTCTCAACTTTGTTACTATATAAGCGGTCAAGATGTTACCAAATAAATAAGAAGCCACCAAATACAAAAACTGCATACTATTAATCATGTAATCATTCACTTTCTACATGGGAATACATATACACTATTCAATTACTACGTATATTGTACATTTTTTAATCTACATCCCTTTGTACATTTTAACATCATATTTTTACAAATCATACAAAAATTCTCATTTATCTATTTACACTTTAAAATATAAATCCTTCATTAAATAGTATGTTCCTTTCACTGCCATTTCTGATTGTGATACAAATGTAAGTTCTTCAATCCTTTCCTCACAGCACTTCTTAAATACATCATATATTTCAGGAACTAAACGTAATATGCTACCACTTACTGCAATTGGAGTTGAAAACTTACATTGCATCTTATTATAAACATCTACTGTAATTCTCGCTAATTCCTTACCAGCTTGCATCATAATTTCATGTGCACCCTCATTCCCATTTCTCGCTTCCTGAATAACTAATGGTGCGATTGCTGCAACTTTATCTTTTGAAGAAGTATATACTAGGCTTTTTATATGAGACGGTGTCAAAAGTTGAAACTGCCTTTGAATATTCAAGCTTAATGGACAAAGGCTAACTCCTTGATCGAATTGTAATGCCATTTTCTTTAAAGCTTGTAATGCAATCCAATATCCGCTTCCTTCATCCCCTAAAATATGTCCCCATCCACCGCTATACTCGTATACTGTCCCTTTCTTTCCTAGGCAAATCGCACCTGTACCGCCAATTGTTAAAATTCCTTCCTTCCCTTTTAAAGCAGCTGCATGTGCAATCATTGCGTCATTAAAAACTTCAATTTGTGTTCCGTACTTCTTTTTTAGACGTATTGTTAATTCATTTGTATTTGCTCCACTTATACCTGCTAATCCTAAACAAATACAAACGCAATGCTCATTTATTAAACGTTCCCAACATTGATTAATCGCATCTATAATATGTGTGAGTGCATTCTCATAATTTATTACTATATTTCCAAATCCACTTGTACCTCTCGCAAGCTCATTTCCGTCTTGATCAAATGCAATTGCTTCTGTCTTCGTCCCCCCACCATCTACTCCAATCATATACTTCATTTACTTGCCCTACTTTCATCTTCTAGTCGTATGGAAAGTTATATTCCCTAAAACAACCGGTTCCTTAGCACCTGTAGCACTCGGCACATTACTCGGATTACGATGGTACGTTTCGTTTGCTAAAACTGCAAATGCGATTGCTTCTTTCGCCGCTGAAGAATACCCAATATCTTCTTGAATACATATTCTGCATCTTTCTTCTCTTAATTTATTCTGTATCATTTCGACAAGTGTGTCATTATAGCTTCCGCCTCCACCTAGAACTACCTCATCAATTTCATACAATGGAAAAATAAACTCCTTATAATGCTGAACAATTGAACTTGCTGTAAACATCGTGACAGTCGTCAATATACTTTCTTTACTATACTTTTCAAATCGCTTTAATAATTCACTCACAAACTCTTTTCCAAATTGTTCTCTACCTGTTGATTTTGGTGGTTTCATTTTTAAGAATGGATGGTTCATACAGTATGTTAATATTTCATCTACAACTACCCCCTGTTTTGCAATTTCACCCTTTCGATCATATGGTAAATGAAATAATCTTTGACACACTTCATCAATTACCATATTTCCTGGACCAGTATCAAAAGCAATAACACTTTTATTACTTCGTTTACTTGGTATGACTGTAACATTACCAATCCCACCAATATTTTGCAGTATCCTATTTTTAGTTTGATGCTGGTATAAAATAATCTCTGAATATGGTACAAGTGGTGCGCCTTGTCCTCCTGCTGCCATATCCATCGTTCGAAAATTAGAGATTACTGTTGTTTCCGTTTCATATGCTATAACTGCTGGTTCTCCAATTTGTAATGTCGAAGAAATAAAATTGCCTTCTTGTTTTGGCTGATGATAAATCGTTTGTCCGTGAGAACCTATTAAATCTAATCGTTCCAATGACAAATTAGCCTTTTTACAAACTTCCTTTACAGCATTAGCAAAACATAAACCAAGCTTAAAGTTCAAACTGCATATCAATTGAACATTAGATGTATCAATTGATAAAGCCTGCTGTATCTCATTTTTTATATCCTTACAAAATGGAACAGTAGTAAAATGAATGAGTTCAACTTTAGAATCTACACCGTTTCCTTCAATATGAACGAGCGCTACATCTATTCCGTCTAACGATGTACCGGACATTATCCCTGCAATATACATACTATGCATGCCCCCTATTCACTAAAAAACAATTATGTAAGTAAACAACGTACAACCTACAGAAAACAATACAAATCTAATAAACAACTGGACTTTCGATACAAATGTGCCATCAATAAAAGAAACAACGATCGTAAGCAAAACACTTGCCGCAATACTTGTAACGAGCCATATACTATGCATTTGTGATAGATTTAGTATTCTTAATACAGGTACTAAGAGTAAATTTGCACATATTACTCCAAACAATAATATAAATACACCTTTATAACTAAATTTTATATTCATTCCTTTACACCTTCTCTCAGTTTAATACGAAAGAAGTGATAGACATAAAGTCTATCACTCAAAATAACCGTATAAAGCTTAAGGACTAACAGATTCCCCGTCACCATTCTTTTCAATTTCAATCATATTTTTGTCATACATTTTAAAGAATGGTAGGTAAATAAGAAATGATATTGCTATATTTATAAAAACTAATACCACTGCACGCCAATCCCCACCTGTGGCTAAATACGCGCCAATTGGAGCTGGTAATGTCCACGGCGGCATAATATGTGTTGGCGTTACAAATCCCATCGCAGTTGCTGAATATGCAACAGTTGCTGTTACGAGTGGTGTAATGATAAACGGGATAATTAAAATTGGATTTAGTACAATCGGTAATCCGAAAATAACAGGTTCATTAATATTAAAAATACCAGGAACAATACAAGTTCTTGATAATGCTTTCGAATATTTTGATCGACCAAATACAATCATAGCTAATACAAGCCCTAACGTCGCACCAGAACCGCCAATCCATATAAACCATTGATATAACGGTTCTGGTGATATGAATGGCAACTGATCTGCTCCACTAGCAATTGCTTCACCATTTTTCCCTAAGTAAACTTCCCATAATGGCCGAGCAACAGTTCCAACAACCGACACACCATGGATTCCGAATGACCAAAAAAATGTAATTAAAAACACTGGAATGATTACACCGAAGTAACTATCACCAGCTTTTACTAATGGTGCTGCTAATTTATCAACAACATGGTGTAAATCAATGCTAAAAACGACAGTTACTAGACTCATTATAATAATAACGAATGCAGCAGGTATAAGTGCTTCAAATGAACGTGATACAGATGGCGGTACTTGTTCTGGCATTTTAATCATTACATTTTTCGTCTTACAAAACCTTAATATCTCTACGGATAAAATAGAAACAATCATCGTCACAAATAATCCATGACCTCCGAGATTTGTCATCGGAAGCATAAATCCTTTTTTATCAATTAATTCAGGGGTTAACGTTAATAGCAGTGAACATACCGCAAGCTGTGCTCCTGATAAAGCATCTAACTTATAACTTTTTGCTAAATTATATCCTATTCCAAATGCTATATATAAAGACATAATAAACATCGTTAACCGATATGGTATTAATATACTTGTTTGATTTTTCAATGCCCATACTGATATGAAACTATCTTTCGGTAATGGGGGAAATGCTACTATTAAAAAGAAACTCCCTACAATAATAAATGGTAACGCCGAAATAACTCCATCACGGATTGCTTGTAAATGCCTCTGTTCAGAAAGCCTTGCCATCGGTCCAGATAAGTTTTTATCAAGAAACGTGACAAACTTATTCATAACGCTTCCCCCTAACTAATTAATTCATTTACAGTTTTCAACAAAGTCGGTCCACCAAGCGGTGTGTATGCTTGCGGTGGAATAATGCCGCACGGAATGGATTCCTCTTCTGCAAATTTTTTTACAGAATCAAATCGGTGTCTTATTTGAGGTGCAACCATTACAACATCCCAACCATTCTTCACTTCTTCCTCTACCTCATTCGTTCCAATTGCATGCACTTCCATGCTCACACCTTTTTTCTCCGCTTCTTTTTTTAAAGCGTTTACAACAATTGCGCTGGACATTCCTCCAGAACAAACGAATAAAACTTTCATTATTGAAGCCTCCTATACTTATAAATTATTTCCTTCAAATGAAAGAAAGTTTCACTTTACTAACAAGCATATGAAGACATGAAACGATTTAGTTATACTGAAAGTAAATTTCACTAAAAATATTTTTCCTATTAAATTAATGTTTCAATATTTATTTTTCTCAATTGCAAGGCCAACCTCACATCATATATTATTTTAAATAATCGTATAATAGGGAGGCGTATAAATGATTATGAAACGTTTATTAATGATGTGTTGTATCATCATCTTGTTTACTCCTTTCTCTTTCATTTCCCCTCACTCTACCTATGCTGAAGTAAATACTACTTACAAAAAGCATGAATTACGCGCTGTATGGATAGCATCTGTTCTTAATATTGATTGGCCCTCAAAAACTGGCTTACCTATCGAAAAGCAGAAACAAGAATTTATAAAATTATTAGACGATGTAAAAAACACTGGTATGAACGCAGTCGTTGTACAAATAAAACCAACCGCTGATGCTTTTTATCCTTCAAATTACGGTCCTTGGTCTGAATACATTACAGGTACACAAGGAAAAGACCCTGGATACGACCCGCTCGCATTTATGATTGAAGAAGCACATAAAAGAAATATAGAATTCCACGCATGGATTAATCCATACCGAATAACGATGAATCACACTGATATAAATCGATTATCAGAAAATCACCCTGCAAGACAACATCCCGATTGGGTTGTACCTTACGGCGGGAAGCTATATTACAACCCTGGTATTCCAGAAGTGAAAAACTTTATAACAGAAGGCGCTTTAGAAATCGTAAAAAATTATGATGTTGATGCAATTCATATGGACGATTATTTTTATCCTTATAAAGTAGTTGGCGAAGAATTTCCTGATCAAAAAACATTTGAATTATATAATAACGGGAATTTTTCAACTATCGAAGATTGGCGTCGCAATAATGTAAATGAACTCGTAAAAGGTTTAAATACTGCTATAAAACAAGAAAAATCATACGTAAAGTTTGGCATTAGTCCGTTCGGCGTATGGCGAAATATAGCTGACGATCCAACTGGCTCTAATACAGCCGCAGGTCAAAGAAACTACGATGATCTTTATGCTGACACACGTGAGTGGATACAAAAAGGGTACATTGATTACATTACACCGCAAATATATTGGAATATCGGTTTCACACCTGCTGCATATGACATATTAGTAGATTGGTGGGTAAAAGAAACAAATAACAAACCGATTCACCTTTACATCGGTCAAGCGGCTTATAAAATTAATAACAACTCTGTCCCTGCTTGGTCTAATCCAGAAGAATATCCGAAGCAAATCGCATTAAACCATCAATATCCACAAATAAAAGGTAGTATGCATTTCAGTTTAAAAGATATAAATAACAATCCACTTGGAATAAAAGATAGACTCTCCAAAGACATATATATACATCCTGCATTAATCCCGCCCATGCCTTGGCTTGATCATGATCCACCAAAACAACCTACTTTAAAAGGTGCCATTCCAAGAGATGACGGTATTGCTGTAGGAATAATTGACAATAGAGATAATGACTCTGCTTATTACGCCATTTACCGTGTGAATGGAAAAAATGAAGTGGATATACACAACCCAAAACATTTACTTACCACTGTAAGAAAAACAAAACTTGGAGAAATTTACGTAGATAAAACGGCTATTTCTGGAGAAACTTATACGTATGTGGTAACTGCAGTTGATCGATTGCATAACGAAAGTGGTGCTTCTAGTTATACTACCGTTAAGGCAAAATAAAATCTCAAAAAAACGCCTTAAAGCTGAGAAACACTTAGCTTTTAAGGCGCTTTTTCTATTTATTCTTAAACTTCTCAGTCGCTGCTCTCATCTTCACATTCAAATCATGATCAATGGAGTCCCGAATATCACGCTCTACTACTTCCATTTCTTTTTTGAAATTTTGCAAGTAGACTTTTAACTCTTCTTCTTTTTCTGGTCGTTGTGACGGAGGTAATTGCACCACTAAAGATAACATCGCAGTTAAATCTTTCATTAAGAACGTTTCAAGTTTATGTTGTTGTTCATACATACGCTGCTCTTGATAATACGGCAATGCATTTAATACTGAAATTGTAATATCATCAACTGTTCTTTGTAATGAAGGATTTATCGAGCGTTTATACGTTTGAATTGTATTCAATGCATCTGGATATCGATCATAAAAATACAATTTATAAAACGATAGGTCTGACGGTTTTACAGTTTGCTGCGTTTCTTGTCTTAAGAAATCTTTCACTTTCATCGCGGCCACATCGATATCTTCATTTGTAAGCTTTTTCGTTGTTTTTGCCATTACATGCACTTTTTTCTGTTTTTCTTTCGGTAACATTGAAAATACTTGCTCTCTCGTACGTTGACTTGATGTACAGAAAAGAGTATTCAATGTATGTTGTTCTTTCTTTCCTTCTGTACGAATCCATCGATAAAAGAGTGGATGTTGCGTAAACTCTTGTAAAAACGGTGTCGATTTATTCGATAACTTTTCTATAGAATCTTGCGCCCTCTTGTATGGTTTCGTCCATGAAAAATACAGTTTACGTCCGAAATATACTACTAAAACAACGACAGTAAATGCGATTAAAAGTAATGTACCTAATAGTACTAATACTGTTTGAATGAAACTCATTTTTTCACCTCCTCTAATAATCTGTTATTTTCTTGGACGTTGAATGAGTTTCTGCTTCATCTCATCATTAAATGTGTCTAATTCAATGACAAATTTCTTACTAGACTCAATAATACGTTCTGACGATTTCTCAGAAGCTTCAATCGCTGCGAATACATTTTGGAATGACTCACGTAATTTATCCATGCTAATAGCAGGATTTTCAAGCAACTTTGTTGTTTCTTCTGTATTTTGCTTCAATGCTTGAGAGTTACTTAATACCATTGATTCAATTGCTTCATTTGTCGCATTAACAGCATCAATTGTTTTACGTTGATTCGTTAATGCTAGCTGAATAGCAGCTGAAACTGTTACAACGTTTTGCGTCATCGTAATTGCATTACGAATTGCCTCTGTTAACTTTTCATTATTTTTCTTAATGATATCTACAGATGCAATCGATTGTAATAGTACACTTTTCGCTTGCTGCATATTACGTGTACGTACAAGTATCTTTTCTAATGCATCGTTTATTAATGGAATATCTCTTTGACGCTCTGGGTTTTGCTTCTCAGCTTCAAGCATCCCAGCAAGTTTTTTCCCTAAGTATACTTGTTTATCAAGAGCATGAATTTTATCATGCGATTGCTCTTTTAACATTTCAAGGCCAACCGTATCTTCTTGCAAATTGTCACGGCCAATTAGAAGGGATCTAATAATCTCCTCGATTTGCTTATCTATAGATTGGTATTTATGCACATATGTTTCAAGTGGATTTTTTTTGAATACTTTAAACATTATTTTCTTCATACCACTTGCTTTTAATGAATTCGGATCAAGCTCTGATACCACTTTTCGTAACTCTAACAATGTATTTGGAATTTCTTCATTTTTCCCATTCATCATCGCTGTTACAGGACGTTTTAACGCCGATAACGTTTGTCCTGCCGCTTGTTGCTCTTTATCCCCTAAATCTCCTAGCTGAGACAATACTTTTGATAAATCTGTATTTTGCTCGCTATTTAACTTGTGTACATAAAGATCAGCTTCTTTATTCAATTCATCAAGTTCTTCATCTTTTATAACTGTATCAACTACTACTCCTACATTATTATCTTTCACAATTGATACGGGTTCTTTTTTCTCGAGTTCAGTCAACAAAATCGCTCCTTTATTTATATGTGCGAATTTATATGCACTATTTTTCATTTCATTTATCGTATTTCATGTACAATCAGTCTGTTTGAAATCGATTTTTCAAGAAATATCTGCTTATGCAGTCATTCCCTGTTTCTTAGTATAAGTATACCTGTTATCCACATTATTTTCCTCAGACTTAAGACCTAGAGAAGAACATGCTGAAGGCGGATTCTTCGTATGTTATCTATATAATTTACATTCTTTCTGTCATGCTGTAGTCAATCTTTTGACATTTGCCCGCTTTCAATGTGATAATTATATTACGTTCACTTCTATTTATTCTTGCGCGCTACAAATGCCCCCTTTTGAAAAGCTAATAACACCGTTTCAAACGTATCATCTTCTTCAATCATTTTTATAAACTCACCTAATTCACTCGCATGAGAAGTTGCATTATCAACAACAAGAAAACCTTTTGGTTGTAACATACGTTTTATATGCTCAAACCACCACATGTATTGCGTACGCTCTGAATCTAGGAAAATAAAATCAAATGAATGATCTAATTGCAAATCTAAAAATGCCCCTGCTTCTTGATTATGAATATCGATTCTTTGTAACAGGTGTGCCTTTTCAAAATTGGCAAGTGCCTCTCCAACTCGTTCTGAAGAAAGCTCTACAGTTGTTACATTTCCATTTGTTTCTTCTACCGCATTCGCTAACCACAATGTAGAATAGCCATTAGAAGTTCCAATTTCTAAAATTTTTTTTGCATTACACCCTTTTACTAAAATTGATAAAAATTGCCCCATTTCACGAGAAACATTCCGTAATTTTTCTTCCCTTGTTTTTTTATTTCGATCATGCTCTTCTCCATATTGTTCAAGTTGCAATAATAATGAATCTACTGTATCCATTCTTTTCATCGCCTTTCCAAGCAATATGATGAAAAAGCTCTTGCTGCCCGTCTACTTTTTATTATATGCGAAACAAAAACCTTTTTCCTGTTATATGACAAAGATTTATAATTTTTTATAGCATATTGTTTCGTTTTTTGGTAAAGTTAATTTCTACGTGCAATTATTCCATTCATATTATTTCACATTAAAATTGCAGTTATTAAATTATATAAACCCCATTTAAATGAATCGGTATTTCAAATTCAATTAAGCGCCCTTTTCGGACGCATTTTCTTTGTTTATTATATTTCCAGAAGAAAGGATGCTTACAAATGAACGTGATTAGCTTAGATGCTGCTCGAAAACGAAAGCAGCATAAAAAATTAATGATTACTATACCGATTATTACACGTATTTATGAAGAAGACGGGGAAATTAAATTTGAGGTAGCTGGCGAAAAAGATGTACCTCTTGAAATGTTAGAAAAATAATAAAAAACGCATTTCTGAAGAAATGCGCTTTTTTATATTTTTACATTTAAATGCATAAGTTTTTCAGGGTTAACCATCATATAAATATTTGAAATTTTCTCATCCTCAAATGCAAACGAAAGAACATAAGTTACTTTATTATTTATTGTAACTATAACTCCTGGTATACCATTTACCATTTTGAAATCAACAGTGTACTCTTCAGTCAATCGTTGTGCAATTCCAAAGAACAAACGTATAATTCGATCCGCAGAATAAATCGGATGGATCGCAGTCGTAACTTTACCACCACCATCAGCTTTGAGTATAGCATCTGTTTTTAATACTTCTAGCATGCCTTCCGCATCCCCACACTGTAATGATGATACAAACTTTTCAACATAAGCAGCCATTTTCTCTGTGCTTAATTTTGATTGCTTCGGTTTCTCCAAAATGCTTTTTCGTGCACGTTGAAAGATCTTCCTGCAGTTCACACTACTCTTATCAACAATTGAAGCTATTTCTTCGTATTCATAACTGAAAACCTCTCTTAATATGAAAACAATCCTTTCTACTTCAGACAGTTGTTGTAAAAGTAATAAATATGCCGTGGAAAGGGATTCTTTCATTACAAATGACTCTGATGGCTCATCACTCTCTTCTACAAGTGGCTCTGGTAACCACATCCCCACATACACGTTACGTTTATGCGCTGCCGAACGTAATTTATCAATTGAACGATTTGTTGCCATCTTACACAAATATGCTTTCATATTTTCGATAGACTGAATATTCTCTATGTTATTCAGCGAGATAAATACATCCTGAACGATATCCTCGGCATCCATAACACTCCCAAGAATTCTATATGCTAACGAAAATAATAATGGTTGATACGCTTCATATAACTGCTCCGTTTCCATGATGAACACCCTCACTTTCTAATTGCTTTAAAATGTGTAACGCTGCACGTTTTCCGCTTGCTACTGCAGCATCAGCTAATAATTCATCCTGCCCAGTCCAATCACCTGCAACATAAACACCTGGCATTTCAGGGATATTAGGACCTGGAGTTTCAACTCGTTCAATATGAGAAAAATCATATGCTACTGTTATTTTCGGTAAATATTGCTGTGCAACAACTTCTCTTTTCCAATTTGGATGTAACAACTCCATCGTACTTTCTAACTGTTCTTTATCTTCATGAATATGATTCATCTCTAGCACAGTATTATGGTACTTAATTAGACTCACTGCAATGGATCCATCTTCACTTAATTTAGCTGCTCTCGATTGATTTGTGAAAAATATAGGTTGATCTAGTCCTATTACAAATTGATGTGTAGGATTGGGTAATCGTCTCAAGCCAATATCTAATGCAGCAACAGTAACCGGTACCGATTGTTCACTCCATCTATGCAAACTTGTTCCTTCTGCACCTTTTATTATTTTACAAGCTTCTTTCGGCGGAGTCGTCACGATGACTGTGCCTACTTCAAAAACCTCATCATCAAAACAATGTATTCTTTGTTTATCTTCGTAATGCTCTATCTCCAAAACATGCTTTTTAGCCAAAAATTGCACCCCGACATTATTCGCTATATCTCTTAATTTTGTTATAATCGTCTCCCAACCACCATCTACATAAAGTACGCCTTCTTTCATAGATAGTTGTATTTGCTTTAATACTGAAGAAGCTAATTGTATTGTAGGAGCAAACGTATATGTTGTTGTTCGGCATAGCGCATAAAATATATTGCGAACCATTGGATCTTTTATTTCATTTTCCGCCCATGCAGTTAGGCTCATTTTTGGAACTTCTCCTACATCTAAATTCCCTAAACGAATCATAAGACGTGAGAATTGTACTTTTGCAGACCACGAAAGTAGTGGTGTTGATAAAATAGAGCGAAAATCTGTTGGGATAGTGAATATATCCCCTTTCCATATTCCATGTGCTTTTGTAGTCGGTATTCCACCCGGAAGATTCATACCGAGCTCATTAAAAGTTAAAAATGCTGCTCCTCCTCTATATAAGGCATGTGCACCAAGATTCATGCAGATCCCATTTTTATTTATAGTCATCCCTCGACCACCAAATCGCCTGGACTTTTCTAATACAATCACTTTCTTTCCAGCTTTCGCTAAATATATAGATGCTGTTAATCCAGCAAGCCCACCGCCAACAATTGCTACATCAAATTTCTTCATAATAAAATCCCTCCTTATCGTTCTACATACAAGACGAACGATTAAGGAGGGATGTGACATGAAAATATATTTTTATTTATCTACTTACTTTCATTATTTTTTTATTCGGTCATATTGCATTCGAAATAACTCAATTGCAAATGGAATATCCTCTTCACTCTTTATATAATAACTGATCCATCCTGATTCAGGTAATACGTGATGTGGTTTTACCAATCCTTGCTTCACTAATTCATCTCGCTTTAACTTCGGAAATGGTAAATCAGCTAATTTATCACCATGAAGATGGCCAAGTTCTTTCTTACCATAATTTATTTCAATACCACCAAATCGGTGCGGTTTTTCAGAAACACCCGTCCAGCTGAGCACTTCATTTCTAATCATTTCACTAAATGACATGAACATTCACTCCTTATAAATGATTGATGTACTTTTAAATTAACATTTTCATTACTTTTTTCCATCAATCCAAAGTATGAATGGGAATACGAATATAGTTTAGTCTTAACACCTTATTCTTTATGAAATAAGTGAATTTATTAAACTACCGACAACAGCACAAAACAAAGACTAGACACATATCCTAATTTTGTAACCTAACTTACCTATAGAAAGGCGGGTAATACAATTGACTGCCAACATCGACTATACCTCCCCCTCAACCAATTTTACTTATGATGTAAATAAAAGTAATTTTTTTCGGAAAGATGCCCAAAATTATATAAATGTACTTGGCATTAAACAATTAAATACTTTAGAAAATACTTCTTTATTAGATATTTATTTAAGTACAGGCAATGTTGTAGAACCACATATTCATCAAAATGCAGCTGAACTTGTTTATTGTATTTCAGGGTCTGCTGTTGTTTCTTTACTTAATCCATTTACGAATCAAATATTAAACTTACCGATAAAACCGGGGCAAGTTGCCAACATTCCACAAGCGTGGTGGCATTATGAAATTGCTACAGCAGATAATACTCATTTATTAGCTATTTTTGATGCCCCTATCCCAGAAGTTATTTTCGGCTCTGATATTTTAAGATTAACTCCGGCTCATATGATGGCTCATACTTATTGTCTCAATGAACAACAATGGAAACAAGCAGTATCCCCAATTCAATCCACTACTGTAATTGGTCCTCCAGCAAACTGTAATCAAAACCGCGACATGATAAATCAGTCAACTCAGCCCCCTACTCAACAACAAAATCTATATTACCAAGATTCTTATTACTTCCCTCTTTACTGGGGGTATTAATTAGTATCATTTTAATAGAACCATCCTTTATCTCCTTGGAAAATACCAAGGAGATTTTTTATCGTAACAAATAATAGAGTTCATACATATAATATTTATATAATTAATTGGAGGTGATAGTACTATGAGTAATTATAACTATCGAAAAAACTACTCAAATAATAAAAATAGTAGCTCGTCAGCATCCTCTCAATCTTCCAATGCCCAATCTTCCAATTCCCAATCGCAAAGAGACTTAGCCGAGCAAGGCTATGTAAAGAAAAAAGGATGTAACTGCAATAAAAATAAATAGTTTATTTTATGGATGAATTCTTTTTTAAAAGAATTCATCTTTTTTTGCTGATCAGAAATTTTTAAAGTTACATAACTTATTCCTCAAATGAGGAAGGGTAAATTATACTTTTTTTATACGAACTTAACAAAGAGTAATTGTTCAATTGATTCATTATTTATTTTCTACAAAAATATAGTCCTCCCTAATTTTATTAGGAAGGACTATATACAAATCCCTGTTTAATTTCTAATTAAACATTGTAACAAATTAGACGATATTAATACCTGCACTTACAAATCCAGCAACTGCAGCTATTGGACTTGCTGCTGTTAATGAAACGTATAACAGTATTTTATCTCCAGCTGTTACTGGAATAGCTTCAGCTATGATCCCTGATGCTGTAGAACCAATCGCTATTGCAGCAAATGCTGGTGTTAATAATAGAGGTGCGCCTTGTACTGTAAACGTATTACTTGCTGGAGGTGCAGTTAATATTTGTATCTGCACTTGAACAGGTGATAATGGAGCTAATGCAGCTGTTGCACTAAAGAAACCTGCTAATGACGTAATAATGCCATCGCGCGGTGCTACAAATGCATAATCACCTATACCTAATGCTAATGTGATACTTGTTCCACCCGTTAATGCTATACCTGGCTGACTAAATCCAAATCCAAGAAGAGTTCCTGTATTAGCTATTAACGCGTTAACTAACGCAGATGGTGTTGTACCTGAAGCAAATGGAATAATAGCTCCGCCACCTGTTGCTCCTGTCGGACCTGTTGCTCCTGTTGGGCCTGTGTCTCCCGTTGGACCTGTTGGGCCTGTTGCTCCTGTGTCTCCTGTTGGACCTGTTGGGCCTGTTGCTCCTGTTGCTCCTGTATCTCCCGTTGGACCTGTTGCTCCTGTGTCTCCCGTTGGACCTGTTGGACCTGTTGGGCCTGTTGCTCCTGTGTCTCCCGTTGGACCTGTTGGGCCTGTCGCTCCTGCTCCTGTTGGGCCTGTTGCTCCTGTTGCTCCCGTTGCTCCTGTTGCTCCTGTTGGGCCTCCTCCTGGAGTAGCACCAATTAGTTGAACTAATAAGTTTAATAAAAGTTGTAAACTTGCAGGGTCAATAATTAAAGAGAAGAAGAATGGTGCAAGAGCACTGTAGAATTGTTGCAATAAGGAAAGCAATTGGCTTAAGTCTGGATTAGGAGATTGTAGTACATTGATAATACTTTGAATTAATTGTTTCAAATAATTACCTTCTGGAGAAGGTGGTAATTCATTTAGTAAATTTAATAGTTGAGTAAACAAATTGAGTAAAGCTAATCTGTTTGCGTCACTTGGATTTGCAAAAAATGCTGCAATAGCCGAAATTAAAGAATTTAGTAAAGTAATTAATCTACCTAATTGCTCACTAGTAATTGGAACTGTTTGTGGATTGTTACAACAATCTGGAGTGAAAACAATCGGATTATTGCAGTGGTTATGACCAAAACAATTATTACTTGTCATTTATGTCCTCCTTACTTGTTTTATATTTGAGTTTTTCCTATTATAAGGATCATAAAGTTGTAAAAGAGTATGTGTTATATATTGACTTAAAATAGGAAACATGAAATATAATTAAACTTGCAAACGCTATTTAATTATGTTCATGACTCACATATTAATTATATGTTTTTAATAATTGAGTGCTTAGATTAAACACCTAAACTTAAGAGTTTATTTTATTTTTCCACGTTTATCTCTTAAACCAAAGAATACATATTAATTTGAATACAAAAATTCAAATTAACCCTTAGCATATATTCCATAAATACCAACATCGCTTTTTAATTGTAGTAAAAGTTATACCTTTAATAAAATTATGCTACTCTTCTAATCCTAAAGCCGTTTCTATTCTAGAAAACTCTCATACAATATAGTGGACAAGTTATTCAATACTTCGTTCCAATAAAATATGAATAGGAGTGAGAATTAATTGCCTATCATTCAACCATTTATGGCATCTAGAAGATTCACATCTACACTAGGAGCTGGGACTGGCACAGGCGCAGCCTTTGCGGTTGCTGCCACAGCTTGCTTAAACGATGCGGGTACTACTGCAACTGCATTTCCGACTTTCACGTATTACAACCTATATGTAAACGGTATCCTTCAGCCCAGTGTGAACTCCAGTGTTACTACTGGCCCTACTGGCGCTATTACAATCCCTGGTGGAGATGCATTAGACGGCGGAATTCCAATCACAATCGAATTTATCGTCACTTAATGTTAACGAATGTAATTTAAAACAAAAAAGACAGATTCCTTTTATAATAAGAATCTGTCTTTTTTAATTAATAATGATAAATTGCAAAATAATTGAAGACCCTTGCGATGGTGGTTGATTATCCAATAAAGTTAGTTTACCTGTACTAACTTCATAAAATGGTTGTGGTTGCAGAATCCCATTAATAAACAAATTAATATATGAAACCTCACTAGGTGATAATATATTCGTTGTACCATATTGAGCTATCCCATCTGCGTTTGTATATATAAGTTTCTCTCCATCTGAAAAAGTATAATATAACAAATTTGTTGTTGTTATGGGGCCAATCCCCCCAGTAGGACCTGTTGCTCCTGTTATCCCTGTTATCCCTGTTACTCCCGTTGCTCCCGTTGCTCCCGTTGGCCCTGTTGCTCCCGTTGGCCCTGTTGCTCCCGTTGGCCCTGTTACTCCTGTTGCTCCGGTTGCTCCGGTTACTCCTGTTACTCCTGTTGCTCCTGTTACTCCTGTTGCTCCCGTTGCTCCTGTTACTCCTGTTGCTCCTGTTGCTCCTGTCGCTCCGGTTGCTCCTGTTACTCCTGTTACCCCTGTTACCCCTGTTACTCCCGTTGCTCCTGTTACTCCGGTTGCTCCTGTTACTCCCGTTGGCCCTGTTACTCCGGTTGCTCCCGTTGGCCCTGTTACTCCCGTTACTCCGGTTGCTCCGGTTGATCCGGTTATTCCTGTTACTCCTGTTGCTCCTGTTACTCCTGTTGCTCCCGTTGCTCCTGTTACTCCTGTTACTCCTGTTGCTCCCGTTGCTCCTGTCGCTCCGGTTGATCCGGTTACTCCGGTTACTCCCGTTACCCCCGTTACTCCGGTTGATCCCGTTACTCCCGTTACTCCTGTTACTCCTGTTGCTCCGGTTACTCCTGTTGATCCGGTTGATCCGGTTGATCCGGTTGATCCGGTTACCCCTGTTACTCCTGTTGCTCCGGTTACCCCTGTTACTCCGGTTGCTCCTGTTACCCCTGTTACTCCGGTTGCTCCGGTTACTCCGGTTGCCCCCGTTACTCCGGTTGATCCCGTTACTCCCGTTGCTCCTGTTACTCCCGTTGCTCCCGTTGGCCCTGTACTTCCAGTCGGAACATAAATTGGTGGAAGAACTGGAAATGTAGGTCCAATATTCTCAGGTCCTATCCTACCTTTATTCATTGATAATTTATCATTCCGCTTCAATTCAATACCTCATTCCACACGTTTTTAACTAACATACATTATTATGACTCTATTATTAAGAAATAACTTCATAACTATTCTTTTTCTTTCCAAATGATTCATATATTTATTAAACATTTTACCGTTACTATAAACTACTACTATTAATAGAATAAAATGATAGTTCCATTCTAAAAATACTACACTTATTGGTATCTAATTTAAAAATGAGGTGATTTATATGCAAGATAAAAATGAAAAAATAAAAGAAGAACTACTATCAATGGCTCTTGAAATAATTCTTCCATACAGACTTACAGGACCTACTGGGAATACTGGGTCTACCGGAAGTACTGGACCTACCGGAAATACTGGACCTACCGGAAGTACTGGACCTACTGGAAGTACTGGACCTACCGGAAGTACTGGACCTACCGGAAGTACTGGACCTACCGGAAGTACTGGGTCAATAGTTACAACAAACTCTATGTTCGCTAATAATACATTAGGTGGTCCCATCTCAGTTATATTAGGTGGAACTAATATTCCACTTTCTAATAACCAAAGCCTCGGTAATTTTACAGTTAACGCTTCAAACGATGTATTTACAATTCCTGTAACCGGAAGATATCATTTAACCTATCAAGTTAATACGACAACTTCTCTACTCGCTGGAACAAGGTTACTATTAAACGCTTCAACTCCACTTTCTGGCTCTATTTTTTCTCCCGCTATATCAACTTCAAATTATAATAATAATTTAATTACTAATTTAATTGCTGGTAATACAATTTCACTTCAATTATTCGGTATATTATCCATTGTTAATTTAGTTGGAGGTGGTTCAACAGGTGCCTCTCTAACAATTATACGAATCGATTAAAAAATGATTCATTCTTTTTCTAATACACATTATTAAATACCAAGTCTGTCATAATAATAAGAACCACTCAATTATTTCATGGCGTTGATTACGTAACACAGAACAAATTGCACTATATTTATAGTAGAAACTATCTATACTAAATTTTCCGTATATACATTATCAATTTACACTCACCCTTACCGATGTTACATTAAATATGAAGACAGTTTCTCCTTTACGAACCATCTCTCAATACGTATTTGAGAAACGTACTCCAATCCTATACGCGAGAGCAATACTATGTTGACACTCAAACGAGTGTCTTTTTTTGTAATTTAACACAAAATAAAAACCACCTTGTATAGATGGTTTTATCTTTTATATATATAAATGCACACTTATGTAGCTGGGTAATAAATTGTCATGCTTAATCGAGTCAACGATTTCCCTAAATTATGATAAGAGTGTGATCTATCGGCCTTAAAACGAATGGAATCTCCACTATTTAATTTATACTGACAATTATTCACTTTTATTGTCAATTCTCCTTCAAATACCGTTATAAATTCTTCTGCTCCTTCTTTATGCCCTTCTGAACTCAGTTCCCCTTCTGTTTCTATTTCAACTGTATACATTTCAAAATTTCTATCATCTTGAAAAGGAAAAGAAGGATACACTTTATATCTCCCATTATCTTCAGACAATACTTGAACATCATCCCGTAAAACAACTTTTATATCGGGTTGTGGATTATTGATTAAAGAAGTAAAAGACACTTTCAATCCATTAGCAATTTTCCATATTGTTGTTAGTGTCGGACTTGATTCTCCTCTTTCAATTTGTCCAATCATCGTTTTACTCACTCCTGTTAATTGAGAAACCTTTTCTAAACTTAATTTTTCTTTTTCTCGTATTGTTTTTAAATTTTTCGCTAGAATAAGTTGAATTTCTTCCATAAAAAAACACCCCTACACTATATACAATATAACGACCGTTATGTATAATAAAAAGTACACGTTATATTGTTCTTTTCGGTCATTATAACACACAAAAATAATAAGGGGGTTTTGAAATGCCTATATTTTCTTTTTTATTATTTGTTTTTATAAGTAGTTTCACACCCGGCCCTAACAATTTTTTAGCTATGACATACGCCAATCAATACGGGTTAAAGAGGAGCATGCAATTTTGCTTTGGAGTAGCTTTCGGCTTTTTCATCCTCACTTCTTTATGTAGTTTCTTTAATGTAGTACTACTTAATATCTTACCCATAATCGAATTCCCTTTAAAAGTTTTAGGTGTAACATACATGTTATATTTAGCTTTTAAAATACTCACTAGTAAAGGCAGTACGAATCCCAGTGAAAAAGATAATAAAAACTTATTTACAGTGGGGATTTCTCTTCAATTCGTTAACCCTAAAGGGATATTATTCGGACTGACTGTAGTATCGACTTTCATACTCCCTTACTACAATTCATATTCAAGTTTTCTACTTTTTTCATTATTTCTAGGTGTAGTCGGTTTAATGAGTACATGTAGTTGGAGTTTATTTGGTTCAATATTCCAAAAATTATTAATAAAACATAACCAATTATTTAACATCATTATGGCCGTTTTATTAGTCTTCAGTGCCGTTTCAATCGTTATACACTAGTTCAATGCTCATTCTAATTTTAGATTTTTGTACTTTTTCATACCAATCTATATTTCCTAATCTTTGTCCTTAATGTCATAAATATTTAGTTTCCACACCCATCTGTTTTTTATTCACATACTGCCCTTAACTAACTACTTTTCTCTAGTAGAACTTTGATATGGGAATATTGTTGTACACAGATCCGCCCTTATTTATTCTCGTATTACCAGCCTATAACCTTTCATACCGTTTCATTGAGCACCTGATGCTGGATCGGAAATAAAGTATGGTAATCCCTTTAAAGTTTTTTCAATTCTAGATTATCTATCTTCTAAAACAAAGTACTCAAAAAAGAAAACCACAACTTAAAACATTAGTTGTGGTTTTCTTTTTTCGTAATATTCACTTTAAAGTCTATTTATAATAATACTGAAAAATACGGTATAATATAAGTTACTGTTCTTTGGGAGGGTTATAATGTCTGATAAGTATAAAATTTTCATTCTTATTGTTACCGCATTTTTTTCTTTCTTTTCCTTAATAAAAGATTTCCGCAACACTTCAAAAAGTTTCTTTTGGGGTAGTTTTGTAATTCTTACAAGCTTCATAATACTTTTAACACTCGCTTTAGATTTAACTCAAGTACTCCTATATTCAACGCAGATAGCGCTTGAGATTATTACAATACCACGTAAACTATTTCTACCATCTGTCACTGAGGCCGCTAGTTTTTGCTAACAACTCGTAATTCTAAAAAAACACATAAATTACATACCTGAACAACTGTATATTCTACCCTTTTTGTAACTTAACTATGTTTAATCCGCATTTTTGCAACCTCAAACGCTATTCATATGTTTTACCAGAGATTCAAGGTGATACTGTCAAAGTATTTAATGAAAGACTATTGGGTTTAGCAATGTTTACAATCATTAAAAATGCGGTTTCTCTTTTCTACAGAAACCGCACCACATGAATATTATTATTAAATTTTAAACTGACTCGTATACAATTCAAAGTAAAATCCTCGATCTTCCATGAGAGATTCATGATTCCCTCTTTCTAAAATACTCCCATCCTTTATAACTAGGATTTGATCTGCCTTTTCAATCGTTTTGAGTCGATGAGCGATTACGAAACTCGTTCTACCTCTCATTAAATTGTTTAATCCTGCTTGAATTTGCAATTCTGTTCTCGTATCAATATTAGATGTCGCTTCATCAAGAATTAATATGTCCGCATCTGCTAAAATTGCCCTTGCAATCGCAAGAAGTTGTTTTTGTCCTTGACTTAAATTCGATCCTTCTGAAGCAATCTCTGTTTCATATTGTTTCGGTAAATGTTTAATAAAAGAATGTGCCGATGCAGCCTTTGCTGCATTGATTACTTCTTCATCACTTGCATGTAATCGTCCATAACGGATATTATCCATAATTGTCCCAGCAAATAAATACGTATCTTGTAAAACTACTCCTATTTTACTTCGTAAAGAATTGATATCATAATCTTTTATATCTTTTCCATCAATATGAATTTGTCCTTGCTGTATATCATAAAATCGAGTTAATAAGTTTATGATTGTTGTTTTTCCCGATCCCGTTGGACCAACTAAAGCAATTGTCTCTCCAGGCTGTGCCTTAAGACTTACTTCTTTTAAAATTGTTTTATTCTCCACATAACCAAACGAAACATTCTCAAGTTCAACATGCCCATGTATATTTTGTACAACGAATGCGTCTTTTTTATTTTGAATTTCTGGTACCTCATCCATAATTTCAAAAACACGTTCTCCACCCGCAACTGCCGCTTGAATCGTATTCATTAACGTTGCAAATTGACTTAGTGGTCTTGAAAATTGACGAGAATAATTAATAAACGCCGCAATGACACCTACTGTTGTCATACCGTTTAATACCATAACGGATCCAGTCCCAATTACAAGCCCCATTCCTAAGTTATTAATAAAGTTCATACTCGGAAAAATAAAAGCTGAAAATGTATCAGCCTTCGTTGCTGAAATTCTTAGTTGTTCATTAATTTTATTGAAATTTTGTACGGTTTCTTTTTCTTTCCCGTATAACGTTGTAACATCCGCGCCTGTTATAGCTTCTTCAATAAAACCATTTAATTCTCCTAAATCTTTTTGACGCTTTGCAAAGTTTTTACCACTATATGCAACAAGTTTTTTTGTAACGAAAAACATAATAGGTACTGTAATTAAAGTTACAAGTGCCAAAATCCAATTTAATGAGAACATCGCAATCGTCACACCTATAAAGGTTAACGCTGATGAAATAATCTGTACGACACTTTGCGTCAACGCTTGATTTAAATTGTCAATATCATTTGTCACACGGCTCATTAAATCACCTTGAGAACGTACATCAAAGAACCGTAAAGAAAGCGTTTGGATTTTCTCAAATATATCTTGTCGTATTTTTTGAATTGTCTTTAATGCAACATTAATCATGACATACGTTTGTAACCACGTTAAAAGCACCGTTACACCGTAAATTGCAATAAGTAACATACACATTCTTGCCGTACCGTTTAAATCTTTCGGTACAATATATTGATCTATAATTACTCCCATAAAATATGGACCTAATAACCCAAGTAATGTCGTAACAAATACTAGAAATATAACGAACATTAGAGCAGCCTTTTCATACCCCATATAGTTCCAAATCCGCTTTACAGTACCTTTAGTATTTTTAACTTTTCCACTCTTAGGCGAGTTACGTCCACCTTTATTAGCAAATTGTCCTTGAAAATTACGCATGTTCTTTCCCACCTTCTTTATGCAAATTACCACCTTGGGAAAGATAAATTTCCTGATATACCTCACATTGTTCTAGCAGTTGTTCATGTGTACCATCACCAACTAATTCACCATTATCTAATACGAGAATTTTATCAGCATCTATTATAGATGAGATTTTAGAAGCAATTAATAATGTCGTTGTTCCTTTATATTCTGTTCTTAATGCCGATTGAATGTTCGCTTCTGATTTCGCATCAACTGCTGATGTAGAATCATCTAATATAAGAATAGATGGTTTTCTCACAAGCGCTCTCGCAATGGATACACGTTGTTTTTGTCCACCTGATAAATTCGTCGCACCTTGTGTTAAGTTATAATGATACGATTCTTCCAACTTGTTAATAAACTCAGTCGCACACGCAGATGAAGCTGCTGTTTCCAATTCATCGTGTGTTGCATCTTCTTTACCGTAACGTAAATTCTCTTCTATACTTCCTGAGAACAACAATGCCGTTTGAGGTACAAAACCTATTGAAGCACGCAATTTTTGTAAATCGTACCTCTTAACATTTATTCCGTCAATACAAATTTCACCTTGCTCAATATCATATAAGCGTGGTAGCAGTTTAGCTAAAGTAGACTTACCACTCCCTGTAGAACCGATAATTCCTACTTTTTCACCTTTACGTATGCTGAATGAAATATCTTTTAAAACGTATTCATTATTTTTCGTATAACTATAACTAACATCTTTAAAATCAATATTTCCTTCGATTTTCTCAGGTTCAATTGCGTTAGCTTCGTTCATAATATCAACTTCAGTATTTAAGACTTGTTGTACACGATCCGCAGATGGAAAAGCTCGAGCAATTTGAATAAATACCATACTAATAGACATAAGTGCCATTAAAATGATATTCAAATAGTTTATAAATGCTAAAATCGCACCTACTTGAAGAGTTCCATTAAATACTTTTTCTCCACCAATCCATAGTGTTGCGACAATCCCACCACTTACAACTAGCATAATAATTGGCATCATTAAGGAAATAAGTTGCACAGCTCGAATATTTATCTTCGTTAAATTTGTATTCACATTTCCAAACTGAGAAATTTCATATTTTTGTCTTACATACGCTTTTATAACACGTACACCAGATAAATTTTCTTGTAACTTTGTATTCACTTTATCTAATGCTTCTTGCACCTTTTTAAACGTTCCACTCGCTTTACTTGCAATTAAAATAATCGCAAGTAATAAAATTGGTACAACTACAAGTAATATTGGAAATAACTCCCTCGCTGTTACAAAAACAATAATTATACTTCCGATAAATAACAAAGGGCCACGAACGAGAACACGTAAAGTCATCGTCATCGCCGATTGAATTGATGTAATATCATTTGTCACAATCGTTAATAATTTTCCGGTTCCAAATGTATCCCGATTTTTACTAGAAAATGTTTCTATTTTTGTAAACACATCTTTTCGTATGTCTGTAGCGAAATTTACAGCTGCTTTTGTAGAATACATCATACACCCAAGTCCTCCAACTAACCCAAGTGCCGCTGCTCCTATCATAAGAAGCCCCATTTTTATTACATAATTCAAATCCCTATTTGCAATCCCAACATCAATAATATGTTGCATAATAGTCGGTTGAATTAAGTCCATCGCAACCTCAAGTACCATAAATAGCGGTCCAATAATAGCGAAGAACATGTATGGTTTTAAATACTGTAATAGCTTGCGAAATGATTTCATACATAATCTCCTTTTTCCATGAAATTACCACTGAGTAATTCATACCCCTCCTTATTTAAACCCTATAGTTTGTAATTTCTTCTTTACTTTTATTATATTATGCAAATTAATATTTAACATTATTAAATGATAAGCATTAATGACTTTTCGGTCAATAAATGTGCTTTATAAATATACAAATACAAAAACCGCATTCTTAATGAAAAGAATGCGGTTTTTTATCTATATTTCTTCAATTGTAAAATCGAAAAACTCAGTCTCAAATCCTTTATTTTTAGAAGGACTACACGTGTAAAAGCCTATTTTAACAGGCTCATTCCCTATATCCTCCATTAAATGAGCGATTCTTATTTGTTCCCATCGCTGACTTATTTTCACATATATTGAATAATCACCGCGTTTTCGAATAATTCGAAAACGAAGTTGTTGCTTAGCTGCTTCAGTTGGATAATCTTGCGTTGACCAGTCAGAATATCCATTATTCGTTACGACAGCACCTAAATGAGATGGCCCCTCAGGGATATACTCTAAAGAAGTTTTTAACCAACAGTTCTCCGAAATCATAACAAAAAGACCTGCTTGATCGTATGTCGCATTTGGACTCATACGTAACTGAACTTCAGCCTGAAAATCTGTCATAATCTCATTATAAAATACATGACCATTCATTATTTCAAAGCCATAATGTGTTTTCAGCCAAAAATCTGTTTCTGCCTTCGAATGGACAATGAATGTATGATTTTCTTCCAGTTTGTAATATTTAGGTACATTCATTACGGTAAGTTGCTCAATATGATTTGGTATATATGATGTTTTCATAATTCCTCCATAAAAAAGCAATTAAATTAATATTTAAAACTCGGTTAACACCGGGAATTTATAACCTTTAAAATCTAATTCCTTATTACTTCGAACCATTAAATACTTACTAGTCTGTAATTCTGTATATTGTACATCATCAATTCCTAATTGATCTGGGCAAAAATAAAATTCAATCTCCTTAAATTCCCCAGAGATTTCCTCACATAATTCATCTAAAATCGGAAGTACCGGAGCAAACACTCCATATAATTTTAGTTTTTGATTTTCTATTGTAAAAACAATCAACGTATCTAATTTCTCTGAATAATATAGGTTTTCATTCCATGTTGAATCATACATATTTAAATAAAACGAAGAGCGGTAATTTAACGTTGAAAATGTATTAGAAAGCCTTTGGCCATTTTCAATCATCTCATGTATTAATTGTCTATCCTCTTCATTATAAAAATCTAACTTTTTAAGTTGAGAATCTTTATCACTCTTGTTTTCGTATGATAGTTCCATCAAATATTCTTGCACAATTTGAAAACCAAATGGTTTATATAGTTCTGGATTTTCAGTAAATAAAAGCGCACACTCACATTGCTCATCAATTTCTTCTATCATCTTACTAAACAATTGTTTCATTAACCCATGTCGACGATGATTCGGATGTGTCATTACCGATTGAATACCCACTGCATTTATTTTTTCACCATTCATTAAAAGCGGAAGTGAAAATGCAGCAACATTCGCAATCACTTTGTTATCTTGTAAAAATGATAAAGCTTTATATGTATAATCCCAATATCCTTTCTCCGTAAAATCACGTAATGTTTGACTCTCAATACCAAACACTTCTTCAAATAAAGGAAATAACTGCTCTCTTTTCGGTTCTTCTATTAGAAGATTTGCAAATTTTTCAACATTCCCCATGTTGTCCCTCCATACTTCAATTCCATAAAATTATATATGGTTATATGACCTGACCTTAAAATAATAGGTCTTACAAATCAATATACTATCATAAAATATAAAAAAATAATCCAATTAATTTTATGTTTTCACAATTAGAAAAAAAGTCGAATAAAAAAATATTAAGATTTTTGTATATTAATAAGGTTATTATATAAAAACAGTGCTTTCTAGTTAGTTTTTACTATTAGAAATGCACTATTTATAAAAATATTTTTTTATTCTTTTATTCCTTCAAGCCTCTCCTTCGTATTTATTTCTTCTCCCCTCAGTCGCTTTTCAAATGTCTTTCTCCAACTAGTAGAAAGTGCATGTACTTCTAAAATTCTCTTTATCCCTTCTATATTTTGTTTTTCCTTATGCATAATACGATTAGCAAACGCTACTGTAATACTTATTGGATCAGACTTCAGCAACTTTAACGTATCAACTGGCGATACCCACCCTTCTTTTAATACACGAAAATAAAATCCTGTATATCCTGTTTCTTGAAAATACAGTGGTAACTTTGGAATATTGTATTTCTTAGCTAACTTAAAACAAGGTTGCCTTGGTTGCGTTACTTGTACTATCGCTTCTCCGAGCTCAAACGTATCACCGATACAAACATCCTCTTCACGCATACCACTTACTGTTATATTTTCTCCGAATGCTCCATATTCAAGGTCTTGATTCAATGTTTCTTCCCAATAACTATAATGTTCACCCGAATACACACAAACCGCTTTATCCACCCCTCCATGATGAACTAAATCCGCCTGACCATCACCTTTAAATTTTAAAAATGATAAATATATAGGTTCCTTTGTTTTCGTTTTATTTATACCCGTATGAATTAATTTTCCTCCATACATAACTTCTTTTGGGAATCCTATATTTAGTGATAATACCTCATATAATTTATTCATCATAATTGCCTCTCTCACTTTCCGCACAATTTTTTAAAAGATTGATTTATTATTTCAAAACCTTTATCAATTTCTTCATTTGAAATAACTAGAGGCGGTAAAAAACGTAGTACATTATCAAATATCCCTGCCCCAATACTTATAAGCCCATTCTTCCAGAATTCATCAATTAATTGTACTGTTAGTTCTTTTGCTGGTTCTTTTGTTATACGATCCGTTACAAGTTCCATTGCAACCATTGCACCAATTCCACGAACGTCACCTATGACTTCGTATTTTAATTGCATTGCATGTAAATGTGACATTATTCTATTTCCAATTTGTTGAGCTCTTTCAACTAGGTTTTCTTCTTCCATAATTTCAAATACAGCAAGACCGGCTGCGCATGATAACGGACTTCCTGCAAAGGTCCCACCGATTTGACCCCTTCCAGGAACATCCATAAACTCAGCGCGCCCAACAATCGCACTTAATGGTAAGCCTCCAGCTATTGATTTTGATAATGCAATAATGTCAGGTTCTATATTAAAATGTTCCGTTGCAAACCATTTTCCAGTTCTGCCAAATCCAGTTTGCACTTCATCCATGATCATTAAAATTCCATATTGATCACAAATTTCCCGGATTCGTTTTACAAATAAAATGGAAGGAACAATAAATCCCCCTTCTCCTTGTACTGGTTCCATTACGATTGCCGCTACTTTTTCAGGTGATACTTCCTCTAAAAATTTTTCAAACTGATAGATGACTTGAGAATCCACTTCTTCAGAAGAAACTCCTTCTGCAGCTCTGTAATAGTACGGATACGACAATATATGCATGTCTGAAACGAACGGGCCAAATCCTGCTTTATATGGGTTTTCTTTCGTTGATAAAGACATCGTCATTAATGTTCTCCCATGAAATCCTCGTTCAAACGAAATTACTTTACTTCTCCCTGTTACTTTACGTGCGATTTTTACAGCATTTTCAATCGCTTCCGCACCACTATTTGCAAACATCGTTTTTTTCTTACTTGTTCCTGGTATTTTTTCATTAATTTTCTCTGCTAAAGCAATATAGTTTTCATATGGAGTTACATGAAAACAAGGATGAATAAATGACTTTGCTTGTTCTTGTACCGCTCTTACAACTTTCGGATGACAATGACCAACATTTTGCATTCCAATACCACCAGCAAAATCAATAAACTGATTCCCATCTACATCTGTAATGATCGCTCCGCTAGCTTTTTTTACATATAAAGGTGTTAAATGATATATTCCTGTCGGTACAGCCTCCTCATACCTTTTTTGAAGTACTTTTGAATAACTGCCTGGTAATACGCTCGATTTCAACAATTCCTCTTCACCTCATCTAATCTTTATCATCAATCTATTTCTAATAAAGTGATTATAAATCGCACAAAACCATTGTTCAATTCAATTATTTATATAATAATGATAGGTATATCCTATGATTAAATTTGAGGTGATTCCAATCGAATTACGACAATTAGAATACTTTTTAGCTGTTTCGAAAGAATTGCATTTCACAAAGGCAGCCGAAAAATTAAACATTTCCCAACCTTCACTAAGTCAACAAATACGTGCGTTAGAACATGAAGTAGGAATGCCACTTTTCGATCGAATTGGTAAAAAGATATCTTTAACTGAAGCAGGAAAGATTTTATTATCACATAGTAAAACCATTTTTCATGAAGTCGAACAAGCCCGTTCTGCTATCCAGGACTTAAATGGATTACAGTACGGATCCTTAACAATCGGCTCATTGTTAACCGTTGTAAATTATTTACTACCGCCAACCCTTTTACACTTCAATACTCTTTATCCAAACATTGAGCTTTCTGTGTTAGGACTTCGCACAGGAGAAATTCGCGAAAAATTGTTTCAAAACGAATTAGATATTGGTATTACATTTCTCCCGGTACAAGATAAAGAAATTGTTTCTATCCCGCTATATAAAAGTGAACTTACATTAGTTATTCCAATCGGTCATCCTTTAAGTGAGCTTGATCACGTGTCTATTAAAGAATTACAGAACTACCCTTTAATCCTTCTACCAAAAAACTTTTATTTAACAGAACTACTTACGACCTATTGTCAAAACTTTAGCTTCAAACCAAAACCAATTTTAGAAATTAGTACGATGGAATCTTTAATTCAAATGGTTTCAAAAGGTATGGGAATTACAGTGTTACCCAAACCGTATATAGACTTTTTGCAAAACGAAAACATTCAAGCTATTAAAATAGAAGATCCTACTCCAACTATAGATATAGGACTGATTTATAGAAAAGATAAATATATGTGCGCTGCAACTCGAGAATTTATTGAGCAACTAAAAATAACAGTACATTCTTTACAAAACTAATGGATATTTATAAAAACACTATAAAAACTAATTCATTTTAAATTCTCACTAAAATAAAAACTAGGATACTTTTACAATCAATAGTTTCCTAGTTCTTATAATACATGTGTAACTCTATTATGCTAAATGATTCCCTTTTCCACCAACGTCTCTGCGATTTGAACTGAATTCCAAGCCGCACCTTTTAACAAATTATCGGAAACGATCCAAAGATGGAATCCTTTTGGCGTATCAGGGTCTTTCCTAATTCTTCCGACAAACGTATCTATTTTCCCTTCTGCATATAATGGCATTGGATACAGCTGTTCACTAGGATTATCTTGTAAAATAACACCTGGTGCATCGAGCAGTACTTCTTTAATTTCTATAACAGTTGTTTCTTTTTCAAGTTCTATATAAACTGATTCTGAATGACCTGATACAACTGGAACACGTACACAAGTAGCTGCCATTTTCAGGTTTGGGTCTTCTAAAATTTTCTTCGTCTCTTGAATCATCTTTACTTCTTCAAAAGTGAAATCATTATCAGTGAATATATCTACTTGAGGCAGTACATTAAACGCAATTGGATAATGCTTTTTATCTTTTTTCACTGGTAATATAGCACTCTTCACTTCTTCACCTGTAAGCATCGACTTAGCTTGTTCTTTTAATTCATGAATCGCATGAATTCCAGAACCTGATACAGCTTGATAAGTGGAAACGATAATTCGTTCTAAACCGAATGATTTTCGGATTGGCTGAAGAGCTGTTACCATCTGTAATGCTGAACAATTCGGAACTGCAATAATACCGTTATGCTCCTTTAAAGTGTGTGAATTAACCTCTGGAACAACGAGCGGTACATCGTGCACCATTCGGTACTCACTTGTGTTATCAATTACGATTGCGCCACTAGAAACTGCGTGATTTACAAATTGTCTAGACACTTCTCCTCCAGCACTGAAAAAGGCAATATCTACACTTTCAAAACTAGTTGTTTTTGCCTCTTGTATTATAATCTCTCGCCCTTTAAATTGTACTTTCTTACCAGCAGATCGTTTTGACGAAAGGAATGTAACTTCAGCTATATTAAACTTTGTTTCTTGTTCTAACAGTTCAATAATTTTCTGACCTACTGCACCTGTAGCTCCAACAACAGCTACATGATAGCTCTTTTTACTCATTTTTTCTCCTCCAATACTGCTTACATGAATTTCCCCACAACATAATATTAAAAGAAATTTAATCATTTGAAAAATTGAAATACATGATATAATCATTCACAAATCATGATATTAAAAGAGGGGTCACTTATGGAAATGAGACATGTTAAAACATTTTGTGCCATTGTTAAGCATGGCGGTTTTTCTAAAGCTGCTCTTGCATTAGGTTATGCGCAATCTACTGTTACAGGGCATATAAAAGCATTAGAAAACGACTTACATATCCCTCTTTTCGATCGATTAGGGAAAAAAGTACTTCTTACAAAAGCAGGTCATCAATTTCATCCTTATGCATTAGAATTACTTGCTATTTATGAAAAAGCACAAGAAATCCCTCAAAATAATGATTATTTGGAAGGGACGTTAAGTATTACATCTAACGAATCGTTAGCAGTGTACCGTTTACCACAATTATTACGTACTTACAAACAGCAAAATCCGAAAGTAAATATCGTTCTTGAGACTACTACAAATGAACATGCACTGAAAAAGCTACATGAAGGAGAAACAGATGTTATCTTCTTAATTGGTGAAAGTATAGCACATAACGATTTTATTATACGTACTTTTTGTAATGAAACATTCGGATGGATTTTACCTATTCATTCCCCCGTACAGGAAAATCCATTTCGTTTATTACAGGATACTCAGTTTATTTTTACAGAACAAAGCTGCGGTTATCGACCAATGGTCGATCGTTTTTTGCGTCAAAGTGGAAATATTCTAGAAAAAACATTTGAAACTTCTAATGTTGAAGTCATTAAACAAGCTGTTATGTGTGAATTAGGAATTTCAATTCTTCCTTACATCGTTGTACAAGAGAATTGTCAAAAGGAACAAATACGTTTTCAACCTATCGAAACTCCAGCCGTTATTCAAAGTCATGTAATCTATCATAAATCTAGATGGATTTCCCCGGTACTACAGTCGTTTCTTTCCTTACTAGAGCGAGGCTAAATTATTAAAAATGTGCACAAAAAAAGAGTAACTGCCTAAAAAGCACTTACTCTTTTTCATTGATAAGTATATTATTTGTTAGCCTGTCCCCCACCTGCAATTAATTTACTACCTGAATATGTACCTTTTTGCATAAACACTTGATTAATTAATTCTTTTTGTTCAGCTTGCGACATTATTCCTTTTCCTTCTCCTAAATTCCCACTTTGCAATTTCCAAATTTTATTATGATCCACATCAACCTTTTCATATTTCCCTTGTTTCCATCGTTCTAAAATATCCACATATGTATTTTTTTGTGCAACATCATTACTATTTATAATTTCAAGTAAACTTTCAATACGTTCTTGTGTGATAAAAATATAGCCCCATTTTTGTTCAGCTTTCGTTTTTTGGTGTGCCATTTCATGTAACGCTGTCTGTATGTTCTCATCTGTCCATTTAAAATTTTTATTAAAACCACTATTAGGTAATGAATGATTGCCATTTTCTAAAAGCTTCGCATCTTCGGCTTTTACATTACTATCAGCTAGCACTTCTACTGCCGGAGCTGCTGGCGTTGACTTTTTCGCAACTGGTTTACTATTATTCAAATAATAAAGCATACCATATGTTAAACCTACTCCGATTACTGCCATACCAGCTATAATACCGATTATTTTAAATAGTGTTTTCATCTCGCTTATTTCCTCCCAAATATCTCTGTTCTTACTACCTCATTATTTCTTATATAAAACAGTTCCTTCATTCAAAATAGTTCATCCCATCCCCTACCATATTATTTATATATATTTCCTTATATTGTATTTCTTTTTTTGTAAAATTGAAAGATTATTCCGTCAAAATCCAAAAATATTCTACAAAATTTCCCTTTATATTTATATGGAAACAAAAAACAACGAGCGCCTTCTACAACACTCGTTGTTTTTACTTTATGCACGATTTTCTTTTAACCACTCCGTAATAGCATCTAACCTCGAAACATCAAAACGTCTATCTTCACATACGTTTAAGCTGTTTAAACTTTTCACAATTTCTAATTCATTCGACTTTATACTTTTTGCTTCAATCAATTTACAGTACCCGTCTGTGACGGTATTTAAATTTTCATAATAACACTGCAACGATTTTGATATATGTAAATGTTTTTCAAAGTTTCTTCTGCTTCTCGTCTCATCAAATTCTTTTCGTTTTCTAGGTTCTTCATCATTCGTGTACAAATAAAAATATTGATCTGGAAAACCAATTTCCCTATTTATCATCTTTTCTTTATAAAAGTTTTCTATTAAAGATAAAGGCTGATTAAATATATCAAAATGAAAACACCAATTATAACTAAGTGGCTGATATATATCCCCATCAAGTATTACTAATTCATATTGCTGCGATTTTTGCACTGCCATATTCCAGCGCTCTACTTGTTTTTCAAAATACCATGTTCTATGTTCATTTTTTGGTCTTTCAAATAAAAAATTCACTTCAGGTATAATGAAGGCTCCATAATTGTTTTCTAGTTCACGGCATGTTGTACTTTTCCCAACAGCACTCGCTCCCTCAAACGCTATAATCCCCATAGTTTCTCCCACTTTCATTAACTAAAATCTCGTTGTTTCGCTCTTCTCCCCCATAACTGTCTCCATAAAACAATTGAAGCGATAGAAAGCATTATTGTTGTAATAATACTACCTTCAATCCCAAATGAGCCTCCATGAAGGACTTCATTGCCATTTTTTACAGGTTTAAATAGTGGTGTTGAATATATCGTCATTCCACTAACGGCAAAGCCATAAACGTTATATTGTGCCCAATTCCAAATGGAATGCCATGCACAAATCCCCCAAAGACTACTGTCCTTTAAAACGTAAAAAGCTGCAAATACGCCAACTAATATTATATTCGATATTGAAAGAATTGTAATTCCTGGATTAAGCAAATGAAGAAAACCAAATAAAAAGGACGTCACAACAATTCCAATCCATATACGGCTTCTAACAGAAAGAACTGGGAATAACCAACCTCTTACAACAATTTCTTCAGTGGCCCCTTGTATTAAAAATGCGACTAAAGATCCTACAATACCAAATATAACTGTCATCGTAATTTCTTGCATTTGTAGTTTTACATTTCCTGTTAATATGAGTAAAATTACTGGTATCGAAATGAAAATACACCCTATTAGTGCCCCTCTCAAATACTTTCTCATCCATTGCTCATTCCAAAAACCAATAGATGAAAACGACCTTTTCTCTACAAATTTAATCCATAAAAACACAAAAAATATAGCCCCGCCAAACGTTAATATCATCTCAATATTGCTATAAATTGCCTTCATAAAAGTTGTTTCTGTTTTCGGTAAAAACAGCATAAATAACATAAACAATTCACCTAAAGTCAAAAATACAATTGCAAGTATAACAGCAAAGACAGGGTGAACTTTCCTTCTTCCTTCTTTTGCTGCTTCGATTATTTTAAATTGTTTATTTTGCAATATTCATCCTCCTAATTATTGTAATCATCTTTATTCTTAAAAAATATACCGTTTCCTTTAAACATACTTTTTTATATAAATGATTTCTGTTTGGAATACATTCAGATTAGGAATAATATATAAATAAAAGAGATGTCTTTGTGCGTTTTACCATTATCGCCCAAATTACTCACTGGTATTACCAGCACTTGCTATTTCACACCATTTGTTGTAAGATAGTAATTAAGGTCAATTTAACAATATATTTTCTTTGCATATTATCAAGTATCAATCAGGACCATTTCGTACTCCTTATGGGTTTTTGATAATATGTGAACTTTTATTTTCATTCAAATAAGGCCGATCATATTGTAATCTTTTTAAATTTTAGGAGGCATTACCATGACATTAACAGGTAAAGTAAAATGGTTTAACAGCGAAAAAGGTTTCGGTTTCATCGAAGTTGCAGACGGTAACGACGTATTCGTTCACTTCTCAGCTATCACTGGCGACGGCTTCAAGTCTCTTGACGAAGGTCAAGAAGTTAGCTTCGAAGTTGAAGACGGTAACCGTGGACCTCAAGCTAAAAACGTTGTAAAGCTATAATTCAAACAATAAAAAGGTTGTTACCAGCTCGGTTAACAACCTTTTTAATATATAACTAAAATTTTTTACATAAAAGGAGTGGTTACATGTATCGCAATCGAAAGAACGATGTAGCAGAAGTACCACCAGAACAAACACCTGTTTGGGAATGTGAATCAGAGGATTGTTTAGGATGGATGAGAAAGAACTTTTCATTTGAAGAAGAACCTAAATGCCCTTTATGTAAAAGTAGCATGAAAAGCGGAGAACGTTTATTACCTAAGTTAGGTTAATTTTACTTAACCCCTCTTTTAATAAGAGGGGTTTTTATTAAATATTTAATTCCTCTACATCTGTTCGCACTATAGAATATAACAATGCATCGTGTTGTTTATTTCCTTGATGAATATAGCCGCGTAACAAACCTTCCTTTTGAAAACCTATTTTAGATAGCATTTTACAAGAAGTAACGTTTTCAGGATATGTAATAGCTCCAATTCTATATAAACCTAAATCTTGAAATCCATAATGAATGATTTCCCCGGCTGCTTCCGAAGCATATCCCTGCCCCCAATAACGCGGATGCAAATCATACCCTATTTCAGATCGTTTACTCCATAATTGTAAATTATTCAACCCAATTGTCCCAATTAAAGTGTTTGTTTCTTTTAACACAATCCCCCATCGTATTGCCTTTTTCTCAAAGTAATTTTTCGAAAAAGATTCAATCATACGTGAAGCTTGGCCAAATTCCGTAAAAGAATTCATACCGTAATAACATGTAACTTCATCCAATGAAAAGATTTCATATATTTTTTGACAATAAGATTGTTCTATTTCAACTAAACGCAAGCGCTCTGTTTCTAATATAGGGAATACCACAGGATCACTCCTTTCTCTCTACTAATTTATTATACCAGAAAAAATATTCATAATTAGGCAAGTCCTCAATGTCCCACTAATCAAATATTTCTAATGACTCTTTTCCTTTTTATTCTATAACAAGTAAGAGTATACCTTCTTACTTGTTGATTACCGCCTTGGTCATATAATGTAATTTATATTTTGCTTATTTCGCTTTACATAATACCAATATCCCTCCAGATACATCCGTTCGCTCATTATAAGAATAATTTCCATTCTAAAACAACATACTAATTCATACATTAATGTTAAAATATAGAAAATATTCCATTCTATTATGGAGGTGTAAAAATTCTATGTATATATTCATCAGCTTAGCCCTCTTACTCATTTTGCTTATTTTTTTATTCGCAAAAAAATTCACACCAAACTCATCCATGATGACTAACTTTAAAGGAAATAGCTTTAAGACATTTTCAATTGGTATATTAATCGCTGCCACACTCTCTCTTTCATATGGAATCTATCACGCAGCAACATATCAACCTAGTTATTTAGATATTAAATTACATAACCAAAACTACACCGTTTTCGGTAATGTGGGCGAGTTCGGTTATTTCTCAGCGAACTTACCGAAAAAAGATGTAGAAGTTGAACTGTATTTCGCCTCTTGGGAAACATTACAGTTTAAAAATCCAGAAATATTCATAGATTATCCTTCAGGCAAACAAGAATTTTGGAGGGCAAGTATAGTATCAATATCCACAAATAAACTAAAAGAAAAACACAACATAAAAGAAATTTATCAACTCTCACCATACTCATTTAAAGAGTCTGGAAATATTACATTAACAATAAAAGAGAATAATGGAAGAACTAAAAAAGTTTCCATTCAAGTGAAATAAATAAAAAACTGTCCCTCCAGTAGACTGAATGGACAGTTTTTACATATGTATTCTATATTATTATTTTAACTCTTCACTTAATGTAGTCATTATTTCTTTGGCCGTATTCTTCCCGTTTCCAATACATGCACCAATTCCAACACCGTAATATGAAGCGCCAGCTAAATATACATTAGGATATAGAGCAGTCAATTTTTCATTTAATGCTTGAACCGCTTGATTATGTTCTAAATGATATTTCGGCATTAAATCTTTCCAATTTGTAACTTCAACTACTTCTGGTTCACCTTTAATTCCAAGACTCTTTTCAATATCATATAAAGCGACTCGTACTAATTCTTCTTCACTATAATTTTTGATCGTTTCATATATCGGATTGGTACTCTTATAAAACATTCTTACTAAAAGCTTTTGTGTACCCGATGTATGTTTCCACTTCCGGCTTGTCCATGTACAAGCATCACAATGTAAATCACTGTTTTCTGTTACGATAAACCCTGTACCGTCCGCCGGTAGTTGTTCATCTGGAATGTCAAAACCTAAATAAATACTAATAAGTGATGAATTTTTAAATTTATTAAAATGCTCGTTTAACTCATTAGATTGTAATAAAGTTTGTGCTATATCATGCGGAGCTGCTAAAACAACATAATCAGCTTGGATTGATTCCTGATTTGCAATAGAAATCTCATATTGATCTCCTCGTTTACTTACAGCCGTCGTTACAGCACCTTTTTTTATGACAGTTTCAGTTAACTTGTCTTCTAAGCGATTAATTATCGTAGATAGTCCACTTTTAAATGATACAAACTTTTTATTTCCTGCTGATTGAAATTGCTTTTTATTCTCTTCAAAACCTTTCATAATACTTCCATATTTATTTTTATAATCAAGTAAATACGGTAATGTTGATGCCATTGTAAGCTCATTCAATTTACCAGAATACACGCCTGAAAGTACCGGCGCAATTTGTCTTTCCACTAACTCTTTTCCTAAAAAGCTTTCTAAAAATAGAGCAAGTGATGTATCTTTCGTAAACTCTTTATTTTTCGTTATAAAATCTTTTAAAGCAACAATTTTCCCTTTCGTTGAGACTAGCGTACTGCTAAACAACGACTCGACACTCATCGGAATACCAAATATACTGTCAGAAGGAATTGGGTGTAAAATATTATCAGAATATATGTATGAAATACCCGTTTCGTTATATACCATTTCTTCTTCTAAGTTTAAATCTTTTACAAGCGGCATAACATGTTCATTGCGAGCAACGATAGAATCCGCTCCTGATTCCATAATAAAATCCTGTTCTTCAACACTATGGATTTTACCACCTAAAGACTCTTCTTTCTCGACAAGGATTAAATGTAAATCGATATTATAATCCTTTTTTAATTTTTCTAAATAAAACATAGTAGAAAGTCCCGTTATACCTCCACCGATAACAACAACTGTTTTCATATGTGCTGCGCTCCTAACCGATACAATTAATCATTCCTTTATTTATTATACCCAATACTCCTTACATTCGACTAGCGGCTTGCGCATTCTGTAAAAAATTTGACACTATATACAAATACATTTATATACATTTAATCCGTACATAACCATCATTGTAAATGAATATATAAAAAAGAACTATAACATTTACAAATCACGTCATAGTTCTCTCTATTTTAAAAACATAAAGTAATTGATCAGTTTGTCTATTTCTTGACTTAATGCCAGTACTTTTTCATGTTGAATTCCATAATCCGATACTAAATATAAAAGTTCTTCTTTTTTTATTTCAATTACCTTTTCCAATTTTACTAGTTCCATGTCGATTTACTTCTCTCCAAACATAAAATGTATGTTATTTAGTATAGCCTACTTACATAATTAGTAAAAGTAAAATACACATGTAAAATCTTACATATTTGAAAAAACAATATGCTACTAACAAAAAAAGAAACTTATATCCTCCCTTTTTACAGATTATTAAAATTCATTACGAATGAATAACATACCGGAATTGTTCTAAGGTTATACCTTTATATTCCGGAGCTCTCTTTATATGATCAAAATAACTATATGAGAATTTGAAAACATGTCCAAAATCCCAATCAAATTCACTATAGTCCTTTAGCCAAAATTGATTTTCAGTTGGTAATACGTGAGCACGTTTAGATTCAATTAAAGGCAAATGATCTATAGGAGAATGTAGATTTATTTTAGTATTCAGCATAAGTTTTTTACTAGCACGCAGTACGTATACTAGTTTTAAAAGCGGACGTATCCCTCGTTGAAATACATCTTTATGTCCTAAATCATACATTATATTAATTGCGTGGGAAAAAGTAAGCATATGGCCAATTAAATCATGATGTGATTCTGCTCTATAAATAACCTTAAACTCCGATAGTTCATTTAAAATAAACTTAGATAATTGTTTTGGATTTCTTAATTCACTTTGTATCTCGTCATATATACTTAATTGTTTAACTTCTTTCGTCGTAAAACCAATCCACGATCTACCAGGAATTGTTTTTTGAAATGATAATATAAGATCAGTTATCCCTTCTATCGCTTGATTATTTCCCCATTTTTGTAGCTCTTTCATAGCTAATAAACTTAATGCCGCATAAATGACGTTATGCCCGACCCAATGAAGTTCATCAATTGTATATTCCAATGATTTTATTATCTTTTTTTCAGCACTTTGAAAATCAATTTCTTCTTTACTATCGATGATTTCATCTAAGTTTTTCTTGTTCAGCATCATTTTTGTATGAGAATGCATATTACGAGCTATCTCTTCTTCAATATTATTATCCTTCATGAAAAAATAACTAGCAATTGCAGCTGCCCCGTAATGTGCATGCCAAATATCCTTTGTTTGTTTTTTGCATTGAGAAATAATTGAAAGGCCGCCTTTTAACAAACTTTTATTTTCCATTTTCTATCCCCCATAATAAAACTCACTTTATATTCATCCTAAAGATGGCGTTAATACAAATAAAATGTGATTCGATTCATCACTTTTATTCAAAAATCGATGCTTCACGTTTGGTGGGATACGTACAACATCACCTTCTTCTAAAAAATATTCTTTTCCTTCTAATTCCACATAAACTTCCCCTTTCATGACAACCGCAATCTCTTCCTTATCTTCATGTGAATAGTGACTTTCCGTTGTGCTTGCTTTTTTATTTAAATCCATCATTAACATTTCAATACGTGCTTTCATAAAATCAGGTGTTAATACATCATATACAATGTGATCATTATTTTCCCGATATACTTTTTTTCGATCTTTTTTCTTAGAAATGAGTGAGTCTGTATCAATATCATTAATAAAAAGTGTAAATAGCGGCACATTTAATGCTTTCGCAATTAATTCCAATACATTTAAAGAAGGATTAGCATGTCCTCTTTCAATTTGGCTAATCAGTGACGTGCTGATCCCTGCATACTCAGCAAACTCACGAATTGTCATATTATTTTTCTTACGATAACTTAAAACAGTTTGTCCAAGTCGATAGTGAATCAAAATAACTACTCCCTTTCGTCCATCATAATGTATGTTTCATTCCCTTTGTGCTGACTTACTAAACAAGGGCAAATAATCCTTTTCTATCGTCTTCGAGACTTATATACTTACCTTTGTGCATTATATCGCATTAAGTATATTATAATAAACACTCTATCGGAGGGACAGACTTTGAAATCATCTATTTTTTCATATTTCATCTTATTTTTCGGTGTATTCGCCTTATCAACTTCAGCAATTTTTGTGAAATTGGCAGATGCTCCTGCGGCAATTATTGCTTTTTATCGATTATTATTTGCTACAGTAATTTTGTTACCGTTATTACTATTTAATAAAAGGAATCGAAACGAACTAAAAACATTATCGAAAAAACAATGGGGATTCGGATTTCTATCCGGGCTATTTTTAGCTACACATTATGTACTATGGTTTGAATCCTTACGATATACTTCCGTAGCAAGTTCTACAGTTATCGTAACGTTACAACCTTTATTTTCAATGGTTGGTGGTTACTTTTTATTTAAAGAGAGATTTACGAAAGGAGCGGTTATCGGTTGCTTCATTGCCATTTCAGGAAGTATCGTCATCGGTTGGCAAGATTTCCAAATTAGTGGCGACGCTTTATACGGAGATATTTTAGCATTTATGGCGGCCGGCATTATTACAGCTTACTTTTTCATTAGTCAACACATTCGTAAAGATTTATCTCTTATACCATATTCGGTAATTAGTTATGGAAGTAGCGCATGCTTTCTCGGTATATTTGCTTATATGCAGCAACAATCTTTCATTCATTACGCTACACAAACTTGGTTGTCCTTTATTGGACTAGCTTTCATTGCAACGATTTTAGGACAAACGATATTCAATTGGTTATTAAAATGGATGAGCGCTACTGTTATTTCAATGAGTATTTTAGGTGAAACAATTGGTACTTGTGTTCTAGCATATTTTATTTTGAGTGAAACCATTACTTTACAACAAGCACTAGGAATTTCAATTATTTTCATTGGATTAACATTATTTTTATTACAACCGAAACTAGCGAATCGCAAATGACAATTAAAAAAGCATGACATTGATTTGTCATGCTTTTACATATTAATTATGTACAATTAAACCATCAGGTCTAAAACGACTCATCATAATTTCATTTATAAACTTTCCGTGAGCCTTTAAATTCCCTACCTTTACCCCTTCTACTACAAACCCCAATTTTTCATATAGATCTTTTGCTTTCGGATTCGTTTCTAATACACCAAGTTCTACTCTCTCTAACATTAACCAATTATCAGCTAAATCAAGCATTTTTGTAAGAAGTGCTTTGCCAATACCTTTATTATGATATTCACTGTCTACCCCAATAAATAAATCGCCTGAATGAGATCTTCGTCCCGGACTTTGTGTTAAGCCAATAAACCCTACTACTTCCCCGTCATATTCTGCAACAAATTCAAATTGATTTGGTGCTAAGTTTCGAATTCTATTTTCCATAGCGTCTACACGCATGCTAGGTAAGAAAACCATATAAGGTAAAACCTCATCCTGTATACATATACGATGAATTGCTCTAGCATCTTGTATTTCTACTGCTCGTATGTTGATTTCCATATTCCTCACCCTCCATATAAATAGAATTATATTATCATTCTAGAAACCTATATTAAATCATTCCCCACCTGTATTTCTTTATGTTATTTCTACATAATTATTTTGGTATAACACTTAGTTTCCAAACACCTTATCCTAACAACCTAATAACCCTATACTTTAAATTTTCACCTTATTATATAGCTCAAGCAAATTCTCTATTGGAATACCATTTATTTTCATACCAGTTACATCACAATTTACTATTTCAATATTTTTCAGGTTACTATTATGCATTGTACTACCTTCCAAATCACAGTTTTCAAATGAAAGAGGTTCCTTCTCATCTCCAAGACTTGTATTTTTGAATTGCACTCCACCTAATGTCACCAAATTAAATGTACTACTAGAAAGATTTAAATCTGCATATGAAGACCTTCTAAAGTTTATATTCCTAAACTTTGATTGACTTACATTACAATTACTCATATTCATATGCATTATATTACTACCAACAAATGCACTATTTTTTAAATTTACTTGATAATATTCTGTATGAACCAAATTACAGTTTTCGTATTGACCATTTTTCATATCTTTATTTTTAATTAGGTTCTCTTCACCTGCACCTACATTTTTTCTTTTTACATAGCAATACTCATCTTCAGATTTAAAAATGATTTCATAGCCCATTTTTTTATAAAAATGATGATTATTAACTTGTCTACTAGATGTTTCAAGATCCCAAATCCTTATGTTCGGAAATTTTTCTTCTATTAACTTAATAATCCTTGATCCAATTCCTTTTCCTTGAAGAAAAGGCTCTACAAAAATACGATCGATTCTTCCGTACGATTTACCAGAGATCGTAACTATAATTCCCCCGATTATTTTTTCATCCATTATCACTTTGTAAGAATCCAATTCTTCAATTGAATATTTCATCATTTCAACTGAAGAATATCCTGGCGGTTGAATGTTATAATCAATTACATCATATTGGCCGCATAACCACCGCTTCGCTTCTTCGTCAAATGTTCTTTTCATTATTTCTGTTAACTTTTCAGCATCTAAAATTGTAGCTTTTTCTATAGATATTATTGTCATTTTTGTGTTCCCCTTCATTGTTACAATCTCATAACTTTTGTAATCTATATAGTTATAAAATAAAGAAAATTAAAATCAATCACTCTCTTTACTATTAAACTACAAATCAACCTATATTTTCCACTGTTACTTAGTATGAATGAATAAAAAGAAGAGAACATGTAATATACACATGTTCTCTTCTTTTTATTTTACGCTTATTCATTTTCAATTTTATATAATTAAAAATTTGATATTACTTAAAGCCATTCGTTACATGTATTAACTAGTTCCTGTAAATCCTCTATAAAACGACTCGCATGATATCCATCACAAACCGCATGATGTACTTGCAATGAAAAAGGTAGCATTACCTTGCTTCCATCATTGAAATATTTTCCGCAAGTTATAATTGGTAATAGAAAATCACCATCATTATTAATATTTAAATTAAATCCTGTAAAACTAGTCCAAGGTATCCCAGAAATCGGATAAACATTTGGCGGAATATTTTCTTTCGGGAAGAGACCATGAACATTAGCAAAACATTTCATATCCTCTTCATAGTTTTTATAGAAAATGTGGAAATCACTAGAATAATCCGTCCATATACTTGAAAAAGATTTATCACCTTTATGAAAGATTGTATAACTAGGTATCATTTCCTCCCAATACCCTAAAACTCCTTCATCATTAAAACATGTTCGAAATTCTTTATGTTTATTTATCATTCTAGAAATTATATAAATAAAAGTCGGATAAAATTTTATTTCCTTTTGATGTATTTTCTCTAGCATCATCGTAATATCAACATTCGCTGTCATACTAAACGAACACTTTAATTTTAAATAATGTTCAAAATACTGCTCTCTATTCCAATTTTCTCTGTCAATTACATGAAACTTCATTTCATTAGCCTCCTAAAATTTCATTTTTATTTTAGAAGGCTAATTTCCTTGTTTTCACCACACTTGTTCACTCCTTATAGTTTACATTTATACTCACGTTTTTATTTAATTATATAACATTTGCAAAAATCCATTCACATATTTCTTGCAATCCATCCACATACTATTAATAATGTGAAACTTTAATCAGTGGGGGGCAGTTGATCCCCCACCTAACCTTCTTTGTTTTTGCCGAATTTTGAGGTGGAGGTCTTACTGCCCGTTAATGCGGGATAAATCAAATGACGTTTGGAGGATTCAAACATGCATGATAAAAATGAAAATAAAAAAGTAAATGTTATCGAAAACACTACATCTATTCACAATAATAATACTGCAAATCTAACTAGCGAAGAACAAGCAATGAACGGCTTATACGGAATGCCCGAAACAACCATTGAAGATGCTGATCACGCTGTAACTGATGATTTGACTTCAAAAAATTAATGAACTACATAGAAAAAAGCCAAGGAAAATATCCTCGGCTTTTTTAACTATGCATCCACTTTTTGTATTTCTTCACTCTTTTTTGAAAGTTTCCCTGGCCAAAAAGCAAAGCGACCTAAAACAACTGTAATTGCCGGTACAAGTAACGGTCTTACGATAAACGTATCAAGTAAAACTCCAATTGCGGTCACAATACCAAATTGAACTAAAACTTGAATTGGTAACGTACCTAACACCGCAAAAGTTCCTGCTAAAATTAAACCTGCGGATGTAATGACACTTCCTGTTTGTATAACACCATTTTTTACTGCATCCAAGTGATTTTGTGTCTTTCTGTTTTTCCATATTTCTGAAACCATAAAGATATTATAATCTTCACCTAAAGCAACTAAAAATACGAATGCGTATAGCGGTATCGCCCCTTGTATTGCCGGCGCTCCCATACCAAAGTGAAGTAATATCCATCCTGCTCCTAATGCAGAGAAGAATGATAAAACAACTGTTACTATTAAATAAATCATCGCTACAATTGATCGTAAGTAGACAAGTAATAGTAAAGCTATTATACTAATCATTACTGGAATAATAACTGCTTCATCACGTTCCGTAATTTGTTTTGTGTCATATAGTGACGCTGTTTCTCCACCAATCCACAATTGACCTTCAACATCATTAATCCCCGCATCTTTTAATACTTTTTCTACACTATTTTTCAATTTAGGGATTTGATCTAGCGCTTCAATTGCGTACGGATTTTCCGCTAAAGAAACTTCATACATTTGTATTTGTTTATTTTCTTTTCCCTCTTTTGGCTCTTTCACTGTATTTACAAAAGAAAATTTCTCTATCTCTTGTTTAATAGGAAGCTCTTTTCCTTTCGTATTAACAACAACTTTTACTGGCGCTAGTTCTCCAGCTGAAAAATGATCACTAATTAACGTAAACCCTTCACGTGAAGGCATATCCTTCGGAAACGATTCTAAAAGGTCATATGTGTATTGAATACGTGGTACGAATGAAGCTAATCCACCTAATACAAACATAGTTAGCATAATTATTGTCCACGGTCTTCGTACGACAATATCTCCAAGTTTATTACTAAAGGAGCCTTTTGATTTTTTAACTTCTATTACTTTCTGTTTCTTTCTTGCAAACTCCTCATTCATCGCAGTTGTTCTTGGTATAAACGGAAAGAATGCAGCTCTGCCGAAAATTAATAAAAATGCAGGAAGAATTGTTAAAGCAGCAACCCCCATTATGAATACAGCAACACTAAATGGTACTGCAAATCGATGAAAGGCGCCGTAATGAGCAAGTAATAATGTTCCTAATCCAAGTACGACAGTTAATGCACTCATTATAATTGCCCCGCCAGATGCTTTAATCGCAAGTTGCAGCGCTTTATATTTACTTTCTTCTTCTAACAAGTACTCTCTATATCTTGAAATTAAAAATAGACAATAGTCTGTACCCGCGCCAAACAATAATACGGTCATGATTGATATCGCTTGGGCATCTACTTTAATCCACCCATGATCAGCTAAAAAACCAAGTGTAGGACTAATAATACCGTATGCAAAGCCAACAACAAGTATAGGTAAAATTGCTAAAATTGGTGAACGGTAAAGTAAAATTAATAAAACCAATACTAATAGTACAGTAGCGACTAATAATTTCACATCAGCTTGACTAAATAAACTAACCGCATCTGTTTGAATACCTACAGGGCCAGATAATCGAACATGTAAACCAGAGTCCGTTATTTTTTGTTTAAATGGATCAACATCCACCTTACTATTCACCAGTTTTCTTACATCTTCAAGATTTCCCTTTAATATATCCGTACCAGCTGATTTATTAAAGAATATCGATGTGACAAATGATGTACCATCTTTTGATGCACTTTTTGATAATACTTGCTCTGGAATTGTATCAAATGGTGGTAACATTGATTGTTCTTTTAAAGGGCTAGCTTTTAACTCTTTATAAACGTCCTGTATAAGTTTATAGTCTTTTGACTGTAATCCACCATCTCTATGCCATACTACTAACAACGGATTTCCTGCATTATTAGGAAACTCTTTTTTCATAAGTTCTTCCGCTTGCTGTGACATAGCTGTTTCAGGTAAATTTTTCGGATTCGGTTCTTTCGTACTATTTACTTGTGGCAACGTAAATGAAAGTACTAATGTAATAAGGATCCAAACTGATAAAGTTATCCATTGCGTATTCTTCCCTGCTACAATCCTCCCTAACATATGTAACGGGTGCTTTTTCATAAAAACCCACCTTCCTTTTTTCCTACAATATTAATTATATATACTGGTCAGTTAATTAATCAAGAAAGATTAAAAATTATGTTATAATTATCTCAATAATAAATGTCAGGAGCGAATGTATTTGGAACAAAAACAACGTCCTCTCGGAAGACCTCGTCAAAATAAAAATACAAAATCTACAAAAGAAATAATTTTAGAAGTTGCAACTCGATTATTTCTTACTCAAAATTATCAAGTCGTTTCTATGGATGAGGTCGCGAAAGAATGCGGTGTTACGAAAGCAACCGTCTACTATTACTATTCTACAAAAGCTGATTTATTTACCGCTACTATGATTCAAATGATGATACGTATAAGAGAGAATATGGATCAAATACTTTCCACGAATAAAACTTTGGAAGAAAGGTTGTTAGACTTCGCTACAGTATACTTACACGCAACGATGGATATTGACATGAAGAACTTTATGAAAGATGCAAAACACTCTTTATCTGAAGAGCAGTTGAAAGAATTAAAAAATGCCGAAGATAACATGTATGAAGTGTTGGAAAAAGCACTTCATAACGCGATGCAACTTGGAGAAATAAGTAAAGGCAATCCTAAATTTGCTGCCCATGCTTTTGTATCTTTATTATCAATTGGGAATTTTAAGGATGAAAATCACAATCCTATTCTTGCAAATATAGATGAATTAGCACAAGAAATCGTTTCTTTTTATTGGAACGGGTTAGGTCATTCGTATTAAATAGATTTCCTTTAATAAAAGAGCATATTTGAATTTTTCTCAAACATGCTCTTTTATCAATTACGTGTTTTATTTATATACTTACAATTAGATTATTCTTTAGCACCAATTAGCAAAAAATTATTATTTACAAATTTTGAATTTGTGCATTTATATTCCCTTTACTTAATCCCCCATGGTAACAAACTACGGATTCAATATCTAGATTTAAATACTTCTTCAAAGACTGTTGTGCTTCCTGAACATCCAAAGTAGTTGGAGCATGAATTCCTCCTAACATTCCATTTACACTATACATTGAATCCCCAGCGATAAGAGTTTTACTTTGTTTCAAATATAAACTAATATGACCCGGCGTGTGTCCTGGCGTATGGAGAATTAGTATGCCACCGCAATACGGAAGTTCTTGTCCATCAATCACAGTATCACTCACTTTTCCTTTTGGTAGATTCTCCACATTTCCACCTTTCAATAAAGGTAAATCCCCTTCAATATACGGCTTATCTAGCTCGTGCGCATAAACTTTAATATTACTTCCACAGTTCTGCAACAACTCTGGAAGACTACCTGTATGATCTATATCCTGATGCGTTAAAATCACTGCTTTTAATTTATCAAACGATACGTCAACTCTCTCCATCTCTACTTGTATATCTTCAATTTGTCCAGGGAAGCCAGTATCTATTAATACTGCCATTTCATCATCCCATAAAAGAATTAGGTGAATAATAAATTCTTGTAATTCAAGTTGTAACATTTCTACCCCTTTAGCAATCTCCATACAGCAATTCTCCTTTATACTGAAGTTTGAAAATATGTACGAGTAAACTGAAAATATAAAGCGCCACTATCTTTTAATATGTTTTGTCATCCCAACAGAGAATACCTCAAACCCTATAGATTCATAGTAAGATTGCAATTTTTCCACACACATCAGTTGGGGAATAACCTTTTTTTGTTCACAGTGCTGGATTAATCGTTCTACTATTTCTTTTCCAATGCCAATGGACTGATATTTTGGCAATACACATACACCACAAATAACGCCTGTTATTACACCATCAGATATAACACGCCCCATGCCAATTAATTGTTGCTCTTTAAAAGCATATATCACATACCAACTTTGTTTACACATTTGTTCCAATTCATTAACCGTTAATTTTAGAGAATTCCATCCTAAAGATTCATATAAAGCTACTAATTCATTGAAATTTGTTGGATGTTCAATTGTGTAGCTTATTTTAGTTTTCATAAACGCCTCCCTATTCTCCTATTTATTTGTATCCTCTTTTACATTGCTCTATTAAAATTTTTAAACCATCATCAACTTAACTTGAACAAACTTCAATAAGAAAAATAGAATTCCTTCTCAACATAAAATAAAAAGAAGTTACCTCACCTGAGATCACTTCTTTTATATAAATCTACCACTATATTATCACCCAAAAATTATGCAGCTACATACAATAAGAACGAACAAAACTAATAAACTGTTTGAGAAATAACCCATAGAATACTACCCCTTTATTTCATTATGTAAAAAATTTTATCATAAAATTATTTACAACATAATAACTGAAAAAGACATTGCATTCATTAGTTACGTATATTTAGTAATATTTTATTTTTGGCCATATTCGTCTTTTCTAAAATCACTTCTCATCCTCCTCTTCTTTAGTTCATATAATTTCAAAATAACAAATTAGTAAATATTAATTTACTATAATAAGTTTAAACATTTGATTTATAGCTAAATTAGTAATAAAATAATGACTAAATCCAAAAAGGAAGCGAAAATAATGTCTCATAAAGAATTATTAAACGAATACATGAATTTATTATTAAATATGTCAGGTACTTTCAAATTTCTATCAGAAAAATCCTCTGAATTTACACATTTAGAACAACACGTAGTGGAGTATCTCGCCCAGCAAAAAGTACCTGTAAATTCAAAGATGATTGCTAATTATTTAAACATTCCTAAGCAACAATTAAGTGTAACTTTACGTAATTTAGAACTAAACGGCTATATTGTAAAAAAACAAGATACGGTAGACAAAAGAGCTGTATTAATTTCTCTGACAGAAAAGGCTGAAAAGGTACATTATGAGAGATGGAAACAAATTTATAAAAATTTCACAGTAAACCTCGAAAAGTTATCTGAAGAAGATAGGCGGGATTTAACTTACGGACTATATAAAACAAATACAATGCTCTCAAAAATGTTACATAACGACTAAATATATTGTTTTATTATGCAACGGAGGATGTTTCATGGTTAAAGAGTTAGATTTACAATCAGTACAAGGTACGATGCTTATTCCCCTATGGGGACGAGCATATGGCAGTGAGAAAAATAAGGATATTTTAGATGATACAGAGGCTATTCGAATAATTAAAGAATGCGATTTTGACTTCTCAACAATAGCAAATACATTTGGCGAATACGGATGTATCACATACATTACCCGTGCACGAAAAATTGATGATACGATAAAACAATTTATAGCAAAACACCCGAACGCCACTATAGTAAATATCGGTTCAGGACTAGATACTACTTTTTCAAGAATTGATAACGGTACAATACATTGGTATAACCTTGATTTACCCGATGCAATCTCTTTTCGCAAGACTTTAATTGAAGATACACCTAGGAATATTAGCATCACTAAATCATTTTTTGATACTTCTTGGTTTGACGATATAAGATATGATCCAAACGACGGTATTCTTTTTATATCAGCAGGTGTATTTTATTACTTTAAAGAAGAAGATTTAAAAGAGATCATAGTTGCTATGTCAAAACGTTTTCCTGGAGGAGAGCTATATTTTGATGCTGAATCAAAATTCGCACTGAACCTTTCGAATGCAACCGTAAAAAAATCTGGTAATAACGGCGCGATGATGTATTTTTATGTAAACAATCCAAAATCAATAGAAAAATGGTCTTCTTCCATAAAAGTATTAAGTTGCTCCCCTTTCTTTAAAGGTATACCTACAAATAAAGATTGGGATGGTAGTACACGTATTATGATGCGAATTGTAAACGTAATAAAGATGTTGAAGTTTGTTCATTTGCGGTTTGAAAAATAATAAATAAAGAAGGCCGCAATACATTTATATTTAGGTTATACATGTTAAACTTAAGAAAAAGGCAGGAACATATTTGATATGTTCCTGCCTTTTTCTTATGGGGTACCGATACATAGTCATATAGCTATGAAAAGCAACTACCCCAAAATGAGAAATTTAGCATCTTAACACCCCTCAAGTAGCTTCTGTATATAATACATTTTAAATTTAATTTTTCTTGATAAATCAAAGATTTCCTGGCATACTCTTAAAATTATTTATGCACGAATAAAATCTCTTCGTAAACGTCCAATTGCACTAAAATATACAAAAATTGAGAAATATGAAAAAGACACTCTTATGAGTGCCCTTCTTAGCAACTAAGTCCGCTGCAGCTTTTACCATAACCCATATGAATTTCGTCTGTAAGAGGAAATTTTAAGTTCATATTTAATTATTAAAATAAACCGCACCAAAGTTTTCATTAAATCTTTTACACCAAACAGAAACCGAACCATATTCATTTACATCTAACCCTTCAGGAATTTCGTAGTTTTGGTCTCCTTTATTTCCCTTTAATTTTCCTAATTCAATATACTGATAGTTTTTTACGTCTTCATTATTTTTCAAACGATTTGTAGGAACTAATACAACTCGTACATCTGGCCCATTTGATGTTGCAAAATTAGAAAGTCGTAAAACACGTTTTCCATCCGCTAATTGGTGAATTTTTGCCGTTCCAGTTGTTTCATGGACACCGTTTTGAAACTGACCTTCCCTTATTACTCGATCACTTTGTTGCCTTACTTCAGTTGATTGTATCTCTGCTTGTGGCAATGATTCATTTACGTGCTTATCAATAAATAATTTCTCTGGTCGGAACAATGACCATAAAATCCCCAATACAATTATTAAACCACCTATAAGCCATACATATTTTCTTTTCATAAAGTAAAAAACCTCCTGTAACATACTGTGTAGTAGTATGTTAACAAGAAGGTCTTTCATTTTTCTAACGTAAATGTTACAAAAGTCTTTCAGCCATCTTATTTTTTACTGATGTGATGGGAAGAGTGAACCAAAATTCACTTCCCTGCTTACCATCTGCGCGATTCCTTACACCAATTTCCCCTTTGTGCATTTCAATTAATGATTTTGCAATAGCTAATCCAAGTCCGGAACCTCCAGATTGTGAACTTCTTGATCGATCTGTTCTAAAAAAACGTTCAAATACACGTAATTGATCATTTGGAGAAATTCCCATTCCTTCATCCCGCATAGTGAATTGGACCTGTTGAGTTGATTTATTTTCCACTACAGTCAATTCAATTGTTCCAGAGATAGGAGAATATCGAATTGCATTATGTAATAAATTACCTATGACCCTTTCAATTTTGCAAGGCATAATCAAAAGTCGAGGTAATGTATCAGGGACATCCAATTGCACATGGATTTGTTTGTCTCCTAATAAGACAGAATGTGACTCTAATACATCTAATAGAACTTTATCTAAATGTGTGAAACTTGGGTGAAAATCTACTTGCTCAAACTCTAACTTTGAAAGATCAAATAAGTCGTTAATTAATCCATTTAATCTTTCTATTTCTTTTAAAACCGTTGCCAAGTATTGCTTTTTTATTTCAGGATCTTCAATCAGGTTATCTTGTAATGCTTCTATCATCATTTGCATGCTCGCCATAGGTGTTCGTAAGTCGTGTGAGATATTGGTAATTAGCTCCTTACGAGAGTTTTCCTGTTCCTCTAACTTAGTAAACCCTTCTTCTAATTTTTTTGCCATCTGTTGAAAAGCTGTTGCCAATTCTTTAAACTCACGTGGTTCTTGCCCAATTATATACATCGTTTCAAAGTGTCTATCACTAAATTGTTTCGTCAATTTTATTAAATTTTGTATAGATTTCATGATAGGACGTGTCATTAACCAATAAATAAACGTTGAAATAATGAATGCCACAAATGCAATTACTGTTAATAACCGCGTTTGTTCCGGTTCAAGTAACATTTTCGTCTCACTATACCATATAGCAATTACCATAATACTAGTACTTAATAGATTCATGAGTAACAATTGAATACGTAATCTCATGTTTCATTTCCTCCATTTGGCTCAAAGCGATATCCTATACCCCAAACCGTATGAATCCAACGATTCTTTATCGTATGCTTTTCGAGCTTTTCACGTAAACGACTCACTAACACGGTAACTGTGTTTGATGCTCCTTCATGTCCAAAATCCCAAATTAATTCAAGAAGCTGCGAGCGAGAAAATACTTGTTTTGGATGCTTTGCCATGAGATAAAGTACCTCAAACTCTTTCACCGTTAACTCCACTTCCTTATCACAAACAAGTACATATCTTGTCTTTGGATATATTTTTAAATCTGGAAACTCTATCACTTCCAATAGAGATTCTTTCGCTTGTATTGGTACATGGCTTCCTCTTCTTAGTATAATTTGAACCCTTAATACTAATTCACGAGGGGAAAATGGCTTTGTTAAATAATCATCTGCCCCCATTGTTAAGCCTAAAATTCGATCCCTTTCCTCTCCCTTAGCAGTTAACATAATAATAGGGACATTTGACTGTTGACGAATTTCCTCGCATAATTCCCATCCATCTTTTTTTGGCATCATCAAATCTAATATAATTAAATCTGGTTGATGTGTAAGAAATAAATCCCAACCTTCTTTACCATTTACAGCGGTATAAACTTCATATTCTTCTCTTTCTAAATACCGTTTGCATACTTCTCGAATATTTTCTTCATCTTCTACGATTAAAATTCTTTTCTTCATATACTATCCTCACTTCTTTTTCACCAATAATGCAAAATTTATTGTTTCTATTATCCAATGAAAATTCAGAAAATAAATTTTGTAATACAGATAGTAATCTTAACATTTGATTACTTATATGACTAGATAAGTATTTAAAATAGTAGTTACTAAATTATATAAATTAAAAGGAATGAGTCCGATTCAACATCGAACTCATTCCTTATTAGTAACCTAAATTATTGTATCTAACTTTACGGATTCAATTCATTTCCGGTTCTCTTTTCAAACTTAGCAACAGAACTGTTACCGATTACTGAACTCTTGATAGATTCCATGCTATAGTATCAGTCCCATTCTCTCCATTACCATATTTCATATAATCGATTAAATATCCTACCTTTAACTTGTTACCATTAGATAGTATGTTCCATTGCTTATGGTATCCAGTGAAATTCTTTGGATATGCATGATTAAATTTAAAAGTACTTGCATTCTGTTTTTGATCTAAATGGATATAACTATCTTGAAGTTTTAAATATGCATAATCTGAATAAATAGGATTTCGAAATTTAATTAATACCTCTTCATCCTTTTTAATTGGTTTTCCAGGTTTAGGTTGACCTACTCTTTCAATAATTACATTCACTTTTTCATCGCTAGATTTTTCAGCCCAAAGATACTCCCATTTATTCCCGGCATGATGACTTCCCCAATAAGCTGTATTTCCATATGAAGCTACGGTATAAGGAACCCCTTCTGTAACAAATTCACCTGAATTATCTACTACATAATCTTCAAATTCTTTATTAGCTTTAATTTCAGTATCAATCTTTTGTGTAGGGGTTAGATTGTGTGCGTCATTGATTTCAAATGTAACTTTTCTGTGCGAAGCAATTTCAGATTTAATAGGGTGTATATTTTCTCTAGACTCATATGTAAATCCATTCTCACGTTTAACTAGTGTTACTGTTTGTGACGGAGCATTCCATTTCTTACTATAAGTAGTAGGAATCTCTTTACTCACACCAAATAAACCAGGTAAAATTGTTGCCCTAATCTTTTGCGTCACAGAATCAAAACTACCTTCTACTAATGTTGGTTGCTGTAGTTTTGCAAAAGCACCGTGTACAGAGTCTTTATGTAAATAACCGCGATTTCCCTGTCCCGCTTTTAAATCGTTCAATGCATCAGTTCCATTATTAGCTGAAACTACTGATACGTTATTAGTACTTTTAGCCTTGTTTACAATATGATTTACTTTTTTCGTATCTATATTTACATGTTGAAAAACTTCGTTATAGGATAAAACTGGCGTATCAGCAAGGGATTTGTCTTTAGGAGTATATACCCTAAACTTTGGTATATTTCCTATATCTGTTTCTAATTGTTCAGTAGCTGCATTTACTCTAGACTCATATCTCCCTGAATCCCCCAAATGCATAATTTCTTCACCTTTTTCAATAGATAAATCCATTGTACTTGTAGGTAAAACTTCAATCGAAAGAAGTTCCCCTTGTTCAACAGCTTTCAATTCATCCAAAGATAAGACAATATTCGCATCTGCTTGTCCTTCTAAACTGTCAATTACTACTTCTGTTTTATTCCGTCCACCTTTTTCTGTACTTAAATAGTTTGCTTTATAACGATCTTGTGTTGCCTTTACAGTATTAATAATTTTGTTTCCTAAACGAATATTAAAATGAGGCGAAACATTTTCAGCGGATGCTGTTCCTACATTCTTATATTCCAAATGTACCCGTAATTTTGCTGCGTTCGCTGTATCCACAGTTGTTGCAGTAGACCAATCAAAATTATTTGTATAACTCTCCGTTTCCGTAGTTGTTTTTGAATATCCGTATCCCACATTTGCTGAAACACTTCCGGAAGGAACAGGACCGGCTGCTGAGCCTTCTACACCACCTGAACCACTTAAACCTACATTAAATGAATGTTGTGTAGATACACTTTTTTCCCATCCTCTGCTGACTGATCCGCCATTATTATCCGTAATGGTCGCAATAGGAATTACTTCAATTCGTTTGACACCAATTTGCAAATTCGGCATGTTGGCAACTATCGGATTGAAATTAGTATCAGAATCTTTGTTATAATTCTCAACCTCATACATATCAGTAAAAGGATCACCATCCGTATTTGCATTCATAGGATTCGATATAAATTTTGGTTTCCCTTTATCCTTCTCGGGATCCCATGCTTTCGCTTCATTTTTTCCAGTTTGTGAATTGAATTCAATTTTATATCCATTCATCTCTAAGTCGTTAGAAATACCATCTTTATCCCAATCGTTGTTTGCCATTTCAATGTTTTGTGTAATGAGTGAACCTATTTCCCCATCAGATCCGAGCGTGAAATTCTTATCTTCTTTTTTTACATTTACATTCTCTTTGAATATTTCAACTGTACCTCCTGGATTCGGTTGTTTTACATCTGCTAAAGCAGGAGATGCTAAAGTCAGTGCCATCGATACACTACCTAATACACTAATTGCTGGCTTCAATTGTTTCATTGTTATTTTTCCTCCTTGGTTTCTAGGTCAATTAGAACACCTACTAGTAAGATTAATTTCATCATATATAACAAATCTTTCTTTTCTCTCTCATAACTGTTAAAAAAGTCTCTCGTAAATGTTACAAAACACTTACAGAGTTTTTAAAATCTATATATGAAACATTAAAAAGCCGTAATATGAAGAATCGATTACAATATATACAAAAAAACAGCTAGCCAAAGCTAACTGCTTACTAATTTATAAAATTTCAGTAAAAGAATGTTTTAATTTTGAAGCGTGCAAATTGGAAGAGTGACTTCAACTATAGTTCCCTTATTCACTTCACTCTCAATAAATACCTTCCCCTGGTGTGTTTCAATAATTTTATAACATACCATTAATCCTAAGCCGATTCCCTCTTCCTTAATACTGTAAAAAGGTTCTCCTAAGTATGGTATACGTTCTTTTGGAATCCCACATCCTTGATCGATAAAGCGAATCCTTATTTGATTATTATCAAGTTTATCAAATTGAATCAAAATTTCTCCTCCTGTTGGCATGGATTCAATTGCATTTTTTATAATATTAACAAATACTTGTTTTAATTGATTTCCTTCACATGGAATCAATGGAATACCGGGTGTAAAATCAATTCTAATTTTTATATTATTCATCATTGCTTGAGGTTGCAGTAGCATTAAAACTTGATCCATTAGCACACTAATATCATTAGGTTGTATCTTTACCACCTGTGGTTTGGCTACCGCCATAAATTCATTAGTAATACTTTCTATACGCTCAATCTCTGATGATACTATATTTATATACCCCTGATTATTCTCAGTTTCCGTTGATTTTAGTAATTGCATAAACCCTTTCATTGCGGTTAATGGATTATTAATTTCATGAGCCATTGCAGTCGCTAATTGTCCTACGACAGCAAGTTTTTCAGATTTCCGTAGTAATTCTTCTGTTTTTAGCCGTTCAGTGATATCACGAGAAATACTCAGGAAAACCTTTTTACCATTTAAGTTAAAAACACGGACACTAAACTCAGTTGTTATTATTTTTCCTGTTGGAAAAGCATATTCATCTTGTAAAGTGAAGGAAGTTTCTCCCTCTCTAATTTTTTCTAACAACCTTACAATCATTTTAGAATCTTGTGGTACTACATTTGGAAATGGTAACGAGAGCAGCTCTTCTCTACTATATCCAAATCTTTTACAACCAACAGGGTTTACCTCAATGAATCGACTGGGAACATAATTTTCATTCAGCTCTACTACATATACTGCATCAGTTGCTTGTTCGATTAGTGCACGGTACTTCATTTCACTATCTTTTAATTGTTGATGTAATTGATGTCGCTCTCTTTCTGCTTGTTTTCTTTCAGAGATGTCTCTACATATTGCAGATAAAGCTATCACATTTCCTCTTACGTCTAATATAGGAGAAACTGTCAGACTGACATCAAGAAGACTTCCATCGTTACGTCGTCTAACAGTTTCTAATCTAGTAACTACGGATTCTCCCGTTAGAATTTTCTGAATATTTTCGAGTGATTCTTCCATTAAGAAATCTGGTACACAAGGTAATCTCTTACCTATGATTTCTTCTAATGACCATCCAAATATCTTTTCATAAGCTTTATTTGCTTGTAAAATATGCCCTTCTCGATCAGATATGGTAATAGCATCTACATTATGCTTTATAAATGATTCTAGTAATTCTTTGGTAGCTCTTAATTCTGATTCTACCTTTTTCCTTTCGGTTATATCGACTGTAGAACCAACAACTTCAATAACTTGTCCATTTCGTTTAATCGGCCTAAGTGCAATAAGAATAATTGTTTTATCATCTGGCCAGGGTAATTCGAATATAATTTCTTTCCCTTCCCATGCCTGAAGATAATACTTCATCAATTGTGAAACTAAATGTGGTGGAACAATAGAGGCATCAATAGTCCGTAAGCTTTTCCCTACCACCTGTTCAGAGTAAAATCCTTTTTGATAATAAAACTGTCCATCACATAAAGTGTGTATAAAGTGCTTACCCACTTTTTTAAATTTAAAAATCCCTCCTTGAAGCTCATGTACGGTATCTGTAAGTTCTTGCTTGGATTTTTTTAATTCCCGGTTCATTTTAGATAAGTCCTGTGTTAAATAATACAATCTCTGGTAGGCTTCCATAAGAAATAGCCCAATTAAAAGTCCTAACGCTATATATAATAAGCCTCCTGTGTAAAGTAATGTAGTATTAAATAATACACCAACTAACCACTTTATTCCGACAAAAATAGAAAAATATAAAGATGCACTTTTAAAAGGATGAAGGTTTTTAAAATATGTTTTAAAAGTAAAAAATAGAACACTCATACTTAAATATGCAATCACAGGTGGCTCCCAATACCCACCAATGAAAAAGATACGCATTATAATTATGCTAATTAGTGTAATCCAACCAGCAATGCGACCAAAGTAAATAAAAGATAGAATAAGAGGAACAACTCGAAGATCGTAGGAAAATCCCATGTATGGAAAAGAAAAGAGCATCAAAGTAACTGCAATAATCCCTCCATAGAATTTTTCGAAATATCGCCTGGAATGAATCAAAAACACTTGAATAAATATCGCTGCGCTAACTAATAAAGAAAAAATAGAAAGATTGATGAAATAGTCTTTAATAATCATGTAATGTCCCTCCCTGCATTAAAGATATATTCGACATAAAAACAGAAAATCCTACAAATAATATACACAGTTCAGGTGCAAAAAAATATAATTCCGTACATGACAATACATGTAAATAGTATCATATTGATTCAAATCGAAAATCAGGGCATCTTCCATTTGAACCTGTAAATCCCCAAAAATAAGGTGTTTATTTAAATGTTATGTACAAAAAAACGTAGGAATATTTAATTCCTACGTTTTTTATAAATTAATCAATTCCTTCACTATTACGATTCTTCTAATTCCTCAATTTCGGCTTTTCGCTTTAAAAATATTGCAATATCTTTATTCTCCCTTTCTATTAAACCAAGAGCATGTCTATCATTTAAAGCTAATTCTTTATAACCCCATATATATTGTATCGTTGTCGCTTTACTATGTTTATGATCCGCAAAATACCATTCTAAAGGTTGTAAAGGGTTCGATACTTCAAACAATTCTGCTGGGTACCATGAAGGCAAGTTTTCATTTTCACCCAAGATTAGATAGTCTAATGCTCCATTCAATGAACTAATACCATAAACCACATATTCCTTATCGGTTTCTAAATTTATAATAGAGTCTCGATTATATCCTTGATCTAATAAAACCTCTGAAAATGTATCTCCTGAATTTTTTATACACATTACCTTCACATACAAGCTCCTATCAACAAAAAATTAATTTTTAAATTTAAAATCATTAAATTCGCCTGTTCTATTATTTTTAAAATAATGAATTGCTACAAGAGTTCCATTCCTAGCCACCTTCTTTGGGTCAACAAGAATCTGTCATTGGTATTCTCGTTAGAACTATTCTTTGTGGATTTGAATTAATTTTTTTCATTGCAAGTCGTTCTTTTAATGTATTTGCAGTGCTTCTACCTGCGGAGTCTCTTCCTAATATTTCAACTTCATATTTTGTATTCTTTGTTGCCTCTTCTAGTTCCTTTTCTTTTTTTCAGGTTTGCATATATTTCATGTCAAATTACAGAAGTGAGTCAGGCCACTCTAAATCTTAGATTAGAAGAACATGAATAATATTCTTTTTTGAATTGTAATTAAACCTCAGAGTGGCACCTCATACTCAGAACCATTTCCTTACCCAACAGAAGTTAATAAAACATATTTAATTATTGCTTCACCGCTTTGGCTACAAGTGCTGCGTATGCTTCTGCACCTACTTTGGTTAAATGCACACCGTCAGGTGCAAAGTAGTCTTTCTTTCCAGCACTTGCTGCATACCAATCAACTAGAGTTACATTCGGATATTCAGATACCGTTACTTTCAGTCTCTCATTCACGATTGATTCCCACGGACGTGGTACTCTCGTATTAATAAATATGATTTTACGTTCGTTTCCAATTACTTTTATTAATGAAACAAGTTGTTCAGTAGTAAAGGCTCCATTTGTACCTAATCCAATAATGACATAATTTCCTAAATTACCTTCATATTTTAACTGTTCAACTACCGGAATCGCTTTTGACAGCTGGCGACCAATTTGGGCATCAATCCTAATATCAGGAAAAGTATTTTTTAAATACGGAGTAATATCAATCATAACGGAATCGCCTATCGCAGTAACTGTGAGTGAATTTTTAGGTTGCGCAGAATTTACTTCTCTTGATTCCCCTTGTTTTTGAGGCGTCTCTTGATTTGGATTTTCCCAAACTGCAACTGGATGTGGCGCCGGTTGTGTTTGTGCTGCTTTTACCTTATCTTGTTGAGAGTTCTCCTTAGCCTTACTAGCTTTTGATAACCCTACGACCGCTATCGACGAAACGAATAATGTACAAATTAAAGCTAACTTAACACCTAAAGTGACATTTTGAATTCTTAAATTCTTAAACTGAATGTTCCGGAGCGCACCTTGTCGGATTGGTTTTTCAATAAACTTCCATGAAATTTGCGCAATCAATATAATCAAAAGAAATTGAAGGATTGCTCTTATTAATGAAAAATCCCCAGCATTTACCTTTGGAGTCGTCAATGTAAGAATTGGATAATGCCAGAGGTATATGCCATACGATCTTATCCCTATCCAACGTAAAGGTCTAAATCGTAAAAATTGAGCAATACGACTAGCTGGATGAGCTAGATTTGCGACTAACAATGCTGTTGCAATTGATAAGAGAACCATTCCTCCCTTGTATAGAAATGGATCATATTGATTGGTCTTCCAAAACATAACCAAAATAATAATAAGGGCAATGCCCCCCACTACATCAAGAATGAAACGCGCCTTTGGGATAATTTTATTTGCAAGTCTATTGCTTGGCCAAACTAAGGCAAGTACCGCTCCGATAAGTAAGGAAAAGGCCCTCGTATCTGTACCATAATATATTCTGCTCGGATCAGCTCCAGGTTCATACAAAATTGCCATCGCTAAAGCTGAAGCAACGGCTCCCAGACAAATTAATAAAATCATACGGGATTGTTTTTTTATGTAGTAAAGCCCTAAACTAATGATAAACGGCCAAACAACGTAGAATTGTTCCTCAACTGCTAACGACCAAAAATGATTCAATGGAGAAAGCTGGTTAAAATTATCAAAGTACGATAATTTATGATAAATATACCACCAGTTACTAACATAAAATAATGCCGCTAATGAATCTCCGCGCATTTTTTCAAGTAAAGAGCTATGAAAAACTGTAATCCATGCCAACGTTATAACGAGCATAACAAGCATTCCTGGAAGCAATCTCCTTGCCCTACTAAGCCAGAATTTTTTTAAATCAATTCTCTTATTTCTCTTCCACTCTATGGCTAGAATATCTGTAATTAAATAACCTGAAAGTACAAAAAATACAGTAACTCCTAAAAATCCTCCAGGCATCCAATTAAAATTAATATGATACAAAATAACACCTAGTATAGCTAGGCCCCTTAGACTGTCCAATCCAACCATATAACGACTATTTTTTTTAAAAGGTTTAGTCATCCTACATTCACCTCTTTTTCTTGGAAATTAGGTTAATAATAACGGCACAAAGTACTATTAATCCCCTAAAATCGTATAAGCTAAACTATTACAAACATCTTTTTGTAAGGCTCTTTTTTTTATCTTTACATGCACAGTAATTAATACTTTAACACGTTATCTGGCTCTGTTGTGAAAATTTTTAAGCTAGATGTTCTTGTTGCTCTTCCGAAAAAGAGGAATATGATATATAACGTATATTTGAACATTCCCCTGCAAAATAACGTTATAAAGAAGGGCTACTGGTTATGAGCAGCCCCTCTTTTACCTTACTTCACATATACATATGTTTCATTTGAAATCACATTTTATGTCTTGCCCTTACTGTCGTGTATTTTATATTGCAGCGAACCTTGCATCAGAACAATATGTGTTCTGGTGCAAGGTTTTTTTAACTAGAATAAATTCTGGGAAAGCAAATAAGGAACATGATAGATGTGATATTTTAAAGAAAAATAATAGTAGCCATTTGCTACTATTATTTTTTTCTTTAAGTTATCATAATATGCCTGAAATTCTAAAGGGACGTGGTATGTCAATTCATCTAACAACCATTATGTGCTGAGTTCGTAAATGCGGAAATTTCATTCGTGATTTTTGAAAAATAAAACAAAAAAGAAAAACTATCTTTGAAAATGGATGAAACCTACATAAATGTCAACTAATCTATGTACGAATTCCTTTGCTTTAGCTAGGGGTTCTAGGAAATAAGGAGCCATATGCCGGTCAATTTTTCAATTAACTTGGTGTCTAGTTTAGTGTACCATCTCCAATTAATACATTTTTTCGGGTTCAGTTCATTATATTTTCTACTTTGTCTTTATATACAACATATTCTTTTCCATCCACTACTGCTACCACCGCAAATTCATCATTTGGATTGAATGAAAGCCAGTCAGCCCACATGCTTGTATTAGCACCTCCACTCCACATATGATGAACAGTGTTTTTAGTTAAATTCATAACTTTATAAGACGCATTTGGTGCATTTGTTCCAGTCTTTATTTCAAAAGTATATGCGTTATGGATTTTTTTATAAAAGTAAAAAACGTTTGATGGACGAAGTAGATTCATAAAATCTTGTTCTTTCTTCTCTGCAATTTTTATACCTTCTAGTAATGTGACAACATCTGCTCTTAATGTTTTCCAACTGTCTTTAGCTGAATTCAAGTTAGGCTTTAAAAATTTATATCTATTTTGATCAGCTTTTTCATCAACTTTATCAATATGCCCCATTACGCCCGAATATTGAGAGTCTAAATCATCCCATTGTGTGGACATATAAGTAAGAGCAGTAATAGCACTATCAATCGTACTATGCATATCACTAATATTATGAAATGCAACTCCGACTACACGATTTAATGTAATTTTATAATCTACAGTTTTACGTAATTCTGCTAAAGCAGGCTCTAATCGACCTAAATTATCTCTAGCAGTACCTATCATTATGCCACCAGAAATAAGCGTGGGGATAAAAGGGACTTTCACCATTATTAACCCATCAGATTCTAATTTCTTATAATAGTTTACTTGTCCTAAAACTTCATCTAAACGCTTTTGATCAGTCTCTACATCAGCTCCTTGGTTTTTTAAAATCGATTGCAAGGTCTCTTTATGGCTTCCAAATACTCTAACATCTTCTCCAATAGCGTTTTTAAATTTAGTTAATTCTTCTATTAACGCTTTTGCGGACTTTTGGTTTCGTTGAATCCCCACCCTTAAATCTGTAATCCCCTTTTTTAAAGTATCCCCATTTCCATTATTGATCGCCTCTACTAATGTTTCATAATAATTTTCAAACTTTGTATCGTATTCAATAATGCCGGTCAATGTATCTAAAAGCTGTTTTTTTACTTTTGTATTCCATGTAACAGCATGTGCTCTTGCATTCTTTTGATCCTGTACAATTTTACTAGGTAAATCTGCATACCCATTAATAGAAATCCCTTCAAAACTCACATCCGGATTATTAATTAGCAAATAAGAATATTCATTCATAGCCTTTGCAAATAACCCAGCATCTTGTACAGTTTTTTTCATCTTTTCTTCATTTGCTGAAAGAGACATATCTCCAGTGTTCGTTTGTTCAGTTTCAATTGCAAAGGTTGCTATTGGTGTGAGTGCATAGGTAGTTGTCATAATTAAAAATGCTGATACAGCCAGTATTTTATAAGGTTTTTTTTTCATCTTTTCTTATTCCTCCTGTATAGAGTATGATTTCAAGTCCTATTCTTATTAAAAGAAGATGTTGTTGCATAGATTCGATATTATTAAGCAAATCTATATAACCTGTCTCCTATTGATCGATTCTGTTACAAATTTTTAAAAACAAGTAAACTACATGGCTATCTTTTTATTTGGATACAACTTATATATAAGTGAAAGGCGAAGTCTTTAATGAGACTCCGCCTTTTTAATATATAAGGATTTATTAATTACCGCTTTACTGTTTATCAGTGTAATCATAGACTCTCTATGTTATGGGTCACTTTGCAACAGAATAAATATTTCCCTATTTTTGTGGAGTAACAGTTTCCACTTTTAATTCCTTTATCCCCTCTTTTAATGTAACAGCATCTGTTCGTAATGTTTTCCAACTATCTTTCGCTGCATTTAAATTAGGTTTTAAGAATTTAAATTTATTTTGATCCGCTTTTTGAGCTGCATTCTCAATATGGCCTAGAACGCCCGAATATTGAGAATCTAAATCATGCCACTGCGTTGACATATAAGTAAGAGCGTTAATAGCATCATCAAGTGCCTTGTGCATTTCATTAATATTACTATAAGCAACTCCAACTACACGATTTAATGTTACTTTATAATCCACGGTCTGACGTAATTCTGCTAATAAAGGCTCTAACTTACCTAAGTTGTCTCTTGCTACTCCCACTATAATACCGCCAATTATTGGTAGACCCAAAATAGCACCCTTCATTACATTAAACCCATCAGATTCTAATTGTTTATAATAGTTTACTGATCCTAATACTTCTTCTAGACGCTTTTGATCTGCATCAACATCTGCACCTTGGTTTTTTAGAATCGACTGCAAAAGATCTTTATTGCCTCCAAATGCTCTAACATCTTGTCCAATAGAGTCTCTTAATTTAGTTAATTCTTCTATTAATTGTTGTGCGTACTTTTGGTTTTGTTGAATTTCACCTCGTAAATCTGTAATTCCTTCTTTTAAAGTTTCTCCATCCCCTGTATTAATCGCCTCAACCAATGTTTCATAATAATTGTCGAACGTTGTATCATATTCAACAATACCAGTCAATGTATCTAAAAGCTGTTTTTTTACTTTCGTGTCCCAAGTAACAGCATGTGCTCTTGCATTCTTTTGATCTTGTACGATTCTACCAGGTAAATCTACATATCCATTAATAGTAATTCCTTCAAAATTTACATCAGGATTCTTAATTAGCATATAAGAATAGGCATTCATAGATTTTGCAAATAATCCAGCCTTTTGCAAGGTCTCTTTCATTCTCGCTTCATTTGCAGAAAGAGCCGTATCTCCATTGTTCGTTTGTTCAATTTCACTTGCAAAAGTTGCTACTGGTGAGACTACAGAAGTTGCTGTCATAGTTAAAAGAGCCGATGCGACGATTAGTTTGTACGGGATATTTTTCATCATTTTATATTCCTCCAATATAAGTTTTCATTTTCAGTTCTATTCCTGTTTAAAAGCGATGTCTTTTGAAATGAATTCTGCATCTTTATGAATATCATTCCAACTTTCTTTAGCAGCTTTTAAATCATCCGGTATTAAAGAGAATTTGTGGTCTTGCATAGAATCGATATTATCCAGTAAATCTGTATAATTTGCGCCCATTGTATTCCATTGCTTTTGAATATTTGTTAGAGACAATATCGCTTGATCTACAGTCTGGTATAGATATGCCAATGTTTCTTTCGCGTTAGTAAGCGAAAGAACTGCTTGATTAGCACGATCTGCTTTCATACTTAATTCCCCGATTTTGTTAGAAATTTCGTTATAGGAGTCCATATGCTTAGATGCCGTGACACCAGCCGCAGTTCCTAGACCGATACCAGCTGCTCCAAGAGCTGAAAGTCCACCAACAACAGCCGGTGTTGCTGTACCACCAGTTACAACAATTACAACTGCTCCTCCAATAGCTGCAATAACTAAAATAGCTGCTCCCAATCCACCACCAATTGACCATGCTAATACATCATCAAAATGTTTTTTCTGAGTAGAACGAAGTTGCTCAATTTCAGCTTGAAGTTGTGGAATCGTTGCTTGTTGACCTGCTAATATTGCAGTTAATCCACCTTTCCCATCTGGACCACCAACATTATTTTTAAAATCTGTAGAATTTTGATATAGTTTCCCTTTGAAGTCTTGTAGCATCTTAATTACATCTGTTACCTCTTTTGAATTTGTATTAATTGTTGTAATTAAATCATTTATGCCCTCTTTTAGACCTGCCTTATCTTTCTTTTGTACAGTATCTACTAATGTGTCGTAATAATTTTGAAATTGTTCATCGTAATTTACAATATTACGAGCTGTTTTTTGAATCTGTTGCTTCGCTGTATCTAACCAATAATTCGCATTGATTCGTGACAGTTCTTGATTAAGGTGAATATTTTTGAGCAACTCTCCTCCTTCTGATCCTAAATCGATATTAGATAAATTTACATTCGGTTGCTTAATCATTGTTTTTGCGTACAAATCCATTACAAGAATATGAGACCCTGTTTCAGCCAATGCTTTCTTCAGTCCCTCAGGACCTAAAACATAATTGCCTACTTTTTGTTCTTGAGCGGTCGTTTCTTGTGCAAATGCATGAATAGTGTTACCAGTAGTAGCAGTTATAACCGTTGCCAGAGTGGCTAAAGTTAGCACTTTGAATGGGAATTTTTTCATCACTTTTCTCCTTTTTTCGCTAGATTCCTAGAATTTTCATAGTTTTTCCAAAAACGTAATATCAAAATTTATATACCTGTTCTTCAAGGTAACTTATTACATTTTTTAATTGTCTTAATGTATCTTTTTGAGACTGCTCGTTAGTTGCATCAACATTAGTAGATAATTTTGTAATATTATTTTTTATTAGATCCAAATCTTCTTTATAGCGCTTTAGTAGGTCAAGTTCTACATCTACTTGATTTGCAAACGTATGCAAATCATTTTGTGAAAGAAGAAGCATTGATTTTTGCAAATCTGCTATTGATAGTTTCGTTGTTAAATCATATATTTTTTGGTTTTGTTTCTCTAAGTCATCTAAATATGATCGCTGCTCTGCTGTTAGTTTATTTACTTCTGCGAAGACACCAAATGTTTTCTTAATCTTTTCAGTATCAATGGCTTTCATCAGGTCATATTCTTGCGTTTTTGCAGCTGCAGCTGCAGCTATTTCACCTTGTTTGCTTTTCTCAATTGCTTCACGAGCTGCTTTTTTTGCCGATTCAATTTCTAGAGCTGTTTTACCTTGCTCTGTCGCTTCTTGCGCTGCTTTTTTCTCAGCTTCTAGAATAGAGTTGTTAATTTCTTTTCCTTTGTTATACGCTGCCATCCCTGCTTGAGCAGCCGGTTCAATAATTTCTTTTGAAAGACTATAAATTTCTTTGAATATAGCAAATCCCTGCTCATTTAAAGCTCCTGGTATTAATGCAATTTGTTGTAAATCATTTTGAATTGCTTTTTTGGTATTTAATATTTCATTTTTTAACTGATCTATTTTTCCTGTTCCATCTGTACCTAATATGCCTTGCGCAGTTGCCACATTAGTATCGAAATCTTTTAATTTTTTATCAAGCTGTAATTTAAGATCAGTTAACTCATTAATTTGTCGTTGCGCATTTTCTTGATTCGTCATAGCCATTTCTTGAAGTACTTCAAGTCTATCCACAAAACCTTCTCTATCTTCTTTATTGTCTACATACGATTTTAATGTCGGATAATAGCTATTAAATTTTGTTACAAATCCTTTGCTTTTTGAATTTAATAGAATTAACTGTGGATAGAGTTCCGATGACCATTCCTTCATATCTTGTTTGATTAGGAATTGATTTGTATTTAAAGCTGGGACTTCCTCTAGCTGTACATTAGGACTCATTAAAGATTGATCAATATACGTTTGGATTAATTTAGATTGCGCACCTAATTTTCGTAATGATGAAGAAATATCCATGTTTTCCTGTTGAGTTTCTGCTTGAACGATTGGTGTTGCGAGAGTATTGATAGGAATAGTCGCTCCAGTTACAATGGATGTTATTAAAAATCCTGTCATTATTTTATTCTTCATTCCGTACACTCCTTTACCATTTTTTTCTATAAATTGATTCATATAACTTGTACGACCTAGCACTAGGCTCTCTCTTTGTACACGGATGAGGAAAGAGAAGTCTTTCAGATAGGGTGTTATCCTTATTTTTTACTTCTAATAGGATGTAAGAATTTTACTCATCTCTCATTTAGATACTCTATTTTTCAAAAATAAACAATAAAAATTCATCAGCTATATTTGAATTAGACACCCAATGGGTAGTAAAATATTAATTCTCCCATAGAGTTGCGGTTTAACTTACAGAACCGCGAGGATAGATAAACCAATGCTGACAGTTAATCCTGTTTTGACCTTGTTTAATATCAATTACATAATATGTCTCTTAGTTTTGTCAGCAAGAGCCTTACAAGACTACAAAAGATGAACTTATACTGTACATTGCTTATACTTTTATTGCGGAATAAATTCACTTTTGTTATGCAAAAACTTAGAACACTTTTATTACAAACTTGATCATTTTGAGATTCTAGGTCTCTCGTTAATTAACTGATTATTAAGAGAATTATTTTCGACATAATGTTACTTACAACTTCGCTATACTCCTATTAGCGTCATCTTCTCCTTTCTCTCTGGTCATACCAGTTATGTTGTTCATTAAAACATTAAATTTTTAATGCGTAAATAGCAAAATTTTGTCGATTGTACTCAATAATTTAACTGTTAAGTAAAAACACGAGCCAAAAATATTATACAAATATAATTAATTAAAAATTTCACCTCTGTAATTGTAATGATTACAAATTAATATATATAAGGTTACAAAATAACTATTTTAGCTTAACCAAGAAATTATATTTTAGAAAAAATACTTATAGAATAATTTAATAGGTTTTTTTATACTTTTTTACCTTTATTTAGTTATTTATAATTGCATAAAACATAGATATATCATGTGATATATGTTACATTATTAATTTTTACGAAATATACCCTAATATCAACATTAATAAATATTTAAAATGGAGATATTAATCTATAAACTTATCCATCGTTATAACCATAGATTTTAAAATATAAAATAGCTGCAAAGCTTTCTTAAAAATCCTTTGCAGCCTTCTGTTTTTTTGTTTTCTTTAGAAAAATAGTGTTTCAAGTTAACAATATGGTATAAACATTTCCATTGTGCTTTTGCTTGGATATATGTTTCATGGACTCTTCAAAAGCTATTTGTTTGAGCTGACGTCAGACTCATTTGTCTAATTCAGAACTATACTGATAAATCCAGCGCCTAATTATTATTTAAAAAATAGATAAGCTTCGTTTCTCCATTATTTTTGCCAACTCCTGAAAATTGAAACTGTTCCGCTAACAAGATAATATCAGGTTGATCATACGTCTATTTGAATACAAGTTCCTTATCTAAACAAATCACACACTTTTTCTAGAGTAATAAGCTCAGTATTTTCAAGTTTTAGAGATTACTTACACCTATTTTTAAGTTTTTACATTGAGACCAGATAACAAGCCTATATTATTGTATATTTTTCACGGTACTGTCTAGGGGTCATGCTAGTAATTTTTTTGAAAACCCTCGTAAAATAACTTTGGTCATTAAAGTTAAGCCAAGCACAGATATCTGATAGCGAATAAGTAGTTAGAGTTAATAATTTTTTTGCTTCTTCCACTCGTTCCCTTTGAATATATTCGCTTAAAGTAATTCCCATTTCTTTTTTAAATAGTTTAGACAGATAAGTAGGGGTAATTTCCAAATGATTAGCAAGTTCATTGAGAGTTATTCCATCGTAAACATTTTTATTAATATGTTTCATACATGTAGTAACCGCGTATGAATACTTTTGTGCATTGAATTCTTTCACACGATCTGCAAAGGTACGTAAAGCGTCTCCTGACAATCGCTTTGCAGATTCTACGTTATCTAATTGTTCCAGAGTTTGTATATATAAAATACTATGAGCAAAAGCAATATCTGGTGGCAGGTTCCCTTCTATCGCATATCGAGTAGCTAAGGTAATCGCAATAATTCCAAGGTTTTTTTGGTTCCTGAGCGGATCCTCTATTAACATCAGTTCAACATCCTCTTGTGAAACTGCATACATATACTGTATTAACTTTTTTTTATTTCCTTCTTTGATAGTCAAAAAGAAATCATTTACTAATGCCATGTTGTGAGTTTTAGGTTTGTTTTGTCGGCGTTTTAAAATATATAAATCAGGTTTCACAATTTTATTAGGAACTTCCTCTAGTACTTTATTTTTTTCTAAAACAATACCCACATCTAACTTTTCATTGAAAATCATGTAATGTAATAAAATTCCCATATCAATTAATGTAGTTTTTTCAATCTCAGATAAACACTGATAATAGGCTAGTCTTTCTTGAATTTTATCACTTGATTTAAATTCTTTTTGAAGTTTTATGGTCATATCATCTGAACCTTTTGGATGTATAGTGGGACCGATAATAATAGTCCCTTTAATGTGATCATGATTTTCTATATGTATTAGAACAAAATTTTCAAGATAGCTGTTACATCTGAAAAGTGGTAAGTTAAAGGGATCGTTTTCTTGATAAATATCACTAAGATGTTCTTCTTTTGAAGAATAAAAAGGACTATAAACATCATCAGATGTAGAATGATATAAAATTTTTTTGTCTGTAGATAAAATATGTACAGGGGCATTAAATGCTTTATGTGCAAGATCACACAAGTGTTGTATATCGATAGAAGTATTCATTACATTCTCCTTTTAAGTAAATTATTTGATAATTTTCCTCATTGTTCCTTTTATAGTTTCATAATATATATTCTGCTAGGTATAATTCACGACAAATAATACTATAAAATATCAAATTAGTACAATTCACGACAAAATATTACTATATCTTTTTTATGAAAATCATATATTATTTAATTGTAATTAGCATCTAAATATCAGAGTAGATAAGAAAATGAAATGAATGAAGGTCATTTCTTAATTCTACAAGATCTAATCATTACACTTGAGAAAACAGTGAAGAACATACAAAATACAGTGGTACTCCATGCGAGGACCAAGCTGGAAAAAAGATTCAAAATACAGCGAAAGTAACAAGAGATACTGTACCACCACAAAAACCAACAATCAAAATTTCAATTCAATTACTTGTACAAATTGAATTCCAAAAATAGATAATGCTAATTTAAATGTAAAACTGAAAACCTACTGTGTTTCAAATTTTAGACAAAGATAACAAAAAGTCGGGAAATTAACGACAGAGGACAATGATAAGACTATTTATGAACCACTATGCTTCGGAAAGTACACGTTGGAAGAAATTCAAGCACCAAATAGATCTACGTTATTTAAAGATCTAATTGAGAAAAGAATCTTATCATCAGTACAAAAATAAAAAAAGAAAACATAAAAAACGAATGGAATATTTAAAATTCTGGCGATATAGGGACAACTATTTTTATCTAATCCCCACAATATTACTGGTCCCAACATTAGTTTTATTTTCCACAAATGAGGAAGAAATATATAGATTTCAAAAATACTAGGAATTGCAGGGGAGATAGAACATATGAATAAACTTTATTTATATGTTGTTCATCTTTGTATTATTAATCTTTATGCTACCTAGCTTTCATACCGCACCACATCAACATATTCTTAATTTTCCACTTTATTTTTAATTAAGAATCAAAATACCTTTAAATGAAGTTATATTATAGTTTATTAAATACTATAAATAAAAACAAAATGCTATTTAAACACCCTCTGACTACTCATATGAGGTTTTTTCCCTAATGATACTATGTTATTAACTCCACTTTAAAGGATCGTTTTAAAAGAATTTGAGAAGCCATTTTTCTAGTTCACCATCAAAATTCTTGAAATTTATGTAAAAAAGAACCCGTTTTATATATAGTTTCTTTTTTCATTTCTTTAACTTAGTCTAATCTATATTGGCCAGTTAATTGTTCCTCAGCCATTCGAGCTAAGTGTAATTATTCTAATCATTAACACCTTTTTCCTTTAAATTCTTTAGACCCTATCCTTGTTTATATGAATAGCTTTCTTATTCGAAAATAGATTTTTAAAAATTCCTACCCCTACAATTAATACACCTATTCCAACTAATTTATTTATTTGTATTGGAACGCTCTCCATTCCAAACAATCCGAATGTATCAATACATAATGCAACAACTAATTGTGTAATAAGACTAATTAACACCGTATACGCTGGACCTAAACTCTTTATTGCACCCATTATACAAATAATTAATCCAATGCCAAACAATCCGCTTATATAAAACAAATAATTTGTAGTGTAAAAATTAATGCTAATACTTTTCTCTGTTATGATATAAAATAGACCAGAACTTATGAGACCTATTCCAAGAACACATGCAGTTGTTAACCACTGTCCTACACATTCATTGACCTTTGTGTTAAAAATAGATTGTAAGCTAATTAATACTCCAGCAAATATAGCTAAACTAAATCCAATCAAAATATTCCTCTCCCTTTCATTGCTCATATATATTATCTTTAGCAACTTCCTTCATTCTAGAAAAATCTTTAATTACGATAACTCCATTTTTCTTTTCAATTAATTTTTCTTTATTTAATTTTTGTAACACCCGAATTACGTGCCTATAACTTACTCCTATAAAATCAGCAATACTTGATATGGAAGTTGCATCTAAATCCTCTTTATACATATTTCCGTTACTATCTGTTGAAATTGATAGTAAATAACTAGCTACACGCACTTCTACTGGATAAAGTAAATTTAGAGCTGTAAAACGGGTCGATATTTTTAACGTGTTCGCAATGTTTTCAAGCAAGAAGTTCATAAATATAGGATCATGTAATAACTTGTTTCTAATAACCGTATTAGAAATGGAGATAGCTACAACATCTGAACAAGCTTCAACGACATTATGAGTCTTGCTTTTTTGTATCAATTCAAGATCACCAACAACCGCCAATGGATTGATAAAGCGAAGAATTAGTTTCTTTCCTTCTGGTGTAATCGTATAAACTTTTACTTTACCTTTCACTACAAAATATAAACGATCCATTTCGTCATCTATATTGCAAATAAACTTGCCTTTTTCAAAATGATTTATTTGAAAATAAGCTGTATCTATTTCTGAAAAAATCTCAAATATTTTATTAGTTTTCAAATAATGAATAATTAAATCTGATCTATTCTCCATTCTCATTTCCTCCTTCTATTCACATATTAAATATTACAATCCCTATAATCATTACTATTGTTCCCACAATATGATATCTCTCCATCTGTATCTTTTTTATATGGAACAGTCCTTTTATTTCAATGAAAGTTGCTGTTAACAATTGAGCAACCATAAGTGTGCCAGCTGTCAATGTAACCCCCATTGAATATATCGCTATAGTTTCTGCACAAATAATGAATCCACCAAATGCACCGGCTACTAAATATGTTTTTTTCACACCCTTTAAATCCGTTACTTTCTCTTCTTTCTTTAACAAAAATATAGTTATTGCAATAAGGAACCCAATTAAATGCGTTATAATACTCGTTGACCATATGCCGATATGTGAACTAAGTTTCGCATTAAAGGTTCCTTGAAGTGTTATACATACACCAGCAAAAACAGCAAATACAATGCCTTTCAAAAAATCATCTCCTAATTTTTTATTTCTAACTTAATTAAAAGCTATGACCCTAAAAGGCAAAAGGACAAATATCACATCACTATGAAAATAATTAGAAATGAACAAAAAACACATCTCAAAAATTTGAGATGTGTTTTTATATTTTTATTAATATATAATTTTTTACATATTATAACTACGCTACATTAACAGTCTTCTTCATAACAAACTTCGCAAATAAGAAACGCACAAGCGGCCCCATAATAATTAATTGTAATGGATAAGCCATAATGAAATTTTTAATAAAAATTGAAAAATAACTTGAAACAAATGATTCCCCTTGTAGTCCACCATGTAAATACATCATAGCCATTCCGTAAAATGACATAAAGAAAACCATTCCGATTACCATAGCTGTAGCCATCGCTACTATAATATTTATTTTCTTCGATTTATTAAACGGTATCGCGAATACAATTTTTTTCGCACAAGGTCCAACGATACATATCTCAATTAATAACGCAATCATAAATCCAATTAGTAGTTCTAATGCGATCTCCTTAATATGAATTGGCCCTCCTGCTCCGTTCAATAATAAATTGTAAAATGTCATTACGATAACCATCCCTAGGCACATCATCATACCGAATTGGAGGTTTTCCTTTCTTGTTGTTGGCAACTTTCATCATCCCTTCTCTTTGAGTCTTTGCCATTATATCGATATTGGAAACTCCTTCGTAAGTGAACATTTTGTGAACATTTCGAAAGCGTTTACGTTTATTTCTTTCACTCTTCACTCTAATCTTCCCATTCTATAACTGTATGCTTATAAAGGTTTTATATATTTCAATGTTGAATTACTAAATTTAACATTGAAATATATTACTACTAGGAGGATAACTATGAATGAAGCAGAATTTTACGCATATCACATCGTTACAAAGAAAAAAATGAATATCGGACAAATCATTCATTTTGATAATAATCAAACTAACACTTTATATCACTTCTTTTTTGAAAGAGAACACTTAAATGCTACTGGCGAAGATTCTATTCAAATTTTAAAAAGCAATTATATAAATAACGAACTACATATAAATAATGAAAACGCTCAAGTAGTTATGAAATATACGGATCAAACAATTAGAGCCGTTAGGGAAACGATTGTCGAAATGGTTAGGCTTCAAGAATATCCTGAATACCCTTCAAGGTTATCTTGCTTATATGCTTCTAAAAGCTATGAAGATGCTTTGAAATGGAAAGCGTTATTTGATTCTTACAACCGAGATGTTTTACAGATTGTTAAGCTACTAGTGAGTGGAAATTCTTTTGAAAGCGACGGAAATCTTTTACCAAAAGAAGATGGTATTTCTTTCTCCAGAAAAATTGAACAGGCTAGAGACTATTGGAAAGGAAATAGCAAAAGCGAATTACCTGAACTACTGATTAATGGGAAAATTCAGGTGGTGGAAATTATCGATGATTTTTCCAAAATTAAAATTTAATTCTTGGCTAAATATTAGAGAATGGAGATTACAATGATGAAAAAGGTGTACTTCAATCATGATGGTGGTGTAGATGATCTAATTTCACTATTTTTATTACTCCAGATGGGTAATGTCGAACTTACAGGTGTTTCAGTTATCCCTGCAGATTGTTATTTAGAACCCGCAATGTCTGCAAGTCGTAAAATTATTGATCGCTTCGGCAAAGGTAATATCGAAGTAGCAGCGTCAAACTCTCGTGGAAAAAATCCATTTCCGAAAGACTGGCGAATGCATGCATTTTATGTAGATGCTTTACCCATTTTAAATGAGTATGGAAAAGTTGCAACACCTGCAGCAGCCAAACCTGCGCATCATCATTTAATAGAAACTCTTCTACAAACGGAAGGAAAAACAACTTTATTATTTACAGGGCCGCTAACTGACCTAGCCCGTGCATTATATGAGGCTCCTATAATCGAAGATAAAATTGAACGTCTCGTTTGGATGGGCGGTACATTTCGGACCGCAGGCAATGTACATGAGCCGGAACACGATGGAACGGCTGAGTGGAATTCGTTTTGGGACCCTGAAGCAGTAGATCGTGTATGGGAGGCGAAGATTGAAATCGACTTAGTAACACTAGAAAGTACAAATCAAGTTCCGTTAACAATAGACATCCGTGAACAGTGGGCAAAAGAGCGTAGATATATTGGTGTTGATTTCCTTGGTCAATGCTATGCGATGGTTCCTCCTCTCGTTCACTTTTCAACGAACTCTACTTACTATTTGTGGGATGTATTAACCGCTGCGTTTGTTGGGAAAGCTGACCTTGCAAAGGTACAAACGATTAAAAGTATTGTTCATACATACGGACCTAGCCAAGGGCGTACAGTGGAAACTGATGATGGGCGACCTGTAAATGTCGTTTATAATGTAAACCACAATGTTTTTTTCAACTATATAACTGACTTAGCAAAGAAAGCTTCCACTTGAAATTCTATCTATACGAAAAATAAATAAAGTCGTATAACTTCAGATGATAAGCCTGCAAAAAAACTCAAATTGGTTGCGGCTTAATATTTACTTATTAAAAAGAGTATTGAAGTAAACTTCAATACTCTTTTTGTACAGTTTAAGGCTATTTGATTAGAGTTGCGTTTTACTGGCTAACCATTTCATAACCATTTACAAAATACGTTATTGTTTCTAACTCATCTTCATTTAATTCTCTATCTAGCTCTTGTTTATACGCTGCCTTTATCTTCTCTTCATCGCCTTTATGAGCTTCTGTGTATGTTCCTACTGTTTTTAGCAATTGTATTTCTTTTAAAAACTCCTCCCGATTTATAGCTGTCCCATGAGAAAGAATATATGTCTCAGCATCAAATTTTTCTAATTCATCTATTAATGTAACCGTTCGTTTCGTCGTATAGTTCCACTTCGAAGAAAAAATATCTGCATATATACAGTCTCCTAAAAACAATATCTTTTCTTCTTTTATATACATAACAACAGAGTCATGTGAATGATCTCCGCCCACATGCTTTAGCACACATGTCACTTCACCAAGATCTAATTCAAGTTGATTCTGGAATGTTAAAGTTGGAGGAATAATTTTAATATTTCTCGCTTTTTCATTAAACTCTTTTTTGATACACTCCGCACAAAATTCAATTTCAGTACCCTCTTTTACACGTGTGTCCAACGCTTCATCTGTCCATTCATAAGAAACAAGTGTACTCATCTCTTTTTTCGTTTCAGAATGTGCAATAGACAATGCCTCTTGTAGTACAGGTAATCCAAAAATATGATCCCAGTGCCAATGCGTTAGTGCTACGAAATCAGGACTCGATACATTCTGTTCTTTTAGCATTTCTAAAAACAATTGTGCATGTTCTTCTGAATTCCCTGCATCAATCATTAAAGTTTTTTCTTTTCCAACGACCATTCCTAATATAGGTCTATCTGTTTCAGAAACAGGTGTCATATACCAAAATGAGTTTCCTATTTTTTTAATTTGCTGCATAATCAATTCCCCTTTTCATATTCCCACTTAAATTTAATATATAAATTATAACGAATTGCTAGTTTTTTCTCTATACTCAAACACAATTACTTGGACTAATCCAACTTAACTTTTCGTAAGTTAAAAATAAGGGACTACAATCGGAGTGTGATATTATGGAGCGTTTATGGATTCCAATGATTGTAACATTTTTTTCGTTCGGTGGATTACTATTAGGAGGTGCTGTTGGAGTTGCAACACGTCAACTAATTGAAGAAAAGATGCATCGTTTATATGCATTATGTGGTGGTATTTTGCTTGGCCTTTTATCCCTTGAAATTATTCCTGAAACATTTTCAAGCTATGAAATGATTGGTCCTATACTTGGTATAGCTATCGGTATTTTAGTTATGAGCTTATTAGATAACTATTGTCACCATCCAATGATACATAAAAAGGATCAACAAGCATGGCAAACATTCCTGTTTCTCTCTTTCGCTATATTTATTCATAATATACCGAGTGGATTTGCGTTAGGCACAGCTTTTATTAATCATGCTGACTCAGCCATCCCCTTTTTAATAGCAATCGTCGTTCACCATATTCCAGAAGGATTAGCTTTAATTATCCCCTTTCTTTTTACAAAACATAAATATATTTCATTTCTATTAACAACGTTATTACTTTCTCTTATTCTCGGTACCGGTACGGTGTTTGGCATTTTAATGGAAGGAAAAGCTCTTCATTTACAAGGTCTCATTATGGGAAGCGCTATCGGTTCACTTGGTTATGTCACAATTCATGAAATGCTTTGGAAAGCTAAGAAACAGCTCTCTTTCCTTATATTTCTCATGTGGGCAACTAGTGGTTTTTTACTAATAACAGTGTTTACTTTATTCGCTGTTCATCATTAAAGCTAAAAAATTTATTATTTGTATATTTTTCCTTTTTCTTCAAAACATAATGTTATCTACCTATTATGAGGAGGAACAATTATGTTTGGGAAAACAGCTGGTGAAGCATTAGTTGATTTATTAATTGAATGGGGAGTAGAACATATATACGGTATGCCTGGAGATTCTATTAATTCTATAATTGAAGCTTTAAGAAAAAAACAAGATAAAATTAAATTCATTCAAGTTCGCCACGAAGAAGCTGGCGCATTAGCAGCGGCCGCTTATGCGAAATTAACAGGGAAACTCGGTGTTTGTATGGCAATCGCAGGACCTGGAGCTATTCATTTATTAAACGGTTTATATGATGCGAAACTCGATAAGGCTCCTGTGCTAGCAATTTCAGGACAGGTAGAAACCGATTTACTTGGAACGGATTTTTTCCAAGAAGTAAACTTAGAAAGATTGTTTGATGATGTTGCAGTGTATAACCAGCGCATTATGTCAGCGGAGCAACTACCTGCTGTAGTGAATCAAGCGATTCGTATGGCCTATACGAAAAAAGGTGTATCTGTTCTCACTATTCCGGATGACGTTCCGAAATTCGAAGTGAAAAATGGGGCTCGTGTTACAAACACTTCTTTTACATTGCCTGAGCTATTTCCGCAAAAAGAAGATTTAGATGCAGCGAAACTCGCAATAAATGAAGCGACAAAACCTGTTATTTTAGCAGGTAAAGGCGCAAAACATGCAAGAGAATCTTTACTTGCATTCGCAGAACATATCGGCGCTCCAATCGTACTTACATTGCCAGCTAAAGGAATTGTTCCTGATGAACACCCACTTTGCATCGGTGGATTAGGATTAATTGGAACGAAACCATCTTATGAAGCAATGAAACACGCGGATACTTTAATTATGGTGGGTACTTCTTATCCGTTCACTGGTTTCTTACCTGAAAAGGCAAAAACAATTCATATCGATACAGATCCTGCCCAAATCGGGAAGCGTTATGTGACAGATATCGGCTTAGCCGGTGATGCTGATAAAACATTAAAATGGTTAATTGAAAATGTAGAAAAACACGAGGACCATTCCTTCTTAGAGGATCATCAAGAAATGATGAAAAAGTGGGAAGAAAAATTACACGGTCAGGAAGAAGATTCCTCTACTCCAATTAAACCACAACGCGTTATGCATGCATTGCAGCAAGTAGCAGAAGATGACGCCATTCTTTCAGTTGATGTCGGAAATGTAACGGTCTGGACAGCAAGGCACTTCCGTATGACGAACCAGCAATTTATCATTTCAAGCTGGCTCGCAACACTTGGCTGCGGTTTACCTGGTGCACTTGCTGGAAAAATTGCGTTCCCGAATAAACAAGTATTTGCAGTTTGTGGTGACGGCGGATTTGGAATGACTATGAACGATTTTGTAACAGCTGTAAAATATAAACTACCAATCGTTGTCGTCGTATTGAACAATAATAAAATTGCCATGATTAAATTCGAACAAGAAGTTATGGGTAATATCGAATTCGGCACCGATTTAACGAATCCAGATTTCGCAAAATATGCAGAGGCGTGCGGCGGTATTGGCTACCGTATTGAGAAATTAGATGAACTACTACCTGCTTTCGAAAGTGCAGTAAAACAAAACAGGCCGTGTATTATTGATGTAGTTGTAGATGTAAACGAAGCACCAATGCCAGCAAAAATCACATTTGGTCAAGCAGCTGGTTATACGAAACATATGATAAAAGAATTATTTGAAGAAGGTAAAATTGATTTACCTCCACTTTAAACGAAAAAAGATAGCTGAAAACGATTTGTCTTCAGCTATCTTTTTTTATTTTTGTACCTCTCTATAGAATGAAAAATCATTCATAGTTGGTTGTATTTATTTCTCTACTTTCCCTTTTTTCTTTTCCCCCTTTGGCCTTCTCACATTTCCTAATTTAATTGCATCTTGCATACTATTACTAATCAAATTTCCAGATAAGATTGTCATACTATAAAAAAGAATTGGTATGACCACGATCCAAGTATGAGTAGTTAAATGACGGAAGTTTTGACCAATTAATCCTGTCCATTCTTTTGTTACACTATCCGCCTCTATACCAAAGATTATTGTTCCGCCGAAAAACAGTTCTAACAAACCAAGATGTAAGAGAAGTAATAGGGTGCTTACAAATTGCTGGGCTACTAATAAAAGAAATGATGGTAACATATGTGGCCATACATGGCGTTTCAACCGCTGCCACTTACTCCCTCCGAGCACAGTAGCAGCCAACATAAATTCTTCATTCTTAATACGCTTTACTTCTTGCGCCGTATACAACATAACAGTTGGTACAGCAAGGCACGCAAGAACTATAATTTGAAACGTAACCCGTAAGTGAAACGGAGCAGCCTCCTCTCCACTTTCAAACATTAAAACTTCATTTAACATAAAATAGGAAATCATAATCATCGGTACAATACTAAACGGATCAAAAAAAGATGAGATAACTGAAAATGAGCGTTTACTGTACATACCAAGCAATAAACCAATCGTTCCGCCAATTACTACACGTAAAATTGCGATAACGATACTAGCACCAACTGTCCATTTCGCTCCTTCTATTATTAACTGAAAAAGGTCGCGTCCTTTCTCATCGCTTCCAAACCAAAATTTACTCGATGGTGAAAACGGAGCAGCCTCTAATTCTCCTTTTTCGTTATACATCATTGTTAATTCACGAATATTTCCGTCAAAAAACACCGTATTTCCAATACTAACAATCATTAATACACTCAAAAAAGTAACACCTAGCCAAAATCTCACATCTCTTTTTACAACTTGCCACATGTTACACACGCTCCTTTATAACATTTTTTAAAAGCGTATGTAATAAACGAAATAGTATAAAAAGCGGTACGTATAATATAACTAAACTCACTGTAAATATTTCTAATTTGGAATTTTCTTTTAAAAAAACAAACATGCCGTACGTATTAAATAGCCATTCAATAATATATAAATTTGATAACATAAATAAAATATTTGTTTTTGCATAATAGACTGTTGTTAACAAGACATTTCTTGAAATATGGTGCGTCAAAACATGTCTTAAACTCAGTCCTTTACTCTTTGCAAATATGCTATAATCTTTCTCTAATTCTTCTCTAAAACGTAATAATAGTAGCTTCATAAATAATAACGTTGTAGGTATAGCAAGACATATTATTGGTAACATACGAGCTCTATCCTCACCAAATCCCGCATGTTTCACTGGCATAAATCCTGTTTTTTGAAAGATAATTACTACTAGAAGTTGAGATAATAAAATTAATAAAATGTCCGGGATACTTTCAAGTGCGACGAAAACTCCATTCCATATACGTTGCTTTGATTGAGAGCGCTGCAATACCCACACAACGATAACATACGCAATGAGTAAAGAAAGTATAAATGCCGAAATAAATACAAACATTGTCTCTACATAATGAATCCATATTTGTGGAAATAACTTTCTTGAGTTCCGAAATCCATACGTAATTTCACCCGGTTTTAGTAACTTCTCCCCGAGAAACAGAACTGTGTCCCAAAAACCGATTAAATCAATTTGCAGTCCTTTAAATAAACGCGGAAGTGCCCCTAAAAAAAGGATACAAATAAGTGCCGCAAATAATTGTAAACATGTAACTCCACACCACTTACCAATTCGAATGAACATAACTATTATCCTTTCTATTTAAATGAATATTCAGAAATAAAATCCATGTATAGTACCTATACCTTTTAACAAATTAACTCCTCTTTCTAAAAAACATAGCAATTCCCGTCATTTTTTGGAAGTTGTATTATATCTTTCGATCATTATCCAATATTTTCCTTCCTAATCAATTCCATACTATAAAAAAGCACTTATTTTTAAACTAAGTGCTTTTTGTATTTAATTCTATTTTACGAATGTATCACACATCCACTCATAAAACTTTTCCTTTTCTTCAAATTGAGGGTAATGTGCTGAGTTTTCAAAAGCTATAAATTCCTTTTGATCCGCTTCAATCAAATCAAAATATTTTTTAGCTGCATGAAATGAAGTATTATAGTCATATTTACCCATAAGAAGATAAAATGGTAGCTTTAGCTTAGTTACTTTAGTAGGTAATGGATTCTTTAAATCTTTTTCTAATAAGACCGTTTGGGAATGTGATAATCCAACGTTATAACGAATTACGTCTAACAAGTTATATTCATTACTAAGTAACATCTGAATGTTATCACCATCTGGATTTTCAATGAGTCTTGATGTTCCACCATATTTTGTAACATAATCTCTCGGAGTGTATGTATCGCCGTTTTTAATTTTTTCGGTTAACTCTTTTAAATATGAAACCTCCTCCGCATTTCCCCCATTTTGCGCCTGTTCAATAACGTATTTTAAACTATCCATCTCACTTTCTACTGTGTCACTCATCTGCCCTATACCAACATACGCTTCATATTTTTCAGGAGCTTTATAGGCAGCTTGCATTCCAATATATGTACCGTAAGAATGCCCAATCAATATTACTTTTTCTTTACTGAGACGTTTTGAAACATAATCTGTCATAGCTAATAAATCTTCTACAAGTAGGTCTGATGATAATTTCGAATAGTCTTCAAAAAAATGATACGATTTCCCGCTTGCCCTTTGATCATAATTAACAACTGTGAATTTCTCTTCCAATAAGTATTGATATTTTTGAGCATATGGTATTTCCGAAGAACCTGGTCCACCATGAACAAAGATAATTACTGGATTCCTCTTATCTTTGCCACGTATCATAATCTCATGACCACTTCCATTTATCTCTACTTGTTCTAATGTACTTATACTGTTATTACTCTTTATTTGCGAAGTCCATGTAGGAAATATTAGTGCTATGGTTAGTAATAGTATAGTAATGACTCCAATAAGTTTTATTGATTTTTTTATCTTTTTCATAATACGCTTCCTTTCTGTTAAATTTATAAAATATCAATTTATTTCTGCAAAACTACCTCAAGAAAATAAAAGTACTAAACCAGTACACTTTCCAATTTCATCTCAATGTTTTTGTACATTACTAATGTCCCATACACATCTTAACTTTCCGCTATATAAACTCTTAATATTTTCTTAATTTTCAATATTTTATTATTATGAAGACTTAATAACGTCTTGCATACCGTATTTATGTATCACAAACATAGAAAAAAGCCCTTGTTTTCAAAACAAGGACTTTTTTCATAAACTATTTCGCTACTTCTTCTTTCGGCATTACCATCCCTTTATAAAGTTGAACAGTTATCCAGTAATAGATGAAATAAATGACTAAAAAAATCCCTATTGGCACCCACACTTTTACAAACGGGTCAACTAAAATAAAACTGAATAAGTTAAGCCCTACTAAAACGTGGGAAATTCCAATGATTGCTGGGAAGATAAATAAATATGAAATTTCTTTATAAATACTTTTTGTCAGCATACTACGTCTAACACCTATTTTTCGTAACATTTCATAACGTCGTACATCACGAGAAGCACCCGTTAATATTTTGAACATAAGCGAACTTGCCATCATTGCTAGAAAGGCAATTCCGAGGAAAAACCCCATAAACATTGTCCCACTCATGAAACTGTTCATAAACTGATAAATTGTCATTTTCGTAAATAAGTCTACTTTTGCACCTGTTGTTTTTTCAATTTGTTCTTTTTGTCTCTTGTCTATTTCGATCAATAATGGTTTATATTTTTTCATATCATCTACTTTTGCTAATGTTACAGTATGTTCTGTTCCTTGAATTCCTTTATAATGCTCTTCATCAGCAATTCTTACAGGCTTTCCGTTAAATTGATTATGTGTAATTTGTATTTCTCTTACAACCGCATCTTCCCAATCTTTTGGCATACGAGGAAGTTTATTCACTGCTTCGGGAGCTTCCAAAGCAGAATATACAGGTTCAGTTAAAGGTTCAGCCACCCGTTTACGCGCAGGCTCTTTTAAAGTTTCCATATTAAAGCGGTCGGAAATAAGTGGCGGTTTCGCAGTTAAATCGTCACGTAAGTAATACACCGCTTCTCCATCTACTTTATACTTATACTTGCTTTCTTCAACTATTTCCATTTCCTTTAATGCTGCTGTATCTTGATCATTTGGATCATGAATTACGACATCATATACACGTGAGAAATCTGTCATAATGCCTACATTTTTTTGAAATGCCATACCTGCTGTCATTGCCCCTGCACCTAATGCAATTAACATCGCTACAGTTCCTAATACTCTCGATAAACTATTTACTCGAAAGCGTAACTGTGCATATGTAAAACTATTTAAGCCCATTTCATTTCGTTTTTTATTTCCCTTAATTTTCATCACAAAAAATGGGAGCAATGAACTAAAAATAAAGTACGTTCCAAGTGTTGTAACAATCGTCGCTATTATAAAACCAAGTTCAGCATATGTTCTTATATTTACCATAAAATAATACCCTGTACTTACTAGTAATACACCCAGTACTGTCATTATAATAATGCGAGTTTTACTTTTCTTTACTTCATCTAGTGTTTCATCTTCACGAATTAACTCTAGTTCTGTTTTACGTAACAATCGAATGCTATTCATTATACCCGTAATGAAAAATAGTATTAAGAAGAAAATAGATGTAACTAAAATAGCTGGTGTGTATACAGATGCGTAACTACCTTTTGCTGAAATTTCCATGCCATTCATTAAAAAATTTCCTGCTACACTTGCAAGTAACATTCCTACTAAAATACCGATAATAATACTGACAATACCCATACCGAATGTTTCAATAAATAATAACTGTGCTACTTTTTTCTTTTTCGCTCCAAGCATCATATACATACCAAGTTCTTTTCTTCTTAATGTAAGTAAAAAAGAATTGGCATATATAATATAAAATACAGTTATGAAAGAAAGTAATATTGCACCTACCCAGAAGACGAGTCTAATACTACTAATGAGACTATTATCTTTTGTAAATTCACTGTTCATCGCCATCGTTTGGAACATATAGAAAATACTAATACTAATAACGAGACCAATCAGTAAAACCATATAATCTTTTAACATCTTTTTCATACTATGACGTGATAATTTAAATAACATTGTTTCGCCCCCTACTTAGACTCAGCAGCTGAGCCCATATGAGCGAGCACACCTAAAATGTCTTGATAGAAATTCTCTCGAGTGCCTTGACGATTTAATTCTTTATAAAGAAGACCATCTTGAATGAATAAAATACGCTCACAGTAACTTGCACTAAACGCATCATGTGTAACCATCAAAATACTTACATTGTGATTTTCATGTAAATCTTGCATTGCTTCTAATAAACTTTTTGCATTTTTACTATCAAGTGCTCCTGTTGGTTCATCTGCTAATACGATTGCCGGATTATGTACTAAAGCTCGTGCTGCCGCTGTTCTTTGTTTTTGCCCACCAGAAACAGCAGTCGGATATTTTGTTAAAATTTCAGTAATTCCTAATTTCTTCGCAACCTCATTTACTTTTCCTGTAATCTCACTTGACGGTACACCTTGCAAAGAAAGAGGCAAAGCAATATTTTCATAAATTGATAAGTTTTCTAGTAAGTTAAAATCTTGAAAAATGAATCCTAATTTTTGAGAACGAAAATCTGATAATGCATTCCCCTTCATAGAAGTAATATTTGTACCAGCTATCGTCACACTACCACCTGTCGCTTGATCCAGTGTACTAATCACATTAAGTAAAGTCGTTTTTCCAGATCCAGAAGGACCCATGATCCCGACGAATTCCCCTTCCTTAATATGTAATGATACGCCTCTTAATGCTTTTGACTGATTCTCATTTCTTTTCCCATACGTTTTTTCTACACTTTCTACAGTAACTACATTTGTTGACATTTCTTTCACTCCATCCCTTTTGTATAGTATTATTTTTTTCATATAATCCTTATTTTTCACTCATGTAAAATCTTACTATTTTTTAGCTTTTCAAACAGAAAGAGATGCACAAGTAACATGAACCTTTTTCCTCCTTCATATTCTCACTTTTCTAAAACTCGTTCATTCGATTTCTCTTACATTTACCTTACATTTTTGTAAGGTAAACAAGAAAACACACCAAATTCTAATGGTGTGTTTTCTTTTTAATCAATATTTTCTATTCTTTATTTCCTCTTCCATACTTGCCGCAAATACATCTAGCGCAACAACTTCTGACTTTTCTTCCCCATATTTACGTACATTTACAGATCCGTTTTCCATTTCCTTATCCCCAATAACAAGAACATAAGGAATTTTTTGCATTTGTGCTTCTCTTATTTTATATCCTAACTTTTCGTCTCGCACATCTCGTTCAATACGAACTCCAGCTTGTGCTAATTTATCTGCAACCTCATTTGCATATTGTACATGAACTGCATTTGAAACTGGAATTACTTTCACTTGAACTGGTGCTACCCATGCCGGGAACGCGCCTCCAAAGTGTTCAATTAATATTGCTAAAAAGCGGTCTAACGAACCTAAAACTGCTCGGTGAATAACAACTGGTCTTTTCTTTTCATTCTTCACATCTATATAATTTAAATCGAATTTCTCTGGCATTTGGAAATCAAGCTGAATTGTTCCGCACTGGTGACTTCTATTTAAGGCATCTTTAATATGGAAATCAATCTTCGGTCCATAAAATGCGCCGTCACCTTCATTTAGTCTATATTTATAATTCAATGACTGTAATACATTTTCTAATGCGGCTTCTGCTTGCTCCCACAATTTATCGTCACCCATTGAATCTTCTGGACGAGTAGACAGCTCCACTTCATATTCGAATCCAAAAGTTTTATATACGTAATCAATTTGCCCCATTACGGATTTAATTTCATCCTCAATTTGTTCTGGTGTTACAAATAAATGAGCATCATCTTGGCAGAAAGTACGTACTCTTAATAATCCGTTTAACGCTCCGCTAAATTCATGGCGATGCACTTGACCGAACTCACACATGCGAATTGGTAATTCACGATAAGAATGCAATTTATTTTTGAACATAAGCATGTGTCCTGGACAGTTCATTGGCTTTAATGCAAAACTTTTGTTGTCTACTTCTGAGAAATACATATTATCTTTATAATGGCCCCAGTGCCCTGATCTCTCCCATACTTCTTGGTTCATCATAAACGGAGTGCGTACTTCTTGATAATTGTATTCTTTTTGAATTTCTCTTAAAAATGCTTCTAATTCATTCCGAATAATTTGGCCTTTCGGTAAATAAAATGGCATTCCCGGAGCCTCTTCAGAAAACATAAATAACTCAAGTTCATTACCTAACTTACGGTGGTTTCTTTTTGCTGCTTCTTCAACAAAATGTAAATACTCTTCTAACTCTTTTTGAGAAGAGAATGCAACACCATATATACGCTGAAGCACTTGGTTATTACTATCACCTCGCCAATATGCACCGGAAACGTGAGTTAATTGAAATGCTTTCAAATAACCTGTAGATGGTACATGTGGCCCCCTACATAAATCTACAAATTCACCTTGTTTATATAGTGTTACACTTTCCCCACTAGGAATTGCTTCTAAAAGTTCTAATTTCAAGCGATCGTTCATTTCTTGAAACAGTTTTGCTGCTTCTTCTCGAGAAACCTCAACTCGTTCTATACTTATATTTTCTTTTATAATATTTCTCATTTCTTTCTCGATTTTTGGTAAATCTTCTACGTTTACACTACTTGGAAGATCCATATCATAATAAAATCCATTTTCAATAACAGGCCCTACCCCAAGATTTATATCACCATATAATCTTTTTACAGCTTGCGCTAAAATATGTGCCGCAGAGTGTCTTGCAATTTCTACTCCATCATTTGAATCTATAGTAATGATTTCTACTTCCGCATTTTCTTCAATATTTCGGCGTAAATCATATAACTGATCATTTACTTTCCCCGCGACTGCTTTCCTTTTCAAGCTACTACTAATTGATCCAGCAATTTCTTCTAAAGTAATTCCTTTTACAAATTCTTTAACACTACCATCTGGAAATTTAATTTCAATCATCTGTTCTTTCATTTTTCATCTCTCCATTTCATAATAAAAAGCACACTCATCCCTAAAATAGGGACGAGCGTGCTTTTACCCGTGGTTCCACCCAGATTCCCATTGTAAACCTACAATGGCTTCTTTTACGGTAACGTCGTTTACACGGCACTAGATACTTCATTTCCCCAGTGCAGCTCTAAGGTGGTAAGTTATTTTTCTGCGTTAGGAAGTTCTCAGCTTTCCTTCCTTCTCTGTATAACCGGGTAAAATAACTCGTGTCCTTTTCTTCGCTTATTATGAAATTGAATGCAAAAAAGCATATTCATCCCTAAAATAGGGACGAATATGCTTATATCCGTGGTTCCACCCAGATTCCCATCACAAAAAACATAATGGCTTCTTTTGCGATAACGTCGCATACACGGCACTAGATACTTCATTTCCCCAGTGCAGCTCTAAGGTGGTAAGTTATTTTTCTGCGTTAGGAAGTTCTCAGCTTTCCTTCCTTCTCTGTATAACCGGGTAAAATAACTCGTGTCCTTTTCTTTGCTTTTATAAAACATCCATTTATTGTTATTTAATATATCTTATTCATTTTATTTTTGCAAGTGTTTAAAAAAATTATTTATTTAATTTAAAAAAGTGAAACCAAATTTTTTTGGTTTCACTTCACAATTTTACCAATCTTGTGGTTCGTAATTTAAATCTGAAAATAGACGTCTTTTCTCTTTCTTCGATAAATCTCTCCACTGCCCAACTGGTAAATTATTCAATTCTATATTCATAATTCTCGTACGTTTTAACGTATATACTTGATAACCTAAAGCTTCACACATACGGCGAATTTGACGATTCAGCCCTTGTGTTAAAATAATTTGGAACTCATATTTTGATAACTGTGTAACCTCACAAGGAAGTGTTTTTGTACCTAAAATTTTAACTCCCGCTGCCATTTTCTCTAAGAAATCAGGTGTAATTGGCTTATCCACTGAAACGATATATTCTTTCTCATGCTTGTTTTCAGCACGTAAAATCTCATTAACGATATCGCCATCATTCGTTAACAAAATTAAACCGTCTGAGTCTTTATCGAGACGTCCAATATGACTAATACGTAAAGGGTGATTCACTAAATCAATAATATTACCTTTTACTGCTTTTTCACTTGTACATGTAATACCTACTGGTTTATTTAAAGCGATATACACATGGTCTCGAGCAATACGAAGTTGCTCTCCATTCACTCGTACATCATCACCTGGATTTACTTGGTCACCAATTTTTGCAACCTTACCGTTAATAATTACTCTTCTCTCATTAATTAATTTATCTGCTCCGCGTCGAGACGCTTTTCCAGCTTCACTAATAAATTTATTGATACGCAAGTTAGGCACATCCTTTTCATAAAAAATTTCAAGCTCACACTGCTTCTACCGTACAATACAAAAGGGTAAGCCTCCTATTTTAACTTAAATATATTAACATGAAAGGGTATATGACGTCTTCTATTAATTTCTTGTTTACAAGAAATTATCTTTATTATACATTCATTTATACACTTTTTCTGCACTTAATATACAAGCCATTCTTCCTTACATACAGCTTGTTTACTTCTTATCTCTTCTATATCTTCATGAATGTTAGCCAGTTTATACAACATGGGAAAACCCTCTTCCACATAATATTGATGCGCCATTTCATCTTCCCAATAAGTTAATACTATGTAACGAGTTTCATTTTTTAAAGACTTCGCAACTACTCCACCTAACATCCCTTTTGCATTCTCCATTCCTTTATTCCAAATTGTTTCTTGCTTATGTAAAAAATGATTTTCTTTTTCTCCCTTTACATCACATATGGCAACTCTTACGAATGATCCTTCTGTAACAACGTTTTGCAAAGGCTTATCATTTATATCATACAACGTTTGAAATAGTTCAATTTCACATGAAAGAAACGTATCTTTTTGATTACTATTTAAATAAATTGTATCGTGAGCACCGTTCATAAATGATTGATATGCACTTCTATCTTCCCATAAAGTATATACACATGCCTCATCTTCATTCCATCCACCAAATTGCCCATGAAAACCATCTAAATGTTGTAAATCACGCCATTTTTCTTGAGCAGCCGAAAACATCTCCCTTTTCTCTTCTCCCACTTTGCAAAATATTGTTTTTAGTAACATTTCTACTTCCCCCTTATTATACAATCTCTCTCTTACAACAATTAATTTACATAATAAAACTATGGTAACTAAAAACTTCTACTTTTGTACAAATAATCATTTTTTTGCACTATATCTATCAAACCATCTATCTGTTTTCATTTCAAATAATTCGGAATATAAAAAATGTAGCTCTATAGGAATTACATCGAAATCTTTTCTCCCTTGTATATCTATTGCTCAAATAAATAATACATAATTTCTCTCGGATAATGTTTTACATTTACCTTTCGTTCCACTTTTTTAAAACTAACTAGGCTGGCTCCCATCCACTTGCCTTTATAATAAGCATTACACTTATATATGTATAAACCTCTTCATTATCATCATTAATATGGATTGCTGACATTGGTACTGGAAATTTTTCAATTTTAGATTCTTTGTCTACATAAATGAGTGCAAATAAAGTGAAACTTTACTCATTTTGGGATTCTTCATCCCCCACCTAACTTCTTTGCTTTCGCTGCATTTTGAAGTGGGGGTCTTACTGCCCGTTAATGCGAGATACACCAATTAATAACATAGCCGTTACAATATTTAAAACTAGTTTTCTTTTATTCACTTTCACTAAGATTCCCCTTTCTTACATATTCCTTTCATCTTTTTACTAATTTTAATTAGTTACGTATAAAAAAGATGTAATTCAAATCACTTCTAACTTTATTTTCTCTATTTAAAACAACATTATTGTTATATATTATAATTATAAGTTTTTAAATTTTGGAGGCGTTACATATTGAAGAAAATTCTTTTTACTAAATGGACAGTAGTTATTTCTATTTTCATCATTTTCGGTACGATTTTCTACGTAACTAATGGTAAAAATAAAACTGATAATGAAAAAGAAACTGTAGAAACAGTGGATACAAAAACTTTCAAAACTAAATTACAACCTAAAATTAAGGAATTGACTACTAATTATAATGACATTATCGAAAAAGATTGGTTGCCTGCCTGGGAAGAGATGAACACGAACGGAGATTCAGTGGATAGAAATAAACTATTAGTTACAATGAGTGCTGTTTCCAAACAGTATGAAACACTTATGAACGAAATAGACACGATAAAAATCGAAGAAAACATAACGGATATACATATACAAAAACAACTAATCCAATTCACAACTCAGTTTAAATCCGCATCAAATTACATGAAAAATGCAGCAGATTTAATTATTGATAAATACAATAATTCTACTCCTGCCAATGAAATAATTGAAAATACAAAACAGGCTTTAGGGCTTGCCGATCAACATATTGTCATCGCTTTATCTACTTTAAATGAAATTAAAGATAAATTAGGAATTTCTAAAAAATAAAACTGTTTACTATTTTAAAATAAAAAAAGATTGCAATTCACAGTTTATCTGTCTATAATATTTTTATTGATTTACATTCAATGTGTATATTAATTTTATAATTCGGATGAACCATTCAGGAGAAGGTCAATTGATCTACCGACGGGGCAAAAAGTTGTAATACCAACTTTGAAACTCTCAGGTCTTGGTTACAAGTAGAACTGCATGGGGACGAATCTCTGGAGAGACTCCCTCTCGCTTTTAATAGCGCGGAGGAAAAAGAGCGCCGAAGGAGCAAATCCGCTATTTTAGCGGATAATCTCTCAGGTAAAAAGGACAGAGACAAGCGAAGGAAAATGCCGATTTGTATCGGTTTATTTTTCTATTCCTTGTTTCTCCAGAGACCATTTCATTTACTTGAAGTGGTTTTTATTTTTTCTAAAAAAGGAGAATAAAGATGGAGACAGTAAGTAAAGTATTAGAACAAATGAATCATTACGTGTGGGGATTGCCAACTTTGTTGCTACTCGTTGGTACTGGTATCATTCTCACAGTGCGTTTGAAAGGTTTACAGTTTAGTAAACTATTATACGCTCACAAAATAGCATTTAAAAAGTCAGAAGATACGTCATCTTCTGGAGATATTAGCCACTTCCAAGCACTCATGACAGCTATGGCCGCAACGATTGGTATGGGAAATATCGCCGGTGTTGCAACAGCTGTTACAATTGGTGGTCCTGGTGCAATTTTTTGGATGTGGATTACCGCTTTATTCGGAATGGCAACAAAGTATGCCGAAGCAATTCTAGCAGTGAAATACCGTGTTAGTAATGAAAATGGTGAATATTCAGGTGGACCAATGTATTATTTAGAGCGTGGCTTAGGTAAGAAATGGCTTGCTGTTTTATTCGCTATATTCGGTACAACTGCTTCTTTCGGGATCGGTAATATGGTGCAATCTAACTCAGTTGCAGAGGCAATGCGAATTAATTTCTCTTTCCCCCCTGCTTTAACTGGTATATTAATGTCATTTTTAATCGCTATTGTTATTTTAGGCGGTGTAAAAAAAATCGGGAAAGTAACGGGATTTATCGTTCCTATTAAAGCTTTCTTTTATATAATTGCTGGTCTTATTATTATTTTCTATCACTTTGATCAAATTCCAGAAGCATTTTCACTTATTTTTTCTGGTGCATTTCAAGGTACAGCAGCCGCAGGTGGTTTTATTGGAGCAACAGTCGCATCAGCTATTCAAATCGGAATGGCGCGCGGTGTATTTGCGAACGAAGCTGGTTTAGGTAGTGCTCCTATTGCGGCCGCTGCAGCAAAAACAGATTCACCTGCAAAACAAGCTTTAGTTTCTATGACTGGTACTTTTCTTGATACATTTATCGTCTGTACAATTACAGGACTTGTATTAATTACAACTGGAGCATGGAAATCCGGTAAAACCGGTGTTGAAGCTACAACACTTGCATTCCAATCTGTATTCGGCACCGCTGGTAGTATGATCCTTGGTATTGCCATAATTTTATTCGCCTACTCTACTATTTTAGGCTGGTCATATTACGGTGAGAAATGTGTCGCTTATTTATTTGGAGAAGGTGCTGTTCGATATTATAAAGCAATCTTTATCGTGATGATTGCGATTGGTGCCAATTTAAAACTTGGTATCGTATGGACATTTGCTGATATTGCAAATGGACTTATGGCAATTCCAAACTTAATCGGATTAATCGGATTAAGTGGTATCGTTGTCGCTGAAACAAATCGCTTTTTACAAGCAGAAAAATTGAAAGAAAATCATAAAAAACAGGCAAGTTAATCTATGTTTAAAATAACTGCAGTTCAAATTTCACTATAAATATTAATTTTATATAGAATACAGCCCTACATTTTGAAAAAGAAATTGGTCAAAATGTAGGGCTTTTTATTTTATATTATTAAAAAAATTCCATTAAAGTAAATAAAAGAATATGTTTAGCATATTCTTTTATTTTTTAAGTAAACTTCATTTAAATTGATCAGTGTTGGTTACTCTAAAAATCATTAGCATCACACATAAATTATAGTGAAGTAATGCTAAAATAGAACAAAACTCAACATAAATATCTCTGTAAGAATCCCCTCTTTTTTTAAGCAGTATTATCAAAAAACTTTAAAGTCCAGTTGATTATATACAAATCAATACAAATCACAACTTAATAACCAGAAAATTACAAAAGGAAAACTCTTGAAGATTATGTAATATAAAGGTAATCTATAGATAGACGATTCTAAGATGTTATTCGGAGAAAACTTCTTAGTTAAGTATGTTAACTTGTTTGCACTAAATCTTACAAATAAAGGGGTATTAAGAATCATGAAAGCAAAGAAATTAGTAAGTTTAGCATTACCAGTTATGTTATTAAGTGGTTGTATTACAATTGAAACTGATAGTAAGAAAGCGGAACCAAAGAAAGAAGAAACGCAAAAGATGGAGAAAGAGAGTAAGTCAACCGATAGTAAAAAAGATGATAGCTTATCTGCAGCGAATGGTAAAGATGCAAACAGTAACTCATCAAGTAGTAAACCAAGTTCTTCTTCTAACAATTCAAAATCATCTACTTCCTCTAGTTCATCCACTGCAAAGTTAAGTGGTTCAGAAGTTGAGAAATACAAGTCAGAAATAGTAGAAAATGCTACTAAAGTTGATGATGTTTTGAAATTAATGGAAAAGGTAGCAAGTTCAGATGTTAAGTCATATAGTCAAAAGAAAAGTGAAGTACAATTAAGTATAGGTGGAGCAAAAGCATATGTAACAAAGTTAAGAAACCTCCAAGCACCGCCTGAGTTAAAAGTAGAACAAGAAAATATAAAACAATCAATGGAACTTTATAATGAAGTATTTGCACTTCTTTTTGATGCAATAGAAGAACAAAACGAAAGTAAGATGAATCAGTCATTAACGAAAGCTAAAGATGGTTCAAAGCTTTTTGAGGAAGCAACAGATAGTATTTCTAGAAAAACACAGTAAGGCTGAAATCAAGGTAAATAGATACGGCTAATTTATTAACTAAGGATAAGGGGCATTTAATCATGAAAGCAAAGAAACTAATAGGATTAACCATACCAGTTATGTTGTTAATGAACGGTTGCATAAAAATAGAAGAGTCTAAACCTGCTAAAACAGAAGAGTCTAAAACCGCTAAGACAGAAGAGTCTAAAACCGCTAAGACAGAAGAGTCTAAAACCGCTAAGACAGAAGAGTCTAAAACCGCTAAGACGGATTCTGAAGTTAAGACTTCTAAAGAAGCTGACTCTAGTACTTCAAAGCAGTCAACTTCTGATGTGAAGAAAGTAAGAGTATTAGCAGACGACTATCCTATGTATTTAATTGATTTAGGAAATGAGTTTGATAGATTATTCAAAGAGTACAATAATATAGTTGGGGAAGCTAGCAAAGGCAATAAGACACGAAAAGACGTATTAGTTAGTGTCGAAAACATCTTTAAAGCAATTGATAAGTTTGAAGAAATCGACCCACCGAACAAGTATATAGATGCTCAAAAGGATATTGAGAAAGCAACCGCTAAGTACAGAAAAGCCTTTGAGGGAGTAGAACGTATTTTCTCACAAAACACAGAGAAAAATACTGGTGGTAAAACTGACAAAGAAGTAATTGAAAACGCTGAAAAGTTAGTTAAAGAAGGCGACAAATACTGGATTGAAGTATATAACAACATGAAAAACGAAGTAACGAAGTAACGAAGGCGAACGGCGGCGGAATATCTGCTAGTGAGAAAACAGGAATAGACACTAATTCAGGTGTTAACGAAGCAAACGTTAAGAGTAAAGTAACAGACGGAACTGAGTTAATTGCTGACTGGGGACTTGAAACTTCTAGTGGTTTCCTAGTAACATTTATCATAAAAGGTGGAAATACTTTTGAGTTATATACAGCAGGAACTTACCCAAACAAGGACAATATAACGGAAGGAACATGGTCTTACGATAAAAACTCTATGACTTTTGAATTACATATAACGAAGCGAATGGACAACGGTAAAGAAGTCACTGTTTCTAAGAAAGACATACCTTATATGGTACAGAATTTCGATGGTAAGACCTTACAATTATTAAATACAGAAACAAATAACACAACAAGATATGTGAAACAAAGTTTCTAATAGACAAGAAATAGAGTCACTCCCTCTTAACCACTTAGATTTCTTTTATCAAGATGGATAAAACGTAACAACTATTTATAAATGGTATAACTTCATTTGGAAATCACAATTAATCTATGAAAAAAGGAATGATTCATGCATAATGAGCATTCCTTTTTTCGTTCTCTTACTCAACCAATATCATTTAAAATAAATTTATATCAATCTTCCCCCCTTTTTATTCCAATAAAAGTTTTTCACATAAATGTCATAAATCGTATGGTCTAACTATATAGTTGAAAAGGAATGCGACATTAAAGTGTCGCTGAAAAACTCATCCAAGAAAAAGGAGGAAAAATCTTTTGAAAAACAAAATCATTGTTTTCCTATCCGTTTTATCATTTATTATTGGTGGTTTCTTCTTTAACACGAATACTTCAAGTGCTGAAACATCATCTACTGATTACGTCCCTAACCAATTAATCGTTAAGTTCAAACAAAACGCCACTTTAAGTAATGTGCAATCTTTTCACAAATCTGTCGGTGCTAACGTTTTATCTAAAGATGATACATTAGGTTTTGAAGTCGTTCAATTTTCAAAAGGTACTGTAAAAGAAAAAATAAAGAGTTATAAAAACAATCCAGATGTGGAATATGCAGAGCCGAATTATTACGTTCACGCCTTTTGGAATCCAAACGATCCATATTTTAAAAATCAATATGGATTACAAAAGATCCAAGCTCCACAAGCTTGGGATAGCCAACGAAGTGATCCTGGTGTAAAAGTAGCTATCATTGATACTGGAGTTCAAGGCTCACACCCTGATTTAGCTTCTAAAGTAATTTACGGACATGATTATGTTGATAACGACAATACATCTGATGATGGTAATGGTCATGGTACACATTGCGCTGGAATTACTGGAGCACTTACGAATAATAGCGTCGGAATTGCTGGTGTTGCCCCGCAGACTTCCATTTACGCTGTTCGCGTATTAGATAATCAAGGAAGCGGGACTCTTGATGCTGTAGCGCAAGGTATTCGAGAAGCTGCTGATTCGGGTGCAAAAGTAATTAGTTTAAGTTTAGGAGCTCCAAATGGTGGTACTGCATTACAACAAGCAGTTCAATATGCATGGAATAAAGGCTCTGTTATAGTTGCAGCTGCTGGAAATGCTGGAAATACAAAAGCTAATTACCCTGCTTATTACAGCGAAGTAATTGCAGTTGCTTCTACAGATCAATCAGATAGAAAATCTTCATTTTCTACTTATGGTAGCTGGGTAGATGTTGCAGCACCAGGTTCAAATATATATTCAACATATAAAGGGAGCACGTATCAATCATTAAGTGGTACATCTATGGCAACACCTCATGTTGCAGGAGTCGCTGCTCTTTTAGCAAATCAAGGATATAGCAATACACAAATCCGCCAAATTATTGAGTCAACTTCTGATAAAATTAGTGGTACAGGTACGTACTGGAAAAACGGTAGAGTCAATGCATATAAGGCTGTACAATACGCTAAGCAATTACAAGAAAATAAAGCTTCGTAAGAAATACAGTGAAACTTTAATTATTGGAGGCTTTGTACATCCCAAATGATTATTTTCCCACACTAATCGGTACTTTATAGGCAGTTCATGCAGGATAAAATAGAAGGAGAGACTTTTACAATTAAAGTCTCTCCTTCTTACAAACTATATTACTCCCCCTTTTTCTGAATCATATGTAAATACAGTACAAAATCCATCATTGTCGATGAATGACCAAGTTGACGGATCATTGCTGTTATATTTCCTCTATGATATGTACCATGATTTACGACGTGTTGCACTAATTCTAAAATTGAAGTATGTAGTGTCCCTGCATATGGATTCTTAATAACAAATTCAGCATGTACATCTTGTTGTGTACTTAGAAATTCTTTATACTGATTAGCTATATTTAAAAACATTTCTTCTAATTCATTTAGCGATTTTGTATCGATTTGTTTTTTTAACTTTTCACGATCTTGTATTGCTTCACTCATACTTCTGCCATGTAATATGTGTAACCACACTTGATCTGTAATATAAATATGCGCAAAAGTATCCTTAATGGATGGGAATACACTCTGTATCTGCTCATTAAAAATTGTCTCATAATCTGGTAACTCTTTTAATCGATTGAATAATCTAGTATTAGCCCAAGCATGGTAATCACACTGTTTTAATATATAATCTTTCAATTTATATTACCTCCTTATTGTATAAAACGAATGTTTTGCTCCTTCATTTCCGATTCTCTATCAGCTTTTACAATCCCTTTTTCTTCAATTTCATGTTTATTTATCGTTTTATATTTTACATATGTATAAAATTCTGTTTGAAATGGAAATGGTGTAATCCGAATTGTTTCCTCGTCCACCCATTCAGCTTGAATAAGTTTCTCCTCTTTACTATTAAACATTTCTGTTCCTTCAAAACCATCTTTAAATAAATCAACTTCATCTTTCTTTTTGACACCAGGCTTATTCATACATACGTATAAAGAAAGTTCATCACAAAACTTTAATAATCTATAATGTTTATCGAACATCGCAAACTGTTCCTTTGTTAACGTTTTCAAAATTCTTTTTTGTCGTTCTAATTCATGTTTATAAAAAGAAAGCATCTCTTCATCTTCCTCATTTAATGGGAATGATAAAAAGTGTTTACTACACAGTAATGCCCCGTATGGATTAGAATCTTCAATTTCATTCAAACCAATCGTATAAAAAACAAAACGTAATGGGCTTGGACAATCCATAAATGTATACGGAATATTTTTAGCATCATTCAAAATTGGTACTTTATCAAGTTCTATCCATCCTCTATCATGTTCATATATTGCATCAATTGTCTCTTTTAAGTATGTTGTATCTTCAAAAAAACATTCTTTTATATGCCTAGCAATCTCTCCAGCCAAAAAACCATGATCATGTTGACGAATTAATATACTCTCTTTCTCACTCTTTTCACGAAAAATCATACGTATATTCCCCCTCATCCTCATACTATTGCTTTTTGTATGCATCAATTCTTAATTAATCCCCAATTATTAGCAGGGATTCAGTCTCTTGCAACGAAATTAACATAACTATATAGTATTCTTTCCAACCATAAAACTAGCTTTATCTTTACTATCCATTATACTAAAACATTCATTCTAAAAAAATTTTTATGAGGTGAAAACATGAATAAAACAGAATTAATTAAAAATGTGGCACAAACAGCTGATATTTCTCAAAAGGATGCTTCTGCAGCTGTACAATCCGTATTTGACACAATTGCTAACGCATTACAATCTGGCGATAAAGTTCAATTAATCGGTTTTGGAACGTTTGAAGTGCGTGAAAGATCTGCTCGTACAGGGCGTAACCCACAAACTGGGGAAGAAATTCAAATTGCGGCTGGTAAAGTTCCAGCATTTAAAGCAGGTAAAGAATTAAAAGAAGCTGTTAAATAAACAAGAAACCAGCCATTTTATAGGCTGGTTTCTTGTTTATTTCTTATTTAAGCAAGTCCTTTATATTTTCTGCATGATACACTTCACAAATATAAAATACACATTTGCAGTTACTTACAATTTGATATTTTCTAGTTGGATACACATTCGCCGCAACTGAACATCCATCAAACAATTCGATAATATTTCCAGATGGCTGATATCCTTCATATAATACGTTTCTTCTTACTTCCATTTTTTCTATCAGGTTTTCAACAGGAATAGTTCCACTTTCTAATTCACTTTTTATTGTATCCGGTAAAAAAGAAGTATCCGCAAAAATTAGATTTTCAGATAACACCTTACCTTTATAACTAACATTAGATACACGATAAAGAAATGTTCCGTTTTTATCAAAGAAATTTTTTGCTTCTTTCGGAATGTACTGCCTATCTATTACCTCTTGTTCTAGAACATCAAATTGAACTGTATCATTCAAAAGCTTTTCTAAAGCAAGAATAGATGATGTATCTCCAGAAAATAAAATATTTTTAATTGCTTGTACATTATAAGTGAATTCATTTGTTCTACTTTCCGCCACTAACATGTGGAACACCTCTTCTATAAAATATTTTATTAAACTTATTTATAATTTAATAGCGCTACCGCGTCTAACTGCGTAATTTCAGTTACTTCTTTACTAAATATTGCAATGGAAGCCATATAATCTAAACTAGGCCTTACATCTTCCATCCTTGTATTTTCTGCTAACTCTTGTCTATCCCTAAAAACCAACAATTTAGGAGGATCATTTGGAGCTGATACAGTAATTTCAACTGGTGGAATCAATAGTCCTTCACCTGTCGCTTTCAGCACAGCTTCTTTTCGAGTCCAATACGTTAAAAATCCTTCTAATCGCTGTTCATTAGGTAATTTCATAACTTGTGCTATTTCAATATCTGTTAATACGCCCTCTGCCATTTTCATCACATCTACATTTGGATTCATTTGTTCAACATCAACACCGACAGATGCAGATTTTGTAAATGCAACGACAACCCACTCACCCGAATGTGAAACTGATAATTGTGGCATACCTTCTGGTAATTGCGGCCTACCATGTTGTAACTTACATACTGGGCACAATCGATCAATCGGCACTTGAACTGGCGACATAGAAAGTATCTTTCCAAGAACTAACCTACTAATTACGCAACCTATTATAAAACGTGCACGATCTGCCGAATGATGATATGAATTTGCTTTCTCTTGCTCTACATCATTTAGTAAATTGTAATGCCATGATTGTAAATCTGAAATTCTTGCCCACCATATTTGACAATCATTCTCATTCAAAGTTGGTATAGAATCTACAACTTTACTTTCTATCATGTAAAATCTCCTTTTTACTACTAATATCAATTTCAATTAAAGTAGCATACATATATTGCTATTCATTGACGAGTTCTTTCTCTTTTTGTGATACGGATAACATTTTTTCTTTCTTCTTTGACATTACCTCTTTATCAGAAATACGTAAAGAAAATAGTAATGCTATAAGTAAAAATAGTGCTGATCCAATTAATGCCGCTTGATATGGTAAGAAATCTGATTGTGCGTTATTCCTTCCAAAACCAGACAGTATACTAGCTAAAACAGCAACTCCTATGGCAGATCCTAATCGATTTTGCACATTGAATATAGTAGTTGCTCTACCCATAGAAGGTGGTGTGATATTGTTAAAAGCAGAAAATTGAACTACACCGACAGACTGCCCTAAGAAAATACCTATGCCAAACAATAATGCCCGTATTTGCCATGGATTCGTATCATGATTTACAAAACTTAATAATACAAATATAACCGCGGTACTTATTAGTCCAATAGAGATTACCTTTCGAGCACCTAATTTCTTATACGTCCATGGTACAATTTGCGAAGAAATCATTAATCCAATCGCCTCTGGAAATGTCGTAAGACCTGATTCCAGCGCAGAAACTCCGATTACATTTTGATACATAAGCGGAAAAACAAATAGCATTCCAAGTAAACCAGCTGATGAAAACAAGGATATGAGACTCATTTTTCTAAAAACGGGTTCTTTTAATAAGCGTAAATCTAACATCGGTTGCTTTACTTTCAATTCTACTATTATAAACAGTGAAATGAATACAATCCCAGCTATCCCAGTACTTATTATTTCTAGAGAAATCCATCCTTTTGACGGCCCTTGACTGAGTGCATAGATGAGCATCGCAAAACCTGGTGCTGAAAGAACAAAACCGAGAGAATCAAAACGACCAGCTGATTTTTCAATATGCTCTGCTAAAAATAGAAGTCCAAATAGCAACGCAATAATACCAAACGGCAAATTAATATAAAATGCCCAGCGCCAAGACATTTGATCTACAAAGAAACCACCAATAATTGGTCCAATCGCTGGTGCAACAGCAATTGGCAGTACAATAAATCGAGAAATTTTTGGTCTTTCCTCTGGTGAAAATGTTCGGAATAACATCGCCATCCCGACCGGTGTTAAAAGTCCGCCACCTGCACCTTGAATGATACGAAAAATATTTAATGAAGTAATATCATTCGCAATTCCACATAATGCAGATGCAATTGTAAAAACGAAAAGAGCAGTTAAAAATACTCTTTTCGTACCAAAACGATCGCCTAACCAACCGGAAATTGGAAGAAAAACAGCTAAGCTAACTAAATACCCAACATTTACTGTCCCCATTGCAGATGGGGGTACTTGCAGTTCTTTGCTTATCGTTTGCAATGCTACATTCACAATTGTTGCATCCATCGCAGCCATAAACATCGCTGTTATATACACGATGCTTATAACTACTTTTGGATTTATTTTTACTTTCATTATTGTTTTCCTACTAATATTTTTTCGCTAATTTGATTTTTTTTTGGCTCTAAATCATTCCAGTTTACTTCAACGTATTCTAAGCAAACTTGTCTGCTAGCTTCTTCATGTACGACATTCCATCCAATTGGTACATCGAGAAAGGCAGGCCAGAGAGAATACTGGCCCTCCTCATTCATTAATACTTTATATGTGTAATTATCATTTTCAAATGGATTCGTCATACTCTATTTACCCCTTTCTTATTCTGTAAATATTTCGCTAGTACTTGCCCAATTTCTGTAAGCGGCCCTGGCTGACATAAATCTTTATGTCTACAATCAATATCATGTTGCACGATATCTCCATCTAAATAATTTAGCCATGTATTTGGAGAAATGGGATCAAACCAGTCTGGTATAACAGTAGACCTAAAGAATAAAATATCCCCGTTATAAACTTTCGGTACGTACTTCCCTAACAACCCTACCGAATTTACATATGTTTCTTTCAAGTTTAAAATAGTCTCTTCTTCAAGACTCGCTAATGCACTTCCATCTTTGCGAAGTATTGCAATCGCACTTTCCATAGTCAGTGGTTTACCATCCATGTTGTCTGGGTCATATCCGCCTAAAGCAAGTAATGCGATTAACGCTTCCTCTTCAGTAGGCGCTTCCGTATTCGGTAAGAAGTGTCCAGGATAAGAATCAAGCATAACGAGTAATTCTACTTCTTCTCCTTCATTTTGTAGTTGCGCCGCCATTGCATGCACAACATTTCCTCCAAGCGACCAACCTAATAAACGATATGGTCCATGAGGCTGTACTTCACGAACATGTTTCAAGTAATCCGCCGCCATCTCCTCTAAACTTTTTGGAAGTTCTTCATTTTCAGCGATACCACGTGCTTGTACACCATAGATTGGATAATCTGTTCCTAAAGATTTCATAAGTCCTGCATAGCACCAACTTAATCCACCTGCTGGATGTACACAAAATAGTGGTAATTGATCCCCGCTTGCTCGTAATGGAAGCAACACATCAAGTGCACTTTGACCATTCCCAATCTCAAGCCTTTCAGCAAGCCCCGCAACAGTAGGTGCTGCAAATAAAGTTCCAATATTCAGTTCAACGCCAAGTGCCTCTTTCATACGACTCATAAGCTGCACTGCAAGAAGTGAATGACCACCAAGATCAAAGAATCCATCATCAATTCCAATTTGAGACACACTTAAAACTTCTGTAAACAAGTCACATAACATTTCTTCTTGCGGTGTTCTCGGTCCGCGGCTAGATGATGATGCAATAAACTCTGGAGCTGGCAATGCCTTTCTATCTAATTTACCGTTTGGAGTTAAAGGTAACTCATTTACTACTACAAAAGCGTATGGAACCATATAATCTGGTAAACTACCACTAGCATGCTGACGCATTTCATTCGTATCAATCGTTTCATTATTTGATGCGACGATATAAGCAACTAATCGTTTATCCCCTGGTTGATCCTCCCGGACAATAACTGCCACTTGTTCAACTTTATCGTGTTTCATTATGACCGCTTCTATTTCCCCTAATTCAATTCGGAATCCACGAATTTTAATTTGATGATCTGCACGTCCTATATAATCTAACGTCCCATCTTGACGCCAGCGCGCTAAGTCTCCTGTGCGATACATTCTTGTACCAGGTTTACCAAATGGATCTGCGATAAAACGTTCAGCCGTTAATCCTGCTCTTCCTAAATATCCACGAGCTAGTCCAGCACCTGCAACATACATTTCTCCAACTACTCCTGGTGGCACTGGTTGTAAATAGTTATCTAATACGTATACTTTAAGATCTGGTATACTGCACCCGATTAAACTATTTGCTCGTAAAGAAACGATACTCTCATCTAACTCAATATAACTAACATGTACCGTCGTCTCCGTTATACCGTACATATTAATAAGTTTCGGTGCGTTATGAGGATGACGACTATACCAATCTTCTAATCGACTTAGTTCAAGTGCTTCTCCACCAAAAACAACATATCGTAAAGATAATTTTTGACCAACCTCTTCATTTTCACGATCTGCTTGCATCAATTGATAGAACGCTGATGGAGTTTGGTTTAAAACAGTAACTTTTTCCTTAACAAGAAGCTGTAAAAATTCTTTCGGCGAGCGACTTACAGTATGTGGTACTACAACTAAACGCCCTCCATATAATAAAGGTCCCCAAATTTCCCAAACCGAGAAATCAAAAGCGTATGAATGGAACATCGTCCACACATCGTCTGCGTCAAATTGGAACCAATGATCGGTTGCTCCTAAAAGTCTTACTACATTTTGATGAGGTATCATAACCCCTTTCGGTCTACCTGTTGAGCCTGACGTATAAATAACGTAAGCAATATGTGAAGGAGATAACGGCTTCATGCGCTCCATTTCATCAATATTGTCTTCACTATATTTTTCAATTTCTTCTATTACGTTCACATCATCAACTAAAATCTTTAGTGCCTCATCACATTCAATTTCTACACTTGAATTTGTTAACACACATGATGGTTTTGCATCGTGTAGCATAAATGAAATACGATCTGACGGATAATCCGGATCTAACGGAAGGTATCCGGCACCTGCTTTAAGAACAGCAAGTAAGCTTACAACCATATTTAAAGATCTTGGCATCGCTAAAGCAACGAGTTGATCCGGACCAACCCCTTTTGCTATTAGGAATCGAGCTATTTTATTTGCTTTTCTATTTAACTTTTCATAAGTTAATTTCTTATCTTCAAAGACAACAGCTATAGAATTTGGATTTATATGAGCCTGCTTTTCAAACAATTGTGGCAATGTCATTTCTGGTGCAATTTGAAAACCACCATTCCACTTTTCTAATACTGTATTTTTCTCTGCTACAGTTAATATTTCTAATCTGCCAATTGATTGATTCGGATTTGTAGCTGCATCATCTAATAACAAAATGAATCGTTCTATTAGTTTTTGAACCGTTTCACGTTTATATAAATCGGTACTAAACTCTAGTAATCCATGTAAACCGTTCGGAGTACCATCAACCTCGTTACTCTCACTAATTTCAAATGTTAAATCAAATTTTGCAGAACCAACGCTTTGAATTTCAAGGCTCGCTTCTAAATCTGGTGCATTAAACGTTGCTTCTGGTGTATTTTGAAAAGCCAACATAACTTGAAACAACGGGTGGCTGTTTCGAGTACGTACTGGATTTAACACTTCAACAAGCCTTTCAAATGGAACATCTTGATTTTCATAAGCTGCAAGATTTACCTGCTTCACTCTATTTAATAATTCTTTAAAACTTGGATCTCCTGACGTATTTGTACGTAACACTAATGTATTTACAAATAAACCAACAATATCTGAAAGTACATCATCATTTCTTCCAGCAATCGGACTTCCAATTGGTATATCAGTGCCTGCACCTAATCTTGTAAATAGTGCACTAAGTCCTGCTTGCAATACCATAAACAAACTAACCCCATTTTTACGACCAAGCTCTACTAACCTACTATGCATACCTTCATCTATATGAAAATGAATTGTTTCCCCGCGATAACTCGTTTCCACCGGACGCTGGTAATCTGTAGGCAACTCCATTTGGTCTGGTAAACCTTTAAGTTCTTCTTTCCAAAAATCTAATTGTGTTGAAATAAGACTTTCTGGTGTCGTTTCATCACCTAGCAATTGCTGTTGCCAAAGTGCATAATCTGCGTATTGAACTGGTAGTGTCTCCAGCTGAACTCTGTCACCTTGACATCGTGCTTTATACGCCGCTGTAAAATCTCTCGTTAACGGTTGTAATGACCATCCATCACCTACAATATGATGTAAAAGAATTAGTAAAACATGTTCGCTGTCACTCACTTTAAAAAGTTGTAAACGAACTGCTGGCTCAACATCAAGATTAAAGCTATATCTTACCGCCTCTGAAAGTACACTTTCTAATTCATCTTTACATGTATTAGTTATAACCATTTCTAGATTTAAGTTTTCCATATCTAAAATTTTCTGATAGGAACTACCTAATACGTTAGGGAAAATTGTTCTAAGTGTTTCATGTTTCTCAACTACATCATAAAAAGCACCTTGTAATGCTTGCCGATTCAATATTCCATTCATACGAATGACTAGCGGAATATTATAAGTAGGACTTGGACCTTCTAAACAATTTAAGAACCATAACCTACGCTGTGCAAATGAAAGTGGAACTTCATTTGGCCTACTTGCTTTCTGAATAGCTGGTCTTGCACTTTTTGCATGGTTTAATTGTTTCGCCAGTTCGGCAACAGTTGGTGATTCAAATAGTTTCCCGATTCCTAATTCCACACTTAACGTTTCACGAATTCTTGCCATTAAACGAGATGCGAGAAGTGAATGTCCACCCATTTCAAAGAAATTATCATCAATGTTAATTCGAGAAACACCAAGTACTTCTGCAAATAAATCACATAATATTTCTTCTTTCGGATTTCTAGCAACTCTCTCATTGTTCATTCCATTAAAATCAGGAGCAGGTAATTTCTTTCTGTCAACCTTACCATTTGGCGTTAATGGTAATTCTTCTAGCACAACAAATGCCGATGGTATCATATAATTCGCTAAACTTTCTGAAACATAAGAACGAATTTCTGAAAGATTAATCGGTTCCTTTTCTTCTGCAACGATATACGCAATGATGCGTTTATCATTTGGACGATCTTCTCGTACCATCACTACCGCTTGTTGAATATTTTCATGTCGTTGTAATACCGTTTCAATTTCAGCTAATTCAATTCGGAAACCACGAATTTTTATTTGATGATCTGCGCGACTCATGTACTCTAGCACACCGTCGTTACGCCATTTCACAAGATCACCTGTGCGGTACATAAGATTCCCTGGTTCTCCATATGGATTTGCAACAAATCGTTCAGCCGTTAACGCAGGTTTTCCTAAATATCCGCTTGCGATTCCTTCTCCTGCAATATATAATTCACCGATAACTTCAGGTGGAACAGGTTGTAATCCTGCATCCAATACATACACTTCTGTATTGCAAATTGGCTTTCCAATAGGTGGTATACCCTTTTCACTTTCATCAATGTTCATGAAAGTAGACCAAATCGTCGTTTCAGTTGGTCCATATAAATTAGTTATTGAGCAACCTAATTCTTTTAATTTATTTGCTAAATACGCTGGAAGAGCTTCACCACCAACAAGTATGTTTAGCCCTTGTAGCTTTTCTGGATAATCAGTTACTAACGCCTGCCAAAGCGTCGGTGTAGCCTGCATAATGGTCACTCTTTCTTCTTGTAAAAGTGTCGTTAATGCTGATGGCTCTTGTATGTCTTCTTTTTGCGCAATTGTTAAACTTGCGCCACTAATAAGAGGTAAATAAATTTCTAGAGCAGAAATATCAAACGCAAAAGTTGTAACTGCTAATAAATGATCATTTTCATTTAATGAAAACTTTTGTTGCATAGCCATTAAAAAGTTACTTAAACCTCTCATAGGAACAATTACACCTTTTGGGTTTCCTGTTGAGCCTGAAGTATATATTGTATAGGCTGGGTTTAAAAGTGATACATCATTCTTACATGCTATATTCATACGAGAATATGTATGTAACGCTAGTTTCGTTTCTTCTTCATCTAATACAATTTTTTTCATATCATTTTCTATAACTAACTTAGATGAAACAGATGAATGTGTTATGATACAAACTAGTTTTGCATCATTTACTATATAATTAACTCTTTCTGCTGGGTATTCTGGATCTATTGGTAAATATGCTGCACCAGCCTTTAAGACCGCTAGCATACTAACCACCATTTCTATTGATCTAGGGAATACTAAAGCTACAAACTGATTTGGTCGTATTCCTTCTTCTACTAAATAGTGTGCTAGTTCATTCGCTCGTTCATTTAGCTCTTTATACGTAAGTTTTATTCCGTTACAAGTAACCGCTATTTTATTCGGATTTTTTTGTACTTGTTTTTCAAATAATAAAGGTAGATTGATTAGCTCTTCAGCTTCCTGTGTTTCATTCCATTCCAATAAAACTTTATGGTTTTCTTCAGGCAGAGTAATGTTTATTTTTCCAACAGACTCGTTTTTCTCATAATTATTTATTACTAATTCAAATAGATTCATAAATCTTTCTTTATGCAATGCTAGCTCCGCGCCATTATATACTTCGGGATTCGCATCAAAATGAATCATTAACTCCTTTTGATCAAAACGTTTATATACATTTATCGATAAATCATCGACAGGTCCTGCTGATAAGTTATGCGTAATACCACGCTTCCCAGCAAAATTAAGCCCGTAATAAAATGGCATAACATTCACTAACGGTCCAAACAACCTTTGATTTTCACCTAGTAACTTTAAGTCTCTCCTTAATTCCTCATGACGGTATTTATGATGGCGACGTACATCTCGGATTTCTTTAGAAACTTGTTGCAATAATTCCGCAAGAGTTATATTTGGAGTTACTGTAATACGAAGTGGAACTAAATTCATTACCATACTAGGTGTATGAATAGATACAGAACCTAGACGTCCCATCATTGGTAAACCTAAAACAATATCATTTTCACCTGTTAATTTATGCATATAAATACTTGTTACAGCGACAATGAATTCCGGCCAACTTGTTAACGAAATATTGATTTCTTCTAGTAAAGTTTTCGTGCTAGAACTAGATAAATAAGCTGTTTCTCGTGAAAATCCATTTGATGTTCTCGGTGCTCGTTCTGCCAAACTTACAACTTCTGGTTCATCCGCAAATTTTTCTAACCAAAAAGTACGATCTTCCTGAAATTGTTTAGACTCACGATACTCAATATCTTCTTGCACAACTTTTGCAAGAGAACCAAATGGCTTTTCATTCTTGTTTGTTTCTTCTATAAGTGATGTATACTCATTCGCTACCTTTTGGCTAAGAAGTGAAAATCCATAGCCATCCATCACAATGTGATGGATGCGCTGATACCAAAAGAAACGATTATTTTCAACTTGAATAAGTGCTTCAGTAAATAAAGTATCTTTTTTCAAATCGACTGGCATAGATAAATCATTTTTCATCCATACTTTAGCAGCTTCTTCAGGATTTTCTTCTTTACGAACGTCAATAAAATGCATATGAAACTGTGATTCTTCAATAACTTGCCATGGGCCAATTTCATCCTCTTCGAAGCGAACATGAAGTGCTTCTGCTTCCATTACAACTTTACGTACAGCTAATTCAAAAATGTCTTGATGAATATTCCCGTTTATTTCTACATATTCCCCAGTATTATATATCGGATTAAGCGGATCTAATTGTTGCGCAAACCACATACCAGACTGCGCAGATGATAACGAATGACGAATCTTTTGACTGTTAGGCATTCTTTACTACCCCTTTATTATGTAGTCTATTTGTTACAGCACCTGTGCTGTTTGTGAAGATAGTAAGCTGTACCAACCTGCAACAGTTGGACGTTCTGCTAAATCTGCAAACGTGATTTCTTTCCCTTCACGACGCCACTTCTCTACTAAACTCATAATTCTGACCGAATCAAGCCCTCTATTTAATAAGTCCTCATCAATATCAATACTCTCTACTGGCTCACGAAGTAGTTGTGCAACTAGTTCATGTACTTCCTGTATAGTGATTCCTTCACTCTCATCACCTTTTACACTTTGTAAATCTTTTAACAATAGGTTTGTTGATGTCGTTACTGCGCATCTATTAGATGCATACTCCAATGCTTGTTTATGATGCTCTAGTGAAAAATCAGCAACTGCATCTGCTACAAAGAACGGCTCTATACCATCCATAAATGCTTCACAAGCTGTTAAAAGGCATCCAATATGCGCATAAATACCGCAAATAATGAGTTGATTTCTTCCTTGTTCATTTAAAATTTCTAATAGATTTGTCTTTTTAAATGCACTATATCTCCATTTTGTTAGGAATATATCATCCTCATCAGGAGTAAGTTCATCAACAATTTTCTTTTTATCTGGTCCAGCAGGAATACCGTCACCCCAAAAGTCTTGTAATAAACCTCTTTGTTCTAACGTTTGTCCACCAGGTTGCGCTGTATAAACAACTGGTATACCAAGTTGTTTACATTTTTCTCTTATCATTTTAATATTTGAAATAAGTTCTACTTTTGGTGATTCTTTATCGCTATATGCATCAAGAAAATATTCTTGCATGTCATGAATTAAAAGTACTGCACGTTTCGGGTCTGGTGTCCAATTCACTTTATTTTTTGGTAGTTCTGATTCAATTGGCATTTTATATACTGAAATAGATGGGATAGCCATCTAATCACTTCCTTCCGGTTTTTATTATTGTTTTACTGTAATAAGTTTTTCAGCAATGACTTTACGTAGTTCTTTTTTGCTGACTTTTCCGACTCCTGTTTGCGGGAATGATTCAATAAATTCAATTCGATCTGGAATTTTATAAGCCGCTATACCACGTTCTCTTAAAAACATTTTTAATTCACTTACAGTTGGAACTTGTCCGCGAGCTATAACAAAAGCACAGGTGCGTTCACCTAAATAATCGTCAGGCATAGATACAATTGCTACATCATGTACTGCATCATGTGCTAATAGATGATTTTCAACCTCTTCCGCAGCAACTTTCTCACCACCACGATTAATTTGATCTTTATCTCTTCCTTCTACAATGATGTAACCTTGTTCATTTACTTTTACAAGATCACCTGTGCGATAAAATCCATCCTTTGTAAATGATCGTGCATTATGCTCTTCCGCTTTATAATAACCACGAATTGTATATGGACCTCGTGTTAATAAACTACCTACTTCACCCGGTTTTACATCGTTATCATTTTCATCAACAACCTTTACTTCATCGGATGTAGACATCGGTCTACCTTGTGTATGAATAATGATTTCTTCCGGATCATTTAATCTTGTGTAATTTACTAGCCCTTCTGCCATACCAAACACTTGCTGTAACGTACATCCAAATGTAGGACGAATACGCTTCGCAACTTCGGCACTAAATTTCGCACCACCTACTTGAATCACTTGCAAGCTCGATAAATCGTTATTACGGGAAGATGCAGCATCAAGCCAAATCATTGCTAATGGTGGAACGAGCGCTGTAATCGTCACTTTTTCTTTTTCTATAAGAGCAAATGCCTCGTCTGGACTCCCTCCAGTTGCCAACACTACCTTTCCACCCGCATAGAAAGTTCCAAATGTTCCTGGAGAACTCATCGGGTAATTGTGTGCTACTGGAAGAACGGCCATATAGACACTTTCTGCATTTAAATTACAAATTTCAGCACTAACACGTAAACTATAAATATAGTCATCATGTGTTCTAGGAATTAATTTAGAAAGTCCTGTTGTCCCTCCTGATAATTGAAGAAACGCAACATCACTTGGCTGAACTTCTGGTAATGAGACGGGATCCATATACAGATCATTTATGTTCACAAACTCTTCTTCTTCTCCCACTACAATTACATGTTGTAAAGTTGGCACTTTCTCTTTCACTTCTCTTGCTAGTTTTCGATAATCAAAACCGAGAGCCTTATCTGAAATAACGTAAGCGCTCGCCTCGCCAAACTCACAAAAATAACTAATTTCACTGCTTCGATGTGAAGGTAGCGCAAAAACAGGAAGCGCTCCAATTCGAAATAGTGCAAAACATATTTCGAAAAACTCTATAATATTAGGTAACTGGATTACAACTCGGTCTTCTTTCTTTATTCCTACATTCAGTAAACCTGAAGCTAAGCGATCTACCTTTTTATCAAGTTCACTATACGTTATATGCTTATTACCGCTTACAACTGCAATCTGATCTCCATATTTTTCAGCACGCTCTCTTAACACTCCGCCAAATGTTTCACCAAGCCAACACCCTTCTTCTCGGTAACGATCGACGAATTCTTTTGGCCATTCCGTATAACCTGTTAACATTCTTTCTTCCCCCTATTTTTCATTCAACGAATTATCTCTTAACCCTAAAGCCTTCAGCATTGTTTGGAGCTTAGCTGATGTTTCTGCTAGCTCATCTTCTGGTTTTGACTCAGCAACAACTCCAGCTCCTGCATATAAACGAAGTGTATTCTCTTGCACTTCCGCACAACGAATTGTAACAATCCATTCGCCATCTCCATTTAGATCGCTCCACCCTAACATTCCTGTAAAGAATTCACGGTCAAATGGCTCAATTTTTTGAATAGCCTCTCTTGCTGCTTCCATTGGAGTTCCGCAAACTGCTGGCGTAGGATGGAGAGCAATTGCTAATTGTAAAGAAGAAGTATTTGGATTCTTAAGTTCACCTTTCACTTCGGTAGACAAATGCCACATTGTTTCACTATGAATAACTGATGGTTTTTCTGGCACATGCAATGTATGACAATACGGACGAAGCGCAGCAGCAACCGCTTCAACTACTACCGCATGTTCATGTAAATCTTTTGGTGAAGAGAGTAGTTCCTCTGCTCTTCTTTTATCTTCAGCTGGATCGTCACTTCTTGGTCTTGAACCAGCTAATGGATTAGAAACGACTTGCATACCACTACGTGAAACAAGCAATTCAGGGCTTGCTCCAATTAATGTCTTATTGTTCTCTTTTTCATCTTTCGGTAAATTCACAGCAAATGTATAACCGTGCTTATTATGCTCTGCTAATTCGCGAAGTAGTTTTTGTTTATCAATCTTCTCTGAAGATTTAACATCTAACGATCTAGATAGAACGATTTTCTTTAAATCTCCATCCTGAATTTTTTCAATCCCTTGCTTCACACCATTCATATAAGTTTCAGAAGCTGGAACCGGTGTCATTTCAAATGTCAGTTTCTCATTTGGTTTTATCTCATTTGTTGTCTCCAACTGTAAACGCTCAGTAATTCTGCAATATTCCGGTACAATAAGTTGAACTTCTTTTCTACGATCAAAAGGCAAAGCACCAACAACGATAGGATTCGGATTTCCGGATTGTTTTGCATTACTTAATACCGCTTGTACAAGTTCTGGAAAACTTTCAATTTCATGATGTTTTACTGTAGTAACCTCTCCTTCTGTCAATATCGTTCGAGTTGGTGAAGCGAAAAAGAACGAAGATTCAGTCTTATAATCTTCTAATAATTTTTCTGACAGTTCCTTTACGGCTGTAAGTTCATTCATAGTATGAAAACCTCCTGAATTTTTTATTAAACTCCTAATGTAGCTCCGCCATCGACACATAAATTGTGCATTGTAATATGACTCGCTTTATCAGAAGCTAAAAACAATACTGCTTCAGCAATTTCTGAAGGTTGTGCAATTTTTTGTAATGGTATACCGATTCTATATGTATTTTGGGAACCAGCAATTATATTTTTAGCTCCATTCTCATCAGCCCATAGTAACCTTTGCATTTCAGTTTCAGTAGAACCAGGAGAAACTAAGTTGCAGCGAATATTGTATGATGCAAGCTCTAATCCTAAACATTTCATGAACATTGTCGTTGCAGCTTTTGATGCAGCATACGCAGCCATTTCCATTCTCGGAGTATTTGCTGCATTTGAGCCAACTGTAACAATTGCCCCTGATTTTCTTACCATCATACGTTTACTTACCGATCGAGATATATAGAAAACTCCTGTAGTATTTACAGAGAATGTTTTATGCCAATCTTCATCACTTAAAGAGTTAATCGCTCCCATTCGTAAAACTCCTGCGACATTTACTAATATATCTATAGGCGCTATGTCATTTTCAATTCGGTTTACTACCTCTTCAACAGCATTGCTATCACTCACATCTAAATGAAATGTCTTCATACGCGTTTCATATGATGCATCATGATTTAATAACACATTTAACCCTTCTTCATTTTGATCAACCGCAATAACTGTAGCCCCTCTTTCTAAAAACATTTTTGCTACAACACTACCTATACCTTGCGCTGCACCTGTTACGAAAACGGTTTTTCCATCAAATTCCCCTGCATTCATTTCCTCTATCCTTTCATATAAAAATTAATCTAATAAAACAAATTAAATGATAACGATTTTCATTATCATTGGTAATGTAAAAAATAATACACTTACTAAACTAATTGGTCAAGTGTACTTTTCATTAAAATGCAATTAATTGATAATGTTTTTCATTTACTGCTCTTACATCGAAATGATAATGTTTCTCAATAATCTTGTCAATCTTTTTTTATTTTTCAGACAAAATATTTTTTATGTTTCTATGTAAGTCTACATCTATAAGCATTAAAAAGTACTTTAAATAAAGTGCAACTTTATTCATTGGGGGTTTTACGGGCTGTAATAAAGGATACAAAATAAATCCATAATTCCTTATCATCTTTTTGAAATTCAAAAAGATAACTTGTAGATTTCTTCGCCTACAATGCTTTACCAAAAATTCATTTTTTCTTTTCTCAACATTTTTCTGAAAATATTTTATTTTACATCTTTCATTTCTCAATAAATATTCTATGTATAATCTAAGATTTATTTAGATTTTCCTATATTATGCATCCCTTAATAAAATCCTAATATAATCCAAATTGATGTTTTACTCGCGCTTTTATTCGTATCATTACGTCGATTACAAGGACTTGGTAGGGAAAAATAATTTAAAAAAGTTCATATAGAAAAAAGCACCCTATTTCATAGAGTGCTTTTTCTTATCGTAGTGCCATAGAAGGTTTAAATCGTTACGCTACACTGCGATATTCTTCTTCTTTTTCTTTTTTCTTATTAGGTGCTTGAATTAAAATTGCGATAATAAATGACACGACACATAATACGCCGATCACCATGAAAGTTGGTTTAAATCCACCTAGAATTGCACCGATAAAGGAACCTGCAAGCGCTCCAAACCCGAAACCTTGATACACAATTCCGTAGTTTTTACTATGATTTTTCATGCCGAAGAAATCACCAACAATAGCTGGGAAAATAGTGATATTTCCGCCAAAGCAAAACGCTACACTTGCTACACAGACGAAGTAGATACCATAATTTAAATCTACGAAACTTAGGACCAAGACTGAAGTCGCCATAGCAACAAAAGTACCAGTAACGATTTTTAAACGGCCGATTTTATCTGATAACGGTCCTAGAATAATACGACCTAATGTATTGAAGATTGCAACCATAGCCACTGCATTAGCTGCTGTTGTTGCGCTAAGCCCTACAAGTTGAACACCGATGTCTTTTACCATGCCAATTAAGTATAAGCCACTCATACATGATGTAAATAACATAATAAATAATAAGTATACTTGTTTTGTACCTAGCATTTCTTTCGTTGTATATTCCTGCGTTTTTGTTTCATGAACTGCCCCTTGATCAGCAGCTTGATGGATTAAACAAGCGCCAATCACAATCATAGCTGTAACAATTAAACCCCAGTATATAAACGCTTGTGATACACCAACTGATTCAATCAACTGTGCGTTTATGTATTTAAAGATTAGGCTACCTGAACCATATGCAGAGACAGATATACCAGCAATTAAACCTTTACGCTCTGGAAACCACTTAATTAAATTCGATAGTGAAGTGATATATGCTGTACCATCTGCATACCCTACGACAACTCCTGCTAATACATAAAGCAATATTAATGAGGAAGCTTGTGAACTAAGTATTAATCCTAGTCCTAATGCTAGTCCAGCTATCATAATGAGTTTACGAAGTCCCCATTTTTCTTGCAATTTACTCGCAAACAATGTTGAAAACGCTAAAGAAAGGCTTGTAATCGAGAAAGTTATAGCAACAGCATTCAGACTCCAACCAAATTTACTAACTAAAGGCTGATTGAACAAGCTCCAAGTATATATCGTTCCAAGTCCCATTTGTACTATGACTGTACCAAGGACAACAAGCCATGGATTAACAGTTGATTTTTTCATATTATCCCGCCTCCTCCTTCTATTTCAATGCTATTCGCTACATTTGATTTTTTTATGTTCATTTTGTCCACCTCTTTGATTTGACAACTTCATTGTATAAGATGTTTCCGCTTATGTAAGCACTTACAATACAAAGCGTCAAAAATATGAAATCAGTTACAGAAAACGAAGGGTGAAATACAAAGAACTACTTATTAAATACGTAGCGGCCGTTCGTATTGTGTTATATAAGTACGGCTTACAAGTGTTTTTGAAATCTTTTTCATTTAGTGAAACTTTAATCTGTAGGATTTTATTCACCTCTCATTGATTATTAGGCCACACCAATCAGATGTTTACGGGCAGCCCGACTCCCACCTAATTTCTTTGCTCCAGTCAAATTTTGATTACCTTATGCAAACAAAAGGTTCCCTACTTAATTGGATACGAATATATATAACTTCTTTTCGAAGTTTCTGGTTGTTTGCATGAAAAAAACCATTACATTAAAAGTGTAATGGTTACAATCCTATAGTGTCCTCTTTAATCTCAGAATGACTTCTCATCTATACCTATCTTATTAAAAACTTTACTTTCAAAAATTCGGCCTATATGAATATCTGTTTGACAACCATCTTTGAATTGAACTTTAAATAGTAGAACACAAATGAAATCATTGTCAGCCTTTGTTAATACACGTACTATTTGAATTGAGTTGTTGTATTTTCGTAAATTAAACTGGGCTGTAATAAAACCTTCTCTTTACTATTTAGTAAAGAGAAGGTTTTATTAGGTCAATTCATAAAGCTGATTTTCTTTATACGTTTATAATTGTTTCTTCAAATGTAACGATTGGCTCTACAAATTCCATCATAACGAAAGCGTTTTTAATACGTCTTGTTAAAACTTCTTTTAATTCTGCACACTTTTCTTCTGTAAGTGATTTTACAAATACAAAATTGTGATAATAGACCACACTCTTCTCTTTACTTAAAGGATTTAAAAACATCCCCTCTTTTGTAACGAAAGCGTTAGAATGCCCCGATAGAGTTGAAAGAAACGTCTCTAAAATTTTTATTTCTCTATTTGAAAACTGTTCCTCACAAACTACTTTAATATTCATTTCTGTTATCATTTATATATTCCCCCAACCAATTTTTTCACAAGGGGATAACTATAATACTATTAAAATTTCACGAGACTCCCCTTGCCGTTCAAAAAATTCACCAGAAAACTAGCTTGCTTAACTTTCTTTTTCCCTTTACTCATATGAATCTCTCCTTTCATATATATTACTTCTCCATTTTTAATTGAATACCTTTTTATATTTGAGTTTTTCTATATTTTTAGTCAGATTTATACAGATCATAACTCCATTTCTTTTCATTTCTTATACTATATTCACCTGAATACTATTACTTTTGAGAAACGCTTATTTATACTTATTGAAGAAATTACTTCCTGTACTCCGAAAAACAATGCTGCCTTCCCTATAAAACTTTGCTGATCTACTTTACGTTTAGAGCTACATATTATCTCTCTTTTGATTAATTTGTTTAGCTACATAATTTACATAGAAATATTGGTTCGCCAATTCTGAAAAATTTTACTTTGCATATAATAACCTTAAACAAAATATAACTTTTACCATAGGAGCACTCTATACTTTTCTATTAAATAAAAAAATTTTCATTGATAAACAAAACTAAATATTCACTAATATAACTATCCGTGGTTTAATATATGTAATAAACAAATATTTCTGTCTTTTATAAGGAGGTACTATGAAAGCAAACGTAGGGGATACTATACTTTTTCAACGAAATAATTTAAAGATTACTGGGTCTGTACTAAAACTATATACTGAATCGGTCTTAGTTGAAATTACAGATGTAAGCGGTGGTACTTTTGAATTTGATCGAACGATAGTAAATCATAAAAACTATAAAATTTTAAATGCAAATACATAAAGTAAAACTTTAATCAACCCTCACCAATCGGGCATTTACGGGCAGTTTATCTCCCATCCAAATTTCTTTGCTCAAGCTAAATTTTGAGCTGGAAGTTTCATTGCCCGTTAATGCGGGATAAAACAACACAAAATAGCCTCTGCTCACCAGCAGAGGCTATTTTATATCATAATACTTCATTAGTTTATATATCCTAAAACATTAACAATCTTACTCGCTTTTAAATTATTAATGTGATAATAAATTTCTAAACCCTTTCGCTCAGCTCGTAACACTTTACCTTTCATTTTTGATAAATGTTGCGAAACAGTCGATTGTGGAATATTCAGCAATTCTGTTAATTGTGTTACATTACAAGTTTTTCTAGTACTTAATTCATTTACAATTTGTAATCGGATTGGATGCGCCATAATTTTTAAAATATCTACATCCTCTTCTGAAACTACACTTTTTTTCATTTCACTCGTATATGTTGTCATAAGACATTCCCCTTTTATATGAATTCCTTTTTATTAAGATCCATTTCTACAAAATTCAATACTCCCGCTCAAGACCTTCATATAGAAATAATAGGATCTCAAATTTTCAAAAATAGAACTTACAATTATTCACTTTTTTTATTTATTCATTTATTTATTTGGTACATATACATAATACAATGTTAATATGTGCTCTATGTGAAGTTAGCATAAATTTATGATGAAGATTTATTTAATGACTTGCATCCTACTACGTGCTGGATAGTTTTATGCATTTTGTATCTTCCGCATAAAACTATCCAGTAATCTTAACACATTTTAGGCGTTTGTATATACTATTTACAAAACAATTTGGCAAAGGAGGATTTCATATGCCTACAATGTTACAAGAAGAAATTGAAGAAGCACGTGAGACATATGTCAGTCGTATCATTTTAGTTGGTGGATCAACTCTATTTTTAGTAGGTGGTGTTATATCGGCAATCGTAGCTTTTAAAGCTTATAATCGTTTGGAAAATACACCGCCTTCTTCTGATAATTCATAGGTGAGTTATCAAATTTTGAATAACAAACATACAAAGGCCGTCTCTAAAAAAAGAGACGGCCTTTGATTTTTCATAAGTTCTACATTTAATAACGATTAGAACCAGCTTACATACTTTTATTTAAATTCAAATGTAAATAAAACATTTTAAAATATAAACCATTACTTACATAATAAAATTATGTAACAATTCGAGAAAAGCGTGATTAAATCTTTTAGTATGAACTAAAATTGAACTTACTTCACCACAAACCGAGTCTGACTACACCCATCCTTCTGCTTCGTTACTTCTAATACAGCCGGCATTGCGTTTTTCAGCTCTTGAACGTGTGAAATGACACCGATAAATCGGCCTGATTTTTGTAAGTCAATTAAAGCGTCTACTGCTTTCGTTAATGATTCCTCATCTAATGAACCGAAACCTTCATCGATAAACATCGTTTCAATGGAAATACCACCTTCATACGCTTGAATGACGTCTGCCATTCCAAGCGCCAAGCAAAGCGATGCGTTAAACTTCTCACCGCCAGATAATGTTTTCACATCACGTGTTTGGCCGGTGTATGCATCGTATACATCTAAACCTAATCCACTTTGACGGTTTCTTTTTTCAACTCGCTCACTTCTTTTTAAATAAAATTGCCCATTTGATAATTTTCGTAATCGTTCGTTTGCAATTTGAACAATTTGTTCTAAATACTCAATTAAGATGTAACGCTCGAATGATATGCGACTTTCGTTATCGCCTTTCATTACTTCATATAAATCAACTAGTTCTTGGAAAGCTTTTTCTTCCTCATGAATTTGTTCATCAATACGTCTAATATTTTCATGTAAATCAGAAATATATGTTACAGCGTTTTGCGCACGTTGTCGTTTTTCTTTACTTATATCGAGATTGATTTCTAATTCTTTTATATGCTCACCTAACGATGTAATATCTATAAACTTTTTATCTTTTAATTCAGCATGTAACTCTTCAATTTGTTTTGCAAGTACTTCAAGAGATGAATAGTAACTTTGAATTTCTTTTTGTAACATCTCCATCTCAGCATCATTTAACTTAGCTTCTTTATACGTTAGCTGATCTATAAATCCCCTCTGCTCTAGTTCTTTCATAAAGCGCGCGAGAGTCTCTTCTTTCTTCAATTTTGCACTTTCAAATTGATTAGATGCACCTTCATGTTCTGCTTGAATACGTATATTTTCATTTTGCCAATGTTGATATGCTTCTTGCACTTTCTTCCATTCGTCTTCCATTAACCTAAGTTGTTGCATTGCTTGGTCAAACTGTGCTTTCCAAGCTTGTACTGTTTGTAAGTTATCTGGAATATTTTGCTTATCATGTTCATATGACGTACGAAGTTGCATGCACTCCATTTCTGTACGGTGCTGCAATGTTTCTGCTTCACGCTTTTGTTTTTGAAGTTCATCTACTTTTTCTTCTACACTTTTTATATTCACAGCAATTTGCTTACGCGTTTCTTCGCTTTCTTTTAACGTATTAACTTCTGCCGCTAATTGTTTTCCTTTTTGAACGAGTGCACTGTACGTTTCAACTAATTCATCTGAGTGATACCCTCGTTTCATGACTTCTTCGATCACCTGTTCATATTGTAGTCGATAGAAATTCCATTTCTCCTCTACTTGAACATGTAATTTTTCAGCGACATTTTTCTTGTCTCTTAAATCATTTAACTCTTTTTCATCAATCGCATCACTTTGCTCTGTCGCTTTTTTCGGATGATTCGTACTACCACAAACTGGACAAGATTCACCATCATGTAAATGAAGTGCTAATATGCCTGCTTGTTCGCTTAGCCAGCGGCGTTCCATATTTTCATATGCACGAACTGCCTCTTGCATCTTAGTATATGCTGCTTCTTTTTCTTGCTCGAATTTTTGTTTCTCTTGCCAAACGTCATATGCTTGCTTTAAAACTTTTGCATCTTCTCGCATGTTCGTTAGTTCTTCTACTTTCGCTACATACTGCTCAAGTGCTTGTTCCAATTGCTGTAATTCACCAGACATTCTCTGTTTTTGATTTGTATGCTCTTCTAGTAGTTGATCGAGCTTTTGCATACTTTCTTTTAATCTTCCTAGTTGAATTTCAGCGTTTTGTAAATTCAACTTTTTTTCAGCTAATGATGCAATAATTGATTGTAATTCTTCTAATCTTTGAACAAGTTTTTTAGCATCTTCTCGTTCAAGTTCTTTATTTTTTTCTACTTCGTATTTCTGCTGTGCAAGTGTAAAACTGGTTATTATATTCTCTTTTTTTACGATAATCTGCTTTAATAAACTTTCAGCCTTCTGTTCATTTTGCATTGCTTCCTCGTGCCATTGCTCAAATGGTAATAAATGCTTTGCTTGTTCCGCACGTCTAAAAGATGTTTCTTTCCTTTCAATGACTGCACGGTTTTCTTGTAAAGTGTTGTATCTCTCATTCTTTTGTTGTAAATCTGTAAATTTCTCATTTACAGATTTTGCTGCATGAAAACGTGTTTCAGCTTCTTTTAATTGCTTTGTTCGAGCATCTTGTTCTAGTTGTAATTGCGCAACCTCTGTCTTATATGCCGTTGTTTCTTGCTCTAACGCCTCTACTACTTGATGCGTATTTACATGTTCTTGTTCCACTAATGTCTCTAATAATGCTCCATCTCGAATTGGTAGTTTAAATACATTGCGGAAATGTAACTCTCGCTCTTTTTGTTTTTCTTGCAGAACGTCTTTCCATTGTTTTCGTTTTTGATCAAGTAATTCACGCATTAATTTATAACGATCTGTTTTAAAAATACGACGTAAAATCTCTTCTTTGTTTTCTGTCTCAGATGTTAATAGTTTTCGGAATTCTCCTTGTGGTAACATAACAATTTGACTAAATTGATGTTTACTTAACCCAATTAAATCTTCCACTTTTTTGTTTACATCTGTTACATGAAAACGATCAACAGCTGGAATTTTTTCTCCATCCATAACGTCATATAATTCTACTGCATGTCCTGTAATCGTCTTATTCCCTTGTTTTTTATGGCCAAGTTGCCGTTTTATTTCATAGCGCTTCCCTTTTAACTGAAAAGTTAGTTCTACACTTGTATAAACATTATCATCAGCAAACTGACTTCGAAGCATGCTCGTATCACTACGTTCTTCCCCACTAGCTTCACCATATAATACGTAACAAATCGCATCAAAAATCGTTGTTTTTCCAGCTCCCGTATTTCCAGAAATGGCGAAGATACGATGCTCTCCAAGATCATCAAAATTGATTACTTCTGTCTGTTTATATGGCCCAAATGCTGTCATAATTAGCTGAATCGGTCTCATCCTCGTTCACCTTCCCGTTCTTGCACTGTTTGTAATACTTCTACAAATAGACGTTCTTTCTCTTCTGATAAATCTAAGCCTTTCATTTCTTTATAAAAAGCTTTTAAAAGAGATACATCATCCGTTTTATGTCTTGAAACAGTTACTTCATTTGACTCTGTGAACTCTCGCCTTTGAATAGACCTTTCAACATGCATTGCATTTGGATATACAGAGCGTATTTTTTCCATTGGCTGCAAAACAGGATTTTCATCTAATAGTTTTACAAACACGTAATCTTCACTTACCGGATGTTGTAATAATTCATCTATTTTCGCTTCTACTGTTCGCATTTTACGACGTGGTGTAAGTAATCTTTTTTCAATTGTTGTTTCACCCTTTTCGTCCAGTTCCACGATATAATATCCTTTTTTATGTTTTTCTTCAGAAATAGAATATGCAAGTGGCGAACCTGAATATCGAATTGTCTCATTACGTACGAAATGCGCTTGATGTAAATGTCCAAGCGCTGTGTAATGAAATTTATCAAAATAATGACTATTTACGTATTCAGCACCACCAATTGAAAGCGGACGTTCTGCATCACTTGTATTCTCCTCCGCTTCTCCCGCAGAAGTTACAAATGCATGACCTACAAATACATGTCTTGCTTCTTTATCCATCGTTTCAGAAAGTTCATTCATAAAAATACGCATCGCATCATCATGAGATCGGACGTCTTCGTTTTTCAATACATGTCTAACTATGCTTGGATCCGCATAGGGAACTAGATGGAAGTGAACCTCGCCATATTCATCATTTAATACAATGGGTTCATATGGAAATTGAAATTGCCCCACAATAAATAATCCTTGTTTCTTCATTAAACTACTACCGAAATGTATACGATCTGGACTATCATGGTTTCCTGCAACTGCGATAACTGGTGTTTGTAAATCAATCACTATTTTTTGTAATACATCATTTAATAAGTCTACTGCTTCCGTAGGTGGAATTGCTCGGTCATATAAGTCCCCTGCAATAATTACGGCATCTGGTTTTTCTTCTTCAATAGCTTGTACAAACTGATCTAATACAATCTTTTGATCTTCAGTCATATACACGCCATGAACAAGCTTGCCTAAATGCCAATCCGCTGTATGAAATAACTTCATAATTTCCTTCTCCTTTTAATTTACTGAGTTTAGTGATACGAGTTGATAGTTTACTGTAGTTTTTCCGTTCTCCCACTCTAACTTTTGTATAATCGCACTACCAATTCTTTCTTCATTTGATTTATATAAAGGTAATATTTCTTGAACTGCAAATAAATGATAACCATTCAAGTTTAATTGAAATATGTTTTCTTCCATATGTAATCTTACTTCTTTTTCATTTGAAACTATTTTTGTGTGCATCTCAAATTTCATAATAGATACAACCCCTTCTTATAATCTCTACATTTTAATAGTATAGTGGCTATGCAAGATTGACAAGTACATACACGGTAAAGTACACACTTTTCTGTTGCTATATGTTTTATGTTTTTATTAAAATTACGGTATGTGAAATTTAATGCTATGCAAAAATAAAAATGTCTAAATAGACATTTTTATTTTTGCATATAATCTTTCATTACATAATATAAAATCGTTATTAAAACGCTCGCTACGAAAAATGAAAAAACCACCACAATATACCCATCTTTATTTAATAGAAAACATAAGGAAATAGATACGATAAAAATCGGAAATACGAGACGAACTTTATCCTTTACTTCTTCTGTCGTATCTGTATGATGAAAAAACTGAGTAATCCCTATCATTAATGATGACAAGATAATAACCGACAATAATAAAGGTCCTGGCATTCCGATTTCTCCTTTCTCTATTTCTAATTCCATGTAAACATTCTTTATCATTTAAACCATCTGTTTTCAAGAAATTTTTTACATTTTACACATTTATAATAGCGCTTTTGCCATAATAATTTCAAATAATATCACTTACATTAATAATGTATTATTCATCTTCAATATTCAAAATCCTGCAAAGATAACTCGGCAAAATATGCGTTGAATAAAGTGAAGCATGAATTAATAGGTATGAACAAAACTCCCACTGCCTATCGCTCGTACCTATCAAACTTTTAACAGCCATTCTCTTCTACCTAACTTTCTCGTATGCGTCGAATTTCAAGGTGTGGGCCTTCTTATCCACAAATAGCGGAATAAAATAACACTTACCGTCAACTTTAGACAAAATTTATACAGGACATTTCAATACGTATCAAGAATTAAGAATAAGAAGATATATAAGGGAGGATGAATCATGACTGAAAACGTTTTATTTTCTGTTAGTGAAAACGGCGTTGCATCAATTACTTTAAACCGCCCAAAAGCACTTAACTCTTTATCTTATGATATGTTACAACCAATTGGGCAAAAACTTAAAGAATGGGAGAACGATGAGCGCATTGCAATTATCGTATTAAAGGGAGCCGGAACGAAAGGTTTTTGCGCAGGCGGTGACATTAAAACTCTTTACGAAGCACGTTCAAACGAAGTTGCTTTACAGCATGCAGAACGTTTTTTTGAAGAAGAGTATGAAATTGATACATATATTTATCAATATAAAAAACCGATTATCGCTTGTTTAGATGGAATTGTAATGGGTGGTGGTGTCGGACTTACAAATGGTGCGAAGTATCGTATTGTGACGGAGCGCACAAAATGGGCGATGCCTGAGATGAACATCGGCTTCTTTCCAGACGTCGGCGCCGCATATTTCTTAAATAAAGCACCTGGATATACAGGATATTACGTTGCTTTAACAGCATCTATTTTAAAAGCTTCTGACGTATTATTTATTCATGCTGCTGATTACTTTATGACGTCTGATTCATTACCAGCTTTTCTAGCCGAACTTGACAACGTAAATTGGCATACTGAAGATGTACATACTCATTTAAAAGCAGTTCTTCAAACCTTTACATCTACTCCTGACTTAGAAAGCAAACTTGCTGCTTCATTAGAGGAAATTAATACACACTTTGCCTTAGAAACGATTGAAGAAATTATCGACTCATTAGAAAAAGGAGATAGCGAATTCGCTTTACAAACGAAACAAATATTATTATCAAAATCTCCAATTTCATTAAAAGTAACTTTAAAACAACTATTAGATGGCAAAGGAAAATCTGTTGAAGAATGTTTCGCTACAGATCTTATACTTGCTAAAAATTTCATGAGACATGAAGATTTCTTCGAGGGCGTACGCTCCGTTGTCGTTGATAAAGACCAAAATCCGAATTATAAATATAAACAGGTAAGCGATGTTTCAGAAGACGACGTAAATCGTTTCTTTAACTTACTTAATGCCTAACAGTGAGGCTATATTTGTAGTGTATTCACCACTACGAATATAGCCTCTTCTTATTTAATATTTTTTAACAAAATTTAATTTTATTAAATCAAATTTTGTGCTAAACTAATTTTAATCAAATTTTCTAAAAATAAAGAAGGAGGACGAATATGATAGAAAATTATCTTCTTTTCATCATTATGTCTATTTGTCTAATCATTTTACCTGGACCTGATACAGCGATGGCTACGAAGAACACATTAGTTGCTGGTAAAATGGGCGGTGTTAAAACAGTATTCGGTACATGTGTAGCACTTTTGATTCATACTTTAGCTGCTGTAATTGGTCTTTCCGCACTTATTGTAAAGTCAGCTCTTTTATTTTCTATTTTCAAATATGTTGGGGCCCTTTATTTAATCTATATTGGTATTAAAGCCCTATTAGCAGTGAAAAACAAAGAAGGTGTAAATACAAATGATGTATCTATAAATAATGATAAAGAACATACTTCTTGTTTTCGCCAAGGGTTTCTTACGAATTTATTAAACCCTAAAATTGCAGTCTTCTTTTTAACTTTTTTACCACAATTTTTAAATCCAAGTCATAATACATTTATTCAGCTTCTCGTAATGGGTCTTACTTATCTCGTTTTAACAATCATTTGGTTTGCCTTTTATATATTTTTAATTGATAAAATTAGTGCTTTTATGAAGAAACCGAAGACGCAACGTTATATTCAAGGGCTAACAGGAATCGTTTTAATTGGATTTGGTATTAAACTAGCATTAGAAAAAAATAATTAATAAAGTGAAACTTTAATCAATGGGGTTTTGTTCATCCCCCGCCAATTATTAGCCTTCACCAATCGGGCGTTTACGGACTGCACAGGGCTTCCACTTAACTTTTTTGCTCTAGCCGAATTTGGAGATGGGAGTTTTACTGCTCGCTAATAGCGGGATAAATGCGAAAAACACCACTATTAATAGTGGTGTTTTTCGCATTTAACAACTAATCTGGCAGTCTACTCTTTATTAAAACCAGCGCTCCGTTACAACCTTTTTACGTGTATAGAATTGAACGCCATCTGTACCATTTGTACCTAAATCACCAAAGAAGGAAGCTTTATTTCCTGCAAATGCGAAGAATGCCATTGGTGCAGGAACATTTACGTTTACACCGATCATACCAGCATCGATGTTATCACGGAATGTTTGTGCATGCTTCCCATTTGAAGTGTAAATAACAGCACCATTCGCAAATTTAGATTGATTTGTTAATTTAATACCTTCTTCTAAATCTTTCACTCTCACAATACTTAATACTGGAGCGAAAATTTCATCTTGCCAAATTTTCATTTCTTGGTTTACGCCATCAAAGATTGTTGCTCCAACGAAGTAACCTTCTCCAACTTCTTCATTAATTTTACGACCATCTACTAATAAAGTTGCTCCATCTGCTACACCGCTATTAATATAGCCTAAAACACGCTCTTTATGCGATTCACGGATTAATGGTCCAACGTAATTATCTTCGTTGAAACCGTCACCTACTTTTAGTTTTTTCGTCTCTGCTACTAGTACGTCGATAAATTCATCAGCAATTTCATCTACTACTGCTACTACTGAACATGCCATGCAGCGCTCTCCACTACTTGCAAACGCAGATCCAATTACACCTTGTACCGTTTTTTCAAGATTGCAATCTGGCATTACAATCGCATGATTTTTCGCACCTGCTAACGCTTGTACACGTTTTCCATGTTTCGTACCTGTTTCATATACGTAACGAGCTACCGGCTCAGAACCAACGAACGAAACAGCTTGAATATCTTTATTTTCTAAAATGCTATTTACAACATCTTTTCCGCCTTGTACTAAATTTAATACCCCTTTTGGAAAACCAGCTTCATAGAATAACTCTACAAGTCGCTCTGCTAAAAGTGGCGTTCTCTCAGATGTTTTTAATACGAACGTATTACCGCAAGCAATTGCAAGTGGGAACATCCATAATGGAATCATCATTGGGAAGTTAAACGGTGTAATACCCGCAACAACTCCAATTGGATAGCGCCAGATCGATCCATCAATTCCGCTTGCGATATTAGGAAGAGCTTGTCCCATCATTAAATTTGGAGCTGATGTTGCAAGTTCTACCGCTTCAATACCACGTTGTACTTCACCTGTTGCATCTGTTAGCGTTTTACCATTTTCTAGCGTAATGATTTTTGCAAGCTCATCTTTATTTTCTTGTAATAGCTGTAAATATTTATATAGATTTCTTGAACGATTCGGAACTGGTACTTTAGACCATGTTTCAAATGCCGCTTTTGCCGCTTCAACAGCCTTTTCAACGTCTTCTTTTGGAGAAAGTGGAACGTAAGCAATGATTTTTCCAGTCGCTGGATTCGGAACCGCTTCTACTTCTGTACCAGTAGATTCTACCCACTCGCCATTAATATGATTTTTTACTCGTTTAATTTCAGTTGTAATCATTGTATTCTCTCCTTTTTATGATTTATTTTTGATTAGAAATTAATTGTTCGCTAACTTTCTTATATAAAGCAGCCATATCGTTTTCACCATATCCTGCCTCACTCGCTTCTTCATATACATTTAATAACATTTCACTTACAGGTAAGTGAAGTTCACTTTCCTTAGCTAAATCAACTGCAAAGCCTAAATCTTTTTTTAATAGATTTACAGTAAATCCTGGCTCATAGTTTTCTGCTGCAATGAAACTTTTATAATTGCGCTCATAAATTCTACTTTGACCGTAACTTACATTTAAAATATTAAACATTTTATCTAAATCCATATTACTCTTTTTCGCTAATGTTAAAGCTTCACTCACACCAGCTGTATAGAAACCAATTAATAGATTGTTAATTAATTTAACAGTCGTACCACTATCAATTTGCTCGCTTACGTGGAAAATATTTGCTCCTAACACTTCCATGATAGATTCAGTTTTATCATATACGTCTTTTGATCCACCTACCATAAACGTTAATGTACGATTTTCTGCACCAATTACCCCACCGCTAACTGGTGCGGCTAAAAAGTCTACTTTCTTTTCTTTCGCCGACTCCTCTAACTGTTTGTTTAATTGTGGAGATACAGTACTTGTATCAATTAATACGACATTCGAGTGGCTATTTTCAAATAATCCTTCTTCCCCAAAATATACTGCTTCAACAGCACGAGGTGAAGGTAAACTTGTAAAAATCACATCGCATGTCTCTGCTAATTTTGAGATTGATAAGCCGATAATTCCTCCTTCTTTTTCAAAGGAAGCTTCAGCCTCTTTATTTAAGTCCACACCATATACTGTGTAACTTGATTTAACTAAATTTTTAGACATCGGAAGGCCCATGTTACCTAAACCGATAAAACCAATCTTTTTCATATCGCTTTCCTCCTATTTACACAATATATTTCCCACGATTTATAATAGCTTTCGCAATTTCTCTCTTTTTCGTAAATACGTTCGTGTATAAAGGCACTAATAATTGACGGATTTCAGCTAACATTACGTGTCTATCTTGTTCTTCTGTGACAGCCGCTGAAAGTATAGAAATCGCCGCTTCTTCTACTTTACGATAGCCTTCCTCACAAATAACATCCGTTATCATTTGTTTTGTACGCTCTTTTTCTTCACCATTTTTATTAATTGCTTTACTCGTACGTAAAAATGCTGATTCCATGACGTACACGTCCGTCAACATATTTGATAATACACGTGAATATTCTTGCTCTTGATCAATTTTTAATCCTGGAGTTTTAGAGAGCGTTTTCAAAGATTGTTTCAACAATTTTTTCGCTAATAAAATGTAACGATGGTTTCTTTCTACAGTTGCTATATCAATTTCTACTTCAGTATCTTCTATTTGTTCGATTTGCTTCATTAACATTTTGGCAACTGTTAATCTATTAATTTCATTTGTTCCTTCAAAAATACGACTAATTCTAGCATCACGATATAATCGTTCTACTTCGTATTCTTGCATATAACCGTAACCGCCATGAATTTGTACAGCTTCATCTACGATATAAGCAAGTGTTTCAGAAGCGTTCACTTTATTCAGTGCACATTCAATTGCAAATTGGGACATTTTTTTCATAAGGTCCTCATCACTCTCATGAATTGCGTCATCAATTACACCTGCTGTACGATAAGCTGCACTTTCTGCTCCATATGTTATAATGATCATATTTGCAATTTTCTCTTGTATCATCGTAAAGTCTACTAATTCCGTTTGGAACTGTTTTCGCTCTTTTCCATATTGAACTGACAAACCAATTGCTTGTTTTGCTGTTCCAATATTTCCAAAAGCAAGTTTTAGTCTAGCGAAGTTAAGAATATTAAGGGCTACGTGATGCCCTTTCCCAACTTCCCCTAACACATTTTCAGCAGGGATAACTACATCTTCTAAAATAAGCGTCGCTGTTGAAGAACCTTTAATCCCCATTTTCTTTTCTTCTAATCCAATAGATACACCTTCACATGTTCTTTCGACAATAAACGCTGTCATTCCTTTATTTGTCTTCGCAAAAACAACGTATACATCTGCCATATGAGCATTTGTAATCCACTGCTTCTCACCATTCAACTTCCAAGCTGTACCCTCTTCATTCAAAATTGCGCTTGTTTTTGCACTTAATGCATCAGAACCAGCATTTGGCTCAGTTAGAGCATAAGCCCCAATCCATTCTCCCGATGCGATTTTTGGTAAATATTTTTCTTTCTGTTCTTTCGTTCCGTAATATATGTAAGGCAATGTACCGACACCAGCGTGTATATTAAAAGAAACACTAAATGCACCAGCGTAACCCATCTTCTCTGCTACAAGACCTGAGACAGCCTTTCCTAACTCGAACCCGCCATAATCTTCTGGTACCTCAATGCCTAATAATCCAAGTTCCCCAGCTTTCTCAAATAATTGACGAGAAACTTTATAGTTATGTTTTTCAATGTTTTCAATTTGTGGAGCAATTTCCTGTTTAACGAATTGTTCTGTCGTTTTTGCGATTAAGTCTTCATCCCCTGAAAAATCTTCTGGTGTAAAGAAAGTATTGTTCACATCTTTATTGATTGAAAAAAATTCATCCCAAGGTAACTTCGTTTTCTCCATCTGAATCCCCCTATCATTTCGACCTTCATTGCTTTTTGCGTATGCTCGTCTACGATGAGTGGAATATCTTATTATTGAAAACAGAAGGCGATGAATTTTCACATCAAGCAGTTCATTTTGCCAAAGATGTATTCTCATCGCCCTAGTTGTTTTATCTATTGATCTTCTGATAATACTGTTTTTGCAATTCCAGTATCTAATTCTTCAAAGTCATGATATGAAATTGTCTCATATAGCTCGCTTCTCGTTTGCATATTTGAAAGTGCATCTTTTTGAGAACCAGTCTCTTTAATTAGCGTGAATACATTCTCATATGCTTTTGCAGCAACTCGAAGCGACGTTACTGGATAAATCACCATTTGGAAGCCCATATTCGCAAATTCCTCAGCACTATAATATGGTGTTTTCCCAAACTCAGTCATATTTGCTAGTAAAGGTGCATTCACTTTGCTAGTAAATAAACGGAATTCTTCTTCCGATTGAAGCGCTTCTGGGAAAATTGCGTCTGCACCTGCTTTAACATATGCATTCGCTCTTTCAATCGCAGCATCTAGTCCTTCTACACCGCGAGCATCTGTGCGTGCAACAATATATAAGCTTGGCGCAACTTCTTTAATCGCTTTAATTTTTTGAACTAATTCTTCTGTCGTAACAAGTTTCTTACCATTTAAATGTCCACATTTCTTCGGTAATTGTTGATCTTCAATTTGAACAGCCGCTACTTTTGCCTCTACCATTTCTACAGCTGTTCTCGCTACGTTTAGTACTCCACCAAATCCTGTATCAATATCAACAAGAACTGGTAAATCTGTAGCTCTAACTAGATCTCTTGCTCTTTCAGCTACTTCAGTAGATGTCACGATACCTAAATCTGGCAGACCTTTACTTGCAGTGTAAGCAGCTCCCGATAAATAAAGAGCTGAAAAACCTGTATTTTTTGCAACAAGAGCGGCCATTGCATCATGAGCACCTGGAATTTGCAAAATTTCATTTGCTTCTACTAAAGCTCGGAAGCCATTCGCAAGCTCCTCTTGTGTTGACTGTTTATTCACAACCCAAGCCATTCTAAATTCCCCCTATTATTAAATTAAGAATAGATCTACAAATTCGTTTACATTCATATTTTCTAGTTTTTCTTCATTTAAACAAACTTCATGAATTTGTTCTTGTTGCTTACTAGAATAATGACCTGCCATATTTGCAGTGAATTTTTGAACAACTTTTGGAATCGCTTCGTCTCTACGGAAACGGTGACCAAGTGGGTATTCACATTCCACGTTTTCTGTTACAGTACCATCTTTAAAATGAACTTGAACAGCGTTGGCGATTGAGCGCTTGTTCGGGTCAAGATAATCTAAACTGTACTGTTTGTTTTCAACAACAACCATCTTATTACGTAATTCATCTACACGTGAATCATTTGCTACTACATCCTCATAATCGTCCGCTACGATATCTCCTTTTAATAAACCAATTGCCGTAATGTATTGTAAACAATGATCACGATCAGCTGGGTTATTTAATGGACCTTCTTTATCGATAATACGAATTGCTGATTCATGAGTTGTAATTGTAATACGATCAATTTCATCTAATCTTTCTTTAATTTCCGGATGTAATTTCACTGCACATTCTGCAGCTGTTTGTGCATGGAATTCTGCTGGATATGATACTTTAAATAATACATTTTCCATTACATAAGACTCTAGTGGTCTAGCTAATTTTAATTCTTGTTTGTTAAATAATACATCTTGGAATCCCCATCCTGGCGCAGATAATGCTGTTGGATAACCCATTTCACCTTTTAGAGCAGTCATTGCAAGATGAACACCGCGACTCGTCGCATCACCTGCTGCCCATGATTTACGTGATCCAGTATTTGGAGCATGTCGATATGTACGAAGACTAGAGTTATCAATCCACGCATGTGATAATGCATTAAAGATTTCTTCACGTGTTCCACCAAGCATTTTCGCAACTACTGCAGTTGTTGCTACTTTTACATATAATACGTGGTCAAGACCAACGCGGTTTAAGCTGTTTTCTAAAGCAAGTACACCCTGAATTTCATGTGCTTTAATCATCATTTCTAGTACTTCACGTACTTTTAATGGTTCTTTTCCTTCTGAAATACGAACACGGCTAATATAATCTGCAACTGCTAAAATTCCGCCTAAGTTATCAGATGGATGTCCCCATTCTGCTGCAAGCCAAGTATCGTTATAGTCTAACCAACGGATCATACATCCAATATTGAATGCACCTTTTACTGGATCTAGTACATAAGACGTTCCTGGTACACGTGTACCGTTTGGCACAACCGTTCCTGGTACAACTGGACCTAATAATTTCGTACACTCTGGATATTGCAGTGCTAAAATTCCGCATCCAAGTGTATCTAATAATACGTAGCGAGCAGTACTAAATGCTTCTGCACTAGTAACCTCTTTATTTAATACATAATCCGTAATTTCTTCTAATAATGCATCTTTTTGTTTAATTTCATTTGTTTTAATCATGCTATTCTTCCCTTTCTGTCGAAAATTCGTTATTATTAATGATGGGTGTCTGTCAAACACCCATCTGGCGGGCGGCGCTAACAACTCCCCAGTTGTTCTTATTTACTAAGTACATGTCGCTCGCCAACATAATTTACACGTGGACGGAACAAGCGATTATTTGCATGTTGCTCAATAACGTGCGCACATAGTCCTACTGTTCTAGAGCTAAAGAAGATTGGTGTGTACAGTTGAATTGGGATACCAAGCATCCAATATACTGGTGCTGCATAATAATCAAGATTCGGATAAATGCCTTTTTCCTTCTCCATGATTTTCTCTCCAGCTTCACACATTTCATATAGTGTATAATCGCCTTTTACATCACATAGCTGTTTTAAAGCTTCCTTCATCATAAGTGCTCTTGGATCCATTTTCTTCATATAAACACGGTGTCCAAAGCCCATAATTTTTTCTTTGTTATATAGTTTTTTCTGTAATAACTCTTCAAACTTCTCAACATTGCCAGCCTCTAAAAGCATGTACATAACAGCTTCATTCGCACCGCCATGTAAGCTTCCCTTTAAAGATGCAACCGCACCAGTTAGAGCACCGTATAAATCTGATTGTGTTGACGCAATTACACGCGCTGTAAATGTAGAGTTTGGCATTTCATGTTCACTATATAAAACAAGGGAACGATCAAAGATCTTCTCCTCAAGTTCAGTCGGTTTCTTACCAGTTAACATATAGAAGAAATTCGCACTATATGACAATTCCTGAAGAGGCTCAATTGGCTCCTCATTATTTAAAATATGATAGCTATTTGCTACAATATTTGGTACTTTACTTAAAAGCTTATAACCTCGATCTTTGTTTACTTCTAACGAGCGATTTTCAATATCATTATCATAACCAGCTAATGCAGACACACCTGTACGCAAGCCATCCATAGGATGCGTTTCTTTAGGCAACGCCTTTAGAACGTTGAATACCCCTTCTGGCACTGCATATTCTTCTTTTAATTTCTTTTCAAGTGTTTCTTTTTCATCCTCATTCGGTAGATGTTCTTCTAATAAAAGGTGCACAATGTCTAAATACTCTTTTGTTTTTGAGAGTTCGATTAAATCATACCCTTGAATTACAATTTCACCTTTTACTGTGTCAAGAAACGAGATTTTCGTCTCCGCTGCTACTACACCATCTAATCCCGGGGAAAATTTTTCTTCAGCTTTCATTATTATTTCCTCCAATCCTAATAGATCTTCGTGCACATAACTGTAAGCCTTTACAATACTTTAGAACTACATTTCTATTTCAATGTATCAGAGTTTTTAGAAGATTTCAATTTATTTTATAATGATAAGTTTCCTATACTTTTATTGATGTAACAATACAATTTTTTGAAAATAATTTTCATATTTTTCAAAGAAAGGATAGACTTCTTTACACTTCTTTTTAAAACAAAATATAGAGATAAACCATATAATCCCATCAAACATATCTTTTTTCCGAATTTTATTACAAAATAGAAAAAACGAGTTGCACACATGTACAGCTCGTTTCTATATGATATTTATTTCACTATCCTCTAAATATAATTCTTATATAAAACTTATTCATTTTTAATAAAGTTATTATTTTACATAATTAAATTAAATTTCTTCTGTTTCTTTATGATAACTTACAACTAAATCATAGTTTTGAAAGTACCAAAGATCATCAAAATCTACAAAAATAGAATACCATCTTTCTTCACTGACACTATTTCCCCATCTGGTTTCTCAGAAACAATCTCTAAAGAATATCCGGGCTGAATTGAACTGTTTCCACCATATCTTATGACAAATCGAATACATTCATTGCGATTGATTCATAATTCTTCTTTAAACCATTTTACAGCTTCGTTTTCAACGATAATATTCAATTTTATCCCTCTCGGCTTAATTCTTTTTCACTTAACTTTTGTCTTACAAACATACCAAAAACAAGTAAAGCTATTACAGCTGAAACAGAGCTTGCTGTAAATAAAATACGATAGCCAAAAATTTGTGACACAAATCCAAGTAAAATTGCACCTAATCCTATACCTAAATCAAATGCTGTAAAAAACGAAGCGTTAGCAACTCCTCTTTTACTAGGGTCAACAATTGTAAGCATCGCCGCTTGTAAAGCTGGCTGTGCTGAGCCAAATCCCACACCGTATAATGTCGCTGCAATAATGATGCCCGTCAAACCATTTGCCATCGTTAATACAACTATAGCTAAAATAGTAATACATAGTGCTGGAAGTATGATGAATACTTCTCCATATTTATCTAATAATTTACCTGAAATCGGTCTTACAATTGTTAATGCAATTGCATATACAAGAAAGAACATCCCAGGATTCACATTAATTGAAGAAGCGAATAACGGTAAAAACGTTGTAATGCCACCATATGCAAATGATAAAAAGAAAACAACAACCGTAATTGATAAAACGGATTTTTCAAATAGTTGAATTTTCCCTTTTTCCTTTTGTGGCGTGAATGACATTTTCGTTATTAACGATAATATAACTGCCATGAAAGATAAAAGAGTTGCTAAAAGGAATAGACCATGAAATGAATAATATTGTACTACCCATAATCCAATCATCGGTCCGATTGCCATTGCAATTGTCATAGCCATCCCGTACCAGCCCATACCTTCTCCACGGCGTGAATCTGGAATAATATCAGTTATCGCAGTTCCAACAGCTGTTGTAGAAACGGCCCATGTCACTCCGTGAATAACGCGTAAAACTGCTAAAAGGACTATAGTCGATGCTAAATTATAGGAATACATCGTTAGCCCAAAAAGGATGAGTCCGAAAATAATAAAAGACCTTCTACCATATTGATCTAACATACCTCCAATAATCGGTCGTATTACAACAGCAGCTATTGTAAACATTCCCATCATCAATCCAACTTGTGATTCATTTCCACCAATCTCTTTAATGAATAGAGGAAGCGTTGGAACAAGTAAATAAAACCCTGTAAATAAAAATAACATTGCGAAAGACATTTGAATAAATGACTTCGTCCATAATCGTTCCATAAACCCCCCCCCATAAACACGTGAAATTTACGATTAACACTCCCATTGTACATTTTCTCTGTCTCTTTTCCCTCAGCAAAAAGACGTATCTTTTCATATTAAATAGTCCACTCTCAGCATTGATTGGTCGTACGACTTTGTACGTATGCTTTAACCGAAAGTCCTATGTATTTGTACCTTTATACGTGTTAAGAGAATATACTATTTTATTATCTCAACTTAGGAGTGATTATTTTTATGTGGGTATTATCAAGAGTAACTGCCGTGGTTCCTTCAACTCCCGGAATACATGTGCCCGCCGTCCATACAGCTAGCTCTGATGTTGGCATTGAACTTCCCGCAACTTGGCAACAATATCAAGTTCCCGGTCAAGTTACTCCCTCATTTTGGCATCACGGTACACACCCAAGTAGCACTACCTTTTATAACCCCAGTTATGTTCCATTACCCCCGACTCAAGTCTTTTATCATTTTCCATCCATTTATTTTCAAAATTTCTATGGTACGTTTAACATTTAAATAGCATCATTGCATAGCTCCTATATTTACTTCCAATCCCTTTTCAACATAAAAAAGTCGAATTCCTTATGTAAGAAATTCGACTTTTTTAATTGCTTTTTATTAACTTTTCTTATTGGCCAGTATTAGCAGGGACTTCTCCTGCATTCCCCCCATTATTCGGTGGAGTTGTCACTGGTGGGGTTGGATTCCCTTGACCTCCCCCGTTATTCGGCGGTGTTGTGTTCCCGCCTCCTCCGTTATTCGGCGGCGTTGTGTTCCCGCCTCCTCCGTTATTCGGCGGCGTTGTGTTCCCGCCTCCTCCGTTGTTCGGCGGCGTTGTGCTCCCGCCTCCTCCGTTGTTTGGAGGCGTTGTATTTCCTTGACCATTTCCATTATTTTGTTCATTTTCTTTCTTTTGTTCTTCTTGCTTCTTAAGGTCATCTTGTTTCTTTTGTTCTTCTTGTTGCTTCTTAAGGTCATCTTGTTTCTTTTGTTCTTCTTGTTTCTTTAATTCTTCCTGTTTCTTAAGTTCTTCTTGCTTTTTCTCTTCTTCAGTTTTTTGCTGCTGATCTTGTTTCGGCTGTTCAGTTGTATTCGGTACGCTCGTATTTGGTGAAGAATCACGTTTCTCACCTTTTATACGTAATTCATTACCTTCTTTCACAACACTACTTGGCATCTTAAATTGTGATTTATCAGTAGCCATCTCGCTCATCATTTCTTTAAAGATCAACTGTGCAATTTTCGTATTTTTACTACTAATATAATCGTCTTTACTATCTTTCATATAACCAGTCCATACTGCCATCGTATACTGCGGTGTATATCCTGCAAACCAGCTATCACGAGTCGCACTGTCTGGTAATTTATATTGCGCTGCTTTTTCCGAAGAATAGTTCGTTGTTCCTGTTTTACCAGCTACATCTAAAGAACTTATATTAGCAGCTGTACCAGTACCAGATGTTACGACGGAACGAAGCATATCTGTAATCATATAAGCTGTATAATCTTCCATCACTCGTTTTGACTTTTGCTCAAAACTTTTCGATTTACCATCTGGATAAACCACTTTTTTAACAAAATGCGGCTTCGTATATTTACCGTCATTACCAAATGCAGCATACGCACCTGCCATCTCAGTTGGCGATACTTCATTTGTACCAATCGCTGTTGATTCTGTCGGTGGTGCATTAAATGTAATACCTAACTTTTCAGAGAAAGCTTTTGATTTAGTTATTCCTACTTCTTTTGCAGTTTTAATAGCTGGAACATTACGTGATAATTTTAATGCTTCACGCATTGTAATTTGTCCTAAATACCCTCTATCTGAGTTTCTGACATCTTGACCACCAGTATACTTAAATGGCGAGTCATCGACTTGATGATAAGTAGCCCATTTTAAATATTCAATTGCAGGAGCATAATCAAAGATCGGTTTCATTGTTGAACCTGCTGAGCGATCTAATTCAGTTGCCATATTATGACCTTTAAATACAGCCTTATTTTCACCACGCCCACTACCTATAGCACGTACTTCACCTGTTTTCGTATCCATAAATGTGAAAGCCCCTTGGAATTTCTCACTTGGATAATCAATAATATTTGTATTTAAAATATTATCAGCCAATGTTTGTGCCTTTTTGTCTAATGTTGTATAAATTTCTAAACCATCAGAACCAATATTAGCATCAGGTAATTCTTTTTCAACTTCTTTCACAACTGCATCCATAAATGCAGGATGTGGCATCGCTTGTAATTCAGCTGCCTTTTGAACACCTTTGTCCACTGGTACTTTCGACGCTTCTTCCATTTCTGCTTTTGTAATATAACCATGTCGATTCATTAACTTTAGTACAACATTTCTTCTTTCTGTTGCCTTTTGAATATTTTGTGGTTTCGACGGGTCGTAATTATTTGGTGCTTTCGGTAAACCTGCAAGCATCGCAACTTCTGGTAATGTTAAGTCTTTTAATTCTTTATTATAGTAGTTTTGTGCTGCTGTTGCGATTCCGTATGAGCGGTTTCCTAAATTAATTTTGTTTAAGTACATCTCTAATATTTCATGTTTTGAATACTGTTGTTCTAGCTTATAAGCTAAATACACTTCTTGCGCCTTACGCTTTGGTGTTTTATCCATTGATAAGAAGTAGTTTTTAATAACTTGCTGCGTTATTGTACTTCCGCCTTGCGAACCGTAATCTCCTTTTAAACTAACTAAAACTGCACGAGCAGTACCTTTGAAATCCACACCACTATGCTCATAAAAACGTGCATCTTCCGCAGCTAAAAAAGCATTTTCTACTAATTTAGGGATTTGATCATACGTAACGTTGGTTCGCTTTTCTTTTCCGTATTCATATACCAACTTCCCGTCTTTATCATAAATTTTTGAGGATAACGGATTAACAAGTTTTGCTTTTTCAAGTTTTGGTGCATCCTTAATCATTACAAAAAAGGTAGCAACCCCCGCCACTAAACCTACAATACCAAGTAATAAACAACTAATTAAAAACTTACGGAAAAATGATGTTTTACCCTTTGGTTTTTGTTTTTTAGAAGCTGGCTGATTTTTCTTTTTAACTTGTCGTCGCTCCTCTCGAGAACGATAATTTTCTGACATGTTACTTTCTCCTGCCTTTCAATTCTCCCGTTGATTTACTAAAAATATTGAGGCCACCTTCCCAAATATCTTTACATTTAGAAAGTGTGTTCATCGGAAGCATTCAATATTTTCCTAATTCACAGATTATAAATTTTAGATACTCTTAAACAAATTATTTTTTACCTCTATTCCTTCAAATAAAGCTGCCCCATTACGCATAAAATGGAAGAGATAAAATTTTAATACCTCGTATAAATAATATACCTTTTTTTCAAATGGTCAATATTTTCTTATTAATTTCATCAAAGGTGAGATAAAAATAGCATATCGATATGAACTTCGTGTGAACTTCTTTATAAATAGGTATAACAAAGATTTAATATATTGGCTATCCGTATTACTGCTGCTTTACATATTCTTATTTCAACAACCTAATCCTCATTTCTAAAAGAATTTACAAATAAAATTAAGGAGTTGTATGCTTATGAAATTATCTCCTGTTATATCAAAAAATTTGATTGCTGTTGGTTATAATCCCTTTTCTATGATTTTACGAATCCAATTCAAAAATGGCATGTATGATTTCTTTAATGTACCTGAAAGCATTTACAATGGTTTATTAAATGCACAATCTAAAAGTTATTACCATAAAACTTACATTAAAAATTCTTTCCGCTACACTAAAATTTAAACTTAAGCACCAAATAAAAAGAAAGGAGGTTAATCCCCCTTTCTTTTTATACTATTTTCACAGACGAATTATCTTCTATTCCTCTTATTAATTTCATCATATGCTTGAATTTGTTTTCTCACTCGCCGATCCGCCTTTTTATCATGTACGACTAAAATCGCGTGTATGACGCCTGGAATCCAAAATATTAAAGTTAATATGAAATTAATTATTGCTTGAAATGGCTTTCCGCAAAATAATACAGCTACAGGTGGAAGTAGAATTGCCAATAAGTACATCATCTCTTGAAAACTCCTTATTTTGGATTTTTTATAACACTTCTTTTCATATGCAAGCACACTCTTTGATTTTGAAGTTACACAAATTTCAATTAAGCAATTATAACATTTCTTCTATAATATATATTCTATCCATATGCAAAAAAACCTACTAGACCAAACTCTTCCTACCTATTTAATTACATTTTACATCCGCTCTTTCAATGAGCATTTTAAAATTCTTATTATTTTCAAAACTTTTCTCTTTCTCTACTGCAGTTAATCCAATCGCAGAAATTATCGTTCCTATTGCCTGTATCCAAATACCAATCAGTGCTATTATCCTCTCATCCTTCTTATCAAGAATACGATCTTCGTTTTCTACTTCATCCTTCGATAAATTAATTATGCCTTGATACGCTTGTAGTCCGGCCCCTAAGCTTTGCATAGAATTGCCTAGTACAATGATTCGCTGTATTACTTTCATCTCAATCAAAGCTGCTTCTACTCCTAAAAAAGCACCAATCGATTGTAAACTGTTCCCGACAATGATAAGATAATCATTCTCTGTTAATTGTTCATTTTTATTAAAATATGTTCCTATTACATTTGATATATTCCCTAATGCCAATAACTCAATTCCCATTTTATCCAGTGTTTCACTTTCATTCTGCAAACTTATATTTCGATTTTCTACTTCTTCATCTTCATCTTCGGTATAATTACTCGCTATAATTTGTAAAATATACCCGAAGGCTTGTAATGAGCTTCCTATAATAACAAGGTCCGATTCAATTTTCTCTTCCCCAATAAATCCTCTTGTCGTTCCAATAGCAGCTGTAAGATTTCCTCCTACTTGATACCATGCTCCTGTCACTTTTAAACTGCTTGGATTCATTTTTATCACCTATTTTGATATTTTCTCGTGCTTTCGAAATAACCAAAAGTCACTCTTAATCAAATATTTTATTTTCCATATGTAATTTTGTGCATTCTATAATGTGTTACTAATACAAAAAGTACCTTAAAGGTACTTTTTTAGCCAAAACGTATATCACTGAAATTACATTGAGTAATAGATACTTATTTTTAAACACATGCTGGGCATGTCAATGAATCTCCATTTTTATCTATTGTTATATTCAATATATATCGAATCGCATTATGTGACCACATTTCAGGTGTGGGTGATTCATTAACATACTGTGGTGCACATGAATGCAACATTGGAGTGCTAATACCACCGCCAGGATCTAAAGCAACTACAGCCACACCATCAGGCAATTCCAGTGCCATAGATTTCGTGATACCTTCAATTGCAAACTTCGAGGCACAGTATGGTGCAAGATCTGCCTCACCTTCTCTTCCCCAACTAGAACTCATATTAATAATAATTCCTTCTTTTCTATCTACCATTGCTGGGACAAATGCTCTTATTACATTTACTACACCATTCACGTTTACATTCATTACATTTTCAAATTCCCCAGCGGTAACTTTCCAAATTGGTGCATTTTGATTCACAATTGATGCATTATTTATTAACAAGTCGGGAGCCCGATATTTAGTAAGGATATCATTTGCCCAACTACTAACTTGCTGCGAATCTGAAACATCAATTATTTGAAAATCATGTGTATTACCGTATTGTTTTTTTAGTTCTTCAATTTTATCTTTTGAACGTCCACATCCACATATGTTCCATCCCAATTCATGAAATCGATCAACCATCGCGCGTCCTAATCCTTGCGTCACTCCTGTAATAATTACGAGTTTCCTAATGTCATTTCGCTTCAATCCCTCGCCTCCCTTTACCATATTTTACTCCTTTAACCTTCATTTATCTATTTACTAAAGTATTAAAAACACTTCATACTTTAGAAGTATTTTTAATATTGCACACATAAACAAAAGAGTAACCATAATGGTTACTCCCGTTTACATATTTAAAAATTCGTTGTTTATTTCATTATTAATTTTTAAATTGCAACTTTTCTTTCCCGCATTTTTACATTGATACATATAAACTGTACCTAATTTACCAGCTTGAAAATCCTCATTACCCTGCATTTTCATAAAACTATATTTATGTTTATAGTGCGATTCATCCAAATAATTTCCAATCCACTTTTCAACATAACACAGTCCACTTTTGTGAAAAAATCTTCAACTAGCCTGATTACATACTTTTATTTAAAAGCTCAATTTCATATTGTAATTTTTTGAACTGCTCAAAATGCATTGTTATAGATTGACTGCTACCAACTTCAGCACTTTGTTTCACCAGTAATACTCCTGTATCATGAAAAAGCGCTTCAAGTTCTTTTCTGATGGACACTTTTGCAATATGAGCTGTTTTAATTGCAGATAAAATTGCAATCTCATTAAACTTTAATTTTATTTCATTTGGACAAAATGCGTTTTCAATCAATATAACTTCATTGCTATAAATAAGCGCAACAAGATTACTTGATTTTGCATCTGATAAATCTACTTTTTTTATAACGTTATTCATAACATTTTGCCTCCTTTGTTTTCGTATATATTAATTATACAAATTATTTCTTTTTTATTATCCAACTCATATTAAGTTTAACACACTTTTATTGAAAGCCACGCTTGAAACGTTTTACTATTCCACAATTTTTGTTACATGAACCATTTGGACTTTACTCCCATATAGTAATGTTAACAATTCATTATAAAGCAGGTGAAAATTATGCCCTCAGTTGTAGGGAATTTAGTTGTACAAAATAGTAACGGATCATTTAACTTAGGTGATTTCTACAACGTTTCTCCGAAAGAAAATACGAAAGCTTACAATGGATCTGGCGCATCAAACGTTGGTTTTGTTGTTAATACTTTTAACGGTGTTAGTGCGACTAATACGTTTGATTCGGACCTTGCAGATCAAAATCAAGTGGGTACAGCCTAACCCTATTTTTCATCTTTCTGTATAGGAATTTTAAATTTGTCTATACTATAATCAGGCTGTTTCACAGCTATTATTGAATGTTGGAGTACCCTATCTTTTTCTCCCTTTCCCTGGGGCTTAGCAGTTAGCATGAAGCTAGCTGCTATTTCGCATTATTTCTTCCATCTATCAGAAATAATAGAAGCTGGATATTAAAGTTCAGCTTCTATTACATTATTTCAATTACATCTGTAAAACTCATTACGTGAGTTTTATAAAATGCGTCTGTGCACATTATAATCTGCCTTACCGGGTCTATATGAACGACTGTCATATAACTTGTAAGTATGTAGCCATCTTCAAAATATGTCACCAATATTTCTTGCTCAGACAATAATGCCGTTAGCAATTTATCAGAAATTCTTTCTTTTTCTTCATTTGTTACTATCGGCCTTTGCACTTTTAATTTCTCACCAATAACCTTTCTCATACTTAACAATTGTTCCGACATTACTGTAAATGGAACCCACTCTCTTTCTTCTTTCTGCCTCTTTACATGATTCATTTCTTTATCTCCTTGATCATTTATCCACTCTATTTCACACATACTGTTACTCCATCATTTTTAGTAATTACTAAGTTCGTATTTATTTCTAAATTGTATAAGGTCTGCACCAAAAAAAGAACATTCGTTCTAATTATACACGAACCTACGTTCTTTTGAGAAGGAGCATATTTATATTTTTTTCCCTTAAAACAAACTTTTCACTCTCTACACATTGAAACACATTTAGCGAATAAAAAACGATTTCACATAAAGTGAAATCGTTTTTTCTAATACGTTATATTTTCAACTTTATTTTTTTATCTTGACTAGCTTTCTTTCTGAATGAAAGTTTCATTTATTATTCGTCAACAAACTACAACATTATATTCGTTTAATCGAATATAAAATCCCTGCCTACACTACAAACCTTTATTTTTTTGCATGAACCATTCTTAAACGCAAACATACATTATAATGAACGAACTCACAAAATTTAAGAAATTTATAATGTAATTCAATTTATTCCTTATAGGTTTTCTGTGAAAAGAGGGCGATTTCCACACTCTCTTTTCGTACATATCATATTACAATATCAAATACTCCTTTGCTTTCATAATAGTTTGATATCGCTACCATTCATTACATATATTTAGGATGTATGGTTATATGTAACTCTCTCTCCGTTTCTCCTCTTTTCGGATGACGAAAATACTCTATTTCATATTTTAACACTTCATACTCAACCATCCCAATTTTAATCCCTTTCGTTTCTTTTAATATAGCTAATAAATCACTTATATTTTCATCATTCGATTCAAAAACTTTCCCTCCGTCTTCTCTTTGAAAAATCACTTTCATATATTCTCCCTCACTTTCATTTATTCATCTAGTAAATAATACATTTAGAAATATTCATAACAAAAAGAACATCCTTTTTAATAGAATGCTCAACTTTTCACTTCCTATAATATTGCAAATGTTTATTCAAAAATATTATATGTACTATTCTTCAAATTATGTTGATCCACTATAAAAATTTATATACTTAATTTATATGTAATAAAATAATCAAAACATTACTATATCAACATTTTTTAAAACGATTATTATTTCCAATTTCATTTTCCTACAATTTTCCATTGTAATTCTTAATATTTAAATGTAATATTATATTGTCTTACTATCTTTTTTATAACACACACACTAATTAGAAAAGGGAACTCAATATGAGTTCCCTTTTCTAATTCAAGTTACATAATACTTCTAGAGTTTTACCTTTAAAAATTTTATTTTATTTAGTTTTTTGTTTTTTACTTATCCGAATCATTCTAGTATGATTGTGTTTACCGAAGAAGTCTGCATTCTTTTTTCAAAAAAACAAAAAACAGAAGTCTAGCAAAATGCTACATTTCTGTTTTTTTATTCGTATTATTTCTTTTCTAGAAATTTAAATGTCTCTTTATATTCTTTATCATTCACCTTAATATCAGCATCTTTTAATAAATCATTGACTACTTGCTGTTTCCATTTACCTGTCGTATCTTGTAATCTTTGTTGTTCTAAATCTTTACGGATCTTATCCTTCACTTCTTCAAATGGTTTCAACTCTTTTTTATCGGTCACTTTAATAATATGGTAACCGTAAGATGTTTTAACTGGTTCACTTACTTGTCCTGCATTTAATTTATACGCAGCTTCCTCAAATTCTTTAACAGTTTGCCCAGGGCCAAAACCAGCTATTTCCCCGCCCTGTTCCTTTGAACCAGTATCTTCTGAGTACTGCTTCGCTAAAGCGGCAAAATCTTCACCATTATTCACTTTCTCTTTTACTTCTTTAGCGGTTTTTTCATCTTTTACTAAAATATGACTTACCTTCATTTCTGGTTTATAGTTATCTTTTACATCTTTTTCTGTGACAGTCGCTTTAATCGCTTTTTCAAATGCAATTTCTGGTTTCATTTTTTCTTTTAATTCATCTTCGTTTTTTAACCCAAGTTTTTCTAAAGTCTCTTTAAAATTGTCACCCATTTTATCTTTTGCTTCTTTTACTTGTTTTGTTGCTTCCTCATCTGAAACTTTATATTTATCTAGCAGCGCCTTACTTAATACCATTTGATATAATGTACTTTCTCCATATTTTTGTTTTAATTCTTTACTTAACTCTTTCTCTGTAACATTTCCTACTTTTGATGTTACTACGTTGTCTGAGGAACCACATGCAGATAATGCGAGTACCACGCATGAAATAATTGTTCCCAAAAATAGCTTTTTCTTTTTCAATTCAAATACCTCACTTTTATTATTATGCAACGTAACTATACACCGTTATTGTGAAAACAGTGTGTTTTCCATATGTAATTCATTTCATTTGAATCAAATATGTATCATATTTTTTATACACAAATATGAAAAATCTTCTCACTATTTATTAATGAGAAGACTCTTTACGAATGCCTCAAAAACATTTAACGACTAAGGTTACTTAATGATTAAATGTTTTTCCGGTATCCAACTACTTTGTCCGATATCTACCGCATTTTTTACTCTTCCCCACACACGGTAAGATGTTGATCCATCTATATTTCCTTTATAATTAATACATTCAGGCTCTCCATAATAATTCACTCCGTACCCGACAGGATATTTTGAAGAAGCATAATACCATCTCACATCAAAATGGTTTAAATATACCCACTGCTTATCATTCCCTAAGCAAATCATATCTTTATCGCCGCCTCCCCAATAACTGTTTAAAATTAAATGCGGGATTTTCTTAGTGATTGCACCTGTATACTGGGGGTTCACAGGATTTTCATATAAATTTATGCCGTATCCATCAGGATATTTTGAAACTGCAATACCAATACCACTTGATTGCTGCAAATCCACTACATTAGATTGATTTTCTTGATTCGAATCTATAAACCAGGAAAGTGACTTATTTCCTATTAATTGATTCAAATCACATTTCCCGATCCCAGGAACATTCCCCGAATCCGTATATTGCCAAATATCACACGGATACGCCGGCTTATTCCCTCCATAACGAGGAATCCATACAAAATCAGCATCAATATTACGCGCTCCAAACGATACATACGTGTGATGCCCAACATATAAACCTACTTTTTTCGCACCTAAACGACGTAATTCATCTATAAATACTTGTGTCCCGCCTTGCATATCTACCATCGTTTGTACTTCAACATCCGCCACCCAAAACGCAGCAGACTTATCGCCACGATTCCAAAAATCTTGTGCCTCTTTCTTTGCATCTGCAATAGAAATAAAACGACAAAATGCATAATTACCAAACGGAACACTATGCTTCTTCATTGCATTCACATAATTTTGATACATAAAATCCACCGTATTTGAACCATCTTGCACTCTAGCAATAACTAAATCTAGTTGAGGCGCTGCAATTTCCCAATTAATAGTTCCATTCCACTTTGAAATATCAACAATGTAACCCATTACAATTCAACTCCTTTTTATTATCATATTCAAAGCTTGTTTTAGCGTAATCCACATATATCTATTACTATCTATCTATAATATAAATAAGAAGAAATCTTTATTTTTTGAAATATATAATCTTTAAAACTACTTCTTTCAATCTCTCCTCTAACTCATATAATTAGGCGTGAAAATATCAATTTATTTAAAAATGATTTTTCTGTTGATAATATAAAATCTTCTATATGTCCTATGTTTATTTGCTTGTACGTAGAAAACCCCTATATGTGAACTATCTTTTTATAATAGTCTAGCCTAGCACTCATTGTTTATTTCATTTCTATCTGTAATCAACAATTCCATACGCTATCCAGCCTATTTAAAATTGAGTAAAACTATAATTTTTTTACATTTTACCACTGATTGCCAGCAATAAATTTTGGTACAAAATAATATTAATACATAAAAAAAGACATTTCCGATTTTTGAAAATGTCTTTTTGCATCTTAATAAAACAACTTTGGTTCTAAATCTTTATTTTGTAATTGTGGATTTTCACTGTTCATAACGCAACTTGTGGAAAATAATATTGGGATATCACAAACATCATCCTGCATTACATCACGAAACACATTTGCAGCAACACCTGTAAACGTTTGACATAGATTTGAAATATCATCATTAAAAAATTGAATCACTTCCGCTTTAAAAACTGGAAATACAACATTCACTCCACCAGGGAACTGAGGTTGTACCACAACTTGTTCAAAATAAGGATTATTCTCTAACGCTACTTGAAATAAATGCGCAATTTCAAATGCATCTAGTGGACAAGGAAATGGATTTACAATTTCATTTTCATTATTCGTTACAATAACCGTTACACTTACATTTCCAAATTGTACAGAAGATTTTAGAAGCGTTGCTAATGCTCTCGCTTTTTCATTACTTAACGCATGCACTAAAATAATATAATTCCCGCCAACCGGAATAAGTGGCCCCACTGTAACTGTTGGATCAGCACCAATTGAATTTCTTAGTTCATTAAAATGTGTGATCCACGGTGGTGAAAGCTGTGGCTGAGCTTGTACATTTTCTTGCATTCTTTTATTACCTCCTCATACTATTCTTACTACCGTAATATGTATCAGGACATAAAATGCATTAGATAATCAAATCATTTTTCATATTATATTAATTATACATTTCATAGAGTATTCTCCGCTTTTCCCCACATGTTTATGTACTTATACGACAATGAGGTTCTATATTATAATCAACTTAACAAAGATTTCATATTATATAAATACACCTTAATAATCATTTAAATCAAAAGGTGAAGCACATATAATGTGGAATATTAGGAGCTGATTTCATGAAAAAAGAACCTATCGTGTTCAAAGTTCCACCGAATTCAAAACTAAAAGTTACATTTTTCGGTCCTTGTAACGAAGTAATTACAAATGTTTCTATAATTAATCAACTACTCACCCCTAAATGCCAAACTATCACGCAATATCCAACCTTTAAGAAATATGTAACTGAAGTACAATCATTATCCCATTGTTAGTCCCCATCATGCACGATTTTCACAACTTTGTTACCTAGATTATTTCGAAAGAAAACAACTACATCCCTAAACTAAAATTACTCATTTCATGATATTCCATTGATAATTTATTGATTCTTTACACATTTTCATTAAACACGCATATATTATCCTATGGAGATTATCCACTCATAAAACCTATCTTTCTTTTGAGCATACTTTTTATGTATGCTCTTTTTTTATATCCATCGTGTGGATTCGACAATAACCTTCTATATATTATACTCTCACTATTACCATTCATTTCTCTTCTATTATATCTAATTCATAAAACACTCATATAATAAACGAAATTAAATCTGATTGCTTATATATTTTAGAAAAACAATAAAAAGCCCACACTATTTAGTGAGGGTCTTAACAAACTTTCTATAAAACATCTACTTATCAGCTCCATTCAATTGGAGAAGGAAACCTTGCCGCTTCAAAATGAACAGTATTTAAACCATTAACGTTTTGTACAATAACGCCATCAATACTACTTTCTGCGAAAATTCCAACTACATCCCCTGCTTCTAATTGAAGAATAGAAGTGACTGAAACATCATTATTAAAAAATACCCCTGTCCCAAAGTAATCATTATCTATAGCTATTGCTGTATTTCCATTTACACGAATTTCTACTCTAGCTCTGTAATTCACATTAATATCATTTGGTGAGAATGTTATATTCCCTAATACACTATACACCCCTCTAGTCTTAGGCATAAAAGTGGATGTTACTGGATTATATTCATTTGCTAAATCAAATTGTTCATTTTGAAATAACACTTTAACAGACGTATTTGCCAGAATAGGTTGATTAACTGTATTCACAGCTCTAAATGCCGACGCTCTTACAAGCTCCTCTTTCTTATTACCACAACAATTTACTTTTACATACTTCCCATCACATTGACTACTTTTCCTATAACAATCATGACTCTTCTTTTTGTACTCGTTACAATACTTACAGTAATAATAAGACGTAGTAAGTCCCCCTTTAAATTTATTATTACATACTATGCAAAATTGATTAGAAAAGCTTGGATGAGCAGTTACTATTATTAATAAAAAAATGAATCCCCACCTGTTTGGTGAGGATCTATTATTAAACTTCTATTCATTTTTAAATTACCTACTTTATTTAGTAGGAGACGGAAATCTTGCCGCTTCAAAGTGCGAACCATCTTCTAAGGGGCTTAAAACACCATCTATACTACTTTGTGCATAAATCTCAACTGTATCTCCTGCATTCAATTGAATGATTGTTGAAACACTTACAACATTTCCAAAACCTATTGGACCAAAAAAGTCATTATCTATAGCTATTGCTGCATTTCCATTCACACGAATTTCTACACGAGCTCTATAATTTAAATTTGTATCGTTTGGAAAGAAACCAATCGTTCCAATAATAGAATATACGCCTTTCGTCTTCGGCATAAAAATAGACGTTGCTGGATTATACTCATTTGCTAAATCAAATTGTTCATTTTGGAATGACACTTTCACAAAAGTATTAGCAGGAACATTTTGATTTACAGTATTTCTAGCTCTAAATGCTGATGCCCTAACAAGGTTATCCTTGTTGGCATGACACTTACTAGTGTTATTACGACAATCATGTTGCTTCTTTTTATAATCCTTACAATACTTACAGTAGTAATAACAGGACATACTCGTTCCCCTTTCAAGCTTATTACTACATATTATGCAAGATTGATTAGAGAGGTTTGGACTAGCTATTCTTATTTTTAAAAGGGTGCTTTTTACTTGCACCCTTTTGTATTCATTTTATTCCTCTATATTTATAAATTGAATACTGTTCCATATGGAATTGAAGTAAAAGCAATTCCATATGGTGTAAAATGTTGCGTTGGGTAAAAATACTCCATTGAGGAATAATACGGTTGTATACCTTGCTGCATTTGCATTTGTTGTTGCATTTGCATTTGTTGTTGCATTTGCAATGCTTGTTGAACAGCTTGAACTGTACTTTGTGCCCCGCTATACGTTATAGCCGTACCATACGCTGGTCGTATGCCAACTTGAGAATCCACATATGAATAAAACATTAATTTCAACTCACTTTCGAATAAGTTATTACAAAGTATGTTATGTATAATTATTTCAGTGAGTGCTAAGAGCTAGTCTACTAGCCTTTAGCACGTTTTTCATTTTAAACGTTTCTATTGCCCTCCTAATTTCCTATTTCACTTCCAAGCTTCATCTGCTAATAATACTTTAACTATTAAAGGTGATTTTATGATCCAAAAATAAATGTACCTCAAATAAAAAACTATATGTGGCTAGCTCTATCAGCCCTCCTTATATAGGTGAACTTACAACCTTTTTCATACATTCTTAATTTATTAGTATTTGTGAATGAAAAGTCACTTCATATATTTTGGAGGGACTTTTCATTCACGATTTTCCGATAATTCCTTAACAAAATAAAAAAGTAGCTTTTAGGCTACTTTAAATTGCTTTTATCCCCAAGAGAAATGATATATATATTCTCCCGTTACACTTTCATTAATCCCAGTAATCCTTACAAATCGCATTAAGTCTGCTCCTTGAAGAAAATACATCGTAAGTGTAACTGGTACCTGTGACCACATAAATTGATAAAGCTCGTTCACTCTCTGCTTTGTTGAAACAGTTACATCATATACAGGACCATTATTCCACGCAGAAGTTTGAACTGCAGTGAACGGAAGGTCTTTCCCATTTACCACTATTCTTGCCACACTTTGAGTTATGTCCACAACAATCTCCTCCGCTATTCCAAAATTAGACCTGTTTCCATACTCATATTCTTATAAATATTCGTAGCTTTAATAAATGCTTGAGGAAAACCTCTATTCAAATTAATTTATTTTATAAAATAAAAAAGCAGCCTACTCATCATACGAGTAGGCCTCTTTTTTTCGCTTTACATAGGCTTATTTGTATTTACATAGTATGTTTACTTAACAGTATATGCCCAGCCTTTACGGTCAAGATAATCAGTGAATGCTTTTAATTGAGTATCGCTAGTTGGATCAGTTACAGGATAAACATAGCCATCACTTCTAAGAATTAAGTTACCTGTCATCTTAACTGAGTTTAAAGCACTTACTAATTCAGCCAAGTTTTCTTTACCTATTCCACCAACTTCGACAATATTACGTTTTTGAGGTGGTTGGCTACCTCCACCAGATTGTCCAGTTAAAGCAAAAACGATTGAATTAGCGATTTTATCAACATCCCATTTTGCCATATCGGAATCATTATCAATGAATCCTAATTCGATAAGAATAGCTGGTGCTTTAGTCCCATTCAATACTGCTAAATCTTTACGTTGTTTCGCACCACGATCACGCCATCCAATATCTTTTGCTAGTTGAGCTGAAATTTTAGATGCTAGTTCATTCTGATCATAATACAGCACTTCAACACCCTGCCCAGTCCCATCACTTGCATTAAGGTGAAAAGCAATAGCTAAATCTACAACATGTGAATTACTATTACGAATAATATTATTTAAATTTTGAGCTTGAGTGCTTCCTACTTCGTCCGTATCATCATAGACTGTGTGTCCTAAAGCTTTTAACTTGGCCGCAACCGCATCTTTAACTTGACGATCCAAAACATGCTCTTTCCGATTTCCCCAGTTAGCCCCTTGTACAATACTATTGTGTCCTCCATGTAAACTATAACGCGCCATTACTCAACATCTCCTTTTTTATTAGTATATTCAGAGATTTCCTCATGGTCTGTCCATATACCTAAGTCCATACCAAGTGCAGACAAATAAGGCGCTAATTCATCTAAAATCTTTTCGCATACCGAATTTAATATAATAAAATTCAAGTAAAGAAAAAACCGCAACCCATTTTTTCAGTTACGGAATCTTTTTTGTATTCTCTTTTGAAAAATTCATTATGAATCACTCTCACTTTCTAATTATCTAGTCCATTTAGTTTTAATGTCACTCTATTAACGATACTTCCCCATAAATATCTAAAGAAATTTCTAATCATGCCATCCCAGCTACTTGCAAAAAATGAAGAAAAAGCTTATAAAGAAAAGTGAGGTTCCTGATATTCGGTTTCATAATCTAAAGCAATCCCTTAACATTAATGTTGCAATAATGTATTTAACTAAAGATCGTAAGCGAATGATTAGGACATGAAAGAGTAGGCAACACATTAGACACCTACTCACAAGTTGTACCAGACCTACAAGAAAAAGCAGTCGAAGATTTTGCAAACAATCTATTTCAAAAATACTAATGTTTGCAATTACGGATTTCGCATACAAATACTAGCTTATCCGTGTAACATTGAGAGGAGTCAAAAACATGAGAGAAATCAAGTCTGAAAAAGAATTCAAAGACATCATCGCAAGTGAGGAGCCAGTAGTTGTTAAGTTCTTTACTACATGGTGCCCAGATTGTGTACGCATGGACAACTTTATCGGAGAGGTAATGGAAGAGTTCAATAAGTTTGAATGGTATTCTATTAATAAAGATGAGTTCCCAAGTATCGCTGAAGAGTATCAAGTAATGGGTATTCCAAGTTTACTTGTATATCAAAATGGCGAGAAGCTAGGCCACTTACATAGTGCTAATGCAAAAACTGAAGAGCAAGTTACTGAGTTTTTAGAAGCATACTAAGATGAAAATCCTCTGAAAAATATTTTTCAGAGGATTTTCATCTTTTTTCACAATTATTGTCGTAGCTCTTTCTTCATGACCAATGTATATAATTACACTCCTTTCCCCCTTCATCCCCTAAGTATAGATGTATACGTTCGTATCACCACTTTCATATGTAATTAATATATCGTATTGTCGTATTTCGCCACTTTCCTTTTGTTTTTTCATTTCAATCCAAAAATTATGAACCCCATTGATTATTTGTTTGTTTTCTATGTTCATTACATATCTTTCATTTAATCCACCGTATCCTTTACATGTAGATATTGATCATTTAGAAATATAATACTTCTTCACAATTTCATCATTTGATGAATTACATCCAGTCATTATTAGAAAAATACATAGTAAGAAAAGTATTCGTTTCTACATCCACCTACCATCGTATCCCTTTCATTGTGAATGATTCCCAATTATATTCATACCCTCACTTTGTACTTTTCAACATATTTTTCCTTAACGAAACATTGTTACCCCCTACTTAAAAAGCTATAAAGTGTCAACAATGTTTGTATAGACCCACACGAGTTTCATTTGATACTCTATGTATAGAAAGAAATTCCTTTAAAGAAAGGTGCGTGATTAAAATGGATACTCTTTCTCATAAAGAAGCTGATAAAGGTGCTATTGTCAGCATTATGGCCTACATATTTTTATCCTCTATGAAAATTATCATCAGTTATATTACCCTCTCTAGCGCATTACGTGCTGACGGTTTGAATAACTTAACGGATATTGGTGCCTCTTTAGCAATATTAATCGGTTTAAAAATTTCTCGTAAACCTCGAGATCCAGATCATCCATATGGGCATTCGCGTGCAGAACAAATAGCTTCGCTTGTTGCTTCTTTCATTATGGCAACGGTCGGATTAGAAGTTGTTATTAGTGCCATTCAATCATTTTTAAATCCGAAACAAGCTGCGCCCAATGTACTTGCTGCATGGGTAGCTTTATTTTCTGCTGTCGTTATGTACTGTGTATTTAGGTATACGAAAAAGATTGCAATTCGAACAAAGAGTAAATCATTAGAAGCTGCCGCAAAGGATAATTTATCAGATGCGCTCGTAAGTATTGGTACAGTTGTAGGCATTGTCGGCTCACAGTTCCAAATGCCTATTTTAGATCCTATTGCCGCTCTAATTGTCGGCCTTATTATTTGTAAAACTGCATGGGAAATTTTCGTAGAAGCTTCTCATATGCTAACAGATGGCATTGATCCTAATAAAATGGAAGAATATGCTGATGCTATTGAGCATATTTCTGGTGTGGAAAACATTGTAGATATTCGAGCGCGTATGTACGGGAATCAAACGTACGTTGATATTACAATCGAGGTAGACGCTCGTATGGATGTTGGAGAAAGTCACTGTATTACTGACAACATCGAAGCCATGCTTCGAAAAAAATTCGGAATTTACCATGCCCACATTCATGTTGAACCAATGGAAAAAGAACCTATTATGACATAGGTTCTTTTTTTATAAACGCTTTATGAAATATAACACATAAAACGAGCCAGCTACCGCCAGCTGCCCATCCTGCTAATATGTCAGATGGAAAATGCACGCCAAGATATATTCGGCTAACTGAAATAGATAATACAACAAAGCTTGCTATAAGAATAATCAACAGTTTTTTATGCAATGAAATACGCTCTTCAGTAATTGTGACGTATGCAATAAATCCTAAAAAAGCAGTAGCATTCATCGTATGACCGCTCGGAAAACTATATCCAGTTGCAGTAACAAGCTGCGTTACATCAGGTCTTGCCCGTTCATACCATAGTTTAAGCATACTGTTTAAATAACGAGATCCGTAGTAATTAATTGTTAGAAGTAATGCACTAAGCAACTTTTTTCTAACGAGAAAATACATTACAAGAATAATGAGTAACGGAAAATATATTCTTTTGGAACCGATAAAGGACACCCAAGTAAAATAGGTTGTCAAATAATCGTTTCGAAAACTTTGAATAAAGTGTGCAACTATATTGTCAAATTTCTCAATACAAGCGGTATGATACGAAAGTGATAGTGCGACAAAACAAATGAGTAGAGTAAAGCTTAACAAGTATAAATGTCGATATCGTTTCACATACATAACCTCACTATGCAAAAAAATGGAGCGGTTGTTTTAGTTTTCCTCTCCATTTCTTTTTTATGCATAGTTTATTAAAAAATATAATTGTTAATTTTTTGCTGCATCGTTGGGATATCTTCATTCGTTACTGTAAAGCGAATAACCTTCTCATCCAGATCAAGTGCTTCTGCAAATAAACCTGCCAATCCACGTGATTTTCTATCTACTTCCATAATGATTTCTAACCGATCGTGGGAACTTGGCAAGATTAATAATTCTAATTCATCTAATTTCCCATAATACTGTCCTGAAACAGGAATAAACTCAAACTCTTGTGCGAATGGTACTTGCTTACGTAATCGATATGGTAATTCTTCGCATTCTATATGACGCGCTTTAAAACCTAATTGATTTACACTCTCTAATACACTGTTCAATAGTGCATTTGGCAACACTTGAATGTAATCACGGTCACTTGGATCAATACTATTTTTAATATCAAGGCCTGTATGAACCCAAACCGTTTTCATTCCAAGTGTTAGTGGTGCTTCAATTGGCATCTTAAATGAAAATGGAATTTCTTTCTTTTCATTTGGCTCTACAGAAAATGGATCTGTTAAACGAACTCGCTCTAAGTCAAACGTTGCTGTTACTTTTTTATCATCCACTTCTCTTACATATGATGTAGATAACGTTAAGTAAATGCTTTCAATTTGTTGGCTAACTGATCCCCCAGTTATACGAACCTTCCCTACTATCGTTTCTCCAACTACATACTCCTCTTTTTCAAGAACAGTATCTACTTTTGCACTACCAATGCCAACACTCGCTAAAAACTTTTGAAACATGGAGTCTCCATCCTTTCTAAAGCAAAAGCTATATCTTTTTTTAAATCTTGTACATTCTCATAGTACGGTGTTTTTATTTGTAACATTCGCATCAATATTTCACGATTATCATTTTTCAAAGTTAACTCTTCATACCATGGCTTTTCATGTTTTTCAATAGATTCATATCCTGCATATAATAAAAATAACGAGAAATGGCCAAGCGCATAAAAATCGCTACGAAAGTGAACTTCTCGCATCAAAGCTTGTTCACCTTCATACGTTGTAGCTCGCTCATCATCCTCACCTTTATATTTAGCTAATCCAAAATCAATAATACTAATTTGATTTTCTTTCATTAATATGTTCGGAATACGTAAATCTCGGTGAATAATACCTTTACTATGAAAAACTGAAACAATTCCTAATATTTCATATAAAATTTCAAAAACTTCACGTTCTTTATATACACGCCCATCTGAGAAAATATAATCTTCAAAATTTTCACCAGGCATATATTCCATCACAAAAAAGCTTTTTTTCTCCCATAAGAACTGATCATAGAAACTAGGAATTGCTTGATGATTCAATGTTTGTAAAATCATTTTCTCTTGCTCAAATGATTTTCTACCAGACTCATATCTTTGTTTACTTTGTCTTAACTGTTTTAAGACTTTATATCTATTTATTTGTAAATCATTAACGACATATGTAACCCCATAACTGCCCATTCCAATTACTGATTCAATTTTATAACGTTCTGCTACAATTGTATTTTTTCGCAGTGGTCTATCAAATAAAGCTAGTACACGATGCCATTTCATCAGCTACTTGAAAAGAAGCTACGGCTTTTACGTTTTCTTTTATAATGTTGGTGTCCATAACCAGAAGAACGTCGCTTATAGTCACTACTTGAATAAGAGCGCCCTCTATGACGATAATCACTACTCGAATACGAACGATTTTTTTTCTTTCCTAATAAAGAATCAATAATTTTTTTGAACATCCCTTCACCTCTTTAGTAAAATTTTCTCTTAATTATACCAATAATTTATAAGCACATTTGTGACAAGTTTGTAAAGAGTAAAAAACGACGAGTTTAGCCCGCCGTTACTTTCAATCTTCCTCTTCATCAAAAACTTCGTCAATCATGCATTTCTCTAATAAATACTCGAATGTAATATCTGCGAGATCTTCAATTTCCTCTCGCTTTGGGACGTATCCCCTTTCAATTAGTTGCTCATAAAAAAACTCCGCAATCTCTTCCGTATCAATTACGACTTCAATTTCCTTCATGAGCATCACTCCTTTATTTCTGTTTTATGAAAAAATCTCAAAATTATGTATATGAGATTAGAAAAATAGTTTTTCTTTTTTTATAGGTCATATCATTTGGACGAGGTGCATACGATGGTAGTACAAGCTATCCAAAAGGGGGAAATAATAATGGAATACCAATACGAAGTAGAACAAACAAAAGAAGAGTTCATGCATGAAGATCAATGGGCAGACTCTCTTATTAAATGGCTTTTTATTTTTTTAATAATTGTAGGCATACCTTATACTGCATATGTTGTTGTTCAATTTATTCTCTCTGTCTAGTTAACTATTTTTTCTCTGTCAATTTAACTAAATAATTATGAACAACATCCATAACAATTTTATATTCTTCATCTTTAAATGTATCAAATAACAATTGATAATCGTTATAAATATCAAGTAACCCATCTATGATTTCTTGACGATTTGTCTTAACACTCACTTTTTTCGAGTTGTTAATTGACTTTAATTTTCCTAAATCCAATTTATTCATGCCGGCTTTATCTTGTTTCATTTTCTTCAAAATTGCATTTGCCGTTTGAGCATTGGCAAGTAAAGTTAAATCTGATTCATCCGCTTCTAACCATTCACCATCCGTAATTCGTGATAACTCATATATCGTATCTTCCCATGCGTCATTTTTGTATCTCCATACCTCTGTACGAAAACCAACAATACGGAAAACATCTTTATCATATCCAGTCACTTGCACGAGATCACCAAAGGTGAAATTATAATTTAATTCAATCCACTCCGTATCGCCCTTTTTCATTTCTTGCTCTGTAACGTGCTGCAATGTTTGTTCTACATAAAATCCATCGTGATTATTGACTTCGTATACATAAACCCCATCTAAAACTTTCATATTTGTGATTTTACCAACGGTTCCATATAGCGTAATCACGACTATGTCCCCTACGTTGTATTTAGGTTGTTTTTTTCTTGCCATCTCTATCTCTCCTTTTTTTGACGTCGTGATTTTGATAACAGTATATGCAACCTACTTAAAAACGCTTATCACAGAAGCTTATATTCATAAATTTTTTCGATAAAAAAATATCACTACATAAAATTTATGTGAAACGCAAAAAAAGCTAGTAAATAGACTAGCTTTAAATCAAGACATTTCATATAAAAAAACATACAGAATACTTCACTTTCAAAAAGTAATGTATTCTGTATGTTTTCAAATCGTTTTTATCCTTCTTGTATGTATAAATCCCACGCTTCATCAAATATAGACATACTTTCTAGCATTCCACTTAACTCTAAGTATGAACTAATTTCATCATAGTCTTCAGATTGCTTCGGAAAACTTAAATCATCATACATTGCCTCTGCTAAATCTGAAATTTCATTTCTAAATAAAGCTGCGCGATGCTTCATCATATAATGGTAAAATGTCTTTTTCAAAAATATTCCCTGCCTTTCTAACTTGGATACATTATACAAGGCAAAAAAGAAAAAAACCAGCATAAAAGCTGGTTAAAAGTCGAAATAATTTCTTTTTAATAGTCTTGGTCTTCCCATTAACTCTTCATATGTTAGTTGTTTTGGCAAATCTTTCGTATAAATTAAAAACAACTGATCTTCAATTTCTTTTACAGTATGGTCTGCTTGATAGTCCATTCCACATGAGGAACAAGAAATACATGGTGTCTTTTGGATTTCAATGGCTTTCGTACCATCTGGTAGTTCCCAATACACAGTATTCAAGCTTTCTTTCGCTTCTGTACTGTCACACCACATACAATTCATACTGCATCACCCTCAGTTTTTTTGTCGTTTTCTTCTAATTTAGCCATTTGCGATTGATATTTTTTATCTTTTAATTGGTCTCGCTTATCACGTTTATCTTTTAAAGATGCATGCGTATCATTATCTTCATAGTCTTTACGACGGTTCATACGCTGTAAATCATCTGGAACAAGGTTAAATTTCTTATCGCTCATAAGACCTGCAATACCAACATCTGAACGTTTTTCTTCATAGTTCGGATAAATTTCTTTAAAGTAACCTTCAGCTCTTCCTGGAATGTAGCTCTCTGGTTCTGGATACGTCGTAATAACCCCTTCAAAGTTACGAAGTACAACTTTATCCGCACTTTGTGAAATTAAATAGTTTGGCTGAAGCGCAATTTTTCCGCCTCCGCCCGGTGCATCCACAACGAATGTCGGTACTGCATAGCCAGAAGTATGTCCACGTAAGCCTTCAATAATTTCAAGACCTTTAGAAACTGGTGCACGGAAATGTCCAATACCTTCAGATAAGTCACATTGGTAAATGTAATATGGACGTACACGGATTTTTACTAAGTCATGCATTAGCTTTTTCATAATTGGAACGCTATCGTTAATACCTGCTAAAATTACCGCTTGGTTTCCAATTGGAACACCCGCGTTCGCTAGCATTTCACATGCTTTTTTCGATTCCTCTGTAATTTCAATAGAAGTGTTGAAATGTGTATTTAACCATACTGGATGGTACTTTTTAATAATGTTACATAAGTTTTCTGTAATACGTTGCGGGAATACTACTGGTGCTCTCGTTCCGATACGAATAATTTCAACATGCGGAATCTCTCGTAAATTTTTTAATACGTATTCTAAAATTTTATCATTAATTAGAAGACCGTCACCACCAGAGATTAAAACGTCACGTACTTGTGGTGTTTCACTAATATAAGCAATCGCATCGTCTAATTGTTTCTTCGGTACACCCATTCCAATTTGTCCACTAAAACGACGGCGTGTACAGTAACGACAATACATAGAACATTGATTCGTTACTAAGAATAATACGCGGTCAGGATAACGATGTGTTAGCCCTGGAACTGGTGAATCTTCATCTTCATGAAGTGGATCTTCTAAATCATATTTCGTTTTATATAACTCTTCCGAGATCGGTACAGATTGCATCCGAATCGGACAGCGTGGGTCATCAGGATTCATTAGCCAAGCATAATACGGTGTAATATTTAACGGGATCGTTTTCGTTGAAATTTTAACGCCCTCTTCTTCTTCAGGTGTTAAGTTAATCACTTTCCTTAAGTCATCTAACGTTTTGATCGTATTCGTTAATTGCCAAACCCAATCATTCCATTGCTCTTCAGTAACATCTTTCCATAATTCGATATCCTTCCAGTGACGATTTGGTTTGTATACATCATGTAACATTGCTATTCCCCCTTTTTATACGCTCATCCTTTATATAAGCAATTGTTATGCCAACTTCATATTCTTGATAAGTAAATGTGCGAAATACCCTATTATATAGGAGAAAAAATATTTTCAAGTGCAGTAATAACAGAATATTAACTATCATATTCATTACCTTTTATATATGTAAACGTTCTTTTATTGGTGCAAACACACAAAAACCGCCGATTATTCGGCGGTTTTGTCGTACTTACTCAGTTTATATTGAAGAGTTTGACGCGGAATACCTAACATTTTTGCTGCTTGCAAAATATTTCCTTCCGTTTCAATCAACGCTTGGTCTATTAATTCCTTTTCTGTTTGATGAAGAGCTTCCCGAAGCGGTAATATACTTTTCTTCTTTGGAAGTTTCTCTTTCTTAAATATACGAGGTAAACAATTTGCGGTTAATGCATTTCCTTCCGCAATAATGACAGCATGTTCAATTGTATGTTTTAACTCACGAACATTTCCAGGCCATTGATAAGCTTGTAGTCTTTCTTTCGCTTCCTTATCAATTTGAAGTACACCTTTTTTATAGCTTTTATTATATTCTTTCAAGAAATAAGAAGCTAATAGTAATACATCCTCAGTTCTTTCACGTAGTGGCGGGATATATAATGAAAACACATTTAATCTATAATATAAATCAGTGCGAATTTTATTTTCTCGTAAACATACTTCTGGCGGCTGATTCATCGCGGTAATCACGCGAACATCTACTTTCCTCGTCTTATTATCACCGATTCGTCTAATGACTCCATCCTCTAATACACGTAGCATTTTCGCTTGTAAATCGAGCGGCATTGAATTCAGTTCATCTAAAAATAATGTTCCTCCATCTACAAGTTCAAATAAGCCTGCCCGTTCAATCGCCCCTGTATAGCTACCTTTTGTCGTTCCAAACAGTAAGCTTTCTAATAGTGATTCTGGTAAAGCTGCACAGTTTTGTGCAATAAATGGCTTGTTTTTTCTTTTAGAAGCTTCATGAATTGCTTGCACGAACAGTTCTTTTCCTGTTCCCGTTTCACCATATATTAAAACGTTTGCATCTGTTGGCGCTACTTTTTGCGCTAACTCTTTCGTCTGTTTAAAGCGAGAATCATTTGTCACTATCGTCTCAAATGCAGCATGCTTTTTAATCACTTTTTTTCTAGACGATCGCTTTATTTTCGACTGTAAATCGACAATGGTATCAGTTAGCTTTTGAATTGTAGAGTAGTCTTTCGCAATTTCAACAGCACCAGCAATATTCCCATCTATAAAAATAGGTAACGTCGTATTTACGGTACAAACATCTTCTCCATTTAAATTTTGATAATGTTGCACTTGATGTACAATTGGTTTTTTTGTATCTAAAACTTTCATCAATGTACTCGTTTCCCTAGTTAAAGATGGGAACGCCTCTAACAAATGCTTTCCTAACACTTTTTCAATTTTGGATCCATCGTGTTTCGCAGCAACTGTATTATAAAAAATTGTAATACCATTTTCATCTACTGCGTGTATAGCCTCATCAATACTGCCCAAAATCGCTTCAATGACTTCTTGTGTCGAAACTGCTAGCAATGTCATCCCCCCTTTTGCCGAAAATTCAGCAAATACTATGCCGAATTTCCGGCATACCTATGTGCGATTATAAGCATGACGATTCCGTTCTAATATTTTGATGAAATTTATTTTTGATTAGATAACGTAAAACTTTAATTAGTCGGGCTTTTACGAGCAGCCAGATTCCCACCTAACTTTTTTACTTTACAGCCGAATTTTGAGGCGGGAGCCTTCATGCTTTTGAATAGCTAGATAAATCTTTTACCCATATATTCATATCTTCCAACTTATCGAAAATGTAGCAATTGTTCGCCAGTCTTCCTGTATATGTATAGCCTAACTGATGAAAGGCAGCATTCATACCGAAAGATAGCGATCGAGCAATTGTATAGGAACAGAAAATAGATTTTTCTTGAAGCTCTTCTTCTAACTTAATGAGCAAACTTTTCATAAACCCATGTTTACGATATTCAGGTAAAGTAGCACAATTCGTTAATTCTGCATTGCCTTCCTTTACGTTCATTTCTGCAGACGCTGTACTAATGATTTTCCCCTCGAATTCATATACGTAGTAAATTGTATCGTCTTCTTTCATCGTCTGTAATACATAACTCGCTTCATTTAAAGGTGTCGGATACACTTCAAATACTTTTCCAAAGACAGTTGCTAATTCTTCTGCATCTTCTTCAGTCGCTTTTCTTAACAGAAATTTCTCCGGGACTACTTTTTCTTTTACTTCTTTTGCTTTTACACCACTTAAAATAGTATCTTCCTCAGACCAATGAATACTATTTCGTCTTTCATCATTATTATATTTCACAAAGAAGTATGCATCGTGTCCTTGAAAATAATGAGGTATCGTCGCTTCCAATAAGAAACCGAAAGAGAGCCATGTTGAAACATGCTCTCCCTTTCCTTTAATAATACATTTAGTGAAAGAATGTTTCTTTGCTAGTCCGTCAATTGTCTGTATAATACTTTCAACATTTCCTGTATAGTGATCTATTCGAATACGTTTATTAAAATAATCTAAAACTCCTTCTACTGTATGGCAATTTGTCTGCTCTCTAAAAGATTCATAGTATTTCATTTTTTCACCTCACACCAATCTAGTAATGTACATGCAATAATTTTTGCGGCAGCTATCATTTTATCAATTTCTATATATTCGTTTGGATAGTGTGCTACTTTCGTCTCTCCCGGACCAAATACTATCGTTGGTACACCTGAGATTTGTGTAAATAAACCTCCATCAGTCCCCCACGGAGATGCTTCAATCATTGGTTCCTTCCCTTCAATTTCAACAAAGTTATGCTGAAGTGTTGTAATTAACTCATGGTTTTCTTCTAGTTCACCAGGAACCCATCTCGCTCCAAACCATTCTACTTCTACTGGATTTTCAACAAACCAATTGTCCACATCATGTAATTCAGCGATCCAACTCTCAAACTCTTCTTTTGCTGCCTCTATAGTCTCATTCGGCGCAATACCATATCTTCCTTCTAAAATTAACGAATCAGGAACAGAACTTGGCCAGCTACCACCTTCAATTTTTCCAATATTAATTGGAATTGGAATCGGAATTCCTTTAAATAACGGATCAGTAATTCGACCATTTCTCTTCTCTTCTAATTTTCTCAAATGATCTATAACAAACATGCTTTTTTCAATTGCACTTACTCCTTCATAACGTGTACCACCGTGTGCAGCTTTCCCTTTTACATGTAGACGGAACCACATTGACCCTTGTTGCTTCGGGAAAAACTTCATATTAGTCGGTTCTGGAATAATGACACCATCTGCCTTATATCCTCGTAATATAGTCGCTAATGTCCCTGCCCCGCCACTTTCTTCTTCTATGACACTTTGAAAATATATATCTCCTTTTAATTCAACACCAGATTCAATGATCGCTTCCATCGCAAGCATAAGTGCGACATTGCCGCCTTTCATATCCGTCGTTCCGCGGCCATATATACGATTCCCTATTTTCTCACCACTATATGGGTGATGGTCCCATTGATTCACATCGCCTTCTGGTACTACATCAATATGCCCATTTAATATCATAGATTTTCCATCGCCGCTTCCTTTTAAAGTTGCCACAATGTTCGGGCTGTCTGAAAAACTTGTACGTGGTGATACAAAATAAGGATGATCTTTCATTTTAGAAAAAGATGGTTCCCAAATATCAAGATCTAAACCTAGCTCACGTAATTTTTCAATCACAATTGCCTGCGCACCACTTTCATCACCAGATACGCTTTTTTCTTGAATTAACCGTGTTAAAAATTTCACACTTTCCTCTTCATGACTCTCAATATAATCACAAACTTGCTTTTTTAATTGCTTCATATATTACATCTCCCTCATTCAATAACTAGTAAGTTAGAGCCAATTTGAAACTCAGCTTCCGTATGTCGCTTTATATCTTCTACTGTATACGGGCTCATTAATTCTTGTAAAATGAGTCCACTCGAAGTCACTTCCATAACCGCCATATCTGTAATAATTAAATCTACACATTTCTTTGACGTTAATGGCAATGTACACTCTGAAACAATTTTTGCATTTCCGTATTTATCAACATGATTCATCACAACAACGACACGCTTCGCTTTTTGTGCTAAATCCATCGCTCCCCCAATACCGGGCACACGTTTCCCTGGTACAATCCAGTTTGCTAAATCTCCATTCTCACTCACTTGTAATGAACCAAGAATCGTTATATCTAGTAAACCTTTTCGAATCATCCCAAACGCAGTGCAGCTATCAAAATAACTCGCTCCTGTAATAAGAGAAGTCGGTAAACCTGCTGCATTACATAAATTTTCGTCTTCATTCCCTTTACTTGGCGTTGGCCCCATACCGACGATTCCATTTTCTGCATGAAACATTACATTTATATCGTCAGGCAAATGATTCGGTACAAGCGATGGAATGCCAATACCTAAATTTACAATCATGCCATTTTGTATTTCTTTCGCCGCACGCCTAGCAATCTTATCTCTCACTTCTACGCCCATACCCATTTCCAATTCACTCCTTCCGACGGTACGATATAATTTACGAAAACACCTGGAACGACAATTTCCTCAGGATCTAAACTTCCAAGTGGAACAATTTCTTCTGCTTCTACAATCGTTATGTCCCCAGCCATAGCAACATGAGGATTCATATTCCGCGCACTTTTGTCGAATACAAGATTACCAAACGGATCAGCTTTTTTCGCATAAACAATCGCAACTTCAGCAGTTAATGCAGTTTCAACTAAGTATGTCTTGCCATTCATTTCGACTGTTCGTTTTCCATCTTCTACAATCGTATCAACACCAACATCAACTAAAACACCACCAAGCCCTACGCCTCCAGCGCGAATACGCTCTGCTAATGTTCCTTGCGGGGAAAACTCAATTTGTAATCGTCCTTCATTTAACTGTCTTCCTGCATTTGGATTTGAACCAATATGGGAAGTAACTAAAGACTTAACCCGTTCATTTGTAACAAGACGACCGATTCCTACATCAGGAAAGCCCGTGTCATTTCCTATTAAATTTAAATTTGTAACTCCCTTTTCTAAAATAGCCTGTATTAAAGTTGGAGGGGATCCAATCCCCCCAAACCCTCCAAACATTAATGTCATATCATCATGGAACAAAGAAATTACTTCCTCTATCTCTTTTAATTTATTGAATGTATTTGTAATTGTTGTCATACGATACTATGCCCTCCTTTTTGCATCATCTCTTCTACACTTTTTGCAAAAATTGAAAGTAATTCATCTAACTCGGAATATGTAGTTGTCATCGGCGGTGCCACAAGCAGTGCGCTATCTTCTTTTCCTGCTTGCCCTGAAACAGCTTGGTATAAAAGAAGACCATTTTTAGCTGCAACCGAAATAAGCTCCGAAGCTTTTGTAAACGGTTGCAATTCTATTCCGATCAGCAACCCTTTTCCACGCACATCCGCAATAATTGTCGATTGTTGCTGAACTTTCTGTAGTCCCTTAATTAAATATTCTCCCTTTTCCGCTGTTTTTTCAGGTAGATTATGTTTCTCCATGTATTCAATAACAGCTAGAGCCGTTGCTGCAGATAATGGATTTGCACTTAGCGTATGACCACTCATAACAGAACGTGACCCACGTAAAATCGGCTCCATAACTCGGTCACTAACAATCGTCGCAGCCATTGGTGTATATCCCGCTCCTAATCCCTTACCAAGCGTCATAATATCCGGTTCTACACCCCAATGCTCCATCGCAAACCATGCACCAGTACGACCAAGCCCAGTCATTACTTCATCCGCAATGAATAAAATATCGTAATGACTACAAATATCTTTAATCACTTTATAATATTCTTTCGGCGGTACAACCGCACCGCCAGCTGCTCCGATAATCGGTTCAGCAATAAAAGCTGCAATATGCTCCGCACCAATTCTTTCAATTGATCTTTCTAGTTCAGTTGCACAAGCAAGCTGACAAGTTGGATATACCTTTTGTACAGGGCACCTGAAACAATATGGGGCTGGAATAGTTGGATAATCTTCCAAAATAGATACGAAACGTTGTCTGCGCAGCGGATGCCCAGACATTGATAAGGCTCCCATCGTAATACCGTGATAGCTCATCCAGCGTGACAAAATTTTATGTTTCCCTTGAATACCGCGCTCCTGAAAATGCTGAATTGCAATTTTCATAGCTGTTTCATTTGCTTCCGTACCACTATTTACGAAAAAGCTCCAGTTCAAATCTCCTACACTTAAATCACTTAACTTCTTCGCTAGTTTTTCAGCTGGTTCACTCGTAAACTGTGATCTATATACGAAAGCAATCTCCTCTGCTTGCTTTTTAATAACATCTGCAATCTCCTTTACGCCATGTCCAATACCTGCCGTAATTGCTCCTGACGAACCATCAAAATATTTATTTCCGTTCTGGTCATACAAATATACACCTTTTCCATGTGAAATCATTGGATACGGCTGACCAACAAGTGGTTTAATTAAGTAATCGCGCATAGCGCTCCCCCATTTCTTCAATTTGTATATGTATATGAAGAAAATTGACGTTTCTTTCATAAAAAAGAATCCTCTGCACAAGCAGTGAATTTATCAAAATACTATTATAAAATATACAAATGAGTGCTAATAAATGTTTTGAAAACAGAAAATTCAGAACTTAAAACGAAGACCAATCCTTATCTGTACGCTCAAATAACCCTCCCTTATATAAAAGTAACGTATTACTAAATGTTTTCCTAACATAATGCCAGCTTCCCTCAAATGCCGACATTGTGTAAACTTCGACGGAACTCCCTTTAAACTCCTTCCTATTATCCTACTTTAAATTGCATATTTCCAAAAAAATTTCGACAATTATCTCGCCGCAATGATAACAATCTTTTTATAGAAACTAATTTTCCACATTTAATATTTTCAGTTTATACATAAAAAAAGAACCGATTAACCACATTAATCAGTTCGGCACGACGCTCTTTTATCAATATTACTGGGACTCGCTAAAATAAATCAAAAAACCATACGTTTTACGAATTCAACAGTCATATAACGATTTTTCACACAAATTCCTTCATAACTTCATTCACAATCATAATCGGGATATCCCCATCCCAAGGTGCCACTCCTTCCACCGAAGTTAAACTACCTTTCCTTTATAAATTATGTAGGACAATTATCCCTTTGTATGTGTGTTTGCCTATAAATTAAAAAATCCCTTTACTAAAAATTTTTTATACATGTATTCGATACGTTGATTGAAATGCCCTTATAATTTAGTCTTTTTATATTTTTATTACTCCTAGTAAATATAAGCTTCTATTCAACTTAACTAACTCCATATACAACTCTTTTAGCACCACTTTACTAGCCAATAATACTCAGACATACTTCTCCCAAAATATATTTTTAATCTTTTACTTTTCCCATTCAGAAATACAAGTTTTTCGCATAACCTCTTTCTCACTTCGCATATAGTTTTAATGATGACAAAGGAGGAATGTGCATGTCTCAATCTGAAATCGAAAAATATGGACAAGAAGCTGTACGTTACGATCAGCTCGCCCGTTACTATCAATATAGCAATCCCAAAAAATATGTAGAACTATATATGAAGTATTACGATGCACTTACAAAACTTGTACAGGCATATGAAAAAAGAGATTCACAAGAAGCCGCTTTACCGTCACATATAAGAATTTTTCATTCTGCTCCAAACACGCCTGCGGTTGACATTTTAGTAAATGGACAAAAGGTAATCAAAAACATTTCATTTAAGCAATTTAGCCCCTATTTATCATTAGTGCAAGGTAAATATCGCATTGATATCGTCCCTGTCGGGAACGAAACTCCAATTTTTTCAGCTTTAGTACCGATAATGGGAAATCATACGTATACACTTGCCGCAATAAATAGTGATAATCACCTACAATTACAACCTATACTTGATAATACACATATACCATCTGGGCAAGCCAAAATTCGATTTATGCATTTTTCTCCAGATACCCCTGTTGTTAACGTAGATTTAAAAGGTGGAGATCATTTATTTGAAAATGTGCTCTTTAAACAAATAACAGATTTTTTACAAGTTAGCCCTGGTACAGCAGATATTGAAGTTTCACTCGCAGATAATAAAAAAATCCTGTTAACTTTACCTAAATTCGATGTTGAACCGAATATAATTTATACCATTTCAATAGTAGGTTATTCAACTAAAGACCCTAAATTAGAAGCCGTTATACTTACAAATTAAAACAGTCTACACCATTTATTTGGTGTAGACTGTTTACTTTTGAAATGCAATTTGAAATTCTGTCCAATCGCTATCTGAACGACACATAATGGACCCGTTATGTTTTTCTACAATTTGTTTACATACAAATAACCCAATACCAGTTCCTAATTTTTTAGTAGTTACAAATGGTTCAAAAATCGTTTCTACATTTTCAGCTGGAATCATCGGTCCATTATTTTTTATCACAATTCGAATAGCTTGCTCTTCTTCAAAAACATCAATGATAATTTTCCGCTCTTCTTTCATTGCTTCCATAGCGTCAATTGAGTTCATTAAAATATTTAAAAATACTTGCCTCACTTCACTCCGATAACCAACAAGTGGTATTGGATACGGCAAATTCTTTTCAATCGAAACATTTGCATTAACCAAACTCGGATATAAGAACTGTATAATATCTTGGAACAAGTCATTAAGCCAAAAACGTTCCGATTCATTCCACATTTCTTTTTTCGAAACGAGTAAAAATTGCGAGATTCGAAAATTTAATTGATCTAATTCATGCGAAATGATATCTAAATACGATAAACTCGGATGGTCTGCCTTTAATAATTTGACAAATCCCATAATTGAAGTAAGCGGATTACGAAATTCATGTACAAAACTAGCTGACATTTGTCCTAAAATCGTCAGCCTTTCTTTATGTGTTTCATTAATATATTGCTGTTTTTCCTCTAAATTCCTCGATATAATTTCCGAGTATTTTAAAACGGTATAATAAATTAATTTGTCAAAACAAGTATGTATTTTGGCCATAATTGGTTTCAATTCACGAGCGCTAACATCTAATTCACACATCGCTTCAAAAAGTTCATTTCTTCCCACATTTGCATTATAAACAAAGTCTCCAATATTCGCATCTGCTCCTGCTCGTTCAATTGCGATTTTCTCGCATAATGGTTGAAGATAATTTATATCTTTATCTTCCATAGTAAGTTCGATTATTAACTCTAATAAATCCTCTCCATTTTGAACTACTTCTAGTTTAAATGGATCTTTTTCGGAAATTATCATTTTGTTTTTCCAGTTCTCTACGAATTGGTGCCTGTTGTTTTTCAAGTGTGAACAAAATACTTCTTTAATATCCTTATCGATTGGAAAAACCTCCATTCACTCCATTTCCATACGACGAATACCCTTTATATTTTGAATATTAACACAAAAAATATGTTTCGTTAATAGATTATTGTCACATTTTGTTAATTTCTGTTGATAAAATTATTTTTTTCTTTCTTATTTAATTATTTATATTCAAATCTCTCTTTTTCCTTCTCATTTTTTTAATTATTTCCGTATTCAAAACGACTTTTTTTGCATCATTTTTAATTCTTGCGTACAATAGGAAGTGAAAGGTGTGAAAAATATGGTAAATAAAAATGTGGAAGACTATCTCCAAGAAGGCATTTATGGCCAAAAGCAAAACAAACCAGAAGAACGTAATATGTATTTAACTACATTACGTGAGCGCGTAGAAATCGCTTTAACTATCGGTCAAGTAATGCAAAGTAATGTATATACTGAAGTAGCAAGTAGCATACGCTCTTCTCAATCATTACAAATCCTCCTAAACGGTGGCATTGCTTACCCACATTTATCAAAATACATTAAATTAGCAAACGAAAAAAATATTCCTTTTACAATTGTTCAAAATAAAGATACAGCAACACCAATCGGTTTAGTATTATCTCATAGCACAGCTGTAGATAAAGAACAAATTTATGTAGAAGATGCTATTTTCAAACAAGAAATGAAGTAAAATAAAAGGTACACTTAATTAAACAAGTGTACCTTTTGCTTTATTTTTTAATACACACTAATTTCATTTCTGTCATTTCTTCAATTGCATATTTAATTCCTTCACGACCCGTGCCACTTTCTTTCACACCACCGTAAGGCATATGATCTACTCTAAACGTTGGAATATCATTAATCATAACCCCACCAACCTCTAACTCATCAATTGCACGCATCGCTTTAAATAAGTTATTTGTAAATACGCCTGCTTGTAAACCGTAACGTGAATGATTTACTTTCTCTATCGCCTCATCAAATTCTTTAAATGTATTTACTGTCATAACTGGACCAAATACTTCTTGGCACTGTACAGATACATGCTCTGGAACATTTGTTAATACAGTTGGTTCGAAAATTCTTTCATCACGCTTCTTACCACCGTATAAAACAGTTGCTCCTTCCTTAATTGCTTCTTGCACCCACATTTCAATTCGCTTTACATCTTTTTTCGAAATTAAAGCTGATACATCCGTTTCCTCATTCATTGGATCACCAACAACAACAGTTTCCATCGCTTTCTTTAGCTTCGAAAGAAATTCATCCATTCTCTTTTCGTGTACAAACACACGTTGTACCGAAATACAAACTTGTCCATTATTAACAAATGCGCCCCATTTCACGCGTTCCATTATCTCATCAGTTAACTCTACATCTTCATCAATAATAACGGCAGCATTGGATCCTAATTCCAACGTAACTCGTTTTAATCCAGCCTTTTCCTTTATTCCGATTCCGACTTTCGGACTTCCGGTAAAAGTAATGGACGCAACATCATCATTTTTAACAATTGCCTCGCCAACAGTTGCACCAGGACCAGAAATGATATTCAAAGCTCCCTTTGGCAACCCTGCTTCTTCAAATAATTCAACTAATGCGTAAGAAGATAATGGCGTTTGATCAGCTGGTTTTAACACAACTGTGTTTCCGGCAGCAATTGCAGGGCCCACTTTATGCGCTACTAAATTTAACGGAAAGTTAAATGGCGTAATAGCTCCTATAACCCCAATTGGTTTGCGAATCGTATAGGCAATCCGCCCATCTGCACCAGGTGCTGCGTCAAGTGGCAATGTTTCACCATATATACGCTTCGCTTCTTCTGCTGCAAATTTATATGTTAGAACAGTACGATCTACTTCTCCCCTTGCAGCACGTATTGGTTTTGCAGCCTCTTTTGCAATAATTTCTGCAAACTCTTCTCTTCTTTCATCCATTATTTGCGCAACCTTCTCTAAAATAGTTGCCCGATCGTATGCTGTTAATGTATTCATTTTTTTCATTGCATTTTTTGCAGAAGTAACAGCCTCTTGAACATCTTCTTCCGTTCCTTGTGCAATTTCCGCTAACGTTTCTTCAGAGTATGGTGCATATAATGGTTTATACGTGTTTACTGACTTCCAATCTCCATTTATATATAAATGCTTTTTCATCTTTCTTCCCCTTCCAAATATATGTATAAAATAATACTTCATCTAGTGAAAGGTCTGACTTATGTAATTGTATCATAGCCCGTATTCCTCCAAAAACATTATGCTCAAAAAAACTCTGCTATATAGCAGAGTTTACGAGCTAATTTGCTCTTGTAAAGAAATTTGTTTTTCATCTTCTAAAACGACAATCGATTCTACTGTTTTTGTAACTTCTAACCTTTTAATATAGCGCCCGTCTAATTCTTTCACACAAAACTTATAATTTTCAATTTCAATGGAATCCTCTTCAGCAATCTCTATATTCTTCGTTAATATCCAACCACCAATTGTATCAACACCATCATCATCAATCGCTAGACCAAATAACGTATTCACTTCACTAACGAGTACTTTTCCCTCTAGTATCGTCTTTGTTTCACTAACTTGTTGAATTTCTGGCTGTTCATCCGTATCAAACTCATCCTGAATATCTCCTACAATTTCCTCTAAAATATCTTCAACAGTAACAAGTCCAGATGTACCACCATATTCATCTATCAATATAGCAATATGTGTTCTTTCTTTTTGCATTTTTAAAAACAAATCATGAATTGGAATAGAATCAATAACTAAAATAATTGGTCTAACATATTGCTCTACTGTCTTTTTATTAACAGCTTTATGCTGTACAAACTCAGTAAAAATATCTTTAAAATTTACAAAACCTATTACGTGGTCTTTGTCGCCATCAACAACTGGATACCTTGTATATTTTTCACGAGACATTTTTTGCAAAGCTTCTTCAGCGGGCATTTCTTTACTTATAATATTCATTTCAGTTCGAGGTACCATTATTTCTTTTGCAATCCGATCATCAAATTCAAAAATTTTATTTACATATTTATATTCAGATTGATTAATTTCACCATTTTTGTAACTTTCTGAAACTAATAACCGTAATTCTTCTTCCGAATGAACCTCATCATGCCCTTTCGGCGGTTTCAGCCCTAGCAGCTTCGTAATGATTCGAGCTGAACCATTTAATAGCCAAATGAATGGGAATGCAATATGATAAAAGAAAATTAACGGCTTAGAAACAAGCAAACTCACTTGTTCAGATTTTTGAATTGCAACTGTTTTTGGGGCCAATTCCCCTATTACAACATGTAAAAAAGTAATTAACAAAAATACTAAAATTACAGCAAAAATATCTGCGAGCTGAGTAGATATTTTCCAATTTGCAAAAAGCGTGTCAAATATTTGCTTTAGCGCAGGTTTACCAAACCACCCAATTCCAAGAGCTGTAACTGTTATTCCTAACTGGCAAGCCGATAAATATTCGTCTAAGTTTGTAATGACTGTTTTGACAGAAGTTGCACGATTATTTCCCTCTGCAATTAAATTGTCAATTCGTGAACTCCTCACTTTAACAATTGCAAATTCTGCTGCAACGAAAAATGCCGTTAAGGCAATTAAAACAATCACTATACTTATACTATATATGTCCAAATACTTTTCCTTACTTACATTGTAAGCAAGGAAGCCACCTCCTACTTAATTTTATTCAAGTGAAGTAAGCATTCTAATACTCTAACAAAATTCTACATTAGCAACCACCTTTTTATATATTATATGCATACATAAAAAAGATATTTATCATTATGATAATCTAATTCATTTCCCCTCGTCAAATCAAATTATTCTAAATCTTAAGATGAATCATTTTTATATAAACGATATATTCTTCACAACTTAATTTCGTGAAAAAACACTTTCTTTGCCGATTCCACACTTCTTTTGTCATACCGGAAGGGAACTTACTTCATAGATCGAAATCATTCAACAGGATATATATAGGAGGGATTATTTTGGAATATAAAACACCATTTATCGCAAAAAAGTTAGGTGTTAGCCCCAAGGCTGTTGTCCGGATTGCACAACAATTAAATCTTACGATAGAAAAAAATAAATATGGTCACTTTATTTTCAAACAAGATGATGTAGATCAAATGTTAGAATACCATCGTTCTCAAATTGAGCATTCGCAAAACTCTCAACCTACTCAAAAAACATCATCAAATGATGTTGAAGAATTAAAAACTCAAGTAAACACAATTTTTCAAAACACATCATCAAATGACTTTGAACAATTAGCTACTCAATTACACACAATTACAAGAAGGCTAGATCGAATGGAGGAGCAAATGCAAGATAAGGCAAATGATGTCGTTACGTACCAACTTTTGCAACACCGTCGTGAAATGGAGGAAATGTTAGAACGAATCCAAAAGCTAGAAGCTTCCCTCAAAAAAGAAGAGCCCATATATATTACTCCTGATTCAAAACCAACATATGAAAGAGAAAAGAAACCGAAGCGCCGCAAAATGATTTTTAGTATATTTGGATTATGATTTTTAGACCCTTATTAAAACAATAAGGGTCATTTTTTCATGAAGGATACTGCCATATTAATATATCATTCTCTATATTATATATATTCACTTCTAATTATTTTGTTAACATAATATTCTTACTGTATTCCGCGATTAATGCCTGTGCATGAGCATTCCCTTGAATCACATCGCGAAATTCTTTTAAAGAATACAAATGCGTAACTCCTTTTCGAGCATGAATTCGCACTGGTACACCTTGTAAAGTATCATGAAACTGAAATGGATTGTCTATCGGCTCTATAGGAAAACCGAGTGTTAGTAGATACATATACATTCTTTTTGTAACTGCTGCAATATACCATTCCGCTTTCGTTTCTAACGCATGCACAAATAAAATAGCTGTTAGCCTTTTGAAATGCCCTCTCCCACGAGACGTTTTCGCAATACTTAGCTTGCCTATTTCATACACATTTTTCAAATCTTTCACTAAATCATTTTTAGAAAACGGATAGAAAAACTCAGAATTTGATTGTTCGGGTACCGTATACTTAATACACTCTACTGTACCTATATGATGCTCATCTTCTATTAATAAAAATCGTGTTGGATTTAAATTACGTTCTACGAACATTAAGTTTCTTTCTTCACAAAAATCTCCCCATAGTTGCTCGAACCAAAAATGTTCTTCCTTTGTTTGAACACGCTGGAACATATTTCCCCGCCTTTCCCATCGTCGCTCTGTTTTGATAACGCTTTCACTATCTATCATATAAGAACAAATCTTCGTATGCAACTAAAAATATTTATGACTTATTATATTCTGCAAAATGAATTAAATTCCAACTTCGTCGTCTTTTACCTCACATGTACAGTTATTCTAATAACTTATGTGTATCACTTTTCAAATTACATCCTACTTACTTCCATACAGCATATAATTCTTCTTAATCTAAAAGAAATCCTTTATGAAAAAGGATTTCTTTTACTTCTTATTATTTTTTAACCACTTCTCAAAGATTTGTACCATCCCATGTTTTCCTGCTAATTTTTCTTCTCCTTGTTTCGTCTTATATGGATATAATTGCAAAAAGACACCGCACCCAGATTCAATTTTTTTACTATGCATATGACTTCCTGGATATACACAAATAACTTCATAAATTGCCCGTCGATGAAAAACACGTTTTCCATTCTGTTCTTCTACACACTTTATAGACCAGTATTTATACATTTGCTCAGTCGCTTTCGTATTTCCAACGTGCTGAAAAATATTGTACATTGGGCTATACTTCACTTCAATAATAATAGAAGATTTATATACGTATTTCCCTTCTTCCTTTACATAACAGTCTAAGCGAATATCTGGTTTTTTTGTATCCTCGCCATTATAAAAGTTACTCCCTTTACTTAATGCAATAAGGGGGTGTGTTTCAATTAAGTCATTAAATGCAACGTGAACCTTCATATCATCTTGATGTAAAACTACTGTCGTCCCATCTTGTAACCCATCTACATAAAAATGCTCTTGTATTTGTTCACGAATGGGATTTCTAGCTTTAAAACCAATTTGCTCTAGCATGGAAATAACGATAAAAAAAGCGTAATATTCATACACCAAAAACGTTGGTTTATATACAAATAATAAAGATGGAGATTGATCTGTATATTGTGGAAGTAAGTTTAAATGCTGTAGTAATTGTTGATGTGGAATTGGTAAATCGTATGAGTTCATATTACCCGTTTCAGAAACTTCTCTCCAAAAGGGGGAATATATTAAAGTTTTAAAGTATTGTACACTTTCACGTACAATATGAGCTAATATTTTATATTCTTGTATTTTCACAGAGCTTTTACGTAAATCGGCTTCTTTTAGTAAATATATATTTTTATATTTTTGCTTCTCTCTATCAGTCACAGATCCATTACGCTCAATTGTTTGCATAATCGTTTTTACAGCTTGAAACTCTTCTAATTTTTTCTTTTTTTCTCTTTCTAATATTTCAATTGTTTGACGTAAAAAACTTTCGGCTTCAAGTAAATAATGATAAAATTGCATCGCTTTAAATTTAAGAAATGCATTTTCCCTACTATTTTTTTGTTCAATAAACTTACGATTATAATATTTCGTATAGGACTTTCTTTCCGCCATTATTGTTCCTTTTCTCGTTGCCTTCCGTTCCTTCACTTCCCATTTATATTCATGTATAAATTTTGAACTTGATTCAATCTTTTTAAAAACTTGTTTTATCTTTTTCATTTTTTGCGGCAGCTTTCTAAGTAATACTAAATAAGAAGAATCCTCAATATCACTAAGGGCAGAGAAAGTCTTTTTATAATAACCTCTATCTAAAATCAACTCATTTAAAATTGACTTTACATAGTTTTGAATCATTTCAAATTGGTCATCAAAAAAATTTTTTGGAACGATTTGAAAAGCACCATAATACGTTGTGTCTTCTATGCGAACTTCAAAATGATATAAACCACATCGCCATGGATAAAAGAATTCCGTTTTTCCATGTTCATAAATTAGTACCTTTTGTTTTTTTTCATTTATTTCGTATTGTGACTCTTTTATATTTTTCTGGCCCTCATACACTTTATTCCATATGAAAGTAATATTCATTGGACTTTCATAATGGTAATGCAATCTTATCGGTTTTAATTCTTGTACTTTGTAAATACATTGAACTAATGCTGTAGTAGATGTGCAAAGACGATTTAATAAAATATACTCCCCTTTTGCCTCTGTTCCTATGATTAACTTTAATACAAAAGGGAGCGTTTCATTCGTATCAACGATTTCTGTTTCATACCGCTCTTCATTTCGCATATCCATACAACTCCAGTTCTCTACGTTTTTCTCTTATATATGCTAAAGAGTGTTCAAATGTAGAGACTCTGTTTGCAAGTGGCGATTGCAAAAGAGGTACTAAAGTCGCTCCCCTTTTTACTTCTTCAGAAAGTAATGACCCAACCATCATTTCAGTACCTCTTAATTTCGTCAGTACACGTTGCTTTATTTGTAAATCAAAACCTTCTTCTCTGCTAATCATATAAGAATGATTATTTTGAAACGGTATATTTTGCAAATACATAGCAATTGCATTTGCACATCGAAAAGAAATTCCCTTTGACGCATCATGTGATGACAATACAACATGCAACTTATCTAATAGCTCTAACTCTTCTTCAGAAAACACTTCAATCATAGATTTCTTTCTGATCCAATTTATCCGAAATTCTCCCGCTGTTACTTTCAGAGGTGGTTGTAATACACCTTTCTCTTGTACCATGCACATCTCACAAAACGGAATTTTTTGTAACGTAATTAAATTGGTTCGGTCTAATAATCGATCAGAGAGTTCTTTCGTTGTTTCATCAAAATTCACAGTACCTACAAAGATAATATTTTCTCCAATTTCAATTGTTGATGGAATTTGGTTTTCTAATTTCTGCGCACCCTCATACAAATTCAAAATACGATTTTCCTTTTCAAGTTGAAGAACAGATAGAAATGGAGTAAACCAATGCTCAATATGTGACATGTTCATTTCATCAAAAACGATTATATACAATTGATTTTGATTTTCTTTTGCCTTCATTAACGCTCTAACTAACTTTGTTTCACTTTCAATAAAAGTACCATTTGGGTGAAGATATCCAAGTAAATCATGTGGTTCTTGATACGATGGAGAAATCGGAATCCAAACCAATTCTTCTCCATACTGTAATCCAAGTGCCTCTGCATAAGCTTGCACAAAGCGTGATTTTCCAACTCCCGGTATACCACCAAGAATCGTTAACATATTGGTTTTTACACTTATATGAAAATTATAAATATCTGTTTCGTCCAAATACATCCCTTTATTACGCACCGTACTTTGTACATACTGTAAAAAGGATGATTCACGCTCATCCCATTCCCATACTTCCTTGTGTATTTTTATATCCTCTACTTCAACTAGCTTCCCTTCTTCCGTTATTCGTTTTTTTAATAGCTCATACACTTGATCACTTACGAAATACAATTGCTCTTCTACCGCGATTTCTACATGCTTCATCCAGTCACTTAAGTCTATATATTTACATTCTCGATTTTGTTCAAAATACGCGATTGAACTAATTGATGACTTTAACAATATATTTCCATATAACCTTCCATCATGCCACAGTAATTCAGGAGACTCAAAGTCTTTTGGATATTTCGGCATAAGAAATGATAAATAACCATTACAAAGCTTTCGTTCTAAAGACTCTCTTTTTTTATTATCTGCAACTTTAGGTGCTGGAATCATTTTATAGCCAGTTGCTATTTCTCTAGGTTCTTCTGTACATATTAACTCCACGTACACATTTCCTCTTTCATAATAAAGACGAAACATAACCAATTGCTTTTCTAATTTCTTCTTCTTTAATTCTGAAAAAATCTTTTCATTCTTTTTATTGCTACATAACCCTTCAAATATATAATGTTCATTTGTAAATTGCTCTTGTAAATTAGATGGTATTGGCGATAGACATTGTACAAAAAAATTCTCTCCATTCTTCTCTCTCTCCGCTTTTATAAATTTCCCGATAAACCTCATATAGTACATTCGTTTTATAAAACTTGGCTGAAGAGCTTTATGTAATTTCATCTTAATCACCTTCTTTTTTCATACTATTCTTAGTGTATGAAAGAAAAAAAAAACTAGAAATAAAAAACCTGACGTTATCCGCCAGGTTCAAAATTAAAACGTATATTAATGAGATGGAAATGCTTTTTTCTCTTGTAAAATAGCATTGTGAGCAATTTTCATTTTAGCCAGTACATATCGTAATCGATCCTCAGCGTTTTCATCTTTATTTTGCTGCAACTCCGCTAAATTCTCAACAGAACTCGCTAAATTTTCAATTACTCCCCTTAGTTCAGGATGATGATTAAAAAAAGATTCTTGTACTAATACTTTCCTTAACTCACTAGCTAAATCAATTATTCTAGACAACTGTTCTTTTTCTTCCATTTTCATCCCTCCTGAATATCTTATGTATTAAATATTCTCTACACAAAGAAAAAAGCCCTTTAAATGAAAAGGACTTTTACATTTTTATCGTTCCAGTTATCAACAGATAAAGTGATGTGATAGCTGCGACAACAATTGCCCACATCACATATCTCTCTATACCTACAAAACAACGATTCCCTTTTTCTTTTCGTGCAAACATGTAAACGATAATCCCAATTCCATATACGATTGAAACGAGTAATAAATTCTTTAAACCCGCTGCATAAATAAGCCATACAGAATAAATAGAGGCAATTAAAGCTAACGAGCCATTTTTTACTTTTGCATCTTTTAGTTCATTTGTAATTACTAATTTGAATTGGTATAGCGCTGATAATAAATATGGTAATAATATTGATGTTGACGCAATAAAATACATAATTTGATATGTCGATTCTGAAAACAGAACAATTATAAATATAATTTGAGCAACGATATTTGAAATCCATAATGCCATGTGTGGCGTTTGCTTTTTATTGGTTTTCGTAAAGACCTTCGGAAACACGCCATCTTTTCCTGCTACGTGAGAAATTTCCGAAACAAGTAAAAACCAGCCAATTAATGTACCTACAAGTGACGCAACTAATCCAATATTAATTGCCATTGCACCCCATGGCCCAACAACATGTTCTAATACATGTCCCATTGAAGGAGTTTCTAAAACGGAAAGTTCTCCTCGCGTCATTGCTCCCATTGACAGAACAGAAATTAAAATATAAATAGACATAACTAAAATTAATCCAAGTACTGTCGCTTTTCCAACGTCCCTACTATTTTTTGCTCTTCCTGATAATACAACTGCTCCTTCAACCCCAATGAACACCCATAGCGTTACAAGCATTGTATTTTTCACTTGACCAAGAATAGCGGAAAGTGAGATTGTTCCTTCTCCCCAAAAATCATGTGTAAATGTATCCCAGCGAAACGCTGTTACCATTACGACAATAAATAATAAGATCGGAACTAATTTCCCTACTGTTGCAATAACATTCATAATGGAAGCTTCACGAATTCCAAATAAAATTAGAAAATGCAATGTCCATAGTAAAAGTGATGCACCTACGATTGACGCAACATTATTTCCACCTTTAAAAATTGGGAAGAAGTAACCTAATGTACTAAACAGTAGCATAATTGTTGCAACATTTCCTAAAATCCCTGCCAGCCAGTATCCCCAAGCACTGTTAAAACCAATATATTCACCGAATCCAGCTCGTGCATAACTATAAATTCCGCCCTCAAGCTCCGGTTTTTGTCTTGCTAACGTTTGATATACGAGCGCAAGTGGAATCATTCCCATTGCTGTAATACACCAACCAATTATCGTTGCACCACTATTTGCTCCTACTGCTAAATCATGCGGTAAACTAAAAACACCGCCACCAACCATCGTTCCAACTACTAATGCGATTAACGGAAAAAATCCTAACTTCTTTTCTATTTGTACCACCCCATCTGTCATTCTAGGTGTTATGTTCGTTCAACTATTAAAGTCACCTTTTTCTCTAATAGACGTTTCTCTTATATTTTTTCAGGAAAACATTACTTATTCTAAAAGAAAATGAAGAAAAATGGAATACTTTTTTGAAAAAATGTATAAGTATGCACAAAAAAACCGCTCATTTTGTAATGAGCGGTCATTTTAAACATATAAAATTGTATATTTCTTGTAAAATTAACGAAGTAAATTCTCTTTTTGTAAAAATTGTTTCGCTACTTCTTCACTACTTTTACCATTCACATTTACTTCATAATTCATTTTTCGCATTTCTTCATCTGCAATCTTTCCAGCTAATTTATTTAATACTTTTTCAAGTTCAGGATATTTTTGTAATGTCTCTTTTCTTAATAACGGCGCACCTTGATAAGGTGGGAATAATCCTTTATCATCTTTTAGCACTTTAAGTCCGTATTGCTCCAATTCACTATCCGTTGAATATGCATCGATTACGTTCACATCACCAGATTGAATTGCACTATAACGCAGTTTCGGTTCCATCGTTTTAACATTTAAAAACTTATAGTTATATAACTTTTGCATTCCTTTATAACCATCTTCACGATCTGCAAATTCTAATGTAAATCCTACTTTAGCTTCCTGTGCAATATTTCCTAAATCAGAAATTGTATTTATATTCTTTTGATCTGCTATTTTTTTCGGCATCGCTAGTGCATATGTATTGTTATACTCCATTGGATTTAACATGACCATATTATATTTTTTTTCCATTCCAACGCGAGCTTGTTCATATACTTCCTCACGATTTGTGCTTTTCGGTTCTTCTTTCACGAAAGTAGATAAGGCTGTTCCTGAAAATTCTGGGTATATATCTACTTCACCTGATTTTAACGCTTCAAATACAAATGCTGTTTTCCCAAGACCCGGCTTTAATTCTACTTGTAAATCTGTATCCTGTTCAATAAGTTGTTTGTACATTTGAATTAAAATTTCTGGCTCCGATCCAAGTTTTCCAGCAATAACTATATCTTTCTTTTGTGTATTCCATAGAAATGGAGTAGCAATCATAACTACAACTATACATATCGTCAATATAACGCACTTAGAAGAGCGTTTGGGACTCTCAAGTATGCGAAGTACTATATCAAAGAATAAAGCGAGTAACGCAGCTGGTACGGCCCCTAAAATGATAAGCGCATGGTCATTTCGATCGATCCCGAGTAGTATGAGCTTACCGAGCCCACCAGCACCTATTAAAGCAGCTAATGTAGCCGTTCCAACAATTAATACCATCGCTGTACGAATACCAGCCATAATAATTGGCAACGCGAGCGGAAGCTCTACCTTCCATAACCTTTTCCAGCTATTCATCCCCATAGCTCTCGCCGCTTCTATAAGTGATTCATCTAATTCCCGTATTCCTGTATATGTATTTCGTAAAATAGGTAATAGTGCATACACAACTAATGCGATTATAGCTGGCAGTTTTCCAATTCCTACTAACGGAATTAATAGTCCAAGTAAAGCAAGTGAGGGCACTGTCTGCATAACAGCAGAAGTCCCTATTATAAATTCAGCCATTCGTTCTTTTCTCGTTAATATAATGCCAAGTGGCACTGCAATAATTACTGCAAAAAATAGTGAAATAAGCGATATTTGTAAATGCTCACTTAATGCACTTAGCAATTCTATTTTTCTTTCTTGGAACGTTTGAATAAAATCAGTCACTGTTTAGCCTCTCTCCTTCATTTGTTCAACAATATAATTGACAATATGACGACTTGTTAACATACCAACATATTGACCATCTTTTTCAACCGGCACTGATTCTTCAGTTTGTAAACGGACTAGTGCTTCTTGTAAAGGAGCATGTAAAGATAAAGCAGCTCCTTCTATTCGTGTATGATCGTCTAGTGGCATTACATCTTCTATAATTATTCCCTCATACCATTGTCGCCCACGATTTCCAATGAACTCCTCAACAAACTCATTTTTCGGATTATGTATAATACCTTCAGGTGTATCTAATTGAACAACTTTTCCTGCTCTCATTACACAAATGCGATCACCAAGTGATAATGCCTCTTGCATATCGTGCGTTACAAACACGATCGTTTTTTGAATCTTTTTTTGCAGTTGTACGATATCCTTCTGAAGTTGCTCCCTGCTTAACGGATCTAACGCACTAAATGGTTCGTCCATAAGAACAATTTTCGGATTTGCGGCTAATGCCCGTACGACACCGACACGTTGTTTTTGCCCTCCTGACAATTCATCAGGCATACGATCACGATATACATCTGGATCGAGCCCAACCATCTGTAGCAAGTCATCGACACGTGCTTTTATTTCTTTTTTGCTCCATTTTCTCATTTCAGGAACAACTGCAATATTTTCAGCGATTGTCATATGTGGAAATAAAGCAATTTGCTGCAACACGTATCCTATATTCCAACGTAATTCATTTATATTATATTGTTGAATATCTTTTCCATCGATTAAAATTGAACCTTCTGTCGTTTCAATCAAACGATTAATCATCTTCATTGTCGTTGTTTTCCCGCAACCACTCGGACCAATGAGAACAAAAAATTCTCCTTTTTTAATTTCTAAATGCAATGAATCCACTGCTTTTGTGCCATCTTCATACGCTTTTGACACATGATTAAATTGAATCACAAATACAACTCCTTTATTGTTGTTTCCTTTATTTTGATGGAATATGGAATTCATTTCAAATGATACGCATTATTTCTATATAAAAAAGAGCTCACATTTGAGCTCTAACGGTCGAACAATATTGTTTTCATAATAGCAGCATATTCACGCACATACATTTTTCTCTTAGAACGCATTGGCGTTTCTGCAGCTAATGCCTCCATCTGTATTCCTAAACGCCTTGCAATTATTTTTGTTCGATATAAATGATACGTATTACTGACAACTACCGCATGTTTTACATCAAATAAATCCATACTAAACTTCAAATTTTCATACGTATTTGTCGAACGGTCTTCCATTAAAATACGACTCTCATCTATACCGTGTACCATTAAATAGTTTCTCATACTGTGAGCTTCCGGTATATCTTCATCTTCTCCTTGACCACCTGAAACAATTACTTTCACCTCAGGGTGAGAATATAAATATTCCAACGCTACATCCAAACGGTTTTGAAGTGATAAAGACGGTCTATCTCCAAATAACTTTGCACCTAATATAAGAACGTATGGAGAGTGATTACTCAATTTCTCACGAGCAACTTTATTCATTCGAAACGTCATATAAATAATGTATAGTGGCGGTAGTAATAAGATTATAAGTAATATCCATTTGTTCATAAATAAGTTAACACTCCCTTTCTTTTTATTATATAGAAAAAGAAAGGGAGGCAGAAGTAATTTTTAAACGAGTGATTTATTCGGAACATCCGCTCTGATTTTACGTTGTGATATCACATAGTAAAGAGCGATTCCTAATGATAGGATCAATATACAGCTTAATAGGTAAAATGGGAGCATTACCCCAACTTTAGATACACCTGCTGTAAACACCATTAATAATACTATTCGTATTCCTGTACCAATTAAGCGAAATAAGCTGTCCACTCGTCCCATTACTTCGTTTGGGATTTCCTCCATCATCAATACATTTCTCGCGACTCTTGTTCCAGCGTTTCCAATCGCATGAAAAATCGCTAGTCCATATAACAGCATTACGGACGGTTCAATGATCATTATGGTAATTGAAATTACATAAATGATCATCGTCAAAACGATTGAAACTTCTGTTTTAACATACTTCATTATGAGTGGAATACTGATTCCCGCAATAACCGCTCCGACACCGTACATCATACCTTCTACTGCGTATACAGAAGCATTGGCTTTAAGTATATCTGAAATATAAACTGGTATTAAATAATTTGCCATCATAACACCGATAAACGGCATATAAGTGGCAAGTAAAAACCAAAAAAGCTTAGGACACTTTTTCATAAAGTGAATTCCTTCGAACAATTGCTTCTTAAACGGTACTTTCCGTTTCACTTCTTTTTTCTTTACGTACGGTATACATAAGAAAAGAAAAAATGCTCCTGCAAAAGTTAACATATCTACTAACAAGATCCATTTCAAAGAAACAATTTCAATTAAAAAACTCGCAGCTGCTCCTGAAATAACTTGTGTTAACTGTCCTTGTATCTCCATCGTTCCACTTAAATTTTTATAATGTTCTGCTTGAAATATTTCTTGGTTAAATGCAAAAATTGTAGGATAGAATAATAGATAATAGAATGACCCTGCTATATAAATAATAATGTAATGAATAGAATGATAAGATTGCCCGGCAAATCCCCATATAGTCATCATTCCTATAACGGCTATCCCGATACCTTCGTTACATAACAATAAAGATTTTCTTGAAAAACGATCAATGCTTTGCCCAATGAATGGTGTTAATAAAAACATAATGAGGGTTGCAACGATCGAAACATAACCAAACGTTGTCTCTCCCCCACCTTCTTTAATTAACAACCATGGGATCGTAATCATAACAATCCCGGAACCAATAGCTGATAAACTATTGGCTCCTAGAATGTAATACAAGCGAGAATCATGATAAAGCGAGGACATATCACTCCACTCCTAGTTGTTTTTTCACCTCTTTATATACGCTCATATATGCTTTTAATTCTTTAACTACATCATGAATTAATGGTTTTGCATCTTCTCCAAGTTCACCATCTTGTACGTGAAGTCCATCAAGCACTACTTGTTTTGGGATTGCATTTGCGTAAACACCTCTAGCAACAGTTCGCATACTATTTAATGCGTTAATTCCTCCTTTACCGCCCCCCGCAACAGCTAGTAATGCGACAGGTTTATGGATAAACTCACTACTACTTAAGTAATCTAACGAGTTTTTCAGCGCTCCGCTCATCGCATTATGATATTCTGGTGTACATAGTACTACACCGTCTGCTGCTTTCACTAACGCTTTTAATTTTTTTACTGCCTCTAAATCACGTTGCGATTCTTCGCCGTTATATAAAGGCAATTCCTCTATTGCTAAATCGTATAACTCCCCTTCAAATTGATCTGCAATATATTTTGCCACAACGCGAGTTCTACCTAATTTTCTTGGTGTACCGTTAATAACGACTAGTTTCATAAACAATTCTCCCCTTTGTTTTCAAATTCTACTTATATATTATCAGAAATTTCTATACAAAACACAATATAAAGAGGGAACTTCCTTAATCAAATAGTATGATACACGAAAAAAGAACTCATACTTTCGTATGAGTTTCGCGCTATTACTTTGTTTCACCATTCTGACTTATTGTACCTATGCTTTTATTTGCCTCAAAATGGTAATATGCTTTTTCCGCTAATTCTGTTCGTTCTTCTGGTAATTCTATATATTTCATTACGTTTTCAATTATTTTTTCGTACGGAGTAAATACAATTCCCGGCCACTCTACCTCATCTTCTGGATTACTATTTTCGGAAATAATAAATTTCTTATTTGCGACTGCATAAGACACGCGAGGTGTTTCAAGAATTCCTGATAAGTAAAAATGAATATTTAATATAATTTTAGCTCTAGCAATCAATTCATTTCTAACAATTCCCCACGCATTATTTTTAAAAACTATATTTAAATTTGGGGCAATCGCTTTTAGATGATCAAAAATAGCTTGCCGCCTCGGATTAAGAGCACCTATAAACAGAATATCAATATCTTCAGTAATGTCATCTTCAAATGCATCTTTTTTTATTTCCAAAGTTGGAGCATAGTTCATTTTTACATGTTTTATTTCTTTTCCTACCCCTTTTTGTTTTAGCCACTCTATATTTTGTTTACTATAATCCCAAATCACTCTATCTTTTAATAATATTAAATAAAGCGGGTGCGCATATGGACTTCCTTCGTATAGCTGTTCTAAATTATAAATAATTGCATCTTGCGGAAGGAGATTCGGGTTATAAGCGTATGTATGCGCTCCAAAAATAACTGTATTCTTTACATTTCCCAGTATTGTTTCTGATATAATTACTGTATTTCCCTCCTGCTCCAACCTCCATTTCAAAGCTCGCGCAACATCTATGAAACTACCGTACGTCTTCGGGCATATAAAAAGACAATAATCATATTCTTTATTCAAATAAACTTCCATTAATTTTAAATTATTTTTATATAAATCTACATCCGGATGTTTAAGTACCAACTCATTTGCATGTTTTCTTGCCACTTTATATAATCCAGCATAATAAGCAGCGATGCATCTTCTTAATTCGATTCTTTCCCGATCTTCATCTAATACATCCATGTTTAAAAGAAGATTTGCGATACAATACGCTTTTAAATGATCACGATCATAATAATAGTCTAGTAGTGGCATCAATTCTTCATACGTATTTCCATGCACCGATTCCCCTAGTTCAATCGCCCATCGTATTAATTCCATGATTATTCCACTACTCCTTTAACCGGAAATGTATTTAATAAAATTTCGCATTATTTTCTACCACATTTGCTATATGAAATGGAATCTCTTCTTTTATCGATTCCAAATACTTTTGCGACACCGCCCCTAAATGTTTTTTATGAGGTATATAGAAAGCACTAATAGAAATTTCATAATCAAATAAGTAATCATACACATGATAATCCACAAATAGAAGATCATCCTTTGGAAAAGGAATTTCCTTCCCTTGCAGAGCATACATCAAAGCAATATTGTTTTGAGATCGTAATCGATACAACCTTGCAAGTTGGTATAATGGTTCAGCCCGAGTTGGTCTATATTCCCACGCTTTTTGAAAATAAAAAACAGCTAATGCTAAATATTTCTCTTCTTGCCCTTTAACATTTTCTTTTTCATCAGCATCTGTCACTTCATTTTGTTTATTTGCTGAACGATTTGCTAACTGCTCATAGCAAAATCCTATTCGCAATAACGAATAGAATACCTCTTCAACCCAACCCCCTGCTTCCACTCGTTTTTTATACCATTTAATCGAATCTTCAAATTGACTTAAATGAAAATAAGTCTGAGCTAAATAAAATAAATATCTTATATGCAAATCTGGCGTTGTTTCTGGGTCGTTTATTCCTTGTAACAACAACCTCTCATCTCTTTCAAATTTATCAGCTTTACTCCCGCCATCTCCGGGATCATTCACGACAAGAGTCTCTAACCGATCTACCCTCGTATTGTAATTCGCTCCAACTTTTGAGCGATCTATATCCCAATACTCATGAGTAACACCGACAGATTTCCATGGTAAAGAAGCTTTCAAAAGACGTGTAAGCCAATATTTAATATGAACATCATATTGCAATGTAAGATAATGATCTTCCGTTAAGCTCGTTTTATCGAAATTCGGATCAACCTCTAAAATCATATCCGCATCTAATATTAATAAATAATCTGCTTCTGGATATGTTTTTTGCGCTAATGAAACAGCTAAACTTCTGTTATAACCAAAGTTTTTAAACGGCTCATGATGAACCGTCCCAGGTATCTCATTTTCCTTACACCAATTTTCAATAATTTCAGGCGTATTATCCGTCGATCCAGTATCACAAATAGAAACATAATCTACAATTGATTTTGTTGCATTTAAACATCTTTCCATAATTCTAGACTCATTTTTGACAATCATACAAAGACATAACTTTTTTTCTTCCTTTGCAGACTTCACTTGCTCATTTCCCATTTAACCACCTCATATTTTATTAACACGCTCTTCTCATATGTAACAACATTTTTTAGCTATACTGATGACATAAGCACCCTTTTACTATTTATGAAAACTTCATTTTATTTATTCTTACTTTTATGTTGGGACATATTTCATGCTTCGCTTTATATTTGATACAATCAATACAAAAAAACATAATACGGGAATCCGTACATTTCAAAGTCTAAGAGGAGGTTATATTTTGTTGGATTACATTTGGCTAGATGACAAATCACCAATTTTAGAACAACTACCAAGTAATTTTAAATCTGCAGCTATATTGCTACATCCATTTGTCCAAATGCCTTTAGGATGGGAAAATTCTGTGAGAAAAAGACCATATGAGCACATCTATCCTAGCGCTGAAGAAATCATTCACAATGGGAAATCCGTTTCTTGGAAGGAAATGATGTCTTGTAGTGGATTACATTCATACGCAGACCTAGCAATGGCCATGTTGACTTCCATTAGTGCCTTTTCAGAAGAATATAAAAGAGAGGATTTAGCTGAAAAGCTACATTCAAACTTAAAAAAAGATCTTTATTATCCAACAGAAGATTATACGTCTATATTTTTATTACACAAATTACTTAAACTCCTCGGTTCTAAAGGTGCAAAAAATCTATATTTCTCTGAACCAATTCTTGATACAAACGGATTATTACAGGTAAATAATACTACTCCATTAAATATTTGGGACATTAGCAATAATGAGTTAATTATTACTGGAGAAGACAATGAGTATGCGTTTATGAGTATATACGATTCCTTTACAACCTTATTATTAGCTAAAGAAGAAAATATAGAATATATTGTTCAATCAATGAATGTTGAAGCTGTCATTTGTGACAAAAAAACGATGATTGATTGGTATTTTTAAATTAGTAATTTCTTAAACTATAAAAAAGAAACTTGCGCTTATGCACAAGTTTCTTTTCAAAAACATCCTTATTTTTTTACAACTTCATGTCCACCGAACTGATTACGTAGTGCTGAAACTACTTTTCCGTGGAATGTATCATCTTCCTGAGAACGATAGCGCATAAATAATGACATCGCGATTACTGGTGCCGCTGCTTGTAACTCAAGCGCAGTTTCAACAGTCCATTTCCCTTCTCCTGAAGAGTTCATTACACCTTTAATGCCATCAAGTTTAGGATCATCTGCAAATGCTTTTTCAGTTAAGTCCATTAACCAACCGCGGATTACTGATCCGTTCGCCCATACTTTTGCAACATCTTCATAATTGAAATCAAAGTCACTCTTATCTAGTACTTCAAATCCTTCAGCGATTGCTTGCATCATGCCGTACTCAATACCGTTATGAACCATTTTTAAGAAATGACCACTACCAACGCGGCCAGCATAAGAATAGCCATTTTCTACTGCTAAATCTTTAAATAAAGGTTCTAATTGGTCATAAATTTCTTTTTCTCCACCAACCATTAAACAAGCACCGTATCTAGCTCCTTCTACACCGCCAGATGTACCGATATCTACATAATGTAATCCGAAGCTTTTTGCTTCTTCAGCACGGCGTAACGTATCTTTATAGAATGAATTTCCACCTTCAATAACGATATCACCTTCATCTAATAACGGATACACATCTTTTAATACTGACTCTACAACTTCTCCTGCAGGCACCATTACCCAGATCGTACGAGGAGCTTCTAATTCAGCGATCATTTCTTTTAATGTATGACGTGCAGTAATTCCTAGTTTTCCTGCCTTTTCTACAAGCTCTTTATTTACATCGTATACAACTACTTCATGCTTGTCTTCATGTAAGTGTTCAGCTAATGGGAATCCCATTTTTCCTAATCCAATTAAACCTAGTTTCATATTAATCAATCTCCCATTCTATACAAATATATTTAATAACGAAATTAATCCAAGTGCTACAACTGATAGTATCGTCTCCATTGCAGTCCATGTTAATAATGTTTCTTTCACAGTCATTCCGAAATACTCTTTAATCATCCAAAATCCAGAATCATTCACATGTGATAAAATTAATGATCCTGCGCCTGTTGCAAGTGCTAGTAGTTCAACATTTACCCCAGGTGTACTTGCTGCAATCGGTGCTACAATTCCAGCTGCTGTCATCATAGAAACAGTAGCTGATCCCGTTGCAACTCGGATAAGTGCTGCAATTCCCCATCCAAGTAATATTGGTGAAATATGTGATTCTTTCGCCATTTCAGCAATTGTAGTACCAATTCCAGAATCTAATAACACCTTATTAAACGCACCACCAGCACCAATTACTAACAGTATGTTTGCAATTGGCCCTAAGCAATCATTTGTAAATTGTAATACTTTATCTTTAGAAAATCCTTTTGCATAACCAAGACTAATGAAAGAATAAATCGTTGCAATTAATAAAGCGACTATTGGATCTCCAATAAAGTGTAACACTTGTGCAAGTTGACTCGTTTTATGTAACGCTACTTCAGCAATGGATGCACCAAGCATAAGAAATACTGGAAGTAAAATAGTAAACAATGTATTTCCGAAGCTAGGAAGTTCTTTCTTCTTGTCTCTTTCAATAAATTGCTCCGCTATATCTAACGGCACTTCTTTATGTATACGAGCACCGATCCATTTTCCGTAAAGCGGCCCCGAAATAATTGCAGTTGGAAGTCCGACAATTAATGCATATAAAATTGTCTTCCCTACATCTGCTTTAAAAATACCTACCGCTGCCATCGCTGCTGGATGTGGTGGAACAAGTCCATGTACAACTGAAAGACCTGCTACAAGCGGAATACCGATTGTAATAAGTGATACCCCTGTTTCTATGGCGATTGTAAATACTAATGGAATTAATAGTACAAATCCAACTTGGAAAAACACCGGAATCCCTACTAAAAATGCAACAAACATCATTGCCCAGTGAACACGTTTCTTCCCAAAACGATCAATTAATGTGTTAGCAATTCGTTCAGCACCGCCAGATTCGGCCATCATTTTCCCAAGCATCGTTCCTAATGCTAAAACAATTGCTAAAAACCCTAACGTACTTCCAAGACCCGATTTAATAGAATCAATAATCCCTGGATGTTGTGGTGAAGTTGCAACCAAGGGCATCCCCATTGCTAGCCCAACTCCGATTGCTGTTAAAATTAATGCGACAAATGGATGCCATTTCACTACTGTAATAAGTAGAAGTAGTATGACAACTGCCGCTAGTACAATCCCAACTACCATTTCTCCCAATCCCCCTATTGTTTACGTTGGAAAGCAGCTATACAATCAAATTCTTCTTTCAATCGATTGTAAAGTCGTTCATACATATAAAACATTTCTAAATAAATAGCCGTATTTTCTTTATTTGGTACATGGTGATGGACAATATCAATCCAATCCTTCACCTCGTCAAGAGAATCAATTTTTCCTACCGCATATAAAGCAAGTGCCGCTGCCCCAAGCGCAGATGCTTCATGACTTTCAGGAACAAGCAATTCTTTTCCCATCATATCGGAGAGCATTTGTCTCCAAAATGCAGACTTCGCAAATCCTCCTGAAACACGTATTTCAGTAAGTGGTCCTGTACAATCACGGATTGCAAGTGCAACTGAATATACACTCATACAGACACCTTCCATAACTGCTCGTATAAAATGTTCTCGTTTGTGCTGAAGGTTTATCCCAAAGAATGTACCTCGAGCATTTGCATTCCAGTAGGGTGCACGTTCTCCAGATAGAAACGGTAAAAATAGTAATCCATCTGCTCCAGCTGGTACACTTTCCGCATACTTAATTAATAAATCATAAGGATCAATCCCAAGCTTCCTCGCTACCTCTTGTTCCGGGCTACCAAATTCATCACGTAACCACCTAAGTAATATTCCACCGTTATTCGTTGGCCCACCGATAACCCAGTGCTCATCTGTTAATGCGTAACAAAAAGTTCTTCCTTTTTCATCTGTATTAACACTCGATGCAATAGTTCGAACCGCACCACTTGTCCCAATCGTAATTGCAGCGGAGCCAGGTGATATTGCACCAACACCTACATTTGCAAGAACACCATCACTCGCACCAATAACAACTGGAGTATCTTCATGAATGCCCATTTTTTGTGCTAATTCCGGTTTCATTCCCGATAAAATATATGTAGTTGGTACAGGTGTTGATAATTGTTCTGGTGACATATGTAACATAGTTAAAACATCTTCATCCCAGTTTAATGTTTCTAAATTAAATAACCCCGTAGCAGAAGCAATCGAATAATCAACTACGTAGCGTGAAAATAATTGGTAAATCACATACTCTTTAATGGAAATGAATTTATAAGCACTTGTATATAACTCTGGTTCCTCTTCTTTCATCCATAACAATTTAGAAAGTGGTGACATCGGATGAATTGGTGTACCTGTACGTCTATAAATTTCATGCCCATTCATTTGTTGTAATAATTTTTCTGATTGCTTCGTACTTCGATTATCTGCCCAAATGATAGAACGCGTTAACGGCGCACCGTTTTCATCTACTGCAATTAATGCGTGCATAGCTGTACTAATACCGATTGAAGAAATATCTTCTGGTAGTACATTACCTTTTTTAATGGCAACGCTTACACTTTTGTATACAGCGGTACATATTACATCAGGATCTTGCTCCGCCCATCCGACGTTCGGTTGAATGATTGGATAATCAATTGCATGTGATGCAACGACTTTACCGTTTTCAGTGAATACAACCGTTTTCGTACTTGTGGTACCGATATCAATCCCGATTACTCTCCCCCTTGTTCCCATGCGAATCTTCCCTTCGTTTCTAGCAAAATACGATTTAGTAAACCGTTTACATGAATTAGTATATAAAATATTTTTTCTTTAATCAAGTTTTAAAAAGAAAATTTTTTTCATAACGAAAAATAAATTCCCTCATTCCCTTTCATTTACATACTATATTTAGCTTTTCCATGCGGTAAAATTGCTTCATATTTGTTTCACAACACACTCTTTTTCTAGTTTTTGGGTAACTAGTTCTTTAGCTTGATGGATATGTGGTTCATTGTACAAAACCAACATTTTTAGTAAGATTTCGTAAGGTATTTTTGCATAAAAAGTTTTAAATTCCTTGAGCAAATTGTAGTAATAGATTAGATCAAAAAACGCCATCCTTTCCTATGATTCTATAGAAAGAATAGCGTATTTTTTCATTTTAGGTAGAATTTTATTTTGTTAACTTGATGATACTGTGCTTCTATCCCACCACATCGTCTCTAATTTAAAAACATTTATTCCATTTAATAATTCTTTAATGAAAATAACCTAACTGACATATTCAAACAACTCTATTGACACTTAACACTACACTTCATTAAGGTACATTATTCTAAATTTATTGATGTAGTTGAGATGGACTCACTTTTTGAATTTGAACAAGTATATCAAACGCTTTACCTAATGATATATCAACTGTTTTTGGTATATCAGGCCCTTCGGTAGTTACTCCAGCGAAAATTGGATGTTGTTCGTTCAACCAAGTTTTTGTCACACCGTTTGCCTTACGTAAATCAATAAAAAATTGATCTTTTTTAACTTGTCCAAAGATGTAGTTATAACTGTTTGGATCATCCGATTTTAATATTCCATATGGGCCAAATTCACCATCGCTATTCTTGACATTGTATTGTCCTTCATAAACTGATGTTCCAATAGATACGTACCGTTTTCCATAATACTCTGCTAAATACTGCCCAGCTACTTTAGGGTATACAAAAGGAAGCATATTTGTTTTCGAAACATGGCCATTATGTCCCCATACAATAGTTTTTCCTAAATGTTCTTCAGTCCACTTCGCATTTTCATACATTGCGATATCATGTTTCAAATATAAATCAGATGGTTTATCAGGAGGTGACGTTAACATTGTAGTAAACTGTTCAATAATACGAGCATTTTGTTTTATCCATGCGAACTCTTTAGATTTCCCATTTAAATAACTTTTATTTCCCTCTAATAAAGCACTAATTTGTTTAGCATCTGAAATATACTTTTCTTTTTCTTCTTTCGTAAGGCTTTCAAAAGTATTCATATCCTTTGTTACAGGAATAAGACCTTTTATCTTCTCTTCTATCCTCGGCACAAGTTTTGAATTGGTTCTTTTAATATATTCTATTATATTATTATAAACATTCTCGTTTACTGATTGAATGTCCATCCCGATGATACGCACTTTAGATTTATGTTTTGGATTAGCATTATATTGCCGAATCCAATCAAGTAAATCTAACATTTCTTTCGTCTTAAATACAGGTGATAGATGTTGGCTTGGATTTCCCTCACCAGTAAGAACATATCGATCAAGTTCTAAAGCTCTGTCCCACCCCTCTTCTAAAACTAGGTTGGTAAAGCCCTTTTCAGATACTAAATAATTCACAATACGGTTTTTCATCGTAAAAATTTCATGAGCCCCATGCGTAGCTTCACCTAAACCTACAATTGAAGCTGAACCTACCATATTCTTAAGTGGTTTTAAATCATTAAAAGGTGAATTTGGATTCGTTGTTCTTAAAGGCTTCGCGTGCATTTCTAACCATTCCGCTATTTGATTTTTATTGTAGGGAGCTGTAACAGAAACTCCTGTTTTCGAGTCTGCATAAGTACTTCCTACAAAATTAGTCAGTATTATAGCAGAAACACCAAATGCAGTAATCATTTTCTTTTTCATAAAACCCTCCTGAAATATTGTCTTAAAGCGATAGCGTTCTTTTATACTTAATTACGAGTATTAAATTTTTTAGAGCAAGTTGTTTTTTGCACCAAAATGATATATTTTAAACTATAAACCTATGACAAAACTTATCCATTTCGCCTTTTTGCCTACTTCCTAAATTCAGCAAGTAAAATACTTTTAAAAGGATCAGGATTACTAAAATTAAAGCTGTTCAAATTGACGGCCAATGTATGTTTGCCTCCAAGTGTTCCACCAACAAAAGTGGAAAACCCTAGAACGCTACCTCTATGTCCCCATACCGAGACACCATTCGGAAGCTTAAATTCAACGATTCCAAGACCATATCCCGTTCCTTCTCTATCTGTAGGAACTGTAGTAAGCATTTCTTTTAGCTGCTGTTCCTTCAGCAATTTACCACTGAGTAAGTATGAGAAGAATTTATTTAAATCGTCAGCAGTAGAAATCATATCCCCATCCGAGCTACCTGGGTTAATATACGTAACGTCTTTTAGCTCACTTGCTCCGTCTAGTTGGATATAGCCACGGGCATGCTTCGTGCCTGGAATTACGCTTGAATTACCAGGTAGAAATGTATTTGACAAATCAAGCGGTTCAATAATCCGATTTTCAATCTCTTCCGCATAGCTGTTGCCAGTTACTTTTTCAATAAGGATCCCCAGTAATACGTATCCTGTGTTTGAATAAGACCAACCCTTTCCTGGGGCAAATTCTGGGGGAAGTGAAATCCCCATCTTTACAAATTCTTCAGCCGTATACGATTTTTTTGTATCCATAATATCGAAGTCTTTTGAATTCATATAGTCAGCAATACCACTTGTATGATTCAATATTTGCCGGATCGTAATCTGGTTACCATCATATCCGTTTCCTTGAATGACACCAGGCAACCATTTTTCAATGGAGTCGTCTAAATTCAAACGATTCTCTCCAGATAATTGAAGTAGAACTGTTGCAATGAACGTTTTCGTCACACTGCCAATACGAAAGCGAAAATCTGCTTTCATTGGTTTCTTGGTTCTCACATCCGCTATCCCAGCGGCATAACTCCAAGTTTTACCACCCTTAGAAATGTTAGCGAGTATTCCCGGGTATCCAAGTTGTAGTGCATCCCGTATTGCGTTCTTAACGGAAGTACGATCGCTTTGAGTACTTGTTTGTAACGAGCTAGATACATTTTGCATGGGTTCTGCTTTTACAATTGAGTTTGATGTTATGTATAACAGGGAACTTCCACCTATTAAAAGTGCTAGACTGGCACATGTAATTTTACTGCGTTTTTTCATAAAGCATTCCCCTCCTCTTATTTAAATTGTATTGATGGTTGATAGGTATCTCATATGCTAATCACACAGCTATCAACCCTCCCAATGATAAAAGTCAATACTGAATTTGCAATCATCTATACACCAATTATTTCTACAAACAACTCTCTGACCTAATAAATGATTAACCCCTCTTCTTCAGTTGTCTGTTCACTTCTATAATTTCTTCTTTTCTTCCATAGAGTTTCATTAATTAATTTTTTTATATAAATATACAGTAACTATTCCCCCTCTCGTTCTTCTCTATATTTTGATCATACACATTGAAAATCTCTTTTTTCTTACTCCTTCCTTACAAATTCCTTACGTTCAAAATCACTTCTATATTTCGGTGGTTTTTATTTTAAGAAAACTTAGTTCTATTAACTTGATCGCAATGGAATAGCACCAAATGCCCATCAACTGAAGAAAAGTAAATGCCTCGAAAATGAAAATACTGCACATTTTGCTTGATGGACATAGGGACCGGCTCCTTAGTATAACCTTTTTACCATATGAATATATATTACGTATTATAATTATAAAACCTAAAAAATTTCTTATTTTTCAGAAAAATAAAACAATAAATTAGGATTTATTGTATAATGTTGTAAAAAGATGTCGGAGGGATTTTATGTTACATACAATAACTCAATTCACAATTAAGCTTTCATCAATTCTTTTATCACTCTTACTATTATTAAATTTACCTTATTTATTTATCACTCAACAAGGATTTACCTTTCAACCAATATATTTTTTTAATCAGATCGTTACTATGTTAAAAGAGGTTTTCTCCCCTGAATCATTAGTGGTTATCGGCTCAGACCCGAAATTTGGTAGTTTCAAAAAAACACCATTATTCCCAACTGTTTTAGAACCTTACCTATATTCATTTACTGTATTATTTTTAGCCTTTTTACTTGCGCTCTTTCTATCTTCTAGCATGGCATTTTTTTATTTTTTAGCAAAAGATTATATAAAAAAATGGATAAACCGAATTGTGTTCATATTAGAAGCTGTCCCTGATATGATGATGATGATTTGTTTGCAAATATTTTTCATATGGGTACTTCAGAAATTCGGGGAATCTCCTGTCACCATTATTTCTTTTAATGAAAATCGAGCTTATTTACTCCCTATTTTATCTTTAGCTGTCTTACCTACATTACAAATGTTTCGGATGATGGTGTTATACATAAAAGAAGAACATGGAAAACATTACGTAGAGGTTGCATATGGAAAAGGCCTTTCATCAAGTTATATACTATGCATTCATTTATTCAAAAACATATCTATCCACTTCTTCCATCATTTAAAAACGATTTTTGTTTTCTTACTGTCTAACTTATTCATTTTAGAATTTGTTTTTAATATGCAAGGTATTATTCAATTTTTATTTAATAAGGCGTTTATTTCACCACCAGCTGCATTTATCATACTTGTTATGATTATTTTACCGTTTTATGCCATTTTTCAAATAATCTCATTCATGATGAATAGATGGCAAAATCAATTGAAAGGAGCAACATTATGAAATCTATTTGGAAATCAAAACGCTTTTTAATCGGCTTTACTTATTTATTCATACTTATTTCAGCTAGTTTTATTTATAGTTGGTTCTTTAAAGATAACATCCCAAAACCTCCTCAGTTACTTTACAATGACAATAACGAATTACTTGGAAAGGCCCCCTTTCCACCATCGTTAATACCGCCTTTTGGATCTGATCGTTTTGGAGAGTCTGTTTTCTTACAAATTGTAGAAGGAGCAAAATTCACTATTTTATTAGCCGTGGCAATTAGCTTCTTTCGAATTTTATGCGGAACATGTATAGGAATCCTCTTAAGTTTATACGCTCCAAAACTCAAGAGATTTTTCCAGGCATGCTCAGAAGTTTTTTATTATATTCCAACTCTATTTATCGCATTCATACTCATCACGCCCGTTAATATTGTAATCACATCAAATGCCGATGGGGTAGATCCAAATATTTCATTTACGTTTTATCAAGTACTCGTACTTATTTTCGTCGCTCTGCCTACACTTTCTATATATATATCCTCAGAGGTGGATGAATTTATGAAACGAGATTACATCTTAAGTTCACAATTACTGGGTGCTAGCCGTTTTCATATTATCAAAAAACACTTACGAGTCTTATTACTTGACCGCTTATTTGTGTTATTCATGGAACATATCGTCCAAACACTCATACTCGTTATCCATTTAGCGTTGCTTAACATTGTAATTGGCGGGATACAAATGCGTGAACTCTATGACGGAGTGCTCAGACCTGTTTCTATATCTAATGATTGGGCAGGCCTTATTGGATTAAATCGTAATGAAATGAATCTTTCATGGTGGATTATTTTTTATACTCTCGCTTCATTCTTTATTACGATTCTATTTATTAAGCTTATGACAATCGGGATTCAAGATGCACTGAAAGCAAGAGATTCGCAAGTTGTAGCAACTCAAAACGTTCCAGATCATAAAAAGTTTGTTAAAAATAAAGATTCTTTTTCGTTTGCAAATAAAGTGAACTTTTAATCATATCTCATCAATCAAGTATGAATTGGCATTGATATTAGTAGAATATAAAGAAGATGATCCCTATTGAATACAGGAATCATCTTTTTTATGCCGTCTAACTTTTTTACATGACCTTTGCTAGACTCATGCTTTTTATATTTAAAATGAATTATTTACAATCACAACTATTCTGTTTAAAATCGATTACCATACGCCCTTGAATTTTACCTTGTTCCATTTCTTCGAATACATTTTGTACTTTATCTAGAGAACACGTTTGAACAACCGGTACTACTTTTCCTTCTGCACCAAACATAAATGCCTCTTCGAGATCCTTACGAGTACCTACTAGAGAGCCAACTACTTCAATTCCGTCTAGTACAAGTCGTGGAATGTTTAAATCCATAGTTTCTACTGGTAACCCTACCGCAACTACTTTACCACAGGCACGTACTGCATCAACCGCTGAGTTGAATGCTACTTTAGAAACGGCTGTTACTACAGCAGCATAAGCACCACCAAACTCATCTTGCACAATCTTATCAGCAGGACCTTGAGAAATTGGATTGATAGTCATATCAGCACCAACCTCTTTTGCTAAGGCTAATTTATCATCATTAATATCTACTGCAATTACCTTTGCACCAAATACGTTTTTAGCATATTGGATAGCTAAGTTACCTAATCCACCACAACCATAGATGACGATAGGTTGACCAGGTTTAATATCTGATACTTTAATAGCTTTATATGTAGTTACGCCTGCACATGTAATTGATGATGCTTGAGCAGGATCTAATCCTTCTGGTACTTTCACTGCATAATCAGCTGTAACGATACATTGTTCAGCCATACCACCATCTACTGAATAACCAGCATTTTTAACTTCACGACAGAATGTCTCTCTACCAGTTACGCAATATTCACAACGTCCACAAGATTGGAACATCCATGCAATACTTACACGGTCACCAACTTTAAGTGAAGTTACATCATCAGCAAGTTTAGTAACAATACCTACACCTTCATGACCAAGGATGCGGCCATCCGTGTTACCAAAATCATGATTCGCAACGTGTAAATCAGTGTGGCAAACCCCACAGTACTCTACATCTACTAACGCTTCACCTGAATGTAACGGACGTAATTCTTTTTCGATAACCTCGATGTTCGCTTTGCTGTTTTTATTAACCACTACTGCTTTCATATGTGATCTCCCCTTTAGTGTTTTAGAGTTTTAATGAGTTCATCTCACAACTACTGTCCTCACTATTTTGGCTAATTATTGCGCCAAATTTAAATGTTCAATCATCATTACACGTTCATCATAACATGACATTTCATAAGCAAATTGTGAAATTATGAACAATGTTTGAATTATTGCATAAATCGATTTCTTAACTGAATTAAAGATGAGAGTTTATGAATATAAGTAGGTCGCATTTTTCTACAGGAAAATAAATCAACTACATTTAGAGATTATATAATCAAACGATCCACCAATATAAAAAGCTCTTCATTTGAAGAGCTTTTTTATATTCGCTTCATCGAAATTGTTTCACGTATACTTTGTAAATTTTGTAGTGTTTCCTCTTGTCGTTGCAACGACAATCCTACATACAAAGTATCTAATAAACTTAGCTGCGCTAAGCGTGATGAACTTGCTTCCGTACGAAATTCTGTTTCACGTGTTGAAGTATAAAGTGTTATATCAGCAAGTTGACTTAGTGCTGATTTCTGATAGCTCGTAATTGCAATAATGCAAGCTCCTCTTGCTTTTGCTACTTCTAACGCTTCCAATAATCCTTTATTACTACCAGAATGAGAAATTGCAATGATTACTGCTTCTTTTGTAAGTAAACCAGCACCCATAATTTGAAAATGAGAATCTGTATGAGCAATACAAGAAATACCCGTTCTCATAAATTTATGATATGCATCCATCGCAATAATTCCAGAGCCACCATTTCCGTAAAACTCAATTCGGTTCGCTTCTTGCAAAGCTCGTACAGCTTTCTCAAGTGCGGTGTCATTTAACAAATGTAATGTATCTTGCAGTCCTGTAATATGCGAATGAAAAACTTTTTTAGCAACTGTTACCATACTATCTTCTGCTGATACTTCTTCATGAATATTTTGCATCGGTGTATGTACAATTTCACGAGCTAATGTAATTTTCAAATCTTGAAACCCTTGCAAACCAAGGTGTTTACATAAGCGGAATATCGTAGCTTCGGAACTATTCGTAACTTCTGCTAATTCAGTAATAGATTTATGTACAACATCTTGTGGATGTTTCAAAATATGTTCGGCAATACTTCGCAATTTCGGTGACAAACCGTTTAACGAAGCCTGAATTTTTCCAATCCCACTTCTTGTTCCGGGCATAGCATATCTTCCCCTTCCATTGTAGCTATATTGTACCTAATTATTGAGAGAAGAAAAACCTTTATTCGGTATCATACTATTATTTATTTGTTCCTATAAATGTTACCTTAACATATGACACACTTATAACTAGTTTCCCCCATACTTCACCGCATATAATGCAGCTTGTGTACGATCATCTACTTCCAATTTAGCTAAGACATTTGAAACGTGCGTTTTCACAGTTTGTTCTGTAATGTGAAGCTCTGCTGCAATTTCCTTGTTGCTTCTTCCTTTCGCAATTTCGCGAAGTACCTCTTGCTCTCTTTTCGTTAACATTGAAAAAGGATTTTCTATTTCCTTCTTTACTGCGGAACGCCCCATTAATGCAGGTGTTACTTTCGGGTGAAAATTCGCATTTCCTTGATGTACTGCAATAATAGAAGCGACAAGTTGCTCAGGTTGTACTTCTTTTAATTGATAACCATCTGCTCCAGCTTCAAGTGCTGGTATAACATAATCTTGCTCTGAAAAACTACTTAATATAAGTACCTTTATCGTCTCATCGTATTGCTTTAGACGTTTTGTTGCCTCAATTCCATCCATTTTCGGCATCGATACATCCATTAGCACGACATCCGGTTTTTCTTTTTGCACGAAATGTAATGCCTCTTCGCCATTTTCCGCTTCCCCAATAATTTCAAATTCTTCTCTCGTTTTCAAAAAGAATACAAGTCCTCTTCGAACGATATGATGATCCTCAACTAGTAGCAGTTTAATCTTCAACCTTATTCTCCCCTTCAAATCGGCAATTGAATTTCTATTTTTGTACCCTTTTTTAGCTCTGTTGTAATTTGAAACGATCCCTTCATCAACTGAATACGTTCCTTCATACTTTTCAGACCAAGTGCTGATCCCCTTACTTGTTCTTGTATAAATCCTATTCCATTGTCTTCTATGTAAAAATGTAACTGGTTATTTTCTATTTTTAAAAGAACATGTACCTTTTCACACGAAGCATGCTTTTTACAATTATGTAGCGCCTCTTGGCTAATACGCCATAAAACTTCTTCTATTTCATCCCCAATTGAAACCATCCCATCAATTCGAACTTCCACTTGAACTCCTAATAACTTCCCGTAATTTTGAATTGCTTCTGCTAATCCTTTCTCTAATCCTTCAGGTCTTAATTGCCAAATTAATAGCGTCATCTCTTGTAATGCTTCTTGTGATAATTCTCCAATATAACTTAACATCTCTTGCAGACCTCTATCTTGCGTCATATTCAGAGTCCCTTTCGCTGTTAGCATAATAGAAAATAACAATTGTTTTACTGAATCATGTAAATCACGTGCAAGTCGATTTCTTTCCGCTACCACTACATATTTACGTTCTTTCTCCACTAATTGAATACGTTGTATTGTCGTTCCAATTTGAAATGCAATCGCTTCTAATAACGCTAACTCTTCCTCAGAAAAATGAGTCTTATGAGGTGCAGCCACATTTAATAGACCAAATTTCTCTGATCCGGACCTAAGCGGAATTGTCGCATGATGTGTAACATCTTCTGTTTCACCCCAATTACATTCAATCGCATCTTCTATTCGCTTACATTCAATAATATTTGTCGCTTTTTCTAATCTGCCATTCACAAAACGCTCTACACACCAACAGTCTCCTTCACACATCGGCTTCTTCTCTTGCCACGTAAGAGCTGGTGGTAAGTTTTCGTCTACAAGCATACGGTGCTTTCCACTTTCATCAATAAAAAATATCCACCCTGTTTGTAAATTCATAACTTGTAACAATGTATGTAAAACTTTTTCTAACATGTCCTGTAAATTCGTTGCTTCATTTAGCAATTCCGCAATTTCTTTTAATGCTTCTAAACGATGTATCTCTTTTTCTTCAAAGTTCATTCTCATCACCAACTATCATTATAACATTAAGAAATTTCTAAATTCTACAAATAAAAAGAGCTGAATTCCTTCAGCTCTTTTTATTTATCAATCATTTTTTTATTTTCCCTTTAAATTTTGACCGCGTAATTCTTAAACTGAACAACGCCAAGTAATGAAGTTACTTTTAAACCCTCTAAGACTCATCTACATCTATAAATCAGAATTCTAAATGTAAAGCTTTATTTAATTGTCTGACAAAAATTGTTCTCCACGGATATGCTGCAAACTTTCAGTAGTAACGAACATATTCACTGCTGGCATTTGCACTTGATGTTTATGGAACATAGCCATTAATGCAAACCTTACTTGTCTAGAAGTTTCAAAATAATCTTCTGGTTTAATTAAACCTGTAATACAAAATTCATATCCAACATATTTAAGGTTAGGATTTAAGTCTGTAACACCAACATATTTAAATGGTTCAACAGCCTCATCCTCTACTCTATACAAACTTTGTTCCAAATTTTCATTGCATATCACACATACGTCTTCTAGCAATTCCTTAACTCTTGTAGGGTCTTCCTGATAACTTACCGTGATGCGTTCAATTACTCGCATCCACCCTTTATTAAAATTTTGTATCGTTCTAATCTCTCCATGTGGTATGGTAAGTAGTTTTCCTGACCATTCACGTATTTGCATAAAACGAATACTAATTTCCTCAATAGTTCCTGAATTTGTTCCATTAAAAGTAACAAAATCGCCAACGCGAAACTCTTTGTCCGCTAATCTCGCAAAGCCTAATATGACATCTTTTAGCATCTGTTGCGCAGCAAAACCAATGACAACTCCCGCTATCCCTGCACCTGCAATGATACTTTTTATATCTACAAACTGACTAATTAAATAAATGATTAGACTGATGATAATGATATATCTAAAAATAGATCGAATGACACTTTGAATCGTCTGCTCTACCTCTTCATCAAAAAAGCTGGACTTTCTAAAAAACCAATCAATAATGCGATTAATAACAAACGAAATAATGATAAGAACTAAAGCAAATAGTAAAAACCTTAATAGTAAAAACTCCCTTACATAATTAAAAAACTCCTCCGTATACGCTAATATACTCATCTATCCACTTCCTTATTTTTTAAATTTTCATGTAGAGCTAATCTATAATAATTCCTTATTAATTATCTCAAAATTTTCTTTCGTAACTTTTCCCCTGACCTTTCATTTTACTTTCTTAACTATGTATTTGTATCCCTAGTACATCTTTAACAATATAACCCTTTCATTAATCTTTCAACTTCTGATGCCCTTTTCTATTTACTATAAATATACCCTTTTTAATAATCTAAAGGGAGATTACAATAGAAATTTTTATAAACAACTTTGTAATACTTACCTCATTTAAAGGAATACATTCACATAACACCGAATCATTCATTTGATACTTTTTTCACGGAGGTTACAATTAATGGGGTATATCGAAGAACTAAGAGAAATTGTTGGATCAAGACCACTCAATTTAGCAGGAGTTGCTGTAGCTGTTTTAAATGACCAAGGACAAATATTACTACAACAAAGACGAAATGGCATGTGGGGTGTTCCTGGAGGTTTTGTGGAACTTGGTGAATCCACAGAAGAAGACGAGAAGTACTTGAAGAAACAGGTATTGAAATTGGTATACTTCAGTTAGTAAGTGTATTTTCAGGTAAAGAGTGTTTTGTGAAATTAGCGAACGGAGATGAATTTTATCCTATAACAATCGCTTACCTTTGCAAAGACATTAAAGGTGGCTTGCTAAAAGCTGACGGAGTTGAATCATTACATGTACAATTTTTTGATTTAAATGGGCTACCAGAAAACATTAGCCCTTTCATAAAAAAACTAATTGAGCAAAATGTCGTCTCAATTTAAACGTAAAAAGAGGCCTTTTCAAAGGCCTCTTTTTCACTTCACTTCTGCATGTAAACAAGATTTAAAATGTCCAAGTGCATATTCATGTCCTTGCGCATTAAAAGATGCAACTGCCTTTTCATATACAACAATTTTAAATCCTTTATTATAAGCATCTACTGCTGTATGAAGAACACAAATATCAGTGCACACCCCTACAAGATGAACTTCTTCTATTCCTCGTTCTCTCAACTTCATCTCTAGATCTGTTCCAGCAAATGCACTGTATCGCGTTTTATCCATATAATATACATTCGCATCATTTTTATATTTTTCGTATACATCTTGTAATTCACCGAATAAGTCTCTTCCATTTGTACCTGCTATATTATGAGGAGGGAACAACTTTACTTCTGGATGATATTCATCATTTTCTTCATGTTTGTCGATTGCAAACACTACATAATCTCCATTTTCAATATATTGCTTCGTTATATGTACAAGTTCCTTCTCAATTTCTTGACCTGGTTTTCCGCAAGTTAAAGCACCTTTTTCAGCTACAAAATCATATGTATAATCGATATTAATAAGAGCTCGTTTCATAACTACTATCTCTCCTTCTCCTGTTTCACAATAAACAATAGAAAATTTGTTATTACGACATCGTATGTACTATTCGACATTTCAAATGAAACACCTACATTTTTCTTGCAAAACTTAACTTAATCTAAGTTTATCATAAAACAGATATACTATGACAAAACATACTGTTCCTATTAGCATGTCATGGATTTGATAATTGAGCGTAACTTCAACCACCTCGTGTAAAGTAAACCAGATTATCGAAATCATCATACTAAGCAAGATGATACGAACAAATCACTGCACACCTTCAACCTCTTTCTCTTTCTTAGTAGTAAAGAGTAATTTCTTACTATTCATACGTACTAGAAAGTGAAACAAATTATTCTCAACAACCCATTTATATCCAAATTAAAAAGTACACTACTACTTTAAGTAATGTACTTTTTATCCATAATTAAGATGCTGGCTTCGTTTCAAACGTCGCTTGATTAAAGCTAATGACTTTTCCTTTTGGGTCATTATTTTCAAACTGAGCTGCAGTAATCGTATGACTACCTGTCTCAAGTGTCTTTTCTTTTAATTGTACTGTTGTCTGTGTTGTACTAGTTACTTGATGTTTATCAGCAAATATTTGATCTACAAATACGAATGTTTCTTTATCGTTTTGAAAATTAGAAAGTTCTAATTCAACTTGCTGAATTAAAGTATCTTTTTTGATAAATACAGTCGGTGTATTGCCGTTTTCAGAAGTACCATCTGGTGTAATGACTTTTACTATCCCTTCTCCAATTGGTACTGCCCCTTCAGGAAATACAACCACACTCTCCTCACTCGCATTTACAACTTGTTCTTCCTGATTTGACTGTGCATCCTCTTTTTCCTTTGGAGCACCACAGCCTACTAATAACAATACAGACAATCCAGCGATTATGAATTTCTTCAAAATTCATCCCCCCTGTAATTTCATTATAATTTATTATACAAAAATAACTTTGTAATTTTAAAACTATTTTTAACACTTTCATGAACAAATACTAGTAGCTTGCTCACGATTACTGTACCATACTTTCCTTAATAGAACATTAATTTTTTTAATGAAATAAATAGTAATTTTATCTTATTTATCATTTTAGCCCAACAAATTAATAACATACCTATCCAAAATAAAAAGACATTGTTATTTCAATGTCTTTTCTATATGGTGATTAAAAAATAAACGTTGTAATCTCATCTACTTCTTTTCTTGGAAGTTTTTTCGGTTTATCTTTCGGATAACCGAGTGAAATAACCATATTTATTTGTTTTTCGGTCTCAATTTGAAAATATTGTCTTAGTTCTTTTTGAGCTAACAATACAGGCCCTGTCATTGGACACGTACCAAGACCCTTCGCATGTGCAGCCAGCATTAAGTTTTGTGCCGCTAAACAGCTACTCTTAATTCCTTCCTCTTCCCACACTGCATCCGGAACGAAGGCAATTGGATCAAATATCTTTTCACGAAACTTTGATTCATAAGATGTTGCCAAACATACGATTAATACTGGTGCCTCAGAGAAAGCTGTTGCATATGGCCCGAAAGAACGTGTAAGTAATTTCCCTGCTTTCTCTTCTCCATTTTCTGCTGCTTTTGCCGCAAGTTTATGTAATGCATCCCAAGTCATTTGTTCAATTTCTTTAATTTTCTCTCGATTCATAATGACTAAGAACTCCCACGTTTGCGAGTTCGTATCACTCGGTGCATAACGAGCGCAATCAATAATTTCTTTTATATCACTAGTAGATACTTCTTGTTCTGTAAACTTTCTAACACTTCTTCTTCCGTGGATTACCTCTTTAAAAGCTTCATAATTCATACATTAAATCCCCTTTTACAGCGTTTTCAAAACCTGTCCTATGTTTGAATTATATCATGAAAAAAAGCTGGGGGAATACCAGCTTTTTTTCTTCATTATTAATTTGTCACTTTAAACAAACTAATACTTTCTTCATATGCAGATTGTAGTTTTTTCGTAATTGGTCCTCTTTCGCCGCTAGCAAACTGTTCATCGCCAATTTGAACAACCGGGAATATTTCGAGTGGTGTCGCTGTAAAAAAGCATTCATCCGCCTCATATACCTCTTGTAATGAAAATTCTCGTTCTTCTACTTCGATATGTAACTCTTTCGCTAATGTTATAACATAATGGCGAGTAATACCATGCAAAATAAAGTGATCAGCTGGATGTGTAATCAGTTTATCATTTTTTACTATGAAAAAATTAGAATGACATCCCTCTGTTACAACTCCATCTCGCACTAAAATCGCTTCTTGATATCCTTGTTCATTTATTTTATTTTTAATCATGATATTAGGAAGTAGATTTAATGATTTTATATGACAAAATTTCCATCTTATATCCTCCTCTACCGTTACTTTTATACCGACTTCCATCGTAGCGACTGGTCTTGGGAACGAAACAATATTTGCAAAATACGTTGGTTGAAGGTCTTTTTCATATACATGGTTTCTTGCTTGAGCACCTCTTGATATTTGTAAATATACATTACCATCTTCTTGAAATTGATTTTTTTCAATCATTTGATGTAGCTCTTCTACTAACTCTTTCTTTGTAAATGGTGCAATGAGTTTAATTTCTTCCATTGATTTAAAAAAACGCTCCAAATGTAAATCTAATAAATGTGGCTTCCCATCGTATAGTCTGAATACCTCATATATACCATCACCAAATTGGAAACCTCGCTCTTCTAATGCAACCATCGGCTGTTCTTCCTTCGTATTTACAATTCTCCCATTAAACAAAATCCAATCTTTATGAGTAGCTTTCATTCCTTCCCACTCCTTTATTACGTGATTGATTTTATTGTACAACTTAAAACGACTGAAAAAAAGGAATTTTCTGTATTTATATAAATAAAAAATGCATCACCTATTTAAAGTGATGCACTCAGCCATTCATTTATCCCGCTATTGACGGGCAGTAAAACTCTCACCTCAAGGTTAGGTGGGAGATAACGGCCCGTAATCGCCTGATTGGTTCAACTTTATTTCAGAAAATATTTTTCAATATCATCTAGCATTAGGTTTGCTGCTTTAATACCGCCTGCTGTATTCCAAATTACTTCATCTACTTGGAATACTTTATTATTTTTAGAGGCTTGTAGCTGCTTAAAGAGTGGGTCTTCTGTCCATTCTTTTGCTAACGTGTTTCCTTCATTCTTCTTATCGCCATCTTTATCAGATGTGAAATAGAATAAGTAGTCCCCGTCCATATTTGGAATTTGTTCTTTTGTAATTCCTTTTATCGCAAATTCATCTTTATCTTGTAATGGTGGTCGTTTAAATCCAATATCGTTTAAAACAACACCTGAGAATGAGTTCTTTTGATATATACGAACATCACCTGGAACGAAGCGAATAATAGAAACTTTAGAGCTTAATTTATCTCCTAGCTTCTCTTTCATTCCTTCAATACGCTTTTTATAATCTTCAATTGCCTTTTGACCTTCTTTTTCTTTATTTACAGCCTTTGTATAGAGCGTAAAGTTTTCCTTCCAATCTCCACGCAATGTTTCAGCGTATACAGTTGGCGCGATTTCTTTCAATTGTTCATATATTTTTTCATGACGCATTTTATTCCCGATAATTAAATCCGGCTTAAGCTTCATTACTGCCTCTAAATTAATATCACGCTCAGTTCCTACAACTTTCGTATCTTTTAACTCTTTCACTAAATGAGGGTACCATTCATCACCCGCACGCGGTTTCGTAGTTCCAACTGGCGTTACTCCCACAGCTAGAAGAGCCTCTGCACCTTCATTTGTTAAAACAACAACTTTTTTAGGTGTACCATTTACTGTTGTTTCCCCCATTGCATGCTTTACAGTATAAGAATCTTTCGCTTTAGCTGATGGATCATTTTCTTTTTTTTCTTCTTTACTACACCCTGCGATTATAACCATAAGTATCATAATGCAGAACATAAACATTTTTTTAGTATGTAACATATGTCCTCCCTAGATGAAATCGATTATCATTAACAACTAAAGGTTAATGTATATTACATACATTGTCAATGTATGTCAGAGAACTTTTTTAATATATACTATTTAGATTCTATCCGTTATTCAAATGTTTCTTTTTGAAACTATCTGTATAAGTATGTAAATAATGGCCGTTCTTAAAATGCGTATCTATGTTATATATAGATACGCATTCATATTACATTATAAATTTATTTCCTAATATTGATTATATTTAATATATGATGGATCATTATACACCCACTGATTTCCACCAAGGTTCAACCAACTGTTTTGATTAATAAATACTAAATAAGATTCTGGTTTATTTAATTTACGAATTACTGAAGAAGATGTTGATGGACCACTTCTTAAATTCACATTCGTTCCTTGTATATATGCGACACCGATTGCGCTACCATCACTATTGCTCGTCTTTACAAAATTAATGTAAGACGGGTCATAATACACCCACTGTCCGTTACCTAAGTCTAACCATCCGTTACTTTCTTGATATACGACATACGATTCTGGAGAGTTTAATTGGCGAATTACTGAAGATGATGTTGATGGGCCACTTCTTAAATTTACATTTTTCCCAAGTATATAAGCAATTCCCTTCGTTTGTGGTGTTGGCTGAGGGTTTGGAGGTTGTGGATTTGGAGGATTTGGATTCGGAGCTACTCCAAAAATAGCTGCTATTCCGTTTACATATGCTTGACATAGATCTTCAATAAATTGTGGGTTTTTCAATAAATTTGCATCAAACGTTGTATCAATAAAAGCAGTCTCAGTTAAAATTGCATCCATTGCAGTCTCTCTTAGTACTGCATAATTTGCTTTTTTTGCCCCTCGGTCACGAAGGCCGTATTTTGTTAATACAGGATTGACTGCTGCATGAATTTTTTGTTGCTTTGCATATGCGGAGCTACTGTTAGATAACCCATTATAAATATAACTTTCAAATCCAGTTCCACCGCCACTATTTATATGAAATGAGATAAAGTAATCTGCTCCAAAAGAATTAGCGATATTAGCACGTTCTGATAAAGAGATAAATACATCACTATCACGTGTCATTTTAATAGTAATTGGGTAGTTTGCAGATAGAATGTCTCGCACACGTCTCGCTATTTGAAGTGTTAAGTTTTTTTCTACTAAACCATTACCAACAGCACCAGAATCATATCCACCGTGACCTGCGTCTATTACAAGTTTCATATCACTGTCTCGTTCCTTTCTTTCGTGTAATAGGTTTACATTGCTACTCGTCCTATTTTATGTAAAATGTACAAGTTCCGTTACAATTACAAATAAAAAACCACCTTATGTAAGGCGGTTTCTATCATCTTGCTTTAACCAATTTAAAATAAATATATACGATTGATAGTGAATATAACGTATGCAAAATAAAATAAATAAAAGACCCATTCCAACACCGCTGTATAACAAACCGAACTTTAAAAAAATGTTCAAAAGTGGCGGGAAATTAGTAATATTTTGTACTATAACAAGCATGCAAAACAAAATAAAAAACACAGGTACATATTGTAATTCGTACGGCTTTCTTTTCTTACTAGCTCTTTTCCGAATGAACTTATGGCTTAGTTCTGCCAAAATAAAACATCCTCCAATTAATACAAGACCAGAAGTCATTATCATGTATCCACCTGCCTTATATTTATTTTAGCACATTACTAATCATCGTTATATTTTCTTCACGTATGTTCCATCTTCTTCATTAAAGCCAAAGCTCTCTATGAAAGTTTTTGCTTGTTCTGTTAATTCCTTTTGTAACACTTTTATCTCTTTCACACCTCTTTGTTTCATCATCTCTTCAAATGTAAAATACGTATTTGTTCCATATCCGTAACTTTGATAATCAAAATGAATTATTAATTGAGATAAAACTACACTCTCTTCTTGAACACTGTAATCTATTACACCAATATATGTATCATCAACTTTTACGCAATACTGCACCTGTTTCTCACTTACATTATGCGAGCGGAACATTTCTTTAACAACGCTTTCATTTTCTACTGTTACTTTTTCAAACGCAATCATATGTTGTCCATCCTTTTACTATTATTGTATCAATAATACGTTCTATTTATGAAAAAAAACCTTAAGACCATATGCGGTCTTAAGGTTTTTCTTATTAAACTAAGCTATACGCACGTTTTGTTTCTTCGTGGAACTTATTCGTATCGTATTTATGCTCAACATAAATTTGGTGCCAAACCATAAACGCAAGTACAGTCCAAATTTTACGGCTATAATCGCCTTTATCTGCACAATGTGCTTCCAGTAAGTTTAATACATACTGTTTGTCGATTAAATGATCTGTTTTACTTTCGTTTATAATATTTATAGCCCAGTCATGCATTTCATCTTTTAACCAGTGACGAATTGGTACCGGGAATCCAAGTTTTTTACGATCTAACACGTGATCTGGAACGATTCCGCGTGCTGCTTCACGTAAAATAGCTTTCGTAGTTCCGTTAGCAATCTTTAATTCAGTTGGAATTTTAGATGCAACATCGAATACTTCTTTATCTAAGAACGGTACACGAAGTTCTAATGAGTTTGCCATTGTCATTTTATCAGCTTTTAATAAAATGTCACCACGTAACCACGTGAACATGTCAATGTACTGCATTTTACTTACATCATCATAATCTTTAATCTCGTTATACAATGGTTTCGTGATATCCATATAGTTAACACTTTCATTGTAGAACTTCATTAATTCCGCTTTCTCTTCTTCACGGAAGATTTTCGCGTTTCCATAGTAGCGCTCCTCAATTGGCGTACATCCACGCTCTAGGAAGCTCTTTCCTTTAAATCCTTCTTTAAGAGCACCGCTTAATGCTTTTAGAACGCTCTTACCTGGGCTAGGAATGTACGAGAACATTTTTAGTGAGTTTGGCTCACGGTAAATGTTATAACCACCAAATAGCTCGTCTGCGCCTTCCCCTGAAAGAACAACTGTTACATGTTTACGTGCTTCTTTTGCAACGAAGTACAATGGTACAGCTGCTGGATCTGCTAAAGGATCATCCATATGCCAAATAATTTTTGGGAACTCATCCATAAATTCTTTCGCTGAAATAAATACGTTATGGTTTTTAACGCCTAATTTCTCAGCAGTTTCTTTCGCAACATCAACTTCACTGAAACCACGTTGTTCAAAACCAACAGAGAACGTTAAAAGGTTCGGATTCATTTCTCTTGCGATAGAAGCGATAATAGATGAATCGATACCACCAGATAAGAATGAACCTACTGGTACATCACTTCGCATATGTACTTTTACTGAATCGTATAATACATCACGAATTGCTTGGATATGCTCTTCTTTCGTTGCGCTTGAAGCATTGAAATAAGGCTTCCAGTAGCGATGGATTTCCATCTCTTTACCGATTTCCTTTACGAAATAATGACCAGGCTCAATTTTATTAACATCAATTGTTAATGTTTCTGGTTCTGGACCATATTGGTACGTAAAGTAATGTTGTAGTGACGTTGGGTTTACCCCTTTGTCTTCCATTACATGCATAATACTTTTCTTCTCAGATGCGAAGAATGTAGTATCACCTTGTTGCGCGATATATAATGGTTTAATACCAAAGTGGTCACGTGCACCGAAAAGTTTCTTTTCTTCACGATCCCAAATCATAAATGCAAACATACCACGAAGATAGTCTACACATTTTTCTTTCATATGTGCATACAATGCAATGATAACTTCTGTATCAGATTGCGTTGCGAAAGTCGCACCTTTTTCAAGTAACATTTCGCGTAATTCTACATAATTGTAAATTTCACCATTAAAAATAATTACATATCGATCATTTTCATAAGTTAGCGGCTGATGTCCTGCCTCTAAGTCAATGATACTTAAACGGCGGAAGCCAAATTGTACATGTTCATCACGAAAATATCCTTCGTCATCTGGACCGCGGTGGAAAATCATCGTGTTCATATTTTCAAATTGATGTTTTTCTGTTTCTGAAAACTCTCTAGGGTTTTCACATAAACATCCTACAAAACCACACATACTTCTTACCCTCTTTCGGTTTTCATTCTGTTTCTATACTACTATATCAACCCTATTTATACTAGCATAATCAACTCAATATGGCGACCAAAAACTATAAAAAAATCACTCCATTTCACATTTTTAACATTTTTTTATGAAAACATGAAAATTAGGCAATCACCTTTCTCCGCTTTTGTCATATGATATTGCAAATTGATTTCTAGGAGGGAATACCATGAGTGAAGAAAAAAAAGATTCTTCTCGTCCACCGGTTCGCAATTATTTAAAGCAAATTGATGATTTTTTTGAGCAAACACCTCTTCGCAATGTAATCGCTGATTTGAATCATTTTTTCCAAAAAGGAAATCGTTTATTAACATTCCCTGTAGATTTATATGAAGTTGATGAAGAACTCGTTGTTACCGCTGAACTACCGGGTATACAAAAAGAGCAAATTCAAATTGAAATACAAACCGAATACTTAAAAGTCTCTGTAAAAGAAGAAATACTTGAAGAGGCAGAAGAACAAACATCTCATAACTATTATCGCCGAGAACGGTCTATTTCAGAAGCCGCAAGAATGATTAAATTGCCTTATTCCATTAATAAAAAAGCAGCGAAAGCTTCCTATCAAAATGGTGTGTTAGAAATTCGTGCACCGAAACTTCCACAACAGCATGACATTTTATCTATAGACTAATGTAAAAAAATAAGGGTGCTACGCACCCTTATTTTTAATCCACTAATCGCTTCATATCACGTATTATATCTTCGTACGGTGTATTACTAATACCGCTATACTTTTTCATTACTTTTCCATTTTGATCAATTAAATAAAATGATGTACCATGTATTACTTGACCGTTCTCTGGCTTATCTACAAGTGATTGGAAATTATCTTTTGAAAACTTTGTAATATCTTCTAACGAATAACCCGTCAATAAATTCCAATTACTAGTATCTTCTGTAAACTTTTGAATGAAAGCTTTCAGATTTTCTGGTTTATCAAGATCTGGATCTACACTAAACGAGACAAACTGAACGTCTAACTTCTCTTCCTTTGCCATCTTCTGTAATTTTGCCATATTAGCAGTCATTGGCGGACAAACTGTTTGACAGTTTGTGAACATAAAATCTGCAACCCATACTTTCCCTTTTAAATCTTTTGTACCAAATTGTTTTCCATCTTGATTTGTGAATTGGAAAGTTTCTAAATCCCAATTTAATGGTTTACGAAGCTTTGAGCCTGATCCACTACATCCAGCGAGTACAAATAGACAAAATACAACCATAAGACCAATTAGTTTTTGATAACGCTTCATTTATAAACCTCTTTTCTCTATCCTAAATTTAAATAGGTTATGCTCATCATAACAAAAGTTAACACTACGAGAAAATTGTTTACTGCATTTGTTCACGAAATCGTACGAATTTACGTATGATACTTCTTAATTTCAAGCGAATTACTAGACAAAATATGTTTTTTCACTATTATTTCTCTAAATCGTATTCGCAAAACAAAGCTCAATGTTAAAATTGTAAATACCTCTCCCTATTTTTTAACAATTAATTAAACATTAATCCATGTTATACACTGTATTCCTTAACAACATTTCGGTACAATACAACTACAACGATTTTAAATGAGGTGATGTTCATGGCAAAGCGCTATGAAAATATGGATAATGTCAGTACAAAAAAATCAATTCGTTCTTTTTTAAGATGGCGTAAAGAACGAAAGCTGAACAAAAAAGACTTTTCTTTTTTAGTAGAACAATCACCTGTTAAACAAAATGCATTTTTGCAAAGCAATGTTGAAAAAACGACAGTCACATGGGTGGGCCATTCTACTTTTCTTATCCAAACGAATGGACTTAATATATTAACAGATCCAGTATGGGCAAATAAATTAAAGTTAGTTCCGAGGCTTACTGAACCAGGTCTTACTATACAAGAACTACCTAAAATTGATATAGTCCTTATTTCACACGGTCATTATGATCATTTAGATTTTTCAACTCTTCGTCAGTTAAATGATGATGTTCTATATCTTGTACCTATCGGATTAAAAAAATTATTTACTCGTAAGAAATTTACGCATGTAGAAGAATATAAATGGTGGGAAAGTACGACGATTAATGAAGTTTCTTTTCACTTCGTACCTGCTCAGCACTGGACGAGAAGATCCTTATTTGACATGAATACATCTCACTGGGGTGGATGGATTATTGATAATGAAACGACTTTGGAAACCATTTATTTTTGTGGCGACAGCGGCTATTTCCAGGGTTTCAAAGAGATTGGAAAGCGCTTTTTAATTGATATTGCTCTTATGCCAATTGGCGCTTATGAACCAGAATGGTTTATGAAAGTATCTCATGTTTCCCCTGAAGAAGCAGTGCAAGCTTATTTAGATTTAAACGCGACACATTTTATTCCAATGCATTACGGAGCTTTTGCACTTGCTGATGAAACACCTCGCGAGGCAATAACAAAACTTCGAAGTAATTGGAATTTACGTATGTTACCGTGGGAACAACTGCATGTACTCTTTTTAGGCCAAACTTTTACTTATAATAGCGACACAAATAAAAAACAAGTACAAGAAAAAATCGAAACTTTACAAATGTAATGTAACTACTTATTTTCTATATCCATCATATAATATAGAAAATCATAAAGGGTGTTTTCTATGAATGAATATTTACAGACTCGCTACATCATTAGCGGGAGCGCCTGTATAGCCCTTCTCATTTCTTACTTTCTATTCACATAAAGTGAAACTTTAATCAGTGGGGGTTGTTCATCATCCCCACTGATTATTAGCCTTCACCAATCGGGCATTTACGGACCGTTGATCTCACACCTAACTTCTTTGCTTTCGCTGAATTTTGAGGTGAGGGTCTTACTGTCCGTTAATGCGGGATAAAAAAGCTACTTGAAATATATTTTCAAGTAGCTTTTTTATTACTCTGCTAAATACATAAATCCAATTGCCCCCGGACCTGTATGAGTACTAATAATAGGCGTTGTATAGAAAATTTCTGATTGAGTAAATCCACTCACTTTTTCCACAGCTGCTTTCATACTTTCAGCTAAAGGAATTGCTTTTGCATGCGGAATCGCAACAGCTTTTACAACTTTTCCTGCTGTATCTTGCTCAAATAACTTAGCTAACGTTTTTACAATTTGGCCTTGACTGCGCACTTTCGTTACAGGGTTATAAACACCGTCTTCAAGGCTAGCAATTGGCTTTATATTAAGTAGCGAACCGATAAACGCTTTTCCTTTACCGATACGTCCACCCTTCACTAAGTTTTCTAATGTATCTACCACTACATATAAACGAGTATTCTTTCTCACTTCATCTACACGTTTTAAAATTTCTTCTAGTGAGCGTCCTTCATTTGCCATTTTTGCAGATTCTATTACTTGATATGCTAAAGCATGTGTAATAAATTGTGAATCAACAACTGTTACTTTTGTATCAGTCATCGATGCAGCACTATTTGCAGTCGCAACAGTACCACTCATTCCACTTGTCATATGGATAGAAAGTACTTCACTTCCATCTTCACCTAGCTTGTCATACATTTCTACAAATGTACCCATAGCTGGTTGTGATGTTTTTGGTAGTTCCTCTGATTTAATCATTTCTTCAATAAACTCATCAGGTTGTAAATCAACGCGATCTAAATATGTTTGTCCATTTACAGAGATTGATAATGGTAGAACATGAATGTCATACTTCTCGATTACATCTTGTGATAAATCTGCCGTTGAATCTGTTACAATTTTAATTTTTTGCATACTATCCTTCTTCCCTTTCCAATACGCTCTCCTTGTTATTATACTAGCATTCCTAATGCTTTCAACAATTTCGAACGAAATTTCATCAAATTAATTATATTTTTATACCTAAAATAAAAAGACAGAGTATTCCTGACTCTGTCCTGCTCTAATTTATGCGTTTTTTTCAAGGGTATTTGTTTTATATACATTTAAATAATCATTCCACTTCAAACATTTTTGTAAATATTCACGGAAAGAATACGAAAATCTTGGGTGCTTTTGTTTTTGAATTTTTGCAATAAATAATTGAAGACGAGACTGAATTAGAAACGATAATGGATGCTGCGCCTGTAGGACAGGGATTTCGAATATTTTAATACAATCCCCTGTTGAATGAGTGAAATAAAAACTTTTCGTAATCACAATATCAATCCTCTTTTTCATTGGATTTTGAACTTCCTCTACTTTACGCTGTAACACGTTGTTTAAAGTGGAGACTCCTTTGAATACAAAAGTATCCTTAGATGATCCCTTTAGTCCTTATGGTTAGTAGATTTATTCTCTATTCATCTCCACCTAATCCATCCCCCGTCCTAATTATCACGTGAGACGAGAATCTCGTTATCCGTAAATTGCTTAATACATTCAGTATAAACTTATAAAGGTGCAAAGTTTGTCTAAATTTTGGAGATTCTATTATTTTTTTCTTCTTTATATTGTATACGTTTATAGCCATAGTATAACAAATAATTAAAAAAGTGCCTTTATAACGAGGCACTTTTCGACTGTATTTCTTCTTCCCTTTTCTTTTTTCGCTTACTAACAATCTTTGATAAGGCAATACTAATTTCATAAATACAAATAAGCGGTACCGCAACTAAACTATGAGATAAAAAATCTGGCGGTGATATACACGAGGCAATGATAATCAATGCTACGTAAGCATACCTTCTTATTTTTATTAGAAACTCCGCCGTAAGTATGCCAATACTCGTTAAAAACATTACCACTACAGGTAATTCAAAAATCACAGCAAATGGAACTGTTAAATTAAGTACAAAATGAAAATACTTTTCTGTCGTAAACATCGTATTAAACATTTCATTACCTATCGTAGTTAAAAAATGAAATAAAAACGGCATTACAATAAAATATCCAAAACTTAAACCTGCAATAAATAATATAGACAATACCGGTATATACATTACAGTCATCTTTTGTTCATTTGGATGTAAACCTGGTTTTACAAATAACCAAATTTGTATAGCAGCAAAAGGAATTGTACAAACGATAGCAAATACTGTAGCAATCGAGAAAAAAATCCACAATACATCACTTGGACCGAGAACAGTTAATTTCATTGGTAAATCTTTTACAAGCCAAAAATAAATATCCTTCGTAAAAGTAAATCCAATAATTAAAAATAATACAAAGGATAACACTGTATAAATTACTCGTTTTCGAAGCTCAACGATATGTTCTACTACACTCATTTCCCGATCTTCCATCTCGTTCACCACACTTTACTTATCCATTACGAGGAAAATCCATTACATTTTTTCTTTCTTTTCCTTCTCTTGAAATGCGTCATCAGTCAATTCTTTCGTTGATTTTTTGAATTCTTTTAACGTTTCCCCTAAAGCCTTTCCGATTTCCGGCAATTTTTTAGGCCCAAATAATATTAGTACAGCTACTAAGATTAAAATTAACCCTGGAAAGCCAATATTTGAAAACATTTCCCCATCCCCTTTATTAGTAGATTTCTTGTCCTACTATTGCATAATTTTATTTTGTCAAAAAAGTTTGAAAACGTCAACAAATCCATCGTCTTTTGTCAAAAAAATTCAAAAATATAATCAATTATACAAATTTCATTTTCTATTGCTCTTGTGTATGATATGGTAAGGGAAATGACATATTATTTTATGATAGTAGAAAGGATTTGCATTATGACTGAAAAAATGACACGAATGACACATTTTGTGAAAGAAGAAATTGCAAATGCAATAACACATGGTATCGGTGCCATTTTAAGCATCCCTGCCTTAATTATATTAATTATTCATGCGTCTAAACATGGTACTGCATCTGCTGTTGTTGCATTTACCGTTTATGGTGTAAGCATGTTCTTACTGTACTTGTTTTCAACGTTGCTACATAGCATTCACCATCCAAAAGTAGAAAAATTATTTACTATTTTAGATCACTCAGCCATCTATTTATTAATCGCTGGCACATATACTCCTTTTCTACTCATTACACTTCGTGGACCTTTAGGTTGGACGTTACTCGCAATTATATGGACACTTGCAATTGGCGGTATTGTCTTCAAAATTTTCTTTGTACGCCGTTTTATAAAAGCATCAACTTTATGTTACATCATTATGGGCTGGCTCATAATCGTTGCTATTAAACCACTTTACGAAAATCTAACTGGACATGGTTTTTCACTACTTTTAGCAGGTGGCATTTTATATTCAGTCGGGGCAATCTTCTTCCTTTGGGAAAAGCTACCTTTCAACCATGCCATTTGGCACCTCTTCGTTTTAGGCGGTAGTGCAATGATGTTCTTCTGTGTACTCTTTTACGTCTTACCTGCAGCGTAATAAAAAAGGTTTCAGCTTGATGAAAGCTGAAACCTTTTTTATTACTTATGTAATTGTGATGCGATAACATCCTGTGTATGCTTCGTTAATTCTTTAATATCCATATTCGCATACTCTTCAGGTGTAATCGGCTTAGAAATCGTTACTGTTGCATGAGCTCGTTTCATACGATTTCCATTCGCTTCAAACATTTTATATGTACCATCTAACGTTACAGGTAAGATTGCTACACCAGATTTTACTGCTAGGTGAAAACTACCAGCTTTAAACTCTCCAATTTCGCCACCCTTACTTCTCGTTCCTTCAGGGAAAATTACGATAGAATGTCCATTCTTTAATAGTTCAATTCCATCTTTAATCGCTTGAAGAGATTGACGACGATCATTACGAACCATAAATACACAATTCATAAGTTCCATCCAAGTTGGTACAACTGGAAACTTCTTAATCTCTGCCTTTGAAACGAATCCAATTGGTTTATTTAAGTAACCTAGTAAAACAGGAATATCCATATTACTTTGATGATTACTTACAACTAGTACCGGCTTGTCTTTCGGAACATTTTCAAGCCCTTTTACTTCTACTGCCCCACCAGCAACACGTACCATTTTTTTACCAAACCAATTTGTCGTTTTATACACAGCACTATCTTTTTCTTGCGGTGACATCGTATTTACTTGTTTTTTAAGACGCCACATTCTCGGTGTAATCGCAATTACAATTAAAATTAAATAAAAGATTTTAAAAAACGTTTGAATCATACAGAACCCCCACCTATTATCATTCCGACCTTCATTATACTAGACAAACGAAGGAAAAAGAAGAAAAAATGTCCAAACAACAAGTGTTTGGACATTTTTAAGTATTCTATATTAGAAACGTTTTGCTAATTCACGTGCGTTAGCAATTGCTGCTTCTTTAATTTCTTGTGCTTTTTCAGGATTAGCATTCATACCTTCAACTGCAATATATTCAGTTTCATTTACACCGATGAATCCTAATACTGTTTTCAAGTGATTACGACCGAAGTCTACAGCTGCGTATGCTCCTTCAGAATAAACGCCACCTGTTGCTTGAATGTGAAGTGCTTTTTTGCCTTCTAATAAGCCAACTGGACCATTTTCAGTATATTTGAATGTTTTACCTGCGATTGCTAAGTTATCTAAGTATGCTTTTACTACTGGTGGATAGCTAAAGTTCCACATTGGAGTTACGAATACATAACGATCTGCATGCATAAATGTTTCTAAGTTTGTGTTCATTGCTGCAACTTTTTGTTGTTGAACTTCTGTTAAAGTTTCAAAGCCTTCACCTGCTGCAAATTTACCCCAAGCAGCAAATACATCTGCATCAATTGCTGGTACAGTCGTATTGAATAAATCAACTGTTACAACTTCGTCTTGTGGATGCTCGTTTTTATAAGCTTCGATGAAAGCTTCTCCTACTGCCATTCCGAAAGAACCTTCTGCTGAATTTGGATTTGCTGTGATAAATAGTACTTTTGTCATTGTATTCTCTCCCTTTAATTTTATCTTTAATTTGAGATTTATAATTCGAAAGTAAATAACTTACCTTATGTAAGTATAATACAAAATCTCTCGCTTCATGTCAATAAAAAATAGCTACTTTTTTTTCGTAAGTTAATAAGTTGTTTTGTAATCTATAAATTATATATTTCCATTTAAAATGTTAACTAAATAAAAAACTACCTCCATATTTCATGGAGATAGTCCTTCATCAACCTTTATTTTTGAAAAATATGTTTCACTTTTTCAGCTGGAATGTTACTTCCACCTCTACCTTTTACATCTTCAATCATCATTGTAATGACCATATCAGGTGCATTTAAATCAAATGCAGCGAACCAGCCTAGTTCTTTTCCTTCGGCCTCTTTAGATACTTTTAATTCCGCTGTACCTGTTTTTCCAGCAAGGGTCATACCATCAATTTTAGCAATTTTCCCTGTACCATCCGGATCATTAATTACTTTAGTCATAGCAGTTTTTAATATATCCTGATTTCCTTTTGAAATGACATTTTCTTTCCAAGCTTTTGGTTGTTTATCTGTTTTAATGATATATGGTGACGGAATTGTTCCATCATTTACAATTGGCGCATATGTTAAAGCTAGATGAAGAGGAGTCATTAACACTTGTCCTTGACCATATCCTGTATCTGCCATTTGAATATCATTTTTAATACCATCATTTGCGATTTTAGAAGCTGGGAATCCATATTCAATTGGTAATTTCTCATCGAATCCGAATTTTTTCGCTTCACTCATAAATTTATCTTTTCCGATTTTCAAAGCTTCTTGTGCGAAGTAAATATTATCCGAATATTTCATTGCCTTATCCAAATCAATCGGATTTGCATCTTTCACACGTGTTACGTAATAATTGCCCCAAGAAGAATCTTTTGTCCATTTCAATCCTTCAATTTTCAATTCTTCTTTTGGATCAATCGTTTTCGTTTCAAGACCGATTGCAGCTGTAATTGGCTTAAATACAGAACCTGGTACCGATAATTGTGTAAATCGGTTCGTCATCGGTTTTTTCGGATCATTATTCCAAGCTTCACGTTGTGCTTTCGATGTTCCTCGTGCAATTAAATTAGGATCATATGCTGGACTACTTACGAGTGCAATTGTTTCTCCACTTTTCGGATTAATTGCCGCACTTGAACCAGCTTCGCCCTTCATTTCATTATACGTTTTTTCTTGAACAGCACTATCGATAGTTAAAGTTACATTTTCTCCATCAACAGCTTCTGTTTTTGCTAAATTTTTAATTTCTTTTCCTTGTGCATCTTCTACAAAGACACGGCCACCTTTTTTACCGCGTAGCTTTTCTTCCAATACTTGCTCTAATCCAGCTTTACCAACTGGCTCATCAGCTTGGTAGCCTTTCTTTTGTAGCGTTTTTAAATCTTCAGCATTTATCTTTCCGATATAACCAGTTAGATGAGCTGCCGCTTCCCCTAACGGATATGTACGAACATTTACAGGTTTTGTTGCAACACCAGGTAAATCAATATACGTATTTTGCGTTGCCCCTTCAGGTAAAATTCCAATTGGTACAAGATACCCTGGTTTTACCCATTTAGCAGTTAGTTTTTGATCAATTTCTTCTACAGACATATTTAACAACTTAGCTACTGCTTCTTTCGTTTGCGGAGCAGTTTCATCTAATTTTTCTGGAACGATTCCGATCTCAGAAGCTTTCCCATTCGTCGCAAGACCTTTTCCATTACGATCGTATATTTCACCACGTTTTGGCTCCGTCGTTTGCATACGCACTTTACTATCTTTTGTCATGCCAGGGAAAATGAAATCAGGTGTCCAATCTATTTTCCAAGATTCTTTATCTCCATCTTTTTCTTTCACCATTTTTGCTTCATGACCAAAAGTGATTTTACCACCAACTGTATCCATGCTTACTTTAAAAGGAACAGGGCCTTCATCTTTTTTATCTTCTTTTACTTCCCCTGTTTCTACCTTTAAGTCTTTCACTTCAATACCAGAATAAATTTTTTCATATTTCTCAGTAAACTCTTTCTTGGAAATATCTTTTTTTGCATTTTCTGATAATTGATCGTACATATCTGCAAATTTTTGTTTATTCCATGATTTCACATATGTATCAAACGCTTCTTGTGGTTTTTCTTCTTTACCACATCCAACTAACATGAATGTTAAGCAAAGAAAAAGAATCCCCCATATTTTTCTCAACTGATTCTCCTCCTCTTTCTATATTAATACTTTTGAAAATTTTAGCATTTTTCACATGCTACCTTTCATTATAGCACTATTGAATACCATCTATAAACTTACATTTATAAATACAAATAAAAAAAATTGATGCGAATACTCACATCAATTTTTATTATTATTGTTGTTTCTCGTATACATGGTAATAATACGTATACGGATTTTTTTCATCCGTTAAACCTTTTTCTACAAAAATCTCTTTCCAATTTGTCATATCCATTTCTGGGAAGAATGTGTCTCCTTCAAATGCGTGGTGGATTTTTGTTATATATAACTTGTCTACATACGGTAAAAAGAGATCATAAATTTGCGCTCCGCCAAAAATAAAAATCTCTTCTTCATTTTTACATAGTTCAAACACTTCTTCTACAGTATGAGCTACTTCGCAGCCTTCTACATGATACCCTTCATTACGAGTTACAATAATATTACGTCTTCCAGGCAATGGTCTACCAATTGCTTCATAGTTCTTTCTCCCCATAATAAGTGGATGACCCATCGTTGTTTTCTTTACATACTGTAATTCACTCGGTAAACGCCAAGGTAAGTTATTATCTTTACCAATTACTCTATTCTCGTCCATTGCGACCATAAATGAAACAATCATCTTGTCATCTCCTCTACAATTACACTGCAACCGGTGCTTTAATCGCTGGGTGTGGATCATATCCTTCAATCGTTAAATCTTCCATCTCAAAATCAAACACAGATCTCACATCTGGATTTAATGTAAGTTTCGGGAACGGACGTGGTTCACGTGCCAATTGTTTTTCTACTTGTTCAAAATGATTCGTATAAATATGCGCATCTCCAATTGTATGAACAAATTCTCCTACTTCAAGACCACATTCATGTGCAATTAAATGTGTTAGTAGTGAATAACTTGCGATGTTAAATGGAATTCCAAGGAAGATGTCGCCACTTCTTTGATATAGCTGACAAGAAAGTTTTCCGTCCGCTACATAAAACTGGAATAGCGTATGACAAGGCGGTAATGCCATACTCGGTACGTCTTCAGGATTCCAAGCAGAAACGATTAAGCGACGTGAATCTGGCGTTTTTTTAATCATTTCAATTACATCTTTTAGTTGATCCAGTGTTTCACCAGCCGTCGTTTTCCAAGCACGCCATTGCTTGCCATATACGTCTCCTAAGTAGCCATATTTATTCGAAAAATCATCATCTTCTAAAACATTCTTTTTAAATAGGTCCATTTGCTCATCATATTGCACTTTAAATTCCTCATCTTGTTGTGAGCGAAGACCGAAATCTGTCATATCAGGCCCAGTATACTCGTCACTTTCTACCCAGCTCTTAAATGCCCATTCATTCCAAATGTTATTATTATGCTGCAATAAATAGCGAATGTTTGTATCACCTTTCATAAACCAAAGTAGTTCACTTGCTACAAGGCGAAATGGTACTCTCTTTGTGGTTAATAAAGGAAATCCTTTACTCAGATCAAAACGCATTTGATATCCAAATACAGATACAGTTCCTGTCCCTGTACGATCTTCTTTCTTCGTACCGTGCTCCATTACATGGCGGCATAAATTTAAGTATTCATATTCAGCATGTTTCATATGTAGAAAAACCTTCTTTCAATCTTATATGAAATTTATCATAACATGAAAAACAACAAATTTAATAATCTTGATAAATAAAAATTATTTTCAGTAATTCTTACAAAATTATTAACTTTCCATATTTAAAAAGGTTTTCATTTTCTATTACCGAAAGTATAGTGCGGTAGGACAAAATTTAAATTTGGAGGTTAGAATTATGTCTAAAATTGAAACTCCTGTTATGACTTCGTTACAAACTACGGTTGAAAAAATGATGAAGGATTTAAAAGTTCCTGGTGCTGCTGTAGCTGTTATAAAAGACGGTGAAGTTATTCTTTCAGAAGGTTTCGGCTATCGAAATATAGAAACAAAAGAGGCTGTTACACCGAGCACCCGGTTCGCAATCGGTTCCTCAACGAAAGCTTTTGGCACACTTTCATTAAGCTTGTTAGCACAGCAAAAAAAGTTTAATTGGGATACTCCTGTCCAGTCTTATATACCTAACTTCTCTTTATGTGAACTACTTGCTACCTCACAAGTTACAGGACGGGATTTAGCCTCTCACCGCACTGGAGTGAGTCGTCATGATGCTCTTTGGTACAGCTCTTCCTTATCTCGAAAAGATCTCGTTGAAAAAATAAAACATTTACCACTTGATGCACCGTTCCGAACAGCATTTTTATATAACAACTTAATGTATGCGACAATTAGCTGCATTGTTGAAAACATTACAAATCAAACGTGGGAGCAATACGCTACAGAACATATTTTAGAACCTTTAAATATGAGGCATACAAACTTCTCTGTTACAGATTCACAAATTACAGAGGATTATGCTTTACCTTACATTGAAAAAGACGGTGAAATAAAAGAAGTTCCATTCCGTAACATCGATACAGTTGGCGCTGCTGGGTGTATTAATTCTACAATTGAAGATATGGTAAATTGGGTACTTCTTCACTTAAACAAAGGAAAGTTTGGAGATCATGAATTAATCTCCTCTGAATTATTACAACAAATGTATACACCACACAATTCAATTCCAGATCAACCAGTTCTATCACTCCCTGAATCTCCATTAAATAGTTACGGCCTCGGTTGGTTTATTAGCGCTTATCGTGGTAACAAAGTGATTCATCATGGCGGTAATATTGATGGATTTTCGGCACTTGTTTCATTCATGCCAAAAGAAAATGTAGGTCTTGTCATTTTAACGAATGCTGGAGGCACATTACTTCCTACTTATCTTGCTAACCAAATTTATGACGAGCTACTTGAATTAGAAGGCATCGATTGGCATAAACGTGCTGTAGAAGATACTGAAAAAATGAAGGAAATGATGAAAGAAGCAACTGAATCCCTTCCTGAGCAAATTAAAGGGACTACACCTTCTCACAAATTAGAGGATTATACTGGTACTTTCGAACATCCTGCATACGGAACATTACAAGTATACAAGCGAGATGATTCATTATTTGTGCAATTCATGGAAATGGACATTCAATTAACACATCATCATTACGACGTCTTCTCTGCAAAAGTTGACTTATTCCGAATGAAAATGAGTTTATTATTCGCTTATGAAATGAGTGTGAGTGGTGAATTTCCATCCCTTCAGTTACATGTGCCAGCTACGTTAAGTACTCAGTCGCTTATATTTAAGAAAATTAAATAAGTATTTTGATGGTAAAAAATAAAGATAGGTGCGAATTACACCTATCTTTTCTATTTCATATCAATCTTATCTGATTGAAACCAAATCGGCTTCGATAACTCAAAGTTATTATGATCCTCTAAAACTATAGTAAGACGCTCTAACATATCATCTAACATATGCGGTGCTGCTCGTAATGTCCAGACAACTGATGAGAAAACTGTCATGCCGACGTACACCGCATATAATTTCCAGAACTCCTCTGGTATTCTCCTATTAAAGTATCCTTCTATTTGTCCGATTGAATACGGAATACTAATGTCTCTTGCAAATAGTGCAATTTTTACAAAATCATGAAGTGGGTCGCCCCAGTCATAACCATTAAAATCAACAACACCTACATATTTCCCATCCCGCACAATTATATTTTCTAAATGAAAATCATCCTGTTGAAATCGATTTGGGCGGTTTTGTACATACATTTCATTTTCATCTATAAACTTAATGATTTTATCATCATTTTTTATTTTTATTCCGCATGTTTTGTATGCCTCTAAATATTTTCGATGTTTTTTCATGGCTCTTTCATACCATGGAAGTATACCCTTAGGAGCTTCATATGTATGCATTTTTGCTAAATCTTTTCCTGCTTCTATACCAATATCATATTGTTCTTTTAGTGTATATGTAGGCAACAATTTTTTCGCATCTTCTCCTTCTATATACGAAAAAACACCGTAGCATAAACCTTCTTCTTCCAACAAACCCATTTCAATTGGCCTTTGTGCTTGCACACTACGTTTTTGCATTTCATTTAAAATTTGAAGCTCTATTTTCTTTCTTTCAAACTCTTTTATATCGCCTGTCCGTAACAAATACTTTTCATCTTTAATAGTCGTAATGATATATTTTTTATCAGGTGAGAAACCTTTAGAAATTTCTTCAATATTTGCTGCATCCTTTACTATTTGTATATTGTTTTGCCGTGCTGCAATTGTCTTCATGTTTATTCCCCTTACATTTCTACATTTGGTGTATACGCTACTTCTATAATAAATCCATTCGGATCGTAAAAATCAACCGTATAGTATCCGTCCGAATAATGATTCATTTCTATCGGACCACGTATTACCTTCACTTTTGTACTAGCAAGAAAATCTGCTACTTCATCAACTATTTCTCTACGAGTAGCTTGATAACAAATATGTCTAGGCCCTAAAGTCCTTACAATTTCCCCGCCCACCTCTTTAAAATATATTTCACTTTCTCCCGTACTATATGCTACTTCATTTAACTTTCTCCATCCAATTATCGAAAACAATTTATCATAAAAAGAAATAGACTCCTCTAAATTCGCGACCCAAAATTCAATATGATGAATACCTGCTCGAAGTGTATTCATATTAAGAATGTGCCCCTTGTACGACTTGTACAATTTCCATAGGCGTATGAACCATATAATCTGGTGCATCTTTTTCTACTGTTTCAATGACATCATATCCCCAAGATACCCAAATTACGTTCACACCAGCCTTTTTACACGCTGCTACATCTCGCTGTTCATCACCGACATATAACATTTCTTGCTCTGTTATTTTTTTTGATTTTAAAAACCTTTTTATCATTTTGTCTTTACCGAACAAATTTTTAGAACAATACACTTCTTGAATATTTTCGATACCATTATTATGTAAAAACGCTCGAATATGCTCTTCTGAGTTAGAGGATATGACGGCAATCCCGTAGCCTTTTTTATGTAATTCATCTAATACATCCTTCATCCCATGGAACAAAACGAGATCTTTTATAGCTGGTTGATATAATTTATAAAACTCTAACGCTAATATCGGTAGTTTATACAGTGGTACATCGAGTTTTTTACATCTCTCGGGCATCGTTAATTTACGTAAATGCTCAATTTCTTCTTCCCTTACTGTTTTATAACCATGCTTTTCAGCTATTTGATTATAGATCGGTACAAATATATTTTGTGAATCTACTAATGTGCCATCAAAGTCAAAAACAATATATTTTTGCATTTCCATACTCCCTTTTCTTCTTTTTTCCTAAACATATGTTATTCAACAACATAGTTGTCTTACCCTTTTATCAACAAAAAAAGAACAAGATTTTCTCTTGTTCTTTTTAAGAAAGCCATTTTGGCGGTACATTCGTATTCCAATAAATATTTCCTAGTTCATGATGTCCAGAGTATCCATCATCAAAACGATGATAATGGAAATTGAAATAATAACCATCTTGCGGTGGATGATCTCTTCTTACATGAAATCGTAGTAAGTCATTTCCAGATTTCGTATCGTAAACGTGAAAAATCTTTTCATTATTTCCACCAGCGGGTTTCTGAGAAATCGATAATGATTGCAACGACTCCTCTGGAACATCATTTGCAAGCTCAGCAATTGCCTCTTCAATTTTCGGTAATATTACATCTTTAAACTCATCTTCAATTACTGGACCAATTTTAGTTCCAAACTTTTGCATCGACTGCTTCTCTGCTTCTTGCATTGCATAAGTAATAAAAGTATCGGTGGTTAACCTGTCATTCGTTTCTTCATATGTATAGGACGTACTCTCCAAATTTTGTTGCCCAGCTGTACTCGTAGGCTTGTCCGCAGCTTTGGCATTATCAAGCAATATGGAAGGAGGCGTCACTAAACCAAATGTAAATACGGTAATTAATGCGACTAAGGTTTTTCTAAACCAATTTGGCATTTATGTTCCCTCCCCTTTCACTCATTATATTTTATCCCGCATTAACGGGTAAGCAAGACCCCCACCACCTCAAAATTCAGTGAAGGTAAAAAAGTTAGGCAGGGGATCAACTGCCCGTATAAGCCCGATTGGTGAAGGCTAATAATCAGTGGGGGATGAAGAACCCCCCCACTGATTAAAGTTTCACTTTATATAACGGTTGTTTCTTCTATTATACAAAATGATTGTAATTTTTGCACTTTACAATTTTGTTAACGTTCACATATTTTTCACTTGAATATGAAATTGTAAGATTTCATACAATAAAATACAACAACAATAAGGAGGCGACCAAATGACTTTAGATGTCATGTATTCCGCCGCAAGCATACTCGTTTTAGTATATTTTATTTATCAATGTGTGACAGATTAGAAAAAGAGCCATTTTCGGCTCTTTTTCTATGGTAAAAATACAATCCAACCAATCCATACTATAAAAATAATCCCGGCAATTACAGCTGGTAATAAATAAAAATGAAGAAGTATAACTATTTATATATCATTATAAAATATTTATTTTCATAGCAGGAAAAAACATTTTTTAACAGAATATTAAATGTTTGATTACATTTTATTGGAGTGAATAATATGTCTTTTCAAATTCGTGAAGCGACGATAGATGATATAGATGCACTTTGTTCTTTAACGAAAGAATTAAAAGGTTCCTCTATTTCCTATGAAGATATGAACAACCGCTTGCAATTCGTACAAATGAGTCCTTTTGATTTTTTATATGTTTATGTGGAAGAAGAAACTATATTTGGATTACTCGGGTTTCGTATACGCGAAAATTTAGAAGATGTAACTCGTTATGGAGAAATTTCAATTATTAGCGTCGATTCTACAATACGGCGGAAAGGCATTGGACAAGTGTTAATGGATTATGCAGAACAATTAGCAAAGAAGCATCATTGCATTGGAACATGGCTAGTTAGTGGAACAAAAAGAGTAGAAGCACATCCTTTTTACAAAAAATTAGGTTATGAAGTAAATGGATATCGATTTGTAAAACATTTTTAAACTACTTTTTACTTGAAGGGACTATAAATATGACAAACATTAAAGCAATTTTCATTGATCGTGACGGTACAATTGGCGGCGACACTACAATACATTACCCTGGTTCTTTTACATTATTCCCCTTTACAAAAGCAGCTCTGCAAAAAATAAAAGCTCAAAATATAAAAATTTTCTCTTTCACAAATCAACCAGGTATCGCGGATGGAATAGCGACTGTAGCTGATTTTGTACAAGAATTAAAAGATTTCGGTTTTGATGATATTTACGTTTGTCCTCACAAACATGGTGATGGTTGTGAATGCCGTAAACCAAGTACAGGCATGCTTCTAAAAGCAGCGGAAAAACATGGGCTTGATTTAACACAATGTGCTGTAGTTGGTGATCGTTGGACTGATATTGTGGCAGGTGAAAAAGTGAATGCGACAACAATATTAGTACGAACAGGCGCTGGATACGATGCTTTACATACGTACCGAGACAGGTGGGCACATATTGAGCCAAACTACATTGCAGAAAACTTTGAAGATGCAACAAACTGGATATTAAATCAACTATAATACAATTTAAAAGAGACGTTTTCATTTTGAAAACGTCTCTTTTAATCTTACATTTTTTAAAATGTTAATTCATAATGGAAATAACGATTATCTCTTAAATAACCATTTTCAGCGTATAATCGCTGTGCTGATAAATTATCAATCTCTGTTTGTAATTTTACACCTTTTGCGCCATTTTCTAATGCGAATTTTTTAGCAGCTTCTAATAATTTTTTACCTGTTCCAGTTCCGCGCTTCGCGGCTTGTACAAACAGATCATTTAAAATCCATAATTCTTTCATTGAAATGGAAGAAAATGATGGATATAGTTGCGTGAATCCAATATATTCACCGTCTTCAACTGCTACGAAAATAACGGATTCTTTTCTCTCGATACGATTTTGTAAAAATACTTTTGCACCATCTAAATCGGAATCTTGTCGGTAAAACATACGATAGTTATTAAAAACTGATGCTAGTCCATCTAAATCTGCAATTGTTGCCTCATATATTCTCATTTTACTCCATTCCCCTTCCAATACTGTCTCATTATATCCGTTACCCATTTAGGCTGTAGAATTTCTTCTTTCGGCATAAATTCTTTCATTACCGGCTTTATATCCAATATAGGGGTGCCATCAATAGCATCTAATCCCTCAACAATAATTGATTTACCGTCTCTTTTTATCACTTTTACAATTGTTACACCTAAGCGATTCGGGCGATTTTTCCCGCGCTGTGCAAAAATGCCTACTTTAGGATAATCATTATTATTTCTAGGATGTCTAGCAACATATTGAATTTGTTCATCCGTTACTTTATGAAAATAAAAAACAACTTCAATATGAGAAAATTCTTCAATCCCTTGTATACTTTCCTCTGTATACAATTCAGTTAAAGTAATACAGGATCTTACTTCTCCCCATTCGTCATCTTTTATTTCCTTTCTTTCATTATGTACAAATGCGATTGGTTGAACTGAAAACATACGCATCCCCCTTAAATGTAACCACTTACATTATAAAATATTTTCTGAATGTTTTCCACATACACGAACTAAGTTTACATAATATAATTATAATCTATTTCCTAAAGACACATTTACTGCTTCCATTGCATGTATAACAGTTGTATCAAATATCGGAACTAATACGTCTTCCCGCTTTATTAATAATCCTATTTCTGTACAACCTAAAATTATTCCCTGTGCTCCTTTTTGCACTAGCTCTTCTATGACTCTTTTATAATATTCTCTAGATTGCGATGTTATTTTTCCTAAACATAATTCTGTATAAATTATTTCATTTAATTTTTCTCTATTTTTTTCTACTGGCACTATTACTTTTATATTATTCTCTTCTATACGTGACTTATAGAAATCTTGCTCCATTGTATATTTCGTTCCAAGTAGACCAATCGTTTGAATACCTTTTCTTTTAATTTCTTTTGCAGTAGTATCAGCAATATGTAATACGGGGATGTTAATATTCTCTTTTATTTTCTCCACTACTTTATGCATTGTATTTGTGCAAATGATTATAAAATCTGCTCCTCCCTTCTGCAATGAATACGCCGCATTCCCTAATACTTCTCCTGCTCCATCCCAATCCCCGTTAGACTGGAATCGTTCAATCTCTTCAAAATCCACACTATTAATCAAACATTTTGCTGAGTGTAATCCCCCTAATCTACTTTTTATCTCTTCATTTAAAATTCGATAATATTCCGAAGTCGATTCCCAACTCATACCACCTATAAGCCCTATCGTTTTCATATATAACACACCTACCTAAACTTTTTTCTAAACTAATAACAATGTTTTATTATGTATATTATACACAATAAAACAAGACTTTAAGTTTATAATATAAAGTCTTGTTTTAACTATTTCCAAGGAAATTTTATGTGAATATTCTGAAATTAATTCCCTAATGTTTTTATAGAATCTTCATATTGATAATTAAAACATTGTCGATACAACTGTGTAATTTCATTATAAGAAGGAACTCGCGGATTATTTCCTGGGCTACCACTTTCAATTGCATCCGAGGCCATTTTTGAAATAGCATTTTCAAATTCAACCTCACCGATTCCGTATTCTTTTAAATTTGGAATACGAAGATCAAAACAAAGTTTTTTTATTTCCCTCAGCGTATAATCGGCTACTTCTTCATCACAATAGGAATACATATCTTTATTTAAACAACATCCAATTTCCGCTAGTCTTTTTGTTGCACTCACTTTTGTATATTCTAAAACTGTAGGTAATAGTATTGCATTTGATATACCATGTGGTACATGAAATAACGCCCCTACTGGTCTTGACATTCCATGAACTAATGTAACTGATGCATTTGAGAATGCAATTCCAGCTTGTAATGAAGCGATCATCATTGCTTCCCTTGCTTCCATATTACCTCCATCTTCATATGCAATACGTAAATATTTCATAATACTTTCAATAGCCGAAAGAGCAAGTACATCTGTAAGTGGTTGAGAAAATTTAGAAATATATGCTTCAATTGCATGGCATAATGCATCTATACCTGTCGCTGCCGTAATATGAGGTGGTACCGAACTTGTTAATATCGGGTCAATAATCGCTACTTGCGGGGTAAAACTCGGATGCTTCATCATCATTTTTACATCTGTTTTTTTATTCGTAATTACTGCTACACTTGTTACTTCTGACCCAGTACCTGAAGTTGTTGGAATTGCAATGAGTGGTAGTGGATCATTTTCTATTTCAACATCTTTTTGGACGTAATATTCAATTGCTCCACCATTAGTATATAACACCGCTACTGCTTTCGCAGCATCAATACAACTTCCACCACCAATACCGATAATAAAATCACACTTTCCTTCTTTACAAATCGTTAACGCTTCTAATACGTGTAAATTTGTAGGCTCAGCATTCACTTTATTATATGTAATAACAGTAATCCCTTTCTTATTTAGCTGTTTTATGCACCTTTCAACATACCCTAATTTCTCCATAATTGTATCAGTAACTATAAAAGCTCTTTTCCCAAACTTCTTTGATTGTTCCCCCAGTTTTTCAATCGAATTTCTTCCATATAGTACAGACTTCGGCATACGAAACTCAGCAACTTCTTGCAAATACTCCACCCCTTCTTACCCTTATTAATGTTTAGTTTATAAAATATCAACTAAATAAACCTTTACAATTCATATAGTATCTATTTTTAATAAATTCCTGTAATAGTATAGAATGCGATAACTAAAAACACAGCAAGCGTTTTCAAAACTGTAATAGCAAATATATCTTTATATGACTGTTTATGTGTTAAACCTGTTACTGTAAGAATAGTAATAATAGCGCCGTTATGTGGTAATGTATCCATTCCTCCTGATGCCATTGATACGATACGGTGCATAACTTCTAATGGGATATCAAATTGATTGGCTGCTGCAATAAATTTATCCCCCATCGCACTTAAAACAATCCCCATTCCTCCTGATGCAGAACCTGTAATACCGGCTAAAATATTCGTCGTTACCGCTCCATTCACTAAAGGATTTGTGAACGTTGCAGAAATGCCATCTCTCATAATTGCAAAACCTGGAAGTGCTGCAATGACACCACCGAAACCAAATTCCGCTCCAGTGTTCATTGTTGCAAGTAGTGCTCCACCTATACTTGTATTCAATCCAGCTTGAAATCCTGTTACTACCCGTTTCCAGTATAATAAAAGAGTTGTTAAAATTCCTATTATAAGTGCCAATTCTACAGACCATATTCCAACTACCGCACTCAATTCTACTTTTCCAAATGCTTTCATACCAATTGCTGAAAAGTCAAAACCGTTCGGATACCACTTCGGTATCATAATAGTAAACACTTTATTCATTACACCTACTAAAATAAGTGGTATAAAAGCAATAAGTTGTTGTACCTTCGTAATTTCTAAACTATTTAACAGCGGTATTTCTTTCTGCTCTAATTCCAAAGATGCTGCCATTTCAGTATTCCCATCGTTAAAACCAAAATACCCTTCACCTGCCGCTTTTGCCTTCTTACGCCTACTCTCTAAATATAATAAACCTAACGTGAGAACAAAAATTGCCCCTACAATACCAAGTATCGGTGCAGCATAAATATCCGTTTTAAAAAATGTTGTAGGTATTACATTTTGAATTTGTGGTGATCCAGGGAGCGCATCCATTGTAAATGTTACTGCTCCAAGGACAATTGTTCCAGGTATTAAGCGCTTTGGAATATTAGCTTGTCGAAAAAGCTTAGCTGCAAACGGAAATATAGCAAATACCACTACATATACACTAACACCACTATATGTTAAAATAGCACCCATTAAAACAATCGCTAAAATTGTACGTTTTTCTCCAACCAACTCTACAATCGTCTTTGCAATAGAGTCAGCAATTCCTGACATTTCTACTACTTTCCCAAAAATTGCTCCAAGTAAAAACACCGGGAAATATAGTTTAATAAACCCTACCATTTTCTCCATAAAAATATTAGAAAAGAAAGGTAATACAAAACTAGGTTCTGTCAAAAATACCGCAAATAATGCAAAAATTGGTGCAAATAAAATAACAGAAAACCCTCTATAGGCTACAAACATAAGTAAGCTAAGTGCTAATAATATAATAACTAGCTCCAATTATACCCCTCCTTTAAACTGAAAATTCAATCTTTTATTGATAAACTTCTACTAATCTTTCATTTCTGACATCCCTCCTCTAATTCATACAAATTTTTCATACTAAAATGTCTAATTATACATATTCGATTACATATGAAAAATCCCTTTAAACAGAAACGATTTCATCGTCATACGTTATAAAGGGATTGTTAGTCTCTATTTTTATTTTTTTATTAAACTATTTTCTATACAAAAATGGTGTAGTTCTTCTATATCCTTCGCTATATGGGTCGAACTAACTTCAATCAACTCATTTTCACTACCATAGCCATATAAAACGCCAATTGAAGCAATTCCATTATGATTTGCACCTATTATATCGTGCTTTCTATCTCCAATCATAACAACTTCCTCTTTATTAAGTCCTTCATTCTGAAGTAAAATATGTGCAATTATTTCTTCTTTTTTTATTCTTGTTCCATTTAAATTACTTCCAATGATATCTTCAAAATAATTCGTTAGTTGAAAATGCTCTATTACTTGTCTAGCAAAAATAGTAGGCTTTGAAGTAGCTATAAATAAACGATTTCCGTTATCTTTTAATTGTTTTAGGAGATTTGGAATACCCTCGTATACACTATTCTCCAACAACCCACGTTGCTTTAAATATTCCCTGAAATAAAAAACAGCTCGTTCAACTTCTCCTTCATTCATATTATATCTCTCTACGAATGATTGCTGAATAGGAGGACCAATAAATGAATCTAACTCACTTACATGTAATTCTTCAATTCCAACCTTTTCTAACGCGTACAAAACTGAATTTACAATCCCCTTTTTAGGATCCGTTACTGTTCCATCTAAATCAAATAAAAATGTTGTATACATATTTAATCCCCCACTCATCCTACTTTACATGTAATACTAAAGGTTTTTTTACTACTCTACCTCTACTATACTACCATTATTTGTTTTTTCAAAAAAATCACTTTTTCTATGTTACATAGTTTCGGTTACATTAGACGGATAGATATGATAAAGTAAGAAAGTTACAATTAATTCAATAGAAACTGGTGAAACAAATGTCAATTACGTTAATTTTTATAATGGCTTTCACAATTGTCATCCACGCAGTCGAAACTAGTTCTTATAGTATTCGATTAGCTGGTGTTCGTTTAAAAAAGATTGTCGTTGCCTTATCTGTCGTAGGAATGGTATTACTTATTTCAAGAACTTCAAATTTACTACAAGCCTTTTTAATTGGCGGGATTGTCGATGAAGCAAAACGAGATGCTTCTATTAATTTAGAGCATACTATACGACTTGTACTATTATCTGCTTCCATAGGTACATTACTTGCGATTATTCTTTATCCAACTTTGACAAAACTATTTGGATATGTCATTCAAAACTTTGAAACAGATGGTTCTTTCATTCGAATGATGAAAACAAATAACATTCAAAAATTAAAGTACACAAAAAAATATGTGCGCTTTCCAAGATTTGAAATGATTCATAGATTGCGTATCAGTGGTATTCCAAAGCGTATTATGCTTATTAACATGTTTGCTACTGCAATTTATACAGCAGGTGTTCTTTCTGCCCTTTATGCTTCTTTTCTAAATCCAGATTACGCAACAAATGCAAGTACAGCTTCTGGCCTTGTGAATGGTTTTGCTACTATTTTATTAACAGTATTGCTCGATCCACGCATTGCTCTATTAACAGAGCGTGCTTTACAATCAGAAAATGGTGCTGAATCTATGAGTAAAATGTATGGTTGGTTAATGATATCTAGACTTCTCGGTACTTTACTCGCACAACTGTTGTTCGTACCAGGTGCTTACTGGATTTTATGGATTATTGAACTGATGCATTAATTTACTAGGAAGGTGAATTTATCAATGAAGATACAAACAGAACAAGATGTAATTCGCTTAATAGAAAACGACAAATGGATGATGAACGTATTACACATAGCAAAATCACTAGAGCTACCTGATTGGTGGATTTGCGCCGGTTTTGTTCGTTCTAAACTTTGGGATACTTTGCATAACTACGAAGTAAGAACTGCTACACCGGACGTTGATGTCATCTATTTTGATCCATTACATAAAGACGAGACATATGAACAATCCGTAGAGAAAACACTAACAAATATGGATGCTTCTATACCTTGGTCGGTTAAAAATCAAGCTCGTATGCATGTGGTGAACAACATGCCACCATATTCTTCTTCTGTTGATGCTATTTCTAAATTCCCTGAAACAGCAACGGCTTTAGGGGTTACATTAGACGAAAAAAACAATGTTATATTAACAGCCCCGTGCGGTATTGAAGATGTTCTTTCATTACAAGTGAGACCAACAGCTCATTTTCTCGAATCAAAAGGACGTATACATATGTACAAAAACAGAGTTATTAAAAAGAATTGGCAAAGTAAATGGCCTAACATAACAATCACATATCCAGAAATTTAGAAAGGGTGCTTCTCATTAATAGAAGCACCCTTTTCTTCATTTCAAAAAATACATGACTGTTTCTGCGAATCTATCTGCTTCCTCATAATGAGGTGAATGACCGCTCTCTTCAAATGCAATATACTTGCCGTTTCGAGCATCTTTATTAAATATTTCAATTTGTTTTTCACACGTTACTACATCATGTTTTCCTACAAGTAATAACATTGGATTTTGTACATCTTTTATTTTGGATAATAATGATGTATGACATGCGCCTTCTAATTTTAATCTATCAAAATGAATCTTGGAGCGTTTTGAAAATATTTCCCACTCTTGATCACTGTATAAACTCTCATCTGTCCTATCTTCCTTATTATTGTAAATCTCCATTCTTTTTTCTTCTAATTCATCGCTTAATCTTATATAAGCTTCAAGCAACTCTTCGGAACTAGCATTGCTAGATGAATAAGCGATGGACTCTTCTGCTATTTCTTCTTTTCCATACTTTTTTAATAAATCCCCTGTCTTTTGTAACAAAGCTCTACTTGTTAATGCAAAATCGAAAGTTGGTCCTTCAAATATTATTTTCTCTATTGAACTTGGATATATCGATGCATATAACAATGCTACATATCCACCGAAAGAATGTCCAATTACAGACCACTTCTCAATTTGCAATACTTTTTTTAGTTCTTCACAATCTTCAATCAAATCATTTAATCCAAAAGCTTCGTCCTCAAGAATTTCTTCTGAGCGACAAACACCTCTTTGATCTATCATAATTACATATAAAGAATCTTTTAAACGTTCCGCTTGATGAAATGAAAAATCATAACAGCTCTCTCCCGGACCGCCGTGCAAGTATAATACAGGCTTACTTTTAGGGTTTCCATGTGCTTCAACATATAACTTCTTCCCTCTAATGTCCATGTATTTCCCTGCTTCTATCAAATTCGCCTTTATAATCATCACCTTCTTTTTTACTGAATATTATAACATTTTATGTTAAATAATTCCTATTACATTTAAAAAGACGATGATTATGGCAAGTGGCGCTACAAACCGAAGTAAAAATGCCCAACAAGTAAATACTTTCTTTCCGTAATTTCCACCTACAAAAAATTCTGCTTCTAGCACCTTCTTTTCCATTTTGAATGATACGAAAATACTAATAAATAGCGCTCCTAGTGGCATTAATATATTACTAGATAAAAAGTCTACCGCATCAAAAATATTCTTACCAAAAATCGTAATATCACTCCATACTCCAAATGATAACGCAGATGGTATACCTACTAAGAAAATACAGAAACCAATGATCCATGATAGTTTCGTTCTTCTTTCTTGTTCACCATTTGCTAATGCTGAAACAACCGTCTCTAGTAGAGAAAACGCCGATGTTAATGTGGCAAATGTAAATAGCGCAAGAAATACCGTTAAGAACAATCCGCCAAATGGAATTTGACTAAATACAGATGGTAATACGATAAATAGCAATCCAGGCCCTTCCGTCGGCTCCATTCCTAATGAAAATACTGCTGGAAAAATTGCAAGACCTGCAAATAAAGAAACAAATAAATTCAATCCAACAATTGTTATTGCTGATTTTGGTAAACTTTCTTTTTTATTTAAATAGGAACTATACGTAACCATGATTGATATTCCGATACTAATCGCAAAGAACGATTGGCCCATTGCGAACAAAATACTTTCTGAAGTAATCTTTGAGAAATCTGGTTGTAAGAAAAACTTCACACCTTGCATTGCATTATCCAATGTTAATGAACGAATAATAAGGGCGACAAATAAAACGAACAATGCTGGTAACATATATTTACTTGCTTTTTCAATTCCGTTTTGTACACCTTTTGATACAACCCATATCGTAATGAACATAAAAGCGAAATGTCCAGTAATAGCCCAAGCGGGATTTCCAATTGTTTCAGTAAATAATGCACCGTAATTTTGTCCCGGAGTAATAAGTTGTCCAGTTACTCCTCTAAATAAATAAATCAATACCCATCCACCTACAACACTATAAAACGAAAGTAATATAAAACACGTTCCAACGCCAAGGCGTCCAATCCAGTGCCACCCTGTATTTGGTGCAATACTTTTAAATGCGCCAACTGCTTGTTTCTGTGTACTGCGTCCAATCATAAATTCAGCTATTAATAGTGGTAGTCCAATTAACACAGTAAATAATATAAAGATTAAAAAGAATGCTCCTCCCCCGCTCTTCCCAGCGATATAAGGAAACTTCCATATTGCGCCTAATCCAATTGCTGATCCTGCTGCAGCCATTATAAATCCTAATTTCGAAGTCCATTGCTCCGTCTGTTTCATCTTATTTTCCTCCTAATTAAATCTTTTTATACAAATAATTAAATTTTACATACCTATCCGAATAAACCCTCCATTTCTTTTTCTATAAAATAAAAAATGGCTCAGCATCTCTTTATATAAAGAGACGCTAAGCCATTTACTTAACGCGGTACCACCCTTATTGATTCCATTATGAATCCACCTTAGTAGTAATCGTTTGATTACAAACCTAATATCGAAGGTTAACCGTTAAGATTTACTAAGAATGTGATTCCGTTCCACCTTACTGCTCCTAGGCGAGTTCAGGATGTCATTTGACTATGTCGCACCAACCCATAGCTCTCTGCACAAATACATGACCTTACTACTCCTATTCAACACATTTTAATATTTAGAATATATTTTCTTTTGAAATTAATATGAAGTATATCGGTTATATTTATAACTGTCAAGGTATATATTAATTTTTTTGTCGAAAAGGTTTTTTATAAACTTTCAATGTAAAAATAAAAGAACATTAAAAAAGAACCTTCGCGATAATCGCGAAGGTTCTTTTTTATGGTGTAAGACGTGTACAATCTCTCGGAAAAGCACTCGCCTCTCGTACGTTCGTTAATTCTAAAAGTTTATATACAATCCTTTCTAGCCCAATGCCGAAACCGCCATGCGGTGGACAACCGTATCGGAATGTATTTAAATAAGATTGAAATTTCTCTAGGTGTAATCCTTTTTCTTTAAAAGATGCGAGTAATAGATCATAATTATGAATACGCTGTGCACCTGACGTAATCTCTAATCCTTTATACAATAAGTCAAAAGAATCAGTAATAGTTGGATTCTCTTTATTCGGCATCGTATACATCGGTCTCGCTTCTTTCGGATAATGTGTAATGAAAACAAATTCACTATTATATGTTTCTTTCACATATTTCCCTAGTAACTTTTCACCTTCTGTATCTAAATCTCCAATCGGTGATTCTTTTCGATACTTACTTTTCAAAATCTCTTGTGCTTCTGATAATGTAATTTTCGGTATTTCAGTAATGACAGGTACTTCTATTTGTAATTGTTGTAGTTCTTTCTCACATGTTTCTCCTACTTGCTGAAACATATGTCGTAAAACATCCGTTTCTAATTGCATCACTTCATGAAAATCATCGATAAATCCAAGCTCTACGTCTAACGATATATATTCATTCAAATGACGGGAAGAGTTGTGATGTTCCGCTCTGTAAACAGGTGCAATTTCAAAAACACGTTCCAATCCTCCCGCTACCATCATTTGTTTATAAAACTGTGGTGATTGAGCTAAATAAGCTTCTTTTTGGAAATATGGAAGCTTAAAAACATTCGCTCCTCCTTCTGCCCCTTGCGAAACAATTTTCGGCGTAAATATACGTATGAAATCGTTCTCTGTTAAATAGTCACTAAAACTTTGAGCGAGTGTAGCTTTCACTTTAAATATCGCCGCGGTTCGCTCATGTCTTAACGATAATACTCGTTCATTCAATAGTTGATCTAAACCAACTTGTAATTTCTTTTTATTTAATTCAAATGGAAGTTGTTCTGCACCATTTAATACTTTCACTTCATGAGCAAGTACTTCAACCCCTAATTCTGTTTTCGAAGTCTCTACAATTTCACCAACTATTTGAACGACACTTTCTACATCAACTTTGTATCCAGCTAACTCGTTTTCTAATACACATTGAATAACTGCCGTTCGGTCCCGTAATAATAAAAAACTCACATTACCTAGATGACGAATCTTTTTTACCCACCCTTGTAAGAGTACCACTTTTCCAACATGCTCCGTACACGCTTGAGCGAGTGAACGCGTCATTATTTGATCCATTATATTTCCCTCCAATAGTTTTCATTTTATTTACGTTATTGTTGTCATCATCGTCATCCACGTTCACTCACCTCCTTTCAAAAAATACAAAAATCCGCCCCTAGAAATAGGGACGGATTTTTTCCGCGGTACCACCCAAATTGTCACAATGACCATCTTAGCCCTGATAACGGTAGGTACCGTTTGCTTTTACTAATAATCACGTTCAAAACAACACTCACAGGTGTCTTTCCATCATGCGGTATCGCAATCTTCCCAGTAACCGATTGCTCTCTGTAGACCTTTGCATCATGTACTTTTCCTGATCATCACTTTTTATATTTACAGAGTATTCTATCTCTTTATTTTATAAAACGCAAGCCTTTTTATTTAAGATTCTTCATCTACCGTTATATATGCGTATTTTTCATGTTCTATTATTATTTTCCCATTTAGATTTACACTAGTCTTTTTCACGCTCTATATACATTTCCATTTTATTACATAATTTACATGTTTCCCACGCATATTAATAGCAAAATTGTAGCGGAGGTGTACATATGAAAAAAGCAATTAGTTTCTTTCTCCTTTTGTTATGCCTAATTGTAGTAAATGAAACGTACGCATATTCACCAAAATCTTTACCAATCTCTCAACATTCTAATCAATGGCAAGTGAATATTGATGAAGTGAAAAAAACGAGTAAAAAATTGTTGCAACCTAAAAAAGGTGTATTTCAAACATATTATTTCTCTGTAAAAAATCTCGGAAAAAGCGAAGTGTATAACGTACAAGTTGAAGTCTTCCGCAACGAGCCAAATACAAAAACGAAATATGAACTCTTTTCCCTAAAGGAAAGTCGTTTAGCAAGCAACAAAACTGGATTTGAACATGCTAACTTACCTATTTCTACAAAAACAGATGAGGTTGACGTGATTATTACGTGGCAAGAACACCCTTTCCGCTCGATGCGAAACGGTCAAAAAGTTGAGTCTAGAAAATTTAAAGAGCATTTTGTTTTTAAAGAATCTAAAAAGTAAATGAGGCTGCGGATGTATTCACATTATCATTGATATTAATTTATTTACTAGTACCAGTTCTTATGTAAATTAAAAAGTCGTGGCTTATAAACGCCACGACTTTTTATATTAATTCGTACTAATTCCTCTTGCTGCCCAAATACGATCGATATCAGCAGCATGTTGTCCGCCATATAGAAGAGCATCCGCTTGCTTAATTGCTTTTGCTCCATCACGGAATTTAGCATTTGGCGTTAATGACCAATGTGATTGTAAAATAATTTTTGTTGCTACATCACGGCCAAAAGCTTGTGCCATTTCGTATTGTCCTTGAGCCCAAATTTCCCCATCATCATGTACTTCATTCGTAATATCTTTCGGATATACTTTATTCGTATCTAATCGGCGTAAGCATGTTGGATCCGAACTAGAATAAGCTGTCGCATCCCATTCTCCAACACATGCTTTTCCGTACCCTGTAGTCGACACTGCATCTTCATAAGTAGCACCTAAGAAATCACCAAATCCTTCTCCCATTGCTCCACCTTCTGGTGAGCTACCGAATCCAGGCACTTGATTGTCTTGAATTGAATGGCCGTATTCATGCGCGATAATACCAGCATCTTCTGCATCATCAACTCCGCCAGTACCGAAAGTTAAAGCTTTCGTTGATGGAGAATAGAATGAGTTATCATCCGTTGTACCATTAACATTTACTTTAATCGAACGATTATTAATATTTTTAAAGCCTAGTCCTTGAATATAGCGCTGCAATGTATCGATATGATAATACGACATAACATCTTCAAAGCTATCATTTGCACGTGTATAGTTAAATTGTAAGTTTGTAGATTTCGTCATCGCTTTTGAAGAAATCGTTACATACTCTCCAATTAAAAATCCTGTTCCATCTAAACCTTTTAACGTAACAGTCTTCAATTGGTTCGTTAGAGCTGTTGAATCTGCATCATTATTATCTTTTAATCCTACTTTACTACCACTAGATACGACCGGGTTAGGTAAAAATACTTTTCCTGACCCTTCAGCTTTTCGGTTTATATCAACCTTTTTAATTAACTTTCCATTTTCTGCATCAATGAATGTTTCCCATGCACCGAATGGATTATTAGAATGGACTACCACTTTATATACTGGAAGAGCGACACCTTCTTCTACAATATATCCGAATTCTTTTTCTGTAGGAGCCCATAAGTTTTGCTCACTCGCTTCTCCAACATACGCCATTGATTTTTGTATTGCATCTTTTTCACTAATTTTTGTCGTTACTTCTTTCACACCTGTAACAGGTTGATAATCAGAAACAGCAAGTACTCCTTTTCCCTCTCCGTTAAGAGTAACCGTAATTTGTTTTGAAAATACAGGCGCGCCATTTACTACTTGTTGGAACCTAACATATGAAGCTACTGACGTTTCTGTTGTAGAAATATATTGCAAGTCTGAAAGATCGGGCTTTAATCCATACTGATTGGCATTCCCTTTTAAATATTCAACTGCTTTTTTCTGTGGTGAATAAGCTTCTACCTTTACTTGCTTCTTTTCCAATGCGGAAACTGTAGAAATCGTCCCCATTACTAATGGTACAGTCATTGCCATTGCCACCATTTTTTTGTTTAACATAAAACCACTCCCCCTAATAAATTGTGAAACCTTTACCCCATTCCTATAAGGCTATTACTGTCGACAAGTAACGAAATAAAGTGAATCTACGAGTAATTCTATACGAGCAATTCTATTACCTTTACATTTTGGGTAAGTGAAATTTTCTCAATATTTATGTGTAAAACGAAAACAATACTTTAGAAATATATTTCTTTATCAATTCTTTCAACCTTATACTTTTAAAATATGAAGAAAGAAATGTTCCAGTCCCTATCGAGTGGATTATGAGGAAATCATCCGGTTAATCTCCCTTCATACAAAAAAGGAAGTTGGAATGATTCCAACTTCCTTTTTTCATTAATTAGCCTCGCTTAACTTAATTCGGAGTTTTGTCTCCCCTAAGGAAAGCTCGTCGTCTTCATTCGTTAAGTGGCCAAATGTAAATTGCTTGACGAGTAAGTTTTCTTCCAATAGATGTTTATGATTCGTTAACGTTTGCTGTAGTTCTTCCTCTGCATCAAGAATCACATCAACTCGTAAGTTAACTGGTAAATTCAACTGCTTACGATATTCTTGAACCGCACGAATGAATTCACGAGCTACTCCTTCTTGTAACAGTTCTTCCGTTACATTCGTATCTAACATAACCGTATATTGTCCGTTAGTCGTATTAGAGAATCCTGATTTTGCAACTTTCTCAACTAACACATCTTCAGCGGTTACAACCACTTCTTCTCCTGATGTTGCTTCGTAAACTGCTCTTTCTGTTGATACAAATTTTTGTACTTCTTCTTGTGATAATTGTTTTAACCAGCCGTTTACTGCATTCACATTTTTACCGAACTTCGGCCCTGCTGTTTTAAAATTGAGCTTCAATTGATATGATGTATATTTCGTTTCATCCAGTTCAACATGGAATGCTTTCACATTTAGCTCATCCATTACAATATCGCGATAAGATTCCCAATCGATATCATTCTCTTTATGCTCAAGTAATACAAGCTCAGCTAACGGCTGTTTTACTTTTAAAGAATGCTGATTACGGTTACTTCTTCCAAGTTCGACAACTTGTAAAACAGCATCCATTTCCGCTTCTAATTTCGGCTGAAGTAGTGATTCATTTACAACTGGATAATCCGCTAAATGAACGCTACTTCCTTCTAAATTCAGATGAATGTCTTCCGCGACAAACGGTGTAAATGGTGCAATTAATTTACTAATTGTTACAAGCACTTCATGAAGTGTCTCATAGGCAGATGCTTTTTCAGCGTTCATACCAGATTCCCAGAAACGATTACGTGAGCGTCTTACATACCAGTTACTCACTTCATCTACAAGTGCTGCAATTTCACGAGCTGCATTCGTAAATTGATACTCATCAAGTGCTGTTCTCACTTTTTTCGTTGTACTATGCAATCTTGATAATACCCATTCGTCTAATTTCGTAAGCTTTACGTCATACGTTTCTTTCGGATTATACTCATCTAAATTTGCATATAAAACGTAGAAGCTATACACATTGACTAATGTATCTACAAATTTAGATTTCGCTTCCAGTACTGTTCTTTCAGAAAAACGCTTCGCATTCCACGGGGCACTATCAACGAGTAAAGCCCATCTTAGCGCATCTGCACCAAACTTCTCTACTAAATCAACTGGATCTAGTGCATTGCCTTTACTTTTAGACATTTTTTGTCCTTCTTCATCTAAAACATGCCCTAGTGATAACACTCGTTTATACGGCACTTTGCCTGTATATAGTGCTGATACTGCTAATAAACTATAAAACCAGCCGCGTGTTTGATCAATTCCTTCTGCAATAACATCCGCTGGAAACTGCTCTTCAAATAAATCTTTATTTTCAAATGGGTAATGATATTGTGCAAATGGCATAGAACCACTATCAAACCAAACATCGATTACTTCTGGTGTGCGATTCATTGTGCCTCCGCATTTCCCGCAGCAGACTTGCACTTCATCTACATACGGCTTATGCAATTCTAAATCTTCAGGTGTTTCTTTCTTACTATGCTTTCTTAATTCAGCAATGCTTTTCGGTGCGAACTGATGATCGCAACTTTCGCATTCCCATACGTTTAATGGTGTTCCCCAATATCTATTTCGGCTAATATTCCAGTCAACCATATTTTCTAAAAACTTACCAAAACGTCCATGTTTCATATGATCCGGATACCAAGTAACAGAATCATTATTTTTTAAAAATGTATCTTTAATTGCAGTTGTTCGGATTAACCAACTTTCTCCTGCATAATAAAGAAGTGGTGAATCACAACGCCAGCAATGCGGATAACTATGTTCATATTTTTCTTTATGATATAGCAAACCTTCCTTCGCCAAATAACGAACGATATCAACGTCACAATCTTTTACAAATTTACCTTTCAAAAATGGTACTGCATCTGTATACTCACCTTTTCCATCTACAACATGTAGGAACGACAATCCTTCACTTTGAACAACTCTATAATCATCTTCCCCATATGCTGGAGCAATATGAACGAGTCCAGTACCACTATCTGCCGTTACAAAATCCGCTGCAATAACACGGTAACCATTTGTCACTTCTTTCATTGGAAATGGTGCTGTGTAAAATGTATTTACTAATTCTTCACCTTTATGAACAGATAATACTTCATAGTTTTCTTTTAATACTTCTTGTACACGTTCTTTCGCAACAATGTATACATGACCTTCTTGTTTCGCTTTAACGTATTCCATATTTGAATGTACAGCAAGTGCAACATTTGCTGGAAGTGTCCATGGTGTTGTCGTCCAACCTAAGAAATACTCATTTTCACTATTTTCCACTTTAAACTTAACTGTTGCACTTAAATCTTTTACTGTTTTATACCCTTGTGCAACTTCATGTGAACTGAGAGAGGTTTGACAGCTTGGGCAGTACGGTGAAACTCTATGCCCTTTATATAACAAGCCTTTTTCATGAATCGTCCCTAAAATATGCCATACACTTTCGATATATGGATTTTCTAAAGTAACGTATGGATCATCCATATCTACCCAATAACCGATACTTTCAGTGAACTCACGCCACTGCTTTTCATATGTGAATACACTCTCTTTACACTTCTTAATAAATGGCTCAATTCCGTACTCTTCGATTTCATGTTTACCAGAAATACCAAGTTGCTTCTCAACACCTAATTCTACAGGTAAACCGTGTGTATCCCATCCTGCTTTTCTTACTACTTTAAAACCGGCCATCGTTTTATATCTTGCTACTAAATCTTTAATTGCCCGACCAAGTGCATGGCCGACGTGTGGTAAACCGTTCGCCGTTGGTGGTCCTTCATAAAACACAAACGATTGCGCGCCTTCTCGATTCTGAATTGATTGTTCAAAAATGCTCTGTTCGTTCCACTGCTTACGAATACGTGTTTCTCTCCCTACAGCTGACTCTTTTACATCTACTTTCTTCATCTACAATCACTCCTTTGAATGTTTTAAAAGCACACAAAAAACCCGCCCCTATGAAGTAGGGACGGGTTTACCCGCGTTACCACCCTAATTCTATTAGCTTTTCACTAATAGCGCTTAGCAACGTACTAACATACGCGTTCTTTGTAACGGTAGACATCCGTCCGGGCCTACTTACTTTCAGCCTCGGCTCCTCGGAGATGATTTTCAAATAACGTCTGAACACCGGCTTTCAGCACTTTACCGGCTCTCTGGGGAACAGTTCATTATTTTACTCTTTCTCGTCTTCAGATTTGTATACTTTGTTAAAAGCTATTTTATGCCATTTAACAATAAATTGTCAACTAATTCAAAATATATTTTTATTTATATCCTTTTTTCACTACTTATATACATATACAATTACTTTTCAAACTCTCTCAGTCTTGCTAGATCTTCATCTTCTTCGATAAGTTCAGCAAAAAATCCAGATTCATCCTCACGAAGTACATGTTCAAGCTCTTCTTTCGCCTCTGCATTTCTATTTAATAACGCTAAATAACAAGCATGATCATATCTTGCTAACAGATCACTCGTATCCATTGTTACTACTTCACTTGTTATTTTTTCTGCCTTTATCGTTTGGCCGGCACTATGATATGAAGATGCTAATGAGAGAAGAATTGCCGTATCATTTGGATGATGTATAGAAGCATCTTCTAATAACTGAATTGCCTCTTCATATCTCTCTTGACTTTGGTATATTTCTCCTAAAGCAAGGAATCCTCTACTTACAAACGGTGTTTTCTCCGTTAATTGTAAGCATATTTTTTCTGCTTTTCCTTCTTCCCCAACTTTCAAGAATACTTGCGCTTGTATAAGAAGCGTATCATAATCATCCGGTAGCTCTCGAACTAATTGCTTCATTAACTCTACAGCATCTTGTAACAAATCTTCGTCCTCACACTCAATGAAAAGATTTACAAGTTGCTTCGCTACCTCATAATCCCATTTATTTTCTAACGATGTTTGCAGAACATCTATCGCTTCTTTATTCATCGATACATTTTCGTAAAATAATCCAAATCGTTGTGCTGCCATACTATTTTTTGGATTTAACTTTAATGAGATTTCATATAACTCAATAATTGTTGTAACCATTGAAATTTCTTTTGCCCGGTTTTTCATACGATAAAAAGCTCTCGTAAATATAGATTTTTTCGGTTGTTCATTTTGTTGACGTTCAATCCATCTTTCCGTAACCGCAGCTGCTGCACACATGAATGCTGTACTTCTTTCTGCTTTTTTCACTTTTAATGTATGAAGAAAATCCCGGATGTTAGACAATTTCTTATGTTGTTCTACCGCTTTTACATAAACATCAAATATACGTTCATTATTTACATCTTTTTGTATTACTTTCATTGCAACTTCAATCGCTTTTGCATCTCTTTTTTTCACTAATACTTTTACATAATGATATAGAACTTCTGCATGCTCACTATCTAATTGTAGCGCTTCTTCAATCTGTGCTTGTTCTTTATCTATTTCATCCATCGCTCCATACACATACGCAATCGCATCTAAGCGCCATATTTCGGGTACTTCGCCTGCTAGATGTTCTAATTCCTTTAGCAACTCTTCTTGAAGATTTATTTCTACTGAAAGCTGTGCCAAATATTCCATATTTATATACAAAGGCTCTTCTTTCATCGCCTGAACCATATGAATTTGTTCTTTGAAACGCTCTTCTTCTTTTTCGTATATTTCTGCTAGTTGTAAATGTACACCTAAAAAGTTTTCATCAAGCTCTAAACATGTTTCATACGCTTGTTTTGCTTCTGTCAATTGTCCTAATGCCATAAGTGTTTCACCAATTCGGTAATATGGCAATGCCGTTTTCTTTTGTTCTATTGCTTTATTATATCTTTTCATCGCTTGGCCATACTGTCCAATAGATTCATGTAAAATACCTGCATAACAACTGTATTCACTTACTTCATTTCTTTCTTTTTGTAACGTTCTTAAGAATGCTATACCTCGTTGTACAAATACAGTTCCTTTAATTCGATTCACATATTCATCTAACGCACTTGCTACATTATATTCACTCTGCTTTATACCACTCTCTAACTTAGACAATGCTACTTTAAACCCATCTTCATTTCCACCAAGTTCAACCTCTGCATCCCATAAAACCATTCCTGCATTCATAAGGAAATCTTGGCTCTTTTCAATTTGTGTTTCGAGACCAAGAATATATTCTTTCGCTTCATCATATCGCTCTTTTGCCATATAAACTTGCGTAAGTCCGAAATGAGAATAAACATCTTCATTATCTTCTTCTAAAGCACGCTTATATAATGTTTCTGCTTCTTCCAGACTATCATTTTGAAAATGATAATCACCTAATCTTACATATAGAGACGCCTTATCATCACAATTCTCAATACCTTTTAATAAAATTTCTTTTGTGCTTTTCTCATCCTTCAAATCAGATTCATAGATCTCTGAAAGTTTCGTATAAATGTAAGGCGCATTACTATCTAACTGAATCGCCACTTTAAGTCCTTTTATCGCTAAATGTAATTTCCCTAATTGATGCGCACATCTCGCTCGTTCATACCATACATGCGCCTCATTTTTATATTCTCTTAACAAATTATTAAAGATTTCATATGCTTCTTCATATCTTTCTAAATCTATTAATATTAAACCGTGATTCGTTAAAGTGAACCTTTCTGGACTACGTTCTACAGCTACTTGAGAAAACTGCAACGCATTTTCAGATTGATCGATATACATATAAGATAACGCAAGGAAACTCCAGGCGATCGGCTGATCTGCGTCCAATTGTAATGAGGAACGAAAACTTGTAATCGCTTCTATATAACTTTCCTGTTCAAATGCATATCTTCCATTTATCAAATGATATAAAGCACGATTATTTTTCTTCTCAACATTTGCCAGCATTTGCTCAGCTTTCTCCATTTCTTGAAGACGAATAAAGCACTGTGCACCATGCAATTTAACAAAATCCGAGTTCGGAAACTTTTCCATTAACTTTTCTATACAATATAAAATAAATTCTTTATCTACTTCAACATCTAAATGTTTCATCGTATATAACCACGTATTCCGATTATCACTCGTCTCTTTTAAAAATTGTACTAAGTTATTAATTCCCTCTTTATCTTGTTCATCTAAATGATCTGTAAGAGAGAAAATGGATTTAAAATAATGATTCTCTTCTTCACTTAAAAATGCTAGTTTTTCCTTCTTTTCTTTCGGAACAAACGTGATCGCCAAACAACCTGTATAACGATATTTCTCTTGCAATTTACTATATTCCACAAGAACTGGTTCTATAAAGTTTGGATCTTGAACATAAAAAGCTTGTAACGTATCATCATATCCTGATAGCACTTGCACATGTGAAGCATGTTCGATGTCTATACTTAATAAAACGGGGATCTTTCGGTCGAGTAATATCTTATAAATTTCCTCATTCCCTTTAAAATAACGATATTCATAGCCTAACTCTTCAATATAAGAGACCGTATCGGAAAACTTTGAGCCTGTCATATCAAAAATAAACTCTGCTATTTCATCTTGTGTACGTTTTTCTCCCCATAGCTGCAACATCATTTCTAAACTTGTCGGAACACAATAATTATCCTTTTGTACAATTGGAACTATCGGCAGGTGAACCTTTTTTCCATCTGGATTTTTTTCTAAATTATGATATAAAGAGCCTTTTAAACTTTTTTCTTCTTTTAATAACTGTTGTAAATCTACAAGTTTATTCATTTTGTACAACGCTTCTGCACGTAAATGTACAAAGTAAGTTTCATAAGCATGATAAGGAAGCGTACTATTAATATTATCTATTACCTCTAACATCTCTTCATATTTCGCTAAATCTAATAAATACTTTACCTTTTCAAAATGAAAATATGGTACTTGTGGAAACTTTACAATCGCATCATCAATTAACTGTAATGCATGTTTTTGTTCCCCTTTATTCGCATATAACTGTGATAATAAGTAGGTAGATAGTTCTTCACAATCTTTATGCTGCTTTCCAGCTAAAAATTGTTCTTCTGCTTTCTCCCATTCACCTGTATGCATATAGACGTAGCCCCATTTATCAAAGACCGCACTTGTACTGTACTCCTCTGCTTTTTGCATATAAATGAGCGCTTCTTCATTTCGTTTCATTTCTAATAAACATCGTACTAAAGTAAAATATGTTTTCGCTAAAAAATCGTCATCTATTTCTTCTTTATCTGCCTCTTCTAAAGAGTCTTTTAACAACTGTTCTGCTTCAAGGATTTTTCGCTCATCAATTAACTCATCACAATATAAAGAGAGCGTTCTCATATTTGGGAATTTTTTATAAGCGTAGCGAATGAGGAATGAACTGTATTGGTGCATAAGCCCTTCATCAGTAAGGCGAATTAATATATCAAACTCCTTATGTGAAGGAATATTAGCAAGCCAAGTCTTCACATAGGATAAAGTATTCGTTTCTTTTATATATGAAATTTCATTATTTATTTCCTGTAATCCATCTACAAATCTCTTGTCTTTTAAACAAGCTTCTAACTGCTTAAAATCTAGCATGCATTCACCTCGAATATTTATTTAAACTGCTACTTGCTTAGATTTTACACATCATATTGTAGGTATTCAACTAAAATCTCCTATAATGGATAGTATTATTTAATATTATTCGAATTTATAACAAAATATAGTAAAAATGATTGTTTTTCTTCGTATTTTGTTTAATTATATGGAATAGCGTGAATTGAGGATCTTATCTTTTCAAGGCCAAAATCAGTACATGAAATTATATCGGCGATAATTCAAATATATCAGCGATTATACGGTGAATATCGACTTATCGATAAAAAATGTCAATCCTCAATAAATTGCTACCTTTTAACATTCTATGTCACCAAATGTAATTTTCATATTCGGAGCATATACTAAAGATGAATGTATATGGAGCGCTTTAAAAAATCGTAGTTCTGCTTCATATTGAGCTAATGCTTCATCATATGTTAATCTTCTTATCATTAAACGTTCTATAAATTGCTGTTTATCACCCGGGTTGTCCGCAATCCCCTCTTCTCTTAATGAATGATACAAACTGTGTTTATCATTGTGATGCATACTAGAGTCTAAAAAGTTCACTTTATCGCTCACTCTACACTCAATATTTTTCACACCTAATTTACTTAAATACATCGGTATTTTCATGCCAATATTTCCATCTTTACCGTTTCTCTGCGCGTCTTTTTCAAATAACTTCTGCAAAGCACCTAGTTTAATAATTTCCGATTGATTCTCTCCATCTAAGACATATGAAGACATATTTGAAATCCAATGTGGTTCAAAACAGATTATTTTACCACCTTTTTTAATTGCATGTATCATTTTTAGAGTATTCATATGTAATAGGAAAGCATGACAGATTGCTATATCGTATTTATCGTTCAATTCAATTTCTGTAGCATCCCCCTCAATAAATTCTGATTCATATGGAAGTAGATGAAACAACTCTCTCGCTTCAGCAAGTAATGTTTCTCCACTATCAATGCCTGTATACTTTGAACCTTCTGGAAGTAACGGCATTAATACTAAGCCTAAATAACCATATCCACAACCGAAATCAACGATATGTACGGGCTTATTAATCTTCCAAACTGAATTTACTAAAAAACTTACATAATCGTCGTTGTAATATAAATCTCTTGTATTTTTTAAATATGTTAGTTTACTGTTCCAGTCGTATGTTTCCAAACCTAACGCCTCCTTATATAACATTACAATTCTCCATTTAATAAAGACATTCCTATACTTTAAAGAAAAGTTAAGTTTAGTTTTAAAAAAATGAAACTTTTGCTTATACCTTTCCTATAAATATAAAAAAGGTATACATATCTACTATGATACGTACACCTTTTTATGTTACATCTCCTCAGGTGCCTCCACCCCAAGCAAACGTAATCCCTCTTTTAATACAACCGTCACAGCATAAACTAATGCCAGTCTGCTGTCTTTCTCTTTACTCTCTTCCAATATACGCACATTTCCATAATATTTATTGAACGATTGTGCTACATCTAATACGTATTTCGAAATGATTGATGGCTCATTTTTGTTGAAGGCTGCTTCAATTACTTGTCGGAACTTATTCAGTAATTTTACGACGCTCCAGCTATGATCATCTTTTAATGCAAACGTACACGTTTCAAATTCTACACTTTCTTTTCTTAAAATAGAGCAAGCACGCGCATGTGTGTACTGTACATATGGTCCTGTTTCTCCTTCGAATTTCAGCATATTTTCTAATGAGAATTCGATATTATGCATACGCTCATTTTTCAAATCGTGGAAGATGACTGCTCCTACACCGACTTGCTTTGCTACTTCTTCTTTCTGTTTTAAGTTTGGGTTTTTCTCTTCAATATTTTGTTTTGCAAGGTCTATTACTTCCTCAAGTACTTCTTCAAGTAAAACAACTCTTCCTTTACGTGTCGACATTTTCTTACCGTCTTTTAAAATGAACCCAAACGGTACATGTTCCATGCCGTCAACCCAATTGTAGCCAAGCTTTTTTAATACAGTGAAAAATTGATTGAAGTGTAAACTTTGTTCCAGGCCAACTACATATAGGGCTTTATCAAATGCATAAGTGTTTTGACGATATAACGCTGCCGTTAAGTCACGTGTTGCGTAAATAGTCGCACCATCTGATTTTCTAATTAAGCAAGGCGGCATTCCCTCTTCTTCTAAATTAACGACTAATGCGCCTTCTGACTCTTCAAGCAACTCATGCTCCTCTAAAATCCCAATGAAATCTTCCATTAAGTTATTATAAAAAGCTTCTCCTTGAAAATTAGTAAATTCTACACCGAGAAGTTCATAAATTCGAGAAAATTCTTTTAAGGATTCGTGACGGAACCAATTCCAAAGCTCAACAGCTTCTTCATCACCTTCTTCTAATTTCTTAAACCAAGCACGCCCTTCTTCTTCTAGTTCTTCGTCGTCTTTTACCTCTTCATGGAATTGAACGTATAACTTAAATAATTCACGGATTGGATCCTCTTTAACTACTGCTTCATTTCCCCATTTTTTATAAGCAGTAATTAACTTTCCAAACTGTGTTCCCCAATCCCCAATATAATTAATTCCTACAACTTCATAGCCACATTTTTCAGCGATATGTTTCAGTGAATTTCCAATCATTGTAGAACGTAAATGCCCCATCGAAAAAGGTTTTGCAATATTTGGAGATGAGTAATCAATAACTACTGTTTTTTCACATCCAAAGTAATTTTGACCGTATTCTTCTTTCTTAGCTAAAATCGTTTTTAATACAGCATCACTTACAGTTTCACGATTGAAAAATACATTTACATAAGGACCAACAGCCTCTACTTTCGTAAAGAACGGATCATTTACTTTCTCCGCAATTTCCTTTGCGATAATAGCTGGTGATTTTTTATATTGCTTCGCTAGTGAAAAACATGGGAACGCTGCATCTCCGAATTCATCTTGTTTCGGTGTTTCGATTAAATCTAAAATTTGATTTTGCGTTAATTCATTTACAAAAATATTTGATAAACTTTTCGCAAACTGTGTTTTATATTCCATACTACAACCTCCTTATTTTTTTAAACACAAAAAACTCGTCTCTATATAAGAGACGAGTTTTAACCCGTGGTACCACCCTTGTTGTTCATTACGAACCACTTTCCCGTTTATAACGAGGACAGGGGACCTCGGCTTACTCTACTATTCGTTCAAGAAGCGTCTCCGAAGTGCGCTTCATCTTTTTCTTCCGCACTAGGCTCACACCATCCCTAGCTCGCTTTCCTTCTGAAAAAGACTACTCTCTTCATCACAGACAGTATATTTAATTAATTATTGCTTATTATACATCTTTTCAAACAATTAGCAAGGGTCAATTACGCCAAAATGAAACTTTGCACTTTTTCTTTTGTATACGTGAAAATTGTGTTTTTCAAATCTAGTACTACGGAAATGGTCTTTCAGAACAATACGCTTTCTCGCCACACGCTTCGCTTCCGCAATTGTTTCATCAGTAATATCATGATACAAAGCGAAGTGTTTTAATCCTTTAATTCCATCTGATTCTATGACAGTTTCTTCAAACATCGGATCAAGGTAAACAACGTCATAACTATTATCCTCACATTGCGTTAAAAAAGCGAAATGCTCTGTTTGCTTTACATGGATTCTTTGCATTGCCTTATCGATTTCAGCAACTGATGAAGACCATGTTTGCAAACCTTTTTCCATTATGTAAGCCATATATTCGTTACCTTCAAGTCCTGTTACCTTTCCACTTTCACCAACAATATAGCTAGCTACAATACTATCTGATGCCATGCCGAGCGTACAATCTAACACCGTCATTCCGCTCTCTAATTTAGCAGCTTGTACAAACGGATCGTGCTCTCCGCGCATTAACCTTTTCACACGAAACATTGCTGAGTTTGGATGAAAGAAAAACGACTCTTCCGTACCTTCAGGGTAAATAGCTAATCGGTTCTTCCCTACGACAAGCACATCTTGTTCATATTTCTCATGCAGTTTGTGCACAGGTATATCATTACGTATAACGAAAGAACTATTTAATTCTGTCGCTATTTTTTTTGCATAAGATGTCATTTCTTTATTTGTTCGTCCTGCTGTTGTTACTAGCATTATTTCACCTCTATATAAAGAAAAGAGGGAGATTTACTCTCCCCCTTCTTTAGCAATTCTTTTCGAAAGCTTGTTCTAAGTTCGTAATAATTTCGTCCATAGTTGCACCTTCAATTTCATGACGGTGAATGAAGTGAACAACTTCTTTTCCTTTTAATAATGCCATAGATGGTGAAGATGGAGGGATTTCTCCGAAGTATTCACGCATTTTTGCAGTAGCATCTTTATCTTGACCTGCAAATACAGTTACAAGATGATCAGGTTGTTTTTCAGCACGAACAACTGCTTGACCTGCTGATGGACGCGCTAAACCAGCTGCACATCCACAAACTGAGTTTACAACTACTAATGTTGTACCTGATGCATTCTCCATAAATTCTGTAACAGCTTCTTCTGTAGTTAACTCTTCAAATCCAGAACGCACTAATTCTTGGCGCATTGGAATTACCATTTGACGCATGTATTCTTCATAAGCATTTGACATCTTGTATCTCTCCTTCAACTTTCATTCCAAATTCATCATATCACGCTCTATTAATAGGTGCAAAAGAAAGATAGTGACGTTTTCATTTTTTTGAAGGGATTTCACAAACCCCACCGCGGCAATGTCCAACTGGGACAAGTTTTCTATTGTTAGCGATATAATCGTATACTTTGCTTCCAAATCCAAGTACGATAGATAATTTTATAAAAGGCACTGCAAACCAATAAGATGGAACAGCCTTCGCTAATACGTTTATGCTATGAATTCCGTCATACCATTTATTATTTTTAAAAATATACATCCTTTGCTCCATCTTACTTTGTAGTTCTTGAGAAAGATCATACTTCTTAACTACATCATCATCTCGAAATGAAACAAATGTCATTTTACCCTTTTTATCTAATTTCTTCGTACGCTCTGCCACTGCAGTACACATCGGACACCAACTATCATAGAAAACAATCATATATTATTCCCCTTTACGAGATTCCGTCATTTGTTTCCATACAGAACCTTTCGCTTCTTCGCCGCCTTCAATACGCTCTAATGCAAGACGAGCTTGCATCGCTACTTCAAACTCTGGATCATCTTGCGCTGCTTTTAATGCCGGAATCGCACTTTCATCTCCAAGTTCAAATAAGAACATAGCTGCACGCCAGCGTACTAATTTACTTGGGTCTTTCAGCGATTTAATCATAACGAACATCGCTGCTGGGTCACCTACGTCTGATAAGCAATCCCCTGCAGTACGACGAACACTTACTGAACGATCTAATAACGCTTTATATAATAACGGTAATACTTCATCACCTTTTACCATACCTAAATAAGCTGTTGCTATGCGGCGGATAGATACTTTTTCATCGTCTAACGCCATTTTCAACACTAGAATATCCTCTTCAGTAGGATCCATTTGCTCTAAAGCTGCAAAACGATTTTTCCAGTCAGAATCTTTCATCATCTCTTCTGTTACTTTATATGGCTCACGCTTTTGAATCGTTACTTCAACTGCCCCAGCCTGATCTAATAATTCTTTAACTGTTTCATTTACACGTTCTTCTGAATAAGCAGCAACAATTTCTTCTACTACTTCTTTCCCTATTTCTTCAAAATTACCGTAACGTGTACTTTGCTCTACCCATTTACGCTCTTTCACAACGTTAGGTGCAGACATTTGCACTTTCATGATTGATTCTTTAAAACGATCAGGTAAACCAACACGCTCTTCCGTCGTTCCATCTGTTAACTTCACTTGCATCGGAATTGTAAAGAACATTTGAATAAATACTTTCACTTCTCCAAAGTGAGAAAGTTGCTGTTCTTCGCTTTCTTCTACTACTTCTTCACCGAAAACGGCACGAACTTGTTGTAATAAAACTTTCCAATCATACTTCGCATTACGCTCGACTGCTAAAAAGTCTGCTACATGATACACACCTTTAATGCCTTCAATTTTCAAAATTTCTTGCACTTGTACTGGTGCTTGTTCTTTATTTTCATTTGTATAATTATTACGCGCTCCTGATGGTAATACTTCATTCAAAATAACTTTCATTGTATTTGGACTTGGCGTCGGTTCAATTGCTTTAATCTTCACGTAAAAAACTCTCCTTTATTGCGTGTTCTTAGCTGTATTGTAACATGTTATCACTCTATACTCCTACTCGGATGCTTAATTTTACTACTTTCTTCCCGCTACCATACTATTTCATTTTTTACATTTCAAATTAGGAACGAAATTTTAAAACCGTTCGCTTCCGATAGGTTTTATTTTAAGGAGGGAATTTGTTCTCTTTGCCCTACATAAAAAGAGGTATCTATATCCTAGTTAGATCATTCATTTTAAAGTGAAGTGCAGTTAATAAATAAAGCTCTGGAGGATACTACTAAGAAAGAAGAACGATTTATATATAAAAACGTTCATACGAATGCGCTCTGAGGGACTTGTTGGTGGAGAATTGATTTCTGAAGACATTTTGATTGTGGATATTCCGAAAGATGAATTAATGGAATTGCTTAGAGTGATAGAAAGAAAAAAGGCGAACCCTTTATGAAATTAAGAGGTTCGCCTTTTTTGTTACGGTAATTCCATATTATGTCAAATATATTTGTGTATGATATACATCATCATGGTGTTAGCAAGCAAAAGTATATTCTTCATTTCTGAAAACAGTAGATGGAAGATTGTGACCTTCTGAGTCCGCTAAGAAAGAATACACAAGAACATCCTCAACATCATCTTTATTTCCTCTAATGATAACGTCAAGAAAATCTTCTATATGGAATTCTGGAGTAAACAACACAATCTTAGATGTTCTGTTTGGTCCTAAAGAAACAATAGTACGAGAGATTTCAACTAATTCATTTTGCGTTGGGAAAAAAGTGTTTGGACTTCTCTTAACAATTACCGTTACATTACTAGTATGGCAGCGTGAATCATTGTTTAACATAATATTGAGAGCAGTTGGAATAATACCATTCTCAGAAACCGGAACTCGAAAAACCCCAGTAGATTTATGAGCCATATAATCACATCCTTTCAAAATAAAATATTCTTAACAATATAGTAGATGCAAGAAAAGTTCATTTTGATAGGGACAAATTATGTGATTAATATGCACATAATTATCTTCAATATTAATAAATCAATGATTCAAAAGATTAACAAGTACCGTGAAAAATGTGGAATAGAACCAATCTAATAATCCCACTTCAATGAGTAACCATTTCCAGAGGAATCTTTCAATATTCAGTATAAAAAATTTTAAATTTATAATTTTCGTTAGCGTATTTTTCTTCAAAATTGCTGACAGTACCCCTTCTTTAAATTTATTAAAATACTTTCCACAATTTTTTCCGAAGCTATTACTTAAAATCCCCTTTTATTACGATGCCCCCTTCCTCCTTCTCTCCAAAAAGGTAATACTCTCAATCACAACTTCAGTTCTATATATTTTCTTTCCTTTTACATCATCGTAATTATTCGTATGAATACGCCCTGTAATTCCAACAAGTGATCCCTTCGTACAATATTCTGTTACATTTTCAGCTGCTCTTCGCCAAACGACACAATTTATAAAATCTGCTTGTTGTTCACCTAAACTATTTCGAAATCCTCTATTCACTGCAACACATATTCGTGCATAAGCGACGCCTTGTTTTGTGTAGTATAATTCTGGATCCTTTGTCAATCTACCGATTAATACAACTCGATTCATCATAAGTTATACCACCTCGCATGTTTTTCTTCATTGTAAAGAAAAATGTGTGAAGGGTAAAAAGGATAAAATTATATATTTCTAAAGTAAAAAGGATTACTTTGCATATAAAAAAGCAAAAAAGAAACCCTACATATTATGAACATGTAAGGTTTCAAGATATATTATATTTCACTGCAAGAGATGTAATACCCTCCGCGAGCCATCTTTATTTCAGCGCTAAACAATGCATCGTCTAAGTAGAATGTAATCGGTTTAACTTTACCCTCAAATTTTAGTAGTTCATTACATTCAGCTGCATACCCTTCAATGGCTGAAATAATGCATTCTGCTGACGGATATGTTAAAGCATCATCTAGTTCTATGAAAAAACTTTTAGAAAATAGTTTTTTCATAATCCCTTTCTTCTCTTTCATCATATTCCATCCCCTTCCATTCAAACTTCTAACATCCACATTATACCATTCATTCAATTTATCTTTGAAAATAAAAAAATCCTGCACATTTCATGCAGGATTTTTTCATTAGTCATTTTTCGTAAAGTAAGAAACGAAACGAAGAATTTCTAAGTATAACCATACTAGAGTCATCATTAGACCCATTGCACTGTACCATTCCATATATTTTGGAGCTTGGCTACGTGCACCGCTTTCGATTAAATCGAAATCTAGTAATAAATTTAATGCAGCAACTACAATAACAACCGCACTAATGATAATACCGATTGTACCGCCCTGGTGAATATATGGAACAGTTACACCGAACATATTTAATAAGAATACGATTAAATACATAACCATAATTCCCATTGTCGCTGCAATTACACCCGTACGGAATTTATCAGTTACCTTTACAACGCGTGTTGCATATAAAACTAACATTGCAAATAGAATTGAAATTGTAAGTAATACAGCGTTTAAAACGATAGAATCGCCAAATTTCATTGTATAAACTGCTGAAATACTTCCTAATACAACTCCTTCTACCGCCGCATAAATTGGCGCCCCAATTGGTGCCATTCGCGGGAAGAAGATAGATGCAAATGCGATGATTGCCGCAATTACTAATGCACCAATTAACACTGGCATTTTCATCGTACCCTGCATCATCTGTATGTATGAATAGACAGACGTTGCAAGTAGCAAGATAAGCATGATAAACGTTTTGCCTACTGTTCCGCCAATAGTCATCGCAGAAGCGCTTGCTCCCTCTTTACGAAATGCCTCTTTTTTCAACATTGGATTAGATGTTCTCATTTTTTCCCTCCTAAAATAGGTTCTACCAATAGTGTAAAGTTTTTCTCTTTACTTTTCAATATATGCAGCTTGTTTTTATTTTAATCCTTCAACGATATCTGATAGTTCACTCCATCTTTCCATCGTTTTTTCTAGCTCTTCTTCTGTTTTCTGCTGTGCTTCAGATAATTCTTGTGCCTTTGTGAAGTCAGATCCAACTTTCGCAAGTTCTTCTCCAATTGACTCAATTTTCTCTTCTAGTTCGGCAATTGTATCTTCAATTGTTTCCCATTCACGCTGCTCATTGTATGAAAGTTTACGTTTACGTTGTTGTTTTGGAGCTGCTTCTACTACTTTTTTCTCTTTTTGAACTTCCGCTTTCTCAATAAGTTCTTTCGTTTTTTCCATTTCTAAATAATCTGTATAACTACCTAGGAACTCACGCACTTCTCCTCCGCCAGTAAAGATGAACAGTTCATCTACTACTTTATCTAAGAAGTAACGGTCATGCGATACAGTTAAAACGACACCTGGGAAATCTTCTAAATAATCTTCTAGTACTGTTAATGTTTGTGTATCTAGATCATTCGTAGGTTCATCAAGTAATAGTACGTTTGGTTCCCCCATTAAAATACGTAATAAATATAAACGTCTTCTTTCACCACCAGATAGTTTACCAAGCGGTGTACCATGTGAATGCGTCGGGAATAAGAAACGTTCTAACATTTGAGATGCACCAATTACTTTTCCATCTGTTGTATGAATAACTTCTGCAATCTCTTTAATGTATTCAATCATACGCTGATTTAAATTCATCTCTTCATTTTCTTGCGTATAATAAGCAACTTTTACAGTTTGTCCTACTTCAACTTCACCACTATCAGGAGATAACTTGCCTGCAAGCATATTTAATAGAGAAGATTTCCCGCTTCCATTCGCCCCAATAATTCCGATACGATCGCCTGGTTTCACAATATGATTAAAATTATGTAATACCGTCTTATCGCCAAATTTTTTCGTTACATCTTTTAACTCAAGTACTTTCTTTCCTAAACGACTTCCACTTAGTGCAATATCAACTGACTGTTTTGCAGCTGGCCCTTCTTGTTCCTTTAACTCATCAAAACGCTGAATACGCGCCTTTTGTTTCGTAGAACGGGCTTTTGCACCACGGCGAATCCAAGCAAGTTCACGACGATATAAATTTTGGCGTTTGGATTCTTGTGCCAATTCTTGCTCTTCACGAAGTGCTTTCGCTTCTAAAAATGTACTATAGTTTCCTTCGTAGCTATATAGTTTACCATTATCTAATTCAAAAATACGATTCGTCACACGATCTAAGAAATAACGATCATGGGTTACAAGTAATACCGCCCCTGTATATCTTGCTAAATATTCTTCTAACCATTCAACTGTCTCATGGTCAAGATGGTTCGTAGGCTCGTCTAAAATTAATAAATCAGGTGTTTCAATAAAACATTGTGCCATTGCGATACGTTTTTTCTGTCCACCAGATAAATTCCCAACAGTTGCAGTGAAATCTGTAATTCCTAATTTCGTTAGAAGAGATTTCGCATTTGCATTTGCTTCCCATGCACTCATTGCATCCATACGTTGCTGCACTGCAAATAATTGTTCCTGTACTTTTTCATTACTTGGATCTTTTTCAATATTTAATAGTGCTTTTTCATAATCACGAAGAAGACGAATTAAAGGTGTATCACCATGAAACACTTGCTCTAATACTGTTAGTTTTTCATCAAACTCTGGTTGCTGTGATAAATAACTAATTGTATATCCACGTGAATGCGTCATTTCACCTGTATCAGGAGTTTCTAACCCTGCAATAATTTTTAATAATGTTGATTTACCAGTACCATTTACACCAATAATTCCGACACGTTGTCCTTCTGTAATACTACATGATAATCCATCAAATAACGGTTTTTCTCCGTATGATTTCGATAAGTTCTCCACAGTTAACATTTTCATATTTGTGCATTCCACTCTTTCATAAATTGTTCTATAAACTGTTCCATATAACAATGACGAACTTCAGCTTCTTGTTTTGCTGCGTTCGTATTCATTAAGTCTTTTAATTTTAAAAGTTTTTCATAAAAATGATTTAAAGATGGATCGTTATTTTTTCTATACTCTTCTTTCGTCATTACTTCACGCGGCGGAATTGTTGGATCATACATTAATCTCCCTTTCGCTCCGCCATATGCAAAAGTACGTGCAATCCCAATTGCTCCAAGGGCATCTAAACGGTCTGCATCTTGAACAATTTTCCCTTCAACTGACTCAACTGCGCCGCCATGCCCACCCTTATAAGACATATTGGCGATGATATGAAGAATATGTTTACTTTCTTCCTCATCTACATGTAACTCTTCTAACCAATCAGAAACTTTTTTCATTCCTGCTTCTTCACTTTCATTTAACTTTTCATCTGCCACATCGTGAAGTAATGCTGCCATTTCAATTATAAAACGATTTCCTCCTTCTTGCTCGGATAAAGAAATCGCCAGTTTATGTACGCGCTCAATATGATACCAATCATGCCCACTCGCATCTTTTTCTAAAATATTTTTTACAAAAGTAATTGTTTTTTTAATCTTTTCTTGTTTTGTCATTTTATCTTCACCCAGTTTCTTATTGTAACACGCCCGCCTTTTTTCATCACATATTTTCTTGTCCGCCCATACACTAGGTGGTAGGCATCATCATGAAGGAGGAATAAACATGTTCTATAATAATCAACCACCTTATCCACAACAACCATTTTACCCTCAGCAACCGGAACAAAGATATACAGAACAATATGAGGAACAAGAATTACAACAGCCAGAACAACAATACGAACAAAATCCATACGCTACACCGCAAGCTCAAGAACAACAAAATCCATACGACACACGTCCAAATTATGAATATCCTCAAAATCCATATGCAGCACCGCAAACTCAAGAACAACAAAATCCATATGACACACGTCCAAATTATGAATATCCTCAAAATCCATATGCAGCACCGCAAACTCAAGAACAACAAAATCCGTATGTAACTCAGCCACAACAACCACAATACCAACAACAAATGTATCAACCCAACTACGACGCACGTGTCTCACCACCTAAACCACCAACAATTGATCCAACGCAACCACAAATTTTACCACCAGGTCCGACTTTAGATATTACACAACCACAAATTTTACCACCTGGGCCTATTACAGAACCGACTCAACAACAAATTCAACAAGTTGTCGGTACACAATTTTTACCTTTAAAGAAACCTGTATTAGATTTCGTAAAACCTTGGGTAGATTATGGTTTAAATGAAGCGAAACATACTTCACATAAACACGCTTTAACAGAAGTCGCTGCGATTATGTTTTTAGTTGGAAAAGGATATAACCCCACAATTGCTCATTATATCGTTGAATCTTGGGAGAAGAATGAGCAGTTTTAGAATTGTTCATTTTATATTATATAAAACTACAAAAGTGTCACAAGTGCCTGTCATACAAGCATTTGCGACACTTTTTATTAACTACACTAATGCTTATTACTAAAAATTCAACTTTAAAATATAAATAAAAAAAGAAAAGGACGATTTCTATCGCACTTTTCAAATCACATCCTATAAAGGCACTCTATTAGGATCTTCTCTTTCTAGGACCTACAATTAATTTAATTGCTGTTCTTTCTTGATTATTGATAGAAATCTCTTGAAATGCTGGAACAAAAGCCAAATCAACACCACTTGGAGCAACAAATCCTCTTGCAATCGCAATTGCTTTAATTGCTTGATTTAAAGAACCTGCCCCAATTACTTGGATTTCCACATTGCCATTTGCTCTTAGTACACCTGCTATTGCACCTGCAACTGAATTTGGACTTGATTTTGAAGATACCTTTAATATATTTTCCATGTAAGTTGCTCCCTCTATTATTTAATAGCTCTTTCGTTACAGTTTTAAATATTTCAACGTATCTTTAACTATTATTCACACCAAAAGCAAACAATGCTTCCTATGTAAATGAATTCGATACCTTTCGTCTTCTTCCTGCCCAACTGCACAAATAAAAAGTAACGAATAAAGACTCTAATATACAAACGTTTAAATAGGAGCAATTCGCTAAACGACAACATTATCGCACCAAAAAATAACAATGCTACTTTTTCAGGTGCAATTCGTATAATAAGCGTTTCATCAATAATTCAATTTATTTAGAACTTCAGTTCATTTTTCTACCAAATTATTAATTTTTTCGTCTTCAAAAATCGTTATACATATTATTCTAATAAACTATATTTCACCATTTGAGTGCTTTATATTCCAAATCTACCACCTTATACAGGATAGGCATACATGCCAATAGTAGTTCATTTACATATACTACTATGTATCTTACATTTATTAATCATCAGGAGGTAATATATTGGGTTCATACTATCGTTCTTCAAACTCGTATAAAAGATGTTCCTGCCACGATTCACATAAACCATCAAAGCCAGCTTACGGTACTTTCTGGAAAACTGAGTTTATAACTGTTCCTTTTGGTGGTTCTTTCCCATTATAGAACGTAACCCCCTATTTCATTATTCTGTTAACCTAATAAACATAAAAAATTGCCGTCCCCTTCTAACACAAGGTTTCGGCAATTTTCATATCAAAATCTATTCACTCTTACTTCTCCACATAAACCGACTTAACAATCGTACGATTATAAGGTTTTCCTTCTTTATTTATCCCTTTTATATCCATCGTAACGTTATATACCCCTGGTTGCTTTATGTCCTTCAAAGCACCTGTAAATGTATTTGTATTAACATTTTGTAATTCATTAAATTCAGAGACTAGCTTCCCTTCTTTATTAACAACTCTTACTGTTATGGAAAGATTTCCTTTCATTTCAGGTGCCGCAGGTGATTTTTTCAGTTTATACTCTGATTTGTTAATTTTGACTTTTGTTGGCATTTGAAGAACGAATGGCGCGCCACTTTTGTGATCGCTTACAATTAAGTATGCATCTTTCGACTGCTTCGCCATCATTTTAACTCTCCATTCTCCTACGTCCATTTTGTCAAATTTAAATGTACTAATTGTTGCCCCATTAAAGAAAGATTCACCTTCACCAGTAGTTATCGTACTATCTTTATTTGTATACACTTTTCCTTTTGGAGATATTAGTTGTATTTCTACATCAGAAGCAGCTGTTAATACAGAAACCATTCCTTCTGCCTTTTTATCAACCGCCACAGCTTGCTCTATCCACTGACTTTGTGGCAATTCTCCCCCTAAAATATTTTGATTAGAAGTTGTATTTAATTGCTCTATATTTTCTTCTGAACTATTACTTGGTGCTACTAAAGGTGGCACGCCTACATTTGCAGTACGTAAATATGGTTCAATTCGTGCGAAAACAGCTGATCCTTTTCGTATATTGTCATGATCAAATTTGGAATCTGTAAATAAATGTGTGCCATATGGTAGCTTAGCACTCCATTCATTTACTAATCCATCATTCGAGCCGTACGATGACAAATATAATCCGCCCATAGATAACGCAGAAAATACTGGTCCCCAGCTAGTCCCAGTAGCCGTATAGTAACGGTTTAATTTAACTGCTGGATTATTATCTATCGTTGAGCGAAATTTTGCCATTTCCCCTATCTGTAACGCGTACGTACCATCATCTTTTTGACCTAATATAGAAGCAAGCCAACCTGCCCACCAACTATATGATAAATCCGCTAAATTTGAGCCGTGATGTGGTGTCGCAAGTGTAATAACATTCCCAACAAATCGATTCGCACCATATCCAACTAATGCCGCTTGTGTATCTATACCACCTTTACTATGCGCTACAATAGTAACCTTTTTACCGAAATGATTATATATTTCTTCCAGTTTTTGTGCTAACAATTTTCCGTTGTCCCACTGACTAGCCGATCCTTTCCCTGCCGCATCATATAATTGAATAAATACCGTTTGATATCCCGCTTTCAAAGCATAGTCATACATATCATTTATATCGTGATATACAGTCTTTCCATACCAACTATCCGCATTACCATTTCTGCCTTGTACAAAGAGAATTGGAGGCTTATTCTCATCATAATTAGTTGGTTTTTGTCCTAAAAACCAATCGCCAGGTGTAAATACTTCTGTATCAGGAAACCCCTTTCCAAGCTCTTTTACAACTTCTGCCCTTACATTTGTGCTAATCGATGGAGCCATGATAAAAAATATAATTAGTAAGGCAACACATCTTCTCATTAATCGCATGTTACTCCCCCCACTTTTTTTGAAAGAAGGTGCTCTTTGTAATAATTTATATTTTCTCCCTTAATAATAGCTAATCTTTTTATTTGAAAAAGATGTTAGCCCTATATTCAGGTGATTACTCGTACACCCTCTTCCTTAACTCACGTTATTCTCTTCGTTTCCATCTCTTCCTTTTGAGTAAACACGACAAAAAAATTTCTCAATAATTGTTAACTTCACTACATCAAGATGTTTTTCAAATCATGATTGTTTATATAAAGCATACAAATCTTGAAAAAATTTTATTAAAAAAACATTTTATTACTAATTAGTTATTTAAAAACATAATGAAGATATGTATTTTCCTTTCATTACATACAAACGAATTTAAAAGGAGCTTGTATTGTAAGACTTTCTTATGACTAAATATTTAACTGAAATTTCAAAATATAAAATCATATTTCCAGAAACATATATTATGATAATTTCCGCAGACTTGAATTAAGTTTTTAGAAGTACTAACCTATCGGTAAGCAGAAGAAAATTCTGTAAAAAGAAAGGAGAATGCTTTATGATGACCAATTTACAAAAGGAGTTTTTTAAACGATTAAAAATTCCCGCAAAAGAACTAACATTTGATGATTTAGATGAAGTCCTCTTAAAAATGGGAATGATTTTCCCCTATGAGAATCTTGATATTATGGCTGGTACTATTAAAAACATTTCAAAAAATAACTTAGTAGAAAAGTTACTTATTCAAAAAAGAGGCGGTCTTTGTTATGAATTAAATTCCTTATTGTATTACTTTTTAATTGATTGTGGGTTTCAAGTATACAAAGTAGCTGGTACTGTATACGATCTTTACGATAATAAATGGAAACCTGATGATGGTCATGTCATTATCATTTTAAGTCATGATCATACAGATTATATTGTGGATGCAGGTTTTGCATCTCATCTCCCTTTACATCCAGTCCCTTTTAATGGCGAAATCATATCTTCTCAAACGGGAGAATATCGAATTTACAAACGAAATACCCGAAAAGGTACACATATTTTAGAAATGCGAAAAGGCGCAAACGGCGAATCTACAAGTTTCTTACAATCTGAACCTTCAACCGAATGGAAAATAGGCTATGCTTTCACTATAGATCCAATAGATGAGAAAAAAGTGAATAACATTCAAAAAGTAATTGTAGAGCATAACGAATCGCCTTTTAATAAAGGGGCTATCACTTGTAAATTAACTGATTATGGTCACATATCATTAACGAAAAAAAATTATACAGAAACCTTTAAAGGCACAAAAAATAAACGACCAATAGGTTCTAAAGAATATGCTCGCATTCTTCGTGAATCTTTTGGAATCACTCAAGAGAAATATGTAGGAAAAATATTAGAAAGAGGCTAGTTGATTAAAAATATTTCATAATAAAGCAGATTCTATATATAGAATCTGCTTTATTTTATAATTTTTTATAGCGTAATTCCTTATCAGTGTTACTCTTTTAAAAGACTAGTATTATTAAGCATTTCTTTTTGTGCCATGTATTACTTACATTTCAATTATATACTCATCATCATATTTATCGTATTGTAGCCCTGCTCCTATTTTTGATTCCGTAACTTGATCCCTTAAAAACGGTGCGGCTTCCATTTTGCTAGTTGCAATTTCAATTCCATATTTTTTCGTTAAATGAGCTAACTCTATTAAAAACCACTCTCTTCGCAATGAAACTGGAATATCTAATGTTCTTCTTTTCATATATAATAGCACCTCTTTTATTTTCATAACTTAAAAGAATATCACTTATCAAAACTATCGTTCATCACAAACGCCAATGAAACATTATAGTATATGCATGTCCATTTTAAACGTGCTAATATAAAACACCATTATAGTTTACATAAAATAATTATGTAATAGTAGAAAGAGGAGGCTTGTCCTCCTCTTTCTACTATAGAGATTTAAATTAAGAACATCTTGGTACACCAAAAGCTAAAAATAATGCTGCTACTCCTGCTGTAATCGGTACTTTTAACGTAATTACATCGTCTACCTTCGTTACTAAAAAGTACGCATTACCTTCTTGTAATATACAATTCACTAACAATTGAAATTCCATTCAAATCTCCTCCTTTCAATCGATATACTTTAATTTATGAAATTTCTTTAAAAAAGTAATAGGAAATATATCTATTTTTCTTTATATACACATTAATTGTTTATATATATATCTATTAAAAATATTAATTTTCGAAATGAATATAAAACGTGTATTATCCAATAAGTTCCTATATAATCAATAGAGAAAATCTTGCAAATGGAAGTATGAAAATGGCTATTTTGAGTAATATTGGTGGCGTATTATTTCTATTTGCTTTTAATCTTTTAATCTTATGTATCCTTTTCATTCTTTAAGAAAAATGGAAAAGCAAAACAATATGGTCGTCCTACCGTTATCTTTTTTATTATTTCTATTGTATTAATAATGACCGGTACAACAAAATCTGAACACCCAGTTATCGAATTTTTTACTTTGGCGTTGTATATCTTCCAACTCATTAAAGATTGGAATAACACTTTCTAATTTCTTTTTATCGATACGTTCATTTACAAGATCCCGTCCCAACATTGAAATGAATGTACCAATTATAACCGCTTGTGCTGGTTTAGTTAATTTGGCTTTATCCATCCTTCATCCCTCCAAAATAAAAAGCACCCGAATGGATGCTTTTTCATTAAGTATTACATTTGCATTTCAATTATGGTAAATGAAGTTTTATTCTTCTTCCAATCACCTAATCTTATTTACATTTATCTGTTTCAGCAATATTAAGTAACTAAAAGAAGAGCAAAACCCCTTCTCCGTTTATACAACGTAAATTGCAATTGAATGTGAAATGAAGAACAACCATTCATCCAGCCTGCAACCATCACCACCAGTTATGAAGATCCATTTTCAGAGGAATTTTATGAGCAATGTTTTCGTCCACTTCTCACAATACAAATATATCACGTTAACTCCAAAACGACCGGCACATTTACTGCAAAAAAGCGATCACGAATCTGCCACCTTTCTTTAATTGATTGTAGCTCTTATTCTATTAAGTAATGAATCTTTTAATTCCCTCTCATCTTTCCAAACAATATGGCTATATTGTCTAGTATCAAAATGCAGATTTGCTAAGTCATTTTCCCTGCAAGTCCATATTACAGGTTTACCAAGTCCCATTGCATAGCCGGCTTCAAAATAGACGTCACCTCTATGTTCAGTAAAATCTGCAATTATAAATTTACTTTGTCTTATTTTAACTATAATCTCATCATCAATTTTGTTATTGTGTTCCACTTTATCAATTCGAATAGGCTCATAACCTGCTTCTTTTACAGCCGTTGCAATTGCATTCTGATATAGACTATCCATTTTTGGACTAAATGACATAGCGACAAACACCTGCTTAGTATCCGCTTCTCTTCCCTTTTCTAATTCTGCAATACGATTCCACCCTTTTGCTGTAACTGTAATATGTGCAGGAAAATCTGCTGCAGATAGCTTAGATATCTCAATTAATTCGTCCTGAAATAATTGGTTCGCTATATATTTCATTTCCAACAAATGAACACTCTGTACAAAAAATAGAGATTTATCTGATTCACGAATATATAATGGGTCACCTGGAAATTTTGACAATTTAGCTAAGTTTATTAATGACTCATCCAATCTATCAGAAGCACTATCTGGATATTCACTTAATAGATCCGCTAAAAGATAAATAGGATACGGAAATTCTGAAAAATTTTCATCTGGTCGATTAAGAAAAATCATTATTTTTCCCATCCCTCTAATGTTTCTCTTTCTTAAAATTGCAGAAAGTTTTCTCTTCTGCTCTACATTTAATTCGATTCTCGCTTCTTCAATCATGGAAAATGTGCCACAATTCTCACATTTATATTGCTCTGCACGTCCCCCTCCCACTCCTACTAATTGGGGTTCCTCAATAGAGTTTTGACAAACCGGACATCTTTCCCTCATCACGACCACCACTTTCTTGTTTATAGCATAATATTAACATATAAATAATTGACTTCCCCTTATCTTATATTGTGTGTAACTGATCCTATCACTGAATCCCTTGCTATCATTAATTTTATTTAACTTTCTCTTTTGAGTTACACAGTACAAAAATTATGAGTAGCTGTATAGGGAGGGATACCACCAGCATTTTTCAAAATAACCTACGCTATGCGGGAACATAAAATAAAGCTGCCCATATGGACAGCTTATTTACATAATTCTCGAAAGTGGAAGTTAATCAACGAGGGTTTAATCTCAATATTTTCTTGATTTAATGATAATAGAAGATGGTCTCCGTTTTTCATTTATTAATTCTGGCATTTTTTCTAATCCTGTTGGAGTTGACTCTGGCTCAATAATTTTCTCAATTACAAAACCGTTGTCTATAAGAGTATTAATTAATGTTGAAATTGTTCTGTGATATTTAACAACACCATCTATCCACCAATGTTCCTCTCTTTTTCCTTCTTCTTGATAATTATCTAATGCCCAATGCAATCTGTTTCCATTATTATCCTTAAACCAATTATTCATTTCCTTTCGAGCTGTTACTATTGGATGTTCTGTTGAAAAGATAAATTCACCATCATTTTTTAACAGATCTCTTATTTTCTTAATTAGATGTGAGTAATCTTCTATGTAATGTATAACTAAAGAACTTGTTATTAAGTCGAATTTTTGATTTGGCAAATTAAGTTCTTCTATTGGTACACACATATAATCTATTTTTTCGTTTTTGTTATACATTTCAGCTTGTTCAATCATATTTCTTGAGATGTCCACTCCTATAACTTTCGAGGCACCATTTTCTACACAGTACATAGAAAAATGACCAGTTCCACATCCCAAATCTAATACAGACTTATCTGTAAGATTAGCAATTATAGATTTAATTGCTGGCTGTTCAACAAAATCATTAAAGGTAAATCCATTTTCACGTAATGACTTATAATTTTTAAAGAAAAACGGATTATCATAAATGTTTTGTTTCATTATATACCTCCTATAATACAATCTATATTTTTTATATTCTAGGAGGCATCCAAAAACTCCTATATTAACCAAAATACACTTCAACTAACCTGCCATTTAGTTGAATAAGGAACAGTGTATATCCTATACATGTTAGGTTGACATAACGTCTCATTATCGGAAGTGAAATGTGCTTATACATCCAGGCTGTTGATGATAGCTAATATTTGATGATCTGTCCATTTGCCATTAATCTTTACATTTTCTTTAGCTATACCTTCTTTTTTAAATCCTACTTTTTCTAATACACGAATAGATGCTATATTGCTAGGCATAGCTCCTGCTTCAATTCTATGTAGTTTTAATTCTCTAAATGCAAAGTCTACAACAAGTCGAAGAGCCTCTGTTGTATAGCCCCTTGAATTATGCTCCCTATCTAAGGTAAATCCCGTATAACAGCTTTGGGCGGGATCCCTAGCAATTTGAGTTAATGAAATGTCTCCGATAAGTTTATCAGTTGCTTTTAAAAAGATTCCAAAAGCGTAAACTTGATCTTCAGCTTTCTTTTTTAATGCTCGTTCAATGCGCATTTTTTGATGTTCTTCTGTATAAAAGACTTCTGGGAGTAATGGACAAACTCGTTGAAAAAATTCGCGATTTCTAGTGTGTAAGTTAGCTAACTCGCTCGCGTCAGAAATTTTGTAAAGTCGAAGATATATTTGCTGTCCTACGATTTTCATAAAAAACCTCCGATATCCTTTTAATACAATTTTATTCTCGTCAAATCTTATAAATTCCTTTTTTATATTATATTCATGTTAAGCTAACATGACGTCTCATTATCGATAACAAGGAAAGGTGGGCCCATCCTCTGACAAAGGAATTTCCTTTTTTTGTTCTACAGATTTATGCATTATTTTATACATTCCTATCCTGACGCAGGTTTTCGGGTTCTCTTTTGTTACTGAATTATCCAAAAACTGTATAAATTTTTGTATGCTCTTAGCATGGGGGTTTTCAAAAACGGTGACGGTACCCCTAGATTTAAAAAGAAAAAAGCAATGATTCGATTTCAAACCTAGTCATTGCTTTATCTATTGCATCTTGATTTACACCTATATAACGTAACATGACCTTCTCTGAAGAGTGACTGAATATCTCCATGATTAATGTGCTATGTTTTTCGTTTGCATGTACATATGGTACCCGTAGGTCTTTCTTAGCGTATGCGTTCTATTTCATCTAAACTAAACTCTGCTGCGGCTATACTTAATATCTTATATTCCATACTACGACCGATAGGACGATTCTTTCATTGTCTACTTTGTAATAGGTATTCATGATCTTCTCTTTCTTCTATAAACCATTTCAGTTCTCTTTTTAATGCTGCAGTATTTTGAATACGTTTTTGTTTTCCTGTTTTCTTTTCCCTCATAGAGATATGACTCGTTTTTACATCTTCTACCTTCAATTTTAAAATGTCAGAGATTCTCAAGCCTGTATTGATTCCCATAATGAATAAAATTTAATTTCGTGCACACTTCTCCTTAAAATACTCTTTTAGCTGCTGTATTTCTTCTGGATCACGTATCTGCTGAACAAAATTCATTACCTCCAGTTTCTTCAGTCTCATATACTTCTAATCTAAGAGCAACAGCTAATTTATAAAAAGCACTAGATCTATTTCGTCTATACGTACGCTCACTCATACCAACATTTGCTAAAGCAATATCTTCTGCTGGCTTCCCTACCATATTTGTTGGACCATGATATCTTACCTCGCTAGATGCTGTAACCTTCATCTCATTTCTAATCATCCCAAATTGTCTATAAATACGAACATTTTCAAGAATCTCTTCTAAACGAACCTGCGTTGCTTTGCGATCAATTTTAGGTAAGAAAGTTAATTGCGCCATATATAAAAACACCCCTTATACATTTTGTTAATAAAAAAGCGGAAACCAAACTATAGAGCAATATTACTAATGCTCTTATAGTTCGATGTCCGCTGATTCTTCCAGTAGGACTATATTTATATATATTGTTATATCATTTTCTCATATTTTAGTGATTTTCTTATTAGAAAAAGATTATTTTGTAACAAATTTATAAAATCCATCTTCATTGAGCACTTTATATCTAAAAGGAGTAATTATGAAAATTTTGGAATACATATTACTTAGATTGGTTGGATTGCATTATTCAGAACATGGTGGGCTATATTCTTTCATTGAGTGTTTTTAAATCTCAACATCCATTATAATTTTTAAAGAAAACTTTTTAGATCAAGTAGCATATTATACTAGATAAGGATATATTCCACAAAATTTTGAAAGGAGGACTCTTTATGAATACAACTTTAATTTCCCATTTCTACAATGAAGAGTATCTACTCCCATGGTGGTTAATGCACCACACAAAATTATTTGATCATGGTATTCTTATTAATCGTGGGTCTACTGATCGCTCGGTTGAAATATGTAAATTATTTGCACCTCATTGGGAAATCCGTGATTCAAAAGTATTAGAGTTTGATGCCGTATTAGTTGATCAAGAAGTAATGAACATAGAAAAAGAAATTACGGGCTGGAAAATGGTGTTGAATACCACTGAATTTCTTTGCTGTTCTAATAAAGAAGAGTTTTTTTCATCACTTACTAAATTAAAAAGAAAGATGTATTCCATTAGAACTATTTTAATGGTAGATGACCCTATGCATGCCTACACTAAACCGAGATATGGAATTCCACTTGTCAAACAACGTTTTCATGGAATAGTAATTCAGCCTAGTCCTCTTACCATTTATAACGGCGGTAGATTAATTCATAATTATTCGCATGGTAACTATTCAGTAGGAAGACATAACTCGTTCTATTCGTTTACTATTTACAAGTATCCTGCTTTCATTTTAAAGTTCTTTTACAGTCCATGGAACAACGCTATGAAGGACCGGAAACTACAGATTGGTCCTACTCTTTCTAAACATAGCGCCCAGAATGGTTTGGGTACTCATCATCTTGTAACACTAGCTAAATTAGAAGAAAATTATCTACACTATGCAAACTTAACTAGCGATCTTCGATTAATGCCAGAATATCAATTGTTATTTCCAGATTTATGTTTTCCAAATTAATTATTGTATCTATAAATCAACACAATCCATAATTATTCAAATAACGCTTTTATGAAAAGTTATTTCTCTTAAATTATTCAGACATTTTCATGGCTTATTTTCATATATTCAGTATTCCCTCAATACACTAAGAAAAGTATACAAAGTGAATGGAGGTTAAATATGCTTATCACAAATATTTATGATTTTATAGCCAAGTATGGGCGTCCCCCTCACTTTCACAAAGATTTCCCTTTAATCTTATTTTGGAGCCAAAAAAGCGGCTGCACTTCACTCGCATATTGGTTCTTTTATCACATTAATTTGTTTAAAGAAGTTGTAAAATATAGCCCATTTGTTCATAACTATGAATTTGAAATTTATAAAAATTCCATACCATATTTCACTGATTTAGCCAACGCATTACAAGCAAAAGAAAAAGACACGTATAAATTGGTAAGAAACCCTTTCAAAAGAGCTGTAAGTTCCTTTATTTCTCTTATACCAGCGCCATATTACGAATCCACTGAGTGGAAGCCAATCCGTCGTTATCTTTATGGTGATGAATCTTGCAATAAAAAGATTTCCTTTAAACTGTATTTATATTATTTAAAAGCGCATGCACCAAATTTTGAAGGTGTAAACCCACACTTCACACCTCAATATATACAAGGAGAAGAAGAGTTCGTTACAAATTACATTTACCTTGAAAAATTCTCTACCCATCTGTCTATCTTAGAAGACAAACATTGTTTAAAAAAATCTCCATTAAACGGATTAATAAACTCGTGGCATCACCAAAGTAATCTAGCAAATTACAAAGGTAACTATGCAGATGGTGATATTACAGATCCCTTATTCCCAAGGCATCCGACCTATGATAGTTTTTATGATGAAGAAACGATTCAATTAGTTGAAGATATCTTCAAAGAAGATTTCACTACTTACAAATATCCCTCAACATTACTTTAAAATATAAACATTTTCCTTATCATAAATTCATAATTATTACAGAGAAACTTAAGCCACCTACTTAAGTTTCCTCATAATACTCCTGCAAATTGAAGTTGGGCACTATTCTAATAGTGCTCTTTTTAATGAATTTCAATTTTCAAAAGATTTCTATTGAGTCCCCCTCCAAAATAACTATTTTGTTCGACTTTCTATTAAGCTCTTTTTTAATAAACCTTACAAATTCGTAATACTATTGTCACCTAAATAGATAGTTAATTGGTTAATTCTGGTTTAATATAACAGACTGTTAGATTGATTAAATAAAACATTATTGGTAGGTGTGACACTTGATGGCAAGAAAATTATTACGCTACGTAATTGTAAGTATGTTTTTTCTAACTATTCCGATTATATTTATACATTTTGTATCGGCTCAATCCATTCCAAAAGAATACAGTGAAGAATGGCCCACAGTAAAAAAAACTGCTGAACTAGTTACAATTGGTTACTTTAAAAAAGAGAAGACTCTTGATATTGTAATAAAAAAAGTTGAGCCTCCGGAAGAATATAGAACACATGAGATTTACCTATTCGGACATGTTGCTGACGATAAAAAACAAAAGATTTCTGCTATTGTAAATTTTAGTGAGAACTATTCAATTAGAGATACATCTGAAGATTTATTTTAAGTCAAAGAGTATTTAACTTATGTTAGATGCTCTTTTAGCTAAAATAACGCTTTTGTTAAGATCCACGCATCCATTTCTTAGGTGAAAAACTTTTATAAAGGCATTTTTTTAGACAAATTTACCAGATGAATTAACAGAAACTTCGTGTTATTCTTAATTTGTTGAATAACCCAATACATTCAACAATGCTCTTGACTGCATACTTAGTATGCAACCATCCATCCAGATACCTTAGCTAATACGTCCCCAAAATCGTTATTATTGCTAAGGTATCTTTTTAGATGCCCTGTGTGCAGGGCTTTTTTATTTCAGTGATAACGCTCTTTTTCCCATATAATTATTGATGCTTGTAGTCCCATTTCTTAACAAAATTCAAATTTGATTATATTAACCGAATTTTTCGCTCTTCCATACGAATTACTTTTCCATTTTGAATATACAAATGATTGTTCACCAAATCCACCTTGAGGTGGTTCTATTAGTTGGACCTGACCATTTTTAACAACATATATTCCGTTTATTTTCAAAACTGACACATAATAAGTGATTTATATCACCACATTGATTTTAATATATTGCTATTCTTGGTTTAGTTATCACATTAAACTTTATGGAGGCATTCATATGGAACATACATTTACTGAAACTTCTATTGTCGGTGAGATTGTTACACAATTTCCGAAAGCTAGTGATCTTTTTAAATCATATAGAATAGATTTTTGTTGTGGTGGTAATAAACCACTTATTGATGCAATTAATGAAAGAAATTTATCAGCAACAGAAGTACTTACAGAGTTAAATACGCTTTATGATAAAACAAAACTATTAAACGAGTCTGAAATTGATTGGAAAAATGCATCTTATCGCGAATTGATTGATTATGTTATAAATAAGCACCATCGCTATTTAAATGAAGAGTTGCCACAATTAAGTCCGTATGTAACGAAAGTATTACGCGTCCATGGAGCTAGTCAGCCTCATTTAGCTCAAATTCATAAGCTATTTCATGAACTTAAGATGGAATTAGAACAGCATTTAATTAAAGAAGAAACAGAAGATTTCCCATTAATTTTAGAATTCGAACAACATCCAACTGATGAAAACTATGCAAAATTACGTAAAGTAGTGGATGAGTTAGAGAATGAACATAACCACGCTGGCAATATTATTAAAGAACTTCGTAAAGTGACAAATGACTTTACTCCTCCAGAAGGAGCTTGTGGCACTTATCGACTTGTTTACCAACGTCTTGAAGCTCTAGAATCTGATTTATTTGAGCATATACATTTAGAGAATAACATTTTATTTCCACGTGCAATTACGAAAGCATAGATAAAGCACAGGACATGAGTATACATGCTCATGTCCTGCTTTTTCATTGTGTAAGAAATAGTCACACTTCCCCTATCATTTCATTGGGCAGCTTACTATTATTTAATTAGGTGCGGGTCTCTTCACTCCCCCACCTACCCATATAAAAAATTCCCTTTCACTTATCTCTCCACATAAATCCGAATTTTAACAATTTGTGAATCATTATTAAGATGTGATAAATATCACATCTCCCTCTTTTTTTATTTTCTATAATAGAAACATAATATACTTTGTTCAACATTTCACATAAAAAGGGGAAATGAATATGAAAAAACGTTTAGTTATGATCGGAAATGGTATGGCTGGCATACGCTGTATGGAAGAAATATTAAAACATGATAGTGATTCATATGAGATTACTATTTTTGGAGATGAACCACATCCAAACTATAATCGCATTATGCTCTCTCATGTTTTACAAGGCAAAACAAATATGCAAGATATCATTATGAATGACTACAGTTGGTACGAAGAAAATGAAATAACCTTGTATACAAACGAAAGAGTTCAAAGTATTAACCGAGAAGAAAAAATCATTATCACAGAAAAGAATCGTACTCTTACATATGACAAACTCATTATCGCAACAGGTTCTAGTGCTTTTATTTTACCTGTTGAAGGTTCTACCCTTCCTGGTGTGACAGGATTTCGAACAATTGAAGATACACAATTTATGATTGATACTGCTAAAGATAAGAAAAAAGCCGTTGTCATCGGCGGTGGGTTACTTGGCTTAGAAGCCGCAAGAGGTCTTATTGATTTAGGAATGAACGTACATGTTGTTCATTTAATGCCGAGCTTAATGGAGCAACAACTAGATACAAAAGCAGCTTCTCTCCTTCGTGAAGATTTAGAAGCACAAGGCATGAAATTTCTCATGGAAAAGAAAACGGTAAAAATTCTTGGTACAGACCATGTTGAGGGCATTCAATTTGAAGATGGTGAAGTTGTAGATTGTGATTTAATTGTAATGGCAGTCGGGATACGCCCGAATACGCAAATAGCAAAAGATGCTAGTTTAATTGTAAATCGCGGTATTGTAGTCAACGACTATATGCTAACAAATGATGAATCCATTTATGCCGTTGGTGAATGTGCAGAACATGACGGTATCGCATATGGACTTGTTGCTCCTCTTTATGAACAAGGTGCGATATTAGCAAAACATATAACGAATTTACAAACTGATGGATATACGGGCAGTATCGTCGGTACACAATTAAAAGTTGCAGGTTGTGATTTATTCTCTGCTGGCCAAATTTATGAAGATGACCAAACGAAAGCAATATCCATCTTTGATGAATGTAAACGTTCCTATAAAAAAGTATTAATTCGTGACAATAAAGTCGTCGGTATCGTTTTATATGGTGACACAGCTGACGGTACACGCCTCTTTAGCATGTTAAAGAAAGAAGAGGATATACAAGAATATACAGCCGCTTCCCTTCTCCACAAAGCTGGTGAAGAAAGTGCACTTGACGTTGCTACAATGAGTGCGGATGACACGATTTGCGGATGTAATGGTGTTACGAAAGGTACAATCGTTCACGCCATTTTAGAACAAGAGTTAACGACTTTTGAAGAAGTTAAGGGCTGTACGAAAGCCGCAGGTTCTTGTGGTAAATGCCGTCCGCTTGTGGAACAAGTTTTATCTCATACACTTGGAGATGCTTTTGATGCCTCAGCGCAATCTGCCGGTATGTGTGGATGTACAACTTTATCCCGTGATGAAGTCGTAGCGGCCATTCACGAGAAAGGCTTAAAATCTCCAAAAGAAGTACGAAATGTTCTTGGTTTTATACATGAAGAAGGCTGTTCAAAATGTCGTCCTGCTTTAAACTACTATTTACGTATGGCAATTCCAGAAGAATATGAAGATGATAAATCGTCCCGTTTCGTTAATGAAAGAATGAATGGTAACATCCAGCACGATGGTACATTCTCTGTTATTCCACGCATGTACGGAGGCGTTACAACAGCTGATGATTTAATGAAAATTGCTGAAGTTGCGAAAAAGTACGATGTTCCTCTTGTGAAAATTACAGGTGCAAGCCGAATCGGCTTATATGGTGTTAAGAAGCAAGATTTACCTAACGTATGGGCTGACTTACATATGACTTCGGGATATGCATATTCAAAATCGCTTCGTAATGTAAAATCATGTGTTGGTTCTCGCTTCTGCCGTTTCGGTACGAAAGATTCATTAGGACTTGGTATGTTGCTTGAACAATCATTAGAAATGGTAGATACACCTCATAAAATGAAGATGGGTGTAACGGGCTGTCCGCGTAACTGTGCGGAAGTACTGACGAAAGATTTTGGCGTTGTTTGTGTCGAAAATGGATACCAACTTTATATTGGCGGAAATGGTGGTACGGAAGTACGCGAAGCTGATTTTGTAATGATTGTCCCTACTGAAGATGATGTCCTTCGCATCGCTACAGCTTATATGCAATATTATCGTGAAACTGGTATTTATGGAGAGCGTACTGCCTACTGGACAGAACGTTTAGGCTTCGATCACATAAAAGAAATACTGCAAGATGCAAATATGGTCACTAAGTTAAATGAACGTTTCCAAAAAGCTCGTGGCACATATAAAGAAGCATGGGGACAAGCACTAGAAACGAAATCATTAAAAGCGATGTATGAAGTAGAAACTGTGAAATAAGGAGCTGTGATCTATATGATACAAACGAAAGAAAAAATAAAAGTTATGCGTGCGGAAGACCTTCCTATTCAAATCGGTAAAGAGGTGCAAATGAATGGTATGTCTATCGCCCTATTCCGCCTTTCAAATGGAGATATTCGAGCTGTAGAAAATCGTTGTCCTCATAAAAACGGACCGTTAGCAGAAGGAATTGTATCTGGAGAATTCGTCTTTTGTCCACTGCATGATTGGAAAATTTCATTACTAACAGGTGAAGTGCAAAAACCTGATGACGGCTGTATCCAAACATACGAAGTAGAAGTTATTGATGGTGACATTTATATAAACATGTAATTTACGAAAGGAAGCCTCCTCTGGCTTCCTTTTACATAAAAATAGAAGAGGTGCGATTATGAACGGATATGTATATTTAGTTGGTGCAGGACCAGGTGATGAAGGGCTTATTACAAAGAAAGCGATAGATTGTTTAAAGCGTGCAGATATCGTTTTATATGACCGTTTATTAAATCCTAGATTTCTTCATTATACAAAAGAAACATGCGAACTTATTTATTGCGGAAAAATGCCGAAAAATCATACTATGCGACAAGAAATGATTAACGCCCACCTCCTTCAATTTGCGAAAGAAGGAAAAACCGTTGTACGCTTAAAAGGTGGAGATCCCTCTATTTTTGGTCGTGTTGGTGAAGAAGCAGAAACTTTAGCATCTGCGAACATTCCGTATGAAATTGTACCAGGTATTACATCTAGCATCGCCGCTAGTAGCTATGCAGGTATCCCCCTCACCCACCGTAACTACAGTAATAGCGTCACTTTACTAACTGGACATGCAAAAGGTCCTTTGGCCGATTATGGAAAATATAATTCATCCCACAATAGCGACACAATCGCCTACTACATGGGTATAAAAAACTTACCTACCATTTGTGAAAACTTACTACAAGCAGGAAAAAAAGAAGATACACCCGTAGCAGTCATTGAATGGGGTACAACTGGGAAACAGCGCGTTGTCACAGGGACTCTAGCAACCATTGTTCATAACGTCAAAACCGAAAATATTTCTAACCCTTCCATGACGATTGTTGGTGATGTCGTTTCCTTACGTAATCAAATCGCTTGGAAAGAACGTAAACCATTACATGGTAAAAAAGTTTTATTTGCATCTGCAACAAATAAAACAAGTGTAATGAAGCAAAGGTTACAAGAAACCGGTGCAGAAATATATCAAATTCCAACTTTCAAAAAGGAAGAATATACATTAACACTTGAACAAATCAATGAAATTTTTAACGTTGATCGCCTTGTTTTTTGTTCAGCTGAAAGTGTAGAAATCTTGATGCAAGCATGTAGTAAATACCATAAAGATATTCGTTCCTTACAGGCAGAGCTGCAGCACATGAATGTTGCCACTCAAGAAAAACTTATGCAATATGGGCTACTAAGTAAACAAGCAAAGTTCTCTTCCCATACAACTGTTTATTTAGGCAGAAATATTAACCGAATTGCTTTTATTCAAGAGAAAATTGGTGCTGGCTCCTATATGATGACTCATGAGTATACAATTGATCATCGTTTCGATGAAGTTCATTCTCGTATACTTTCTGAATTCTCATGGGATAGCATTGTGTTTGAAGGGCGTGCCTCAATTGATACTTTTTTATCAGAAATAAAACGACTTGGTTTTATTGATATTCTTACTCTTCCCTTCTCGTATACCGACGTTCCAACTTTACACTATGCGAATAAAGTCGGATTACATAATGTAGATGAGCAATTACAAGACATTATTATGAAGAAAGATTTGGTGCTACGATGAAAGGAATTGTATATGTTGGACACGGTAGTCGCCTGCAAGAAGGCAATGAACAATTTATTCGCTTTATTCAATCTGTCATGAAAGAATGTAACGAAAGAATTCAAAAAATAGCTTTTCTAGAACTAACAACACCTACCATTTCGGATGCAGTTACAGAAACAATACTAGAGGGAGCAACTGAAATAATGATTGTACCTGTTTTATTATTTGCAGCAGCTCACTATAAACGTGATATTCCTCTTGAAATAGAACAAATACAAAAGAAATACCCACATATAACATTTTCAGTTGTACCACCTTTTAGTACGCATCCACATATGGTTGAACTTGTAGCGAAAAGAATACGTGAAACTATTCCAATGCAAGGTAGTAGTATTTTACTCGTAGGAAGAGGCAGTAGTGACCCCCAGCCGATACATGAGTTACAACAAATCGGAGCAGCTGTCGAACGAAAACTCAGTATGCCAGTATCGTGCTCCTTTTTAATGAAAGGAACTCCCTCTTTTACTGCTGAGCTCAAGACTATAACATCGGCCGCATCCCATGTATATGTCATGCCGTACCTTCTCTTTACCGGATTATTGCTTCAAAAAATCAAATTGCATACAAAAAAATACGATCACGTTACGACTTGTAACTGCCTGAAGTTTGATACATATATGAAGTTGGCATTATTAGAGCGAATGGAGGAATGTGTGTATGTATAGCATGTACCCTCTTATGTTTAATCTACATAATAAAGTGGTCGTTATCATTGGTGGAGGTAAAATTGCATATCGAAAAGCGTCTGGATTAAAAAATACAGGCGCTTTCGTCACCGTTATTAGCCCCGAGATTTGCGAGGAAATGACCGAACTTCCCTATATTACTTGGAAGCAAAAAACTTTTAGTAATGATGACATTAAAGATGCTCATCTTATTTATGCAGCTACAAATCAACATACTGTTAATATGATGGTCAAACAGGCCGCCCACGATTTCCAGTGGGTTAACGTTGTAAGCGATGGTACAGAATCATCGTTTCACACACCTGGCGTTATAAGAAATAATGAATATATTGTCACTATTTCAACTTCTGGTAAAGATCCATCGTCTACAAAGCGTATGAAGCAAGAATTAACATCTATACTTCCTAAACTTATAAAAAAGCTTTCTCGTACTCACAAATAATAATCTATTTCTTAGCCAAAATAGTAATTACCTTTGGACAAACGTTTTTTAGAAGCGTTTGTTCTTTTTGTTTTGGTTTCTTTTTTGAAACTGCACAAGCAATCTGCGAAGAAAATGAATGGTGTCGGCAACTTGTAAACAAGTAAATGTTATGATAACTGCAACATTACGAGCAACTCTTTCAATTCATTTTTTACATTGGATATTCATTCAACCAAATTAGCGATTGTTCATAATCATCGAAAAATTCCACAGATTCTTTCGTATTGGATTGTTGTAAATAATTCAGTATCTCCCCTTCTTCAAGAAGAAATGCAATTGCCTTACTATGATTCAAAATGGTTTCATTGAAGAACTTATCTTTCCATACTTTTTGAACAGAAAAATGATTTGGCGTGTATCCTTTTCTATCTACCAATAATTTGTATTTCCGCCCTTCAGAAATAAATTGCTGACAAACCTGCTCAAAATCATTAAACCATTCATACACATCCTCTGTTTTAATCTGACCAATTAGATGGGTAACAATCAAATCTCCTGAAACTGTTGTGCTGATATTCTGTTTACTCAACTTGGAATCATCTCCCTTTGTTACAATTATGCGGGAAATTCTTATAAAATCAATAAAGATAAAATTCTTAAGTAATAAAACAACATTATTTACGAAAAGGCCCTTGTTATACATAAGACAATTCATTCTTGTTTGTTTAAGTAGAAAAAAGGATGCCTCTACTAGGCACCCTTTTTTCTATTAATGATTCTTTAACATCACTAACAGCTTCTCTTGACTATACATCCACACTGTAATAATTAAACAAGCAAGCGCTACTTCTGATAACGCCATAAATCCGATTGCATAATGACCTGTTAGTTGGAATAGTAATGTTAAAATTAATGGCGGGAAAAACCCTCCTAGTCCACCTAAAGCTGACACAACACCATTTACAATCCCTGCTTGCTCAGAGAAGTACATTGGCACAAGCTTGAAGATTGTACCATTGCCAATACCTGCACAAAATGCGACTAGTAAGCAACCAAATGTGTATACGTTCATGCTTGGCATAAATGATAGGATAATACCTGAAAGTGTTAAACCGATAAATACGAAGATTAATATTTTAAATGGATTAAATTTATCACCGAGCCAACCACCAATCGGGCGCATAATTGTTGCTAATACGATGAAGCCAGCTGTCCGCATACCTGCATCTACTTTCTCTAATCCGAAGTGAGATACTAAAAAGTTTGGTAAGTATACTGTAAATGCGACGAATGATCCGAAAGATAAAAAGTAAAAGATACATAAAAACCAAAGTTTTTCATTTTTATATACACCTTTTATTTGTTCCATTAATGGTGTATTCACCTTTTTTTCTTTACGATCTCCTAATAAAAAGTTCATAAGTGCAAATGCTGCAAGTAAAATTAAATAACACTGTACTGTCGTTCTCCAGCCAACTGAAGTTGCAATAACAGGTGCTAAAAATGAAGTAATTGCTGTTCCAGCGTTACCCACTCCGTAAATACCATTTACAAAACCGTGGCTCTCTTTTGGAAAGTACTTTGGTAAAGAAGTTACTCCTACAGAGAATACAGCACCACCAATCCCTACAAATAAGCCACCAATAATTAAATCCATCATAGAATTGGCAACACTAATGTAAAAGACAGGGAATAATAAAAGAATAAAACTAATAAAGAATAATTTTCTTGCTCCGTAACGATTCGTCCAATAACCAATTGGAATGCGAAGAATAGAACCTAAAATAACCGGTACTGCTGTTACCATAGAAATTTGTCCCGCAGTTAATGGAATATCTGCTTTAATATAAGGCATTAATGATGATAAAATGACCCATACCATAAAACCGATAACTAGATTAGAAGTTTGTAAACTTAATTGAAAATTAGGACTTTTCATCTTGTTCCCTCCTATGTATGCATAGTTATATTCATTCTCTCCAGCCTAATCACGTCCTAACATGATTAGGCTGAAAAGAATCAACCACCACTTACTGGCGGAATCATTGCTACGACGTCGCCAGTTTGAATGATGTCATCCTCATTTGCGTATTCTTCATTTACGGCGACCATTATCTCGTTTGAAATTGCTACATTGTATTTCTTAATCAGAACTTCCTTTAGTTCAGAAACTGAAATATTTTCACAATCTATTTGCAAGACCGACTTACTTGCTTCTTCTTGCAAATGTGCAAATAATAGTACTTCAATCATGTTCTCATCTCCTTTTCAGGTTCGCCATTACCATATGCTATTTTCTCTAACTGATCCCCTATCCATGACTCACCATCTTCCCAAAACTCTTTCTTCCAAATCGGAACAATTTGTTTTATACGCTCCATAATATATTCATTCGCCTCATAGGCCGCTTTCCGGTGTGGTGTAGAAACAGCAACAACAACAGCAAGATCAGAAATTTGTAATGTACCAATGCGATGTGTAATTGCCACATATGTCCCAGGCCACTTCGCTTCTACTTCAGCACCAATTTTCTCAAGCTGTTTTTCCGCCATTGTCTTATAAGCTACATACTCTAAATAAAGCGTGCGACGTCCTTTCGTAAATTCTCTGACAGTACCAATAAAAGTAGTAACTGCACCGCACTCACGGCGAATTACTTTACTTGTAACACCTTCAATTAAAATAGGAGTATCAATTACTTCATAATACGTATGTGTCATCTTGCACCTCTTATCTTTGTATAAATTAGCAATCTATTTTTCTGTTACTTGTATGATCGAAGCGGCTCTTCCCACGGCCACTCACTTCCGGCGCTTGATTCTAATAACAGTACCGAAACGGTTATTCCTGCTTCAAATCCTCTCGTTCCTCCCGGCAGAACGATACATGCATTCGCTTCTGCAAGTGAAGAAATTGCGCTAGATTTATCTAAACCGACTGGTGTAACTTGTAATTGGCCATCTACAAGTTCTACATTCCCTCTTACAAAACGAGTAAACGGATTTGCTTTCGGAAAGTCTTTCTGTAAAATTGCTTCTGCTCGAAATAAGTGCGGATCTTTCCTGTGCAAGTATGTTCCAATGACTGGTCGAACATATAATTCACATCCGACATAACAAGCAGAAGGATTACCAGATAGACCAAATAATAGTTTTCCTTCTAGCTCAGCGACAGTTGTCACGCTTCCTGGTCGCATCGCTATTTTATTGAAAAGTACATTTGCTTGTAATCTCTCATAAATAGCAGGTAAATAGTCATAGTCTCCTACTGAAACGCCACCAGTTGTAATTAATATATCAACTTCTTTTATCGCTTTTTTTACAGTGTTATAACACGTCTCAAAATCGTCAGCGAATTGTCCATAATACTGTACAACTCCGCCCGCTCGTTCAATTTGAGCAGCGATCATATAGGAGTTACTATTTCGAATCTTCCCTTCTTTCAGTTGTTCATGTACTTCGAGTAGTTCACTCCCTGTCGTTACAATTCCAATAACCGGCTGTCTTACAACATGCACGGAACTATAACCAAACGTAGCAAGCAGTGCCGCTACTCCAGGGTTAATAGAAGTCCCTTTTTTCACAAGTATGGCATTTTGTTTTACATCTTCTCCTTGAAAAGAAATGTTATCACCAGAAGTGAAAGAGCGTTTTAATTTCATATAAGTCTTTTTGTTTTCTTCAAACCCTTCCGTTAGTTCTAACATAACAACAGCATTACATCCCGCTGGAATTGCGGCTCCTGTCATAATACGTACAGCTTGAAATGCTTTTACTTCCTCTTTAAAAACAAAACCTGCTCCAATTTCACCTATCACTTCAAACTGAATTGGGTTACTGCTACTTGCTTCTTTTGTATCTTCTGTTCGAATCGCAAATCCGTCGTACGGAGAGCGATCAAAATGCGGAACATCATGATCTGCAACAACATCTTCTCCGAGGACTCTTCCGTAACTTTCGGTAAGAGAAACCTTTTCCATTTCACCTTGATAGGCATATTCCATTACACGTGCAACTGCTTCTGCCACTGAGATTGGTGTACGTTTTTCTAACATTCTTTTTCACCTCGTTTTGATAAGAAGAAACTCTCTTTCTGTTCATCCTATATATTTTGCGTATAACCGTTTTGCCATTTTCATATCATTACTCCCATGAATAAACGCTCTGCCGTCTGTAAATAACACAAAACGATATTCATCTACTAGAAAGGATAGTAAATATGGAGTTTTTTTGACATTCACACTTTTTTGTAAGCGCTTTTGAATTTCTTCTAAATTAAGAATTTTTTTTATTCCTGGACGGATTTGAACTGTATTCCGCCCGCATAGCACTTCCGTTTTCATCTGTGCTTCAAATGTTAAACTTGGATACGTGCGTACATTCCCACAAGATGGACATGTACTTTTTTTCTGCCTATTTACTTTTAATGAGAGATATTGATTGTTCCAAATATCAAATGATAACATTGTTCCTCTTAACGCCTCAAAATCATCCACCAATATTTTCATCGCTTCTGTTACTTGGTGAGCAACAACCATTTGTACCGCTGGCTGAATGATTCCGGCTGTATCGCATGTTGCACCGCCCATAGGATGATCCATTAAGCAGCGAAAACATGGTGTTTCTCCAGGAAGAATCGTATACGTTACACCGTAACTTCCAATGCATCCACCGTATATCCAAGGTATATTTTCTTTTTGTGAAATATCATTTATAAGTAGGCGCGTATCGAAATTATCAGTCGCATCTACTATAAGATCTGCTTCTTTTGTTAACTCTTCCATTTCTTGCATTGTAACATCCGTTACAACAGGTACAATTTCTACTTCAGAATTAATTTTTCTTAAATGCTCTGCCGCTGCAATTGCTTTCGGTTTACACTGCTGTGCATCTTCTTCTGTATATAACTGTTGTCTTTGTAAATTACTCCATTCAACGTAGTCACGGTCAGCAATTGTCAATTTCCCAATTCCCATCCTAACGAGCGCTTCTGCATTCGCAGCTCCTAGTGCACCCGCTCCTATTAGGAGCACATGCTTTTCTTTTATTTTTCTTTGTCCCATTTCACCAATTCCAGAAAACAATACTTGCCTTGAATAACGCTCTTGCATAGGGAACCCTCCTTTCGTTATCCACCAATGTAAGACATTTCTACTTTTGGACGTCTATTTGCACTTTCAGCTGTTCTTTCATCTGAATACCGATCTTTTCTAAACTCCCATGTATGTTGTAGAATTTTTAATAGTGATGCATTAGAAATATTTTCTCGAAGAAGCGTTCGCAAATCCGTTCCTTTCGTTCCAAATAGGCATGTAAAAAACTTTCCGTCTGCCGAAATACGAGCTCTCGTACAAGAAGAACAAAATGACTCAGAAACAGAAGTAATAAAGCCAACTTCTGCATCGCTCCCTACATATCGATACACTTTAGCTACTTCTCCAAAGTAACGAGGCTGGGCGGGCTCAATCGGATATACACGATTAATTTTTTCTATTAATTGTTCCTTCGTAATGACTTGTTCAAAGTTCCAGCCGTTCGTACTGCCCACATCCATAAACTCGATAAAACGTAGCTGAATTTCTTGTTCTTTAAAATACTGAGCCATAGGAAGAATTTGACTATCATTCATCCCTTTTTTTACGACCATATTTACTTTCACTTCTAATCCAGCTGCCTTCGCTGCTTCAATCCCTTTCAATACAGGTTTTGTGCTTACATTTCGGCCATTTATTTTTTTGAAAACGTGATCCTCTATCGCATCTAAACTAATATTTACACGTTTTAATCCCGCAACTTTTAGCGCCTTAGCTTGTTTTGCTAAATGAATACCGTTTGTTGTGAGTCCAATATCTGTTAAGCCTTCTAGCTTTGCAAGCCTTGCAATTAACTTTGGTAAATCTTTACGCAATAAAGGTTCACCGCCAGTAAGTCTAATTTTATTGACTCCCATACTTATAAATAATCTAGCTAATCTTTCTATTTCATCGAATGTTAATAAAAACTCTTCCTGTAAAAAAGCATAATTAGATCCGAACACTTCGGCTGGCATACAGTATGTACACCTAAAATTACAACGATCAATAACTGAAATACGTAAATCTTGAAGTGGCCGCTCTAACGAATCCCTCATCTTCTCGTGCATCTATATCCCTTCTTTTCTACTGCAATCCTTAGTAGGTTTCATATTTTTTATTTGCCTTTATTATAAAAAAGAAGCTACATATTCAATGTGACTTTTCTCACATTACTTTCCCCATTCAAAAATTCTTCACAAATCCGTTCGAATTTTGTTCACATCTTTAGTCTCATCTACTTTACATATTGAATTTTTTTTGGTTATCTTTTCAACTAAAAACTTATACTCATTTACCCCTTTACTTCCATTAACTCTTAAAACATATTAATTTATTTTCCCGTACGGTCATTGAAATTTCACTTTTTTTTAAATAGCTCTTGCATTTTCATCATACTTACACTCAAAATAGGAAATGTATTGCTTATAAGAAGAAAGGTGATCGCTGTGGCAAACAGTATGACATTATCTCAAGATTTAAAGGAATTACTTGCATCTGTTGAATATAAAATGCAGATAAAAAAAGGAAGTTTTATTTTTCAAGAAGGTATGGAAGCAACAGAACTCTATATCATCCACTCAGGAAAAGTACAAATTAGTAAACTAAGTGCTGACGGACAAGAATTAACACTCCGTATTTGTTCGGCATACGACATTATTGGCGAATTAACATTATTCACGGACAATGCGAAGTATTTATTAAATTCAAAATGCCTTGAAGATGTTGAAGTAGGAGTAATAAAGCGTGAAACCTTAGAAAAAGCATTACTCCAAAAACCCGCACTTGTATTTGAATTTATGAAATGGATTAGTGAACATTTAAGAAGAATGCAAACGAAGTTCCGCGATTTAGTATTACACGGCAAAAAAGGTGCCCTGTATTCTACTCTCATACGAATGACAAATAGTTATGGTGTGTTAAAGGAAAATGGTATTCTCATCGATTTACCATTAACGAATCAAGAACTTGCGAACTTCTGTGCAACTTCCCGTGAAAGCGTAAATCGAATGTTAAATGATTTGAAAAAAAAGGGTACGATTTCTATTACTAAAGGAAAGATTACAATTCATGATTTACAATTTTTAAAATGTGAAATTGCTTGTGAAGATTGTTCTACCTCTGTTTGTAGCATTGATTAGCATCTTATTTAGATGCTAATCTTTTTTCATATTACGTTACTTTTTCATTATAACGTACACGGTTATTCCCCTATATTAATAAAAACGAGGCCTTCCATATTAGACCTCGTTTCGTTTTAGCTGCTATTTGTTCAAAGCGTTATTATTTTTTCAATTCATTAGGAATACGTCTTCTGTAAATTACATAACTACGGCTTAAGTATTTAATTGGAGCACTAAATACATGTACAAGTCTAGTGAACGGCCATACTGCGAATAGACCCATCGCTGCAATAATATGAATTTTAAACCATACAGGCACTTCCATCATATATTCAACTTTCGGTTGGAAAATAAAGAGACTTCGGAACCAAGGACCGATCGTTGTACGATAATCAAACCCTTTTGAGTCGATATTTAAAAATGTTGAGGAAAGTCCTGCCAGCATAACGATAAGTAATAAAATAAGCGCAATATAATCTCCCGTTGTACTCGTTGCAATGATGCGTTTTACGGTTACACGGCGATACGTTAATATAATTAAACCGATGATAGAAGCAACACCTGCCGGAAGTCCGAAACTAATTGCTACTACATGATACATATGTTCAGAAATACCTATTGAACGGTATACGGACTCTGGAATTAAAATCCCCATAACATGACCGCCAATTACGAACATGATCCCAAAGTGGAATAATAGACTTCCGGCCCGGAGCATTTTTTTCTCTAATAGTTCACTAGATTTTGATGTCCATCCAAATTGATCATAGTTGTATCTGAAAATATGTCCACCGATAAAGATTGCAAAAATGATATAGGGAAACAACACCCATAGAAATTGATCCATCATTTTGACAACTCTCCTTTCTAATTTGTCTGTACACCCCATGTATCGATAGCGAGGAGAATAGCTGCAAGAATTGGTTCATACATACTATCAGCTTCTTTTAATTGAACGTGCAATGCTTGTATATTTTCCTTGTATTTACTCATAATCGGCTCACTATCTTGCTCATTTGCATTTGCAAAAAACTCAAGCAAAAGCGGTAAATAATCCGGTAGTTCTTTATCTGTTACTTCAAAACCAGATTTTTTATAATGCTGTTTTAACTCTAATAATTCAATACCTCTTTCTCTTTGTTCACCTGTGTTCATATAAGTTAAATACATATTTGTCTTTTTACCAAAATCAAATGTATATACGTAAGGATCAATTAATTGATCGTTCGTTTTATCTAGTGCTTGTTTTATAAACGCTGTAAGTGCTGCTTTAACGTCTTCTTGTTCAATTGCTTCAATCTCTTCTTGTACTTCAGTTAAAGCTTCTCCCCACCCAAGTTCCGGATAGGAGAGAAGAAAAGAAGAACAAGAAAAAGCAGTTTGTAAACTTTGTTTCATCATTTTCCGCCCCCTTTATTTAAGAAATTGTCATGCAAGACCCTGGCCCACCTGCGAAGGATAAACCACAGCTTCCTTGTTCACTATATAAATCAGCAACTTGTTCACGGTGAGTGCCCGGAATGACGAAGCGATCTTTATATTTCGCGATAGCAAGAAGACGATACATATCTTCTACATCCTGTTTCGTTAAACCAATTTCTTTTAATACTGCTTCATTTGGTTCTTTATTAATTTGCAATGCTCTCATATGCGTCCGCATGACAGCCATTTTTTTCAACGTAAGACGAATGTGGGATTCATCTCCTGCAGTGAGTAGGTTCGCTAAATATTGAATTGGGATACGCATATTATCGATAGCAGGGAAAATCTCTTCTGCTTGCCAGTTACTTCCTTTCCCTTCCACCATATTCATAATCGGGCTAAGCGGGGGGATATACCAAACCATTGGCATTGTACGGTACTCTGGATGAAGAGGCAGAGCAATTTTCCAATCGATAATCATTTTATAGATCGGTGACTCTTGTGCTGCTTTAATCCATTCTTCAGGAATGCCTTGTTTTTTCGCTTCAGCTGCTACTTCTGGATCATTTGGATCTAGGAAAACAGTAAGCTGAGATTCATATAAATCTTTTTCATCTTCAACAGAAGCTGCTTCTTTCACTTTGTCAGCGTCATATAGCATTACCCCAATATACCTGATACGTCCTACACATGTTTCCGAACAAATCGTTGGCATACCAGCTTCAATACGCGGGAAACACATTGTACATTTTTCTGCTTTATTCGTTTGCCAGTTAAAATACACTTTTTTATATGGACAAGAAGATACGCAGAACCTCCAAGCACGACATGCATTTTGATCCACAAGAACAATCCCATCTTCTTCACGTTTATACATCGCACCAGATGGACAAGAAGATACGCAAGATGGATTCATACAATGTTCGCATATGCGTGGTAAATACATCATAAAGACATTTTCAAAATCTGTTTTAATTTCTTCTTCCATTTTCTTTACGTTCGGATCTTGCAATCCTGTTATATGTCCACCAGCTAAATCATCTTCCCAGTTTGGACCCCATTCAATTTTGTCGATAAATTCGCCTGTAATTGCTGATTTCGGACGAGCAACTGGTTGATGCTTACGCTGCGGGCTATTTGTTAATGTTTCATAATCATAGTTCCAAGGTTCAAAGTAATCGTCGATGGTTGGTTGATCTGGATTGTGGAAAATATTCATAAGGCGTTTCATTTTCGAACCTGATTTCAGCTGAATTTCACCATTTCTCAATTCCCAGCCGCCTTTATATTTCTCTTGATCTTCCCATTGTTTCGGATAACCAATTCCAGGTTTCGTTTCTACGTTATTGAAGTACATATATTCAGCACCTGGACGATTTGTCCAGGTGTTTTTGCATGTTACGCTACAAGTATGGCAGCCGATGCATTTATCTAGGTTCATTACCATTCCGACTTGTGCTTTAATCTTCAAGCCAATCTACCTCCTTCAGTTTACGGATTACAACATTTAAGTCCCGCTGATTCCCAGTCGGACCATAGTAGTTAAATCCATAGCTTAATTGGCCATATCCACCAATCATATGTGTTGGTTTAACATGAATACGGGTTGGACTATTATGTGTTCCCCCGCGGGTGCTTGTTAATTTCGTACCAGGCACGTTAATGTGGCGATCTTGTGCATGGTGCATAAATGCCATCCCTCTCGGTATACGGTGCGTTACGACAGCACGTGCTACAACAACACCGTTACGGTTAAAACACTCGATCCAATCATTATCTGCGACGCCAGCTTCATTCGCATCATCTTTATTCATCCAAACAGTTGGACCACCTCTAAATAGCGTTAACATCGGTAATGAATCGAAGTACATACTATGAATCGACCACTTATTATGCGGTGTTAAATAGTTTAGTGTAATTTCTTTTCCTTCTACTTCGGGACGTGATTTTCGGAACGGTTTATGTTGCAGAATTGGTTTAAATGTTGCCATCGTTTCACCGAATTCTTTCATCATGTCATGATCTAAGTAGAAAGATTGTCGACCCGTTATCGTTCTCCAAGGAATAAGACGTTCCACATTTGTTGTAAATGGTGAATAACGGCGTCCACCTTTTTCAGAACCTGTAAAGGCTGGAGAAGTAATTACTGTTTTCGGCTGTGCTGTAATTTGTTCGAATGTGAAGCATTCTTCTTCACGTTCTTCTGCTAAATCACGCAGTTTTAAATCCGTTTGTTTTTCAAGTGCTTCCCATGCTTTTACAGCCATATGACCGTTTGTTGTCGAAGAAAGCGTTAATACCGCCTCAGCAGCATTGATTGCTTCTTTTATGTCTGGGCAACCTTTCGCAATAGAATCCGTTCGAACAACTCCTAATTTGCTCTTTAATTGCTCATACTCTTTTTCTGCTGACCAAGAAATACCTTTCGTACCAATTGGTTGTTTTCCAGCATTTGGTCCTAGTGCAGTCATCTTGTCATAAATTGTTTTATAATCCCTTTCGACAACATGAATTTGTGGCATCGTTTTACCCGGTATTGGTTCACACTCACCTTTACTCCAGTCTTTAATCTTGCCAAGTGGTTGCGCTAATTCTTGCGGTGTATCGTGAAGAAGTGGTGTTGCAACGACTTCTTTCATTGGTTCAAGGTCGATTTTCTTCGCTAAATCTGACACAGCTTTAGAAAGAGCGGTGAAAATATCCCAATCAGAGCGTGCTTCCCACGGTGAACCGATTGCTGGATTAAATGGATGTACAAATGGATGCATATCCGTACTGCTTAAATCATGCTTTTCATACCAAGTTGAAGCAGGTAAGACGATGTCAGAATAGAGCGCTGTTCCAGCCATACGGAAATCTAAATTAATGAGTAGATCAAGCTTCCCTTCTGGCGCTTCTTCATGCCACTTAATTTCTTCTGGTCGCAACGAATCACTATCGTCATTCATTAATCCATTTGTTGTGCCTAATAAATGTTTTAAGAAATATTCGTGGCCTTTACCAGAACTTGAAATTAAGTTGGCACGCCATACGAATAAGTTGCGCGGGAAGTTGTTTTTATTATCTGGATCTTCAATCGCAAATTTTAGTTCTTTTTCTTTTAGTTTTTGTGCAACGTATTTTCCGATTTCTTCTTGCGTTGTTGCACCAGCAGCAACAGCTTCTTTATATAATTCAATTCCATTTTTCTCGAATGTCGGATAAGAAGGTAACCAGCCAAGTCGTGCCGCTAATACGTTGTAATCACCGTGATGTTGATAACGAGAGTTGCCCTCAATTGGTGATGCTAAATGTCCAACCGGTGTATCTTCATAGCGCCATTGATCTGTTACGAAATAGAAGAAAGATGTACCATTTTGTAATTTCGGTGGCCCTTGCCAATCTTTTGCCATCGCGATTGTTTGCCATCCTTCTGCTGGTCGTAATTTTTCTTGACCGACATAATGCGCCCAACCGCCACCGTTTACGCCTTGTGCTCCAACGAGAAGAACAAGGTTTAAAACTGCGCGATAAATCGTATCAGAATTAAACCAATGGTTAATACCGGCCCCTACAATAATCATCGAGCGCCCATCCGTATCAACTGCGTTTTGTGCAAACTCACGAGCAATTTGAATAATAAGCTCTCGTTTCACTCCTGTCATTTTCTCTTGCCATGCAGGTGTAAATGGTACATCATCATTGAAGTCTTTCGGCTCTTGTCCGCCGAGCCCTCGGTTCACACCGTAATTTGCCAACGTTAAGTCGTATACAGTTGTAACGAACACTTCGCCTTCTTCTGTCATAATTTTTTTCACTGGAATTGTACGTTCCAATACTTTATTTCCCTCATCTGAGAAGTACGGAATTTGTACCGTTCCCACAGCGTCTTCCATTCCAAGTAAAGAAAGACGTGGATCAATCTTTTCACCTGTTTGTTCATCTTCTAAACGTAAATTCCATTTCTTTTCATTATCCCAACGTGACCCCATTGTGCCGTGAGGTGTTGCAAAATCTTTCGTGTTCTCGTTCCAAAGAACAGGCTTCCATTCTCCTAACTTTGTTTCTCGTCCAATATCAGTAGCATTTAAGAAACGATCAGCGACGAATTGATCTCCTTTTTGTTTCAATGTGACAAAGAAAGGAAAATCAGTATATTGCTTCGCATACTTTGTGAAGTATTCCACTTGATTATCTACGTAAAATTCTTGTAAGATCACATGCCCCATTGCCATCGCAAGTGCACCATCTGTACCTTGTTTCACACTAATCCAATCATCCGCAAACTTTGTTGACTCAGCGAAATCAGGACTTACTGAAACAACTTTCGTTCCTTTATATCGAACCTCCGCTAAAAAGTGTGCATCTGGTGTTCTTGTCATCGGTACATTTGAACCCCATGTCATAATGTAACCAGAGTTATACCAGTCACTACTTTCTGGTACATCTGTTTGATCACCCCAAATTTGCGGAGAAGCTGGTGGTAAATCAGCGTACCAATCATAGAAGCTAAGCATCGGCCCACCCATAAGTTGCATAAAGCGGCTACCTGCAGCATGACTTAACATCGACATAGCTGGAATTGGTGAAAAACCAACATTTCGGTCTGGACCGTATTTCATTACTGTGTAAAGTAAAGAAGCTGAAACGAGTTGTAATACTTCATCCCAATTCGCACGAATGAATCCCCCTTTACCACGCGCCTGCTTATACTTACGTGCTTTTTCAGGGTTTTCCACAATGCTTTTCCAAGCATCTAGTGGTGACTTGTTATTTTGTAATTCCTCTTGCCACATACTCCAAAGAACACCACGTACATACGGATATTTCACACGAAGTGGACTATAAATGTACCAGGAAAAACTCGCTCCACGTGGACATCCTCGTGGTTCAAAGTCAGGCATATCTGGACCTGTTGTTGGATAGTTAAGCTCCTGCCCTTCCCAAGTTACAATTCCATCTTTCACATAAATGTTCCAACTACATGAACCAGTACAGTTCACGCCATGTGTAGAACGGATTACTTTATCATGTTGCCATCGCTTTCTGTACACATTTTCCCATTCACGATCTTCATATGTTTCTTGTGTATGATTATCGTTATAACGATCTATTGGTGAAAAATATTTTAAACGTCTCATTAGTGCTGAAGGTTTCTTCTTCATACTGTTCACTCCTTTAATACGTCTCTCTTACATACCCTTACTATAAAAGAGGTTGTAAAATACAGATGTGACATTTCGCACAGTTCAAGAGATTGTCATAAATTCATTTGGAAACCGGTTTACGGGGAAACATTTATAAATAAAGATTACTTTTTTTTGTTGTGAAGATTTCGGTCAGCCGTGAGCTTATTAGGAAAATAGCATTTTGAGGATTCACCTTTTTTTGCATAAGAAAAAACGCAGGAGAGATTCCTACGTTTTTATATAAAGTGAAACTTTAATCAGTGGAGGTTTTGTTCGTCCCCCACTGATTATCAGCCCACAAATAGCGAGATATAACTATAAATCATTATTTACGGTATTGCTCTTATTTACGGAAACAATTATACTAAATGTTATCCACACATATAATCTGAATATTCATAAAATTACGAGTAGGATTTCCTTTTTGGACATAGAAATTATAAAGTATCTCACCATGATTTTTTAACATTTACGTTTTTTCCTATTTATATAAGTTCTCACTATGAACTTATATACACCATTCCTACTTGCCTCTTAGATTACTATTATACTGCATTAAAATGAAGGGACTCCTTTTCTTTAACATAAAAATGAATTAGAAAAGATAATAAAATTAGGAGGATTACGATGGCCCGTCTTGATTCATTACATCCCATTGTAGAAAAAATAATCAACAATATTGAAAAATTAATGGTCGGAAAACGAAAAGAAACGATTTTAACCATGACAGCTCTTTTAGCTGAAGGTCATGTACTATTAGAAGATGTTCCTGGCGTTGGGAAAACAATGCTAGTACGCACTCTTTCTAAATCCATTGACGCCGATTACAAGCGGATTCAATTCACACCTGATTTACTGCCGTCAGATGTAACAGGTGTTTCTATTTATAATCCGAAAGAGCTCCAATTTGAGTTCAAGCCTGGACCAATCATGGGGAATTTTGTACTTGCTGATGAAATTAATCGTACATCCCCAAAGACACAATCTGCCTTACTTGAAAGTATGGAAGAAGGCACTATCACAATAGATGGCATTACAAGATCGTTACCAAAACCTTTCTTTGTCATGGCTACACAAAACCCGGTCGAATATGAAGGAACATATCCTTTACCAGAAGCTCAACTCGATCGTTTCTTGTTGAAGCTAACAATGGGATATCCTACACCAGAAGAAGAATTTGAAATTTTAAACCGGATGGAAAAAACAAACCCACTCTCCCATTTACAAGCTATTACAACAATAGAAGAATTACTTTATTTACAACAAAGTGTACGGGAAGTAAGTATGGACAAAGCAATCAAGCATTACATTGTAAAGCTTGTTAATCAGACTCGTTCTTATAGTTCTATACAGCTAGGTGCAAGTCCACGTGGCTCAATTGCTTTAATGAAAGCTTCACAAGCTTATGCATTCATCTATGGTAGAAATTATGTTATTCCAGACGATGTTAAATTTTTAGCTCCTTACGTTTTAGCTCACAGACTCATTCTAAAAATGGAAGCAAGATTTGAAGGAATAACAGGAGAACAAGTTATCGCCAAAATCGTTGCACGAACTACTGTGCCGACTCAAAGGACGAAGAACCTTTGATGAAGCGACTACTACGAGCACTATATCACGTTACGAAGTTATCGCTAATCCCTTTATGCGTAGTCTTAACATTTGTGTATGCTATGCTTCAAGGAGGATTTGTAAGTTGGTTTTTGTTTTACAGTACGATTCCTATTGGCCTTTATTCACTACTACTCCCCTTCTACGCTTTACGGGACGCTGAAGTAAAACGAATAACAAACCAAAACAAATATGCAGCAGGAGAACAATTTGTAAGCACGATTACAATAAAAAGAAAATTTCCTTTTCCCTTACTTTATTTAGTTATAGAAGATGAACTGCCACCACCATTTACAAGTTGTAGACAAGCAAAGATGAATAAGGTCATACTCTTTCCGGGATTGAAACGAAATATTTCGTTTCAATATGTTATTGATACAATCCCTAGAGGAGAGCACACTTTTTCAAGCGTACGTGTCAAAACTGGCGATCTATTCGGTATGATAGAAAAAGAAGTAACTTTTTCAGTTCCAGATACATTTTTAGTCTATCCCCAGTATGTAGATATAGCGTATCGACAATTGGAAAATCATTTCGAACAAGGGGCGCTTTCAGCAAATATACATTCAGCAAAAGACTCTACAGTCTCTGTCGGCGTCAGAGACTATAAACCTGGTGATCGCTTTTCATGGATTGATTGGAAAGCAACTGCACGAACAAACAATATTATGACGAAAGAGTTTGAACAACAGAGTAGCCATAATATCATGATATTCATGGACAGAACTGAATCCCCTCTATTCGAATCAGTCGTAACGTTTACTGCCTCTATTGTAAGGGCTGTCTTGAAGCAAAATTCACCAGCGTCATTCGTGTCTGTCGGAAAAGAACGAACTATTTTCCCATTAGACAATGGAGATACTCAGTTGCAACAAATCTTTTGCCATTTAGCGAAAGTACAAGCAGACAGTGTATTCCCGCTCTCCCAGAGTGTAGAAATGGAATTAAGAAAAATGTATCAGCCCGTCACGATTATACTCGTGACAAGCGGTCTTTCTCCCGATATTCAAAAGGCGGCTGACTGTGCTGCTATAAAAAATAGAAAATTAATGGTGTTTGTCGTGAAAGAAAAAGCGAATCAACTCTCACATCGTGAACTAAGTATACTAGAAACTCTACAAAAAAGAAAAATATTTGTAAACGCGGTTTATGAAAACCGGTATGCAAACGTGTTTTTTGAGGTGAGCAAATGATAACATTACATACAAAAAAACAATTGGATATGAACAGTTTTTACATGCATGCATGCGCATTTCTACTTTTACTAGAATGGCTAAGACCCCTTATAGGTATTACAAACGTAGGTAGATTAGATATTTTTGTAATATTTATAGGAATTTGCTTCACTCTCTCTTTTTTTCAAACGAGGTGGCAAATTGCTATAAAGATCATCACGATTTTATTCATCATTCATTTCCTATATTATAAAAATGCTTTTATAAATCCATCTTGGCTAACGAAATTTTTTACTGATATTTCTCAAAATTCCTCCCTGTTATTCCAGGGGAATTTGCTAGATATTTCTCCAGTTTTTCCAACAGTTTTATTTTTTCTATCATTTTGGTTTTTGAGTTCTTTCATCTCTTTTTGGATGATTCATAAAAAACGTGGGTTGTTATTTCTTGTATTGACTATTATTTATATCACAACTTTTCATAACTTACATTTATACAATGCAAACTACGCTATTATTCGTACTGTTGTCATCGGATTTTTTATGCTTAGTCTTCTTCGAATAGAACGAATAAAAGAGATGGAACACTTACAAAATTATGATAGAGAAATCTCAAAATTACTTAGACCTCTTACAATATTTATTGTATTGTCAGCAACCATCGCATACTTTGCTCCAAAATTCGGCCCTCAATGGCCAAACCCAATGAATTTTTTAAAATTCAACACATCCGAAGCGAGTAAAAAACAAGAAGTTTCTACAATTGGGTATGGTTTAGATGACTCGAGATTAGGTGGTCCTTTTCAGGCTGATCCTACAATTGTTTTCACAGCACAAACGCAAAACAAACAATATTGGAGAGTAGAAACGAAAGATTTTTATACAGGAAAAGGCTGGGAAGTTTCTGAAAATCAAAAAAAGATTTCTTTTAAAAGTAAAAACGACGTCGTGAGCTGGTACGAACAAAATACAAAAACGGAAACAACCGAAGCAACCATCACCATGCAAAAAAGTGATTTTCACCTTACCTACCCAGCAGGATTAGTATCAGTTGAGGCTTCCTCAGATGTATCATACAGCGTTGACCCATTTTCTGAAAAAATCTATACGATGCACGGAGACTCCTCTACTACTTTACATTCATATAAAGTAACGTATGAGATCCCGGAATTTCCCATAGAAAACTTGAAAGCTGTAAACACGAATGAAGGTCAAGAAACAAATCCTTATTTCATGACAAAGTACACACAACTTCCCGAATCATTACCACAGCGAGTAAAAGACTTGGCTGTCAATCTTACAAATGATAAAGACAACCGGTATGATAAAGTATTAGCTATCGAAAATTACTTCACAGACAACTCTTTTGTATACGAAACAATGAATGTTTCATTCCCTGCCAAAAGCCAAGATTATGTAGATCAATTCCTTTTCGATACAAAAAGCGGCTACTGTAATAATTTTTCGACGTCTATGATTGTACTACTTCGTTCTGCCGGGATTCCTGCTCGCTGGGTAAAAGGCTATACAGAAGGAACTCTTGACAATACACTTGCCTCTGCAGAAGGTCAGGATATTTATAAAATCACGAACGATAACGCACACTCTTGGGTCGAAGTATATTTCCCAGGATACGGCTGGATTCCATTCGAACCAACAAAAGGATTTACTAATCCCTATACTTTTACAAATAATACTCCTGCTCCTATTTCACAAAATAGCGAAGCAAATAATTCTAATAACCAGCAAATACATCAACGAAATAATGAAACAAAACTTAAAAGTTTAATAGAAAATACAGAAGAAACTTCTACTAAAAAGGTCACAAATTCTAAAACTAGTTTTTCTTGGTGGTACGTATTCCTCTCTACGATACCAATTAGTATCATCGGATACATTCTCTTCACTACTAGAATGAAATGGATTACATTTTTTATTATTCTTTTCTATAAATACCGAAAAGATGATGTTGTTTATCAAAAAGCTTACGGCGCACTTTTAAAACAATTTGCGAGAATCGGCATACCACGGGGGGAAAGTCAAACATTCCGAGAATACGCTCTCCGCATCGATACACTTTACAACTCGGCCGATATGCAACAACTTACTTTCAGTTATGAGAACGCTATGTATCAAAACGGACAGACCGCAGCCGAATGGAAGAAATCCGTACACTTATGGGAAGTGCTTATGAAAAAAGCAGCTTCTCTACCTAAATCAAATGAATTCGATACAATGATTTAATCTTGATCATGTGAGTTTAAAGAAAATACCTCAAAGAGCAACTTTGTTCTTTGAGGTATTTTTTAATAACTATAATAAAAGATAACAAACTCCTAATTATTCCCCAAGTACCTTCTCAATCTCAACCTCTAAATCAACTGGCTTCGTTTGCGGCGCAAAACGCCCTACTACTTTCCCATCTTTTCCAATTAAAAACTTCGTAAAATTCCATTTCACTGCTTTCATACCGAGTAAACCTGGCGCTTGTTCTGTCATGTATGTATACAGAGGATGAGCCTTATCACCTTTCACATCAACCTTTGCAAACATCGGGAAGTTTACACCGTAGTTTAATTCACAAAAACTAGTAATGTCCGCTTCTGTACCTGGTTCTTGTCCTCCAAATTGGTTACAAGGGAAACCGAGTATTTCTAGTCCTTGGTCTTTATATTTATCATATACTTCTTGTAATCCTTTATACTGTGGTGTAAATCCACATTTACTAGCTACATTTACAATAAGAAGTGCTTTTCCTTCGTAATCTTTTAACGATTTATCTTCACCTGTTATTGTTTTAGCTGAAAAATCATAAACTGTCATTGTTCCTACCCCTCTCTATACTATTATTCTATGTTTATACTATACTACATTCGTGAATATACAGCTTCTATTACATACTTACACACCGAAATGATAGCGCTTTATTTATGTTCGAAAATTCGACACAAACTACTAGACTTTTAGAATGGAAAGTTTTACAATTGAATTGTGAACAAAATGTGACAGTTTATATTCTATTATAATAGAAAAGGATGGTGTTCATTATGAAAACTGCACAACCTGAAACGATTTCAAATCGCGAGTTTTATTTCGTACTATATATGATGTTATTGTATGTTACTGGTTGGGTAATCGATGTAAATGGTTTATTCTTAAGCTCCTACTTTAATTTAGCAGGAGAGATTACGCTTCCGATCGTTGGTGGCATTGTTGGACTGTTCGTTATGTCTATCAATAAAGAACAAACGAAATAACAACACTTTAAAAAGGCAGAAGACGAGCTTTCGTTTTCTGCCTTTTTCTATTTTAGCGTATAATAGAAACATACAGTAACTAAGGAGTGGTAACGATGAAAAAAGTAGAGCAGTTATCTTCACACCTATATCTTATTGATGATTTTGATTTACAACATAATGAACGAACTGGTACGTATGTTTTATTAGGTGACGATATTACTTTAATTGAAACTTGTGCAGCCCCTTCTCTTCCGTATATTTTAGACGGCTTACAACAATTACATATTGATTTAAACGATGTAAAAAACATTATCGTAACACACGTTCATTTAGATCACGCTGGGGCAGCTGGTTTAATGATGGAAAAGTGCCCAAATGCTACTTTATATGTGCATTCTCGCGGTGCTCGTCATATGATTGATCCAACAAAACTAATTTTAGGCGCAAAAGCTGTATACAAGGATGATTTCGATAAACTTTTCGATCCAATTCTTCCTATAGAAGAAGAACGCGTTCATATTGTACAACATGATGGTACGTTAAAAATTGCAGAAGACCGCATCCTTACATTTTATGATACACCTGGACATGCAAAACACCATATTAGCATTCATGATTCATTAACAAACGGCATTTTTACTGGTGATACAATTGGAATTTATTATAGAGAGCTTGCAGACCTTGATGTAGAGTTATATTTACCATCAACGTCCCCTTCGCAATTTCAGCCCGATGCGATGATTGCCTCTAAAAATCATATTCAAAGTATGAATGTAGATACTATTTATTTCGGTCATTACGGCGTTTCATCCAATGTTACAGAAGTATATAACCAACTAGAACATTGGTTACCTATTTTCGTTCATACTGGTAAAGAGGTCTTTGAAAAGTATAATGATTTCGATGAGGCTACTAAAGCATTACAAACTTTATTAATGGATAAAATCTCTTCTCACCTTACAAAATTAAACGTCCCATCCGATCATTCCGTTTATAACATTTTACATCTAGATATAGAAATTAGTGCGATGGGTATTATTGATTATTTCACGAAGCAAGAAAAAACAAATTCCACTATTTAATAACAGTAAAAGAAGAGATATACAACAGTAGTTATTGTATATCTCTTCTTTGAATATATTTTTAGTAAAGGATGGTGGAATGGAATGCAAAAAGTAATGCTATACCTCTGCTTTACATTATTTATCGTCTTATTATTATTTGTTGGAGTAAAAATTCAATTTTATTTAGATACAGACGCGCAGGTGAACTTTAACGTTTATCCAAGATTATTCTACTTTACACTCTTCCCTCTTATAGTTGGTATTTTATTACGGTTCCTTCAATCTATTAATTACGCAACGAGTAAACAAAACTGGAGCTTTCAGCCGGATAAATTTATTGCTATTACAGTGCCTACACTATTCATTTCCTTTTCCCCTGCATTACTCTTTTCACCACTTGGCGAATACTTACCTTATTTAGCTAATATAATTCTTATAAATACAACTTTTGTTACGATTATTAGTTTAATAGCTGGTTATTCACTATTAGATTGTTTTATACAAAAAGATACTGCAAATATGAAAAAATATAATTGATGACCAATTTTTAAGTGTTGCTGATTAGGACATTTTTTTATAAGTGCGCTATTATTTGTAAAAATCGCCATAAATGAAAAGGGGAATTCTGTTAAAATAAAGTTGTTCGTATATTATGTCAAAATGCATTTTAACCAAGGAGATTTATTATGTATAAATTAGGGGCTTTCTCTTTTCTAACGGTTATCGCAAGTATATTTTCTTTCTTTATCCTTAGAGGACCTAATGCGAATTTAACGTTAATTATTGTGACTCTAAGTATACTTTCATTACTCGGTATTATTTTTGCAATCGCATCAAAAAATTGGTTATTCGGAATAATTGGTACTGCATTAAATGGCGTAATATTATTAGTTGTATACTTCCTATTGCTAGCAAAAGGCATAGGTGGTTAATAAATTTACGTTTCAATAAGAAAAGCTCAGAGCTTAGACTCTGAGCTTTTTTACTTATCTCACCTTTTCATCTACATACTCCATAAACTGCTCGGCTTTAATAAATCTTTCTTTGTACGCCTCAGGAACTTCTTCTACTGTTATCCCGCCACTCGATTTCGTTTTTACTAACACAGTTTGATGTGACATTAATGCCTCCATATATTGTTCATATTCTTCAGGAGTTAGTACTTCTTTACTAGATTTATGGCCATTTAATTTATCAAAATACGGATGAAGCTCCATTACTACCTTTTTCAATTCCTCTTTTTTAGCTGGTGATAATTGATCATAATCAATATTACCGTTCGAATCTCCGTACGCAAGCTTTGCATTTGTTAGTTTCTTTAGTTCTTTTGTAAACTCTTCATATTCTTTCGCACCCATTTCATCTTTCGCTTCTGATAATTTTGCATTAAAACGTATATACGCTTCTAACGTCATCGCTCCGGCATGTTTTTTTAAATTCTCAAAAGATCCGTATATACCATCCGCCATAATAGATTGATACGCAAAACCAGTCGTCGGGATTAAAAGAGCTGCTGCAAGTACTCCTGCGATAAGGCGTTTTTTTCTCTTACTTCCACCACGCTTCATTTTTATTTGAACGATTACTTTTTCTTTCAACTCCGGCGAGGCAACAATCCTCTTGGCTTCTTCTTGTATAGATTCTCGGACTTTACAATCTAAACTCATTTCATATTCCCTACCTCTCCTAAAAAGATTTCTTCTACTTGCTCTTTTTGACGTAGTTTTTTTAATGCCGCGTGAATTCTAGATTTCACAGTACCAATTGGAATATGTAATATTTGTGCTACTTCTTCTTGTGAATAATCGTGTAAATATCTTAAGATAATAACTTGTTTCAATTTATACGGTAATTTATGAATAAGTTCGATTAGTTCTTGGTTTGATATTTTACTTACCAGATCGTTAGAAAAATCAATTTGTACTGGTTTTCTTTGCTCTTCTGCTTTTTTTACAATTCGTAGTCGCATCCACCTCTTTCTTCTATAAGAGTGAATTTGTTTAATCGCGAGTCCAATTAGCCAAGGACGAAATGGCTTCTCGCTATCATACTTACGAAGCGATTCATATAGTTGTATGTATACTTCTTGAACGACATCATCTACATCTGTTTTATCGTCTAGTAAAAAATGTGCTGTCTTATATACTTCTTGAATCGTTACATCATACAACTCGCTATACGCTTCTTTATTTCCTGATAAAGTTAATTGAATTAAATCTGTACACACTGTTTCACCTTTCATATACCATCCCCCCTTTGTCTTACACTTTATATTGGCAAGTAATTCATATTTCGTTCGATTTTTTAAAGTTTTTTATATAAATTAATATAATGATTCCCTGAGTTCATAAGCTTCACTTATAACCTTGCATAACTATTATATAATTTTCCAATTTCTAATGACGCTTTAAAATGATTTATATAGTCAAATTTAGGAGGATATATGATGAAAGCTATCGTTGTAACGTCGTTCGGTGGTCCGGAAGTGATGAAATATACTGATGTTGATATGCCGACTATTTCAGACAATCAGGTGTTAATTCGTGTTGTTGCTACTAGTGTTAATTTTGCCGATATTAAATCACGTTATGGCAAAAAAGGAAATAAGACATTCCCTTTTATTCCAGGGATAGATGCCACCGGTATTGTAGAACGAGTCGGTTCTCAAGTTAAAAATATTCATCCTGGACAGCGTGTCATTGCTTTTCCTCAAAATGGATCTTACGCAGAATATATTGTTGCAAATGAAAATCTTACTTTCGTTTTACCTGATGAAGTTAATTTCCAAACTGCAGCCGCTTGCCCTATCATATCTTTTACAAGCTATAATTTACTCGCAAATGTTGCAAGGCTTCAACAAGGTGAATCTGTACTCATTCATGCAGCTGCTGGCGGAATTGGCACTACTGCTATTCAACTTGCAAAACTATTAGGGGCTGAAAAAGTTATCGGTACTGTCGGAAGTGAAGCAAAAAAAGAAATTGCTTTAGACGCTGGAGCTGATTATGTTATATGTCATCAAGATGAAGATTTTGTAGAGAAGGTCAATGAGCTGACAAATGGCCAAGGGGTTGATGTAATTTTAGATTCTATTTCTGGAACGGCTTCGGAAAGTAGTTTAAAATGTCTTGCTTATTACGGACGCCTCGTTCATTTCGGCAATGCGAGCGGTGAAATTGGCAATTTCAAAACGAAAGACTTACACGCAAGTTGCCGTTCTATACTCGGATTCAGCTTCGGCACTACACGGAAAAAACGTCCTGAATTACTCCAAGAAACTGCAAATGAAGTTTTCCGTTATTTACGTGATGGAAGTTTGCAAATTAAGGCTACAAAATCTTTTCCCTTTATAGATGCAGGGAAAGCACATGAATGGGTCGAAAGTAGAAAAAGTACAGGGAAAGTAATACTAAACATTCAGTCCCCTTCCTGAAATGAATACTTGAAACAGAGGTGGCATTCATGGGATCAAGAATTATGCATGTGATTATCGCTAACGGTATTGCTGAGAAATTATGTATTCAAGATAAAACTTCTTTCTTACTTGGAGCTGTAGCCCCTGATGCTGTTCATTCAAAAAAAGAAAAAGGCACCTCACATTTTTATGCCGGTACAACGAAGAACTATACGAGAAGAATAGATTATGATTCATTTATTCATAAATATGAAGCACATATAGATTCCCCATTTATTTTAGGCTATTACACCCACCTCATTGCCGACGATAATTGGCTACAAGGCTTTTTTCTACCTTGGCTAAAAAATAGAATAGAAAATGACGAAACTATCGCACCTATGTACTATAACGATTTTAAATTGTTAAATGCAAAGTTGCTTCATCATTACGAAAAAGAACAACAGCTATTCTCTCTTCTTAATCAAGAGGCTCACATTGTGGATATCGCAGAAGTTTCTAAAGGAAATGTTTTAGCTTTTCGAACATACCTTTTTGAAGATATGTTGTATCCAGAGCAACATTTGCATGAAGAATTACAGGTGTTCACGTTTAATCAAATTGTCGGTTATATTGAAACCACTATTGAGAAAGGCGCTTTTTATATCGAACAACTGTCGAATAAAAAGTCCACTTCAAATATTTAATCCCCCTCATTTTATACGAGGGGGATTTTTCCATAACATCATTATTTGTTCTTTTCCATAACCGCAAAATAATTCCCTTCACTATCAGCAAAGTTAAACACTTTACCAGAAGGCATAGTTACCATTTCGCCAACTGTAACATTTTTATTTGTTAAATCTGTATATAATTGATCAAGATTTTCTGAGAAGAACATTAAGGATGGTGTACCAAGATTCAATTCTGGGCTCATTTTCGAAATAACTTCTTTATTATGTAGTATGATACTCGTTTCTGCATCTTGAGTTGGAGCGATTTCAATCCATCTCATCCCTTGCTTGTTATCTTCCTCTGCTACTACATGAAACCCTACCTTTTCCGTCCAAAAATTTACTGCCTCATCTTGATTATTTACATATAACATAATTTGTCCGACTTTATGAATCATTTGTATTCCTCCTAATGGTTTTTATATTCTATGTAGGTTTCTACAAGTGCTATTGTTATTCCTTTTGAGTTGATATGTACTTCTTTACAAAATTTATCGACTTACTCGTTCACTACTTTACCAATGAACAAAATAAGACGTAACTACAAATAGTTACGTCTTTCCCATTATTTATCTAGGCTTTTTCTTCCCAGTAAATGCTGGTTTCTTTTTCTTCGGTGCTTTCGGTTTCGTTTCTACAAATGATCCGTTGAACATTTCTTGCTTCGTAAACACAATACCTAATTTTTTCGCAAATTGAAGTAATTTACGCTCTTCTTGTTCTGTTACAAGAGACACGACCGTTCCTTCTTTGCCCATACGTCCAGTACGTCCTGAGCGGTGAATGTATTGGTCTACAGTGTCAGGTAACTCTAAATGAATTACATGTGTTAAATCATCAATATCTATTCCACGTGCTGCAATATCAGTAGCAAGTAGAATTTCTAATTTTCCGCCGCGGAAAGCACGCATCGTCGCTTCACGTTCTTGCTTACTTGCCTCTGCATGAAGAGCTGCTGCTTTCATTTTACGGAATTTCAATTTCTGAGTAATTTCATCTAAACGGAATGGGTCATTTAAGAAAGCAACTGCTTTTACATCGCCCATATGCATAATTCTTCTTACGTAATCATTTTTTTCGCGTCGCTCACAAATGATATACGTATGCTCAACTAAGCTTTTTGACTCTGCACGTGTTACACGTACTAATTGTGGTTCAACTGCTAAATCACGTGCTGCATCTTCTGCTGCTTTTGTCATTGTCGCTGAGAAGAATACTAATTGACGATCGCGCATCGTTGATTTAATTACATCCTGTGCAGCACCCATCATCTTTTGCTTCACTATTTGATCGAACTCATCAAATACAATCGTTTTCACTTCATGCATCTTTAGCTTTTTCATACGAATTAATTCTAAAATACGTCCTGGTGAACCAACAATTACTTTCGGGTGTTTCTTCAATTTTTCCACTTGGCGCTTAATATCTGCACCACCAATTAAAGATGCACCTGAAATATCAGTTCCTGCTGTAAATTTTTGAACCTCTTCATGAATTTGCATGACAAGTTCACGCGTTGGAGCTAAAATAACAACTTGTGGCTGTTTTACTTCAGGATTAATTTTATGTAAAAGTGGTAATAAGTACGCTAATGTTTTTCCTGTTCCAGTTGGAGATTCAGCTATAACGTCTTGTCCTTCTAAAATAGTTGGAATCGCTTGTTTTTGAATTTCAGTTAATTCTTTAAAACCAGCCTTCTCCCAAGCTTGTTGTAAAAATGGTTGCATATCTTTTATCATTTGTTTTTCTCCTTTATCTCTATTTTTGAAGAAAATGCTGTATTGTTCGCACCGTTTCTATCATGTGTGAAATAACAGCTATTAAATCATCAACATGGTCTTCTGTAATCGCTTTTTGAAATAGAACCTCTACCTTATTATGATATGAAATCGCTTGCTTATTATATTCGTATGAAACTTTTTGCATAATCATTCTTTCTTTTCCCCATATAGAACACATGAAAGTTTCAATTTCTTCGCATACTCCTTCTGGCTGTTCTATCGGGAATGAAAATGCTAACTTCATTTCACATCCTGGTGTAAACTGAGGCACTTCTAGTATTTCACCAGACAAGTTCTTTGCATCCACAGATAATGAAAATGTCGCTTCTACTAATGGTTCGAACGGTTCTGTTAACTGAAACGAGATATGATATATACGACTTAATGAAGCAAGGTCCATCATATCTTTTCGATCTGTTACAAGAATATCACCATGTAAGTCAAAATCATAAACAGCACCTTCTACGATTACTTTTAAATTGTCAAAAGCAGTTGGATCAAACATAATTTCCTCCAAAAAACAGGCGCCTTTCGATGGAAAGGCGCCACTTGATGTATATATAGTTTACAGATAAACGAGATGAATTACAACCTTTTAGAATAAACCTACTGCTTTTCCATCTTCATTTACATCCATTTGCAGTGCCGCTGGTTGTTTTGGAAGACCTGGCATAGTTAACATTGTTCCTGTTAATGCAACGATAAACCCTGCACCGATAGATGGTTTTAATTCACGAATTGTTACGATAAAGTCAGATGGACGACCTAACTTTGTTGCATCGTCAGAAAGAGAGTATTGTGTTTTCGCCATACAAATTGGTAGGTTACTCCAACCTTCTCCTTCGTATTGAGCTAATTGCTTACGTGCTTTCGGAGCAAAATCAATATCTTTTGCGCCATATACTTTTTGAGCAATTGTACGAATTTTTTCTTCTAATGGTAATTCTAATTCATAAAGTGGCGCGTAGTTATTTTCACCTTTTTCGATCTCTTTTAGTACTTTTTCAGCAAGGTCAACTCCACCTTGGCCACCCTTCTCCCAAACTTCTGTTAAGGATACTGCATAGCCACGCTCATTGCACCATTCTTGTAAGTATGTAACTTCTGCATCTGTATCTGTAATGAATTTATTAATTGCAATTACGAAAGGTACACCGAAGCTTTGAATTGTTTCAACATGCTTCTGTAAGTTCTCCATACCTTTTGCTAATGCATCTACATTTTCTTCTTTTAATCGATCTTTTGCTATGCCGCCATGCATTTTAAGCGCACGAATAGTCGCAACAATAACAACTGCTTCTGGTTTAATGCCAGCTGCACGAGCTTTAATATCTAAAAACTTCTCTGCGCCTAAATCTGCGCCGAATCCAGCTTCTGTAATAACATAATCACCTAATTTTGCTGCCATTGTTGTAGCGATAACACTGTTACAACCGTGAGCGATATTCGCAAATGGTCCGCCATGAATGATAGCTGGTGTATTTTCTAACGTTTGTACTAAGTTTGGTTTTAATGCGTCTTTTAGTAGTAATGTTAACGCACCTTCTACACCTAAATCTTTAACCGTTACAGGTTGATTTGCAAAGTTATAAGCAACTACGATGCGAGATAAACGTGCTTTTAAATCTTGAATATCCGTTGCAAGACAGAATACGGCCATAATTTCAGATGCTACTGTAATATCAAAACCGTCTTCACGTGGTACACCTTGAACTGGTCCACCAAGACCAATTACGACGTTACGAAGGGCACGATCATTTAAGTCAACACAGCGTTTCCAAACGATTTTACGCGTATCAATTCCAAGTGTGTTTCCTTGTTGGATATGATTATCAATAAACGCCGCTAACGCGTTATTCGCAGTTGTAATTGCGTGAATATCTCCAGTAAAGTGAAGGTTAATGTCTTCCATTGGTACAACCTGTGAAAAACCACCACCTGCTGCTCCGCCTTTTAGTCCCATCGTTGGTCCAAGAGATGGTTCGCGAAGTGCAATTACTGTTTTCTTACCAATTTTATTAAAAGCTTGACCTAAACCAACTGTTACTGTTGATTTACCTTCTCCAGCTGGAGTTGGGTTAATCGCTGTTACTAAAACAACTTTACCGTCTTTCTCATCCTGTAAGCGCTTAAAAATATCAAGAGATAACTTACCTTTATAATGCCCGTATGGCTCTAATTCATCTTCTAAAATATTTAAATCGGCTGCAATTTCTTGAATCTTCTTCATACTCGCTTCTTGTGCGATTTCAATATCGGATTTAACTGTTGTAGTAGTTGTCATATACCCTAGTCCCCCTTTAATTGGTTCTGATGATATTGTATCAGTTTTTTGTATTTTCTGCACTTATTTACCTCCTAAAAATTCTTTCATTTCTTTATACGTTTTTTAACATAAATACCCATAAGAATGTTAAGGATTGTTGTAACTCTGTAGGTAGTTGACCTAGCATCTTCTCATTTACTCCGCGCTTATATACACCAATGCCATCTACAGCTTCAAAACCTTGTTCTTTCGCTAACTGTTCAAATTCCCAAGGCATCATCGTATTACAAACAACGTCTTTGCCGTATAAACGAGGATAACTGTTCTCTCGAGGTTTTGCTGTCGGTCCTAAAATTGCAATACATGCGTATCCATCTTTCTTTAAAACACGTTTTATTTCATTTAATGCTTGTAATGGATTCTCAGTCCATTCTAAAGAGTTAATGGCCATAATCGCTTTAAATTGTTCATTTTCAAATGGTAAAGCGGAAAGATCTCCTTTCACAAAAGATAAATTTGAATCTTCCCCACGTTCTTTACCTTTTTGAATCATAATTTCCGATAAATCTACTCCAACTGCTTTATAGCCAACGCAACTTAATTTATATGTACCGTATCCATCACCACAGCCAACATCTAACACTTGAGCTTCTTTCTCCACGTACTGTTCAAAAAATGGAATAATTGTACTCCTGCTCCCGCTATCCCACATTTCCTGACTATTTTTATTCCAATATTCCGCACTACTATCCCACTTCTTCTCTGCTGATTCATGCCAATTGAATTTCTTCATACATTCCCCTACCTTCACGTATTATCATTCAATTCATTCTACATCATTTTCCAAAATCCCTGTTTATCTTCATAAGGAGATAGAGTGAAACTTTAATTAGTGGCGGTTTTATTCGTTCCCACTGATTATTAGCCCACACCAATCGAGCTTTTACAGGCAACCCGGCTCCTACATAACTTCTTTACTCTAGCCGAATTTTGAAATAGAAGTTTTACTGCCCGCAAATAGCGGGATAAGTAAGATAACAACGAAATCTATTTTCTCCATTTTTTGCTTTACTTGGGTTTAACTCATACTCATGCTCTTCTCATTTTGAAAGATACTATAGATACACCCAATTGAAAGAGAGGGATGTACATGCGAAGAAAGAGAAATCATCATTTTAAAAGTGGTGAAAAACACGAAGAGTATGCAGCTGAAATATCTCCAGCCGGCATTCCAATTAGACATGAGCGCAAAGAAATTGCAAATGAAATAGAAGGTACAAATACCGGAGCAATGATAGGCTATGTCGCATTATTTCTTTCGTTATTCTCAATTGCTTTTTATCCAGTTACACTTGGTTCTCTTGCGATTTTAGTTGGTTTATTAGCTGTTAATTTCGGAGCAAGAACACTTGGATATACAGCAATTGGTTTTGGTAGTTTTTCTGTTTTATTTACTTTACTTTATCCGCTTGCTTTGTCAGCGTTTTAAAAAAACACACCAAGTTATACTTGGTGTGTTCATTCATGATACAACATAATATGACCGCATCCACAACAGTGCTTTGCTGTAATTTCTTGAAAGACCGGATAATTCTCTTCATCCCTATGTTCAATAAATACTTTTTCAAATCGATACATGTTTGGCGCATATGCCCAATCTTGTTTCGTACGAGCGTACAACGTTGAGGAAAAAAACTCCTCACCACCGCAAACGATGCATGTATTCTTCATCACTACCCCTCCTATGCTTGTCTTACTTCATCTATATGAACACAAGCATAAAAAAAAGACCTTCTATTACTAGAAAGTCTTTTCTGAAACAAAAAGAAATGTACCAAACATCCCTACTCCGCTATATTCTTTCGTAACACCAGCTTCTGTTTTAAACGTTTGCTTTACAGTCATAAAGAATACACCATTTCGTGCATCTGTACTTTCAAATTGTAGCTTTTCTTTTTTACCATCTACATTTTGTGTGCATTCAAAACTACTCTCATCACATTTCAACGCATACTTATCCTCTACATACGAATTAAAATCTGATTCTTTCGGACACGTAATAAGCAATATCGCCACGAGAATAATACTTACAATACCCACAATTGTATAATATTTCTTCATTTGTTCTCCTTTCAAATGACAAGAAAACTTGACTTCATGCGCCAAGTTTTCTTAGTCAACAACCCATTGCCACTCTTGTTCTTTCTTATCAAAAATGAGCCAACCTGTTTCTGTTGCTTCCTCTTTCAATTCATCGATATTATCTAGTACCTCATCCGTACTTTCATACGAACCAACTACATATACCGGAATTTCAAGACCTCTTCTTGACTCAATTTTCCCTGCTAAATCAATATAAAGACCATCTTCCATTAATGGAATAAGCCCCATAATCACTTCTTTTGAAATTGCTGGGAAAATTTTTGATTTTTGGAAGAAAGAAAAACGTTTCTTACCGAAAGCACCGAGTTTATAAGGAATGACTTTACTTAACATTCCAACAAAATCAGCAATTCTACGGTAATATACTTTGTTGTACCAACCGTCATCATGTGAAAAATAAACAAATCTATTTTTCAACAACGGAAAGAATGTTCTTGCAAGTGGTTCTTTTTTGTGAGCCAAATATAACAGTTCTGCAATTTCTTTTGGCTCTAATTCATCTAAATCGCTTGCATCATCAAAATCTACCCAACAAAATTCATCAAATTCATCAATCTCTGCTTGAATTAGCTTATGTATATTTTCTTCCTCAACATATTCAAATAAAGTATGATAATGAAAATCCGTCCATTCAAAGTTATGCTTCAAAAGCAAAACTTGATGAAGCGGTGAAGGGATGTTACTTGCAAACTCTTTAAACGTAATTCCTGATGTAATAAAACAATGACCTCGACGATTACCATTAATATATATCATATTCTTTACTTGGTCAGATCCTCCAGACAAAGCACCTAGCCACCTTCGTTTTATATGTTTCAATTCTATAGCATATTTTAACATGAAAAATTTTAGAAACATAGAAAAAACTTCAAAAACTATTTACAATTTCATGTGTTTTATTACATAGTGATTACAAGAAAAAACGCCTGCTCATAAGCAGGCGTTTTTAAAGGATTTCATCCGGGTTTTGAGGATGATGATTTCCCTCTTTCTTTTCATCTTTTTGGAACATCGATTGAATTTTATCAATTGTTTGTGGAGCTAATTCAATCATTTTTTCTGCTAAATGTGTCGCATTTTGTAAATGAAGAATATTTACTCCATCTTTATTCACCACAAGAAATGCTACTGGTGTAATAGAAACACCACCCGCGCTACCGCCACCAAATGCAGGGTTACCGTTCGCTCTTTGTCCATCATTCGTTTGGAAATCAGAACCTCCTGCTCCAAAACCGAACGCTACTTTAGAAACCGTTAACACCACACCACCGTCAGCCGTTTGAACAGGCTCTCCAACAATCGTATTCACATCGACCATTTCTTTTAAATTTTCCATTGCTGCTTTCATTAACCCTTGAATTGGATGATCCACCGTTCATAACCTCCTTTGTCATATCTTTCCTAGTTTTTCCGAAAGTTTGTGAACTAAACATAAAATTTTATATTGATTTCAAAAAACTTAAGTTGTAATATTTAGAAAAATAAAAAAAGAGGTCGATTCGTTATGATGCGAAAATTAACAAAGAAAGATCATGAACAAGTATTCGCTTACCTAAAAGAAGAAGCATCCATTAACTTATTTATTATTGGAGATATTGAAGCTTTCGGTTATGATACAGATTTTCAAGAATTATGGGGAGTATTTGAAGAGAACGGAACATTAAAATCGATTTTACTTCGCTTTCACGATACATTTATACCGTATAGTAAAGAAGAGTTTGTGGTTACTGACTATGAGGCACTTCTTTCCGCATATAAGCCGCTTAAACTCTCTGGCAAGTCAACTATTGTAGAAAGATTTGAAACTGCTCCAAGTGTACAACTAGGCGCCAAAAATGAAATGTATTTTTGCGAATGCCAAGATGACAACAACTTACCTAGCACACCAATTCATAAAACAATTAAACTTGCCTCACTCGATGATATAGAACGAATTATGAAATTACGAAGTGACATCGCTGAATTCCCGACTGCAAATGAATCTGAAAAAATGTTAAGGCAAGCTATCGAAACAAATACAGGACGTACATATTATATTGAAAAAGACGGTGCAATCATCGCATCCGCCTCAACTTCCGCTGAAAATTCATTATCTGCCATGGTTGTTGGCGTATGTACGCATCCGACCTACCGCGGCAATGGATATGCTTCGCTTATATTGCAAAAAATGATTCAAGACTTTACGAAAGAAGGCCGAACACTTTGTTTGTTTTATAACAATCCAGCAGCTGGACGTATTTATAAACGACTAGGGTTTAAAGATATTGGAATGTGGACAATGTATCGATAATAAGGGGTACTTTATAAGCTGAATTAGTTGTAACTTAGCAATACAAGCAAATTACAAAAAAATTCACACCGTTATTATGAAGATGGAGAAACTACTTGTAAAGCCATGCCCCTATCTAAAACATGTTATGTATTCAAGCTAAATTTAGACAGATAAACGCCCAATTGTTACATCTACTCCAGCAATTAGGCGTTTATTCTAAAATTCTTTCCACTACAAATAGAAATATTTATGAGACAGTCACCACACTTATGTCGCTATTATGGTAGTAATCATTTTAGAAACCCTTTTTTTGTTCATTTCATCATCACACTACCCACTCTACATTTTCGATCAGATAACCCACTAATCAATTTAATCAACTTACATAATTAAATTTTATTTTAGAAGTTAAAATACTCTCCTGTAAATTATTACTTTTCTATCATCAAAGCTTACAATACTCACTTTCTATATGCCTTACGTTTTGATTTACCTTTTTTATTTTTCTTTTGATATCTTGGAGTTTCTCTTTTATGTTGCTCCCATGATATGTTAAGTGACGGAAATTTAAATCTACAATAAGCTAATAATTGAAATTCCGCTGCACCAATAGCCACTGCATACATTAAAATATTCCCTACTACCCCCCCATTATAAAATCGTCTAAGGCAAAATCATTACGAAAATAACTCAAAATAAGTAGAATTAGTACGTATATTGTGGCCACCTTCATCATAGTTCCTTTTGTATTACTAAAAAATGAAGTGGATCTCTCATCCGTACTAAATGCACCTTTACTCGCTTGTTTAAATGTATCGATTGTTGCCATAATATGGACAATAACTGCTCCTATAAATAATAACCCTGCATATATTAATGCAATCTGGTCAATTGAAGAATTAGCTATTTCAAAAACAATAAAAACAGTGAACCCTATAGTCCCTAATTGAAATGCATATAATAATATCACGAGCGTTTGTAATTTTTGAAATTTATAACGAGCTTTAGGGAATAAATATAGTATTAAAAACATTACTTGCAAACCATATAACACTAATTCAATCCTAACAATTACCTTATCAAACAAGGTAGTATAATAATCCATTCCTCCCACAAAAATAATAACCATAAATAATGAAGTATAAAATATCGTTCCGAGCATAAAACCCGCAGCACCTTCAGGACTTAAACGCCCTTGACATGTCATTCGAAACTTATCTAAATCTTCTTCTTTTATATTCCACACCCTGACATTCCACCTTCTATACAGTTTAAATAATTCTCATGCACTAAAATTCTATTACATTCTTAATATTTTTAAGTACATAGATCTTTGTACAACTAAATTTAGATAATTTTTTAGGTATACCATTACCACATTAATTACGCTAATCATATAATCAGATTGCTTTTTGATAGTTCAAATAGTATCCTTTCTCCTCAAAAGTTCCAAATACTCTTCTCTCTTTCACTTAAGTATAACCGTCTTCTTGTCACCTTCATCCATTGCTTTTATTAGGCTCTCATACTTTATTTTGATTTCCTAAAACTACACGCTCTCAGCAAAACATAACTGTTATCACAGTAACTATTTTTCACTACCCCTTTACTCATATCCTCACAACATTTATCATTCTCAAAATTCAATCAAAATATATTATTTTTAATTTATATACTCTTTTTCATAATTTACATATTCTTTTTTGGCACTTTGATTATTATCTTCTCTGGTATGATAATATGTTAAAATTTCTTGATTGCGTTTTATAAGCTTATCTTCTTTTCTTTCTTCATAATTTACCGATATTGTTATTTGTATTATTCTCATTTGATTTTCTTTTGTATCATTAGGCGTATTAAATTCAATCATCAATATTGCAGAATCAAATTTATCATATTTTAAATTTAACTTGTCATTTATTATGCTTTTAAACTGTAATTCAGTTAAATCATAGCTTATTATGCTCGGTTCACTAAATCTTTTTGTATCTTCACTCGGTTTCAATTTACTAAGTTCATTTAATCCTCTAAACATTATTTTTACATATGAAACATCTATGCCTTGATTCTGGGCTATTGAACGAGATTTTTCATTTTTCAAATTTGTACTATAGACAGTTTCTTTTTTGTAATTTTGATTACTACCAACGTTTTTATCATTTTTTATATCAGTAGCAATCTTTTGAGTTGTTTTCCCATATAAGTCGTTTTCTTTCACATTATATATTCCATGGGTTGTTTGATATATTATCCTGCTATGTTCACCATCTTCTTTTTCTTCATAAGTACTTTCGCTAGTCTCTTCTTTCACATATGCATATCCATCATCACTCGCAGACATAACCGTTTTCATATCCCCTTCATCCAATGCCTTTACTAATCTCTCATACTCTATCTTCGTCTCCCCAAAACCACATCCACTTAATAAACTTGCTACTATTGACAGAACTATCATCATCTTAGATTTCTTCTTTAACTTCATACTGACACCCCGTTGATTTCCCTAAGCATTTTTTTAAGTTCATTATGTTCCTTTTTGAAAAGTAATACATTTCACCCTTATTTACTTTTCGTTTTGGATTTTGTATTTTGCTTTCGAATTCTCCCACGCATTCTCTCATTCTCTTCCCAGGTAATATTAAATGATTTAAATTTGAATCTACAGTACACCAATAACTGGAATTCCACTGCACCAACGGCTACTGTGTACAGTAAAACAGTACCTATTACATATCCAATAAAAGTATCAATCGCATAATCATTATGAAAATAAATCAAAATAAGTAGGATTAATGCGTATATTGAAGTTACTTTCATCATAGTTCCTTTTGTTTTACTAAAAAAGGAAGCGGATCTTTCATTCATACTAAATGCACCTTCACTTGCCTGTTTAAACGTATCAATCGTTGTCACAATATGAACAATCACTGCTCCTATAAATAAGAAGCCTACATATACTAATGTAATTCCGTCGATTGTATAATCAGACATTCCAGGAAGAATCAGAGCTGTGAATAATATTGTACCTAATTGAAATGCATATAATAACACGACAATCGTTTGTAATTTTTGAAATTTAAATCGAGCTTTTGGAAATGAATATAGAATTAAAAAAATTATTTGTAAGCTATATAGCACAAGTTCAATTTTAACAATTGTTTTTTCGAATAAAGTAGTATAGTAATCCCAACCAAACGTTACTAAAGTACCAATAAGAAAAAACATCATAACTGAAACATACACTATTGTTCCTATCATAAAACCTAAAGCACCTTCTGGACTTAATCGACGTTTACATGTCACCCTAAATTGATCTAAATCCTCTTCTTTTATATTCCACATCCAATTGTTCCACCTTTAACTACATTCACTTAATCATGTAGATTAAATATAAAAACCTTCTCATTTTAACGAAAAGAGAAGGTTTTCTTGCTGTTATACATTCATGCTATATTCAAAACTTTCCCTCTTGAAATAACGTATTATAGTTAATCTTTTAAGTTTTATTTTCACTATTAATTTAGGCATTTTTACTTTTCTTAAAAAACACCAAATATGCAAATAATGACGAGATTAAGAGAAATATACCCGCTCCTATACCCTCATATATTTTAAAGTAAATAGCAGCGATTATTACAAATATGGACATTATTATTATTAGAATCATTGTATATTTCATTATAAATTCTAACGCTTTATAGATAGATACCATTGTCCTTTCAAAAAAACTTTTCTCTGTTTCCAAAACATTTCGATCCTTATTCAAAATAACACCTTCCCCTCTTTACAAATTGACTTTCGAATAAATTTTCCCTTTCAAAATAAGAACAGAGCGAACTGCAGAACGTAACTACTACCCATTCAGATTGATCCAACTGAAAAATCTCATGTCGAATTATTCAATCAATTACATATAGATCTTAGAATAAAAAACCTCCTCATTCTAACCAGAAGAGAAGGTTTTATTAATCTCAGATATTCTTACATTATAATAATGATTCTTTTTGAGCTATTTCATAGTGCTCTGCTATTTTTTTACACATCTTTTTATATTCCAGCATCCACTCTGCTATTTCTTCTATCTCTTCATCAGTGGACTTTTTCTTATATTTAAAACCAATCACTTTCATATCCGAAAACACTTCTTCTTCCATTTCTTCATCTACCGGAATACATTGGATAATAACTTTCGTTGTGTTTGAGACTTGTACAAAAATTTCAAATGTGCCAACAAACATAGCAACCGTTCGGAATAATTCTTTATTACTCATATATAAAACCCTTGCAAGTTCTTCTGCAAGTTCAGGATATATAAACAATACATCAATCATTTCAGCAGCTATTATGCAATCATCTACTGATACTTTCTCCAATATTTGCTGCTTAATTAATTCCCCAGTTTTATCCTCACACTCTTGTTGAAAATACACAGTTTTTTCTTTTGAAAATAGCCACATATGTAGACTCCTTCCTACTAAAAACAACAATTAGAACTCTTAATTCAAGAATACCTTTATATTATTCTTCTATAAAACGAAACTAAAATCTGGTTTTTACTTTTCATATTTCCAGAACTAAAAGTACACTAAATTATTATTGTGTATCCACTGCAATTTTTATTTCAACATACTGTAGCTCTTCATCACCGCTAAAAATATGATAAATAGGTGAAATCATATCAAGTTCATTATCTTCCATATACTGAAGCATCTCAGCATATGCATACTCGGTTAATGTTTCATAATCTCCTGTCAATCGTTTCACAAGCATGTCATCTACATAGTAATAGCTTCTAAATTTCATTGTTTCTAATGGTGGAACTTTATCCTCATATATCGGCATAAATAATTCAATATACATATTTTCATCTGAAGGAACATTTTTCAATGCATAAAATAGTGGACCTTTTGCTGTTAAGTTCGCTTTTTCTATTTCTATCATAAAATCGTCAATCGAATCTTTCATATAGGTATAATGAATATAGTATTCTTTTGAAACAACATTTGTATATGCAATACTTTGACCTTCTATAATCATTTTACGGTTTCACCTACTTCTATAATAGGGGCGTAAATATCTAACCAAGTATCACCGTATACATCTAAACATACATGATAAAAACTACTATCTAATTTAATATGGTTTTGATTTGCCACCTCGTGTATTAAATTATACACATCTTCAATATCACCATCTTCATCCGTAAAACGCACACTTAAAGCATCTTCAATTATTAAACCATCAATGTATTCATATGCAGAATCTCCCCCCAGTTCCACACGTTCATTTACCGGAACACAATATGTATATTCACCATATGCTGGTTCATTTTCAAGTGGTTTATATTTAAAAAGAACCGGTCCTACTGCATAAATCCCATTACGGATAACTTGATTTCTCAGCGCAATAGCAGGTAGTAACCAATCTTCTTTTTTGACGACTTGAGTAATACTAATTAAATTTAATAGTGATAATGCTTTATATTGAACTTTCACAACATCTACTCCCCTTATCTTTATTTCTTTCTAATTCGAATAGAAACGTGCAATTTCTCATTTCATACACATAAATTAACAACTTATGCTATAGCAAAAATTCATTTCTTTTATTATCTACTTTTCGACTTGTTTTTTTTATTATATTTTCTAAATTTCTGTCGTTCTCTCTCATTCTCTTCCCATGTCATATTAAATGATTTAAATTTAAATCTACAGTACACTAGAAGTTGGAATTCAGCTGCACCTATGGCCACCGCATACATTAAAATTGTCCCTACTACATATAAAATTAATGTATTAAAGTTATAATCATTATGAAAATAAATGATTATAAGAAGAACTGATATATATATCATGCTACCTTTTATCATTCTTCCTTTTGTTTCACTAAAAAATGAACGAGACCTCTCATCCATGCTAAACGCACCTTCACTTGCTTGTTTAAACGTATCAATTGTTGTCACAATATGAAATATCACTGCTCCTATAAATAATAACCCTACACAATTCAAAGTCATTCTATCAATTGAATAGTCAGTCATTCCAGGAAGAACTAACATTGTAAATGTAATTGTTCCTAATTGAAATGCATATAATATTACAACGAGCGTTTGTAACTTTTGAAATTTATAACGTGCTTTTGGAAAGGAATATAGTATTAGAAAAATTATCTGCAAGCCATACAACACAAGTTCAATACTAACCAGTGTTTTTTCAAACATAGTAGTATAAAAACCCCAACCAAACTTCACCAATGCCCCTATAATAAATAGCATCATTAATGAATCGATAATTATTGTTCCTAGCATAAATCCCGTCGCACCTTCAGGACTTAAACGCCTTCTGCATGTTTTTCTAAATTCCTCTAACTCTTCTTCTTTTATGTTCCACATACTCTATCTGCACCTTTCTTGTAGCCGAATTACCAAAATAGATCCCTAAGTTTTGTTGTTATTTTTTTTACTCCTTTTTTAGTAGCATCAATTGCACTGTCTCCCCCAAATATACTCGTTTTCGTATTTAATCCTACCGTAATAACTACCCCAACGCCAGCTCCTACAACAGTTCCAATAGGCGGAAGGAAAAACGATCCCGCTACAGCACCAGCTGCAGCCGCCCCGGCAGTCGCTCCAACATCTACTGCTGAATCTGTTGCTATATCTGCTACATCATGTAATTGCCATCCATCTTTTTGAGCTTCAGCAATGTTATTTCCAACTGACACAACTGCACCAAATATAGCCGTCCCTTTCAAAAACTTCCCGGTATTTCCAAGTTCTTTAAATGCTTCTTTCCATTTCCCAGGATGTAAATCTTTTAATCCTTTTACATACTCAGTTTTAAACGAACTCCATCCTCTTTCTTTAATTGCTGTAGGTAGCCCTTTTTTACTCCAATCCTGTTGGAACTTTTGAAAATCTTGAAATTCCGGTAATTTATAAATTCCTTTTCTTGCTTTTCTTACTTGTTCATTCGTAATTCTCGAATTTTCTACACCATCCAATTTAAGTCCATTTTTTATATAACGAAATATACTATCATCACTGCTATCCATCTTAAGTAATTTATACACTTCCACTAAATCTTCTTTTTGACGTGTTGATAGTGTAAACTTTCCTTTTCCTTTTCGACCATTAGAATCAAATAAAACACTTAAATCATAGTTCTTTTTGGCATAATACATACGAGCAAAAGCGGCCACCAAAAATTTACCACCCTTTTGTCGAATATCAAACGTCGTCATGCTCTCAGAAATACCATTTATTAAGTTTCCATTCCATCCACCAGCCATAATTTTTTCGACTATCTTACTAGAAAAATCTCCATTGGCTGCTTGTATTTCTTTCATTCCCTTGTCTAATGAACTTAACATTTCATTAAAATGTTGAAGTTCATTTTGCTGACTATTATACGTTTCTAATTTTTCTAACGTCTCACTAACTTCCTTTTGACTTTTTTGGATTCCTTCAGATATGCCTGAAGATGATGGATACTGAGTTGGGACAATGTCTGCTATAGTCGATATAGTTTGTTTTGCTTCTTCATTAGATCGATCAAATTCATTGCTGTATCCATTAATTTTTTTCTTTACATTATCTAAATAGTTCCCATAAATCTTTGTGTCACTATCACTATCAACTGTACTATTAAAAATCTCTATTGCTTTTTGAAATTCATTTTTCAGCTCTTCCGCTGCAATTTGAAATCCAGCAATCGTAGTACCATGTACTCTAGAAAAATACCTCTTTATTTCATCTGCTGCTTTCCCTTGAAAAGAATTAAGTTGGTTCAAATCATCTATTTTCCCTAATAAAGTTTCAAAATATTGATTTAGTTCGTCAGCACTTGTTTGAAATCTTTTTTGTAATTCGTTTACTTCTTGTAATTCAATATTTTTATCCACGTTTCTCTCCCCTTATTTCATTTTTACGTAGAATGTTTTTCTAGTGCTGCTGTATACCAACTTTTAGTTCTTGCCCAAGTTTTGCATCTTTCTCTACCATTTTTGCTCCAATTTCTTGTACTCTACTTATATCATTTTCTAACAATTTCTCATATCGCTGAACTTTCTGTGAAAGTTTTTCAATCGCTTCACAATATTTTTTCAGTTTACTTAAATTCGTACGATGTAACTGCATACCATTAAATTTAGTCTTACCTAAATCACTCGCACCACTTTTCAATTCACTTACTTTCGCATCAAATACCCCTTTATTTAATTTAATTTCCCCCATTTATCATTTCCCCGCCTTCTGTACTTCTACTTGAATACTAGCATCAACCATTGAAACACTTCTACTTAAAGAAAGAATACTAGACTCACATGTAGCGATTTCTCTTTCAAGCCGCCGTATGGCTTGATCGATGTCTTCTTGCACTCTCCCTAGTTCTCCGATAAACTTCCCTAAATTAGAAATGACTTGTTGTTCATACGTTTCTTTAAAAGTAGTTGCTCTTTGCCCTTTCCAACTACTCTCGTTTATTTCTAAAGACTTAAACTGCTCTTGATTTTGTTTAATTGCTTCAAGATTATTTACAAATTTCCCCTTAGCAGTTATTAGCCTTCGTAATTTCATTTGTAATTCAGCCAATTGCCCTTGTTGATGACTTATACTACTTAATAAACCAGATTTTTGACTATTTAATTCCTCTATCCCCATGCAAATCCCCCCTTAAATAGTTGGCACTTTAATTCTAGTAGCAAAACGATTTTCAACAAAATACCCTTCAAATGGATTTAATTTTGTACTACTTAAATCTTTATTAGATACATCGAAGACCATTTGGCCTGATGATTTTCTAAGTAAAATAACATGAGATTGCGTTTTTATTGTTTTTGAAACTAAGTCGTATCGACTGTCAATTGAATCAACATCACAGCCAATTACGAAGTGGATGCCCATAAATGCACCATTTGTTATTAATTCCGCCAAACTATATATATCGCTATCTTCTAAATTACTTAAAATATCATTTACATCTGCGATTACGATTACAATCGGCTTAAATTTCTTAATAAATTCTGCCGGGTTCACTGTTTCACTTGATGCTTCCTGCTCCTCTTTAAACGCCGCTTCTCTCGATTTATAAGCATTTGTAACTTGTTTAATCGTTTTCTCAATTCCTGTTTTTTCAGCTACATATAAAGCAGAGCTCTCTCTATAGTTTGAGAAATTGCGTGTTCTTGTATCAATTAAACCTAGGTCAAAGTGACCACTGTCTGCTAACTGTTGAAGGAATTGATGAACTACATTTTCAACTTCATCTTTCTTGATTCCCCCTACAACAATATTAGCCGCTTCCGTTAAATCTAATTCGAGAGGCGTAACGCTTTCTGTTTCTACACCAAATGTTAGTTTGCCTGCTTCAATAATTTTTCTTGTTTCTGGCCATGCAATGAATTCTTTGTATTCCAGAACTTCAGGTACCATAGGAATTGCTTTCGGTCTTTCTCCATCCCAGAAGGAATCCATCTCTTTTCCTTCAGCTTGTATATTTTCAATTCGAGTAAGGACATCTTCTCCATTTGTCGGTAAAGCTGTTTGGAAGATTGTTGGTTCGTCAATTTTAACTAAACCACGGCCTGCTAATTCTTCAATTTTTAACTCTGTTCTTCCTACAATAGCTCTAGATTCTGCCTCATCTATCATATATAGAGCAATTTGTAGTTTAATATTTGTATTTACTTGTACTCTCAATGCATTTTGACGTGTAGCCGTAAGCATTAAATGAATTCCTACTGCTGCCCCTTCACGTACAATTTGTGCAACAATGCGTTCAAAGTCTTCGACAAATCCAGCTTCTCTAACAGCATCATAGTTATCTAACGTAATTAATACTGTTGGTAATACTTCCTTACTAGCTCTCTCATACATTTCAAGACTCGCAACGCCATATTTACTTAGCAATTGCTTTCTATCTTTTAATAGATCTTCTATGCGGCGAAGAAACTTCTCGCATTTTTCAACTTGGTCTAATGTAATGATGTCCGCCACATGCGGTAAAGATTTTAATGGCATTAAGCCATTTGTTCCGAAGTCTAATAAATACACATGCAAATGCTCCGGACTATGCTGACGAGCTACATCCATAATGACTGATTGTAAGAATGTTGATTTTCCGTAGCCTGGGCTTGAAAAGAACGCTACGTGTCCGTCTTTACTAATATCTAGTGTTAATGGTGTTTGTGATTGTAATTCAGGCTGATCTAGTAGACCAACTGTTGCTTTTAATGGTTTCTTTTCTTTCGTCCATGCTTCTTTGAACTGAATAGCGTGTAAGTCTTGTAAATATACGCTTTCTGGAAGTGGTGGTAACCACGGTCTAGCTAACGCTTCAATTTCATTTATTTCTGCGTAATCGTGAATGTAGCCAATAACAGCATCAAGTTCAGATGGTACGCTTATTACTTCTTTACTACTACCAAGTCCACTTAAGTCTTCACTTAATATTTCATATTGTCCTAGATCATTTATTGCATATATTGTTGCGTCTAAATGCTCTTTATCCTCTTTATTTTCTACATAGTCTGCCCCACTCCAAGCTGATTGGAATAGTTCATAAATTTCATTATTCCCAACTTGTAAGTAAGCACGCCCTGGTAATGTAATTTCAGCAGCATCCGGCGTTTTTAAAATTTCATTACTATCTGACGTATTTTGAACTTTTAGTGCTAGTTTGAATTTCGAGTTACTCCAAATTTGATCATCTACAACACCACTCGGTTTTTGCGTAGCTAATATTAAATGGATTCCGAGTGAACGACCGATACGCGCTGTTGAAACTAACTCTTTCATAAATTCTGGTTGTTCTGACTTCAGTTCCGCGAATTCATCACTAATTAAAAATAGATGCGGCATCGGTTCACTTACTAAGCCTTCTTTATACAGTTTTTGATACTGATTAATATGGTTTACATCATTTTCCCCAAATAAGCGTTGTCTTTTTTGCAATTCAGCTTTAATTGATGCGAGCGCTCTCATACTTTGTGCTCCATCTAAGTTCGTAATTGTTCCTAATAAATGCGGTAAGTTTTTGAATAAATTCGCCATTCCGCCGCCTTTATAGTCAATTAGTAAAAAGGCTACTTCGTACGGGTGGAAATTGACTGCTAGAGATAAAATATACGATTGTATAATTTCCGATTTACCTGAACCTGTTGTACCTGCTATTAATCCGTGTGGTCCGTGTGCTTTTTCGTGTAAGTTTAAGTTTACGATATCTTCTTTACCACGTAATCCAAGTGGTACAGCTAAAGATTTATGCGCTGCATTTTTCTCCCAACGACTTGTGATATTCAGTTCTTTTACTTTTTCAACGCCGTACATTTCTAAAAATGTTACGCTTTCTGGAATACTATTTTTTAAGTTTTGCAAATGATTTAACGGTGCTAATGCTCGTGAAACATCTTCTAAATTGAAACCTTTCGGTACGTGATTTAGTTTAAATTGACGGTTAACAAGCTCTCCTTGTTCTAATATGATGTTTCCTTGCTTTGCATCTCTTATATCTATTACCGTTTTCACGTGTTCCGGTAAACTTTGCATAACATCTTGTACGAAAACAAGTGATACACCTAATTGACTCGGATCATCATTAAAGAATTCCATAACAACATGGTCTAGTATTAGTTTTTCATCTGTAATGAGAACGACATAGTGCGGTGCAAAATACATTTTTTCATTAGTTGAACTCTTTTCGTCTAGTTTTAATTTTCGTTCTTTCAATATTTGATATAAACTATTTAACACTTGATCACGACTACGATCATGATATACAAATCCACGTACATTTATATCGCGAACACTTCCATGAGGTAACCAGCGCATCCAATCCCATTTTTCTTTTTCTTCTTCAGGAAAAATAGTAATAAACTGCAAGTCATAATAACTATGGAATAGCGCCGTTTGTGCAACTAATAATTGTAATTGCTCTAACACTAAAGAGCGTTGGCCAATATAACCGACTGGTCCATTCATTAAATCTGTTACAACTGGTACATCTTCCAATGAAAGATAACGTTGTCTTAGTTCACGTGCTATATCAATTAATTCATCTTTCGTTTGACTAAATTCTTCTTCATTAAACTGAATTTCAAAACTCGTATTAGCTTGCCCTGTACCAACGCTAAATGTTAAGAAATCATGATGTTGCATTGTTTTTTCATAAATACGTGGATTTACTTGAACAGCCATATTACGTATAACCTCAACATTTGGATTATGATAATGTAATGCATGACGCTGTTTTTCACTTTCTGCATGTAAATCTTTCGTTTTTTGTTTTATATACGCTCTATAACTTTTATCACGTTCAACAATGTCAATTTTATATTGCTTTAAATTTTTTATATAAGATGTGACAGAAACAATGATCGTTACTAATGTCATTGCAATGGATGCGATAATAAACATTCCATATTTCATAAAGATAGCAAGTAATACTGTTACGACAATCATGACAAGAGCAGGTGCAATAATTCTCGCCAAATGCTCAGTCGGTTTTGACGGCATGCTTGAAGGTTTTGCAATTGTCATTTTCTCTTCTGGTTCACGGTAAATAATACGTGGTGAACGATGATAGTCTGGATAACCACTTTGATAATTCGTTTCTGATTCTACTAAAATAGGTAACGTAGATTTCACTTTATCTTCTGAAGACAATACTTGAATATCTTCACTGCCTATCTCCACTAAAACGCCATCAAAATATAATTGGTCTCCTGCTTCTAACATAGCGCTATCTTTTAGCCTTGTATAATTATGAAATACTTCCCCGTCGTATACGTTCACTTTAAATGAATCGTACAGCGTTTCACGAGATAGCATTATATCTACACTACTACCGGTAATAGAAATATCATCATAACTGTTTTGACTGAATGTAAGAGAATGCTTTGTTCCGATATCAAACACTTTAGTTGTGCCAATAATAGATATAAAGATTTTCAAGCTCACATCTTTCGTTTTTCCAATCTCAAATTCCTTATTGAATTCTATTAATTGATCCTGTATCATCCAAGCGTTTACTTCATTATTCCACTTTAACTCTACTTCTTGTTCTAAACTTGGATTCGTAATATCATTTGTCCACTCTTTTCCAATCGACACTATTGATTGCTCAGTTGGATGTAATGTGCACTTATATATTTTGTCTCCATAAGTCAATACTAATAGTTGCTCCATGCGTGTTCACTGCTCCTTTTTAACTGTCTCATCAAGTGCTTTCTTACTCTTTTTTCTCTGTGTCCGACAAATTTTTATCGCTAGATGTATTGCCATATTTCTTTTTATATTCATCTAATTGTTGTTCATATGTTTTTTTCTTTTGATCACGCTCTTCTCCTGACAAGTCCGGATTATTTTTCAACGCATCCATTTGTTGAAGAAGGCCGTACATAATAAGCTGCGGATCATCAAGGGTTTTAGCTAAATCTAATGATTTATCAAAATCACCTTTTCCGTTATACATCCAATAAAGCAAATACTTTTCATCACTTTTCAAACTAATGTTTTTCATAACCGCCTTCTTTTGATTTTCAGGCATTTTTTCAGCTGTAATGTATGCAAATGCTAACTCATATTTAGATGCAATTGGTAATGATTCAAATTCTTCTTCATTTAATTGCGTAATTACTTTGTCATAATCAGTTGCTATGAAATTCGCATTTGCTTCTAATAATTTATTTTGATAAGGAAATTTTATAAAAGTGAAATATATTAAAGGAGCAGCTAAAACAACTGTCGCCGCTATGAAGGAAAAAGCTAAATATTTAAATGATTTGTAGCTCTTTTTATGTACTAACTGCATATTGTTTTCTGTTTTTGTTTGTTCCTTCTCAAAGCTGTCATCAAGAAATTGCAGTAATGCATCTATGCTTTCCATTTGAGAAACTGTCTGTTCAAATGTTGTTTCTTTTGCATCTTTTAGTAACCCAGCATACAAATCATCAAAATTGTGCTTTTGGGAGAATAAAGCGATAATTAGACACTTATATTGTGTTAAAAATTGCTCTTCTAACAACGGGGTTGGTGGAACAATATCTCGAATTCCTCTATGTATAATACTTGGCATTAAATTAGCATTAAAAACTATATTGTCTGGATGTAAAAAGAACGTGATTCTTTTATTTAAATATTTACGAAACTGCGCAACATTTCGAAGCAGTCTTAATTTCTCATTTCTTCCCAAACGGCTAAGATCGTCCCACTTATATAACTTTTTATCCACTTGAAATATAAAAGTAAACATATCATCCGTTTCTTCTATCGTTAATGGTACAAACTCAGATGATGCGCCCGTAATTATATCGAATTGACGGAAGTCTTTTATACGTGTTTGAGATTTTGTCATCTCCAATTTCCAATTTTCCTTTTCTATTTGAAATTGATAGTTCATTGCATCAATTTGAATTGTTTTTTCCGTCATTTTTATCCTCTTCTCCTTTTCTTTATAACCCGTAATAACTTATTTTCAAATAACTATAAGCAAAAAGTATTCTTTATAAAACTTGTAAAATATCTCCATTTGTTATTTGGTGATCGATTAAACGATCATTATCTGTTAAAACAATTGACTTATTTTTCACTTTCATTACAAAATGTGAACCTTCATGATTATCCACATTTAGCGTATCTAATAAATTTTTCAATAAATATTTAATAGATTGATGATTCGGAATACGTAAATCATATGTATTTCCATTCCATTTACTAAAATCTACCGTTACATTAATATGTGTTTGTATCGCCATTACTTTACCTCCAACTTTTGCGAAGAACCGTATAAATACCGATGCAAATAAGTACAATGCCACCACCAAATAATAATATGATTGTTGTACCAATTGGCTTTTCGTTCATTGTTTCATTACTCGCTACTTCATCTGCACTTTTTCTCACAACGTATTCACTGCTAAACAAACTATTTTTCATATCTTTCACACTATTATTTTCTTTTTGTTTTATAAAAAGAGAATCTCGTAAAGCTTCCATATCTTTTTGTTCTTTCTTTTTCTTTTTCTGAATTTCTTCTTCTATGTCTTTGCTAAATAACTCAATTGATGCTTTATCTAATTCTGTTTCCTTATGTTCTTCTTTATTTTTTTCTTGGTCGCTTTCTTCAATTCGATCCACTTTAAACTTAATCTTCCCATCATCACCAAGATAACTGTCCGCCGCGCTCCTTATCGGTAGCGCGACAAACAGTAAAAGGATAGAGAGAAATGATAACTTAGCCACTATGCTCCATTGTTTGATCATTTACTTCTTTTTCCTCCCATTTCTTATGCCATACAAATAGATTACTAACTAACCCTATAATGGCAATTACAAACAATACGATAAAAATAACTTTCCCCGTATCTTTACCGCTAATAAAATCATTTAGAAAACTTTCTATATACTGAAGCGGTGAAAATTGACGTACCTTTCCAACTGACGACATTTGATCTACTTTACTTCCAACTGCTTCAGTTAAAAATAGGTACATACTTAAAAATACTAATAGGATAAACATCCCTACCATTTTTATTTGTCGCAATAAGTATGTTGAAACCAATACAAACGCCATCATAATGATTGTGATAAACGCAATCCATAGTAAACTTTGATCCTGACCAAACTGTAAAAGACGTCCAGAAATGATACCTATACTAATTCCTTCCACAATTGATATACCGAATGCTACTACTGTAGTTGGTACATTCATATCAATTAATGAGAATTTCTCTTCAAAATGATCTGATTGCGTTCGTTTCTTTTCTTGATTCGCAATTGCGTATGCTGTAAATAACGCAACAATAAAACAAGTTAATACGATTAAATATGGTGTAAAAGCATTACCAGCTACAATGACTCCATCATTTTGTTTTTGAACTGGGCTAGATAAAAATTGATATAACATTTCATTTTGGCGATCACCAATTCGGCTATTCGCCAAAATTTTAGTAAAGTTTTTGGAGAATGTTTTATCATCTTCCATTTTCTTTGTAAAGTCATTTAATAATGAATCAGCTTTTGAAACAATTGTCGTTCCGCTGTCTTGAATTTCTTTTGCTTGTCCATTAATTTGATCAAATGTTTTATAAACATCGTCTGAAGTTGCTAAACTATGCTTCGAACTCTCGACCAATGACTGACTTTGTGACATTAATGATTTAATACCAGAATCTAACGATAAAACGGCTGTTTGCTCACCAGTATTATTTGTTGTTAGCACTTGCTGTTCTTCAACTAGCTTTAAGCTACTCTCACGCCATTTCGCTAAACCTTTTAAATATTCCCCTAAATTTTCATTCATACTAGTTGCTTGTTGCGTCGTTACATTTAATTTCTCTGCTAGTAACATTGAATTTTGATCCGCACTAGTAATGAATTGTTGATAAGAGTCTATTTTTTGCTTTAAACCTGTCATATCTTGCTTAACTTCTGCCGTAATACCTGATGAAACTAGGTTTGAAATTAAATCAATTAAGCTTTGTTTATTTAATACGTAGTACAAAGATTGTTCAGTTGCAATTGCATCTAAACTTCCCTCTTCTAGCTTAGGACCTACATCTTGCGTTCTTAAATCAATCCCATAATACATTTCGTATAAACTAATTAAACTTTGATAACTTTCAACTGTATCTACTGCTTCTTTTATTAATACACTAGATATATTTTTTGTTAATTCTTCTGATTTTTGATGTACAACTTGATTCGTTGTACTTTCAATAACTTTACCGTTATCTGTTCCCGGTTCGCCTCCTGGATTTCCTCCGGTTCCGTTATCTGTCCCCGTTCCGCCTCCTGGGTTTCCTCCGGTTCCGTTATCTGTTCCCGGTTCGCCTCCTGGATTTCCTCCGGTTCCGTTATCTGTCCCCGTTCCGCCTCCTGGGTTTCCTCCGGTTCCGTTGTCTGTCCCCGTTCCGCCTCCTGGGTTTCCTCCAGTTCCGTTATCTGTTCCCGTTCCGCCTCCTGGGTTTCCTCCAGTTCCGTTATCTGTTCCCGTTCCGCCTCCTGGGTTTCCTCCGGTTCCGTTGTCTGTTCCCGTTCCGCCTCCTGGGTTTCCTCCAGTTCCGTTATCTGTTCCCGTTCCGCCTCCTGGGTTTCCTCCAGTTCCGTTACCTGTTCCCGTTCCGTCTCCTGGGCTTCCTCCGGTTCCGTTATCTTTCCCGGTTCCGTTATCTTTCCCTGTTCCGTTATCTTTCCCTGTTCCGCCTCCTGGGTTTCCTCCATTATTCCCTGTTGTGTTTTCCATTTTTTTGATAATAGGCTTTTTAGCATTGTGTACTAACGGCATTATGCCATACTGTGATTTATGAACCACATTTTCCACCTTGCTGTTTTCAGTTTGTGTTCCTTTATCTTCTTTTTCAGGACTAGTTTCTTTTTTATGAGTCCCACTCAATTCCCACTGCCACATTACAGGAGAGAAAACATCTATATTGATGTTTGGATCTTTTAACTTCACATGCAAGCTAATCTTTATATCCCCTTCATTACGAGGAGCTATTGTAATTTCTCCTGCTTCGCTTTGAAGAAAATCACTTGTACGATCCTCACCATCAATATGTAAGAATCCTGTACTTCCATCTAGTTCAAATTCTTCTGGAATCTTTATCTTCAAAATTTGCGGAGATTCCATTTTAATTCCTTTAGCAGTATCACTAAATGTAGTTCCATCCTTATAAAGACTATCCTTCACTTCTTTAATGGCGTTTCCTAAAGATATTTTATTTACAGGATCATAATAAAAATTATTTTCTTTATTATATTTTTTTGTAAATTGAATTACATTTTGCATTTGTAATTTCGTTGCATCTGGCAAATCACTTTGAACGATTTCTTCCATGTTTAAACTAGGTAATTTCACAATTAAATTTTCGATTTGTTTCTTTATTCGATCGTCTGGTTGTTTCATTAACGTATTTATAAAGATTTCTTTTTTTCCATCGTTCGACATAGATTGCTTTAACTTTTTAATTACCGTCTCTTGAATATCACTTTCTAGCTTTCCTGCAAGTTCTGTATCATATTCTGACACTTGTTTTTTTACATCTGTTAAATGTTTTTGAATTGCTGAAGCATCAGCTAAAATATTAGGTTCTTTCTCTGAAAGCGTAAATTGATTTGTAATCACTTTATTGGCAGATTCCAAAGCACTTAACTGCTTTAAAACATCGCCTGTATTCATTTCACTCATGTATTGATTAAATTGACTCGTAAAATTATTCGCTAACAGATTATTATCAGATTGCATTTTTTGGAAGTTATTAAACCCTTCTAAGTAAGTATTGTTAGATTTATTCCCTTCATCTAACACTTGACCGAAACCTTTTAATACATCCTGAAATCCTTTAAAACTATTAACAGAAACCCCAGTATAATCTTGCACTGTTTTAAATTGATTTGTGTAATTTGCTAAAGGACTATGTACATCTTTTTTGTACATAGTTGTTTGAACGTTTCCTTTTTCAATTATTTTCCCTATATTATCTTGTGCACCTTGCAACTTACCGATAATACTTGCAAAATAAACGTCGATGATTTGCTTATTGAAATCTTCTAAAATTGTAGACGCCGTATTCTCAGCCTCAGCTTTCAAATCGTTATTCCCAGTTGCATTTACTTTGTAGTTTAACGTTAATTTCTCTGGTAGTTCTGAATCAATCGCAACTGCTTTCCTAGAAAAATCGTTTGGTATAACAATCATCATGTTGTAATTATTATTTTTCAAACCATTTTCTGCTACTCCACGACTAACTACGTACCATTCTTGTTTCGTATTTTTATTTACATTTTTAACAAATTGATCTCCAAACGCTATTTTATTGCCCTCGAATACAGTGCCCTGATCTTCATTTACCAACGCAACTGTCATTTTTTGTGTAGTATTCTCATTAGCTTTCTTAACATTTTGATTTAATGCTAAATAGGAGACCCCTGTTGATAGTACAAGAGCTAAAATAATAAACAACAAGATGCTCCATCTGAACTTTTTCACTACTTATCACTCCTGCGACCGCGAGTCTATTAATTGAAAGACTTCGTATCTTACTCTAGTTTTAAAGTAATTTAGCCATACAACGTATGGTTGCATGGCTAAATTATATATTTCTTTTTATCTGTCTTATTGTAGACCGAAATTACGAGAAAGATCTTCGTCATGTCTAGCAACAGCCTCTGCAGTTTTATTAAGCTGCATATTAATTTCTTGTAATAGCTGTGCGAAGTTTTGTACTTTTGGTTTTAATTGATTGAACTGTTGATCAAAGCCTTCAAAAGCACGACCTTCCCATTCTCCTCTTAATTCATTTTGTAAGTTTTGTAGCTGACGTAAGATGTCCTCAATTTGATTTGCACCTTGTCCATATCGAGTCGCTTTTGATTTAAGCTCCTCTGGTGACATACGAATTTGTCCTGCCATTATTAAATCCCCCTTAAAATTTAAAAATAGTAAAATTAACCAATAATCAATTCTACAAATTGATTATATCAATAATTTAAAAATTTCTAAACAAAAAAATGATATTTTTCCAAAATTTCTCTTTTACTATAATAACGATATATTGTATAATATAAATTTTCTATTTTTTAAGAAACTACTATTACTTGAAAATAAAAATCAATTAAACAAATTCTACAAATGTTATTCTTAACAATAGAAAAAAAGATTACCTAACATGAATGCGTATATTTCCCATTAAAAAGTTTGATTAAAACTCTATTGGAATTCTTTAATTAAAAGAAATACAGCCTCGCAATTTTTCTCACTTCAAAGTCATAATTACCTGTCTTTCAACAAACCCAAGTTCTTCGTACATCTCTTTCGCAAAATTCCCAGCAAATACATTTAATCGAATTTCTGAATATTTCTCCTTCAATTCCTTAATACCGGCCTCCATCAGTTCTCGTGATATCCCTCTCCCTCGATACTCTGGAAAAACGTATAGCTCATATATAAATCCAAGTTTTTCACGAGAAAAATAGTCAGTATTTTCCCCTATTAATATCCACCCTAATATTTTATGTTCTTCTTTAATGACTAAATAACATGCTCCCTTTTCTACTATTGGTTTTGTAATTTCAATCGCTTTCTCTGTACTTAATTGGCAATTCCCTCTCGTCCCTTCAAAAAGCGATTGGGCTGCATATTTTAATATTTTACTTGTATCTTCTTGATTCGCCTTTATTATCATTTTTCACAACCCCCATCCTTAATAGGCATTACTATCGATTGTTCAAGATTCTCCGCTTCCATAATAATTGCCAGTAATCCATGTTCTGTACTCGTCTCATGAAACTCTCCTTTCTCCCAAAACACAGCTTGTCCAGCTCTTATCTTTACTTTTTCTTTATCTGCCCCACACACATATCCTTCTCCGTCCATAATAAGAAGCAGCTGTGATACAACTGCTTCATGATATCCAATTATTCCATTCTCTTGTAAATGCATAGCACCGATATGTACATTCCCTTGGTGGTTTACTATTTTCGACATTATGAAATTAGATTGAAATACTGATATGCGCTTTCCCGCTTTTTCACTAAAATCAAAAATCTTCACTTCTAGTCCTCCTTATATGTATAAAACCATCCTTACTGTCTGCATCAAATGTCCTTCAAAGTCTTCTTCAAATTGCTCTAATTCAGCAAAACCTTTCGCTTCATAAAAATGTTTACCTTTTTCATTTGCTGCTTCTACATGAATGTATAGTTTCCGAATTCCTTTTAATACCGTTATTCCTCTTTGTAATAAAGCACTTCCTATCCCTTTCCCTTGCTGATCTGGTAACAAATAAATCGCACCTAATTCTGCTTCGTTTTGCAATCTAACTGGTGAAAAATTAGCAAATCCTATTACTTCTCCCTCTTCCTCCGCAACGAATAAATGTGTATTTTTAAGACGATATTTCATTTTTTCATCAGAATATGCCTCGTCTAAAAAACTGTCTTGAATCTTTCTCGGAATAATGCCTTCATATGTATCATGCCAAGCTACTTTCGCTACTGTTTGTACAGCATGAATATCTTCTTGCTTCATTTCTCTAATTACATATGTCATCTCGATGTCTCCATTCTCTTTAAATTATATTCTGCTACTATACTAGAAGAAACGGCAGAACCATTTTCATAATTTACCTTAATTAATTTTAACTTTTCAATCGAAGCTGTTTTAACATCAAAATTCCCATATATATACTCCATTGCGCTTAAAAACTGAGTCGAGTTCAAATGATTCGCTATCGTACAATGCGGAACCCATTTGCCCGGTACATAATATGAATTTGGATTATTATGAAAAGCTTGGAAATGATCATGATAAGAATGATGAAGTGTTAACAATTCATCGGTAATAGTCGGCGCTAGAAAAATCGTTCCGTTTGTAGGAAAAGTTCCAACAGAAGAAAAAGTCACTGCAGCCATTTTCTCTTGAATAGCTACAAACTCCTCTAATTTCTTAGTATATAAATTAACATCTAACTCCTTATAGTCCGCAAGTGTGATATGCGGTTCTACTCCCGCTAATTGATTTGACTCTATTATATTCGTTAGTTCATTTTGCAATTCTATAATCTTATTAATAAACACACTATCAAATGTTGCAATAATAGCGTACATGCTTCCTCACCCCTTCGTTACATATATCGCTTCCCATTCTTCACGAATCATTCCCATTCGAATAGAATCATAGTATGTTCCGTTATAATATCGGCATTTGCGCATTCTACCTTCTAAAGTCATTCCTATTTTCTCAGCTACTTTCATCATTCGTTCATTACCAGACCACGTCGTGAGCCCTACTCTACCAATCTCCATCTTTTCAAATAATAAATCTCGATATAATGTTAATGCTTCTGTACCGTAGCCACCATTCCAGTATGTTGGATCATAAATAACAATTCCCATCTCCAACCAACGCGTCGGTTTATGTTCCCAATAAAATCCGACTGTACCTATAATTTGATCGTTATTTTCTATAATTAAATTTGATAGAGGTTCTTCTTGTAAACGAGTTAACATCTTTTCTTTATAAGGTGCGTATTCTTGCATTGAGTAAGGGAAATATGGCGCGTCCCACTTCTTCCATTCTGGATTTTCTTCTTTAAATACGAGGCTCCATAATGTTTTTATATCTGATTCTTCAATTGTACGAATTGTAACTTTGTTCCCCTTTTTTATAACGTTTTGCATAATTTCCTCCTACATTCCTCTTTATTTCATATATAATTATAATATTTTTTCAGAAAAATCAAAACAAAACTCTATAATATATTGTTTCATTTTGTTATTTGGCACTTAATATTTATGAAGAAAGTAGTCTTCTAACCTTTAATCTCACCATATTTCAGGAGGAATTTATTTTGGGAAAAGTTCAAGAGATATATCAACGATTCCAAGAAGATATGAAACGGAATCATACCGCTAAACGAAATGACTTTCAGCATTGTAAAGAATTCCTTCTGTTCACTCATATGTTATTAACTACGGAAGTATCCGAAATAAATGAAAAGTTTCGTACAAGCATTTACAAAACGGAATGCCAGAAGATAAATCCTCCATAATAGCTAAAGATGATATATGTGACCGTAACGCAGTTAATAAAAAACAGGAGGTTACATCCCTCCTATTTCAGCTCAATATTTTACTTTCCTTCTTATTTATCTCAAGTAGAATCCCTTTCTCTATCCAGCCTTCTACTCCATTTTTTTTAATTAAATCATACCCTGCGCAGCTACCATCAATGAGAGAAACAATATCCCCTTTTCTAACACCTATTTGCGCACAAGAAATATCGGTTTTCACTGTGTATTCACCTGACTCACGTTGCCTAATATATTCATTTTTCACATTGAGTAATTTATTCGTTTCCTTTTGCTTGCATATTGTGTAATCTCGCCTCTTCTCCACCGGCTCTATGTAATAATACGGATATGTAACCCCTCCCTGCATTGTTGCATCAGCATTAAATTCTGCTGTTGCTTCATAAATTGGAAAATAGTCTACATATGTATAAGAAAACGTATCACCTGTTAGTTTCCTCTGAATGATAAATGCGTTTAATTGTCCTGCTTCTTTAATCGCATTCCCGCCGTCAATTGCAATAATTTTTTTCTCCTTATCAATAACTGGATTGTTAGACGGGGCTTCTTCAGAATAGTTCACAACAGGCCAATGCCCAACAACTACATACTTATTAGCTCTATGCGATTTATTAAAAAACTCTGGCATTGCTATCGCATTTTTGCGCGCTGTTTCTTTCCAATCTACTCTATCTTCCAGTCCAGCATGTACAAAAATATAATCTTCTGTTTCAATCGCTGTTGGCAGCTTATTTAGCCAATTTATTTCTTTTGAAAAGTGACTTAACAGTACTTCCTTCACTTCCTGAATTGAAGTATCTTCCTGAATAGAAAAATGTAATTGTTCTAACCATTCATTAAAAATCGAATGCTTTCTCGTACATAAATAATTAATGAGACCTGGATTTTCATTTAGAAGAGCATCAACTAAAACTTCACAATTCCCTTCAACAACGTGAACATTTAAATTACTCTCTACAAGATCCATTACATAGTCTACTACGCCGATGCTATCGCTTCCTTTCTCACAAAGGTCTCCATTAATAATTAAATAATCTTCATTCTTAAAGTTAACTTTATGTAGTAATTCTTTTAAAAGGTTCAATTCTCCATGAATATCAGATATTATGATAACTCTAGCATTATTAGGGATAGATAGTTTCTTTATTTTCTCCAAGTATAAACGCTCCAATCATTTTCTTTATTTATACAAAATAAATTATAAACCTTTCTAAATGAAATAGGTTCTATAATATGTCATATAGAACCTATCTTTCTTTATAATTTTTTATAAAAAGAATAACTTACCTTATCATACCCTTCCCTTTCATAAAAACGATGAGCATCAATTCTAGGAAACGCTGATGTTAAGTCGATAGACTCACATCCATTTTCCTTTCCCCAGTTCTCTATATAAGAAAGTAATACATTCCCATATCCTTTTGAACGATGTGCTTCTGCTGTTACAAGGTCATATACGAAAACGTGCTTCTTATTATAAAAGTTCGTACAAATTGCTACACCGGCAAGGCCAACAACTTCATCATCTTCATTACGTAACGAAAATAGTTTATAATTTTCTTCTTTCATTTTTCGAAATAAAAAGCCTGCTTCCTCTTCGGAAAGCTGTGTTCGTAATTGCTGTAAAATAGGTAATACTTCATGTAATTGTGCTTCTGTTACTACTTCTTTAACATTCATTTGAACTCTCCCCTAACAATTTGTATAATTTTCTAAATGTTATATCATTATTATAGGGAGTATCTGCCCTTCACTTAAGTGACAGTTTAATTATTTTTTATAAGGCCAGTTTTAAAGGAGAGTTCTTACTATGGATTTTACTATCCCATTGCAATTAGAAAGCAATACACCTATTTACTTACAAATTTACGAATTTATAAAATATGAAATTATACAGGGAACTATTTCTGTTGGTACACGTCTTCCCTCACATAGAAACTTAGCGTCACAACTTAATATTAGCCGCATTACTGTTGAATCAGCTTATCAACAATTATTAGCTGAAGGTTATGTAGAAAGTAAACCGAAGCGTGGTATTTTTGTTGCAAATGTCGATATTGACGTTATCCCGAATAAAAAATTAAATATGGCAAAGGAAAAGAGCAGTTTAATAGAAGATCCGTTTGAATATGATTGTAGCCAAGGTCTTATTGATCAAACTGCTTTTCCGATTACAAACTGGAAAAGAGCGTTACAAGAAGCAATACTAAAGTACGAAAATGCGTTATTTGCTAAAGAAGACCCACAAGGTGAGTTCGTTCTTCGAGAACATATTTCAACATATTTATATCATGCGCGCGGTGTATATTCTTCACCTGATCAAATTGTGATTGGTGCCGGAACACAGCCACTTCTTTGGCTACTAATTCAACTGCTTGGTCCTACAAAAGAGTACGGCATTGAAAACCCTGGATTTCACCGTATACATGCAATTGTTAAAAGCTGCAATCAACAAATTCATCCCATTCCATTAGACGAAAAAGGGATTCGTATTTCTAACTTATACAATACAAATTCCAATGTCGCATACGTTACGCCATCACATCAATTTCCGCTTGGAATGATTATGCCTTTATCTAGAAGATTGGAATTGTTAAAATGGGCCAATGATCGCGATGGATATATTATTGAAGATGACTATGATGGGGAGTTCCGTTACGCAGGTAAACCAATTCCGTCTTTACAAAGTCTTGACTCAAATGAACGTGTTATTTATATGGGGACTTTCTCAAAATCTTTTTTACCTTCTTTACGAATGGGATATGTTGTTTTACCACCGCATCTTTTAAAAACGTATGAAGCGTTGCAAGGTATTTTTAAACAAACAGTCTCTACTACACAACAACTTGCTTTCGCTAATTTTATACAAAGTGGAAATTGGGAACGTCATATTAACCGCAGTCGTACGTTGTATAAAAGAAAACATCATACATTAGTAAAATTCATTGTGAAAGAAATGGGTACTAATGTTCAAATTCTTGGTGAACAATCAGGTCTTCATATTGTTCTACGTATCCATAACAATATGAATGAACAAGAACTTATTGAATCAGCTAAGAAACAAAGTATTAAGTTATATCCACTTTCTCCCTATGATTTTGTAAATGATTTACGCAAAGAATCTTACGTATTACTCGGTTTCGGTAGTATTCCCGAAAATAAAATTGAAACGGTAGTAAACTTATTGAATGAAGCTTGGTTTCCTAGTTAAAAGAGAATTTGCTAACGCTGAGTTTAACTCGTAATACAATAACAATTCAACAAAACAAAAAAGAAGATTGTCCAAAATAGCTTTTTGGACAATCTTCTTTTAGTTAATCACCTGATCGAGCGGTCCTTCCCGGACGCTTAACACCAGTTGTTTCTGTTGAATAAGAAGCTTCAATTATAGCAGTTGGATCTACAGAGAGAACGAGATCTTTCATTTTCGGATAAATGAAACGGTTTGTAATACAATAAATGATTCTCTTATGCTCTCCTAAAAAACCGCCTTCTCCATGTAGATACGTAACGGATAATTGCAATTCTTTCATAAGTAGATCGCCTATTTCTTTATTCTTACCAGAAATAATCATGACGCTCTTTCCTTGATTAATGCCATCTAATATGAAATCAATCATCTTCGTAACAATATAGAAAATTGCTAATGAGAACATCGCTTGTTCGATTGAAAATAAAATGGCCACAAAAATGAAAATAACTGCATTTACAGCAAGTAAAAATGTGCTAATTGGTACCTTAAAGTGTTTGTTCATCCAAACTGCTAACATTTCTGAGCCATCTATTGCTCCGCCCATTTTCACTACAATCCCTACACCAATTCCAAACAGTACGCCACCATAAAGTACAATTAATAGTTCAGAAGTTGTAATCGCTGGAAATGGTTTTAAATAAATCAATCCGAGTGTTGTAACGACATTCGCATACGATGTACGTATAAAAAATTTCTTCCCCATTACTTTTGCAGTAAATAGTAAAATAGGAATATTAAGTCCTAAAAACACGCCATACAGCGGTAATCCTGCAACTTTATTTGCCATAATAGCAATAGCCGTTACCCCGCCATCTACTAGTCCATTAGGCGCTAAAATAAGCTCTAGTGAACCCGCTACAATAATGGAGCCAATTGTTAATAATACGTATTCAAATACTCTCTTCATTCATTACCCCCAAAACTTATATATTTTCTTAGTATTATTTTAACGTAATCTTACTACTAATACAAAGATATCAGTTTATATACACAGAAGTTTCACCTTTACAGTGATTTTTATGTAATTGATTTAAAGCCTAATAGAAGAAACACACTTACATATTACAATAAGTGTGTTTTAAGCGTTTATTCTGCTATTCGCGAGCAGTAGACTCCCGTTTCAAATTTCAAGCTGAAACAAAGAGTCGGCTACCCAAAAACGCCCGATTCGTGTGAGCTAACAATCAGTTGTAGATGAACAAAGTCCACACTGATTAAAGTTTCACTTTATTTAAGCTTTAAATATGAATTCATTTTCATTTTAAATATTTCATCAACTGCTCTCTCATACCCACCACTATTTCGAAGTGACTTTCCAACTTTACGACTATTTTCCTTAAACGTTACATCATCCATTACTTCCTTTACAGTCTTACGTAACAATTCAGAAGTTAATTCTTTACGATTAAGCCTTATTCCAGCTCCTACTTCAGTCACTCGTTTCGCAACTAAAGGCTGATCTCCTGTTACCGGAATTACAACTAACGGGACACCGTAATATAACGCTTCACTCGAGCTGTTCATACCACCATGTGTCACGAATACATCAGCATGCTGTAATACTTCTAATTGCGGCACATAATTATACAACTTAAAGTTATTCGGAATATTTTCAAATTGACTTATATTCATTTTCTTACCAACAACTAATATGACTTTCGCTTCTACATCTTTAAACGCTTCAAAACATTTTTCATACAGGGCAGGTTGTTCATTAAAAACTGTTCCCATAGAAATAAAAATCACTTTTTCATCTTTTAAATCTTTAATAGGAAAACTGTTCTCTTCTTTTCGAGTAGCAATTGATGGACCGACAAATTTATACGATTCATCAAATACATCCGAATGTGGCTGATATTCTTTTGAAGTGTATACAATCGTAATATCGCCAGGATGATTCATAATATCATACAAACTATTACATTTCATTCCATACTGCTCTTTCCATCTTTCCATTCCCACTACACAAGATTGGTATAATGGATTGGTCTCATCTATTGGGCTCGATTCTTGCTCATCATTAAAAGTAATGTACTGATTAAAAGCAAAGGTTGTACAAGAAGAAACGCTTTGCAACTGTAGAATATTCGCTATAATACGTCCAACCGGAAAATGATTATCGTATATTAAGTAATCGTACTTTTCTCCTTTTGTTTCTTCTACAATTTTAGTAACAATACGTTCTGATGCTTCAATCATATGGGACAGCATCGTCAAAGGACTACCACCCTCATTAACTCGTTCCATAATATTAATTTGCGAAAGAAAATTCTCAAATGATCGAAATTCAGCGCCTGTTGCTTCAACCTTGTTTTTGTAATCTTCAATACAATATGATACAACTGTTTCCCCACGTCGAATTAACTCATTAACAACTGCTATCGTCGGATTAATATGACCTTCTCCAGGGAAATTTATTACGAGTACGTTCGCCATACCATTCTCTCCTTTCGATTCAACACACATTAATTAATACTTAATCATGTTAATTAATTTAAATCTATTATATAGGAATCTATTCTCCTTCTTCCTATCTTTCTCTTCATTTTATTATTGAGAAATATTGTCTAAAGCCCGCACTATTACGAGTACAGAACCTTATAAATAGGCACTTCATTCCCCTTTTACTTTTCATATCTCGTATCATACGAACTTTACATTCGAGCATTTTTCACGTTTATCATTCGAAAACATTATTTTGATAATTCATACAAAACTAGAAAAATATAATTTCCATGCTGATTTCTCACTATAAATTTATGTATGCTCTATATTGTCCCCTATCATGATCCACGGGGTACATATTCTGTTATATAATGAATTTATAGAATTTACAGAAAAATGAGGGAATTTCATGTTACAACAACTATTCACTTCACCTATTCTATCCATCCGAGCTTTACATCCAGGCTATGAAGATCATGCAAGTGACGTTTTTCTCATTCAAACAGCAGATGCAGAAGTTATCGTTCGTTCTTCTAAAATGAATGAAGAGCCAAATAATGATTTTTGGTGGGGATGCAAAAATCTCTTTGGAATTGATCCAAGGAACGTACATCATTTAGAAACGGTACATGCATTGCTGCAAAAACATACAAATCTTCCTATCCCAACAATTTTAGAAAAACATATTTTAGATGGCCGAGAATTCATTGTGGCTGAAAAATTAGTAGGTAATACAGTTCAATCTTTTATTGGGCAACCAGATTCTATTTTATTCAGCCTAGGAAAAGGACTAGCACAAATACATAAGTATTCAGCCCATTTCGTAGGAAATCCGTCACGTACACTCCAAGTTCCACTAGTGGAATTCCAGCCACACATTTTAAAAGCGAGTAAAGAACTTGTGAATAGGTTTTATTCCGATAACGAGAGCATATATAACGCATTTCATACTTTTGAGTCACAACTTTCTACCTTACCAACACCAAAGGAATCTACACTCGTCTTAATTGATATGGATCCTACTCAGTTTTTATCAGATGGTATAACTATTACTGGTTTAGTAGATACAGAAGCTTATGCAGTTGCCCCGCGAGAGTTTGATTTTATCGGATTAGAATATGTACTTTCAGAAAAAGAGGCTCATGCCTTTAAAAGTGGTTACGAAACAATTATGTCTATTCCTCATCTTGAGGAATGTAGACAGCCTTATCGTTATTTGTACCGACTGTTATCTGTTCAAGGTAGTGTGGAATTAAAGAAATGGTTAAGTTACCCATCCTATTTTTAAAAACGATTGCGAGGGATTATGAAATGAACATTGAAAAAAAGAAATCTTTAACAGCAAACGAAATTCAGCAAATGAAAGATTTAGCTCATATTTGCGGACAATACGATCAAATTGATTACTCATCAGATTTACATGTTAACTTTTTAACTGCTCGTAATAAAAAAGAAATCAATGATTTTCTATTTTTTGATGATACCCAATTAATTGGTGCATTAAGTATGTACGACTTTGAAAGACCGACTAAACTGGAGTTAATAGGATTCGTGCACCCAAACTATAGAAAACAACATATAGGCACTGCCCTTTTACAAACTGCCATGAACGAAATACAAAAAAGAGACATAGACGAAGCTCTTCTCATCATTAACGGAGATTCCTCATCTGGGAAAGCATTTGCAAATCAAATGAAATTACCTTATCTATACAGCGAGTATAATATGACGTGTAAATCAAATAAAAAACGAGAAACAATGAAGAATACTATTAAACTTTCCATCGCATCTTCAGAATTACTTCCTAATCTCATAGAAATCTCTAGTAAAGCTTTCGGGGATTCTGTAGCAAATACATCCACATGGTTGCAAAAAATGATGAAGTCACCTTCTCATCAAGTTTACGTTGCTCTTATGAATGAAAAATCAATTGGAACGATTACAGTTACTCACCAAGAGCGATCTACTACACTTTCAGGCTTCGCAGTCCATCCTTCTTATCAAGGTAAAGGATATGGTAAAGATATTCTAAGTTATATGGTACATACCCTCATTACAGAAGGAGTTTCAACGATTGAATTAGACGTCGAAACGAAAAATAACAATGCTTTACAGTTATATACACATTGTGGCTTTGAAATTATAATGAAGCATAATTATTATGACTTGTTCAAAAAACATCAATAGCCCAATTTTCATTTACGAAAAGTAAAGAAAAAACTGAATCATATCGATTCAGTTTTTTCTTAATATATTTACAACCGCAGTCGTTTCATTATTTTCTTTATAAACACGAGGAATTCTTCTGTCTAACATACATGTAACTTCATAATTAATTGTGCTCAACATATCCGCTACTTCTTCTACAGCAATTTCTTCTTCACCTTGTTTGCCGTAAAATACCACATCGTCCCCTACTTGTACTGGCATCGCTTTTGTAACGTCCAGCATAAGCTGATCCATACAAACACGACCAATAACCGGCACTCGAACTCCATTAATTAATGCATACCCTTTATTAGATAACTGGCGATTATAGCCATCAGCATAACCAATCGGCACAGTCGCAATCCATTCTTCACCCGTTGTTACATACGTATTTCCATAACTAACACCACGATTTTTCGTCGCATGTTTAACATGAGCTACTTTTGATTTTAATGACAATGCAGGCTGTAAGGAAACGACTGTATGATCCACTTCTTTCGAAGGATACATGCCGTAAACTCCAATACCAACGCGAACCATATTTTGAAATGTATTGCTTAGTTCCATTGACCCTGCACTATTTGAACTATGAATGTATGGTATTTGCATCCCTAATTCATTTGCTGTATTTACAGCTTTCTCAAATAAACTTGTTTGCATATTCGTATACGATTTATCAATTTCATCTGCCGTAGAGTAATGTGTAAACATCCCTACTACCTCTACATACTCCATACGGTTTAATTCTTCTAAAAATGGTTTAACTTCTTCTTCTTGCAAACCGATACGGCTCATTCCTGTATCGATTTTCACTTGAATACGTGCTTTATTTTGAAGACGTTGTGCAATTTCATTTATGCCTTGTAAATCTTCTATTCTATAGACTGTCATCATAACGTCATATTGAATTGCGGATTCCGCAGCTGCAACTGATGTATAACCCAATATTAAGATTGGTACAGTGATTCCAGCTTCTCTTAATTCGATCGCTTCATCGACAAATGCAACTGCAAGCTGGTTCACCCCTGCTTCAATCGCAGCTTTCGCAACTTCAACTGCCCCATGGCCATACCCATTCGCTTTTACAGCAGCCATCATTGCAATATTTTCATCGTTTACATGTTTTTTAAATTCTTTTACATTATGTTTTACAGCATTTAAGTCAACTTCAACAATTGTATCTCTTCCATATTTCAAACTCATTGGTCTAACTCCTAACTCAATAATTGCATTCCATTCTATTTCACGTTTCATATGACCTTTTACAATATAATACGTTTCACTATGCTAGTCAAACTACTAGAATTTTCGGAATTTTAAGTATGATATAATACCCTTAAGAATTAATTATATATGGAGATGAGGAGAATTACAATGTTTGTACAATCTGCGTTGCATCAACTAATAGTTGCTGTTGATACTTCTATCCAAATACTGAATCAATATAATGAAAGTGATTTGAAAATAACACCGATTGAATCAAAGCGGTCATTATTTGAAATGTGTACACATCTTTCCCTTATTTGCCATGCTGATTTACTCATCTTAAATGGTATTTCGGAAAAAGAATTACATACCTTTTATATAGAACAAACACCCGAAACAATTGCTCAAATGCAACAAATGATGATACAAGGGTACGATTTACTTTCTAAAACTTTTTTATCCTATTCCAATGAAGAATTAGCGGAAATTATGACTGCTTATTGGGATATTGCTTATTCTCGATTCGAATGGTTACTTGAAATCGTCGCTCACTTTTATCATCATCGCAGTCAAATTCACATTTTACTAGTTGAGCATGTTAAAGATCCTTGCATTCCTTTATTTGAATGAAAAGAGTGGAAACAAAGCCAATAAAGAGTATGACTCCTAATAAAATAAACGTCTGAGCATAGTTCCCTATTTTCATAAGATAAATAGAAATAATAGGTCCTATACTAGTTCCTAAAAATAAAACGAAAGTATAAATAGAAACCGCTATTCCCCTTGCTCTCCCTCCTAATTGGCCGACAAGAGAAACTAAAGATGGAACCGATATAGCAATACCTATTACGAAGCAGACGCTCATCATCACAAGTAACGGCAGTGTCGAAATAAATCCCATTGAACTTAGACTAAAAATAGCAACTAACAATCCTCCTTGAAGAACTTTCTTTACTTCGAACCTCTTTGTTAAACGACCTGCAAATGGTGATAGTAACATACCAAATAACCCTGCTAGGCGAAAATATAGAATTTGTTCTGCTGTTAAATTGTAAGTAGAAGAGCTCAAATAATTCCCTAAAACAGTATACATATTAACAAAAGCCATTAATAAAACAAACGCAACCATATAGCTCCATACTAAGCTTTTATGTGTAAAAACTTTCCCCATCTGTTTCATTGGCCCCAAAATATCCGTATAAGCTTGAGACGTTTCCCCTTTCGGAAGAGAATAATGAACCCATACAGCAGTAATGATATAGACAAAGCTAAGAAGAAAGAACACCATATGCCATCCAAAATGCTGACTAACAGCAGTACTTATTACTTGCCCTACAATTCCAGCTACTAAAAAACCGGTACTAACAAACCCTATGGTTGTAACTTTTTTCTCTACTGGAAACATTTCTACAACGTAAGCTAACGCCACTGGAGAAAATGTAGCTGCTGCTATTCCCTGTAACCCTCGAAGAATAATAAGCCAAAATAAGCTATCCACAAACCCTAAGAAAAAAGAAACAATCGACAGTGCAAGCAATCCAATAAAAATCACTTTTTTTCGCCCATATTTATCAGAGATTGCCCCAAATAACAAACAACCTATAGCAAAACCTACCGAAAATATACTGCCTGTAGCCGCAGATTGCGCTAATGAAACTTTAAAAATGTCTGAAAATAGAGCGATTAAAGGAATCGTCACATATAGGCTGGACATAACTACCATACCTGCCCAACATAACACCGCTGTCATTACTGTATAATTCCCCCCACTATTTACTTCTTTTGATATTTCCATCATAAAATCTCCCCCTTACATTGATTTTCCTCATCGATTGAAAACTTATAAAGTAAATGACTCAAAATAAAATCCCTTCAACACTCACTTAATTCGTTTACGTTAATAAATACATTATCGCCCTTTAAATTAGCTAAATATATAATAAGGTAACCTAATTATATGTTTAAATAAAAAAGTTGACTCTCACAATCAACTTATTTACCTACCTTCGCCTAATTTCATCTGCATAATTACTTGCATTTTATTTAATAGCTTCTCTAACACTTGACGCTCTTCTTGATTAAAGTCATTAACTAACGAAGCGCAAGATGACCAAAAAGTCGGTAAAGAATGTGTAACTAGTTCTTTTCCTTTCGGAGTAATTTTCACCTTTAATCTTCTTCGATCTTCAGAATGATGGAACCTTACGATTAACTCTCGTTTCTCCATCCAATCTAATAAGCCGGTGACAGAAGCACGTGTAATCCCTAATCGACTCGCTATATCCGACGGACTCATGTTCACTTCTTCTCCATTCGATTCCATTTCACGCAAAATAAATAACAATAAAAAATCTAATTTGCTTTCCGAAATACCAAGCGGAGCTAAATCTACGTCAACAGCATCAAGAACATTATCAGACGTCCATAACATTAACAAACCAAGTTTTGCTGCGATTGGATCTGTTTCCGCTGATGCTGTCTTTTTTATTAACTCTGCATATGGATCAATCCCTAAAGGAAGAGCACCTTTTTTTGAATCCATTCATTTTCACTCTCCTTCCCCCTATTTAATTAGCTTACCTAACTACTTTTATATTATACTCATTTCCTTCCTTTTATTGCAAGAGTATTGTTAGAAAAAAATTCTATTATGAAAACAGGATTTTTTTCACTGACTAATTATTTTTTCAAATGATCCTAAACTCTTTTAAAGCAAACGAAATGCCACCTTCACTTGATTTCTTTGTAACGAAATCAGCTTTTGTTTTTAACTCTTCTCCACCATTCCCCATCGCAATTCCTAAACCTACATACTGTAACATTTCAATATCATTTCCACCATCTCCGAATGCCATTGCTTCTGACTTACAAATATTTAAATGTTCCAATACCTTTTGGATTGCAGTTAGCTTCGATACTTTATTATCTTCCAGCACATTCATAACATAACCATGAAAACGTTCAAACGTAAGCATTGGATATCTTTCAAAAAATTTTTGAGCTTCCATTTCATCAGCATACAGACATATACAATACATCTCTTCTGATAAGTTTCTAACTTTATCAGGATACCGCTCTAAATTTAAAGTTTCGTTTAATGCTCGTATTACACGTTCATCTTTTGAGGCTATACCATTCATAGAAAATTCTTCTGTAAAGTAAGAAACACTATGACCATGTAATTCAGCGAAATTTGAAATATCATGAACAATTTCACTTGAAAGTATCGATTTATGAATAACTTCTTCCTTACACTTTATATGTCCACCATTTGCAGAAATAAATGTGTCTATGCCTAGTTCTTTAAATTGTGAGCATAAACTATATGGTCTCCCTGTTGTAACAACTACGTGAATCCCTTTATCTATTAACCTTCTTATCGCTTCTTTTGTACTTTCGTGCATACTTCTATCAATCTCACTTAAAAGCGTACCGTCAACATCGAAAAATACGACTTTATACATAAGTCTCTACATCCCGCCTAAATGATTCGTATCATTAATGAAATGTACCGTTTTTTGTTCACCATCAATTTCAATTAAACTTATTCCCGTATCTCCTATTTTAAAGTAATAATCCATTGAAATTGGCATTTGGAAAAATGCTCGTAATAGACTATTTATTACACCACCGTGTGCAACGATTGCTATCCGATCATATGTATTCTCTGTCACGATTTTAGAAAAGATTCCTTCTATTCTCATTCTAAATTCAATAAATGATTCTCCATTTTCAAAACGGTCATGAAGAAACTTTGGCTCAGGATATTTTTTCGCTTCTTCAAAAGATAAGCCGGCTTGCACCCCATTATTAAACTCCATTAATTCCTCTTCTAATTGAATTGGACAACCAATTGCTTCCGCTAATGTTTTACCAGTTTCACGGGCACGTTTTAATGTACTTGCCCAAATGAAATCTGGTGGAAAGTCAGCCTTCACTTTCTGTACAAGTCTTTGTACTTGCTGTCTTCCCTTTTCTGTTAATTCAAAGTCAGCTCTTCCTTCATGTACATTCAGGATGTCCGCTTCGGATTCTCCGTGTCGTATTAATAGTATTTGCATTCGTTCCCCCACTCCCTGATTTAATATTCAGAAGACTACATTATATCATATTTTTAACTTTTCATAATAAAAAAGGAACGGTCTCCCGTCCCTCACCCATTTACCTTCTCCGCATCATTCCAATAATACTTACTAAATGCTTCCGTTAATACATCAATTGTGTTATATAATTCATCTAACGTATTATCCACACCACCAACTTCAATTAACATCGCGTTTTTAGATAAATCTTGGTTATAAACGCCGTTTCCATCTTTTTTATACTTCGGAAAAATCCCTCTACTTAATCCGTAATAGTTTTCATCTAAATAACTATTGATTGCTCTTGCAATTTTTTCGTTTTCAGTACGTCCTTCATTTTCCATCCCAATTATAAAATATAATCTTGCATACGATTTCCCGTTAATTACTTTTGTAGTTACTTTCTTGCGCTGATCATCACGGTGTATATCAATTGGAAAAGTAATTTTATTATTTTGTGCTAATGCTTCCTTTACATATCCATGAGATGCTGTATACGATTGATACCATTTCCATTTTTTACTTGCCAGTAAATCACCCATATTCGTTTTATCATGAACTACTGGAATTCCTTGCTCTTCAAGTTGCTCCTTCATACGTTTTCCTAATAAGGACACATTTACATCTGGACTCGATGGATCGGTAGCTCCTGGTAATAAAGGAAAGAAGGATTCCCAACTATGTGTATGGTAAATGTATACTGCATTTTCACCTTTTTTCGTTCCGTTCTTTTTCTGCACCGGATTATTCTTTTCTGCTTCTGTAACTTTATCTTTTGCTACCTCTCGCTCTTTCGTTACTTCTTCAATCGGTACACTAGATTCATTCGGGATATTCGTAAAGTTTGTCCCTTCCCCAGCTACGATAATGTTAGAGTAATACTTTGACATACCAGGTACTTCTTTACCGACAAATGTTCTTAAATCTTTAATTTTCAAATCTGTCGCAATAGAGAACATCAAATTCCCAACAGACTCCCGTTTATTCTGCTTAAAATAATCAAATCCATAATAGTGATTCTCACTTTCTATCATTTGAACAAAACCTTGCATAGACACTTTTCCAAACCATTGATTCGCATAACTTGATTTCATTGTATGTAAAAGCGACGTCAAAATTGACGCGATAATTATTACTATTAGCGCATATAAAAAAAGTAACGAGATTAGTTTTTTCCCATGTATACGAGTTGCATACTTTTTCACTGTATCACCTTCTTTATACATGGATATGTACAAGCCTTTCGTAATATACGCACAAAAAAGAGAAATGGCATCCCATTCCTCTTCCTCACTCTTATTGTTCTTTACCTGTATCATTTGAAGGCAATTTCTTCGCTTGTTTTTCTTTAAAGATTTCTCCGATTGCCCCAAGAGTACCAAGTGTTTCAATTGCATTAGATGGAATAAAGACTTTATTTGCTGGTCCTTTTGCAACCTCAATCAATGATTCAAATGATTTATAAGCAAGTACGCGTTCATCTAAATCTGCTGCACGAAGTAATTCAATTCGGTTTTGTTCTGCTTTTGCGATTTCTTCAATTGCTCTTGCTTCCCCTTGCGCTTCTAATTCTTTCGCTTCTTTTAAACCTTCAGCTTCTCGAATACGTGCTTCTTTATCCCCTTCAGCCATCAAGATTTTACTTTGTTTTTCCCCTTCCGCACGAAGAACTTTATCTTGTTTTGCTGCTTCAGCTTCTAAAATAATCGCACGTTTATTACGTTCTGCTTTCATTTGTTTTTCCATCGATGCTTGCACATCTTTTGGCGGGTTAATGTCTACTACTTCAACACGCTCAATACGAACGCCCCATTTTTCTGTTGCTTCATCAAGCGCTAAGCGAATTTCTGTTGAAATTTTTTCACGACCAGATAACGTTTCATCAAGTTCCATTTTACCGATAATTTGACGCATCGTTGCAGAAGTAATGTTACGAACACCATATTCATAGTTTGAGATACCATATGTCGCAAGTTCAGGTTCGACAATTTGATAGAAAATAATTGTATCAATTTCTACTTGTACGTTATCTTTCGTAATTACCTTTTGTGGTGGTACATTCGTTTGTTGAATACGTAAGTCGTGATATACACGAACGCGATCTACAATTGGGATTAATATATTTAATCCTGGGTGCATAATACGCTGAAACTTACCAAATCTTTCAACAACCCCAACTTTTTGCTGAGGAATAATTTTAATTGTTAATGCGATAAATGTAACTACAATTAGCGCGAATATAATCGTTAACGTTAATGCTATCATATTTATTCACTCTCCTTTTTTACTTGTAATATAGTACTATGCCTCTTTATAACAACGACTTTTTCTCCAGTGTCAATCGGAACATCTGCAATAGCTGTCCAAGTATCTCCATCCACCTTCACAATACCGTTCGTTTCATTTGTAATCGCTTGCACAACAATTCCTTTTTTACCGACAAGCATATCTACTGTATCCGTAAAACCTTTTGCTTCTCGAAAGTTTTTTGAAATTCTTTTCGTAAAGAATGTCAATGTTAAACTTACAATCGCACCAACAGTAACTTGTAACAATAGTGCATCAGGAGCAAATAAAGCAATAAGACCTCCGACAACAGCTCCAATTCCAAGCCAAAGCATATAAAACGTTATCGACAACATTTCCGCGATAAATAAAATACCCGCTATAATAAACCAAATCACCCAACCAGCCATATGCAACCCTCACTTTCTTTCTCATTTTCTATATGTATATGAAGAAAAGAATGGTTTATCCGCCCTTTCTCATACTTGGGCGTTTACTGCAAGCTATCGTACATATTCGCTGTTACAATAAGTATTAATAAAATACTATATCAATATATTCTTCATTATACATGAAAATTCCTTTCAAAAAATGACAAAAAATTTAATTCTTTTAAAATTATTTTTTTCAGTTTATAATAACTCTAACTCTAATTTGTATTTTTTTGGAAGGTGATATCCTTAATGTGGAATCATTCAATATCATACTATTTAGGATCAAAAATCTGTATTACTCTTGCTGACATCGTTTACATAATGATTATTACAACTCATATCTATATATCAACTAAATCAGCTACTATTACTGCCCTTTTTCCATTATTACAAGTTATCACAAATTTGATCGCAAACATATCTGCACCACTTATAATGAATCATTTTTCATCTTATTCAGTACTTTTTATATTACAATGGACAAAAACTGCCCTATTCATTTTATTAACGCTATTATTTCCGGTCCTTTCCACAAACATTGTAACTCTATTAACTTTCATTTTTTTCATTTCTTTATGTAGTGGGTGGAGTGCTCCATTATTATACAGTATTGTTCCACACCTAACACCAAAAGAAAGATTAGTAAAAGTAAATAGTATCTTTTCCTTTTCATCACAAATTGTACAAGCGGCAGCTTATTCATTTACAAGTATTATCGTTCTGCTCATTGGCGCTACTTCTACATTCATGATTAATATTATTTTAATGATTTTCGGATGTATTGCATTGCATATTTCATTACATTCCATCCATACCGAACGAGTAACAGAGCCTTCTTCTTCAAAAAACACAGCTTTATTTGAAGGCTGGAAACTATTATTTCATCATCCTTCTTTGCGCACAGTTACATTAATGGACTTAATTGAAACTTTAGCAGGGACGATATGGATTGGCGCTATTACGATGGCATATGTAACGACTGTTCTGCATAAAGGAGAAGAATGGTGGGGATATATTAACACAAGTTATTATGTGGGCACGTTAATTGGTGGTCTATTAGCGTGGAAAATAAGTACATATATTCAAAAAAATTTAATACGCTCCATGGCGATAGGATCACTTATATTTAGTATTCTTACATTTTTATATGGTATAACAAGCAGTGGATTTATTGCGCTTTTCCTATGTGTTCTAATGGGACCATGTTATCAAATTAGAGATATTTCTCAAACGACGGTTTTACAATCTAGTGTCGCCCCTTCTCTATTATCGAAAATGTATACAGCACACGGCGCCCTTCTTTCAACAGCTTCTGGTCTTTCTATGCTTAGCGTTGGCATTATTACTGATATGTTCGGTGTTCGTACGATTTATATGATTGCTTCTTTTCTTATTTTATGTTCTGCCTGTTTATCTTTTAGCCTATTAAAATATCATAAGACAGAGCAGAAAGATATTTCACTTTAATCAATAAATCAAAAAGGACAGGAAATTCCTGTCCTTTTGTACATTCTATTCATGACAAGTTGGGAATTTCTCTATGCTTTGTCGCTTGTTCAAAAGCGTACGCTAGTTTAATTAATATTCCTTCACGAAAAGCAGTACTTGCAATCGTAATTCCAAAAGGTCTCCCGTTTTCCATATACCCTGCTGGTATTGCTATAGACGGATAACCTGCTTTCGCACATATAGTAGAGCCTATATAAGACGGAAATAGTATCGCATCAAGATTATATTTTTCCAATGCAAAATCAATACCTTGTTTTTGCGAAAAATATATATCTTCTAATCTTGCATGTAAATATTCTGGATTTCTTAACGTATTAGGATAATCTTTTCTTCCCTCCAACTTAGTTTGTCCATATTTTAAAGCTCTTTCTGCTATGTTTTTATTAAACGCCATTAATTCTGAAATAGAATGTACGGGAATAGTAGAAGGTAATTTTGAAAGATAGTTATCTAAACTATGCTTCAGCTCATAAAGCGGAACTCCCCAGCTCCATTCTCTATGAAAGGAAGGAATATCAATATTTTCTACTACTGTCGCTCCCTCACTACGTAATACTTGGATCGTGTCCTCAAACAAATTTTCATCATACTCACCATTTTCGTAATAATCTTTTGGAGCATTACTATAAACACCAATCTTCGCTCCCTTTAAACCATTAACATCAAGATAAGATGTATAATCTTCATATGCCATACCTTCACTTTTATGAGTAGCTACATCTTTCTCATCCACTCCAGTTAAACTCCCTAGTAAAATAGCGGCATCTGTTACTGTTCTAGCAAATGGTCCCGCTGTATCTTGTGAATAAGTGAACGGAATAATTCCTCTACGACTAATTAGACCGACAGTTGGTTTAATGCCTACTACAGAGCTTTGAACAGCTGGACTCAAAATAGAGGCATCCGTTTCTGTCCCAACAGATAATACTGTAAAATTAGTGGCAACTGCTATTGCGGCCCCTGTACTAGAGCCACCAACAAACATATCATCCGTGCCCGTTCCATATGGATTGATTGTTTGACCACCTCTTGCACTATATCCAGCCCACATTTCAAAAGACATTGCATTTGCTAACTCTGTCATATTCGTTTTACCTATTATCACCGCTCCTGCCTCTCGCAGTTTTGTAACGAGAAATGCATCTTCGCTACTTATATTTTGTTCTAGGGCAATCGTACCTGCACTTGTATGCATGGAATCATTCGTTTCAATATTGTCCTTTAGCAAAACAGGTATACCATGCAATGGTCCCCTTACACCTTTTATCTTCCTTTCATAATCTAACGCTTCTGCAATAAAAATAGCATCTGGGTTTATTTCTAAAATAGAATTAATTTTCGGTCCATCTTGATCATATTGTGCAATTCTATGAAGATAATACATAACTAATTCTTTGGAAGATAACGTCCCTTCTTCCATTGCGGTCTGTATATCATGAATTGTTAATTCTTTTTTTAATACTGGATTAAACTGAATTTCCATTTATATTCTCCTTTATATCCCTTTTAGTTTTTACGAATACTTCTTACTTTTTCATTTTTTCACCTCATCCTATTCCAAATTAATATCCCTTTAAAAAGTTTCAACTTACTTTTTAATACACCTTTAATTTCCCGAAAAATAAAAAGAGTCTGAAACGAATCATCCTTCGCTTCAAACTCTTTTTATTACTGTGCATATACCTCATCTAACAAATGTAAAAACTCTCCCTGTTTTCCTGCTAATTCAGGGCATTTTGCAATATCAATCCATTCGTAGCAAAATACTAAACCTTCATCTTCCTCACCGGCACTTACTATATGTTCCCAAATATCTTTTACATTCGTTAGTAACGTTACGTGGAAAAAGTGGCGTTTTTGATATTCCTGTTTTTCCTTCACGTGTATGATGTAATCTGCTAGGAAACGCTCTATACATAAATGACGTAATCCAGATTCTTCTTGTACTTCACGTAAAACTGCTGCTTCTAACGTTTCTCCTTCATCAACTGTTCCCCCTGGCACTTGGATACCAGCTTCAGGTATATCACGATGTTTAAAAACAAGTAATTGCTTCATCCCTTCTTTTTCTCTTGTAATATATGCATGTACTTTTTTCTTATATAACATCGTCATTGTATTTCTCTCCCCTCAATTGTTCACTCTGTTACTTCTTCAAGCGTCAGTTGATTTTCATATAAATATGTAGCTTGTGGATTTCCCACATACCTTACGTGCCATGGTTCAAACCGATAGCCCGTAATTGATTCTTTTTCTTTTGTATATCGAATCACAAAACCAAATTTATGGGCATTTTCAGAAAGCCACTGCCCTTCTTTCGTCTCTCCAAAAACTGTCTCTAACTGAAATTTAGCAGATTGCGATGTAATATCCATAGCTAGTCCAGTTTGATGTTCACTCGTACCAGGAATCGCGCTAGACATCGCAGTTTTCACTTCTCCATCTTGTTTTTTATACATCGTATTTAATGCCTTTTGTCGATCAAAAGATCTAAATCCAGAGACTGCAAAAAGGAAAATACGCTCTTTATCAGCTTGTTGAAACATGTCCTCAAGCGCACTAGCTGCCTCTTTCCTCATTTTTTTCTTTTCTTGATCCCCCTCACTAGAGTAACGTACTTTCGGAATAACTAAATCTGGCGGTCTATACCCATCTGGTAAACGCCTACTTTTATTCACAAGTACAAGCATCGAATTTGGATTACTAATTACCGCAATATCCCCATCCATATTCGCAATCGTTTCTTTCGCTTTCGGAAATATGTTATTTACATTCACTTCCTGTGCCTGCTTATCCTTATACATTTTATAATTGATTCCTGCTACTCCAACAATGAGTATCGCCGCTACGATACCAAGTAGTGTCCATCTTTTTTTCATATAACGACCTCTTATTTTAATAATTTGGCCATTTCATACTCATCAATGTTTTGTCCATCGATAATAAGAGCAGCTTTTTTGACACCCTCTTTCTCAAAGCCAACTTTTCTATATAGTGCCTGAGCTCTTGTATTATGGGCCATTACCGTTAATTCTAAACGCCATACATCATGTAATCTTGCCCACTTCTCAACCTCTTTAAACAAGCTCGTTCCAATACCACGCCCACTACACTCTTGCAATATACCAATTACAATGGCTGCAACATGTCTCTTTCTTTGTATGTTATTTCCATTCACTAAAATAAATCCTACTATTTTCTCTTCCTCAATCGCTACAAATATTGTTGCTTTTTCATTCTGTATAAATCGATGAATCATTTGCTCTTGTTGCTCGGCTGTAGTTTTTCTTTCTCCTGGCTCGTATAACATAAATTTCGTTTCTTCATCTAATTGCTTACTTAATTGCAAAAATGATGCTGCATCTTCTACTTTGATCTCCCTAATCACTTAAATCACCCTACCTATTTCATTGTAAAAAATTTTCCTTGTAAAAAGATTTTCTCTATTATTGCGAAAATCCCTTTCTAATTCCCCTATTATAAATAGACAAATTTCGATATTACTATAGCAATTATAAATTATGTCTATAATGTGACATCTTATCATCCTCGTTTCATGACAAACAAAAAACGTAAGCTTTACACTTACGTTTTCCCCTAATTGATGTAGGCTGATAACCATTGCAATGCCTACCACTCATTCAAATTTCACTTTATCCATTCACTTTTTCCGCTTGCCAAAAATATTCACCAAATGCCTTAGCAAGTGCATCAATTGATCGATTTAGTTCTTCCTCTGTATTATCTACCCCGCCAACTTCAATTAATATCGCTTGTCCTGATAGGTCTTGATTGTAAACTCCATTCCCTGTTTGGAATCCTTTTTGAATTACACCACGGCTCATTCCCGGATATTTCTTACTAATCGTCTCGTGTAACGCAGTTGCTAATTGTAAGTTTTTTTCATAGTTTTTGTTACCTTTTCCAATTACAAAAGCAAGCTTAGCATATGATTTATCTCCAATTGTTTTTGTTGTTACATTTTTTCGTGCACTATCACGGTGTAAATCGAAGAAGTATTGTAATTCTTTATTACCAGCCATCGCTTCTTGTACAATTTCCCGTGACATTTTGTAAGAACTATTACTATTTAACCCTTTACTAATTAACCTTTGACCAACGTCAGTCTTATCGTTAGTAGATCCGATTCCTTCGCTTTCTAATTGTTCACGAAATCGGTCGCCGACTATGGAAATATTCGTTACAGAACTTGTCGCTTTATTCGGGTTTGGATCATTCGTTAAGTTCAGTAACGGCAAATAAGATTCCCAGCTATGCGAATGATATATAAATGCAACTTGTCTTTTTCCAGTCGTTTGAGCTGGTTGTTTTTTCTCTTTATTCGTATCAGGCTTTGGCGCTTGTCCACCTTCTCCAGTCCGTTCTTTCACTACTTCTTCAAGAGGAACACTCGACTCTATCGGTAAGTTAGAATAATTTGTTCCCTCACCTGCGATAACGATTTCTGTATCGTACTTACCAAAGCCAGGAAGCTCTTTTCCGACAAAACTACGTACATCGTTAAAACGAATATTCGTAGCCATAGAAAAGAGAAACGAAGAGATTGAAAAATCTTGATTCAAATTTCGATACTCTTGTGTAAAATAATGATTTTCTTTTCCAAGAACATACATGTAGCCATTCATCGATAACTCATTTAACCAATTATATAAATACGTTGACTTTGTCTCTTTCATAGAGGTTACCATCATACTAATAAGAAAAAAAGTCGCTAGTACCGTAGTAATAATAAATAAAACTAACTTACGTACACTTGTAAACTTCACATAAAAAAAGCCTCGATTCATACTATCACCCTCTCTATTTCAAGTTATGTACAAGCTCTAGAGAATAGACCGTTTAAATTCCGGCTATATTGTTAATGAGGTGAAATGAATTGAAGCTATTAATAGGAATATTACCAATCGCTCTATCATTCATTTTTTATTTGTCCGCTAAACATCCAAAAGTCTCTATTGTGTTACATATTTCTGCGTACTTGGCACTGTATGTACTCGGTACAATTATTTCCATTAATGTATACGATGTTTTAATACAAGATTTAGTTTTCATGACGAGCATTCATGGAATTTTACTGAATCCATTTTTCCTTATTGCAGGAGCGTATATAGGAACATACACTTTGTACCTACTTTTGTCTCACATTATTATGAAAATAAAAAATGGAGCGTAACGAAATGCAGCCACCGTTCATTTGTCATACATGTAGAAAAAGAATTACACGAAAGAAAGACCTTATTACCACTACACGGTACTTCCATTTTTATTTATTTCACAACAGTTGTTTTAAGCAGCAACAACTCTTCATCCCACGTTTTATCCCTATGAATACACTTTTTTGTTTCTTTCTTATTATATACGGCCTTATTGTTGGTAGCATTCTTATGCTTACGGAACCGTCTATCATTTGGCTTATTTTTTTGCTGCCTATTTTATATCGATTTCTTTCATATTATTATGTTGAACGTTTTTTCTCTACATAACGAGTGGACTGTCCTTTAGGAATGCTTAAACATTCCCACTCATTTTCTTTTAACATTTTACCGATGTAAATAATCTGTCCAATATGCAAAGCATAATGAGAAATTTGCCTTTCAATTGCTTGCAGGACCGTATGTGCTTCACCACGAATGTATACCGTCTTCAATAGATGTTCCGGCATTATAGTATTCATCGTATTAAAAACGTATTCCCATCCTTCTTGCCACGCTGCAAGGGCTTCTTCCTTTGAAGAATAGCCTCCTTCAAATTCACCATCTCGGTCACGATCAACTTTTTCACCATCAGATGTTAAAAAATCCGTCCATCTGGAACGCATATTACCGTGCAAATGTTTCATTATAATCGCTATGCTATTTGTTTCTTCATGAGAAGACCATTGTATTTGTTCGTATGATAATTGAGAAAGTGCCCGTTCTCCTTGCTGCATTGTTGTTTTGAAATTAGAAATGGCACATTGTAAATATTCTCGTCCGATATCCATATTGCCCCCCCACCTTCACACTAACTAATTTTCGTTCCATTTGGCAGTTCCATATTAGGCTGAAGCAACACAACATCTCCCGCTTCAGGAACTCCCCCTAATACAAGCACTTCTGATTTAAATCCAGCTACACGCTTTGGCGGAAAATTTACAACAGCAACAATTTGCTGACCAATTAAGTCTTCTGGATTATATCTCTTCGTAATTTGAGCACTTGACTGCTTGACCCCAAGCTCCCCAAAATCAATTTCTAGTTTAATCGCTGGTACTCTCGCTTCTTTAAATTCCTCTGCCTGTGTTACTGTTCCAATTCTTACATCAAAAGTTAAAAAATCTTCAAAATTAGCCATTTTATCATTCCTCCCATTTATTACTTAGACAAAATACAAAAATCCCCTTTAAAAAAAGAAAGGCGCCTAAGCACCTTTCTTTTGTAATTCACTTGATTCATTTGATTTATAGAAGAAGAAACCAAGAATTCCGCCAATACATGATGGGATTAACCATCCTATTCCTTCTTTATATAATGGTAACATTTGAAGTACATTAGAAATCGCATCAATTTTAATGTTCGCACTTTCTAAACCGTTAAAGAAACTAATTAACAACGCACCTAAAATCGCCCCAATGTAAATTGTATTACGCTTCCCTATCCATTTATGGAAATATGAAAGAACGATTAATACAATTGCAACTGGATAAATGATCATTAACACTGGTAATGTTACTGTGATTAATTGTGTTAACCCTAGGTTAGATACAATTAAACTAAATACACATACCATAGTTACAATCGTTTTATGCGAAAGTCTTGGGAATAAGTTTGTGAAGAAGCCAGCACACGCAGATGTTAATCCAACAGAAGTTGTTAAACAAGCGAGTATAATTACAAGTCCTAATAAAATTTTGCCACTTGTTCCATATAACTCATTTACAACATTCGTCAAAATAAGACCACCGTTCTCCGACACACCAAGTGATGTACTTGTAGATCCGAGATATGCAAGTGATAAATATATTAACGTTAAGCCTAATACAGCAATAATCCCTGATACAACTGTTATTTTTGCGATTTGTCCGCTCTCTTTTATCCCTTTTGAGCGAATAACTTGTACTACAACAATCCCAAACACAAGTGCACTAATCGCATCCATCGTTAAATATCCTTGAATAAATCCACCAAAGAAAGCATTCTCTTTATAAGCAGCTAAAGGTGCAGCCGGTTCTCCAATTGGATCAATAATTGCTTTCCCGACAATAACAGCAACAATTAATACTAATAATGGTGTAAGAAATTTTCCAAACCAATCGACTAATTTAGATGGATTTAATGATAAATACCACGTTATTCCGAAGAAAAATATAGTGAAAAGAAATAGCATGTACCACTCTGAAACCATTGCATCTGATAAAAACGGCTTCATACCCATTTCAAACGAAACGGCTCCCGTACGCGGGATTGCGAAAAATGGTCCAATTGCTAAATAACTAACCAATGGGAAAATAAATGCAAATATAGGGTGAACTCTAGAAGATAGCGCTTTCAAGTCCCCCTCTACAAACGCGACAGCTGTTACAGCTAATAGGGGTAATCCGACTCCCGTTACAAGGAATCCTATCGTAGCAATCCAAACATTCTCTCCTGCTTGTTGACCTAAAACTGGCGGGAAAATTAAATTTCCTGCTCCTAAAAATAATGCAAATAGCATTAAACCAATTGCTACCGTATCACCTGGCCTCAATCGTCCCTTCATACTCTTCATTTGCATAGCACTTTTTCATTGTTTATCTTTATTTTCACAATATGCTATGCATCCTCCTCTCTGCTCAAGATGATAAAATATGCCCCTTACAAAGCAGTGTCTTTCTCCATAATTTCTCCATTCCCCTTATTATTACTCTAATTATTAATCTCGTCATTATTTTTTGTTTTTGATTTTTTGATTTTTTTGAATATTTAAATCATTAGAGTGTTATTACGTGGAGTATAGTTGTCAGACCTCTTTGTTTTTATCACACATATAGTAACATATTTAGTTGAAAAATAAAAACATATTTTCAAATTGATTTTTTTGAAAATCAAAATTATCTACATTTTATATTCTCTCACACAAATGTTATTCGAGCACTAGACTCATTCTAGATTATTATTTTAAAATAATTTCAAAAGCCATCTAACATATGTTAGATGGCTTTTGCATGTTACTCTATCGTTTCTACTTCACGTGGATTATTCATCTCTTCTACATACACAACTCTAAATCCATGATCTTCTAAATCTTTTTGAAGTGTTTCTAATTCACCATCTTCAAACTCTTCTCCTAATGTAAACATAATTCTACGAACTAATAGAGCATCATTATCAAAAGTCATTAAACTTTGAATACCAGTGTATTTCTTCAAAACTGTCGATAACTTTTGGATCGCTCCATTATAGTCTTGCGTTCCAATCATGACAGAATATTTACTAGAATGAACGCCCCATGCATCTTCTAATAACTCAAAAACTTTTTTATGCGTTAAAATTCCAAGGAAAATTCCTTTTTCGTCAACTACTGATAAATAAGGTAATTTTTTTATTGTAAAAAATACTTTAAAGAAAGATGAATCTTCTCTCACAAATCCTTCTTTATCGTTCAATAATTGTATTACACTTTCGTCAAGTGATCCTTTATATTCTAAAATATCTACTTTATATATATTCCCTAAAAATTTCTCTTTTTTTTCATCTAAAACTGGTACACAACGATACCCTGTTTTATTTAAATGCTCCAATGCTTCCCCTATCGTAATCGAACTTGAGCACAGTAAAACTTCCCTTTTCGGCACGTAATTCCCTTTAATCCTCATAAAAAGCCTCCTTATGTTAAAATACTTTCTGTGCCATAACTATATTATATATTCGGAAAAAAATAAATAATTTATTTTATTTTTCTGAAAATTATTCATTTTCTTGTCATAATTTATTCATGAATCCTTCACTTGCATATCTTCACTAGGAAAGCCTCTCTCTGAATGACTTAATGAAAAAGATATTGTAACTTTATTAGAAAAACGCTAAAATAAGAATAAGAATTTTCTGAATATTCAAAGAGTAGGTGGTTATATGTCTTTGTTACGCTCGCATATATGCAAATTTATAATTGGTGTCATTGTTATTTTTGTCATAAGTCCTATCCCAGCTCTTTTTATTACACATAATTATTCTTATCAAAATGGCTTAATAAGTATTTTCCAAAACTTCGATCAACTTTCTTCTATATCAATTCCAAAAATTGATTGGATGCATGAATCTATTTTTTTCTCAGCAAATCAGATGATACATACTTCTACTCATTCAACACCACTATTCCCTTACATATGGGAAATATATTTTTTATCAATTGTTCGTTTCACTTTCACTCTTGCAATTGGCTTCTTTATAAGTTTAGGAATCGGTCATCTATTTTTAAAAGCACCAAATTCAATTAAAAAGATCACTACTTTCCTACACTGGATACCGTACTCTTTTTGCACTGTATTTTTACAATGTTCTATCTTACTACTTCTTCTCTATATTGCAAACTTTATAAAGTTTTCTTATTTCTCATCTTTGATCATCGTATGTAGTACCTCTATGATTATCGTTATGCAAGCAATAAAGAAATGGCTCCCTTTCCTGTATAACACAAGTGAATATGAAATGAAAAATTCTGCTTTCCTTGTTGATACATTATTTTTAGCACTTACTTCGAATCATAAATCTATTTTAAGTTCTATTATTTTTTCCTTTTTAATTATGGAATGTACTTTTCACGCGATCGGATTATTACAATTTATCGTTCAATTTGGTGGTACTGCACCTGTAATTGTCACAATCGGTTTACTACTATTGTATATCCCATACAGCGTCTTATCTTTTCTCCAAGCACTTTGGACAACAAACAACTCTAAACAACAAACATACACTATAACACGAAGTATCCCAAAACCGTAAAGTTACATAGCCCTCTATATTCTGAAAGTAGAGGGTTATTCCTTTTGTATCGAGGACAAAATAACAACAAACTCTAAAACTACACTATAAACATGCCAATATTTCCCCTTTTCCTTTGACTATTCTTTTCATTTGGATTTATTATAAAAGTATAACATAATTGCAGGAGGTGACATCTTTATTTCAAACTTTGGAATAGAGAACACACTTGGACATATTAAATATTTTTCTCATCTTTGTACTTATTCTTATTTCGGGCTTTTTCGTTGCATCAGAATTCGCTGTTGTAAAAGTACGAAAAAGCCGAATTGACCAACTTGCAAATGAAGGTAATAAACAAGCTTTAGCTGCAAGAAGTGTCCTATCTAATTTAGATGTTTATTTATCAGCTTGTCAGCTCGGGATTACGATTACTTCTTTAGGGCTTGGTTGGCTTGGTGAACCGACTGTGGAACATATACTACGACCGCTTTTTGAAAAAATCAACATGACTGGAACAATGGCTAACACGTTATCTTTTATTATTGCTTTTAGCGTTATTACATTTTTCCACGTTGTATTAGGTGAATTAGTTCCAAAGTCTTTCGCAATTCAAAAAGCAGAAGCAATCACACTCAAATTTGCCAAACCACTTATTTTATTTGATAAAATTATGTATCCGTTCATTTGGCTACTCAATAGTGCAGCTATATTTTTCACAAAACTACTCGGTTTAGAGCCAGCGAAAGAAAATGAACTTGCTCATTCAGAAGAGGAATTACGACTCATTTTAGGTGAGAGTTTTAAAAGCGGAGAAATAAACCAAACCGAATATAAATATGTAAATAATATTTTTGAATTTGATGACCGGGTTGCAAAAGAAATCATGGTCCCTCGTACTGAAATGGTTTGCTTATCTACCGAAAATACTTTAGAAGAAAATATGGATATCGTCGCAACTGAAAAATATACACGCTATCCTATAATTGAAAAAGATAAAGATGACATCATCGGGATGATAAATACGAAAGAAATATTTCATGATCAAACAAAAGGTATTTATAAACCACTTGAATCTTATATACATCCCGTACTAACTGTATTTGAAACTGTTCCAATCCGTAAAACATTAGTACATCTTCAAAAGAATCGCGTTCAGATGGCAATCATTATGGATGAATATGGTGGTACTGCTGGGCTTTTAACAATGGAAGATATTCTTGAAGAAATTATTGGAGAAATTCAAGATGAATTTGACGCGGATGAATCACCTATGATTGAAAAGCGTACCCCGAAGCTTACTGTTTTAGATGGAAAAGTACTCATTTCTGAAGTAAATGATATGTTTGGCCTACATATTGATGATAGCGATTTAGATACAATTGGAGGCTGGCTCCTCTCTCAAGCGGTTGACTTAAATATTGAAGCTGGTTATTCTATTGAATATGCTGGGTTTCAATTTAAAGCATTAGAACTTGATGGACATCAAATCAAAAAAATTGCTGTACATAAATTAGATATTAAAAAGGAGTTATAAAGTGACTGTTTTCTTAACAATCTGTATCATTGCCTGTTTCATCATTTCATTTCTCGCCTTTATTTACCCTATTATCCCAGGTATCTTAGCTGTATGGGCTGGATATTTGATTTACCATTTTGGTATAAATGGCGGGGAACTAACAATTACTTTTTGGGTCATTCAAGCCATTTTCACCCTATTCATTTTCGTCGCTGATTTTATTGCTAATGGATATTTCCTAAAAAAATATGGAAGTTCAAAATGGGGCGAACGTGTCGGTATGATTTCTATCATTGTTGGATCGTTCTTCTTCCCACCTTTTGGTTTAATAATTATACCGTTCTTATCGGTATTTTTCACAGAGCTCATGCATAAAAAGACGCCAAAAGACGCCCTTCTAGTAGGAGTTGCTACTGTAGTTGGTTTTTTAAGCAGTACTGTAGCGAAAGCTATTCTCCAAATCATTATGATTATCATTTTCGTATGTTATATCATCTTTTAACCATCCCGCTTTTGGGATGGTTTTTTAATATGAAATACCAACTCGACTATTTTCATATATATTTTCATTACATAAATCCCATGTAAAATGTGCTGTATCACCAACTGTAATTTTCGCTCCATCTTCTGGCAATATATGTTGTTCAGTGCGATATACCCCTGTTATCTCACCGTCTATTAAATGCGTCGGACAAACAATGGTCCAACATAAATCACTATTATGAAGCGCCTTATATGCAGCTAAATGATCCTCTGCTGCTGTTGTCGTTTTCCTTTTTGATTCCGATGATTGGAAACGATATACATTTGGATTTGTTCTCGCTTGTAAAATACCAGCTGTCCCTATCGTAATAATTTTCTTAACGCCTTCTTTTTCCATATACTTTATAATATTTGGCATACTCTTTGCTAATGTCCCATTTCCATCCGTTCCAAGAGCGCTAATTACGATATCACATCCTTCTATCGCTTTCTTTATATCGTTTTCGTTTAATATATTTCCTTCTATAACATGTAACCTGTCATGTTCTATTTCCATTCTATTTAAATCACGAACGAATGCCGTCACTTCGGATGAATCCTTTAATGCTAATTTTATTATTTCCGAACCTACTCTACCTGTCGCTCCCAATACACATACTTTCATTTGTTTACTCCTCTCTCATTCTTTCTCTATTTTTTCAATACTCTCAATCAATATACAACAAAAAAGCTTCCTCATATATAAGAGGAAGCTTTTTTATTACTTTATTTCTTTTCTTTAGAATCAGTAGACTTCTCTGTTCCACTTGTTTCTTTATCCTTTTTCTCATCCTGTTGTGTTGTTGTGTCTTCTTCTTTCTTCTTGTCCTCACCTTTACTACAACCTACCATTAATAAAGAACTTGCAAGTGCCATAGCAGTTAATGATTTAACCCATTTGTTCATTTGCGTTTCCTCCCTTTGATAGAATATGTACAATCCCATATTACTCTCTATTTTTAAAGGAAAGATTGAAAAATAGTAAATATACGGTAAATGTTTGTAAATTTTCTAATAATAATTACATCTATCCCTTTTCTCTGCATGAAAGTAAAAAACTAGGGCGACAACTATTCCGCCTTAGTTTTTTATGCAAATTTCTCGTTTTCATATACATGTGTAATTTTATACTCCTTCTTCACAACATATTGCCACACACTATAAGCGTAACGATTCATTTTCAGGAAACAGTTTTCCAAAAACGAACGAAATTCTGGATTTGCAACTTCCACTGCAACTTGAGCAAACTTTAATGCTAATCGTTTCAAATGTGAAATATAACAGATTGCAATTTGGATATCTCCTGTATATGTATTATCTATTTCCTTTTCCGTTTCCATTTCCATTTCAGACAAATGAAACGAAATTGGTTCACATGTTATATGCTGTACATTCTCTCCTTCTTGAAAATTCACTTGTTCATTATATGCTTGTAACATATACGGTAAATGGTGCTGTATTATATCCTTTAATTCTTCATCCCGGATTTTTTCAGTATACTCTCCTACTTTATAAATTAACATGTAACTATACTTCATTAATTCTTTCATACAGTCCATTAAAGTTCCTCCTTTCCTTTTGTCTATATGCTATAAATATGACGCTAAAACATTCGCTATTCTTGCTAAAAACCAATCCCATTTACTAATTTCCTCAAAATCCTGTTCAGAAAATCGTTTTGATTTATGAAAATCCTCCTTTAATCGACTCCATACGTCAGCAACAACTGTTTTGTCATATATGAGACAGTTAGATTCGCAATTTAAATAAAAACTTCTATTATCAAAATTTGCTGTACCGATATCAACAATTTCTCCATCAATGATCGTTACTTTCCCATGAAAAAATCCATTGCGATATTGATAAATTTCCGCTCCAGCATGTAACATGTCTTTCAAATACGGATAAGCAGCTTGTTTTAACAATACGGCATCACTTTTAAATGGCACGAGAATTTTCACATTGATACCACGATGCAATGCATCTTTTAACTCTTTCATCATTTCTTTACTTGGTACAAAATAAGGTGTAGCAATTATTAAAGACTTTTTAGCCTGCTTTATAAGCGCACCATATTTCTGCCATAAACCTTTTCCATTTGAAAACAAATATTGATATTTTACATTTCCTTGTGCAGGTAAACTTTCATGTGCAGGCATTTTTTCCCCGGTATCCTCTTTCCAATCTTCAGCAAATTTTCTTTCCATATCAGTTGCACCATTCCCATTGATACGTACATGATAATCACGCCATGGACCAAATTTCTGATTTTGTCCAAGATATTCCTTTCCGATATTAAAACCACCGACGTATGATACTTTTCCATCTATCGTAACAATGCGTCTATGATTTCGTTGATGCAAAGAATAGAATATATTTTTCAGTTTAGGTTTTTTACTAAATGTGAACTGGACACCTTTTCTTTTTAATTGATTCAGTATCTTTTTCTTCAGCTTATATCCACCTATACGGTCGACTGACAACTTCACTTCTACCCCGCTAGATGCTTTTTTCTCTAATAACTGTAAAAACTCTCTGCTTATTTCATCTTTACCTACAATATAAAAATGAATATATATATACTTTTCCGCATTGTTTATATCCTCAAATAATCTCCTATATAACTCTTCTCCGTTCGTATATAGTTGAAATTCGCCTAATCGAACTTGTCCTAATTCATATTCACTAGCCATTTTTTTCCCCATTTCCACATCGATGTTCATCCATATGAATACACCTATAAAAAAAAGGATTAGAGCGAAAAAGTGCTTCATGGATAATTTCCTTTCTCCACTTACTGTTATTCCTATATCTTCCCTTTTTTTATACATAATCATTCAAGAAAAAATGTCCTTACATGATATATGTCCATATCAAACAACAGCTCATTTGCATATTGTATGTTGTATCTTAAAATAAAAGGAGGAAATAACAATGGGCTTCGCACATGGTAATGGATTTGCGCTTTTAGTCGTATTATTTATCCTCTTAATCATCGTCGGTGCTGCTTGCTTCTGCTAAGTAGTTATTGTCATATGATATGTGGATGAAAAAACTATAAAAGCGGACACCTATTTTTAGGTGTCCGCTTTTTATTTTAAAACCATTATCGTTTGTTATGGTAACCTTAACGGCTATATATTCAATTCAAAAAGTTAACAATGTGGCTACTTTCTTACTCTCTGCCTTACGAATATTACGTTGTTCCGCACGTAATACAGCAATACGATGTAATTCTTTCTCTTCTTCTGTTTCAGGAATAACTCGTGGTACAGGAACTGGATTATTTTCCTTACTAAGTGCAACAAATGTAACAAATGACGTTGCAGCTATACGCTTTTCACCTGAAATTAAGTCTTCAGCCACTACCTTCACAAAAACTTCCATTGAAGTTCTTCCCGTCCAAATTACAAAGGATTCATAACTAACGCAATCAGATGAACGAACAGGATGTAAGAAATCAACCCAATCCATAGACGCTGTGACACATTCTTTTCTTGCATGTCTCGTTGCTGAAATAGAAGCAACCATATCCATCTCCGCTAATATTTTTCCACCAAATAGTGTATTATGATCATTTAAATCCGTTGGAAATACTCGGCTCGTTTTAAACACTCTAGACTCATTAGCTGTTTTCCCCTTTACTTCAGTCATTGTTATCGCTCCTTTGATTAATTATCCTGCTATTTGCGGGTAGTAAGACTCCCAGAAGAAATTAGGTGGAAGTCGGGCTGTCCGTATACTTTCAATGAGTTCAACTAACCATGTACTTGTTCACTACACTAAGTGAACTACACATTTAATATTAACAACATTCAGAACTTTTAGTCCATAAAAAAGAACCGATGTTATCAATCGGCTCCTCTAAATACATATTGTTCTTTCGGCTGCTCAACTTTATTCCATTTCGTTACTTCTAAAACAGGAATATTTGCATGGAACGGCTGATAAAACTCAGTTGTTATTTCTCCTTCGACTTGAATCCAGTCATCATTATTCCACTCTACCCCTTCTGGTTTTTTCACTAACATACCATATACACCAGAATCTGCTACACAGTGTATAATACCGAAACGGAATAAGAAGTATTGTTCTTTTTTAGAAGAATCATCTCTGAATACAAACCCTTTAAAAGATAATTTTTTCCCAGTAAACTCGCCAGGATAGTTATAAATCGTCTCCATACCCTTTAAGAAATCTTCATCTTTTAAAGTAATACTGTCTTTCGTAACAAACTCTTTCTTCCCTTTTTCCATTACACCACGGTATCCTTCTTTCCCGTAATAAATGCTCGTATCAGGTCTTAGAAATTGCCTTGTCATAAATGGATCTTTACTTTCTGCTTGCGCTACTGGAAAATGGAATCCCTTCGCCTTAACAATATCGGAATCTAATGTTGCAATTGGGAAAAACAATCCTGTAATGACTGGAAAACAGAATAATGTGTAAGAAAACACTTTTTTCCACCATGTATTCTCATCTTTCGAATGATCATGCCCGCAGTGACTATGATCGCAACCACAATTGTGCTGATCTTTTTCTTTTTGATGTTCTTTTTGGAAAACGATAATAATTTGAACAATCGTTAAAAACCCTAAAATAATGGCTGCTGTTGTTGATAAATAAGCATACTTCATATTGATATATTTCGTAATATTACCTGAAATATGAAGCTGTGCAATTAATATTGTGAAACCTAATAATATATATGCTCGAAACATAACCTACCACCCCATCGCATAAATGAGTAGTGAGCTTGCATAAACAACAAGAGTAACTGTAACTGTAACGACAATTACAAATTTTGTTTTAAATGTCGCAAGCATCATAAACATATTTTTAATATCCACCATCGGTCCATATACGAGAAACGCGACGAGTGATGCTGTTGAAAATGTACTTTGGAATGACGAAGCAATAAATGCATCTGCTTCTGAACAAAGTGATAATATAAAGGCAAGTCCCATCATTACAGCTGATGAAGAAAACGGCCCTTGTCCGATAGCAAGAAGTGTTGAAGTTTGTACAAACGTTTGAACCGCTGCTGCAATTAACGCACCTAGTACTAAGTATTTTCCCATTGAGAAGAATTCCTCAACTGCGTGCGTACATACCTCCCACATTTTTTTACGTAACGGACGCTTATGATTCACTTCTGGGAAGTGATCGTCTCGTAATTGATGTTCTTTAAACATAAATGATAATATAATTCCAACGATAATTGCTACGATAATCGCTACAATAGAACGATACCATACCATGTGCATACTACTTCCAAAAGCGACATATGTAGCAAATAGTACAACCGGATTAATAATCGGTCCAGTTAACATAAATGCAATCCCTGCGTATGGCGGAACGCCTTTTCCGATTAACCGTCTTACAATCGGAACAATTCCACATTCACATCCTGGAAACATCATGCCTAAAAAAGTAGCTAATAAAACTGACAGAAATCGGTTCTTCGGCATCCATTTTGCCACCATATCTTCTGTCACAAACATTTGAATGAATCCTGAAATAAATACACCAATTAGCACAAACGGAAGTGCCTCGATTAATATTGAGATAAAAATTGTATTCATTTGCAGGAATGCTTTCGGTAATTGAAACAATTCCATGATGTATTTCCTCCAACTTTTCTTTAACAATATGTAATTTTAACCCCATTTTATTAATTGGACAAGGCTTATACGGAATTCATAACCTTCATACACATTACATTTCACATGTTATATTCTATTCCAAAATTGAGATTTCATAGCAAAAAAGCTGCTCTAGCGTAGTTTTACAACTATGCTAGAGCAGCTTTTTTATTGTTAAAAGTAACGTTTCTTCCAAAAAACAAATGCCAATGTGAACGATAAAGTTACACATATAATGAGTACAATTACAAAACCATACGCTTCACCTTCAAATGGAACCTTTACGTTCATTCCAAAGAAACTAGAAACCATTGTTGGTAAAGATAAAATAATTGTAATAGACGTTAACAGTTTCATAACACTATTTAAATTATTTGATATAACGGAACTAAATGTATTCATCATTCCACTTAAAATGTGACTATATATTTCCGCCATTTCAATAGCCTGTTTATTTTCAATTAATACATCTTCTAATAGATCTTGATCGTCTTCATACATTTTTAAAAATGTACTGTTTCGCATTAATTTTTGAATTACAATTTTATTAGCCTTTAGTGATGTTGTAAAGTAAACTAAACTTTTTTCAAGGCCTAACAATGTAAAAATTTCTTTGTTTTTCATTGATTTATTTAATTGGTGCTCTAAATCGATTGTTTTTCGATTTATTTGCTTTAAGTATCTTAAATAATAAGTAGAAATCGTATATAAGAGCTGCAGTGCAAAGCGTGTCTTTTTAAACGTATAAAATTCTTTAATACGTTGATTAATAAAACGTTCAAAAATTGGATTCTCTTCTAAACAAATTGTAACGAAACAATCTGGCATTACAATCATACCTATTGGAATCGTGTCATAAATCGAATTCCCCTCTTCATCATGCCTAACTGTCGGAATATCGACGATGATTAAGGTATTATTGTCTTCCTTTTCAATACGAGAGCGTTCTTCATCATCCAAAGGGTCTTTAATGAAATCTAAGTCTACATTTAAAGTTTGTACTAAATACTGAATTTCTTCTTCAGTTGGATGAAGTACATTAATCCAGCAACCCTTTTGCATTTCCTCAATCTCTTGTAGTTTTCCGTTTCGGTCTGTTAAATACATATTTAACATACTATCACCCCGATTCTTTTTACATGTAGGAATCTACCTCTCTTACATAACAGTTTTTGAACCGCCATTCTCAGCATATGAAACATACGTTTAAATTTCAATAGAAAAATTATTTTGAAAACGCTTTTACGTGAAAAATATTATAAACGTAGAAAAAGACAGAGGATTCTCTGCCTTAAAAAGCTTATGTTGCCTTTATAACATATTTAGAAAGCATCCACAAGTTAAAACCAACTGAAATCGTATAGCCAGCGTAAGTTGAAATGATAAAACTTACATAATCGAAATACGGAAGCAATACAATATTTAATATTATCTTTACAATAATTCCGATTACTAAACCTAATACTGTTTTCTGTTGTTGATTAATTCCTTGCAGCATGGCAGCCGTTACAGTAAAGAGTGAAAATAGTATACACGCAGGAGCATAATATTGTAGAATAACACTCCCTATCTCCGGATCATTCCCCGTACTAAACAAAAGCGTATATATTGGTTTTGCTAACACCATCATTCCAATCGCCGCTGGTACCGTAATCCCTACTACTAATAGATTCGTCTTTGTAAAATGTTTATATAGTAACTTCGTATTCCCTGCTGTATAAGCTTTCGTCATCTCTGGAACGAGAGACATACTAAAAGCAGTCGCAACTGAAACTGGGATAAGTACAACCATTTGAACAAGACCAATAATCGCATTGATTTTTTCCGCTTCTCCTTGCATATATCCAATTTGTATAAGTAGTTTATTAATTGTAAATGTATCTATAGTCTGATACAAAGGAATAGCTAAACCAACCACGACGAAAGGAATAGAATATGTAAAGAGCTCCTTATACAACGAGAAGAAAGATTTCGTCGTTTGCGGTATACTTGCCATCTCTTTTTTCTTTAAATGCCTTCTCCTTCTTACATAATACGCAGTTAAAACAGCTAATCCACCTATTGCTCCCATGAAAGCACCAAACGTTGAAATACCAACTGCTAGCGATACAGAAGCTTTTAAAACATATAATACGACAAAACTTCCTATCAATATAGTTAAGACCCGAAAGAATTGCTCTACAACTACACTTAATGCAGAAGGGCCCATCGACTGAAATCCTTGAAAGAAGCCTCTTAATAAACTCATTACTGGTACAAGTATTAACGCAAAACTTACAATTTGAATGTTAGTAGCGACAGCAGTTACACTATTCCCCGTTTGATCACTTCCATCAACTACAAGTTCAGCTAAATGCGGGGCTAATACATACAGTGTGACACACGATACAACTCCCATTATTAACATAAAAACGATACCACTCTTTAGTACTCTTTTAACTGTATGATAATCATTTAGTTGATCATATTTTGATACCATCTTTGAAACAGCGAGCGGTAACCCCATCGTCGCTATACTCAGCATAATCGTATAAGGACGATATGCATACGCGTATAGAACGTACCCACTCGTACCAACCATTGCTGTAAATGGTATAATATATATAAACCCTAACATTTTAGATATCATCGTTGCCATCGTTAAAAATATCGTTCCACGTATAAACGGTGACCCTTTCATCACATTCCTCCGCTACGCTTTATTATTACACATTATGGACAACTCCTTTTGTTTAGAACCGAAACAAATAAAAAAGCCAATGAATCATCATTGACTTTAACGTGTTGTTTTTTTCTTTTTCAAATACTTTAAACCGAAGTATAGTGCAATAAAGAGCACAGCTCCTATAATTATGTAATGTGTATAATCAGATGCATACTCTTTAATATGACGCCAATTCCCACCAAGTTTTTCACCTAAGTATATAAATAGAATTGACCACGGAATAATCGCTACAACCGTATAAAGTGTAAATAGTTTTAATGGCATCTTAGCTAGTCCTGCTGGAATAGAGATCGCATGACGTACTACTGGAATAAAGCGTGCAGAAAATATTACGCCTGCTCCGTAACGTTTAAACCAACCTTCCGCTATGTCTAAATGGTGTTTATTAATAAGTAGATATTTCCCATATTTCTCTACAACCGGACGCCCTCCGTAGTATCCAAGCCAGTATAAAAAGATTTGCGCTAAAGTACCACCAATCGTTCCGGCGATAACTGCCCCCACAAAACTAATTTTACCATCCGCTACTAAAAAGCCAGCATACGAAAGTACAATTTCACTTGGGATTACTTCAATCATTAAAGCAAGAGCTACTCCAAAGTACCCTAAGCTTGCAAAAAATTGCAATAACTGATCTATTATATTTGCTAACATGTTCTTTTCTATCTCCTTTTTTCTTCACATACCATCCCATTATCACATAAAGATTGCAATCTGCCAATATCTTCATTTTAACAATATGTACAATTCAAGCAGCATTAATCTATTATTTTTTCTTTCTGTGGGTCTTTCATATAAGCAAACATTTCTTTAATTTGCTCTTCTGTATTTCTAGCAATTGATAAATCCGGCAATTCATCTTCACCAAAAAACTCTATTTCTTCTGTTTCAATACTAACCTTCTTTTCCCCACCAACAATATTACAACCAATAAAAATCTTATATACATGCGTTGCTGAAGGCGATGGTTGATGCTTTTCTTTATCAAATATAGCTAGTAGCTTAAAACGATCTACTTCATATCCTGTCTCTTCGAAAACCTCTTTTGCTGCTACTTCTGTTGGCGTATAACCAACATCAGCCCATCCACCTGGCAATGCCCATTTCCCATCACTTTTTTCCTTCACAAATAATAGCTTTTCATTTTGACAAACAACTGCTCGTATATCAACTTTTGGTGTTTGATAGCCCGTCTCACTTGCAAATAGTTTCGCTACTACTTCCCAATCTGTTTTTGTGTAATGTGACATCATCGAAATCGAAATGTCTCGTAATTGTTGGAAACGTTCTATATCGTACACATCTTTAGAATACGTTAAACCCGCTTGGGCTATAGATTGTATTTGTTTTACCCAATCAATCCATTTAATCGTCATCTCTACACAACCCCATTCTCTATCAAATACATATCATTTCACTTTTTTGGTACACCTTTATTATACAAAAAAAGAGATTGATAATGTTCCAATCTCTTTCAAAATTAATCCAATTCATGTAAGTGGTCTTGTATATACTTCCTTCTTTTATTTATATATTCATAAATCATATCAGCCTCTTGATCAAACGTTTCTAATTTTTCTTTCATATATGGATCTTGTAGTAAATATGGACGAATCAATTCACACAACGCTTCTACTTTCGGCCTCATAAACGAAACTGTAAATTGGTCTTCTAATATTTCTTCTAAAATACTTCGATACTGCTTTCTAAATACAGGTATGTCTAACAATCTTGCACTTAACGTGTTATACCCTTGAATGCGAATATATTCATGATTAAGCGGTCTCCCTTGTACATCTCGCCCCCAAGTTGCATCATAATCCCACGGTATAACTTCAAATAAATTTGTCTCATCGTTATGGTATAGTGCATAGTTATGAACGAAACCGTCAAAGTTTTGCGTGAAAATTACTCCAGCTAACCATCGTAAATATTTATCTACATGTAGAAACTTCCCAATTTCTTTTTCATAATCTTCCCTCGACAAAGTATTCGCTTGAAATACAAATTCACTTAGTTGTTCTTCACTATTTTTATTCGAATATTTAAATTCATAACCCGCAAAGAGCTCTGTCTTAACATCTTTATCTCGCTCACTCATTAATGAAAAATTCGCATCATCATCTATCGCATAATAAATAGAACCACTCGGTAATCCTCTATTTTTCAAAAAATTTTCATCAACTGATTCTAACTGTAAATATACACCTTGAATTTGACCATTGATTTTTATAAATACATGTTGTGATTTTGGCGAAAGTACACCAATATCATGAAAAAAATCTAAAGATAATTTATTTCGTATGAGTGACGGATCCATAAACTCAGAATTCAAATGAAACTCTTTCGCGCCTTGAAATTTTTTCGGTTTATAAAATACAACATGATAAGACTTTTTCTCAAATTCGCGAATATGAGCACCCCGGTATACGATATCAATGTCATACTTCTTTTTTCCATAAGTTAATTTTGCTGGCACTGGACTATCTGACCAAATATCTTTTTTCAATTCCACTAAGTACATTGGATGAACAAAAAAATCATATGAAGGCAGCATGTTTTCTCATCCCTTCTCAGTTCTCTTCATTCAATGTATGCGCCTTGTCTTGTCCATACATCCGCTATCATCTATTTATATAAAATTACACTCTTGTCCTGTTCAGAACGTCGTCATATCTCATATCATGTTAAGGAAAAAGAATACCTTTTCACTTTAATACATGATAAGGAGGATTTCTATGAAACGTGATATTAGAAAAGCTGTTGAAGAAATCAAAAGTGCTGGGATGGAGGATTTCTTACATCAAGATCCAAGTACTTTTGAGTGCGATGATGATAAATTCTCTCATCATAAATGTACTACAGGATGTAAATGCACTACAGGAGGTAGATGTCCAAGAACAAGATGTACTCGCGTGAAACATTGTACGTTCGTTACAAAATGTACGCACGTAAAAAAATGGACATTTGTTACGAAATGTACTCGTGTTCGTGTTCAAAAATGGACATTCGTTACGAAAGTGACGCGTAGAAAAGAATGCGTTTTAGTTACAAAACGTACTCGTAGAAAACATTGTACTTTCGTTACAAAATGCATACGCTTTGAAAAGAAATTTTACTGGACAAAACGAAGTTTCTGTAAAAAATGCGAATTCTTCCCTCACGGACACGGTCACTCTTGCGATGATTCATGTGATCACGGTAGAGACTGTCACGATGACGGACACAAATGGAATGATTGCAAAGATAGCAGACACAAGTCTTCTTCTTGCAAGAATAAAAAATTCGATCACTTCTGGTATAAAAAACGTAATTGCTAGTTTTTTATGTCCACCAAAAAAGGCCGCGTTGCGGCCTTTTTTACGTTTACTGAAAATGACTTATATCTGCAAATTGTTTTACTTTACCAAGATCTTCATCAAATTCAATTACACTAAGACTCGCGCTATGCATAAATGGCTCTTCCCATACATGTTCAATTTCAAGACCTGCAAAATGTCCTACAAGTAGTTTCGCTGCTGCAGCATGAGTAACTATTAAAATGTTTTCTCCTTTATGCTTTTCTAAAAGAAAGTGTATCCCTTCAATTACTCTTTTATAAACGGCCGCAAAGTTTTCCCCTGATGTTGACTGAAAAAGATGTGGTTCATTCCAAAATAAATGTACTTCTTCTGGATATTGCATTTCCAAATCAGCAATTGTTTGCCCTTCCCATATCCCCATATTTATTTCATAGAAACGTTCATCTTCTATAATTGGAATATCGCGTTCCCCTTTAATCAATTCAGCAGTATGACGTGTTCTTTCGCTTGGACTACTATATATGGCATGGAGTGGTAAATCCTTCATACGCTCCCCTAATTGTTTCGCTTGTAACATACCATTTTCAGTTAAAGCTGAATTTTTCCGTCCTTGCATTCGCTTCGCTACATTCCATTCTGTTTCACCGTGCCTTGTTACATATACAGTTGTTTTCATTTCCCATTCCCCCTTATCAATTTGGTCGTAATTCCCATGGTTCTATTTGCCCCACAATCCATTCATTGCAATTACTTTCAATCCCATTAATTACTCCATCTGATATTTCTTGATGAGTAAGCCACCTTCCGAATGTATCTTCTAAAATAAAACCTAATATAATTCTATGATACAGGCAAAGCGTACCACCTATTTTCCCTGCATTCATACGCGATGCTTTACTGCCTAAAATATGAAATAAACTGTATGTCTCTGACGAAAATTCTATCTCCTTACAAATGAGTGATAACGCATACTTTGCACTTGAATGTATCCATGCCACAACTAATGTTATGGGACCATTTCTCTCAATTGTACCTTTAATAGCTATCTTTACTTCGTCATTATTATGATAATCTAACGGAAGGCATGTGATATTTTCTGGTGCAGAGCTTGCTCGCTTCACATATTCTAATTTCACTTCATCTCGTCCAATAATAGAAACATGGAATCCTTGCTCACAAAGCCACATAGAAACTTTCTTTAACATCCCTGTTCCCCCGATTACAAGTGCATGCAAATGCTCTTCCTCCCTAGTAAAATGTCATATGTGGTTTTTCTTCCCTATAATAATTTAGACGGTCTTGCAGTGTCCCTGAATGAAACTCGAACTTGTGACCGTCAGGATCAACAAAATATATAGACTCACAATCTCTCACATTACGTTCTCTTCCTTGTAAAATATGAACATTATTTTCTTCTAACCGATGTAACAGGCGTTCAAAATCTTTTTGTTCAACAGAAAATGCGAGGTGCGTATAAGATTGATGAATCTCCTTTCTTGGAATATGTGCCTCTTCGTTCAGTGCTATCCATACTCCACATATATTGAAATATGCAAGTTTTCTCCCTTTAACTAATAGTTCTCCTTCTAGCACTCTTTCATAAAACAGAATAGAGTTTTCTAAATTTGATACTGAAAAACAAAGATGATTGATTCCTTTCAACACTCCACGTTCCTCCTTAAACAAACAAAAGATGAGCGAAAATTCACTCATCTTTTATTATACTATTTTTTTGTAATATATGCCCATTTATAACTGAAGTCGCCACCGAACGTATGGTTAGCAATACCATTTACATACGTCTTCTCTAAGTAAGCTGTACTTTGTTGGTACGTAGGAGAGATTGCAACATCTTGACCAATTAAGATTTTTTCAGCTTCTGCAAGTGCTTTCCAGCGTGCTGCGTCATCTTTTAGTAGTTCTCCTTTTGATTTCGCTACTAAATCATCATACTTCGGATTTGAATAATCCATTTCATTAAATGAACTTCCAGTAACGAACATATCAATATATGTCATTGGGTCTGGATAATCTGGACTCCATGCAGATAATGAGAATTCATATTGAAATTTCTTTTCTAAATCTAACTTCTGCTTATATGGTTGTTGCTTCAAATTCACTTTAATACCTGGTAAGTTTTTCTCTAATTCTTCTTTAATAAAGTCGCCCACTTTTTTACGACTACCGTTATCATCATTTAGTAATTCTACTGTAATTGTATCTTGACCAAGTTCTTTCTTCGCTTCTTCCCACAGTTTTTTTGCTTTCGCAGCATTATCTTTACTGTCACGGAAATTTTTATTTACAGTACGGAAGTCTTTTCCATCTGGTCCTGTCGTAAACTTTTCAGGTACTAAGAAATACGCTGGCAATGATCCATCATTCAAAATTACATCCGCAATTCCTTTTTTATCGTACGCTAAATCAATCGCCTCACGAACCTTTTGATTTTTAAACGTTGCATTTTTTTGATTAAAACGTAGGAAATACATACGTGGGTCTAGCTTCGTTTTAAATTCATCTGGTTTATTCTTTTTATATTTGTCTACAAACTCAGAACTTAAAATGACACGGTCTGCTTGATCACTATCATATAAATTTACCCCAGTACTTGTCTCTTTTACTATACCCACATTAATTTCTTGTAATTTTACAGCATCTTTATCCCAATAATTTGGGTTTTTCTTTAACTGGTAACTTTGTTCATGTTTCCATTCACTCATTGTAAATGGTCCATTGTACAATAATTTATCTGCTTCTAATCCGTATTTATCCCCTTGTTCTTTTACATACTTTTCATTTAATGGGAAGAATGTAGGGAACGAAGTAAGCTCAAGGAAATAAGGTGCTGGTTGCTCTAATTCTACTACCAACGTTTTATCATCCTTCGCTTTAACACCTAATTGATCCGACGGTACTTCTCCTTTATTTACTTTCTGTGCATTTTTCACATCAAATAAAATAAATGCATATTCTGCTGCTATTGCTTTATCTAATGTACGTTGCCATGCATATACAAAATCTTGCGCTCGAACTGGATCACCATTTGACCATTTTGCATCACGTAATTCAAATGTATATGTCTTTTTATCTTCACTAATCTTCACATCTTTGGCCATACCTGGAGTTGGTTTATTATCTTTATCTAGACGATATAATCCTTCCATTGCATTTACAAATACACGGAAAGATACAGAATCTGTTGATTTAGATGTATCCATTGAAGGAATTTCAGCTGTTTCTAGCAAATTTAAAACTTGTTTATCTGCCATTCCCTTACTTGATTCTTTCTTCGTTGTCGAAGCCTTCTCCCCATTCCCACATCCCGCAACCAGTACACTAGTCGATAACGCAAGTGCAGCAATTGTTGTTGTCTTTCTTTTCATTCTTCCTTCCCCCAATCTATATGTATAAGTTAAAACTTGTATAATATATTTTATTATACAAAAGATTCTGATTATTTTAAATATTTATTTTCATAAAAAGAAAAAAAGCGGTCAGAAATTGCTTTCCCTCCGCTTTGTTGAATAGTATTTACTTGTAAGCCATCCTCTATATCAAATGGATTTTGAACTTTAAATATTTCCTCCATTATTTTCAAAAACTCTTCTTCATTTTTAGATTCACCGTTAATCGTAAGTGAATATGGTTCCACTTCTCCCAATTTATAATCAACAATAAATTGAATTGTCACCTTTTTCCTTGGCATCTCAGGACTCTCCCCCTGAAATTCTACTAATTCTAATCCTTCCGTTCCACGATAGTATATCCATCCTGAATTTTGAAAATAATTTTCGAACGATTCACCAATTGAAAAGACTGGATATTCATAAAGCGAGCTTGTACGAACTTTTTGAATAATATCCTGATCAGTTGGGAAAAAGAAATGACTGAACAAAATACTAGCAACTGCTAACATTGTAACGATCGTTGCTCCCATTTTACTCGTTCCTCCACTATCACGAATGAGATAATTTTCAACCGATTCATCTTTAATTTCACGTGCCTTTATGCGGTATATACGTCTTTCTGCAAATTGATAATATAATCCATTCGCAAAAATCCCTAGCCCGAATAAGATAAAAACGAGTAATAAAAACGTAAGAGGCACCATATTAATGATTGGCAATGCTACGTTGAAGCCCATATAATATGAAAACGCATCACACACTACTAATAACAGTATAAATAGTGCAGCAGGTAAATAATACTTACGATAGCCAAGCCAACCTACATTAAAAATAGCAGCCCAACCATTCCAGCTCCATTTTGCAATTCGCTTATTTTCAAGCTCCCATTTTTTTTTGTAGTACGGATATTGTCTCCCTACATATTCTTCTAATTCTTTGTCTATTAGCGAGCTTCCTTCACCTTGTTTATTATGCAGTTTTTGCTGACAGTTTGCACAATTTAACTGTTCATTCGCACAAGGTTGCCCACAATTTATACATTCCAAAACAATCCCTCTTTCCATTCATACTTCATTTCAAAATACCTTCGTGTTTTAACAGCCACTCTTTCCTCCATAAACCACCCGCATACCCTACAAGCTTTCCACTCTTTCCTATTACACGGTGACACGGAACGATAATTGAAATGGGATTACGACTGTTTGCTCCTCCTATTGCTCGTACAGCTTTCGTATTACCAACCTTCTCCGCAATATCTAAATATGAAGCACTTACGCCATAAGGAATAGTGTAGAGCGCATCCCATACATTTTTTTGAAATGATGTTCCCTCTGCAGACAGTGGTACAGTAAACTCTTTTCTTTTTCCTTTAAAATATTCATCTAGCTCATTTATACATTGATCTATCATTTCATTTGTATTTTCTTCTTGTCGTTCATCAACAAATATAACAGACGTAATGCCTTCTTCGTTCGCTGTAATTTCTAGCAAACCTAATTCACTTTTATAATAAGCCTGGTACATATGTCATCCTCCAATTCAGTTCATATTAGTCATTGTAACACGAATAGACAAAATTTTTCGTATAAGCGTTTTATTAGAGAAACAAAAAAGAGAATGGTAAAATATAAGAAAATTCAATCAAGGAGGCTATTTGATGCATTCCAAACTTTTTTCACCCTACACAATTAAGGATGTTACACTAAAAAACCGTATCGTCATGTCGCCTATGTGTATGTATTCTTCGGAAAATGAGGATGGAAAAGTAACGAATTTCCACCTCGTTCATTATGGAACTAGGGCTGCCGGTCAAGTCGGTTTAGTTATGATTGAAGCAACAGCTGTGTTACCTGAAGGTCGCATTTCTAACAAAGATTTAGGTATTTGGGACGACAGTCTAATTGAAGGATTACATACAGCGACAACTTTTATACATGATAATGGTGCAAAAGCTGCCATTCAACTCGCTCACGCCGGAAGAAAAGCTGAGTTAGAAACAGATGCGTTAGCACCTTCAGCAATTCCATTTAATGAAACAATGAAAATACCACTGGAAATGAGTAAAGAGCAAATTAAAGACACCGCACTAGCTTTTCAGAAGGCTGCACTGCGTTCAAAACAAGCTGGATTTGACGTTATTGAAATACATGGCGCTCACGGTTATCTAATTAACGAATTTCTTTCTCCACTTTCCAATAAACGAACGGATGAATATGGCGGTTCATCTGAAAACCGCTATCGTTTCTTACGTGAAATCATCGAATCTATAAATGAAGTTTGGGACGGACCGTTATTTGTTCGTATTTCAGCAAATGATTATCATCCTGACGGGCTAACCGTTCAAGATTACGTTCGGTATTCAAAATGGATGAAAGAACAAGGAGTAGATTTAATCGATTGTAGTTCTGGTGCAGTTGTACCGACACATATTGATGTTTATCCTGGTTACCAAGTACAATATGCTAAACATATTAAAGAACATGCTAACATTGCAACTGGGGCAGTTGGATTGATTACGACTGGGGCACAGGCAGAGCAAATATTAAATAATAACGAAGCAGATTTAATTTTTATCGGACGTGAGTTACTTCGCAATCCGTACTTCCCAAGAATAGCCGCAAATGAACTTGGTTTTGAATTGCAAGAACCGTATCAATATAAGCGGGCTCCTGGGAAAATCAATATGAATAAATAAAACCGAGAAGCCATTCTTCTCGGTTTTATTTATTCTATCGTTGTAATTTCATTTGAATTATAAATGTGGAGACCAGATTCTTCTCGCAGCGCAGTTATATACATCCCTTTCGCCACATCTTTAGCTGAAATTGGTTTATACTTTTTGAAAGCCCCTTTAAATATAAAAGGAATAATTCGAGTTAACTTTTCAGCCATTCGTTCACCAAAACGAAACTCTTGTCGATTTCCAACTAATAAAGACGGCCTAAAAATATGAATACCACCAATCACTAACTTTTGCAATTCCTCTTCCATTTTCCCTTTTACTTGTGAATAAAAGAAAAATGATTTAGGATTTGCTCCCATCGAAGACACAACAAGGAAGTTTTGCACCCCTTGCTTTTCAGCTAAACAAGCAGCTCGTAACGTATATTCATAATCTACTTTTTTGAAATTCGCCTTTGTTTTTGCTTTTTTTATTGTTGTTCCTAGACAACTAAAAACATCATCTACTGCAAAAAATTCTTTATATTCTTCTAATGCCGAATAATCTACTTTCTTCTGCTGTAACTTCTCATGTTGCCATTGCATTGGTTCTCTTACAAAAATAGTAACCGAATCGTAGTAATCTGATTCAAGTAATAGACGCGTTATCTCTTGTCCAACTAAACCACTTGCACCAAGTACTAACGCTGTTCGCTTATTCATATATGCATATACCTCTTATTTTACTTTTCTCTCCTTCAGTGACATGCAACTTTTAGGAGTTTCCTTCTTTTTATTTTACCATAAGTAAAGCACTATGCGTATGCATAGTGCTTTACTTACTCTTTTTTCTTTTCTTTCTCTGGTAATTTCGTTATCGTTGATGCATTCCCTAAATTACTTATTAAGCGTCTTAAAAAGATTAAAACGAAAGATAATGGCAATACTACCGCTAATATCAATAAGATAGCTTCCATTAAATATCCCAAGCGCTCATCCCCCTCTTCACCTTCCTTTCAAATATATGAAAGCAGCGTTGTCACATATGCATGCATTCACAAAAATAATACATCTATATTTGACAACTTTATAACAAAATCAAATCGTAATGATTATTATTTATTGCAACTTTATGAAAGATGTATTATACTAAGTTCGCAAACTAAAACGTAATTATTCCGTTTTGTATTAAAATGATATTTTTCTTCTATAATTGAAGATATATCCGTAAAAAAAGAAAAGAGGAGAACTTCATGCCTAAAAGATTGACTATATTTTCATTCTTACTTATTTTCACTTTAATTTTTACTGGCTGCTCAAATAAAAAAGAAGGTACTGCCAAGAAAGATGGAAAGCTAACTGTTTATACAACCATCTTCCCTCTTGCAGATTTCGCAAAAAAAATTGGTGGCGACTATGTAACAGTAGAAGCAATTTACCCTCCTGGTGCCGATTCACATACATTTGAACCGAGTCAAAAACAAACAGTACAAGTTGCAAAAGCCGATTTATTCGTTTATAACGGTGCTGAATTAGAACCATTTGCTGAGAAGATGGAAAAAACATTACAAAAAGAAAATGTTAAAATTGTAAATGCATCAAAAGGAATTAAACTTCGTGCTTCTTCTGAAGAAGAACATCACGATCACGGAGATGGTCATAAAGAAGATGATCACCATCATGATAAAGACCCGCATGTTTGGATAGACCCTACTCTTGCGATGAAACAAGCTGAAAAAATCAAAAATGCTCTTGTGGAATTACAACCTGACCATAAACAAGAATTCGAGAAAAACTTTGCAGCACTTCAAACTAAATTTACCGATTTAGACGATCAATTTAAAGCTGCTGTAGCAAATGCGAAAACGAAAGAAATTTTAGTTTCTCATGCTGCTTATGGTTATTGGGAACAACGCTATGGTTTAAAACAGATTCCTATCGCCGGAATTTCAGCTTCTGATGAGCCATCTCAAAAAGAGCTTGCTGACATTACAAAAACAGTAAAAGAACACGGTCTAAAATATATTTTATTTGAAACTTTCTCTACGCCAAAAGTCGCATCAGTTATTCAAAAAGAAACTGGTACAACAGTTTTACGCTTAAATCACCTTGCTACTATTTCTGAAGATGATGCGAAGAACAATAAAGATTACTTTACTTTAATGGAAGAAAACGTAAACACATTGAAAGAAGCAACAAACTAATTTACTATATTTTCTAAGCAGCTGAATCTATTGTTCAGCTGCCTTTTTATGTATGTATCCTTGACTTGACCAAAATAACAAGTAAAATTATCCATATTAGCTTTAAGCTATACTCTTTTAGAAGGTGAGTTGGAATTATGAATCTTCACATTTGTGAAGTAACAGCAAAAAATTGGCGTTCAGTAGCTGCTTTAAACGTCGCAAAAAACCAGCAGCAATTTATTGAAAGTAATGCGTTTTCTTTAGCAGAATCATTATATGAAGGAAACGGGACGTCAGTAGGTTTATATGATGGAGAAACACTTGTTGGATACGCAATGTACGGTTGGTATTCAAAAAAACACGAAAGCATCTGGTTAGATCGTTTTATGATTGACCAACAACATCAAGGAAAAGGATACGCAAAGCGTTTCCTTCGCTTACTCATTCAATTTTTACAACAACAATTTACATGTAAAATAATTTACTTAAGTTTACATCCGGGCAACAAACTTGCCATGGGCCTATATGAATCATTTGGTTTCCATTTAAACGGGGATATTGATGATGAGGGTCCAGTTGTAGGTGTTGTAATGGAGTTACTAATAAACGAAAACACAAGCCTGTGAAAACAGGCTTGTTATTATATATTTATCAATGTTATTTTCTATTTTCCGTTTCTTTCCCTTATGTGTTTCGTTATTGAAATCTAGTACAATCTCAATAGAATGCTCATATAAAAATAAGCCTGCAGTTGACGCAGACTTATTTCACACACTCCCCAAAATGTTCTTGGAACCATTCTTTATTAATATCTTTACCGATAAATACGACTTCACTTACTCGCTTTTCACCCTCTTGCCACTCTCTATCATACGAAGCAGCAAATAATGTATGTACACCTTGGAACACGATACGTTTATCTACTCCATCGATAGATAAAATCCCTTTATAACGATATAAATACTCCCCTAGCTCTTGCACGACAGCTGACATCCACTCATTTAGTTTTTGTAAATCTAACGGACGCTCTTCACGTAGTACAAATGATTTTACACCTTCTAAATGATTATGCTCTTTATGAGGATAAATTTGTAACGTATCTTTCGTTTTAAACGTTTGAATTTGTAATAATGATGGTATATCTACCTCACAGTTAGTTGCCTCGATTAACTTTGCAGTGGGGTTAATACCTTGCAGTTCATGCAAAAGATTTTCCTTTTCACTTTCTTCAATTAAATCTAATTTATTCACCAACACTACATCAGCAAATGCAATTTGTTCCTTTGCTTCTAGTCCCTTTTCAAAATGTTTATGTATATGGTAACTATCTACTACAGTTACAACGCCATTAATTTGGTATGCAGATTGAATAACAGGATCTAAAAAAAATGTTTGAATAATCGGGCCTGGATTTGCAAGACCTGTTGTTTCAATTACTAAGCCTTCAAAGTCCATTTTCCCTTCTGCTTTTACGTCCAGTAATTGTTTTAACGCAACGAGTAAATCTTCACGTACAGTACAGCATAGACAACCGTTAGTCATTTCCATAATTTCTTCTTCAACATTCATAATCAACTGATTATCGATACCAATTTGTCCTATTTCATTTACAATCACCGCTAATTTCTTACCGTGATTTTCTGATAAAATACGATTTAATAAAGTCGTTTTCCCTGATCCAAGAAAACCAGTTAATATTGTTACTGGAATCATCCCTTACATCTCCTTATAGCTATATGTGTCTACATTATAGCATATAGAGAAAATCGTTTTTGTAGCAAAACATATTTATTGTTTGTACGCTCCTCAAACTATATAATAATATGTAGTAAGAAAGCCTTTTCAAAATAATAATCATACATCAAGGGGGTACTTATAATGGAACGAGTTCAAATGGCCGAAACACTAGAATTTTCTCGTATTATTCAAGGATTTTGGCGTTTAGCAGAATGGAATATGACGAAACAAGAGTTACTTTCTTTCATTGAAGAATGCATGGATATGGGGATTACTACTTTCGATCACGCTGATATTTATGGCGGATATACGTGTGAAGGGCTGTTTGGAGAAGCTTTACAACTAAAGCCTTCCTTACGAGAAAACATGCAAATTGTTACCAAGTGTGGAATCGCTCCCCCATCACCAAAATTTCCAGAGCGATATGTTGCTCACTACAATACAAGTACTGAACATATCATAAAGAGCGCGGAGGATTCATTACAAAACTTACATACAGATTATATTGATGTATTACTCATCCATCGTCCTGATCCATTTATGGATCCAAATGAAGTGGCAGAAGCGTTCTCACGCTTAAAACAAGAAGGAAAGGTTCGTCACTTCGGTGTATCTAACTTTTTACCTTCACAGTTTCATATGTTAAGTTCATATTTAGATTTCCCGCTCATTACAAATCAAATCGAGGTATCTGCGCTGCAGCTTGAGCACTTTGAAAAAGGTACGATTAATTTATGCCAAGAAAAACGAATCAATCCAATGATTTGGTCACCTCTTGCTGGTGGCGAAATCTTTACCGGTCAAACTGAACGTGCAGTACGTGTACGTGAAACTGTACAAAAAGTTGCTAATGAGCTAGGTGTTACTAGCATCGATACGGTTATGTATGCATGGCTACTTGCTCATCCAGCTAACATGATGCCAATCGTTGGCTCTGGGAAATTAGATCGTATAAAAACGGCCGCTCTTGCTACAAAAGTTAACTTAGATCGTCAACAATGGTTTACAATTTTTGAAAGCTCTAACGGTCATCCTGTACCATAATATGAAAAAGAAGAGCTGTTTCTTTACAGCTCTTCTTTTTCATATGTATTTCTAGTCATTGCAAATACACACATGTCCCTTAATCCATTTTCATCTACCGCAACACTGGCACTTTCTAAAATACCCTCTAATTTAAAACCTAATTTCTCAGGTATCGCTCTACTCTTTTTATTTAGAGCATCACAACGAATTTCTACGCGGTTTGCTTTCAGTTCAGAAAAAGCATAATCCGTTATACCTTTCGCAGCCTCTACCATATAGCCTTTTCCACTAAATCTCGAATCAATCCAATATCCGATTTCAAATTGAGGTATATCCCAATTAATACGATGTAATCCGGCAGATGCAATAAATTCACCTGTTTCTTTCGAAAATACTAGTAACCTTAAATCCTCACGTTGCAAAAATTGAATATGTGATTTTCTAATACTTTCTTCTACTTCTTGCTCTGTTTGCTCTTTTTGTGCAAACACCATCCAAGGTTTTAGTTCTTGTATTGAAGCTTGAATTGCATCGTATACAACTTTACCATCTCCTGGTTTCGGCATTCGAATAAAAAGCCTGTCAGTATAAAATTCAGAAGAAAAATCGAATAATAACGGTTTCACTGTAAACACTCCCTATTTTTCTTTTATATATAATAATATCCATCTCAAGTTATACAGTAAAGAATTTTCTGAATTAAAAACTTTTTACTCATTCACTTCCACCGCTACACGAACTCCAGACTCAATCGCACCTTGAATCCATCCGTGATATAACGTTGTATGATCTCCAGCAAAGAATATTTTCCCCTCTGGCTTTACAATCGCTGGTTGTAGCTCAGATTCTTGACCGGCTTGAAAAAGAGCAAATCCTCCAAGTGCATATGGATCCAATGTCCAACTTTTTGATATTCCAGACATAAATTCATCATATACTTGACCACCTAATATCGTTGCTAAGTTGTGTAATGTGTAATAAATACGATCACCCTTCGATAACCCATCCCATAGCAACGCATCATAAGACCATGTATAGCTTCCTAACATCATAGCTGGTCCTTTCTGTCCAATTCCATGGCTTGGATAATAGGCGTAACGAATTGGCAAATCTGTTATAATTCTGCCACCTAATTGCCCTTGTTCTTCCCAAAATCGACTTTTAAATTGAATGCCTATTTTCGTCGCAGGCATATAATGCAATTCACGAATTGCTTTCCACTTTTCATGAGATATAGAGTCAAATGGATCTACTTCCACAAAACGCATTGTCGAAAACGGAATTGTAACAATAACTAAATCCCCTGTAATACTACTATATTCAAAAGTTTCCTCGTTTCGATAGAAAGCTGTCACACCGTTATCGTGTTGATGTAGCTTCATTAATTTTTGATTATAAATAATATTTTCTTCTAATTGCGGTAAAAAAGATTTTGGTAATCTATCGTTTCCACCTATTATTTCACAAAATCCGCTCTCCTCTTGCATAATGTATAAAAAACGTAACGTCTCAACGAATGACCTTTCTAAAAAACCTTCTAAATCTAATAAAACACCAATCATCTCAATCGTTATTGGTGAAAAATACGTATTATATTGATAAGGATGGTACTTTAAAAATTGTCCTGTAGAGTATCTTCCAAAATCCTTTACTACAACATCCCAATTTTTCTCTGGGTTCTTTTTTATAAAATTTATAATGGGCTGTACCGCTAACAATAATAGTTCCTCAGACGTTTTCCCAACTTCATTCATTTCCACAGGATATCTTAAAATACTTGGATCTTTTTCATATTGTTTTAATGTCGTTTTCCGACCATTTACGTAGATGATATCTGTCTCATTCCTATTAATAAACGGACTCACCTGTAACCCAAACTTTCTTATATATGCCATCGTTAACGTGTGCGAATATGGAATTCTCATCGCCCCAACATCTAAATATAATCCGGTACCTTCCATTCTAACTGTCTCTATGCGGCCGCCTACACGATTGTTTGCTTCAAAAATCTTCACTTCATGTCCTGCAGCCTTTAATAAAGATGCCGAAACTAATCCAGCCATGCCTGCCCCTACTACAATAATTTGTTTCGGACGTGTCGTCTTATTCAATCCCTTATTTATAACTTGTAACGTTTCATCCATCTTAGTGTTATACATTAAGTCTTTCTGCACAATTCCACCCCTTACTTCATAAAGTGAAACTATAATCAGTGGGGTGTTCTTCCCCCACTGATTATTAGTTGAACCAATCGGGCTTTTATGGGCAGTTAATCTCCCACCTAACTTCATTGCTCCAGCCCAATTTTGAGGTGGGAGTTTTACTGCCCGTTAATGCGGGATAAAATGCGCATTAGTGGTTTAGTGCATTTTATTCATAAATCCCCATAAACATAACACCATTGCAATTTGAATATTCACTAAAAGTACATAAGAGACAGATCTCACATTTCTTTATGCTTCGTATAATATAGCAACTCAACGAAGGAGTGGTTGAAAATGAAACAGATTTATGATTACGACGCTACAAAAAAACATCTAGAATTAAAGAAACAAAACTTATGTAAAAAACTTAGCAATAAGAGACTATCTGAAAAAGAACGTGAACAGCTAAAACATGAAATTGACAACTATGAATATATTTTAAACTTAGTCGAAATGAATCATTATGAACGGGGATTTTCTCGTTGAAAGCGGATATAATATTATCCGCTTTTCATTTTGAGCATTTCATTACGCATTTTTCGTAAGTAAATATATAATAGGATGTACATTAAGATTGAGAGGTATATTCTATGATCAAATTAAGTGTATTAGACCAATCACCTATTTCAGATGGTAGCACAGCAACCCAAGCTATTTCACATACAGTTACGCTTGCACAAGAAGTAGAAAAACTCGGATTCACACGTTTTTGGGTATCCGAGCATCATAATTCCGTAAGCTTAGCTGGTTCAAGTCCAGAAATACTTATTTCTCATATTGCAGCGAAAACGGGACATATTAGAGTTGGTTCGGGTGGTGTTATGTTACCGCATTATAGCCCATATAAAGTTGCCGAGAATTTCCGCGTTTTAGAAGCACTTTATCCAAACCGCATCGACCTTGGTGTTGGTAGAGCACCTGGTGGTATGCCAATAGCAACTCGTGCACTACAAGAAGGAAAAATGGTCTCACTTGATCAATACCCAGAACAAGTTGCAGATGTTGCAATGTATTTACATGATCAAGTACCAGAAAATCATCATTATGCAAATTTAAAGGCTACTCCAGTTATTCCAACATCACCTGAAATGTGGATGCTCGGTTCTAGCGGAGAGAGCGCTAAAATTGCGGCGCACAACGGAGCTTCTTTTGCATTTGCACAATTTATTAATGGCTTCGGAGGCCCAGAAGTTATGAGGGCTTACCAGGAACAATTTCAACCTTCCTATTTAGGAGATAAACCAAAATCAATTGTCGCGATTTTTGTTATTTGCGGAGAAACAAATGAAGAGGCAGAAAAAATTGCTTCTAGTTTAGATTTATCAATCTTATTACTAGAGCAAGGAAAACGAACAACTGGTACACCTTCTATCGAAACTGCTCAAAATTATTCATACAGTGCGTATGATTTATTCCGTATAAAAGAAAATCGTCAACGTATGATCGTAGGTGATCCGACTTCTGTGAAAGAAAAAATAGTAAATTTAAGTAAAGCGTACAATACTGACGAATTTATGGTTATCACGATTACTCATCAATTTGAACATAAATTAAATTCTTATCGCTTACTAGCAAATGCTTTTAATTTATAATTGTAAAAGGGAGATACATCAACGACGATGCATCTCCCTTTCTTACTACTTATTGTTTTTACTTCCTATATATTCAATAGCTTCTTTTAATAACTCATCAAAATGATTAGGATAATCATGATTTAAGTTAGGCACAATTTTATACTTATGTTCTATATTCTTATCTCTTAATAATCGTACAAATTGCTGCGTGCATTCGAAACAATCTTCATCTTGATCCCCGCATACTATATATCCCTTTATATGTTTATCCTGTAGTACTTCCAGCAACTCATTCCATTCTTCAATCTCTGGAAGCCACGGTGCCATAAAAATAAAACCATCTACATCTATATCTTTTTGTAAAATCGTAAGTAAAGCTACTCTTGCTCCAGCAGAAAAACCACCTATTATTACATTTTCTACTGTATGATTCTCTATAAATTTATCGTAATGCTCTTTTAATTCTTCTTTCCCTCTATGTATATCATCCCAAACAAACCCATCTGAAAATTGAATTTGCGAAGACTGTGGTAACGCTAACGTATAATCTTGTGTAATAACTGATTTCCAATATGGTTCTATTATTCCTATATTTTCTTGATCACCATGCATTGTAACTAGTAGATTTCCCTTTTCCTCGCTGTAAATATATTTCACATCTGCTCGTTCTGTTTTCTTTGCTACTTCTTCTCTTTCTTTACATAATTGAACCATTTTATGAAACTCTTCAAACTTATGTAGTGGTTTTAAATCGTCGTCGGAAATTAAATATTCATTTCCATACCAAAATCCATTCTCTATAATAGCTTCCTTCATTACATGCAAAGCTTCTTCTTCAAGTCCTGCTGCACTTGCTAGTGCATATTTAAAATTATATATTTGTGCCTCATTACCTATTACACCTTTAGCATGTTCCATTATATACGTATACGCTTCAAAACTTCCTTTATTTGCATAACAACGTAACGTTTCATTTAATAACTGGATGTAAGTCATACTATTTTTCATATACCAATCCCCCGAAACCGTTTATAATATTTATTTCTCGAACTTGTATATCATCCTTTGATCATGGTATGTACATTGTTATATTCAATAACTCAACCTAACCATACTTGATCCTCAGAATGATATTTAATAATTACCGTATGTATACGCATATTACATCACCTCTTCCTATCCAATACGTGTAGTATAAAACTAAATAGACAGAATAGTCAATATATTTTTAACCAAAAAAAGACAACAATATATTATTGTTGTTTTTTACATCTACCCGCTCTTTTGTTTTTTTCTATCCGGTTTACTTGAAACTAAATAATGTTTTTCTGAAATATATAAGTCTCTTTTTAATAGACGATTTAAGTACGGCCCTAGCTTCATTCCACATATAAGGCGATCTTCACTACCCTCAACAATTGGAAACATTTCTTTTTCTGTTACATATTGATCTACTGCCTTTTGTACGATATCAATTTCTTTAACTAGGTTTAAATTTTCTTCTGTATGTTCAAATACCTCAAGCGTTTCCTTCGTAATAAGAAAAACATTTGTCGGAAATACAGGCAAATACGGCTTTAACAAATCATAATTTACTGTATAATCATCATTTACTAATACTGTATATACGATATTAGCATTTGTTTCTAGAAACTTAGCCATCGCTTGTTCTAATTCATCTTTCGTAATTTCCCGTTCTTCTTTTCCAGTTCTGAAAAAGCGAAACATTGCATCGCCTCCCTTTTACTATATTATAGCATAAAAGAAAACTGAAAAATCACAAAAAATCCATTGAAAAAATTTTTCAATGAATTTTTCAAAATATATTTATTTTTATTTTAAGAATGCACTTAGCATCCATACATGCTGTTCTAATGTCGTGTGAATCGCTAGTAACATATCAGCTGATGTTTCATCGCCAGCTTCACCAGCAACTTCCATACCTTCTTTTAATTCTTGAATAAGTGCAGAGTAATCATTCACTAAAGTTTGCACCATTTCCTCAGCTGATTCCTTGCTTGTCCCCTCACTGACACTAGATGTTGCAAGATATTCTTTCATTGTCGCTAACGGTTTACCTTCTAACGCCAAAATACGTTCTGCTAACTCATCAATATACGTCCCTGCTTCATTATAAAACTCTTCAAATTTCTCATGTAATGTAAAGAAGTGTGGTCCTGTCACATACCAGTGATAATTATGTAGTTTCACATATAACACATTCCAGTTTGCTACCTGCTTGTTTAATACTTCAACAACATTTGTATTCGTACTCATACAATCCACTCCTCTTATCGTTTTGTAATGCTTATCTTTTAATAACCTAATTACATTTTACCATACATTTCCTACCCTTTCGAATGATTGGCTCATATGTAACAAAGTTTTAACACCTTTAATATTTCCCTAATATCATACAATTCATGTATTTTTTCAACTACTTCATATGTCTAATCGTCCAAGCTGCTACATATGCATTATAGTAAGTCAAGCTCATCATAGAAGAAAGAGGGATAACATGGACAATCAACAATGGCAAGTAGCAAAGAAAGTTGCTGCTACTTATATCGGAACTGTCGTTGGAGCTGGATTTGCTACTGGACGAGAAATTGTTGAATTCTTTACAGTGAACGGATTATACGGAACAATTGGTATATGTGTAAGTGGATTTTTTTTTATTTGGCTCGGCACAAAGATGATGTTACTTTCATCACAAATCGGGGCATTTTCAGCGCAAGATTTTAACAAATATTTATTTGGAGATGTATTCGGAAATGTTGTAAATACATTATTACTACTCGTATTATTTGGTGTAACGAGCGTTATGCTATCAGGGGCTGGGGCGGTATTTGAAGAGCAACTTCGTTTACCAAGACAACTCGGTATTCTCATTACAGTTATCGCCTGTCTCATTATAGGTAGCCGCGGATTACAAGGTGTTTTTGAAGTAAATACACTTGTCGTACCTATTATGATGATATTTATTATAGGACTTGCTATTACAACCTTTTTCCACAGTACAACACCTATTAGTAATACTATTCCTGCAGAGAGCTGGAATATGAAGTGGATTACTAGCCCTATTACATATGTCGCTTTAAATCTTTCTCTCGCCCAAAGCGTTCTCGTCCCGTTAGCCGGTGAAGTAAAGGATCGAAAAGCCATTTTGTGGGGTGGAATTTTAGGTGGTGCAGGACTTTCTTTAATTTTATTATGCAGCCATTTAGCTATCTTATCAGTCGACCAATTTTATCAATACAATATCCCAATGGCTGAAGTCATAAGAAGATTTAATGCAACTTTTCACTTTTTCTTTGTTCTTATTATTTTCGGTGAAGTGTTTACAACTTTAGTTGGTAATGTGTTCGGGATGACAAAACAAATGCAATCTATCACTGGGTGGAAAAGTAACAATATTATTTTCTTCATTTTACTAATTAGTTATTGCTTTAGTTACATCGGTTACAGTGAACTACTCCACATTCTATATCCAATCATCGGATGGGTAAGTATCGTTCTACTTCCAATCATTGCTTTTAAACAACTTCAAAAAACATAAAGAAAGCATCCATTTTATTGGATGCTTTCTTTATGTTCATTCACAATCATCACATATTTCCCAGTACGGTCCCATTTCCAATGCCAAATATGGCTTTAATTGCAATCGAATCATTCGACTAGGCATGCGCTCTAAAACGAATTGAATCCCTTCTTCATCCTCGTCTAATTCAACTTTTGAAATAGCAATTCTTTGCATAGTAGAAATAGGAATTCCATCTTTATATAAAGTGATTTTCACCTCATCATATTCATTAAAATACAATTCAATACTCATTTGATTTTTCAACATTTCATCAACAATTTCATATTTATCATTTTGTTCTTGGATTATATATTTCCAGCCACCTCTATCTTTTTTTGGAGCTGCTTGAAATAATGTCATCAAATCCTCGTATAGCATAAGATAACCCCTCTCTTACTAAAAAACGATGAGTATTTTATATACCCTTTATCTCTATCACTATCCATAGTCATTGTACCATATATCACCGTTCTTACCGTATTCATTTGCTTCATTAATACTTACAAAACACTTTATTCTATCTTCATTATTATGTATCTTAGTCCGTTACTTACTATTCTACTGTAAGTTTTATTCAACACCTATTTTTTATTTGCTCATAACAAAAAAGAAGAGTGATATATATCACTCTCCCTAAATAAATTTCCCTGTAGCTGCTATTGCTAATACTATAATTAAAATTGTAAATAATAATGAGACAATTAAACTAAAAATGGGTAATGCTTTCTTTTCATTCTTCTTAAAAAGTAACTTTAAACTAAGAAGGATGTTTACTGGTACGAGTATGAAATAGAAATATTTAACAATTTGCACCGAGCTATCCGAAAGTGTTTTTAAAATAAACACTTCAATTAGAAACACCACAAAAAATGAAATACTTAGCCAAAATGAGACATAACTAAGCCAAGAATGTCTTTTTGTACCCCAATACACTCCCATAATAATCTCCTTTATTTGTATTCTATATGATTGTAATTATACACAAAGTTAACAAATACCTCTATTTTTCGACAAATAATATGAGAAATTCAGTTTTAAACATCATTAAGCTATTCTCCATCCTCATTCATTATAAGCATAAATTCATCGCAGTTATTGCGTAAAAAAAAGACTGCCCCAATAGCATTCTGCTATTGGGGCAGTCTTTCTCTTTTAAACTTTAAATCTTTCAATTAATCCTTGCAACTCTTCAGCCATTTGAGATAATGTACCAGCTGCGGAACCAATTTCCTCCATCGAAGCTAATTGTTCTTCAGCAGACGCTGCGACACTTTGTGTACTCGTCGCATTATTCTGTGCTGTCATTGCAATTTGCCCGACTGAAATAGATACTTCATTGGCACCTTTTGACATCCCATTAGCCGTTTCAACCATCGTTTTAATTTGATTAGCAATTTCATTTGTAGATTGTAAAATCTCAGCAAAATTTTGCTTCGTTTCATTTGCAATAACTAGTCCAGATTGAACTTCTTTATTTACATGACCCATAGATTTTACTGTCTTACTCATATCATCTTGTATTTCACATATTAATTTACTAATTTCACTGGAAGATACGCTAGATTGCTCTGCCAATTTACGTACTTCATCTGCAACGATCGCAAATCCTCTTCCGTGCTCACCAGCTCTTGCAGCTTCAATTGCAGCATTTAAAGCAAGAAGATTTGTTTGATCTGCAATATTTTGGATTACTTCTAATATTTCACCAATTTGCTTTGATTTATTATTTAATAACTGTATAACTGCATCGGATTGTGAAACAGATTCTGCAATAGACTGCATTTGATTAACTGTTTTCCCTACTAACTTTCCACCATCTTCTGCTTTTTCACGAGTATGAGTAGAAGCCGTATTAATAGATGATGAACTATTTGCTACATGCTGAATTCCTTCTGTTACATCAAACAGTAACATTGCACCATTTTCTACACTTGTTGTTTGCGTCGTTGCCCCACTTGATATTTCATCCATTGCCATTGTAATTTGTTCCGTTGCTTCACTCGCTTGTCTTACACTAGCAGTTAGCTCTTCTGATGCCGCTGCAACATGCCCGGCCGAATCATTAATTCTTCCAATTAACGTTCGTAGTGAATCTGTCATCTCATTAAATCCTTTTGCAAGTTGACCAATTTCATCGTTTGAATGAATTTCAATTGTTTGCGTTAAATCTCCTTCACTTATTTCTTTAGAAGTGGCAACTAATCTCTTTAAAGGTTTTGTAATAGAAAGCGTTACGAAATAAATAAGTGCCCCTCCTACAACTAGTGAAATAATCATAACAATTAACATATTATAAAATACAGGCTGAGCAGCTTCGATTATTTCATTTGAGTACATCGTTCCACCGATTTTCCAACCTGTTTTTAAATTTGTAGCAAATACCATTTTCTTTTCACTACCGTCATACGTGTATGAAAAAGCGCCCTGATTATCTTCGTAAATTCTCTTTGCCCAAGAATCAGCTGCTTTATCACCTGATTTTTCTTGCGGGTGAGCAATTATTTTTTGTTTTCCATCTAAAATGAAAGTATATCCTTTTTTACCAATATTGATTAACTTTGTTGTTTTCAATAAACTCTCTAAACTTAAATCTACCGCAACAACACCATTTTTATCTTCTGTTTGTTTCGCAATCGTTACGACAATATGTCCATTTCCTTTTGCCTTATACGGTTCAGTGACCACGATTCCACCTTGTTTACTCACTGCATCTTTATACCAAGAACGAGTTGTTGGATCATAATCTGCTGCCATTTGTATATTGGGTTCTTGCACAAATTTCTTATCATTGCCGGCAACATATACTTGTTCAATATCTTTATTTAAATTAATATACTGAGATAACACCTTTCTTAATTCATCTTGATTATCTCCTTGATACATATCACTATGAACCACTCGTGCAAAGTTATTTATTTCGTTAAATTTCGCCTCAATCATTTGATTGATTAAATTATCTAATATTTTTATATTATCGTGAGCACTACTCGTAATTTGTGATTCAAAATTCTTTTTAGCCGTTTGATAAGACATTCCTCCAATAATAGAGACAGCTGCAATTAAAATTACCAAAAATGAAATTAATAGCTTTTTTGCTACTTTTATATCTCGAAACCACCTTAACAGTTTACTCATTATAAACCTCCTACATTTAAATATTAAGTTTTAAGGATGAATAACTAATTATGAATATATCCCATTCCCTATCCTCTATTTTTACAATTCGTTTTTCATAAACACCTTGTAAAGTTTAAACAAATATTCCCCCTTTGTCTATATATATGAATAATATTATTATAAAATTTACAAATACAAAAAACCAAAGGAATAGTCCTTTGGTTTTTTACATTTTTTTATGTTGTTTAGAAATCTTCTTCCACTTATCACGCTCAGCTCTTGCGAGAATAGCATCTTGTTTTCTCATAAAATACGCCAATTCTCTTTGCAACTTTTTATAGCTTTGCAAACGATTTATCTTCATTAGCCCGTTATCAATTGCTTTATGCACTGCGCATCCTGGTTCATTTTCATGTTTACAATCTCGGAAGCGGCATGTTTTTGCAAATTCTTCAATATCAGAAAATGTTGTCTGGATTGCATCGCTTCCTTCCCAAAGCTGTAACTCTCTCATGCCAGGAGTATCAATGACTAAGCCCCCACTCGGTAGTTGGAACAGCTCACGATGAGTTGTCGTATGTCGCCCTTTACTATCTTCCTCACGTATATCTCCCGTTTTCGCTATCTCAATTCCTACGAGTGCATTTAACAAAGTAGATTTTCCAACCCCTGATGAGCCGACTAAAGCAATTGTTTTTCCTGAAGCAACAAATTGTTGTAACGAGTCAATACCTCTATGCTCTAAACTATCGACGACGAAGATCGGAACACCAATTGCAACAGCTTCCGTTTCTACAATTTTTTGTTCCACATCTTCACATAAACTACTTTTTGTTAAAACAATAACAGGCATTGCACCACTTTCATACGCTAATAGTAAATAACGCTCCAACCTTCTTACGTTAAAATCATGGTTAAGTGCATTCACTAAAAATAAATAATCAACATTTGCTGCAATAATTTGTTCTTCAGTTCTATTACCAGCTTCTTGTCTTGAAAAAGAACTTCTTCTCGAAAAAATACGATGAATGATTGCCTTTTTCTCATTTTCTATTTTCTTTATATACACCCAATCACCAACTGCTGGGTAATCTCCTTTCGTTACCGCTTCATGTCGAAACTTCCCAGACAGTTCTGCCATATATTCACCGTCATTACAAATAATGCGATATATATGCTTATGCTCAAGTAAAATACGCCCTACTTCATAATTCTGCTCTACAGCTTGCTCTTCAAAAAATGAATCCCAGCCGAACGACTCTAAAATATTTTGATTCAAATCAATATCCTCCCTAGTTTGTACTAAGTGGAAGGATTGCGAACTATCTTATATAATATCGCCCTTTCCATCCACGTTTGTATTTAATTTATTATTCATTACAGTCATATTCGCCATAATACATCACTCCGATCTTATTTTAATTACTCTCATTATATGGAATATTAATTTAAAAAGCTACTTTATTTGACGTAATTTTCAAATAAATCTCTCTTTAACATTCTAATTTGTCCACGGTGATTAATTTCATCTTCTATCACATGAAACCAAAGATAGTGCTGGTTATACGCTACATCGTTAGGCCACTTTCTTTCTGACATTAGCCATGTATCATCTACTTTACTCAAATACTTTAGCGACTCTTCTCGAACACTTTGCAAAAGTTGTACATAATACTGTATTTCATGACCATGAATCGTTCTCCCAACTTCCCCTAAATACAGTGCATCTTCCCATATTTCTAATTCTTCTTTTGTAAAGTCACGATTTTGAAATGAAATAAGCTGATGGGCTTTTTCTATAGATGCCATATGTTTTAATAAGGCGCCAATTGAATTCCCACCACTCGGCATAATTAAATCTAATTGCTCAACTGATAGATTTTCTATTTCCTGTAATGTTACCGCCCTCGTATGCTCCAGCATACTCACTAATTCCCCTATATTTTTCGTATAACCATCCACACTTCTTATTCGATACTCTATATTCATATCACACACCTCTTTCTGTATTCATATTATTGTAAATATGATTCATATAATAGACTGAAATGTATCAGAATTTTCTGTTATAATTAAATTGAATAAGATTTACCCAAACAAACTTTCTCAATATGCTTATATGAAATATGAAAAGGAATCAATATGAAAAAATCGAATCTTATTCACTAAAAGGAGTGGATTCGATGGAAATGTATCAATGGCTAACCGCAGTTCTCGTTGGTGGCATTACTGGCTTCGTTTCCCATCTAATCAATAACCAAGGTAAGTTATTGCTTCCACGCCGTTTGAAAACTTTTTTTCATTTTGGATTTTTAACTGATATTTTCACTGGTAGCCTAGCCGCACTTCTTGGACTCGTTTTATTCGATGTCACCGCAATAAAGGAAATTATAAAAGTCTCCATTGTGACTGCTATTTCCGGTCAAACTTTTTTACTTCACCAAGCTCTAGGTGGTGAGCAGGCTAAAAATACGCAAATTGGAAAAGCTGATGAGAAGATTCAAGAAATTGACAAATTATTACGACGTTAGTCTATACTTTCTTTAAAAATTATTGTTATAATGAAAAATATATATTTTCTATTGCGTCGTTTGTCAGAAGAAAGGGTGTTTCGTATGACAAAAAAGAAAATAGAAGATTTCTTAACAAACACCGAAAAAGAGGAACTGCTAGAAAACTATAAATGTTTACGAGAAGCCCGCACAAAAAGCGAAGCTAACTATTTTGGTGAAGAAGTAAACCATCTACTAAATAAAGCAAAACAGCGAATTATTAAAGATGCAGGCATACATGATGAAAATGCAGCAACTGTTCAATCAAAGAGAAAAGCACTGTTTTAGTTATATTAGCTAAAACAGTGCTTTTTATTTACAAAGATTTTCACCATAAGCATTTTTCACATTACTTTCACATCTATTTCACAAATATAAGTAATCCTATATGTTAAACTAAGTATATCCTTTTCCAAGGAACTATATGCCGATATATAAATCCCTATCTTTATAGGGATTTTTTATTTTTATACTATATGCTGTTTGTATAGTATAAAAGAAAAGGAGCTTAGCATGCGATCTTCCCCTTCCTCACTACTCTTCTAATATTAACTCGATTTCTTTCATTGTCCCTTCATTCAATGATACATCCACCGCTTTCACACTTTCTCTTATTTGCTCAGCCCGCTTTCCACCAGGTATAACAGTATCAATTCCTTCTTTATTTAATAACCATGCTAACGCTAAATGAGGCAATTCAATATTATTTTCTTTAGCTACGTCTTTTAACTTTTCAACTTTTTTAAAGTTACCTTTATATATATTTTCTTCAAATAGATTTACACTTTGACGCCAATCCCCTTTATCCAAGTCAAAATCTTCTGTATATTTACCACCTAATATCCCAAAGGCTAGAGGCCCATACGGTATAAATGAAATACCTTCTTTTATACAATACGGCAATAGTTCTTCCTCGGCAGTACGATTTAACATATTGTAAGGCGATTGTACAACATCAATATGACCATGTTGATTCGCTTCTTTTAATTGTTCTATGTTTACGTTAGATATCCCAATTGAACGGATTTTCCCTTCTTCTTTTAGACGAATAAGCTCTCCGATTGAATCTATGTAACTTGTTTCAGGATTTATAAAGTGTAAATAATATAAATCAATATAATCTGTCTGTAACCTTCTTAAACTATTTTCCACAGCATTTCTTAAATAGCTTGGTTCATTGTTAATATACGTTTCTCCATTTAATAACGGCTGAATTCCACCTTTTGTAGCAAGTATAAGCTCATGACGTTTTCCCTTTAATACCTCTCCTACTAATTCCTCTGATCTACCGAAACCATATGAATCTGCTGTATCAAAAAATGTAATCCCTTGCTGAATAGCTTCTTCTACTAATCGCTTCCCTTCTTCTTCATTCACATCAGCATATAAATTATGTCCCCCTACTGCATTTGTACCTAAACCCAACTTTGAAATATTTAGTCCTGCCTTTTGCAATTTTATATACTTCATTTTTTCTCCCCCTTATATTTCTATTGTTCGAATATAATTGAACAATAGAAATATATCACTTTATATGCTATAGTGCAAATATGTTAACTTATACAAGTAGGTGAAAAAATGCGTACACTCTATCATCCAAATCGAGAAGAAATTCAATTTTCTTCTGTCCTATATGCACTTAGCGACCAAATTCGTTTACAAATTGTAAATATGTTACTAGAGAAAAATGAGCAATCTTGTGGTGCGTTAAACATTCCAATCGCAAAATCAACTTTATCTCACCATTTCAAAGTTTTACGTGAATCAGGTGTCATGTATACACGTCTTGAAGGAACACAACGTTTCATTTCAATTCGTGAAGATGACTTAAATGCTAGATTCCCGGGTTTATTAAACGTTGTATTACATGCGACAGAGCCATACTAAAAAACATCTCACTTACAAATGAGATGTTTTTTAGTATTTGTTATTCTTTTAATAGATCTATTAATCCATTCCCTTCAGATGTACGCTCATATCCTAAAGGTACAGTTCTTTTAATAAGTTGCGCGTAAATTTCTGGCTCTGATAACTTTCTGCCATATTCTCTTTCGCACTGCTTAATGAGAAGTGCTAATGCACCAGCGACATGCGGCGTCGCCATTGAAGTTCCACTTAATACAGCATATTTCCCCTCTGGATACGTAGATAATATTTCATCACCTGGCGCTACTAAATCAATTTCTTGATTTGAATTACTAAAACATGCGATTTTCCGCTCTAAATTGACAGCACCAACTTCAATTACTTCAGCATAAGCACCTGGGAAATCTAGTTCCTCCGTATTATCATCACAATCTCCATCATTTCCTGCAGCACATACAACGAGAACATCTTGATTTACTGCATTTTGAATAGCTTCATGTAATTCCGGAACGTCTTGCGGACCACCAAGTGACATTGAAATAACTCTGACTTCTTCTTTATTAGGTCCTCTCCAATTTACAGCGTAATGAATCGCCTCAATAATTTGCTCATAGCTACCAGAACCATCTCCCGCTAAAACCTTTAACACCAGCATTTTAGCAAGAGGTGCGACTCCTAAAACACCGACATCATTTTCAGTCGCTGCAATCGTCCCCGCTACATGAGTCCCATGGCCGTTATTATCAAGGTAAATGTTCGGATCTCCTTCATAATCTTTCGTGAAATTTCTCCCACCAATAATACGATCTTTTAAATCTATATGATTAATATCACAACCTGTATCTAATACGGCAACGACAACATCTTTTCCTTTCGCACTCTTCTCCCATACTTGTGGAGCGTTAATCAGTTGTACACCTGGTGGAATTTCATTTACTTGTTCAACCACCTTATTTACGGTAAACGGAATCAATTGTATACCTTTTTGTTTATTCGCTGTACTACTGTTCATCGTAATCCCTCCTGAAAATATATTATTTTCATTTCAGACCACTATTGAATAGGTTTACATTTAACATTCGTTTTAACTGTTCTATTTTCCTTCATTTTAAATGTTTCTCAATATAACTTACTAACATTTATCCCGTGCTTTGCAGGCAATAACAGTTCAAATCATTCAACGAATGTATAAAAATAAAAGGACCATTAAATGGCCCTTTTATAGTTTTTTTAAAGAATGATATATAATCTTTAAAATATTATAAATGAAAACTAAATCTCACTTTTTTTTAAAAATTTCTCTATTTCTTTTATTAAATGTTTCGCCCCATCTATACTAACAGTAATGTTTCCATTTGCTAATGATATGTTCTGGTCTGAAACATCACCTGTTATTTGACAAGCATTGTAAGGTTCATATTTTTGTAAAATGACTTTATCTTCATCTACGAAAATTTCAAGTGGTGATTTAATTTGTATCCCTAATACATCTCTTAATTCTTTAGGAATAACAATTCGTCCTAATTCGTCTACTTTTCGAATAACTCCTGTTGCTTTCATATTACTCCCCCCTTACTCTCTATTAATTTTCCACCTCGCTTTTTCCATTTTATCACTTTTTGGCAATACTTGTATCTTTTTAGAAAATTTTGTACTCAAGTTAAAAAAACACAGTTAACGAATACGTAATCTCTCTTTCAATTGTTTTAAATAACGAGATCGTATTATTAAGAAGTATACAACTTGAATTCCTACGAAAATACTTAATACAATTGTATTTTCTTTAAACAGTGAGTACTCAAACATCTGTCCTAACGCAGTTAACGCTACTGCCCCATGTAATGTTGCAACACCTATCGGAACGAAGAATAAAAGTGCCAATCGAATTGTAACTACTTTCGATAATTCCCCACTCGTTAAGCCAACTTTTCGAATCATTTCAAATAACCGAGTATCATCCTCCAAATCAGAAAATAAACGGAAGTAAAGGAAGCTTCCTGCACATACGAAAAATACAATACCAATAAAGAAACCTACAAATAAAATTGGTCCTGCGATTTGTAAACTTTGGTTTTGTTCGTACTCTTCTGCACTAAACGTTGCATGTTCTTCATAAGGCTTCATCTGACTCGTAAGTTCTTTACCAACCTTAATTTCATCTTTCATTCCTTCAGTTTTATACATATAATCTTTTGTTTCTATAAATCCACCTTGTAATGAATCATATTGATTATTAGGGATTACATAAACATTTCCTCTTAATATTTTCCCCAATGAAGACGAAGTAACTTTTTTCACTTTTAAATGTTCATTCATATTAGGTAAAGTAATTTCTTTTCTTTCTTTCATCGGTGGTCCTGGTATTTCGGCCGACAAAAATAAAACCTCTTTATTTGCTACAGTATTAAATGGTTCTCCTGTTAACTTTGCATATTCCTTATACTCTGATTCTTTTATAAAAATGGCGCTTCTTAATGACTGCTCCTCCGTTTTCTTCGATGAGATATTAGTTTTTGAAGCTGCTATATTATGTTTTTTTAGTCCCTCATCGATGATCTTTAGATGCTGTGATTCATTACTATTCCCTTGCTTAGAGTGGTAATGAAACGCAATTGGCCTCTCCATAATCCCTTTCGTCATTGATGCAAAGCCAACTAATGTACCTATTGCCGAAAATGCTACAGTTGAAATTATCGTTACAATAAAGAACATTCTTGCGTTATCTCTCATACGGTACGCTAAATCTGACAACGTAATAATATTTGTCTGTGTCCAATAGAAACGTTTACTTTTTTTACATAGCCGAATAATAAAGACACTCAACTGCTTGTACAGCAAATACGTACCAATAATGACTACCGTTGTAACCGGAATCATCATCACAAATACCATAGCACCATGTGACATAAGAGCGCCTGTATAACCAGTACTAAGCAATACTACTGCTAATATAGAAGAAATACTCGATGCTTTCGGTTCTGGCTTCGCCTCTGCTGATCCTCTAAACAATTTCATAATATTATTTTTACGAACCATTCCGGCACTAAATAATGAAATAATCATAAATAATATGAAAAACATAATACTCGTTACAACAGCTGCTTTCATTGGAATGTAATAGGATAAGGAAATATCTAGTTTTAATATCATTGGGGCTACAAAAATTAATACTCCTGAAAACAACATACCTGAAAGAATCCCGAAAATAATTGCCCCTATTCCAATCATAATATTTTCAAAGAAGATAAGACGCTTTAATTGATATTTCGTCATACCAAGCATCATTAAAATTCCTAGTTCACGCTTTCTCGTTTTTAAAAACATTCCCATTGAATATAAAATAAAGAAGAATGTAAATACGTAAATAATAGACTGTGCAAACGACATACTTACAAATACATACTGTCCTAATTCTCCTGCACTTAATGCCGGATGAAACGCAAAAAACGAATATACAAAAAAGGCCATAATTGCAAATGCACTACTCAAAAAATATGCTGAATATGTCCGTCTATTTCGCGTTACATTCCGATATGCGAGTTCTCTAATGTTCATATTACTTCTCCGCCCTTCTACTAACTATGCTTTTATAGTAGTAAAGTAGGGAGATACCTTCCATCGATTCAAATGACAAAAACCTTACATTTTTGAAAGGTAAAAAAATTGCTTAAACGAAACAGTTTCATTATAATGACTACATTCATATTCATACACACATCCTATTGTATATTCGTTAGTTTTGCGAAATAATAAAGGATAGAAGTATGTACCAATATATACATAAAATTTTTTTATTTACCGCTTTAATATGAATAGGAGGAAAACATAATGACATTACAAGAACAGATTATGAAAGCATTACATGTTCAGCCTGTAATTGATCCGAAAGTAGAAATTCGTAAACGAGTTGATTTCTTAAAAGATTATGTAAAAAAAACAGGTGCGAAAGGATTTGTACTTGGAATTAGCGGCGGCCAAGACTCTACATTAGCAGGACGTTTAGCACAGCTTGCAGTTGAAGAAATTCGTAACGAAGGTGGTAACGCAACGTTTATCGCTGTACGTCTTCCTTACAAAGTGCAAAAGGATGAAGATGACGCACAATTAGCATTACAATTTATTCAAGCTGATCAATCAACTGCATTTGATATCGCTTCAACCGTTGATGCTTTTTCAAATCAATACGAGAACTTATTAGGTGAATCATTAACTGATTTCAATAAAGGTAACGTGAAAGCTCGTATCCGTATGGTTACACAATATGCAATTGGTGGACAAAAAGGTCTACTTGTTATCGGAACAGATCATGCTGCAGAAGCTGTAACAGGATTCTTTACAAAATTCGGAGATGGTGGTGCAGATTTATTACCATTAACGGGGTTAACGAAGCGCCAAGGACGTGCTTTATTACAAGAGTTAGGTGCAGATGAGCGTCTTTACTTAAAAATGCCCACAGCTGATTTATTAGATGAAAAGCCAGGTCAAGCTGATGAAACAGAATTAGGCATTACTTACGATCAATTAGATGATTATTTAGAAGGTAAATCAGTTCCAGCTGACGTTGCAGAAAAAATCGAAAAGCGTTACACAGTGAGTGAACATAAAAGACAAGTACCAGCGTCAATGTTTGATGATTGGTGGAAATAGAACATAAAAAAGAAGCTAATCTTTTAGCTTCTTTTTTATATGTTAGCGATATACCCCTACTCTTTTCTCCAATAAATCTTGCAAGCAATCTTCATGTTGTTTACAAAATAACGGAGGCATTTTGTCTAATGGGAAAAATTTTAAATCTAACGTTTCATCACCGTCTATTTTTTTATTCCCTCCAACTATTGAGCATGAAAAGCACATCACAATTGTCTGTGCTTTATCTCCATTTGGATATGTTTGAAAATATTTTGTATACACTCCAATAAGCTCATGTATTTCTACATCATACCCAGTTTCTTCTTTTATTTCTCGAATCGCAGTTTCCGCAGCCGACTCTCCTATCTCCATTGCGCCACCTGGAAAGCCCCAAGCATTAAAGTCTCCTCTTTTTTGCAGTAATACTTCTCCCTCTTTATTAAACACAAAACCACCCGCAAAGTTTAAGAAAACATAATCATGTCCTACTTTTTCACGTAATTCTTTTATATAATCGGCCATTTCCTTTCCCCTTTTCATACGTCTTCCATCGTTATCTCGCTATTTGCCAGGCAGTAAGATCCCCACCTCAAAATGTAGCGGAAGCAAAGTAATTAGGTGGGAGATCAACTGCTCGTAAAAGCCTTCACTTTACTTCTTATTTATTTCTAGCAATTCAATAATTCGATCTAGCTTCTGATTCATATTGATAACATGTTGTTTTTTTGCAGCGCTACTTTGCAATAATCTTCTAATAAACAAAGTAAATGATAGGAAAAACAAAACGATAAGTCCGATTACTAAACAATTATATATCAATATAAAAATATTACTTTCGAACAAATCCATTTAAATTCCACATCCTTCCTTTTTATTTTATCACACAATTCTGTTTTTAAAAACGATACATAATAAAAAGAGCACCTTTTACAGATGCTCTTCTTCATTACTTAATACGTAAATGTAATTGTCGCTAATGAATAACCTGCCATCGCACTATATGGTGCTACTTGATAAGATACACGCTTTGCACCTTTTGGCCAATTTATTTCATTTAATACTTTCTTTATATCTTGCATTGTTCCATCCATGGACTGCTTATATCGTACTTCTACCTTTTCTGGTTTACTAGCAAATTGTTGCTGCAACTTTTGCTTAAATTCATTATAATTTTCCGCTCCATATTGTGCAGATAAGTATTGTAAATTTGTTTCTTTTAACATTTGCTCATATACGACGGTTTTTGAACTACCAGCTTTTATTTTGTTTGTTAACTCACCAAAGTAACTTGTAGTTGCCGCTGGATATTTACTACGATCCCAGTCGTGGTCTTTACTTAATTGTTCGTCAGACATATTAAAATATGAATATGTTACACGTCCAGCTTTATCTGGTACTGGATCATCGAATGTAGTATCAAGGTGGTACCATTTGTTTTCAATGTTCACTAAATTCCAAGCATGAGCTTGTCCATTTCCTGTACCAGTTACAATATGATTTTGAATACCTGCTTCTTTTAGTAATTCATATGTTAATAATGTATACCCTTGGCAAACAGCAGAACGGTTCGCTAACGCTTCATATGCTGTATACGCTTGATAAGAAGTGTCGTATGATACATGTTTCACAACATAATCATGAATAGCTTTTACTTTTTCATGCGCATCCATTCCTGGCTTTACAATTGAACTTATAATTGCTTTCGCCTGAGATTTTACATATTGTGTTTGCTCTTTTGATTCACGGTATTTCACTTGTAGTGTAAACGAATAGTTCCCTGGCATCCCTTTAATAGAATATCTAGTAGAGGCTACATTATATTTTACATACTCATCAGCATCTACGATTTTATTAAACTCGCCGTACAATTGGTCCATAATCTTTCTAGCATCTCTATCTTTTGTTTTATATGTGATTGTAATATTTTCTTCACGATTATCAATCTGTTTTTTTAGTTCTTTTCTGAAATCATCTAATAACTTTACATCTGATTGTGTCGTCACTACAGTTGGATTCGTAGCTGCATAAGATACAGTTGACGATTGTAAGCCTCCCATTACAATCGTTGAACAAAGTGCGGCAGCTGTCATATACTTACTTGTCTTTCCCATCTTGTCACTCCTTATATTCTATAACTATACGAAAAAGTATCGTATAGTTTCAGAGTATACAATACTTTTCAAAATAGGTCATATGAGATTATGCATATTAATTAATTCACATAAAAAAGGTTACTCTTTTAAAAAGAGCAACCTTTTTTATTAACAAGTTTGTAACACACAGCATGTATTTTCAAAACGTCGATTTTTCAAATCTTCATTACCAATACAGAAATATAGCATTCCTAACTCTCCCCAAACCATATTACAATTTTTATGATCTGAATCGATTTGGAATAAAAGCGTCATTTGCTGTGGATCTATCCCCATATATTCTCCTGTCTCATGTAGTACTTCCTCTTGTACATAGAATGGCTCACCAAACATTTGATGGTTATCGTAGTTATCTGGGATTAGTTCTTCAAGTAATTGCAAGAAACGATCTGAATCGGCCTCATCTTCAATGAAAAGTTCTGGTAATTTATACGTCAGTTCAAAAGTAATTGCGCATTGATTATATTTCGCTTGCGTTTCATCCGCTCTTCGTAATTGCTCTACTGGAACATCATAATAAAGTACGCGCCCAGCTTCCATTGGATTCACATCTTCTTCAAAGTAATTTTCAATGCTAAAGAAATATAACATTCCTGCCTTAGGTAGATTGTGATTCATACGAACGTTTTGTAAATCATTTAGATTAAATTGCGCGATAAAATGTAACGGATTTCCTTTATACATTGGATATTCAAATGTATCCGGTAAATCAGGAGCTCCCCCCATTTTTGAACTACCAATCGCAACCGTTTCTTGCTGCTCAGGCACAACTTTTACACAAGGAAATACAGTATTAATAAGTTCCTCTTTTAAATGTGTCAGTCCATATTTATCAATTAACACTTCAATTTTGTTATCCATATATTCTCCTTACATCTCTATACTTATTTGTATCATAGCACAAAGATTATACTCCATATATCACAAAATCAACAAGCCTTCCAAAAAACGGGCTTATCCCTCATACGCGAACAAGTTTAAAAAAGCATAGTATACATTGTTCCTACAAACACGATAGTTCTTTATTCCTTCCAGTACATTTTCCCTTCGTTCATTTTCATTTTTAATTTAAGGAGGAATTCCACATGGGTTACGGATATAGTTGCGGCGGTTACGGTTACGGCGGTAGTTGTGGTGGATGTGGTTATGGAGGTTTCGCTTTATTAATCGTTTTATTTATCCTTCTAATCATCATCGGAGCTAGCTGTTGGGGCGGCTTTGTAGGCTGCTAGTAAACTTAAAAACTATTGTAAAAAAGCACGTATATTACGTGCTTTTTTTACATTTTCATTTTTAGAAAGGAAGTATGTGCAATGAAAATTGATGGTGTTTTTGAAGGAGGCGGTGTGCGTGGAATTGCACATGTAGGGGCAATTTGCGCGTTAGCTGAAAAAGGGTATGAATGGGAGCGTGTAGCTGGAACATCGGCTGGTGCTATTATTGCAGCTCTTTTAGCTGCTGGCTATTCTTGTTCAGAATTAAAAACAATTATAACTGATATTGATTATAACAAATTTATGAAGAAAACTTTCCTTGATAGAATCCCGTTTATCGGTAAAGGAATAAGTGCATGGTCTACTCTAGGTATTTATTCCAATGTATTTATAGAAGAATGGCTTGAAGAATTACTACGAAAAAAAGGAATTCACTTATTTACAGATTTACCTGATTTAAACAAACTTAAAATTATTGCTTCTGATATAAGCAACGGTAAAATGGTTGTCTTTCCCGATGACTTGCCAAACTACGGATTTTTAAATTATCGCTTCTCGATTGCTAAGGCAGTAAGAATGAGTAGTACCATTCCTTTCTTCTTTGAACCAGTAAAATGGAGAACACCAAAATGGAAACAACCTTGTTATATGGTTGATGGTGGGATTTTAAGCAATTATCCCATTTGGATTTTTGACTCCCCTACCTCACCTCGCTGGCCAACTTTTGGATTTCATTTTGTAAAAGATGAAATTCAAGCTGATCCCGCCCATTATAAAGAGCCCATTTCCATGTTCAAAGGACTATTTAAAACAATGATGCAAGCTCATGATTTACGGCATTTAGATAAAGAATCAAAAGCAAGAACAATTACAATTCCTACAGGGACGATTACAAGTACAAATTTTGAATTAACGAAAGAGGAAAAAGAATGGCTTTACAATTCTGGTTATAACTCCGCAAATAAGTTTTTACAATCTTGGAACTTCAGACAATATGTTGATGAATATAGAAATGGAAATCAACATCGCAAAACCAATCGATTTTTCCGTCAGCTTGACTCATAATATTATTATTTTCATACGAGATTTCTTGACGCTTTAATAATAAATAAGCCTAGTAATTTCATATATTACTAGGCTTATTTACCAACTACGTACCCCACACATTGCTTACGGATAAGTTAACCCTTTCGCTTCTTCCGCGGTAATTACTATGTAACGATTTCCCGTTCTTAATCCTAGCAGTTCTGCTTTTTCGACTGCGTCCTGCTTCGTCTCTGCATAAGCAGCTAAATATTTATCTCCATCGATAATTTGGCAAATTACATATTGTTTCATTACTTTCTCCTTTTACATTTTAATTAGTTGTGCAAGTTTTTTTATACCTATTTCAATTTCTTCTAACGTTGCATATGAATACGATAGTCGCAAAAATTGGTTTGCACTTCTATCATACAAAGTACCTGGATTTAATATAATCTTTTCTTGTAAAGCTTTGTCAAATAAGCTACGATTCGAAACGGGTACATTCATATGTAACCAAATATAAAAACCACCTGTCGGTTCATACCATGTTGCTATTTCACGACAATATTTCTCTAACATATGTAACATAAAATCTCTACGTTTCTTCAATTCATTTCTTACAAACTGTAAATGTTCATCATATAATCCATTTGTAAACCATTCTGCTGCAATTTGCTGGGATATAGAACTCGAACCATAATCTGTTTGCATTTTTATATCTGCCAACCTTTGAATTACTGATTCAGGTCCAACTATCCATCCAATTCTTAAACCTGGACTAATCACTTTAGACATACTCCCGATATATAGTACAATTCCGTTTTTATCATATGCTTTTAAAGGCTTTGAAACAGGCTCATCAAACCATAAGTCTTGATACACTGCGTCCTCTATAATAGGCAATCCAATTTCATTACATATCTCCATTACTTCTTTCCGCTTCTCTGCATTCATACTAAAGTTCGTCGGATTATGAAAAGACGGAATTGTATATAAAATAGATGCGTTAAATTGCTTCTTATATTTCGCAATATATGATGCATTTAATCCATTCTTATCCATTGGTATTCCAATTAAACGCATTCCTGCTGATTGAAAAACATTAAGCGAATATAAATAGGATGGTTTTTCTAGTAAAATCGATGCCCCTTTCGGAAGAAGCCCCATAGAAATAAGTTGCAACGCTTGAATTGCTCCTGAAACAATTAAAATAGAATTAGGAGATACATATACACCATGCCCTTTTAAGTAGCCCGCAATTTTCTCCCTTAAATAGAGATTTCCTTTCGGCTCTTCATACCCAAGTGGCACGTTTGATTGCAACAGCTTATTCATTATTAGTTTCATCTTTTTTTCAGGTAAGAGACTCGGCGCGAGTTCACCTGTTCCTAAACGAATTACATGCGGATAAAATTCAGCTTGATTAATATCTTGAATAGCAGGAAGGTTCGGATAATGAAGCCCTGTTTCTACATAAGACTGCCAATTAGGAGGCGGAGCATATGTTGAAGTGTTCTCATTATTATTTACAACAATCGTTCCCTTTCGGCCATTTCCCTCAATGTACCCTTTTACTGCTAGTTCATCGAAAGCCATTACAATTGTACTTCGATTCACACCAAATGTATGTGCCAAATCTCTTTGTGAAGGTAACTTTGTTCCAACAGTCCATTCTCCATTAACGATTCTTTCTTTTATATACGTTTCTATTTGTTTATACAAAGGAGACGCTAAAGACATATCAGGCTTCCAAACTAACCTTTCCATCATACATATCACCTTACATTCTTTTTGGTTGGTGACCTCCCCAACCATATGGATGGATACAAATTTTCATTTCTTCTATACAATATACACTATCATAATGAATTAAAGTAGGAGGTAATATAATGAGTGAAGCGATTATTCACGGTATCATCCTTGCATTTGGCCTTATCATTCCATTAGGTGTCCAAAATGTTTTCGTATTTAACCAAGGTGCGAGCCAACCTAATATTTGGAGGGCAGCCCCTGTAGTATTAACTGCTTCTCTATGTGATACGTTACTAATATTAATTGCAGTACAGGGTGTATCCCTTGTACTCCTTACTTTTTCTTGGCTAACGACGACATTATATACGATTGGATTTATCTTTCTCATATATATGGGCTTCGTTATTTGGAGAAGTAAGCCTTCCAAAGATGTAAAACAAGAAAAAAGCATGCCTTTAAAAAAACAAATTATTTTCGCTGTATCGGTTTCGTTATTAAATCCACATGCGATTTTAGATACGATCGGTGTAATTGGGACAAATTCTATTCAATATATAGGAAGTGAAAAATGGGCTTTTACATCTGCAACGATTATCATTTCTTGGATTTGGTTTATTAGCTTAGCTTTAGCTGGAAAGTTTTTAAAGAGGCTAGACTCAACTGGAAAGGCAATCGTATTATTAAACAAAATTTCAGGACTCGTCATATGGGGAGTCGCACTTTATATGTTAAAACAAGTTATTTTCCCTAACTAAATTAATAGGATTGCACGCTAATTATAGGCCATGCAATCCTATTTCAAATTATGCAGTCGGTTCTGGATTCTGTTTTATTGCCTTTTCATCTTTTGCTGGTTTAATCCAAATCATTGCTATAACGGCACCAATAACAGCGAAAATACTTGTCAAATAAAACACTTCATGGTCCGATCCTTTCATAAAAAATGAATATAGGGGTGGTCCAGCTGCTACACCGATAAATCGCATCGAACTATAAAATGACGTAACCGTGCCTCTCTGCTCCTTTTCAATCCCTTGTGTAATTAGGGCATCTAAACATGGGAGTGCCATACCAATTCCTACTCCCATAATAACGAGACATAGAAGTAGTAAATAGATCCCTTTTATAAATAAAGGGATTATAACTGATGCCGCAGCCAGTAAAAAGCCAATATAAATACACTTCTTCATAACATTTTGATTATCTCCAATTTTTTTACCAGCCATATATGAACTAATCGATAATACAAGCAAAGGAATAGCAAGTACACACCCTTTCCATATACCATGAATGTCATACTTTGACTCCAGTATAGTAGACAAATAAAAGAGAATTCCGAATAAAATAAGCATTATAATTGCACCTAGTGCAAAAATGGCAATTAACCATCTTCCCTTTTCTCGAAACGTAGAGATAATAGCTTGAATAAACTCTCTTAGTGGTGGTACTTCTCCTTCTTGTTTTTTTGCTTTTACTAGTACCAGTAATAAAACAATCGATACTACACATAAAACTGGAATCGCCCAAAATGGTAAGAACCATACAATGGCAGCTAGAGCAGATCCTAAAATAGGGCTGAGTACTTTTCCAAATGTATTTGATGTCTCAATGATTCCTAAACCTGCGCTAACCTGTTTTTCATCTTTGTATAAATCACCAACACACGGTATAACAACTGGCATTGCACCAGCAGCACCAATACCTTGAATCGCTCTACCGATAAGTATCCAAACGTAGGGATTATCAACTTTCCATGATACCCAACCAGTTACCGCTCCTCCGATAGCCGCAATCAGTAAACTCGGAACCATTACCATCTTCCGTCCCCATCTATCTGATAAATAACCAGCAATCGGTATAAGTAAAATTGCAACTATGGAGTAAATTGTAATAATCATGGATACTTGAAACGATGAAATATGTAATTTCTTTTCGATAGTCGGCAGTATTGGAATGAGCATTGAATTCCCTAATGTCATAACAAGTGGAACTGATGCAAGCGCAATTAAACAACAGTTTTCTTTTTTTAACATGTTGACTTCGGAACCTTTCATCATATATTTCTTACCATATAATAGCCCTGGTGGAACGTAATTTTTCATTCCACCAGGGCTATTACATCTTTACTACTTCCCATTCATAACGAAAGAAATTGGGTAAAATATAGTATTATTCCTATTGTTTGAATCCAGTTCGCTATATATCCATACCAATTAATTGAAAAAAAAAGAAAGGAAGAATCCTTCCTTTCTCCTATAACCTTCTACATTTAGCGAGTATATCCGCCACCAAGTTGTTGTTCTGCCATCGCTACAAGGCGTTTCGTGATTTCACCACCTACAGAACCGTTTGCACGTGAAGAAGTTTCAGCTCCAAGTTGTACACCAAACTCTTGTGCAATTTCATATTTCATTTGATCTAGAGCCGCTTGTGCTCCATGTGATGCTAATTGATTAGAATTACGATTTCTAGCCATTACCAATCACCTCCTTGATATATATATAAATTGTGCCAAATTCGAATTTAAATACATGGTAATTTTTGGTTATTTTTAACTATAAAAAAAGAGACTCTAAATAGAGACTCTTTTATCATTTTATATTACGAAGTTACTACCTCTAATCTTCTATCTGTTAATACTTTCATTTCTTCTTTTAATATATCTTTCGCGTTGTGTCCAAACCATTCTAGCGAAGCAAAATAGTCCGTATCTCGCACTTCCCGAATGATATCATCATAATTTACAATACCTTCAAATAATGGAACCATACCAATACGACTTCCCGCTGCGGCATATACATTATTAGGTTCAAATACATGTAAATAATCCGCTGACGATATATTCTTAAAATGGTAATGTTGTATCCACGGTCTTAGTCGATGAAAACTGTCTATTGGATCTGCACCAGACTCCCATATATGAAGAAAATCAAGGTTTATTTTCAAATTCGGATGGTCTACTTCTTCTAATAATTCCAAAGTAGACGGCAACGTGTCCGTTAACGTATTTGGATGTGTTTCTAAAAGTACATACATATCATGCTGAGCAAATAAATCACAAATCTTGTGAATTCTCTTTACATACTCTTGTCTCTCTTGTTTCGAGAAGTCTACACTCCCTTTTTGTCCGGCAAACGTACGAATTTTATTCGTATTAAACCAATTTGCTAACATTACGAGTTGTTCACATTTCCCCATCGTTTTTTCAAAATCTGCTGATAATGATATGTCTAAATAATCACTTATCATCGTAATTTCTAAGTTTTTATCCTTTAAAAAATTCAACTCTCGTTCTGTCGTTTCACGCTCTTGCACATACAAATTTTGTGCATGAGTTCCCCACAATTCAATTCCTTCAAAACCGTTTTCATATGCAAATTGAACAATATCAGTAAATGAAATTAATTGATGACGAAATGAAATGGTACATAGCGAATATTTCATAACTTTAAACTCCCCTATCTTAAATTCAGTTAGCTTTTTAAAGAGTTACGACAGACTGATTTGTTTTCATACCTTTCCATGATAGAAACTGTCTCTCTAATTCCTTCTTAATTTGCAGTTCAATTGCATTCATTTCATCCAGTTTTTCAATAATCGATACGAGCATACCCTTATTATTCGTCATTGCCATTTTAATTGCACGATACTGTACATTTGTAAATCCTTGTACAATATCCTCTACCCGATCACACCAATAATCAAACTCCTCTTCCGAGTATTGTAACGTTTCACGGAAGTATGCAAAGGCATGTTCATAACTATATTTACGAATTGCAAGTACTGGTATTTGTTTTACTGCTACTACAAGCTTAGAGAGCGAATACCCCTCTTCCTCATTTGCCATTTTTATAATTAAATTTTTTAATTCCATAGTCAGTTCATTATCATACTTTTTGAATGTCTCAGTGAAATAATTAGCTACCATTTCTTGCGTCGGCTCCTGAATCGCCTCTACATCAATGAAATAACCACCACCAAATGGATTATCTTGAACAGAGTGAATCACTTTTTCTCTTTCCATATTCCCTTCCCAACGAAAATCAGGATCTAACATGAACCATTCTTCTTCTTTCTCTGTCTTCGATATCATTAAATAATGCGGAAATGGTTTTTGGTGAAACTTATTTTCCCTCTCTGGTAATAAAGACATATCCACCATTACAATTACATAACGATTTTCCGGCTTATTTTCTACTAATTCTAAAAATGTTTCTACATTTCTATCTTTATCTTTTGCATGATCATACCATTCGTTCACTTTAATACCATACAGTTTTTCATACCAAAGTAAATAATTATCATGGTTAATGTTTTCGGAGTGATACGAAATAATTCCGCCTTCTGTTATATCAAAGTCTCCATCCCATAGTCCAAAATAAAATGGACGAAAATCTATATCACCACGTCTTTTTATAATTTCACAAAAACAGCTCACTAAACAGTGCACTTTAATTGAAGTCATACTCTCATCCACTTTCTCCAAGGTTAGTTATTCACATTTGATTCTTGTAACGGCTGTAACTCTTCCATAAAATCAAGTAAAGATCCTACAGTAAGAAACGCCTTTGGATCTACCTCATCCTCTGGGACACATAACTTCAAATCCATTTCTATGTATACGATAAGCTGCAACATCATTACCGAATCTATATATAAATCTTGATTTAAACGCATTGTTTCTTCTAAATGCGTTACATTTTTCAGTTCCATTTTTTCTGTCATAATTTTCAGCACTGCACTCTTTAACGTTTCACGTCTCATGTTGTAACCTCTCCCATCTCTAGTAACTTTCTACTTACTTTTCCAGTTTTATTTTTCGGAATTTCAGTTACACTTTCAATTTCATGCGGAACTTTATAAGACGGTAAGTGCTGAATACACCATTCTCTTATTTGTACTGGGTCAATATGAGAGATTACTTTCGCTTTTACGATTTCTCCCATCACTGGATGTTTCCCTCGGTATACAATGGCTTCTTGAATACCTTCTAATCGAAGCATCGTTTCTTCCACCTCTATAGGAAACACTTTTAACCCTGAAACATTGATTACATCATCCATACGCCCCATAAAGTGAAGGCCACGCTCAGATTCATACCCTAAATCTTTCGTATAAATTTCCTTTCCAGCAATTTTCACTACGATTTCTTCAGGCTCGTTTTCATCTGATCCTATGTTTATACTTACATGTGGAAGTGGTTTTCCTAAATCTAAATGACTCTCCATATCATGACATATACTAATACAACCAGCTTCAGAACATCCATATTGCTGCATCATGTACGTTGTCATTTCATTTAGTTTATAAAATAATGTTTCGGGCAAAGGTGATCCGGATGTCATAATTTTATGAAACTGGAACGTTCCTAGTGGAAAACTCCCCATAATATGTAGCATCAATGGTACTGCATATATGATATGTTTTTCTGTATTGCGAATAATATTTAATGCGAATTTAGGGTTTTTATTCGTAATAATTATAGGCTTACTTCCTCTTGTAATAGAAGATAACGTACCACATATTAATCCGTACGAATGTGAAACAGGAGCCATAACAATCGGTACTTCATCTTCTTCACAATTTAAAGCTTCATTATAAGCAACGATTTCAGTATCAACTTCCGTCCATGATCTGCAAATCAATTTCGGTTCTCCCGTGGTTCCTGAGCTATATTGCAATAAAGAAGGCTCTTGTAGTAATGAATTCACTACTTCTAATTTTGTAAATTCGCTACATTCTCCATATAAAAGTCCCGTACAATTTGCACGCCTTGCCATTTTAATAGCCGTATCTTTTGGTGTATCTTCATGTATAAGAAGTACAGATGATTTCTTTTCTTTTAAGAAAAACACAAGTGTAATAATATCAAATGGATCTTTCAGACAAAGTGCAAATCTATTTCCTTGTGCTGCTTGAAAGTGTTCCATTTCCTCGTAAACTTGTAATCTCGATTCAAAATCATTTTTACTATACTCTTGTTTATTAACGATTAGCATAATTTCCCCCTGTAACAAATGATTTTTGTATGTTAAGTTGCTTTGCACTATACAATGGATTTGGAACTTCATGAACAAGCGATTCTACATCCAAATATAAACGACGCTTCGTTAATTGCTCCGCATAGAAAGTAGCTGTGTATAATTGAATGGATTCAAATCTCTCTTTCAAATGTGGATATTTTCTAAAATGATTTTCAATTTCTTCGACAATCATCATCCAAAAATGTTCTTCTTTCCATTCATATTCATCCGCAAGTATGAAAGCTAACTCTCCTAGATTAAATAAGAAAAGTGCATCTAAAACCATCTCTTGCAAACATTCGATGCGATCCATTTCAAAGAAATCATTCATTTTTCCGTTCACATACGTTTTATGCATTTTTGTAAACTCAGGGCATTTGTCAATTTCTTTCAAGTATGGACGATAAAACTCAAGTCCTTCATGAAAGTCCTTTAATGCAACCCGGACAGGTAGCCCTTCTTTATGGACTAAAATCATATTTTGACCGTGTGATTCTAATGCGATCCCGTGCTCTACAACAAGATGTAAAACCGGTATTATCGCTTTTTGAATAAGTACTTGCAGCCAATTTTCTATTCCATATTTGTTTAACCATGCATCAATAATTGGTGTACTATCTTTCTTTTTTGCATATAAGCCATTAAAGGGAACTGCATCCTCTTGTTCATCTACATATTTGTGAACGCTTTCACGCCAAATACATCCTAATGAACCATATGTAGCTTTCTTATTCGTATCATACGTTACGCTCGAGAATTCCTTTAATAAAATCAAGCGCGATTCATCCCTTAAATAAGGATCCTGACTTACGACATCACTTAACCAATTTGATATAGCTGGTGCACTCACAACCGAATGTGGTTTCAACGTACGGATAGTTGAAGTATTAAGTAAATTCATCGATAACTTAACATACGGCTTATTTGGATTCGTCATATTTCTTAACGTTCTCATTGACTGTTGGGCGCAGTATTCATCCGATGATTCCCCTAAATAAATCACATATTTCCCCTGTATATGATCAGCATAATTAGGAATAATAAAGTTCTCCCACTGCCAAGGGTGGACTGGGATAAACAAATACCGTTTTGGATTACATCCCATATTTTGAATACGATTTATATATTCTTCTATTCTCTGCACACCAATTTCTTCTGTTAAAGTATTGCTATAAATCATTTCATTTTCATAACCTACAGTCGCATATTTCTTATGTGCTGCAATCCATATGAGTTTTATTGGCTTCATGAATTCATATCCATATTGAAAATTGTCACGATATTGAAATCCAATGCGCGCTTTATAGCTAGGATGATACGGGTGACCGTCTATTAAATGGCTTTCAAACTCATCGTAAGATTTTCGAGTATATTCCTCCCTTTTATTTCTTTCATATTGTGCAATCGTGTCTTTAAATATTGTTTGTTCTAATTCGTGAATAAAAGAATCTAATCTAGTTCGTTCTACGTTAACAACCCGAAAAACTTCTTCTAAAAATTGCGACACAGATTGTATTTCTTTTTGTTCATCTTGCACTCGTATTAGTAACGAGTCTACAGCAATACGTCCAAATGTCATCCTTTCTCTTCCGTGGCATTGATACGAAACATTTTTGTTTTCTTCATCAAGTCCTTGTATAATAAAAAGAATTTGTTCTTCCTTCTCTACACGAACTGGCGTTATAATCCCCTCATAAATTAACGATTCTACTAACTGACGTAACACCCTTCTTCGCACTGAAATGTATTCTTCTGATTCAAGTGCCTTCAATATTTTCGTGTGATACATATCCACTTTCATAAACTCCTCCACTTATGACGAAATACCAAATTCCATTATTTGTATTACGTGAAATTTTAACGCTATTTATGAACGAACAGCCACTTCTCTAACGAGTGGATTATGCACTTGCACATAAATTGCTTGCTCTAATGGATTTGTTAATTCATCGACATCGAAAAATCTCGTTAATAAATTTGCTTTACATGCCAACTTATCCTCTTCCAACAATTCTCTTAAAAATGTAGAAGGTTCACGGTTATATGGAAGGAATGATTCCAATACAGACCTTAATTCAGAAAGTAGAATTTCCTCCTTAATTAATCCTGCCGTACCAAAACCGTTAATAAGTCCAAACATATGATTAAAAATTAAATAGTAACGAAACCTTTCATCTACAATATAATCGTCATATAAATTCCCAGTACGTTCTCCAATACCAGATAACTCATTATTAAGCATCTCTTTCATTGAATTACAGAAATAAAATCCTTGATTATCACGGAAATAATATTTTACTGGATAACCATCCTTCAACTGTACAACACTATTTTGTTGATGAGCTTCTAATGCAACTCCATACTGTAAATACATCCATACCATCGGCTTTAAAGAAATATTTACATACCGTCTAAACCACTCTAAACTTACTTCTTCACAGCTTCTATTTTCTAACTCTGCTATATGATGAATTATATTCGATAAACGAGTGCGCTCTTCAGGAATAGCATCTTGAACTAGTCCAGCAATTAATGTAGCATCATTTGCATGTTCACTATAGAAAGGGTTCTCGCGAATAATTACTTCAAATCCAGATTCTTGTGTTCCATAATTTAATGTAATAAAGGCTGGATCACAAATAAAATCAAAGCCTGGAAATCTTTCTCGTACTTCACCAATAGCCGTATTTAACATTTCCTTCCCTTCAAGGCCACTCTCAAGTTCTTTCAACTTATTAATGCGCATTGAATTTGTTACTTTCACTGGAAAGGAAAACTTAAGCATATATTTCGAATGAGGATGATATAGCGTCCTAAGTGATGATGTTGCCATATAACACTTACCTACTGGACCAATATATTCAAGCACTCCTTGATTTATCCACTCTTGTACATAAGGTTGATGTAATAACCATTCAGCCTGAAGCGGATGAATTGGAATTAATGAATATTCATCTTCCTTACAGTACTTCTCTATAAATTCCTCATTTACCATCTCATCTTTACTTAATTCTTCTTTTATAATCGTTGTTGTAGAATCTAATAATAATGATTTTTCATTTACTATACTTTTATGTGCGCGAAAATAATGAAGCTGGCATTCTCCTTTTAATTCTGGAGAATACATTGCACTTTTCCAATCCAATATACCTTGTCTACTCTTTGGGGTAGGATGAGTTAAATGCCCAAATAATAAAGATTGCTCCGCCTCTATAAAAGTTGTATGGAAACCATATAATGCAGATGTATCTTCTGCTCTCTCTTTTGTAAATTCTTCAATATTTTGACAACTGCGAATAACTCGAAGCATAAGCTCAGCAGGATTAGTTCCTTCTCCATAGTTGATAGACATCTCTTTTATTAAAAATGTAATAACTGTAACATAATCTGCTTTTATAACAGTTTTAGTTTCTCCAATTTGATAATAAAACTGTTCTCCAAACAAATGGCGATCTGTTGCTGATTTATATATAACTTCTCCATACAAAGTAACATTCTGTGCCGATAGCCGACAACATAAATATGTGGGGACTACATTTCTATTCAACGTATTACTGAAGATACTTTCCATTCTTTCATCCTCTGTAATCCATTCTCCACTCCCTGTTTCTCTTAAATAACAGTTTAAAAAACTTTGTATTGTTGCATGTTCTGCGATTTGTTTCGCATGCTGCATACTGGTCCTCCTCTTTATATTAACGCTATCGAAATTTTATAAAACAACCAATGATTGAATATCATTATCAATTATGATTCTAATTGATTGTTATTATCAATTCAAGAGTATATTTCAGAATTTTTTTATCTAACTAAATTTTTTTCCTTTTCTATCATTTATTTCATCTAATTAAAGATACAATAGAAAAATTTTTACTCTCAAGTTAACTATTCATTATTTTTCACATTACTCGTTATTAATCGATTGAACAGAGTTAAACAAAAAGGTATACCAATTAAAGGTATACCTTTTAAAAACATAAAGTTTACATAATAATATTATTTATATTCCTCCAGCAATACGCTGTTTCTTCTACCTGTACTCTCTCTAAAAATTTCGTATCAATTTTTTCAGGGTTATATTTTTCATAAAACTTTTTAGCGGGATTATTAGTAACGACCCAAACTAAAAGAGATTGCATACCATTTTTTATACATTCCGACAGTAACGCTTGAAATAATTTTTGTCCTATTTTCAGTCCTTGATACTGTTGTAACAGATAAATCGCATATAATTCCCCATCACAATTATATGTACCGCTTCTTTCAACTCCCCCATCAATGAATCCGATTATTTTTCCATTTAACGTTTCTGCTACAAATCTGAATTGGTAATTATCTTCTTTTTGAAAAATATCCTCCCACTGCTTTTTTCTTTGTTCAAATGTTACATTTTCTAAAATTTCGTTTTCGAATATCCCGGTATACGTTGTTTTCCAGCTTTCCACATGTACTTTTGCTATTGCTGCAATATCCGATTTTGTCGCCCTTCTAATGTGTATCTCCACCATTCTCATCCCCTTTAGAGAATAATTATAGCAAACTCTTTTTTTATGCGTAAAAAAAAGAGTGAATTTTCATCACCCTTTTTTATCTACTTTCAACTTCAACTGAAACAACTCGATCAATCTCTTTTAGTGAACTATATAACTCAGTTGTATATAAATCTTCTGGAGCTAAAATAACCATCTCCAATTGCTGAAATGCACCACTATCAATATCTTTAATTTTCACTCGTTTTACATGCATGCCTAATTTTTTAATTTGCTTAAATATACCATCTAATTCTTGGTGCTCTTTTACAGTAATTTTTATAGATAAGTCCTTTTGTCTTAATGAATACGGGCCTGCAATTTTCACAATTTGCGGAAGTACGTTAATCGCTAAAATAATTAAAATCATGGCAACGGTCGCTTGCAAATAAAACCCTGCTCCAATTGCTATACCTAAAGCTGAAGCAGCCCACACCATAGAAGCTGTCGTTAATCCAGAAATAACGTCATTACTTCTTCGTAAAATAACACCTGCTCCAAGGAAACCGATTCCGCTCACAATTTGAGCAGCAAGACGCATTGGATCCATATTTGTATGACCTGGAACAGAATATACATGAACTGATTCAATTGAAACCATCGTAATTAAACAACTTGCTACAGAAATAACCATACTTGTTTTCACACCAAGCGGTTTATTCTTTAGCTGCCTATCTATCCCGATGAATAATCCTAAAAAGAGCGCTAAACCTAATTTGAGTAAAAATTCATATGACATGTTTCATTCTCCTTACTTTACAATGTTTCCCTTCGAATAATTCACTATAACTCTTTTATGATATCTATTCCAGTCTTTTCTATTCATTTAACGATAAAAGCCGAAAAAACATTTTTATATGTTTTTTCGGCTTTATATTCCGATTAAGAACTTTCTTTATTTCTGTTCTTTAATCTTAATCTGCGCATCTTTATAAAATGCTAATTTACTGTCATTATACTCTTTTGTATAATTGTTAAACTGCTCTTTCGACTTTTGTGCTTCTCCATTTAACTCATTAAAAGTTTTAACTTTCTCACCAATCTCTTTTAATTTCGTTTCTTTTACCTTTAATTGTTCGTACAATTCTTTTTCAGTCGCTAACGCCTTCGTGTAGTTTTCATTCATCTTTTGGAATGCATCGTAACGTTTTTTATACGACTCTTCAACTGCCTTTGCTTGCTTTTGCACTTTCTTATCTTCAAGTTTTTCTATATTACTTTGAACGGATTTCGTTTCCTTCTGCGCTTTTTCTAGCATTTCTTTTTCGTTTTTCAATACTTTTTCACGGTCAGCTACATTTGCAGTCGCTTGTTCTATCTTTTTCATAACTGCGTCATTATGATCTTTACCTTCTTGTAAAATTTGAGAATATAGTTCTTGACCTTGCTTCTCTAAACCCTCTAATTTTTTCGCTTCATCAACTAAAGACTTTTCTTGTGTCGCTGCTGTTTCAAAAGCTGTATATAAATTTTCTTCTGGCTTTTCACCGAAACAACCTGTTAATACCCCTACTGATAACGCTCCAACTAATGCTACTTTTCCATACTTCAACATTCATTCCTCCATTACATACGGTTATCATGCCAGAAGTTCACTGGGAAGTGACTTTCTTCATGATAAGCTTCAAACTCATAACCCTTTTCTTTTAACCCCTTTAAAATTGCTGGCACAGCAGCGACTGATTGCGGGTGAATATCATGCATTAAAATTACTTCTTGTGGTTTTGTTGCATTTGTTAATACGTTTTGAGCAATTTGCGCTGCAGCTGCATCAACTTGCATTTTATTATATTTCCAATCTAATGAATCAATTGTCCAATCCCAAACTTTAAAACCGCCTTCTACCACTTTATTTCGAAGGCCTTCATTTAATCCAGGCATCGAACCATATGGTGGACGTGTTAATTTAGGTGATTTTCCAATAATATTAGCAATTAAGCTTTGGTCTTCTTTCATCTCATTTACATATTCACCATTTTTATATAACTTTGCAAAATTATGTGTCATACTATGCATACCTACATAATGTCCCTCTGCATTTTCACGTTTCACTAAATCCGGAAACTCTTTTACATTCGCTCCAATTAAAAAGAATGTCGCCTTCGCATCATGCTGTTTTAACGTATTTAATAATTCAGCCGTATATTTTCCTGGTCCATCATCAAATGTAAGATAAGCAACTTTTCTTTCTTTTCCATTAAAACGACTTGGTGCCGTTTTATTCAATTCAACTTTTGATTGTTCACTTGCAAGCTGTACTACATTTTCTTGTTTTGCAACAGCCTTTGCTGGTGAAGTAATTGATTGAAACATAAAATACCCAATAGCTACTGCTGCAACCGCTATTAAAACGACTACTACTCGTTTCATATTAAAAGCTTTTTCCATTCTATCGAATTCCTCTCCCTATTAATCTTATATATAAATCACCCAATGTAATTATACATCTATTTATTTTATTGCACGATATAAAGTGAAACTTTAATCAGTGGGGGGTATTCATCCCCCACTGATTATTAACCTTCACTAATCGAGTGTTTACGGGCAGTTAATTTCTCACCTACCTTCTTTGCTCTAGCCGAATTTTGAGGCGGGAATCTCACTACCCACAAATAGCGTGATAAATAGACTGTATATGTATTATAATGGGAGTTTTATCAAAATTGTTGTTCCTATTCCTTCTTTACTCACAATACTAAGTGTACCTCTATGAAGCTCCACCATTTTTTTTACGATAGCTAAGCCAAGGCCTGCACCTGCAGCATGATTATTAATCTGGTAAAAAGACTGCTCTATATATGGTAAATGCTCTTTAGCAATTCCAATCCCTTCATCTTTCACCTTTATCACTGCTTGTCCTTCATTTTTAGTCGCTTCAATGTATACAGTACCATTTTCATGTGAATATTTAATTGCATTTTGAATAATATTCAAGAAAATTTGCTTTAGCCTATTTCGGTCTCCCAACAATTCAATTCGTTCTATAGTATTAATGAATTGAATTTGTTTCTTTTCAGCGTTAGGAGTTAATTGCCAAATCGTCTCCTCTAGTATATCGTACAATTGCACCTTTTGTTTATATAAATTAAAATGATTTGATTGTAATCTTGAAAAATCTAACAATTCTTCTACTAAATGAATCAATCGGTCTGTCTCACCGGAAATAATCCCCATACCTTGCTTGATTTCTTCTTCTGTTAAATGTTCTACTGTTTTAAGCGTCTCACTCCAACCTTTAATTCCTGTTAAAGGTGTTCGTATTTCATGAGAAATAGAAGCGATAAATTCATTTTTCATCTGTTCCGCTTTTTCTATTTTATCAGACATATAGTTTAAACTATGTGCTAATTCACCTAATTCACCAGGATAATCTTCTTTAATTTTATTTTTCAACGTTCCTTCTGCGATTTGTGAAGAAGCTTGAATGATAGATTCAATTGGCTCAACAAAAGAATTTGCCAAGCGTCTACTAATTGAGAAGACAATACATGAAATAACAATACCAACGGCAATAGTAAACATAATAATTTCAATAATCTTTGCATTCACATGTGTTAATACTGTCGTATATTTTAAAACACCGATTGTTTGTCCTTGATGTATAAGTGGGCTTAGCACTTCTAGTTGTTTTTCATTATCTTTCGTAGTAGTAACTTGATTATACATTTCACCTTCCAATAAAGATTGTGGGATATTCACTTTACCTTCTACTTTTTCACCACTTGAAGATTGTATAACCAAACCATGACGATCAATTAACTGTAATTCCGTTCCATCTAATTGAAAACTACTAATTATGTCACCACTATATTCTTGCAAACGAATAAAATATAATGAATTGTATTCTGAGAAAAATCGAGTACTCGTCTTCGCATGAGATTCTATATATTGCACAATACCATTATAATAATATCGATAAATTGAGACCGAAAATACTACCTCAAACAATACAAGCATAAGTGTAATGACCGTCATAAAATATAAAGTCACTTTCCGTTTCATCTTATACTTTCCTTCCACACATATCCTTTTCCCCACACTGTAAGGATAAATTCGGGTTCTGATGGATTACATTCTATCTTTTGGCGTAACCGTCTCATATTTACATCTACGACTTTCGTCTCGCCTACGTAATTCGTTCCCCAAATCATATTTAAAATTTCATCACGTGAAACCGGCTTTGAGGATTGATTCATTAAGTATTGTAAAATCATATACTCTGTAGGTGTTAAATCAACCAATTGTCCATCTCTATATAATCTTTCTTCTATAATATTTAACGAAAACGGACCAGACGTAATTGTATTCGTTTTTTCTTTATGCACTTCTATTCTTCTTAATAGAGATTGTATACGTGCAGTTAACTCTACTGGACTAAACGGTTTTGTAATATAATCATCTGCACCAATTCCTAGTCCTTGCACCACATCTCCATCTTGTACACGTGCGGTTAACATAATAATGCCCATTTTTTTATTTTCTTCCCGAATAGTTTTACAAACTTGAAAACCATCAATTCCTGGTAACATGACATCAAGTAACGCTACATCAACAGTGTGATCACATAAAATCTGTAACGCTTCTTCTCCAGTACTAGCTTCTAATACATAAAATCCAGCACGCTTTAAATTTAAGACAATAAAACTACGGATTGGCATTTCATCTTCTAAAACTAAAATTGTTGACATAATTTCCACCTCCCTACTCTTGTTGATAATCCGCTAGCGGTTTTATATATGCTTTCACTTTTTTAAACTTTGATCGCTTCGGCACTGCATATACGTGAGAAGCCGTTTTCACCGCTGCCTCGAATCCTTTTATTTTGAACCATTCTTTCCGCTTAAAAATTTGGACTTCAAGCCATATTTCATTTGTATTTACGTCCAAAAACTTTTGAGAATTTGATTCCTTCTGCTGATCTGGGATAGTAATTTTCCCAATCAACTCTTCAGGAATTTTCACAAAATACCCTTTTTCTATATCGATGTATCTTTCTTCTATAGGTTTCGTTCCATCTTCACTCCACTGTATGTAACGTTCAAAGAGCGGACTATCTCCATGTGACTTATCTTCCCAACCTTTTGGACGTACAGTACGAACAAATTCAATAATACCGTCTTCATTTACATCTTTACTTTCCACCACATATTCATTGAATAAATCTTCTTTCCCATCTATAGGTAGTACCTCATAATGATCCTTATCAAATTTTGCTACATAAGTTATACCTGAATGAGCCCCAATTCCTGCATCAATTACAATCGCCTTTAATGTTTTAGAAATATGGCCCATTTGTATTCTTTGAATACTATTTATAAATGGATCAAATGTAACTTCTGATATTGTCTTAAACTGCTCAATAAGCTCAACTGTCAACTTCTCATCTTTTTCATAAGTAACAAGGCTTATATCATTAAGACCATTTCTATTTAGATCCTCTATAAATAACTTCGTGTAACGCCGATTATAAATCTCCTTCATATCATCATTTTCTTCTGAAAAAGCATACATAACATGTTCTAACGATTCACGATTTACAGAGATTCCAATTAATAATTCTCGCTTCCCATTCCCTGTAAAATCACCGACTTCAACGATATCTATATCCTCACCATCAAATTTATGCGTGGACTTTATTTTCCACTTATAGCCGATTTCCTCATATACAGCTAAATATACGCTACGATCTTCATTCGGCAATTTATAAAATACGATGGCTTCTTTTTTATTATCTTGTTTAAAATCCATTGACCAAATCATTTGTTTATCTTTATTAGACTTTGGAGTAAGCAACCGATAATTAACAGGCAAATCTTTATCTATTTGCTCTTTTAGTTCATTAATCCACTTTTCATTTGCAGGAGCTCCCATTAAATTGGTTGGAGCTTCAGACATTTTACATCCAGTCAATATAAAGACGATTCCCATAATGCTTATCCATTTTTGCATATGTTATCTTTCCTTATAACAGTATTTATCTTTACTTTTTGCTTATCCAATAATCTCATACATATGAGTATAATTTTTCTAGAATAAAAAATCGTTACAGAAAAGTTACAAATCCATTTCCATAAAAAAAGATTGGCAAAGGCCAATCTTTTTTACTTTTCATTTAGAACTGATTTTGGCGTTACACCTAGATGTTGATTCAGTTTATTTGAAATATCTTTCACATTTTTTTCATTTGGAATGTAATAATAAATACCACCAATACGTTTATCAGTACCTTCAATTTGCATCTTTTCCATTTGTAGATCCGATCCTGCCATGTTTTTCGTAATAGCAAGCATATCATCAAATGTTAAGTTTGTTTTCATGTTTTTATCAACTGCATCAAGTAGAGAGCCCATTTTGCTAATTGATTGAACAGACATTGCTTTTTTCGCAATTGCTTCTATTACAAGTTGTTGTCTCTGTCCGCGCATTGCATCACTATCAATTTTACGTGTTCTTGCAAGTGCAAGTGCCTGTTCTCCATTTAAATGTTGGAAACCTTTTTCTAAATGAATCATACCTGCTTGGTCTTTACTATCTTGCTCAGTGAACGTAACAGGTACATCAATATCAATACCACCTAGTGAATCTACAATTTGAACAAATGACTCAAAGTTAAACTTCACATAATAATCAACTGGAACATTTAAAAATCTTTCCACAGTATCTCGTGTACTTTCAACACCACCAAATACATGTGCATGCGTAATTTTATCTAATTTTTTTCTAGATGGAATATAAACACGTGAATCACGCGGAATACTAACTAATTTAACAGATTTATCATCTTTATTAATTGTTGCTAATAAAAGTGCATCCGTTCGAACCGCTTCACCATATTGACTTTTCCGCATTTCACTACCGTCTACACCCATAATTAAAATTGAGATATTATCCTTTAAAGGTTCCACTTCTTTATCACGTTTTGATGATTTATCAATTTGTGCATATGCATCACTTACAACCGCTTTTGCTTTATTATATATTAACGACCCATATCCTACTCCACCAAAAACAAGCAAGAACAATGGAATTATTATAAACCACTTTATTGACTTTCTTTTAGAACGCTTCTTATTACTTCTCGTATTTTGTTCTAATTCAGAGCTCATACCCATTCGCCTCTCTTTCTCTTTCCCTAGTATAATGTATGTCTAGTAATCTTCATATTGAATTTCCTTTCAATTACCTTACAAATTTGTAAGGTTACATTGTGGATTCAATATATATTCCATTTCACATTATACTCTCGTACTTATTTTTGGCAAGTCACTATTTACTAACTTCAAAAATTTAGCACTTCGCAACATTCGAAATTACAGATTTATCAACCTTTTCATTTCAAATAATCTGACTTTCAACTGAAAGAACGAACAAAATAGTGAGTCAAGTTAGTTATTAACTCTCTATTCATACAGTTATATTTCACATTATTGTTTCGCCAACGGCGTATACATGATTTTCTTCCCATTATTATAAATTAAAGCAGTCTTTGCTTTTAATTTCGTTTTTTCTATTTCCACATCTTCATTTGAGAAATTCACAATAATTTTAATATCTTTTCCATATGAAGTAGATTGTACTAGCTTATCTTCTGACAAGTATGCAAAGTTTGTCATTTCTTCTTTTACTGCCTTTTTATGAACTTCATTCCAAACTTTCAGATGCTCTGTAATATCTTTTTTATGCTGATTCCACTCTACTTCATCTAAATGGTACAAAGGAGGAACATTATACAATAACTCATATAGCATACGGCTTCCTACCTCATCTTTCACTTTCAAACTTCCCCATTCCCAGTGATGCGTTGTAATGACGGAATCGTTGTATACTAATTTATATAAAGGAAGCGAATATACTGGATTTAAATATACTTGTTTATATTCTTCTTTCAATGGTACTTGTTTTGCATATTTTTCTGGAACATTTTGATTTGGTGAATAATATCCACCGACATAATACGGGCTTGTTTTGTTTTTCCGCATATCTTCATCGTCCCATTTAATAACTGGCGTTTCAATTCCATGAGCAAATGCAATCGTACTACTGGCAAAATCATTTCCGCCCTCAGAGCCAACTACCATACCTTTTTCTTGGGCAATATAATCCATTCGTTGTAATCTTGCTTTTAAATCTTGTTCCTGTGTCGTTACATGTTTTGATGAATAGTCATCATAAATTTCACCCGTTGCATCACAATCGATAAACCATGAATTATATTTAGGACCATTTTGCAATATATCGTTCATTCGTTCTTTTACACTAGGAAGTGATAATGTTGGATTTAGTTTTCGCCCTCTACCTAAAAACCCTTGCACCTTTTCTCCATTTTTCTTCGTTACAGTTGCCTCTTCATATAACGATGGATCATTAAAGGACGCTGTGTTCCAATTTTTATCACCTTTCTCATGAATGGAATGATAAGAATCATACGGACCAACTAAATATCCCATTTTCTTAGCTTCTGTAACAAAATTAGGTTGCATAAATCCTTGTTCCCAGTTCGGTAGACCAATCCAAGCTTTGTCTATCCCTTCTTCTTTCATTTCCTTTATTATATCCGTTCCATCTGCGTTTCCCCACTTACTTATATCTTCAACTGAATCACCAAGTACTGACTTTAATAAATGCTTATTTAAGCTATACAGTTCTGCTTTCGATAAGTGATCTATACCTTTTTTTAATAACTCACTAGCCTCCTGATCAACTTTCGGGAAAATATCCTCTTTATACAATTCCTTCATTGATAACACTTCGTTTACATAACGCAAAATAACATTTTTTTGATACTTATCAATGAAATCTTGTTTACTTACTTGCTCAAATACATTTAATTCCCCAGGCTCTGAACTATTTTTTTGAATAAGCTCTTTTATATGGCTAAACACTGGGCTATTTATTTGCTCTCTTAACTTCGGCCAATTTACATTACTTGCTGATAAACCATTTTGATTCCAAAAATAAAAATGAGCCGCTCCATAGAGTTTTTCAATTTCTTTATTTCTTCTTGCCTTTTCTTGTAATGTTTTAAATTCACCTTTTTCCATAATGTTATCCTTATACAGCTTAGCAATACTTACTGCATCAGTATTTGTGACATATAATTGAAAACCATATGTTTTATTTTTATTTATACTCGGGAATTCATGTATAAAATCAAACCCTATTTTCGGATCCGAATGAAATTTCACTTCATTATTAAATAGATTATTCGCAATATATACAATGGAATATTTCGAACCATTTAATGCAAAAAACTTCATAGAAAATGATTCAGCAAATGAATATGCATCATCCTTTAAAAACTTCTTCCAATTCTCATCATTACTTGGAATTTGTTTACCTTCCCATAACGGAAGTGTATAATTTTCAGCCTGTACTTTCGGCCATGTAAAGCTTTCTGCACCAATCGATTCTACTTCAATATTTAAGTGGTCTTTTTTCTTTTCTAAGTTTACTTTTACTTTTTGATCTGGATATTCCCACGACATACGATCCTTATCTTTTTTTACATTCGACACCTTCATTTTCGGCAGAGCTCGTGATGCCTGTTCCTTTACACCATCATGTTCTACAGTTAACGTGAAAGTCTCTGGATTTACATCGTAAGTAAAATCTTTATACGTCGCTTTCTTTATTTTAGACTCTTGTACAGCATTATTACCTTTTACATCACACCCGACTAAAGTCGAAAATGACATAGTTGTAAGAAGACATATCGCTATCATTTTTTTCATCTCTTGCACCTCCATCCCTGAATATACAGGGGATTTGTTACAGGAATATGGCAAAAAATAATAGAGCTAGCATAATGCTAACTCTATTATGAGTATAAAAAGTTCTCAAATAACTATAATTTATTTTTTAATATGTAATACAGCGGGACTTTAATCCTTGTTTTTTATTTTCACAAATAATGCAAATAAACAAATTAAAGTTTCGCTAGGCTTTCCTTAACTGAAAAAGTAAGTGTATATAATATATCCTAAAACTAACACTAAAATTAATATCCCTGTACCTTTCCAATTCATGCCCCCTGTCATATCACCAAGGCTACCTGATTCCGCTCTATTGAGCCCATCATTCAAAGAACCGGTAGGGTTATTTTTTAACTCACTTTGTCTTATGTGTTCTCTTTTTTCTTCTGGTGACTCTTTTGAACTCATATAATCACCTCCAAAATTAATACGCTCTTTACTGAATTATACAATACTCATTTTCATTTTATATGCTGATTTAAAATATATTTACAGCAAAAAAAAGCTAGCGATGCTAGCTTTTTTTATAATCCAATATGTTCTTCCTTATTTACAGAAATCCCTTTATGATCGATTTCAAGCTCACATACTTTCATAGCTGTAAATACTTTCGCTAATTGCTCAGCGATTTCTTGACGTTTCTCATACGGCGTTAATATAAAAATAGATGGTCCCGCACCGCTAAGTGCTGTGCCGTACGCACCGAATTCTTTTGCGCATTTACGAATAGATGGTAATAACGGTACGAGTTCTAAACGATATGGCTCGTGAAAATGATCTCTTTCCATCATTTCACCTACAACTTCCCACCGCTTTTGGCATAATGCTGCTACTAATACGTTGCTTATCGCACTAGCTTTAACTGCTTCATGAAACGGAAACATTTCTGGTAATACAGATCGACTTTCATCTGTATTTAGCTCTTCATTTGGAATAAGAGAAATTACGCCTAATTCCTTACTTTCAATCCTTACAACTGAAACATTCTTTCCATCAAGTGCTCCGATTACAGTTCCACCTAATATAGAAGCTGCAACATTATCTGGATGCCCTTCAAAATTTGTAGCAATTTGAACCTTTTGATCAGTCGTTAAGTTCAAATTAGCAAGTTGATTCGCAAGCTCTATTCCTGCTACAATCGCTGAGGCACTACTTCCTAGTCCTCTTGTTAGCGGAATATTACTAGTAACTTCTATTATATGGGGTGATAAAGAAGGACATACTTTACATGCCGTGCTAACGATTAAATTTTTATCATCTGTCGGAATTGAATCTTCAAAGGAATGTATTACTTGCCATTTATCAGCTGTGCCCTTTACAACAACCTCTAAATACAATGACAAAGCTATTCCTACTGAATCAAATCCAGGTCCAACATTTGCTGTACTAGCAGGCACACGTACTCTCAATGGTATCACGACATAATCACCCCTTTTATATGTTCTTTAATTTGTTCTATATCATTTGAAACACTTGCAATATCTAATTTATTAGAAGAAATTGCGATATCAGGATCTTTCAAACCATTTCCAGTTAATACCGCAACTACTGTTTCTCCTTTTTTGATTTTTCCAGATTGAACATGTTTCATTACGCCAGCTAATGAAGCATTTGATCCTGGCTCAGCGAAAACCCCTTCCGTTTTTGCTAACAATCTATACGCATGTAATATTTCCTCATCTGATACCATATCTATCTCGCCTCGAGACTGCTCAGCAGCCTCTACTGCATATGACCAACTCGCTGGGTTACCGATACGTATAGCTGTTGCAATTGTTTCAGGTTCTTCAATTACATGTCCTTTTACAATTGCAGCTGCTCCTTCCGCTTCAAAGCCGTGAATTCTTGGCTTTTTGTAGCCTTTTTCTTTCTCATATTCACAGAACCCTTTCCAGTATGCTGTAATATTCCCTGCATTCCCAACAGGAATAGCGAGAACATCTGGCGCTTTTTGCAACTGGTCACAAATTTCAAACGCTGCTGTTTTTTGCCCTTCAATTCGATAAGGGTTCACTGAGTTTACTAATGTAATTGGCTCTTCTGCAGCAATGTTTCTTACAGCCTTAAGTGCATCATCAAAATTTCCTTCTATTGAAATGATTTCAGCTCCATAAGCGACTGCTTGCGCTAACTTTCCATGCGCAATCTTTCCTTTCGGGATTACGATAATACATTTCATTCCGAGGCGTGCCGCATATGCTGCAGCCGCTGCCGATGTATTACCTGTTGATGCACAAATGATTGCCTCAGAACCTTCTTCTTTCGCTTTAGCAACCGCCATTACCATACCACGATCTTTAAAAGAACCTGTTGGATTCGCTCCTTCATACTTACCATATAAGTGAATCCCTAATTGTTTTGATATATTTAATAATGGAATTAGAGGCGTATTCCCTTCCATTAAACTGACATCAGGTGTGTTTTCATTTACTGGTAAATAAGCAGCATACTGTTTTAATAGTCCTTTATACATATTGTTTTTCCTCCTCAATAATGTAATAACTGTTTATTTCACTTGCGACAGCTTCTATTGCTCCTAAAACTTTTTCGAATTGATATTTTGAAGTTTGATGTGTCACAACAACGACTTCTGCAAGCTCACGATTCAAAGGTAATTGAATCACTTCTTTTAAACTTACAGAATAATTAACGAAACATTCTGTTACTTTTTGCAACATCCCTGGCTCATCTTGTAATGAAATACGTAAGAAGTATTTCGAAACAACTTCTTCATCTCCTTGTAATTCATACGGCACTGGTTCTTTTAACGCACTTTTATTTTTCGGAACTTGATTCATATTTTTAACAATCGAAATAATATCACTTACTACAGCAGAGCCAGTCGGTAACTTCCCAGCTCCAGGTCCGTAAAACATCACTTCCCCTACTGCTTGACCGTGAACATACACTGCATTAAATTCATTATTTACATTTGATAACGGATGACGGCTTGGTAAAAGAGTCGGTTCTACACTTAAATGAATAGCTGCTCCTTGTTTCTCCGCTTTACCAATTAGTTTCATAGTAAATCCTAACTTTTCAGCCATTTGTAAATCTTCTTTTGCAACCTTTCGAATCCCTCTCACTTGCACATCATCTAATGAAACATTCATCGAAAACCCTAAATTCGCAAGGATCGCTACCTTTCTCGCCGCATCTAGTCCATCTACATCTGCTGTCGGATCTGATTCTGCGAATCCTAATTTTTGTGCTTCCTGTAAAGCCTCTTCATACGACCATCCATTTTGACTCATCTTTGTTAACATGTAATTTGTTGTTCCATTTACAATTCCCATTATTTTTTCAATTTGATCTGAAGCTAATCCGTCTGTTAATCCTCTTAACACTGGAATACCACCCGCTACACTTGCCTCATAACATAGATCACAATCATTTACGTTCGCTAATTGAAGAAGTTCCGCACCGTATACAGCCATTAAATCTTTATTTGCTGTTACGACATGCTTCTTATTTCGTAAAGCCTTCACAATATGCTGTTTTGCTTCTTCAATTCCGCCCATTACCTCTACTACAATATCAATATTTGAATCATTTAGAACTTCATCTGCATGACTTGTTACTGCAATTCCATCAATACAAACATCGCGTTCTTTTTCCAAATCACGTACAACGACTGTTTTTACTTTCACTTCGTATCCTGTATCAAGTGCGATTTTTTTATAATGTTCTTTCAAAATGTGGACAACACCACTTCCGACTGTACCTAATCCTAACACCCCAACATTAATAACGTTATGCATCTTCTAATCTCCTCCTACAATTTTATTTTTTATCTCTATCAATCACCTTGTTCTGCTTTTTAATCATGCAGGTGGTGGTTATTTCCGTACGTACGAATCGTTTCATGTTACAGCACCTCCTTTCAAAGTAATAAAGTGAAACTTTAATCAGTGGAGATTTTGACCATTCCTCACTGATTATTAGTTGAACCAATCGGGCTTTTACGGACAGTTGATCTCCCAACTAACTCCCTCGCATCTGCCAAATTTTGAGATGGGAGTCTTACTGACCGTTAATGCGGGATAAAAAAACACACTCATCCCTAGGAAAGGGACGAATGTGTTTTCGTGGTTCCACCCTTGTTCCAATCTAGACGTATCTCCTCCTAGATTGCTCAAGTTCAGATAACGGCTGATACCGTCAATAATTACTAGATTACTCGTTCACTATTGAAGTTCAAAGGTGGTAAAATCATTTCTCGTGTTAGGAAGCTCACACCCTTGGCTTCCCTCTCTGTAAACCGTAAAAATGATTTCGTGTCCTTATCGTTACTTTTTCGTTCATGTTTATTTGTTAACTCATTATACTCGCATAAAAAACAAAATCAATACCATTTTTTAATTATTTGAAATTTTCAATCTCTAAGGCCGTAAAAAAACACACTCATCCCTAGGAAAGGGACGAATGTGTTTTCGTGGTTCCACCCTTGTTCCAATCTAGACGTATTTCCTTCTAGATTGCTCAAGTTCAGATAACGGCTGATACCGTCAATAATTACTAGATTACTCGTTCACTATTGAAGTTCAAAGGTGGTAAAATCATTTCTCGTGTTAGGAAGCTCACACCCTTGACTTCCCTCTCTGTAAACCGTAAAAATGATTTCGTGTCCTTGTCATTACTTTTTCGTTCATGTCTATTTGTTAACTTATTATAGTTATCAAATTTTTAAAAAGCAAGCCTATTTTTATTAACTATTTTCAAGATCATTTTTTATTATATTTCACAATAATATTTTATACCGACCAATCTATTTACCTATTTTGCAATTTCCCAACTTGTAAATTAATGTTTCACATAAAAGTATTCCATTCCAAAACGAGTAGATCCCTTCCTTTTAAAACTATACTAATAAAGGATTTTTTAATACAATCTTTTCGTATAACTTTCTTCTAAAGAACGTGCAACATCCTCTTCTGAAGTATTCACCTTCGCATGCTCCAACAACATTTTTGCTGCTGAAGGTAACTCTTTTTTATTTAACCAAGATTCTGGATCCCACATCTTAGAACGAATAAAAGCTTTTGCACAATGAATGTAGCATTCTTCTATTTCAACAACAATTCCAAGTAACGGATTACGTCCATTCACCTGCATCTCTTTCAAAATTTCTTCATCGTTTGTAATATATGCTTTACCGTTTATTCGGAGTGTTTCCCCAAGACCAGGAATAAAAAAGATTAACCCTACGTGCGGATTTGAAATAATATTTAAAATGGAGTCTATACGACGATTGCCCGGCCTTTCCGGAATGATAATTTTATTTTTATTCAATACATATACAAATCCAGGTGCATCCCCTCTTGGCGAAGCATCACACTCTCCTAATTTATTTGCAGTAGATAATACTAGAAAAGGAGATTTAGACAGAAAATCTACACAATGATGATCAAGTGATGAAATAACTTTTTTCAAAGCTCGCTCACTTGGTTGCCCCAATATTTGTCGTAATTCTTCCTCTGTTGAAATAATCGATTTTATTTCCTTACTTTCTATCCCCATTTACAACCACCCCTTTTTTCTTTATTTTCCCAAATTTTAATACAAATATTGTATAATAAAATTTGCAGAAAGGGGAATTAAAATGACAGAGTGGTTAACGATATTTGATTCTGAAAAAAATACACTTGGAAAGAAATTACGTGATGAAGTACATCGTGACGGTGATTGGCACGAAACATTCCATTGCTGGTTTATAGAAAAAGATGATGAAGATATGTTCTTATATTTCCAATTACGCTCTAAAAATAAAAAAGAAGCTCCGGGTATATGGGATATTACTTCAGCTGGACATATTATGCATGATGAAGATGTACAAATTGGCGGCCTTCGTGAAATCGAAGAAGAATTGGGGCTTTCCTTTCAAACGACTGATTTAAAATACAAAGGAATCTATAAAATAGATTATGAAATTTCAAATCTTACTGATCGTGAGTTTTGTCATATGTATTTTCACAACGTAATAAAGCCTCTTCCATTTGCACCAGGTGATGAAGTAGACGATGTGATGAAAGTACATGCAACTGCTTTTCTACAACTATTAAAAAGAGAGATTTCATCTTTTTCGGCTATTTCTGTTTTAAACAATAAACCAATTACAATAACAATTGAAGATATTTATCCGTATGATCTTACATACTATGAATTTGTTATAGAGCAAGGAAAAGAATTCTTAAAAAATAATAGTTTATAAATAAAATAGGACTCCTAGCATAATATTGCGCAGAGCCCTATTTTTTTACTATTGTTCAAGTATCTTCAATCTATTCTCTACTTGTATAAATAAACGAATGATTAATAACAGCATAACCACCATAATCGCTATTATTGTATGGGGATATCTAAACAGTATACTAATAACACTTCCAATTAATATCATGATGAATCCGTTTTTCTTCATCACTTCTGCACTATACTTGTTACCTGCATCCCATAACTTCTTATTTTTCATAGACCGTTTCGTACGATAACCATATGCTGCGTTAATATCTGTCGGTGGATTTTTTTGAAGAATACGTGCGGCAAGTATAAATATAATACCGATCAACATGCTTATTCCTATGTTTACTAGTGCATACAACAATTATATCCACCCCCTAATTTATACCTTCATTATACTATATAATCACCCAAGTTCCAATTATTAACATTTTCATTTTCTCTCTTTAGATGTCTGGAACATACTTGGAAGTGTTACAAAGCGCGCTCCTTTCGTTTTCAACTGTGGAATGATTTTGTCTAGCGCATCTACAGATCCTTGTAAATGCCCACCTGGAGTTGAATGCTGAAGTATGACACTACCTGGAAATGAATTCCCTAGCACATTATTTGTAATCGTATCAGCACTTACACCTTTCCAATCAACCGTATCAACACTCCACTGTACAATCATAAAATTTTGCTCTGTTGCCCACTTCAATTGATTTTCAAGTATTTCACCGTAAGGCGGACGTATAAACTTCGGTGCATAACCAGCTAACCGATTTAATATTTCTTCCGTTTTTATAATTTGATTATGGTACTCAGCCTCATTTACTTTCGCTAAATTTGGATGACTATACGTATGATTACCAATTACATGCCCTTCGTTTGCAATACGCTTTACTACATTCGGAAACTTTTCTGCATTTTCACCGAGCAAGAAAAAAGTAGCTTTCACATTATGTTGTTTTAACTTATCTAAAATTTTTGGCGTAAATACTAAATCTGGTCCATCATCAAATGTAAGAGCTACTTCCGCTTTATTGTATGGTCCTGAAAATGCATACGCATATTTTTCGACCCATGAAAATGGTGTCCATGATCCACGATCCTCTTCTTTCATTTGTGCTTCATAATTTTGAGGAACATGTAATGCGTATGGTAGCGCATTTACATAGTCTCCATAATAAAATGAATGATATGGCATATAAGCGTACGAAATATTGCGTTCTAGCCCTAAAGGAAATGGAACGAACATTTCTGGTGAATAAAAATAATACATGATAAAAACCTCCCTAAAATTTCATATGTGTTTCATCTGTACTTTGTTAGAGAAATTCTGATTCCTGAACAAAAATAAGACTGTCCGTAATTAGGACAGTCTTACTGATTTATATACTTAATAAATTACTTTACTATCTTTCGGTAATTTTCTTACATGCTTTAAATAGCTCGTCACTTTGTCATCATCATCTTGCGGATATTGATATTCATAAGTGTTAGCAATTTCGTTCGCAACTTTCCTAAATAAATTACCCATTATGAAAAATGAATCCCAAATATTTTCATACTCTGCATTTGAAAATGTCCTTTTAAACTGCTCCCAGACATCTTTTTCAACATATTGTTCGAAATACTTCCCAAACTTCCCAGCATTAGCTGTAAACTTTGTTTTCATACCAATATGCCACTCTAGCATTACAACTAACATATCTCGCATTGGGCCTTCAAGCATTCCTTTCGCATAAGTAAGCTCCTCGCGCCATAACCCTTTTCCTACATTTGTACTGCACCACCAAAATTCATTACAGCAATCTAAAAACTCTTTTTCCTTAGGCTTTTTTACTAAGTAATCTTTATCGCTTGCTGGTGGGAATTCTCCCAGACAATTATCTTTATCAAGAAGCAGTTTACTTAAACTATCTTTTCCAACGAACTTTTTTATTAACTCAACTGGAACTAGTGTTAAATCAATCCGATTCCCATCCATGAACTGCATTAAATACGGAAACTTCCCGTCTTCATCTGCTGGAATTAATGACATTTCTTCCGGCATTTGTACAATCATTATTTCTCCAAATCTATGAATCCAATTATGATTAGATATAAAAGATTGTATATCATTCACAACATACATAATATCATAATCTTGAAAACAATCTTTTTTCACATTTGGATTTACACGCGATCCATTCATGATGACAGCTCGAATTCTTTCATCCTCTTTTGCTGTATTTATAATTAAGTCTAGCATTTCTTTTTCAGTTCTCATCTACTTATAGCCTCCAATTTTTTGATATATAATATAGTGTTATGTATACTGGAGGTCCACGAGTTAACTGTAATGTACACGATACACGTTATAGTTTTTTAAACATCTTTTTCATTCTATTTATCCCCTTACATTATTTTTTTACGACTGCCATTACAAATCCATCATATCCTTTACTTCCGAAAGTTTGAAGCGCTGTAGCACTTACACGCGGCTCTGCAGCTATCAATTCATAGAAACGACGTATCCCTTGTACACGAGGATCACTGCTAGTATTGTCAATAACTTCTCCTTCACGTACTACGTTATCCCCAATAATTACAGTACCAGGGCGTGATAGTTTCAGTGCCCATTCAAAAATAAGTCGGATTATTTTGTTTATCAGCATCTATGAAAATAAAGTGAAACTTTAATCAGTGGGGGGTGTTCATCCCCACTGATTATTAGTTGAACCAATCGGGCGTTTACGGGCAGTTGATCTCCCACCTAACTTCTTTGCTCTAGCCTACCTTTGAGGTGGGAGTCTTACTGCCCGTTAATGCGGGATAAAATCAAAAGGTTCATACTGCTCATTTTTTATTTGTTGTAAAGAATCTAACGCTAATCCTGTTCGTATTTCAATTTTATCATTCAAATTAGCACGTTCAATATTGCTACGTGCAATTTCTGCATGTTTTTCATTTGCTTCCAATGTAACAACTTGTCCTCCAGATGGTAAGCCCCTTGCAATCCATATCGTGCTATATCCGCCTAGAGTACCAATTTCCAAAATGTTTCGAGCTCCTTGAATTTGTACTAATAGTTGCAAAAACTTCCCTTGCGTTGGCGATACATCATGTGCCGGTAAATTAGCTGCAGCGTTTGCTTGAAGGACCCTTTCTAATGTAGAATCTTTCGGTATTAATACATCACTCATATATTGATCAACAGCCGACCATTTCTCAATCGTACTCATGTATATACCATCCCCTTAAAGTTTTTTTATGCTTTTCTACCATTCACACTTGATTATACCGAAAATTCCGTTTTATATACAAAAAATAAAGAAGGAACACCCACTCCATTACAGAATAGATGTCCCTTCTTTGTTAATACATGTAGCCCTTACGGATTAGTAGACCAAAGTCCTGCTGATTTAATAAATGTACGTTTATTTAATTTCAGCTGTGCTACGATAAACTCTGCAATATCTTCTGCTTGCATTACTTTATCAGGATTTCCATCAGTTAACCCTAAATCTACAGCCATATCAGTTGCTACTGTACTTGGAGTTAAAGCCGTTACACGAATGTTATGTTTACGAACTTCCATCGCTAACGATTCTGTTAAGCCAAGAACACCAAATTTAGAAGCACTATATGCACTTGTTACAGGCGCGCCTTTTTGTCCTGCTGTAGATGAAATATTAATAATATCACCAGATTGTTGTTCAATCATGCTTGGTAAAGCGGCACGAGTTGCATAGTATACACCCATTAAGTTTACTTGAATGATTTTTTCCCAATCAGCAACGTCTAATTCTAAAAACTTACCAAATTTAGAAATACCAGCGTTATTAATTAAAATATCGATAGACCCTAAACCGTTTTTTAACGTTTCAATTGCAGTCGTTACCTCTTCATACGAAGATACATCAGCAGTCGCAATAACAGCTTTTACGCCTTCTGCTTCCACTTCTTTCGCTACAGCTTTTAAGTTTTCTTCTGAACGAGCTAAAAGACCTACATTTACGCCTTCTTTCGCTAATGCGATCGCTACAGCACGACCAATACCTCTACCTGCTCCTGTAATTAAAGCATTTTTACCTTGTAATAATTCTGCCAAGTATAACACTCCTTAATCTTCTCTGTTGTTTATCATATTAAAAGTGTATCTATGTTTATGTAAAAAGGCAATGATGCACTTTCATGTGCGTAGGTTACTTATAGGTAACCATAGTAGCTATATATGCCTTTTTAAAGAAAAATAGTGTTAGAAATCTTTCCACCTAACACTACTTTTCTTCATATTTAGGAATACACACAATAAATTCTGCACCATTTCCTTCCTCACTCTCGACTTTTATTTCTCCTTCATGAAGATCAAGTACTTTTTTTACAATAGCTAAACCTAAGCCACTTCCTCCATAGGCACGATTTCGTGAAGAATCCGCTTTATAAAAACGCTCAAAAATATGTTGTTTCTGTTCTTCTGATATACCAATTCCTGAATCACAGATACGCACTCCCACTACTGTCTCATGTTCCTTTAACTGAATAGTGATCGTACCACCGCTTGGAGTAAATTTAATGCTATTATGAATTAAATTAATCCACACTTGACTCATACTTTCTTGGTCTGCAGTTACATGGACTTTCTCTAAATCAAGATCTAATTCAATTTCTTTTTCAGCCCAGAGTGGTTCACTATTTAATACAATTTGCTTTAACTGTTGATCTAATCGATAGCTCACTCTTTCTGGTGTATACTCTTCGGATTCTAAAAGAGTTAGCTTCAATAAGTTTTGACTTAGTTTAGATAATCTCGTTGTTTCAGTTTCAATAATGGTAAGATAATGCTTTCTTTTTTCCTCAGAAAGATTATCATCTTGTAGTGCTCTAGCAAATCCTTTTATAGAAGTTAATGGTGACTGTATTTCATGAGAAACATTTGATACAAACTCTTGTCTCATTTTCTCCATCGTATTCAGTTCATCTGTCATATCATTTATACTTTTTACGAGCACGCCAATTTCTCCATCATACTTTTCTTCATTTCGTATTTTTACGGAGAAGTCTCCTTTTGCAATTTTTTGTATCGGTTCAATAATAGTCCAAATCATTGCCTCTCGTTTTGGCCTCATTAATATTCCAATTAATGTCCAAATAAGAATAATAAATACAAAACCGACCATATCACTAATTAGAAAGGCAACAAACGGCGATACATTTACGTCAAAAGCATTCAATAAACTAGTTGCTACATAAAATGCGATAGACCAAATGATAGTAAGAAAAGTAAAGAGAGCTAATACCGCTCCAAATACTTTCAGCATCTTCAACTTACTCATTCGTTTTCTTTTTCTCATTTACTTACCTCTAAGCGATACCCTAATCCTCTTATTGTTTTAATACTAAATTTCGACTTCTCTTCTTGAAACTTCTCACGTAACCGATTAATATGAACGTCTAGTGTACGTTCATTCCCTTCAAAATCATATCCCCATATTTCTTCAATTAATTGCTCTCTCGAACAAGTTCTTCCCGCCTTAGATCCTAATGTAAAAAGTAACTCGAATTCTTTTAGCGGTAACGTAACCGTTTGTTCCCCCAGTGTCACTTCAAACGTTTTACGGTTTAACAGTACATTTCCAACTTGAATCGATTGCGATACTGTAATTTGGTAACGTTTCAGTAACGCCTTTACTCTCACTACTAATTCTATAGGATCAAATGGTTTTACGAGATAATCATCTGTCCCAAGGTGAAATCCTTTTACTTTTTGTGATGTTTCTCCTTTGGCAGTTAGCATCAGAACCGGGATATCATAGTATTTTCTTAATTCAAAACATACATCAAATCCATCCATATTTGGCATCATGATATCAAGAATAACCATATCGACTTTTACTTCGTCCATTTTCCTAAGTGCATCTATGCCATCAATTGCCTCATATGTTTGAAAGCCTTCCCGCTCTAAAAAAACAGAAACGAGTTCTCTAATATGTGGATCGTCGTCTACTATTAAAATTTTAGGTATCAAAGGAACCATTTCCTTTCTACTAAGCATCTTTTATATTTTTTTAAAATGAATAATCAGCGGAGTACAACCTCCACTGATTATTCATTTTATAATGCACCCTCTTTAATTTTCAATTGTTGCGTTGCAAACTCACGATACATGTCATGTGTACGTAATAATTCATCGTGCGTACCGCTTCCTGTAAGGTTCCCTTTTTCAATAAAGATAATTTTATCCGCATCTACAACCGTAGAAAGCCTATGTGCAATAACTAAAGTTGTTCTGCCTTTCATTAAGTTATTTAATGCCTTTTGAACGACAGACTCGGATTTACTATCTAGACTTGAAGTTGCTTCATCTAACATAAGAATTTGCGGATTTCGAAGTAATGCTCGGGCAATCGCAATTCGCTGTCTTTGTCCTCCAGAAAGCTTCACACCGCGCTCTCCAACTTCTGTTGCATATCCATTTGGTAAATCATGAATAAATGCATCAACATATGCCATAGCTGCTACTTTTTCAATTTCTGCATCCGTCACTTCGCCCTCAACACCGTAACAAATATTATCACGAATCGTTCCATCGATTAACGGACTATCTTGTGATACATAACCAATTTGACGTCGCCATGACTGCAATGAATAGCTCGTAATTGATTCTTTTCCTAATTTAATAGCACCACCAGTTGGCTCATAAAAACGTTCTAATAATGAAAATAAAGTTGTTTTTCCGCTACCACTTGGACCTACAATCGCTGTTACTTTTCCAGATTCAATTGTGAAATCAATATTGTTCAATACTTTCTCATCTTCGTTATACTCAAAATGTACATTTTCAAGAACTATCGACTGCTTAGCATTCGAAACCTTCACACCAGTTTCATGATCTTCTACTTCATATTCTAAAATCGCATGAATTCTTTCCGTTGCACCAATTGCCTTTTGGAATTGTGTAAAGAACATAGATAACTGGCTCATTGGCATAATAATTTGAACTAAATATAAAATAAATGCTACAAGTTCACCTGTTGTTAATGCACCACTAGAAACTCGCATTCCACCATAGCCTACGATAATAACAAGCAGTGCCATTAAAACAAACGACATAACTGGTGAAATTAATGCTTGCACTTTTCCTTCTTTTAAACCAAATTGCAATAACTTTTGTATCCCTGTATTACCTGTCTCATATTCTCTTTTTTCTGTATTTGAAGATTTCACTAAACGAATTTCTGATAACACCTGTGTTAACACACTTGTAAAAGATGCTGTTTCATCTTGAAGCGCTTTTGAAATCTTATACATTTTTCGTCCAAGAGGAACTAAAATTAATACAGACAACGGAATAACCGTTAAGAGTAAAGCTGTCATTTTCCAATCTAAAACAAATAATACAATTAATGATCCAACAATTGAAATACCGCCTGTTAATAAATTTGACAAGTGCTCAGAAATTAATGTTTTCACAACACCTGTATCATTTGTCATACGGCTAATCGTATCGCCTGTTCTATTTTGATCATAATAAGATACTGGTAAAACAAGCACCTTTTTCCACAAACGTTCTCTCAGTCCAGCTACAATCTTCTGCCCAATATAATTTAGTAAATAAATAGACAATCCTGCAGCAATGGTTTGCATGACAAAGAAGGCAACTAGCCCAACAATTTGTCCTGTACTAATTGACGAAAGCGAAAAATTATCTACTAATCCTTTTGTTAACATCGGAATAAATAAACTCGCTCCTGTAGAAAGCAAACTCATTAACAATGCAAAAACAAGAATCCCTTTCGGAGGATTTGTATCTCGAATAAGGCGTAAAAACTGCCTCCAACTTCCTTTCTTCTTCATTTCATTTCTAACTTCCATTCCTGTTCATCTCCTCGTGTTAAGCCAAACTGCTCTTTCTAAAACTAGAATACAGTACAAATGTAAACTGAATGTAAACACACTTTTTCTATTTTTACAAAATATACATAAAAACTCATCTTTACAACAGATATAAACATCTGATATTATTACCTGGTACTTAATATTATTGTATGTGAATTATAGATAACTAATTTAAAATACTATATAAATCTCCAGTTATTGAAAGGAGTATCCTTTTTGCAAACAAATATACATTCTGAAAAGGAAACAATCATTTTTATTCACGGCTTAGTTGGCAATCGTCGTGCCTTCAAAAAAGAGCATAAACGATTTTCTGCCTCCTACAACATTATAACTTATGACTTATTAGGTCACGGCGACGATAAAGGAGAAGCTATTGAATTTTCATTACAGCGCCTCGTAGATCAATTATTGAAATTATATGAAAAAGAAGGTATTACAGAGGCTCATATTTGCGCTTTAAGCTATGGCTGTTATATCTCCACTATTTTTGCACAAATGCACCCGGAAAAGGTATTAAGCATTTGTCATATTGGTGGACATTATAATAATCCATCCCTTTTATATAACGTATTTCAAAAATTTTGGGAGAAGCGAGGAGACGAATACTCTAAATGGCTCTCTCAATACGCAAATACTATTTTTCCAAGCGGCATATTAAAAGCGAATCCGTTCGCAGTCATTTCAAGAAATATTTACTACCGTTTCGGATTACAATTACATTCATCCATAATTGCCCAATCATTACGACACCGGTTAGAATTCGATTTAAAATCTAAATTAAAATCACTTCCCCACCCTATATTATGGGTAATGGGTGAACAAGATCATCTCTATAAATCTTGCCTATTTGATTTAAAATCTATTCTGCCAAACGTTCTATATAAGGAAATACCTTTAGCAGGACATGCTGCAAACTTATTTCGTCCTAACTATTTTCATGACTTATATGATCGATTTTTAAATGGAAAGTTAAAATAAAAACTACTAAACTTCCAATTTATTCAACTATAAAAAGGCTTCCCAAGTTTCCTTGGAAAGCCTTTTCTCTATACGAAAAGTATAAAATACTTTTTCTTAGTATGCTTTTGTGTAACCTAAAATGTGCTTGCTCCAGTAAGAGTTGCTTACAGAACTAATACGTACACCAGTTGCATCAGTTTCTGCACTAATGAACTGACCGTTTCCTAAGTAAACACCCATGTGAGAAGGACCTGGTTTATAAGTATTTTGGAAGTATACTAAATCACCTGGTTGTGGATTACTAGTTTTTGTTTTAGAGCTCCAGTATCCAGCAACTGTTTGACGAGCGCCTTTATGACCAGTTTGATTTAATACGTAGTGAATGAATCCACTGCAGTCAAAACCAGCAGGTGTTGTACCAGCAGTTCTGTATGGTGAACCATTTAAAGATCTAGCGAATCCAGCGATTGAAGACGTATCTCCACCTGTAGGTGCTGTTGGTTTTTGTACTTGGTTAGAACCTTGGTTAGAACCTTGGTTAGAACCTTGGTTACCACCAGTCACTCCACCTTTTACAAACTTAACATAGTCTGCACTTACGTAACCTGTGCGGCCATTATGGTTAATCTTGTACCAACCATTTTCTGCGCCAGTTACGTTTAATACTTTACCGTTTGTTACCCCACCAATTACAGCATTGTATGTAGCTGGGCCTGTACGTACTTTTAAAGCACCAGTGTTAACAACATAAGAACCACCAGTTTGAACTGTAGTAGTATTGTTGTTGTTTGTAGCTGGTTTTTGTGTTTCGTTAGATACAGCAGAACCACCTTTTGTTACGAAGTCTTTGCTTACGTATCCAGTTCCACCGTTGAAGTTGATTTTAAACCAATCTTGTACTTCACCTACAACTTGTACTGTTTTCCCTTTATTTACAGAACCTAATACTGTATGAGAAGTACTTGGGCCTGTACGTACGTTAAGTGAAGAAACGTTTACTGTGTAAGTACCTGTTCCTTGTTGAACAGTTGTTCCTTTGTTACCACCAGTTGTTACGAAGTCACCACTTACATAACCTGTTTGGCCGTTTACACTTACTTTGAACCAACCGTTTTCTTGTCCAATTACTTGTAGTACTTGACCTTGTTTTACTTTAGAAATAACGTTATGTCCTGTACCAGCACCTGAACGAACATTTAATACATCAGCAGTTACTGTGTATTTTAATTCAGAAGTTGTTTCTACTTTTTTTGTTTCAGTTACAGTCGTTTGAGTTTGTGTTTGAGTTTGTCCATTAATTTCTTTTAGCGCTTCGTTCGAAACTTGTGCATGAGCAGAATCCATACCTGGAACTGCAACACCTGCTACTGAAGCTGCTGCTAAACCTGCAATTACTTTTTTCATAAGTTGTCTTTACTTCCTTTCCCTACTATCCTCTTAAAAAAACATATAAACTTAATACTTTACAATATTATCAAAGTAAAATATTCATCAAGTTCCATTTTTTAACAAGAGTTTTATTTTTCACACGTATTTCATTTTAAATGCATGAAGTGAATTCCGTGTGAACTTCATGTGAACTTTATCATTAAACATAGTAATTTTGCAACGATTTTCTTCAAATTTCTTATGTATCGCATGAAAATTCGACATTCCATTCATTATCTCAATATAGAATACTTATTTTCTATCCAATAAAAAAATTTATTAACGAATACAAAACAAACTATGTGTTTTCTTGATAAAATGAATTACATGAAGCGTACTCTTATCATGGCAAAAATTACTTAATTAATCAATAGTATAATATTTTCAGAAAACTAATTTCCTATACGATCTATGTTTTTTAAATAATTTGACGAATTGTAAGATTTAGTTCTCAAAACCTCATTCTATGTTAAAGAAAATACACACTCCATTGACTATTTATTTTTTTACTAACTATGGAATTTTTGAAATATTTCCGTTATTATTTATATAATCATATAATATGAAACTCTTATCAACAAAGAGATGTGCAAGGACTGCCGACTTCCACCATTCCAAATTGTAGTCTTACTAGTAATGAACAAGGAGGTGCATTTGTGAAAAACATAATAGACGATCACATAAACAAAAATATAGAATTATACTACGCCTCTATTCAGTTCGTTTCATTTATAACATTACAAAAAATATCAACTATTGAAACACGTAAAAAAGAATTGAAAAATCAGATGAAAAATTGCCAACAAAAAAATCCTTACTACTTATAAAGTGAAACTTTATAAGTAGTAAGGATTTTTTGCATCTCCCACTAATTATTATCCTTCACCAATCGGGCGTTTGCGGGCCGTTAATGCGGGATAATAAAAGGTGAACAGGTCGTATCTCTGTTCACCTTTTATAATTTCTACCTTATTTATAAATTTTCACACGATTTTCTAATGGTTGGAACTCTTTTTCGCCAGCAAGTACTACTGGTTTACCAAATGGCATTTGCGCAGTGAGTTTCCAGTTTTCTGGAATATCCCATTCTTTTCTTACTTTTTCATCAATTAATGGATTATAATGTTGCAATGTAGCACCAAATCCTTCAATTTCTAAAGCTGTCCAAATTGCAAATTGTAACATCCCTGAGGATTGCTGTGACCAAGTTGGAAAGTTCTCTTTATATAGTGCAAATTTTTCTTGAAGCCCTTCCACTACTTCACTGTCTTCAAAGTATAAAACCGTTCCATAACCACTTTTAAATGCATTCATTTTTTCTTCTGTAGGTGCAAAGTTATTTTCAGGTACAATTTTCCGTAATGTTTCTTTCGTAAGATCCCATAATTTATCATGTTGTTCTCCTAACAAAACAACAACACGAGCACTTTGAGAATTAAAAGCTGAAGGTGTATGTTTTACAGCATGATAAATCACTTCTTGAATTTTCTCATCAGAAACTACTTGCTCTTTACTAATTGCATAAATAGATCTTCTGTCTTCAATTGCTGAGTAAAAATCTTTTGCCATCATAATTCCCTCCAATTTTCAATTGAGGCTATTTCATATGTATACATCATACAACGCCCCTTCAAACTTATTATTAATAAGTTTATAACTTTATACTATCAATAAACATTGATAAACTCAAATAATAACTCTCACATTTTTTACCTTTTTACTTCCCGTGTTTTAAATAAAAAAGCAGTTTATCGTTACTAAAAATAAGTAACAATAAACTGCCTTCCTCATGTAATGTTCTAACTTAGCATTTTACTTAATTAACTAATCCAAATGTATATGACATTAACTTATTCGTCTCTGTAAAACGTTTTGTTTTACTGGAAGTCCCCATGACTACTGTAATAATTCGAGTATCTCCTTGTTTTGCAGTACCTGTAAAACAGTACCCTGCACTATCTGTAAATCCTGTTTTTAATCCGTCTATTCCTTCTATATATAAACTTTTATTATTTTTGTTTAGCATGTCATTTGTACTGATAACATTAATATTATTAAATGCTAACTGACTTTGACGTAAGTGAGTCACTTCTAATATCTCCGGATAATCTTTTATAAGATGATACGCCAGTTTTGCTACATCGGCAGCTGTCATCTTAGTCTCACTTCCATCAGGCTCTTGTAGCCCTGATGCATTTGCGAATTTAGCATGTTCCGACATTTCTAACTGTTTCGCTTTTGCATTCATAAGTTGAACGAAATCTTTCTCCGTCTTTGCCATATGTTCTGCTAACGCCACCGCCGAATTATTTGCCGATTCAATCATTAATGCATGGTACAAGTCTTTCACAGTCAATGTGTCATTCACTTGGACTGGGATTCTCGCACCCTCTGTTTGCGCTGCTTTCTCACTCATTTTCACCGGATCTTCCCAGCGAACTTTCCCATTATGTACACTCTCTAATAAAAGGTACGCTGTCATCATCTTAGACATACTAGCTGGCGCAAAAGCTTCATTTTCGTTATGTTGATAAATAACATCTCCATTACTCGCATCGATAATCATAGCTGCTTTTGCATCAACTTTTGGTGGGATGTACTTTGACGGAACTACTTTTTCAGTTAACCCAGTTTTAGGTAGCTCTGCCACTTGTAAAGGTGGTCCCTCTACATTTGTTGTACTCTTTTGAGTTCCTTGGAATAAGAACCAACATATCCCTAAAATAATGACTAATAGGATTGTTACTCTTCCCCATTTCAACCGATTCATTTCAAAACTCCTTTAGCAAACCTTTTATACACTCACAGTCAACCATAACAACAATTCCTGCATATCGTCAAGGTAAAAAGTATATTTATTCATATACAACAATTATTATTTCAATCTATTTATGTTACACTATGAATACTGAAATATAAGAATATTCAATGATAAATTCATAAACAAACTATTTAATAGAAAGGATTCATACAAATGATACTTCCAAAACCATTAAAATACGGCGATACTATTGGGATTTATTCGCCCTCTTCACCAGCAACCTACACTTCCCCAAAAAGGTTTGAACGAGCAAAATCTTACTTAAAACAGAAAGGGTTTCATATATTGGAAGGTTCACTTACAAATCAATATGATTATTATCGTTCTGGCAGCATACAAGAGCGTGCTGATGAACTAAATGATTTGATAAGAAATCCAAATATTTCTTGTATCATGTCAACAATTGGTGGGATGAATTCCAATTCATTATTACCTTATATCGATTATGATACTTTTCGAAATAACCCTAAAATAATGATTGGATATTCAGACGTATCAGCTTTATTACTAGGAATTTATGCAAAAACAGGAACTCCTACATTTTACGGTCCTGCACTCGTTCCTTCTTTTGGAGAATTTGAGCCTTTTGTAGATGACACATACAAATATTTTTCAGAAACATTACTAAACGATCAACCTCTTCCTTACAATATAAAGCAACCGTTATTTTGGTCAGATGAATTTATTAATTGGGAAGAAAAAATGAAAGAAAAAGAACTTAGACCAAATAATTGGATTTCTGTAACGAATGGACAAGCTACTGGGCGTATGATTGGCGGGAACTTAAATACAATACAAGGAATTTGGGGTAGTCCTTATATGCCACCTATTCAAGAAGGTGATATTCTATTTATTGAAGATAGCTCAAAAGATGCAGCTACTATTGAAAGAAGCTTTTCCTTACTTAAACTTAACGGAGTATTTGATAAAGTCTCTGGTATCATTCTTGGAAAACATGAGCAATTTGATGATTGCGGTACGAATCGAAAACCTTACGAAATACTATTAGAAGTACTACAAAATCAAAGAATCCCTTTTCTAGCTGACTTTGATTGTTGTCATACGCATCCAATGATCACTATGCCCATAGGTATTCCAATTAAGTTGGATGCGACCAATAAAACGATACATATTTTAGAAAAATGGACGGTCTAAGCACACTTATATTATAGGAAGAAAATATAATGAACTTACCGTTAGAAAACAATGAAAAGCTCCGTTTATGAAAAACGGAGCTTTTCATTATTGACCTAAATTTTGTATCTTATCTTTCAAATCTCGCACTTGATCCATCGTCTGCATAAGCTCAGAGTTTTTAAATTGCTCTACATCAATTTTCCCTTCCTCTACCTTCTTCATAGACGTATCAATTAATGTATTTAACTTTTCATTATATCCGACGATTTGTTGGTGAAGATCCTTCGCAACATCTGGTGGTGTTAATTCATTAAAAGCTGGTATATCTTGTTTAATTTCATTTAGCTTCGCTTCCAATTCTTTTCGGGCTTCTTTATCATTAACAGCCTTTTCCGCTAACGCTGGAGCTTCATTTGCAAATGCGCTTATTTCATTCACATAGTCTGTTGCCTTTTGAGCATAATCTAATGAGTTCTTTCCTTCCTCTACTATCGAACAACCTATTAAACCAATTGAAACTATCAATACTAATAAAGTTGATTTTATTTTCATTTTAGATTCCCTTCGTCTTTATAATTGTCTGTAAGCTTCCCTTCATAACTTCTAGCTTAATTGCTTATAACCTTTTTTCAAATAGCAATTTACCCACTTACATGCCCTATTATTGTTACAACATCAATTTCTATATGTACGCTAATAATATCTTCAATTATATCCATATATCCTTGTCCTATAGCTGTTCCATAGTGTAATGACAGCCCCTTCTTTTCATAAACTGACTTTGGCACTGTAAAAATAAATCTCCTCAAGTTTCTTTCATCAGCTGGTTCCATAATTAAAACAATCCCATCCTCATCAAACATATACACTCGCCCTCCAACTTTACATTCACTATGGCTCAGTATTGCCTTGGTCAACTAAATTTAAAACCTAAAAATACGATACACGCTGCTCTATAATTAAAATAAGAAGCATTCATTCTTTTTTTAAAGAATGAACGCTTCTTCAAAACGTTGTTTTAAAGGTCCTTCCCCCCTGTAGATGGGGGATATCACTTCCCCTCAATACACATCTCTTGCCTATCATTTTCGGACAATATAGAGCATATCTGTTTCAGATAACCCAAATTTCTTAGCGCTTTTCATTCCTTGTTTTTCAGCTATGTTATACAGTTCCACCTTAAATCCTGCATTCATTAATCGTTGAATAAATCCTGATTGATTATAAATTCTTACATGATCTTCATGACCAAAAGCTAATTTTCTTAATTTCGGTGTTACAATTAATTCATTCTCTATAATAGAATCTACATTCATTACGATTGGCACTTGAATAATTCCCCATCCATTTGGCTTTAATATTCTATATAACTCTCGCATCGCTTTTTCATCATCGAAAACGCGTTCTAATACATGGTTACATAAAATCACATCAAATGTGTTATTTTCATATACAATTCTTGTAACATCTATTTCTTTCATTAACGGATCCTTCGGTTCAATATCTCCACATACATATGTAATGTTTTTATACTGACTAAACCATCCTCTTACCTTTGCTTCCGGTGCAATATGAAGTACAGTATCATTTCCACTTAATAAATCAGTTTCCATTTCAATATAAACACGATATAACCTTTCACGATCCATCGAATCACATACCGGACAAATCCCCGTATCTTTATTCCACATCTCGAATTTATATTTTGGAAAATCGTAATGTGCTGGCCAAGGGGAAAATTTTGCAAATTGTTGATTGCAATATTGACAATAACATACTTCTTTCTCAAATATACGAGTAACTACCTTATTTAGTGCCTTCTCTATCTTTCCATTATCAATTTCATTTAATTGCCCACCTCTTACTGCATCTTTCATTATGAACACCGCATTTTCCAAACAATAAGTCAAGCACTCTTTATAATCTTGCTCATCATTTAAAAATCCACTATTATATGCATCTATTATTAATTCAATCCATTCCCCAATTGTCATGAATATAAACTGCTTTTCCTTTTGATTTCGTCCACTATACTGTCTAAAATAACTAAGAGGTTCCTGTATATAAACGACTCTACCTTTCTTCATCATATCGAGCCATGTTGCAATGTCATGAATAGCAGAATAAGCTTTCCCCTTAAAACAACCAAACTCCCCTCCAAAAAACTTCCGATTAAACAGAACTGTTGTAGGTTCACCAACTACATTTTTCAAGTTTTTTAACATATAATTCCCTAATTCTTTCCCTTCAAAAAGTGTAGTTTCTTTGGCAATTTTCATATTCAATGTTGATGGTGGTAAAACCTCTCCATTCTCATCAATTAGTTCCCGATATGATGTCACAAACGAAATGTTTTCCATTCTAAAAAAACAATTCATCATTCTTTTAATCTTTTCAGGATGAAATAAGTCATCATCTAATAAAAAGTTTATATACTCTCCAGTTGCAAGTTCTATACATTTATTAAAGTTCTCAGCTTCTAATGGGGTTTCACTTCTAACATATGTAATGCATTCATATTCACGTAAATATGGTTGGATCATCGCGTGAACTTCAACGTTCGTACTGTCGTCAGAAATTATTATTTCAATATTTTCATATTTTTGATTCAAAGCACTTTTGAGAGCTAATTCCAAATAATGAGGTTTATTGTAGGCAGGAATAAGTATGCTAACTTTCGGTAAATGAGAGTTATAATTCATATATTGTTTTTTCTTTTCTATATTAATTTTCTTTAGCTTAATTTGTTGATAAAAATCTAATGTATATAATAGTGATGATGGAACTATTCTTCTTGCATAGTCTAGAAAATTAGTTATTGCTTTGTCTAACTCTGTTTCATTAGCTAAAAAACCATATTTTTCTCCAACTATAATACTATGTGAAAAATCTTCTAATCCATCCATAAGTTTATTAGATTCATTTAACTGTTGGCCTGGATGTAATCGGAAGTAACTAAGTGTCTCCGCTATATATACTGCTTTTCCTTTACTTAATAAGGATAACCATGAGGCGATATCTACGTTGCATAGATACCTCCTTTTATCAAACATACCATACGGTTCTTTCAAATCATTTTTACGAAATAATACCGTTGTAGGTTCTCCTATATAATTCTTTTGATTTACAATTACCCTATTTGCTAATTCCACCCCATCTACTATTGTGTCATTTTCAAATAGACGTACTGTTGAATAAATATGTCTTAATTCGTTCTCTTCATCATCAATTACTTGGCGATGGGATGTTACGAGCTTAATTTCATGATTTAAATCATTGACATAATATTTCATCATTTTTTCAATTTTATTAACATGAAATATATCATCATCCATTAAAAAATTAATATACTCGCCGTTCGCCTCATTACATAACATAAGTGCATTTTCAAATTGCCCTAGAGTTGAGCTATTTTTTATATAATTAATATTTGAATACTTACACAAATATTTTTGTAATACCTTTTCTGTTTCGTCATTCGTACTATCATCTCCAATAATAATTTCTATGTTAGGATATGTTTGTTCTAACACACTACATAATGCTTTTTCAAAGTAGTGAGGACGATTATAAGTAGGAATTAATACACTCACCAATGGCATTCGATCTATCGCCTCTTTACTTTTTTCAAAATGACCTCTCATCTTATTCCTCCACCTTTTCGCATATTATTTATATACGCGACACAAAATCACATGACTAAAACCGTATGGAACCTTTATACTTTTATGCAAGCGCGTAACAAAATATCCTACTTTTCACTCCTATATATACACATTCAATAATACAGACATTTGATTTACAGCTTTCCATTCATAATGATTACCATCCTAAAGCAGTATTGAGCCAAATAAATCTATACGTTGAAATGAATATATATTTCTTAACAAAAAATAGCTACACCATAAGGTGCAGCTATTTTTACGATAAGTACTTAATCAAATTATATTCCTTTATCTAGCTCATAAAGCATACGATATCTCTCATTTTCTTTAAGTAATTGCTCATGACTTCCTTGCATTACAATTTGACCACGATCAAGGAATATAACTTCATCTACATGTTCAATTCCTACAAGATGATGCGTAATCCAAATGACTGTATTTTCTTCCGTTGCAGAAAACATTGTTTCTATTAAAGATAACTCTGTCTTTGGATCTAACCCGATAGTAGGTTCATCAAGTACAATAATCGGCGCTTCTTGCATAAGCGTTCTAGCAAAAGCAACCCTTTGTCTTTCTCCACCAGAAAATCTCTTCCCCATTTCATGCATTTTTGTTTGTAATCCATCTGGAAGAGAAGCGATATGCAAAGCTAATTGTGCTTTCTCTAAAGCATTCCATATCTCTTCATCATTAGCCTCTGGTTTACCGATTCGCACATTGTTTCCAATTGTCGTATCGAACAAATGCGGTTTTTGATTTAATACAGAAATATATTTGGATAAAAGATTCGTATGGGCTTGTTCACCATTCAATAAAACTTGGCCATGTACCGGACTTAACGCCCCTGTTAACAATTTTAGTAAAGTAGATTTCCCTGTCCCACTTCTACCTAAAATGGCAATTTTCTTTCCTGCTTTTATTTGTAACGATATATCTTTTAATACAGTCTCGTTACTATCTGGATAACTATACGATATATGATTCAGTTCAATATCTACATGTTTTGGTGCACCGTAATCCTTATCTTCATGCAAATCCATTTCATCATGTAAAACACTATCACTTTCTACACGATTCAGACGATGAGCAGATTCTACATAAGATGGGATTCGATCGATGGCATCTGAAATCGGAATAAGCGCATTCGTTACAGATAAAGTCATTAATACGAAGGCCGCGATAACTGTAGGTGCAATCTGTTCACTTGCCGCTTCATTCCCAGTCCATATAATCATTGAAATAACTACAATACCTACTACTAAATGAATGAGACTGTCTCGAATATGATACCAGCGTTTCAATCTCTTCTCTGTTTTTAACAATCGATTATTTTGCTCTACATACTCATTAATAAATTCATCTTTTCGACCACTTGCCTGCCAATCCGATAATCCAAAGACTGCGTCTGTTAGTTGTTGATACAAACGGCTTCTTCCCTGCTTTAAAGTAACATGATGTCGCCTCATCAATAGTAATGATACGAATGGAAGAAGAAAAACGATAATAGCTAACATACAACCAGCAATCAGTGCAAATACGAAGTCAAATGTACCGATAACAAGTACGAAAATGCTATATACAACTAGTGCTAATATACTAGGGAATATTGTACGTAAATATAGGTTTTGTAAATGCTCTATATCTTCGGATAGTACGCCTAACACATCACCCGTTTGAAATCGCGAACGGAAAAATAACGCCTGTGGTTCTACTATTCTGTATAGTTTCGTTCTCATTCGTTCTAATATGCGTAGTACGACATCATGTCCCACTAAACGCTCTATATAATGGAAAACAGCTTGCCCTATACTAAACGCACGTGTTGCAACAATCGGAACATATACAGCCATTACATTTTCTGGTCTAAGAGCAGATTTAGAGATTAAATAACCTGAAATAAAAAGTAACATCGCACCTGAACTAACTCCAAGAAGCCCAAGGAAAATAGTTAAAGTCATTCTACCTTTATTTTGCTGTATATAAGGTTTAATCCAGTTACTCATTTCTCTCCCCTCTCTTCCCTATGAAAATGTAATGTCTCTTTCTTTAACAGTTCTTCATACGTTCCACTTTCTTTAATTTTCCCTTTATTTAAAATAAAAATATGATCCATTTGTTTCATCCAATGCAGACGATGTGTTGCAAGAAATACTAACTTACCTTCAAACAGACGTAACATCGATTGCTTTATTTCAAATTCAGTTTCAATATCAAGATGCGCCGTAGGTTCATCTAATAAAATGATTGGTTTTTTACTTAAAAGTGCACGCGCCATAGCGACACGTTGTTCTTGTCCGCCACTAAGCATACGTCCACCTTCTCCAATTCTTTCATCCATCCCATTTGGAAGGGATGCAATGAGTGAGCTAAGCCCTACATCATGAATAACTTTCTTCATTTCTTCATCCGTTGTATTTGTCTCGTAGAAACAAATATTATCTTTTAATGAAAGTGGGAAAATATATGGTTGCTGTGGAATATAAGCAATATTTTTTTGCCAATCTTCACGAGTAGATCCGTCAATTCCCACACCATTTACTAACACTTTCCCACCGGACGGAGAGAGAAATCCTGCTAACACATCGATTAACGTTGATTTCCCTGCCCCACTTTCACCAATAATGCCTATAGCACCGTTACCTTGCCAAGCAAAGTCAATTCCCTCTAATATAGCCTTTTTAGATTCATCGTTATTTACTTTTACATCTTGTAATTTCAAGCTACTTGAAGAATTCCATACTATATCTACATTTGAATCTTTCTTTTCTATTTCTTTTTGTTGCTGTAGAATTCCCTCTATTTGTTCCATCGCAAGTTGGCCATCTAATGTAGCATGATAATTCGCTCCAACTTGCTTAATCGGTAGAAAATATTCCGGAGCTAAAATTAATATTGTAAGAGCAGGCAATAAAAGAATCGTTCCGTCTATTAAACGAATTCCTAAACCTACTGCCACAAACGCAATTGATAAACTTGTAAAGAAATCTAATGCAAAAGAAGAAAGAAAAGCAACTCGCAAAGTACGCATCGTTGCTTTTCTATATCTTTTACTAACCTTTTCAATCTTTCCTTCGTGCTGTTTACTTTTCCCTAAATACTTTAATGTTTCTAACCCTTTTAACGTATCTACAAAATGATTAGAAAGTACACGATATGTTTCATATTGACTATCAGCCATTTTCTGCGCTGCTAATCCTAAAAGAATCATAAATATGATTACAATAGGAATCGTTACAACTAAAATAATTCCAGACTTAATATCCAGCGTAAAAACATATAGTACAATTAATCCCGGAACGATACTACTTCTAATCATTTTAGGGATTGTCAATTCAATATATGTTTTAAATTTTTCAATCCCTTCAATCGATAAGGTAACCAGATGACCTGTTCCGACAGTTTGAACATATCTTGGTCCTAACGTGAAATATGCCTCTATTAATTGCTTTCTTAGCAACGATCCTGTTTTTTCAGCGAAACGTTCCACTAAAATTTGTGATATTCGAACCAACATGTGGCGCGCTGCAAACATGACCCCAAAATAAACAGTTTCATTCAACACAGATTGCACTGTTTCTCCATTAAATAAAAACGTAATAGCTCTCGCTAAAAACACTGTTTGCGCAATAATACTAAAAGCTTCTAAAATACTAATAATCGTTAACGCTACATATAACATACGGCTACCGGGATAAGACGGAAGTCCTCTTTTTCTTTTCATTAGTACTCCAAATCATTGTCTGACTTAACAGGTTGTCTAAATACATAATAACTCCATATTTGACTTCCGATAACGAAAGGCAAAATAGCAATCGCAAAGTAAGTCATAAGTTTTAATGCATAAGCTCCTGATGCTGCGTTGTAAATTGTCAAATCATTCATTGCTCCTAAAGAGCTAATCATAACACGTGGGAACATACCGATAAATACACTCGCACTTAGTAAAATGATTGTTAAACTCGTCATAAAGAAAGCCCAACCATCTCTTCTTCTTTTATTTAATAAAGTGGACGCTAATAGTGCTACAAAAGCTCCAATTGGTACCATAATCCATTCTGTACCATGGGCAGTGAAAATATCGGTTTTCCATAACCCTATACCAGCAAAAATAAGAAGTGTTATTAATGAAAATGGTGCAATTTTTATTGCAGCAATTCGTGCACGTTCTCTCAATTTACCCGTTGTACGTATTGTAAGGAATTGTAGTCCATGAACAATACATAGCAGAAGGAACATTACTCCTCCAAGTAACGCAAATGGATGAAGTAATTGCAAGAATCCACCTACAACATTTTTACTCTCATCGATAGGTACACCTACCATAAAGTTTGCAATCGCAACTCCCCAAAGGATCGGAGGTAGCATACTTCCAATAAACATACCCCAATCCCATGCACTCTTCCATTTATGATTATCTATTTTCGCCCGGAATTTAAAGGAAACACCTCTTAAAATTAAAGCAAGTAGCATAAATACAAAGGGAACATAAAAACCACTAAATAAAGTTGCATACCAGTGCGGAAATGCCGCAAACATAGCGCCACCAGCACAAACAAGCCATACTTCATTCGCGTGCCAGAACGGTCCTATTGTATTCAAGTAAACTCGTTTTTCAAAATCATTCTTTCCTAAAAACCTTGAAACCATTCCTACACCAAAATCGAAACCTTCCAGTACGAAGAATCCAACAAATAAGATTGCAATAACTAAAAACCACAACTCATTAAGAGATAACATACTCTTCCTCCTTATCAAATGGATCATGGCTTTGATAATCCTTTTTCGTTTTCTTATTCGTATGTCCCTTAATAGCACGAACAAATAAGTACACACAAATTCCACCCATAATTAAATACATTGATGTGAATGAAATAAGTGAGAATAATACTTCACCGAATGTTACATTGGGTGATACAGCATCTTCTGTTTTCATTACACCAAATACTACCCAAGGCTGACGACCCATTTCAGTCATAATCCATCCTACTGTATTACCGATGAACGGAAGAGAAATTGCATACACCATTACTTTTAAATACCACGTTTTTTCAGCTAAACGATCTTTTCTTGATAAGAACCATCCGTAAGCTCCTAGAAGTAACATGAATGTTCCACTCATTACCATTGCTCTAAAACTCCAAAACATCGTATGCACTGGAGGAATATAATCTCCAGGTCCGTATTTTTCTTCATATTGTTTTTGAATTTGATTCATCCCTTCAACTTGACCGCTAAACTTATCATACGACAATAGACTTAGCATATAAGGGATTTGAATTTCAAATGAATTTTCTTTCTTCTCTGTATCAATTTTCGCAAATACTGTAAATGGCGCTGGATCCTCACTCGTATTCCATAGCGCTTCAGCTGCAGCCATTTTCATTGGATGTGTCTTAATTAATTGTTGTGCTTGTGCATGACCGAAGAACAATACAAGCGCTGTTGTAATCGTTCCAACAATGATAGAAATTCGGAACGATTTTTTAAATACTACAGTTTCTTGTCCTTTTGTAATTTTCCATGCACTTACACCCGCAATAAAGAATGCACCTGTTGCAATTGCCGCTGTAATTGTATGCGGGAACTGTACCCATAATTGTGGATTTTGAATAATCGCTAAAAAGTCATTCATTTGCGCTCGGCCATCTGCTGCCATTTCATACCCTACAGGTGACTGCATAAATGCACTTGCAGTTAAAATCCAAAACGCTGATAACATTGTTCCAATTGAAAGGAGCCAAATACATAGTAAGTGAATTCGCTTCGGTAGTTTATCTTCACCGAATACCCATAAACCTAAAAATGTAGACTCAATGAAAAATGCTAGTAATCCTTCAATTGCAAGTGATGGACCAAATACATCACCTACGAAACGTGAATATGTGGACCAGTTCATACCAAACTGAAATTCTTGTAAAATACCTGTTACTACACCTACTGCAAAGTTAATAAGGAATAATTGCGTCCAAAACTTCGCCATCTTCTTATATACTTCTTGTCCTTTTACCACATACAACGTTTGCATTATTGCAATAATAAAAGCTAAACCAATTGACAGCGGAACAAAAAAGTAATGGAAAATCGTTGTTGATGCGAACTGTATTCGTGCCAATTCGAGCGTTTCCATACTAAAATCACTTCCTTCATAGTTTTTATAATTAAAATTAATTGAGCAATCTTAAAAAACTCAATTATTAAGAAATGCGAAAAGACAAAAACATCTTGTATGTATTGTCGAAAAATGCAAAATTTCAGTTTTTCAAACTATTGCAATGCTATTTTTATCTTTTCACTATTTCTGTAGTGTTTTGATTCGTTAATCGAATTGTATAATATACCTGCATAGTAAATTCAGGTTATTTTTGACGTATTATTGACATCATTTTGTCTGAAATATGTCTTTTGTCATTTTTTTGAATCAGATTTTTCTCATTAGCAGAATGTGTTTTTTCAATATACGGCTTACTTTTATATCTATAAAACAATCGTTTTTTCTTCATACACTTGACTTTTACCCGGAAAAATGTCCTCGAAACCACCCTGGATAAATGCTTATTTTTTGTCAAGAGAAAAATGTATTTTCAAAATTCAAACTCGAAATAATGTTATTCAAAAATAGAAAAATTACTTCCCTCTCCCTCGACTAAAAGTTCATTTTTTTGTCATTTTTCCAGAACAAATAAAAAACTGAGAGTCAATTAGACTCTCAGTTTTTTTATTTATTTTGCTGTATGTTTTCTAACGGCTGGTAAAATTTCAGTAGCAATTAATTCAATATTTTTCTCAATTTTATCAAATGGTACACCGCCAAAATCAATTTGTGCCATAAAGCGTTGTTGGCCAAACAATTCATATTGGTAAAGCATTTTCTCAATGATTTGTTGTGGGCTACCAACCATTAAAGCATCACGGTAATCTATTGCATTTGTAAATTGCTGTTTCGGATACCCACCACCGCGCAGTGTAAGCATACCAGCATTAATATGAGGGTAATATTCACTAAGTGCATCTTGTGAATTTTTTGCCGTATAAAATAAACTCGTTGTCGCAACTGGTAAACTAGCTGGATCAAATCCACTTTGCTGAGCAGCCTCGCGGTAAGCATCTACTGACACTTTAAAGTTAATTGCTGGACCACCAAGTGTTGTTATCATCATTGGCACACCTGCACGTCCTGCTTTAATTGCACTAGCTGGCGGTCCACCAACCGCACGCCAAATTGGCAGGTTATTGTTTTTAGCTCTAGGAATAACTGAAGCATGCTCAAGTGGTGCTCTGAACTGCCCATTCCATGTGACATGTTCCTCTTTATTAATTTTTAATAAAAGATCCATCTTCTCTTCAAATAACTCTTCATAATCATTTACATCGTAACCAAGTAAACTATATCCTCCAATACGAGATCCACGACCAGCTACAATTTCAGCACGACCATTAGAAATCAAGTCAATGGTAGCGAAATCCTCATATACTCGAACTGGGTCAGATGTACTTAATATCGTTGCGGAACTTGCAATTTTTATATTTTTCGTAGCTTGCGCGGCCGCACCTAAAATAACTGTATGAGCTTGCGTTGTAAAATGTGTTTGATGACTTTCGCCGACAGCAAACACATCAAGCCCTGCCTCATCTGCTAACTTAGCTGTTTCAATTAGTTCGTGAATTCTTTTCTCTGGCGTAATTTTCTCCCCATTATGTGGATTTAAAACATGATCACCGATTGAATATAATCCAAACTCAATTCCTTTTCTTGTATCTATACGGTATTTTTCCATAGTTACTCTCCCCTTTAATAAAGTAGTATTAGTTTTTTTCTAAAAACGTTGGTAAGTCAAGTGTATCTCCGTATTACCTACGCCATCACTTGATTAGTCAATTGATAGTATAAAAAAATTACTCTTGCGGTAATTCTTTTTTTTCACTATGCTTATGAACTTTCGTCATCAGCTCGTATAATATTTTCTGCTCTTCTTCATTTAATACATCATCAAAAAACGAAGATTGAAATGCAAGTTGCTCTGGCAATGCTCTCTCTAAAGCTGCTTCTCCTTGCTCTGTAAGACTAATTGTTTTTGTTTTCCAATCTTGTTTTCGCACAATATATCCTTCTTTTTCAAGACGAGTTAACATTCGAGAAATACCGCCTTGCGTAACAGTAACCTTTTCAGCTAACTCCATTTGTGTCAACGGCTGATATGTCCGTATTTGCAAAAGGACATCAAATTGGGCTGTCGTTAAATCAAACCGTTTTAAAAATTCATTTGACATTTGATTACTTTGATTCGTAAATCGTATTAAACGTAACCATATTAACGATCCTATCGTATTATCACGCATGTTTTATCACTTCCTAGCGTTTATCTTATTATCACTTTACTACGCAAGTGATGTTAATGCAAGTGATAATTACATTTTTTTATATAACTCAACTTACTTGAACTTAACCAAAGGTATTACTCGTGTAGTATTAGGTCTACTTACCATTCTCTACATCTCCATAAAAAAAGGATTAAGCTCCAACGCCTAATCCTTATCATGCATTTATTTTTGTTTTCCAAAACGGTATGTTTGAAATTCACACCATCTAACCTATTATTTTCTTTTATCGTACCGTAAATTCATTCAAGATTACCGTCTTCATGTAAAACTTGTATAGGTTTGCATAAGAGACCCTTGTTTACACCCATCGGGCTTTTACGGGATAAATTACTTAAGTTCCACTTTTACTTCCTCCTTAGACATAACATCAGGTCTATAAATTAATTGAAGATTTGAATCTTTTGACTATACTAATCTTCTATATGTGCCAAAAGATGAATATGGTCATCCATTTACGTATGTTGGATTTGTTACAGGATATTATTTTCAAGCTTATGGTGCAGATCGTATATACTTATTCTTCAATAAAGAATTAAGAAAAGCAGTAATTTGTTTTGAGTATACATAAGATAACCAAGAAAAATCCATTTTGAACCTTTTTACTTGAATCAAAATGGATTTTTTATAAATAATTAATCTATATTTCAATTCCACATCTACTGTGAAATGTGTAGAACTTCATATATTGTAATATCCTTCATTGCTTCAATTTCAGGCTTTTCTTCATAAAAATCAAAATGACTATATCCCCACTTATCTGGGTTATAGACTATTACATTCCCTATACAATTTTCTGTATTCTGGACATTCTGATTCGAAATATTAAATTGAGCCCCAATCAATGAATCCATTTGAGAAATACTCCCTACATATTCAACAACATATCTACTTTTTCTAAAGTCATTACTTACATTAACAACGAATGGAACACCTATATTTATTTGTTGCCACCCGAACGATTGTAAAATATTATCGTAATACCCTTCAAAGATAAATTTGTTCATCCCTTCATGACCATTCCAAATATATAAAGGTGCATAGCAATTATAGAAATTCCCGTCCTTACCTGCCTCAGTAATTAAATAGGCCTTAAATTTCAACTCTTGAAAACCATCTGTTTTATGACCATTCTTTTTTACCCTTTCTCTAATAATCCTTATATCATAATCCTTTGGCAAAATAACCTTATATTGCATTCCAATCATGTTTATCACTCACTTTCAATCTTATATACATAATGATAAACCGATGGCTAACTAACGTAAAATAGGTATAAATTATGTTTGGTATCATTTATAATGATACCGTATAAGGGGCTGAAATGAATGGAAATAAATGATCTTATCATATTTAAAACTGTAGCGAATGAAGGCTCTATTAGTAAAGCTGCTAAAGAGCTAGGTTATGTACAACCGAATATAACGGAGCGAATAAAAAAATTAGAACAAGAGTTAGAAACACCATTACTACATAGAGATAACAAAGGTGTTTCATTGTTACCTTCTGGTGACATTTTATTAGACTACACGAATAGAATATTAACTCTGTTAGAAGAAGCAAAAAATGAAATTAAAACGAGTGGTTCTTCTTATGTAATTGCGACATCACAATCTATTTTGACAAATTATTTAAGTATGCGCATTAAAGAAAATTTTAGGAGTTACCAACTATACATTGAAAGTAGTAGCCACTTACAAACACTGTTACAGCAACAAAAAGTTGATATGGTCATAACTTATGAGGATTATCCTGACGCAGCGTTTAAAAAAGTATTCACCACTTCAATTTCTGTAGGTTTATTAAAAGCGAAAGAAAAGTGTACCATTGACTATTCAAAAGAACTTTTCTTCGTTAGTAATGACAAGAAGTGCCCTTTTAGAAATAAGACAATACAATTTTTAAAAGAAAACAATCTATCTCAGCGCCAACTTCAACAGTTAGATTCTTATTCGCTTATGGAAGAATTTATCGTTGAGGGAAATGGGATAGCTTTTTTACCGATTAAAAATGATAAGTTAGTAACAATTGAAAATGTTCCAATAGAGAAATTAGCTGTTCATTTTTTTACGAATCGAAACTTTATTAAGCATACCCCTGATGAACTATTTGAGTAATAGAATGACTTTGTTTACAAACTTTTTTCAAAATAAAAACCCCTCTTGAACGTATATAAAAGAGGGGGTTTTTTTATATACAATTGATTTTTCACACGTTCTGCTCCACACCTGCGCTTTTCTCCTTCTTACTCCTTTTAACACTCTTCAACTGCTTAACCGTTCCAACTAATCCTTTCGGAAAAACTAGTAACACGATTATATACAATAACCCTAGAATAATCGTCCATCTTTCAAAAATCGGATACTCCGTCGCTAATTCTGATAAATAATATTTTAGTGATTCAATGATACCAGCTCCTGCAATGGCTCCGATTAACGTTCCAACCCCTCCAATCATTGTCATTAATAATGCATTTAACGTCATTTCAATTGAAAATACAGTGGTATTTACAAAGCGTAATGTGATGACGAATAGACCACCGCTAATCGCTGCAACTATTCCCGCCACTACACTTGCGATAATTTTATAATGAAGAACTTTATAACCAAGTGCTTCAACTCTTTGTTCATTTTGTGAAATTGCCTTTAATACTTTCCCAATTGAAGATTTGGTGAAAAGACGTAGCAAAATGAAAATATTGATTAAACATATAAACGTTACATAATAAAATGTAAAACGATCACGGAATATTTCTGGTACTCCAAATGTAAATCCATCTCCTCCGTGAGTTAGCCCACGCCATTTTTCAGCAAGTACGAAAAACAACTGTGAAATAGCGAGCGTTAACATTGCATAAAAATGACTTTTCAACCGTAAAGAAAGCAAGCCGATTATATAACTAACGATTGCTGAAACGATAATTGCCGCTATTATACCTATGAAAAAGTTTGTTATTGATACACCTTGTCGATCGAATAAAAGTGCTACCCCATATGCTCCTATTCCAAAGAACATACAGTGGCCGAACGATACAATTCCTGTATAACCAAGCAATATATCAAAACTCATTGCAAAAATAGCAAAGATGAAGATTTGAGTGAACAAAATTAACAAGCTCCGTGAATCATTTACGAACGGAAATACACTTAAACAAATGAGCATAAATACTCCGAAGTATACTTTAATTCGATTCGATGTGTTGTTCACCATTTCACCCCTTTTCACCAACAAGTCCAGTTGGCTTCACTATTAAGAAAAACAGTAACATTAACATATTGATTGCAAGTGATAAATCTGGCATGAAATATGCTGTAAAAGCTCCGGCTAATCCGACAATTAAAGAAGCGATAGCTGAACCTTGGACGCTACCTAACCCTCCAATTATTACTACAATGAAAGCTAAAATTGCATATTGCATACCCATTTCGGCGAAAACAACGCCTGAATATGGTGCAAATAAGAATCCACCTAACGCTGCCATTCCTGCTCCTAATAGAAAGACGAACGAAAATATAGCTTTCACGTTAATGCCGAGTGCTTGAACCATCTCCTTATCCATTACACCAGCGCGGATCATAAGACCTATCTTTGTTTTTTTGAGTAGTAATAGTAGAGCAATGTAAATTAGTATCCCAACTAAAATAACGAACAACCGGTATTTTATTAATATAACCCCTCCAAATGTATAGCTACCTTGTAACCATATCGGTAACTTTGCACTAATTGGATTCGGTCCCCAAAATATTTTTATACACTCACTAAGAACGAGCATTCCTCCGAGTGTAACGAGTAGCTGGCGAACATGGTTTCCATACACTGGCCTAATAAGAAATCGTTCTAAAATAAAACCAAGCAACATTCCCATAGCAACCGCTCCAACTAACGCTAACACATAACTACCTGTCATATTAAATAACCAAACGCCTGTAAAAGCTCCCCATGCAAATAAACCACCATGTGCAAAGTTTAAAACGCTCATTAGGCCGAAAATAAGTGAAAGACCTGATGCTAATAAAAAAATAAGCATCCCGGTTGAAACGCCGTTTACAAATAAGTTAATTAACACATCCACGTTCTATCCCCCCGTATCAATGTTAAGAAATACCTAAATATTTATGACATGTTTCTTTATCCTCTCGCAGTTCATTCATAAAACCTTTATGCACAATACGCCCATTATCCATAATGTAAAAATAATCACCGATTTGACTAGCCATCATAAAATTTTGTTCAACAAGTAAAACAGTCGTTTTCTCCTTCATTTTCAAAATTGCTACCATTAATTTTTCTATCATAATTGGTGATAGCCCCTTACTTGGCTCGTCAATAAGCAATAGTCCATCACTATTAATAAACGCTCTTGAAATAGCCAACATTTGTTTTTGTCCCCCGCTTAAAAGCCCACTTTTCTTATTCCAAAACTGCTTTAAATCAGGAAATAGCTCGAGCATCCAATCTATTTTCTCGTGAACTTCTTCTCCTTTTCCACTCGCAAGTGCGAACGTCTCTTCTACTGTTAAATCATGAAAAATCCCTTGATTTTCTGGTACATAGCCTATTCCTTTTCTTGAAATTAAATGTGTAGATAATCCATTGACCTGCGTACTATCATAATAAATCTCACCATTTGCTATCCGATGAAATCCCATAACCGATCGCAACGTTGTTGTTTTTCCCGCCCCGTTTCTTCCAAACAGTACAGTAATCGTCCCTTTCTCAACAGTGAGTGATACCCCTTGTAAAATATGAAACTGATCTAAATACGTCTCTATATTATTCACTTGTAATAGAGCCACTATATAATCCCCCTAAATAAGCACTTTGTACACGCTCATCTTTCATCATTTCTTCTGGTAACCCTTCCGCTAATAACTCGCCATGAAATAAAACGATAAGATGGTCCGACAAACCTAGTACCATATCCATTTTGTGTTCGATGAGTACGATTGTGCTCTCTGGATGTTTTTTAATATTTTCAATCACTTGTAAAATAGCCGGAACTTCCTCAACTGAAATACCCGCAGTTGGCTCATCAAGCAGTAATACATCTGTCTTTAATGCTAATAACATAGCAAGCTCTAACTTTCTTTTTTCCCCGTGAGCTAAATCTTTTGCTAATACCCCCTCTTTCTCATGAAGTAGCACTGTTTTTAAAAGACGTCTCGCCTCTCCAGTTTGCTGCTTTAACTTAGCTACATTCGGGAAAAAACTGTAATAATCTTGAACGAATGATTGAACACTTAAACGTACATTTTCAAGTACCGTTAACTCTGGGAATATATTTGTAAGCTGAAAAGAGCGCCCGATTCCTAATCTTGTTCGGTCTGAAATCGATAATTTTGTAATCTCTTTTCCTTTAAAATACACTTCACCTTTCGTCGGAGAAATTTGTCCACTTAGTAAGTTAAATAACGTTGTCTTGCCGGCACCATTCGGTCCAATAATTGAAATGAGCTTTCCCTTTTGTACCGTTAAATTAACATCTTTAATAACATGATGGTCACCAAAAGATACACAAAGATTTTTCGTCTCTAACAAATGTGTCACGAAATCCCTCCCTTTAAAGCTTTCAGTATGAAAGAAATACGTATAAAGAGGATATCCCCTCTTTATACAAAAACAACAGAAAATTCAGTCTATTTATTTTGAACTGGTGGTTCTGTCTCTTTCATCGTTAATTCTCGCTCTAACACTGGTACCGGATAATCAACACCATCTTGCTTTTTCAACGTGATAGAATATAGCGTCTGCATCGCTTGGTGGTCTTTCTCTCTAAATTTCATCTTTCCTTTCGGTGTATCAAATTCCATTCCTTCCATTTTCTTAATCAATGTATTTACATCTGTATCACCATTTGTTTTCTTTAATGCTTCCACAATGGAAATTGCCGCTGACATTCCTCCTGCTGTAAATAAATCTGGTACTGCACCATTAAATCTTTTTTTATGTTCTTCAACTAACCAGTCATTCACCTTATTTTTTGGAAGTGCATGATAATAAACAGAAAAACCTTGCATTCCTACTAATGCATCCATCGTTTTTAATGCTGGTATATCCGGTGCACCAGTAGAGACTTTAATACCTTGCGCTTCCACATTCATATCTTTCAACTGTTTCCAAGGTGAATTTGCCCCTGCCCAAACGATAAATAAGTAATCTGGTTTTGAGCTAATGATATTTTGAATATTTGCCGTAAAATCTGTTGAATTCGTGTCAGCGTATTGCTCGTTTACAATGTTTGCTCCTAATTTTTTCGCACCCGCTTTAAATGCCGCAATCCCTTCACGACCAAAAGCGTTATCTGGAGCAAACGTCGCAATCTTTACATCTTTTTTCGCAATTGCTGCTGCTCCTGCAATCGCATCTTGTGAGGAACTTCTTCCAGTTCTAAAAATATATTTATTCCAGTTCTTCCCGGTAATACTATCAGCAACTGCCGGTTCTACAACCATAATTTTTTCATATTCTTCAGCAAGTGGTAAAACCGCTAACGTATCACTTGAACTAGACGATCCGACTAAGAAATCAACTTTCTCTTCTTCTAATAATTTCGTAGCTTTCTTTACCGCTACATCGGCTTTCGTTTCCGTATCTTCTACTACAAACTTAATTTTTTTCCCTTCCACTTTTCCTGTTCCACCAGTTGCATAGTCTAACCCTAATTCAAATCCGTTCACTGTTTGCTTTCCATACGATTCTAATGGACCTGTTAATGATGCAAGAACCCCTACCTTAATCGTTTTTTCATCCTCTGTACTTGTTTTCTTTCCTGAACAAGCTGCCGTTATTAATAACGAACCTAAAACACAACCAGTAAACATCGTTTTTAGCCACTTACGTTTTTTCATCGACATTGTGATCCTCCCCATACTTTACTTTCTGATAGAATCAAACACGCCAAATTCCCCTGCCCGTAATCATGACTTTTAAACTATAAGATAGATAATGGAAAACTCTTGTAGTATCCTCTACATTCGGCACAAATCTATAATCACCTTCCTATTAAATGGAAATGAACATACAATCAATATATATTCCGTTATCCAATTGAAAATACTGTTTCATTACAGTATTCATCACGAAAAAAGCTGCAATAATTAACTTAAGTTAATTATTGCAGCCTACATAAAAAGCACTTAATTATTTTCTACCTTTTCTAACCCTTCAACCAATTGTTTCTTATCTAGCCCTTCCCCGATTACTACCAAGTTTGTCGGGAAACCAAAATCTTGCTCTAGTAAAGTTGGTACGCCAAACGAATATTGGAATAGATGAGGGTATTTATCTCCATGGAATTTCACAAAACCTTTCACTCGATAAATACTATCTGGTAAATTCGAAAGCCATTCATATAATTTGTCTTGATCAATCGATTTCGTAAATTGATACGTCATCGTTTGTATATGTAAATGCTGTTTAACATGAAGTGTCTCGTGTTCCCCAGCACTCACAAATTCAGCTTCTTCTATATCATCTAAAGATATATTACAATATTTTGTTTCAAACAATTTCGCATGATTATTTATTGCTTTCACTTCTTCAAGTACTTTGTTCTTATCTTCTTCTGTTAGTAAATCTGATTTATTAATAAGAAGGTGACTACTAAATTTCATTTGCTCATGCAGTAACTGTTGCACATTTGCACTTAATATACTTCGATTTAACCATCTTACTGCATCTAAAACGACTACAATTGATTTCACTTCTAAGAAAGGTGCTAAAATTGGTGATACACATGCATCTAACACTTCAATTGGATGTGCGACGCCTGTTGTTTCTATGTAAATTACATCTGGTCTTTCTTGCTGATATAATGAATGCAATTGTATTTCAAGTTCTTCCTTTAACGTACAACAAATACATCCTTTTAGTAATTCTCTTAACACATTCTCTTTACCAATAATATCTGTATCTACTGAGTATTCACCAATTTCATTCATTAAAACAGCAACTTTTCTATTCTTCTTCTTCTCCGCTACTAATAAATTTTGTAATAATGTTGATTTTCCACTACCTAAAAAACCACCTAATATATGAATTTCCACTTTATTCATTTGATCAACCATCCATTTCTTTATTTCAAACGTATTCAAAGCGTAATAATTACGATTTATATTTATCATTTTATTAAAAGAATAACAATTTGTAAATATATCTTCTATCTTCACTTTTCATTTACTTCATGAGCAACTCTAATTCCAGACTCAATCGCTCCCTGCATCCACCCATGTGTCAACGTTGTATGTTCTCCTGCAAAGTGTACGTTTCCAGCCGGCGACGCAATATAAGGAAATAATTCTAGCTCTTGGCCTGGTTCAAAAGCTGTAAATGCTCCGCAAGAATACGTACTCTTACTCCAGCTAAAAGATTCCCCTGTTATAAACTCACTATAGACTACATTCCCATATATTTGCGCTAAATTTTTCAATGCGTAACGAATACGCTCTCTATGCGGGAGACTATCCCATGTTAAAGCCTCATCCGCCCACGTATAACTTGCTATAACGATAGCTGCCCCTGGTGACTGAATGCCATAGCTCGGATAATATGTAAAACGTATCGGTAAATCCGTAATAGATTTCCCACCATACTGCCCGACTCTTTCCCAAAATCTACTTTTGAACTCTATCGCAATTTTAGTTGCAGCAATATAATTTAATTCACGAATTGCTCGTCTTTTAAAATAAGTGAATAAATGAAATGGCTGAACTTCTACAAATCGTAACGCCGAAAACGGAATTGTGATAATAGCAATATCACTTGTTATTGTAAATGGATCTAACGTTTGTTCATGTTTTACTTGCAGCATCACTTTATTATCTTCTTGTATTATTTTTTCTACTTTATAGGACATAAAAATATTATCCTTTAGCTGTGGTAAAAATGCATTTGGTAATGCATCCATCCCGCCCGTTATCTCGTAATATTTCGCCGTTGAAGTAAAAAAAATCATTTCCCGTAATACTTCAATTAAAGACATTCCCATATATGCTTCCATATCAAGAAGTACACCAATCATATCTATTGCTCCATCCGAATAATACTCCATTAAAAATAAACCAAGCGAATACGTTTTATACTTTTTTTCAACGATAAACCAGTTTTTATTAGGATCCTTCTTAATATAATTTAGTATTGGTTCTAATACTTCAAGCATTAGCTCTTCTGCCGTTTTTCCTCTTTCTTTATCCAAAACCGGATATTCAAGTATACTTGGATCATTTTCAAACACATTCAATCTCGTTTGAATATGATTCGTATAAATGATATCTGCAAAAGTTTTATTTATAAAAAGGTTTAACGGTAGTTTAAATTTACGAATATACGCTAAAGTTAACTCATGCGTATCAGGAATTCTCATCGGTCCTGCATTAAAGTATAAACCCGCACTAAACGGTTCACGAATCGTATACACCCTGCCACCTATTCTGTTATTTGCTTCTATAATCGTTACTTCATGTCCAGCCTCTTTCAATAAAGAACCTGCAACTAATCCAGAAATCCCTGCACCGGCAACTGTAATTTGTTTGGGGTTATTCGTTTTGGCAAGCCCTTCATGAACAATTTGAAGCATTTGTTCCATCGATAATGGATTCCCCATACCATTTCCCCTTTTAAAAAGGATTTTACTGAATTATATTCAGTTAACTGAATTCCTATGTTTTGTTCGCAAATTTGAACGGATACATTTTCAAATACTTGAATATCTTTTATAAAATGTAATAAACTAGATATGAATTTATAGAAGTAGGACGTATTATCTTACATAATAAAATCAATGAAATTGCGAGGAATTGTGAAATGAAAAAAGGTATTAACCGTGTTGTATTAGTAGGAACAGGTGCAGTTGGATGTAGCTATGCTTACTGCATGATTAACCAAGCTGTAGCTGAAGAATTTGTTTTAGTTGATGTAAATGAAGCAAAAGCCGAAGGAGAAGCAATGGATTTAAGTCACGCTGTTCCATTTGCACCAGCTCCAACTAGAGTATGGAAAGGTAGCTACGAAGATTGTAAAGATGCTGATCTTGTAGTCATTACAGCTGGATTACCACAAAAGCCAGGTGAAACACGTTTAGATTTAGTTGAGAAAAACGCTAAAATCTTTAAACAAATCGTTCGCAGTATTATGGATAGCGGATTTGATGGCATCTTCTTAATCGCAACAAACCCTGTAGATATTTTAACGTACGTTACTTGGAAAGAATCTGGTTTACCAAAAGAACGAGTAATCGGTTCTGGTACAACGCTTGACTCTGCTCGTTTCCGCTATATGTTAGGTGAGTACTTCGACATTGGTCCACACAACATTCATGCTTATATTATCGGAGAACATGGCGATACAGAACTTCCAGTATGGAGTCACGTATCAGTTGGTATTCAAAAACTACAAACGCTTCTTGATAAAGACAACACATACACACAAGAAGATTTAGACAAAATTTTCATAAATGTTCGTGATGCAGCCTACCATATTATTGAGCGCAAAGGTGCAACTTATTATGGTATTGGTATGTCACTTCTACGTGTTACAAAAGCTATTTTAAACGACGAAAATAGCGTATTAACAGTTTCAGCATACTTAGAAGGTCAATACGGTCAAAAAGATGTTTATATCGGCGTACCTGCTGTTTTAAATCGTGGCGGTGTTCGTGAAATTTTAGAAGTAGAATTAAGTGAAGACGAAGAATTAAAATTCGATCACTCTGTTCAAGTGTTGAAAGAAACAATGGCTCCCGTTCTTTAATCGTATATTTCATTCAAAAAAGCAATCCAATTCATATTGGATTGCTTTTTTATATTTTTATTGTTCACCCTCAATCTAAACCGTAATATTATCCATAATAGAAAGGAGTGATTTTATGGATGATTCTTGGACAATTGTCATCCTCTTACTAGCTGTAGCGTCATTAATACTTTTTCTCTTTTTAATCATCAGAACGCTATTTCCAACTAAAAAATATGATAAGAATCTCGGGTTGATCCTTATTATTTTAAGCTTATTAGCAATACCGATAAGTATGTTCCTTATAGGAGGATGGGCAGGTATGGGGATTGGCATAATCGCGGTCCTTATTTTTGCTGCTGTTATTATAGCTTTAATTGCAAATAAATTTATAAAACTACCTCCTCCAAAAAAAAATAAGAAATAACCGATGTTTTCAAAAAAGACAACATCGGTTATTTCTATCACTTATTGCTTTTAATCAATTTATCATTATTTACGTCAAGTACATCTAATAAAAAGATAAAGATCGGTATCCCGATAATAAGCCCCCATATTCCGAGGAAGTGCTCTGAAAAGATGAGAATCATAAATGTATAAAAGACAGGCAAATTCGTTTTTGCAGACATAAATTTTGGATTTAAAAAATAACTTTCAAGAGCGTGAATCACTGTAATGAACACTAGTATGTACAAAACGTACATAACCCCACCTACGTTATAGGCAATGATACAAAGTGGAAACAGTGAAATGATTACGCCGGCAACAGGAATCAACCCTAATAAGAAAATCATAACAGCTAATACGAGAAGCTGTGGAAATCCTAAAACGATTAATGCAATGACAGTCAGGATACAATTTACAACTGCAATTAAAAATTGTGCTTCAATTACTTTACCGAACGACCTTGCAAACCTTTCACCAAAATATGCAATCTCCTCATAAAAAATCTTTAGTTTACTCTCTTTAAACTTAGAAGTAAATGTAATAATACGCTCTTTTTCTAATAAGAAAAATAAGCTTAATATTAGAGACAATAATATTTGTAAACTCACCTTTCCTATATTCGCTATCGATTGATAGATGACATCTACACCTTGTTCTATATATTTTGATACTTCCATTCCATTAATTGTCGAAAGTGCATATTTAATGATCTCATTATCCGGTGGATTTTGAAAAAACAGTTTAAATTGATAAATCAATTGTGAAATTTGTATCGTTAGCACAGGCAAATATTTATACAATGTCGTGCCGATAAAGGAAACTAATATTATATACAAACATGCGATAACAATTTTTCGATTCACTTTCAATTTCTTTGAAATAAAACGTTGAAACCGATCCATTAAAAATGTCAGTATAAACGTAATTAATATTAAATTGATCATACTTTTTAATCCATATAATACAAACGCTAATATTATTAAAACGATAAACCGTTGAAACCCTCTACTTCGAAAAAAATTTTTCACTTCATTCATTAAGATTTAACCTCCCCCTTCTATGGATGTAAATTTGATATATTACAAAACGAACGTATTCATTGTAATACTATTACATTTTATGAACTTCTATAGACAATCTTTCTTACTAATTTGGAAGAATCCTTTTTTTCTTTTTTAATGTCTGATTTTTTATCTAATCCTTTCCTAAAAACTATTTTTAAATTCTATATTTTAGGAGAACGTCTATTTTTAGACTGTTGTTCATACGCATATCCAATATTGAAAAGTTCTTTTTCACCAAACTGCCTCCCGACAAATACAACACCTACTGGCTCTCCATTTTTATCATAGCCTGCTGGTACCGCTAATTCAGGATAACCAGCTACAGCTGATAAAAGAACTTCATCGTTATTAATCATGACTAAAGCGTCCAATCCTTTTTCTACTAAATATCTATCTAGCTCTTTCCTTGCATTTTCTTGACTCGTTTGAACTACTTTTTCAAATTCATCTTTCGTTATAGCAGATTTTTCAGAGCCCTCAATTAATGTTTGTCCATATTTCATTCTTCTTTTACTATCTTTTTTATTAAACGCTATAATCTCTTCTAACGATTTTACAGGCACATTTTTTTGCTTCGAAAGATAGTCGTTAACATTATGTTTGAACTCATATTCTAATGTTTGCAGATTATCTACACCCTCGCTACTTAACTGAATATCATCAGTCAATATCGCACCGGCATCTTGAATGTCTTTTCTAATCTTTTCTGCTACTGCTTTTCTATTTTCATCTTGTTGATCTACAGAAAAAAGAATCCCTATCTTTTTTCCTCTTAATCCATCTATTGATAAATCATTCGTATAATCTATTCTATCTCTATCTTTCATTTTTTCTGTCATAGCATCTTTTTCATCATAACCTACCATTGTATTAAATAACGTTGCCGCGTCTTTTACCGTTCTTGCCATTGGCCCTGCAGTATCAAGTGCTTCAGCTAATGGGATAATGCCAGCTCTGCTAACCATACCTAACGATGGACGTAACCCAACTACAGATTGCTGCGTCGCTGGTGCGACAATAGATCCCGTCGTTTCTGTCCCAATTGCAAGCGGTGCAAAATCGGCCGCAACCACTGTAGCAGACCCCGAACTGGATCCTGATGTATCAAATGTAATTGGACCGTACGGATTTAAATTTTGCCCTTTCTTCCCGCTATATCCACTTGGCATTGTAAAAGATAAATAATTCGCCCATTCAGACATATTTGCTTTACCTAAAACAAATGCCCCCTCTTCTTTCAACTTCTTCACAATCGTGGCATCTTCATCTGCAACCCAATCTTTTAATACAAAAGTGCCTGCGCTTGTCGGCATCACTTTTGCAGTTTGTACATTATCTTTTACGATGACAGGAATGCCGTATAAGTTCGATTTTTTATTTAACGACCTCTCTTTATCTAACTTTCGTGCTTGCTCTATTGCATTTGGATTAATCTCTGTAACAGCATTTAATGATATTCCATTTTGGTCATGTTCTTGTATTCTAAAGAGATAAATACTCGTTAATTCTTCATATGATAATTTTCCATCATCGACCATATTTTGAAGTTCATCCACAGTTGCATTTACAACTGCTTTTTCTTTTATCTTTACATTATCTATGTTGATCCCTTTAAGCTGGTTATGTATCGGCTTTAACACTCTGTCTTTATCATATACAATACGCTCTGGTTCCTTTGGAAAATAATTTTTATACACGTAATATCCACCGGCACATACCAATAGGACAATACCTCCGGCGATAGACAACGTTATCTTTACCCACTTTTTCATGTTGCTTCCTCCACTCTTACAGTTGCTCAGTTATATAAAAAAGAGAGTTACCTTTTACTTAACTCTCTCCAATCAAAATGTTAAATGAAAAAATGAATGATTTCAATCTAATCACTTCTTTTTTTGCATTTGCTTCGCTAACATTTCTTTCACTTGATTATACGTTAATCCTGAATTTTTATTTAAACGTTTTACTTCCTCGACATCAGTACCTACCACTGTATATTTTTTCTCGTCATTCATTTTCCTACTTCCTTTCTCACCTGACTATTTGTTATATTCCTTCCCTAAATGCTTATAAATTAACACTAATACAAAAAAGGAAGCTGTTTCTAAGCACAGCTTCCTTATCGTTACATATTGTATTTCTTAATAAAATTTCACTACATCTTCAGTAGGTAAGAATGTTCTTTCTGCTGGCTGTTCATTTGGTTCACCAAATGGCATTTGACCTACTAAGCTCCACTCTGCTGGAATGTTCCAAGTTTCTTTTACATCAGCATCTACGATTGGGTTGTAATGTTGCAGTGATGCGCCAATTCCTTCAGCAGATAATAGCATCCACACAGTATGTTGTAACATTGCATTACCTTGATGAGACCAGAATGGGAATTGATCTTTATATAACGGTGCATTTTCTTGCATTTTTTCTACAGTTGCTTGGTCTTCAAAGAATAAAACTGTACCTACACCTGTATGGAAACCTTTTAGTCTTTCTACAGTCGCTTCAAAGTTTTCTGCTGGTACGCGTGATCTAAGCGTTTCTTTTACGATATCCCAAAACTTTTCATGCTCTCCATCCATTAATACAACCATACGGCTACTTTGCATATTAAAAGATGTTGGTGCGTGTAAAGCTGTTTTTAACACTTCTTCAATTCTTTCTTTCGTAATCGCATCGTTTTTTGTTACTTTACGAATTGAACGACGGTTCACGATTGCTTCTTTTAAATTTGTTGTAGTTGCTGACATTTTAATTCCTCCAAATATTTGTTTTATTATTTATTTTGTTATTTCATAACAATCGAATTAGCAATATCCATCGGTATTACATTGCACACCTTCAAATGAATTTGTTTTATCCTTTTCAATTTCTTTATCAATGACCCTTTCTAGTGTTTCTTTACTAGCAAGCCCTTGAATGACTTCATCTCCAATCATGACAGTTGGAACAGCCATAATATTCGCTTCATCATATGCGTGCTGAATTGCTTCTTGATGCTTTTCTTTATATTTACGAGTTACTAAAGCATCTTTAAATTCCGCCTCAGGAAGTCCTACTTCTACCGCTAATTTTGTTAACACATCAATATCTTCAATGTTTTGCTCTTCTTGGAAAAATGCTGTGAATACGCGGTGATGATACTCATTACCTAGTCCACGTTCTTTCGCAAATTGACATCCTTCGAAAGCTAAATGCGTATATGGATGTGGGGAAACACGTGGCAAACGCATATCAATTCCTAACTTCTTCGCTGTCGGAAGAATGAAAGCATCCCATGAACCTAATTTTTCTGGCTCATTCCATGGGTCTATTTTTGAATATGGACTTGGACGTAATTCAAATGGCATCCATTCAATCTCTACATCTTTCTCTTTCACTACCTCATCTAATGGACCTTTTGCTAAAAAACAAAACGGACATATAAAGTCTGAGTATACTTTCATTTTTACAGTCATAATTTTTACACCTTACCTTTATAGTTGTAATCAATATAGTTACATCTATAATAAAAAAATATAGATAATATTTTAAGCATTCATTTTCTCTTGTAAAGATTCAAACAACTGCTCCATCGAAATATTTTTCAAAACTTCTTCCATCGCGGATTGTGCTTGAATTAATATAACTTCTAACACCACTTGAATATTCGCTCCAATTGGACAATCTGGATTTGGTTGCTCGTGAATATGAAATAGCTTGTCTTCTTCGACTACGTTCACTGCATGATACACATCTAACAATGTGATTTCATGTAAATCCTTTAATAATCCCGCACCACCTGGCCCGCGATTTACGTAAACAAATCCAGCTTGTTTCAAGTACGACATAATTTTACGGATTACTACCGGATTTGTATTTACACTTTCAGCCATATAGTCTGAAGTACAAAGTGAAGATGGATTGTTTTTCAAAATAGATAAAATATGAACAGCTATAGAAAAGCGGCTACTAATTTTCATCGTCATCACCACCTCGATGTAATCATTATAGTTACAACTAAAAAATAAGTCAATCCTTTTCACAGATTTTTTATAAGTAAATTAAAAAGTGTCCCATTATGATATATGAGACACCTCTTTTTATTCTGCAAATAGCGCTTGAAATTCTTCAATAAATAGCTGCACAGCGATTGAAGAATCCTTTAATGAAGGAGCAGCTAAAGCAATTTCTCTCCATACTTGTGGTTCCAATTCTCTCGTTTGCACATTTTTTGGTAAATTCGTTAAAGATAATTCAGCCAATATTGCAATGCCTAATCCTTCTTGAATCATATTTAAAGCTGTAGTAACTGTCGAAATTACATACTCAGCCCGAAGTGGTACGTTTGCTTGTTTAAACATATCAATAATGGGTGGTTCGTATCCACCCTTACATAATATGATCGGTTCATTCTCTAAATCACTAATTGTAATAGCGTCCTTCTTACAGAGAGGATGATCCTCTCTTAAGATAACAACCATTTTCCCCTTCGCTAATGGAACAATCTCCATATCTTTATTAGGCAAAATAACAATTCCTATATCAATAACCCTCGATACTAACCAATCTTCAACTTCTTTAATCGTTCCTTCACAAAGAACGACTTCTAAGTTCGGATACTTCTCCTTAAAAAGGTTTATCATTTTGGGTAAGAAATGTGCAGAAGCGCTCGGAAAACTCCCAATTCGAATCGTCCCAACTTCGTGTCCTTTCTCCATCGCAACTTCTTGCTCAATTTTCTCAATTCCATTCAATATTTCTCTAATATGAACAAGAATTCTCTCTCCTACGTCAGTAACAATTAAACCTTCTCTCTTATCACGTATAAGAATCGTAATATCTAATTCTGACTCAATACTTGAAATGGCATGACTGACAGCAGGCTGTGTCATATTAAGTGCTTTTGCTGCTTTCGTAAAACTACCTAATTCAACCGTTTTAATCAAAACTTGTAGTTGTGTAATGGTCATAACTAATCACTTATACCCCTTATAAAAAAGATTCATTTTATTTATCACAGTCGATATCATATCATAGTGAAATGAAATACAACAAGGAGGTCTTACCGTGACACAGCTTTCTCGAACAAAAACGGCCATAATCCTTACTTTTCTCGTTATTATGTGGGGAATTAATTGGCCTTTATCTAAATTTGCCTTGCATTATACACCACCTGTTTTATTTGCAGGCGTTAGAACTTTAATTGGGGGATTCATTTTACTTATTTTCGCATTACCGAAATACAAAGAGCTACATTTAAAAGAAACTTGGCATTTATACGTTATTTCTTCTGTACTTAACATCATTATCTTTTACGGACTACAAACTGTCGGTCTTCAATACATGCCCGCTGGATTATTTTCCGCAATTGTATTTCTACAGCCTGTTTTACTCGGCATTTTCTCGTGGATATGGCTTGAAGAATCAATGTATGGCTTAAAAATTTTCGGTTTAATTCTAGGATTTATTGGCGTGGGGGTTATTAGCTCTAGTAGCTTAACCGGCCATATTTCTATCATTGGAATCCTTCTCGCATTAGGTTGTGCGATTGGATGGGCACTGGGTACAGTATTTATTAAAAAAACCGGGCACCGCGTTAATGCTATTTGGATGGTAACACTTCAGCTTATTATTGGAGGTGTTTGCTTAGTTGGATTTGGATCAGAGTTTGAAAGCTGGTCTAGTATCGCTTGGAGTATGCCATTTGTTAGTGTGCTACTCTTTATTTCGTTCTTTGTTATTGCAATGGGATGGCTCGCTTACTTCACACTTGTTGGAGCTGGTGAAGCAAGTAAAGTTGGAGCTTACACGTTCCTTATCCCTCTTATCGCTATTATTGTAAGTTCAATTTTCTTACATGAGGCCATTACAATGAGCTTGTTTATCGGTCTATTATTTATTGTCGTGAGTATTTGCTTTGTAAATATAAAGCCGAAAACACTTGCTGTAGGGCAACAAGTTGAAGTGAAATAAATAAACGTGAAAAAGAGCCTACTATTTGTAGGCTCTTTTTTATACCTTACTTTTTACGACGTACTACAAAAACAAACGTACTTACCGAAGATACAATCGCTAAAACTGATAACACAATTGCTATTGTTTGCATATTACTTGTACTTTCATTCTTTCCCACACTAGATACTTCCCCATGTTCCCCAGTTAAGGACTTACCTTTTGCAATTGTAGTAACTGAATGCGGTTTTTCAGCTTTCTCATCGCCTGTCCATTCAACAATTTCTCCGTCTTTATATTGTTGATATGCATCCCAAGCTATCTTTTGTTCTTTATCTGGGTTTTTAGCAACGAAAGTAAATCGTTGGAACTGACCAGATAAAATCCCTTCTCCTGTTGCTTCCCATACTACAGTTTTAACTTTTCCAGCTGCATCTTTTTGCTCTTCCACTTTCCATCCTGACACTGGTTCATACTGTTGAAACTCAACGCCGGACGGTATTTTTAGTGTGACTTTTGTTGTTGCCACATTTTTTTCAACTGGTACCTTTATCGTGTAAGTCTCCCATGAGTTAGCATCCGAAGTTGCTGGTTGCACAGTTACGTGAGCGCTAACAGGTAACGAAAAAATTCCCATTGCAATTATTGTTGCGATCATTGTTGTTCCTAATTTTTTTATACGCTTCATTTTCTATTAACTCCTTTTCATCTGTAACGTCTCTTTATCCCGCTATTTGTGGGCAGTAAGACTCCTACCCCAAAATTCTGCTGGAGCAAAGAATCTGGGTAGAAGCCCTGCTGCCCCCGTAAAAGCCGATTGGTGAAGGCTAATAATCAGTGGGAGATGCCCCCTCCTACTGATTAAAGTTTCACTTTATCTGCCACCTACAATAAATTTATAATCAGTATCGAAGCTATCAAGAGATTTTGTTAACCCGTGAACTTGTATATTCCAATTTCCTGTCATGTTAATATACATACCTTCCGCTTCATATTCTCCCGGTGAAATTGCTGAAACTTTAAATGAACCTTGGCCCATATTCATATCTAACGATTGAGTCGTCAATATAATTTGTTCCATATTAGTAACAGGCTGTCCATTCTCATCCTTCAAAGTAATATGAAATGTATTCTGTCCTACCTTATTAGGGCTTACATGTAAAGTAAGTTCATATCCATTATCTAATTGTTTACTCTCTGTAAAAGGTCCAGTAGGAGGCATCAGCGGTGTTTGCACGTTTGTCATAAAAGCTACGATTATGAAAACGATAATTCCAATGATCAACTCTATTTTCAGCGTAGCACCTAATCCTTGCCGGGCTCGCATTTTCCCTTTCACATAATGAATAATTCCCAATATCCCCATGAAAACGAATAAAAGTATCTTTGCTAATAATGCTAATCCATACTTCGTATCAAATAGGGAATGAATCGTGGGAATAAAAAATGTACTGTTAAAAAGACCCGTTAATACAATGACTATGACAGCACCTGTTGCCCATGTTGAAAAACGCTTAATTGCATCCCAATATGTAGTCCACTTGTCATCCTCTTTACGTAAAAGAAGAATAATTGATGATAGACCGCCAACCCATAACGAAGCTGCGAATAAATGTAGAAAGTCCATAACGACAGCAATGTCTTTAAACTTCAAACCAAATGCGTGACTATTAAAGGCTTTCATAACGAGTAACCCAATAAAAAGTAATATTGGAATGCTCCATACTTTAAACGATGAAAGTTTCTCACGCTTCACAGCAAAATAAGTAACAATGATAAGCAGACTAATAAGAGCCATTTGAGTAATCCATACATAACCAAAAACAGATAGTTGCAATGTTTCTTTTAATAATAGTGGATCAAATGCTTCTAACCACGAAACATCAGCATTTATTTTCGCTTGCAATGGTAGATTGCATAGTAAGCTAATGAATATACCTATTAATGATATCCATATTATTCTCTTACTCCTTGAGTGAACTTCTATTACATTCCCTTTATATATAATAAGATTAAAGAATAGAACTCCTAAAAATAGTGAGAAACTTGTATATAGAACCCCGCGTTCCATAATCATATCGATTTGCGGGACATACCCCATCTCTTCTACTTGTACATCATCTGCTCCCGCTTCGGTTAACCCAATCTGGAACGGAATAACTCCTTGAATTGGATGTCCATCAGCTGAAATAGCTTTCCACTGAATAGAATAGAGACCGTCTTTAAGATTCTCTTTTACCCCTGCCTCTAATAGTTTTTTGTTTCTTTTATCAATATGAGCATCTTTTAAATCTACTCTTTTACCTGAGGTATCTCTTACAAACAATGTATTAAAATGTGAAACTTGTATATCCTCATCAAATTCGATTTTCACGACAGTTGGTGCTTTTTTCAACGTTTCATTTTCCATAGGATTTGATTTCACAACATATGCATGAGCAGACGCGCTTTTTGGTATCAATATAATAAGCACACATGCTATTACTAGCCATGCCCCTAACCTTCTCATTACTTTCACACTCATTTCACTTCTTTCTTCTTCATCGCTACACTTTCATTACTTTATACTTCCTAGTTTGATTTTCTGACGAAATATTAACCTGATTAAGTATAAATTTCCATGCTATATAATACTTACTTTCTCCCCGCTTTTAAACTACCAATATAATAGTAACTACCCTAATTAAAACAACTTATATTTTTAAAGTAGATTGTAATTATATCATAAAATATATTTATGTAAGTTCCCTAAGAAGAAAAGTTCTCGTGAATCATTTGTGAAGAAAATGTGAAATACATAAAGTGAAACTTTAATCAGCCCTCACCAATGGCGCTTTTACGGGCAGTAAGACTCCTACAAATAGCAGGATAAATTAAAAGGTGTTACGTAATAACGTAACACCTTTTAAAAAATATCCTTCTTCTATTTCTCTTCCGGATAATCACAATACTCAATAATCGTTCCTTCTGTATCCGCTGGGTTCAGGTAAATTAATCGTCTACCATGTTTATTCATTCGAAGTGTATGCTCTAATGTTCGAATACCTTGTTCTTTTAATTCTTCTAAAGCCACATCTAAATCATCGACACGATACGCAACGTGGTGAACACCTTTCCCTTTTTGTTTTATAAAGCGTGCTATTGGCGACGTCGTATTATTCGTCGGTGCAAGTAGTTCAATTCTATCTCCATCCACTTCTATAATAGCAACTTCACTTTCCACACCTGGTGCTTCACTTACGTAACGATCTATTAATTTCCCTGATAGAACCTGTTCATAAAAACGTATCGTACTATCTATATCACGAACTGCGATTCCGATATGATCAATTGTTTTTTTCATTTTATTTCCCCTACTACTTTATTTTTTACTCCTTATTAATAGTAACAAAAAAAGTTATAGAAACAAGTTCTATAACTTTTTCAATTAACTTATTTTCTTGTCCGCTCTAGTTGCAGGTTGAACTTGTTTTTTCACTTTTAAAACGCTAATGCCATATCCGATAAATCCACCGATAATCGCTGGGAAGATCCAGCCTAATCCTACTTCCTGCATCGGAAGGAATTTAGTGAACACTTGGCTTACTACTTCAATGTTAACTCCAGCTGCACTTAATCCATCGAATAAGCTGATGATAAATGTTATGATTAAACTCACTTGATAAACTTCAGCTCTTCCTTTAAATAGTGAATGGAAGAATGTTAAGAAAATCAATACAATTGCTAGTGGATAAATTGCTGTTAATACTGGAACAGAAACTGCGATTAATTGTGTTAATCCTACGTTTGCAACAATTGCACTAAATACACATAGCGTAATTGCAATTGCTTTGTAAGGAACATTTGGGAATAACTTATGGAAGAATGAAGAACATGCTGATACAAGTCCCACACTAGTTGTTAAACAAGCTACTGTAATCATTAATCCTAATAATACTCCGCCATATGATCCGAAATAGTAGTTAGAAACTTTCGCTAATACTTCTCCGCCGTTCTCTAAATGTCCAAGCTTTGCAACACTTGAAGCACCCATATAAGAAAGTGCTGTATAAATAATTGCTAAAATAGATGCTGCAATGATTGTCGCTTTTGCACAAACGACCATAATCTGTGTTTTCGTTTTCGCACCTTTTTCTTTAATTGCATTAATGATGATGATTCCGAATACGAATGATGCAAGCGTGTCCATTGTTAAGTATCCTTCTTGGAATCCTTTAAAGAATGCATGTGATGTATACCCTTCCACTGGTGCTTGCATATCTCCAATTGGATGAATAAAAGCAACGATTACTAAAATACCGATGAATGTCAATTTAATTGGCGTTAATATTTTTCCAACAATATCGACAATTTTCGCAGGATTTAGCGAAAAAAAACAAGTGATGCTAAAGAATATAATTGTGAAAAGAATTAAAGGTGTAGAACCTAATCCTTCTGGCATAAAAGGCTTAAGACCAATTTCATAAGAAACATTACCCGTTCTTGGTATTGCAAATAACGGACCGATCGCTAAGTATAAAACTGTTGTAAACACAATCCCGAATACTGGGTGAGCACGACTTGCTAATGACTGTAAATCATCTTTACCCGAAAAACCAAATGCTAGTACACCTAGTAATGGTAATCCAACACCTGTTACTAAAAATCCAGCGTTAGCAATCCATACATTCTCTCCTGCCGATTGACCTAGCATAGCTGGGAAAATTAAATTTCCGGCTCCAAAAAATAGTGCAAATAACATTAATCCAATAACTACTATGAACGAAAACGGTACTTTATTCGCCATAATATAACCCCCATTCAAATTTCCTTATCTCATTTTCCAATTTTAACTAATTGAATTTTCTGAATATTTAATTTAAGTATTAACTATTCTTGAACTCATTATAATTCGCTATATAATATTTTGCAATACTATTTTCAAACTTTTCTTTTATTTTATGAATATACATTTTTTAACATAGAATATAGACTAAAAAACCAACATGGTCATCCATGTTGGTTTTTCCATTTACTATCAGTAATTAAAATTTCGCAGCTACTTTTTTAACGTTTTCTATACCATCTTCAACAATTTGTTGTGAGCGATCTGGATATTGATTGTGTCCTTCAATTACCACTGTTTCTGGATTTGTAATTCCCCAGAATCCAAGTACAGTTGTTACATAATTAACCGCCATTTCCATAGGAGCCATTTGCTCTGAAGAATAATCTGAACCACGAGCACCTAGTACAACTACTTTCTTATCACCAGCTAAACCTTCCGGACCATTTGCTGTATATTTAAACGTTTTTCCAGCTTGAGAAAGGTATGAAATATATGTGATTAATGGTGCGGGTACTGTGAAGTTCCATAATGGGAACGCAAATACAACTTTATCAGCTTCTAAAAACTGATTTAAATATTGATCTACTGTTGCTACAGCCTTCTCTTCTTCAGCTGTTAACTCCATTCCTTGACTACGTTTATATCCACCTGAAATTGCGATATTTCCGTAATAAGGAAGATCTAATGCAAATAAATCTAACTCTGTAATTTCTGTATTTGGGTTCGCTTCTTTATAAGTACTTACAAATGTTTCATACATTTTTGAACTAATTGCTTGCTCCGCTGGACGATCGTTCGCTTTTACAAATAATACTTTTGACATTGTTTTATTCTCCTCTACTTTCGTAATTTCTTCTTTTTTACCAAATAATGAGCTAAATAGTCCCATTTTCTTCACCTAATCTTTCTTTTCATATTCATTATTCATCATCATAAAAATTCTTATTCTAAGAAAAAGTTCGAATAGAGACCTTCATTTCAGGAATCTATAACTTTTTGTTATTTAATTACCTTATATAAGTTATTGTAATATAGTCACTTACTTTAGTCAAGTAACTTTTAATAAAAAATAAAGTCTCGAATTGAAAATAATAATAAAACACCAAATACTACTTTATTACTTGTATAATTAACTTAGAGAGGGAAATTCATATTTAGAAAGGATTTATTCATGAGCACTATAGAAAAGATTCAAACTTTTATTATTCTATTTGCTGTTACATGCGGCATTGTACTCGGACAATTTAATATCATACATATGTATTCAGACAAATTTATTGTCCCCTTCTTATTTTTCATGTTATATGGATTATTCCTCAGCATCCCATTGAAAGAGATTAAAAACGGATTTCGCAATTTAAAATTTGCAGGAACAAGCCTTACCATTAATTTTTTATGGACGCCTTTCCTCGCTTGGGGATTAGGTGCATTATTTCTTTCAGATCACCCAGCACTTTGGGTTGGGTTTATAATGTTAATGGTTACTCCATGTACAGATTGGTACTTAATATTTACTGAAATAGCGAAAGGAAACGTAGCGCTTTCCACAGCGATTTTGCCTGTAAACTTAATTTTACAAGTATTATTGCTACCTGTTTATTTATTTTTATTTGCCGGTGTAATGAAGACTGTAGCGGTTTCTATTCTAATAGAAAGTATCGTAATCGTTATCGTCTTACCATTTTTACTTGCACATGCTACAAAATTCATTATGAATAAAATGAAAAACGCTGAAACACTCGAGAATAAAATCATTCCGTTTTTCAGCTCTGCTCAAATTGTATTTTTAAGTTTAGCAATTGTAGCGATGTTTGCATCACAAGGTAAATATTTACTCCAAAATATGAATGTTGTTTTATTATTACTCATTCCTGTTCTATTGTTCTTCATCATTAATTTTTTACTAGGACAATTTATCGGGCGCATCCTGCATTTATCTTATAAAGATACAGTAAGTTTAAGCTTAACAACATTAGCAAGAAACTCGCCTGTTGCGCTCGCTATTGCTGTGACTGCTTTTCCAGACGAGCCTCTTATCGCACTTGCACTCGTTATTGGACCGTTAATTGAGTTACCAGTACTTGCTTGTGTTTCACAAGTGTTGTTACTTATTAAGAAAAAACGGCAATACGCATAATAAAAAGCGTCCCACTTTGGGACGCTTTTTATTGTCGAGAAATTATATAAATGCAAAATTGAATTATCGGCTCTAAAAATTTTATACGTTATAGAAGATTGACTTTTCGTTACATTAACAGATCCTTTTTAATTAAAAAGGATAGGAAAAGTAAATATAACAAACGCTGCCCAAAGTCCGTAGATTGGCAAATACTTCGTAACGGCATCTTGGATAGGTAAAGGTCCGGATTTATTTTGTAGAAAACGCATATAAGAGAGCATAATCCAAATTAGATTTGCCCAAATCAGTATATTTACTCCTAAAACAGCAAGTCTATTAGGCGTAATACCATAGGAAGAAAGTCTGAACACGATAGCTGACAAAGCCACACTGTCAATAATAAGCGCAAGAACAATTAAGACAAAATTTATATAATCTGAAATGTTCTTTTTCTCATCTGAGTCGCTCTCAACAATGGAAAATATAGTAACAGCCAATACAACAAGAAGTATTCCGTTGAAGACCATCAAGAAATTGCGGTCCAAAAATGGATTTTTCCCAACCCATATAACCGTTATAAGATAGATCAACAAGGTGATCAGGACAAGCGGACTAAAAATTTTAGCTATATAGGGGGTAATATTTTTAGCAAACTTAAGATTCATTGATACTAAGTATGCAGCCACAATAGCGAGAGCGGCAGCACCAAATAAAACAACATTACTAAAATAGAACTCTCCTATATCCAAGTCAACAAAACTAAATAACCGCATGGTGAATACTGCTAGTATCATTCCGCTAACTGCCATGCTGGCGTAAAGAATACAATATTCCAAATTAAATTTAATATAAGCTAACCTTGTACTGCCTTTTGAATATTCATTTCCTGTAAACGCAAGCCCTACCAATACCCATAAGAATATAGGAAGGTGTAAATAAGCAAGGATAATACTGTCTTTATCATTTAATGGCAGCATATTAAGATAAAGCCCAGAAATTAGGAACAACGCTGCAAGGGAATAAATAATACTTTTTTTCGGAGTATTATTGTAAACAAAATAGGCAGCAATAAAAGGGATTATACCAAAAGCCAGATTAATGGGAGCAATTGCTTCCTGTTCGACAAAGTGGAAAATGATTCTGGTGCTTAATCCGGCTAGAATAGCTAACATGCCCATGAATAAGAAACCCTTTTGAATCAAGGAGGGCTTTCTTGTATTTCCCTTCTCCTTGAAATGTAATCTTTCATACCAAATACCCAGAACCTGAGAATCCGGATTTTGTTCCCATGCTTGTGAGAATGACTTTTTAAAAGCTTTCGGGTCTTTTCTATACATTCTCTCCAACTCATGAGGGTTATCCATATTTTCAATAATCAAATTGTGACTGTTCATAGTTTTACCTCCTCTATAAAAAACAACGTTGTTACCTTTTCCATAAAAAGCAACTCGCTTTTTTATTCTGATTTTGATTTTAATATAAATTTTATTGTTTTACAATAAATTTTTATTATTTTAGGTGATATTTTTGTTGTATATTTTTATTCCAAGCAAAAACAAAAAGCATTCCTCATTCAAAGAAATGCTCTATAACTTTTTATAAACATCGGTGTAAGCTACAGTCAGTTTTGAAACTTCCTCAAGTAAAGAACTTTTTATCCCGGCTCAATTTTTCGTAAGATGTCTTTATTACTTGATTGAAGACTATTTTTGCTTTGTTCATATCTCCTAATCAACCATTTCCCAAAATTGAGATGCTACTTTGGAAATTCTTTGGTCTTTTAATTTTACTATTACAGGTTCTAAATGAAAATCAAATTGTTTCAATTCAAAAAGCGTTGTATGTTCTAAAAATGATGATGTGTAATCCATTCTTGGAATAACGGATAATCCTAGTCCTCTACTAACAAGTGCTACAACCATCCGTATATCTTTACACTCGATAATGATATTTGGCTTGACTTGATGTTCATCAAACACCTTGAAAAGGTCTTCATTGAAGGAGAGCCCTTCCATTGCTCCTAGCATAACGAATGGGAACTGGGCAATCTGTTCGATCGTCACATGCTGTGATGAAAACGATGTTGCCCAACTTGATGGAATAATCACAGCGGTTGGTTGTTTTTTTAATATTTTCATCTCATATTGTTCACTATTGCCCAATCGTAAAAGTAAGGCAACATCAATTTCTCTTTGTTCTAGTTTTTTTAATAATTCTTCTGAATTTCCAGTTACTATTTTTATTTTGACATTAGGGTATTGTGTTCTAAACGTACTAACATAGTCAATGAGCATATTCGAACATGTAGACGATACACCGATACTTACTGTTCCGCCTATACCTTGTTCAATTTCTTGAATTTGCTGCTTTACATCTTGAATTTGCATTAACATTTGATTGGCATATTGGTATAGTATTTCACCTGTTGCTGTAAGCTCCCATTTTTGACGATATCGATGAATTAAAGTTGTGCCAAGATCAGTTTCAAGCTTTTTTAATAATTGGCTAAGCGGGGGCTGCGCGATATGGAGCACTTCTGCTGCTTTAGAAATGCTTCCTTGTTTCACAATTTCTTTAAAGTAATATAATTGCCTGAAATCCATTGTATCTCTCCGTCATATGTTTTTTGATATGATTAGTTTATCATATATATATTTTTCATATGTCGAATTTGGCGTTATATTTAATTCTATAGCTATAGTCTTTATATTGATAATATTAACTAGAAAGTGAGAGATACTATGAATCATTGGAACAGAACCTTGAAGCGCATCTTCTTATACGTGCTCGGGTTATTTTTTATGTCGATTGGCATTAGCATGTCGATTCAAGCAGGATTTGGTGTATCGCCTGTGTCATCATTAGCATATGCAAGTACGCTAACGATTGGTTTATCGATTGGTGTGACAATGGCGCTTGCAAATGTTTTATACATTATCATTCAAGTGATATTAAGTAAACGAATGGAGTTAAATGAATTTGTGAGTCAATTCATTATTTCGTTTTTATTTGGTTTTTTCATGGATGCAACGCTCTTCCTTGTCCAACTTTTCCCTGCACCTGAAACTCTCCTTGCTCGAAGTGTATATTTGATTGTTAGTTTATTTGTTATAGCAGTCGGTTTAATGGGCTATACAACAGCGAAACTGCCATTAATGCCGTATGATGCATTAACTTATGCAATTAGTGAAAAATTTAATTTAAAATTCGGTAAAGCAAAAATTTTGAGCGATTTAATAAACATTTGTGTAGCTGGTGCACTTTGTATAATTTTTATTCAATCATTAGGCTCAATAGGAATTGGCACACTAATTGCCGCCTATTTTATCGGCAAAATTTTAGGGTGGATGATACCGTATTATCAACCACCTCTCCAACAATGGGTATTTAAAACAGAAAAGGCTGCCCAAGGAATCATAATAAAGTACAGGAAAAATAGATGAATCAAATTCCTCAGCCGAAATCAAATAATGAATTTTGCACCTTATCAAGTGCCAGTCCACATTAGGAATGGCACTTCTTTATTACTGCCTTTTCTTTGACCTTCTATCACTTTGGTTAAATGATAAAACAAACATTGTATTAAAACTAAACTGCCGTTTAGTTAAAGAAGAATCTTTAAACTTTTTTATATTTTAAAAGACTTTATTGCTACTTAACACTATTTCATACCACCTTTTCAAACAATTATTTCAAATAAATTTTAGTGCTAGTATACAAAACCCTGTAAATATAAAATAAAAAAGCATGACATAAAATTGTCATGCTTTTTCTTTTCTATCTATATTTTCAAATCGAATACAGAACATTTTACTCGGGAAAGAGCTTTGTCACTTGTTGAAACTACTTAATTCTCAAACACAAAATTAATCTTATTATCTTTCCACTCTAACTTCGCATCAAACGTTTTCTCGCCCTTTTTAAAGCCTTTAATTAAATCGGTCTTCTCACCTTTTAAGAGCTTTGTCATATTCTTTTGCGAAATTGTTTTACTTAATATTTTCTTCGAGATGGTAAAGTCACATTGTGTTGTATTGTAATTGGAACAACCGTAAAACGTAGATTTATCAATTACATCACCATCGCATTTTTTACAACTTCCAACCTTTTTACCTGTCGTAAATTTCGATCCTTTTCGATCAATCGATTCAACATGTAATCCAGTGAAATCCCATTTCTCCGACATTTCTACCGCATCTTCAATAATTTTAGCTGATAGCTTTTTCGTTTGTTCCATAAATGTAGCTGGTGAAGCGGTACCTTCTCCGATCTCTGCAAGACGTTGTTCCCATTTTGCAGTCATTTCCGGTGAAGCTAGTATTTTGTCGCCGATTGCTGTAATTAATACTTTTCCCTTATCAGTCGCATACACTTGGTTTTTCTGCACATCTATATATTTACGGTCTTTCAGCATCGTAATGATGCCGGCACGAGTCGCTTCCGTACCTAAACCTTCTGTTTTCTTTAATACTTTCTCCAGCTCTTCATTCTCTAAATACTTACCTGCCGTTTTCATTAACGTAATAAGTTGTCCTTCTGTATAACGCTTCGGTGGCTGTGTTTTTCCTTCTTTCACTTTCACCTTTACAACTTTTCCTTGGTCACCTTCAGCTACAATTGGAAGAATCGTTTCGTCATCTTTATCGTCTTGGAAAATAACTTTACGCCAACCTTCTTGTATTTGCTGTTTTCCTTTCGAAATGAACGCAGCACGTTCGTCTACAAGAGTTGTAATTGTTGTGTAGTCAAAGATTGCTACTTCATAATGCGCCGCAATAAGTCGTCTTACGATCATATCGTAAATTTTCTTTTCATCGCCTGATAATTTGCTTGGATTGGTAACTTGTTCTGTCGGTATAATTGCGTAGTGATCTGTAACTTTCTTTTCATTCACATAACGCTTATTGTTCATAATCGATTCAACCGGAGCCGGTAATAAACCTTTATATTCATCAAACTGACTTAATTTCTGTAAAATATCAGGGAACGTCGCTGCTTCTCCTTGTGTAACATAGTTAGAATCCGAACGTGGATAAGAAACTATCCCTTTTTGATATAGTGCTTGCGTTATATCAAGCGTCTTTTTCGGCGAAAATTTAAAAGCTTTATTTGCTGTCGCTTGCAGTGCTGATAAATTAAATAAAAGCGGCGGCTGAAACTCTTTACGTTCCGTTTTCATTTCCTTCACTTCTGCCGGTTTCCCTTGACAAAAAGCCGCAATTTTATTCGCCATATCAGGGTCTTTTAAGCGGGATTCATTATCCTTCTCCCATTTCCCATCATATTTCTTCCCTTCAATATTAAAGGTTGCGAACACTTCCCAAAACGGCTCTGACTTAAAGTCTTCAATTTCTTTCTCACGCTTTACGATTAATGCGAGTGTCGGTGTTTGTACACGTCCGGCGGAAAACACATCATTCATTCCCTTTTTCTTTAGCAAAATGCTAAAAACACGCGATGCATTCATACCAACAACCCAGTCGGCGCAAGATCTTGTATATGCTTCGTAATACGTATTAATCGTATCTGCTTCATCTAGTAAATTTTTAAATCCTTGATAAATGGCTTGCTTCGTTAAAGATGAAATCCAAAGACGTTTCATCGGCTTTTGCACGTTACAAAGATTAATAATGTTTCGTACAATTAATTCCCCTTCGCGCCCAGCATCGCCTGCGTGAATAATTTCTGTTACCCCCGGATTATGTAACAGCTGTTTCACTACATTAAATTGCTTATACTTTGACTTTGTTACTTCAAATTGAAAACGTTCTGGAATCATCGGTAACGTATTAAGTGACCATTTTTTCCACTCTGCATGATAATGTTCTGGATTACATAACTGCGTCAAATGACCAATTGCCCATGTACAGTACGCTCCATTTGGAAATAACTCATTTGCTTCTACTTCTAAATATCCATCTTTTCGGCGATATTTAAACTGTGAAACAAGAGCCAAACCTTGATCTGGTTTCTCGGCAATAATTAATTTCATTGTATAACTCCCTATCTGTATTCCAGTGTTACTTTCATTGTATATATGTTTAGAAGCGATGATAAAACAACAATCTTATTTATCATTCGCGGGTCGCTCCCAAAAATGGGATAACTATAATATTATACGCTTTTTCTTTATTGCTTCACAATAGGAGAGTTGCATTATCCAAGTATCCTCTCTTAATTCGTCTTTCGTAACATGGTAATTGGTATTTCTAGATTTCATGATTTTATAAATAATTCTAAATCTATTCACATCTAAATTAGCTACTACATTTCAAAAGATGAGACTTCTCTTTTCTATATGTCCTTGAAGTAAAAAAATGTGATTTGATATTACGATTAGTTCTCATATAAGAATCCGTCTCGCTCCAAACATAATTATGTTTGGAGCGAGACGGATTCATTTACTCAAGATTTTAAAATATGGGTTGAGGACTCTCCTAATCTATCCCATGCTGTGAATGCTCAATTAAAAGTAACAAAATTACATTTTTTAAATATCATACTTTTATTTCAAAGTTATACACGTTTAGTAAACCTTATGATCCGATACACAATTATTGCAGTAATCGAAATAATAAGAGCGGTTATCAAGCCAGCTTCTCCAATCCAAATCTCTAATTGATATCCTGTAGTTGCACGTGCAAAAGGCCCTTGAATAATAGCATTCCAAGTGGTGTGGATGATAACCGACGGCCAAACACTACCTGTGATAAGTCGTAAATAAGCTGTAATATAACTGAATGGTACAATACAAAAATAGATGCCAAGTACAGAGAGAAAGACAGATGTTCCCTCTACATATAGACCAGCAATAACAATTGGGACATGCCATGTTGCCCATATTAATCCACTAATAAGGATTGGACGTGAAAATTCCGCATCGACTAGCCTTGTGAGCATATAACCCCGCCAACCCATCTCTTCTCCCATAACTGGGATTAAGTTAAGCAAGCTTCCTAAAATTCCGCTCAATACTACTATAAAAATGAAACGTAATGGTATCGGTAGATACTGAAGTCCAAGTATATTGTAGATAGGTTCTAGCATACCACCTTGTGGGAGCTGAAACCTCGCAAATCCGCTAAACCAGGCAATCGAATATGTAATTCCACATATTATCATAGGTATTATCAGGGCCAAAGTAATCCCCTTCCATATCTTTAAGTTATCTAGACTAAAAGATACATCTTTAAAGCCTTCTCGCAGTATGATACGAGTTAGAATAGAAGAAATTGCAGGAGTAAACATATATACCACAATTAGCGGCATGCTTTTCGTAATCATTATTACTACATTTAAAAGAATAGAAGTAATGAACAAAATACTTAAAAACAGTTGCAGTCCTTTTTTAGCACGTTGGACTTTATCCATATTGTGGAATGATTTTGCATGTAATATCATTGTAATCCGTCCTTCCCCTTTTATTAATTTGTTTATCTAATCAACTTCCTGTCATTTCGAGAAATACAACACAGAATGAAGATGTTTTTTCATATTGATTAATCAATCCCCCCTCTTAAATTCATAATCTAGCCTTACTTACGATTCAATCATGTAATTATTCTTCATAAGTTGTCATAACCGATAGTACGAAACTGTAATGTTTAACCTATGACCTGTGTCAAATAATCTCGTGACAATATGTAACTAGAAAATATGATATGGAATAAATAAAAATTGAATTACGGCAATTGATTCGTGCAAGTACATGAATCAATCTTGCTTTTGAAAATAATTCAATTGAGGTGAAAAAAATGAATAAAAAAAAGAGGTATTGTGGAATGGTTGCAATGGTTAGTACAGCTATATTAGTCGCAGGAGGTGGAGAAGTAGGAAAAGCACAAACAGTTGCAGTTGAAGATTCAGCTCAATCAATCCAAAAAAATATCGTTAAATCAATACAATCACAGGCGCATCCATTAAAAACGACAGAACCGTCAAAACCATTTGAGGATTTAAAACCACTTAAGAAAATGATTGGGAGCGCACAATATGTAGGATTAGGAGAGAATACTCATGGAAGCTCTGAAATTTTCACTATGAAGTTTCGACTTGTGAAATATTTGGTTACTGAGATGGGTTTTACAAATTTCACAATGGAAGAAGATTGGGGAAACGGATTAAAGTTAAATGAATATATACAAACAGGAAAAGGAAACCCTAGGGAGTTTTTGAAATTGTTATATCCTACTGATGAAATTATTGCCATGATTGAGTGGATGAAAGATTATAATGCTGATCCATCCAATAAAAAGAAAATCCAATTTATCGGACTTGACTTAAAAACAATGGACCAAAGTGTCTTTAATAAAGTAATTGATTATGTAAAGCAGCATCGACCAGATTTGCGGGCAGAAGTAGAAGAAAACTATAAAGATCTTTCTTCTTTCACTGGAAGTATACAGGAATATATGAATCTTGCTCCTGAAATGAAAGCAAAGTTCAAGGCAAACGCTGAGAAAATAGCCCAATTACTAAAAGATGAGAAGGAACAGACAAACAAAGATGTAGGTTCATCCGAGTACATCTGGGTAAAAGCAACAGCGAATGCAATAGAGAAATTTACCACAATGCTGCTTTCTAATGACTACCCAAATGTAATAAAGCTACACGAGCAATACTTGGCCGATCATGCAATGTGGGCACAAGAGACATTTGGTGGTAAAACTATGGTATGGGCACACAATATTCATATGGCTAAAGGAATTATCGATGAGAAATTATACCCTGATGCTGCGGGGCAGTTTTTGAAGGAACGTTTAGACAATAATTATGTCACAATTGGTAGTACAACTACGGAGGGAAATTTCACTTTATACAGCGAATATAATCCTTCCACCGGAGGTAAGATTGCAACAGATACTATTCCACAAAATGTAAAAAGTTTCAATTACACCCTCGGAAAAGTACCATATAAAATGTTTTTATTGGATAACCGTCACCTTAAAGGACACGCAGAGAAATGGGTTAGAGCAAAAAGGCCATTACTAAGTATAGGGGGACAACTCCTCCCAGACGGTTCGTTATACTTTGATACTTCATTGCTTGAGCAATTCGATATTATTTTTCATATCCGAAAAACAAGTCCATCTCATATTAAATAAAAGTACAAAACAATCCCTTCTTGCTGATCCAAGAACGGGATTATTTTGTAGATGATTAATAAAATAATCTTATTTTTAACTAAGAATAGGCTAATCCCCCCTTTTATCATCATGTAAAAATGTCATATGACATTTTTACACTAGTGAGTTTGACAAAAAAAGCAGTATGATGCGTTTATTACATAGATAGGAGCGATGCACTTTATGAGATCAAGATTCATCCAGAATGGTTATTTTTTATTACTAACTTTCATTACAGGTTTGTTTTATTTTTGTTTTTACTTAATAGCTCTGCTATTCAGTTTCACCCTTTCATTTACGGTAGTTGGGATTCCATTAATTATACGCGTACTACAAACTACCAAAACTTTTATCCAATTCGAGCGCATACAAACGAAAATTTATACTGATATTTCGACAGACTCTTACGATAGAAGTGTAACAACGGATACATCGGACTGGGCTCAAGTGAAATTAGGACTTACGGATCGCCGCACTTGGTCTGCTGTCTTTTGGTTAATGCAGAAATTTGTGATTGGCATTTTCAGTCTCATTAGTGCAATCATTTTTTATGTAATGCCACTTATGTTCCTGTTAGCACCATTATTGTATCGATACATCGATATGAATATTATTTTCATACAGATAGATACTTTTCCAAAGTCACTCCTTATAATGTTTATGGGTATAGTGTTTACCGCCATAAGTATTAAAATGGTAGATGGTTTAACGAAAAAATTTGGAGGTTATACACGCAGTATGATTCAGCAACTAAATCGATAGAAGTTTGTAGTCTACGAATAGTAGGCAGTTTAAACTTAAAAATATAACAATGCAAGAAGGATTATTCTATACTATAGGAAATGAGAAAGAAGGCTACTTAGGGGGTAAATGAATTGTTTGATATGGTTAAATATTGGTTTTGGTATGATTGGATTATGTTAGGAATCCGTCTACTTGTTAGTGTGTCTACCATCCTAGCAACATTAAATTTTCAGGATGGTTTAACATTACCACTTTGGATTATTATTCTTTGGGAAATTATTGCCTTCTCTATTCCATGGGTGGCCTTACTGTTCAATTACAAATATTACTTATTCACAGAAATATTGCTATATGGTGGACTATGTATATATTTAACCTCTTTATTTCCAGAAGCTTACAATATTTTTCTTATATCGGTGTTTCTTATCGCAGCAAATAGTAAGCATTTGTCCTATTATTGGACAGCTCCAACAACAGTTTTTGTAATAACCGGGATTTTCTATGCAGTTGCGCCAAGTAATAGCTATTGGATTATGGTCACCTACTACGGATTCGCTTATGTAATGGGATTCGCTTTCCATTTATTAATCATCAATCATAAACAAAATGAAGTAATTCGTAAACAAAACGCGGTACTTGAGCAATATATGTCTCAAATCGAACGCATTACACTGGCCGAGGAACGAAACAGGCTCTCTAGTGAGCTGCATGATACAGTAGGCCACGCCTATACTTCCATTATTATGGGGATGGAAACGTTGCGAACCGATCTTGCTACCGAAATGGGTGTACAGAGGCTAGATTCCCTGCTTGAAATGGGACGTAAAAGCATCGAGGACGTGAGAGGTTACCTACATCAAATGGATCCTCAATGTCAATCGCCTTCCTTGATTCAATCTCTACAAAATCTTGGAGCTGAATTTCAGGAGCACGCTCAGGTGGATGTAAGCTTCCGAACATTCGGAGAGGAATATCAACTGTCTCGACAAGCGAAGATAGCATTCATTCGTTGTTTACAAGAGTCCCTTACGAATGCGGTACGTCATGGTCAAGGGACTGAAATTATAGTTTCATTGCAGTTTGAACAACAATATACGAGATTAGAAGTGCAAGATAATGGAAGGGGCAATGTAGAATGGCAGGAAGGCTTCGGTATGAATACGATGAAAGAGCGGGCAATGAATTTGCAAGGTCAATTGTCTGTATATACAAAGCCAGAGGAAGGAATGCTTGTTACATGTACCATACCGCGACAAACTGAAATAAAAGATGGACTTATTCGTTTGTTAATTGTCGACGATCAGCCATTTGTTCGAGAAAGTTTGAGTACACTACTCGACAGGTATGAAGATATAAATGTAGTCGGTTTGGCTGAAGATGGCGATCAAGCCATCGACTTGTGTGGGCGCCTTCAACCTCACGTTGTACTCATGGATTTAGATATGCAGCAAATGGATGGAGTCGAAGCGACAAAAAAAATTAAGCAACAATGGCCACATATCCGCGTATTGATTTTTACAACGTTTCAGGATACGAAACAGGCGTTGGACTCGCTTCGTAACGGTGCGGATGGTTTTTTACTTAAATCCATTGAAACGTTAGAGCTAGCTAATACGATCCGACTTATTCATAGCGGTGGGACGCTGATTGATCAAGGTATGTCTCACAAAATATTTGAGCAGTTTGATGAGCAAAACGAGACACCACAATCAAAAGCAACTGCTTATGAACTAACAGCCAGAGAAATAGAAATATTGCAGCTAGTAGCAAAAGGACTTCGATACAATACGATAGCTTCAAGGCTATATTTATCGAATGGTACGGTCAGAAACTATGCTTCCTCGGCTTACACAAAGTTAGGAGTACGTAACAAGGAAGAAGCTGTCCAGAAGGCTCTAGAAATTGGAATTATCGAATGAGAAAACGGTTTGTTATTTCTTTAGAGCTAGCTAAGCTGTAGTTACAAGATGCAGTAAGGAATAAGACTATAAATCTAATTTTTTATCGTTTTTGGTAGGCAATTTTGAATAAGTTTATCCTGTTTTCAAATCTTTAAATAGCCTTACTACATTCAATATGTAGTAAGGCTATTATATTCTATATCAAAATTAAACATCTTTATTATTACTATATCGAAACTAGTTTCACGTCTTTTCACCAGAAGCCAAACAATACTTCTCATACCTATTAAAGATCTTTGTCTGTTTTTATGTTAGCGATTGAAGAGATGAAATAATATCTTTGTTCATTCTTTGGCTTCTTTTTGTAAAGAATAATAAATAAGTAGAAAGTACTCTTTTATGATATAAATCGCTTTATATTCGCTTCATTCTCGTTTCTTCTTTGGGAGGAGTAATTGGCGTATTTGAAACATGGCGGAGGCACAAAGCAGGATGCTAATTTTATTTCGATCTCCCTTGCACCCAAGTAGCAATATCATTTATTACATACTCAGGGATATTAGCAGGACTATAATATTCATCCGGTTTACTTAATTCTCCATCTCCTTCTGTAAAGAAGTGATTTAACTTTGGATATAGTCGATAATCAACGTTATCTCGTTCTTTTAATTGTTCTTTCCAAAGAGGAATTTCGATTTTTGATTGAACTTGATAGTCTCTTTCTCCTTGAATAATTAGAAGCGGTGTCTTTTGTTCTTTTGACATTTCTGCTGCTTTAACTTTACGAATAGAATCCCAAAATACTGCTGATCCTAAATAAAAACCTTTTGGAGGATTCTGACTAGAGAAGTTGGGATCATTTAATAATTCAAATTGCGATTTGTAAAATTTATATTCATCCGGTTTCATTGCTCCAATAGAAAAAAGATACTCAAATTGATCTAAAACAACATCTTGAATCGTACGGGCTGGTCCTCCCATCACAATCGCCCCAGCAATATTTTGATTTTGGTCTTTTTCAATCATTTTCGGAAGCATCATTCCACCTTGACTATGACCAAGAATATAAATTTGATTCTTATCTATCAGAGGTTCATTTTTAAGAAAATGAGTCACAAGAAGAGCATCATCTGTTGTCTCTTTATCCACTGTATAAAAAGGACTGGATTGTGTTTTCAATCCATGTTCATAAGTTCGTTTATTATAGCGAAGGACAGCAATTCCTTTTGAGGCAAGACCTTCAGCTAAATCACGAAATGGTTTTAAAGCAAACGCTGTTTCATCCTGATCGGTTGCTCCAGATCCTTGAACAAGAATAACCGCTGGGAAAGGACCCTTCCCCTTCGGAACAGACAATGTTCCTGGTAATGGAAACGCACCACTTCCAACCACTACTTCTTTATCAACAAAGGATTCAGGCTTACTATATGACGGACGCTCTGCAACTGGACTAAACGACATACTAAGTTGAAAATCATCTATTTTTCCAGATGGATCTAGCTTAATTAATAAAGGTACTGTAAATTGTTCAAAAACTAATTTAATCTCTACATTTGTATGAACAGAATTTGTCTCTTTTTGTGTTACCTCTCCAATCTCCTTAAAAGAACCTGCTTGTAATTGCGCAGGGAGTTCCTTCCAAAAACTCTTCAGCCATTCTTCGGATATTACTTTCTGTAATGATCGAGAAGTTAAATCAATTGCAGATTTATAGTCTTCTGTATCCATATAACGGATAAATGAAAGGGTAGTAGCTATAACAGGATTTTCACTTTCAGGATTGTCTATTTTTTTTATATTGTTGTTTGTTTCCTTTAATGTCGAAATAAATTGGTGATTGAACGAATTTTTATATGTACCAGGATATAAGCTTGATTTTAATACATCCGTATTCCGTCCCTCATACAAACTTGAATCATTCACAAAATTTTCAGGTGAAATTACTTCCTCCGCATATGAAACTGAAGGAATAGCTATTGTACAAATTGCACTAACAAGTAATAACCTATTCCCTATCCTTCTTTTCGTGCTCATATTTATTGATTCTCCTTTCGAAATTAAATTTTTTTATACAGCTTGCCCTGTACTATAAGAAAAATTAAAATTATCAAAGAGATTAATAGTCTACTTTACAATCCCCCCTAACAAATTAAAAAGCTACTATTAACAAACTTCAATAAAAAATGCCTTCTCCCTCTTTTTTTGACTGGATTTTTGAGTGGCATGGAAGGACCAAGCTGAATCACATGTAGCCGACCAAAGGTATACAGGTAAACCGGCATCCAAATTAAAATTTTTATGATTTATAAAAATAAAAATTCCTACTTTTGAATAATAAACGTAATCATTTGTATTACAGAAAAGGATAGATAAGGCTAAAATGCCTTTATCTATCCTTTTCTATCACATATAATGTGAAGGTTTTTTGTTTTGGGGTTAATTTGTTTTCTTAGCTTGATAGCGATGGGGTACCACCAAATGTCCATCAAATTAAGAACTTGCTTTACCCCAAAATATTTTTCATAAAAATTGTTTTTTGAACTAGAAAAGTATATTTTCAACTATAAAAACTATGACAAAATTTATCCGTTTTCCTTTTTATCTACTTGCTAAATTCAGCAAGCAAAATATTTTTAAAAGGGTCAGGACTATCAGCTTTAAGGCTGTTCAAATTGATGGCCAATGTATGCTTGCCTCCAAGTGTGCCCCCAGCAAAAGTTAAAAATCCAGGAATGCTTCCTCCATGCCCCCATATCGATACACCGTTTGAAAGCTTCATTTTGAAAATTCCAAGCCCGGAATCGCCAAGTTCATCTGTTCCTGTAGGGACTGTTGTAAGCATTTGCTTTAGTTGCTGTTCTTTCAGTAATTTGCCCCCAAGTAAATAAGTGAAGAATTTGTTTAAATCATCAGCTGTAGAAATCATATCTCCGGCCGAGCTCCCCATACTTGGGTTATAATAAGTAACATCTTTTGGCTCACTTGCTCCGTCTAATTGGATATATCCACGGGCATGCTTGGTTCCTGGAATAACGCTTGAATTTCCGGGTAAGAATGTATTCGATAATTCAAGTGGTTCAATAATTCGATTTTCAATTTCTTCCGCATAGCTGTTCCCAGTTACTTTTTCAATAAGAATCCCTAGTAATACGTATCCTGTATTTGAATACGACCAGCTCTTTCCTGGAGCAAAATCTGGAGGCATGGATATTCCCATCTTTACTAATTCTTCAGCAGTATAAGATTTTTTTGTATCCATCATATTAAAATCCTTTGACGTTGTGTAATTAGCAATACCACTTGTGTGGTTCAATAATTGCCGGATAGTAATCTGTTTATCATCATATCCATTTCCTTGAATGACACCAGGCAACCATTTTTCAATGGAATCGTCTAGATTCAAGCGGTTTTCTCCCGCTAATTGAAGTATAACTGTTGCAGTGAACGTCTTTGTCACGCTGCCAATTCGAAATCGAAAATCTGTTTTCATTGGTTTCTTGGTACTTAGATCCGCTACCCCAGCTGCATAACTCCATGTTTTTCCGCCCTCAGAAGTTTTAGCAAGTATCCCTGGATATCCAAGTTTCAATGTATCCCGCATTGCCTCTTTGACGGAATTTCGATCTCTTTGGTTGCTTGTTGGTAACGAACTAGATAGATTTTGAGTGAGCTCCGCTTTTACACTTGAGGTTGGAATTGTATAAAACAGGGAACCTCCAATTATTAAAAGGGCTAAACCTGTAAATGTAATTTGACGATGCTTTTTCATCAAAATATTCCTCTCCCCTATTCATATTGTATAAATGTTTATTTTCTGTTTGGAACTAATCACACAGCTTTCTTCTTAACCAACTGCAAAAGGACGACATTGTATTTGTAATCACTCTTATATCCGTTATTCTACAAACGGCTTTCTGACCTAAAAAATAGTCTATCCTTTGTTTGAGATGTATGTTAACTTTTGTAATGTCTCGTTTCCTCCATACAGGTCTTATTAATTGATTTGTTTCCCTATATAAATATATGGTCTTTCTCCTCTCACTCTTCTTTATATTTTAATCATACACAATGAAAATCTCTTTTTTCTTACCTCTTCCTTACAAATTCCTTACGTTCAAAATCACTTTTATAATTGATTATTTTTTATTTTAATAACATTTAGTTGTATTAATTTGATAGGAATTTGACAGCGCACAAAAGTTTCTTTATTCCAAAAAATAAATTTAAATACATATTACTATTTAATATTCAATATCTTACCTATACATGTTCTAACATTATTCCTTATCATCTATATGTATTATTTTTCATAACAGCTTTCACGCTAAAAATAAGACATTTCATCATGATGACGATTAAGTATTTTTGAATTATGTTAAGTATGAGCATGAAAAATCTTTAACAAAACATCAGTTATTCTATTTCCTAAGAGATGAACATCGTGATGTAGCAATCCTTTCTTTTTTTCTTGGTAGTGGTATTCGTTTAAGTGAATTGGCCGATCTTCGTATGGAAGATATAAACTTAAAAGAAAGGCTAATTGATGTAATACGAAAAGGAAACAAAGAAGACTCTGTATGGATTACCCCAATTGCATTAAATGCCCTTGAAAAGTATATGGAAATTAGAGATAACAAATATGTTCTAGGAAAAGAATTAAAAAATGTGTTTTTATCAAAGTATAAACATACTGCACAGCCTCTTTCCGTTAGGGCTATCCAAGATATAGTAGAAAAATATACTAAGGAATATGGAAAAAAATGTATCCTCATAAATTAAGACACACATTGGCAAATAAATTATATATGGAAGACAAAAATTCGTTACAAGTGATGCAACAACTTGGGCATACCAGCCAAGATACGGCCTTATTATACACACAGCTTGGAGAAACAACTATTAAAGATAGCTTAGGCAGAATAGGAAAAAATAAATAATAAAAGTTCAGCAATGCAAACTTGCTGAACTTTCATTATTTTCTCTGTTAGAGTAGTGGTTTAAAATGTCATGCATTATTCATTACATATTTAATTTTATTATATAAAAAATACATAGTTAAAATTCTACTTTAATTAGTATATAAAAACGGTCTCTTGTTAGATTAGATAAATGAAAATTTTAGATTCCTACAATTGTTGTTTACGTTAAATGTGAATTTAACGTAAACTCGGGAAAATGGGGATTAACCCCTTCCCCCATCTGTTGTAGAAAGACATGAAACTCCAAACTATTTAAACAAGAAAGTTTAAACTAAAATTTTTTAGATTTACAGAAATAAACTCATCAAAAGTCAGCTCTTTTTTCATTTTTTTGGTGTTCACTCTTTTAAGTTGATAGCGATGTGGTGATACCCGTTTAGAACGATATCTTTGCCCTAAAAAAAATCGAACCATAAATTTGCCGGCAAGCTTATGGTTCGATTTAAATTATTTACTTTTAGTAACTACTCAGCCCCTCTATGAAAAAAGCCAGAAAAGCATCTTTTTAAATGGGCGAGAGGGACTGGCCATGCATAGAGGCAGTCAGTGCCTTTTCCTGCCACGCGCAAAGCTTTAAAACAAAGAAAGGCAGCGAGGTGTAGGTCCATTTTTATCTTCATCGCTGGAATTATACTCCTTACCAAACTTCTAAATAAAATGTATAGCTGAGTAGTTACCTTATTTTTCAAAAGAACATTCTGACTATTTCTTTTTCACTTCTTCTACAAATTCCCATGTCTCTCCGTTATCTTTTGATTGATAAAGTGCACTACTATCGCCATTGTAGTCTCCATCTGCCCCTTGTCCAACTAACATATTAAAAACCCCATCTTTCTCATATGGCATACTAGGAGAATCAAAAGGACTTATTGCGGACTGTGTATAATCTAATTTCACTTCATGCGGCGGATATTCTACCTTTTTAAAAGATACCCCCCCATCATCTGTGCGATATAACTCTCCCTCATTACCAGAAGGTCTAACTGCTCCTAAAAAACCAAGTTTATCATTTATAAAAGTGATTCCTGATACACTACCAATCCCCCTATTAAATGGGTCTGGATTAATAACCTCCCATGTTTCCCCTTCATCACTAGTCCTGCTTAATGAATAAAAGGCGCTCCCTAATGCTTTATCTGTCATATTTAGTTTATAACCAACTTCTTTCGATAGGAAAAACTGTTCTTTTTCATTCTTTAAATCTTGTTGTTCCTTCTCTTTAAGCCTATCTTCTTTTGGAGGCGTCTTTGATTTACTCCAACTTGCGTCACTTATTAAATTATATCTAGCAGGGACTAGCTCTTTCTCTTTTCCAGGGACAAATATAGATACAGTATATCCAATGATATCAGAAGCTGCTTCTTTAAGACTCTGCCCCTTACCATCCTCAGTAATATTAATAATTCCCTCTGTATTGGATCCCCAATTTCTTTTTCCATAATAAATCAACCCATACTTACTTTCATTCCATTTTTTGACCGTTTGCTTAACTGGAATCGCCTTAACCGTTTTAATTAAAGGTTCTACTAATTTATCATCATTATAATCAGGCTTTGCGTATCCGTCTCGTATTATAGTAATATCTTCTGATTTCTTCTCATTATAAGAGATTAAATAAGTTTCTTCTTTCCCATCAACATTTTTCCCATAAACAAATGTATCAAACGCTGTAATTGTTCCATCTGAATGAAATGTAAGATCAAAATCAGTTGCCATATACAATTTCTTTGGCAAAGGATATTTTTTATTTATATCTTCAAAAATACCTTCTACTCCAGATTTATATATATTATTATGTTTAAGTTTAACTGACCTTTCATGTTTTAACTTTTCTACAAACCATGCCAATTTGCCATTGTAATTTATTGCACTTTTATAAATCTGCATCCCATAAAATGATGTAATTGCAACAATAATGATAATAGAAATGGATCTCCATGCTATTGAATTAGTTAATTTTTTAGTTTCATATTCTCTATTTTTTATCACCCGCATTGTAGTAAATGTAGTCATGGATATAAAAAGTACTATACATAATAACAAAATATAAATATTATAATTCATCCTTCCGTACTTACAGTATAAGGCTAACTCATAACAAAAAATCCCGTATACAATTATTAGTATTGGATTTGTTACTAATGACAGAAGTATCCTTTTTGTATTTTCTCTAAATATAGAAACCACTCCTAATTACATGAATTACTAATATTAAGTATACTTTATTGTAAAGTAACAAAAAAGCTATTTAATCTTGCCGCCAAAAATACAATAGACATCCGTCTATGTAAATGGCAGATGTCTATTAAAGCCGTTTAAAAATTTAGTTGTTTCATAGACAATGGACTTTTGAGTGAATACTAAAGTTGCTTCATTTGAGAGCTAAATATTGAAAATGAACCCTCATATATTAATTCATTCCCCTCAATAATATTTATCTTTCAGATTTTGTTGATGCTTTGTATAAAAAAGATTCTAAAAAGGTAATTATAATTGAATTAGAGAAAACACGCGAAGGTTGGGAAATTAGTAAATCATAGATAAAAACGTCCTATATTTTAATAGGACGTTTTTTCTTCTATAAATAATATAGTTGAGATGTATTGTACTCATAACTATAAATGTTTTTTAATTATGGACATTATACAAGTCGACCAATTCTCCAATATCTAAAAAGGACGGTTTAACTACTTACTTACTTACTTACTTACTTACTTACTTACTTACTTATATCTATCTATAATTCATTAAACCTACTTCTCCTCATACCATGGGTTTAAATGAATTAGTACTTCATATATTTCTGGGTTCTGATTAATAATAGTAGTTTTTATATCCCTACAAATATCATGTCCTTGCTGGATGCTTAAATGTGCCGGAACACTAATTCTAATATCAATTAATACATAGTGACCATGATCACGTGCGCGCATTCTATCAATTCTTTTTACAAAAGGATGGGCCTGAATTACTCTCTTATATTCACTACATTTCTCGGTAGGAATACCACCTTCCATTAATATATATATTGCTTCTTTCCCCATACTAATCGCTAACTTTAATACGAAAAAAGAAACAATAATACCGGCTAAAGGATCCCCATAAGCTGCATATGGAATGGAATAGATATTGTTTATCAAAGCAATACCAATTCCAATTACAGCTGCAATTGAGGCATAAACATCAGCAAGATGATCATAAGCAGTTGCTATAAGCCCGTTGCTTCTTGTTTTTCGACCAATTCGTATTGTGTATACATATAAAATTTGCTTCCATATTAATGAAATAATCGCTGCTATAAAAGCAATTATATGGGGTTCTGTCGCTGGTTCAAATAATGACTTTATCGATTCATAAGCCATAAATAAAGCCGCTAAAATTAAAATCACAGCTACAATTCCTGATGATATAACTTCTGCTTTACCATGTCCATAAGGATGATCTTCATCAGCTGGCTGGTTTGAAATTTTCATTGATCCCAATGAGGCTACGGATGCTACAACATCGGCAGCATTATGAATCCCATCGGCTAATAATACCTGACTTTTGAAAAGTAAACCGACTATAATTTTGATGAGAGTCAGAAATATATTGCTAATTACACTAATCCATGCTGCCAATAAGGACGTTTTTTGGTTAGCATTCATAGTTATCCCCACCTTAACTTTACTCTTGTTTCAAAATATTATTGTTTAATTCAATTGTTTAGTTATAAGTCTATATCTCATCATTTTAATTTCTTTCATACATTACCAAATAATAAGTATGTGGGTCTATACAAACATTTTCTCCTATCAGTAAAGGTTAAAAGCATAACTTACTTTGTTCTTTTATCCTTATTTGTTATGAAGTGTAAAAAAGAGTGACACAAAATGCCATATGCCTTTTATTATTCCTTTTACGTTTAGTATTGGAGTTACTTTAACATCCTTAAAATAGTAATTATGATTGAATAAAAAGACGAGAGTTGGAAATTAGGAAATCATAGAAAAAACGATTTATAAGATGTAATATTGAACCTAAAATAATTAAAGATAAATAAGATATACTACACGATGACGCATGTTGTTTAACAATGTAGTTTTAAGGTGTATTATCCCTTTGCTTGATACACCTATTGTTTATGTTTTTTATCACCCTTTTATCATTACAAACATCAAAGCGACTAATGTGTTGCTTTGATGTTTGATGAAATGTCTTCAGGTATGATTTCTAATTCACTCTGCACATTAATCTTTACTCATCTGATCACAACAATTATTTTTACAGGTTGTCCATTTCACATAGCTGTAGCAAATACTATAAGATTAAAAGCATATAATTGAATATGAGTGTAAGCTGTATACATTATTTATCCTTCTTTTAACTTCTTGGAGATTTTCCATATGATTGAGTATCTCTATACGCTTTTCTTTAATGAATGTTAAATGATAAAACTTTCAATTTTATTACACTCTTTGTATGTTAGTTTTTAAACTTTAATTAAACCTTCATTTATTTAAGAATTTATAAATCAGTTGAAATATTTGCATCAAATTCATCTGATTTTTTAGTATCTATTTTTTCCCCATCTATTGTCACCCTTATTTCTTGTTTTTGGTTTGCTGTTACTATCCAAGCATTCGGTAAATAACGATCTTCATGGGATAATGTAGAAGGTGAATTTATAACCTTTCCTCCTAAATATAGCGTAGCAGAAGAACCTCCATCCATAGCCATTGCATTTATTGCTCCTTTTTCATATAGAATATCTTGACACTCTTTTAACGTAGCTCCTATGCTATGTGTCTGCCTACCGTCAATCACTAGAAACATTATTGTGCCATCTTCTTTTTGCGCCATAATACTTCGGGGAGCAGAGCCCCAACCACCGTCTCCTTCTGTAATCATTTTTTCTCCATTAACAATTAACTGTGGCATAAATCCTGCTGCTGAAACGACTTGTTTATCCAAAAGTTGTTGGGTAGAATAATTCCCTGTTATCATTTGTCCAAACTTTGTTAAGCCCGTAATAATTGTAGGGGTATTTTTATCTATATTTGTATCAATTGCTTTCCCATTTTCTATTACTATTCCAGTTGCAATATTTCCTCCACCCCTTCCTGTTTCATCGGCAAATCCACTTGCATTCACAGCAACAAGTGCATGATTACGTTTTGCCATTACGCTAATTTTTTCTCCTCTTTTATCGCCCTGTGTTCCTTGATGGCTAACAAGTTTAACATTGAAAGGGTTACTAATAGTGACTAATTTTCCTTCGAAAAGAAAGCGACTATCTTTGTTACTTTTAATCGTTTCTACGTCAATTTTTATTGGCTGATTTTTTAATTCTTCTAATCTTTTTCCTGCTATTTTTTTATAAATATTCTCATCACTATTTAACCATTTTGGATGATTAATTCTATCTTGTAATTTATCTAGTTCCTTTTGGGATAGGAATGTATATTTCGCATATTGTGGATGCTGAGAAGTTAGTATACTCCCAGCAATTGTTACACGAAAATCTCGGCCATAGTTAGTACCAAATAATATTCCTATGCCAATAAGCATGAAAATAGAAAGAAGGAGCAAAATTCGTTTGAAGATTTTTCTTAGATGTTTCATAGTTTTATCCTCCGGCATTAATTACATTCAATGAATCCTTTAAAATATTATTTACCTAAAGACAAAAGTGTTTGTTCTCCTTATTCCCGAGTTCCCCACTATGTCTTAGCAAGCAAGGCAAAATACTTATTCTACATTTCGTATTTATTTCAGTGTATATTTACAAATTTAATAACGTTTTTGCAACCAAGAAATATATTACTAATCCTGTTCCGTCAACAAATGTTGTAATAAATGGACCAGAAACGACTGCAGGATCTAATTTAAATTTTCTCAAAATTAAAGGTAAAACAGCTGCGACAAGCGAAGCCCAAATAACAATAAATAATAAAGTGATTGCTACAACTTGTGCAACTTCTGTTCCAACCCCTAACATATAAGCACGAATGAGCCCAGCTACCCCAAGTGCAAGTCCGAGAAGCATACCAATTGCAAATTCCTTTTTCATTACACGGAAAATGTCTTTAAATTTCACCTCTCCAATACCGATTGCACGAGTAATTGTTGCTACAACCTGTGTTCCTGTATTCCCTCCAGTACCTACTAATAATGGAACAAAGAAAGCAAGGGCAACTACTGTTTCAATTTCGTCTTCAAAATACTTTAGTACTGTACCTGTATATGCTTCAGCAACAAAAAGAAGCAATAACCATGGTAGGCGTTTAAAGAAAATGCTCCAAATACTAGATTCAAAGTAAGATTGATTTAATGGTTCACTTCCACCTAACTTTTGGATATCTTCTGTAGCCTCTGCTTCCATAACATTCATTACGTCATCAAATGTTATAATACCAATCATTTCATTATTTGCTGTTGTTACGGGTATTGCTGCTAAATTATAATTCAGTAGCTTTTTTACAACTTCTTGCTGATCAACCTCAGCGGGTACTGAAATCACCTCTCGAATCATGATATTAGATAATATCTCTTCATCTGCTGCTAGTAATAATTCATGTATGGAAACGATTCCCTTAAGATAACCATGACTATCAAGAACATAAATATAAGAAATTGATTCTACATTTTCAGAATGTTCCCTAATGTACTTCAATGTCATTTTTACTGACCAATTCCCTCTAACTGCAACATAATCACTTGTGACAAGACTTCCTGCCGTTTCAGGTTTGAAAGCCATTAACTTTTTTACATTATGTTTTGTAATTTTATTTAGATACGCCATTAATTGAGCTTGTTTTTCCGGATGAACCGCAAGAAGTAGATCTACTGTTTCATCAATCGGTTGTAAATTTAGTAATTTTTTAGCTTTGTTTTCAGATAAGTGAATTAAGATATTATATTTTTCTTCTATACTCAAATGTTGAAGAATTTTTGAGCTTTTTAATACAGGAATCTTATCTAGTAATATGACTTGATCTTCAATTGAAAACCGTTTTATTTCTTGCGCAACATCATACGACGGATGACGTAAAACTTTATCTGCATCCAAATCATTTTGGGTTACAAGTAATTCATTTAATAATTTCTTCATGTTAACTCCTCCTCATATTGCTAAGGGAGACTCTAGAGTTTCATGAGTGGTTTTGTATTATTTTATCTGTCTAAAATTTTGATTAGAGCATTAATAGTTACATTGCAATCAATTTATTAAGAACTACCTCCTTTTTGAATATAGACAAGATAAAAATAAATAACATTAAACAAAAAAACCTTACTCAAAAAGGAGTAAGGTTTTTTTACAATACAAATAAATGATTATTAAGACAGCTCTGCAAAAATCCCAGAGGTGCCTTTCTATCAAATCGTATACCACTCCCTCGTTGAGTTTTAGCACTGTATAGCATAGGTTTTTATAACCAGCTACATTAAAAAGGGCCTTAATCCGACCGTTCCTGTTGACCCATTGGCGTCTCTCGACATTTTTGGGCAGCAGCGTTTCTCTATACAGGAGCCTCACCTAACAAAGATTATTGAATTACTTCAAAATTTAAACCAGAATTTAATATTTGTCAACTAACTTTCGATTTGATTCATAAAAAATTCTTTTTTAGAGAAATGTAATTAGATTCTATTACAAATTTGAAATTTAAATACAATTAATTCAAAAAAACGTTATAAAACATATGAAATTTCGTATAAGAAACTTATTGTTTATAATTAATTTGTAACTTTATAGCAGAAGTTGCATCATTAATCATACCCTACTTCAAAAGAACATTCTTCAAAAAATCTTATTTTATGATTAAAATCTTCTTTACTGTTTATCAAATTTATATGGTTAAACTACTTAATCAAATTATACATTCCAAATCGCAAATATGTATCTATATGAGACAATTAAATACAATTTCTCATATCATTTCTCAAAGATTTATAAAGCAATAAAGAATATAAAGTTAGCAATACGTTACTTGACAGGCAAAAAAAAAGTATTTATGCTGGCTACACGAAACTAACACATAAAATTTATATTGCTAAACCTGTTAGGTGAGGCTCCTATACAAACACAGGCTATTGCCCAAAAATGTCGAAAGACGCCAATGGGTAGAACAGGAATTGTCGGATTAAGGCTCTTCTTAAGATAGCTAAGTAATGAATTTCCATTACTTTACGTTGTATAGTGCCAAAGCTCTACTAGGGGGAGAAAAGCTTTATTTAATCATGCCATTTTGAAATCCCCCTAGTATGTAACTAGGGGGATTTTTACGTAAGAAAACAGGGTGTAAGCGATAGGATCTCTCAAAACAAAAATACTATTTATTAATTGGTGAGAACAAGATTCTATTCATTAGCAAATGTAATATTAAGTGTTAATGTAAATCAGGAGGATATAAAAATGAAAAAAATATTAAAACTCGATTATCTATTGCTCCTCCCTCTATTCATAACATGTACTTTAGGTATTATCATGATGTATAGCGCGAGCTCCATTGTAGCTGTTCAACATTACGGTTATAACAGTAGGCACTTTGTCGATTCTCAATTAACAAAGCTATTTTTAGGAACAATTGGGCTAATAGTTTGTGCTATTCTCCCATATGAAATATGGAAAAAACGAATAGTCTCAACCTGTATTATGATTGGGGGAATTTTTTTGTTAATTATGGTTTTATGGAAAGGAAAGGTCGTAAATAATGCTCAATCTTGGATCTTTGGAATACAGCCAGCTGAATTTCTTAAATTAGGAACAATACTTGTAACAGCCCGTTTTTTTGCATTGCGACAAGGACCAGTTAAACAAATTTGGTTTGGGGGCGGAAAACTTTTATTTTTTTTAGCTACAATTTTTTTCCTAATCTATAAACAGCCAAACTTAGGATCTGCTCTTTTAATATTAGGTATAGGTTGTAGCATATTTCTTTGCTCGGGAATAAATATAAATCTATTAATTAAAAGAACTATACTCGGTTCTATTTTTTGGTTACCTATTTTATATTTTTTGATTCAATTTAGTTTGTCAGAAGTTCAAAAGACACGTATTACTACGATTCTCAATCCCTTTGTTGATGCACAAGGGAATGGATATCAGCTTGTAAATTCTTTTATTGCCATTGGCTCAGGAGGAATTATTGGACGTGGATTCGGAAATAGCATTCAAAAAACTGGTTATCTCCCAGAACCACATACTGATTTTATAATGGCAATCGTTTCTGAAGAATTAGGATTTATTGGTGTATTCATTATAATGACCGGAGTATTAGCTATAGTTCTTCGCTCACTAAAAATTGCACAGCTATGTGAAGATCCCTTTGGAAGTTTTATAGCAATTGGTATAGGCTGTATGATTGGTATGCAATCTGTTGTTAATTTAGGCGGTATTACGGGAATACTTCCTCTTACGGGTACCCCATTTCCATTTGTAAGTTTTGGTGGAAGTTCTTTAATGGTTAATTTAATAGCAATAGGAATACTACTTAATATTTCAATTTTCAATAAAATTAAGTTTGATAATCATAATATATGATTATCAATATAAGATTCTATTTTTAATGGATGAATTCTTTCTCGTTTTGGACAGACTGATTCCGTAAATCAATCTGTTGTTTTTTCATTAGAATTATTGCTAAACAATAAAATAAACACAGTAAAAAAAATATAACATTGTAAAAATCCGTGGCAAGGGATGAAGCATTCACAATGGCTGAGAAAATATATATATAATTGGCTGGTCTCAATTCTTAAAATTCTTTTTATTATATAGATAAGCATAAAAATATTAGGAAGTTAATAGTAATATATATCAGATAGAAATTATTAAATCAAAAGAAAAAGCAATCATTGAAAATATAAAGCATTAAAGACAAGGCAAAAGATACACGAAACAAAGAATACGGATGCAAAAAATGAATCAATTTACGTATAGAGTACATTTAAAATACAGTTTTCAAGAGAAAACATTTAAGTAAAGCTTTACTACAGATTGGCGGGCAACCTGTAACAGACGAAACACCTCCTATTGTTAGAATGCCTACAAAAGCAAATAAAACCTGTTGTTTGGATTTATTTTCCTTTCATTTAGTTATTGTACTAGTAATTTATTCCATTTCAAAGATAGTGATGGCTACTATCATTCTTCTAGGAATACAGAATTATTAATGCATTCATTTTTGGATATTTATCAGTTCCAAGTTAACAATTCTAAATAAAATTACCCTTTAGGAAATTAAAGTGGAATGATATTTGCCAACAGGAAATTTTGCTAAGAAAGGACAGGGAATAAGACTATTGGTAGAGCTTTTATTGGAATTAATTGTGAGATTAACGTAAATTGCAAGAGTACGCTCGTAAAATTATGATATATATAAATCAAATCGGAGTGAATACGATATGAGAGCGGTCGCGAAAAAAGTAAAAATAATACGTTTGCAGGATGAATATTGTAAAAATTGTAAATATCAAACGGATGTAGAACAGTATTGTATTGAACAATGCGACATAGGAAAAAAACTTATTACGCTGGGTAAAAAAGAATTTAGAAAGAGATCGACAAAAGTAAAATCGATAGAAGAAAAATGGGATGAAAAGTGCAAACAAGCAATAATTTTATATAATCAAGGAGTAAATTATCCAGATATTGCAAAGGAAATGGGGTGCCACGTGAGTAATTTGTATAAAGAGCTCAAAAAACGTGGATGGTTACAAATGTAAAATCATGAAATAAATCCCCAAACAAGTTATACGATTGGAACATCCTTTGTATTTGATATGAACTGTATACTTGCTTATTTTCAGCAATTACAAAACAAACTATTTCATTTATATGTTCTAATTTTTGATTATCTAAAATTGGTATTTCACACCTTCTCATTTTTGAGGAAGAAGTCTTCTTTCGGAAAACGATAAAATTTTAACATTAAATTTCTGGGTTATAATTTCTAAAAAGAAAAACACCCGTTCTGATTAAGGACGAGTGTTTTTCTTTTTAGGTTATCTGACAGGGATAAACTTCCATGAGCTAGGTTTTTGTTTTTTTTCACCTAGTACAATCCAATTTTTCTTTGCATTTATATTCTCATAATTTAATGGATAGTCATCTGTAAAAATATTATATTCTGTAGGATTATCCAGGTTAATTTTAATTTTAAAATCAGCTAAACTATCAGATTTTTGAGCAAGGTGAATCCAACTAGAATAATTGGACCAATTTAAATATTGGAATTGGTCGTAATTTGAGTGCTTCATGCGAAGATATATACTCTCTCCGTGGTGTAGCTTTGCATCATTTTCTTTGTAGAATTCAAACTCTATAGGTGTACCAAATAAAGCATTGTTTTCTTTATTTGCAAGTGTGACATAATCGTAACGATTTGCTAAATACCATTCAAAAGTTAGACCTTGATAAGGAGATTCACTTGGTACGATATAATAGTTTTTCCCTGCTTCTATGACATTTCCTTCAATATCATAGATTAATGCAGTCTCTATACTTGGAGCTTTCACATTTTTAGTAAAAGTTTTAAACCAAAGATTTAAGAAACCTGCTGTATTACGCTGAGCTTCTCCTAAGCTCCGCTGCACAGCTGGGGTAACCATTTCTTGCCACAATTGTGCCTTACCACTATTATAATACTTAAATGTTTTATCATTAGTAATATTTTGGATTTCAGGTTTAGCTACTCGAGCTACATAATCAATCCATTCTTCAGGTGTAGATAGAGAATTGTTATAATTCCCTCCAGTATTGACTGCAAATTGATTTTGAATGGTTGTAACATAATTTTCAAAGTAGCTATGATATTTTATAGCTCTCGTATCAATTGCGGTAAAATTTGCTGCATGCATAGGTTGAGTAGCATCTGTAAAGTAGTGCGTGGCTACTCCTAAGTAATAGAAAGCTTTTTCATAGTCCTTATTTCGTAAATGTTCTCCAGATTCATAAAAGTATTTCTTACCTTGTGTAAGAGCCGTTGGATTTGTTTCTCCTCTATAATTTTCTTTAGTATCAGGATCATAAAAATGAGATTTCCATCCGCCTTTAAAAACGCCACCTATTCCTGTACCACCATCGTTAAACTCTGCATTATAATCTGCATCATATAATCCTTTAGAAAATAAATCTTTATATTGTGGATAATTTAAAAAGTCCACAGCCTGCTTATTTGCTTCAATATTAGATTCTGTTTTCATAATTTCAATAGCTTGTTTTGCAATCCATAAATGTGTACTTTTATCAGAATGATACGGAGCTTCTGCAGACCATCTTGCAGTAATAGGATCATTCTCATTTAAATCAATTTGATCGAGATGAGCATAGCTACTTTGAGGACATACTCCTAAAATAGTTAAAGTCACTCCAGCTATACATAGTGTTGATACGATTTTTTTCATTTTATATTCCTTTCTAAATATAAAGATTCTTATGCGGATATTCATCTTAATAACCACAGTTAAATAGCTCTAATAAAAGAACAATGAGCAAAGGCTAACTGCTTAATTTTTGTCTTAAAGGAATACCACCACACATCGATCAAATTAAAAGTTTTAAATTGATCCTAAACAATAATTTTCCTTCTCTACCTCTAGTTATATATAAAAGCACGTCTTATTTAAACATATTTTTTTATGTAATTTTGCATATCCAAATATAGGGGATGAAATAACCTTCCATATATAAATGGATAGCATGTTCCATCCCTTCATGTTTCTTCCCACACTTACGAGGACAACCCCGCTGTCCCCCTTTTTTAACAATGTCTAATCCGACTCTTTGCTTTTCTTTCAATAACTCTCGTTCCCATTCAGCAACACCTTCAATAATATGAAGGAGCATTTTTCCAGTTGCTATTCTTGTATCAAAATTATAATCCAGACTAACTATATGAACATTTCGCTTTTCCAAGTTTTGAGCGAGTTCTAACATGTGTTTTAAATTTTTAGCTAATCGATTCATCCGAGCTTCAACAACTATATCTCCTTCTTGGGTTCCACCACACACCTATCAAGCTAAGAAAATATAACTACTCCCAGAACTAGATTTTGTCCTAATATGTAATAAAAAGCTCTTTTTTCATTTTGGGGTTGATTTGTTTTCTTAAGTTAATGGGCATGGAGTATCGCTACATGCCCATCGACCTAAGATTTTAAAGTACCTCTAGAACGAAAATTTTATGCACCGTTGACTACTAATCTAAAATGTACATCCCTTTTGTTTACTAGTGGTTCACTTATCTAACCTAAAGATAAGTATGTGGTCCTTTTACAATTTGAATTTCTTTTTAAGCTTCTTATATTTTCTATATGAACGTCTAACAATGTTTAACATGAAATACGGTATTTTAACAGGGAGAGGCAATTTATAAATGAAAGGCAAGTAAAATGTAAAATATGCCTTTTCTAGATCTCTCCACTTACTATCTTCTTTTGTTTTTAAGAAATCAGATACATCGACTACATATCCCCTTCCGTTTTCCATCATCACATTTTTCCCGTGAACATCACAAGGAGTTAATCCTTGTTCTCTTGCATACTCTAAAGCTTCATTGATATCGAGGATTACCTGCTTAGGAATTTTAATCCCCTTATGAATAGCATCGTATAAGGTAATTTCTTTTAAACGTTTCAATACTATGAAATTTTCTCCTTTATATATAAGCCTCGAATAAGAAGGATGATTTCCGATTCTTCGGTATACTTCTGACTCTTTTTCAATTCCTTCTCCTTTTCGCGCATAAACTTTCACTACCCAACCTTTGTGTTCTTTGTGCATAAATACTGCAGCATAATTACCTGTCCCTAAACACTTCCAAAGTCTAGGAATATCTTTAACTACTACAGGCTCGAATTCATCCTCACTTCTTATGCTTACCTCTTTTAATAATTCGTCCTTTATCAATCCCACAAAACTATTTATACTCATCATTTCCACTCCGTTTTTGCTAAAAGGGGTCCCACCCCATCGCTATTAAGCTAAGAAAATACAACTACTCCAGAACGAGATTTTGTCCTAACTTGTAATAAAAATAAATCCTATTGCTATAAAAGACAACAATTTTTCGTTCTTGGAACATCATAAATATTAACTTTATAACAGTGGGCTAGTTTAAAATTGCATCAAAAACCTAATTGAAATTAAATCAGGAATGTTATTTTAACCTGCTAATTTGCAGATGAACTATTTTTTATTTCATAACAATCCACCAATATTTCTTTTAAATATTCCTTATATTTGGAGCGTAGCATTTCCGGAGGAATTATTTTAATTTCTTTATCGAAAGACAAAAAATACTGAACCAGAAAATCCATCTCCTTTTCTCCAAAAGTCACAATAATGTATTTGTTTTGTTATTCTTCTTGAAGAGACATGTTATCGTAAATGCGTTTATAGAATTGTTCAACCCCTTTCTCACTAACTTTAAAAGAAAAAGGTCGTTGTGTATTGAATTGTTTTCTATATAACGAACTAATTGTCTCTTCAGTAAAAGGAATGCTTTCCTCATCTTCATACTTTGTATATTGAATATAGTCACAACGGAAATTTCGAAATTCTTTTTTGTCTAAATCCCAACTAAAGCAATACCAATTTCTATTTGTAATTAATAATCTTAAGTGTTAAATGATTCAATGATTGTTACCATAGCTACAATCATTGATTTCTATTACCTTTTTATTCAGTATTGCAGAGAAGAGTTCTCCTAAAAAGTGCGATTCCTTTTTTTGATTTATTCCTACAAATTGGATAACTTGATCTGCCTCATGAACTATCTCTTTTTGCCTCTTTGGGGTCCCATATCAAAAAAAGAAAATTGTACGTTTGGACACATTTTAGACACAAAACATCCGATTCCTTGTACGGTAGGGGATCGGATGTTTATTTTACTGTTTTATATCGTGTACAATTTCTCGCTTACGAGGTCTGTGTAGCAACCGAACCAAATCTTACTTTAAGTATTAGTGGATATCAAAAATAGTAATGACTAATCCAGATTAACATCCATCCGATTCACAATTACATATACCAATATGTTAAATGGCTAAATAATACAAACGGTATGAAGTGAATTTCTACTCTTTTCATACCGTTTTACATTTGTTTATAAGTTTCATACGAAATTCGTGGAAAGATGGCAGCATCCCTTTTATAACCAGGGCTCAAAAGTTACCATACCTGACAAGGGAAATATTAATGTAACGCTAGTTCCTCTATTCACTTCAGATTCAATGCCAATTTTCAATCCTAATTTTGAACACAGTTTTTCGCATAGATACAAGCCCATTCCTGTACTTTTGCTGAATCTTCTTCCATTCTCTCCAGTAAATCCTTTCTCAAAAACTCTATTTATATCTTTAGTTACTATCCCTACTCCATTATCCTCTATAGTTAGTATTACTGAGTTAGTTTTCTTAATTGAGTATATACGTATCATTTGTTCTTTGTTATTTGAGTACTTTATAGAATTTCCTATTATTTGATTAATAATAAATTCAACCCATTTTCCATCACTATATACAATCTCATCAATATCTTGTATATCTAATTTTATTCTCTTATGAATAAAATCTCTATAATTTCTTCTAATTACAGTTTTTACTACATCATCAAGGTTGATACGTACAGATTTTAAATTCGGATGGTTTGCTAGCGTTTCGTTAAAGTGTTGGTCGTACGCTTTATAGGAAAAGCCCTAATTTACTTCTTCATATTCCTTCATATTTTTATAAAAGGTGTTTTTCTTTAGTTCTAACATTTCCATAAATATAACAACAGTTATTTCTCTATTCTTCCATTTTGAATGAGTTTCCTCTATGTATGTATAATTATATGTTTTATATCACTTTAAAGGATATTTCTACATTTCTATTAAAAAATCTTTAATGGGCGCCAAACTTTAAAATAAAAGTCATAATTAATCCAAAAATAAAGGAAGACATACAAGAGGTACCGCCCATGCATATCAACTTAAGAAATTGATTGTTCCCCAAAACAAAAAAACAGTACATTCTCATAAATCACTGTTGTAGTGATATGAATTTTTCGTTTTGGGATACTTTAAAATATTAGCTTGATAGGTATGGGACAGCAGTCTAATATGCTTGAATTATAATCAGTGTAAGCAGCTAAAAAAGTAATTGCTGGAATAGAAGTTAAGCATATGATCAAAAAAGGACAAACTCTCCAAGGTGAGAAATTTGTCCAAAACCATAATCTATTTGATTTCACAATATAAAATTCAATTCCGCTAGCAATCTTTCTTTTTTCATATCTCACGATTTTCACATGAGAACCCAAAATAGTGGATTAGAATAATGATTTAATACTTGCTAGTACAGTAAGGATACCTATAATAATGACAAATACATTGCTCGCTTTCCCTTTGTATTTAGCTAGTACCGGTACTTTATAGATTGCATACATCGGTAATAGACATAAGATAGCAGCTACTAACGGACCGCTAAGAGCATCAATAAGTCCAAGAATACTTGGATTTGCATAAGCAACATACCAGCATGTTAATACGACAAAAGTAAGGATGATTGTCTTAACTGTTTTTTCTCCTATATCTTTCCCGCGTGTTTGACTGGACTTGATAATCATGTCACGCATTACTTCATATGCTCCTATATAGTGTCCAAGGAAAGACTTTGTTATGGCCGTAAAAGCAATGATAGGAGCTGCAATAGTAATTACAGGCGAATTAAGCTCATTAGCAAGATATGATAGGATTGATAAGTTCTGTTCTTTTGCCATCATGAGATCATTTGGAGTCAAACTTAAGGTACTGCTCCAAACAAAGAACATAACAACAGAGAATGTCATAATATAACAAACCTTTTGTATTTGAGCACACTTGGCATCAGTAGCTTCTATTCCATAGGTAGCTCTTTGTTTCATAACAAATGATGAAATCATTGGAGAATGATTAAACGAGAATACAATGATTGGTAGAATCATCAATATCGTTCCAAAATATCCTGTTCCTGTTGAAGCAGTAGAAACATTTGAAAAACTAAGCATTGACGTATTCCACTGTGGAATCAAAGATATTGCGATAAAAAGTAAAGAAGCTATGAAAGGATATACGAGCATGCTCATTATTTTCACAGTGATATCTTGACCAAAATTTAGTATAGCGATAAGACCAAGTACTAATACAAGCGATAAAATGGCTCTTGGAGGCTCTGGCATATGCAATTGATGCACGATAAAACTACTTGCAGTATTTGTAAGTGCAACCGAATACATCAGCACGATCGTATAAATTGAAACAAAATATACTATGTTAAAAATAATACTTGCCTTATTTCCGAAATACTCTCTTATTGTCCCTGTAATCCCCTCATCAGCAGAATTAGAAGCATAAATCATTTTAGCAAGCGCCCTGTGTGAGTAATACATTACGGGATATGCCAGTATGGTAATTAGTAGTAATGATAATAAACCACCTGAACCTGCATTAATAGGTAAAAAGAGTACTCCTGCTCCAATTGCTGTTCCAAAAAGGCTCAATGCCCAGGTAGTATCCTGCTTATTCCACTTTTTAGGATCTGGATATTTATCATTTTTTACTGCTACAGTATTATCAGCTTGAAATTCTATGTTTTTTGCAGTATTCCCATTCATATAATACTTCCTCCTTGTGTCCTATTCTTACGTCTCTTTTTAGACTTAGGAATATAGATCGTTCTTGAAAAATGAATTACTTAAAAAGTGCGCCACATCGTTTATCCTTCTTCTCAGTTAATCAAAATCAAAAATTCCACTAGTCATCAACCTGATGGGTTTGTTACCACTTACAAAATGTTTCAATTATATAGTAGTATATTTTAGTGGTAATTCCCCCAATATACAGATATCCTTAGGCAAACAATAGAGAATAAATTTGTTACACTTTTCACAATATATCCGATAACTATTTATTGATTTGATTGTTTCTCTCCAAAGATTTTATTTTTAATGGAAATCCCTGTAGGTGTAGCGGCAATTCCGCCTAAACCTGTCTCTCTTAACTCGCGAGGCATCTGTCTTCCAACTCTATACATCGCTTCAATAACTTCGTCAGCATTGATGATATTGTTTACGCCGGCTAATGCGATATCCGCTGCTGCTAAAGCATTTGCCGTTCCAATGGCGTTTCTCTTTACACAAGGAATTTCTACCAAACCAGCGACCGGATCACACACTAAACCGAGTAAATTTTGTAATGCGGTTGAGAAAGCTTCAGAAGATTGTTGTGGTGTTCCTCCGGCAGCTTCTACCGCTGCTGCAGCCGCCATTGCTGAGGCACTGCCCACTTCAGCTTGACATCCTCCGTACGCTCCTGAAATACAAGCGTTGTTTGCGACTATCGTTCCAAATAACGCTGAAGTGAATAGAAAATGAATCATATCTTCATGACTTAACTGCAACGTATCTTTAATACTAAATAAGACTCCCGGGATTGTCCCACTCGCACCTGCTGTTGGAGTTGCACAAATAGCCCCTAATGCAGCATTTACTTCATTAACACCGATAGCACTTTGAATCCCTAACACCATCAAATCGCCAGAAAGTGTTTTCCTGTTTTCTCGATAATTTTTAATCTTAACAGCATCACCTCCGGTTAAACCGGTTGGAGAAAATACCCCGTCGCCCTCGATACTTTTATTTATGGCATTTTCCATAGTCGCTAAATTTCGTTCCATTTTACTCCAAACTTCTTCATAAGAAGTTTTAGTTTGTTTGATTTCCTGTTCCATTGCTAATTCATAAATTGGCTTTTGGCTTTTATTAGCTGTATCCACAATTTCTTTTATGGTCATATACATTTTTTTCACTCCTTAATGGAACTAAAGAATAATAAGGTTAGCTATATTACTTAAATTTCCCAATTCCTTCTGCGCATTACCAGGCAATAGAGAATCCAAAGCGAATGCATATAAATATTTCTTGTTATCTTCTAAACTATGAAAGTTGTTAATTTCCACATCATATTGTTTAAAGATCCTTCGTAAGACAAATTCAAAGTCAGCTCTTTCAGAAATCGCAATAATAACTGGCAATGGCCCCTGCAGATCTAAGCTAAATCCGTCAATTTCAACATGTTTGACTTCAATCAATCCACCACCGACCGAAATACCCATCGTTCTAATACTTCGACTTTCATCCTCTAAATGTACATCTGCCGTATTTGGATGACCAGCAGGACTATCACCCGCTTTTTCAATAAAGGTAATGTCAATTCCTTTAGATTCTGCTATTTTAATAGCATCTGGCACTTTGCTGTCATCGGCAGCAAATCCCAATATCCCAGCAATAATTGCAAAATCAGTTCCGTGACCTTTATGGGTTTCAGCAAATGATTCATAATACTTTACCACAACTTTTTTTGGAAGACCTTGAAATAATTTATTGGCAACTGTTCCAATAGCCAAGGCACCTGCAGTATGTGAACTTGAAGGACCTATCATTATTGGCCCAATCACATCAAAACAACTTTTGTATTTAACAATCTTTTTTTCTTTAATAGATGCTACATTCATATTCATATAAACACCCCCATAATTTGTTATTTTTAATTGCAGTTAAATCTAAGTTATTAAAATGACTGATTCAAAACAAGACCTCATTGAATGCGTTTTCATTCTCGTGTCAAATACACTTCCTTTTAATCACATACCTTTCTTAGAGTAATCATGTCAGTATGTCCAATTTTAAAAGATTACTTGCAATGTCATTAGAATTTTTGCAAAAAACTAGGTTTGATACTTTCTCTAAAGGTAATAAATTCTCTCTCGACGCCCTCATTATAGCTTGTATATTTATGAGCTCAATATTTTTTTATTTTTAGAAAGATTGAATAAACAGAATCTTGAATGAGTAATAGATTACACTTAGCATGTAGCAATTGTGTCCTTTGTTTGAAGCTGTATTAGTTACTAGAAAAGCAAAAATAACACAGAGTTCCTTTCATTAACACATTGATTATATTGGAAAGTCATTATAATGATACTTATATTGTCCTTTGTTAAAACATCTAATTTTGGAAATGAAAGCTGTTGCAATAAATAATAAATGTAGATGACAATGAATCCATTAATGAAACATAAAATCATTTATTGATATTAATAATTAATTTTGTATTAATATACATTTTCAGAAAAAAGAAACTTCTTTTTATACTCTTAACTTGAAGTACTACTTTGACAATATTCACTAATTTACACCATCGATATCTACAGTTATGGAAACCCTAATTAGATTTAAAAAGAGAGAAGAACATTTGTGAGCTCTTCTCTCTTTTTTATTTACTTAAGATTACTATTCAAATTGCTTATTGCAATTACTTTAGCCTGACTTTTATATTATAAATCTAATTTCCATACTACTTCACAAGCTGATAAAAGGAAAAAAGTATCGATTCCGTCAAAATTAAATTATAAAAGAGCTTTGTTTTCCTGTAACAAATTATTTATCCTGCTATTCATTGGCAATACACTTCCACACTTAATAAATGTTCACTTTATATCCGTTTGCAATATTTGCACATACCACACCTCCGATAATAATAAGCAATTGTAGCGCCAAACAGAGCTAATCCCTAAATTGGCCATAATAGCTCTGGACCTTCCAATGCCCATCCCCTATGATCTAGCCCCCTTTATTAATAAACCCTCGGATGTACATCAAACCAGCTGAAGTAACCATTATGGAAACAAGTGAAGCACACAAAAAACAACTCCAAAATCCAGTTTTATTGTATATTTTGGAGTTACTTGACGTTTACCTTACAAACACAAGTAGAACAGTTCAAATCAATTGAACTGTTCTACTAAGGTTATTTCATTTTTTTAACCTAATTCCATTTTGACAAATTAAATTGCAGCTTCAACAGCCACTGCTATCACAAAAACTAAATCACTATATATTTTATGTTTAACTAGTTTTATTGATTATAAGAATATTCATTTTGGTTTTGCAACACCCTCAACGTGAATACATGTACTTTTTCATACGGATATTACTTACCTCTGTAGGTTCATAATCTCTGTATGCCTAAGTAAGTGTTTTAAAGCAGTTACATCAAAACATTAATTTTAATGTTTAATGATTTTTGATATTTCCTGATATTCCCATGTTTTTGAGCTACCCGACTGGATTTTTTTTGCTAATTCATTAGCATAGTTTGTTGTTGCCGGCGCAAATTTATTACGATCCCACTGATGATTTCTAGCGATTTGTTCATCAGACAGATTATAATATGAATAAGTTACTCGTCCTTGCACATCTGGAATTGGATCATCAAAAGTTGTATCAAGATGGTACCATTTCCCTTCAATTTTCACTTGATTCCAAGCATGTGGTTGTCCATTTCCAGTTCCGGTTACAATATGAGTTTCTATTCCAGCCTCTTTTAACAATTGATACGTTAATAATGCATACCCTTGACAAACAGCAGAGCGGTTTGCTAAAGCTTCATATGCTGTATAAGCTTGGAAAGAAGTATCATAAGAAACATGCTTTACGACATAATCATGGATTACTTTTACTTTTTCGTGTTCATCCATACCAGCTTTGATAATGGAATTAATAATTGATTTCGCTTGCGCCTTTACATAGTCCGTTTGTCCTTTGGATTCACGATATGTAATCTTTACTGTAAACGTGTAATTTCCTGGAATACCACGAACGGAATATTGCGTATGCGAAATATTATGATTCAAATATTCGTTAGATTCGACTGCCTTGTCATATTCTTTAACAAGTGTATTTAGAACCTCATTAATATTAGAGTTTTGGGATTTATATGTCATCGTTATATTTTCTTTTTGATTATTAATATGAGTTTTTATTTCATTTTGAAATGCGTCTAATAGTTTCCCGTCAGGTCGTGAATTATTATTTGCAGATGTAGTATTTGGATTCCAAACACCATTACTTTCAAGGTAGTACTGTTTACCATTATCTTGGATCCAGCCTGTTTGCATCGCCCCACTTCCATTGAAGTAGTACCATGCTCCATTTACCTGCTGCCAATTTGTTTGCATCGCTCCGCTTCCATTGAAGTAATACCATACTCCGTTTACCTGCTGCCAATTTGTTTGCATCGCTCCGCTTCCGTTGAAGTAATACCATACTCCGTTTACCTGCTGCCAACCTGTTTGCATCGCCCCGCTTCCGTTGAAGTAATACCATACTCCGTTTACCTGCTGCCAACCTGTTTGCATCGCTCCACTTCCGTTGAAGTAATACCATACTCCGTTTACCTGCTGCCAACCTGTTTGCATCGCTCCGCTTCCGTTGAAGTAATACCATGCTCCGTTTACCTGTTGCCAACCTGTTTGCATCGCTCCGCTTCCGTTAAAGTAATACCATGCTCCGTTTACCTGCTGCCAACCTGTTTGCTTCACACCGTTTACATTATAGTAATTCCATACTGATCCAGTTTGTTTCCAACCTGTATCAGCACTTGTATAAGTAGCTACTGTTGATCCCATCACTGTGAGACCGACTGCCATAGCTAAAACTTTTATATTCTGTTTCATAAATCTAATATTCCCCTTCTCTCGAGCTATTTATCTATCAAACATTAACAATGAGGGCGTTGCAAAACTAAAATAAATACTCAATATTATAAAGTGACACTTTCATTAGTAGATATTACTCTCCTCACTGATTGTTAGTTGATTCAATCGGGATTTTACGAGCAGTTAATGTGGGATAAATTAGACCAACTAGCCAAAAGATGACGATGCAACTCTTTGTCTTTCCGCTTATGAAACACAGAATACATAGCCTCTTTGTTATAAGAGTTATCTTAGTCAATATTAGCGATTAAAGCAAGATTCGGCATTTATTTATCTATATAAACATATTAAACATATGGTACGTGAAATTTTTTAACGGCGCATTATGGGGAAATTCAGGTCAAATGTTATGTTAATTATACGGAATTCAGATTTATTAACCATTTTGTTGTCACTTCTGTATACTGAGTACCTGTTATAATAAGAGGTTCTTTACATTCGGGACGTTTGCTTTTTGCAATATTGACTTGATGATCTATGTCTTTCAAACAGCTTTTAATATTTAGGATTTTTTGAGAATCATATTGTTAGCGATAATAGAATGTATGTAATTACGAACATTTATGTGTTGAAACGAAAATGAACGAATATTCAAAAATTAACTTTCATATTTATAATAAATAAAGAGCACTTTTTAATGTTTTAAAAGTACTTTTAATTTGATGTTGATGTGACGTAACCTTAAGTATTTAGAAATTAAAAAAAGTCCCTTAATAATGTTAAAGGGACCTTACTCACACAAATAATCTGTAAATCAATTCATTTTTGATATACAGATCATTTGTATGATAATTTTTATAAATAATTGCTAAATAGTGAATTTACATAAATGCTTTTAGAAGTTCTTGAACTAATGGGATTGCTCCACCTATAAATTTTAAAACTGCCATTGCGATTTCCATATTATTCTCTCCTCTTTTTTCGTATTAAGATGTGGTTAATCTTTATACTCTTATTATAGTAAGCGCTTACAATTATAACAATACATTTCTGTATGCAATATTGCATATTTATACGTTTAGACAAAATTAGACCTCTATTAGTCATTCTTTAATGGTACCATAACGAGGTGAGAGTCTTTAAGGGTTCTCCTTAATAGGAGGAAATATGGAAAGAGTGCAAGAGATTGACAGTAATCTAAAATTTAAGGGTTGGGTTAAACAGGTATTAGCTGTAGGAGGAATGTTAGGGTTCTGCTACTTAGTCCTATATGTTTTCTGTTTCTTAGTTACTATGTAAATATTATACAACTAAACTAGTAGAGTCTTGCCTAGAGAGGTAAGGCTCTTTTGTTTTGTATGAGATGAGCAAACTACATACAATACCTCTCAGGTTTGTCAGATTACTCTGTATGGCGCCTTTTTTCTCTATGTTCTAGGAAACATTAACTCCTATCATTGAAAGGTAAATAAACTTCTATTTAAAAGTTTCCATTTCTATTGAAAACACAATTGTATTGATAAAAAATGTCTTTTTACTAGATACATATTAAAAAGACAGGCATAAGTTATATTACGCTTTGGTAAAACCTTTTTATCTTTGAAAAGGACTTACATCTTATTAATAGATTTGAATCCTTTTTGTATATTATATTTATATTAACATATAGATATAATATATTAAAAATAATTTAAATGCAAGAATACTAGTAAGGGTACCGCAAGTATTTTTCAAAATAACGTAAGCTATGCGGAAAAATAAAATAAGCTGCCCATATGGACAGCTCATTTACATAATTATCGTTATCGGAATTTAACCCTCTAATATTCATTCTAGAAAATATCCTAGCCAAAAACGGATGTTTAGTCGCTTTGTTTGAATTATGATTTTAGTAAGGAGTTTTGCTTTATCGCATACAGACAAAGCATTATCTTTATTTTCAATCGGATTTTCCCTGTCTTTTGATAAATCATATAGGTAGTTTAATGTCTTAATAAATCCTTTTAATGAAGATGCTATTATCCTTGGATTCCATTCACCTTCGCCATGTTCCGCAGTATATATTGGTAAATATCTTCTACTCATATCTACAAAGATAGGGTTTCCATATTCCTCCTCGTGCCCTATGACAAACCAAGACTGTCTCCAATCTCCTTTATTATCTATGCTATACCCCAATTGTTCCTTTTCTAATGCACTATTACTATAAATTATTAATCCACTATATCCAATAGATAGTTCTTTTTCTTTAAATGTGTCTAATAAATTATATAATTCGTTAATTTGTAATTTCATCAGTAGCGAGTACAAGGAAGAATCCTAACCTCGCAAGGGAACCTCCTGTTTTGTTCCGAAATGCTGACGGTATAACATATATATATAAAGACACCCTAAGGTACCTTCCTTCGACTTAAACCATCTTAATTTTAATAATATGTATTGAACTCACACCAAATATTATTGTATCAAGCTGGTGTATAGCGATTATTGGTAAACCGTTTTGAAAATTTGCGTTTTGTTGTTACTATCCCATGCCCATCAAGCTAATATTTTGAAGTATCCCCAAAACGAAAATTTTCTTCGTTTTGGGGAACTACCAATTTCTTAAGTTGATGGGCATGTATGGTGACCCCAATTAGAGAAATTTACTAGGTTATGGCTTTGACTCGGTTTTTCTAAAGAATACATCAGGATTATTCTGTCCGTTCAAAATATTTCGATTGTCACCCCAAGCATGGAGCAATGAATGGCCTGGACCTGTAATAACTTGATTGTATTCACCCATATAACAAGAAAATACTCTTGGATCAAAATTCACGAAAACCCCGCCGCTTGGTATATGATTATTAGGCACTTGAGAAAATGCAGTGCTAACCATACTTTCTTTACCTACTTTACCAACACCCTTATGAAAAGAGAAAGTTTTCATAAACACACCAAACGTTCCATTACCTATGCCGCCAACATTATTAGGATCATTAAAGCGGTTATATTGAACATGAGCTCCCTCTTTATTGACAGCTACTGATGGAAAGAATGAAAGGGGCAAATTATTGGAGATATTCACTTGAGTCCAGTTATTTCCTCCGTTTTGACTATAGGCTAAAAAGACATCGATAAAGATTGTACCTCCAATATTTCTACGTTGATTCCATACTACATAAATCGTACCATCTGGTCCTATACCTGCTTGAGGGATCTCAAACATCCTGATCACCCGTTGCTGCTCTGTTAATATAACAGGACGGAGTTCATTGGCTGGTCCGCATGGTACAACATCCGTAGCCGCTGCTGCAAATAGGCCAGCAGAGACTTGTACATTTATTGGGAAGGTATTTCCTCCATCGATTGACTTAGCCATACGAATGGAACGGTTCGCAGTATTTAGCTGAGCAAATGTGCCTGGCAAACGACTTTCATAAAAAACATATATATTCCCCGCTTTATCCACTACCGGAAAGGCTCCAAACACTGCATTAGCCCCAGCGACAATCGTTTGACTTGGAATAATAGGAGTTAATGTTACACCTGTTCCAAATTTTGAAAAACGAATTTTTGTACCTACATTAGGAGGGCCAAAGTCAGTCCATACAACATATAAAGCCTCATTTCCTGGATTATCAGCATCAGGACCTACTGTAATCCACGCTTTATCTTGATTTCCTGAATCACTAGCAGCTGGAGTCTGCCCTCGCCCAACAACTTGAGGAAGGTTCATAGTTATTGTTTTGTTTGGACTGATCGTTCCGGTTGAAACAGTGATTACACCTTCTTGCCTGCCTCCAATCAATTCATCCCCAATTTGTGAATAATAAAATACTCCATTTCTATCAACTGCTAAAGATGGATCACCAAAATTTTGACCTCCAGGATTGGCTGGTATTGACCCACCATCGGTCCAATTTTTACCTAAATCTTTTGAAAAGGAAAACCCTGAATAACTTGATGCCCCAGCTACCCCTGTGGCATTATTGGTATCATTAAATCCATACAAAATAAAATCTTTAAAACGCGCAAGGCTTGTCTCGCTTTGAGTTATATTTGGAAAACTAGCGATATCAACAGCAGGGTTATTCACTTGAACTTCTTTATCATTTGGTTTTGGTTTTGGCGGCATTTGATCACCCTTTCTATTATTTTTTTCAATATATAATATAAAAAAAACGAAAGAGTGCTTAGACTATTTAATAGATTTAAGTTTTTTTTGGAAGAGTCATTTAATCAATTAATTAGTCTTTAAACAAACCGAAAAAACCTTGCTGCTTTTGTTTCTGTACATCTCTAATGTTTTCAAGCAGGAGTGTTGGTCATATAAACATTGGTACCACTAAGTCGTTTACTACGAGGAGAATATTTCATTCCTTTCTTTTTTTCTCGTACAACGTAATTAATGCTGTCAACATACCAAAAAGAGTCCTGATTGATAAGGACTCTTTTTTGAATTTTTACAAAAGTAAACTTTTAAACACCTAATTAAAATTCTATTATCTATTTTACCACTTGGACAGATACTGGCTTCCAACCCTGATTCTCTACCCAATCAATATCAACCTTATATTTTTTATTACTTTGTTTATCTCGTATATTACCGTAAGCTTTATTATTACCATTATTCCCAATAAAATCGAAAATCAATTGGCTCTCTGGAACATCAACAGCATAAGAAATTGCTTCTTTCATCTCACTCCAATCTACTGTTCCTTCTTTAAATTTCATTTCAGGTTTTGTTCCTTGCTTTGTACCAATTGGCTTCCAAGAAGGATTAGTTTGAGAACCCTTTTCTTGAGATACCGATTTTTCTGCTTTTTGTTTCTCTTCTAACAGTGCTGCTTCTTTCTCTTCATTTTTCTTCTCTTCTAACAGTGCTGCTTCTCTCTCTTCACGTTTCTTCTCTTCTAACAGTGCCGCTTCTCTCTCCTCACGTTCCTTCTCTTCTAACTGCGCTGCTTCTTTCTCTTCACGTTTCTTCTCTTCTAACTGCGCTGCTTCTTTCTCTTTACGTTTCTTCTCTTCTATCTTTGTTGCTTTCTTTTCTTGAGCAATTGCTTTCTTTGATGTATCAGAAGGGGAAAACAACTGGTATGTCACTACACCAACTGTCACTAATACCAAAGTAAATGCAATATTAAAAATCACCTTTTTACGACGATTTTGTTGTTTTTCTTGAAACCTGCTTACTTGTCCCATTTTTTAAACCTCCGAGTTTATTTTCTCTTCTAATCTTTATGCATTCCTTATAATTCTTAATATTTTTATTAAACGATGGAAATGAATTACAATTCCCATACAAGATTTCATATCATAATAAAATTTGTGTTTTTTCAAGCATCTGACATATGTTATTCAAAAATATTTTAATACATTAAAAATTGATAAGCATCTGTTCGTAAGAAACCTTCAATTTTATTCAAAGGTGATTCCAATTACGTCCACATTAGATCTCCTGTAGAAATCTTTTTAACAATTAAGCCTCTTCTTCCCTTATTTATAATTTTCAAATTAAACTGCCCTCTATGGTACAATAAAGATGTGTTGTTTTCTACTGGGGTATGTCGTAAAATCAAAAGGGATTTTATCTCTTTTACCTTTCTCTCAGAGTAACTTTCACCACTAGGAAACTCTATTATTCCTAATGTAATCTTTAATTCGCTTTCATCAAAAATCCAATCCTTATTAAGTTCCCTTATCTTTTGTATAAAGCTTCTTTTGGTTTTTCCTATATAGATTAATGTTTCATTCTTAGCATATACTCTAGAGATTGCAAATATTCCCTTCTTAAAAGCTTCTTCTCTATTATAAAAATCATTTAAACTATACAATCCATACCATTTAATATGTACTGTTTCTATTAACCTCACCCCATTTTTAGATAATATTATAATTTCTGAATGTTCAAATTATTATGGATACATAGCCTTGATTACTTGAATTATAAATAGTGCTTTTCAATAATACATTTTATTATTACTAATTTCAATAATGAATATGTATATATCATCATGAATTTCCTATCATTTGTTTCGTCAAGTAAGGCTCATAATTCTCTTCGATAATTCTATCGTTCTGTGGTGGGAGAATTATCGAAGAGAAAATAGCGTGTCAGCCGGATGAGTTGATTTTTCGTTTTATAAATACCTTTTCTTAAAATGATATGCTGTGTGTTCGCGTATGACGTCATTTGCATAGAATGGCGCATTTTTTTGGGAAATTCGAAAATGTGAATCTCCATCATATAAGGTACCGCCACATCAACATCAACCTAAGATTGTAAAATATCCCCTACTTAAGGAATTTGTAAGTATCAAGTAAGAAAAACGAGAGCTTTGTTTCCTATAATCAAAATATAAAGTGAAGGAAGAAAGATTATTTCTGAAGTTTATATGCATGTGGAAAAAGTAGAAATCTACGGTTTTTTTAGAGTAATAATATCAGTGTGTCCAAGTTTTGGAGATTACTTGCAAATATTTTGAAGTTTTTGCACCAGGATCCTAATTACCATACCTGTTTTTTACCATCACATATTGGAGGTTAAAACATGAATAAAAAAAAGAAAATACAAAGATCTGCACTTACCTTTACCCTGCTCTTTTCTTTAGGCGTCTCATCTTTCCCGCTTACAACAACTATTCACGCAGATACACGCGAGGAACAATCTGCTGAAAAGAAACTAGTCTCTTTAACGGAGCGTACATCATTATTTTTTGAATATCTCCAGCAAGGTAAGTATGCAGAGGCACTCCAGTTGACATCTGCTGCTTTTCAATCCAAATTTACAGCAACCACATTACAAAACTGGTGGACACAAAGTGGCTGGAGCGGGTTAAAAAGCATGGGAACCCCCGTGATAAAAGAACGAAACTTGGTCCATCAGACGGTGGAAATGCCAGCAGCTACCGAAGGAACTACCATACCGCTACTCCTTAAATTTACACCTGGCGGGAAAGTAGATGAAATTGGAGAAAGACCACCCGAGGAACCTTATACCATCCCGCATCCTAGCTATGATCAACCTGACTCCTATCAAGAACGTGAAATCGTCATTGGAAATTCTACCTATCCGTTACCAGCGACATTAACGGTTCCGAAACATCATCCTGGTGAAAAGCTACCCGTAGTTGTTCTTGTTCACGGTGCTGGCATCCATGATCGCGATAGCACATATATGGGAACAAAAATCTTACGCGATCTTGCGGTGGGCCTTTCATCCAACGGAATTGCAGTGTTGCGCTATGAAAAACGCACCTTAGAACACGCATTAAAGATGAGTGCAGAACCTGTTACGTTAGACCGTGATACTACAGATGATGCCATATATGCAGCAAAATCAGCAGCGCAGCAAGAAGGAATTGATCCAAGTAATATTTTCATTCTTGGACATAGTCTAGGAGCCGGTACAATGCCACGTATACTGAGCAAAGCGCCTTCCTCACTTGTCCGAGGAAGTATCTTACTCGCACCACCTGCACGCCCTTTGACTGACATTGCCATTGATCAGTATCAATACCTTGGGAAACCAAAGGAAGAAATCGATGAACTAAAAAGACAGGTTGCTTTTATTCAGGATCCTACTTTCAATCCTGACCATCCTCCAGCTGGCTACAATTTTGGGTCACCTTATTTTATGTATGATGTTTCTAGGTGGCGTCCAGTTGAAGAGGCAAAATCACGAAAAGAGCCTTTACTCATTCTGCAAGGAGCACGCGATTATCAAGTAACAGTAAAAGATGAATATACAAAATGGCAAGAAGGACTTTCAAACCGCAGGAATGTTCATTTCAAAAAATACCCGAAATTGAATCATTTCTTCACGGAGGGTGACGGGGAATTAAGTCGTCCTAGTGAATACGAAATCCCTGCTAATGTTCCCGAGTACGTCATCCAGGACATTATTACATGGGTCAACGAGACAAAAAAATAAGAAAACATCAAAAGCCTTCATGCAATCATCATTGCGTGAAGGCTTTTTTGAAACTAGTGATTCAGACATACCTATTATTTTCGATACTAATATAGGCGTCTTGTCCTTTATAGTTAATATTCAACCAATTTTGTACTTCACCAGTCACTCGAACTACTTGTCCTTTATACATAGAGCCTAAAATCGTATGGGAAGTACTTGGACCTGTACGAACGCGGAGGGAGGATACGTTAACTTTGTAATCCCCACTCGCTACTTGAAATTTCCCATTGTTATTGTCGCTTCCATTTGAGCCACTGTCTTTCACAAATTGACTGCTTACATAACCCACTTTTCCATTATGGTTAATTTTCAACCAGCCGTTATCTTCTCCAATAACTTGTAAAACTTTCCCTTCATACACGCGCCCCATTATTGCACTAGATGTATTTGGCTGTGTGCGAACACGTAATACATTAGCAGTTACAATTTTACTACGACTCTTACCTATATTCGTCTTTGCTAGTACGCCATTTTTCGAAATAAATTCACTACTCACGTAGCCAATTTTTCCGTTATGATTGACTTTCAACCAACTGTTTTCTTCTCCAATAACTTGTAAAACTTCCCCTTCATACACGCGTCCCATAATTGCACTAGACGTATTTGGCTGTGTGCGGACACGTAGAACATTCGTATTTACTGTTACTTGATTTTCATATTTTACTACATCAATAGTTTGCTCATGCTTCGTGTCTTTTTGTATAACAGTATTTTTCGCTTGAGCAGTACTAATAAATACACTTCCTGTAACAGAGGCTACTGCTACACTAGCTAAAATTTTTTTCATAAGTATAAAACACCTTCCTACAAACATATTCAAGTATCATTATGTTTTTATGTTAACTTCCATTTCTTTTCATTCTAACTATTCAGGAAAAGTATCCTTTTATTATCCACCATCTATACCTAGTAATAAAAGAAACTTAAATCCATTACACTTTGAAAATTCTCTCATTGCTTCAATCTAACACTACACAATGTAGTTTTAATTTCCAAAAAAAATAGCTACTAATAATCACCTATAATTAATACTACAAAAATAAAAAAATCATAATTTAGGCCTTCTTCATTTAACTTATACTTTTGCTTAAATATACCTGCTCTCCTTTCACACTACGAATTGTAGTATAAAATAAAAGAAAGGTCAAATATAAGTATTTAGCCTTTTGTAACTACAATACATTACATTTATCCATTTCTAATCTAATCATAAATAATTATGTTTTTTAATCTCTAAATAACCAAAAAACATTTTCACCTTGTAAACTCTTCCTACAGGATAGCTCTCTTATTGTCTAAACTTTTATAAAAATAATATTCCCAATTCACAACATGACATATAAAAGCAGCAATCTACTAAGATAACTGCTTTACATTATGATAAACTACATGAATTTCACATTATTCCGGCTTATTAGGAATATTAGGGTTTGGAACATAATCAGATGTGTAATCTGTATATTTTACTTCCGTTACCATCCCTGCTGAAGCATGGTGTAGATCGTGACAGTGGAACATCCACTCACCCGGATTGTCTGCTACAAAGGCTACTTCATATTCTTCTCCTAGTTTCAGATTTAATGTGTCTTTAACAATTGGAGAACCTTCAATCGGTTTTCCATCTTTACTTAATACTTGGAAGAAATGACCGTGCAAATGCATCGGGTGATCGTCTCTTTTAGAGCGATTTACTAATTTCACTTTTACTAAGTCACCCTTTTTCACTAGAATTGGATCAATATCTGGAAATACTTTTCCGTTAATTGTATAAACCATTTCATTTCCATTCATTTTCGTATTCAAGTCCATATTATATGTGGCAGTATACTGCTGCTCTAGTGTGAAATTACCTAATTTTTTCTCACCATATTTCGTCATATCTAATTTCGGTAGTTTTTCTTTTTCATTTGCTCTGTCTTTCATCTCTTTACTACCTTCATATTCAATAATGGTTTTCATTCCTTTTGCACTTTTATTTGCTGAATGGTCTTCAACATACCATTTCCCAGGATTGTTAGCAGTAAATTCAACATCATAACGTTCACCCGGTGCGATTGAAATTACCTTATCCTTTATAGCTTTTGGATCGTTTATTGGTTGACCATCTGTCGCAACTACTTTTATATCATGACCGTGAACGTGTATATCATGTGATAGATAACCTGCATCAACGAGTCGAAGACGAACTTTATCACCCTTTTTCACTTTTAACGGCTCTACTAAATCACCGCTTTTACCATTGATTGTGAATAAGTTATACATACCCATATCATGACCTTCCATCTTCATATTTCCATGGTCCATTCCTGCCATATTACCAGAGTCTTTTTTATCACTACCCATGTTCATACCTGAATGATCCATGCCTTTCATATCATCATTCTTTTTTGCATTTTCATTATCCTTAGATTTATTACCTTTTTGCGCTTTTGTCATTTCTTTTAACTGCTTATTAATTTCTTCTTTATCTGTTATCCATTCATCTAACATTAACGTGTAATCTTTATCATACTTTTCATTTGTATCCTCTACAATAAGAGCACCATATAAGCCTCTATCTAGTTGATTTACAGAATCTTGATGTGAATGATACCAATACGTTCCTGGTACGTTCGCTTCAAATTCATAGGTGAAACTTTTTCCTGATTCAACCGCATCTTGTGTCACGCCTGGAATTCCATCCATGTTATTTGGGACAGGATACCCATGCCAATGAATAGATACTGGTGCAGGTAATTCATTTTTTAATGTCACTTTAACCTTTTCACCTTTTTTCACCCTAATTTCCGGACCCGGGGATGAACCATTAAATGTCCAGACTGGAACAATAACACCGCTACTTAGCTTTTGTTTTTCTTCTTTCGCTACTAAAGTAACTTCTGGCCCTTTTACAACTTTCAATGGCTTTGTAGCCGTTTCAGTCTGTGTTGTTTTTTTATCATTCATATTTTTATGATCATTTGTTTTATTTGTGGTCGCAGAACATGCAGCAATTAAAGATATTACGGAGACTGTAACTGCTGTTAATACAAATCCCTTCATAGAAAATCCCTCCTTTTTCTTTTTCAAGATTATTATAGAAGATAATTTTCAAGAAAATATGGAGATATAAAATGAGCAAAATAAAAAGGCACCCAAAATTGAGCGCCTCTTCTAACTATTATTTTGTAACAACTTCATCTTCTTTTACATTTACATTATTGTTACTCATAAACCCTTCAATCTCTTCAACTGTTCTAATGATATCTTTTGACAAATTTTCATAGCCATCTTTTGTTACAAGGATATCATCTTCAATACGAATACCAATTGATTCTTCTTCAATATATAGACCTGGTTCAATCGTAATAACCATACCTTCTTCTAATACTCTTTCTTTGTATGTTCCAACATCGTGAGTATCTAAACCAAGAAAGTGACTGACACCATGATAATAATATTTAGATAGTTCCTCATCTTCTTGAATTAAACCAATAGCTTTACACTCTTCTGCTAGTACCTTTTTTGTATGCTCATTTAATGCAGCAAAATTTAAGCCTGGCTTAATAATCTCTGTTGTTTCTTTCAATGCTTTTAATACAATATTATAGATTTGTTTTTGGCGACTAGAGAATGTTCCATTTGCCGGGAAAGTATAACTAATATCAGCGTTATAATAGTCTTTTTGAGCGCCTAAATCTAGCAGTACTAAATCACCATTTTGAATTTGTGCATCATTATCTTCATAATGAAGAACTGTTGCATTTTTCCCACTTGCCAAAATTGTATTGAACGCATGATGCTTAATCCCAGATGACTTCAGTGTGAAATCAAACTGAGCTTCTAATTCATATTCCATCATGTCTGCTTTTGCATGCTTTAACACATTGTAAATACCGTCTTTCGTTACAGCAATTGCTTCTTTAATGATTTCAATTTCTTCCTCTGTTTTAAACACTCGTAATTCACAAATTTCCGGGTATACATTACCAATTGTTATGTGTGGGTACTGTTCTCTTACATGTTTAGCAAACGCTAACGTTTTCGTCTCAGTACCCTTCCACTCACGACGCTCTAAATCTAAATACACATGTTGCGCATTTTCTGCGAAAAGTGTATGTGCCATTGTCTTCTCAAAGCTTTCTATATATACAACTTTTGGTATGTCTGAAATTCGTTCTGCATCTTCTTTAGAAACTGTTTTACCGACCCATTTTTCCATTACTGGATCTGATTTTTCAATGAAAAGAGTTTCTTCCACACTATTTCCAAACTTTTTCAGCATGAAAATAACATTGGGCTCATCGATTCCCGTTAAATAGTAAAAATTTCGATTCGGCACAAATTTATAATGGGCATCTGCTGACATATGAGGTGCTTGTCCAGCAAATAAAATCGTAATCGATTCATCATGTAATGTTTTCGCTAATCGTTCTCTATTTTGAGCAAAAAATGTTGATTTCATAATAATCCCCCTAGCGTTCTATGTATAATTTTGAAACTGATTATCCAATATAATTCATTCTATTATTGTTATAATTTTTCGTCAATTAATAATGTTTATATAGAAGATAAACTTTCATTACTAGGCATCTAATCACTCCACAATTTCTTGACATTTATTCCATATACTTAATATCTCATATATATAAGAAAGGAGCCTACAAACGTGAAACATTACGTAGGACTAGCCATTACTTCATTATTTATCATTACAGGATGCTCTAATAACGTAGAAACACCACCAGTAAAAAAAGAAACAGTTCAATCTCAGCCCCAAAATAAAGATAACGCAAATACGATTCCGCAAAACTTCTATAAAGAAATTACATCTGGAAAAATAGCGCACATTCACGGAATTGGCTATGCAGGAAATATGCCTGGTATTTCTATCGCAACTCATAGTGGTATAAAAGTTTATCAAAATGGAAAATGGTTTGAAACTGCTACACAGTTACACGATTATATGGGCTTTCAGGCAACTAAAAATGGATTTTTTGCTAGTGGGCACCCAGAACCAGGTGCAAATTTAAAAAATCCTTTAGGATTAATGAAAAGTTCTGATGGCGGCAATAACCTTGAAAAGCTAGCATTCTATGGAGAATCTGATTTTCATAACCTTGCTGTCGGATATAATACAGAAACGATTTATTTATATAACGAGCGTCCAAATTCTAAATTACAACAAGGTTTTTATTTCAGTACAAACAACGGACAAGAATGGAAAAATAGTAAGTTAAAAGGCCTTTCAAGTACAATCCATACATTTTCAGTACATCCGGATCAAGCGAGTGTAGTCGCAGTAAGTGCTAAAGATGGTATTTATTTATCTACAGATTACGGGAATACATTTGAACTATTCTCTACATCACTTGAATCGACAGCAGTTACATTAAGTAATGAAGATGTTTTTTACGCCCCTATCAATAAGCAAATGATAACGAAGAAATCAATTGCTACAAATGAAGAAACAAACTTACAGATTCCATCTTTAGATTCTAAAGATACAATTATGTATATATCACAAAACCCTCAAAATTCATCTGAAATAGTATTTGCTACAATGCAAGCAAATGTATTCCTTTCCACAGATAACGGTAAAACGTGGAAACAGATTACAAAAAATGGCTTATTACAATTTAATTAGAAAGGTGAATATAACGTGTTTTCAACAATTAGCGAGTGGAGTTATCAACTCATGTCTCCTTTAATGGATGTCACGAATGCTACGAAATCAATTCCTCTTTTATTTGCGTTTTTATTAGGCATAGTAGGTACCCTTGCTCCATGCCAATTAACAGGAAACATTAGCGCCATTACAATCTATGGCAATCAATCTTTACAAAAGGGACATATCTGGAAACATATATTGTTATTCATTTTAGGAAAAATAATAGCTTTTACGACGCTTGGACTATTAGTATGCGTGTTAGGAAAAGAAATTCAGCAAATATTAACTTTGTATTTCCCATGGTTACGTAAACTGATCGGACCTTTATTAATAATAATGGGGTTAATATTATCAGGTATTATAAAAGGTAGAAACTTCTTCTCTACCATCTTCCCTATCACATCTATACGAAAACAAAATGAAGTCAGCTCATTTTTGCTTGGGTTTTTCTTTTCGTTAGCTTTCTGCCCTACTATGTTTGTGCTATTTTTCGGAACATTAATACCACTCTCTTTAACATCTAATTACGGGTATTTATTTCCTACCTTTTTCTCTATAGGAACTGCTCTACCTGTCGTTGTATTACTGTCCATTATCTCCTACCTAGGCTTAAATGGAACACTACTTAAAAAGAGCCGAAAAATAGGGGGAAATATTCAGCGTATAGCTGGTGTACTTCTCGTTTTAATCGGACTTTATGATACCGCCCTATATTGGTAATACATACAAAAGGTAAGCTTCAGTGAAATGAGCTTACCTTTTGTATCATTTTATTCATTTTTCTTTTGTTGTAATTGTGTTAACAAATTCGTAACAAACGCGAGAAACAATGGATCTTTCTCTTTTTTAGGCGACCACTGCATAATGAGTTGCCGCGGGATTTCAATGTCTATCGGTTGCACGATAAAGTCATGAATAATTTGTTTATGAAGTCCTGATAACGGAACGATCGTTATACCGTTAACTTGTAAAGTAAGTGCTAATGCCGAGCTAATTGACTCTGACTCCATCACTTTATTCACTGTTATTTCGTTTTTCATTAAGTATGGTTCAAGTACTTCTTTACAACCAGAAAGTGGCATAATAAAAGGATAATTTTTCAATTCTTTACTAGTAAGATTAGGTGGAATATTCTTTGAAGAAACGATAACATAAGGATCTTCACCAATAACTTCATAGTGAAATCCTGGTATTAGATTTTCTTTTATAGAAATAGAAAAATCAGCACTTCCAGCAGACAGCCAATTTAAAACTTCTTGATAGCTTCCCTCTCTAACTGCAAGCACGTACTGACTTTGATCAATATTACCTAATTGGATACACTCTGCCAAACAATATACAGTAACGGAAGGATACGTAGCTAATACAATCTTATACAAACTTTTATTCTTCAAGTGTAAAGCTGTTTCTTCAAGATTTTCATACTCCATTAGAAGTCGTTCTACACAAACTAAAAATTCTTTTCCATTTTCAGTTAACATCGTTCCTTGTCTAGAGCGCTCAAATAAAGTTAAAGCATATCGTTTCTCTAGTTTGTTTATAATATGCGTTATTGCTGGCTGTGTCATATGTAATTCCTTAGCTGCTAAACTAATGCTGTTCAACCGAGCCACATATTTAAAAACTTTAAAATCAAAGACGTTCATTCTGTTCTCCTTATATAAAAGATATTTATATCATCTATAAATAACCTTCATTATATTTATCAAACTACTTCCTATACACTAAGTATACACTATCAATTTTACAAAAAAATAAAGCATATAAACATTAGAGGAGTGTTGATTAAATGAGTACTTACGTTTTAGTACATGGAGCATGGCAAGGTGAATGGGCATGGGAATTAGTAAAACCTCAACTAGAGGCTTTAGGTCACACTGTTATTACACTAGACTTACCTGGAAGCGGGAAAGATACAACTCCTTCACAAAATATAACGTTAGATTCCTATGTTGATGCAGTAACAGCTACTATAAATCAACAAACTGAAAAAGTTATTGTTGTTGGACATAGTATGGGTGGAATTGTGATCACCCAAACCGCTGAACTTATACCGAATAAAATCGATAAATTAGTATATCTTTGTGCATTCTTACCACAAAACGGAGAAAGCCTTGGCAGTAAATTAGATGGTGAAGCTGGTCCACAATTTTCAATAAATGAGAACGACATGACAGCTGAACTTATACCTAATCAAATTGAAAAAACATTTTTAAATGCTACCGAAAATGAAGAGATTAAAGAAGCATCTTCCAAAAAAATGCGTCCTCAGCCACTAGGACCATTTCAACAACAGCTAAAAATTTCTGAAGAAAACTTCGGAACTGTAGATCGCATTTATATTGAAACAACTCTAGATAGAGCGATTCCAATTGATTTTCAGCGCCGAATGAATACAGAAACTCCATGCTCGAAGATTATTACTTTAGAAGCTGATCATTCTCCCTTCTTTTCAAAAGCAACAGAACTTGTGAATTGTTTACATGCGTTAAGCTAAATTTCATTTAATGAAAATAGACACCCGCGGGTGTCTATTTATTATGCTAACTAAGGATTGTATGTTCTTCTCTACATTTGCATTCCCTTTTGCTTCATCTCCCACTTTTTATACAGTAATACTGCACCAAATAAGAATACCCCCGCAACAAATGAACCTACTGGTAACGTCTTTATCATTTCATCTGGAAATACGAGCGGCAGTAATGGAAATGCATATGCTGCTGGAATACGTACACCAACTATTTTTAATAAAATAAGCATTAAAATCATATTTAATAAAGTGACTATAATCCATGAGTCGATTGCAAAGTACAATAAAGTTCCAACAGTTGCAGATGTAGTTAATACTACTATTTGTTTACATACCATTTTTTCATTGTACATCGGTTTTTGAAGTGATTCATACACAACAACTAATATTGGCGGAATAACCGCTAATTGTTCATGACCAGTGATCCAGCATATACTTATCCAAATGAAATTTAGTATTAGAAATACAGCCATATATTTATATTGGATGTTAACTTTTCTCTCAATACCGCTATTCAATTTAAAAACAAGGACACCAAGCATTAAAATAAATGTTAAAACGAAGACTGAGATAACAAATGACCATTCAGTCGCATTTGTCACTAAAGGTAATAAACCTGTCGCAATAGATGGTGCTAAATTTGATTGTATAATACGTAAAAACAGCATCATGAATATAAGTGTTACGCTTACTTTTGCTATATAAACTAAATCCATTTGATTCACGATAAAACCAATACCAGCTGTTATTGACGGTGCAATAAAGATTTTTTCTGGCTGCCTTAACCAACCTGGCTCACGATACGTCCATAAAGCAATTGCCATCGCTGCTATTTCCGGCAAAATGACTTCCGGATCATTTAATAACACACCCGCTGTAACCATAGCTAAAATAAAGAAAATAGCAATCGTATATGAGATGATTGTTTCTTTTTTTGAAATTACTGCATTCATTATTACATACTCCCTTTACTTACTACTCTCACAATGTAAAACAAAATTCAATATACCCTACTAAGGTATTGTATATTAATATCTTTTCCATTTCAAGTATTCGTAATTTTTCCATTTTTCATCACCCATTACACTTACAAAAAAAGGATTTTTATAGGCGTTGACAATCATTGAAAGATAGGTTAAAATAACTATACATTAGTAAGTAACTAATGTAATTAAATCTAACTTGAGGTGAAAACAAATGAAAAACATTTTATTCCGTATTAACGAATTATCAAAAAAAGAAAAAACATCTGGATTAACAGTTGATGAAAAACAAGAACAACAAATGTTACGTCAAAACTATACAAAAACATTTCGTGGAAGTTTAGATTCCATTTTATTAAACACAAAAATTGTCGATTCAAATGGTTTTAATGTTACACCAGTTGCATTACAAGATGCTCAAATTCGTTTGAAATTAAGCAAATGAAATTAAAGCTAAAGAAACAATTGTATAAAACATAAAAGAGCTGGACTTTTCATAATGAAATTCCAGCTCTTTTTCTACTTAATATTGTTGTTTTTGCAATGTAACATACGAGCGATACATCGCAATTCTCCACGACACAATCATCGCAAATGCGAGTAAGAAAAACATCCCGCTTAATTGCGCCAAATCAAGTGTTTGGCTTAAATATGATTTTAATGCGACTCGTACAGCTAATAAACCAATTAAAATAAATATAAATGCTTTTGACGGTTTCATATATATATGTTCGCCTCTTACTTCGAACTTAGTTGTTTTAATAAGAAATATAGAGAAAATAAGTCCTGCGATAATTGCCTCTACTATTTCTAACGATGTTAATCGGAATTCCGGTAAGAAGAACATCATGGCGCCAGTACTCATAAAAATTGGCGGCAAAATAATTTTCTTTTTCGTAACCGGCTTTTTCGCTGACTTAAAGCGAAGAAACATAACACCAACGGCCATACAAACTGCTACGATACTTGATAAAAGTGCTACACTCATACTCTCCACTCCTATCTATTTAATAGACTTTTTGAGTAAAATCATAAACCAAACGAAACCGATACTTATAATAACATGACCTAATCCAGCCATATGGCTTAAACCGTTAAAGTCAGTTCCATTTACTTGTAGAAGACCTCTACATACCATTGTTACGATAGTAATAATTAATCCTGTATTATATACAACAAACCAGGCATGAAAACTTTTTGTTTCTTGTATTTGAAATACTTTAACTAAAGCAACAGCGACTAAAAAGAATATGAATCCAAGCACTAGTACGTGTGTATGTACTAATTGCAACATAGTGGAACCTTTAATTCCTTGTGCTTTCGTATACTCTCGCGCAAATACTCCTGATAATAAACCAATAATTAAGTAAATGAATGCTGCATTATATAATTTCTTCATTCTATTCCTCCTGCTGTAAACTTTCCATATTCGCTGCAATCATTTTACGCAAAGTTTATGAACGGAATATGAACAAAATATTACATTCTATTTTTAAAGAACAAAAAAGCCATTCCACAATTATTAATTGCGGAATGGCTTTTCAACTTATTTTAAATCATCAATTGTGAAAGCACCAGGCAGTAACTGCTCAACAGTCACTTCTTTTTCGTCACCTTTTACATTCGTTAGTAAAACTCGCATTTTCGGATCACAAAATTCAGCAATCACTTGTCTACAAGCACCACATGGTGAAATAGGTCCGTCAGTTTCTCCTGTAATGACTAAGTAACTAAAGTCGCGCTCCCCTTCTGATACTGCTTTGAATATTGCTGTTCTTTCTGCACAGTTACATAAACCGTAAGAAGCATTTTCTATATTACAACCAGTATAGATTTTACCTTCTTTTGTAACTAATGCAGCACCAACCGGAAATTTTGAATACGGAATATACGCTTTCGATAACATCTTATTTGCTTCTTCAATATATTTTTTCTTATCCATATTATTTCCTCCTCAAAGTAAATGTAATGTTGATTAGTCAGTAATAACAGTATGAACTAATTTAGGAGCCACTGCTGTTTCAGCGATAGAAATATTTTCATAAATTTTTGCTTTTACATCTTCTACATTTTCACGATTTGCGTAGATCGTTACGAATGGCTCGCCTTCTTTTACTGCATCGCCAACTTTTTTACGTAACATTAAACCTACAGCTAAATCGATTTCATCTTCTTTCGTTGCACGGCCTGCACCAAGTAACATTGCAGCGATACCGATTTCATCTGCAACAATGTTTGAAATCACGCCTGAAGTTTTAGCAGGTACATCAATTATATACTTCGCTTGTGGCATTTTTTCTGGATTGTCTACAATTGAGCTATCTCCACCTTGATTGCTTAAGAACTCTTTAAATTTCTCAGTTGCTTTTCCGTTTTTCATAACTTCAATTAACATTTCACGAGCTTCTTCTAACGTATTTGCTTTTTTCGCAAGTACGACCATTTGACTTCCTAATACAAGTACTAATTCTGTTAAATCTTCTGGCCCTTCACCTTTTAACGTATCAATTGCTTCTTTCACTTCTAGGGCATTACCAATCGCAAAGCCAAGAGGTTGTGACATATCTGAAATAACAGCCATTGTTTGACGTCCTACATTATTTCCGATGCGTACCATTGCATGTGCTAATTCTTTTGCATCTTCTTCCGTTTTCATAAATGCACCTGCACCGGTTTTTACATCAAGTACGATTGCGTCAGCACCAGCTGCAATTTTTTTACTCATAATTGAACTTGCGATTAGAGGAATTGAATTTACTGTTCCTGTTACATCACGTAATGCATAAATCTTTTTATCAGCAGGTGTTAAGTTTCCTGTTTGTCCGATAACAGCTACTTTGTCACGGTTTACAATATCAATGAACTGCTCTTTCGTAATTTCAACGTGGAATCCTTCCACTGCTTCTAATTTGTCAATTGTTCCGCCCGTATGTCCTAAACCACGACCTGACATTTTTGCTACTGGTACATCTAAAGCAGCAACTAATGGTCCTAATACTAATGTAGTTGTATCACCAACACCGCCAGTTGAATGCTTATCTACTTTAATGCCTTCAATTGCTGATAAGTCGATCGTTTCTCCAGACTCCACCATTGCCATCGTTAAATCTGCACGTTCACGATCTGTCATATCTTTAAAGAAGATTGCCATTGCAAGTGCACTCACTTGATAATCAGGAATACTTCCGTCTGTATATCCATTAATAAAGAATTTGATTTCTTCAGTCGTTAATTCTTTGCCGTCACGTTTTTTTGCAATAATATCTACCATTCTCATTACAATCACCATTCCTTTTTATATGATATGAATCTATTAAAATAATAAGCCAACGATTGTTGCTGATAAGAAACTTACTAGCGTTGCACCGAAAAGTAATTTCAAACCAAATCTTGCGACTACATTCCCCTGCTTTTCATTTAAGCTCTTAACTGCCCCTGCAATAATTCCAATTGAAGAGAAGTTTGCAAATGAAACTAAGAATACAGATATAATCGCTGTCGTTCTGTCTGAGAAATTAAAGTTCCCTTGCGCTAAATCTGTCATAGCGACAAATTCATTCGATACAAGTTTTGTTGCCATAATATTACCGGCATTAACTGCTTCATGCCATGGAACACCCATAATAAATGCAAATGGTGCAAATACATAACCAAGAATTTCTTGGAATGAAATACCGATTACACCTTTAAATACTGCATTAATGAATGCGATAAGAGCAACGAAACCAACTAACATAGCTGCTACTGTAATCGCAACTTTAAATCCATCGATAATGTATTCCCCTAATACTTCAAAGAAAGTCTTCTTCTCTTCTTCTTGCACTTCTAACATATCTTCTTCTTCAGTAACTTCATACGGGTTAATGATAGAAGCAATGATAAAGCCACCGAATAAGTTAAGCACTAAAGCGGTTACAACATATTGCGGTTTTAATAACACCATGTATGATCCAACGATAGACATAGAAACTGTAGACATTGCAGATGCACATAATGTGTACATTCTTTTCTCTGGCAATAATCCTAGTTGTTTCTTAACTGAAATAAACACTTCAGACTGTCCTAAAATCGCAGAAGCTACCGCGTTATATGATTCTAGTTTACCCATTCCATTTACTTTACTTAATGCTAGACCGATAGATTTCACAATAATAGGTAATACTTTAATATGTTGCAAAATACCTATTAAAGCTGATATAAATACGATTGGCATTAATACACTTAAAAAGAATGAAAACTCTTTTTGATTTACTAATCCACCAAATACGAAATTCACACCATCAGCGGCATATTTTAATAATTCCCCAAAACCATCTGCTATTCCGCTAATTAATATATTCCCTACACTTGTATTTAATAGTAAAAACCCCAAAATGAATTGTAATATAACCATCGTTATGATTGGACGATATTTGACTTTCTTTCTATCATTACTAGCAAGCCAAGCGATACCTAAAATCAATACGAGGCCAAAAACACCGATTAAGTATTTCATAAGCCGTCTCCTCCCATTCGTATCCGCTTACATTCTTTTCAATTGTTAAAGCAATAGATACACTATACTTTGTGTATCTATCGCTTTTCACACTTTATTAATTAGTAGTTATCTGTAGCACCTTTTGCATCGTTTAATACGATTGCAACACTAGCGCTTGCTCCAACACGAGAAGCTCCAGCAGCTACCATTTTATCTGCATCTTCACGTGTACGAACTCCGCCAGATGCTTTTACACCAACGTTTGGTCCTACCGTTTTACGCATTAATGCGATATCTTCAGCAGTTGCTCCGCCAGTTGAGAATCCAGTTGAAGTTTTTACGAAATCAGCGCCAGCTTTTACTGATAATTCACAAGCACGAACTTTTTCTTCGTCTGTTAGAAGGCAAGTTTCAATGATTACTTTTACAAGAGCTTTTCCTTTTGCTGCTTGTACTACTTCATAAATATCTTTTTCAACGAACTCATTGTCGCCATCTTTTAAAGCACCTACGTTGATTACCATATCAACTTCAGTTGCACCTTTTGCGATAGCATCTTTTGTTTCGAATGCTTTTGTTTCAGTAGTGCTTGCTCCTAATGGGAAACCGATTACAGTACAAACGTCTACATCATGTCCAGCTAATTCTTCAGCAGCTAGCTTTACCCATGTAGGATTAATACAAACAGAAGCGAATTTATATTCCTTTGCTTCCTCGATTACTTTCATAACATCTTCTTTTGTAGAATTAGCTTTTAAAATTGTATGGTCAATTAACTTTGCAATATTCATTATTATCACTCCTCATATCTTTTAACAACTTCATTCTAACTCTTAGTTGAACAAATGTAAATACACTTTTGAAATTTTGTTCATTCTTTTTTAAAAGGAATTTTCTTGTAGTAAATAAAGCGCATTCTAACTAAGAAACAATTCACATTTAAAATCAAAACTTTTATATTAACAATGGTAGTATGTATCTCAATATCCATAATTATTTTTAAAAAGGCAATTTGTATTCAAAAAACACTCCCATAATTCATACATAACAAAATAAAAGGCTTTCTCAAAATTAACATCTTGAGAAAGCCTTTTATTTCTAACCTTTTTGATAATGTAACAGTTCTTTTGCTGTATGCTGATCAATAATTAATACATTTGCATACCCGCCACGTAACGCACCATCAATTGCTTGTATTTTTCTATTACCACCTGCAACTAAAATAGAACGTTTCTTTAATTTAAGTTCCTCTAACTCAATTCCAATGGTACGCTTATTAATTTCTTCACTACTAATATTTCCGTCTCCGTCAAAGAAACGTGAACAAATGTCACCGACAGCTTGTTTTTTCAGAATGTTCGTTTCATCCTTATCTAAATATCCTAATCGGAATAATAACGCTTCATCACGCACTGTTCCGACAGTGAAAACTGCAATATTTGCTTGTTTCCCCATTTCAATAATGTGATGAATATGTCGATCCTGCTCTACTAATTCTTTTGTCACCGCATTATCAAATATAACTGGGAGCGGTAAATTTCTTGGTGTCGTTTGAAAAGCCTCTGCAAATAAAGCAATGGTCTCATTCGCATATGTATTTACACTCGAATGACTAATACCACCTTTTAGCTGGACAACTTCTACACCTTTCACATGTTGTGGTACGATTTTCCTAGCGATTTCATACATCGTCATTCCCCAGCTTACACCGACGATATCACCGTTTTTCACTGTCTTTTCCATGTACTCAGCCGCATATTTACTAATATACTCAGTAATCGTTGCATATTCTGGCACTGGAGAAAATACTACATGCGCCTCTAACAAGTTGTACTTTTCTTTCAATAAATTCCCAACGTTATCTAAATCAGCAAATGGATCGGCTATACTAATTTGAACAAATCCTTTTTCTTTCGCGTACTTTAATAATCTAGAAATCGTCGGTCTTGAAATATTTAATTTGTTAGCAATTTCTTGCTGACTATAATCGGATTGATAATATAATCTTGCAACTTCAACGCTTAATTGTTGTTTATCTTTTTCCATAATAACTTATTACAAACCCTTTCCTGTATTTCCCTTTCGTTACAAGCATTATACAGCTTTATGCAAAAAAATTCGACTACCGAATTTTTACTAACTGAACTTCTACTTCACTTAGTATATACAATGAAACCTTTTTGTGTAGATTTACAAACTCAATATAGATACACTTGAAACATATAAATCGATTTATATGTAATTCATTCTTTTTTCTTTTTCTGTAGTAACGATAACAAAGCCGTTCAATAAGAAACATGAAACATCGTCTAAAAACTATTCAAATACCCCTCATAAACTGAAGATACTGTTTATGAGGGGTATTCATTCAATTTAAGTCTATAAAAATTGGATGGAAACAATGCAAGTTCTCACTTATTTAGAATAAGAGAAAAGATGATGTTTTATTTGTTCAATAAAATAATGATGGTGTATATTATCGTTAGATACTCGACTTGCCATAATAGCTCCCTCCATTGAAGATGCAAGAAAAGAAGCGAGCGATATAATATCTAAATCTTCTTTAAATTCTTGTTTCTCTATTCCTTCCTTTATGAGAGAGGCCATTAACATTACTGTATCATCATAACCTTTTGCTGCTGCTTTTTGTAATTCTGGAAATACTCCAGTACTTTCAATTGCGCTATTAAGTAATGGACAGCCTCCAGCAATAGGGGGGTTATTAGCTGCATCTTGATATACAAGGAATATTGCAAGGATTTTATCGATTGCTGTCTTTTTATTTTCCATCGCTTTATGAAAATGGTTCCACATAATCTCACCACTTTTGTCGTAGGCAGCAAGGACAATTTCTTCTTTATTTTTGAATCTACGATAAATAGCTCCTTTAGATAGTTCAGTAGCTGTCATTATATCCTGAATGGATGTATAAGTTATTCCATTAGTATTAAATAAATATAAAGATGTTTCAATAATCTTTTCTTTTACCTTATCAACTTTAGTCATGCTTTGTGGTCCTCCTAATAAAACGAACTTAATATTCAAGGTGATTTTTACTATGATTTTTTTGAATTTTTATTGTAAGTATAAATAAGTTTGAAGCAAAAATATCTTATCAATCCCTATCTTATAGGAACCTAAAACAATACAGTTTGAGGTTCATTAAATTATGTTATCTATAACATTCGAATGAATTTTCTGTTAATAACAATGTGAACAATCGGTTAATTCAGTCATATTATACAACTAATTCTATTTAAAACCATAGAAGAAGTAAAAATATATAGTTAATTTTAATGTTTAGACATATAACTATTATATATAATTTTTATTAATATGTTTAGCTAAAGGGATGAGCTACTCCCACTTTCATTTCATTCTATAAAAGGGTAATCATTAATGATTGCTGTAATTTGATTGTAAATAAACAACCGATATATAAATATACTCGGTTTTTACTATTTTGATTTTGTTAATAATTTGTAAAAAGGGTTTAAAAAACTAGAAACTTATAGTATCATTAGATTCCGAACCGAACGGTTCGGTTCGGAATCTTGTATAAATTAGAAGGAGAACCTTATGCAGAAAGAAAAATCAAAGATTCTAAGTAATTTAATTATGGAGGTAATAAGGTGAACTTTATTAAAATGAATCAAAAAGAACTTATTATGCTACTAGTTTATCCAATGTTTACACTATTTCAAATTGGCTTGTTCATATTATTTGGCATATCACTTTTAACTAATGTCAATTTAGTTGAATCAGAATTTGCTCTTGGTGCCATGAGCTTGACTATACCTACTATTCTAGGAGTAATGTTCTTTAGGAAAGAAATTATTCAAAGTTTTACTTATTTTAAAGAGAAGAAAATTTTGAAAATAGTAAGTATTCCTATAGTGGTTTTATTTATGGTAATTGTGGAAAATTCTATTATGCATTTTCTAAATACAGGTCAGCCAGAGAACCAAGAACAGGTCCTTACACAAGGGGCAGAGATTCCTATTATATTCACATTTCTCCTATTTGGAATTATGGGTCCAGTAATTGAAGAAATTATGTTTCGCTATATATTATTAAATCGTTTTTCGCATTATGTTGGTACTGCTATTGCATCTATCATTTCAATTATAATTTTTACAGTACTTCATACGAACCAGCTTTCGGATATTGCTATTTATTTACCTGGATCGGTAATTCTTACTGCGGCTTATCTTATTTCTAACAGATCCATTGCATATGTTATGGCGATACATGTATTAAATAATTCTATTGCTTTCATTCAAATGTACATGTCATAGTGAGACATATGTTAAACAATGGCATTACTTTCATTCTAAACTAGACTTGTTTCTGTTGCAGAGTTAAAAAATAGAAATAGATATTAATAAATGGGGAGTGCAATTTAGATAGTGACTAATGATTTGTGTAATTCCTTGCACGTCAAAAAACCACAGTTTGGATGTAAACTGTGGTTTTTTTTATATAGGGGACCCACATCACAATTAAACTAAGAAAAGCAAATATCCTGAGATAAGAAAATTGGTATGAAGGTGTGAAATCAATTATAAAATGGTAGCTTTAGAATAAATGAAACGAGAAATTACCGTCATTGTTTATTTCTCATTTCATTTACATATTTATTTTTGGAAAAATAACCTAACTCCAAATACTAATAATACTGTGCCAGTAATACCCTCTATTGTACGGTTCACTTTTTCTTTTCTTAAAAAAGTTCTTAATTGACGTATTAGCGTGATATAAAGCAAATACCATATTGCTGTCAAAGTCGTAAATGTGAGTCCTAACAAAAGAAATTGGAAGAAATGACTTTGATTGCTCACAATAAATTGGGGTAAAAAACTTAGGAAAAATACAGCAGTTTTTGGGTTTAAAATTGCCGTAGTAAATCCTTGTCTAAAACTTTTAATTGCTCCAATATCTTTATAGTCCATTTCTACTGAACCTGACATATCTTCTTTTCTAGAAAAAGCACTTTTAATTGACTTCACAGCTAAGTACATTAAATAAAAAGCCCCAGCATATTTTATAAATGTAAATAACATAGCAAATTTCATTAGGATGGCAGAGAGTCCTAGCGTAGCCATTATTGTATGAATCATCATTCCAGATATCGTTCCTAAGACGGTCTTTATCCCACCATTTTTACCATGCGAGATAGTATTTTTTGTAACTAAGGCAAAACCAGGACCAGGCATAATTATGATTAGCATTGCTGTAAGGATAAATAATAAATAATTTTCCATGTTCTAAGATTTCCTTTCTAATTTTTAGTTTTGCTTACAGTATAGCTTTTTTCATTAAAACATTACATATAAAAGGCTTGATCAGAAGTTTATCTGGGTTATTAGTATCAATTTGGCTAAACATTATCCCAAAGCCATATTGATAAAACACATGGCAAACTTATATATCAAACGACAAGTTCAACTCTCACAAAAAACAGGATAAAAAAATAAACAGCAGAACTAGTCCACTGTTTATTTCGCCACACCTTCATGTAATTTTTCTGTATAATCTTTTACATCTTTCCAGCTATCTTTCGCTGTATATAAATCTTCTTTTATAAACGTAAACTCTTCCGGACTAATTCCTTTTACGTTTTGTAGTAAATTATTATATTTTGCACCTACTGTATACCATTGATTTGATATGTTTTGTAGTGCTGTAATTGCTGCATCAATTGTTTCTGTCATATTTGTTGTTTTATTTTTCACATCTGTCAAAATTGCGACTTCTGCTTGTGCGCCAGAAATTCTATCTTTTAAATTGGCTATTTCTCTTTCTGCATTTGCGATATCTTTTTTCGCAATCGCAATCATCGGTCCGCCAGCAAGACATGTTATTAACGCTACGCAAAGTACACCACCAGCAATAACCATATCATTACTCTTTTTAATCGAATCATTATATGTATTTATTTGTTGCTCTAATGCTGGAATACCAGCATTCGTACTCGCCAAAATCGAAGTTAATTGATTTGTATCTTCTTTAAAACTGTTTGTATCTTTCGCCATTCTATCGCGAAATGCTTTTAAATTCCCTAATAAAATATCTACTTCATTTTGATTTTTTAAAATGTCCGCATACAACTTTTCTAAATCCGCTTTTAATTTACCGCTATCCTTTTGATCAATCGCTACTAGCATGCTATTATAGTACGCTTGAAAAGTATTATTGTAATTAATAATATTTTGATCCGTTTTCATAATTTGAGGCTTCATATTATTTAACCAATACGCTGCATTAATTTTTGCATCTCTTTGGTGCTGAACCATATTTCCTTTCAACTCACTATTAATTGAACTTATTTTACTCAAATCAGTCTCTTGCTGATTTTGAATTAATTTTGCATATGAATCCATTGCAAATATGCTCGATGTCGTTTGCGCCATTACATCTTGGAAACCTGCTGGTCCAAGAGAATAATTTTTCGCATTTTCTTGCAATGTTTTTACGTTTTGTTCCGCTGCAAAAGGATGTAAAGGAAACGCGTTACTTGTTGCGAATCCAGCAATCATTATCGTTAAAAGACATTTTTTATAGAATTTATTACGCATAATTATCACCTATTCTTTTTATGAGGATATGAAACGTTAGAGGTAAAAAAAGCTCCTGCTCACTACTGAACAGGAGCTCTCTATTATTTAAAAATCATTTATCTGTACGTAATGCTGTAACAGTTCAATTACTATTATGCTTTTTTCGTATCTACTACTTTAATATCCTCAGCATAAATCTTTTCTGCATAGTCCTTAATGTTTTTCCAGCTATCTTTCGCAATGTTTAAATCTTCTTTAATGAAAACAAGATCGTTTGGACTAATTGAATCTACATTTTGAAGTAAAGAATTGTATTTTGATCCCATTGTGTACCATTGGTTTGAAATATTTTGTAACGCTGTAATTGCAGTATCAATTGTATTTGTTAAATACTCTGTTTGTGTTTTAATGTTCGTTAATCCTGCTACTTCTAATTGCGCAGTTGTAACTTGTCCTGTTATCTTTTGAATTTCTGCTTGTGCATTATCAAGCTCTTTCTTCGCTAAAACAATACCAGCTGTACCACCACCTACAGCTGCCGCACCACCTGCAATTAACGCGACTCCTAGCGGCGTTCCTGCACCAGTTGCAATAACTACTGCACCACCGATAATTGCAATTGGTCCTAACGCTGTAGCAACTGATGAACCGATAATAATTGCATTATATTTACTAATTGCTTCATTGTACGTTGTAATTTGATTTTGCAATAGCGGAATTCCAGCGTCTTGACTAGCTAAGATAGATGTAATTTGATTTGCATCTCCCTTGAAGTTTTGCGTATCTGACGTCATTTTATTGCGGAATTTCTTCAAGTCTTCTACTAATTGATCTACTTGTGCTTTATTTTCATTAATACTACTTGATAATCTAGTTAAGCCTTTCGTAAGAGTCGCTTTATCTTTTGCATCTACCGCAGCAACTAAAGTATCATAATAGTTTTGGAATTTCGTATTGTAATTAATGATATTTTGATTCGTTGAAATAAGCTGTGGCTTTAATACATCTAACCATTGCTTCGCATTTCCTCTAGCTGTATCTTGGTGCTGAATCACTTTCCCTTTTAAAGCCGCATCAACAGACGATACATTACCAAAGTTAACATTACCTTGTTTAATAATTGTTAAAGCGTACAGATCCATTACTAAAGCGTTTGAACCTGTTCTTTCCATTGCATCTTTTAGGCCTTCTGGTCCTAATGAGTATTCCTCATAGTCATTATAAGCTTTTGCTACAGCATGAACTGGAGCTTGTTTCACTGTACTTTCAGCTGCATACGTATGGGCCGGCATAATATTCCCTGCTGCAAATACTGCCATAAGTGCTGATAGAGCCATTACTTTATAAGGTTTTTTTGTCATTTTTCTTCTCTCCCTATATCGCTAATTATTTTTCTGTTTAATGTACTTCAACGTTTGTAACATAATCTTCAAATTGATTTGTTTGCTTATTCATTTCATCACTTACTTTTTTAAGTTGATTGAAATGTTTTTGAAGTAAACTACTGTCTGTATACGTGCCTTCTTCAATATTTGTTTGAATTTGGATCATATTATTATTGAAAACTTTCCAATCCGCTAATAACGTTTCTAAAGTTGCGATTTGGCGATCAATTAGTTCTGTAAAGCTACTTACTTGATCTTCAACGAATGTAATTTGAGTCGCCTCTGATTCAGTCTGTGATAACTTTTGAATAAGTGGTAATAGCTCTTTTTGCTTTTGTTGAATACGAAGAGCTGCTTCCCTCGTTTGACTATCTGCAGCATTTACAATTTCATTACTTAAAGTACCGATAGAAACAAAGTCGATTGTTTTCGTTTGTGCAGTTTGATTTGTAATTGTAAATACTTGTTTACCGATATTAATAGAACCTTTAATGATTTCTTGCGGTCTATTCAAAATAGTAGTTAGTTCAGCTTGAATTTCCCCTTGAATTCTTTTAATATCTTCTCTTAATTTCACAATATCCCCATTTGATCCTTGCAGTGTTTTTATTGCTTCATCAGCTTTAATCGATAAGTTATTGCTATCTTTGTCTAATACTGTTTTAAATCGATTTAACTCTAATAAATCTTGCTCCATACTCTCTTGGATGCTTTGTACTTGCAGTTGTAATTTTCCATATGCATTTGTAAAATCTGCTTTTGCTTGTTCATCTTCATTTACGTTTCCTGCTAGTTCATAGAGCTTACTATAATAACTATTAAATCTAGTACTATATCTCATCATCTCTTGATTTAAATCGATTAACTTCGGATTATATTCATCGATCCACTCTCTTACATTTGCCTTTGCAAACTTTTGATGATTCGTCAAACTACTCATCGCATTCACCTTAATGTCTGGCTGTTGTAAAATAACTAATCCGTATGCTTGTATAAGCGGTGACTGTGATCCTAACATTCTAATTGAATTGGATAATGTATTTGGAGCAATTACATTTTGTGCATATACTGCTTTCACTTCTGTTTGCCCCTCCTTAGCGTAAGCGCTTACAGGAATGAAGCAACTCGTAGATACTGCTGTAACCAATAACCCTGTAATTAAAGTCTTTTTCACTTTAACTCCTCCTATGTATTAGCAACTATTACTATCGCATTTTATTATTCTATTTTCTTGCAATTAATTTGAGATGGTTAAAATAGAGAACATTCTCACCGTGATTCGTGTACGAACCATCTCTCCTAACTTTTTTCTACAGTACTTACTTATTGTTATAAAACATTTCATACCTTTTCATATGTGCTTAGTATGAATAGATTTGTATAAAATTTCTATTCTATTGCAATTTTCACATTCATACAGTGAATATATTACATAAAAATATTATTCATTTTAAACTAATCCACGTATAAAAGTATGAAATTTCGTTTTGTTTTCAAGTAAGTTTTGTACTGTAAGGTCATTTAAACACAGCTATTTATATAACGTAAAGAAGTATTTTCATTCCCTTTATTTTCAAGCTCTCATGTCCTTATCCCAAAATAAAATTCGTTTCACTTTCCCGATTAAAATATCCATATATCACAACAGAAAACACTACTTACTCACAACGGATAAAATTATATTAATATAATTTTTAGTTAAATATGCAATAATGCATAGCGTATACACAAAAAGGATAGCTTCACTTTCGTGAAACTATCCTTAAAAAATCTTCTTACTTTTTCAAATGATATGGAACTGTCGTAATAACAACATTTCTCTTATAGAGTAAATACGCACGTATGAGTAAACTTGATTGATTATGAAGAATGTTATGCCAGCCTTTTTTCGGAATAAACTGTGGTATAACGACCGTAACTCGATAATTTGATTCACTCGCTTTATATTGCACTGTATCAATGAACTTAGTTAGCGGCTGAATAATACTTCTATAATGAGAATGCAATGTAACAAGCCTTACTTCAGGTTGCCACTTCTTCCATTTCTCTTCAAATTTCTTTTCCTCTTCTCTGTCAAAAGCAACATATACAGCGATAACTTGATCTGCAGAAAGAGCCTTCGCATAGTTCAATGAATTTTCTACTACATGAGTCATACCAGCTACAGGAACGAGAATTACATTCCCCTCAATCGGAATAAGAGGCTCACAAGTTTTTAAACTTAATTGATCACCGACTGCATCATAATGCTTCTTAATTCGATGGAACAAGAAGATAATAGCAGGTAAGAAAATAAGGATCGACCAAACTTGAGCGAATTTAGTTAAAAAGAACATGCTCATAACGATAAAACTAATGACTGCACCAATTAAATTAACCGTTAATCTTAAAGCCCATCCTTCAGGTTTTTCACGAAGCCATTTTAATACCATACCCGTTTGAGAAAGTGTAAATGGAATAAACACACCTACTGCATATAGCGGAATTAAATGTTCTGTTTGACCTTGGAAAGCTACAATTAAAATAATCGAAGCAATTCCAAGTATAATAATACCGTTTGAGTAACCAAGACGGTCTCCTCTAATCGTAAACATTCTCGGTATGAATTTATCTTTTGCAAGGTTAACTGCTAATAATGGAAATGCAGAATACCCTGTGTTAGCAGCAAGAATTAATATTAAAGCTGTTGTGCCTTGTATGAAATAGTACATGAAATTACGTCCAAATGTTTGTTCAGCAATTTGGGAAACAACAGTTACTTCTTTACTCGGTGTAATTCCGTAATAATAAGCTAAAAATACAATTCCTGAAAATAACACAGCAAGTAATGCACCCATCGCAAGCAAAGTTTTCGCTGCATTGTTTGGTGCAGGATCTTTAAAGTTTGGAATTGCGTTTGAAATCGCTTCAACACCTGTTAAAGCCGAACTACCTGATGCAAATGCTCTTAACAGTAAAAACAAACTAATTCCCGCAACCGGCGTTCCAATCGGCGTGTGTAAGGTCGGTGAAACGTGACCAGTTAAAATATTGTATATCCCTACACCAATTAATATAAATAGTGCTAAAACGAATAAATAAACAGGATATGCTAAAACGGAAGCTGACTCTGTTACACCTCTTAAATTTAATATGGTTATAAATATAACAAATATAATCGCAATGATTACATTATGTGCATGTAAGCTAGGAAAAGCAGATGTTAACGCATCTGTACCTGCTGATACACTTACTGCAACAGTTAAAATATAATCCACTAATAAAGACCCTCCAGCTATTAAGCCTGGATTCATCCCTAAGTTTTCTTTTGATACAACATATGCGCCCCCGCCATGTGGGTAGGCAAAAATAATTTGACGATAAGATAAAATAAGAGCTGTCAATAATACTAATACCCCAATAGCGATCGGAATGGAATACCAATACGCAATCGCTCCAAGACCTGCTAAAGCGATTAAAATTTGCTCTGGTCCGTATGCAACTGATGACAATGCGTCAGAAGATAGAATGGCTAGCGCCTTCGTTTTATTAAGCTTTTGCTCTCCTAACTCAGTTGATTTTAACGGCCTTCCAATTAAAAATCTTTTAATAGATGAAACCACAGCTGTCCACTCTCCAATAATTTTGTACGAACGATTCTGCTTGTTACAGCCAGCAAACTATTTCTTCAGAAAACAAAAAATGTCTACAAGCCATAGCGAAATAGACTTGTAGACATTATTTTTTTTGTCGCACAAGCTCCACCTTCCTTCTCAATATAACGCTTACGAGGTTAGCTGTCGGATTCGGGCCTATGAGTAGCCCTACCTTTTTTTAAGGATTCACCCCATCGGATTATGTACTAATCCGTAAGAACGGGTCCCCCGTACCATGCGGTTTCAGCGATTTAGAAAATTGAAACTGTGGATTATAATACTCCTTTATTTTCAAAATGTAAACAAAAATTTTTAAAAAGAAAAAATTTAAAATGATTGCGCATAATCCGCTGATAAATATACATAATGAATACTAAAAAACCCTTAAAGGAGACCCGTATGTCTAAAAAGAAGAAACCGCTTTTTTCCGATTCATATTTAGATGCAGTAGCAAATGAAATTAATCAGTTATATGGTAAACGTGAACAGGAAATAAACTTGACAGAAAGAATTAAAAGAAACAAATAATTTGTCATACGCAAATAAAAAAGATAGCAATACACTTATATATTGCTATCTTTTTTATTATTTCATACATCTAATTCTATTACGGGTTTGTTAAATGTCATTTCTTCATACACCTTCAAATTTTGATATACCACTCCTAGTAATGGTGCTTCTAAAGAAAATTGTTCTGCTACATCTAGTAAGTATCCTTGCAAATGCTTCCCTTCAATAAACGAACCTTTTTCCATATCACGCTGCATAGAGGACTTCATATCATAAGAAATTTTATCAATCGTTTTCATATGTTCCTGGGCAATATTATCTTTAACTGGAGCTCCTAATACCCTCATAATTTGCACAGATTCCTCAAATAAATTTCGGATAAATTCACGTCCACCTTCACTTTCACGAATTGGTCCTATCGGTGCACGCATTAATGTTGTAACGCCTGACATGACAGTAATAAATAAATATTTATGCCACATATCTTGCGTAATATTTTCACTTAAAACAAAGCTAGCTTTCGTACCTATAAATGCTTTCGTAATACGCTTTATTCTCTCTGAATCTTGAGGCTTAATTTCTCCAAATACAAGTCTGTTGGCAGCACTAGTTTGTACAATTTCTCCTTGATCGTTTAACGTCGTCTCAATAAAGCATAAACCGCCCATTACTTTTTCCCCGCCGAATTCTTTTTGTAATAGCGATAAATGAGCGATACCATTTAACAATGGAATGATTACAGTATTTTCGCCAACAAACGGCTTCAAATCTTGAATTGCCTCGTTTAAGTGATACGCCTTTGTTGAAAATAAAATCACATCAAATGGAGAAGTTCTATCTTCTTTCGTTATCAATTTCGGTTGAAAGGAAAAATCTCCATTCACACTACGAATAACAAGTCCTTTTTCCTCTAATTGTTGTTTTCTTTTGCTGCGAACGAGAAATGTAACATCTTCTCCCTTTTCTACTAATCGGCCACCAAAAAATCCACCGACGCCACCAGCTCCTAATACTAAAATGCGCATACAACATCCCCTTTTCCTCACACAATTATACTAGTTTTAGTATACATAACATTATACATGTCCCTTGTTAAATTAGCTGAATTTTCATTCTTAATCTATTGAAAAAACAAGGTTATTTTCAAGAAAAATTGGGCATGTTGTTTCTATAGCTTATACGGAAAGGAAACAATGTAAATGGAGGCAATACAAACAATCGAAGAAAAAGATGTAACAACAGCTATATTTCAATTTATATTCCCGTTTTCGTTTAAAACTGGATATGAACAAAATATGTTCCCTTTCTTACAAAAAAATAATTTCCGTCCTTTTCGACTTGATCATCTTGAAGATGAAAATACATATTACGGGCAGTTTCAAGTTTCACATCAAAATATGGAAGCATACTATCTTTCATTTACGAATAAAATTCTTTTTCCTCATTCAGAACATCAAAAGGGACTACAGCGCTATTCTAAAGACCTTAATTTAAATGGACATTTAACAACAAATCTTATTTCCGTTCCATTCAAGATACATTCTATTGATGTAACACTTTGTCCTTATGAGCTTGGCTTCTTAACAATTCGAACAGAAGTCAAAACCGCCCCAAACATGACATTATCAGAAGCCATCGAATTTGCTTCTCGCTTCCGTGTGCTTGAAACTAGAAATGATACAACCGAGACCATTTGTATTGAATGTGATGGGAAAAAATATTCACAAGTAGAAAAACTTATATTCGGCGATTTATATCATGGCTTAACAGACTTCTTTGAGAATAAGAGGTTGCGGAGTTCATACTTTCAAACATTCCCCTTCTTTGAAGACCAACGAATGTATGTACAAACCTTATTATCTATTAACAAAAAGTCAGACCTTCATGTAGTTGATGTATATCGAGCTTCCAGTCTTTCCGGATTAACAGACGATGGTAAGCCGTATATTAGTGCAAATAATGTTCCTTATATTCACGATTATTTAACAAAGCATTCTTATCAAAGATGGGCTCCTAACCGTTATTTTATTATGGAAGAACATATTTTCACATGTATAACAAATGAAGGTGAAAAAGAAGTCACTAAACTTGCTAGTCAAATGTACGGAGAATTTTATTACGCTTTATTATTAAACCTATTTCATAAAGTTGTTTTATTAAAGATGGCGAATGCTTATGCTGAGCTAAATATTGAACAAGATACAAATGAAATAGAGAAATTAATTTATTCAATCAATTCGTTTACAGCCAATTATTTTTCTTTAGAATTAGTATCTCAATCACAAAGTGAAGATATTTTCTTCCGCTTAAGAAAACTTTTTAACATTGAAATTTTATACTCAAACGCGAAACAAAATCTTGATAGTTTGTTTAAATATCAAGAAAATGTCGCCGCTAAAAAAGATAGCCTTTTATTATTAATTTTAACGCTCTACTCTGTAGTAGGCCAAATGTTAGGTTTTACTATGATTGACCTTTTAAGAAATACAGATTCAAACAAAATATCATCTCCTCTTGAATTTTTTGCACTGTTAATAGCAATTAGCGGTATAGTCATTTCCTTTATTTTAGGTGTACAAAGTTTATACCAATGGGGTATACAGCATCGAAGAAGACAAGCGTGGGTAAAACAAACTGTACTTTCTGCTGTGAAAGAAAAAGAGGATAAAAATTAAAGACGATTCTTTTTAAATTACAAATACATGATGCGTTTCAGTAAATGAAATTTTTATCAGCGATTTTTTAAATATATCGGCGATTTTTCAGATATATCGACTTACCGACAAAAATCGACAAAAGACAGAACCTAACAATATAAAAAGGGGGCTCCAAAATAAAGTTTGGAGTACCCTTTTTTATTACACGAATTCAGCTTACTTACCTGCTTCGATTTTCTCTAATGCAGCAGCTACTTGTTCTTCCGTTAATTCATGTTGTATTACGTAGCGGTTACGTGGGCTTACACGACATTCATGAGAACATGCACGTAAATGTTTTGCTTCGTTTTCTTCAGAACATAAAATTTTCTTGTTACATTCTGGATTTGAACAGTTTACATAGCGCTCACAAGGTTCACCTGTAAAGTGGTCTTTACCAACAATAACATGTTCTTTTTGGTTTACTGGTACAGCAATACGCTCATCAAATACGTAACATTGTCCATCCCATAGCTCGCCTTGTACTTCTGGATCTTTTCCGTACGTTACAATTCCGCCGTGAAGCTGACTTACATCTTCATAGCCTTCACGAACTAACCAACCAGAAAACTTCTCACATCGAATTCCGCCTGTACAGTAAGTTAAAATCTTTTTACCCTCAAGTGTTTCTTTGTTTTCTCTAATCCAATCTGGTAATTCACGGAATGATTCAATATCTGGTTTAATTGCACCTTTAAAATGCCCTAAATCGAACTCATAATCATTTCGTGCATCAATAATAACTGTATCTTCTTGTTTCATCGCCTCATAAAAATCTTTTGGCTCTAAATATTTTCCAGTTATTTCTTTTGGATTAATATCGTCTTCTAGACGAAGTGTAACTAATTCTGGACGCGGACGTACGTGCATTTTCTTGAATGCATGGCCTTCTTCTTCATCTATTTTAAACACGATTCCATCAAAACGTGGATCATTGTTCATTGCTTCCATGTATTTCTCTGTTTGTTCTACAGTTCCAGAACAAGTTCCGTTAATACCTTCTTTTGCTACAAGGATTCTACCTTTTAATTCAAGTGAATTACAAAATTCTAAATGCTCTGCAGCGAATTCTTCAGGGTTTTCAATTGTTGTGTACATGTAATAAAGTAATACTCTATATGGTTTTGTAGTTGCCAATGTATTTCTACCACCTATCTAATTTTTAAAATCATGTATAAGTTAACGTTCATATCAAAACATATATAATAAGAAAATGTATCCAAAGTTTTATGCATCCCATTTTCTTCTCTTTATACTATTTTCTATAAGTTAACAAAAATAAAAAACAAGATTACACACCAAAACACTATGGTTATGTTGCAATCCCAATATATTATATATCATACAAATCCATTTCCATCAATTAATATGCTGTATGATAGGCTTTTTGTTCACATAAATTTCAAAAATAGCCCTTTAATTTATTATCTTCTCCTTTATTCAACGCCCATAAACTTCCAAAACATTTTTGTATTTCCACACCATTAATTGCACAAAGTCATATAATTTGCATTGAGGAAACTTTTATGTTCAAATAAAATCATCACATAATATATATAAATGTATTGAAATAATGAGTAAGAATAAATACAATAATTTCATCAAGTTAAGATTTCAAAGGGGAACACTACTATGAATAAAGATATATCAAAAGACGAACAAATCCCTTCTCCAAGTACAACTGTTCAATCAGCACATTTAGCGCTAAGCGGACAAACGAAAGGCTTAAAAAAACTATTACCATTCTTAGGGCCTGCTTTCATCGCTTCAGTCGCTTATATTGATCCTGGGAATTTCGCAACGAATATTGCTGCTGGTTCACAATATGGTTATTTATTACTTTGGGTAATTCTCGCTTCTAATTTAATGGCTGTATTAATTCAAACTTTATCAGCTAAATTAGGAATTGCTACTGGGAGCAACCTTCCTGAGATAGCTCGTGAAAATTTCCCGAGACCTGTTTCCATCGGTTTATGGATTCAAGGTGAACTTGTTATTATGGCAACTGATTTAGCTGAATTTATTGGGGCAGCACTCGGATTGTACTTGTTATTCGGAATTCCAATGTTACCAGCAGCTTTAATTACAGCAGCTGGATCGTTTATTATTCTTGAATTTCAACGCAGAGGCTTTCGTCCATTAGAAGCAATCATAACAGGGATGATTTTTATCGTTGTTATCGCTTTTGGTGTCCAGGTCTTTTATGCAAAGCCGGAATTAAGCCCTCTTCTTTCAGGACTATTTATCCCAAAATTCCAAGGCGTGGATAGTATTCTTTTAGCAGCTGGTATTTTAGGTGCGACAGTTATGCCACACGCAATATATTTACATTCCGCCTTAACACAGCGCCGTGTAGTCGGAACAAATGATGAACAAAAGAAAAAGATTTTCCGTTTCGAATTCATTGATATCATTATTGCAATGGTTATCGCTGGAGCCATTAATGCGAGTATGTTAATTGTAGCAGCTGCTTTATTCTTTAAAAACGGCTTGCACGTTGAAGACCTTGACGTCGCTTTCAACCAATTCAGTAATTTAGTCGGTCCTGCATCCGCTGCTTTATTTGGAATCGGACTTTTATCAGCGGGATTATCTAGCTCGTCTGTCGGTACAATGTCTGGTGACATTATTATGCAAGGATTCATTCGCATGCATATTCCGTTATATTTACGCCGATTTATAACAATGATTCCACCTCTAGTTATAATTGCTTTAGGTGTAAACCCAACTTATGCTCTCGTTATGAGCCAAGTTGTCTTATCGTTTGGTATTGCCTTTGCATTAGTACCGCTTATTATGTTTACAAGTAGTAAAAAGATTATGGGGGCACTCGTTAACCACCGTATAACAACTTTCATCGCTTGGATAATTGCTGCACTCGTTATCGTTTTAAATATTTTCTTACTGTATCAAACATTTATAGGGTAATGAAAAAGGGTATTCCAATCAAAAATGGAATACCCTTTTTAGTAAAATAATTCTCTTCTAATTACCTTTTACGTATGTACCTCTTTCCGGCATCAGCGCACCTTTTTTAGTTCGAAAATAAAGTGGCAAGCCTTCCGTACAAAACATACTCACCTCGGATGGATTCTCTCTTTGATGATGGATGTGTAAATGCGGCTCACTTGAACTTCCAGAGTTACCAACTTGGGCAAGAACGAAGCCTTCGTTTACATGTTGTCCTTCTTTAACTTTAATTGACCCTTTCTTTAAGTGAGCGAGAATCAAAAATGTCCCTGTTTCATCTAACCGTAAATAAATATGATTCCCAGCCATTGACTGAAAATCATCTGATCCTGGAACTAAATCTTTTTCATCATTATTAACTGATACAACTGTTCCAGAAGCTGGCGCCATTACTGTCACTCCGTATATTCCATAATCCTCTAACTTACTACTTTTCACTTCAGCAGGTGGAATGAGAATATCATATGCCCATCTTTCATTTGGTTTTATCACATGATAATTCTTCTCTAGGCGATCACCACCCCACCCTACTAACGCCCGCTCATTCAAAGGAAAACGAACGACTATTTTAGGACTCGTAGACTGTACATCTGCTGGGTATGCAATTCTCCCAATGTTAGCGAACCACCCGACAGGCCAAGCTCCAATGATAGAGAACAGAACTATTAAAAGTAGCATTCTATCTATTCGCTTTCTAAAGATGCCTTTCCAAGCAAACATTACTATTGATCCTATCAAAACAAAAATCGAAACTACGCTAAATGCTTGTATCCACCACCAAACAACGACTGATATAATACCATGAGCTAAATAAACTACACTCCAACTTATAATTAAAAAAGAAACTATAATTGCTAACAAACTTTTCTTCCACATGCTGTATCCCTACTCTCATATCTTTGTTCTCAATGATACGAAGTAAAAATTACGGCATATGAAAGAAATACTTACGACTTTCTTACTTTTTTATACTGTGGTAATTTCACAGTGAAAATTGTTTCTTTATCGTTACTACATACAGTTATATCTCCTTTATGGAGCTGAGCTATACTTCTCGAAATTGCAAGTCCCATTCCTTTCCCACCCGTATGAGAGCTACGTGATTTTTCACCACGATAAAACTTCTCAAAAACGTAAGGAAGACTCTTTGTCGGAATACATTGTCCAAAATTTTTAATTTCTACTTCAACATTCCTTTCTCTTTGGGAAATTTGAATTGAAATTTCTTTTCCATCTTTCCCGTACATAATGCTATTACTAATTATATTTTCAAATAGTCTCACTATAATCGCTACATCAATTTTTACATATAGCTCTTCATTACTTTTAATATAAAAACTCATATTGGCATCATCTAACTGTGGTAAAAAATCAATCATGACCTGTTCAATTAATGCTTTCATATCTACTACATTTTTATGTAATTCAATCTCTCTATAGTTTATTTGACAGTATTCTAATAAATCTTCAACTTGATTTTTTAATTCATAACTTTTTCGCTTTAATATGCTTACATATTGTCCACATTCTTCTCCATGTGAATGAAGCTTATTTCCTAGTAAGTCCGCATAACCAATTAGAGATGTTACAGGCGTTCGTAAGTCATGTGAAATATTACTAATCATTTCATTTTTCATTTCCTGTGATTTTTTTTCATTTTCAATAGACTCTTTTAAACTTTTGGCCATTCTATTGACATTCGTCGCTAACTCACCAATCTCATCGCTTTTCGAAATAGGTATATGTATTTCCAAGTTACCATTGCTTATTTCCTTCACATTCTTATTGATCTCATTCAATCTTTTTATAGTTGTCTTTGTCAGTAATGCAAAATATATAGTGGTTAACAGCAGAAAAAACATAAAATAAAAAAACGAATATTTTTCTTCTAGCGCGACAACGTCACTATATATACTTCCAAATAAAATTTGAACTAATATGATACTTACCGTAGCTAACAGAATGCTACATATAAATGCAAAAAAGAATTTAGCTCTAATTCCTTGTAATGATTTAATCTCCAATTTTATACCCGACTCCCCAAACATTTTGTATAAACCTCGGTTCTTTTGGATTCTCTTCAATTTTATTTCTTAATCTCGCAATATGAACCATTACCGTATTATTGCTTTCATAGGCCCTTTCATTCCAAACACTTTCATATATTTCTTCAATCGTAAACACACGGTTCTTTGCAGCTGCCATTAAGTGCAAAATATCATATTCAGTTTTTGTAACATTAATTGTTTGTCCATATATCTTTACTACTCTAGAAATTTCATCTATTTCTAAACCTTTAATGTTTATTTTCTTTTCCATTACTTGGACAGCAATTTGATTAAAATATGTATACCTTCTTAATTGAGCTTTCACTCTTGCTATAAATTCAATTGTACTAAACGGCTTCACAATATAATCATCTGCCCCAGTACTAAATCCAATTACTTTATCTACATCCGATGATTTTGCGCTTAAAAACATAATTGGTAAACTATATTTCTCTCTAATCCTTCTACACAGTTCTATACCATCCATTTGAGGCATCATAATATCAAGAATAGCAAGTTGAATACTGTTATTATTTATTATCTCTAATGCCTCTTCTCCGTTATGAGCACTAAAAACAGTAAAACCTTCTTGCGTTAAATTCACATTAATAAATTGAACAATATCTAGATCATCATCTACAATTAATATTGAGTTTTTCTCCATTTCTAAACCTCTTTTTTGAAATATATTCCACATCCCATTTTAACATAAATCAAACCTACCCTTTCATCTTGAATAATCTTTATTTTCAGTTTAAATTATATAATAACAAATGCATTCTAGTTTCATAAGAAATGGAGTGAAAATATGTTTCCTATATTAAAAACTGACCGACTCATTTTGCGAGAACTTACGGAAAAAGATGCACCGGGTATACTACAATGCTTTTCTAATACTGATGTACTGCGCTATTATGGCCAAAAACCATTACAGAATGTAGATCAAGTAAAGCAAATTATTAATAATTTCAAGTTGAGTTACAATGCAAGAAACGGTATAAAATGGGGCATCGAATTAAAAGATAAAAAAGAACTCATTGGAACAATTGGTTTTCACGATTGGTCTTCTGAGCATAAACGAGCAAATATAAGTTATGCCTTTCTCCCTGAACACTGGGGAAATGGCTATGCTACGGAAGCAGTTTCTGAGGTTATATCATACGGTTTCCACACGCTTCATTTAAAACGTATTGGTGCAATTGTCTTTCTTGAAAATGAAGCTTCAAATAAGGTGCTATTAAAATTAGGTTTTGAAAAAGAAGGCGTTCTAAAAAATTATATGTATCAAGATGATATTCCATATGATACGAATTTTTATGCTTTATTAAAATCGGTTTAATAGAATTTATGTGTGAAGAATTCGTATCCGTACAACGGATCCAAATAGTAGATTTTTAATGAGGGATGGAAAAAAACGATCGGTTTTCATTTCTTAGATTATCGTACGATTGATGCGAAGTACAATACATTATAAAATCTAAAAAAACGGGAAATGAGCAAACTTTTACTTATTTCCCGTTTTTACGTTCTTTTTCTGTTTTCGCAATGCTTTTGGAATGTATACACAGAAAGGTTCGCTTTCCATGTAATCCCCCGTCATCGCATATGCTCTAGAACGAGATCCCCCACAAACATATCGAAACTCACAAACACCGCACTTTCCTTTATACTTGTCCGGATTACGAAGGTTTTGAAAAACAGGGGAGTTTCGATAGATTTCAGCTAGTGCTGTCGTTCTAATATTCCCGGTTTTAATAGGCAATAATCCACTTGGATATACATCTCCAATATGAGAAATAAATACAAAACCGTTTCCGTCATTCACCCCTTTTGGAGCACGACCAAGCCCATCAATTCGCCCTGTCGTCCCATTCATCAATACATCCTGATATTGAATGATCTGATTTGTCTTGTTATTTTCTTTCATTTTTTCTTGAAGCACAACCCGTCTATAGTGCTGACCAGCTGTTGTTTTAATATCAAAAGAAACCTTTTTACTAAGCTTATATAGCCAATGGAATACCCTTTCATGTTGGGCTGGTGAAATCATATCTTTTTCCTTACCTCGTCCTGTTGGAACTAAGAAAAATATACTCCAAAGTACACATTTTAATTCTTCTATTAACATTGCCATTTCTTTAAGTACATCCACATTATATTTAGAAACAACAGTATTAATTTGAATAGGAATTTTTAATTCATGCAAATAACGAATGGAATTCATTGTTAATTGAAATGATCCTTCTGTCCCTCTAAAATGATCGTGTATTTCAGCTGTTGGTCCATCTAAACTAAATGCCCATCTAGCAAGTCCCACTTCTTTTGCTTTTTGAATCGTTTCTTTCGTCACGTTTGGAGTGGCACTTGGCGTCATAGAAACTCGAACACCTTTTTTCACTGCATATTCCGCGATATCATATACATCTGGACGCATTAATGGATCTCCACCAGTAAATACAAGCATTGGATTTTCCATTTCATATATATCATCAATTAGTTTTCTTCCTTCTTCGAATGTTAGCTCTAGAGGATGACGATGATACTGTGCTTCTGCACGACAATGCAGACATTTTAATTGACATGCCCTTGTTAACTCCCATATCACAATAAACGGATTTTCATTAAAATCACGATTAATCAAGATTAACCCTCCCATCAATTGATATTCTAATTGTAAAGTTATATATGTATTTATGGTGTGAGATGTATCACAAATAAAAATCTTCAGTCATAATAATGCCCCTATACTGCTATTAATCTAATGTTTCTACCTTCCTCTTCAACAATCACAAAAGCTCTTTGTTAAAAATATAAACACCCCTTTAGACTAAATGATCTAAAAGGGCAAAGCTTCACAACTTTTTATAAACATCGCGGCTTTCTTCAACAGATTTTTTTTAGTTAGAAGACTTAAATTGTAAAAGGTCATAAAAAATAAAGGACGATACATATTATGCATGAATAATATGTATCGCCCTTTTAATTGTTGTTCAACAATCGCTCCCGTTTGTTGAAGATCTTAATTAGTACATGATAATCTACAATTCAAATAGGCACTTCGATTAAAGTCCCTTTATGTCCGGTTGTTTAGACATTTCCTAGATAGCTTCGCGTCATGTTTTGAAGAACAATTTTTCCATTCTTACTATGTTTTTCGAATAACTCTGACAGGAGAAAAACAAATTTTTTATATTCTTCTTCATCCTTTTTCGGAGCATAGGACGCTGATAAATTCCTTCCCAAAAAACCTTCATAATCAAAAAGTAAATCATTTTGATACGCTTTAAACTCATACTTTCCATCCTTAAAAAAGGTGTTAAATACTTCGGGAGTTTCCTCTATTCCATCGCTAAACCCTTTGAAAGTCGGGCAGGTTTTCTGGCAAATTTCTGCATTCTCTTTCATAATCGAACTAGTTAAATCTCTACTATTCCAAACGAGAGCAACATTTTCCTTTTGTTTCAAGATTCGTTGGCATTCCATTTTGAAAGCTGCTTTATCAAACCAATGAAATGCTTGAGCAACAGTTACTAAATCCACACTATGCTCTTTTAAAGTGGTATTTTCAGCTGTTGCTTTTATTGATTGAAAACGAGCATATAGTTTTAACGATTGCTCAGCCATCTTTCTCATGTCATCATTTGGCTCAACTCCAATAACCTTTAAACCTCTTTCAAGCAACTGGTGGCTAAATATCCCCGTACCTGAACCAATATCAGCCACAATTCGGTCCTCTTTCAGTTGGTTAGCCGAAAACAAATAATCAATATATGCATTAGGGTAATCGGGGCGATATTTCGCATATATATCGGCCTTGTCGTTAAAATTTTCTGTTGTTCTCAAAGTACTACCTTCTTCCCCACGATATTATGTACAGAAATAGGAATTAAATAATTAATTCCAGCTTCAATCTCTAAGTCCACAACTTAAGAATACAGCCAAATGGATCTACCTTAGTTCCAATATGAATCCCCGTTAATATACCCTAATTTTTTAATAACTGACCAGTTTCTCAGTATTAAAAGTAAGAAATTGAGCTTTTTTCTTAGCTATTTAATTTCGTTTACTACTAACTTCTTTTTACTTAAATAAACTGCTCAATCTGATTTTTTTTGCAACTTTTTGTGAATACGTAACAACAATTACGCATTCATCTTTTTTATGTGCTGGCAACAACCCTAAAGGGTTTCCCAACACTCTGTAAAAAAACCTTACTTTTAAAAGTAAGGTTTTTTTATTTACTTCTTATCAACATAAGCATTCTTATAAGTATAAACGCCACCAAATTGATGTTTTGCAATTCCTTTTACATAATCCTTTTGTACATAAGCTGAACCAAGATGATAAAGCGGTGCCACGGCAGCGTCTTCTAATAAGACCTGCTCAGCCTCTCGCAACGCTTCCCATCGTTTCTCCGGATCAAGTACAAAATCATTTTTCGCTTTCCTTATTAAATCATCGTAATGAGAATTCGAGTAACTCATTTTATTATTCGGATTCCCCGTCGTAAATAACTCTAAATAATTAATTGGGTCTTTATAGTCAGGTCCCCAATTTGCCATCGTTATATCGTAATCACCTGTTTGTTCTAACTGTAACTTTTGCTTAAATGGCTGCTGTTTAATTTGTAACGTTAATCCATTCAAATTCTTTTCTAAATCACCTTTTATATATTCTGCCATACGTTTTGCATTATCTTGTTCAAACGTTAAAAACCCGAGGTTTACTTGCTCTACTCCAAGCTCTTTTTTCGCTTCTTCCCAAATCTTTTGCGCATTTTGCAAATCATATGAAGAAATATTTCCGTTTTCTTTTCTAAAATCTTTGCCAGTCTCTTCATTCATATGACCAACTGGTACAAGTCCATTTGCAGGTTTTGCCCCGTTATTAATAAAGTGAGCAACAAAATCATCTTTATTTAATGCTAATGAGATAGATTGACGTACTTTTTTATTGGCTAACGCATTATTTTTCTCATTAAAACGTAGCATAGCGATTCCAGGATCACTTGACATATGTAATTCCTTATTCCCTTTATACTTGTCTACAACTTGAGAATTAATAGGTACTCGATCCAAATCGCCGGCCTCATATAAATTTACAGCCGTCATTGCATCCTTTACAATATGAAAATTTATTTCGTCTAATTTCACTTTCTTTTGATCCCAATATGTAGCATTCTTCTTTAATTGGAACTCTTGTTCATGTTTCCATTTTTCTAATACAAATGGGCCGTTATATATGAGATTACTAGGTTCCAATCCGTATTTATTTCCTTGTTCTTTCAAAAATGATTCATGCTGTGGTAAGTATATAGGCAGTGCTAACAACTGTAAAAAATACGGAATTGGCTGTTCAAGTTCAACCTCTAACTTATAATCATTTATAACTTTAACCCCAAGTTCATCAAGTGACATTGTTCCCTTATTTATTTCTTTCGCATTTTTCACATGAAAGAACATGTCCGCATATTGAGATGCCGTTTGCGGGTTAACTGCACGTTTCCATGCAAATATAAAGTCATTTGCTGTTACATTGTCTCCATTTGACCATTTTGCATCTTTACGCAAATCAAATGTATATTTTTTACCATCTTCACTTCTTTTAAACGATTTTGCTACTGCTGGAATAGGATGATCTTGATCATCTAGCACATACAACCCTTCAAATATGTTTTGCATAACGTGTGATGATGTCCCATCCATCGTTTTTGCAGTATCAAGTGAAGGAATTTCTTCTGATACTGTTACATTTAACACTTGTTTTTTAGCCTCTGCATCACTTTTATTCGCTTTATTATTACAAGCTGTTAAAAATAAAGATGTAATAATTGCCATTACCATTAAATGGCTCTTTTTTCGCTTCATGAATTGTTCTCCTTAAAAATAAAATATTATAAACGTTATATATTATAACAGAAATATTAACAGAAAGATGCGACATTATATTGAATATTTATTCGCTCAAGAAAAAAGCTGTCCTTTTTAAAAAAGGACAGCTTTTTCAAACAACTTGCACATACCTATCTTTGTAAACCTCGTTTATAACGACTTGCTTCAAATATAATACGCTCTTCATCTAACGTTTTACATTCACCATTCCAAACAACACGTTTTCCGTTAATAATTACATCACTTATATCTTTTCCACTAGCTGCATATACAAGGTGTGATAACACTTCATCAGCTGGTTGTAAATGCGGTTTATTAGACGGATCAATCGCAATAAAATCAGCACACTTTCCAACCTCAAGTGATCCAGTTTGTTTCATACCAATTACTTCTGCAGCTCCTTTTGTCGCTAGAGAAAGAGCAGTTTCTACTGGCAATGCTGTTGCGTCTTGATGAATACCTTTTTGTAATAAAGTTGCAATGCGCATTTCTTCAAACATATCTAAATTATTATTAGACGCAACACTATCTGTTGCAATCCCTACTTTAATTCCTGCTTCTAGCATCGCTTTCACATTCGCTATACCAGAACCTAGTTTTAAATTACTATTCGGATTATGAGCTACTCGAACATCATGTTCTGCTAAAAATGCACGCTCATTTTCATTTAATACTACACCATGCGCAATAACTGTTGGGCGTTTAAACAGTCCGCAACTGGCTGCATATTCTACCGGACGTTTTCCGTACTGCGCTTCAATATCACGTACTTCACGCTCTGTTTCCGAAAGGTGAATATGAACCATAGTTTGATTTTCTACTGCAATACGTGCGCACTCTTCTAACAGTTCTGTGGAACATGTATATGGACTATGCGGTGCAACCATCGTAGTTAACATTCCACTTTCGTTATAATAACGCTTCACATATTTCTCGGCTTCTTCAATTGCTTTCTTTTCATCTTCTTTCGTTCCAAAGCTAAATAAAGTTCTTGAAACAGCAGCGCGCATCCCACTCCTTGATACCGTTTCCATAATTGCATCTTGATCTACTCCAATTGGATTAAACATATCAGAGAATGATGTCGTACCACTTTTCACCATTTCAAGTAATCCTAATTCCGTACTAGCGACCGCAAGCTCTGGAGTAAACTGACTTTCAAGTGGCCAAATTCTCGTCTCAAGCCATGGCTGTAATAACATATCATCGCCAATACCTCTCAAAAGACTCATAACAACATGTGTATGTGTATTTACAAGCCCTGGTAAAACCCACTTCCCTTTCATGTCAATTACTTCATCTACTTCAAAATCGTTAGCGAATTCTCCGCTATTTACTTCTATAATTTGATCATTTTCTACAATGATATATCCATTTTCTAACACTTCATTTTTTTCATTCATCGTTGCAATTGTAGCGTTTACATAAGTTGTTTTCAAAAGTATTTCCCCTTTCAACTCTATGAAGTTCCCTTTAATAAGTTACCACCATTATAGTAACTTATTAAAGATTAAGAGTCAAAAGATAATTTTAATTCTTTCGTTATCTTTTCCTTCAAAATGCCATATTGCTTTTCATCTGTATCTGCAAATGCTTCTTCACGATTTGATTCCACCCCCATATACTTCAATTTTTCATTAAATTGCGTCTCTGTAAAATCAAACACCTTCCCATCTATACAGTTATAAAAGTGCCACACCTCTCCTACTTTCGTCTTTTTAATTTTCCCTCCGTATATTTCTTGAACGACTAGAGCTGTTACACCACATTGTCCCTTTGCCGGATTTTCGCTCGTCCACTTTGAACTTGTTTCAATCGACCACGATTTTTTTAACATTTCATATATTTGTTTTGTCTTCACATTATCCACTCTCATCTTCCCCTGACATTAATAGTTTTACACATCATATTGCAAAAGAGGTAAAAATCGATTCTTACATACTGTTGATGGTGTCTCTCCAATTAGCTTTGCTCCCATTTTCAAGTAATAGCCTTTTGCATTCGGATCACTATCAATCGTAAACCTTTTTATTCCTAATTCATTTGCTTTTTCTATTACAAACTTCCAAAGTATTTTCCCGTAACCTTTTCCTTTGTAGCGAGGATGAATGTATAAAAAATCGAGAGCATTTTCATTACGTAAAAATGAGAAAAATCCAATCTTCATATTATTTTTTTCTAAAACATATACAAAATTATATTTTATGTACTCTTCTGTAATTGTTAAATCTGCCTTACAAGAAAGTATGAATTCTTCACTATAATTCCACGTTGCTTTTGAATGTAGTGCGAGTTCACTTAATTCATCTGCTTCTGCTAATGCAGCTTCTCGTATTTGCATAGTTTATTTATCCTCTCTTTTATTACTTGTAGTTCTATTTTCACATTCCATAGTAAAATATGATATTTTACAATTATTCTATAAATATCTTTACTATCCCTCGCTGCAATACTTACATCTCCACGCATTTAGTTCATAAAATAAAAGCGAACACTCAACACAGAGCAGTATTACACGTGCTCCTTATAGTTCAGTGCTCGCTTTTTCTCAAAGTAGAGCTACGTCTTTTACAACGATTCTAGTAACTTTTTAACAAAATGAATGGAATGATGTGAAGCCGAAACACAATTATCTTCAAATGCTTCAATACTAGACGCTTCTTCTGTATCTGTTATAGATCTAACTGCTATAAATGGAATCGTATTGGCATAACAAACGTGAGCTATACTTGCTGTTTCCATATCTACACAAAGTGGGTTGTATGTAGAAATTATTTCTGTACGGCCACTCTCACTTATAAAAGCCTCTCCAGTAACTATCTTTCCGAAATAAACATTTTGGGTAAATTGATTGTTCTCGATTACTGCTCGGCTTAATTCAAGAAGTTTACTATCCGTTTTAAAATATACACTTTCCATCCATGGATGATATTCAGTTAATATTCCTTCATCCACGTCGTGATACGCAATTTCTGTTGAAATGACTGTATCTCCAATTTTTAATACTTTATCGATTGCTCCTGCAACACCTGTTACAATAATATGCGTCACATTAAACTTATCTATTAATATTTGAGCTGCAATAGCTGCATTAACTTTACATACACCACAATATAATGCAACAACTTCTACATTTTCATATGTCCCACTATGAAACGTTAACATCGCAAGATTCGTTATTTTTTTATTAGACATATCTTCAATAAAAGGCATAATTTCATCTTCTGATGGCCCAATAATTCCAAATTTCATACACTCGTCTCCTCACTAAATTTATATATAAAACTTATATAGGCATTCAATCGATCTTCAAATATATATAGCCGCTACGCAAACTCCATTAGCGACTATCCGTACTATCTATAAATATAAGCCCGAACTACAAACAGTTTGGGCTTAGCTTTCATTCTCATTTATTATGCGCATCTAACCAAGAAATTAAATCTTTAAACACTTCATCTCTATTCACTTCATGGAACATTTCATGTCTTCCATTTTCATATAAACGTAGTGTAACATCTTTCACACCACATTTTTTATAGTTTTCATAAACTTCTTTTACACCTTTTCCCATATCTCCAACAGGATCACGATCACCAGAGAATATATGTATTGGAAGATGTTTTGGCGTCTTCTTGTATTCTTCTAGTTTATTTACTTCTAATACACCAGAAAACAGTTCTCTATAAAAACTCGTCGTACAAATGAATCCACATAACGGATCCGCGATATATTTATCAACTTGATTTATATCTGAAGATAACCAATCAAATTTCGTACGATTTGGCTTAAAGTTCGAATTGAAGTTTCCGAAAGATAAAAAGTTTAGCACTGGACTTTTCGTTTTTGCCCCACGCAATTTCATTTCGATTGTTGCTACTTTATGACCAATAGCCCCTAAAAGCCCTGGATTTCCACCTGTTCCTGAAATCAGAAATCCATCATATAGTTCACCCCTAAGTTGTACAGCACGTCTTGATAAAAAAGAACCCATACTATGTCCTAGTAAAAACAAAGGACTTGACTGCTCTTCTTTTATCCTTTCTGAAACAAAGATAACATCCGATACAACTTGATTCCACCCTATATTTGGTTCAAAATGACCATAATCTTCTTCTTTTTTTACTGTTTTCCCATGTCCTTTATGATCATGCGCATAAACACCATACCCTGCTTCCAATAAAGCATCTACAAATTCTGTATACACCCCTGCATGCTCTGTCATGCCATGTGCAATTTGAATAATTCCTCTCGGATCTCCTTCTGGTAACCACTTACGCAAATAAATTTCCGATCCATCCAATGCCGTAACGAAACTTTCCTGTACGTTCATTTCGTCAGCCCCCAACTCTATTATGTATCTCAAAATAATGAATATCCGTTCATTATTCTTATTATGTATTATATGCAATTGCTTTCATTATGACAAATACTGTACTTTTCCGATTAGCTATCAAACTATTATGTTGACGAATAACCAATAAAATTATATAGTTACTTACATAAAGTAATTATTATATTTTTAGGAGGTTTCTATTATGATGCCATCACTATTTTTAGCACATGGTTCACCAATGCTTGCTATTCAAGATACAGACTATACACGATTTTTAAAAACACTTGGAGAAACATATAAACCGAAAGCAATTGTTATTTTCACTGCTCACTGGGAAAGTGAAGTATTAACGATTTCCTCATCAGATAACGAGTACGAAACAATTTATGATTTTGGAGGTTTTCCCCCTGAGTTATACGAAATCAAATATCGTGCGAAAGGCTCTTCTAGCATTGCATCTATGTTAGAAACAAAATTTAAGAACAAAGGTATTTCAGTCCATCATAATATGACGAGAGGTTTAGATCATGGTTCATGGACACTCTTGCATCGCATGTATCCAGAAGCAAATATTCCTGTCGTACAAATATCAGTCAATCCCTTCCTTCCTGCAAAAGAACAATTTGAGATTGGAGAAGCACTTAAAGGACTTGGACAAGAAGATATTTTAGTAATCGGGAGTGGCGTTACCGTTCATAATTTACGAGCCCTGAAATGGAATCAAACTACACCTGAAAAATGGGCAATTGAATTTGATGACTGGATTATGAAACATATGCAGAATAACGATAAAGATGCATTGTTTAATTGGGAGAAAAATGCGCCTCATGCACAATTAGCAGTACCAAGAGCAGAACATTTTGTTCCTTTATTTATCGCTATGGGCAGTGGTGAAAGTGACGGAAAAGTCATTCACCGTAGTTACGAGCTTGGTACATTAAGTTATCTTTGCCTTCAATTTTAAAGAAAAAGGATGAAGCATTCATTGCTTCATCCTTTTTTCTATTTCATTCACTTAGTTAACTAACTTCCAAATGTTGTTTCTCTGATACCTCTTCGTTCTTATTATGAAAATAAACCCAAATGCATGCAATAAATAATAGTGATGATGTAGAGAAGAAAACATATTGGAAGCCTGCATGAGCTGCAATTTGCCCCCCAAGCACTGGACCAATCATATTTCCTAAAAACTGAAACGACTGATTATATCCAAATATTCGTCCCGTTACATGGGTTGGCGTATGTTGTTTTAGTAGAGTTTGTACGGAAGGTAATAATCCTGCTTGTGCGATACCTAATAAAAATCGAAGAATTAATAGTTGCCAAGCTGAGGTTACAAATGCTTGCGGGATAAAGATAATCCCTGCAGCAAACAATGCTACTACTAATGTTTTTTGAGGACCGATATGATCTGATAATCTTCCTAATTTAGGCGCTGCCAAAATAACTGCTAATCCTGTCGCAGACATAACTGCCCCTGCAATCATTTCGATATGAGCTGTTCCTGGTCCTTCCAAATTCTTTACGTACAATGTAATAATAGGTTGAATTGACATATTGGCAAGTTGAATAATAAATGTTGTTACAAATAAACTAATAATTACATGCTTTGCTGGGACCATCGTCCATACTTTTTTTTGCTGTACCTTTTTTGCTTGAGCAGAGTGATTTTCTTCATGTAGGAAGAAAAAGACGATGAGGAAGGAAAGGAATAAGAAAGCTCCTGTAACAAGAAAGACATGACGCATTCCAATTAACTCAGACAAATAACCGCCTAGTAATGGTCCGAGTAATGAGCCGCTCACGCCCCCGGTTGAAATTGTGGAAATTGCCCAACCTGAATGCTCTTTCGGAGTTTCTGCTGCAATAAATGTCATTGCGGTTGAAAGGAAACCAGATACTGCTCCCATCAAAAATCTAAGTGCGACTAGTTGATACACATCCGTTACAAACCCCATAAGCGTCATAATAACCGCCATACCAAGGCTAGCACGTATAAGCATCAATTTCCGTCCATGTATATCACCAAGCTTTCCCCATATTGGTGATACGATCGCACCCATTAAAAATGTTACACCAAATGCAAGTCCCGACCACTGTGCAATACTCGAAGTGCCAGTCACTCCTAATTCCTCAATATAAAAAGATAAGAAAGGAATTACTAAACTCATACCGGCTGCAGTGGTAAAACAACCTAGCCAACAAATCATTAAATTTCGTTTCCAGCTGGCCATTTTCACACCTTCTTTCATTCGATACCCATTCTACACCTTTTCTTGTAAAAAGTTTAGTAATTTGATTTAGACGTAATATTCATTACAAAAGCCGCTATTTCCTAGCAAAAACCATGTAAATTCCACATTTTTTTCATAATAAAACCAACTCCCCTATATGGAGTTGGTCAATTATCTTCTAGCGGTATTAAACGAGCATTGCAACTTCTCTCATAAAACTCAATCGGACCTGCTTGTCCAATAATTGCATATTCATATCCGTCTTGCTTCATATTATATAAACAATGATGCAACAATTCTTTCCCTACACCTTTCACACGATTTCGTTTCGCTGTCCCCATCGGACCAAATAGTCCTTTCTTTCCCCTGACTACATCATAACAAGCGAAACCTACTATCACTTCACCCTGCTGTGCAATATAAATAGGTACCTTTTCTTTATATGTTTGAAACCCATAATCTATCGACTGTAACCAGCGTTCACCAAATTTCCACGTAACAAAACGTACTAATGTTTCAAAATCAACAGAGCTAGCTCTTCTAACATTACAAGATAATTTATTATAAATGGGATCAAAGCATTTTAAATCCACCGCCAAATCTCTTGGTTCAGCTATAATACGTAACACATCTTTTTGTATTTCTTTGTTTATAACTTTTTCACTCACTATACCTAAACGAAATAATGCATATATTACATGTCCTTCATTTATTAATACTTGCTGAAAACGTTCCATACGTTTCTTCGCTATTTGCAAAATTTCTAGCGTTTTATTAGCTAATTTATATTGTTCTATTTTTATGTACTCTATTTCATATTGTTCTTGTAAAGAAAGTTCTTCTAAAAAATCCGTGCCAACTTTACGAAACAAATACATATATAACTCTGCGCACACTCCTGTACCTTCTTTACACATGCCGATAAAAAGATGAACTGGTTGAATTATATTATATTTAGTCTCTTTTGCCGCAATCTCCAGTATTTTATGAACACGTTTTGTAAATTGGAATTCCCCCATATGTATCTCCATCCTCAACTACTTTACTAACAAACCGTAACCATAAATAATTGAAACAATTATTCCAACTACCAATATACCTGGAAGTAAATTCGCTACTTTAATTTTAATAAATCCAAGTAAGTTTAATCCAATGGCGAATATCATAATGCCGCCCGTAGCTGTCATTTCCACTATAAATTGATTCATTAATTCTTTCGGGACAAAACTATTAATCTGTGTTGCAAAAATGGCAATAGCACCTTCATATAAAATAACTGGAATCGCTGAAAATACTACGCCGATTCCTAGAGTTGTCGTTAATATAATCGAAATGAATCCATCGATAATCGCCTTTGTGAATAAAATATTATGATTTTCGCGAATTCCACTGTCCAATGCACCAAGTATCCCCATCGCGCCAATTGCAAAAATAAGCGTCGCTGTTACAAACCCTTCTGATATACTCCCTTTCCCCTTCGATCCAACTTTATTTTCTAACCAATCTCCTAACAGTTTTAACTTTTCTTCTAATTGTAACCATTCCCCAATTACAGTACCAATAACTAAACTTAGAATCACAACAAGAAAGTTTTCACTTTTTAATGCCATTTGAAGGCCAAGTACAGTTACCGCTAAACCGATTGCATGCATAATTGTTCCCTTCATACTTTCTGGAATCTTACTAAATAATTTACCAAGTAAAGTACCGAATATAATACAAATGCCATTTACAACTGCCCCTAATATAACCATTTCTCATTCTTCACCTTTCGAATTCTTTATTTCTATATTTTGGTTTACACATTGATTTACAAGTTATCTATATGTTAACTTAATATTGAGAATATTAACAAATGAATTTCACTACTATAACCCGTTTTTTTGTAACTATACATATTTCAATAACTACCTTTAGTGGATTCATTTTAATCTAAATGCGGAAGTTTTCAATAACGGGATAAACTCAAAAGGAAGGTATATATGAAAACTTTACTAAAACGATTTCTGTTAATAGCCTTTTGTATTACACCAATTGTTGTATTAATCAACTACTCTTTTATTTCAAAAGCGAAAGACAAACCCGATTTGCAAAGCAAATCTAGTAAAACAGTTACAAAAAGCAAAAAGAAAATAGAAGACCCGGAAATTACACTCACTTTCTCTGGTGATACAATGTTCGATTGGCAATTACGTCCTATTATCGAAAAAAACGGGGCTGATTATCCATTCCAACATGTAAAAGAAGAAATAACAAAAGCAGATATTTCCTTTGTTAATTTAGAGTCGGCCTTTACAACGAGAGAAAAGAAAGCACCTGGGCAATTGTTTTGGATTAAAAGTGATCCATCTACACTACAAGCCATTAAAAACACTGGATATGACATCGTAAATATTGGGAATAACCATACACTTGATTATGGGCAAGATGGATTATTAGACACTATCTCTCACGTAGAAAAATTAAAGTTCCCTTACATCGGGGCCGGAAAAAATGCAAAAGATGCATATACTGCACGAGAAATGACCGTAAAAGGGAAAAAGTTCAAATTTCTTTCCTTCGTTCGATTTATGCCTGATTCTAATTGGGTAGCTGGTGACAATAAACCTGGCGTTGCGAACGGATATGATTTAAATCTTGTAACTAAAACAATTAAGGAGCAAAAACAAGATGCAGACTATTTAATCGTCTATATGCATTGGGGCGTTGAAAAATCAAATCGTCCAGTAGAATACCAAAAACAATATGTACCTAAAATGGTTGAAGCAGGTGCTGACGCTATTGTCGGAAGTCACCCGCATTGGTTACAAGGGTTTGAGTATTATAATAAAGTTCCTATTGCTTACTCATTAGGTAACTTTTTGTTCCCGAGTTATGTGAATGGAAAAAGTGCAGAAACTGGCGTCTTAACTTTAACTTTTAAAGGAAAGGATGTCCAAATGTCATTTAACCCTTACATCATTCGTAATAACCAAGTTTCCCCAGTAAATGAAGAAGAAAAGAAAAAAGCTCTACAATATTTACAAACGGTTTCAACTGATGTAGAAATTGATAGTACTGGAAAAATAATAAACACACGTAACTAAACAGCACGAAATCTATTTCTCTGTAACAAATACTACAGAATAGGTGATAGACATGCTGAAAGACTTGTTAGAAAATATAAGTTTGTTAGAAAACGTATATAAAGTATCTATAGCAATCCTGCTTTTATGCTCCTTTTTTCTGTTAGACTACTAAAAAAATAAAGGGAGAAAGAAAACTTTCTCCCTTTGAATTTTCATTGTACATAATCATTCGTATCGCGATATATTTTTGGTTAACTAACTTTCTCCTTCATGAATTTGGAGAGTATTTCGTTTCACTATAAAAAGATAGAACAAGTAGCATTTTCCTTGCTTGTATCTATCTTTTTTTATTTTTTTTACTAAATAAGCAAATCAAACAAAACAGGATTTTTATTAAGCTCCACAAATTGAATATTATTTTCTTTAAAACGAGTAATTAATTGCTCATAATCTTCTTTATGTTTTAATTCTACCCCGACCAGCGCTGGACCATTTTCTTTATTATGTTTCTTAATATACTCAAAGCGCGTAATGTCATCTTCTGGTCCTAATCCTTTATCAAGAAATTCTCTTAGCGCACCTGAACGCTGCGGAAATTCAATGATGAAATAATGCTTTAACCCTTCGTAAATGAGAGAACGTTCTTTCATTTCTTGCATTCTATCAATATCATTATTTCCACCACTTAGCGTACATACAACTGTTTTACCTTTTATTTCATCCCTGTATAAATCAAGTGCTGCAATAGAGAGTGCACCAGCCGGTTCAGCTACAATTGCATTTTTCTTATACAGTTCTAAAATCGTCGTACAAACCTTTCCCTCTGGTACTAAAACAATGTCATCAATGACATCTTTACAAGTTTCAAATGTTAACTTCCCTACTTTTTTGACAGCTGCTCCATCAACAAAACTATCTATTTTCTCTAATGCTACATTTTCGTTTTGAAGGAAAGCCTCTTTCATAGATGCAGCCCCCATCGGCTCTACACCAATTACCTTTGTAGCTGGACTAACACCTTTCACATATGTACCTACACCCGATGCTAACCCACCGCCGCCAATTGCTGTAAAGAGATAATCAACTGCCTTATCCATATCGTGCATAATTTCAACAGCTACTGTTCCTTGCCCTGCAATTACATACGGATCATCAAACGGATGCACAAATGTCATCCTATTTTCCTCACAATAGCGCTGCGCTTCTTGAAAAGCACCATCAAATGTATCACCAACTAACATGATTTCTGCAAAGCTACCACCAAAAAATTGAACTTGTGATACTTTCTGTTTTGGTGTCGTTGTTGGCATAAAGATTTTCGATGGAATATTTAATAAATTACACGTATACGCAACTCCTTGTGCGTGATTGCCAGCACTTGCACAAACAACACCATTTTGTAATTGTTCTTTCGACAAACTTTGAATTAAATTGTATGCACCGCGAATTTTGAAAGACCGAATTACTTGCAAATCTTCTCGTTTAATATACACCTCACATTCGTATTTTTCAGATAAAACCTTATCACGTTGCAAGGGCGTTTTCATGACGATATCCTTCATACAGTTATGAGCCATAAGGATATCTTCAATCTTCACTCTCTCCTTCACATTTTGCACCATTTTCTATCATCCTTATCTCTTTTATTTTGACTCAATCAAAATTCGGCACCTTTAAAACTGCACCTGTATTCGCCGATGTTACCATCTGAGAATATCGTCCAAGCCAGCCCGTTTTCACTTTCGGTTCTGGTCGTTTCCATTCTTTTTTACGTTTTTCTAATTCCTCATCACTCACTCTTACTTCTAGCAAGCGTTCCTCAACATCAATACATACAATATCCCCTTGTTCAAGTAGTGCGATTGTTCCACCCGCAGCTGCTTCTGGTGAAATATGCCCTACCGAAATGCCACGTGAAGCTCCAGAGAAACGTCCGTCCGTTAATAATGCAACCTCAGCACCTAATCCCATTCCAGCGATTGCTGATGTTGGTGCTAACATTTCAGGCATACCCGGTCCGCCTCTTGGCCCTTCATAACGAATGACAACTACATCTCCTTTTTTCACTTTCCCAAGCATAATGCCAGCCAATGCCTCATCTTGTGAATTAAAAATAACGCAAGGTCCTTCAAATCGTTTTACTTCGGTTGCCCCGCTTTTAATAACCGCTCCATCTTTCGCTAGATTTCCTTTTAAAATACGTAAGCCCCCCTCTTCACTATGAGGGTTTTCAAGAGAATGAATCACTTCCTTATCTTTAATCTCTGCATGAGCAATGTTTTCTCTTAATGTTTGCCCAGTAGCCGTAATACGGTCTAAATGAAGTACCCCTTCTTTTCTGCTCATCTCTTTCAAGATTGCACTAATTCCGCCCGCTCGATCAATATCTTCCATATGCCAGTTAGAAGCTGGACTTACTTTACATAAATGCGGTACACGTCTTGAAACAGCATCAATACGGCTCATATCATAATCTAGCCCTGCCTCTTGTGCGAGTGCTAGCGTGTGTAATACTGTATTCGTTGATCCACCCATCGCCATATCAAGTGCAAAAGCATCGTCAATTGCTTCTTCTGTTACAATATCACGCGGCTTAATATCTCTTTCAATTAAAATTTTCAGTTTCTCTGCTGCTTGTTTAATTAACTCTTCACGTCTTGGATCAATTGCTAAAATACTACCGTTTCCAGGAAGGGCTAAACCTAATACTTCACATAAACAGTTCATAGAGTTCGCTGTAAACATGCCGGAACAAGAGCCACAAGATGGACAGCCATGATCTTCAATATCTTTTAATTCTTCTTCTGAAATTTTCCCAGATTGATAAGCTCCTACCCCTTCAAAAACAGAACTAAGGTCAACAACTTCCCCCTTAGATGTTTTCCCAGCTGCCATCGGTCCACCTGAAACAAACACAGTCGGAATGTTAATACGAAGAGATGCCATCATCATACCTGGTGTAATTTTGTCACAGTTTGGGATACAAATCATGCCGTCAAACCAATGTGCATTTACAACCGTTTCTACTGAATCTGCAATAATTTCACGACTCGGAAGCGAATAACGCATACCGATATGTCCCATCGCAATACCATCGTCTACTCCAATTGTATTGAATTCGAATGGTACCATACCTGCTGCACGAACGGCTTCTTTTACAAGTTTCCCAAACTCGTTCAAGTGCTTATGCCCTGGAATAATTTCAATAAAAGAATTACAAATCGCAATAAACGGCTTATCAAAATCCTCATCTTTCAAACCAGTTGCTTTTAATAAACTACGATGTGGCGCTTTATCAAAACCTTTTTTAATCATGTCGCTTCTCATCTTGTCAAATCCCCTCTTACGTATTTTTCACTTATATTCTCTTAATCTATTTCTTTACTAACGTTTTCTTTTCTGGTTCCTTAATCCAGCTCATCATTTCACGAAGCTCTGTTCCTACTTTTTCTAACTGATGATTTTGTTCTGCTTTTTTCATCGCGTTGTATGTTGGACGACCTGCTTGGTTTTCTAAAATCCATTTTTTCGCGAATTCACCTTGCTGAATTTCTGTAAGTACTCGTTTCATCTCTTTCTTCGTTTCATCTGTAACAATTCTTGATCCTGTTACATAATCTCCAAACTCTGCCGTATCTGAAATAGAATGGCGCATGTTCGTTAATCCACCTTCGTACATTAAATCAACAATTAACTTTAATTCATGCAAACATTCAAAGTATGCAATTTCAGGACGATATCCGCCTTCCGTTAACGTTTCAAAACCAGCTTTTACAAGTGCAGTTACTCCGCCGCAAAGCACAGCTTGCTCACCGAATAAGTCTGTCTCTGTTTCTTCCTGGAATGTCGTTTCAATTACACCTGCACGTGTACAACCTACACCTTTTGCATATGCAAGAGCTACATGTAATGCCGTGCCGGTTGCATCTTGATGCACTGCAACTAATGCCGGAACACCATTTCCTTCTTGGAATACACGGCGAACGAGATGACCTGGGCTTTTTGGTGCGACCATCGCTACGTCTACGTAACTTGGCGGATTAATTTGTCCGAAGTGAATATTAAATCCATGTGAGAAAAGTAACATTTGTCCTTCACGAAGATTCTCTTCTACTTCTGTTTTATAAACATGTGCTTGTTGTTCATCCGGCAATAACATTTGTACAACTTGTGCGGTTCGAACCGCTTCTGAAACGGACATTACTTCAAACCCATCAGCTTTCGCTACTTCATATGACTTACCAGGACGAACACCAACTACAACTTCCACACCAGAATCACGTAAATTTTGTGCTTGGGCATGACCTTGAGATCCATATCCGACTACCGCAACTGTCTTCCCTTGTAATAACTCTACTTTTGCATCTTGCTCATAATACGTTTTCATATTCCATACACTCCTTATAATTTGTTTACTTGTAGTACATTGATTAATTTTTTCAGCTGACTGATGAGTAATGTTGCTTCTTGTTCTGTACAAACTGTTGTTAACTCCATTTCATTTTCATTTAAATTTAATGAAGAAATATAATAACCACGCCGAGCAAAAATTCCACTTATGCGTAATAAGACGTTTGGGTCGTTATGGATAACTAGTGAAAAAGTATGACTCATTCTTCCCACCTCTTCATCATCATTTCATTATTCCCTTTGTTTGGCGGAACCATCGGAAATACGTTTTCACCTTCTTCTACACAAAAATCAACTACGACAGGACCTTCATGAGCAAATGCTTCTAACATCACTTGTTTCGCCTCGGTTGAATTTTTCGCTCTTAATCCTTTCACTCCATAAGCTTCTGCGACTTTCACAAAGTCTGGCGATCCAATTTTTGATTCTGACAAACGATTTTCATAAAACATTTCTTGCCATTGCCTTACCATCCCTAAAAATTTGTTATTTATAATAAATACTTTTACAGGGATGTTATTTTCAGCAATTGTTTGTAATTCTTGAATGTTCATTTGAAAAGAAGCATCGCCTGCAATACAAATGACGAGTTCTTCTTCTTTCGCAAGCTGAGCACCAACTGCCGCCGGGAAACCAAACCCCATCGTTCCTAGTCCGCCAGATGTTAGAAAAGTCCGTGGGTTTTTCGCTTTATAAAAATGTGCAGCCCACATTTGATGCTGTCCTACTTCTGTCGTAACAATCGCTTCACCGTTCGTTAATTCACTTACTAGACTAATAACATGCTGTGGTTTTAACTCACCTTCTTTTTGATTGTAGGAAAGAGGATATTCCTCCTTCCATTCCTCTATTTTCGTAAGCCATTCATTTGTTTGTGTACGAATTGGCATATGCAACAACATGTGTAACGCTTTTTTCACATCTCCAACAATCGGATATTCCACAGTTACATTTTTATGGAACTCCGAAGGATCTATATCAATATGTACCTTTTTCGAATGCGGAGAAAAGAGTTCTAATTTTCCTGTTACACGATCATCAAAGCGAACACCTAAAGCAAGTAGTAGATCACATTCAGTGACTGCCATGTTTGCAGCATACGTTCCATGCATGCCGAGCATTCCTAAAAATAATGAATCTCCCGGCGGATATGCACCAAGTCCCATTAAAGTGGAAACGACAGGAATACGGTTCTCCCTCGCAAACTTGATGAGTTCTTCAGATCCACCTGAATGAATGACGCCTCCTCCAATATATAGAAGTGGGCGTTTAGCTTTTGAAATTTCTTTAGCCACTTCTCTAAGCTTCCTACTGTCTGGCATAGGCTCTATTTTGTATCCTGGAATCTCAATTACTTCATTATAAAAACTTGTTACCTTTTCATTTTGAGCATCTTTTGGAATATCAATTAATACTGGTCCTGGTCGCCCGCTTTCGGCGATGTAAAAAGCTTCTTGTACAGTACGTGATAAATGATTCACATCACGAACTTGGTAATTATGCTTCGTAACAGGTACTGTAATCCCGACAACATCTGCTTCTTGAAATCCGTCTTTTCCGATGAGAGATTTTGCAACTTGCCCTGTAATAACAACTAAAGGAATCGAATCCATATAAGCATCTGCTAAGCCCGTAACTAAATTCGTCGCTCCTGGCCCAGAGGTAGCAAAGACTACCCCGACCTTTCCAGAAGCTCTCGCATACCCTTCAGCCGCATGAATGGCAGCTTGCTCATGACGAGTTAAAACGTGCTTCAATCCACTTCCATATAACGCATCGTATACTGGCAAAATCGCTCCGCCCGGATAACCGAAAACAGTCGTTACACCTAATTTTTTCAAGCATTGAATAACGTGTCCGGCACCTGTCACTTCTTCGCACTGTAATTTCTCACATGTTGTATACTGTTCCTCCATTTCGATTAACTCCTCTCCCTTTCTACGCTAAACTTTCCGCCAGTCCTGGAACACGTACTCCTCTTTCTCTCGTCAATTTTTTAAACTCTTCAGTTAATCGTTTCGTTACACTTCCTGGTTTCCCATCTCCAATTTCTCTAGAATCAACTTTTACAACTGGAATTAACTCTGCTGCCGTTCCTGTTAAAAACACTTCATCTGCTACATATACGTCATGGCGAGTAAATGGCCTTTCCTCACACGAGATATTAAGACGCTCACATAACTCGATAACACTATTTCTCGTAATACCTTCTAGCGCCCCTAAATACGAAGGAGGTGTTAGCACTTTTCCATCTTTCACAATGAAAACATTATCTCCAGACCCTTCACAAACATATCCTTGTTGGTTAAGCATAAGCGCCTCGAGTACGCCTGCTTGCGCTGCTTCAATTTTTACAAGTACATTATTTAAATAGTTCATTGACTTAATACGTGGATCTAATGCATCTGGCGTATTACGTCTTGATGCTACAGATACAACGCTTAGTCCATTATCATAAAATTCCTGAGGGAATAACTTTAATTGTTCTGCAATAATAATTACGCTCGGTTTCACGCAACTCCTCGGGTCAAGCCCTAAATCCCCTTTTCCTCTTGAAACAATTAATCTAATGTAGGCATCAGCGTATTCATTTTTTTGAAGTGTCTGTAAAACGGCTTCTTCCATTTCTTCTACCGGCATTGGAATCGTCAGTAAAATAGATTTCGCCGATTCATATAATCGTTTCACATGTTCTTTTAGACAAAATACATTTCCTCCGTAACTACGAATCCCTTCAAATACACCGTCTCCATATAAAAAACCGTGATCATATACTGAAACAACTGCCTTTTCTTTTTCTACAAATTCCCCATTCATATAAATGTACTGGTTACCCATCTCACATCGCTCCTCTTTTTTTCTCTCTATTTTTGCAATCTATTTCTACATCGATTGCTGAGATAAGTATTTTAACAGAATATTCAGTATATAAATCTTAAAAATATACTCATCTCAACAATCGATTACGTACATACTTGTAGCAATCCATTGCTGAGACGAGGGAATCGTGGTACCACTCAGCTTCCTTACACTTCTCACGAAATATAAGCTTTGCAAGTCCAATTAGACTTTTGTTTTTCTATCGGAAACAATTCCGCTACTTTTTACTAGTTTTCAAAAGTAGTGCTCCGAGGTGATCTTCAATGATTCGATTGTTACTACCCTCACAGCCTTGGGGCAGCTCTCTGAAACAATCTATATCATTTACTCTCCTCTTCCACGCATTCTTTTATTCTATTTTTATAAAAGAAAAACTCTCGCCTCAGCAATCAACTACTACAACTTAGTAGCTTTGATTGCTGAGGCGAGAGTTTCGCGTTACCACTCAGCTTCCTTATACTTCTCGCGAAATATAAGCTCTGTAGGTCCAATCAGACCCCCGTCCTTTTACCGGAGACGATGCCGCCGCCCTCTACTCAGTTTCCCTTTCGCAAGCGATGCTCCGAGGTGATCTTCAATGATTCGATTGCTACTACTCTCACAGCCTAGGAGTAGCTCTCTGAAACGATCATAATCATCTACTTTCCTCTTCTTTGCATATACAACATATAAAGTTAGAAAATTCTTAATTCACTTTTATTTGTTACACGTATTATAGGACGTTGTTCTTTTCATTGTCAACATGTTTTTAGAAAAAAAATAAAATTCATTCTATTTACTAGAAATCTATTTATTTTTTCTCAAAACAAAATCGGAATGAACTTCTTACACATACTCATATATTACTTAAGTATGTTCGCATTACTACATAAAGAAAAACTACTGACAAACATATAAAATTTATGGGGAGATGAGAATAATATGTTAAAAGGAAAAGTAGCGTTAGTTACAGGAGCAAGCCGAGGAATTGGACGTGCTATTGCTAAACGTTTAGCAAATGACGGTGCATTGGTTGCTGTTCATTACGGTAATCGAAAAGATGACGCTGAAGAAACTGTTCATGAAATTCGATCAAATGGTGGCCAAGCTTTTTCTATCGGCGCAAATTTAGAATCCTTACACGGTGTAGAAAACCTTTATAACGCTTTAGATACTGAATTACAAAAGTGCACTGGTGAAACACAATTTGATATTTTAATAAACAATGCCGGCATTGGTCCTGGTGCTTTTATTGAAGAAACGACTGAACAATTTTTTGATAGAATTGTTTCAGTAAATGCAAAAGCACCATTCTTTATCATTCAACAAGCACTGCCACGTTTACGTGACAATAGCCGAATTATTAATATTTCATCCGCTGCGACCCGCATTTCTTTACCTGATTTCGTTGCATATAGTATGACGAAAGGCGCTATTAATACAATGACTTTTACGCTAGCAAAACAGCTTGGAGCACGAGGAATAACGGTGAATGCAATACTTCCAGGATTTATTAAAACAGATATGAATGCAGAACTCTTGAGCGACCCGATGATGAAGCAGTACGCTACTACTATTTCCGCTTTCAATCGCTTAGGTGAAGTAGAAGACATTGCCGATACTGCTGCATTTCTCGCTTCTCCAGACAGCCGCTGGGTTACTGGACAATTAATTGATGTGAGCGGAGGATCTTGTTTATAAAAAACATATATTTTCAAATCTTTTTTATTGCGCAATAAAACAATTTATATAATACTATATAAAATATATACATTTAGGAGGATTACAGTAATGTCCGAAAAAACATACGAACTCGCAACCTTCGCAGGCGGTTGCTTTTGGTGCATGGTAAAACCATTTGATGAACTTCCAGGTATTCATAAAGTGCTTTCTGGCTATGCAGGAGGTCAGATAGAAAATCCAGCATATGAACAAGTAAAAGCTGGAACATCTGGACATTTAGAAGTTGTTCAAATTACATTCGATCCTTCTATTTTTCCTTATCAGAAATTACTAGACTTATATTGGCCACAAATCGATCCAACTGATGATGGCGGACAATTTTTTGACCGTGGTCCATCTTATCGTACCGCTATTTTTTATCATAACGAAACACAAAAAGCGCTTGCTGAAAAATCAAAACAAGCTCTTGCAGAAAACGGTATGTTTAAAGATCCAATCGTGACTGAAATTCGTCCTGCTGCACCTTTTTACGAAGCAGAGGAATACCACCAACATTTCTATAAAAAGAACCCAGAGAAATATGCTACTGAGCAAAAGGAATCTGGTCGTGAAGATTTTATTAAAGAAAATTGGCAAAAAAAATAATAAAAATGCATCGTGCTTTCTTTACAAGTACGATGCATTTTTATCTTTGAAACAGGTACCATACAATTACAAAACCAATCGCTGTTAATGTCCAAATTATTATTTCGTTTTTCACTCTATTCTTTTTATTTGTCATTTCATCTTCTCCTAATAGTTATTAAACATATTCAAGATTTCCTTTGTTTAATTGCCCACTTGATGAACATAAATACATCCGTACAAATTCTTATAACAAGAGTACCAATGATTCCAATTGCAATTGAAATTACTAACATCTGTCCAAAACTAAAGAAGTTGTATATGTTATATAGAGTACGATACATACAAGTAGAAAATTTGGTAAAAAAAGCAAAAATCTTTTAAGCATTTCTTCACCTCTTCTTATGCTTTTAAACTACGTCTCCTACTGTAACTGTGAAATAAAACTTGTTCAAAAATGTCATATAAACCCTCATTTAACAAAAAAAAATAAGAATCCATTTTGAAAAGGATTCTTATCTTATTCAGCAAAATTAAGGTTTATTATATTCCACATATCTTATTCCATACTTACTCCCGAAATAGAATAATATTACTGGATATTTATTAGCATTTTAATATTTTGATTGCCCTACAAATATTAAGACGAATAAAACGGTTGAATCATCCAGTCGTAAAAAACTAATTACCCGGCAGGAGAATACCGCTCCAGCTACCTACATCGCATTGGCCAAATTCATTATTACCTACCGCTACCACCGTTCCGTCTGATTTAAGTCCGACCGTATGTGCACAACCAGCCGCTATTGCTACAATATCTCGCCAATCACTTACATTACATTGGCCATACTCATTCCAACCTACTGCCGCCACCGTTCCGTCTGATTTAAGACCGATTGTATGATTCGTACCAGCTGCTATTGCTACAATACCCCTCCAACCACTCACGTCACACTGGTTATGTTTACCATTCCCCACTGCCGTCACCGTTCCGTCTCGTTTAAGACCAACAGTATGAAGATAACCCGCTGTGACCGATACAATACCTCGCCAGCTGCTTATATTGCATTGGCCATATCGATTATTCCCCACTGCCGTCACTGTACCGTCCAATTTAAGACCGACTGTATGCCAGTCACCCGCCGCAACCGCCACAATATCTCGCCAGCCACTTACATTGCATTCTCCTTCTTTATTTCGGCCCACCGCCACTACCGTACCATCCAATTTAAGGCCAATAGTACGACGCCATCCCGCCGCAACCGAGACAATATTATGCCAATCGTGTACATTACATTGGTCATGCTTATTCCAACCCACAGCTACCACAGTACTGTCACATGCAAGACCGATTGTATGTGCATTACCCGTGTTCGTCGCCATATGAACATTACCCGCTGCGACTGCTTCAATATCACACCAGCTGCTTACATTGCATTCTCCTTCTTTATTTCGCCCCACTGCTACTACCGTGCCATCCAATTTAAGAGCAACGGTATGACCACGACCTGCCGCTATCGTATCTTTAGGCCACCGTTTCGCTTTTAACATTTCTTCTTTCGGTGAAATGTAATTCATCTTTTTCCTCCTTGCATATAAGCAACTGTATCCAAATAGATATTTTTATCTAATTTCATTATAAATGACCCAACTTTTTTTATAAATTTACAGCTACAAAAGAAGCCTATTATTACTTCTTCAAAAAATAAAAACCTCCAGTTTAAATACTAGAGGTTCCTTCTTTATTTCTTCAATCGTTCAATAAAATCGTTCAATTTATCAAGTGATTTCATATTCTGATTACAAGCTACACCATCTTTGCAAATATAGTTTCCCTTTTTAACGAAAGTTCCTGGTATATCACCTTTAATTTCCACTAAAAACATTCCTACTTCTTCATGCCCATGACATAATGAACAAATGCTTTTTTTATTTAAACTTTGAAAAGTTCCTTGCAGACCAACAAACTTATTTTTATCATTTTTCGCTATAATAAATTTCCTACTGGATCCTTTATCAATCCAGCTTAAATAGGATACTTCTTTCATATCCAGTTCTTCCATATCAGGAAGTTTTAATTTTTTCGCCTTAGGAAATAATTTTTTTAACGTTTGTGCTGTAACTTCCTGAAACGGAATTACATACGGATTTATTTTCATTAAAAACGCTTCTGCATCTTCTCTATTTTTAACCGTTACTACCGTATCAATTAACTCTTTCTGTTCATCCGTTACATTCTCAAATACATGTATTATCTTTTCAATTGCAAGTGATTTTAACGCTTGAATTACTCCTCTATCATTTGCCGTTGCATGCCCGTTTGCTAAAATATAAGCTTGTGATTTTATAAAATTATATTGATCACTTCTAATAAACGCTTCCATCTTTATCACTCCATACAAATTGTTGATCTAGTTTTATTGTATACAATGATTCAGTTTTTTGATATGTAAAAGATAACTTAGAAACAAACATTACATACATCGCCTATTCTCTACCGCTGCATTTCCTGACAAAAGAAACCATCGTCTGTTTTCCATTCTGCATATAATACGTCTTCAAATTTAGTAATTCCTTTTTGCTTTATTTGTTTATAAAGCCATCCTTCATCAAAACCTGCTTCCCTCAAATTATCCTTAACTACTTTCCCATCACTAATTAATGAAATCGGTAAGTATACAGGCTTATGTTTTAAACTTAAATCATTTATAGTAGGAGATCCATATTTACTTTTTTTCAATACACTTATGTTTCCGTTAGGTTCCAATATCATATACTCAACTTCTCGAATTGAAAATATATCTTTTTGTTGCCTAAGCATTTGTTGTAATTGGTTTATATCCAAATGATTTACGCTTAATTGTTCACGATCAATCTTTCCATTACGAATAATAATTGAAGGATATCCTTCAAAAAACCTTCTTGTTCCCCTTATTTTTTGTGTTATCACTTCTATAGTATAAATTAAAATTACCCAAACAAATACTGAATACAAAATAGACCATACTTTAATTTTAGGATCATATATTGAATTTCCAACGAGCTCACCTAGGACGATTGCAGAAATAAAATCAAAGGGCGTTAGCTGAGATATTTGTGTTTTCCCTAATATTTTTGTAGCAATTAATAGAACAAAAAAACCAACTAAAAGCTCTATCGTTATTTGTCCAATATGATTCATATATGTTCACCTTTCTACTTTTCAAGTGCTCTGTATACCATTTAATAAAAAAAACGGCACATTTTTTCTATTATCATGCCCGTTCACACCTCATATATCCAATACATATAAAACAAAAAGAGTCTGATTCAAAGTAATATATGAATCAGACTCTTTTCCTCTTATTTAGAATACACAATCTTTTTAATCGTTTCCCCAGAAAGAAAATATTCTTCTGCAAGTTGATGAATAGCAATTCCGCTTTTAAATGCTGCTTTAATCGCGTTATTTCTTTCATCTAATTGTTTTCTTCCTCCAGATCGTGTACCCCATTTATAATGTTTCGTTTCTTGTTTTGGAATGTAAATTGTTTCACCTTGTATATACTTTTGAATTTCAGCAATTAAACTTTCTGGTAAAACTGCCGCAGCCTTTACGTATTTCATTTCTGCTCGCCCCTTATTTTTTATGGTTCATTTCAATAAGGTGCAAAGCCAAATATAAAAAATGATACGAGCTCATTTAGGCGATTGTATATTACTTGTCTACCTCACGCAAAGTATCGCCATTTCCATACTTGGCTTTGCATGAGACGTTGCAGTGTCTGGCAATTGAATTATAATCGCCATATAAACACCTCCTAATATACCTTTTGCATTTTATTATATGATAAATTTCCTCTCCTTGCATCCACACCCTTCTTAAAGCACGAAATTACTTAGTTTGATATAATACTTTTTAATCAAATCAAAAATCATTGTGAGGTTACATTATGAAGAAAAAAATTATCATTACAATCGTTACACTATTCTTTATTATCACAGTATTATTCGGAACATACAAATTGATGAACGCAAGAAACTTTCAATTATTTGGAGATTTAACACAACGCGTAGAAACAAATGAAAAAGTAATCGCTTTAACTTTTGATGATGGCCCTACTAACAATGTAAAACAAATATTACCTTTACTGGATAAATACAACGCTAAAGCTACTTTCTTTTTAATTGGAAATGAACTAGAGAAAAATCTATCATTAGGAGAAGCTATCACGCAATCTGGGCACCAACTTGGAAACCATACATATTCTCATAATAGAATGGTTTTCAAAACACCTTCTTTTATTAAAGATGAAATAGAAAAAACGAATTCATTAATCCGGCAAACAGGATTTACAGACGAAATTGATTTTAGACCCCCTAACGGAAAAAAATTAATTGGGCTACCCTATTATTTAAATAAAAATAATATCGAAACGATTACGTGGGATCTTGAGCCTGATACTTTTTATAAATCTACAGCTGATAAAATTGACTACGTTAATAAAAATGTAAAACCAGGTTCTATCATTTTATTACACCCTATGTATGATAAATCTAATGAAAATTTACAGACCATTGAAGGTATTTTAGACTCTTTATCTAAAGAGGGATATCAATTCGTCACAGTAAATGAACTGCAAAAAAGAGCAAAATAAGGTGAAACTTTAATCAGTGGGGGGTGCCCATCCCCCACTTAACTTCTTCGCTTTCGCTGAGTTTTGAGGTGGGGGTCTTACTGCCCGGCAAATAAAAGGATAAAAAAGGTAGCGTATCATATAACGATACGCTACCTTTTTTGTTAAATAATTCCAAGCACATTTAGGAATACGATAATAATCGCAATTGGTGCGATATAGCGAAGTAAGAATAACCATAATACGAATAGTTTATAGCCTTTATTTTTACTTACACCAAGCTCTTTCATTAATACATCTTTCTTCATTTTTAAAGGAACAAAGATAGAAACTAATAGAACACCAAGCGGCATTAATACGTTACTAACTGCATAGTCCGATAAATCAAAAATAGTCTTTCCAAAAATCTTCAGATCACTTAATATACCAAATGATAATGCTGATGGTACTCCAACAACGAAGATTAATAATCCAACGATTAAAGCCATTTTTTCACGTTTCCCTTTACCTTTTGCAGTTAAAGATGCAACGCTAATTTCTAACATCGAAATTGCTGATGTAATAGTAGCAAAGAAGAATAGTAATAAGAAAACGATGAAGAATAATTTTCCGAACGCCATTTTACTGAAAATAGCTGGCAATACGATAAACAATAATCCTGGTCCTTGAGATGGTTCCATTCCAAATGCGAATACAACCGGGAATATCGCAAGTCCTGCAAGTAATGTAATAACGAGCGTTAAAGCTACAATAGAAAATGCTGAACGCGGTAAACTTTCTTCTTTCGGTAAGTATGAGCTATACGTTACCATAACGGCTACACCGACAGATAATGAGAAGAACGATTGCCCCATCGCATATAAAATAATTTCTGACGTTACGTTTGAGAAATCAGGTTGTAAGAAGAAGCGAACTCCTTCACCAGCACCGTCTAATGTAAGTGCACGAACAATTAAGACAAAGAATAAAACGAATAATGCTGGCATGAAATATTTATTTACTTTTTCAACACCATTTTGTACACCTTTACTTACGATGAAAATAGTAATAAGGATGAATAATAGTTGTGATCCGACTGCTAAATACGGATTGGAAATGATTTCACCGAACGTAGCTTCGTACGCCCCATTTCCTTCCCATAGTCTACCTGTAATTGCATTCCATAAATATAATAAAATCCATCCTCCTACAACACTGTAGAAAGAAAGTAATATGAAACATGTTACAATTCCTAATTTACCTAACCACGGCCATAACGTTTTCGGTGCGATTTCTCTATACGCATCAACGGCCTCTTTTTGTGTACTTCTCCCAATAACGAATTCGGCTAATAATAGCGGTAAACCAATTAATAATGTGAAACCGATGAAAATAAGGAAGAATGCGCCGCCTCCTCCGATGCCGGCCATATATGGGAATTTCCAAATCGCCCCAAGACCAATTGCTGAACCTGCTGCAGCTAATACGAAACCTAATTTCGATGTCCATTGCTGTGAATTCATCTGTTAATCTCCTCTCTTTATCTTTTTCTGTTTTATAATTTGGTGTTTATATTGTTCTATCAATACTTTTTTCTAATACGTTCACTTCCTCCCTAATAAAAAAACGTCCCTACGTAAATACGTAGGGACGACAAAAATATCGCGGTACCACCCTAGTTATGAAGATACAACAAAAGTAAGACCTAAATAAAAACGTCCCTACGTAAATACGTAGGGACGATAAAATATCGCGGTACCACCCTAGTTATGAAGCCACAGCAAAGTTAGGACCTAAATAAAAAACGTCCCTACGTAAATACGTAGGGACGATAAATATCGCGGTACCACCCTAGTTGTGAAAAAATCTTCACCACTTTATTTGATAACGGTATAAACTACCGTCTTCCATTTCCTCATAATGTGAGATTTATGAAAGATGCTCCAGGACGAACTTCATGAATAATCTATATACTGATTCACACCAACCATCAGCTCTCTGAAATAGGGAGATTTTCATTACTATACCCTTTCATTGCCCAAATATTATTTTCCGAATTGATTACTATCATTTTTATCACACATTAAAAATAGTGTCAACTTATATTTTAAGTTTTTATGTCTTATATTCTATTTAAAAATTTGAAATATGACTTTTGTATGAATAGTATTTGAACTTATATGGTTTATACTGTATTAACTTCTCTAACAGGTTTATAGTAGTATACGGTAAAGTGAAACTTTAATCAACGGAGGATGCCCCACTGATTAAAGTTTCACCAATTTTGCGTTTACTCGTAGTAGCAGGGCTTCCACTTAACTTCTTTCTCCAGCCTCATTTTGAGGTAGGAGTCTTACTGCCCTCAAAGAGCGAGATACATGCAAGGCAACATGAGTAGGAGGAACAAATTTTGTCTACTTCAAAAGTTTTAAAAGGTACTGCTTTACTAAGCGGTGCAACAATGATTTCACGTATTTTAGGTTTTATATACTTCTTCCCTTTTCAATTATTAGTTGGAACACAAGGGGTCGCTTTATACGGATATGCATATACTTGGTATGGTATTTTATTAAGCTTTTCAACTGCCGGTATTCCTATTGCCGTCTCCAAATTTGTTGCAAAACATAATGCACTCGGTGATTATAGTACAAGTAAAAAATTGTATAGCTCGAGCATAAAATTAATGCTATTTATGGGCTTTTTAGGATTTTTAATTTTATTTATTGGAGCGCCTTACATATCACAATTTATTATTCGCTCTAAAACGCCAAATCCACAATTTATCGCTGACGTAACACTTACAATGCGGGCATTAAGTTTCGCACTTATTATCGTACCGGCTATGAGTGTTACACGCGGCTATTTCCAAGGTTTTCAACATATGAAACCAAGTGCTGTTTCTCAAGTCGTAGAACAAATCGCACGCGTTGTTTTCATTTTAGTTGGTAGCTTCATCGTTTCCAAAATATTAGGAGGTTCCGTAGCCTCTTCTGTTGCTGTTGCTACATTCGGTGCTGTTATCGGGGCACTTGCCAGCGTCTCTATTTTAATGCTGTACTGGAAAAAGTATAACGGATTAAAGCCTCCTGAAGGTGAATTAAAGTCAAGGGCATCCGATATTCCATTACGAAATATTTATATGGAATTACTTCGATATGCAATCCCAATTGTATTTGTGGGTATTGCAATTCCACTCTATACGTTAGTAGATCAATATACCGTAGCTGATGTCCTTAGAGTTATGGGAGAGCCTTTAGAAACCGCGAATGCAGTTTTCGCTTATATAACGAACTATGCACAAAAGTTAATTATGATTCCGGCTTCACTTGCAACTGGATTCTCATTAACAATTATTCCGGCTATAACGAAATCATTTACAAGCGGAAAACTAGAAGAATTACAAGAACAAATTTCAAAGATATTCCAAGTATTGTTATTCTTCACTATCCCAGCTGCATTTGGTCTTGCTAGCATCGCTTACGATGCATTTCGAATGATTTATGTAGATCCTAAAATTGCACTTGATGGATCACAATATTTAATTTCATTTGCACCTTCTGCTATATTAGGTGCGATTTTCACAGTTTCTGCAGCTATATTACAAGGCATTGATTATCAAAGAAAAACAATGATTGCATTCTCAATCGGTATTCTTGTGAAGATTGTAGTAAACATACCACTTTTACACTTATTCGGTGGACACGGTGCTGTACTTGGAACAATTCTCGGATACCTCGTTTCGAATATTATTATGTTGTATTGCATCATTAAGTTTGCGAAATTTAAAATTGGTGAAACGGTGAAAACAGTATTTCTTATTACGATATACTCCGCAGCAATGTCTGCTGTTGTAATTGCATTAAAAGCAATTATAAGCTGGATTATTCCTGGCCAATCTTATATCGAATCACTGCTCATTGTATTTATATGTGGTGCGGCAGGAGGGCTTGTTTACCTTTTATTCGTATTAACGAGTGGACTCGCTTCACATATTCTTGGTAATCGTATTCAACGTTTACCTGTACTAGGAAAATTAGTAAAATAAAAAAACAAAAGATGTAACTCGTTGTTACATCTTTTGTTTTTACTTTGCATATTGAATGCGTTTTTGTTGCTCCGCAATATTTAATTCTGGAGTATATTGTTTTACTAAATGTAATACCTCTCCCATTAACAATTCTAACTCTTTCACACTATTCTCTGGATGTCCTATTAAAATATTCGCCATACGCTCATATAAATTTTCAGGCTTAATCCCCATTCGTTCCACATTATATGGCATCCATTTAAATGCAGGATGATGCACGTACATGCGGTTCAGACCAAATAAGACTCCAAATATATTTCTTTGAACTTCACAAATAACATCATATAGCATAAGCCAATCTTTTCGTTTTAAAAGAGCCTCTCGATTATGCCAACGATTGCTTAACCAAAGGTTTTCTGCAATCATTTTTTGCGCCAATTCTTCTGGATACGCTTCAACTCTATCTTTTAGAGTATGTACTTTCACTTCTCCATACAAACTCACACCATCATGAATGGATGATACAATACATTGTTTCTCATAATTGATATCATACCGCTCTACAACTTCTGAAATAATTTTTTCTACGGTCACTGTTAAAAAATTACTAATCTCTAGTTTAATTCCTTCTTTCGTCAAATACGTCTCCGACCATTCTTCTTCCTCGTAAGGATAATATGATAAAATTTTTCCACCAATATGATTAATAGGCTCTTTACGATCCTCATCCTCTGGTGGTTCCGACCATAAAATATGTAATTCAATATCTGAATGTTCATCCTCTAATTTTCTAGCTACTGAACCTGCTAAAATAATAGCTTCGATTTTCGGGTTTTTTCTATAAATCTCCGACATTTCTATCGCTTTCTCTCTTAATCCCATTTCATCCCCCCCTAAAACTGCAGTACTCCCCTTACTCTTCATTTATCTATTTCGATATTGCATATTATATTACCTTTTCAAATTCACACTTAATCAAATTTCTACCCAATAACGCTGAACAACTTCACCAGTACGAGAAGAAACTACCTCATTTTCTAACACACCGCCAACCTTTTGAATCGTTTTAGCAGAACCGATATTGGATTTATCGCAAGTTATTAATACTTTCTGCAATCCTAATTTTTGCGCTTCAGTTAATGCAAGCTTTAGTTGTTTCGTAGCGTAACCGTGGCGACGTTTATTCGGATGGACACTATATCCAATATGACCGCTTTCCCTTAATAATTCTGGATTTAATCTATGTCTAATATTCACAAAACCTATAAGTTCCCCTTTTTCAAAACTTAAAAACTGACTAGATGGCACTCGATTCGCTTGTAAGTTTTCTCCTACTTCTTGTATACTCACTTTTTCAAACCATTCAGCTAGGGAATCAAAATTTTGTAAAGAGCTACTACCGTGTGGTTGTTCTCCTGCATGTAAAAAAGCCTCCCGATACTCTATAATTTGTTCACTATATTTATGCGTTGGTTTTAATAGTTTCATCGTGCTTTCCCCCTCTTAATCCCCTAAAACAAACCCCTTAATAGCTCTATTTCACCATTAAGGGGTTTCTATCATTTTTATTCAAATAACCCCATACTCAAATAACGTTCACCAGTATCAGGTGCAATACATAAAACTTTTTTACCAGCGCCTAGGCGCTTCGCTATCATAATTGCTGCGTACACAGAAGCTCCTGAAGACGGCCCTACTAATAAGCCTTCTTGTCTAGCTAAGTTTCTCATTGTCGTTAAAGCCTCTTCGTCTGCAATTTGAATAATTTCGTTATACACTTCTGTATTTAAGTTTTTCGGAATAAATCCTGGGCTTGTTCCTACTAGTTTATGAGGACCTGGTACACCACCTGATAAAACGGGAGATCCTTTCGGTTCCACTACTGCAATATATAAGTTTGGTAATTTCTCTTTTAACGTTTCACCAGTCCCTGTAATCGTTCCGCCTGTTCCTGCCGTTGCAACAAAAGCATCAAGCTCTCCATCCATTTGTTCGTAAATTTCAAGTGCAGTCGTATAACGGTGAATATTCGGATTAGCTGGATTTTCAAATTGTTGCGGGATAAAACTATTCGGTATTTGTTTTTGCAGTTCTAACGCCTTCGCAATTGCTCCTGGCATTCTTTGTTCTGCTGGTGTTAAAACTACTTCTGCCCCGTATGCTTTCAATAAATTAATACGCTCTTTTGACATATTGTCTGGCATAATTAAAATCGCTTTATACCCTTTAGCAGCTGCGTTCATCGCTAAACCAATTCCTGTATTCCCACTTGTCGGTTCAATAATTGTATCCCCTGGTTTAATGAGACCATTTTCTTCTGCAACATGAAGTAAATTATAAGCAGCACGGTCTTTCACACTACGTGATGGGTTAAACATTTCTAGTTTCACATACACATCCGCTGCGTCTTCCGGAATAAATTTAGATAATCGGACGACAGGTGTATCTCCTATTAATTCTGTTACGTTTTCACATAATTTCATAGTACATCCCCTATTCTATCGTTTTCTTATCACTTGGTAATAACCATGAAGTAAGTCCAATTAACGGTAAACAACTACATAATATCATAATGAACTGAAGGCTATATATATCAGCTAACTTTCCTAGTACTACAGCACCTAGAGCACCAAGGCCGAACGCAAGACCTACAATTAGACCTGATACCATCCCTACTTTTCCCGGAACAAGCTCTTGCGCGTATACAACAATTACACTAAAACTACTTGAACTAATAAAACCGATACATAAAAATAAAGGTACGACCCACACAAGTGAGACATGTGGTAATAACAGTGCAAGTGGCGCTGAACCTAACATTGAAAATACGATGATGTTTTTCTTACCAAATCGATCTGCTAACGGTCCTCCGAAGAAAGTTCCTAACACACCAGCAATCATAAATGCGAATACGAAATACTGGGCATTTTTTATAGATAAATCATAATGCTCAATTAAGTAAAATTGATAGAAATTCCCGATACCGGCACCGTACCAAGAGCGCACAAAAGTAAGAAAAACAAGAAGTATAATAACGAATTTAATGTGTGTACTTACAATTGCATTTTCCGCCTCAAGTGCAGCTCTCTTCTTCCTTCTTACAGCGCCGGTTGCTAATTCATTTTTGTACCAATTCGATACGAAAATTAATAATATAATTCCTACTGCTGCAAATGCTGTAAAACCTAAAGAACCAATTTGACCAAGCGGAACGAAAATTAGCGCTGTAAAAATGGGAGCTAAGGAATTCCCCGTGTTTCCCCCAACTTGATAAATCGCTTGCGCTAACCCTCGTTTTGCACCTGCCGCCATATACGCAACACGAGCGCCTTCTGGATGAAAGACTGCAGAACCTAAGCCAATAAATAAAACAGAAATAATAACAATAATAAAGTTTGGTGCAAACGCGAGTCCAATCATTCCAAGCATACTCGAAAACATGCCGAGTGGTAATAAAAATGGTGACGGCTTCTTATCTGAATACATACCAAACACCGGTTGCATAATCGATGACGTCATATTTAACGCAAACGCAATCCACCCTACTTGCATATAGGATAAATTCATCGTTTTTTCCAAAATAGGAAACAACGCCGGCACAACTGCTTGCATCGAATCATTTAAAAAATGTCCGAAGCTAATCGCAAATAATATTCGGTATATTGTCAGTGTTTCTACAGTTTTTTTTTGTGAAACTGCCTGCATATGTGAATCTCCCCTTTCTGTACAAAGCATTTATTAAAGTAGGTGTAATAAATTCTGACTTTTGAAACATTTCCATTCTATACTGCTTTCATTTCTTTTTCCAGAAATATAACTTAACTTCCGTCATTGGCTTGCATCCTTGTAACTTTCAGCGGTAAAACATTACAGAAAAAGGCAACCCAATCACATACTGGGTTGCCTCTCAAATTAAATCGCAAAACGCTTATACTTTTCGTAATCACTCGTCTTACATTCTAGTTCAATTTTTGTACCTTCGTTCTCATAACTCGTAGATAAAACGTGCGCATGATTGTTGAAATACGAAACTACCTGTCCTTGGTCATATGGAATTAACATTTCACACTTCGTATACTCTTTATAAATATACGAGCGAATCATTTCTACAAGCTCTTCAATTCCAACATGCTTCTTCGCAGATAAATACACGCGGTCTTCTTGTACTTTTGGAATTTCAACATCTATCATATCTGATTTGTTATATGCATATATCGTTGGAATATTTTCTACTCCAATTTTCTTTAACGTTTCATTTGTAATATCAATTAATTGTTCATAATTTGGATTTGCGTAATCTACAACGTGAATAAGTAAGTCTGCTTCTGCTACTTCTTCTAACGTTGAACGGAACGCTTTCACAAGATGATGTGGTAATTTACTTACAAATCCAACCGTATCCGTTAATAAAAATGATTTATTATCTGGTAAATCAATATTTCGTACAGATGTTTCTAATGTCGCGAATAACATATCTTTTTCAAATACTTGTTTTTCTTCCGTACCATTATAAATTTCCAGCATTGCATTCATCGTCGTTGATTTTCCTGCGTTCGTATAGCCTACTAATGCTACAACTGGTACTTCATTTTTCTTACGTTGCTTTCGCTGCGTTTGACGCTGAGCAACAAGCGCTTCTAAATCTTTATTTAAAACTGAAATTTGCTCTTCAATTTTACGACGATCTAACTCTAATTTCTTCTCACCGACACCTTTATTTTTCGTACCAACGCCGCCGCTCTGTCTTCCTAATGATTCACGAAGACCGATTAAACGAGGCATCATATACTGAAGATGCGCTACTTCTACTTGCAGCTGCGCTTCTTTCGTTTTCGCACGTTGCGCAAAAATATCTAAAATTAAAATGGTACGATCAATAACTTTACAGTCTAAATCTTCCTCTAAATTTCGAATTTGTGAAGGAGATAATTCGTCATTAAAGATTACCATATTCGCATCTACTTCATTTACATAGGCTGCTACTTCTTCAATCTTTCCTTTTCCAATATAATGTGATGGATTTACTCGTTGTAAATTTTGCGTCACTTGCCCGATTACCTCTACATCACAAGCTTCTGCAAGATTCGTTAACTCTTCCATAGAATATATAAAATCATCTTCATTTCCTAAATTCACTCCAACTAAAACTGCTCTTTGTAATAATTCTTCCATATATTTATTCCTCCATTTCGATTACGTAAAATAAAAAACACAGGTCGCTGCCTGTGTTTTCGTAAACGGATAAGGGTTCACCAAAGAAATAGAAGAAAGTTATACTTTCATCCTATCTCATAGTCAATAAGTCTCAAGATCATATACGAATCCACAACAAGTGTTCACCTATACGATCCCAATCTAATTTTAAAGGCAAAACAAAAAGAGGGCGTATTCGTCCCTCCCTCTTTTTCACATATAAGCTTAATAAAGGGTTCCTTTAAAATAGGCAGACCAATCCCGTTCACTCTGTACACAGACAGAGCCTTTGAGCGCTATTCAATTATCGGCACAAAGTATTGAGACGTAATCTGATTAAGATCAAAGGAAGCCCCTCCGTTCATTTTAAGTTATATAAAGTGTAGCATAAGTAATTCGCTTTCACAAGGTTAACCCCCCTATAGAAACAGAAAGAAAATCTTTATATTTTTACTTTAATCGTCATTTTTTGCGTGTTCTTCTCACAAAAAAACTAACAACAGCAATGATCAATAGCAGACCTATGGATATGATAGCAACTTGCCACCAACTGAAACCACTCACCATTCCACCTTTTAAATTCACTTTCTTCGTCGGAACAGACTCTTTTGCAATATGACTTAAAGCCGCTTTGTCCACCCCTGCCTCATCCAATCTCTTCGTTCCACTACAACTATGTGTGTGTAATTGTTTTTCTGATCCCCTTTGAGAAGAAAACACTAAGTACTCTCCTCCCTCTACAAAGTGAAACACACAATCACCACCATTTGTATATACGATAATTTGCGAAGAAGTTGTCCCTTTCCATATTTTCTTCACTTCAAATAATACTTCAATCCCAATCCCTTCTTTCCTTCCAATCTCAATTACTTTCCCCTCAAACACTACATCATTTTTTTGAAATGCATCTTCTGCTGTTACATTAATACAATCACAGGCATGAGATTTCTCTGGAAAAATAATAAGAATAAAGCTACAAATAATGACAACAGGCAACATGCGCAAAATTCTTTTCAAGGAGCCCCACTCCCTTCATTATCAATTTCAAAAGCTTCTCGTATATTATTTTTACGCTACTCGTCAAATTCCTCTAGAGTAAATTAAACGGTATCGTTTCCATACAATAAAAGTCTTTATTGACATTTTTATAACCTGATATTAGTATCAGGTTATAAAAATAAGTTAGGAGATGTCCCTATGAATTCTAAATCTCGTATTACCGCAATTGGTACTTATGTTCCAAATCAAATATTGTCTAATAACGATTTAGAAAAAATGGTCCATACGAATGATGAATGGATTGTGCAAAGAACAGGCATGAAAGAAAGAAGAATTGCTAACGAAGACGAATACTCCTCACACTTAGCCATTAAAGCAGTCGAAAATTTGTGTACAACATATAAGAAAAACTTAGAAGATATTGACTGTATCATCGTTGCTACAACTACTGCTGACTATGTTTTTCCTAGTGTCGCTTGCCAAATACAACAATACTTCAACATACCTCATACACTAGCTTTTGATTTAAATGCGACTTGCGCTGGTTTCACATACGGACTGCATGTCGGTAATAGCTTAATCACTTCTGGATCACATCAAAAAGTACTCGTCATAGCGACAGAGACATTATCTAAAGTTACTGATTACACCGATAGAACGACCTGTATTTTGTTCGGTGATGGCGCTGGAGCTATTTTATTAGAAAGAGATGAAAACAAACCAAGCTTTATTGCTGCTCACATGGGAACAAACGGTGACGGTGGTATTCATCTATACAGAACAAACTTATCTACTACTATGAATGGCACACCACTACAAACAAATGAAAAAATCGTTCAAAACGGAAGAGAAGTATATAAATGGGCTGTACGAACAGTACCATACGGCATAAAAGAACTATTACATACTGCAAATTTGCAAATAGATGATATAGACTGGTTCATACCACATAGTGCTAACTTAAGAATGATTGAATCTATTTGCGAAAAATCAAAAATATCTATTCAAAAAACATTAACGAGTGTGGAAGATATGGGGAATACATCTTCCGTCTCTATTCCACTCGCTTTAGATTTAGCTAGAAAAAAAGGAAGATTAAATAACGGAGATACACTTTTGCTATACGGATTTGGCGGTGGACTTACGCATTTAGGGCTTATTGTGGAGTGGGATTTAAGTTAAGTATTGAAAAAGAGGTTCTAATTAGTAACTAGAACCTCTTTCTCATTTAATTTCTCGCCCCTTTTCGAGACCATATCACAATAGGAATAAGCAATAATGCTAGCACTCCTCCCGCTAATGATAATGCGGCATAACTGGAATTCGCTACTATCATACCTGACATCGCTCCACCAGAAGCCCCAGCTAACGCAACAAATACATCTATTTTGCCTTGTGTTTTTGCACGTGTAGAAGGTATAGTTGCATCAACAATTTGAGCTGTGCCACTTATTAAACCGAGGTTCCAACCTAACCCAAGTAAAGACAGAGCAACAATTAATAATAGTAAAGAATCACTCGGCGCCATCGCAGCTATGACACCCGCCGCTAATAAAATTATTCCACCAGCTATACTCATCGTAGTTCGTCCGATTTTATCAATTAACATTCCTGTAACGAGAGACGGAAGATACATTGCACCTACATGAAAACCAATTACAAGCCCTACTGCACTTAAACCATGACCATGATGCCCCATATGAACTGGCGTCATCGTCATAATCGCAACCATCACTATTTGAGTAAGTATCATAACGATTGCTCCAACTGTAATACCTCGTTTGTTTTCTTTCACTTCTTCTGTTACTGGTTGCCCTTTATATGTATGTTCTCGTTTATATGTTTCTATTATGTTAGCAATAATTAATGGATCTGGACGAAGCATAATAAAAAGGACAAGACCCGCCAGTATAAATGCCGCTGCTGATAATATAAACGGACCTGCAAGGTTAGGAATTCCGATTGAATGGGCAAAATCTCCCATTACGCCTACTAAGTTCGGTCCTGCAACTGCACCGAAAGTCGTCATAACCATCGTAATACTAATAGCAGTTGCTCGTTGTCTCTTATCTGCTAAATCGGTACCAGCATAACGAGCTTGTAGATTCGTCGCTGTACCTGCACCATATATGAGTAAAGAAATAAGTAAAAGAATAATGCTATTTGTTAAAGCTGCCATTACAACACCAATTGCTCCAAATCCACCTACTATAAACCCTGTTGCAAGACCTATCCGGCGTCCATATCGTTGCGAAAGCTTCCCTACTATGAAGGCTGCTAATGCCGATCCCAATGTAAACATAGCAGTCGGTAATCCTGCAAATGCATCTGTTCCAAGCATTTGCTGCGCAAGAAGTGCTCCCACTGTAATACCAGCAGCTAGTCCTGCACCGCCAAACATTTGTGAAATGCTGACGATTATTAACGTTCGTTTGTATAATTTTTGTTGCTCTTCTTCTGTGTACACATGATTATCTATTAAAGCCCCTGCCTTATATAGCAATTCCCCATCCTCCTTTTAAAGTTAAGCCCTCTTGTTAATGTACTATGTTTAACGTTGCATATTCAATGGCAATTTCGATTCGTTCCTTTCATTCTAAAAAACTTTCTAATCATACTCGACTTATCCCATGCTACATTAAAAATACTGCTATTCACAATATACAAGGAGAAAACAATGAAAAAACAGGCTGCTATAGCCTGTTTTTCTTTACGCTTCTTCCACTAATCTTCCCCTTCTCTTTTTACTCAAAGCTTTCCCTTCCCAAAACAACAAACTTACGAAAGCACAAATTAAAATAATTGGCACACTTGCTGTATATAAATCTGTAAAACTCATAGCCATCTGATTCTTGGCATAATGATTCACATCATTCGAAAATGTGAGTACCTCTTTCTTTATACTTTCTTCTTGTTTTTCAACTTCTTTTGTCACTTGCCTCATAACTTCTTCTCTTTTTACATCTCTATATTCTACTGGAACTTCTCTTAATATTTCATCCGTCTTGTCGCGAATCAATTCTTCCTTTTTCTCTTTACTTAATCCCATTATCATTGCATTTTGTTTCTTATTTATATTTGACTCTAAACTTTGATTCTGTATTTTTTCTTTAGTCATTTGTAAAATTTCAGTTTGCTCAGCACTATTCACATGAATATTACGCACCTTTTCTTCTGCATAACGATATACATTTTCTTTATTTACAGTTAAATTGTGAGTTAAGTTAGAGACAAATATTGCGACCGCCAATACAATTCCAACTTGTCGTAACATTGATACAACACTTTGAGAAGCAGTTAATAATTCTCCTTCAAAGGAAGACGCACTTAAAACTGTAATTGGCCCCACTACTAAACCATATCCAACACCTAATATCATACACGGAATAATAATTTCTATATTTGTTGAATCAACATCAATCATTTGCAACCAATAGTAGGAAAGCCCCATAACAAGAAATCCTGACAAAATAATAGTTACTTTTCCGAGTTTTTTAATTAAAGTTGCTGCAACTGGTGAGACAAAAAATATCATTGCTGAAATAGGTGTCACTAAAAAAGCCGCTTCAATTTCCGTTCTACCTTGTAGTTTCGTCAAGAACGTTGGAAGCAATACAGTAACTCCAATTAAAAATAAATTACTTAATATAACAACGATAGACGCTCCGACAAACATTCGATCTTGAAATAACTTTAAATTCACCATTGGGTTATGAATCTTTCGTTCTACTAAAACAAATAGAATAAGAGAAATAGTGCTAATTGCATAACAAGACAAAGCAATATTACTTTGCCATCCCCATGTATTACCTTTTACTAATATGAGAGTAAATGAAAAAATTGCTGTGCTACTTAATAGTAGTCCTATCCAATCTATTTTTGAGATAATACGTTCTTCATTTTTTATTTGTAGCATGATGCAACATAACACGATTCCTATTATACAAACCGGAACATTAACGAAGAACACCCATCTCCATCCTAAATTTTGCGTAATAATTCCACCTATTACTGGTCCCATAGCAGCTGATAATCCTTGTGTAACTCCTAAAATCGCAAGTGCAACATGTCTCTTTGCTAATGGCATAGCTGATACACCTATTACCATACTCGTTGGAAATAAAATTGCTGCCCCAATACTTTGTATTAAACGAGAAAAAATGAGAAAATCGCCTGTATTAGCAAAAGCGCAAAGTACTGATCCACCACCAAAAATCACCAGACCAAGAATATACATCTTTGCTTTCCCAAAAATATCAGCTATCCGTCCTAGCGGAATGGCGAGTACTGCAATCGTCATTGTATAGACATTTAATACCCAAGACATCTTTTCTAATGAAGTATTTACACTCGATTGTATGGCCGGTAAAGCTATATTCATAATTGTCGTATCAATCATACAAAGAAAAATACCTAGACACATTAAAAAGACAATCTTAATACCCTTTGATTGCTCCATGTTTATCTACCCCTTTATTTATTGTGAACTTTTTTTCATTCTTCTGTTTTATTATTTCCCTTTGCCTCTAACTGTTCTAATTTTCTCTTTAACGTCTCCACTTGCGCACTATACGAAGCAATACCTACATCGAGCGAAATTTCTTCAACGAAAGTAATACCTACTCTCCACTTTTCATATTTCAATCGAAGATCCGCAATATATGCTTCTTTTCGTTTAATTTCGTCTTCAATCCATTTTTTTATCGCCTTATCATCGCTATAATTTCCGAAATACATCCTCATTAAAAAATCTGAACGCAACACATCTTTCTCTACGTCCGTTTGCATGTATTGATAAAACTCTTCACGTCCTTCATCTGTAATAAAGTACATTTTCTTGTTCGGTTTTCCTTCTTGCATTACAACTTCTTTTTTTATTTTCCCCTCATTCTCTAGTTGTCGTAACGTTGGATAAATCATTCCAAAACTCCCATCAAAAAAATGCGTAAATACATCTTCGAACACAATTTTAATATCATAACCAGACATTTCTTTTCCCATTAATAAACCTAAAACAACATCTCTTCCCTTCAAACTAAAACCCCCATACAGTATATAATCAATAATCATATTAACATTGTTAATATGATTATTGATCATATACCTTTTTTTGTTAATTGTAAAATGTTTCTAAATGAAAAACCATCCTATATCTCACATTCAAACTTTAGGCTATTTTACAACTACATCTTGATTATTTTCAAAGTCCTCTGCCTTACCTTCTTTCATTTCATAATAATAAGAAGGTAATTCTATACCATGCTCTAAGAAATAATCCTCAATTAATGAAATAATCACTTTCAATGTTTTCAAACGTGCATATAATTTATCATTACTCGCGATAATTTGCCACTTCGCATTTGGCTTACTTGTTTTTTCAAACATGTCTTCCATTGCTTCAACATACTCATCCCATTTTTCACGATTACGCCAATCTTCGTCTGTAATTTTCCATCTTTTCAAAGGATTTTTCTCTCTATCTTTAAACCTCTTTAACTGCTCCTCTTTACTTATATGGTAGAAGAACTTCCCTATTATGTAATGGTCATCTGTTAGTAGTTTTTCAAAATCATTAATCTCATCATATGCTCTCATCCACTCTTCCTTTGTAGCAAATCCTTCCACACGCTCAACTAACACACGACCGTACCATGAGCGATCAAAAATAGTAATTTGCCCATACTGAGGAAGTTTCCGCCAGAAACGTTGCAAATAATGGTAACGTTTTTCATGAGGTGCAGGTGCTCCAATTGGAGTTACTTGAAAACCACGTGGATCAAGATGCTCCGTCACTCTTTTAATCGCTCCACCTTTACCTGCCGCATCCCAACCTTCCATAACGAGCATAACCGCGATTTTTTCTTCTTTTAAAATTTGCTGTAATGCTAATAAGCGCCTTTGATATTTTTCGAGTTTCTTATTGTACTTAGATTTTGATTCAATTTTTTTCGTTAAATCTACTTTAGCAAGATGCCCATTTCCCATAAAACAAATCCCCCTTGTTGTATGATAATATTATTTTAACATATTTTTGGTAAATTTTTCATATTACAAAAAACTGTGCAGGAGAATCTCTACACAGTTTTTCACTCTAACTTTACATCTACCTCGATATTCCCTTTTCTATTGCTCACAGCTTTCATGATGTGTATTAGCATATGGATCAAATGTAATAATTCTTAACAATCACCCTTACATTAAATGGTATATCCTCTTATAAAGAGAAGATAATAACAAATAAATCCGTTACAGAATGGGAGTTCTCAAAAATGAAACGAAAAATATTCTCTCTCTTTGTGCTTATTTGTGTAGTACTACCAATGCAAGCTAGCGCTTACACATTTCAATCGCTACCAATTGTGTTAAAGTCTAAACAATGGTATATCGAAATTGATAAATCTCATAACTCAAACGAACAAATAATCCGGTCAAAACAAGGTGTATATGATACGTATAGTTTACTCGTAAAAAATATCGGTACTGATGTTTCAAATGTATCTGTAGAAATACTTGATAACACGCCTACATCTAAAGCTACCTTTACACCTACTACATCTGATGAAAACATTTCAAAAAGTCATACAAGCTTTGACTACATGGTATTTCCATTAGATTTTAATAGCCATAATTTTAAAGTCGTTATTACTTGGGAAGAAAAGAATTTCTCTTACAATGGTCATCCGGTAAATGAGGGTAAAAAAATGAAACAAACATTTGTATTTAATGAAGACTAAGCCTTATTTTAAGTATGGCTTAGTCTTTTTTTTATGAAATCCGATTGGATTGCTTCTGTCACTTCTTTTGCAATTGCCATTTTCGTTGCTTTCTTGCAAATACATGTTTCCCATATATGTACAGAAGGCTCTTCATTAGAAAGATGCTTCAATAATATGAACCGTTCATACTCTATTTTATTATCAACAGGAGTCACAATATATACAGTAAAATTCTTCGTATTAAATACCTGTTCTTTTACAACATATTCGCCTTGTAGTTCCGATTCTAAAAATTCGTTGAAGCAATCTACAACCATATAAGATAACTCCTTTCATTATTCATCCAAATTTTTAATCAAACTTACGAATACTTGGGACAGATAGCGCTATTACAATTGTAAAGATTACGAATAATGCTAGCATTAATATAGTTACCTCTCCGCCTATTACATTCGCTAACCAACCAACAACTACATATCCTAATGGCAATAAAGCAAAAGAACCTAACATATCAAGGCTTGCTACTCTTCCGAAAGCTTCTTCCGGTACGAGCTCTTGTAAACTCGTTTCCCAAATGAGTCCAAATATCATCATACCGAATCCTTCAATTGCCATTAAGAATATTAAAGCAGGCGCCCAAGAAATAAAAGGCATAACTAATAGAGCGAAGCCGCTAATTAAAACACCTCCATAGGCCAGTAACCCTCTCTTGTGCCACCGCTCTTTCCCACCAAATATTAATGCGGCAATTACAGCACCGCCACCAGAAGATGCCATTCCCAGTCCGTAAACGTAAGCTTCAAAATGATGATGAATATTAAATAACCATGGAATTAATACGACGATAATGCCGGCATAACAAATATTTACGAAAGAAAAAACGAAGATTGTAATCCAAAGCCACGGATGACTTTTTAAAACTAAAACACCCTCCATAAACTCCTTTTTATAATCGACCTTACTCTTTTCAATCGATTTTATTTTTTTAAACTTAATTTCTTTTAAAAATAATAAACATAAAAATGATAATAAGTACGTTGCTGCATCTAATCCAAATCCTATCCCAGCAGATGCAACTGAAACGATTAATCCACCAAGTGCTGGTCCAATTAACCGTATGCCTTGATTACTCATTTGCGTTAATGCATTAGCTGCATTGCGAATTTCAGGTACGAATACTTTCGCCCTCACAGCAGAATATGCTGGCTGAAATATCCCTTCCATAAGTCCATATACGGCAACGAGGACATATAACAGCCTAATCGTTAACAAATCCGTAAATATAAGTGATGCAAGTAATAGCATTACTATACAGCGGATTATATCCGTAAATAACATTAATTTTACTCGATCAATTCGATCTACAACTAACCCTGCAAACGGTAAAGCAAGAATATTAGGTAGCATATACATTGCCATAGTCATCCCCATTACAACTGTTGAACCAGTTAGTGAGTAAACAACGACTGGCAAAATAACCATTGTTATAGAACTCCCTAAAGTTGAAAGCAATTGTCCAATCCACAAAAACTTAAAATGCCGTGATACTTTGACTGGCAACAGTAATTTTCCGACATATCCTAAACCTTTTTTGGTTTGTATTTCTCCCTGCATTTTCCTCACCTCTTTTCACTTAACTATAAACTCTATAATAAACATCTGAAAAATATTAATATTCTATTTTAAATTATAATATGAAACTACTATATTTATGGTAAAATTATCAAAAAAATACAAGGGAGAAAATATGGTCATGCCTTCCAATTCACCTAACATCGAGCACCAGATCTATACAATGTGTATGATCCAGCGTAACAATGAAATTTTACTTTTAAAACGTCCCAATCATCGAGGCTTTCCTGGCTATATAGCTCCTGGCGGAAAAGTAGATTTTCCAGAAAGTATCGTCCAAGCTGCTATACGAGAAGTAAAAGAAGAAACTGGACTACACGTTTCTAATTTAACTTTTAAAGGGGTAGACGAATATGTAAATCCTAAGGGGCATGTTCGATATATGGTATTCAACTATTGGACCGACTCATTTGAAGGCGAGCTTCTTATTAATCCTCCTGAGGGTGAATTAGTATGGGTGCCAATCGATACAGCACTCAATCTTCCTATGCAAGATTGGTTTAAAGAAAGATTCCCTTTATTTTTTGAAAAAGGTACGTTTGAAATTCAACGTGTTTGGGACCGAGACTTAGATAAACAAGTCGCTATGACAATTACCCATACGTAAAAAAGCTTGGAATCCTTCCAAGCTTTTCTTACTTCACCTCTATTTTCTTAATCTCATAATCAATTTCTAAAAACTTAACTCCGAATATCCACATTTTATGGTGAGCAGTTAGCATGTGACCCTTTCCCTCTTTAATGATAAAAATCTCTGTTAACGGTAAACGGATTGTAAAGAAACCAGTATGTAAATAAATCCCCTCATCTCCCTTACTATTTTCTCTCAACTTACTAGTAATGATTAAATCATTGCTATCATTACATACTTTTAAAATACCTGTCATATTCGAATAAGGTAAAGGCAATGCAATATTCATATATGTCTCGTTCTTATGCGTATGTTTTGAATACAGAGCCAAAAAAATAGACTCTCCTGCTTCATTTTCCCTTAGCCAAGCCCTTACATTCTCTCTCCCATCTTTCTCATCATTTACACCTATGATAGAACCATACATTGTTTCCCACTTATCGCCCATCCCTAAATGTATTTGTCCTACTCGTTTACTCATTTTCGTATAACAAAATGCAAATGGACGGAACCAACGAGCCCATTTAATATTCGATTGTAACTCATACGCTGCTGTATTTTCATAAAAACGAATTATACTTAAAGGAACCTTCGTCACGTCAAATGACTTACTATGAAAATCATTTATTTTATCAACTAAACCGTTGTATTCCTTACTATCTACTAAATTTCCATTCTGTAAAAATGTCCCACCAATTCTCACGCTTCCTCTTAATCTACTCATTGGTTTCCCATAGTACTTATAATTTGGAGCACTCTTTTCAATCATCCAACCTACAAATGCTGGTAATGCTACTCCAATACCATTTACCACACCGTGAATCCAAACCATTTGAGCAATTGTAATCGTCAGTACTTGTTTTAAATTTCCGTATGAATATATGAGTGAGAACATAATTGTAACCATGAGCGTACTAGACGAAATGATTAAGAGAACCTTTGCACGAATAGCATTAAATTTCGCTTTCCAAACGTAAATACCATATCCATAAATAGCACATAAATATATCACAACTGCAAAAAATTCAAATATCCTCAAATATGTAATTCCTATTGCAACTGTCATAGGTGAAATCATGATGATAAACATAATAGCATCATACACTTTACTTCTCTTTTCTCTTTTTCTCCCTATTAAACCAGCTGATAATGGCAATAAAAACGCCGAATAATGAAAATGTGCAGCTGTGAGTAAAACAATGTCAGAGCTAAAATGCATAATTGAAAGTTTTGCTACTGAAGCAAAAAACCAAAAACCACCTAAAAACAAATAAATAAACGCACTATCTATGACGGTCTCCTCTAACGGCTTCCATCCTCTTTCTAGCAATCTACTTACACCAAATAACGCAACAATTCCTGTATATACAAACCAAACTAGCGCAAATAAATAGTGATTTGTGACGAAAGCTAGCATTGCGCAAATTGCTGCGATTGGATATAAAAACGATACGAATTTATAAAATAATAAATACGATCCATTTCTTGTTCTTTTATCAATAATACAAAAAGACATCGGTATAAATAATAAAACAGATAATAATATAATTGCTTCAACAGGATTTATATTCGACCACTCACATATTAGAAAAACAACATAACAAGCAAGCCCAAATATTATATTTTTCATATCGTTTATTCCCTTTCTACAAATGTTCCCTTGTATGAAAAAAGCGAACCAATTAACGGGTTTCGTACTTGTACATGAATTCGAAAACACTTAAGTGTTTCATCATAACTTTCAACAATTTTTGCCTCACCATACAAAAATTTTGGTAACGGCATTTTTCTTCCAAACATATAAAACCATTGTTCCTTTGAAGAAATATGCATTGCCCCTAACTCATCGATATGAAGATGCAGTGTAGAAACGAGTAAATGTGGTTCGCCAAAATAATCTACAATTTCATTTTCGTTTTCATCCAATTGCATAACTGCGTTAAAATATCTTTTCTTATTATGAAAATAAAAAGTACGGTTCCACCTTACTAATTCTTGTCCATATTCATCTCGCTCAGCTATGTTTTGTATCGTAAATGGAATTTCCTCTCCTCGTTCCGAGAAAAACATTCGAAACTTCGATGCAATTTTCAATATAAATTTTACGAAAAAAGAGCCACCGTAAATTTCATCCATCTTTCCTTCCCCTGTAAAACTATTCTCTTCTGTAATCGCATAACGCTTCTGCAATTCAGGATGAAGATTTTTATAGGTATCCCCTAATAATCGTTCATACATATTAGCCATACACTTGTCCCTTTCTCGCCCTCTTGCAATTTTTCGCGCTTGGTAAATCGAAACTATTTATATAACCGACAATTGATAACCCCATTAGAAGAACATTTAATGTAATCGGATTAAACGGCCCTGTAAAGCTTGCGATATTCGTAAATCCTGCCGCTAACGTTAAAACTAGTAATACAATAATATGCAGTATAAATAATTTTCGTTTTATTATTGGCAACAGCCATACGACACCGAAAATTATTTCTAACACCCCAATTATTTTAAGTATACATACACTACTTTCATTTGAACCGATTAATAAAGAAAGCATCTTTACTTCCTCTGAATGAGTAAACAGTAGTTTTGGCACTATCCCTTGATATATCCATACAAAAGCAAATAAAAAACAAACGAGCCAATACGTCATCGTTCTTCTAATTAGCAAACTAGGATGCAAACCTTTTTCCAACCATAATTTGAGAGCATCAAAACTCCAAGCAGTCGCCCAACCTAATAATGGACGAAACATATATGAATCAATCACATTTCCTATACGACCATATCTCGTATCATAATCATATTGCGTTTCAAAATGAATACACTCTTTATGCGGTGTATACTTCCAATAACCACGCCCTATTCGTATAAGTGATAATGTATTGTCTGTCCAAAATTTCAAAGAAGAAATCCGTTCACCAGTTTCTTTTCTTATTTCACCTATCGATTCCCCTTCTCCGCCTATTTCAAGCCCAAATCCTATCTTTGTTTTATATAAAAACTTCTGTGGTTCTCCCTCTTTTTTCTCTAAATACGAAATTTCAGTAAAACGAGCATCCCATTCTGTATGTAGGTCTGGTTCTTGCGTATATTCCCATAATTTCTCTATTGTAGTTTTCATTTCTGTTGCAACATAAATAGGCCTTTTTCTTTTCATACTCCGACCTCCTACACTCTATATTTTTAATGTACATGTAATATATGTATTTTGCTACATTTTTCACAAACTTTATCTCTAAAAAGAAAGAATTTTGAAAATACATATAAAACACTTGATTCCCTGAATAATTTAAATTATTATAAAACAAATGTTACCAACAACTTCATAAATCAAACACTCTCGCCTAAAACGTGAGATAGAGGTTGCAATACTTATGAGTATTCTAATGGAGACACAGAGATGTCTATGAAATTGGATGAAAGGAAGTGTTGCCGAAATTGATAAATTTCTCTGCATTTATCAATTGGGGCTGTTTTCGAATAGAAACAGAACTGTCATATGTACAGACATGTACGTATGAAGAGCTATCTACAAAAAAGAGATATCATTTTCATGGTATTCCTTTTTTGGCGGTTTTTTTATTAGCTCCGTTTTCTGTTTCCCTTTTCCTGTAACAGCACCATCCTCACTTATTTGAGATGGTGTTTTTTGTTTTTCTCTCTGGTAACTACAGGAATATTGGGATTTATATATGTCCTAATCTATTCTTAAAAATGGACGAAAGAAGGAATTCGTAATGGAAACGATTGTACAAAAATTTGGTGGTACTTCTGTCGGAAGTGTTGAGCGCATTCAACATGTGGCAAATTTAATTATTGAAGAATATGAACGAGGACATAGTATCGTCTCTGTCGTTTCAGCAATGGGGAAAAGCACAGATGAACTTGCAGCACTTGCTAACGCTATTGCGGAAAATCCGAGTAAACGTGAAATGGATATGCTTCTATCTACAGGAGAACAAGTAACTATTTCATTATTAACAATGGTACTACAAGCAAAAGGTTATAACGCAATTTCATTAACAGGATGGCAAGCTGGTATTACGACAGAATCTGTACACAGTAGTGCACGGATTACTGACATTAACGTTGAGCGTATTCAGTCTTATCTTACTGAAGGCACGATTGTTATCGTAGCTGGTTTCCAAGGAATCAGTGAAAAAAATGAAATTACAACGCTTGGACGTGGTGGCTCTGATACGACAGCTGTTGCATTAGCAGCGGCACTAAAAGCGAAAAAATGTGATATTTATACGGATGTAACAGGCGTATACACGACGGATCCACGAGTTGTAAAGACAGCTTACAAATTAGATGAAATTTCTTATGATGAAATGTTAGAACTGGCAAACCTCGGCGCCGGCGTATTACATCCACGTGCTGTTGAATTTGCCAAAAATCATCATGTCGTTTTAGAAGTTCGCTCAAGTATGGAACAAGAAAACGGAACAATTGTAAAAGGAGAATGTAACATGGAACAACAATCAATCGTTAAAGGTATTGCTTTTGAAGATAATATTACACGTGTCACAGTGAAAGGATTGGAACAAGGTTCACTTTCAATAATTTTCTCTACGTTAGCTAACGCACATATTAATGTAGATATTATTATTCAAAGTATTACAAATGAAGGAACTGTTCATCTTTCCTTCTCTATCCATTCTAATGACTTACAAGAAACACTAGAAGTATTGGAACAGAACCAAGAAGATCTTCACTATGAGTCTGTAGAACATGAAAATCATTTAGCAAAAGTATCAATTGTAGGATCTGGTATGGTATCTAATCCAGGTGTTGCTGCGAATATGTTCACTACTTTAAAAGAAGAAGATATTCATATTAAAATGGTAAGTACATCTGAAATTAAAGTGTCTGTCGTTATTGACCGCCTTCATTTAGTAACAGGTGTGGAAGCACTTCATCAATCATTTATGGCGAAAATTGAGCCTTTAGTGCAAATGAGCTAATTTAATATTTTTATTGCAACTTACAAAAACATATTAATCTATTTCTTTCCTATATAAATAAAAAGCTGTTTGCATAGATTTCAAGACTCTACGCAAACAGCTTTTTAATATATTATCGATATCCAAAAATCATTATAAAACAATGAAATTATTCTTTAAACTCTTTCCTAGGAAATATAGTTGACTCTTCTTACTTCTTATCACACATATCGTTTCTCTCTTTCCCTTGAAAAAATGATCTATATTCATTGAAAATAATTTTCTTCACATCCGAGTAAAAGACCATCATGAATAGTGCAATTCCTAATACAACCACCTGTATTTTTTCATACTCAATGAACGCACTCATAATGAGCAAACCACATCCAATATAAAAACCAAACTCATTCTCTTTCTCAAAATCCGCCTCTTCTTCATCAATATGTATTTTCTCTTTAAAGCTTTGATTCCCTTTTATTAACTCATCTAACGTAACGTTGTACATTTCGCTCAGTAAAATTAAATTATCAATGTCAGGGTAACTTTTATCATTTTCCCACTTATAAACCGCTTGCCTCGTCACACCAATTTTTTTAGCAACATCCTCTTGCGAAAACTCCTTTGATTCTCTTAGTTTTTTTAGCTGTTCTCCTATACTCATAACGTCCCCTCCTTTAGCAAATTATTACATAAAGGGAGATAAAAAAGAAAGAAACTATTAGTAACACGCACTGTAAACCACTAGTTTACACAATAAAAAAAGGGAGAGTAACTCTATTTTCAAGCTACTCTCCCCCTCACTTATATTAATTAAAACAGATGAATGTTTTCTTTCTTACAAGCTTCACGTAAATCGTCAGGCCATACAGAAGATTGAACTTCACCGATATGTGCTTTGCGTAAAAAGTACATGCACATTCTTGATTGTCCAATACCACCACCAATTGTTAATGGTAGTACATCTTCTAAAATACCTTTATGGAAATCATACTCACGTTTGAAATCATCACCCGTTTTTGTTAACTGTTCATCAAGTGATTTACTATCAACACGAATTCCCATTGATGATAATTCGAATGAAGCTTGTAATACTGGGTGCCAGAATAAAATGTCACCGTTTAATTTCCAATCATCATAATCGGCTGCGCGTCCGTCATGCTTTTCACCTGAACGAAGTGCATCACCAATTCCGATAATGAAGACTGCACCGTGTTCTTTTGCAATTGCATGTTCACGGTCTTTCGGCGTTAATTCTGGATATTTATCTTCTAGCTCTTGGGAAGTAATGAAAACAACTTCTTCTGGTAAATACTTTCCAAGGAACGGATATTTTTCAAATAAGTGATCTTCCAAATCTTTGAATATTCCATAAATTGTCCGTACTGTTTCTTGTAAGTAATCTACAGTGCGCCATTCTTTTTGAACGATTTTTTCCCAATCCCATTGGTCGACGTAAATGGAATGTGTTGCATCAAGTTCTTCATCACGACGAATCGCGTTCATGTTTGTATATAAACCTTCACCAGCTTCATATCCATATTCATGTAGTGCAAATCGTTTCCACTTTGCTAGTGAATGAACAATTTCTAATTCTTCTCCTGAATGTAACATATCAAATTCAATTGGACGTTCTACACCGTTTAGATGATCGTTTAATCCTGATTTTTTTGTTACGAATAATGGTGCAGATACGCGGAATAGTTCAAGACGTTTTGCTAATTGGTCTTCGAAAAATGTTTTAACTTCCTTAATTGCGATTTGAGTCTCTCTTACTGTCATTAATGATTGATACATGGTGGTTTCCCCCTAAAATGTTTGGATGTTGTGAAAAGAAGCCAACAAAAAAAGCCCTTCTTCCCCAAAAAACTGGGACGAAAGGCTTTGGTTCCGCGGTACCACCCAAATTAGCAACAGAGGTTGCTCACTTATACAGTACGGAGATGAAGATCTCGATACTGTTCTTCTTGTAACGGCGAAGTGCCCGGCTAAGTCTACTTTCCTATAAAGGGTTTCGGTTAGCAACTCCAGGAGGTTCTTCATAATAGGCTTCGTATCAGGCTCACACCACCCCTGACTCGCTTAGACTACGTCCTACTACTACTCGTCCTTTCATAGTCGTTTTGTTGTCACATCTCTGAAACATTTTATTAATGATTATTCTATACAAAAAATAAAGAAAGTCAACAAAAAGTTTTAAAATATTTTTCAATTCTATATTTTACGGCTTTATTGATTGTTGTTAATTTAACATCTTTACTTCTTCTGCCTCGTCAATCCAAAAAATGTTTCACTAACCGAAACTAACGTATACACAACAATTAGTGTAATCGTTCGAAATATAGAATCCGCAGTATTTCTTATTATTTTCATTTTCTTTGTAATTCCTTTCAGTTTACTTGCAATTTCATGATATACTATAGCATTCAAGCAGTTTGTTTTTACTTAAAGCAAACATAGTCATTTATCAAGAGTATTTTCTAATTCATTGACTATTATCAAACAAGATTTTTATATAACGGAGTGATCATATGAGCAAAACGAAAGCGAAACCGAAAAAAGGTGTAGGACAAGGTACAGGAAGTAAAGGATGGAACCGTTGGCAATCAAGTGCAAAGAAAAAGAAAGCAGCAAAGCCATATAAAAGTAAAGGCACAAAGAAGTAATTTAAATACCATTTGATTTCTTTACTTTGTTCAAAACAAAATATAATTATTAAAACAAAAAAACTATGCTCTCATAAATTTGAAAGCATAGCTTTTTTTATTTTAAATCATAAGAATTTCTCGAATTTCTTCCTCAGTTATGGAGGATAATTTCCCTTCTCCTGGCTCAATTACTTCAGCAATTAAATTTTTCTTCGTTTCTTGTAGTTCATGCATTTTCTCTTCAATTGTTCCGTGGGCTACTAACTTAATAACTTGCACCGTATTTTTTTGTCCCATTCTATATGCTCTATCTGCTGCTTGTTGTTCAACAGCTGGATTCCACCATAAATCATATAATATCACTGTATCTGCACCAGTTAAGTTAAGACCCGTACCACCAGCTTTTAAAGAAATAAGAAACAAATCGCCTTCACCTTCGTTAAACCGATTGCATAGCTCTACACGTTCCTGCGCTGGTGTACTCCCGTCTAAATAAAAGTATGGAATCGCTTGACGATTTAACTCACGACCAATAATGGAAAGCATCTTCGTAAATTGAGAAAAGATCAAAATTCTCTTCCCAGTACTTCTACATTCTTCTAAAATCTCTAACAGTTGTTCAAATTTAGCTGAACTGCCTTTGTAATCATCAACGAATAAAGCAGGATGATTACAAATTTGTCGTAATCTCGTTAAACCAGCTAATATTCTAATTTTATTTTTACGTAACGTATCTTTGTCTAAATGTTTTAACGTTTCTTCCCTTAATTTCGCTAAATAAGCTGCATACAATCTCTTTTGGTCTGGTAATAACTCCGATGACTGTAAATGCTCTATTTTATCTGGCAACTCATTTAATACGTCCTCTTTTAATCGTCTTAATACGAATGGTTTCACTCGCTTCGCTATATCCTCACGCCTTAAATCACCGAACTCTTTTCTTCCTGGTAATAATTCTGGGAAGACGACATGGAAGATAGACCATAGCTCTTCTAACGAATTTTCTACAGGTGTTCCTGTTAATCCGAAACGATACTCCGCTTGAATCGTTTTCACCGCTTTTGCAGTTTGCGTTGTAGGGTTTTTAAACGCTTGTGCTTCATCAAGAAATAGTGTATGAAACGGCCTTTCATACAACCTTATATCTCTTCTCAGCAATGGATATGACGTAATTATGACATCAAATTCTGCTATATCTTTTAAAATTTTCCGGCGCTCTATTTGATTTCCATCTGCAATAACTGCTCTAATATGCGGGGCGAATTTTTTCAATTCACTCAGCCAATTATAGACGAGGGACGACGGAGAGACTACTAATATAGGCATGTTTTTCTCTCGAATTTCAGGCAAAACAGAGTCTATAAAAGCAATGCTTTGCAGTGTTTTCCCGAGTCCCATATCGTCTGCTAAAATGCCTCCAAAACGGTAATAGGCGAGTGTTTTCATCCACTCGAATCCATACACTTGATACTCTCGCATTTCTGCCTGTAAAGTATTTGGCACAGCAAATTTCAATTTTTTCGGGTTTTGAATATTTTCTACTAGCTCTTGAACAGAATCATCCAAACTTAAAACATTACCTTCGTGAAGTCCGTTCATCCATTTTACACTCCGGATAAGCGGAACATTCACTTCTTCCCCATGTAAAAATTCTTTCCGAATACCCGTTTCTTTTACAAATTGATTAATTTCATTAAACTCTTTACTCTCCAGTGATAATAAAGAACCGTTCGCTAATCGGTAATATTTCCGTTTCTCTTCAAGAGCTACTAATACTCCTTTAATTTCCGCCTCCGGTATTCCTTTTATATCAAAACGAAATGACAACCAGTCTATCCTCTCTTTTCGTCTAACTCTAATAAGAGGAGCTGTATCTCCTTTATGAATTCGTAATTTGATTGCTGTCGTCGCATAAATATCAAGTAAACCTTTTAATGTTGGAACGACGTGATATAAAAAATTGTACTCAGCTTCTTCATTATGCATAAAGTAACCGCCTTCCGTTTTCGCAAAGGCACTTTCACTCATAATATCTAAAATCTCTTTTTCCTTTTTCTCATCACGATTAAAAACAGACGGCTGTCCATCCTCTTCTAACGGATTAATTATGACGTTTCCATAGTGAAATTCAAGACCTGCTAACAAGCGATTTTTCACTCTATCTAAATATAATTTCGCTTTTAATACGGGTGTTTCAACACGATCTGATACTACCTCATCAATTCGTACAGTTCCTAGCTTCATTAAACCTGGTACAACTTTTGCTACAAAATATTCCATCTTATCTGCCGGAATGTATAATTGGTTACTACTAGAGCGATTCATCATTTTTTGTAATTCGATAAGCCGCTTGCAATCCTCAGCGTTCAACTGATACAGTTTCCCTCCAAATAGAGCATAACTATACGTATCCATTACCTCAACTCGTTGTAAGCCATCAATATAAAGCGTAAACCCACTGTTACTCCCTTTATTAAACTCAAAATGTAATGGAAGGAGTCCTTTTGAAATTTGTAAACCATGAAAAGATTGTCCATTTTGATTCAGTCTCACACACTCAACTTTAGAAAGTAAAGAAAGCATATCCCCCCAAGACGCTGGCGGTATTAAAATCATGCTATCATCTTGTTTTGCATGTACTTCTAGCGTATCCTCATACATTTTTTCATTATGATGAATTTTAATAAGTTGCTGAATAATCGCATCTGTATCTTGTTTAAAGCTATGTACATCTGGTGTATATGTAAACTCATTGGAACAATTAAAAAGTTCTCTTCTCTCCACCTTAAAAAGAAATTCTCTAATCTGATTTACGAAATACGTTTTGGCAAGTTTCAGCTGCATTCCTAGAAGCGCTCCACCTTGTTTCGTAACTACTGGTGTACAAATAAATTCAACATGAAGTATTTCACGTGTATCAAAACGATGTTGTTTACTTTTCGGTCTCAGTGGCTTGTCTGCAAACAACTGAAACATCCCACTTGTTAATTGATCATTCCCGCTCATGTGTTCACTACTAGCTGGGCGCATTCCACCCGTTTGCTGATTATAATTTATTTGTATCAATACTGCTGCAACATGTTGACAGTACGTTTGAAAAGACGCTAATGACGGACAACTACATTTCGCAACAACATCACCCTTTTTAATTTTTTCGACTGTAACATGAAAATCTTCGTTTCCTTTTACTGTCGCCTCGCAAATTTCTTTATTTTCATCATAATGATTTATTATTACTTTATTTGATTTATAATAAGCTTCGCCTCTTTTATATGAGGTCTCTCCGCACACTTCTTTAATAATCGATTTATTTAACGTAAAACTCATTGCTTTGACACTTCCTTACTGTAAAACCATTTTCTCTTACTTAACATTTTACATGCTTCACGAGAAAATATAAAATGCTGGTTTAACAAAAAAGATACTTATTTATAAACGCCTCAGACTGTAAGCAAATAGAGTTTCAGCACTTGTCCCTAAACTCTTAAAACCGCCTATTATACAGGCGGTTCTGAAAGGTTCCAGCATAGTATTTAAATATTTTCTACATTTTTCATGTAAAAGTTTTACTGGCCATCGCATCAACAATTTAAAAGATATGATTTTATGAAGAAGAGTGATAAAGGTTTTTCACACACACACCGTAGAGATGGATGTGCATATTTTGATGCAGGGGGCTTACTGTCTATAATAAGAGGATAAAGTAGATAATTTACATATTTTCATGCGTGCCCTTATATAAGACTGTTATTGCGGCTAGTATAAGGATGATCCCCATACAAGCAGGTGCGGCATGCCCAAGTGAAACATAAATTTGACCTCCAATAATCGGCCCAATCATTCTTGCTAAAGCTTGAATAGATTGACTACCTCCTTGAATCCTTCCTTGTTCACTAGAATCGACAGACTTCGAGAGCATCCCATTGAATGAAGGTCCAAAGATGGAATCACCAAAACCATATATAAACATTCCAGCGATAAGAAACGGATAAAATGAGAACAAAGCTGATGCTGCAATAAGACTATAACCTATAATCTCCGAAACCATTCCGAGAATTGCTATCTGTTTATCAGTAAGTTTTGTCAAAAGTTTTGGCATTATAAAACTTTGTGAAATGATATCTTGGAATCCCATAATTGAAAACATAAGTCCGATTAACGCAGGCTTCCAACTAAAAGTATCCATTGTAAATTGTGAAAAAATTGCCTGTAAAGATCCATTTGGTATCCAAAGTAAGAATGCTGAGACAAGTAGCCATTTTAAATTTTTCATGGAAAGTATATTTGCAAGTTGTGTAAATGGATTCAATCTTACAAAGGTAATCTCTTTCAATCTTTTATTTTTGTCAAGGCTCTCAGGCATATATAAGATTCCATAAACAACATTTAATAAAGTTATGATTACTCCAAAATACATAGGTACAGAATAACCAAACTTGGCAAGATATCCACCTATAGTTGGTCCAATAACAGTGCCTACTCCTACAACCGCACTTACCCATCCGAAGTATTTCGTTCTTTGTTCTGGAGGAATAATATCTGCAAAATATGCGAAGATAGTGCTTATGCTCCCTCCTGTTATACCTTCTATTATGCGCCCAGCAAATAGTATCCATAGAGCTCCTCCTATGCCAAAAACTAAGTACCCGATTGCGGAACCGAAAAGGCATACTAAAAGTAATGGACGACGACCATATTTATCACTCAAAGCTCCAAGTGCGGGAGCCGCAAAAAATACGCAGACTGCATAAACAGAAGTTAATAGCGTAACGAAGACCGCTTGTTCTGCCGAATTACTTGTATACGGCTGCACTAAAAATGGAACGACAGGTATTATAATGCTGAATCCTATTCCACAAAGAAACACAGAGATAAGACCGAATAGTAAGGCGTGTTTATCTATGACTCTTTCCGTATTATGTTCATTATGTGATCTGAATTTGGACATTTACATTCTCACCCCAACAGTTATTTTTGTTTCCTTATCAACAAAACAATAACTCCATTTTGTTTCCCTGTCAACAAAATTACAACAATAAAAAAGGCAATCCATCCTTGGACTGCCTTTCGTTTCATTTTTATTTTTTAAATAGATTACGACTTAATATGTACACCTTGTTTCTTTATTTCTGTATCTAAATGTCTACTATACTTTTCCACAAAGCTAAGTATACTATCAAATTCTTCCTCGGTTACTTGATCAAACACAACTTTATCCCGTTCTTCAAACTCTTTGTGCAGATCCTCATGTATTTTATAAATTACTTTCCCTTGTTCAGTAAGCCTAAAATAGATTTCTTTCTTATTATCCGACTTCTGATAACTTTCGATAAGGCCTTTTTTTATAAGTTTTTTTGTTATTCTACTTATGGCACCGCGAGTCATATAAAAGGACTCCGCAAGTTTTGTCACGTTAGAATCTACATTTTTTTCAATGTATTCGATACAATGTACTTCAGAAGAATTATACCCCTTAAGACTGTCTTCCATCTTATCCTTATTAAGCCAAACAATCTTATTATATAAGTCCCTGAAACCCACTATGATCTTTTCTTCTTTATTCATGCCCTGTCCTCCTCCCCGTTGGTGCATTAACCATATTATATTTATTTTTTGCTTCTATTCCAACTCTAATGAAAAAAGAGAGTCAAAAGCGTGTTGAGCACCAAGAAACTCAATGTCATTTGAACAAGACTTTGTCTACAATCTGAAACACTTATCTCTTTTCATTCTATCTCCATCAACCGTTTTGCCTCAAAATACAACACTTGAATAAACTTCTTCGTGTTAATACGTATATGACCAGAAGCCGCTACTTCATCTTTCGTCATTTCTGTCATCCGTTTTCTAACTATAGTAAAATCAAAAAATTTCGGAGCATAGCTTTCAAATTTCGGATTCGAAAAGTCTGTTAACCCGAGGGAAGCTAAGTGATTTAACGATTGATAAATCGCCCTTCTTACCCTTTGCTCAGATGCTTTCTTCTCTTTATCAATATCCGTATCTAAAGCTACATCCCCTAATTTCCTTATTGTAATATGATGGAAAATATCTTTTAATGCAGGAAATCCAAATTCAAATGTTTGTGCCTTTTCCTGCCCATATAAATATTCCAACATACTAAGCAAGTCTTTGCTTCCGTTCTCTCCCGCAATACCGAGTTCTGATAATAAATAGCGCCCTGAATCCGCTATTTTCTTCCCTTCTTGTATTGGCTCATTTCGAACTTGCGGCTGTTCCCACTTAAAAACGTTATTCAATGATTTTTGAATATCATGTATAGAACGCTCCAAACGAATACGCTCCATTACTTTTCGTACAACAGATACAACTTCAATTTTATTCAGTGGCTTTGTAATATAATATTCTACTCCAAGTGTATACGCCTCACCTATAAGTTGCTTCGATTCAACTTGAGAAATCATAATGATCTTCCCAGTAAAAGCGGACGCAATATGACGAACTGTTTCAATTCCGTCTCGCATTGGCATTAATAAATCAATAAACAAAATATCTACTTTTTTAAAATTCAGTTGGTCCGCTTCAATAAAAGCTCCGTCTTCCGACTCTCCAATTACTTCCCCAAGATCTCCATCTTCAATAATTTGCGAAAGCATAGAACGGAAAACTTCATCATCATCTACGATATAATAAAACAACATTATTCCCCTTCCCGCTTTAAACTGCACTCCGGTAAACAAACGATAAACTTACACCCGCCACCAGTTTCTCGTTCTTCTAATCTCACTTCTCCACCTAGCTCTGTTACCATTTCGTTTATGTAAGAAAGTCCAATACCTGTTGACGGTGTTCCCGTTTGATCATACTTTGAAGTAAACCCTGGCTTAAATACTAATTTCTTATACTTCTGTGCAATACCAGGACCATCGTCAATTACTTCAAAGAATATATGTTTATCTCGTTTATATAGCTTTATACTAATGAGACCTCTATCCTCAATTGCTTCCACTGCATTTGCAACTAAATTATTAAAAATTGATAGAACTGTATACACGTGATATGCAGCGTGCTCACCTTCTATATGTTTAGAAAAACGTATATCTTTTCCTAGCATTTCAGCATACTTCTCATTTATTCTTACAATTATTTCCGCTAATTCATGTCCTTCTACATACTCAGCCACATTTTTATCTAATAACAGTTTAGATAACCCTGCAAAAATCCTTTGATTATCCTTTTTTATTTCATGCACTTCTCCTGCTATTTTTAAAGCTGTTTTGCTATTTAAGTCATCGTTCGCTTGTAAGTTTCGATATAGTTGATATGCTTCCTGTGTAATTAACTCAGCATTTTGTAACGTTTTTTTCAAATGGACAGATTCCACATATAAATTAGAGAGATACATTAACATATTTTCATTTTCTTTTCGAACTTGGGATTCTTTTAATTTCGTTTCATATAAATTCATCATATTTAAAAAACCGAGCGCAAAGAAACTACGGAAAATAGCTATAATGATTAGTTTATTCACTTCAGAAACTGTTATCGTTGTGCCTAGTACGAGCATATGATAAAACGCAAGTTCTGACATACTTGCAATAATTTCAATTGAAATTCCAAGGCACCCAATAACAATTGGCTTCTGATGAAACTTATTTACCCTACAAAACGAAAAGAGGCTTCCATAAATAAAATAATAAAAGAACACAGGATAGCGCAAATAAAATGATTCTGTCATATGGAATGAACCTTGCAATACCCAGTCAAGACTTACACGGAATAAAACTACAGATATACCGACGAGAACACCTGCAGCTGCTGCTGGTATTCTTCTTAAAAATAATAATAAAAAGAAGAAAAGCGGTGTCCCGAAGCTAACACGAAACATATCATTAAAAGGATGAAAATTAAGCTCTCCAGCAATTGGGACAACTACCATTAATATAATTAAAAGATACATATCTTTCTTCCATAATTGATTCCAATTCAAAGCTGCCACTTCCTATATATTTTTCAAAATGTATAAGTAAAGCCCGTTTATTATTATAAACGGGCTTTTTCTCTATATACTAACCTTTTCTACCGCTTTTATTTGACGATACTCAGGCTTCCACATTGCTTCTTTCACTGCAATCTTAATATCGTTATCACTTAAGTTTTCTCTAGCAACACCTTCTGCAACTGCAACTTTCGCTACTTCAATTGCAACTAGTTCAGAGATATTACGTAACTCTTCAACTTCTGGCAAAATAGGTGCTCCTGGCTGACTTGTATCTACCATACTTGCAACTGCTTCAGCTGCTGCTGCGAACATTCCATCCGTCATGACGCTTGCACGAACAACAATTGTACCAAGACCTAGTCCCGGGAAAATAAGTGCGTTATTTGACTGTCCAATCACATACGTTACACCGTTATATGTAACTGGTTCAAACGGACTTCCTGTTGCAACTAACGCTCTTCCTTCTGTCCACTCGATTAAATCTGCTGGTTTCGCTTCCGCAAGTGGTGTTGGATTCGACATTGGTAAAATAATTGGTCTTTCTACGTGAGAAGCCATTTCTTTAATAATCTCTTCTTTAAATGCGCCCGCAACTGTTGATGTTCCAATTAAAATTGTCGGTTTTACATGTTTCACAACTTCAGCAAGCCCGATCACATCATTTTGTTTCCAATCACTTACTTCCGCTTCTTTTCTTGCATATGGAATTTGGAAATCAAGAAGACCTTCCATATTATCTGTAACTAATCCGTTACGGTCAATACACCAGAAACGATTATGAGATTCTTCATCTGATAAGCCGACGCGAACCATTGCATCTCTTACTTGATCTGCGATACCGATTCCAGCCGTACCAGCACCAAACACAACAACACGGTGCTCACTTAGCGGTACACCAGAAGCTTTTACTGCCGATAATACAGCAGCAAGTGAAACTGCCCCTGTACCTTGAATATCATCATTAAATGTACAAACGTCATGACGATATTTATCTAAAATTTTTCGTGCATTTCGAGAACTGAAGTCTTCCCAATGTAGAAGCGCCTTCGGGAATTGTTTATTTACCGCTTGAACAAACGTATCAATAAATTCATCGTACGCTTCACCTGTTATACGAGGATGACGATTTCCAATATAAAATGGATTGTTTAATAATTCCTCACGATTTGTACCTACATCTAAAATTACCGGTAATACACGGCTAGGATCGATTCCAACTGCGGCCGTATATACAGCTAATTTCCCGATTGCGATGTTAATTCCACCAACACCCCAATCACCAATTCCTAATATACCTTCTCCATCCGTTACAACGACTAAATCAATGTTTTCAGCTGTTGCACCGATATTGGCAAATGCATCTTCAATACCTGATGGATCGTTAATTGATAAATAAATACCACGTGGTTTACGGTATTCATGACTATACCTTTGAATTGCTACACCTACAGTTGGTGTATATACAATCGGTAACATTTCACGTAAATGATCTGTTAATATACGATAAAATAATACTTCATTTCGATCATGTAACGCCGTTAAGTATACATTTTTTAATAAATCATCCGGCTGAGAACTAAATTGTTCATATGCTCGGCGTGCTTGTTCTTCTAATGTTAAAACAGCTGGCGGTAATAAACCTTTTAAACCTAACTCTTCTCTTTCCTCTTGTGTGAAAGCTACCCCTTTATTTAAAAGTGGTGTTGATAATACTTCTGCTCCTCTTAATGTTGTTTCTAATGCACCATTAGAAGCCACTGTAAACTTACTCATAACATCCCTACCTCTATTCATATATAGCATTTCTATATTGTAAACAAAAAAGAGGGGATTGTCCCCCTCTTCTTTTAATTTTTCTTTAAAAGAGTTGCTCCTGCAATCCCTGGATGTGTCATTTCGAATGGATCTAGAATTAACTCTAAATCTTCTTGTGACAATACACCATTTTTTACACAAAGTTCACGAACGGATTGACCTGTTGCAATTGCTTCTTTCGCAACACGAGCTGCTGCTTCATAACCGATATGAGGGTTCACGGCTGTAATAATTCCTACACTTTTCTCAACGTACTCTTTTAAACGATCTTCATTCGCTTCAATTCCTTTTAAGCAATTATCTGTAAAGGCACGGAAACCATTATTCATAATGCTAATAGATTGAAGTAAGTTGAAAACAAGTACTGGTTCCATAACATTTAATTCTAATTGTCCTGCTTCTGAAGCAAGACAAATTGTATGATCGTTACCAATAACTTGGAACGCAATTTGGTTAATAACTTCTGGCATAACAGGGTTTACTTTCCCTGGCATAATAGAAGAACCTGGTTGACGAGCTGGTAACATAATTTCTGCTAAACCAACACGTGGACCTGATGCCATTAAGCGAAGGTCATTCGCAATTTTAGACATATTCATCATACATACTTTTAGTGCTGCAGATACTTCTGTGTACGCATCAGTATTTTGCGTCGCGTCCACTAAATCTTCTGCACCAACAAGCGGTAATTCACTAATTGTAGCAAGATGTTTTACAACTGCTTCAATATACTCTGGATCTGCATTTAAGCCTGTACCAACTGCAGTTGCTCCCATATTTACTTCATATAAATGTTGACGTGATTGCTTAATACGTTTCATATCACGTTCTAGTACGCGAGAATACGCTTTAAACTCTTGTCCAAGACGAATTGGTACAGCATCTTGTAAATGCGTACGACCCATTTTAATAACATGGTCGAATTGTTCTGCTTTTAATTCAAATACATCATGCATATAACCCATCGTTTGTAATAAGCCTTCTAATGCATTTAATGTCGCGATATGAATCGCCGTTGGGAATGCATCGTTTGTTGATTGTGCCATATTTACATGGCTATTTGGACTAATATAATGATAGTCTCCCTTTTCCATTCCTAATAATTCAAGAGCACGATTGGCAATGACTTCATTTGCATTCATGTTCATTGAAGTACCCGCACCGCCCTGAATTGGGTCGACGATGAAATGATCGTGCCATTTTCCATCTAGAATTTCTTGAGCAGCTTCTGCGATCGCGCCGCCTTTATTCAATTCCAATCTACCTACATCTGTATTTGCAAGTGCTGCTGCTTTTTTTACAACTGCGAATGCTTGAATTAAACCTTCATGAATTTTGTAACCTGTAATTGGGAAGTTTTCTACTGCACGCATTGTTTGTACGCCGTAGTATGCATAATTTGGTACTTCTTTTTCACCTAAAAAATCTTTTTCAATTCGCACACCATTTTTAACTTCAGTTAATGTTGCCATGATTATTCACTCCTTAACGATTTCTTATGCTGCTTTTGTTTCTTTGACTGTTTCTACATATTGTTTTGCTTTCTCATTATCGAATTCGCCTTCCCACTTCGACATAACAATGGCCGCTAATGCATTTCCTAATACATTGACAGATGAGCGAATCATATCTAAAATGCGGTCAATTCCCGCAATTAACGCGATACCTTCTAGTGGTAACCCCATTGAACCTAACGTTGCTAATACAACAACGAACGATGCACCTGGAACTCCCGCCATACCTTTGGATGTTAACATGAGAACGAATAATAACGTTATTTGCTCCGTCAGTGACATGTGTACACCATACATTTGTGCAACAAACAATGCCGCTAACGCTTGATAAATAGCCGATCCAGTCAAGTTAAATGTATAACCTGTCGGAATTACGAAAGAGGCAACTGCCTTTGGACAACCGAACTCTTCCATTTTTCTCATTATATTAGGTAAAACAGCTTCTGAACTTGCTGTCGTAAATGAAAGAATAAGTTCTTCTTTTAAAATTTTTATTAATGTAAAAATGTTTACGCCAACCATTCGTGCATTAATACCTAATACAATCACAACGAATAGTATAACAGTTACGTATACAGCTAGCACTAGTTTTCCTAACGGAAGTAGTGTTGCTACACCAAATTTTGCAACCGTAACAGCAATTAATGCGAATACACCGAATGGTGCAAACTTCATAACTTGATTTGTAACCCAAAACATTGCTTCGAGTACACCTTCAAAAAAGTTAAAGACAGGCTTTCCTTTTTCTCCAATTGCCGCAACTCCTAAACCAAATAACACGGAGAAGAATATAATCGGTAATAAGTCACCTTGTGAGATAGATTCAAATACGTTTTTCGGTACAATATGAACAATCGTTTCAGCAAATCCTTTCTTCTCTGTTGCATCTGCAGTTTGTTTATAAGAAGAAATATCACTTTGCTGTAAATTGCTCATATCAACGCCAGTACCTGGTTGGAATATATTCGCTGCAAGTAATCCCATTAAAATAGCAATCGTCGTAATAATTTCGAAATAAAGAATTGTCTTACCGCCCAGTTTCCCAAGCTTTTTCATATCTCCCACGCCAGCTACCGCAACAATTAATGCTGAAATAACAATTGGTACTACAATCATCTTAATTAAATGAATAAATATATCCCCAATTGGTGTGATATAAGAAATCGCCGTTTTATTGCCATAAAAGACTGCCCCTACTACAATCCCTAAAACAAGCGCGACAAAAATTTGTGTTGCCAATCCGAATTTTTTCATTTATGTTCATCCCCTTCATGCGAACGCTTTCAATTTGAATTTATAAAAGCTACTCACACATCATATAAGCGAACCTACAAAATCATACAAAAACCTACAAGTTTGTCACAAAAATTTCAAATATTTTTCTTCTATTTTTCATTGACACCATTTTGTTAAAAAACGATAAAATATACTTGATAAGTAATCAGATTGTTTCGTATAATCAAAAAGATATATACTTAAAACAAATCGAAATGAAAAGGAGTGGATAGTATGAAAAACTACACAAAGCAATTCGTCCTATCTTCTTCTTTTCTTTTTCATTTTCTTAAAAAGGAACAAAGGCATTCGCCTTTGTTCCTTTTTTATTGCGATCTATATAGGGGGAATTGTTATGAGGCCATATAAAAGAGTTTTAATAAAACTAAGCGGCGGCGCTCTTGCCGATCAAACTGGAAATAGCTTTAACTCCAAACGATTAGAACATATCGCAAACGAAATTTTATCCATTGTTGATTTAGGTATCGAAGTATCCATCGTTATCGGTGGCGGTAACATTTTCAGAGGTCATCTAGCTGAAGAATGGGGAATTGATCGTGTAGAAGCTGATAATATCGGTACGTTAGGTACGATCATTAATAGCTTAATGCTCCGCGGTGTTTTAACTAGTAAAACAAATAAAGAAGTACGCGTTATGACTTCCATCCCTTTTAACGCAGTAGCTGAACCATATATTCGCTTGCGTGCAGTCCATCATTTAGATAACGGTTATGTCGTTATTTTTGGAGGCGGTAACGGGCAACCTTTCGTTACGACAGATTACCCAAGTGTACAGAGAGCAATCGAAATGAATAGTGACGCCATATTAGTCGCAAAACAAGGAGTAGACGGTGTCTTTACAAGTGACCCAAAACATAACAAATCAGCGAAAATGTATCGAAAGCTGAACTATAACGATGTTGTTAGACAAAACATACAAGTCATGGACCAAGCCGCTTTATTGCTTGCTCGGGACTACAATTTACCAGCACATGTCTTTAACTTCAATGAGCCTGGGGTGATGAAGAAAATATGTTTAGGGGAACATGTGGGGACATTGATTAATGATGATGTTTCGATGCTTGTGCATGAATAATAGTTATTTCTCATGAAAAGGGTGTCTATAAAAGACACCCTTTTCATTAACCTTTATAAATAAAAATCAGCCAATCCCCCCAACTTCTCCTTACAACGCTCCCAAAATGATAACTTCTCAAAAAATTCTTTCGTCATTTCTTTCGAATCATGAAAATCTTGCGTTAACGCCTCATTCACTTCTGAGACGATAGATCCACCATGAATATACAAATTCATCTCATCATTAATATAGAAGCTACGTGCAGTAAAGTTCGTTGTACCGATAACAGTTAATTCATTATCAATTAACATTAACTTCCCATGAAACATTCCTTTTTTATACCCATATACAGTAATCCCATTATTAACAGCTTGACGTATGTATGGATACGCCGCTTCTTTTATAAGAGGTAGATCTGGTTTATATGACCAAAGTATTTTTACTGTAACACCACGCTTTTGTGCTGCGATTAAAGCATTCATGGATTCTTTATTTTTTGCTATAAAATACGGCGTTGCAATTACAATGGAGTGTTGAGCTTGTTTTATGAGCTCTATATATTTTTCAGCAACGTAATGCCCATTGTAACTAGTCATAGTATGTAATGTATTCCCTTTACTAGCTTTATTCGTACTCCTCTTTATATCTTCTTTCGTATCTCGTTTCCAATCTAAAGCGAATTGCTGTTCTAAATCTTTTGCTCCTTCTCCTTTAAGCCGTACATGATAATCACGCCAATATCCAAATCGCTTATCTTTCCCTAAGTACTCATCTCCTATATTAAATCCGCCTGTATAGCCAATCTCCCCATCAATCGTCGTAATACGGCGATGATTACGATGATGAAGAGAATAAAACCCGAATGGTAATTCAGGTTTTCTACTATATGTAAAATGCACACCACTTTCCTGCAATTCATTTTTCATCTTTCTTTCAAATGATAAATCATTAATGCGATCAACCGATAAATAGACGTTTACTCCTTCTTTCGCCTTCTCTTTTAATAAGTTTAAAAAAATATGACTACTTTTATCATCCGACAAAATGAAAAAATAAGTGTAGATGGAGCTTTTCGCTTTTTTAATATCTTCAAATAGCTGCTCATATAATGACTTCCCTTCTACATATAATTGAAAGTCACTATAATGAGGTGTATACTCTGTCGGCATGTTTTTCCAAGCTTCCATTTTCCTACCTAGGGTAACATCGATATGCATCCAAATTAAAATAAAAACGAAAATAGCAATAATAATAGAAGTAACTCGTAATATTTTTTTAATCATTTTGATTTCCTTCCGATCATTTTCTTTCCACCCTTCTATTTTGTCATTCAAGTTTAGATTTCATGCTTCATACAAAAAAGGATGCGACTTAACGTCACACCCATTTCACATTAAACAAAATTCCTCGCATCATTATTTCTTCCAAACTTATAAATTGCAATTAAGAAAAATGCTATTGCAAAGGCGAATAAGATTAAAATATTCAAATACAACTCAGAGAATGGAATACCTTGCTGTAGTTTTGCTATCGTATCTAGTAACCAGCGCTGCGGTAGGAAATCAGCTACTTTTTGTACCGCTTTTGGCATAATGTCATATGGAAAATAACATCCAGCAAGCAAACATGTTGGTACTATCACTAGATTTTGCATTGCATTTGAAGCAGCCGAACTTTTTGAAAAAGACACAATGACTAATGATAAACCAATTGCAATTAAAGCGAATATCATAAGCACACCAATCATTACTATGAAAGGCATATTAATATTTGTATGAAAAACATTCGTCATAAATAATACTGCAATGACAATTTGCAATGTTAGTATCATCATATTTACCGCGACGTTGGACAATATAAATTTCTTTCCATCAATTGGTGTTGATAATAATCTAAAGTACGTTCTATTCTCTTTTTCTTTTAAAATAAATCCTGATAAGTTCACTGCTGAAAACAGCATAAACATAATAAGGTAACCCATCGTTTGGTTTGTCATATCTTTATTTTTCGAAGTATCTTCTAGCGTCTCAGTTTTCATTTTAAATGAACTTTTTTGATACCCTGCGTACATACTATCAAATGTACTTTGATCTGTTCCTGCTACTTTACTAATAGCTGCTACATTATCAATATAGTTATATAAATATGATTTTATAAATGCTGTTACTTGATCACCTTTAATCGATGCAATCTCGATATGATTAGGTTTCCCTTCTCGAACACTTTTTGAAAAACCAGAATGTAATGTAATAACTCCATCAAGTTTTTTGGAAGTGAGTTTATCTTCTACTTCCGACTCCTTAACCTTACTCACTTTCACATGATTTAATCCTTCTAAAAACTTTATCGTATCATTTGCTATCGGCTCATTTTCTTTATTTACAATCCCGATATTTAACGTGCCTTGCCCCGCATTTCCGTATATCGAAAAAGAGATGAGCGTTCCGATTATCGGCAAACTAATAATAATGAATAATCCTTTTTTATTTTTCAAAAGGACAGATAGTGTTTTTTGTATGAGCCATAAAATATCTTTCATACTATAGCCCCTCCCGTCTACGTAATGCAATAATTGCAATTAATAAAAAGAGTGCTGAAATCCCAAGATTTAAACATATTACCGGCAGTGCCGCTCCTACATCGTTTGCATAAATAATTTTCATGACAGCTGTGTTTGCCCACGTTAATGGTGATAAGTTCGTAACGAAATTTTCTTCTACTACGAAGTATGCACCACCAAAAATAGAAGCTAACTGTATAACAACAAGAATAATTGCTCTCGATGATTCAGCTGTTTTCGTAATATACCCGATCCCTAAACCGAAGCTAATTGCTAGAAAGACTTGTGTTAACAAAATAATAAATATAATTCCAAGATGGTCGCCCCAATTCGCTTGAAATACAAATTTGCTAAATAACATGACAAGTAATACGCAAAGGGCGTTTGCTACTAGGCTACCAAGTACTTTTCCAATGAATATTTCAGCCTTACTTATAGGCGCAGCAATGAGACGATCTCCTGTTTTACGTATTCGTTCTCCTCGAATTAAAGAACTCGCTCCCATCCCAGCATATAGTGCGATCATCGTCGTCATTACAACCGCATAGTAATCCATAGAACCTGGCTTTTTCGCAGCTTGTAAAGATGTTTCTTTTATATAATCATTATGATTCCCATTTGAAATAACTGCGCTCACCTTACTAGGATCTACTTTTGCCACTTCGGTTGCTACATTGTACTTATCAACAAATGTTGTAAGCATACCTTCCACAATACTTCCCTCAATACTACTTTTGTCACTTCCGTAAAACTTTGCACCATCTTTATTTAATTCTACATAAGCAGCATATTTATTTTGCTTCACTGCCTCTTTCCCATCTATACCTTCAGAAGCTTTTTTAAAATGAATACCCGATTTATCGACTTCTTTCGTAAATGCTTCAAACGATTGAGAAAATGTGCTACTCGCTTCATCTTTATATAGCACTTGTATATCCTTAATCGATTGACTATCACTATTAAATGCATTCGTTAACGCTGTCCCTAGCACAAGCATAAGCACAATAGGAAATGCTAACATAAAAACTAAAGTTCTTACGTCCCTGAAATCTCTTTTAATATGCATAACTGCAATATTGAAGATGTTCAATTGATGAACCTCCCTTTACCTTTTCTTCATTTACCTTTTATTTATCTCGTAAGTTTCTTCCAGTCAACGTAAGGAATACTGTTTCTAAGTTTGGAGCCTGTTCCTCTAACGAACGGATTTCAATGTCATGATTAATGAAATGCTGAATAATTTTATTTAAATTGTTTAATCCTGCATCCGAGTTTACTTTAATTACGTTCTCTTCAATTTGAACAGCTTTCACACCGTTTATCTCTTTTAACTGCTCTACATCTAATTTTTCTACCGACTTTACTTCAATCCAAATATCTTTCGTGTCGGTAATAATTGCTTTTAACTGTTCTTTCGTTCCTTCTGCAATCACTTTACCGTGATCTACAATTGCTATTTTCGTACAAATCTCTTCTACTTCTTCCATGTAGTGGCTCGTGTAAATAATGGTACTTCCCATTTCATTTAATTTTCGAACAGACTGGAGAATATAGTTTCTTGACTGTGGATCAATTCCAACTGTCGGCTCATCCATAATAATTAACTTCGGTCTATGAGCGATCGCACAAGCGATATTCAGTCTTCGTTTCATCCCGCCAGAAAAGTTTTTCGGGTAATTTTTATGTTTATCACTAAGCCCCACAAATTGAAGTGCTTCCTCTACTCTCGCTTTTAATTCAGCTCCTCTTAACCCGTAAAGTCCAGCAAAGAATTTCACATTTTCATAGGCATTTAACTCTTCATAAATTGCAATATCTTGCGGAACGATACCAATATTCATCTTCGCAAACCGATTATGCTTCTTTATATTTTTTCCTAATATGCTAATTTCACCTTCATTACTTCTTAACAACCCAGCAATCATATTTATCGTTGTACTTTTACCAGCACCATTTGATCCTAAAAATCCAAATATCTCTCCTTCTTTAATAGATAAAGACATATTATCAACTGCGATGAAATCACCAAATTTTTTCGTTAAATTTTTAATTTCTAATGTATTCATCATTTCACCCCTATTTCGGTTTCTCTGCTATTTATTATAAACAAAAAAAATGAACCTGCTCAGTGCAGAAGTTCATTCTTTTCATATGAGATTATTCACTTTTTTCATATGAGATGATTCATCTTCGTCCCATTCTTTTATATCGGCAGCAACATTGTTACTGAAAAACCACTTGTCCCATCTACAATAATTTTTCCGTTTACTGATGCCGTTCGCTCCTCCATCCCCATAATTCCGAGACCTTTCTTAACGAGAGCTGCACCTTTTCCGTTATCCTTCACTTGTACTTTCACCATCTTGTTAAGTACATGAATATCTATGGAAATGACTGTCGCATCAGCATATTTCATTGCGTTTGTAAGTGCCTCTGTAACATTTTCACCGATAATTTTCCACTGAATAGGAGAAATCATATCTAAGTTACCTTTATATACGAAAGGAATATTTACATCATGCTTACCGGCAAATTCCTCTATGAATAATTTCATACGATGGATTCCAATTTGCTCAGTTGGTGGCTTCATATTTTTTAATGTAATGCGAATACTTTCAATTCCATCTTTTGAAATGTGAATTGCATTTTGTAATAACTCGGCAGATTTTTCTTTATCTATTTCCATTAACCTCTTTGCTGCTTCCATTTGAATTAGTGCACCCGTCATCGAGTGGCCAATTTTATCATGAATTTCTTGTGATAGCCGGTTTCTCTCTTCTAACTTAAATGTGTATTCTGATTGCTTTATGTACTCTTTATTTTCATGTAAGCTTTTCGTCAGCCGCTGCATATCTTTTCGCATCTTATCATTTTGTGATTCAAGCTTTAATACACGCGATATATACCGTTCTGCCATAGTTAATACAATGAAAGAAAATGCAACAATTAATCCATATGTCATTCGAATACTTTCATCTGTAAAGATAATAGGAATCATCATAACGATAAAGAGCTGCCATTTCTTCTCTATATATCGAAATACAAGTTCATATAAATTCAATGGTAAAAACAAAATAAAAAGCGGATGAATCTTCCATGTAAATAACATAACTACGCCAATTGACACAGAAGTTAATATGTTTTTGTACGTATCTTTTTTAAATATAGAAATCAGTACGTTTACAGAAAGATATAAAAGCAAAGTAAATATAATCCATGGTAAGTTCGCGACATTTAAATAAATGTAACTAAACACAATATATATAAAAACAATTAATTTACTTACAATTAACCAAAATTCCATATCATTAATCTACTTTCCCTGTTAAGTAATAAATCGCAATTTGTGTGCGATGTTCTAGTCCAGTTTTCCCTAAAACCGATGTAATATAATTTGCGATTGTTCCCTCTGATATGAAAAGCTGCTTTGAAATTTCTTTATTCGAGAAACCTTTCGCAATTAATGCGATAATACTAAGCTCCCTTTCTGTAAAAAGACTCTTATCTATTTTACATTCTTCCTCTTTACTTTCCATTAAATTAGATTTAATTTTATCAAGTACTACATCTTGCATAACAGTTTGACCGTTATACACTCCTTTTATCGCATCACGAATACGTTCCGGATCATTATTTTTTAATAAATAACCTTTTGCTCCGTTTTTTACTGCGTCCAATATATATTCATCATCATCAAACGTCGTTAAAATAAGCGGCTTCGTTTTCGTCTCTTCACAAATTAACTTTGTCGCCTCTACCCCGTTCATGTTTGGCATGCGGACATCTAAAAGCACAATATCGACTTCATGTTTCTTACAATATGCTACAGCTTCTTTTCCATCATTTACAGTATCTAACACTTCAAACTCTTCGTATGTATTTAAAATAATTTTCATGCCTTCTCTAATAAAAGAATTATCATCTGCTATTAATATTTTAATTTTCATGTTTGTTAGTATGGACGTCCTCCTACTAACATTCACATCCTTTCTCCGCGTAACATTTCCTCTTTGCTCATTATATACTCCTTTTTACCATTTTTTCACACCTTTTTTCATATAGCCTCCTTTCTAAAAATATATTATTCTTTTTTTACAACATGTGTAGGGTGACTTATCATTTCTTACGTCTATATAATAGAATGCGTCAAAAAGGAGGGAGAGACCCATTGAGGAAAAACAATTAATTGAAAAAGCACAGCAAGGAAGCGAACATGCTTTTCGTATCCTTGTACAAACGTATCGTCATTATATTTTTCAAGTTATCTTTTCTATTTTAAGACATGAAGAAGATGCGAAAGATGTTACACAAGAAGTATTCGTAAAAATTCACGCCTCTCTCCCAAATTATCAATTTCGCGGATTAAAAACGTGGATGGCGCGTATTGCCACCAATCACGCTATTGATTATAAAAGGAAGAAAGCTAGAGAACACGAAGAACTCTCCTTATGTAAAGAAACTGAGGAAAATATAAAATCCTCTCATAACATTGAAGCTTTACTATTGACGAAAGAGCAAAAATTACTCATTGCTCAAAAACTAAGAGAACTTCCTGAAAATTACCGTGATGTCGTTCTCTCGCATTATCTAGAAGAAAAAAGTTATCAAGAAATTGCTTTGCAGGAAAACATCGAAGTGAAAACAGTCGAAATGAAACTGTATCGGGCAAGAAAATGGATTAAAAAACATTGGAAGGAGGAAGAGTTTCTATGATGCATTATTCAAAAGAAGATTGGCGCAATTATACATTAGATTTTATAGAAAGCAATGAACGTGAATCTATGGAAGAACATCTTTTTGAATGTGATTATTGTTTAGCACTTTATATGGAAAGTATTGATGAACAACATGAAAACCTTCCAATGATAAATGATGATTCATTTACGAACGAAGTTATGACGCAAATTAATTTTGAAACACTACAGTCTAATGAATATATAAAAACAAACTCACTAAAACGCACAATTATTCACTACATAATTGCGACTGCGGCTACAATTATTTTTATGGTAAGTGGTTTATTCCAATATATTTTTACAGCGACATCAAATTTCGAGAAATCTTCAAAACATAACGAGTCTTCTATCTCACAACAAATTGTAAACAAATCGGTAGACACATCAACAAAGGACGGAGGTTCAAAGCATGAATAAAAACCCCTTTTTAGCACTTGTATTAGGGCTAATTCCTGGGCTTGGACATTTATATTTAAAGAAGTTTGGACGATTTATTTTATATAGCGGAGGGGCTGTATTTCTATTTATCTTTGCAGCATTTTGCACAATAGCATTAGGAGAGCGTGATATTGCTTTTCTTTCTCTATTTTTACTAGTCGTGTTATGGGCGATCAATTTATTAGATTTAGTTATCACTATTATTAATCAATCGAAAAAACAAGCGGCCGGAGAATTTACAGAGTCCTCTAAAGAGAGCGAACGATTTTATATCATTCTTCTATCAATTATCCCTGGACTTGGTCATTTTCAATTAGGACTTATGCAACGTGGCCTTACATTTTTAGTAGCTTGTACAGGAATCGGAAGTATGATCATTTTCGTTGCCCTTTTAACATCTCAAGAAAGTTTCCTTATCTTTCTCGTGACGTTACCTGTTTTATGGATTTATAATTTCTTCGATGTTGTTCAACAACTACAGAAAAAAGAACGCGGAGAGCAACTAGATGACCGTACTATTTTTGAAGAGTTTGAAGAGCACCGAGAACAAGGAAAGAAAAATAAAACATTCGCTTCCATTTTAGCGATGTTTCCTGGAGCAGGACATATGTATTTAGGCTTACAGCGCCGTGGTCTTCAGCTTATGGCAGCCTTTTTACTATCCATTTATTTGCTCGACTTATTAAGACTTTCTGCGTTTTTATTTTTAGTACCAATCATTTGGTTCTATAGCTTTTTTGATGCGTTACAGCAAACTGCAAAATACGGAAAAGAACGTGTTAATGACGAACCTATCATAGATTATTTTATAAATCATCAAAGATGGATCGGTATCGGATTAATTGTATTAGGTGGTTATTATTTATTAGATCAAACAGTCCTTCCTATTTTGAATGACTATTTTGCAACTATATTTAATATTCATCTTAGCGAACTATATTATCGCTATTTCCAAACGTCTATCGTTGCTCTCCTTTTAATTGGCGGCGGCTTTAAATTGTTACTTGGAAATAAAGAAAATAAAGGTGGTACAAACGAATGAGAACATGGCGCGTTGGAACATTCTCAATGGGGCTTTCCATTATTACATTAGGTTGCTTCTTACTATTTTCAGTCATTAAAGGCACCCAAGTATTGGATACATTAACAGCATGGTGGCCTGTTTTACTTATTATACTTGGCGCTGAAATTTTACTATACCTTCTATTTTCTAAAAAGGAACAATCATTTATTAAATATGATATTTTTAGTATTTTCTTTATCGGCGTTTTAGGAAGTGTTGGAATTGCTTTTTACTGTTTATTATCTACTGGATTACTAGACGAAGTTCGTCATTCTATGAATACAACGAGGCAAACGAGTAATATTCCAGACGGACCACTTGATATACCTGAATCTATCAAAAAAATCGTAGTAGATGCAGGACATCAGCCTCTAACGATAGAGGGAAATAATACAAATCAAATTCATCTTTTGGGAACGTATGAAATGACGACGAAAGCAAATGAAAAACTCAATTTAAAACGAGATGATTTCCTTTCCGTTCAAACGGCTGGAGAAACGATGCATATCACATTAAAATCATTACCTGTTCAGCATACGTTATTTAACTCGGCACCACAGGTGAAACCAACGCTTGTTCTTCCGCAAAATAAAAATGTGGAAATCCGTGCTTCAAATAACGAACTATCTCTTTATCCAGGTCAATTACAAAATAATTGGTTTGTACAAGAAAGCTCAAGAGTGTCTGTCCATCTTGCAAAAGAGAGTGATGTATCTTTAACAGCAGTAACAAATCAAAAAGAAACACATGGAAACACACCTTGGGAACAAGTTGAAGATTTAACGAAAAAAGAAAATAATACTTCAGAAGAAAATCCAGAATTAATCGACCGAGAACATTGGTATAAAAATTCGATTAAAACTGGAAATGGAACGTACAAATTAAATATTGAGAAAGCTTATAATTTGAATATGAACGTTATCGAAAAATAAGAAAAACCTTCCACAAATGTGGAAGGTTTTTCTCATATAATCGCTTTAATTCCTTCTAAAATTAAGCCAATCATAAATCCGCAAACAGCCCCGTTCACTCGGATCCACTGCAAATCTTTACCGACGTTATTTTCGATCATTTCAATTAATGTTTTATCGTCTAGTTTATCAAGGTTTTCTTGTACAAGTTTTCCAATTTTCGAATGATTCTTTTCAACAAGTGTGACAACTTGCTTTTGTAACCAATCTTCTATTTTTTGAACCGTCACTTCGTCTTCTTTTATTTTATTCATTTGCGTTTGTAAAAATGGAATAACATATGTATCAGCAAATTCTTCTTTGTTTACAAAGGTAACTGCTCTTTGTTGTACTTGCTCCAGCACCTCTTTTATTTTGTCAGTAGCATCCCAATTCGCAATCCACTTTTCTTTCCAATTTTCTAATTCCTGTAGTAAAGCTTCATTTTCTTTTACATTTATAATTTCTTGGCGAATTTTTGATAAGATAAGTTGTCTTGTGCCATTATCTGCATCTTGTAAGCTGTTAATATTGCTAATAATAAATTTCTGCAAAATGCCGCCAATTTTATCTTCATCTACAATATTCATAAACGATTTCAAAGTAAACTGTAAGAATCCATCTACTTTTATGTTTTCCATCGCCTTCATACCTAAGCTTCCAAGCTGGTAACGAGCTTCATCTTGCGCTGTCCAATCTTTCACTTTTACTAATATGTAATCAAGTGTCTTTTCATCATATTCTTGCACAACTAATTGATCAACAAGCACTTGTAAGATGTTACTCGTATTAATTGTATGCAAATATGTTTTAAGTTCTTTTTCAATAATAACAGCTAACTTTTCTGTATCTATTGAAACAATCGCTTTCTCAGCAATCGTTACAATTCCCTTTTTCACAGCATCAGACTGCATTTCTCTCTCAGCAATTTGTAGCACCATTTGCGCTAACTGCATTTCTTTTACTTTATTCGTAATACTTTCTTTCGTCAGCCACTCATTTTCTAACGTATGAATGAGCCCTTTCGTTACTCGTTTACGGTTTTTAGGTAACAAAGCTGTATGCGGAATTGGGATTCCCATCGGATGACGAAATAATGCTGTAACCGCGAACCAATCCGCAAGTCCGCCAACTAATCCAGCTTCAAATCCCCCTTGTATAATCTCTCCAGCTATCGTTCCTTGAAAAGGGATAGAAGCAGCAAAGCCTACTCCCATAACCCCAAGCGAAATACCCGCTATATATTTAGTCTGTAATGACATCGTATACACACATCCTCTTATTATGTAAAATAAAGCTGTTTTGTTATATTTATTCGATATTAGTAATCCTTCATATCTATACTATAAAGAACTATTGTGAAAATAACAAAGATTTTTATGTACATGAAAAAATGAGGCTACAACTAGCCTCATTTTTCTTATATTGTTAATTCCAAACCTTTCTTATAATACCCATTCATCACATCTTCTGGAACCATGCTCCCACCAGTTCCCCACACAATATGAGTACCTTTTTTCACCGTCTCTGTTAACTGTTGCTTTTGTAAATACTCGTTTTCATTTTTACATACATTCACTGGCCCAACCATACCAGCTAATGCAGAAGGCTCTAAATTAATATTTTCCTTATCAGCCAGTTCTTTTAATAATCTATATAACTCTTCATCACTTACTGTGTAATTTCCGTTCAAAAATGGTTCTATCGTTTTACCGACAAATCCAGACGGTCTTCCTACTGCCAGTCCGTCCGCGTCTGTTATATTATCAATCCCGATATCTTGAACGGCGATTTTATCATGAAGTCCTGTCATTAACCCGAGTAACATACATGGAGAATGTGTTGGCTCTGCAAAGAAACAATGGACGTTGTTTTTATACAATAACTTTAAACCAAATGCTACCCCGCCAGGTCCCCCACCTACTCCACACGGAAGATAAACGAATAAAGGATGTTCTTCATCTACTATAATCTCTAACTCTTCTAATTGCTTTTGTAAACGAGATGCTGCTACTGCGTATCCTAAAAATAAATCATGTGAGTTTTCATCATCTACAAAATAACAGCTAGGATCTGCATCTGCTTGCTGACGCCCCTCTTCTACTGCTTTACTATAATCAGCTTCATATTCAATAACATTTACACCTTTATTTCTTAATAAATCTTTTTTCCATTCTTTTGCGTCTGCTGACATATGGACAGTTACGTTAAAACCTAGTTTCGCACTCATAATCCCAATACTTAGCCCTAAATTACCTGTAGAACCTACCGCAATTGAGTATTTTGCAAAAAACTCTCTACATGTGTCACTATCTAAAATAGAATAATTATCTTCCTCTGTTAACATTCCATGCTGCAGAGCTAATTGTTCAGCATGTTTCAACACTTCATAAATCCCGCCCCTAGCTTTAATTGATCCTGATATCGGAAGATGACTATCACATTTTAATAGTAATTTTCCTAGTATAAGTTGCCCGTAATTTTTCTCTAAAGACTGTTTCATTGAAGGTATTTTTACTAAAGGTGATTCTATAATACCATTCGTTTCTTTCGTTTCAGGAAAAACTTTCGCAATATATGGTGCAAAACGCTTTAATCTCTCTTCCGCGTCTTTGACATCTTCTTCATTAAGTGGTGAAGCTGTTATTGCTGTTTCATATTTTTCTATATTCGGGTTTATCCAAAATATTTCTTCTGTTGCAATAAGCTTGTTAACTAATGGATACTCTGCTTTTAATACCTCTATTTCCTTCATTCCGTTTCCTCCTCATATCCTTGTAGCTTGCTATACAATAAATTATAATTAAATTAATTTTAATATAGTTTAACATAAATTATTCATTTTAGTTAATTTTAATTTAATTTATTTAAATATAATTTAATAATCATTAAGGAGAATGTTTTATGGAAAATATAGATATTGGTAAAAAGATTGAAAAGCAAAGAAAAGAAAAAGGTTTAACTAGTAAACAACTAGCAAATATGGCTGAAATTACACCATCTATGTTAAGTCAAATTGAGCGTGGTTCTGCTAACCCTTCTATTCAAACGTTAAAGGTACTCGCAAAGGCACTGGATGTTCCAACATTTAGTTTTCTACTTGAAGAAACAAATACAGACGATTTAATCGTGCGCTCTCATAAACGAAAAAAAATGATTATCGATAATTTATCATATGAAATGCTATCGCCTGATTTCACAGGTAATTTAGCAACAGCAATTATGACTGTTCCCCCAAATACTTCTTCATCAGATAATATTCTAGAACATAAAGGTGAAGAATTAGCATTTGTATTAGACGGAACAATTACATTGTATTTAAATGAAGAAGAGTACACATTAGAAACTGGTGATAGTGTAAAAATACCTGCTTATTTAAAGCATAAATGGGTAAATCAATTCGAGAAAAATGCAATTGTCTTATTTTCTGTTACCCCGCCGATTTTTTAATATATAAAATAAAAATAGCCACGCACGGATACTCTCCGTACATGGCTATTTTTATTTTTTCGGCATGAACAAAATGCCTAAACTAATAACACAAAAACTAAGTATTTGCTGTATTGACAGGCCAAATAGAACCGAGTTTTGTTCACTAATAAGCGAAATAACAATATGAGCAGTCCCCTCACAAATTAGAAAAACACTTATATTTTTTCCAGTTCCTAATCTTTCATTTTTCATCCATAACAAACCAATTACACAAAGGGCGAGGATGATCTCGTATGCGAAAATAGGATGATATAAAAATTTAGATTCATATATTTTCATTCCCCATGGTAGTGTCGTTTGTACACCTACTTCTCGATGGAATAGAAAATAAAAGATACTGCTCACGCACAATGCAAAAGGCAATGCATCAAGTAAAATATGAAGCAAAAATTGCTCCTTTTTACTTTTCCAAACAATGTATGCACTCGCAATTATGCCCCCTATTAAAATGTGCTGCATGCTTCCTACAGCTAGTAATGCTTGCAATGGCGACCTAAAAGCCCATACTGGATTTAAAATTGCCGGTGCAAATTTCCATACAAATACGATAATAAGAAACGCATTTGTTACAGCATCCATCATTTTTTCATACGGTACATTTTGACGCTTCATCTTTCGTTTCATCAGCATAAATCCAAATAGACTTCCAATTATAAGAGATACGGGTTGTAACCTCATGATCCACTCCATCGCTGCAAAATCCCCTCTTAACCCTCAATTAATTTTTGAAATTTCTTTTCTAATTGATCTGGAGGTAATACCCCTCGTACATGATCTACTATAATTCCATCTTTATTAACAAAAAATGTCGTTGGTAAAGAAAATACTTTATAATCTAATCCAGCTACTCCATCCATATCTAGAAGAACTGGAAACTCAAATCCATAGCGATCCGCAAATGCAGTTGCTTCTTGTACTGGGTCACTAACAGTTGCATTTACTGCAAAGATTTCAATATCCTTTTTATATTTGTCATAAAAACGAACTAAGTCAGGTGCCTCCATTTCACATGGTCCACACCACGATGCCCAAAAATTAATAATATATGGTTTTCCCTTCGCATCATTTAGCGAATACAACTTTCCATCTAATCCTTTTAATGTTATATTTGGTGCTTTAAACCCTATTTGTGGTAATACTTCTTTCTCTTTTAACTCCGCTTGTTTCGCTTTTCTTTCCTTTTCTTCTTTCTTTGAATTATAAAAGTTAACACCCGCCCAAACGAGTGCTCCTACTAATATAATAGCAATTAGTTTCTTCACTTTTCTTCCTCCTCATTTTTTAAAATCCTGTAAATCCACCAAATAGGCGAATAAAGAACGCTGTAATTTTCGTCATTTGATTTGTATACAATAAAACACCTGTTACAATCATCATTCCACCGCCAATTTTCATCATGACATTGGCATATGTAACAATCCATTTTACCTTCCCAATAAAGAATGCCATCACGAAAAATGGAACCGCAAACCCAAGAGTATACGCTGTAATATAAAGAAGTGCCCCTTCAGGATTCGTCGCGCCAAGCATGAGTACAGCTGAAAATATCGGCCCAACACATGGCGTCCATCCCGCTGCATATGTCATACCGACTAATATCGAACGAATATATCCAGTCGATTTACTTCTATACTGCACCTTTTTCTCTGCCATAAGCCACTTAGGCTGAAACAATCCAGTCATAAATAACCCCATCAAAACAATAAAAACCCCACCAATTTGTTGAATCAATTTTTGGTTAGATGAGAATGTTATTCCAATCCAGCTTACCGACAAACCTAACGCATAAAATATAACCGAAAATCCAATCATAAAAAATACGGTATGTATAATCGCTGATTTTTGCATAATCCCACGATTCTCTTTTAAATCTTGAATTGAAACACCTGTAATATAAGATAAATAAGATGGATATAGAGGTAAAGAGCATGGCGATATAAATGACAATACTCCCGCCCCAGCTACAAGCCAAATTGTTAAATCTGCTGCGTTCATTTTATTCCCCCTAAAAACACTACACCTAGTAGTGTTAATTGTTAAAAAAAGAGGCTATATGCACTCTCCGACAATAAGTACAATCGACATACAGAATAAACCTAGCGTTACATATACCGAATTTGTATGTAACGGGATAGTAAGCTTCACAACTTTTTCATTTAACACTTGCTCAATTCGTAAATTTATTGCTGTTTTTGCAAATGAAGCTGTCACACATCGATTTTCCATTGTCTTTATTTTAATTAATTTTAATAACGCGCTACCTAACTCGAATGAGGATTTCATTTTTTGCATCGCATATTTATCTGCTGCTAACTCTTGATACGTATGGTATCGCTGTAGCAGCCCTTTTAATATCGGGATGTACAACATTCCTTCTGCTAATAACGTAAAACAAAATAATTTTAGTGGATCCCGATTGTTTTGATGATATTCTTCATGAAAAACAATCGCATCAATTTCTTCCTCTGAAAACGTGTGAATTATCCCTTCTGACATGACAACTTTCGGACGAAATAATCCAATTGTAAATGCTGCAATTTCCTCGGTCGGTAATATATATATTTGTTTTCCTTTTCTAATAAAAGGTACAAGTATTTTTTGTAATTTTTTACTATAGAAAAATTGCCGCCAAACTCTTTTGCACACTATCAGTACAGTAAGTAATAATAATCCAGCTATTATGATACGAATCAACGATAGTTCTTTCATATGTTTTTCTAACTGAAACAAGCAAAACTTTGAAAGAAAGAACGCCTTATTTTGAAAAAGAAATGGATATGTAACGTAATACGTTAACATACAAAAAAAGAGAGTACTAACAATTACTGCTAACAATACGATTTTACGCATTTGCCATTTCATTTTATCGATCCTCTTTTTTTAACTGACTCAATTTATCTTCTAATTTTTTTAGTAAAGTCGGATCAGCCTGCTCTAACTCATCTAACATATGATTTACAACTAAATCTCCAAATTCCCCCATTAATTCCTGCGTCATTTTCTTCGTTTGATTGGATAAGAATTCTTCTTTTGTTTGTACAGCATGATATATGCCACTTCTTCTCACAGTCTGTTTTTCTAAGTGTAGTTTCTCTACTAACCTGTTCATAACTGTCATAACAGTATTAAAGTTCACCGGTGATTCTTCACTTAATTTCTGCTGTACTTCTTTAATGGTAATACCTTCAGTGGACCAAACAATCTCCATTATTTTCGCTTCAAGTGGTCCAAAGAAGTGATTTAACCCTTGCTCATTTAACTTATAATTTTGAGTAAACATAGTATGGCTCCTTTCACACTACAGATTGTAGTACAAATTAAATGAAAGGTCAAACACGAATGATATAAACTGCTATCCACTAATTATGAATATCCATTCATTGTAAACCTAACTTCTCTCCAAATGTATCAAATAGATACTGCTCTAATATTTGTACACTAAACTTCTCATTACGCCCAAGTGCAAATAATTCCCGATTTTTCGCTACGATAGTGTCTAACGGAATAGCTACATTATCCACTATTTTTGTAATTTCAATTATATTACTTTTCACATTGACTTCCGTTTTAAATTCAACATTCTCCAATACTATATGTGAACGTCTTCCTGATGCAAAAAAAGTAAAGTTAGGATTTTTAACGACGCCAATTTCACTCTCTAATGCATATAAATAATGAAAAATTATATCTCTATGTCCATCTTTTATTACTTTTTCATCCTTCTCATCATCTAAGTATTCTTTCAACTTCGTTGTAAATTCAAATCGAAAATCCACTTTTTTCACGCTCCTTTTTTCATTCTATACCGAATAAATATATTAATATAATTTTACCATATTGTAATACAAGTTCCTATAAAAAGTAAAAAATACGTTTGTAAAATCCCTAGTATTTCCGACGCCTTTATAAAATATATACACTCATTCAATATTAATTAATGAGTCGTTATATCCATTTAACCATATTGTTTCCATATTTTGAAACAATAGTATGCAATATTATATATCAATAAACTGTTTCTAATTCATCACTCTATATAATCATCATTCCCTTTACTATTCCAATATATTTAAACTGTATTTTCTCTTTATTCATTACATTAGAGAAGGAATGTAACTCTCTTCTATCGAATTTTTACATAACAAAAATGATTAGGTGGTGCTTTACTATGAAATTAGCTGTCATTGGTGGTGGTGATTTACAAGATTTAAATCACTTTCATATTAATGAACGACTTATAGAATTAACAAATAAACAGTACCCAAAAATATTATTCATTCCAACAGCTAGTCATGATGATGAAAGCTATATAAAATTATTTTTAGACACGTTTGAAAACCAATTCCATTGTGATGTACAAATTTTACGTACAATAACCGATATGCCTTCTAAATATGAAATAGATGAGATGATTCATTCAGCCGATTTCATTTACCTTGGTGGTGGAAACTATGTTGAAATGCTTACACAATGGAAAGAACATAAACTAGATGAGAAATTACTATTGGCTCTCGAGCAAGGAACACTCATTGCAGGGTATAGTGCTGGTGCTATGTGTTGGTTCACATCTAGTATCCGATCAGATTATGAAGGTTCTGGTTATGTAGAAAGTAACGGCTGGGGGATTGTTAACAAAAGGTTTTGCCCACATTATAATCAATTAAATAGAATGAATGCTTTTCATTCCTTTTTACAAAATCACCAAGGTAATATAGAGGGGATTGCACTAGAAGATGATTGCGCTTTATATATTACAGAAGAATCCTTTGAAATTATCGGTGCACCAGAAAAAGCGTGGGAGTTTTATATGAGTGATAAAAAACTTATTAGACAACATTTTGATATCACTTTAAAAAGCTATTTATAAAGTGAAACTTTAATCAGTGGGGGTTTTCTTCATCCCCACTAATTATTAGCCCTCATCAATCAGGCTTTTGCGAGATAAACATACGCTTCAAAAAAATGTCCCTAAGTATAATAACTTAGGGACATTTTCACTATTTAACTAACTAATCGTGTAATTCGTTTCTTCTGCCATGAAAGCTTATAATATGCATACTGTAATATGAGACTAACAATAAATGCTGCTGGGTATCCAATCCATATCCCTTCAATTCCAAGGCTTGTATGGTAAGAAAGATAATATGCTACTGGTACTTCAACTAGCCAAATTGATACAACACCAATAACAGTTGGCCATAATACTGTACCACTCGCTCGCATTGTCGCACTAATAATTTGTGCATGACCGAAAATTAAATAGCTCCATAATGTAATCATAACTAAACTATGAGCAATATCAATTGTAGTTTGACTCGTTAAAAATAGTGATAAAATGTCTCTTGAGAACAAGTAAATAAGAGATATTAACATACCACCGATAACATAGTTCATAATAATTCCAGCCTTTACAACTTTCTGCAATCGATCAAATTGATTTGCACCAATTGATTGTGCCGCAAAAATAGAGACTGTAATGCCAAGGCTAACGGCTGGCATTTGTACATAACTGGCAACTTGATTCACGACGCCATAAGCAGCTGTTGCATCCGAACCATAACGATTTACAAACGCGATTACCGCAATTTCAGATAATGAAACTAATATCATATTAATACTCGCTGGAATACCGAGTCGTAGCAATAGCTTTAACAACTCACCATCCATTCGAAGGTATTTCCTTACCGTTCCATCTAGTTGTAGTGGATGATTTTTCTTCTTTAAATACACTAGCATGACAATAAACGTAATAACTGTCGATATAACAGAAGCATATGCTGCTCCATACACATCTAATTTCGGAGCTCCTAACCAGCCAAAAATAAGAATTGGTAATAAGATCATATTTAGCGCTGTACTTACAATTAAAAAGTAAAATGGCGTTTTAGAATCTCCTGTCCCTCTCATAAATGTTGTGTATGCAAAATATAAAAATAATACTGGCATCGATATAAATAAAATTCTTGCATAATGTACACTTATTTCAATTATATTTTCTGGCGTTCCCATTAGACGCATAATATCCATTGCAAAAATACTGCCTATTATCGCCAATGCAACTCCGATAATAAACGTAAATGTAAGTGTCGTACCAACGATAGCTTTTAAACGATCTTCATTTTTAGCGCCAAACGCCTGACCAATTAAAATAGAACTACCCGACCCAATTCCAATTACGAATGAAACGAGTAGGAAAAATAACGGAAAGAATGCTGATATAGCTGCTAAATCATTGACACCAAGCCATCTCCCTACTACGACCATACCAAATAATTGTCCAACTGATTGAAGTACATTACTTAATAATAACGGTACTAAAAACATAGACATCGATTTCCAAATCGGTTTACTCTCACTTTCTAACTTATGTGACTCCACACCTTCTTTATTGTTATCTGTAGGTGGTTTCAAATTACATTTCTCCTTTTATTAAAAATCTTTTTTCCATCTCTATCTCTTTGTATAGTTGTTATAATGATTTGCTTCTATTCATTTTCTTTCCGCATTATTATAACTTCACCCAATATTGACTTCCATCTACTGTTCTATCTAAAAATCCATATTCAATTAAATATCTTCTTAAAGTCACGAAATCTGGATATACATTTTCTAAAATTGTATTCACTTCTTTTTCGGAATACTTTTGATTACTATCAAACTTTTTCACTAAGTGACGTAATATAATTAATTTACGCTTTTGCTTCTTCGGAAATTTAGAAAGCGGCCCATCTAATCCATCTATAAAATGAGTTTTTAATACTTCATCATTTTCTTCTTCCGTAATATTATATCGATCATCCACCATCGTTGCTGTTCTATGAATTGGTACAAATTTCGTTTGTACCTTCGATTTTTCTTCTGATAATTCCATTAACGCTAAAAATACTTTTGCTTGCTTCATCTTCTCTCGCAATGTAAAACGATGATTACGAATCGTCGATGTGCTACCGCCGTCCATCTCTTTTACAATTTCTTTATCATTCAGTCCCATATGGAAAAACTGAACCATCTTCTTTTGTAAATCGGTTAAACCAGTAAACTTCTTATCAAGATTTAATAAATAATCAAACATAGACGTATGCTCACTATGCATATGCAATTGGACAAACTTCTCTGCTTCATACAAAACTTGATTATGTTGATAAATAACTCCTTTAATAAACGCTTCTCCACATGCTAAACAAATATACTCCTCTGCTTCCTCATCAAACACATACCCTTTTTTCAATTCCTCTACCGACGCATCCCAAAACTTCTCTGAAATATCGTTCACACTAAACACTCCTTCAAAATGTTTATTTAAAAACAAACAAATTACAATTACGTTTATTATCACTTCATCATCTTAACATACAGAAATCAGATATTTCAATGTTTCGTTTACCTATTTTGCAAACTTTTATAAAATCATCTATAAATTTCTCAAATAACCGCTAACTATAATGAAATTATTATTCCATGGAGAAACTGTAATAACTTAATTAAAGTGATATCCGAAATGAAACAAACCCTCTATTTACCCCCTATCAAATATTCCATTTTAACTACAAAAAAGGCGCTTCCTTTTATGGAAGCACCCTTTCATCTTTTATATTTTTTGTAAACAACCTCTACTAAAACTTTACTTGTCTCTATAAATACATGTTTTCGGTTTCCATCCTCAACCATTTTATTTGAACAGCCACTCATAATCATTATACAACTAAATATGACTAGCGCTACATTTCTATTCTTATAAGCCACTTCATGCCACTCCACTATAAAAAAACTTTATTTACATTTATCCTATCAAAAAATTTTACACGAATAACAAACCCCAAAAATATGCAATCTTGCATATTTTTGCGATTCATTAAGATATTGTGATTTAATTTATTTAAAGAACACTTTTATCGAGGTGACTTACTTGAAATTTAAAGCAAAAAAAATCCATTTCACGTCATTTTCATTATATTATTTATAATTATTTTTTTCATTTCACTATTCTTCCAAAATGAAAATTCTATTTTTTTTACTCTTATGATGCTGTTAAATATCGTGAATCTTTCTTCATTCTATTTTTCACACTATAATATAACGAAATCATCAATTGTTGTAAAACACGGGTTCATACTGCGCACTGAAATTCCATTTGAAGACATTCGTCACATTAAATACTCTGGAAAAAAACTCCGTTCAGAAAAATGGACTCGACAGCAATTAGAAATTGATTACAATTTATTTGATTCCGTGAAAACTTTCGTACCACAAGACGAAGAAAAATTCATTTCACTCTTAAAAGAGAACTGCCCACATATAAAAGTAATCCATTCGACCACTACCAAATAATATTTCAGAACTTACAGTTGTGCAGTTGAAGAAAACATAAAAAGGGATTAAAATTTATATGTGAGAAAGAAGCCCAGATTCGAAATTTCGAATCTGGGCTTCTTCTATTATTCTTTTGGAGCGATCATTTTTTTCGGATCTACAATTTCGTCAAATTGCTCTTCTGTTAATAATCCCGATTGCAATGCTGCCTCTTTTAAAGTTAAACCATCTTTATGAGCATGTTTTGCAATTTTCGCTGCATTTTCATACCCAATATGAGGGTTTAATGCTGTAACAAGCATTAATGAACGATTCACGTTTTCGTTAATTACTTCTTCATCCGCTTCAATACCAACTGCACAATTATCATTAAACGAAACAATTGCATCCGCTAATAAGTGCGCTGATTGTAAGAAGTTATAAGCAATAACTGGTTTAAATACGTTTAACTCAAAATTCCCTTGGCTCGCAGCAAATCCGATTGTTGTATCATTTCCCATCACTTGCGCCACAACCATTGTTAACGCCTCACTTTGTGTTGGGTTTACTTTACCTGGCATAATCGAGCTTCCTGGCTCATTTGCTGGAATAATAATTTCTCCAAGACCACTACGTGGACCACTTGCAAGCCAACGTACATCGTTAGCAATCTTCATTAAATCAGCCGCTAATGCCTTTAATGCACCATGAGTATATACAACTTCATCATGGCTCGTTAATGCATGGAACTTATTTGGTGCAGAAATAAAGTTCTTACCTGTAAATTGGCTAATTTCCTCAGATACCATATCACCAAATTTAGGATGAGCATTAATACCCGTTCCAACTGCAGTACCACCAATTGCTAACTCTTTCATATATGTATTGCTCTCAGCAATCATACGCTCAGTTTTTTCAAGCATACGGTGCCATCCACTAATTTCTTGTCCCAAAGTTAACGGTGTTGCATCTTGTAAATGTGTACGACCGATTTTTATAATATGTTCAAATGCAGTTGCTTTCTCTGCTAAAGTTTCTTTTAACTTCGTAATTGCTGGTAATACGTGATTTTCTACCGCAATTACACATGCTACATGAAGCGCTGTTGGAAATGTATCGTTTGAACTTTGAGACATGTTCACATCATCATTCGGATGAATATGTACGTCAGATCCCTTTTCTTTCAAAATTTGATTCCCGCGGTTTGCAATTACTTCATTCACATTCATGTTAGATTGTGTACCACTACCCGTTTGCCATACGACAAGTGGAAAATGCTCATTCCATTTCCCTTCAATCACTTCATCAGCAGCTTCCACAATTGCTTTTGCTTTCTCTTCTGATAACTTCCCTAGTTTTTGATTGCTAAGGGCCGCACTTTTCTTTAAAATCGCAAATGCTTTTACAATTTCAAGCGGCATTTGCTCTGTTCCAATTGGGAAGTTCTCTTTACTTCTTTGTGTTTGCGCTGCCCATAATTTATCAGCCGGAACTTTTATTTCTCCTAATGTGTCTCTTTCAATTCTGTACTCCATTTTTTCATCCCCTTGAAAATTTAATACCTACATTTCTTATATTAACAGACTTCCCTTCAAATGATAAGGATTCTCACTCGTATATATAAATATTTGATATTTATTTTTTAAAATTCCTCTTGACCTAAACTTAAGTTTAGGCTGTATCCTTTCCATTGTGACCTACTAAAAAGATACTGGAGGAATTCAATATGAAAAAATACGCTTTTGTAACAGGTGCAAATAAAGGAATTGGATATGAACTCGTTCGCCAATTAGCAGAGAAAGGCTATCACGTATTTTTAGGTGCTCGCAATGAACAACTTGGTCAAGAAGCTGTGAAATCTTTAAATATTTCCAACGTTTCTTATGTTCAAGTAGATATTTCAAATTCACAATCCATTCAAAAAGCAATGAAAAAAATGTATGAAACGACTGATCACTTAGATTTACTAATCAATAACGCAGGTATAGCACTAGACTTCAATACGCTACCTAGCAAATTAAATATTGAAACTTTACGTCAAGGATTTGAAATTAACTTTTTTGGAACTTTCCAAATGATGCAAGCCTTTTTACCATCATTAAAGAAGTCAAACAACAGCAAAATAATAAATGTAACAACTGACATGGCTTCACAAACAATGTTCGCTAATGGTGAAACACATCCAATTAATGCTTTAGGATATAATTCTTCAAAAACAGCTATTAACGCTTTAACATTAGCTTTTAGCAAAGAATTTGGTACTAACGGTCCAGCAGTTTTCGGGGTAACACCTGGTTTTACAACTACCGACCTTAATGGAAATGCACCTGGTGGCCATACAACCAATGAAAGTGCTAAGATTATTATTAAATATGCATTAAGTGCAACAAACTATAATGGTAAAATATTAAATAAAAACGGAATTATACCCTGGTAACAAGAGGATGAATCGCATGTATTATACAATTGGTCAAGTCGCCAAAATGCACCACTTAACTATTTCTCAAATACATTATTACGATCGACAAGGACTGTTCCCTTTTCTTCAAAGAAATGAAAAAGGAGATCGAGTTTTTAACGAAGAAGCACTCAAATATTTAGAGATGATTTTATGTTTAAAAGAAACTGGTATGCCTATTCAAAAAATAAAACAATTTATTGACTGGTCCATGGATGGAGAATCTACTATCCTTCAACGATTAGAATTAATGAAACAACAAAAGATAAATGTTTTACAGCACATTCAAGATACTGAAAAGAACTTAAAAAAGATACAACAAAAAATCACTAAATATGAGCATGAAATAACCTCAATAGCTCAAAATACAAAATAAAAAAATCACCTTCTACAATGTGTAGAAGGTGATTTTTCATTTATGATGCTTGCTTTCCTTTATCCGCATCATCTACATACCAAATGAACTTGCCTGTATATCCGTAAATAACTGCTAAAATTAACGATACAAAACTTAACCACATAAATGGAATATATGATAACGTTGCTACCCCTAAAATACCAGCCATAAAAATACCATTATCCGACCATGGAACCATACCTGAAGTTAACGTTCCACCTACTTCTGAGTTACGTGCTAATACACGACGGTCTATTTTTAGTTTATCATAGCTATCTTCCATAATTTTCGGCGTTAAAATAAGTGATACGTACATCGCACAACCAAATACGTTCGCTAAAAATGCAACGATTAATGTAGACAACGTTACATTACCTGCAGAATTTAATTTCTTCTCAAATTTCGATACGATTACTTTAAGAACACCTAGCTTTTCAAGTAATCCACCAAAACCTAAGCCAAATATAATAACGGCTACTGAGCCAAGCATACCGTTAATTCCACCACGGTTTAATAACTTATCGACAAACTCAACACCAGATTGAATTGAGAATCCATTATAAGCTGTTCCAATTGCCTCCCCAAAGTTCATCCCTTGGAAAAGAGTTGCCCAAATTGCACCGATTAAAGCTCCCATTGCAATTGTTGGCATCGACGGTTTCTTCATTGCTAATAGAACGATAACAATGACCGCTGGAACAAGCATCCATATTTTAATATCAAATTGCTTTAATAAAGCTTCTTTTAAAAACTCTACTCGGTTCAAATCTACATTATCCCCGCCGTACATCCAGCCAGCTACAGTAAACATAATACTAGTAATAATATACGCTGGAACGTCTAATACAAGCATAGCTCGAACGTGAGCAATAACATCTACTTTGGCCATAGAAGCTGCAAGAACTGTACTATCAGAAAGTGGTGATAATTTATCTCCGAAATAAGCTCCCGAAAGAACTGCACCAGCAACAAGCGGCAGTGGTAATCCAAGCCCTTCACCAATCGCCATCATAGCTATACCAGCTGTTCCAACTGTTCCCCATGATGTTCCGGTCGCAATAGAAGTTATAGAACAAATAATTAAAGTTGCCAGTAAGAATATGCTTGGGTGGATAAATTCTAATCCATAATAAATTAATGTTGGTACAACCCCACCAGCAATCCATGTTCCAATTAAAGCCCCTACTGCAACTAAAATAAGAATAGCTTCTAATCCATTAGAAATTCCTTTTGTAATTGCATCTTGCAATTCTTGATAACGAAATCCTAACCTTAATCCAAGCGCAATAACTAAAAACCATGAAATAAACAGCGCTAATTGAATTGGGAGATCAAAAATCGTTTGGAAGGAAAAGACGACAGCAAGAAATAGCATTAAAAGAACGATAATTTCTGGTATCGATGGTAATCTTACACTTTTCATTTTTTTCTCTCCTTACAAGTCGATAACATGATGTATGTCGTCTTACATGTATGTAGTATACAATTAGCGAAGACAAAACAAAATTTTCATATTATTTCGATTTATTTTTCCAGTATAATATATTGGACACCTTTTCTATTGTAAAAGTAGATGTTACTTTTCGCAATGGAAAATATAAAAAATGTTACATTTTTATTTAGATAGAATAATCTAAGAATAACTTTTTTAATATTTGCCACAATAAGATTTTTTACTATTATCTTCACCTTTTAAGGACTACCATTTTTCTCCCCAAAAAAAGCACACATCATTAAAATGATGCATGCTCCACTTTTATTTATACAAATTTTGTATTTCTTCTTTATTTTTAAGTATCTCCGAAAACTTATCACTACACCCTTTTGGAAATAATACTCCGAGTCCGTATGAATGTCCAAACTGAAAATGAGGGTGCTTCGCCTTGATCTCATCCCAAAACTTATACACGCCAAAATCACCACTTCTCACTTCAATATCATGAAATAATACAATACCGTTTTTGGAAACTTTAGGTAACCACGTTTTATAATCATGAGAAACAGCTTCATACGTATGATAGCCATCAATATGCAAAAGATTTATCGTTTCATCTTGAAACTGATCTATAGCATCATCAAAAGTAGACCGAATTAATTTTCCTATATTAAGGTAGTTAGCGCTCACAACTTTTTCTACTATTTGAAAAACCCCTTCTCCATATGGACCTGTATGCCCATCTCCAGCCCAGGTATCTACAGCAAAACATTTTGTAGTTAACCCACCATCTTTTACTCCCTGACAAAAACTGAAGAAGGAAGCACCTAGATGTGTACCTAACTCAACTAAAGTTGCTGGTTTTTCAAATCGTACTAAGTCATATGCGAAATTTAAATGCCCACTCCACGCAGATTGTGACCGAATAATAGGACTAAATTTTTCAAAGTCAAACGATGGTTTATGAGTAACCCAGTTCATTGCATATCTCCTTATACACATATTTTTAACAAACCAAATTACTCTTATCTTTATTTTTTTTTCATTGCGATTATGATTATATTTCATAAAAATATGCAGAATTTATTCTTTTGAAATTCAATTAAAGATTCATTGTCTCGCCTTCACTTTAAGCCGGATGATTGTCAAAATGATTCCTAATACAGCACAATTTTTATGGTATATCCCAACCTTAAATCGTAATCATTATGATTTATTATTGATTTTTCCTTTCCCATCATTTATTATAAAACGTAATGATTACGATTTGAAGGAGAGATTATTTCATGAAAAAAGTACCTATCACTGTATTAAGTGGTTTTTTAGGATCTGGAAAAACTACCTTACTACATCACATTTTGACTAATAAGAACAACTTAAAAGTAGCTGTTATCGTTAATGATATGAGCGAAGTAAACATTGATGCGTCCCTTATAAAAAAAGGTGGTTTTTCACGCACAGAGGAAAAACTAGTAGAAATTCAAAATGGTTGTATTTGTTGTACACTACGAGAAGATTTAATGATAGAAGTGAATCGTCTTGTTGAAAATGGTGATATTGACTATATAGTTATTGAATCTTCTGGTATAAGTGAGCCTATTCCAGTTGCCCAAACCTTTACTTATACAGATGAAGTTCTTAACATTGATTTAACGAAAAATTGTCACCTCGATACGATGGTTACAGTTGTAGATGCACATAGATTTTGGGATGATTTTGCAGATGGAGAAAGTTTGCTAGACCGAAAACAGGCAATCGATGAAACTGATACTCGGGAAGTTATTGATTTATTAATAGATCAAATTGAGTTTGCAAATGTAATTATTCTTAATAAGATAGACCTACTAGAAAAAGAAGATGTGATAGAACTCCATCATTTACTAAAGAAATTAAATCCTAGCGCCAAGGTTATTGAATCTTCATTTAGCAAAGTACCATTGCAAGAAGTTTTAAACACAAATTTATTTAATTATGAAGAGGCCAGTCAATCGGCTGGCTGGATGCAAGAATTAAATAGTGACCATCATACACCTGAAACGGAAGAATACGGTATTCATTCCTTTGTGTACCGTCGTAAATATCCTTTTCATCCTGAACGCTTTATGAATTGGCTAGAAAAATGGCCATTAGATGTTGTAAGAGCGAAAGGATTTTTCTGGCTCGCCTCTCGTAATACTATGATAGGGCTTCTATCACAAGCTGGTTCCTCTATTACAATTCAAGGTGCTGGTGAATGGATAGCGGCATTACCTGAGGCGGAAAAAAATCAAATCATTACAGAAGAACCAGAAGTATTGAAAAACTGGGATGAACAATATGGAGATCGAATAACTGAACTCGTATTTATCGGAATTGACATGGATCGTTCTTTAATTGAACAATCATTAGATAGTTGTCTATTAACAGAAAAAGAAATGAAACAAGATTGGAATAACTTTGTTGATCCTATTCCAGCTTTTACTTATACTTCATAACAAAGTGAAAAAAGGCTTCCGTAGCATGGAGCCTTTTTTCACTTTGTAGTACTCTTATTTAACATATTTGCTTTCATAAGAAACACCATTGTACCGAAAACAATTAAGGTAGCATATACGACACCAACTACATCACCTATTTTTTCTAAGCCAAACGGTAATAGTATAGTAGCAACTCCGACTATATAGGAAAATACTCCTGAAAGCTTCGCTAATTTATTTTTATCTCCAACAAACGTTTCTTCTTGATATCCTGCCAGCAAAAACAATCTCTTTTTCACATGTATTTGATACCCTAAAAAAATGATAAGTAATCCAACAAATAAACAAACCAAAAATCCTGCTAGCATTTCAATACCACCCTCTCTACAATATTTTACCACGTACAAAAAAAATTCGTCTCCATTATTAATAACTTTTCATCTAATTAGAAGTTTCAGTTTATTGATGCTCTTTTTTGTGATATATTGCATATTGTATCCAATATATATTTTTGGAAGGAGGATTATATGTCTTATGGATCCAAATCGATTAAAAGGAATTATAATGGTCATAATCGGTGCTTGTTTATGGGGCTTGTCCGGAACAGCTGCGCAACAACTTTTTCAATATGAAAATGTTTCAACCGAATGGTTAGTTACGATCCGTTTGCTTATATCTGGGGTTATTCTACTCATTATTTCATCATTCGGAACGAGAAAAAAAGAGATTTTTGCCATCTGGAAGCAAAAATCCGACGCTAGTAAAATGATTTTGTTCGGTCTTTTCGGCATGCTTGCTGTACAGTATACGTACTTCGCCTCTATTAAAGAAGGAAACGCTGCTGTTGCAACTTTGTTACAATATTTAGCCCCTATATTTATCACTGTATACTTACTTTTCAAATGGAACGTTCGTCCATCAAAAATTGATTATATTTCAATTACACTCTCATTAGTAGGGACTTTTCTCTTATTAACAAACGGGTCTATGCATAACTTAGCTGTATCTACACCAGCTATCATTTGGGGCATTTTATCTGGACTATCTCTTGCATTTTATAGTTTGTATTCAAAAAAATTGTTAGAAAAGTGGTCTTCATCTGTTATCGTTGGCTGGGGTATGATTATTGGGGGTATTGGTGTAACGATTTTACACTTTGTTTCCACAAACGAATTCATTTTATTATCCACTATAAAGTATGTAAAACTAAGTACCCTCCCGCTCATTACATTTGTAGTCATTTTCGGGACACTCATAGCATTTTATTTGTACTTAGATAGTATAAGATACCTTACGCCGAAAGAAACAACGTTATTTGGTTGTACAGAGCCGCTCGCAGCTATTATTTCTTCCGTACTTATTTTGCACGTACCGTTTCAATCTTTTCAGTTATTAGGTGCTTTTTGTGTCATTGTAATGGTGCTTATATTAAGCCAAAAGCCGGATGAAGGAAAACCGAAGCTAAAACTTATGAGTAGAAAAAAACAAAACATACAATGAAAGGATTGAATTATTTATGCCTGTCCCTCAAAATTATAAAAAACCTGGAAGAGTTTCCGCAAAGTCACTCGTTTTAACCCAACTACAAGATTGGATTATAGAAGGTGTATTACAACCAGATGAAAAAATTAATGATGGGGAATTGGCGGAAGCACTAGGTGTAAGCAGAACACCAGTTAGAGAAGCTTTACAAATTTTAGAGCTTTCTGGGCTAGTAGAAATGATTCCCGGTCAAAAAACGAAAATTGCTCCTATTAAATTAGAAGACGTATCTATCATTTATGAGACGCTGGCCGGTCTTCACTCAATTATAGGAAAACAAGCACTTCAAAAAGTTACAGATGCTGATATTAAACTACTTTCCGAGATAAATGATACTTTTCAACAATCTATACATGAAAAAGATTCAAAAAAAGCTTTAAAACTAGATATACAATTTCACAATACAATTACTTCTATTGCTAAAAACCGATATATTGAACCTTTTCTAGAAAATATGCAGCTTCACGTTTTACGACTTGAATATTTGTTTTTCCAAAACTTTGTGCCTGCAAGTCAATCTATTAAAGAACATCACTCTATCATTCAAGCACTTCAAAAGCAGGACGAAAAACAAATGGAACAAATGATGGCTCAAAACTGGCTCCGTCCCATGAAAGAAATACAAAAAATGATTTCTATGAAAGAATAAAAAAGCTGGTTACACAAAAGTGTAACCAGCTCCCTCTTTACTAATCTATATGCTATGCCTGAATATTCGCGTAATCTTCAATATCTTCGTACTCTTTTTCCAATTCCTCTAAAGATAGCTCGTATAATTGTCTGTCGCGAATCTTAAACACCCCTGCTCCAATTAACTCATCAATTAAATGCCTCTTACGATTTTCAACAGCAAAACGGAGTTGACTACTCATCTTTTAAAAAACTCCTTTCTACGATCATTGAAAATGATAATCTTTATCAATTACCACTTTTGATTATAAAAGATGATTCTTAATAAGTAAAGTAATCTTATGAAATATTTACCTTACAAAGTATTTGTGGCCACATTATATATATGTATGCCCTGCGAAAAATGTTATGACACTTTTTCTGATCCTTTTTCTTTCATACTTTGCAAGTTGTCTCGCTATGATAAAACTCACCTTCCATTTCTACTTGGATGGTGACATGTTCTACATGAAACTTCTCCTTTAATACATCCGTAGCCTCTTTTAATACACTTTGCGTTTCATTACCTTTTATAATTAGGTGGCAAGTTAATACTTGAAAATCCGATGTGACAGACCATATGTGCAAATCATGAACTTCTTTTACAATCGCAATCGTTAATAATGTATTTTTCACCTCATCCATATCTATGTGCTGCGGTGCACCTTCCATTAATATATGGACTGTATCACGTGTTACACGCCACCCACTAATAACGACTAAAATAGACACAAGAATACTAGCAATTGCGTCTGCAACATTCCATCCGAAAAATTTAATAAGTAACGCAGCAATAATCGCTCCAACTGACCCTAATAGATCACCTAGTACGTGTAAGAAAGCACTTCTTAAGTTCAAATTACCTTTCACATCTCCGCCTCTCATTAATATCCAAGCTGATAAAATATTAATAAGCAAACCAAGTACAGCAATAATGAGCATCCCATTACTAGCAATCTCAACTGGTTCTTTAAAACGACGAATTGCTTCAATAAAAATGTATATAGAAATGACGATAAGAACGACACCGTTACATAATGCCGCTAACATTTCGACGCGCTTATACCCGTATGTTTTTGCAGTCGTCGCTACTTTTTCTCCAAGCTTAAACGCAAGTAAACTTAAAGCCAAGGATACTGCATCACTTAACATATGCCCCGCGTCAGATAATAGTGCTAAACTATTTGTTACAAATCCGCCAATAACTTCAGCAACCATAAAGCTTGTTGTTAGTAAGAATGCAAGTAGTAACGCCTTTTTATTTTTAGAATGCCCGTGATCATGTGAATGTCCCATACTTATACTCCTTTAAGTGCCATACCTGTATGTTAGTATGAAACAAACTCCCCATCTTTATCCCGAATTGACCGCCCGTAAACCCCGCTTCCTCTGTATACACACTTCGCTACTTTTTAAACAATCCCTTTTTCTCAAATAAAAACAAGACTACTTCTTTTTTATTTTCATATTGTTTACTATTGAAAGAAATTTTAAGGAGGTTACGAAAATGAAACGTTTATTTCTCTGTATGGAGCGTGAACTTGTTGTAGTGAAAGAACAAGATGGTAACTACGAAACGACTTGTCACTTGCAAAATATGCAACCTACCTGTATTGCCGTTGATCCGTTCCAACAAAATCGTATATATTGCGGAACATTTGGACGAGGTTTATGGTTAAGCGACGATGGCGGAGATTCGTGGAGACCAATTGGGGATTCCTATCGCTACTTTGATTTCCCTAAAGAAGATGGTATTTTACACTCCTCTATCACTTCTATAACGATAAGCCCTAATGAACAAGTTAACGAATATGGAGTCGTTTATGTAGGGACTGAACCGAGCGCTTTATTCCGTTCAGAAAACGGTGGTGAAACGTGGACGGAACTTAAAAATATGAAATCATTATTATCTTCTTATACGTGGGCTTTCCCGCCTAGACCTTTTACCCATCACGTACGCTGGATCACAGTTGATCCAAACAATCCAAATACAATTCACGTTTCAATCGAAGCTGGTGCTGTTATTCAAAGTAACGATAAAGGGCATACATGGATTGATAAAAAATTCGGTGCTCCTATCGACGCCCATCAATTACTCATGCACCCCGAAGCCCCCAATCGCCTTTATGCATCATGTGGTGACGGATTTATGGGCGGACCTGATCGTGCCTATCTTGAAAGTTATAACAGTGGAAACAGCTGGATCTCATGTAGTGAAGGACTTGAGCATCATTATTTATACAGCATGGCTATCGATCCAGCTGATTGCGATACTGTTCTCGTTTCTGCTGCGCCAAGTGCCGATCTCGCTCATCACCGTATTCCTTATGAATCTTATATATATCGAAAAACGAAAGATACTCCTTTTGAGCAAGTACAGCAAGGACTACCGTCTGCAATCGGTACAGTCATTTCGATGTTTGCGACAAATCCAGCAGAACCACATACGTTTTACACTTTAAATAACAATGGCGTCTTTCAATCCAATGATAGCGGCGAATCGTGGGAACAACTAAACATTCCGTGGAAAGATGAGTATAAAACGCAGCATCCGCATGCTTTACTCATAACTAGTTTTTAACGAAAAAGAGACTGCCTAATGTTTTTAGGCAGTCTCTCTTTTATTTCTTTAAATCAATTACAATATCATCTAACACAATACCCTTATTGCCTCCCAGTTTTCGAGACACGAAACTCTCCTTTACTTGTCCTCCAACTATTGTTACCGAACCATAATTTTCAGGAGTGTGAATTCTTAAATTAACGTGAGGCGTTATTATTAGCTTGGTTGCATTCTCATTGAGTTGTTGGAATGTTTTACTCCAATTAAAATTATAAGAATTCTCACCTGAGCCTCCATTTCCTTCCCCAGAATACTGATTACCTAAATCATCCCTCACTTCTAAATCGATATCCACTCCATCCCATACACCCCTTATTTCTTGAGATACTTCTTGATTGTAGTATAAAATAAACGACATTGGTGTTATTTCCATTCTCTCCATATTTACTTTTACACCATCTTTTTCTGTACTACCTCTAATCAATTGCTCCTTATTTTCTATTCCTCTTAGATTAATATTAAAATTCCAATCCCCTTTTATCGTTTCTTCTGTTTCTAAAATGTCTATACTTTTTATACTCCATTCAATGTTCACTGTAGTTTCTTTACTACTAACTAGATCGCTGCTTGTTTTTATTAAACCTGTATATTTTCTATCAGCGACTTTAGTAATTTCATTGCTTCCTGATTGGGCACCTGCTCCTTTAATAGTTAAAAAATCCAATGTACTTGGATTTTTGCCTAAATTTCTGTTACTTTCTATAGAGTAGTTTATTGATACTGTCTTCCCATCGAAAATCGCATCATTTACCGTTATCTTAATTCCATTGCTTTCTTTTATCATATTTAGTACTATAGCGTATTGTTTATAATTATTATGAAGCTCCGCCGTCTTCTCTACGTCAGCTTTATAATTTTCATATAACCCTGTTCTACCATTATCTAAAAATCGGAATATGTCCCCTACTATTGGTAGTCCTCCAGCGTATGTAGGAAATCCGATGCCAAGCATGGCAACCGATACGCCGACTAAAATAGATGCTGCAGCAACACCTTTTTTCCAACTTTTCATCTTTTTCTTCGTACGTATCGACTGTTTTAAGTTACGCTTCACTTTTTCTTTTTCAATTTCAGAAGTCCCAATTTCCTCAAGTTCTTTTTCATCTATATCAATATCATTTAATAGTTCATAAATATCTTTCATATTGCACTACCTCCAAAACTAATATTCGTAGCATTTTGTTGTAGTTTCTTTTTCCCACGGTACACGCGATTATCGATCGCTGCCCGAGTTAACCCTAACTTGTCTCCTATTTCTTCTGTCTTCATACCGAGAAGATATTTCATAATGAATACTTTTTGATCTAACGGTTCCAATTGATTAATAAGATTCAATAATTCTTCCCTATCTTCCATAACGATTAATTCGTCTTCTGCCGATTTTTTGGTACTAATATGAAACTCATCTGAAATGATTTCTACTTTTTTATTCGCTTTTCGGTAATAATCAATTGCTTTAAACTTTGCAATTGCCGCAATCCATTTTTTAAAGTCACTCGGCTCTCCATGAAATTTATTTGCGTTATTCCAAATGGAAAGAAATATATCATTTATGCATTCCTCCATCAATCCATCATTTTGAACTGGAAGAAGAACTTTATGCGTGATCCCCTTTATGAGTGGTAAGTATGTATCAACAACAAATTCTAAGGCATCTTCTTTTTGCCGCTGTAATCTTTTTATAAAATTTTTCTCATTTGATTTCATGTAGCGATTCCCCTTATTTTTTTGTAAAAGCTTTTACACCCTATATAACGTCCTGAAAAATGTTTTCTCTCATCTTTTTTATTATTTTTTTATGTAATGGAATACTTTTCCTCAGCCATTGTCTCATATAACTTTGCATTTGAAGAAAATTTTCTCAAGTCTACAGTTTAATTCATGTAGTACACTATTTATGTAGTCGTTCTTTAACTTAGTGTACATTTTATTTTGTTAATCTACTTTTAATTATTTTAAATTAGGAGATGAGATGTGTATGTGTGGAATTACAGGCTGGGTAGATTGGAAGAAGGACCTTTCCAATGAACATGTTGTTTTAGAAAAGATGGCGAATAGCATTGAGCATCGTGGTCCGGATGCTGAAGGATTTTGGTTTTCACCTAGAGCGGCTTTTGCACACCGGCGATTAATTGTAATTGATCCAGAAGGCGGGACACAACCAAAAACATTCCGTGCTGGTGATTATACGTATGCTCTTACTTATAATGGAGAAATTTATAATTTCCGTGAGCTGAGAGAGCAACTTCAAAAATGTGGACATGCATTTGAAACTCATTCAGATACAGAAGTGTTACTACATGCTTATTTAGAATGGAAAGAAGACTGCGTACAACATTTAAATGGAATTTTCGCTTTCGCCTTATGGGATGATCAGAAACAACAATTATTTTTAGCACGCGATCATTTAGGTGTAAAACCACTTTTTTATACAGAAAGAAATGACAGTATTATTTTCGGTTCTGAAATTAAAGCATTATTAGCGCATCCATCTGTCCCTGCTGAAATTGATGCGGATGGAATAAATGAAATATTTGGATTAGGGTTATTTCGAACTCCAGGATGTGGTGTGTTTAAGCATATTCAAGAAGTACGTGCTGGACATTCTATAACATTTACACGTGATAAAAAAGTAGTTATGAAGTATTGGAACTTAGAAAGTAAGATCCATACAGACTCTATAGAAGATACATCTTCTCATATTTTATCTATTTTACAAGATACAGTAAAAAGACAATTAATTGCCGATGTTCCACTCGTTTGTATGTTATCAGGCGGATTAGATTCTAGTGGTATTACTGCACTTGCGGGGAAAGAATTTGCAGAGGAACACAAAACACTTCACACATATTCAATCGACTTTTTAAATAGCGCGAAAGATTTCGAACTGACATTTGCTCGAACTGGTCTAGATGCTCCTTGGGTAAAACGTGTTTCTGAACATGTAGGGACGTCGCATCATGACATTATTGTGAATGCTGAAGAATTAGCAAATCACTTATTCGTTCCCCTTCATGCGAAAGACTTACCAAGTGCAGGCGAAATGGAAACTTCACTATATTTACTATTTTGCGAAATGAAAAAAGATGCAACTGTAGCTTTATCCGGGGAATCTGCCGATGAAGTATTCGGTGGGTATCCTTGGTTTCATCAAGAAGAACTATTATATGTAGATAAGTTTCCATGGTTAACAAACTGGAAAAACACATCTTCTCTATTATTAAACGACGTATCAAAGCAATGTAATCCTGAGCATTATATTCATACACGATTCCATGAAGCTGTTCTTGAAGTACCTACTCTTGAAGGGGAAAGTAAAAAATCCGCGAAACAACGCCAAATGTTTTATTTATTTTTAACGAGATTTCTCCCGTTCTTACTTGATCGTAAAGACCGTATGAGCATGGCTGTAGGATTTGAAGTTCGTGTACCGTTTTGCGATTATAGATTAGTTGAATATTTATGGAACGTTCCTTTCAACATAAAAAGTATTGATAATATTGAAAAAGGCATTTTACGTAGAGCACTAAAACCAGCTTTACCTGACGATATACGAAATAGAAGAAAAAGCGCTTATCCAACTTCACAAGATCCACACTACTTACAAACAATTCGTAATTTAACACTTGATATGTGTAGTAATAAAAACAATCCTATTTTCTCACTCATTAACCATTCCATTCTACTTTCAATTGCTGATCAAAGTAATAAAGAGATTAACACTTTTGAAGCGAGGAGTGCTATGGAGTATATGCTACAAGTAAATGAATGGTTGAAAACGTATCATATTCATATTGCTTAACAAAAAGGAGTTCAAGGACAACAAACCTTGAACTCCTTTTTGTTATTAATTAGCGCATTGTTTATTTTCAGTATCGATAGACCATCCGATAATCGTGGCACAATCTCTACCTTTCCACTGCAGTACATTTGTTAATACCGGCTCAATTTGTAAGCTATTTCCGTCGTGTAATATTTCTACTAAAGATTGATCATCATCAAACCTTCGTTTATCACACTCTAAAATACCGTCCGTTGCCATTACAATGTGGTTCGTACCTTTTTCTAATCCCCTCACACCTGAAGTAAAACAAGGTGTATTTGCTGCGAAAATATTTTTCCTGCCAATATATTCGTAATTCTTCCGTTTATTTAATCGTCCTTTTCCATTCTTCGTTTGCTCAGAATGGAATAAGTATGCGAAACAATCACCAACTGATAGCCAATATAAGAACTCGCCTTTTCGCAAACAAATTAAACATGCAAGTTCTTCATCATTTTGATCACATTTTTCAATAAATAACTCATCTGTGAATAACGCTAATAAGTACATATGTGTATGATGAAAAGCTAAATGTATTGGGTATGAAAATAATTCTTTTAGTTTCTCTTTTCTTTCTGAAATTGCTTCTATTATATAATGGATATTTTTCGTTTTATGATGTGTATCAAAAATCATAACAAATTCAAATTGTAATTCAGGATCCCACCAAGCAAGCACCGCATCTCCTCTTTCATATGCATCACTTTCTTGGTTTCCACCGTATACGCCGACTGAAAGAGGACCACATTTTTCAACATGTATTTCATCTACATACATCTGTTCATGACTAATCCATTTAAATGTATTCACAGCTATCATCCTCTCTCTTGCTAAATGTATACCTTTACACATAGATTACCTTATATTTCAATAAAAATAAACTTTTTCAATATTTTTTATCCAAATAAAAGGATTTTATTTCTGCATTAACGAATATATCTTATTATACGATATAAAAATAGGGGGATTTATTATTATGAAAGACATCAATCAACATTGGGAGAGCATTTATTATCACTTACGATGTGAATATGAGGACAACCTTTCCCACCAAGCAATTCGTATTTTACAAATCGTTTCCCGGGAGAAAAATATAACAATTGGAAAAGTTGCTTCTGAGCTTAGTCTCTCTCATAACACAGCATCTGAACACGTAAAGCGCCTTATTCAAAAGGATTTCCTCCTTAAAGAGAGAAATAAACAAGATGAAAGGGTCGTAAATCTTACATTAACAACCGAAGGAATGGAAGTATTAGAAAAGCATACTTTACTAGATAAAGAAAAGATAAAAATATTAGAATCACAGTTATCAAAAGAAGAACAACAATTAATTGAAAAAGCCTTTTCTTTATTAGCGAAGGAGGCAAAATATGCATTTCCTCGTTAAAGTTATCGTTTCGGCACTTATTATCGGTATCATTACTGAAGTCGCTAAACATTATAGTACGATAGGCGGCTTTATCGCTGCCCTTCCTCTTGTAAGTTTACTTAGTCTATTTTGGATTTCTTTCGAAGGTGGTAACAAACAAGAATTGAGTCAATTTGCTTTAGGTGTATTATATGGATTTCCTGCATCAGCACTACTACTATTTATCGTCTATATTAGTTTAAAAAATTCATTTGCACTTAGTACATCTGTCCTACTCGGTATAGGTGCTTGGTGTATCGTTTTTGCTTGCCAAAAATTATTTCAAACTTAGGAGGAATTATTATTCATAAATTTGTAGAGATATTGGGACAAAATATAGAAGTATATATAAAAGGAAGTAGTAAACAAACTATAGTCATTCAAACTGGAATGACTTGCTCCTTTTATGATTGGCTTCCCATTATGAAAAAGCTTTCCGAGCACTTTACAGTCGTTTCATACCATCGCCCAGGTTACGGAAAAAGTGAGTTGGGAATGTATCCGCGTACCACGATACAAGTAACAAAAGAACTACATATGTTACTAGACAAACTATATATTCATGAGCCAATCATTCTAATCGGTCATTCCTATGGAGGATTATGTGCACAACATTTTGCGATGTTACATGAAGATAGGCTACAAGCAATTCTTTTAGTTGATTCTACTTCCATGAACTTACACCGATTAGACGAACTTCATTTACCGATTTCTGATCAAACTGATTCTGATGATATGTGGCTTCAAAAATATAATACGTACTCCAAAATGGATGTCGACACACTTTATAATGAACAAAAACCTATGCTCGTCAACAAACCAAAACATTATATAGAATTCTCTACATCACCCTCATTATATAAAGCGACGGTTTCTGAACTATCCGAGTGGAAAAACTGTGCTCGTTCAATAAAAGAGCTAGATATAATATTAGAAATACCATTAATCGTTATCGGTAGAGATCCTCATTATTCTATTACTCAAATGATTGAGGGCGGCATGCCAAAAGAGGAAGCAACACAACTTGAATCGACGTGGCAAAAACTAATTCGTGAACAATTTCACCTCTCTATAAACAGTCAATATATTCTAGCTGAACATGCTAGTCACGGAATAGAAAATGATCGACCAGATATTATCATTGAAGCTATTCACTCATTACACACAAAAAAAGGAAGCAACTAAAGCTGCTTCCTTACTTATCTATTCATAATCTTCTTCATCATCAATTTCTTCATAATACGAATACCCATTGCTTACATATATAGGACCATTCGCAACATCAATACGTAGTACCCATGCCCATGGCACAGCTAAACGTTTATGTAATGCTCGCCAAAAGTTCATCGATTTTCTTTCATACTCCTGGAACTCCTGAAGTAACTCTTTATAGGAGGAACCGTCTAACTGAATATTTGCTTCTAACAAACGAGAATGGGCACAGTACTGTAACTCTAGCTCAGCAGCAATTTCCATTTCTTCTTCCGTTGCCATACCAATAATTGTTCCATCTGCTGGTGCAATTTCATATACGTTGTGAACTTCAATAAGCCCTTCTTTCTCTTTCTCAAACATGTAAACAGCCTCCTTTAACATATATTTTTTATGTTACAAAGTCATACTTCTACAATAACTTCTCTCTTTCCTCTTTTTTTGATAAACTTTTACAAAATATTTATCCGATGACCTGCTTCCTCTATTCTTTCAGCAGAAATGAAACGATTATTATCAAAAGTTAATTTGTACACGTCAGGCATTTGAATTGTTTTCCAAAACTGAAAATCATATTTCGAATCAAAATAATTCATAAGTAACACCATAATATTCCCATGAGTACCTATTACAATATTCTTCCCTTTATATTTTCCCAATATATTTTGCATGCATAATATAGCACGCTTTTGTGCTACATCATTTGATTCTCCGCCTTCATATGCAAAAGTCCAATCTTCCCACACATTCTCAATGGCATCATTAAAATCTTCTACTGGCTCTGAACTTAATAACCTTTCCCGTAAATCTTCTTCTATTTGTATCGATACATTATATGTATTCGCAATTCCTTGTACAGTTTGAATTGCTCTTTTGTACGGGCTAGAGATCACAACATCAATATGTCCATCTTTTAATAAGCGTGTTACATTTTCTGCATCACAGTGTCCCTTTTCAGATAAAGGCCGTTCACGTTCTTCTTTTGTATATGTTGAGTGGGCATGGCGAACGAAATATATTGTCGTCATTCTTCAACTTCCTTTCTTATTTTCAATCTATATTCAATGGCATAATTAGAAAATCCTGTATCATTTATAGAAAAGAGTGCTTTTTAAAAAGCACTCTTTTGTTTACATAATAAAATTATTTCATTATAATTTATTTCTAAATTCCTTACTTGTTATAAAATCTTGAATAAAATAATCTATGTTATTTCTAAGTTTTTGATATGTAACTTGATCATCTATATCGTTAAACATAATTACAACTTCCACCTTATTGCCGTTTTTATCCGTAGTATACAAACTTTTTGTCAATACGAATGCGGTAGAACCACCCTTTTGTCCAGCATATTCAAACTTACTATTTTTAACTGTTCCGTTAAAAACATTCTCAATTTCATCTTGCATTGATTTTGGAAAATAATTTCTACTATTTATTTTCCCCATTATACTCATATAATCTTTAGCGTTTGCACCCACTAATCGATCTGACCAAATTCGCTGAAATTCCATATCTACCTTTAATGGGATATCCCGTTTTTTCCATTCTTCTTCATCTTTCATCCATTCATGTATTTGTAACACATGTTTATTATACTCATCCTTTGACATGTTACGTATCGTTTCTAAAGATTGATTTTCTGGCTCATGAAGCTCTTTTTCTACATACCCTCTCATATATAGTGAAGCAGTATACGAAGAGAACTTGTCATGACTAGTAAGCTCTAACTCTTTTATACTTTCATTTACTCTTTCTATTCCAAGCTTTTCTAACAAATATGTTGTATTTGCATTCGAACTATAATGAATCATCCCTTTAGCGACTTCTTCCAAAGCGATTTGTCCATTTTTCACTAACTCTCTCGCTTTAGCATCTTCTAACCAGTTAGGATGCGCTCCACCATCAGTGTTTTTAACGTAATATTTTTCTAGCTCCTGCAATGAAATTTGTTCATCTCGACTTATTTTCCCTTCTGATACTTGCTTAGCAAATTCAACTGCTATTACGATTTTCGCCGTACTCGCCAATGGTAATTTTTTATTTGCATTTATAGAAGTTAATACTTCTCCATTTCTTTTAATAAATAATGAACATGTTTCATCGTCTTTATGTTCTTTTATGTACTTTAATACGTAATCAGGATCTTCTTTTGACAAATAGTACTTCATAATGACAAAGAAAGCTATAACAGCTACTAGAATCACTCCTGCAACAATTCCTATAATCTTAAATATGTTCACAATATACCCCCACTGATTATTAGTTGAACCAATCGGCGTTTACGGGCAGCCCGACTCTCACCTAACATCTTCGCTCCAGCCGAATTTTAAGGTGGGAGTTTTACTGCCCGTTAATGCCAGATACATTCCCTTCTATATAATTATTATAACAAATTTAATTACAAAATTATACAAAACAGAATAACTCTTCCTAAAAAAGAAAGAGTTACTCTATTTCACATGAAGTTATTTGTCCATTTAACGTAACGACTATATTTGATTCGTCACTTTCTTTAACTTCTTTTAGCCGTTTGGAGTTAGGTGGACCAATTACAACCGACTCCTTAATTGGCGAAAGGTCCTTCTCTAATTTCTCTGCACTTACACCGTATGCAGCTTGAAATACTTCTGGTGGTGTTAATCTAAGTATGTCTGATCCTTCTGCTGTTTCAAACTGATCGTTATTGAAGAACAAATGTAATTGTACTTCCTCTGTTATGGCTGTGATCCAATGCCACCATCCCATTGGAATAAAGACTGTTTGCCCCGCTTTTACATGATAATTTTGCAATTGATTCGTTTCAGGATTTAAAATGGATGTAACTGCTTCTCCTGATACAACAACATCTAATTCCCATGCATTCGGATGCCAATGCGGTTCTCGCATATGTCCCTTCGTCATAAATAAATCAACAAATGCTCCTCCAATCATTGCTGGTAACTGCGTTGAAGTAACTTCATATGCAACGTTTTTCTCATCCCTTTTAAAAAAGACATTTTTTCTTGAATCAAAGAAAAGGTTTGGAGTTCCTGAGCTTTTCTTTAAATTTTTATTATCTGGAACATAACCTGACGTACTCATATCATCCCTCTTTTCCGCTCCTAACATTTTGTACTTAACGATGTATCGTATGGAAAAAATAGATGATATGTGCCTATTCAGCACATAATAAAAAAACATGCTTTCATTAGGAAAACATGTTTTGTGATAGCCTTCACATTGTTTAGTTAAATAATAACTCTTTTACTTACCATGATGTAACATTAAATCACTAAGTTCTTCTTCAATGTGATTTAATTTCGCAACGCCTTCTTTCCATTTATGAATATAACGTGAAACTCCAACGAAAAATAAAACAATAATTGTAGAAAGAATAATACCATACACGATTGCTACAGTACTCATAGTTACACTTCCTTATAATTAGTAATGTGGTTATTAGTTATATTTTTATTATAAACCTTTTTCTTTTAAAATACTTCGATTTCAACTTTTTGTAACAAAATTGATTTTTCTAATATTTCGTTCGTAAAAATGGCATATTTTTCACAAATTATACAAAACTTCACCATATGTACTATTACCATATGAGTTATATTATTAAATAGAATAAAGGGGATGATATACTATGACGACTTGGTTTATTGTACTGTTAGTTGTATTTGGGGCATTTAAAATTATCGTTTCTAGCCTTCCTAACTCTGTTATTGAATCCATTATTAGCAAGTACGAAACACATCCACAACTTGAAGAAGAGAATGTGACTGTTACTATTAATGGGAAGAGCGTAGAAGACGAAAAAAAGTCTCAAATCATTCATGATTTTAATGAAGGTTTATTTTTAGATCGCTATTATGCACCGCCTCACAATGAAGGCACTCCTTTAATTATCAATGCAAAACGTGGCAAAAAGGATTTTACATTTTATATTTATAGTCACGAGGAGCATGTTGATGTTGTAAAACAACATAAAAAGAAGGTAGTTGCTTATAGTTTACGCTCTAAAAATCTTCAAAATAGTGATATGTTCGTGTCAGCTGACTTAGCTTAATACTCATATATTAGAAAAAGGAATCCACGAAATATGGATTCCTTTTTTCTCATTTACTGAAAAATAAGCTCTGTCTTCAAACTATCTTTCGGTAACAACCATCCTTTTTTCTCTATACTCGCCATTAATAATTCTCTTTGTTTTGTCGCAATACTTTCCTCATTTGTTTTAAACGACACTTCTATTACGAAGTCATCTTCTATCTTCCCAGTATTACTTAATGGCCAAATTTCAATATTCGTTTTTATATTTTCAAATTCACCTGTATATCGTTTCATTAATACAGGACCGTAAATGTGAGAATCCCTTAACATTTCTTCTCCCCAATTCGTATACAACCATTTGTTCATTTTCCCTGGTAACTTTTCTATTAACATATTTTGAGAAGCTTGTTCATTTGGTAAATCAAGTACCCCATATCCTTTCGCACTGTAACTTTTCTTATTTGAAATACTTAACGTTTTCTTCCCAAATCCCCAATCTATTTCCGCCTCATAACTATCAGTTTTACTATCAAATCCTTCTTTTTTAGCTACTTCTAGTGCATCTTGAATTACACCATTTTGAATAGGATATCTTTTTTTATATGTTAGCTCAAAATCTTTACTAAATTCTTTCTTTCGAATTCTCGCAAACCAACCTTCGTTACTTAAACTTTTATTCGCCGTATCTAAAAATTGCACTTGTATTCTTTCATCATTTGTACCAGCTTGGAAATGTTCTAGTACCTCTTGCTTCATCTCTTTGTTATAACCTAATACTTGTTCTGGCTTTAATAATAACTTCACTTCAAAACCAGGTTTCATTGGACTAGCAGCAAACCCTTCCATCACGTTATAAAGGAAACAACAAAAGAAAATGCTTACGAATACAAATACTTTTTTCATATACCTATCCCCTTTACATTTTAAATGACTTCTATACGTTCCATTGCAAGTGAATATATATTTTCATATCCTGCTGTACTTAGCTTTTGTTGTAATCGATCCGTATCCTCTTTATGAGCGTGCACTAACAAAGTATGTTCCGGTAATAATATATTTAACATGGCCTTAACATCACCCATACTTTGATGAACTTTATACGGAACTCGATTCACCCTACATGTATTCCTTACATGCTCTTTCATAACTTTTTCTGCAAAACTCTCTTTCGCAATATGTCCTGTAAAAATAATGGAATTCCGTTCTTCATGCCGAAGTTGTTCATAGTATAACTGTGCGCGTTTCGTTTGCATATTCGCATCACTCATTACAACTATTCCGTAACTATTTTGTATACTAATGTCATGATCCATAACGATTATGTTTCTTTTTAAACTCTCCATAACCCATTGAAGTTCTTCATTATTTCTTATCCAATCTTTATATAGGAACATCTCTTCAAATCCAGCCAAAATTTCTTTATCTACTATAAGCGGAAATTCTTTATATCGTTCATATAAATACAATACTATATCTTGCGCCCTACCAAGTTGCGGCAGCGGTAGTAATGCTATTCCTTTATTTTTCATAACTCGTTCAATTTCTGCACATAGATCATCTAATCTTTCATTTTGCGAAACATCATCAGTATGGTAAGCGGCATCTACAATTGCAATTTTTATATTGCTTCGCAACTTCTCAGGTAAATTAGCTCGTAGTATATTAGATTCTGCGGAATAATCACCAGAATAAAATACGTATGTATTACACATATCCACTAAAAACCAAACCGCTCCTAATACATGCCCACTATACCCCCATTGAAACCGCAATGTAGGAGTAATCTGTATCCATTCATTTGGATTACTAATCTCATCAATACATACATAATTTAAATCTTTTATATTTTGATCGTTATAAGGTACATTCCACCCTTGCGAAAGATTGTAGTTTCTCCATTTTTCAAAATAAGCTGAAAGTTGTTCCTTTGTATAACGAGTTGTCCAAATTTTTTTCTTATATCCATACTTCGCTAATAAAGGTAAACCCATCGTATGATCTTCATGAATATGCGATAAAAATACCGCCTCTAAAAATGGAACGACTTCTCTTTCTATTTTTGGATAACTATCTTCATACGATCGATTAATACCACAATCAAATACGATTTTTGTCTCTTTATTTTTTACAAAATAGCAGGAACGACCGTACTCTCCTGCTCCTCCCCATACTTCTACCCTCATCATGCGACCCCTTTTCTTTTTTGCTCCATATGTTGCAGAAGTAATAAGCATAGTGTTGTAAGTCCAACAGAAACAACTGCCATCGCCATTCCTATAGATACTTCCCCCTGTTCAAATTGAGCAAAAATAAACGTTGCTGACGTTTCTACTGATGGAGGTAATACGAGAAGCGATGCTACTAACTCTCGTATTGAAATCGTAAATGTCATCGCCCATCCAGCGAGAATGCCAGGAATAATAAGAGGCAATATTATTTTCCTAAAAATATAAATATAATTCCCGGAAAAAATACTTCCTGCCTGCACAAGAGAGTCATCAATTTGTCCGAGCGATGATTTTACATACTGCACTGTATAAGGTAAAAAAAGAACAACATACGTTACGATAACCATAACAGGTGTATTGTAAATGGACATAGGCATATATGGTGAATTCCAAAATAAAATAAGACCTACAACCATCACTATTCCTGGTACCATATTCGGTAACATACCGCACATATCAAGCCATTTTTCAGAAGACTTCTTCCCCTTTCGAATCATAAGTGCTAAAAAGACTCCAATCATTACAGCAACAACCGCTGTTACGAGCGAAAAAAGAAAACTGTTCCATAAAGCTTCTAATCCTGGAGAACCCATTGTAAACAATGCTTCATAATGACTTATTGTAAAGTTATTTACATGTAATCCACCGCCTCTTAATTTCGACAATGAAGCAATTAGTATAGAAAAGTATGGGATACCAATTGATACGATTAGCAAACTAATCACATAAACCCATGCTACAACGCGCGCAAATATAGACAAAGTATACCTTTTAGATTTCACACCTTTTCCACTAACCATTGCATATGAATACTTTCGATTCAATACATTTTGCATATACCAAATGAGCATACATGCACTAAGTAATAAAGAAGATAATGCTGTTGCACTACTAAAATCAATCGGCCAACTCGAAATAAATTTATGGATTTCTGATGTTAACACGTGGAATCCTATTCTACGCCCAAATGTAGCTGGTGTTCCAAATTCAGCAATCGTCTTTACGAAAATGAGTAAAGCACCCATGACATAGCTTGATACTAATAACGGCAATATTATTTTTCGTAAACGATAGAAAAAGCTCCCACCATGAACTGCTGCCGCTTCTTCTTTACTACTCCCAATCTGAAGTAACGTGTTTTTCAACATGAAATAAAGGAATGGGAATAAATGCAGACTCATAATTAAGACCATACCTCCTAAACTAAAAAACGATGATGAAATCGTCTTTAGCATCGGAAAAAATTGTTCAAAATAGCCCTTAGGTTGCATGAACAAAATCCATCCCATCGATCCGATATAAGGCGGGGTCATAAATGGAATCATAAAAACAATATCTAACTTACTATACTTTCCTACATCTGTTTTACTCATAATGAACGCCAATGGAAATGCAAATATTGTAGCTCCTATTACAACGAGTACACCTAGCAGCATCGAATTCAGAAAAATCCCAGCTAATCCGCCACTCTGCATGACTTCAAAAGGCTTTAAAAAATTCCAACTGCTATTTTCATATACACTAGAAAATAAAATGAGAAAAAGCGGAATGACGATTAACATCGCCACAAGTAACAACGCTACTGTCATTCCAACTTGTCTTACTGACACGAATCGATTTACCATGTAATCACCATCTTATTGAAATACTTTCTTAAATTGTTTTCCTATTGCATCTTGTTCTTTCTCAACTGTTTTCCAGTCAATATGTAATACTGGAATCTCTTCTACATTCGGTCTATTTTCAGCTTTTATATCTTTTCTACCTGGCAATAAATACGCTTTAGAAACTTGTTTTTGTACATCATCTGATAATAAATAATCAATAAACTCTTTTGCACCTTCTACATTTTTACTACCCTTCATAATGCCTGCTGCACGTGGACTAATAACTGTTCCGCTTTTTGGATATACGATATCAACCGGTTCACCCTTAGCTTTTGCACTGTACGTCATATAATCAACACCCGCAATTACCATATCTTTCGCACCTGTTACAACTGGGTCTAACGCTTCTTGGTTTGCCCCCGCTACTGTACCTTCATTTTTCTTAAGTTGTTCAAATAATTTCCATCCATCTTGTCCATTCTTTTTCACATATCCTGTTACAAAGTCTAAAGCTGAACCTGAAAGTGCTGGATCTGGAAGATTCACTTTTCCTTTCCATTCTCCTTTCGTTATATCGCTCCAATCTTCAGGTGCTGTTTTCACATTTTTTGTGTTGTACACAATTCCTAATGCGGAAGCACTATATCCGAAATAATGTCCTTTATCATCTGACCATTCAGAACGTAGCTTATCAGCTTGTTTCGCTTCTTTATAAGGTAACGTTTGACCATCTTTCTTTAGTCCTTCCATCGCTGGTAAAGAAGCGAGTACGACAACGTCAACGACTGGATTTTTCTTTTCAGCTTCCATTCTCGCTAAAATCTTACCTGTTGTTCCTTGAAACATTTCCACTTTTATACCGGTTTTCTTTTCAAAGTCCTTTTGAATTTTTTCTGCTAATCCTTTCGGTCCTGCACTATATACAACAATTTTCTTTTCATTAGAATTTTTATTTTTTGCATCTGCACTACCTGTCTTTGAACTACAACCTGTTACTACAGCTGAAAATAGTAAAGTACATACAAATAAAGACTTAAGCGAACTGAATTTCTTCATACGACTCTCCCCCTATATGATGAATACATTTTTTGGGTACATATAACGATACCGGTTTACCGACGCTTAGCTTACTATTGTGATAAGCTGTCCATACACCGAGTGTCCCCATGTTTACTTTCACTTCATAACGTTCTCCTACATATGTAACGTGCTGAATTTCACCTGTATACGTATCGCACACTTCATTTTTTGCCCAGTTCACGTGCTCTGGACGAACCATTTGTTTATTCTCTACAAGCCAATTTGCCTTACCAACAAACTTTGCAACAAATTCATGAGACGGCTTCACATAAATATCTTCTGGCGTTCCTTTTTGTAATACTTCTCCTTGTTTCATGACAATAATTTGATCTGACATTGACATAGCTTCCGTTTGATCATGCGTTACATACAATGCCGTTAAGCCAATAGAATGAACGATATCCATAAGCTCTAAGCGCATTTCTTCACGCAAAATTGCATCGAGTGCACTAAGCGGTTCATCAAACAAAATAAAATGAGGTTTTGTTACAATTGCTCTAGCAAATGCAACACGTTGCTGCTGTCCACCAGAAAGTTCGTGTGGATATCTTTTCTCCATACCTTGCAGGCGAACTCGTTTTATCGCATCTTCTACCTTTTCTCGTAAATGATTCGTTTGCTTTGTAGCCCTTAATCCAAATGCAACATTTTCAAACACAGTCATATGCGGCCATAAAGCAAAATCTTGAAATACCATACCGATATTCCGTTCATGAGGAGATGTTTTTATTTTTTTCGCACCAGAATACATACACTTATCTCCAAAATATATTTCACCTTTATCCGGCTCTTCAAGCCCTGCAATCATTCTAAGTAAAGTCGTTTTTCCGCATCCAGAAGGTCCTAAAAGTGTGGTAAATTCCCCTTGTTTCATGACAATTTGCAGTGGTTTTAACGCCTGTGTTTGTCCAAATGTCTTTTCTAATCCGTGAATTTTAATATCCATTGTTTCACCTCTCTCCCCTCATTCTTAACCTGCTTTCATTCTATATGGAGGATTTATACTGAATGTTAATGTACTGTAAAGATTAAATTAAAAAACTTCTAATAAACTATTTATTTCTATAGATTTTTTCTATAGTTAAAATAAAAAAGGCGGGCAATTCATAATGAATCTCTTAAAATTAGAAATTGTAGTACTTATTAAGAAATACAAAAAGCTTACGATTGTTGCAGAAAAACTTGGCGTGAAACAACCTACTATTACATTTCATATAAAAAGCTTAGAAGAGGAACTCGGTGTGTCTTTATTTGAATTACGTTCCGGAAGGTATTTCTTAACAGAGGCTGGCGAGGCATTGCATCATTATGCTTGTAAAATAGATGCACTTATGAAAGAAGCTAGGCGGGTCACACAAGAGTTTAAAGATTTTCATAAAGGTGCTATAACAATCGGTGCTAGTTATGTACCAGCGACTTATCTTTTACCAGAAGTTGTTCACCAATTTCAATGCGAATTTCCTAATATAAAAATAACACTCATGGTAAAACCAGCTCCTGAAATTCGAATCATGCTACAAAATCATGAAATTGATCTCGGAGTAATTTCTGCTGCACCATTTGATGAACCACTTTTAAAACAAACGAATGTAATGCCTGATACACTTGTTCTCGCTTTTTCCAAAGAACATCATTTTGCTAAAAAGACAAATGTATCATTACAAGATATCGAAAAAGAACGTATATTATTGCATCGTAATCCATCTACAACGAGAGATTTACTTACACAATGGACACTAGCACATAACATCACATTCCAATCTGAAATTGAACTAGATTCATTAGAAACGATGAAACAAATTTTAAAATACGGGAATGGCGTCGCTTTTATTTCTAAACTTGCTATTGAACAAGAAATACAGCGAAATGAGCTATGCTATATACCAATTCCAAGATTTGAATTTCAGCGTAACATTTATACGATTCATCATGAGGACAGATGGAATTCTAAAATCATTTCTTTTTTACTACATAGCATCATTTCTTTCGCAGCCAAAAATTAAAAGGCTGTCGTTATACACGACAGCCTCTTAAACTAAAACTCTATTTATTTTTCTTCGCCTCAATTTTTGCTTGTGCCTCCTCAGCCTTATCTAATGCTTCTGAAACTTTTTTCTCTTTTTTTTTCACTTCATCTATACTATCGACAGCTTTAATAAGTTTATCGATTCCTTCTTCTTCTACTTTTCTCCGCTTTGCCACTCTTTCATTTACTTTCTCTTCCACATCTTTTGCTTTTTGAAGCATATTCTCTGCATTTGATTTTACAGATTTTTCAAGTTCATCATCTTTTTTCTTTTGTAACACTTCATTTGCAATATCTTTCGCTTCTAAATACTTACCGTCTTTTAATGCTGTTGCTCCGTGATCCATTATCTCGGCAATTTCTTTATATGATTTCGCTTCATTTCCTGATTTCTCTTTTTCTGCTTTTTCGAACCACATTGTTGCATCACTATATTTTTCATCTTTCAATGATTGCATACCTGTTTCAATATACGTGTCATAATTGCTACATCCAGCCATTACAACTAACAGAAAAAGCATAACAAAACTTATTTTTTTCATGATGTTTTCTCCTTTTCTTTGTCTGCTCACTTTACTGTAACATACATGAAAAAGAGTTTCAAAAACTAAAATACTAATTTGGTCATTTTTTATCATTAAGTCAAATTTTCTTTTAGGCTGACACATCCACTTGCTTTTTTGCTACATGCTTCTTCACTCCAACTAAAACAACTAACAATAATCCTCCGCCTATTGTCATCATAACAATGCTAGTCGGTAACATATCTAATAATAATCCATATACAATCATACCAAGCGGTGCAATGGCAGTAGCAATTGTTTCAAGCAAACCGAAAACGCGGCCTAAATAACTTGGATCTGTCGTCTTTTGCAAATGTACTTGCATCGGGATATTTACAGCCATCATTGATATACCCGTTAAAATCATAAAAGCAATATAGTACATAAAACTTACTACTTTCGGAATGGTAACTAACAATGGGAAGACTGTACATAAACTTAAACCCGCAAATAAAAACAGCCCAATATAAACAGAGCGAAACGGATTATTCACTTCTTTACGTACTGATAATGCAATCGCACCAATTAGCATCCCGACTGCTAACATTCCCTCTACAACACCGAGTTGCTTCGAGGATAAATGCAGGTTTTGAATAATAATAAATGGTAGTGAAACGAACAGTGCACTTGCAAAAAAGTTTACCCATAGCCCTATTTTCATTAAACCATATATTTCATGCTGTCTTTTTATATATGAAAAACCTTCTTTTATACTCATCAAGAAATGCTCTTTACTTTCAACCATTTCTTTTTTATATAAATCAAATACGATAAATAATTGTACAATTACCGCTAAAAAGAATGTAATACTATTTAACAGAAAGAACGATTTAATTGAAAAGAAACCAAATACAACTCCGCCAATAATTGGTGCTAAAATATTCGATAATGATGCTGCAGTCTGGTTCAAAGCACTCGCTTTTTGAATACGCTCCTCATCTACTAAATTAGGAATAGACGAAGTTAATGCTACAGAATAAAAACTTGCACAAATTGATAATAATGCCGCTGATACATAAATAAACAGTAGTGATGGCCCAAAAGTAGTTGCAAGAATAAACATAATAAGCATCGTTAAACTACTTAATAAATCTGTGCCAATGACAAGCCATTTTCGATTGACGCGGTCAGCTACAGCACCTGCAATTGGGCCACAGATCATTCTTGGTATTGATCCGCAAATAAGAGTAGTTGCAAACCCCATTCCTGAACCAGTTGTCTTTAATACGTATAACCCCATTGCAAACGTATAAATACCCGCCCCTAACAAGGACGTCATTTTTCCAATCATCATTAAAATAATATTTCTCGTTGCAATCTTCATTTTCCAATCATGTTGACCTATACTTACATCCCCCATTATGACACTCTCCCCTTAAAAGTTAAATTGTGTTAAACTTATTATATAATCAACTTTCCAATTTTTACAATAAAAAGTTTAATTGTGTTTAACTTTTAAATTATAAAGGAGCATATAATGGCTACTCTCGGTGCAAAAATTAAAACGTTACGAAAAGAAAAAAAGCTTACTCAAACTGATTTAGCAGGTTCAGAACTGACAAAAAGTATGCTAAGCCAAATTGAAAACGGAAAAGCTACACCTTCCATGAAAACATTACAATATATTGCTGAAAAACTTGGATGCGAAACGAGTTTTTTACTAGAAGATGATGATGTGGAAACGATAGAACTCATTCAACAAATGGAACAACTAATAAAAGCAAATAAGTACGATGAAGTATATGAGATCTTACTACCTATCGTTCAAAAAGAGCTACCTCCTACTTTGAATACCGCTCGTTTATATAAACAATTTGTAACAGCTGCGGCTAAAATGAAAGATTACAATATTGAACATTACGTGGAAAAGGCTACTTCTATTTTTGAAAAATATACGTTATACCGGGAAAGTACGGAAACAAAATTAAAATTATCCTTTACGATATTCACACGTAAAAAGTATGCTGAATGTTTACAACTCATTGCTAGCATCCGAAATGACTATGAAGAGAAACATTTAGAAATGGATCTCATTATACATATCGAGTTATATTTATATGAGGCGATTATTTTTCTTGCATATGGTAATTACGAACAATGTGAAAGTGTCATTTTAGATGCACTTGCATTTTCAAAAAAACATCAAGTGTATTATAAAACAGATGAATTTTACCGTATTTTATCTTACCAAAAAGTCCTAACGGCTGATAAAGAACAATATTTACATTACATAAAAAAATCAGAGCAATTTGCCATTTTTACAGAAGATACTTTATCTGCAGCGGTTATTAATCTTTTAAAAGCTTACTACTACAACACAATTACTCATGAATATACTATTGCATTAGAACATGTAGAACAATTTCGAGAAAAACTAAAAGATGAGCGAATTTTTCAAGATGATGGATCGTATTATCTTGAAAAAGGAAAAGCTTTGTATGGTTTAAAACAATACGAAGAAGCTTTAAAAACATTACAACGTGCTATCATACCAGATTATATAAACCATCCACTTGATCACGCACGGCTTACAACAGCTGGGGCATATCGTGCTCTTTGTTATGTCAAACTTAATGATAAAAAAAGAGCTCTTGAAGAAGTAACAGAAGCATATGAAATCGTACAGTCCTATCCTGATTCCATCTTCACTTCATTTATTAAAGAAACATTACAAATAATACAAAAACTTTAAGAATGTCTCGAAATGGTATATTATTCCTCTTTTTTAGCAAAGATAATAATGATGGGAGGAATATAAATGAATATTCAACGTGCAAAAGAGCTTTCTGTGTCAGCGGAACATACCAATGTCAGTTTTCAAGGCATGCCTGTTATGATTCAACACGTCGACGAAAGCAACGAAACCGCCCGCATATATGAAGTAAAAAATCCAGGTCGCGAATTAACTGTTCCAGTTAATAGCTTAGAGGAAATATAAGAAACGCCACTTCAATTTTTTGAAGTGGCGTTTTTCTTTCTTTAGATTATTTATTATAAATTTCTTCTATCTTCTATTTTACATGGGATGAAAAAATTAGAATTTTCTACTTCTTTTCTTTTTGTGACCTGCTAAAATACAAACTATGGATGAATTATTCGTACTATACATTAAGGAGGAAAGACAATGAAATCTGATTTAGAAAAAAACAAACCTTATTATGCAGTTATATTCACTTCTAATTTATCAAATGATACAACAGATTATAGTACCGTTGCCGAAACAATGGAGGAACTTGCGAAACAGCAACCTGGATTTTTAGGTGTAGAAAGTGCACGAGATAATTCGGGCCTCGGCATTACAATCTCTTATTGGGAATCACTTGAAGCAATTGAAAATTGGAAAAAGAACGCCTTACATAAAGAAGCGAAAAAAAGAGGCCGTGAGCAATGGTATGAAAACTTCCACTTGCGTGTTTGCCTTGTAGAGAAAGAATACAAGTTTCAAAGAGAAATTTTGTAATGATGAAGAAAAAATTAGCTCTCGTTGTTTCACATGAAATATATGGTGTAAATGATCATATGCATCATGTAATTGACCACTTCACTTCATCTCAAATAGATGTATTCTGCCCGAATCTTCTAAAATTACAACAGGCATTTCATTATAATAATGAAGAAAAAGCATACCAATATTTTATGAACCACATTGGATTTGATGGTGGAAAAAAGCAAATTGAGGAACTCATTCATAGCCTTTCCAATCGTTACGCACATATTGGACTTATCGGCTTTAGCGTTGGAGCTACCATCTCATGGCTATGTAGTAACAATCCAAAACTAGATTTTATTATTGGATGTTACGGCTCTCGTATACGTGATTATGTTCACATGAAGCCTGCATGCGCTACATTACTGATTTTTCCTGAAAAAGAAATTAGTTTTTCAGTATCCTCCTTAACGAAAACATTACAGCAACAAGATAATCCTTTATTAGAAATAAAACAACTACAAGGTGAGCATGGATTTTTAAATCCATACACTGAAAAATATAACGAACACTCTACAAAACAAGTATACAATTTAATAGATTCATTTCTTATGAATGCACTCTTATAAAGGAGGTTCTAATGCCCCTTACATTACTCTTACTTATTTTCATAATCATTGCCTTTATATCAGCGCTAACTCTCATTTTTATAACAGTTAAAAATGAGAAATTTTTAAAACGTCCCTATTCACAATCCATTATCGTTTGTATTTTATTTTTGACAAATTGGGTACTATATGTAACAACTTTTTATTCGTTACTCCCCAAGAAAATGAGTGAGTTCATATTTTTACCCATTTGGTTTTTCCTTTGCATTTTAGGATTTATCGTCTTCTGGCGCGAATGGAGAAATAATCGTGTGTTCTCGATATGTATCGGTTTTCTTTCTTTTATTAGTTTTCTATTCGGAGTGTTGTTGTTAGTTCTTTCAGGAATGTAAAAGAAAAGGAAGAAAAGCACGACATCAACTTTTCTTCCTTCTATCTTTACCTTTAGACTTCACTGTCACTGATTCACAAGGTGTATAATAAATTTGAGGTGTCGCCTTATCAACAAACATCATAAACGTAATAAAGCCGATAATAAAGAAAATAAACAACGTTAACAATATTGCTCCTATCGTTAAAAGTATCATAACACCACCCCTATATATTTCTTATTATTACACCTTTCGCTATTATATAAGCCGAATCCTTTCTAGAAAAAGAAACGTAACAAAATAATCACAATCACTCCAGTTAATACGGTTCCTAATAGACTACGAGTATAGATTGCGACAAGAAATGTTGGAATTGCGGCGATAAGATAATCCCACTGCATCGTCTCATGCATAAATAATACTTGTGCTAAAAGTGCTGCTAATATCGCAATTGGTATGTAATTTAACCATTTTAAACCCCAGTCTGGAATTTGTATTTTACTAAATACGAGAAGAGGCAAAATACGCGGAACGAGTGTGACAGCTCCTGCCGCTAGTAATAGTAATAATACATCTAATCTCATTTCCATTTTTCAATCAGCACTCCAATCGTCGCAGCTAGTAATGTTGCAATAATAACTGCTATACTATCTGGCATAAATAAGTGTAAAACGTATGCGATAATAATCGCTACAATTGCTACACTGAGATGAATTGCTAGTTTCGGTTTACTACTTATTAGCTGAAGTACAAATAATCCGATAAACATCGCTGGTAATGCATAATCCATCCCGTACGTATGAGGGTCTGGTATCCACTCACCAAAAAGCCCCCCGATAACTGTAGCAAGAATCCAATTTAAATACGCTGTTACATTAAGGCCCATCATCCATTTCTCGCCTAAATATCCTTTTTGCGCTGCTTGTTGCACTGCAACGCCGAAAGTTTCATCTGTAATTTGCGAACCAATTATTACATTTTTAAAAAGAGGTATCTTCGTGAAGTAAGGCGCAAGTGCCGCACTCATTAATAAGTGACGTAAATTAACAAAGAACACGGTAAAAATAATTGCTGAAGCTGGGGCACCTGCTGCATACATCCCCGCTAATATAAACTGAGCAGAACCTGCGTAAATTAACGTGGACATAAAGGCGATTTCTATGACCGAAAAACCTGCTGTTTTCGCAATAACACCAGCTGCTATACCAATGCTCAAATATCCAAATACAGTTGGTAAACAATCCTTTACACCTTGCTGAAATGAATCATCGCTCTGCAGTTTCATATGTGCTTGAGCTTTATTCACCATTATCTCCCTCCATTTCTTCCATCGTGCGTTTGCCTGTTACGACATGAACTAAATCTATGTTTTCACGCCATAATGTATCTAATTTATCAGCTCCAAACTCCTTCGTAATCTCTTCCACCATAATATCGTGCCGAACATACTCTGTAGCGACGAGTACTAAAGCTGGATCATACGTTGTCACCGCCCATGAAGTGCTATCATTTGAAAAGTTAGCAATTAATACTTCTTCCCCATCACGCGCGATAACAGTTAAATGACCTCCCATTCTCTTTTCAACGACGTGAGGTGTCATATAATTATGATGAAATGTCGCTCCTATTTTTGTTTCTGGAGCACCAAATAAAATGGAAAAAATATGTACGCCTTCCTCTTCCTTTTGATGAATGAACGGCTCAATCTCGTGCACTTGATCTTCCCATACTGAAATCCATAGCTCTTCTTTTGCTCTATTAATTATATTGCATATTTCTTTCAAAACACGATCATTTGAGCGAATATGCGAAATTACATCAATTTGCCGCTCTTGTTCTAAACAATTTAATTTCTGGTCTAAAAATGCAAAGGACTTTTCAAAGTCTTTTCGCATTCGATCCATTAATTCCGTAGCTGGCACTGGTACATATTTCACTGGTTCAGAAGGAACGATATGCACCGCTCCTTTATCCATCAACTTGCCAAGTACTTCATAAATCATCGAACGAGGTACCCCTGTTTGTTTACTCACTTCGTATCCTGTTACTGGGGAATGTTTTAATAATCCAATGTACGCTTTGCATTCATATTGGGAAAAACCTAGCTTTTGTAACTCTTTTATTATTTCATCCATCGGTAACCCCTCACAATCTACATAGCTCTCATTTGAAAACGATGCATTCATTTTATATTAGTAGTTATTACTATACCTACTAATATAAAAAAAGAAGACCTATAAAGTCAATTGATAATTCTGAAATTTTAACAAAAAAGAAAAAGCCTTCTTATGAAAGGCATTTTCTACATAGTATTCTACTTATTTTAACAGCAAAGTATTTAATGAAGTCCCCTCTAAATGTTCACGCAAAGTTGAACCTGTATATTCTTCCCTAAATATACCCGCCTTCACAAATAACGGAATAACTTCACTAAAGAATAGATCCAATGATTTCTGAGGCCCACCTGGAATTGCAATAAATCCATCTAGTGCTCCTGCTTCAAATCTTTCCATAATTTGCTGGAATACATCTTGTGGTGTACCAATCGCAACCCAATGAGCAGAACAAACAACTTCTGGTCGTTCTAGTATTTGTTCAACAGTTGGTTCATTTTTAATGATGAAATTCCGTAATAATTCGGCATGTGTTTTACTACGTACAGTTTGCTCTCTACTTGGCAACATATCTTCCTTTATCTTACTTTCTAGTAAAATTCCTCTAGCATCTAATCCGAGTACCATTTCAAGTAAAGCCAATCTCTTCTCCATTGTGAGATGTTGATGAGCTTGCCTATGCATCTCTAGCGCTTCTTCATATGTATCACCGATAAAGAAATACAATCCAGGTAATACCCGTACATCATCTTGCTTTCGGCCATGCTTTTCTGCTCTTCTTCTTAAATTTTGACGAAGTTCGATTCCTGATTCTATATCTGGCATCGCGGCGAAAATCGCATCCGCAACAGAAGCAGCGAAATTCCGGCCAGCCTCTGAAGCACCCGCTTGAAATAATGGCATTTCTCCTGAAATATGCTGCGGAATATTAAGTGGTCCTTTCACCTCAAAGTATTCACCACTGTGCTCAATAGGCTTTACCATCTCTCTAATGACTTCAGTGTTATCTACTTTCAAAACTTCATAAGGATGGCTTCTCCAAAGTTTCCTTACTAACTCTGTACATTCGGCAGCTTTCGCATATCGTTCCTCAGATGGCGGCATCCCTGTCTCACCAAAGTTTTCTGCACCATCAATGGATGTGACAATATTCCAACCTACTCGGCCATTACTAATCCAATTTAAAGATTGTAATTGCCTCGCAAGTATGTATGGTGGATAAAACGATGTGGAGGCAGTCGTAACCACTCCAATTTTTTCTGTTGCATACGCAATAGCAGTAAATAATAATGTCGGATCTAACATTACATTCCCCTTATTACGAGCGATTAAATCCGGGTGCGCCACTAAATAATCTGCTTTAAAAACAAAATCTAACTTAGCCTCTTCTGCCTGTAGTGCCAACTCTACTTGTTCATCTATCCCTGAATTAAACATACTCTCTTGTTCTTTCTTTCTAGAAATTAAACATAATCCAATGCAAAGTTTCTTTTTAGTAGACATAAATACACCTTCCCCTTCGTTTTTAATTCACCTAGTTAAACAATTGATACGACCATCACAACTTCCATTCTTATTAAACAACATAAAATGATAATGATTATCAATATCATTTTATGTTGTAACTGTAATAAAAGCAACCAAAAAAAGACTCCCCTTAACGGGAAGTCTCCTTTATCTCAATATTTCATTCGCTTCTTTTTCATAAATTTTATCAAATGAAGTCATAATACGCTGAGATGCTTGAATCATTTTTTGACTCGACATAAGATCTGCCATCTCTTTCGTCATATCTACATTTGAATTTTCTAGCATATGATTTTTTACTATTCCTGTTCCATTCGGTAAATTAGCAATATTTCCTTCTGCTAGTGTAAAGCTTTTGTTTTCACGCTGCACGAGACGAGCATTTGTTTCTGCATCTACTGTTTTTGTTTGCAACTGTGCAATTACGATTCTCTTAATATCTGGTTTTTGCAAAGTTCCCTCGTTAATTTCTCTATAAATTTCTCCATTATTAGATACGAAGAAATTCACATTTTCAGGAATACGAATACGTTCATTATTTACATCCATAACATATGCACCAGACGATGTTTGCAAATAACGATCACTATTTAATGTGAAGCTTCCATCTCTCGTTAAAAACGTTTCATCATTTTTAGATGTAACGAAAAATGATGATGTGCCTGCCGCACCGTCATCTAAAAAGAAATCTGTAGCACTATTTGTAATTTGTACATTTCCTTGTACTAAGTTCACATGCGTCGCAGCTGGTACTACAGCGTAATCGACCGAACCGATATTTGTCATAGCCCCATCTCCGCGGCGATATGTGTCTTGTACATCAAATACTTTAGAAGTCATATTTTCTGCTTTAAATCCTGTCGTTTGGGCATTTGCAACGTTATTCGAATGAACATTAATACGCTGCATGTAATTCATCATTCCCATAGAACCTATATAAAGACCGTTCATATTCCTTTGAATAAGGCAACCGCCTTATTCTTCACCTCTTTTCTTACGATGTTTGTAACATTTGTTTCGCTAAATGTTCAGCTGTAGCGATATGTATATGTTGCTTTACGTCTTGTCCGTCTGTCATTAATACAATTGGAGCTGATGAAACTGCTGGAATTTTCAACAATTCGCCACTACTTGCTGTTTCATCAAATTTCGTAAACACGATACCATCTATATGAATATCTTTAAAGTTCGTAATAATTTCAATCATATCTTTACTTTTCATAGAAGCTGATAACGTTAAACAAATATAATCTGGTTCTACTTGTCCCATCGTTTCAATCATTTCTTCTACTGTATCTGACGTACGATAATTTTTTCCGGCTGTATCAATTAAAATATAATCGACGCGTGCTTCTTCTTTAAAATACGTAAGTGCTCTTGTCATTGCCGCTTCATCACGCACAGCGATTACTTCTGATCCAATTGTCTTTACGTAATCTTGCAGTTGCTGTACTGTCCCAATGCGAGAGTGATCCGTCGTAATAAAGCCAACCGTTTTTTTCTTACCGTGAAATTGCCATGCCATTTTCGCAAGCGTCGTCGTTTTCCCAACGCCAGTTGGACCGATTAATGCAATTGTTTGTACTTCTTTTTCAAATACATTTTCAGTGTTGAAGTGAGATCTCATATCTTCTAATATATACCCGATTACTTCCTCTTCTGTAATCATCGTTGCATTTTCAAACTTCACTTTTAACTTTTCAGCATATGCATGAATGAAATATTGTTCTACATCGTTTTGTTCTAGCATCCGAATTACTTTTTGAATAATAAACGGTACAGATTCTTGATTTTCTTTCTTTGCAACTACTTCTTTTTTCTTCGCCGGAACGACTTGTTTCACAACTTTTTGCTTTTTCGTTACTTTCGTTTCTTCCGTCTGTTTCACCACGACGATTCCTTTTTCAAACAGCTTTAATAGTTTCTCTTTTTTTCTTGCCCATTCTTCACTATTTCCTGTTTGCATTGCCGCGTATGACATAGAAGTCGTTACGTTTTCTAAATTGTGCAGTACTGATTGAATTCCATTCGCCTTCACAATTTGTTCTGAAGGATCATTCACAACATCCATTAATTGTTCATGAAATTGTGCTGTTCCTTCATTCACTTCTTCCTGTTTATCCTCTGGAAAAGCAACTAACATTTCATAATCCTTTTTCCAAAAAAACGGGATATTTCGTTTTACACTTTCATCGACAACGTAATAATAATCTGTACCATATTGGTCAAATAACTTTCGATACAATTCATTTTTCGAAGCTGCTTTTATTCGCATTAACGCTTCTTTCTTTTCTGTACTTTCCATTACTTCACCCCCTACTATTCAATATAGGCAATTTGATCTACAACAATTTCTGGTGCTAATTCGCTAATACACAGTACTTGTGCTTCCACTTGATAACGTTCTAGCAGTCTTACAATCGCAAATCTGAAATCTTTTCTACGCGTTAATAACACTGGCTCTCTTCCCATTAAACGGGCTTGTTTAAAGACGCGCTGTACTTGCTCAATGACACGTGTTTCTAAATCTAAATCCCAGTTTAATAAGTAACCTTGATAGGAATTGTTCACAACATCCGCATCTAGCTCTATTGAATCAGAGAAAAGCGCCGCATAAATTTTCCCGTCCGGATTTTTCGCATTTTCACAAATAACTTTTGAAATACATTCACGGACGAATGCCGTTACACCATCAACATGATTTTGATACACTTCTTTTCCGTCAATAATACCTTCAATAATCGTTGGTAAATCACGGATTGAAATACCTTCTTTTAGAAGTTGTTTAATAACATTTTGAACGAGTGATAAATCGATTTCTTTCTTCTTAATCTCTTCTAATAAAACGCCATTATCATTTTCAAGCGAGTTAATTAAGTCTTTCACATGTTGACGCTGAATTAACTCATGAAGATTACGTCTAACGACAACATCTAAATGTGTAATTAATATACTAAGTGGCTCTAACACTTGATAGCCTTTCATTTGCGCATCTTGCACCATATGCTCTAAGATCCAATATCCATCTTCACCGAAGATTGGATCTTTCGCTGGTTCTGCATCTAGATCAGCCATTACGTTCGGTGTTTTTAGTGCTAATAAATAACCTGATTTTAAAACACCTTCAGCCGCCTTCGCACCTTTAATACGAATAATGTAACGACCACGTGGTCTAAAACTCGTATTATCTTTAAAGTTAATGCCAGGAACGTTAATACCAAGGTCAGTAATAATCGATTTCCTCATAAGAACAACTTTATCACGAGCTGTTTCCCCATTAATTTTCTGCTTTACAAGTGCCGCTAAATCTAAACCGAGTTCTACAATAATCGGATATTTATCTGTAAAGACTCCAAATGAATCTTCCACTTGTTGTAATTGCTCATCCTCGCCTTGAATCATTTCTAATTCTTTTTGGAGCTCGTCTTCTTTCTCTTTCTTTATTCGCTTTTTATTGCGAATTCCTAAGAAGATAATTGTTCCACCAACGAGAGCAAACGGTAGGAATGGTAGCGGAGTAAAAATACCCATTGCGATAAACAAACCACCGAGCGCATATACAACAACTTCATGCGCTAATAACTCTTTAAAGATTCCTTCTGTTACCGTATCCGGTGAACCATCAAATACACGCGTTACGATAATACCTGTTGAAATCGCAAGCATTAACGAACCGATTTGGTTTACGATTCCGTCACCGACAGTTAACTGTGTATAATGAAGAGCCGCATCTGCAAAGCTCATTCCTTGCTGCATCATTCCGACAATTAAACCGAAGATGATATTTACGAATAAAATGACAATCCCGAAAATAACGTCCCCTTTAATGAACTTCCCGGCACCATCCATCGCCCCGTAAAACTCTGTTTCCATATTTAATTTTTTTCGTTTTGCTTGTGCATCTTTTTCTGAAATAATACGCTGGTTTAAATCCGCATCGATAGACATTTGTTTCCCTGGTAAAGAATCAAGTGTAAAACGAGCTGCTACTTCAGCTGTACGAGATGCACCGTTTGCAACGATAAACTGGAAAATGATTAAAACGATAAAAATAACGATACCAATTAATAAGTTTCCGCCAATTACGAACTGACCGAACTCTTCAATAACATGACCTGCATTTCCGTCTGTTAAAATCGCTCGCGTCGTCGAAACGTTAATCGATACGCGGAAAATCCCGATTAATAACAACATCGTCGGAAATGACTTTAATTCATCCCACTCGTTAATACTTGTCGCTCGCATATAAATAAGTACTGACATACTTAGTAGAAAAACGATAACGATATCAAGTACAAATGGTGGAAGTGGAATTAGGAGCGCCACAACGAATGACGCTGCTAAAAAGATAGAAAAATAGGTTCTTGCAGAATCCATCTTAAACAAAGAGATCCCCTCCAAACGCGCTATTATACTTCAAGTTCATTCGTTTGAATTAAATAGCGCATAACTTCAATTACAGCTACGTATAAATCTTCTGGAATCGTCTCATCTTCCTCGACTTGATAATATAAAGACCGAGCGAGCGGACGGTTTTCCACCATCGGTATTTCTTGTTCACGGGCAAGCGTCCGTATATATAATGCGAGCTCATCTTCCCCTTTTGCAACGACAATTGGCGCCGCATCAACTTGTTTATTGTAACGAAGTACGACTGAAATATGCGTCGGGTTATTTACAATAAACGTTGCACCATCCATCTTTTTCGCAATAGTCCCTTGCAAGATGGCATGCATAAAGTTTTTTCGTTTCCCCTTTACTTGTGGGTCCCCTTCATTATCTTTATGCTCTTGTTTTACTTCTTCTTTTTTCATCTTAATATCTTGCTCGTACTCCCACTTTTGATAAATGAAATCAATAATAGAAAGAACGATTAAAATAATTAAAATAGCTAAAAAGATAAATTTAATTTGCCTAATAATTTCAGTAAGTGACGCAGTCCAGTTAAATCCAATCATACTCACGATCTTCTCTAAATTCTTTTTAAAAAGAACGTACGCAACGTAACCGATTAATCCCATATAAAACAGTGATTTCAAAATATCTACTAAACTTTTACGACTAAACAGTCTCGTAAAATAGTTTTTCGGATTAATACGTGATGCTTTCGGCTTTATGACTTTAGAAGAAAATAAGAAACCGACTTGAATCATATAATTGAATAAATGAAAAGCATATACGAGTATTAATATAGGAGCTGATACTTTTAGTAGCAAAATCCCCATTAAATAAAAATACTCGGTCGAATCTGTACTTTTTCCGATTTGATCAAACAGCACCGCTACAGAATTGGCAATCTCAAACCCTAGCCAATCTCCGAAAAAATAAACGACAACTGCTAATACGAGAATAGAAAATAAATTATTTAAATCTTTACTCCGGGCGATATTCCCTTCTTCACGCGATTTTTTACGCTTCTGCGGGGTGGCCTTTTCTGTTTTATTATCCTTTGCCATACGCGTCCCCCTACTTCGTTAAGAAAAAGTTAAATAGTGTCGTATACTCTTCCAGTAATACATCTGTCATATTTTTAAACACATAACCGAGCATTGGTACGCTCATTGCAATAAATAAAATACCACATGTAATTTTAATGACGAATGCATTCATAAAAATATTTAATTGCGGTGCATTTTTTGCGATTAAAATTAGGACGAAATTAATAATGAATAAGCTTCCCATAAGCGGTAAAGCAATTTCGACCGCTGATGTAATCGCAAATAATAACGTTGCGAGTAGACTATCTAAAAAACTAGTCGTCAACAATTTTGAAATCGCCTCTGTATATTGAAACGACTTTAAAATCGTGGCAACGAAATAGTTAATGCCGCCAAGTGAAATAAAAATAATGAGAAAAAATATATCGAAAATTGTTGATAGTAAAGTAGACTGCGACCCTGCGTTTACATCAAACAAACTTGCCTGTGATAAACCGATATCAAAGTCTAAAATATGTCCGGCCATTTTCGGAATGTTCCACAGCATTTCTACAATTTTTGCAAGGGATAATCCAATTACAATTTGCGTTGCTGCATAAGCTGCGACGTCCCAAACTGTCTTTATGTGAGAGACATCAACTTGATCGGCCACTGTAATCGAAAGACCAAGTCCAAATGTAACCTTTGCCATTGCAGGAATCGAACGTCCTGAAAAGAAAGGTAAAAAATATAAAAATGAAGTAATACGGCAAAACGCAAAAAACGTCGCCGCCCATAATTCCATATTCATTTCAGTTCACCTATCTTAGTACGAACGCAATAGCGATGGAATTTTATCAAATAAATCTAAAATAAGTGTCGTTAACTCTTGAAACATCCACGGACCTAAAATGATAATAACGAGCACTATACTCGCCATTTTCGGTAAAAACGTCAACGTTTGCTCTTGAATTTGCATCATCGCCATAATGACAGCGATGATAATAACGACAATCATACTTACACCGGCAACCGGCATTAAAATCATAACCCCTTTATAAAAAAAGGTTTGAAAAATATCTATAATTGGTGACGTATTCATTTATATGACTCCTATCACATAGCATCAAACGCTTCAGGCGACCGTTTTAAACATTATATCGACGATTTTTGTATATCCACCTAAATATACGAAAACGAGTATTTTAAACGGTAAACTTAAAATCATCGGCGGTACCATCATCATCCCGAGGTACATTAAAAGTGTACTAATAATCAAATCTATAAATACAAACGCTAAATAAATGAACATCCCCGTTAATAATCCTTTTTGAATTTGCGTTAACGTAAAGGATGGTACGAGCGTAAATAATGAAAGGTCTTTCAAATCTTTCGGCAACTCTTCACCGCGTACTTTCAGCATCATTTTTAAATCATGCTTATACGTATGCTTCGCCATATAATCTTTCATAATTGGAGCTGTCGTCTCCGCAGCTTGACTTACAGTTATTTTTTCTTTCGTCATCGGATCCCACACATCACTCTTTAACTGACCTAACACCGGTTGCATCGTAAATAGTGATAAAAACAAAGCAAGTCCAACAAGCACTTGGTTTGGTGGTAAGTTCATTACCCCAAGTCCTTGACGAGTTATTCCAAGAACGATCATAAAATAAGTAAAATGCGTAAATAAAAGAACGATAGAAGAAGATAATGATAGAAGGGTAACGAGTGCAAATAACTGTACACTTGAATTACTCGTAAACTCTTTTCCATTTTCGAAATTAATAAAACCGTTCGGGGCTGCATACGCTGGATTTACAAAAATAATTGAAAAAACGATAGAAAATACGAAAATAACGGCTAATAATGATAACTGTTTCTTTATTCTCATGATGGATCCTCTACTTTTTTCGTTTCACTCTTCACCGCGTCTTCTAGCGCTTGTTGAAACTGATTTCCTGTTCCTGTTAATTGCACAGACTGCACACCATTATTACTAATAACAGTGAATACTTGCTTGCCATCCACTTCAAATAAAAAGGCGCTCGTTTGATGATTTAAATATACACCGTCTTTTACTTGAATATGGCCATTTTCACCTTGCTTAAAAAACTGCTGTTTGCGCGTCTTTTTCGTCATATAAAATGCACCGTAACCGAGTGCACCAAACAGTAAAACGACTTGAAATAAGGTCGTCATATACGACATATGACTCCTCCTCTACTCTTTATCTTGCACTTGACTTTGCGCCTTCATAAGCGCAGCTTGCTTCTTATCAGCTTCAATTTCAGAAATAATAATGCCGAACTTCTCGTCCATTACGATCGCTTCACCGATGCCGACCTTCATATTGCTTAAATACACATCTACTTTATGTCCTAAGTTTTTTTCTACTTCAAGAACATCGCCAACTTTTAACTGCTTCACATCACCGAGCGTAATAGATGACTTCCCAAGCTTTACGCCAAGTTCGATCGAAATATCTGAAACAGTATCAATATGTGCTTTACTCGCTTCATTTCGTTTCCCTGCAAACTCTTCTAATCCCATTAATGACACAGGAGATACTTCATGCTTCATATGGATCCTCCTACTCTACAAAACTTTTAAATAGGAGCGCCTTACGCGTTCCATCTTTCCCGATAAAACAATTAAATTTATGCTTTCCATCTACATAGCCAAGTAATTCATCCGAAACTTTCGTATGAAGCGGAATAATATCGCCTTCTTCAATTTGTTCAATGTCACTCATTGTCATTTTCTGCTCACCAATCGCAACGTGAACAGGTTTGTACACTTGATTTACTTTCACTTCCACTTCAGACGTATACTTTTTACGTTTATCTGAAGAATGTTCGACAATATTTTCAGACGTTAACTTATCCATAATCTCTTCAACAGATAAGAACGGAATCCCGATACGCACCGTCGTATTCCAAAAATCTGTTTTCATATTTACGTTAAGTAACGAAATTATATCGCTCGCTGTCGTAATCTTTAGTGCATTCGGATCTGTTTCCGTCGTTACAAACTTCGGTTCAATCGCAACAACACTTTCAAATGATTGCTCTAAATTTTTACAAAGAAGCAAGAATATATTATCGAGCGTTAAAAACTCAAACGCCGTTAGCGGTCTGCGCATCGTAAAGTTACGCTTACTATCTCCGCCAAGCCAGCATTCATGAATATAAATAACAAATGCTAAATCAATCTCAATAACAATTTCTCCAAGCTCTGGTAAACCGAGATCAATTACGCAATATAAATAATAATCTTTCGGCATTTTCTCCACATACTCACTCGTAAATGGAACTTGCTCAACTGTTGAAGGCTCTAGCTCAATCGGGATACGCATACGAGCTGACAACGTCTGTGACGTCTGTTTTCCAAACGTAGAAGCAATTGCTTGCAAACTACGTAAATGCTCAACACCGAACTTCTCTGGTCTATTAAAATCATACTCTTGAAATTTCTCTTGCTTCCCTGCTTCTTGTGCAAAAGCTGGCATTTCCTCGCCTTCATTTACCGCCTTCAGCAGGGCATCAATTTGCTCTTGGCTTAATTTTTCGCCACTCATGACAATCCCCTTCCCTACCTTTTCAATTCAACGATTTCAACATACATCTTCCCGTTTTTCGTTAAAATCTTTCCGGTTCCAATCTCTTCATTCTCAAGCATAAGACGCACCGTATTTTTCGTTGAATTTTCAAGACGATACAATGTACCTTTCGTAATATGAAGCAGATCTTCAATTTTCTTTTTCGTATTTCCGATTTCAAAATAAATTGTTAACGGAATATCATCTTGTAATTTCAAATCTAGCCAACTCCCATATCATGTTCACGAAAATTTCATGTTCTCTCTATATATGAAATTTCTTATTTTGAAACGTCGATATTTAATATTTTTTTAATATATCCTTGCGTTTCTTTAAATGGTGGTACGCCTCCGTACTTTCTCACATTACCAGGACCAGCATTATAAGAAGCAAGCGCCAATACTAAGTCACCGTTATTTTTCTTTAAATAACCGCTTAACTCTTTCACGCCGCCTTCAATACTTTCAGCTGGTGAAAATGGATTCTTCACACCCATCTCCTTCACATTCGCTGGCATAAGCTGCATAAGCCCCATCGCACCTGCATGTGACACCGTTTTCGGATTAAAATTAGACTCTACTTCAATCATTTTTTGAATTAACGTTTTCGGAATTCCGTATGTACGACTTACACGATCAATAATATCCTCATACTTACCTTCATTGGAAGAACGTATTTTTTGAATATTATACTTCTTCGTTAATTCCCACGTATCAACAGCCTCATTTTTCGTTTCTGGAAAACGTCGTTCAAACTCTTTTTGCGCGACTTGCACTTCATCTACTTTCTTCGTTTCAGCTTTTTCTTCAGACTTACTCGCTTCCTCTACTTTATTGATAGATTGTTCCGGCTTATTAACAACCGTTTCTATTTTCGTAGATTGTACCGGCTGACTCATATCTTCTATGTTTGCCGGCTGCGTAGTACCCTTCGTCTCCTTCGCAGGTTCACTCTGCAACTTCTCTTGAAAACGACTACTAACGAATGCTTGTGGACTACTTAGCTTTTGCTGAATTTGTCCTTTTTTATAGGCAAGCACTTCTTTTACTATATTTCCAACTACCATAATATCACCTTTTCGGTAAACAAAGATAATCTAATATTAGAGTTTTTTTTTAAAGTTTGCAATAATCCTTTTAATAATTATGTAATAAAAAAATGAATATATTGTTAAACTGTTATTTTTTTATATTTATTAATTCGAATTTTTAGTTGACACCCGTTGTATCAAGGATTACAATAAATCTCGAAATTGATTTTTTCGCATATTACCGTTTTTCAATTTGCAGAAAAGTCAATATAAAAAAATGGGGGTTCTTAACATGAGAATTAATACAAACATTAACAGCATGCGTACGCAAGAGTACATGCGCCAAAACCAAGCTAAAATGAGTAACGCTATGGACCGTTTATCAAGTGGTAAACGTATTAACAACGCTTCTGACGATGCAGCAGGTCTTGCAATCGCAACTCGTATGCGTGCTCGTGAAAGCGGATTAAGTGTTGCTGCTAATAATACACAAGACGGTATGGCACTAATCCGTACTGCAGATTCAGCAATGAATTCAGTATCTAACATCTTACTTCGTATGCGTGATATTGCTAACCAATCTGCAAATGAAACAAACACAGATGCGAATAAAATTGCTTTAAACAAAGAGTTTTCTCAATTAAAAGAGCAAATCACTTATATCGCAGAAAACACACAGTTTAATGATAAAGATTTACTAAAAGGCGATAACGTTATTAAAATTCAAACACTTGATTCTGATCAAGCCAGCAAACAAATTGATATTAACTTAAATGCTGTTACCCTGAATAAACTAGGTCTTAATGACGTAAACATTGGTTCTGATAAACTAGAACAAAAAGATTTAGATATTGTTAAAGAAGCAATGTCACGAGTTAAAACTCCAAATGCAAATGCTACAGTTAGGGATAAAGACGTTCAAGATGCTAAAGAAGCATTCGATAAGGTCAAAGGATTTATCACAGACAAAACTCAGGTTACAGCAGTTGAAAATGCATTTGCAGCTTATGCTACGGCAGATACTACAAAAAAAGATGATGCTGCTAAACTTATTGAAACTGCATTTGCTGCTGCTGCCACTTTACCTGCAGCAGGCGCAGCAACTAGTGCAGACGCACTAACTGCTGTTAAACAAATTGATGATGCGTTAACAATGGTTGCTTCTAACCGAGCAACTCTAGGTGCTACATTAAACCGTCTTGACTTTAATGTAAACAACCTTAAGAGCCAATCTTCTGCTATGGCTTCAGCTGCTTCTCAAATCGAAGACGCTGATATGGCGAAAGAAATGTCTGAAATGACTAAGTTCAAAATCTTGAACGAAGCTGGAATCAGCATGCTTTCTCAAGCAAACCAAACGCCACAAATGGTTTCTAAATTATTACAATAAGCCATTTGAGCTAGTTTCCTGAATAAACCTCTCTGCTTGCGGAGAGGTTTATTTTTCTATATAAATAAATTATTTGTAAAACGCTTCTTTTTTTAGATGGACGGGAGCATCCGCGATATGTAGAAGCGGTCAGTGCCTATTTTGATCCCCTCTTATGTTAAAAGAACAACAGCAAATGAGCATAAGCCTTTTTATCTATCCATAGCCGTTTATTAGCTTTAGAACACTAACTATATCAATCTATAAGGAGTGTCTATTATGCGTATTGGTACGAATGTTTTAAGTATGAATGCTAGGCAGTCGTTGTATGAGAATGAGAAACGTATGAATGTTGCGATGGAGCATTTGACGACTGATAAGAAGTTGAATAACGCTTCCGATAATCCCGCTAATGTTGCGATTGTGACTCGTATGCATGCGAGAGCAAGTGGTATGCGCGTGGCAATTCGTAATAATGAAAATGCGCTATCGATGCTTCGCACAGCAGAAGCTGCCCTTCAAACTGTTACGAATATTTTGCAGCGTATGCGTGATTTAGCTGTTCAATCTGCGAACGGTACAAATTCAAATAAAAACCGTGATTCACTAAATAAAGAGTTTCAATCTTTAACAGAGCAAATTAGCTATATTGGTGAGACAACTGAGTTTAATAATTTGCCCGTATTTGGCGACCAAAACCGTCCTGTTACATTAGACGATATCGGTCATACAGTAAATCTAACGAAACATATTCCCCCTTCCCCTACACAACATGACATCAAGATTTCAACAGAACAAGAAGCAAGAACGGCAATTCGTAAAATTGAAGAAGCCTTGCAAAATGTATCACTTCATCGTGCTGATCTTGGGGCTATGATAAATCGTTTACACTTTAATATTGAAAATTTAAATAGTCAAAGTATGGCCCTAACAGATGCTTCTTCTCGAATTGAAGACGCGGATATGGCGCAGGAAATGAGCGATTTTTTAAAGTTTAAATTATTAACTAAAGTTGCGCTCAGTATGGTTTCACAGGCTAATCAAATTCCGCAAATGGTTTCTAAATTACTACAATCGTAAACATTCATCTTCCTTTTTTGGAACGATTTCACACAAAACAAAAGGGAAATACATATAAACTATGTATCTCCCTTTTATTTTGTACCCAAATTTTATTACTGTGTTACAGTCATAACTTGTCCACTGCGATCTACCATAATTTTCATTTTCCCGTCTTGTGCGTTATATAATCCTAATTTATGCAAATCTTGTTTACATTCTTTTACGAAGACAGGCAATGTGCGAATTTGATCAATATCAGAACTCGTAATGAAATGAATTAAATGATGCGTCATTTCTTTTATATCATGAACAAGCTCTTCCTTTTCACGCTTTAGTCGTTCATTTTCAGCTCGTAATACATGTAATTCGCCTTCGAGACCACGTACATCCTTTTCATTTTCCGAACGCCCAGCAGCCATACTTGAAAGCTTATAAATGCCTTCCATAAACTGATGGAGTTCATCTTCTTTTCTTTCACTACATTGACTAATTGTTTCAAAATTATCAACAATACCAGATATAACTGTTACAAGGCTTTTTTCATTCTCTGTATTTTGAACTTCTTTTCTTACTTCTTGCTTATTTTCTTTTTTCATTTCAACGATTTGTTCTTTTACAGGTGTATATTTTCGCTTTCTTCCCGGTTTTTGTTTTTCAATATTTTCAAACGGTATTTCACGTTTTTTCAATTTATAATACGTATTTTGCAATTGACTTTCTGTTTTCGGAAAAAGATTTAGTTCATTTTTACTAACGTATTTTGAAATATTTAAAATGTTTAAACCGTGACGTTGACAAAATTGATACACTTCATACAGTAACTCTAGCTCAGACTTCAGCCATGTAATTGTTGATTTTTCATAAGCTCGCATACCGCCATGTTTTTCTATATCTATTTGGAATAAAACCATTCTATTATATAAATCGACTAACTCTTCATACTCCACTCGGAATTGTTTCTCTATTTTTTTAAATTCCGTTTCTAATTTCATATCATTCATTTTATTATTTGACATGTTTTGTAAAAGTTTTAATACATTGATTGCTGTGTGGTGATACATAATCTGTGCCACTCCCCCTCATCCTTTCACAATTCTCATCTGACTCCCATGTCTTTTAAGAAATAGCAATTTTTACATATCCATATTATAACATTTCGAAATTGTCTGTCAAATAATTAACATACAAAAACGTATGAAAAGTGTAAAAAAGAAAGAGTATTTTTTAATTAATATGCAATTATACATATTAATTACATATAATTATATTATATGGTATTTTTAATATATTTTCACCGAAAAAGTTTGCGCTACCACGAAATATTACTAACATAAACCAAAATACGTTCTCTTATATTTTTAAACAAAAAAACGTTACTTATTAATTAAACCAATTGAAAATCTCGAAATAGAGACGATTCTTACAACCACAAATACTCCTTCTACCTGTACCGCATATAGAATACTAAAAAGGAACTAGCCAGTACTACTATACATGGCTAGTTCCTTTTTCCCCACTAATAGAAGAGAGTTTCCAACCCTCAGTCGAAAGCTCTCTTCTCCTGCTTACTTGAAACCACTCCATATCTTTGGTCTTACATCGTACAGAGCTCTATTAGGCACTGACCGCTTCCAAACTTCGCTAGAGGTTCTATTCCAGCAAAAAAAAGCTTTTTAAAACTCTTTTACAACACTAATTTATCAACTAAGCCAATTAACTCTTGAATATCTGGCTTACTTACTTGAGCATTTGCTCCTACAGCTTCACCTTTATGGAATAATTCATTTGTAATTAATGAAGAGAAAATAATGACCGGTAAACGATTCATTATTTCACCATCCTTAACCACTTTCGTTAAATGATGTCCATCCATTTTTGGCATTTCAATATCAGTAATTAGCAAGTGAATGTGTTCAAACATTTTTTCCCCTTGCTCTTTCGCTAATTTTTCAATTTGTGCTAACGCTTCCGCGCCATTGCTGAAGAAGTTCATTTTCGTATATCCAGCTGATGATAATGTTTCTTCTAGTATTTGGCGCAGCATTGCTGAATCTTCTGCAATATAAATAACTTTTTCAGCACGATCTGTTTTTTGTTCTAATCCTGAAAGTGATTTATTGTCATAACCAGTACCGCTAATTTCACATACAATTTTTTCATAATCTAATAGTAAAATGATTTTCCCATCTAGTTTTACAATACCAGATGTTGTTTCTTCTAGTCCCATTGATAAGGAAGCTGGTTCATCAATTTGTTCCCATGAAATACGTTGAATACGATGTACTTCGTCAACGCGGAAAATAACTTTCATTTGGTTTAATTCTGAAATGATGAATTTCGTTTGATCAAGTGGCTTTGTTGATTTTAAATTAAGAGCCGTTGCTAAGTTAATAACAGGTAAAATTTCACCACGTACTTGAACAACACCTTCAACTGCATGATGAGATTCTGGCACAGTTGTAACAGGGAATGGATTAATTATTTCACGTACTTTCATTACATTGATACTAAATAGGTTTTCACCAACAGTATATGTGACAATCTCTAATTCATTTGTTCCACTTTCTAATAAAATACTTTGTGCTTGTGACATAAAGGTGTCGCTCCCCTTCCATTAATTCCGTATATTTAATTATTAAGCTTTATAAAAGAGAAAAAGTCAACTACCTATATGAAAAATATAGATAGTCGAACAATTTATTTACGCTTAATCTTGTATAAATGAAGCAAGTGCCTCTAATAACACTTCTTGTGCCCCTACAATTTCTGTCGGCATTGCTTCCCATTTTTTTGAAAGTTCCGTTTCTACTCTCATTCTTAACTCTTGATTCATTTCTTCGAGTACATATTGTTTCGTCGCTATATCAACATCAAGTAACGCGAGTGCATATAGTTCTGGATCGTTTATTTTTTTAAATAATTGTTTTAATATAGCCGGCGCTATATGTTTTAATTTTTCAATATGAATTTCCTTATCCGAAAATAGTAGCTCGTATTGAATAAACGTAACATTTTCTTTAATCACTTTAAAATAGCAATTATTTTTTTTATCATTCACAAAATAACCGTTCGGATCTGCGATAATACTCTCTACTTTACGAATTAGATCTGGCAAACTACTCGCCGCCATTACAGTCCGCTGCTCAACCTCACTCGGCGAAATGAATGTCACGCGATACTTATTCTGCGCCATCCTCCTCACCTCTCCTTTTATAAAAATGTATCAGCACAAACTATCCAAAAGGCACTCTCCTGCTACGAAACGATTATCTCATCCCCAACCATACCAGTACCCTTCCATAGCTCTATTTTTACATCTCCAAGCCCCTCAGGACCAAAGATATCACCCATACTATAACTACACTTCGCTTACCACAGCTTAAACTACATTAGTAACTCTCCATATCCCTGTCCTTACACACCTGTCGAGACTCTATTAGGTACTAACCGCTCCAAAACATTGCTGGATCCACTATCCAACCCTAAAAAAGAGCTTTTAAGTGCTTTTAAGAGTTTTTCAACAACTCGATATTATTGAACCAAAACGCAATTTGCTGATCCGTTATCCCTGATAACGTAACAAAAAACTCACGGCACTTCATCTCGTCCTTAAACAGTTGATACTTCCAAACTCCATCACTACCAACACTTACGAAATAAAACTCATGAATACGGCCAATGATGGCTTCCTTTTCACCAAATGAATACTGAGGCACTTGCTTAATTTCAAATTGATCCGGTAAATATACATGCTCTTCTCGTTCCATTTTTAGCACTTGCTCGGCAAGTTCACGTTTATTTTCGAAAAAAGGCAATTGTAAAACTCGCTCTTGTCTTGTCATACGAATAAAAAACCCTTTCTACTACATTACAAGTTTTCTTTATAATATATTATCGAATTAAGTTTACAACTTCATTTAATACTTCATCTGATACTTTAATTACTTTCGCATTTCCTTGGAATCCACGTTGATACAGCATTAAGTCAACGAACTCAACAGATAAATCTACATTGGCCCCTTCTTGTGCGCCACCACGTACTTTACCTGCACCGTTTTGACCAGATGCTCCAAGTGCTAAAATACCTGTTGTATTCGTCGCTGTATAGTTACCATTACCTGTTTTCATTAGACCGCCTTCGTTCGGGAACATCGCAACAGCTAATTGGCCAGCAGATTTCATACTTCCATCAGAATATTTTACCATTACATATCCACCGTCAGCAATGAAGCAATCTTTAACCGTCGCTGCTGCTCTACCATCTACGTCTGTTACTGATAATGTTTTATCTGTTGGATGGTTTGTTAAATGACTTAAGTCTAAATTTATAGAGCCGCCATCAAATGGAATATTGGCTCTTTGCTCTTTCGGATTAGGATTTCCAACAGCATCAAATGTCATATTACCACCTGCACCTTGAACATCCTTAAACTCTGTTTCTTTTTTCGAGTCATTACGCATCTGTACTTTATATGTATAATTATGTTCGCTCGTTTGTTTAAACTCTACACGCATTGTCCATGTATTCCCCGCATTATCATATACAGGTAAATCTTGTGTAATTTGTTTTTCACCAGTTGGAATATTCCCTTTAATTGTCCCTTTCGATGTTCGAATACCACCAATTGCTGTTCCCATTGGAATTTGCAATGGTCCTGGGATTCCAGATAAATCAACTTCACCAGTTGCTTCATTTGCAGGGTATGCAAATACGTATTGACCTTCAGTATTCGTAATATAGTAATCTGAAGATATCCCAAACGTACCTTTACGAGTAAATTCCATATTTCCGCCTTTTGAATCACCTACAACGAAGAAACCATTACCTTCCATTGCTGCTTGTGTTTTACCACCTGTTAACGTAATTGTACCATCACTATAATCCGTAACCGTACCACTCATTTTCACACCGTTACCGATACTTTTCGGATTCGTTCCTGCGTATTTACCGTCACTTTTTGCACCAATTGAATTGTTATATAGTAAATCATCAAACATTGCTTTTTGTTTTTTATAACCAACGGTTTGTGCATTAGCAATATTATTTGAAGTTACACTTAATGCATTTTGTGTTGCATTCATTCCTGTAATACTTGTATATAACGCTTTAATCATAACGTATGGACACTCCTCATGAATTTGTAGTTTTTACTTCTTCAGTTGTTTTTTGCTCTTCTTTCTTGACATCCTCTGGATTCGTTTCTCCAATCGGTTTATCAGACACTCTCTCAACGAAACGAAGAGATACGACTTTATTATTAATAATGAGCTGTACATCATTATTCTCTGCAAGGCGAACCGTCTCTACTTGACCAGTTACTTTGTTTCCGTCGCCGTCAACACCTCTTACGTACTTCCCTAAAAACTTCATACCGCCATCAAGCGCTGTCGAATACATCGTCGTTCTTAAAGAGTCAACTGCTTTTGTCATATTTTGCACTTGCTCCATAAGAGATAACTGCGCTGTCTGGTTCATCATTTGATTCATATCCATTGCATTAAATGGATCTTGATGTTGGAAACTTGATAAAAACAATTTTAGGAAGTCATCTTTCCCCATTACCCCAGGAGTCTTTTGTGCTCCTGCTGAAACTCCGTTTGTTTGTTGAACTGGCGATTGTACACCATTCACAGATGCGTTTTTTGCTTGCGCTCCTGCTTGTAACGGAATATGATTTGTACTCGTTGTATTTAACCCAACTGTTGGCACGCTTTATTCCTCCAATAATCCCGCAAATTCTTTTGATTGTTGTTTCTCATGTTGCGTACTTGCTAATTTCTGCTTTTGTCTTTGTTCTTGTTCTCGCTGTTCTTTACGGTTTTCATCTTTATCCGAATAGCTAATTTGAATATTAATTTCTTTTTCTTTTAGCTTTAGCCTCAATTCATCAAAAATGATTTCAACACGTTTTTTTGCATCGTGTTTTTCCATTTCTACATGCACATCAATTTGGTCGCCATGCTTTTTCATAAATACAGTTAACGTTCCAAATTTTTCTGGATTTAGCTGGAATAAAACACGTTCTTGTTTCACTACAAATTTTTGCAATGCTTCTACTTGCGCTTCCATTTTCTTTCCTAAGTCAGGTAATGTAACCTTCTCAGCGCCACTATTTGATTTTCCGATTTGATCAGTACTCGTCGCTTTATTTAATAACTCCGCACCCGTGGAACTCGAATCACTTAACGAATCGACTTCTGGCAACTCTACCTTCACATCATCGCTCTCTGATTTCAGAAGATCTACATCTTTAGACTCTTCTTGTTTTTTTGCAATATTACAAGTTTCTGTCTCTACAACTTTCAAAGCCTGCATCATTTGCTCTGGCATCTTCACTTTGTCTAACACCATTTGCATTGTATCTTCTAAACATATAGCATTTTTAATATTCATATTTGAAAGGAGCTCTTGTAATTGTTGTAATTCACCTGCGGGTAATTCGTTAAGTTTTATATTTCCATATTCTTTATACAGCTCTTGTATTTTTTGTATGTATTGATATAACAATTCTGGTTGCACACGTAATTGCTCAATTGCAACCATTTGCTCAGATACAGCTAATAACAACTGTTCTGTCTCTTTTTTTTCTTCTTTCTTTACACTTGGTTCTTCTTTCGTTACCGATGGTTTAGAAAGATTATATTCTTTTTTCTCTTCTTTTGGTGCTTCTTCTCGTTTCGTTTTCTCCGTTTTCGGCTGCTGTTTATTTTCCATTCTCAACGTACGATCAAATGAAGGATTTTCATTTTTCGATTGTATTTCTAGCCCTTTTTCTTTTTGCGGAGGTAAACTTTGTTGCACCGGTAATACAGACTGTATCACTACATTCACCTCATCCATTCATACACATTTTTAAATCAAGAAGCATTTTTTCTTCTAGCTTTTCTTGCACTTTTGCAAGCTTCTTACAATCTTCTTGATACATTTCATCAATGACACGTTCTTTTTCTTTTACTTGTTCTAAAAGGCTTTCATTTTTTTGAATAAAACCTTCTGTTTTTTTAATTTTTCGATTCCATTCTTCTATTCTTTCAGGTGAAAACGTATGTGAAGAAAGCATGCCAGCCATAATACGTTGACCAGTTTGTACGACTTTGCTACGTGATTTCACAACGTATAAATCATATTCTTTTTTTTGTTCTATTTTTCTTTTTTCAGCTGTTAGTTCGTACACTTCTTTTAAAATATGTTCTTTTTCTTGATTTATTTGCAATTTTATCGTGTCGTACTGCTGTTTATCCACCTATTTTCATAGCCCCTTCCTATTATAACGCTCTCTTTTTCTATTATATAGTTTTTTTCCAAAAAAATCTGTGAAATATTAAAAAACAAAAAAATAAGACCCCTTTAGTAGAGGCCTTATACTATATGGTGTATCGCTTGAACGATATCATCAAATTGGAAACTATCCGATCGACCTTGCTTTAAAAACGTATTTATATCTTCTACTTTATTTTTACATTCAAAAATATAAGCATTTTCTTCATTTTCTTGAATCGTCCCTAATTTAAAGTACAATTCATTTTCTTTATAAATAGATAAGATTTTTCTCATTTCATTTGCAAGTTGCCAATGGTTAGGCGACACAATTTCTTCCATAATCCTACTTACTGAATCTAACACTGAAATGGCAGGATAATGACTAAGCGTAGCAAGCTCACGCTTTAATACAATATGCCCATCTAAAATACCACGTGCTAAATCTGGTACAGGACCGTTTAAATCGTCTCCATCAACGAGTACGGTATAAATCCCTGTTATAGATCCTTTTTTTGTTTTACCAGATCGCTCTAACAGCTTCTTCATATAACTTTCCATTAACAGTGTTTTACCACCAATCGGTAACTCTTTCACTGCAATATCAACACTTCTACGCGCATCAGCAAAACGAGTGACAGAATCCATCATAAGTAGTACGTTGTTGCCTTGATCACGGAAGTATTCAGCAATAGATGTTGCAAGCTTTGCCGCGCGAAGTTGCATCAGATGGCTTTCATCTGACGTCGCTACAACAACAACGCTTTTCCTCATACCTTCCTCGCCTAATTCTTTTCGAATAAAGTCTTTTACTTCTCGGCCACGTTCTCCTACTAAACTAATAACGTTAATATCAGCTTTTGCATTTTTCGCAATCATTCCAAGTAAAGTAGATTTACCAACACCTGATCCAGCGAAAATACCAATCTTTTGACCGATACCAATTGTTAACATAGAATCAATTGATTTTATTCCCGTTTCAAATACATCAGTAATCTCTTCACGCTCAAATGCATGAATAGGGGGGGCGTCTAATTTTATTTTCTGTAGTGGAATGTTTTCAGCGTCCTCATTTAACACTTCACCATTCGCACTTAACACTTTTCCAAGTAAATGATCACCACGAGGTACGACAACATCTTCTGCAATTAATGTAACTGAATCCCCGTAACATACTTTTTCTGTCTGTCCAAATGGGAGTAACATATTATTCTCTTTTTCAATCGCAATTACTTCACATAAAACATTATGTTCTCCAACGAAACAAACATCTCCAATTTTCGCTTTCGGTCCTTTCGCTACGAAGAACTGTTCTTGTACACTATGAACTTTACCAATTTTCGTATAAAACGGTGTGTCGATAAACGTATTCCACTTATTTTGTTCATTTATGAGCTTGTTGTTCATACATTTTGCTCCTCAAACAACTTCTCTTCTTCCCATTTATGACGAAGTTTCGCAAATATAGGTGCAAATTTAAATTCAAAAAACTCTTTCTCTTCCTCCAAAACAAATTCACCGAACTGCAGGGAGAAATCATATTTCCATTCTACTAATTGTAGTAACCAATACTCTTTCGTATTTTCCTTCTCTTCTTGAATACGTTCAAACGTTTCTGGATGTACTGTTATTATTAATTTTTCAAATGAAGTAGGCAACGTTTGAACGATGCCAGTTAAAATTGGTAACACATCAAGTAATCGCGAATCTACCGCTTGGTTTACGATTTTTTCTGCTAGATGAAAAGATTGATCCCACAATAACTCTGTCCATTCGTATGCTGTTTCCTGTTGTTCTTTTTGAAACTGCATACGTGCTGCTTCCATCTGTTCCATTTGTTCATGAATATGCATTTGAAATTGTTCTTTATCTTGTACTAGCTGCTGACGCTCTCGTTCTAGCATTTGCTGCCCTTGTCTTAACTGATTCATTTCCATATGTAATGATTCTTGCTGGGCGCGAAGCTCTGCATGATCAGCTTGTAATTCTTCCTCTTCTATTTGGACTGAAGCTGGTTTTGGAAATTGTAATTCATACGTTTCTTCAGAAAAAGAAACAGAATTCTTCGGAATTCTGTTTTTAAATAAGGACATCCCCTTCACCTCTTTGAACGATAATTCTTCCTTCTTTTTCTAGCTTTTTAACTGTACCTGTAATCGTTTGCTGCGCTTTTTCAGCATCCGTCATCTTAAGCGGTCCTAAGCCATCTAATTCTTCTAGAATCATCTCTTTACGGTTTGAAGACATACATGTAAATAATTTCTCTTTAATTTCTTCTTTTGCAATTTTAAGTGCTTTCGCAAGAACACCGTTATCTGAAATTTCTTCCAATACACGGCGAAGCGCAAGATCTTCAAGACCAAGTAAATCTTCAAAGACAAACATATTTTCTTTAATTTTCTCAGATAACTCATAATCGACTTCATCCAGCTTTTGAAAGACTGTTTTTTCAACACCTCGTGAAACATTATTTAAAATGTTCACGATCGTTTTCAAGCCATCTGTTTTATTAATTGCACTAAATGCCATATTATTTAATTTCGCTTTTAACAACTCACCAATTTGATTAATTAATTCACCATCAACTTGTTCTAGTTTTGCAATACCCATTACCGTCTCTACTCGTTTATGATCTGGCAATCTCTCAATTAATTGAGAAGCAAGTTGCGGTTTAATGTAAGAAGCAATTATCGCAATCGTCTGTGGTGATTCATCATTGAGCACTGTAAGAAGTGGTTCTAAATCTGTAAGTGAATTTAAGAACTCAAACGGATTATCTTTGTTATACCAAAGATCTTCCAATAATTTTTCCAGCTCGTCTTCGGGCATGTTTTTAAATATGCGACGAATGTACTCTTTATCTGGAGTGACTAAGTTTAATTCTTTTACATTTAATTCATATAAGAACTCCCCTAGCACATTTTCTAACGTTTCTGGTTTATATACACGAAACTTCGCAATTTCACGAAGTAATACTTCTTTTTCCTCAGCTGTCATATATTCAATGACTTTTGCTGCCACCCCTTCGTCTAATGTACGAATGAGGATGGCAGCTTTTTCTTTGGAGGAGATTTCATCTAACATCGTTGTTCCTCCCTTACTGTCCGTTTAACCATTTTTTAATTACTTTTGCAGTACCTTCTACATGTTCTTTCGTAGCTTCCTGCACTTGATCATCTAACGTTGGTTCTTTCGGTCCTTCTGGTTCCGGTGTTGGCTCTGGCACTATTTTTTCTTCAGGAATTTCCAGAATACTTTCATTACTTGCGGCAATTTCCTCTTCGGCTAAGTATTCTTCATATTCCTCTTCTTCTCTCTTTTTCTTACGTCTTGCTAAGAAGAACCATACTAGACCAATTAGTGCTAACAAGCCAGCTGTAATTCCACCGAATAACCACCAGTTCATACCACCTTTTTCTGGCTCTTTCTCTTTTTCAACTTTCGGCTGGTCGAACTGAACAGTTACAACGTTAACTTGACCGTTTGTAAAGTTTCCATTCGGATCGACTTGAAGCCCAGCTGCTGTGCCAATCGCTTCTTTGAAAGTAGTCATATCAATTTTTCGTTTTACTAACGTATCATTATCTACCCATACAACAACATTTGTTTTCGTTAATTCTGGATGTTTCTTAATTGTTTCAACTGTTTTATCTATTTCATAGTTTTCAATTTTATTACCATTTTTATTATCATATACAACTTTACCGTTTTGATTATTGTTCGTACCGTAGTTTGGCACGTCACCGTTCGCTGTAATACCAGCACCTTGCTTCGTATCTGCTCCTTCTTGTGCAGTAGAGCTTTCCTCTTGCTCTTGTTTACTACGAAGTACACCTTTATCGCCATATTTTTCTGACTGACGTGTAACCTCATCGTAGTTTACAGACACTTTCGTATTCACTTTATATTCATTTGACTTAAACATCGTCATTAACGTTGCGTCAATATCTTGCTTTAACTTACCTTCAATTTGATGCTGCATCTCTACTTCTTTTTCATAAGAAGAGGAACTGTTAGAATGCGCTTCATCTGCTCCTTTTGAGATGATACCTTTTTTACTATCAATAACACTTACTTCTTCTGCTTTCACGCCAGGAACTGCCGCACTAATCATTTGCTGTATACCAGCAACTTGATCAGCTGTTAATAATTGTCCACGCTTCACACCAACAGTAATCGCCGCTGTTCCCTTTGCTTTTTCTTCATCAAAAATTGTTTCTTTTTCAGGTAATGTAATTTGAACATTTGCCGTTTCAACCGTCGCAAAATTTCGTACAATATCTTGCTCCAATTGTTTTTTCGTACCGACAATTTGCTTCATTTTTTTATCTTGCTCACTTGACCCGAGCGAGCTTTCTAATAATATTTCCTCGCCGCTCTTAGAATTAAACGGTAAGCCCATTCCATTCATTTCTTTTCGAACCCATGGAGCATCATTCTTTTGCACACGAATTGAACCATCGGCCGCTAATTGGTAATCGACACCTAACTTCGATAATTCTGCTGTAATCTCTTGCTTATCTGCATCATTTAAATTTTGATATACAACAACATATTTATCTGGCAAGGTGAAGTATAAAAGTGCTCCTGTTACAACCGCTAAAAGCGCAGCACCGATTACTAACTTATGCCACGTTTTTAACGATTGGATAACATTTTTTATCTTTTCCATTTAAACACACCCGTCCACTTTCCTAAATTTGCATATTAATTAGTGACTTATAATTTTCAATAAGATTATCACGTACGAGAGCAGCCGTTTTCATTTGAGATTCAGCTTTTTTTTGCTGAATTAAAACGTCATGTGTTTCTCCTACCCCTTTTGTTAATAAATCATATACTGCTGTTTGCGCATTATTTTGCGTTTGATTCATATCTTCCAATAAATCAATAAACTTTTTTCCCGGAGCTACAGAAGTTTCCGAAGTTTTCGGTGCACCAATTGACTGAATTGCTCCAAATGGCTGTGTATGTAACATTGGTTGAATTTTCATATCCCTATCTTCCCCCTTATCCTCGTCCAATTTCTAAATCTTTATCGAGCATTTTTTTGTTCGCATTTAATACACTTGTATTTGCTTCATACATTTTTTGAGCAACCATAACATTCGTCATTTCAGCAGTTACATCAATATTTGGATAACGTACATATCCTTCTTCATTTGCATGCGGATGCGTCGGATCATACACTAAGTTTTCCGTTTTGTCTGCTTCAATACTTTTTATTTTCACTCCGTTAGTAGGAGCCCCGTCTAACATACTTGCAAAACTATTATTTGATTCTAGCACCACACTACGACGCTCATATAAATCTGCCCCCGGAGCGGCTGTCGTATTCGCATTTACAATATTGTTTGAAGTAACTTCCATCCACTTTCTCGCTGTCGTTAGTCCTGAGCCACTTGCATTCATTGCCTGAAACATCGTTGTCTCTCCTTCTACCTTTAACGTCCACGTGCCGCTTGGTTAATTGCGTATTGTGTATTAATTGCATTAATTGAAATACCGTATAACTGATTTGCTTTCATTAAATCTAGCATTTCTGTCGTTACATCCACACTATTTCCATCTTGATTCTTTTGCATTGATTTCGTTTGAATCTTTGCATACGTATTTTTCATATTTACTGTCGGTAAGTGCATTTCATTCGTTTGATATAAATCTGGATTGCTCTTTAAATCAGCCGCATTGTTCTTATATAACGCACTGCTCTTACTCATCTGCTCAGCAAATGTTACATCTTGTGCTTTATAGCCAGGTGTATTCGCATTTGCAATATTACTAGAAACAGTATTTCGTTTCGTTACTAAATAGTTCATATAATGGCTTACATCACTCACTAAATCTGGCATATTCCACACCCTTCCTTTTCTACCTTAATGATCCACTGATGGAAGTTTCACTTCATTATTTATTTTATTATATGTATTTATTAAAATATTAACTATTATGTACCCTTACATATTTTATTCCATTTTTCCATTGTTGTCTTTAGAAAAATACAAAAATATAAAAAAGAATACAAAAAACTGTATACAAACAGTGATCCGTGAACTATTTTCATATATGCACTACACATTAAAGTTCATTTTTATATTATTTAGATTACTACTATTTTCTCATTACAGTCATAAAATGAAACCTCAATCAGCGGAACTATTTACTTAAACAACGGAATGGATCCCCTTTAAAAAGGGGAAATCCATTTGTAAACTGTATTATTAATATTTACCGTAAAATGAATTAGCTTTCATTCGTCCATCATTTGTCATAATCATTTCTTCCAAAATCTTTTGCTTATCTCGAATATGCTGCGCTGCCTTAATAATGAATGGACTTACTTCTGCTGCAACTTGCGCACGCGTTTCTTCATCCAATGTCATCATCCAGCGATTTAACATCTCACTCTTCTCAGCAAACTCTCCATCTGACACTTGCAATTCACCGATTTCATTAAAACAGCCGACAAACGTCCGATAAATATCATTGTTCATTTTCAAGTGCTCCGCGGTAACCGTCTATTAAATCTTGTAACACTTTCACAATCGCATCCATGTCTTTTGCTTCACGCGTTACTTTCATCGTTTGTATTTGAATGCTAATCCAATCGTATAAACCATAAAGACTATCATATAAATCTTTCGTAATTTCAGGGTTCAATTGAAGCTTCAATTCTTCAAAAATACGTTCTAACTTTTCAAGAAGCGCATCTCCTTCTTGTAGTTTAAAAGTGTTTAAAAGCTCTTCTAAATTACGAAACTCTACAATACATCTTTCATAAATAAAAATTGTATTTTTAATCGGATTACTCGTCATAATATCATTTTGCATATAACGTTGCCATGCTTGCATACGATCACTTCCTCAACTTTCATTAATCATCACTTTTTTGTTTTGTCATTGCTTTAATTGTTTTGAGCTGGCTATCAAGCGCCGCTAATGTACTTTCTAATTTTTGATACTTCTTTACAATTTCATCTTGTTTTTGCAAGTTTTGCGTCTCAATATCTTTAATCTTTTTATCTAAATCACTTACACGCGAATCAATAGTTTTTACTCTCTCACCGACTACACCTTTATCACCAAATATTTTATCAAGTGGCTCTTCCATCATTTTTCCTAAACCGTTAGAACTAAAGAAAAATTGCTTCGCTGCATCGGGTTTTTCTTTTAATGCTTGTGTTAATTTTTCATCATTAACTTCCATCGTTCCGTCTTGTTTTAATTGAATACCAAATGTGAATAAATAATTACCATCTTGAGAAAATGTTGCAACATTGTTCATCGCTTGACGTACGCTTTGCATAATTACCTGCCCTTGGAAAACTCCATCTTTCCCAGCAAAAAGATCGACTGTAGAAACTGCTTTATTATACTCTGCTACCATCTTTTTAATAATATTAGCTGTGTCTGTTACATTGGAATCACTTACTGTAAATTTTAATTCTACACCTTTTACTTTTGGATCTGTTGTTCCTTCTACTTTCGGCTCAGTTACTTTTAGCAATTCAATTTTCACGCCCGGAAGAGCTTCAATTGTATTAGTAAAACTTTCAGCTTCAATACCATTAATACTATATTTAGCATTTTGTGCCTCATTAATTGTATTGACTGCTGTCCCATCCGCCTTAGCTAAACCCATATCTTGAAACAGTGTAGATGTATTCCCTGAAAAATCAATTTTCCCATCTGTTCCTTCTTTTTTCGAGGACATAAAGATTTTATCTCCAAGTGTATAAGCCGATATACCATAATCTCCGTCATTAATTTTATTAATTAAATCTTTATATGTCATATCAGTTGTTACTTTGAGTGTTTTCCCACCTAGTTGTAATGTTTCATCTTTAGGAAGCTTCGCATTTATATCAGCAATCTTATTAGACGCTATTTGATGACGCTGTGCAAGCTGTGTAATCGTCATATTAAAAGTTCCTGCAATCGCTCCACCATCAGCTTTCACATTAATGTAGCCGTCTTGTGTCGTTGTGACTTTTTTCTCATTCCCTTTAAAAGCTGCTAAATCTTTAAACACTTGAGTAAAAGGAGTAAATTGTGTCTTTAAACTTGCATATACTTGTTTATCTTGCGTAAGTTTTTGCTTCTCGGTAGTATATGGTGTTTTTCTCATATCTAACGCTTGCATTTCTAACTCTACTAAGTTAGAAGTATCGATTATATTATTTCCGAGGTTCCAAATTTGTTGTCTACCACCAATACCTGTCATCGTTGTTCCTGCCATTTTTCTCACTCCTTATAGATTACATGTAGTCTAAAATACTCGTTTTACTCATCGTACTAACTGCTTTAAGCGTCGCTTCATACGTCGCATTTATATACGCTAAGTCAGAAATTGCTACCGCTAAATCGACATCCTCAATTTCTTTACGATTTTCTTGAAGCGCTAAATTTTGTTCACTTAAAATTGTTTTAAATGTTTCCATTGTGTTCATTGTTGAACCAACTTCAGTTGTACGGTTAATGATGCCATCTAAGTTTTTCTTGTTTTCTCCTAATAACGGTTGTAACGCTTTTTGGTCACCTTTTTGCATCGCTTCGCTCATCTGTTTCAACGTTTTTATAACGGGAGATAATAATGCTTCTCCGTTACGAAACGCTTTTAATTCATAACCGTCATTTAGTTGCCAATTCACATCATTTTTTCCACCTTGGTATGTACCATCTTCTGTAAATGGTTGCTTCTCCGCACTATCTCCACCGAAAATATAACGACCTTGCTCCTTCGTATTCGCTAAATATACAACTTGTTTTAAAAGTTGATCAATCTCTGCACCGATGGCTTTCAATTCTTTTTCACTATTTGTTCCATTTAACGCTTGTACTGTTAATTGATCTGCCCTCGTTAAAGATTTCAAAACACCTTGTAAAGTATTCTCAGTTTGTGTTAATACATTTTTCGAATCGGCTAAATCTTTTTGCATTTGTTCCATATTTGCCAATGAATGTTGAATCGCAAATGATTTACTCGCTGCAAGTGGGTCTTCGCTCATTAGAAGGTTTTTCTTCCCCGAAGTTACTTGATTTCGGTGATATTGCTGTTGCACGTTCAAATCCATTAACTGATTCTTTGCCCAACTTGCATTTTGAAATGTAGATACTCTCATCTCTCTCTTCTCCTTTATCTATATTTGAATTGGCGTTAAGAAGAATCCACAGCTACCTATCGCTATCCTCTTAACTCACTTACCCTACAACCATTTTATATTTCTAGTCTCACATCGATTAGGCCAATGATAGGCATTGAACGCCTCTACCATCCGCAGATCCTCTTTCTAACCATAAAAAAGAGGAGATTTCTTTTCTAATTCGCATTATCTAATAATCGAAAATAGACTATCAAACACTTCATTCATCGTAGTAATCGCTTTAGAGTTCGCCACGAAATATTTTTGGAAGGCCATTAAATTTACCATTTCCTCCTCCATATTCACACCTTCGACGCTCATCTTTTCTTGCTGAATACCTTCTAATAAGTCTCCATGAATTTTTTGATAAGCATTCACTGCACTTTTATCAGAAGCTACACCTACTATGAATTGGTCTAATGCTTGTTTATTAGAAAGGCCTTCTTTATAATCGCCATCTGTAATTGCTGCTAGTTTATTTGCTGTTTCAGCAGATATTTTCATTTTCGAAATATCTTTTGCAAATTCTGGATTTAACTTCATATCTTTCGCATAATCGCCAACGAAGAAATCTTTTCCCATCACTGTATTCACTTGATTTTTCACTGAGCTCATTAAACCTTCAAGGTTTTTTTTATATTCAACAATCTTCGCTTTCGTATCAATCGCTGATTTTATCGCTCCGCTAGTTACAGAGATTTCTGAACCGTAAATCTCAACTGACATTGGGTCTTTTTCTTTATTTAATTGAAGTGGATATGTATCTTGTCCATTTACTGTTAAAACACCATTCATTCTAACACTCGCGATATTAGGATTCATAGATTCATAAGATACTTCTATATTGGCATACTTAGACATCTCTGTAACGATGCGATCACGTTCGTCTAGCAGTTGATTCGGTACTTGTGTGCCTGCTTGTCCAATTTTTTTATTCGCTTCTGCTAAACTTGCGGCAAGACGATTAAATTCATTAACATGTGCTTCAATATCTTCTGTCGTCTGTGCTTCCACTGTATCTAAGTTTTTCGCAAGACGATTTACTTGGCTTGTGAACTTCCCAGTTTCAGAAATTAATGTATCGTAGTAATTTGGTTGTTCTGGATTTTTTGCCACTTCACGAAAAGCATTAAAGAAGCCGTCCATTAAACTAGATAATGAATTTTTTCCTGTCGTCCCTACCATAGACTCTACTCGTGATAACGTTGAATTCATGTAATTATAGTAAGAGAGTTGTGATAATTGATCATTAAACTGTTTCGTCTTCACTTCATCAGTAATACGATCGACACCTAACGTTTGTACACCGTATCCAATTCTCTGTTCTGGCGTATGACCATTGCTTGCTCCAACAGATCCGTAATTCACCATTTGACGCACATAACCCGGTGTATGAATGTTAGACAAGTTTTGTTTCGTTGTTTGTAACCCCATTTGAGCCGCTAACATACCTGATAGCGGTGTATTATAATCAGATAATCTCATAAAGCTTCACTTCTCCTTTACAATAGTTCATTCATAAAGATTTGCGAATTATTGTTTCGCTCCAAATTATATTCAGAAACGGAATCCACAATACTTTCTGTAGTTTTTAATAGTACGTTTAAGTAATATTGATTTTTTAAAAGAATCATTTTTACATTCTCTTCTAATTCAACTAAGTTTTTTTGTATTTTTTCCATTTTTTCAATTTCTTCATGGGAAAAATACGAAAATAATGCACTCACGCGAGATGGCTCAGCGCCCTTTTCTTTACAAAACTGAACAACCATTTCTTCAAATGCGCTCGATAATCCTTTTAAACCATCAATGTACTGCAATTGCTCTACTTGCAACTTTTGAACTGCATTTACATTTTTATGTTTTAAATTCTCATATATTTGTTCTCCAAGCGTTTGAATGTTTTCATATGCTTTTTGAATAATAACGAGCTTCTCATATAATTGTATGTACATATAGCTTCCTTCCTTTTACAAGACTAAATTTACAATTAAACCGTGGATTTCTCCAATTTGATTTAACATTTCTAAATGTCCAGTTTTTGTATTAATTAAGTTCATCACATCTTCTAATTCATTTAATCCCATTTCTGCTTGTTTCACAATCGTCATTTTCTGTGAATATCCGTAACGCGGATGACGAGACATAACGTCTTTATATTGCAATACATTATCTACGTAAAAATTCAAAAATGATTTCACTGTATTTTTGTATTCCATGACATTATCAAGCGTTAATTCCATTTCAATTTTCTCTTTTATTTCTCCAATATTATCGACAAACGCTTCCATTTGTTCTAGCAATTTATCTTTTTTCGGATCTGCATGCAAATTATCCGAAAATGCAAGTCCTGTCCTGACATTTGCTTCTTTCGGCATTTGAGTAGCAGGCGGTATATGCGATAAAATTGGATTATGCGAGATAGAACGTAGCATATATATCACCTATTTATTTTTTTATTTCTTCCTAAACTTAATCGTAAAATCCAGTTATTTATAATTATACTCTGAACAGTAATATTTTGCAGTTATTTTTTATAAAAGATATGTTACAATTTAGCATGAGGTGGCACAATTCTATGAATATTTTTCTTTGTGGTTCAAATCAATTAACAGCATTAGATCAAGATGAAATTAAAAAATTTCTAACTGACTATGCTCACAAACATAAAATTTACATATTATGTTATAAATCTATCGAAAATGAAGTTCTTCGTTTTTTCATTGAAAACGAAAGACTCGCTCAAAATTTATGCCTTTACACGCTACAACCGTTACAAGCATTAACAGATGAATTTCAAGAAGTCGTTCATTACTTAAAAAAACACGGAGCCGAGTATGTTGCTTTTGATCATCCTTCCGACTCCATTTATCGATCAGATTTTATGTTTTTTGTAAAACAAATTATTGAAGATACCGATTTAGTTCTCTGTTTTTATAACGGGGACAAACATACATCTGTCATTCCCATTGACGTTGCAAAAGAAGCAGGTATTGATGCTGTTATTTATGATTTACCGGGTTTACATGAAAAACAGATGAAAAAAAGCTTTGAACAAAAAATTCGTATGATGTAAAGGGGGAGGCACAATATCGTTATTGTGCCCATTGTAAATATGATACTTGAACAAGATTATGATCATTTTATCGCGAGTTTTAAACAACAATACAATATGGATATCGCTTCGTATAAACAGGATAGAATGCGCCGTAGAATCGATGCTTTCATTTCAAGAAAAGGATTTGACAACTACGCAAATTTCTTAAATCATTTACGTGCTGATCAAAATTTATTTTTAAGTTTTATTGACTATATTACAATTAACGTTTCAGAGTTTTTCAGAAATAAAGAACGTTGGCAAACGTTAGAGACGAAAGCACTGCCAAAATTACTTGAACAAAATAACGGGAAATTAAAAGTATGGAGTGCTGCTTGCGCTGCTGGTGAAGAACCATATACACTCTCTTTAATTTTATCGAAACATCTTTCTCCATTTCGCTATGAAATTCAAGCAACAGATCTTGATTTTCATATTTTAGAAACTGCGAAACGCGGTCAATATACAGAACGTTCTTTAAAAGAATTACCTATCGATTTGAAAGAGCGTCATTTCACAAAAGAGAATGATACATATTCATTGCATCAAAACATTAAGCAAAACGTTTCGTTCAAACAACACGACCTCTTAATGCAGTCATTCGATACAAATTACGATTTAATTATATGTCGTAATGTAATGATATACTTTACAGAAGAAGCAAGAGTAAAGCTTTATGAAAAGTTTAGTCGTTCTTTACGAAAAGGCGGTGTACTATTTGTTGGTAGTACAGAACAAATTTTAACACCCGAACGTTACAACCTTCAGCGGTTTGATACATTCTTCTATGAAAAAATATAAAGTGAAACTTTAATCAGCACATACCAATCGGGCTTTTACGGGATTAAAAAGGTCGTCACAATGAAGTGACGACCTTTTTATATAACTCGAATTAAAATGATACCAACAATCCATATAAAAAGAAAAAGAAACGTCATAGACCATTTATGTTCTTGCATTGTATGTTTCAACGCCTGTGACAATTGTGTCATATTCATTTCTGCGAGCGCTCTCCATACACTGACATCCCGATCTTTTGCCGTGCGGTCTGTAACGCTAATTAAAATGGTTTCGTTAGACAATTTCGTTATATAAGCAGTAATAACCGTTACCATTAAATTTATATTTCCTTCTGAAGAATCACTCTCCACTCTAGAGATAAGTGCACTTACATCTAATAACGGAATATGTACCTTTCTACCAAATGATAGTTGTACTTCAGCGAAATCATACGTTCCATCTAATAAAGGAAGATCTTTTATATGCGCCTGCTTAACAAGTCCTTGTAAACTTCTAATTACTTGTTCAAATATTTTTTCTGTTTGCTTACCTTCTCCAGATAACGTATGTAACTTTTTAAAGAGTTGTAACACTGTATCCATCTCTTTAGAAAGTATTTCCTTCATAATCTTTCCATCGCCTAAACTTGCAAGTAAAATGCCTATTTCATTATTTTTCGAAATGATTTTAGACTGCCCACTAAACACTAAATTACTATGCTTTCGTTCTTTCTGAATTTCATGTTCCGAAATAGCTGCAGGCTGTTTTAATGGTTGTAGCGTCTTATTTTCAACTGTCGTACGGTTAATTTCCATTTAAATGCCTCCACTACTACGAAATGATTAGCCCCATTCTTTATTACTCTTTAAAACTAAAAATAGTACAAATAAACCTGACATAATAGTAAACACATTAGAAGCTTGTACTCCTTGTTCACTTCTTTCTTCTTTCTTATCTTCTGGCTCTGTTTTCTTTTTCGAAACGTCTTGCTTGTCATTTTTACCTGTTTTCTCTTTTTGAGCCTTTACATTACTTACTTCCTTATTATCTGCCAATGGGTCTTTTATAACGTGAGGGAATTCCTCTTTCTCTTTCAATGTTTCTTGTATAAACTCATTTACTTTCTCGTCTTGCTTCGGAATTTGAACAACTGGAAGTTTTTCTTCTGGAAGCACGATCTCTACTTTCGAATCTTCTTGCTTACTAATTTCTTTCTTATCTTCTACTTTATTTTCATTCTCTTGCTCTTCTGTTTTTTTATCATCTTCCATTTTTTGTCCCAAAACAGAAACGATATATTCACTTTCCGCAACAAGTTTATTGCCTGCAGCATCCACTATTTCTACAAATAGTTTATACTGTCCATTTGGCAAGGCATCAGTTAGTTCAAATACTTTTTGCCAATCCATGTCACGCTTGTTGTAGTCTAATAAAAAGGGAATTTCTTTATCATCTTTCCCTTTTAATGTAACGCGCACTTCTTTCACAGCAGATTCTACATCGGCAGCTTTCACTCGTATATGTATAGAATCTCCCTGTTTCCGTTCAATTAAGTTCTCTTTTGCTTCATCAATAGTAACTTTATGTAACTTCGGCAATTCTTTATCTATAGTTGGTGTTTCATTTCCAATACGAACGAGCGGGACTTTCACTTCATTTTCTATGAGCTCTTCCTTCTCATTTTCTTTGTAACTTTGAACGAGATGAAGATTCCAATCACCTTGTAAATCAAAACTCTCGACTTTATAGTTAGCAATCCATCGCTTCGTTTCTTCATCATACTCAAAAGATAGCATTCTTTCTTGTGCATACTGCTCGCCATTTCTTTGTAACTGCAATATACCTTTCATACTTTGAATGTCTTTCTCGTTTGGTTCTACAGTAATCCGCATTTCTTCGCCAACTTTTAGCTCTGGCTTATTTACTGTAATAACACCTTGATCCGTTTCTATCTTTCTTTCGCTCTTTTGTTCATTCGTCACTTCTTTTTGTTCATCTTCACCTTGATTTATTTCTACTTGCTCTGGCTGTTCTTGAAGTTTCTTATTTTCTTCTATTACTTCCAATTTATTCATTTTTTGCTCTGGCTCAATTTGTTCTTCCGCCTGACTTTGCAGGGGGAAGAACAAACACACATATATACATAGCCAACTCATTAGAAAAAACTTTACGTTTTTCATCTACTCGTTCAAACTCCTATTTCAACGCCTTATAGCGATTTCGTCACTTTTACTCCGAAAAACCCATCTACATTTACAAGTTCACCATATGCCACTAATACATCATTCACATAAATTCGAATCGGTTCATCAATATCTTCATCTAGTACAACCGCTTCATTTTCTTGTAAACTTAATATATCTTGAATGGTTTTCACAGTACTTCCAAATACAAATTTCACGTTCATTTCTACATTTTGTAGAATGGATGTATCCATATATACTGGCTCAATTTGTTTTACTTCTTTAAATTCAATAGGTTGTACAACTGGTGCCGCAATTTCTTCCTCTTCAATTTCTTCCGGGACAATCTCTTCTTGCTCCTCCACCATTGGATACAGAAGTCTTCTTACCATTTCTTTCGCTTCGGAAATGGGTAAAATTTGATACATTTTCGATTGAAGAAGATCGCCAATTTCAAGATTGAACGTAATTTGAACGAGTTCGTCCACTTCCATTGACTCTCCCAAGTATTCCATTTCTTCTTTTAGCGTTACAAATTTGACATTTGGCGGCGTCATGTCCATTTTTTCTTGAAACATTTCCGACATCGCTGTTGCAGCATGCCCCATCATTTGGTTCATGATCTCTTTAATACCGCTTAGTTCTAATTCACTAAGCTCTTTTTCCGGATCAACTTCCCCTGTTCCCATCATCATTAAATCTACCATTGTTAAGGCAACATCTTTCGTAAATACGAATACGTTCTCATTCTTTAGCCCTTCAACAAAGTCGACATTTAAAATGACAAATGGCACTGGTACTCCATCATAATGACGAACATTAATCGCCTCTACATTTGGTGTACTAATCGTGACTGGCTGATTTAAAAGCGTTGATAATACCGTTGAAGCTGAACCGATTGAAATGTTCGCAATTTCACCGAGTACATCTTTCTCTTCTTGTGTTAAATACTCTTTTTCAACATGTTCCTCTACAATCTCAGTTTCAACCAGTTCCGCCGGTTCATCTCTTTCTTCTACTTCACCAGATAATTGCAGTAATTTATTTATCATTCGTTTCGCATGTTCCACCGAAACAATTTGTACAAGTTTAGAGTTTACAAGATTATCTATTTTTAGATCGAACGATACTTTAACTATTGTGTTATTTCCAGTTATTTCAGAGATTTTCTCCATCTCTTCTGATAGCTTTACGACTTTAATTGTCGGCGGAGACATATCTACTGTATCTTGGAAGAATTCCGACATAGATGTAGCTGCGAATCCCATCATTTGATTCATCGCTTCTTGTACAGCACTTAGCTCTAATTCACCAAGTTCTTTTCCTTCTTCCACTTCACCTGTCCCCATCATCATTAAATCAGCAATTGATAGTGCAACATCTTGCTTAAGAACAAGAAGGTTTTCCATATCTAATCCTTTTGTAAAATGAATATTTAACACAACATGTGGAACTTCAACATCACTTGTATCATATAAATCTACCAATTCTACACGAGGAGCAGTAATGTTTACTTGCCTATTTAAAATTGTTGATAATACAGTCGAAGCTGAACCAAATGATATATTTGCGATTTCGCCAAGAATATCGCATTCTTGAGGTGTTAAATGCTCATTTTCTTTTTCTAGCACAATTGTGCTCGTTTCCCCGTTTGTGTGTTGCTCAGGCATTTTCCCTGCCTCCTCATTTCTGTTTTTCTATCAAATGATATAAAGTGACACTTTAATCAGTGGGACTTCTATCCATTCCTCACTGATTATTAACCCGCAACTAGCAGGATAAACTCTCAACTTATTACACTCATTATATTTTAACAAACTGATTATACAAATCGTTACTCTGTATTTATTTCCAGTTATATAATTATTTTTATACATTCATAATAATTAACCAAAAAGCTCCCCAATTGTATACAAGTGGGGAGCTTTCCTTCATTCCTATTATAAACCTTCTGGGTTTAAAATGAGGACCACTCGTCCATCACCGAGAATCGTCGCACCAGAGAAATAGTTAGAACTCTCTGCAAAGAAGTCACCTAATGACTTTAAGACGATTTCTCTTTGACCGATAATTGTGTTTACAATAAGCCCATAGCTACGATGTGTATTACGAACAATTAACACAGGAACCATTTGACCATCATATGACGCAAACGCCTCATCTACTGTTTTTTCACCAAATACTGTACTTAAATGTTTCACTTCAATAATTTGGTTACGATAATTTAACACGTCTTTTCCTTGTAAGGATTGGATGTCTTCTCTCTTAATTCGAATTGCTTCCACAATATTTCCAAGAGGTAAAGCATAACGCTTATCGTTCGTTTGAACAAGCATAGATTGAATAATAGACAAAGTTAACGGAAGTTCAATTCTGAATGTACTTCCCTTTCCTTCCTCAGAATCAATAATTAAATGTCCACCTAAACTATGAATCGTATGTTTTACAACATCTAATCCAACACCACGCCCAGAAAGATCCGATACAACTTCAGCTGTACTAAATCCTGGTTGGAATATAAGATCAAACACTTCACGATCTGTTAATCTATTCGCATCTGCTTCTGTTACAACACCATTTTTAATCGCTTTTTCTAATACTTTCCCTTTATTAATACCGTTTCCATCATCCGTAATTTGAATAACGACATGATTTCCACTATGAAACGCCTCTAATTTAATCGTTCCTGTCTCATTTTTACCTGCATCACGTCGTTTTTCAACAGTCTCAACACCGTGATCAATTGCATTTCGAATTAAATGAACAAGCGGATCACCGATTTCATCAATTACAATTTTATCAACTTCAGTAGTTTCTCCTGTAATTTGTAAATCGATTTTTTTACCTAAATCTTTCGCTAACATTCGTACCATACGTGGGAAACGATTGAAGACCGTTTCAATTGGAACCATGCGCATGTTTAAAAGTACATTTTGAATATCTTTTGAAATATCTCCTAATCGATTTAAATGCTCAATTAATTCCTTGTTTTGAATCGTTTGTGCCAATTCATCAATGCGCCCACGCTCAATTACACTTTCTTCAAACATATTCATTAATGTTTCGATTTTCTCTAATTGAACACGAATGGAGCGATTCTCCACTTTAGCATTTTTCGTTTTTACTGTGCTTTTAGCTGGTGTAGTATTAGCTGGTTGTTTCGGTGCTTCTACAGGTGATACAACCTGCGCAACTGCAGAAGATTGTATCATTTTCTCTATTTGCACAGCTTCTTGTGATGTATGTCCTTGCTTCACTTCTACTTTCTCAATTTCAGAAATATGAAGCACTACTTGTTTCAATTCTTCTACATTATAATCAGTATCCATAAATACTGTGAACTCAAATCCGAAAGCATCCGCTTCAATTTCTTCAATACTCGGAACAGTTTTTTGTATATTACCTACATTTTGCAATGCTTCTATACACATAATGGCACGTACTGCTTTTAAAATAGCTTGCTGTTCTACCATTATATGTACTTCATGCGAAACTCCACCATCGTTACCTATATGATCTTGCTCTATATGTTCTGTAGGAGTTACTACATTACCGTGCAATAATGCTTCTAATTTCTGTTTAGTAGAAACTACATCAATATTACCCATTCCGCCTTGTTGTACATCTGCAACCATCTTCTCTAAATTATCAATGCACTCAAAAATCACATCAATAATATCCGCATTGACCACGATATTCCCATGACGGATTTCATCTAACACATTTTCCATCTTATGCGTTAAATCCGCCATTTCCGCAAATTCCATACTTGCAGACATACCTTTAAATGTATGGGCTGAGCGGAATATTTCTCCTACAACATCCATATCAGCTGGATTTTGTTCTAAAGTTAGCACATTTTCATTTAGCGATTGTAAATGTTCTTCTGATTCCTCAAAAAATATATTCAATAGATCTGTTTGCATTTTAATCCCCTACCTGTCTAACAAACATTTCATTTATGTATAACAATTTAGTGTTTTAAAACGAGAAAAAAGGGGGCCACACGTGTATCCTCTATCACTGTTTTGATTCCTTGTGGCACCCCTTTTATATTAGCTATTTGCTACTTTTGTTAAAGCTTCGATTACACGATCCGCTTGGAATGGCTTTACAATAAAGTCTTTCGCCCCACCCTTAATTGCATCTAATACCATACCTTGTTGTCCCATTGCCGAACAAATAACAACCTTTGCACTTGAATCAATTTTAATGATTTCTTTTAATGCTTCAAGTCCGTCCATTTCTGGCATAGTAATATCTAATGTTACAATATCAGGTTGAAGTTCTTTATACTTTTGAATTGCTTCTACTCCATTCTCCGCCTCACCGATAATTTCAAATTCAGAATTACTTTTTAATAAGTTTTTAATCATCGTTCGCATGAACATCGCATCGTCTACAACTAAAATTTTATGTGCCATTCTTTTTGATTCTCTCCTTCTATGTATAAATATATCTTAATATTTCACCTTATCATTCTCACTCATTATACAAAATAAAATGATAAAATTTAATATTTTTTTAAAAGAATTTTCGTATTTTTATTATTTTATTATTAAAATAATAATATACTATTCTTTTATATAAATAACAACGCGACGATTTTTCTCCCAGTTTTGCGGTGAATCATTTGGTACAACTGGCTTTGTGTCTGCATATCCTACCGCAGCTAACCTCTTATCGTCCACATTATACACTTCGATTAAGTGGTGAATCATATTAGCTGCTCGCGCTGAAGATAATTCCCAGTTAGAAGGGAATTTCTCATTATGAATAGGTCTACTATCTGTATGTCCTTCCACAACGATTGGATTTGGTACTGATTGGAAAAATCCGACTAATTGACTCATTATCTCTTTTGCTTCTGGTTTAACGTTCGCATCACCCGTATCAAATATTAAATTATCTACGATAACGACACTTACCCCTGTATCTTCTCGATATACATTCACTTGACTAATACCGTTATTATCTACATATGCTTTTAACTTTTTATATAATTCATCCATTCTCTTTTTTGAGATCATTTTTTCATCATTTTTTTCATGTGTTATATCTGGTATTGTATTTTCCATTACTTTTGCATCTACTTGCTCCGCATCGCTAAACTTTTCAAGCATCTTTGACAATTTTACTGCATCCTGCTTTGATGTAGCAACTAGTAATACAAAGAAAGTTAATAATAACATCGTTAAATCTGTAAAAGTCGTCATCCAACGAGGCGATCCCTTTTGCGATCGTTTTATCATCATACCACTCCTTGAAATATTAGGCTGCTCGTTTTTCTTTTTTTATCTTCGTTTCGTACACATACGTATCAAGTTTCAACTTTAATTTTGAAGGAATTTGCCCACGATACAATTCTGAAATTGCTTCAATTACAAACTTCTTCTCTGTATATAAATCCTCAATACCACGATACACCTTTTCCGCAAGAGGTATTGCGATCATATTCGCAAGTACTGATCCATATAATGTCGTTAGCATCGCCACTGCCATTCCTGTACCAATTTGTGATGTATCTTGCAAATTTTGAAGCATAATGATAAGACCAATTAAAGTCCCTATCATACCCCAAGCTGGAGCGAAATCACCAATTTTATCTAATAATGTTGCCCCTTTTCTTAGCTCATACACTTCTGTTTCTATATCTTTCATTAACACTTCTTTTAATTCATCTTCATCGTAGCCACTTAACATTAAACGAATCCCCTTTTGAATAAAAGGGTTGTCTACTTGTTCTCCATCAACTTCTAAAGAAAGTAAACCGTTCTTTTTAGACTTTTTCGAAAAATCAACGAACAAATCCGTTAACTGTTCTAAATCTTCTTCTCTTCTATGTAAAACAGTAAAAATACTTTTCGTATATTTTTTTATTTCTCCAAATCGATACGCCACAACAATTGTCGCTGCCGTTCCCCCTATGACAATTAAAATAGATGGAATATCTAAGAAGTTTTTAAAAGCTTTTATTCCACCGCCACTAAGTACGATCGCCGCTATTACAATAGCGAAGCCTACTATAATGCCCATTGGACTAGAAATATCAAACTTCCTTTTTTTTCTTTCTGGTCTAGCAAATACTTGTTTTTCGTCTCCCATATTCCTGCCCTTTCCTTTTCATTTTTATAAAACATTTTTTTATTTTAATAATGCGTTTTCACATATAACGTTCATTATACGCTTATCATCTATTTATCGCAATATACTCATAAAATTGACACATTTCATTTCCATATTAGAATTATGGTATGGAAATAAGAGGAGGATCACGATGGAACATAACATTTTACAAGTCATTGCATTAGCAGAAAAACTAAAATACGAAATGCGACATAGCTGGCTTTCTAACGGACGCCAAGAAAGTGTTGCCGAACATACATGGCGCATGTCTCTAATGGCCATTTTAGTTGAGCCTTATTTAGATGAAAAAGTAAGTATTGAAAAGTTACTTAAAATGGTTATTATTCACGACCTAGTCGAAGCTGAAGCTGGCGATATCCCTGCTTTTGATACAATGAATAGTCACGAATTACAATTAAAAAAACAAAAAAATGAACTAGAAGCAATTTTAAATATTAAACAAACATTAAAAGGTTCTCTCGGTGAGGAATTATATAATTTATGGATGGAGTTTGAAGCGAAAGAAACGTACGAAGCAAAAGTTGCTAATGCGCTTGATAAACTGGAAGTAAAAATTCAGCATAACGAGGCTGACATTAATACGTGGCTACCAATTGAACATAAAATGACATTCCAAGTCGCAAAACATACAAACTTTGACTCTTTCCTCTCTAAATTACAAAAACTTATTGAACAAGATGGAGAAAAGAAGTTATTAGCTGCTGGCATTGACGTTGAATCTTGTAAGAAATAATGAAATAAGACACTCTACTAGAGTGTCTTATTTCATTATTGTTGATACTGCCTGCTTGTAAATCAGCTGTTGCTTTCCATCTACTAACATTAAAACTGTAAATTTGTCTACGCCAGCAACTTCTCCGACTATTCTCACACCACTCTTTAAGAAAACTGTAACAGTACCTTTTTCTTCTTTTATTTGCTTATAAAGCTCATCTTGTAAATGTTCCAATAACGTTTCTCCCCTTTCTTTCGTTGAATATCTTAATATAAAAAACTATAAATTATTCATTCATGGACCTTATCTTTTACATTCATAAACTTATTAATTAGCATATCTAAATCTCGGCTAAATAACAAAACTTTATCATGATCCAATCCGTGTCTCGCAACAAGTTGAATTAACTCTTTCTTTTTGTTTTCTATTTTATTTTGTAATCGTCCCATCTCCATCTCTAAACTAAAACTCCCTTTTCCCATAATATTACTTGTAAAATTATAGTACATATTCCCTCATAAAAAAATATAAAAATGGTTTTTTTTACAATTTTTACGTTTTTAACATACTCTTAATCCGTAAACGCTTTATTTTGTAAGATTTCCCGCACATGTAATATAGAAAAACCTGAATCACACAGACATTTGTCTAATTCAAATACAGACTGGCTCCTTTTCCACATGAAAAACATATTGTATATAGTAGTCCATAAATTATATAGATTAATTTACAAAAAGGAGGAAAACACATGAGCTATGGTGGTAGTTGTGCTGGTTTCGGCGGTGGATTTGCTTTGCTTATCGTACTATTCATCCTTCTAATCATTATCGGATGTAGCTGCTGGGGTGGCGGCGGATACGGATATTAATCATCCTATCCTTACCAAATGAATTAAAAACTATACGAAAACAGCTCATATTTGAGCTGTTTTTTCATACTTTCGTATGAATTTATATCCCTCTTATTTCTGATTTGATCTAACAAAATATCGTTTACTATGAAATCAGAAACATTTTTACTAAGGGGGATTACAATGATTAAAGGTCTTTATGAGGCACATTTACCCGTCCGTAACTTAGAAGTATCAATACCTTTTTATGAATCACTAGGGCTAAAATTATATAAAAGAGGTGACGATATTGCTTTCTTTTGGATTAAAGAAAATGAGAGTTGGCTCGGACTTTGGGAAGGAACAGAATACAAAGTTACTTATCACCCATCTTTGCGACATATTGCCTTCCAAGTAAGCTTGCTTGATTTAGAAAATGCAATACATTGGCTAAGTCAAAAAGGAATTTCAGCAAGAAAAGACTTTGGAATGGAGCCAATTGAACCGATCGTTTTTCCAGAATTGGCACACGCCTCCGTATACTTTAACGATCCTGATGGAAATAGTTTAGAATTGATTGCACAATTACCTGTTGAACTTTCTGCAGCAGAGAACATGTATTTAAGTGAATGGAAAAGACAAGTTCAAGCATCATTAATACATGAGGATTAATCTTTTATGTCAGTTTCTTATTCCACACTGCTTAAAACAAATACAAACTTTAGAAAGCTGTTTTATGGTCAAACATTAAGTGTACTGGGAGATTGGTTTCATACGGTAGCTTTATTCACATTCGTTTATAGCGTAACAGAATCTCCGTTTATGATCGCACTAACTTTTATGAGTAAAGGGTTACCTCAACTTCTTCTTAGTCCTTTTATTGGAGGGGTTGTGGATCGATTTCCAACAAAGAAGATTATGATTTCCACCGATGTTTTAAGAGGAGTTATTGTACTCACTTACTTATTAGCAACCTATAAGATTGAAATTATTTTCGTAGCTAATATATGTTTGTCGGTCCTCTCTTGCTTATTTGAGCCTGCTAAACAATCAACTTTAAAAATGATTATTAGGCAAAAACATTTAGTAACTGCAAATACACTTTCTAGTACAGTTAATGGCTTTATGTCAATTATGGGCGCCTCATTAGGTGGGATTATCGCCCAGGCTTTAAGTATAGAAATTGCTTTTATCATTAATAGCCTATCATACTTTGTTTCCGCTTTAATCATTTATAAGTTGAATATCCCTTCTCACAAAAAATTTAACATAAAAAAGTCATTTTTTGTGGATATAAAAGATGGATACACGTACATATTACAGAAAAAAATTATATTAGCATTAATTCTTGTCGGAATTTCATGGGGGATTATTGGTGGTGCTTATCAACTTCTTTTAACAATTTATGCCAAAAGGATCTTCCATGCTAATATTGGAATTTTATATAGTGTTCAAGGATTAGGTCTTATTATTGGTAGTCTATTCGTTAATCTATATGTATGTAAAAATAAGGAGACAATGAAAAAAGCATTTGGCTTGGCGTACTTACTACAAGGATTTTTCTTTCTCGGATTCGTTCTATCCAATCAGCTTATTATCGGTATTATTACTTTACTCTGCATGCGTATCGCAGGGGGCATTATCGTCCCTTTAGACACAACCTTATTACAAATGTATACCGAAGAAAACATGATTGGTAAAGTTTTTTCATTTCATTATTCCATATATGGTTCTCTCATTCAGCTAGCTATGTTTATTACAGGCTGGCTTTTAGAAACCCTTTCTCCGCAAGTAATTGGTTGCCTGTTAGCTATATGTTGTATTTTTGTTAGTTTTATATGGCTTTTCTTATTTTATCGCGGGAAGCTTAGTGAAGATCCTACCGATACTATATAGCTCACTGCTAATTTTTATTTACTCTCATTTGTTATCGTTATATAACAATCAAATTAAATAAAATACAAGTCATTTCATTTCATTAAAAGGCCCTTTACTTGAACACCATTTGAGAGGAAATCAAATATTTATGTTAAAATAAAAGTAAGATTGTGAAAGATTGCACTTATTCTATAGGCTCAAAACAGCTACATTCGATTTTCGTAGTAATAAAATATGTATTGAATTTGATTAAATAGGAGGGCTATTTTGGAGATTACATTAATTTTCATATGTATAATATTGGTGGCTTCTGTTTTGCAAGCCAGTACAGGTTTTGGCTTTTCTATAATGGCAACACCTTTCTTACTCATGTTATTCTTGCCACAAGAAGCTATACAAATAAACATTATTCTATCCTTAATTATTTCAATATCACTCATTTGGAAAATAAGAATGGACATTGACTTTATTTTGCTGAAAAGATTTATTTTTGGAAGTATAGTTGGTGTACCTTTTGGTATTTTACTCTTCATCTCCATTAACATAAACACTTTTAAATTAGCAATTAGCATCCTACTCTTACTATTAACATTGTTGCTAATATGCAATGTTAAAGTTAGATCAACACCGTTTAGAGATTTCGTAGTTGGTGGATTATCAGGGCTTTTAACGACGAGTATCGGTATGCCCGGACCTCCTTTGTTACTTTACTTTACATGAACTGATACTGAAAAAGAGAAGTTGAGAGCAACTACTTTGGCTTTTTATCTGTATATATATTTCATTAGTCTACTAACTCAAATACTCTTTACTGGAACGAACATAACAATTTGGAAATCAAGTTTTTATGCAATTCCAATTGTATTTTTAGGTTTGTTTATAGGTCAAATTATTTTCAAATGGCTTAATCAACAAGTTTTTAAAATATTTACATATATCCTTTTGAGCTGTACAGGTATTTATCTTCTTATTGATAGTTTGCATTTGTTATAGAAAATGCTTTAGATTGCGCAATAACAGCTTGGTTTAAATGAAATTATTGTTGTATTTTTAAGCTACAAAATCATCCGATAAAAAGCGGCTATTATGCCGCCTTTTACATTAAATATTTTATAAAGCAAAGACCTGAACTTACTATCACGAGTATATTAAAGAATAAGAAAAAACCTTTTTCGAAATCTGTATACTTTTCTACTTTTACTCCGCGTTTTTTCAACTCCATAATAATCATCGCAACTTCATGTGCATACGCAATACTTCCAAACTGTATATAATTGTTATTATATTTAATCTCAAAAACGTTTTTCATTTTTTTATGTTGCGAAATAGATTGTATATCTCCTATTGGCATGCTATGTTCATTTGTTTTTTTGAAATAACAATCTAACCCTTTCATTATCATTCTTTTATTCGTTAAAACGATATAATAATAAAAAGTAGCTCCTACGTAATATATATTCGGTATAACTTTGTTATTTGCCATATATCCTTCATCTACTAATAGTTCCTTCTGAATTTCTTCACCAGCTTGTAATTCGTTGCGAATTGATTCTTCTAACATTTGTAAAGTTAATTTTTTTAATAACTCTCCATTTCTCACATAATACTTATCTATATTTATAGACTCATTCGCTTCTTTCTCTAAACGTGTAATTTCTTCTTCTGAATATTGGAGCTCATTTAACATCGATAATAATCTTTTATCCATATTACACACTCCCTTTCCACAGTTTTTGAAGTTTTTTCTTTCCACGAGAGATTCGATTGTATATATAGTCAGCCGTTACTTTTAATTCTTTTGCAATATCGTCAATGGAATATCCATCAATATACCTCTTTAAAAAGATATATCGTTCCTTTGTATTTAAATCTTGTACGATTTCCATAATCTCTTCTTGTTCTATTTCATACTTATCATGGATACCTGCATCTATTTCTACGTCTTTATCAATTTTATTCTCTTTATATACTTTCTTTTTATATTCCAATGCCTTTAATTTAGTAATACCAATCATCCAAGATTTTAAGTTGCCCTTTTCTATATCAAATTGTTCGATTTGAAACCAAATGATAGTAAATACATCATTATAACAATCATCCACATATTGTTTTTCAATAGGGGTACTTAATGATTTATGAATAATGTACAGAATTAATTTTCCATATTAATCAATCACTTCTTTCAAAGCATCTTGATCACGTTTTTTCATTGCTATAATTAAATCCTCTTCAGAATCGAAAATCATAAGCATCTTCCTTCCTCAGTTCCCCTTTAGCAGCTGCCTTTACTTACTATTGGCATTTCATTCTCATTTTCTATCACTTTTGTAAAAATTTATTAATTTTTATTTTCACTTTATATAATAACAAATAAAAAACCGAAGTTAAAAAAGTGAATCCCACTTTCTCAGCTTCGGTTTTACAAGTAATGTTATAACTTAAACTAACGTCTCAGGTTTGTCTTTTTACTCATTTTTTATTTAACCCTTTCTCACTTAAAAACTCTTTCATATGCATTCTTTTCTCTTTGGACATAAATGAGCTCATTGATTCCGTCCATGTTATGTTTTTTTGATTTGATGATCTTTCTTTGTAATATGCGCTCATCGTTTCATCATATTCGTTTAATAATTCATCATATTTCTTTTCATCATATCCATTTTCATGAAGAATTGCTGCTACCGGTAAACGTGGTTTAACTCCATGTTCTTCATCTGGCACACCGACTGTCATTCCAAACACAGGATATACTTTATCCGGTAAATGAAGCAATTCACTCACTTCTTTCGGGTTATTACGAATACCACCAATATAACAAATACCGTATCCTAATGATTCCGCTGCTAGTGCTAAGTTTTGCGCAAAAAGTGAAGCATCTACCGTCGCAACGATAAAATCTTCCACCCCTTCATGCTTTATCTCTGTACAATGCTTTTCACACGCCATTTCAAGTCGCTTTAAGTCTGCACAACAAACAAAGAATGCTGCACACTCTTTCACGTGACGATTTCCGGATAGTTCTGCTAGTTTAGCCTTTAGGTCTTGATCGGTTACATATACAACAGAATAGGCCTGTACAAAATGCGAGGAAGCGGCATGCTGCGCAGCTTGAACCATTCTTTCTACTACATCTTTCGGAATGGATTCTTCTTTATATTTACGAACTGAAACGTGTTGCTCCATTTTATGTATGATCTCATTCATGAAAAACACTCCTTTTTTCTCTTCATAATGAAAAATTAACATATCTTTTTCAATATTCACAACTTATAAGCACAAAAAGAGCAATTCTTTTTGAATTGCTCTTTTTAAAATGTCTATCAATACGGTAAATGAAATTATATCAACGATAATTTAAATATATCAACGATTCCTTGCACTATATCAACGATTTTTCGAATATATCGACGATTCGACAAGAAATATTGATTTATCGACAAATAACGACAGGATTACACCAATTTATTTCTTGTCTTATTACGCTGCTTTCAAAACTTTAATACCTTTTACGATATTCCAAATGAAGTAGTAAATTCCTACAAGAATGAATACTGCATATGTGATAGCCATCCCAATTCCCGCGCCATCAGATTGATCGAAGCCTAAACCGTATACGCCTGATACTGCTAATCCAGCAAATAAGATTGCGTACGGAAAAACATGTGACCAAAATGCTTTTTTCGCGTGATATTTCACTTCATCTTCCGCAACGAAGTACACGATAATTGGCAGTAAAAATGGTGCAAAAAAGATACTAAAGTAACATAGTGAAGATAGAATATTATTTCCTTTCATCCGATTCACCTCTAAATAGTTTTTGTTATCTTTATTATGTCAGGAATCCATTCTAGAAACTATCGCTTTACCTTTCATTAAGATGACAGTTTTGTAAGATTTTCCTCAAAATAAATCCCGCCTCGAATTTCGGGCGGGATTACTTTCACTATATTCGATTCATAAACCAATATTGCGTAATGGCTAAATATTCTCGGACATTCGATGGGATGATAATTGGCTTCGGTGTTTTGGCAGGAAGCCCTTCTAATTGCAAACCTTGTTTTGCTGCTATTTTTTTCGCTCTAAACATATGGAAATCGTTTGTTACGATCATACCTTTTTTCATATTGGCTGGAATTAACGGTTTTGAGAATGTAATATTCTCATCTGTACTCGTTGATTTATCCTCCATTATAATACGGTCTTCTGCAATATTTTGTTTCATTAATCCTTGTTTCATCGCTAATGCTTCTGAAATATCTTCACCTTTTCCTTGTCCGCCAGATACGATAGCGATTGTTTTCTCATGTGATTTTAAATATTCAGCTGCTTTATCAATACGATATTGTAATGAGTACGATGGTTTCGTACCATTTACTTTCGAGCCTAATACAATGATATAATCAGCATCGTCGGTAGCTTTCATATGCCCATGCTTATAAATGTTATATTGTAAAAAAACCGCGTACACGGCGCAAACCGTTATAATTGCTATAATATACTTAATTATTTTCTTCTTTCTCATATCCATATACTCCTATGTTCTTTGCTTCTTTCATCATAATATCCATTTATTCGTTTGTATACAGACAAATTCCAAATAACCCTTATTTATCCTCTAAAAGGTAATATTTCTATTATTTTTGGGAATAGTAAGTACAACTTCGCACGAAGGAGTGTCCCTATTGCTTCTCTTTTTATGTAACGTATCATTCTTTTTTATTTTATTTTTACTATCGCTTAAGTTACTCGGTAAATCTGCATTAGCACAACTAACTCCTCATGATTTTGGGGCTATTATTTTTTTATCTTATTTAGCTTTTCAAGCCATACCAGTCGCTGGTGCTTTACAAGCATTTCTCGGTATGGTCGTTATTACATGTTTGCACTTACTTCTTACAAAATTAAGCTTACTCAACAAACTAAATCGTTTCATTCTCGGACACCCCATTATTTTAATTAAACATGGTGATATTATTTTTGAGAACTTACAAAAAAGTAGATATCCCATACCCGAATTGCTTTCTAACCTTCGCGTCGCCGGATATCCAAGTGTTCATGAAATTGAATACGCTATTTTAGAAGCGAATGGAGCCATTAGCATTTTACCAAAGCGAGAACTTGTACCATTGACTCCAAAGGATATGAATATACATGTTAAGTATGCTGGATTACCAATCGCCCTTATTGTCGATTCTCAAATTCAATACGATAACTTAAAGTTGATCCATAAAGACGAAAAGTGGTTATATAAAGAGTTAAAAGAAAAAGGCATCACAAATATTAAAAATGTGGCCTTTGCGTCTGTTCAAGAAACGGATGGGTCTTTTGCAATTAGTTTAAAAGAATGAAAAATCCCCTTACTTGCTCAAGGGGATTTTCTTCATTATATTGCTTCTTTCTTTCCTGCTATATGTAACGGAACAGGATGTTTCATACGATTCATCGTAAATACGATAATTGCTGTCAATACTTCCGCAACCGGCATAACGAGCCAAATTCCGTTTATTCCAAATAACTTTGGCATAATCCATAACAACGGAATAATAAATAGTAACCCTCGGCTCATTATAATAAGTACTGATTTCTTCGTTTGTCGCACTGATTGGAAGTACTCTCCATACACAATGTTGTAGCCTAAAAATACGTATTGGATAAAGAACAAGCTAATACCTGTTAACGTTAACTTCAATAGTTCTGGCGATTGGACATCAAATAGACCAATGATATATTTCCCGAAGAATAATCCGACAATTATCGCAATGCCTCCGAGTACAACCGCAATCTTCACAGCAAACTGTAATCCTTCACGCAATCTTTCTGATAAATTTGCACCGTAATGAAAACTTGCGATTGGTTGTAATGCTGCTCCAACACCAAAGAATAATAGTAATGCCATCGCATGAATGCTATTCACCATTGCATAGGAAGCGACTCCTACTTCTCCTGCATATTGAACGAATGCGATGTTAAAACCAATCGTTACGATTGCTACTGTACTTTCTGCTGTAAAACTTGGGAAACCAATCACCATTATTTGTTTAACTGTATCCCATTCAAAATGGAATTTCGTCCACTTTAAAATACTACTCTTTCTAAAGAAGTGAGTTAATAATACAAGGAAACCAATTGCTGCCGAAAGAATAGTCGCTGAAGCAGCACCTGTTACACCCCATCCAAAGATGAAAATAAAGATATAGTCAAACACTATGTTTAATACAGCCGTTACAACAAGACCTGCCATTGCTAAATTAGGATTTCCATCATTTCGTATAAATGTACTTAAAATATTTTCTAACACGTATATCATTCCAAATGTTAATAACACGTGTAAATAGTCTAACGCATACGGTAAAATCACTTCATTTGCACCGAATAAGTATGCTAAATCTTCTATTCTCCATACGCAAATAGCCGCTAAAACGCCTACGATAATAACTGCTACAGTCATAGATTGCGTAAAAATAGACCTTGCTCTTTCAAGTTTATTTTCGCCTAGTGCAATCGAATATAATGTTGCTCCGCCCATTCCAATCCATAATGAAATGGAGAAGAAAATCGAAAATGCTGGAATAGCGACGTTTACTCCCGCTAAACCGTTCGCTCCAACTCCCCTACTAATCATGACCGCGTCAATCACAATATTAACTGACATTAATACCATTCCGAGAACTGCTGGTATTAAATATGAAATAAATAAACTTTTTATCGGTTTTTCTCTTAATTTTTCTGTTGCTTCCATACTAATATGCTCCTTTTTTCAACGCTCTGTTCACAGTTTAAACCTTCAAGTAACTTGAAGGTCAAGAGAGAATTTAAAAATAGGTAACTTAATTATCGTCATTGATGCCGATTTGTAATTAGTACGAGTCTTACACCTTATTTCATTGTTTTTTCATTATAGGGATTTGAATTTCCGTTACTTGCTCCTCTGGATTTTCTGTTACAGACCAATCAATTAATGCAATCTCAATCGAATCTCCGCTCACTTCATATCCCTCTTGAGAGATGTATTTCATTAACTCCTTGTATGTTTCATCTGTTTCTTCATATGGTCCATGATGATAAGCACACGCAAATATACCTGCTTTAATTTCATCTGAACTATGTACTTGAAAAGGCATATAATCCAAAAGAATAAAAACACTATTGTATGATTGAAATTCATTTTGAATTAATGCTTTTTTGGCAACCGTTACACCGATATCTCCAGAGAATAAGCTATTATCTATTTGTTTCATATTCTTCTGCAACGAATGGATATAATACTCAAACATATCATCTGTTGTATTTGGTGCAACCGCAATCGCTGTAATCTTTCGCTGCGGGATTTCTTTAACTATGATTTTTTCAGCTTTTACTTTCGTCGCTTCCTTAATTACATAAATTCTATGTTCCATTTTTGCTAAAGCATACTCAATTTCTCTTTGCTTCTTTAACATCATTTCTTGTTGCTTTTCAAGTAAATTAAGCGCATAAGATGGGTTCCGCTCATCAATATATTTCTTAATTTCCTTTAACGGAATATTTAACTGTCGTAAAAATTTAATCGTATCTAACAGTGAAAACTGATCAATTGTGTAATAACGATAATTCGTTTGCGGATCGACAATAGACGGGTGAAAAATTCCTTTTTCATCATAATACCTTAATGTAGATTCTGCGATATTATGCATTTTTGCCATTTCTCCAATTGTAAAGCGTTTGTTTATTAACATATTCCATTCTCCAATTCATTAAAAATGTTTCCTTATTTCTTCTTATTATATATTGATTCCCTCTATACCTAAATCGAATCTCATCATGAAAATCTGCTATTTTTTCATTGATTTTTTATAAATTTTATTATATATTGATTACAGGTTCAAATTACAAGTTCAAAAGAACTTGTAATTTGAACCTTTGTTTAATGGTTTTTACATATTTTCATTAGGCAAATTCCGAGAAATCGTTTAATAAAAATACAAAGTGATAAGGAGAGGATCAAATGGAATTCGAATTTTTCTTTCAAATTGCACTTATTTTATTAAGTACAAAGCTTGCTGGTGACCTTAGTGTTAGATTAGGTCAACCTTCTGTACTCGGTAAATTAATTGTCGGTATCGTTATCGGTCCAGCCGTATTTGGTTGGATTGAAAACTCAGAACTTCTAACACAATTAAGTAATGTTGGTGTTATTCTTTTAATGTTTATGGCTGGACTTGAAACAGACTTAGAAGAATTAAATGCAAATCGTAACTCTTCTTTAGCAGTTGCACTCGGAGGTATCATTCTTCCATTCGTAGGTGGTTATGTTTCCGGTCTTGTTATGGGAATGGAACAAGGGAACGCTGTATTTTTAGGATTACTTCTATGTGCGACAAGTGTTAGTATTTCCGTTCAAACACTTCGCGATTTAGGTAAGATGAAAACACGTGAAAGTACAACGATGCTTGGAGCAGCTGTATTTGATGACATTCTTGTTGTTATTTTATTAGCATTCGCAATGAGCTTCTTAGGTACAGACGATGTTAACTTAACAATGGTTATCTTGAAGAAGGTCGTATTCTTCGCTTCTATTATTTTAATCGGATGGAAAGGTGTTCCAGCGATTATGCGTTGGTTATCACCACTACGCGTATCTGAGTCTATCGTGAGCGCGGCTCTTATTATCTGTTTCTCATTCGCATATTTCGGCGAATTATTAGGAATTGCTGGTATTATCGGTGCTTTCGCAGCTGGTATCGCAATTTCTCAAACGAACTACAAACATGAAGTAGAAAAGAAAGTAGAACCGATTGCTTACGCAATGTTCGTTCCAGTATTCTTTGTTAGTATCGGTATGAATATTACATTTGATGGTATTGGTAATCAAATTTGGTTCATCTTAGCATTAACAGTTATCGCTGTCTTCACAAAACTAATCGGTTGTGGATTTGGTGCACGCATGACTGGATTTGATGCAAAGTCTTCTGCAATTATCGGTGCTGGAATGGTTTCACGTGGTGAAGTTGCACTTATCATCGCAGGAACAGGTCTTTCTTCTGGACTATTAGCACAAGATTACTTTACAGCTATCGTTATTGTCGTTATTTTAACTACAATGATTACACCACCAATGTTAAAATACACTTTTGGTGCCAAAGATAAAGCAATGAAAGCAAGTAAATAAGTTTACTATAATAAAAGGAGATTACTATTTTATAAAATAGTAATCTCCTTTTTCATTTTCTCTTTAAACAATCTCATTCGTCTTTAACCATTTTTCAAAAATAGTCCTTGCTTCTTCATCATCAATATTATCACGAAATGAATATACTTTAATGCCATAGTCATCGATATATTCACCTAGCTTCATTTCCTCCACTTTCTTATAAAAATCGTCTACCTCATAGTGCGGAATATAAGCATCCCAAACTGGTTCCTTTATTCTTTTGTACGCTGTCACTTCTAAATCATATCCATCTTCATAATATCCGATGTGATAATGTTGACTAGGATCATATTTCTCCATTCATATCCCCTCCCTTTAAAAAACTACCATATTTCACGTAATAAACAAAAGCGAGCCTTATATTACAGCTCACTTTTGTTCTTTTATTTGATTAAATACGCTCCATCGCTGTCTTCAACGTACCAACAACGAAAGCAATTTCTTCACTTGAAATAACAAGAGGCGGCGCTAATGTTAAAACATTATTATACCCTGCTGTTGTCATACCGTTTCGTCCTATAATTAAACCTTTTTCTTTACAAGCATTTACAACAGTCGCGATTTTGTCGTTATCAATTGGTTCTTTCGTCTCTTTATCATTTACTAGTTCAATTCCTACTAATAGACCTTTCCCTCTAATATTTCCAACTAGCGGATGTTCCCCGATTTCTTCTTTTAATTGCTCTAATAAAAGTGAGCCCATTTGTGCAGAGCGTCCAATTAAATCTTCATTTTCCATAATCTCTAAGTTTTTAAGTGCTAATGCACAAGCCGCCGGGTTTCCACCAAATGTATTAATATGGCGGAAAAATTCATATTCCCCAGTTCCTTTAAATGCTTCATAAATTTCTTTTTTCACAGCTGTTGCTGATAATGGTAAGTATGCACTCGTAATACCTTTCGCCATCGTAACGATATCAGGCTTAACATCATAGTTCATAAATCCAAATGCTTTTCCTGTACGCCCGAAACCACAAATCACTTCATCACTAATGAGTAGCGCACCGTGTTTTTGACATGTTTCATGAACAGCTTTCATATAGTCTTGTGGTGGCATTAAAATACCTCCGCCTGTAATGATCGGCTCCATAATAAATGCGGCTATCGTTTCACTTAATTCCCATGTCATAACACGATCTACTTCTTTCACACACTCTACATCATAAATATTTTGTGATTCCATTTCTGGCATACGATAACAATCTGGCGGTGTTACGTGTAAAAATCCTGAGGCAAAAGGCTCATATTGATATCTACGCTGCGCTTGTCCCGTCGCTGCCATTGTCGCCATTGTATTTCCATGATATCCTCGGTAACGTGACATAAATTTATAACGATGTGGTTCACCTTTATGTGCATAGTATTGCCTTGCTATTTTAAAAGCTGTTTCATTCGCTTCTGACCCACTATTTGAGAAGAAAATAACATATTCTCCTCCAAGCCACTCATTTAACTTTTCAGCAAGCTTTATTGCTGGCTCATGTGATTGCGACATCGGAAAGTACGATAATGTTTGTAATTGTTCATAAGCCGCTTCTGCGAGTTCTTTTCTTCCGTACCCACTATTCACACACCAAAGACCACTCATACCATCTAAATATCTTTTTCCATGTATATCTTCAACCCAGCACCCTTCTGCTTTTGCCCCTACCATTGTACTACTTGGACTAAAGGGACGCATGCCGTGCCAAACATATTGCTCATCTTTTGCTAATAATTCGTCAGTTTGTTTCGTTTTCATCATTTCTTCCACCTTCCATAACAACTTATTTTTCACAAAAGCTGCGCTGGTGCCATGATGATTTAAATTTCTCCCTGCTTATTTTCATTCCACAAAATTATGACAAATCCTACTTACAACACAGTAATATTTATCCCGCATTAACGGGCAGTAACACACCCACCCCAAAATTCAGCTGGAGCAAAGAAGTTAGGTGGGAGATTAACTGCCCGTAAAAGCCCGATTGGTGCGGGCTAATAATCAGTGAGCATGCCCCCCACTGATTAAAGTTTCACTTTATAAGAAAATGACAAAAGAAAAAGAGCTTTTCTTTTAATACGAAAAGCTCCTCTTTTTTAATGTGAAGATGCGTCGCTAATACCATGACCAGTATTCGATTTCACAAGAATTTCATCAAACTTCGCTACATCTTCTTTCTTACTAGAGAAAATAGTTCCTAAATATGCTGCTAGGAAACCAAGCGGAATCGAAATAATGCCAGGTGTCGTATATGGGAATAAGGCTTCTCCAACAAAAATAGCTTTTCCAGCTACAGGGTTCCAGACGTTTGGACTTAACGCTACAAGAACAATTGCTGATACGAGTCCAACGACCATACCAGAAATGGCACCCGTTGTATTAAAACGCTTCCAATAGATTGTAAATAATATAACTGGTAAGTTTGCACTAGCCGCGACTGCAAATGCTAATGAAACTAAAAATGCTACGTTTAAGGTTTGCGCAAATAACGCAAGTATAATAGATACTACAGCTACTCCAATCGAAGCATAACGAGCCATTGACACTTGCTCTTTTTCCGTAGACTTTCCTTTACGGATAATCTCGTTATAAAAATCATGCGCAAATGCTGATGCTGCTGTTAATACAAGTCCTGCTACTACAGCTAAAATGGTTGCAAAGGCAATGGCTGATACGAATGCAAATAAGAAGTCCCCGCCTAATGCTTTAGCTAATAAAGGTGCTGCCATATTACCAGCTGGATTTGCTTTAATAATTGCCTCATTTCCTACAAACGCTGCTGCTCCAAACCCTAAGAAAATTGTCATAATATAAAATGCGCCAATTAACCATGTCGCATACACAACAGATTGACGTGCCGTTTTTGCATCTCGCACTGTAAAAAAGCGCACAAGAATATGTGGTAATCCAGCTGTACCAAGGACTAGTCCTAAATTTAAAGACAGTGTATCAAGACCATCTTTATACTTTACTCCTGGATTTAAAAACGAATCTTTTAATGGTGTAGCTGTTTTCATTTGAGCAAACATTTCAGTCACACTAAAATTAAATTTTGCAAAAACGATAACAGAAATAATAAATGTACCAGCCATTAGTAATACAGCCTTAACAATTTGTACCCAACTCGTAGCAGTCATACCACCAAAAATAACGTACACTGTCATTAATGTGCCAACGATTAAAACTGCTGTCGTATATTCTATTCCTAATAATAATTTAATAAGTGCACCCGCACCGACTAATTGGGCAATCATATAAAAAATTGAAATTGTCATCGTATTCAGGGCAGCAATACCGCGAACTTTTTTCGCATCAAAACGCGCTGCAATCATATCTGCCAATGTGTACTTTCCTAAATTTCTAAGCGGTTCTGCAACTAGGTATAATACAACTAAATACGCAACTAAAAATCCAATACTATAAAAAAATCCATCAAATCCAGTTAACGCTATCGCTCCAGCAATACCGAGGAATGACGCAGCAGACATATAATCCCCAGCAATGGCCAGACCATTTTGCCAACCCGTTAATCCCCCTCCAGCCGTATAAAACTCACTCGCATTTTTCGTTTTTTTCGATGCAAAATAGGTTATGACGAGCGTACCAAGAACAATAATTAAAAATAGTGCAAACGCAGTAGTATTCAAATTCAACTCCTCCCTTTTTGCATATCTTGTAGAATTTTCCGCGAAATTTCATCAAAGGATTGAGCTTTCTTACTATAAATCATACATAATGACCATGTCATAATAAATTGCGCAAAAGCAAATACCCATGCCCATGTCACATCACCGAATGCTGGTGTATTAAGCACTTTCGAATACGATGTTAAAATAGGTAGCGCAATAAAAAAACTGAAAAAGAAAATACTCATTGGAACGATAAACTTCTTCTTCTTATTTAATAACAATTGAAATTCTTCTGACTGAACAACCTCTGTATAATTCACTTCATTTTGCAACTTACGTGCTGACGTATCATCTCGTTTCATCCCCTACTCCCCTCTCCAACTCGAAATACACTTCCCCTTCGTATACACAAAGACTAAATTTTATAAATATTCAGAAACTTAATTTCATTTTAGACAATCCATACATTCCTGCAAAGATTTTTCGGTAGACATTTTTCGTCAATTTTCTCTAAATTTTTAATATACTTTTTCACAATAAAGTGCAACTTAAATCCGTATGGGTTTCGTACACCCCACACCGATTATTAGCCCGATTCTAACAAATACCCGTACACATTTTTTCCTCGTTAAGAAAGAAGTGGTGCTTAATTCAACGTCTTTTCCATCTTTAAGCGTTCCAAATATAAAATCGAATACTGGATTTGAAACACCAAACCAAAACTTTTCGTTTTTATAATGGTGTAATATATGCTGTTTTTTTAGCCACCTTCCAAACTTAGTGACGGGACGAATCGGCTTATGTGCAATATAACGTTTCCATTCATAAACAAGGAGCATGATAATCAATCCGATTCCAAATGAAAGTGTAACGGTAACACTTTTTGTAATACCATATGATATAAGTAAATATATAGTAAAGCTAGGTACACTAAACCATACAGGCAAAAATAAAAGTTTCAAATCATCTGGGTATACGTGATGATCATAATGTAATCTTCTTAACATTTTTAATAAAAATACGTTTTTAGGCGGCTTTAAATGGAATAAAAAACAATACCAAACAGACACGCTAACATACCGATCCATGTGAAAAATTGCATTTTTAAAATAATGATGAAAATAAATAAAATACTATACATAATAACAATATCATGCTGTAAAAAGAACTCTTTCCCTACTCTCTTCATCTTACTTCCCCTTTTTCAAAAAAAACAGCCGCAACGTATCGTTACGACTATTTCTTTTCTATTCACTTTACAAATTTGCCCGCTGTTCTATTGTCGAGAAAAAATTGTTTGTTCCAAATATATTTTGCTTCGGAATAATGTGTTCTACTGCAAACACTGTTACTTCTCCCCTTTGTACCTCTCCAATAATGAGTCCAAATACTTCATGATTTACTGCAAACGTTGGTTGTTTCGTTTGTAGCAATCTGGCTGCAGTATTAAATACCGCTTCATATAATGGATCCCTATCAGTAATTTCTTTTCGGATTTTTGGTGCTAACGTAATAATAATTTCTTTTCCGTCAATAGTGGTTCGATACATAAAAATCTCCCCTTCAATCTTATGTGAACAACTGTAAAGCTTTGTATGCAAAATGGATAGAATATCCTACTAAAATAATACCTGCTCCGGCTGTTATGTAGCCAAGTGCTTTCTGTTTTAATAAAGTCCTTCCAAAATGTACAGAAAAAGCAATATTTAAATTCCATAAAATAATACCAACAATAATGCATAGACTGTACAAGAAAGCTTCTTGTTTCGTTACCTTCGTAAGCAATGAGCTAAGTGTGCTTCCATATATACCAAACCAAAAAACAAGATTTAATGGATTGGATATAGCAATTAAAAATCCTGCCATAAACGATTGTTTAAGGCCACCTACCTCTTCTTTTTTATATTCCATATTCGAGTGGGAAATTCCTTGTTTTACACTTTGAAATCCTAAATAAAATAATAAGAAAAACCCCGTGCAGTACATAAAAGCTTGTACGTATGTATACATAAACACAGAAGATAAACCGAAATAAATGAGAAGCATAAACAAAATATCTGCAGTCATTCCACCAATTCCAACAACCCACGCATGCCAAAACCCGCGTTCAATTCCTCGTTTTAACATTTCAATATTAATTGGACCTACTGGTGCCGCTAATGAAATACCTAATACAATTTGCTGTATAATTGCTCCAAACATCGCTCTATCCTTTCTACTTCCTTTACTATTAAGTAATGATGTAACCTTTAAAAATAGACTAGCTTTCATAATAAAATACCCTTTTTTATCCAAAATATACAAAAGAGCCATCTAGATGATGGCTCTTATTTCTCTACCTTATGATGAAAAGGACATTTCTCTTTTATTGGCTCAATATCGTCTCCAATAAAATATTGTTTCCATTCTCGATGGTCAGGATCACCGTAATGACTAATGTTAGGATGTTTCGGCAGCTGATCCCACTTTTCAACTCGTTCACGAACCATTTGTCTTGAATACGCCCCTTTGGGACGATCACCTTCTAATCCATCGAAAATGGTACGTGGCTGAAATCCAATAACGAGTGAATTTCCTAAATGCCTAGTCTTTCTCTGTTTATAAGCCGGTGCATTCCCAAATGCAAATATCGGTTCACCACCGAATGAAAATTCCCATAAATAATGATTTGGATCTTCAGGAACTTGCTGCGGCCATGTTTGATTATCGTGTTCATGTAAATACTGTAGTACTTTCCAAAAGTAATCACGATAATATTCAAGTGATTGTTCTTCACATTCCGGTTCCACAAAAAGAAAAAAGCCTCTTCTTACAATCGGTCGCTCTTTCATTAACTCTAAAAAAGATAACATTGTATGTGGCAAATGACTCCAATCATTATGAGAAAGAAATGAATAACGAAGTTCATTCTTTTTCAACGCTGTTAAACCGAAATAACATGGGAAAGTTGCATCTAACACGACGCTTGAAAAATTTTGAAATTCTTTTGCAACCCAATTCGGTATATCCGTTCTCATTCTCATTCCTTCATTATCTAATAAGTACGACTCGTTCATTCTTTCACCTCATTATGTATAGCATTCAATAAAGAATATTACATAACCAGCCTGTCCTATACCTTTTTGAACATTTGACCAGAAAATTATTTAAAAATACAAAAAATAAAATCGCTTACTTGACTAATTTCTACCAATTCGTGTATATTTAAATTAATCATTTAGCAGAATATTCAAGATTATAGCATTTTTAGTTTATATTATCTTTTCAAATGAATTTCACTAAATGAAAAAAGCAAATGTTTTTAGGAGGAATTGTAACATGCAAGGAAAAGTAAAATGGTTTAACAACGAAAAAGGTTTTGGATTTATCGAAATGGACGGCGCTGACGATGTATTCGTACATTTCTCTGCTATTCAAGGTGACGGCTACAAAGCTTTAGAAGAAGGTCAAGAAGTATCTTTCGATATCACTGAAGGAAACCGTGGACCTCAAGCTGCTAACGTAGTAAAACTTTAATCCAACATATGACAGGAGGTTACCTTACTTGGTAACCTCCTTTGTTATTCCTTTGTATATTTCCGTTTTACAGAGCGAAAACTATGTGAAATGCGCAATTCACAAAGGAGGCAATTACAATGGGTTCAGAAGTAAATGATTTTGAAGAAGTGAAATTCCGTGTAGAAACAGCACAAAAAATGGTAGGTTCTGCAACAATTTCAATGGATCCAGACACACTGGAGCATGCCACTACTGCAGTAGAAGCAGCTCGCTCTCAACTTGAGATTATGAAATCTGTTGCAACAGATTTAGATGAGCCATTTTTAATGAATGAGGAAAAGAAATTAAGTAAGTGCGAGCATCAATTACATGAAGCGAAGCACTAAAAAAACATCCAGAGAGTTTTCTCTGGATGTTTTTTATGACAACTGTTCTCCATATTTTTTCAACGTTTCTCCAACTGTACATTGCCTAATACAAAATGAATGGGCATAATATTTACTATTCGTTTTCCGATTATGTTCTCGTAAAAAACATCCTTCACAATACGTTTCTAATAAGTCATTTACCTCTGTAATGAGTTGCTTTTTATCCACCTTTGCACCTCTCTATTCGGTTATTTCTTTATGACTATCAATGACTGTCCCTTCTAATGCTTGCGTTGCTAATTGATGTGCTTCTTTATTTTGTTTTCTAGATATTGGCTCACATACAAGCTTTAATTTCATTTGCTTCGCCTTTCGTTCAATTTGATCTAAGTAATGATTTAAATGCTCATCATAGCAAGGCCATTCTCCAGCCAATTGCTGCAGTACAACTTGAGAGTCTCCACGAAGCGTAACTGCTTCATACTTAATCCCTAATTCTTCGAGTATATTTATACCGTATAATAATGATGCATATTCGGCTTCATTATTATCATATATACCTTCTATATATGCGTTGCGGCGAATTCGGTAGTTTATATTTCCTTTTTTATAATACACACATATACCTACTCCAGCTTCTTTCGTCTGAAGATCATACCCACCATCAAAATAAACATGTATTTCTTGAATCTCTTCCTCCACTTGTTTACTCAGCTTCTTCATTTCTTTTAATGACCATTCTGCATCCATTTCATCGTAAAATAAAAGTTCTTTCGCTCTTCCTGTTTTCTCAAAATCCTCCGCAAATTGAAGTACTTCTTCTATGTTCATATAATCTGTCGTTAATTCCGTCTGCAATCCGCGTTTTGTTTTATATAACCAATGAATTTTATATTTCATGCTAAATTCCCCTTATATAAGAATTCTTATTTATATTTTATTATATTTTATCAAGAGTCACAGTATTATATTCAATATAATCACATACAAAAAGAGCTATCCCATTGGAATAGCTCTTTCATCTATTACATAAATCTTTCAAATTGTACTCGCTTATTAATCCAGTACATTACAGGCATACCAATCGCCATTACTACGAATTCACCTGCTGCACATGTTAACCAAGTCCACATAAATGGTAAATCAAATGCAAGATGAAGTTCAATTGCAATCATAAACATTGTAATCGTAAAGATAACTGTATTAAAAATCATACGAGCCCAAACACCTTTAATGAATCGCATAGAAATAATCGTTGCAACTAATGCAAGAATAGATTGCCCTACTCCAAATACTAAATCATAAGCGACCATAGGTGAGAAAAAGAGATTCGTTAAAAATACACCTAATACAATTCCGTAACTTGCTTTCTTATTAAATACAACGAGATGATTAAACATCTCTGAAATACGAAACTGTACACCTGTAAAGCCAAATGGCTGAATAAGTATAGAAACAGCAATATATAATGCCGCTATAATACCATTACCAACTATTGTTCTTATATTCATGACAAAATCTCCTTAGTTTTTTTACGTGGGATGGTTTCGAACCACGTTATTCGTTTTTTAAGCAACAAGATTATATTCTACGCATTAGACACTCTTTCGTCAATAGATTCCTATCATCAACTACCTTTTTTCTTTTAGACAACGTATAATGAAACATATGAAAGATTTAGGAGGTTTCACTTCATGACAGCAACAATACAAAATGAAAAAGTAATCGTTTCCATTTCTGACAAAGGTGCAGAATTGCAAAGCGTTCGCTTAAAAGAAGATAACACAGAATATTTATGGCAAGGTGATTCTACTTATTGGGGACGTCGCGCACCAATTTTATTCCCAATTGTCGGCCGATTAGTAGATAATACATACTACGTAGATGGTAAACCATATTCTTTAACTCAACACGGTTTCGCTCGTGATCTTACGTTCTCTGTAAAAGAACAAAGTGAAACAAAAATCACTTATATCGTTACTAGTAATGAAGAAACATTAAAAAAATATCCTTACGAATTTGAACTACTCATTTCTTATGAGGTAGAAGAACAAAATATACATGTTACATATGAAGTAAACAATCCTGCTTCAAAAGAGATGTTCTTCTCAATCGGAGCGCACCCTGGATTCAACTTCCCACTATTAGACGGCGAATCATTTACAGATTATCATCTATCATTTAACGGTTCTGAACGCTTAGAAACAAGTGTATTAGAAGGACCTTATCTTTCAAGTAAAAAACAATTAATCGCTGAAAATACGAATGAATTGCCACTTACATACGATTTATTCAAAAATGATGCACTTATTTTTGAAAATATGAATACGAATGAAATTTCTATTCGTTCTCATAAACATAATAAATTTGTAAAAGTAGAATTTGCAGGATTTCCATTTGTCGGCGTATGGACACCAGGAGATAACGCACCTTTCTTATGTATTGAACCTTGGTATGGAATCGCTGATGAAATAAATCCAGCAAAAGATTTCAAGGAAAAAAAAGGAATTCAATCTTTACAAGCGAATGAAACATTTACATGCCGTTACAGCATCACAATCGGATAAAGTGAAACTTTAATCAGTGGGGGATATTCATCCCCACTGATTATTAGCCTTCACCAATCGGGCATTTACGGGCAGTTGATCACCCACCTAACTTCATTGTTTCAGCCGAGTTTTGAGGTGGGTGTCTTACTGCCCGTTAACGCGGGATAAGTACTCTATCCCCTACTTCAAAAAAACATTTAAGTAGGGGATAATCTTATAATTTGGAGGTTTCTCATTTTGATTGAAGTGTATATTGATGGTGCATCAAAAGGAAATCCTGGTCCTTCTGGTGCGGGAGTATTTATTAAAGGCATACAGCCACCTGTACAATTATCATTACCACTTGGAACAATGTCCAATCATGAAGCGGAATATCATGCTTTACTTGCAGCATTAAAGTATTGCACGGAGCATAATTATAACATTGTCTCTTTTCGTACAGATTCGCAACTTGTCGAGCGAGCTGTTGAAAAAGAATACGCAAAAAATAAAATGTTTGCACCACTATTAGAGGAAGCACTACAGTACATAAAAAGTTTCGATCTCTTTTTTATTAAGTGGATTCCAAGTAGTCAAAATAAAGTCGCTGATGAATTAGCTAGAAAAGCTATCTTACAAAATTAACGGGGGTATGAGTGTGAAAAAAGAGTGGCTTGCTCCTCTCGCTTTATTATTTGTCTCTTTTATTTGGGGAGCTACGTTTGTTGTCGTTCAAAATGCTATGTCTTTCGTTGGTCCATTTACGTTTAATGGCCTTCGCTTTTTATTCGCCGGAATTATTTTATTATTTGTTCAAATGATTTTCTCACAAAAAACTTCGAAACAAGATATAAAGCAGAGTAGTTTTGCCGGATTAATTGTTGGATTCTTTTTATGCGTTGGCTATTTATTACAAACATTCGGCTTACTCTATACAACTTCTTCAAAAGCAGGTTTCTTAACAGGACTAAGCATTGTTATGGTTCCAATCTTATCTTTTATCTTTTTAAAACAAAAGGCTACCATTTTCGTCGTACTCGGTATCACTGTGGCAACAGCCGGTTTATATTTATTAACAGCTGCTGATTCTTTTCAATTAAATATAGGAGATATACTTGTTCTCGGTTGCGCAATCGCATTCGCTGCCCATATTCTCATTAACGGTTTCTTTTCTAAGAAAATATCACCTTTATTACTAAGCACATCTCAAGTATTAGCTGTAGGTATATTTTCTTCTATTTGCGCTTTTTTGTTTGAAGATTGGGAAAAATTATTTTCAGTATCGCTATGGACAAATCATTCCTTTTTATTCGCCCTATTTCTAACTTCCTTATTTGCGACATCCATTGCTTTTTTCATTCAAACATCAGCTCAGAAACATACTTCCCCAACGAGAGTAGCAATTATTTTCGCAATGGAGCCCGTTTTTGCTGCATTAACAGGCGTTCTCGTTGCTAACGAACAACTTTCTATGTCTGCTATTTTCGGATGTCTATGTATTTTTCTAGGCATGATTTTTGTTGAGCTACCTTCCAAAATAAAAAAAGAAGCGCAGGCCGCGTGAAGTTACGCTTGTAACTTCCGCATAAAAGCCTTAGCGCTTTTTTTATCTGTAATTTCTTCTTCTTTCAATCGTTCTAATAACGCAACAAAATAACTGCCATCAAACTGTAATTGATGTTTAATTGTCGCTTCTATTGCTGCGTTCACAATTCCATCAGATGCACCAGTATATCCTTGCCCGAACATAATAAACCCTTGTGCTTCCTCTGATAATTTAAATCCTTTCGTATGTAAGAATGAAAGATAATCTTCTACTGTTTGCATGATATTCCCACCTACTCAAAAATTCTCCACTTCCTATCATACATGTTTTTACACACTATGAGAATGAAATTTCTTTGACAACTTTGTAAATCAATCGTTTACTTCGCTTGCAATGGAGGATTTCCTAACAATCTGAAGGAATATGTACAGTGGAACTTATTTCATATTAAAGGGGAGACACGATGAAACAAGCACTATTAATTATCGATGCTCAACAAGAATTAATTGATGGAAATGAGCAAGAAAATGAAGTTTTTCGTAAAACTGAGTTATTAGCTACACTAAATACAGCTGTACAGAAAGCAATTGATTCAAATGCCCTTATTGTTTTCGTAAGAGATATCGATGTTGCTTCTGGTAGCGGCGTGGGATTTGAAGTACATAATCAAATTCAAGTACCTCAGTCTGCAATCCTTATTAATAAAGCAGCAACGAATTCATTCTATGGCACTTCTTTACTTGAACTTTTAAAAGAAGAAAAAATTAACCATATTGTGATAGGTGGATGTAAAACTGAACATTGTATTGACACAGCTGTTAGGACAGCAACTGTACAAGGATTTGACGTTACATTAATTAAAAACGGTCATTCCACAACTGATTCTAACGTATTGTCTGCAGAGCAAATTATTGGTCATCACAATAAAATTTTACACGGTCATTATAACGTTGATCATTTTTCTATGGTGAGAGATATCGAGGAAGACCTCTTCCAACCAACTCACGACCAATATCGTGATTAATAAACAAAGAATCCTTCATTCAGAAGGATTCTTTGTTACCCAAAAATTTGTGCTGCAATACTATATAGTTCTCCATTTCTTTTCAAAAATTGATCACTATTTTTCATCATAATTGGTGGTGTATTCACCTTTTTAAAACCAGTAACCTCTAATTCTTTCACAAAATCTTTCTTTACTTCTGGTACATCTATTCTTAATTTCCCATTATGCCCTTTTGCTAAATAATGAACAATATTTATTGCCATCTCATCATTTTTAGCAACTACCGGTCCTAATATTTTATTTTCCGGCGTTTGTATACTCAAACCATATCCTAGTATATTTTGTTCCTTATCCTTCACAACAGTGCACTGTTCACTTTGCATCATTCTTTTCTTTAAAAACTCTTTTCTATTTGTTCCAAACGCATATTCATCTATTTTTATTATTTCTTCTAAATCACCCTCTTCATAATCCATCATATATTCTTCATTTCTTGCACATTTATAATTCGTATTGTACGAGTTACATATGTATTTAGAAACATAGCTTACCACCCTAAATCCTAGCTTTTCGTATAAATACTTCCCTTCATCTGTAGCAATAAGCATAATTGGTGTTCGAGCTGATACGCTATTCATGCATGAATGCGTTATCGCCTTTCCAATTCCTCTTCCCTTATAATCTGGATGTACAATTACCATTCCGATAGACGCTACTTTCTCCCCATATAATATTATTGCCGCGCTAGCAATAAGTTTCTTTCTCTCATTCCACACGCCGTATACAATGCCTGCGTTAAAAATCGTTTCAATTTCTTCTCTGCTATAATCCCAACCAATATAAGAAGATAATGCTACAATATCGCCTATTTCTTCTTCCCTAAGACGATCCACCCTAATTTCCAATTCAATCATACTCCATCCCCTTATCTAGACATTTAAATCATTATTACTAAATCAACTTGTACATGTTTCCCTTTATCTATCACACACATATCTTATTTTGACCAAGACTATATTGTAAATGAGGTGACAACATGCCCATTACGAATCGATTTTCTACCACCACTAACGGCGCACTCGCTATTACAGGAAATACTTTAGGCTTAAGTAAAATTAGTAATCAAAACCGTGCTGGTACAATCGGGGCAATTGGTGCATTCGTAACTACGAATACTGCTTTACAAGTACCTACTTTTCCTGCTGGTACAACGTTAAACTATACACAAAATAGTTCTACCGCTATTTTAAATATCCCTGCTGGTAGTACGATTCTTTACGCAGAACTCGTTTGGGGTGGAAACTATTTATCTCGTGATCAAAACATTACGAATGTATTAGGAAATCCAGTTTCTTTTACAACACCTGTTTCAACATACTCGATTACTCCTTCAGCTATTACAGCTTCAAATCAAACATTCGTTTCAAACTCTATTACATTTGGCTTTTACACTCGTTCAGCAGACGTAACAACTCTTATTCAAGCTGGAGGCTCTGGTTCCTATACTACGGGGGCTGTCCCTGGACTTGTAGATCCTATTGATGCTTCTAATGGAACAATTAATTCGGCTGGATGGACACTTATCGTCGCTTATCAAAACGGGACATTACCTGCAAGAAACTTAACAATTTACGTAGCTGGTAACCGCGTTTCTGCTGATACTGGTAGTGCAGATGTAGCTGTTTCAGGATTTTTAACACCTGCAGGAGGACCAGTAAGCGGGAGATTATTTTTAAGTTCTACTGAAGGAGATGCAGATTTAACAGGGGATCAAGCATTATTTGGACCAAATTTCAGTTCATTAAATGCTTTATCTGGGCCAAATAATGCTGTAAATAATTTCTTCGGTTCTCAAATTAATAATGCCGCAGGGAACTTAGATACAACGGGGACATTTGGAACGCGAAATCAAAGCGCTTCTACAGGCACAAACATCTCCGCTGGAAGACAGGGCTGGGACATTACTTCCATTGATATTTCTCCTTATTTAACAAATTCTCAAGTGTCCGCCGCAATCCGTTTAACAACTAACGGAGACGCGTATATGTTGAATACAGTCGGTTTACAAATCAACATAAATTCACCTAACATACAAGCAACGAAAAGCGTGAATAAAAGTGTTGCAGCAATTGGAGACGTTCTCACTTATACAGTTACTATCCCTAACACCGGGCTTCTTCCGGCCAATAACGTTATTTTTACAGACATTCTCCCTAACGGTACTTCCTTTATACCTGGCACTGTAACAATTGATAATGTCCCGCAAACAAACGCAAATCCGGCCGCTGGTATATCTCTTGGAACAATTAATAATGGTGCTTCTCGTACAGTAACTTTCCAAGCTACTGTCGTTTCTCTTCCAAGTCAAAACCCTATCTCTAACACTGCTAATATTACATTTCAATATACACCAATTGCTGGAGGAACGACTTTTAACGGTCTTGCAACAAGTAACTCTGCTGGAACACAAATTAACCTCGCAGATATTAATGGTACAAAATCAGTTAACAAACTTTTTACCGATATTGGTGAAACGTTAACATACAGTATTTCCTTAGCTAATATAGGAAATATCGCCGCAACGAACGTTATATATACGGATCCGATTCCTAGCGGGACTACTTTCATTCCAGGAAGTGTAACTGTTAACGGAGTTACTCAAGCAGGAGCGAATCCCGCTACCGGTATATCAATTGGATCGATTGCCGCAAATTCCACTACTACTATTTCATTTCAAGTATTCGTTCCGTCTATCCCTCAAACAAACCCAATATTAAATAGTGGTACAACAACATATCAATACATTCCTGTACCAAATCAGCCGGCAGTAAGCGGAACTGATACGACCAATATCGTATCTACTCAAGTGAATAACGCTACTGTAACTATGGCAAAAGCAGTGGATAAAAATTTTGCAGATATTGGTGATACACTAACGTACACCGTTTCCTTTACAGGTACAGGTAATACGAATGCGAACAATGTTATTTTTACAGATGTCATTCCTACAGGAACAACTTTTGTCCTAAACAGTTTAACAATAGATGGCACGACACAAGTTGGAGCAAATCCGGCTAACGGTGTGAATATAGGATCCATCCCAACTGGTACAACCAAAAATGTTTCATTTCAAGTAGTAGTAAGTGCAATACCCGCATCAAATGTCGTACCTAACGGATCAAGCGCTTCTTATCAGTACACCGTCAACCCTAGCCAATCACCCGTTACAAAAAATATTTCCTCTAATCTTGTTTCCACTCAAATTAACAATGCGAATGTAACATTAACAAAATCAACAAACAAACAATTTGCTACAATTGGCGAAACGATAAGTTATACAATCCTTATTACAAACAGTGGAAATACGGCGGCTAATAACGTTCAACTAACAGATCCACTTCCAAATGGAACGATTTTAACATTAGGTTCTGTAACGCTCAATGGCGTTTTACAAAATGTAGATTCTCTCGTTGCTTTACCTATCGGCACAATTCCTGGCGGTGCTACTTTCACCTTATCCTTCCAAGTAACAGTCATTAACATTACTGCACAAAACCCTATCATTAATAATGCTTTCGCCTCTTATATTTACACTGTAAATCCAAGCCTACCACCAACTTCAAAAACAGCAAATTCTAATTCTGTTACATCAACAATTAGACTAGCAAACCTTCATGCTAATAAATCTGTAAGTCAAACGTTTGCGGAAGTTGGAGATGTATTAACTTATACCTTTTCTCTTACAAACGATGGAAATGTTGCCGCGAATAATGTATTACTATCCGATTCAATTGCGAATGGTACTGCCTTTGTACCGAACAGTGTTATAGTTAACGGTGTTTCTCAACCGGGCGCAACACCAGCTAGCATCAATATTGGTAGCATCAATGCTAATGCTACAATTACAGCTTCATTCCAAGTATTAATAACTAGCATTCCAAACCCAAATCCTATTTCAAATAGTGCCTCCATTTCCTATAACTTTATCGTTGATCCAAACGCTTCACCTGTAAGTAAAAATACAACTTCAACTACTACATTTACTCAAGTAAACGATGCAAATGTCATTTCTGCAAAAACAGTAGATCGAGAGTTTGCTACCGTAGGGGATATATTAACTTATACCGTTATTTTGACAAATGCAGGAAGTGTTTCTGCTGATAGTCTAACTTTCGTAGACACAAATCCAGATGGCACTACCTTTATTCCAAACACTTTCCTTATTAACGGTGTACTCCAAAATAACGCAGATCCAAATATAGGCGTTCCGTTACCTGGCATTCCTGCTAACGGCTCACTTACCGTCTCTTATCAAGTAACTGTCACCTCTTTACCAACACAAAATCCAACAGTAAATTCATCTAGTACACAATATAGCTTTATTCTAAATTCGGGCGATCCACCAACTATAGAAACATCTTTAAGCAATGCTGTAAGTACACAAATTAATTTAGCAAATGTAATTATTTTCAAAGATGTAGACTTAACTATCGCAGATGTTGGGCAACCAATCACATATACAATTGCCTTAGCTAACCCTGGAAATACTCCAGCAAATAATGTAGTTGTTACCGATATACTTCCTACTGGTACGACTCTCGTACCAAATAGTATTTTTATAGGTGGTGCTTTACAGTTAGGTGCGGATCCAAGCGTTGGTCTTCAAGTTGGTACTATTCCAGCAGGTGGTATTACAACAATTGTCTTCCAAATTAGTGCAAATAGTTTACCTTTACCAAATCCAGTTCAAAACAGCGCTGCACTTCAATATAGCTTTATCGCCGATCCAAATTTACCTGCTGTTGTGAGAAACGCTACTAGTAATATAGTAACTACACAAATTAATACTGCTAATATTGTTGCTACGAAGCTAACAAGCACAAATTTCGCTGATGTTGGTGATGTCATATTATATGCAACTATTTTAACGAATAACGGAAATATCCCTGCTTCTAATGTAACATTTACAGATATCATTCCAGCAGGTACCCTCTTCATCCCTAATACTGTGACGATTAACAATGTCCCTATAGCCAATGCAAATCCTGCTAACGGCATTTTTATCGGTACGATAGGTGCGAATGCATCACGTATCGTTTCATTTCAGATTTTCGTACCAAGTATCCCTGCTGTAAATCCGATTACAAATCAATCAGGCACTACATTCCAATATACGTACGATCCATCCAAACCAGCTGTAATGCAGATGGTTGCTTCTAACACGGTACAGACAACTATTAATAACGCCTCAATTGCCGCTACTAAATCTGCAGATAAACAATTTGCTAACGTAAATGATATTATTACGTACACGACTACTTTAACGAATAGCGGGAACACACTTGCATCAAATATCGTATTTACAGATGCCATTCCAAGTGGGACGTCATTTATTCCAAATAGTGTAACAGTAAATGGTACGACACTCCCTAATGTAAGTCCAGCAAGCGGAATTGCAATTGATCCAATAAACCCGAATACAAATACAATCATCTCGTTCCAAGTGCAAGTAAATACCATCCCGAATCCGAATCCAATCCCGAATCAAAGTAATACAGCGTACCAATATGTCGTAAATCCTAGCTTACCTCCAGCATCCGCCAATGCGGTAAGTAACGTAATAACAACTCAAATTAATAACGCTACAATCGTCGCTACTAAATCAGTGAATACACCGACAGCTGCAATTGGAGATATCGTAACCTATACGATTGCAATGGCAAATACGGGGAATATCCCTGCTAGTGCAACCGTTTTAACAGACGGACTTGGACCAGGTGCATCCTTCATCCCAAATTCTGTTACGATAAATAACGTATCCCAACCTGGATTAGATCCTTCATTAGGTATTCATTTAGACGATATTTCACCAGGAGGAACTACTTTTATTACATTCCAAGTAAAAATTCTTGAGATTCCTCCTAGCGGTACTTTAACGAATAACGCCCTTGTAAATTATGAATATACAGTGAATCCAAACCAAACACCTGCTGTTGGAAGTACTGTAACAAACACGACTGCTACCCCAATTGTTGACGCTACTTTAGTTTTAATTAAAAATGCGAGTACAAATTTCGCTACGATTGGTGATACGATTACATTCACTTCATTTGTTACAAACACAGGAAATACTACTGCGAACAACATTGTTTTTACAGATACAATTCCAAACGGTACTGCCTTTGTCCCAAATAGCTTTAAAATAAACGGCGTAACTATCCCGAATGCAAATCCACAAAACGGTATCAATATTGGTAACTTGAATTCAAATGCATCGATTACACTCAGTTTTCAAGTAAACATTACAACGCTTCCAAACCCTAATCCAATTCCGAACAAATCATCGCTTCAATATAGTTTTATTGTTGATATAAATGAACCACCTGTTTCACGAACAGTTCAATCTAATAAAACTTTTACACAAGTAAATACAGCTTCCGTTATCGCAACAAAAACTGCAAGCAGTGCATTTGCTGCTGTCGGAGATACAATTACGTATACAACTACTCTCACTAATAGCGGAAATACTACCGCAAACACACCTATTTTTATCGATATATTACCACCTGAACTTTCATTCGCTCCTGATAGCATACAAATTAATACCGTCCCACAACTTGGATTTAGGCCAGATAACGGGGTTCCTTTAGACTCAATTCCAGTTGGAGGAACGACAACAATTAGCTTTCAAGCTATCGTTGGCTCAATTCCAGCTACAAATCCAACATTGAACCAATCTAGCACAACATACTCTATCATTGTGGATCCTACCCAGCCGCCGGTGACAGAAACAGCTACAAGTAATCCAACTTTAGTTCAAATTAACGAAGCGATTATTCAAGCAACGAAAAGTGTGGATCGAATATTTTCTGACGTAGCACCTGGAAATTCATTTTTAACGTACACTGTTTTATTGAAAAATATAGGTAATTCAACTGCTGCGAATATCATTTTTACAGATCCAATTCCGAATAATACAGTCTTTATAGAAGATAGCGTTCGAGTAGGTGGCGTTTTATTACCTGGAGTAAATCCAGCAAACGGGATACCAATTGGGGATATTATCGCAGAGGATTTTATAAACGTCACCTTCCGCGTGCAAGTAGTTAGCATTCCAAATCCAATTTTCACAATTGGACCTGGGGGACCAAACTCACCGGTTGTAAACGGGGCTTCCATTGATTATCAATTTATGACAGAACCCAATTTACCACTCGTTTCAAGAAATACGACATCCAATCCTGTTTCGACACAAATAAATTCCGGGGAAATTGCACTTGTTAAATCTGTAGATAAAACTTTCGCAACGATCGGAGATACAATCTCTTATACAATTACATTAAGTAACCCTGGAAATGTCACTTCACAAAATATTATCTTCACGGATATTTTGCCTGATGGAACGACATTTATATCTGGCACTCTTACAAATGACTCTGGTACACAGCAAATTGGAAATCCAGCTAGCGGGATTCAGATTGAAAACATAAATCCAAGCGGAACGGCCATTATTACTCTCAACGTACTTGTTACAAACATTCCAAGTATAAATCCAATTTCTAATTTTAGTTCGGTACAATTTGCACATGTGATTGATCCTAGCCAACCTGCCGTATCACAAACGAATGTATCTAATACGGTTTCGACAACTATTAACAGTGCGATATTAACAACCCAAAAAAGTGTGGATAAATCTATTATTTCCGTCGGGGATACACTTACGTATACAACAACTATTACAAATACAGGAAATACACCAGCTACAAATATAACTTTTACAAGTGCAATTCCTCCTAGTACTACTTTTATACCAGATTCCGTCACAATAAATGGCATCCAACAGCTTGGTGCACAGCCAGCACTCGGAGTAAATATACCAAATATCGCGCCTGGTGAAACAGTAACTGTTACCTTCCAAGTAAATGTTATTTCTGTTCCCCCTTCAAGTTCAATTATGGGTAACGATACAATTTTATATTCTTATACTGTTGATCCAAACGGAACTCCTGCTACTACTTCTACTTCAACGAATATTGTCACAAACCCAGTATTAGATGCTATGATAACGATGATTAAATCAGTCGATCAAACACTTGTAACGCTAGGTGATACCATTACCTATACGACCATTTTAACGAATAACGGAAATACAAATGCAACGAATATTACTTTCACTGACCTTATACCAGATGGTACAACGTTTATTACTGATAGCGTTACAATAGATGGCATCACGCAAATTGGTCTTAATCCTAATACAGGTATTACGATTGGAGCAATTGCTCCTAGCAGCTCAATATCTATAGCATTTCAAGTGACCGCTACTTCTACACCAGTTCAAAATCCTATTGCAAATTCCGCTACTGCTTCGTACACATTCATCGCTGATCCAAATGCACCAATTGTTTCAAGAAATGTTACTTCAAATACAACGTTTACTACAATTAATACAGCTACCATTCTTTCACTAAAACAAGTCGATAAGTCCTTTAGTCGTATTGGAGATACACTCACCTATACTGTCACTTTAACAAACAACGGAAACTCATCCGCACAAAATGTTATTTTCACAGATACAATACCGAGCGGAACTACATTTATTGCAAACACATTTTCTATTAATGGAATTCCTCAAAGTGGTGCGGATCCATCGAACGGTGTAAATATTGGTCCTATAACAGCCGGGACTACAGTAAATGTTTCCTTCCAAGTAAACGTAATCTCATTACCAACCGAAAACCCAATTGTAAATTTCTCATCGACATCGTATCAATTAGTCTCACCACCTGATGCGGAAACTTCAATTAGTAATCCTGTTTCAACGCAAATTAAAGAAGCCATATTATCCATGACGAAAAATGAAAGTGTATCCTTTGCAGATATCGGGCAAACTGCTTTTTATACCACTTCTATTTCGAATGTAGGCAATACGGATGCAACGAATATTGTATTCACAGATGTATTACCAAGTGGACTCACGTTTGTTCCTAACACATTAACTGTCGATGGTATTTTACAACCTGATGCAAACCCAAATACAGGTGTATTACTTGCAACACTTCCACCAAATGAAATATATAGTATTGTTTTTCAAGTTACAGTGAACAGTATTCCACCTAGTAATCCGACACCCAATACAGCATCTACTAATTATGAGTTTACTGTTGATCCAAATAATCCTCCTGTTTCAAGTACAGCTAATTCTAACACTACGCTTCTTCAAATAAACAACGCGACTATTATTAGTACAAAAACAGCGAATCTTACTTTTGCGGATATTGGTAATATAATAACGTTTACACTTAACCTTCCTAATACAGGGAATGTGGTTGCAACTGATGTAACGATTATCGATATTCTTGATAGCAATTTAAGTTTCGTTCCAAACAGTTTCACAGTTAATGGGCAAACCATTCCAAACGCTGATTTATCCACTGGTGTAAATATAGGCTCCATTAATGGTAGTAATGCGGCAATCGTCACATTCCAAGCAACTGTTACTACACTTCCAACACTCAATCCCATTTCTAATTCTGCTTCTACCACATATCATTACGTCGTTGACCCTAGCCAGCCATCTATTACAACTTCCAATCAATCTAATACAACGACAACACAAATTAATAGTGCTATCCTTACTGCACAAAAAAATTCAAATGTATCTACGGTAGATATCGGGCAGGATATTACCTACACCGTTACAATTACAAATAGCGGAAATGTTAGTGCAACGAATGTTATTTTTACCGACCTTATTCCAGACGGAACTTCCTTTGAACCGAATAGTTTTACACTTAACGGAACTAGCATCCCAAATGCGGATATAGTTACAGGCGTTCCAATTGGTGATATCGCGCCAAACGAATCTGCCGTTGTAGCATTTCATATTAATGCCAATGAAATTCCGCCTATAAATCCTATTACCAATCAAGCTAGCGTTAGCTTTCAACATATCGTTAATCCAGCCAATCCTCCAGTTTCAAAAAACATTACTTCCAATAGTGTTACAACAAAAATTGAAAGTGCTATTTTAAACACTATGAAAATAGGAGATAAAGCATTTGCAACGATTGGTGATACGATTACGTATACAACGACTATTACGAACACAGGAAATATTCCAGCTAACAACGTTGTTTTCTCAGACCCTTTACCGACATGGACACAATTTGTTGCAGGATCCGTTGTTGTTGATGGCACTCCATTACCATCTGCTTCCATTATTGACGGTGTTGGTATAAATACAATCAATCCAAATCAAACTGTAACAATCATATTCCAAGTGCAAATCGTAAGCAATCCAACAACGTTCACACCTGAACTCCAAAACTTAGGGTTTGTTAACTTCCAATATAACGTAGGCAATGCATTACAGGCTCAGCCTGGCAACGTGGAAACGAACGTCTTCGTTACTTCTATTAACTCAGCAATACTTTCAGCTGTAAAAACTGCTAGTACAGCCTTTGCGAATATCGGAGAAACGATCACTTATACGGTTTTGATTCAAAATAGCGGCAATACAAACGCTACGAATCTAAACTTCTCAGACCTGATTCCAGCAGGAACGATCTTTGTTGAAAATAGTTTTGCTGTAAATGGCAGTATCATTCCAGGGGCAAATCCAAATAATGGAGTTAATATCGGAACCGTTAGCGCGAGTAGTTCCTTAACTGTTACTTTCCAAGTCATAGTTACATCTACTCCACCTTCAAACCCAATTACAAACGTAGCATCTATTCAATACGCATTTATTGTTGACCCGGCAGCCCCTCCTGTTACAGGCACAATAAATTCTAATAGCGCTTCAACACAAATTAATAACGCTACTGTTACAACGGTTTTAGAAGCAAATCGAACAATCGTATCTATCGGAGATGTAATTACGTATACAGCAACATTAACAAACACTGGAAACTTTCCTGCAAATTCTGTATTACTCATTAATGGGATTCCTGAAGGGGCATTATTTGTTCCAAATAGTGTTACGCTTAACGGGATTTCACTCCCAGATGCAAGTCCAACACTCGGTATTCCAGTTGGTATTATCGCACCAGGTAATTCTGCTACTATTACGTTCCAATTTCTTGCAACTTCTATTCCACCTCAAGGGGCAATCATAAATCAAGCCATTACAAGTTACACGTATATCGTCGATCCGAGTCAACCTCCAGTTACAGCAACATCCTCATCTAATACGGTGACTACAGCTGTCGTTGATGCATCGTTATCTGCAATTAAAAATACAGATTCTCTCGTACAATCTACTGACGGTACAATCACTTACACAGTAGTCGTTCAAAATAACGGAAATACAACTGCAAATACAGTTACTTTAACAGATTTAGTCCCAGAAGGAACTGCATTTATCCAGAATAGCGTGACCATTAATAACATCTCAGTTCCAGGTGCCGATCCAAACGTAGGAATACCATTAAACTCCATCGCACCGTCAGAAATCGTCACCGTCACATTCCAAGTTATCGTCCAATCCATTCCAAGCGTGAATCCAATTTCTAATACAGCCCGTATTGACTATACTTTTATCTCTGATCCGACCGCTCCTATCATCTCTCGAACAATTACGTCTAATCCAGCTTTCACACAAATTTCGGACGCGACTGTTCTTTCTTTAAAAGCAGTCAATGCACAACAAGCAACAACAGGTGATATTTTGACTTATACGATAACACTAGAAAATACCGGAAATATTCCAACTACTAATCTCATATTTTCGGATACTATCCTCCAAGGGACTACATTCGTAGAAAATAGTTTTACACTTAACGGAACAGCTATACTTGGTGCAAATCCAAATGTAGGTGTTACTTTGCCTAACCTAGCAGCAAACGCTACTCACCCTATTTCGTTCCAAATTCTTATTAATGATTCATTCTCGCAAGAATCAATTACAAATCAATCCAATACAACGTATACAATTCAACCAGATCCAGGGCAACCGCCTATTACTGAAACATCTACAAGTAATATCGTCATTACAAATTTCGTGCAAGCACAATTGACAATTACAAAAACATCCAATCCAACAACTGTAGATATTGGTGGAACTATACTTTATATTTCTGAAGTGAAAAACATCGGTAATGTTGATGCAATAAATATTATTTTCACAGATTCTATTCCAGCTGGGACTACATTCGTTCCCGATAGTGTCACAATTAACGGTGTCCTGCAGCCAGGTGTAAATCCAGAAAACGGAATACCGATTGGAACAATTCCAGCAAACAGTTCCAAAACGATACTATTTCAAGTGCAAACAAATAATCCACCTACTGAAACTGAAATTGTAAATCAATCTTCAGCAACTTACCAATATGTAAGTATTCCTACAGCTCCACCGGTGAATCGCTCTGCAAATTCTAACGTTGTTACAACATCACTTCAAAATGCAAATATTATTTCTGTCAAAAGCGCGGATGTAACTTTCGTAGCAATTGGGCAAACTATTACCTACACAAATACACTACAAAACATAGGAACCGTTCCAGCTAACAATACCGTGTTCATTGATAACATTCCAGAAGGTACTATATTCGTCGAAGATAGCTTATCAATAAATAATGTGATTCAGCCTGGAGCAAATCCTGAAAACGGAGTAATTCTTGGCACGATACAACCAAATGAAACAGTCACTATTTCATTCCAAGTACAACTTACAAATATACCAGAGAACAATACAGTCATTAACATTTCAGACACTTCATATGAATACCAAATTGACCCTAGTTCTCCAATTATTCAGCGTAGATCGTTATCAAATGCAGTAAACACGGAAGTGCGGACGGCTAATGTTCGTGCAATTAAATCCACCAATAGATCCATTACACGCATCGGTCAAATCATCACATATACAGTCGCAGTTACAAACGCTGGTACAGTACCTATTACAAATACTCTCCTAATTGACGCGATTGCAGCTGGCACCACATTCGTTCCAAATAGCATCCTTGTAGATGGCATATCAAGGCCTAATGAAAATCCAATTACTGGAATCACCCTTAATATTATCCTTCCAAATAATACGATTATCGTTACATTCCAGGTAAATGTAGTCTCTACACCTTCTCAAAATAACATTAATAATATCGCCGTCATCCACTATGAGTATCAACCAGACCCAAGCTTACCACCAATTTCAGAAACGACCTCCTCCAATACTACAAATATACAATTTATTGATGCTATTCTTATCGCTACAAAATCCGCTAATACAGTATTAGCTAATATTGATGAAACCATTGAATATACAGTACTCATTCAAAATAACGGATCCACTACAACTAACTCCATCTTTTTTACAGATACTATAGAGGATGGAACAGTATTTATTCCAGAAAGTGTCATAGTTAACAATACTGTACTTCCTGCAGCAGACCCGAATATCGGCTTTTCCATTCCTAATATCGCATCAGGTCAAATGGCTACAATAACATTCCAAGTTTCCGTTACGAATTTACCAGCTGTAAATCCAACACCTAATACTGCAAACATCGTCTACGACTTTATTTTCAACCCTGACTTTGCACCAATTCAAAAATCTACTATTTCCAACACTACTTTCGTTCAAATTAATGATGCTGATATCGTTTCACTTAAAACTGTTGATTTGACTTCTGTAACGATTGGTGGCATTTTAACTTATACAACAACTTTAACGAATACAGGAAATACGGATGCTACTGCTGTTGTATTTACAGACAACATTCCTGATGGAACAACCTTTATAGACGGTAGCGTTTTAGTAAATAACATTCCACAGCTTAACGCCAATCCAAGTACCGGTATACTTGTGGGAACGATTGCTCCTAATATTTCTATCCCAGTCACATTTTCTGTTACAGTCGTAGCTCTTCCAGCTAGCGGCCATGTTCAAAATCAATCAACTTCTCGTTATACGATAAACGGGGAAGAACAAATATCGAATAGTAACATTACCTTCACTGAAGTTATTTCTGCTAATGTAATTGCGACAAAAACAACACCTATCCAATATGCTGACCTACAAACTATCATTCCTTATACAATTTCCATCATAAATAACGGAAATATACAAGTGGAAAACATTATCGTTACAGATATCATTCCAGCAAATACGAGCTTTATAGAGAATAGTGTTATTGTGAATGGCAACGCTCGTCCAAATGATAACCCACTTAACGGTATACAAATTGATAACATTCCGCCTAATACGACAGCCACTATTCTATTCCAAGTACGGGTTACTTCCATTCCGCAAACAAACCCAATCTCTAACACGAGTACAATTCAATATGAATACACAGTACCAGATCAACCACCTATTACCGAGACTATTATTTCATCAGCTGCCGTAACAGAAATTCATCACGCGAATTTAAATAGTAATAAAGCTGTTGACCTTGCATTTGCAACGGTCGGTGATACGTTAACGTATACGATTACCCTAAATCAAACTGGTAATGTTGCAGCAAATGATGTAGTTATTCAAGATATTATTCCTCAAGGTACTACGTTTATTGAAAATAGCGTCATTGTAAACGGAGAAACTCTTCCAGGAGTGAATCCAGTAAGCGGCATACCAATTGGCACTATAATGGTAGGTGGAAATGCTATCGTTTCATTCCAAGTAACTGTGACTTCTATTCCAACACCAAACGAACTAAACAACAACGCAATTACTACTTTTAACTATATAGTCAACCCAAATAACGTCCCTGTTACAAATACGACTACAACAAATACCGTCACAACTACTGTCCAAAATGATAATGTCATTGCCATAAAATCTGTTGATGTAACAAATGCCTTACCTGGTCAAACTTTAACGTATACAATTACGATTACGAATAGCGGTAATGTAACGATTGAAGACCTTCTTGCCAGAGACACCTTACCAATAGATACGACTTTTGTTGCTGGTAGTGTTACGATTAACGGAATCAATCAGCCTAATGAGAATCCTGAAAATGGTATTACATTAGGAAATCTTGCTCCTAATGAATCTGTTATTATTACGTTCCAAGTGACAATATCTTCTTCTACTCTTCAATCTACAATTAATAATAATGCTTCTGTTTCCTATACCGTTATCATTGATCCAACAAAACCACCTATTACAATTACAAAACAAACAAATACCGTTACAACGACAGTCATTGATCCGATGGTTCGCATTGAAAAAACAGCAGACAAATCTATCGCCGTTATAGGAGATATCATTACATTCACATTAGCGGTATTTAATCACTCCCCAATCCCGACAATCAGTACTTCTGTTATAGACGGTATTCCAGCTGGTACAACATTTATAGAAAACAGCGTAACAATTAACGGTGCTCCGGTTCAAAATGTTCGTCCAGACACTGGTATTAATATTGGTTCTTTATCTGCAGATGCAGTAGCAACTATAACATTTCAAGTTCTCGTAACTTCTATTCCTTCTAACAGTACAATTATAAATTCTGCAATAGTTACCGCTGCTTTTCAATTGACACCACAGGATCCAATTATTACTTTCATTGTTAATTCAAATATTGTTCGTATACCAGTTCAATTTGCAACTGCAACAGTCACGAAAAACGCTTCCGTCAGCTCAGCTTATTTAAATCAATATTTTGATTACACGGTGCGTATTACGAATACTTCCGAGATTTCACTTTCAAATATCTCGTTACAAGACACCATTCCAGCAGGTTTACAATTTATAAACGGCACTGTCTTCATTAATGGGGAACGCTCGCCATTAGCGAACCCGAATATCGGTTTCCTAGTCGCTACTAATTTGGAACCGAACGAAACAATTATCGTGTTATTCACAGTACAAGTGATAAGTCCACCTATTCATAATGAATTTAAAAACACAGCAAACGTTTCTTTACAACTTCAAATCTCGCCTACCGATCCACCAATTACAGTAACCGTTACAAGTAACGAAAACATCGTCACCTTTATTCCAGAAAATCCAGATGAAACACTACCAAATTTTAATTGCTTCTTTGACGGTGAACGTTTCATACGCATTACTCCTCGAAATATACGAAATTACTTTTGGACTTGGATTTGGTGGCGTTAATCAAAAAGAAAAAGCTTGTAGTTCGGATAATATCCAACCTACAAGCTTTTTTCATAAACAAAATTATCAATTGCTAGCAGCACTATATGCTACATGTCGTTTCTCAATCCGTTCTTCAATTTCTTTCATATTCTCTTTATTAGTTAGTAGGGATTGTTTATTTTCTATTAATAATTGTTTAAAGGATTTTCTCACTTTTTTTCGCATGTTTATTTTCCTCCTTGGGGGATGGTTTATATAAAAGATAACTTGAAACTTTAATCAATGAAAGGATGTACCCTCACTAATTATTAGCCTACATCAATCGGGCCTTTACAGGGAGTTACTCTTCCATCATCACTCTTTATTCAGCGATAATATTGATATAGAATTCCCACCGCCCGTTAATGCGGGATAAGGATTTATCTGTGTAGACTTATAATAATTGATTGTTGTGAAATCCATTTGAACTTCACATGAAAATTCCGTTTATTTTCTGACAACTTTGTGAACAAAAAAAGAAAGACCGATTCATTCTAAATCGGTCTTTCTAGTATTTATAACATGTTTATTAATATTTCAGGTCTTCCCCAATTCATTTCGTTACATACAAAGCGTAGTTTTTCTTCGTCCATTGTGTGTAACCCTTCTTCTAACGAACATGAAATTGGAACTTCACAATGAATTTGCGCTAATTGTAAAGAGATATTTAAATTCTCTAAATCACTTTCAATTTTTGTACGCTGCGCTTTCGTTAATGATGCTATATTTTCTAGTACTGCCGATACTGTGCCGTATTCTTGAATAAGCTTATACGCTGTTTTTTCACCAATACCTTTTACGCCTGGATAGTTATCACTCGTATCTCCCATGAAAGCTTTCGCATGGACAATTTGCCAAGGTTCTACACCTTTCTCTTCCATGATTTTTTCCGGTGTGTAATACTCGTAATTTCCAATTCCTTTACGAAGAAGCATAACTGTAACATTCGTATCAACAAGTTGAAGTAAATCTGTATCACCTGTCAAAACATAAACTTCTGCTTCATTGCAATATTGTTTTGCAAGCGTACCAATACAATCATCCGCTTCATAACCTTTCATGCCTATTACAGGCATAGATAATTTCGCAGTCATTTCTTGCACTAAATCAAATTGCGGAATTAATTCTTCTGGCGGTGCTGCACGATTTGCTTTATAATTCGAGAAAGATTCCGTTCTAAATGTCGTACTTCCCATATCCCAGCACGTTACAATGTGCGTTGGTTCGATTGCTTGTGTTGCTGTTAATAAATGCTTCATATAACCATGAATCCCGTTCGTCGGGGTACCATCTTGTCGTTTCATAAATTGTCCGTAGACACTTGTTGCGTAAAAAGCACGAAATAATAGTGCCATACCATCAACTAATAATACTTTTTTCATAATTCCTCTCCTACTAACAAAAAATAATAACCTCACGTTATCACGTAAGGTTATATAAATAGATTACCATTCTACGTTTTTTCAACTTTGTCTATTATACATTGTTTTTATATATTTAGCATCATTAACACATTAAGACGTTCTACTGCAACAAGTATGAAGTATTCCTGAATACGTATTTTTACCTGTTGAAACAACTACAGCCTTTGCATTTCCACCAATAATATTAGTACCTTTAAAACATACATTTTCAAGTTCAAGTGGATTATAGTCTTTCATCCGTTTTAATGGAATAAATCTTTTACGTTCAAGGTGGTAGCAACTTTCAAATTTCTCAACATTTGCATCGTTCCCTGTCAACACAGATTCATTTACCAATAAATCATTTGCATAAATGATACGTACATCTGCCGGTACTATATCACCTTCTGAAAGAAAAATCATATCTCCTGGTACAAGTTCTTGTACTGGTAACTTCATCATTTTCAGTTCGTTATTTAGCCCTGTACTACTAGCACATTCTACTCTAGACACAGTAATTGTTTCACATTGCAATTGATCACGCACATGTTGTTTTGAAAAACCTGGAATCATTCCACTTAACTTCATTATTACTTCTGCAATACGCGCTCTTTTTGAAGTCAATTCATTTCGACCGTATACTTGAATACGTTTTTGCGCCTCTTTCATAGATAATCCGTCTCTTGTTGTTTTAAAATACGCAAATACAGATTTTACATCTCTTGTTGCAATTTCAATTAATAAATCTTTATTTTTTTGAAGCATTGTTTGTTCTTTCATTGATTTTTTACTTTGTTTATATGACGTGTTACCCACAGTTTTGTTTACATATAACATATTATCGTCTCCTCCTTTACAACATAGGAAGAAACGCTTTGTTTCTCAATTTATCCACTTTACCGTGAAAGTGTCTAGCGCTTAATTATGTATATAAACGCTACATTATGATAAATATAGAGGGAGGAACAAGTCGTTTCCTGCCTACATCATATATTTTTGATTTGAAGTATATGGGTAACGGAACCGAGTCAGAATTTGACATGCTCCTCACCTCCTCGTTTATTTTTATAGTTTATATTATGAAATGACTCATAGATTGGTAACAAAAAAGACCCTTACTCATAAGAGAGCAAAGGTCATTGCATACACAAATAAACGATTCCTAATATAATTAGAAATCTACGGACCTCTCCCTCGCCGAGTTTTAGCACTGTATAGCATAGGTTCATTACCAGCTACGTTAAGAAAAACCTTAATTCGATCATTCCTGTTGACCCATTGGCGTCTCTCGACATTTTTGGGCAGTAGCATTTCTCTATACAGGAGCCTCACCTAACAGAGACTTATTTTAATTACATAGAAAATGTTACTCTTATTTAAAATAGATGTCAACACTTTGTATGGAAACTTTTCCTTATTACAGAAAAGCCCTCTCTGTTGTTAGCCTATTTTCTCATATATAGTACAAGTTAGCGAACGAAAAAAACTTACGTATAAAACGTAAGTTTTTAGTAAGTTACACAACCAGCAATTACAATACCAATTGAAAGTGATAAAAACATAAGAAACAGGCCGACTGCTTGATTATCTTCTTCAAGGCTTTTATTTATATTAAAGCGTGGTGTAAGCCACTCAGCTAAATAATAAACAATAATTTGGGCCAAAATACCAACCGCTCCCCACGAAACCATATCCAAAAGTGAAATGGAATTAGCGGCCGTTGAATATAAAACGATAGCTAGCCCGAGTACCCTTCCTCCAAGTACATAACTGACCGCTTTGTTACCCTGAGCCATTAACTTAAATTCTTTCACTTTCGTTGTCACTTCCATAAGGAACAAACCTATACATAAAAGTACGAGTGATACTGCTAAATATAGTAAAAAATTAATCATTTATTTTCCCCCTTCGTAATACCTACTGGTAAATAATAAGATTCATTTCCTGTAATCTTTTCCCCAGCACGTATACCGATACTGCTCGCTTTTCCAGCGATTAAAAACGCCCCAAACACATACGATAGTTTCTCCACTCCTTTTTCAGTTTCCAAACATACAACTGGAAGCTCTATATACTTTTGAAATATCGGCAATGACGTTTTATATGTTTCATGTGCATTTCGAATCATAATATTCGTGTCTTTATCGCGAATTGTAATTGTGTCACCTTCCCTACCAAACGAAGGTTTTTGAACGAAAGAACCTTTTCCTAAAAATAAATCTGGTTCTAAATATGTAGGTAGCATATATTCTTTAACCCACTGTTGTTCCTCATTTGTATAAAAAGCCCCTTCTTCTGCTAATCCCCAAATAAGACACTGAATTGATTTTGGCTGAAGTAAAAAGGCAGACAAAGGATTTATAATAAAGAGATTTCCGTCTTTTACAAGTTGCAGCAGTTCCACACCTACCAAATCTCCTGTTTCAGGATCTTGATCCTCAATTAAATCTTCTATCGGATACGTTTGGCGATATAAAACATCAATCTTCGCCCCATCTTTATCAACTAGAGCATCTTTCGTAATTCTAAGTTCTGACATTGGCACTACTTTATTTTCAACATGGCATAACTGACTTAAATACATAGTCGTATTCCAATCCTCAATATGTTCATGATGTGCTGTAAAAACAACATTTGGATTGTCTAATCCCTTTGTCGCTTCCATTACAGCTTTCGTAACACCAGAAGATAGTAATCGTTCTTGATCCGAGTTTGGATCATCATAACCTAGGTTTTCACAAACTTTTCCATTCATTTGAAAGCATTCCATAATAAAAGTTGGTGTATCACTATTAAACTCAAGCATTTTAATTTGGTTATCAACCGTTATAACGAAATCAAATCGTGAAATAACAGATTCAGGATATAATCCTATCATTCTAATGAATGATAAGCTCGCAGGAGGAAAACCAAGCTCAAGAAGCTGTTCGTCACTTAAATTTCGCAAAAGTCTAGCAGTCTTAAAAAATATTTTACCCATTCGTTCAGTCGCTAAGTGTAATTGTTCCAAAGTCTGATTTGTTATAGAAAAAACATGAAACAAACTATATTCACATTCATATAAATCCGACCAAAAATTCGGATATTTTAAATAAAATTCTTTTCGATCCCTTATGTATTGCGACATATTTTAGCCTCCAAATCCTCCCTTTGAACCGCTTCCAATTCCACCTTTAAATTCAGCAGACGATTGATACGATTTAAACGCCGATGAATTTTTAAAAGTGGATTTATTTTGATAGTATCGCCCACCATAGAAATAATGCCCACGATAACCTGAACTACTATCATCACACTGCCATACCCCAAGTTCATCATCCCAATCCCAATCAGAACAACTATTATCATTCGGTTTTGGGGGAAGATCTTGTGCGCAACCAAATAAAGTGCCAGTCATTAAAGACGTTACGACACCACCTACTAGCCATTTCGTTTTTGTCACCTTCGCACTCCCCTTTTTAAATTCTATTCCTATTATATAGGATGGCATGATAAAGTAGAAGAAAAAGGAAGAAGAGGGTAACTAACTGTTACGATTTATTTAACCGATTATAACCAATGTTAATTAAATATATCAGTAAGCCCTGCTAGTCAAGTGATTGGCTAGTAGTGAGGGTTAACTGCGGGCAATCCCTAAAGCTGATTGAACTACAACGTGGCTAGAAATAGCGAGCGTGAATGTCGCGAAAGCAGAAAAAATCAATCAGATGATGCAAGGTTAAATCCTAAACATTAGAACAATGGGTCTTCCGCCTCGAATCATCTAAGTCAAAAGTGATAAGATGAACGTTCAACGACTATCTCGTATAACTGACGAGAGTACATCACAAGCCTATGGTGCTGGAAAAATCCTCTATCTCTAAAGAGATAAACATATAGTCTGCGCTCATGTGAAAACATGAGAAGTTCATAAGAGAACTGGCTAAGGAATTGCGCCCTTAGTTGAACGAGATAAATTTAATTAAATCTATCAAACCTCATTGAATATATCGAACATACGTTCTATTGTAGGTTCAATAAGGTTTGAATAATAATGAAATTTTTACGAGTTAGTCAAGTATCAGAATTAACAGGTTTGCATCCGAGTAGTCTTACGAGAATGCTGGTGGAACACGCTACTATTCAGAGGAATCCATCTTTCATTATCTAAAAGGTGAGTGTCCGAATAATCGCACAGTAAAGGAGTAGGCTTCTGATGATATTGGCGAAGAAAGTCAGACTAATTCCAACGCCTGAACAAGAAAAAGTGCTTAGAAACCCATGCTGGCGCTGCAAGATTCGCTTATAACTATTGTAAAAGAATGAGTGATAGATACTATAAGCTATTTGGAAAATCTGTTTCACAGTTAGCTTTACAGAAACGATTTACAAAGATCAAGAAGCGAAAGAGATATGAGTGGTTAAATGACATCAACGCACAAGTTCCTAAACAGGCTTCAAAAGATTTTGATACGGCGAGGAAAAATTCGTTCAAAAAGTACAAAAATGGTTTTCACACTTCTTATAAATCTAAAAAAGATTTAACCCAGGGATTTTATGCCAATTATGAAAGACTGATTATAGGAAAAAAAGTAGTTCATATTCAGTCTATTGGAGAAGTGAAAACAAGCCAACAACTACCAAGGAACAAAAAAACATCAAATCCAAGAGTTACCTTTGATGGTCGTCACTGGTGGATTAGTGTAGGGTTTGAAGAATCCTTTGAATTCCAAGAACTAACCGATGAGTCGATTGGTGTGGATGTTGGTTTAAAAGAGCTTTTTGTAGCTTCTAATGGTATGAAAGAACGAAATATAAACAAAGATGCTAAGGTTAAAAAACTTTTGAAAAGGAAAAAGTCAGCACAAAGAGATATGTCTAGGAGATTTAAAAATGGTGTAAAAATTCAGTCTGCCGGATATGAAAAAGCGAAAGCTGAGCACCTGCGGTTATCTAGGAAAATTACGAATATCCGAAATAACCATATCCATCAAGCAACAGCTACATTGGTGAAAACCAAACCAATGAGGATTGTTGTGGAAGACTTATCTATCTCAAACCTGTTAAAAAACAAAAAACTATCGAAGGCACTTTCCTTTCAAAAATTAAACTTCTTCTTTCAATGTTTGTCATACAAGTGCGAGAAGTATGGCATTGAGTATGTAAAAGCTGATAAATGGTTCGCTTCAAGCAAGATTTGCTCATGTTGCGGAGTTAAATACGACCATTCAGTTCAATCAGAAGGACAGTGGAGTTTAAAGATTCGTGAGTGGCGTTGTGTTAGGTGCAATAGCCATCATGATAGGGATGTAAATGCTGCGATAAATTTATCAAGATGGGTAAAATAAATGCTTGATAATAGGAGGTAACGATACTGCCTCGTGTGGAGTGTTACACCCCTCGTCCCTTCGGGGTTGCGAGAACACGATGAAGCACTAACTTGTGTAAATTTGATTGAATTATATAGATTTAGTTAAGTTTATCGTATCGGATAAAATGCGCTTAGAATATCGACTTAATGATGAAACGAAGGGGTATCCTGCTTTATGGAACTACGCCAATATTTCTAATTCTGAAATTATCGCACGCATGACTTGTGAATATTTTATTAAAGAGAAAAATACTTATGTCGTTACTGCAACTTCGGTTGATCCAGACGGAACAGCAGTTATTTATATTCAAAAAGAAGTTTTCGCCAATGACCCTTCAGACCCTACATACTCCCACATCGGTTTTGAAATTAGAGAACTAAGTGAAACGAGTTCAAGCTTAGTAGATAGTCAAGATGTATGGAACTACGAAGAAATTTTACCATCTCTTCATTCAGATATTATATATATTCAGCGAGACGGCATGTCTATGGAATTCTCCTTGGATTCAAGAGAGATTGATGAAGACAGAAAGTGCTACATTTATTACGGAAACTTCACAGGTGAATCAAGATAATATTGATATATCTATGCAACAAAAAACCTTACGTATAAAACGTAAGGTTTTTATATAGCCCCACATATGCCGTTCTCTCTAGATGTCCATAAACCTGCTCTCACAGGTGGATGCTCTCACAAATGTTTGTAACTTCCTTCTTAAAAAGATGGCATGTTAGCTACATTTAAATATTAAACTTCCATATTAAACTTATTGGTTTAAGACATGCATAAGCTACGTACACCGTAGGAATTTTATATAAGGTTAGTTGAAATAAGACCCCCCGCACGTGCCGCTCCTCGTAAATGTCCAAAAACCCGCTACTCGCAGGTGGATGCCCTCACAGTTACCGTACATCTTCCTCCACAAGGAAGGCTTGATGATGGTCGCTAAATATTGAGCTTCCGTATAACTAACATCGGTTTTAGACATAAATAAGTTACGTACACCGCAGGATGTATTATTTACTTGTCGTTATATTATCACATTGTTTCCAATGTGTAAAATACAAAGTTTTTCGAGCAACCTCTTGCTTGTGACCTTATTTTAATACAAATTATTTTTGCATGCAAGTGATTAATCTTCTTCTTTTGCAATTTGATTTTCTGGATAAGAAATCCAATCACTCCAGCTACCTGCATACAATTTAACATTTTGGAATCCAGCCAATTTTAACGTAATGATATTTGGACATGCCGTAACACCAGAACCACAATATACAATGGTTTCCTTATCTTTCGACAGATTTTGGAATCGTTCTTGTTGCTCAGCTTCATTCTTAAATTGTCCTGATTGCAACATTCCATCCTTCCAAAAATAGTTTGCTGCTGTCGGAATATGTCCTGCTTTATGATCGACAAGTTCCTCTACACCAGCATAACGTTTCGGCTCTCTTGAATCAATTAACGTAACATCTGCACCTGCCTGGATATTCTCTCTTACTGTTTCCATCGATACAAGCATATGATCTTGTATGTTTGTTTTGAATGTTTTTCGTATAACAACAGGAATTTCCGTTGTTGTCAGTAGTCCATTCTCTTTCCAAACCGGGAAACCACCATCTAATATATATACTTTCTCATGTCCTACATAGTTACATAGCCACCATAAACGAGCAGCATTTGCACCAGCTTGACTGTCATACGCAATTACTGTCGTATGTTCATCAATACCAACCTCCGAAAGCTTGTCCGCAAACTCTTCAATGCTTGGCAACGGATGGCGGCCACCATGTTCTGCTATAGGACTTGATAAATCTAAATTCAAATCAAAATATAACGCATGAGGAATATGTTCTTCTTCATACTTTTCTCTACCCCAATTAGGATTCGCTAAATCAAAACGACAATCGATTACACGGACGTTCTCATCTTCTATATGCTCACGTAACCATTCGACTGTAACTATCATCTTTAACGACCTTCTTTCTCTTGTAAACGACTTACATACTCCATAACCATTTCTTCTGTAACATATTTACGCTGTAAGGTAACACCATTTTTTGCAAGATCATTAATTTGCTTTGTTACAACATTAATGACATCAACCGAAAATTCTTTCCCATTTGACGCAAGAGATACGGCTGCTTCAATAGCTGCTTCACGCTGCGCATCTAATTGTAAACATGCTTTTACACTTTCATTTTGTTTACGAGAATGTGCTGTAATTGCTTTATGTACTTCCATCTTCTCTTCCCCCTAAATAAGTTATACGTTCTAATTCAATTCCATTGCAAGCCGAATCATATCACAGCATACAATGCCATTTTCAATAATCTCTTCTTCATAATGCTTCGAAAAGTAATCAAAATCAATAGAAAAAATACGAAATCCACATTTTTGATATAAAGCAAGTTGTGAAACACTAGAATTGCCTGTACCAATTTCAAGTTTTGACATACCATATCCTTTAGCAGTTTCTACGGCATGCCTTAATAGCTTCTTCCCAATCCCTTTTCCTTGCAAATGCTCTGCAACCGCAATATTCATGATTTCCATCGTCTTCGGCCTTGTTTCCAAAAGAACATACACACCGATGACGCTGCCCCCTTGCTTTGCTACGTATGTTAACCCTCTTTGTACATATATAGCTATTTGCCGTTCACTTGGATCAGCAAGTAGCAATAAAGACTTCGGTATAGCCTCTTTTAAAATACGTTCTATTACAAAAGACATAAAAAATCCCCCCATCTCTATTGTTCTAAACCCTCCTTGTCTACCATAAATAATAGAAAGGAGGGATTCACCATGGACAACAATGAGAAAAAATGCAACGTCATCTCTATTGATGGAAAGAAGAAGAAAAGCGACACGTATTCCTATCCAAAATTAGTAGTTGAAAATAAAACATACGAATTTTCTTCATTCGTCTTATGCGGTGAAACACCAGATGGCAGACGACTCGTTCTTACTCATATGATTTCTACCGATGAATTTGCTGGATTTGTCAAATCTTTAGATACTGTACTGCAAAAGAAAATTGAACGAATCTTTTTCTCATAACGACTATATAACATAAATTTCTTTTTCAATCTCTACTAACTGCTTGTGCAATTGTTCTTTACTTTGTTCATATAGAAATACATCGATCGTTTCAGCCAATGCAAACAATATACTTTCATAATAGTTCATCACATCTTGTTGCATCAATTTTTGGAATAAGTTCCACTTCATATCCCATTCTTGCTTATAATGATGAACAAATAAATCTTTTTCATCGGCTACATAGTTTGATACAAGCGGTTCTAATACAGATTTAGCGTCTTCTTGCATAAAAGCTTTGTCATTCTTTTCAAAAAAGCTTTTCTCATTTTTAAAATGTGCCAGTGCTTTTTTGAAATCTTTTATTTCAACTGAAGGGAACGGTTCTTTATGTGTAATATCTTTATATTCATACTCCACTGTTCCATTCATAGAAATTGATTGATTTTCTACTTTACAGTTCACTACAATTTCGTCCTTTGCACGCTTCATCGCTTCGTCTATCCATTTTTCAAGACGTAATGATGTCGCACGCATTTCTTGTAATAAATCATGCTGAATAAATGCTACTAATTCCATAACACACTGTTGCAATTGTGTTTTCACATTTCCATCCGTTCGAAGTGACGCCGGATTAATAAATTCAGTAAACACATCGTTATAACGTAGGAATAGACGCTGTTGCACGTAATAAAGCAACTCTTTCACTTCATTTTGCATCGCCTGTTCTTCAGCAAGTACACTATATGATGAAATGATATGAAGTAGTTGATCACGCTCTGCTTCATATTTTTTCGTTTGCTTCTCTTTCTCTTCATTCCCCTGCTTTGCACCATTTATCATGTTTACTAAAAGCTGATCTGCCCCTTTCAACGCACCATATAGAGCATGCACAGAAACAAGCATTAAATCTCTCATCATAAAGGACGTAAATGATTCCTCAAACTTAGTAATTCCAGAGTTTTGTAAAATACCATACTTCTCTTTTTTAACATTCTTTCCTTGTTTCTCTTCAAGCGCACATAAACTTGAAATTGCAAATAAACGCGGATTTCTAATACCGTATTGCAGTAGCTGATCTGCGATATAACCTTTTACCATTTCAAGTTCTTCTTCAGACTCTGCTAAATCCGCCGCATTAATTAAGAAGAACATTTTATCAAGAGCAAAAGTATCCTTTACACGACCAAGCTGAATTAAAAATTCACGATCAGCACGAGAGAATACATGGTTATAATATGTTACAAATAAAATAGCATCTGCGTTTTTAATATACTGGAATGCAACATCAGTATGGCGAGCATTAATAGAATCCGCTCCAGGTGTGTCTACAAGCGCTACTCCCTGCCTTGTTAAAGCACAATCATAATAAAGCTCCATATACTCAACGAAGCATGATTTTTCTTCATTCGCTACATAATCAGAGAACTCTTCTAATGTGACTTGTACTTGTTCTCCTAAATAAGTAGAAACTGCATCATACCCTTTTTGTACCGCTCGTAAAAAGCTAAATGTTGTTTTTTGCTTCCCAGTCGGTGAAGGATATTTCATAACTTTATCAATTTGTGCTAACGCCTCATCTAACGTAGTAATCTCATAATGAAACAGCTTATAAACAGCTTTCATATCTTCTAATAGAGCTTGCTTTGATTTGAATTGAACCATTACTGTTCCGTGTGGTTTTTCCTCTGTAACCGGCAAAATTTGATTAATCGTTGCCGTCGTCGGATTTGGTGATACAGGAAGTACCTTCTCACCAAGTAAGGCATTGGCAAATGATGATTTCCCAGCACTAAAAGCTCCGAATAACGCTACTGTAAATTGTTTCGTTTCCACGCGACGCCTTTTTTCTATCACCTCTTGCTGTACATGTTTCAGCGCTGGCAATGGCTCTAATATCATTTCAGCTTTCTTCACTTTCTCTAATATACGCTGAATATTTAAAGTTGCCGTTCCTTTTATCTCTTCTTCATGAGCCGCTACATTATCATTTACAATTTCCTGCTCTTGTAGTGTGAATTTCTCACTAACAATTTGTTTTTCACGTTGCAATATCTCCTCTATTTGCAATCCTTCTGGTGTAGCAACACGCTCGTGCCAAACATTTTGTAAATAACTTTCATATGTCTCTAAACTGTTACTGTATTGTAATTCCGTCTCTTTTGCCGTTTGCAACATCGTATATTTTTCAATCTCTTCTTCCATACGAGCAACTGCTTCCTTCACTTTTTGCTTTAAAACGACTGCACTTTTATCAAAAATTTGCTGTGCTTTTGTAAAATAACGTTTCTTCAGTTCATTCGCTACATCCGCTGTATAAAGAAGTAAGTAATCACCTGTGAAACCTGCACCTTGTTTAATGACTTCAGCTAACATTTCTGGTCCAAAAGCAATTTCTAAAGCATATATGTCTTTCCCAATTTCCTCCGTGAACAATCCTTCTTCTTTTAAGAAGGCTACAATAAATTCTTTCACATGAAAATCAAGTTGCGTTTCAACAGTCTTTTGAAGGGCAGAATAAAACGCCTCTACACGTCTTTGTTTTTCTTGCTCCGTCTTTCCTTTCGCAAATAGCAAACCAACTTTAAACTTTGTTAATTTCGTTTCTAAATATGCATTTGCCAATTCTCTCATTTCAAATGGCATTAAATACGCGTTATCTAATATAGCTTGTAAACCTTTTATAAATTCGTTTCTCACATGAGATTCTTTACTAGCCTCGCGATGTTTAGTTTCCGTTAGCTCTTCTTTCTTTTCAACTATTTCTGAAATCGAAAGCGGTGATGCTAACTCTTCCTCATATGTCAAAAGAGCTTTTTCATTTTCAGAAACAATAAACGAGAAATGTTCTCCCATTAAATATTCTGTTTCTCGCTCCATTCCCTCTCTTACATACTGCTCTTTTTCTTTCATAATAGAAGTAATTAATGTTTCTAAACTTCCAATTTCATTATGTTGATGGTTCATCATTCGTAATGACGTATAATAAACTCCATCTACTTCAATATCCCAGTTAGAGAACGATTGTTTCACACTATCTTTATAATCCTCAAATGATAATTCATTTTCTTTATGTTTATCTATTTGATTTACAACGAGATAAACCGTTTTATTACGTTGTTTCAATTCTTTAACAAATTGCAAATTCACTTCCGATTGGACGTGATTATAATCCATCATATAAAAAATTACGTCTGCTAGATGAAGTGTCGATTCTGTCGCTAGTTGATGGGCATCATCTGTCGAATCAATTCCTGGTGTATCAACTAACATAACTCCCTCAGGAATTGGCGCATCATTTCGATAAATATGAACACCAATTACCTCATCGCCATCTTTACAAATCTGTTTTAATTCTTCTGCTGAATATGCACCGTCATATTCGTACTGTTCTCCAGATTTGACCGTTACAACAACACGATCTAATCCCTTTTCAATTTTGACGACGTTAGCGCTTGTCGGAATCGGACTTGTTGGTAACAACTGCGCTTTATATAGATGATTCATCATCGTTGATTTCCCTGCCGAAAAGTGGCCGCAGAATGCTATCATAAGCTGCTCTTGTTTATATTTTTGAATCACTTCAAACAACTTTAAGCTATTCTCTGCATCGCCGTGTTTTTGCCACTCTTCATAAAAACAAACAAGTTTTTTCATACCGTTTGTCTGTACTATGTTTGTCATCCCCTTGTTCCCCTTTATCCAAGATGTATATACTTTTTCCCGCTATTTGCGAGCTCTTAATCAGTGAGAGATGCATCTCCCCATTGATTACAGTTTCACTTTACTATCATACTAAATTTTCAGCATATTCTCATTAAAAATAAAAAATCCCTTTCATTCTTTTTAAAAATGAAAGGGATTTTATGTCATTTTATTCATTTTGCTGTTCCTACTCCATTTAAAACATATTTCGCAATAACTGCATATACAGCGACTGTACCTGCTACTAATGCATATACCATACTCGCGCACCAACCTTTTTTTGATAATGATTATCACTTTTGAATACATTTTATCATTAAAGAGAATCATTATCAACAAATTTCTAAAAAAGAAAGCTCCTTCGGGAAAAGGAGCTTTACTGCCTGTTTTAAAGAAGTTTAAAACTTGCTGTGCACTCTTATTATATCTCATAATACACATCTTAACAGTTTTAAAAATTGGAAATCCCCTCTATCCCCTCCCCCTTACATTTTGTATAATAAAAGGGAATTACTTATTAAGGAGGAAAATAATGACACAAAATCTCACGCAAGGCGAGAGGATACACTCAATTGATATCATTAGGGGAATAGCTGTACTAGGTATTTTTCTTGTTAACTGGCCTATTATTGCTGGAATTGACTCACGTGATCTTTCAGGAGTTTATGAGGGACTAGATAGTTATATCCGTCTAATTTACGATATGTTTATTCAAACAAAGTTTTATACTATCTTTTCGTTTTTATTCGGACTAGGCTTTTATATTTTTATGACTCGTGCTGAAGCGAAAACAGATCGACCAAAAACTTTATTTGCTCGTCGCTTACTTATTTTATTATTATTTGGTTTCTTACATTATGTGCTTTTATGGGACGGAGACATTTTACATACTTATGCAATCGCTGGATTTTTCTTATTTTTATTTTATAAGAGAGAACCTCGTACCATTTTAATATGGGCAATTGCTTTATTAAGTATTTTTCAATTTCTTATACTAATTGCTAGTATTAGTGTTGCCTTAATGTCAAAGGCTGAACTTGGATTCTCCTTACCAGTCATGCCACTTGAAGACTGGGTGTCACAAATACAAAATCGTTTCCATGCATTTTATGCTGATGGAATAGTATTAAATATTACAATGCTCCCAGAAACAGTTGGGCTATTTTTACTTGGTTTATACGCCGGTAAAAAGGATATTTTCCGCCGCACGAAAGAGGTAGATACAAAACTTAAAAAATGGCAAATTATTACGTTCATTTTAACATTACCAATGTGGTTCTTCATGGTTCGTTACTTCTTATCAAAACCATTTTATGAACCAATTTATATGCAGGCCTTTACAATGTTCAGTGGAAAAACATTATTCATCTTCTACATTTTCACGCTAATGCGTTTATTACAAAAAGAAAAATGGCAAACATTATTACGCCCATTCCAATACGTTGGACGAATGGCGTTAACAAATTACATCTCACATACAATTGTTACATTACTTGTATTCGGACTATTGTTCAAAAACGATTATCTTGCTCCATTATGGGTAGGACCTCTATTTTGCATCAGTTTTTATACGTTACAAATCTTTATTAGCCGCTGGTGGCTTTCACATTATCAATACGGGCCACTTGAGTACATTTGGCGGCTTGGTACGTATGGGAAAATGATGCCACTTAAAAAGAAAAGCAAGGTCTCATAATGAGACCTTGCTTTTCTATGCTTCTCTTACTGCATTTTGCATCGAAACTGGCTCTTCTTTTACTTTCCCTTTTCGCTGCGGCACCATATTAAATACAATATTTAAAAGTACTGCTGATGCACTTCCTAGCACAATTCCGTTATCTGTTAAAATACGAATATTTTCTGGAAGTTGTGAGAATAATGTAGGAACGACTGTAACCCCAAGCCCAATTCCCACAGAGCATGCAACAATTAATAAGTTTTCTTGCTTTCCAAAATCAACGCTACTTAACATTTTAATACCATATGCCATAACCATACCGAACATCGCTAACATCGCACCACCAAGTACTGATTTCGGAATGATTGTTGTAATAGCTGCGATTTTTGGAATGAACCCAAGAACGATTAACATACCACCACAAGTATAAATAATAACGCGATTTCTTACTCCTGTTAATTGAACAAGTCCTACGTTTTGAGAGTAAGTTGTATATGGAAATGCGTTAAAAATACCACCTAACACCATCGCTAACCCTTCTGCGCGATAGCCTTTTGTTAATTCTTTTTCACCGATCTTTTTATTACAAATATCAGATAACGCAAAGTATACACCTGTTGCTTCTACAATCCCTACACAAGCAACGAGAATCATCGTAATAATTGGCGTTAATTCAAATGTCGGTGTACCGAAGTAAAACGGCTGAATACCGTGGAACCAATCTGCTTCTCCAACAGCTTGCAAGCTTACTTTCCCCATAAACGCTGCAACGATTGTACCGAACAAAAGACCTAATAAAATAGAAATAGAACGGATAAACCCATCAAAGAAACGATACATAATGATGATAAATAATAATACGCCAAATGCTAACGCTAAGTTTTCAAGACTTCCGAAATCTTTGCTTCCTACTCCGCCAGCCATATCATTAATCGCCGCTGGAACAAGTGTAACTCCAATTACAGTAACAACAGACCCTGTTACGACAGGGGGAAATAATTTTACAAGCTTTCCAAATAGTTTCGCAAAAATAACAACAAACAAACCGGCAGCAATAATTGCTCCATAAATAGAAGACACGCCGTATTGTTTTCCAATTGCAATCATCGGCCCAACCGCTGTAAATGTACAACCTAGTACAACTGGAAGTCCAATACCGAAAAAGCGATTTGATAATGCTTGTAAAATTGTTGCAACGCCGCACATTAATAAATCAATTGAGACTAAATATGTTAACTCTTTTTGATTTAAGCCAAGTCCGCCTCCCACAATAAGTGGAACGATAATTGCACCGGCATACATAGCAAGCATATGCTGCATACCTAGCGATGCGATTTTAAATGGATGTTGCTTCATCGCTTATTTCACCTCCGCAGTTTCTTGCTGTACAAATGTAACTGTGCTGTTATCAAGTGATGCAATTTCTGCTAGTGACTCAACACGAACGCCTTGTTCACGAAGCTTCTTTCCTCCATCTTGAAATGCTTTTTCAATAACAATTCCAATTCCCGCAATGCTTGCTCCAGCTTGCTCTACTAAACTCATTAAACCCAAAGCAGCCTGACCGTTTGCTAAAAAGTCATCAATGATTAATACACGATCATTTTCATCAATATGAGTGCGAGATAGTGAAATTTCATTTGTTTCTTGTTTTGTAAATGAATATACGTTTGCAACATACATATTATCTTGTAACGTTAACGATTTACGTTTTCTTGCAAAAATTACTTTTACACCCAGCTCTAATGCAGCCATAACTGCTGGTGCAATGCCAGAAGATTCAATCGTCACGATTTTTGTAATGTTCTCTTCTTTAAAACGTTTAGCAAATTCTTTTCCAATCTCTTGCATAAGTACCGGATCAATTTGGTGATTTAAAAATGCATCTACCTTTAATACGTCACCAGATAAAACCTTTCCTTCGTTCAAAATCTTTTCTTGTAATACTTTCATGTTTGTTCCTCCTCTTATGCAATAAAAAAACTCCAAAAGCCGCCACCACTCGTTACAAGTGAGAGACGTGCTTTTGGAGTTTCGCAAAAAAGAATGCTTAACAAGCAAATATATTCGTCCTCACTCATAGTCAAAGTATTTACGGTACTTCGGTAGAAACTTGCAGGCCATATCCCCGCGATTATATGAGTGTAGCTAACTATTTATTTTATAGAAGGATTATAACGCAATTTTTATACTTTGAAAAGTATTTATTAATAAAACACGTACAAATTTTATAAAAACACTATTTTCGTTCGATTTTTGCAAACTCTTACATTCTCTATTACAACTTCGTTAAAATGACTGGCCCATCTTTTGTAATCGCAATTGTATGCTCGTATTGAGCAGATAATTTCCCATCCATCGTTCTTGCAGTCCATCCATTTAAATCAACTTTAGAATAGCGCATACCTACATTTACAATCGGCTCAATTGTAATTACCATGCCTTCTTGCAGCTTAGGTCCTTGTCCCGGTTTACCAAAATGAAAAATTGCTGGTTCTTCATGAATCTCTTTACCAATCCCATGCCCCGTAAAATCTCTTGCAACAGAAAAACCTTCAGCATTTGCATAACTTTCAATTGCAAAACCAATATCCCCTACATGATTACCGATTATCGCCTGATCAATTCCTTTATATAAAGCACTCTCAGCCACTAGCAATAACCTTTTTGTTTCGTCAGAAACATCCCCTACTATATATGTCCATGCAGAATCTGATAGCGCACCATTTAAGTTTACTACCATATCAATTGTGACAACATCTCCCTCATTTAAAGGAACATCGGCCGGAAACCCATGACACATTTCATCGTTTACAGACGCACATATCGCATATGGATACCCGTTGTAACCTTTCTGCTCAGATGTTGCACCATGCTTTTCTAAATACGCTTCAACAAACGTCTCAATTTCTTGTGTTGTTATTCCTGGTTTTATCATTTTTCCTATTTCTCTATGACATGAAGCAAGTAATTTCCCAGATTCATGCATCAAATCTATTTCACTTTTCGTTTTAATTGTAATCATTCTACCTCTCCTTGCTAAGCTTGCTATTTGCTACTAAAGTTCAATCATACACACCCTCTAGCAAAAATTCCAATTACAAAAGCAAACATCATTTATTTCTATTTTTTAATATACATTTTTTGGATGTTTATTTAGTGTTTTTTATTGATATTCACTTATAAACAACGTATATTGTTACTATACTATTAAAAGGAGGGTTTTTAAAAATGATGCATGCAGGAAGACTACGTCAGCAAACTTTGAACACTAAGTAACTTAATATGTTCAAAGGCTCTGTTTTCATAAAGCAGAGTAAACGGGATTAGTCTGCACATTTTTAATAATCTTCAACGGAAAAGTACACTTTCTGCATGGAGAAAGGCAGATATATATCTGTCTTTTTGTCGCATGTTTTTTCATACAAAGAGAGACCTCTATTTCTTATATCCTCGTTTACTCTTAACCACAGACAGAAGCCCGTCTGTGGTTTTTTTATGATTACATCTTCTTATATCTCACTAATTTGATCCTATTGGTGTAGTTAGGGGGAAAATGGTAACAGAATACGTACTCAAGCATTAAGATTAAAATAAGCATTTGGAGGAAATAAAAATGAACACACTTAAAATTAAACAATTAGCAACTAAGGAAGGCCTAAATATCTTAGAAGATTCAATAAAAATCAATGAATCTGGTGTTGACTTTCAAGTAGCACACGCTAAAGAACAAAACGGAGATAAATGGATACTAAGAATTCCTCGTAGACCAGAATCTATGAGACATGTCCTACAAGAAAAAAAGGCATTGGAAATCATAAAAAACCATGCAGGATTCCAAGTTCCTGATTGGTCTATATTCACTGAAGACTTAATTGCCTATAAGCAACTAAGTGGCGTTCCTGCCGCCACTATTGATATAGAACAACAAGGATATATATGGAGCTTTAATGAAAAAAACGCACCATCTGAATACCATATTTCATTAGGAAAAGTTCTAGCGAATTTACACTCATTACCTCAACAAGAATTTAATAATATCGGTATTGAAATTCTTACTGCTAATGAATTAAGAGCTTCTATGGAACAAAGGATGAATCGAGTGAAGGAACAATACTATGTCAATCAAAAATTATGGGATCGTTGGCAAGCATGGCTAACTGAAGATTCTTTTTGGCCATCTCATGTAGGAGTAACGCATGGGGATATACATCCAGGTCATATCCTGATTGATAAGAAAAATAATGTAACTGGCTTAATCGATTGGACAGAAGTAGGGATAGCTGATGTTTCTATAGATTTCACATCACATTATCTGCTCTTTGGGAAAGATGGACTAACAAAGTTAATTAGCTCTTATGACAATGCTGGTGGTAAAACTTGGTCAAGAATGGATGAACATATTATCGAACTTCTAACAACAAGTAGTATCACTGTTGCTGAATATGCTCAAGTGTCAGGTTTGAAAGAGATGCATGAAGCAGCTGTACACATGCTAGCAACTGAAAGTTAATGTAGTTACAAAAAAAACTTTAAACTAAAAAACAGAAGAACTCTCTTCTGTTTTTTAGTCATTTTTACATATATAATTCATTTTCAAAAACTCAAAACAACTACCGTTCGTCTCCTGGATAAACGTTCCAACTGCTTCAAATCCTGCCCTTTTATATACTTTAATCGCTCTCTCATTAAATGTCGCTACTGATAGTGTTATATAGTTGCAGCCGTATTTTTCTTCACTAAAATCTAGTCCAGCCTTCACGAACTTTAACCCTAATCCATTGCCAGCTATATCAGGTCTCATTCCAAGTCCTATATCAACCGTTTGATTATTCATTTTAGAAAAACTCAAGTAACCAATGAGAGTACCATTTTCCTTCACAGCAAACGTATCATCTCCTCTCATTTCAGTACTTAAAAACTCTGCTAAATCTTCTTGATCTGCCTCTATATCATAAAAGGAATATTTCCCTTCATAATGCCAGTTGTATGCAATTTCCTCTGCTTCCTTTTGGTTCATTACTGTAAATGTATAATCCATTCTCCCATCCCCTTTAAAAAAAGAGCTGCAATTAAGCAGCTCTTTTTTATAACTCGTAAATCTCTCTATACTTCGCTTCTAAATAATCAGCTAAGTAGTTTGCATTTAGCCCTTCACCTGTTACATCTTCTAAAATTTCAAGTGGCTTTTTCGTTTTGCCATATTGATGAATGTTTTCTGTTAACCACTCACGAATTGGCGTCACGTTACCTTCTTCTAATAATGCATCAAAGTTTGGAATATCTTTTAGCATTCTTTGCTGAAATTGCGCTGCATACATGTAACCAAGCGCATAAGATGGGAAGTATCCAAATGAGCCACCAGCCCAGTGAACATCTTGTAATACACCTTGTGCATCATTTTCTGGACGAATTCCTAAATATGCTTCCATCTTATCATTCCAAGCCGCTGGTAAGTCCTTCACTTGTAGTGTACCATCAAATAATTCTTTCTCAAGCTCATAACGAACCATAACATGAAGCGGATATGTAAGCTCATCTGCTTCTATACGAATGAATGAAGGCTTCGATTCGTTAATCGCATCATAAAACTCATCGACTGATATATCGTTAAATTGACCGTCACTATACTCTTTTAATAAATCATAATTTTTCTTCCAGAATGATTTATTACGACCGATAAAGTTTTCAAAGAATAATGATTGCGATTCATGAATACCCATAGATGTTCCACTACATAGCGGTGTACCCTCAAACTTTTCTGCAATATTTTGTTCATATACAGCATGACCACATTCATGAATTGTTCCAAACACAGCCATACGGAAATCTTTCTCATCATAGCGTGTTGTAATACGAACATCCCCTCTATTTAATGTAATTTCGAAAGGATGTACCGTTTCATCAAGACGCCCTGCTTCAAAGTCATAATTCAATTGCTTTAATAACTCTAATGTAAAGTTCTTTTGTTTTTCTTTCGAAAAGTGTTCCGATAAAGCACTTGTTTTTAATCCCTTTTTAGACTCTGAGATTTCTTTTACAAGCGGCACGATACGCTCACGAAGTTGACCAAATACGTGATCTAACACTTCTACTGTAATACCAGGCTCATACATGTCTAATAATGTATTATATTTATATGTTTCGTAACCCCAATATGTAATAAATTTCTTTTTGAATTCAACAATTTTTTCTAAGTACGGACGGAACATTTCGAAATCAGATTTTTCGCGTGCTTCTTCCCACACACTTTCCGCTTTCGCTTCTAATTTCACATACGCTTCGTATTCAGCTTGTGGAATTTTCTTATTTCTATCATATTCTTTACGACACTCTTCAACCATTTTCTTCGTCGTTTCAGAAAGTTTATCTTCAGATATTAAAGCTTCAAGCTCAGTTAAGTAGTTCCCCATCTCATCTGAAGTCGACATAGCAAACACTTCTGACGAAAGCATCCCTATGACTTCTGAACGCTGATCCACACCTTTTTTTGGTGCACCCGTTCTTAAATCCCAAAACATTAAGCTTAATGCTTCTCCGTAATTTTCTATCTTCTTCACATATGTTAAAAATTGTTTTTCTACTTCATATGTAGCAACTGTCATCGTATAAAAGACCTCCTTTTTCTACCTCAAACTTATTTCGACACGAAAACATAAATTCCTTTTATAATAGAAAAAAAGCTTGGCAAGCGCCAAGCTTTTCCTTATAATTCTTTACCTTCTACCGGAAGTACTTTTTTCACTGCTTCTATCACTTTTTCATCTTCCGTATCTGATAGGAAGATTGATATAGCACCTTTATCGTCGCTCGTACGAATTAAACGTCCAATCCCTTGACGAAGGCGTAAAATCATATATGGCACATCTACATCCCAGAATGGATTATTTACGTGCTTACGTTTCGCTTCAAACACAGGATCGTTTGGTGGGAATGGTAATGACCAAATTATTACATGTGATAATGATGAACCCGGAATATCTAAACCTTCCCATAAATGAACGGCACAAAGTACAGTCTCTTCTTCATTTTGGAAACGAGAAACGAGCTGACTAATTTCTTGATCCCCTTCATATAAGAACGGAACTGACATTTGCTCTTTACTTACATATTCTTTGAACGCTGCAAGTTCTTGCGTTGTACGGAATAATACAAGCGTACGTCCATTCGTTTTCTGTATATTTTCAAGTGTATATTGACACTTTCTTTCCCATTCATTTTCTTTCGTATGCGATAGTAAGTTTACTGCCATTTGCTCTTCATAATTAAACGGTGAGGCAACTGAGAATGATAAGTAATCTTTTACCCCTAAGCTATTTGCAGTAAATGCGAACGAATCGTTGTCCGATAATGTCGCAGAAGAGAAAATGTATGGAATTTTCTTCGAGAATACTTTTTCTTGTAACACTTCTTCAACTGCACGCGGCATAATAACTAACGTGAAGGCACCATCACCTTCTTCACCCCACGTAATTACATTTTTCTCATGCATGAAAAGACGAAGTGAATGTTCTAACACATCTAAATGTTCATCAACGATATTTAAATCGTATGTGTTTACTGTATGCATTTCACTCTCAAATACTAGTGCATCACCGACTTCACCGATTTTTGCATAAAGTCTTTTCGCTTCTGCGGTTACTTTTTCTGTCACAGTAATTTCTAAACGATCAGAACCTTCAATTTCCTTTTTATTCTCTTGTAACACATCAAAGAATCGCTCTGTTTGCCAAATTGTTTCTTCTACTAAATGTGCAAACTCTTCACGAATATCGTTCTGTAACAATCTCGTTAAAAGCTGCTCCATCATCGTTTGCTTTAAACGGTACGTTAAAGCTTTTTGAGCTGCATATTCTACAAGATGTCCTTCATCGAATACAACGCAGCTACTTTCAGGTAATAACGGAATTTGTCCTTCACGTTTACGAGCATCGTACGTCCAAATATGATCCATATAAAAATCTTGAGAACAAATGATTAAATCTGCCGCTTTACGATAATGTTCACGAGAAAGAGTTTGTCCACAACGATGACGTGAATCACAAGTGAAGCAATCTTGGAAGTAATCCCAGTTTACTTTTGACCATTCCTCATCATTTAAAAGTGGAAATTCTTTTCTGTCACCATAGTGAGTAAAGTTTTGCATCGTACCATGATCAAATACAAACTGTGGTAATTCATAATATACGTCTTCAATTACTTCTGGAGCTCGTCCACTCATAACATCTTCAAGTTTACGTAAACATAAATAATTATCCATCGATTTCGCAAGTCTTACGTCAACAGATAGTCCTAATGCTTCTGATAACTTAGCAATGTCCCCTTCTTCTTTCACAAGCTGCTCAATTAATGTTTCATCTGCACAAGCGATAATAGCAGGTTTTCCTGTATAACGCGCATAACAAATTGCATATAAAAGGTATACAATTGTTTTCCCTGTTCCTACACCCGCTTCTGCGAACATAACTTTTTTCTCTTGGAAAACACGCTCTAATTGAAACGCCATAAAGATTTGTTCATCACGCTCTTCAAAGCCTTTTTCCGGAAGGATGTCGTAAAATACATCTCCAATCCACTCATTCAACTTATCATAAAAATTATCTTGTTTTCCTACTTCAAATGGTAATCTCTTCTCAGTAAACATCCTTAGCCTCCAACCAAAAAGTTTTTCTATAAAACGATATAGTAACTGCTACTCATATGTGTACAGCCACTTTCCCCTGTTGCAATACTTAGAAATACACGAAAAAAAATTTTCCTTTCGAAAAAGGAAAATTTTCTTCTATATTAATGACTTTAAATACCGTTTATCAATCGCTGTTTCATGTGAAAGAGCTGATAAATATTCTTCTTGCGCTTTTTGTATTTCATCTACAATTACGCCTTGACTATCCACTTCTTTTCCGAGCTCATCATACGTACGGTGAATAGCTTTTTGAATCATCGATAATTGAAAACTATCCATATCACTGCCTCCTTTACGCATTACATAATAGCCAGTATATGCGTGCTGGAGGAGTTTTATACTATGAATTACGCGGTGGACGTTTTCCGAAGTATTGGTAGTAATCTGTACGGATAAATCCGTTAAATAGTTTACGTTTCTTCGATGCATCTTTTCCGTAACACTTCTCAAATGCTTCGTAACTCGTTAATACATACGCTGACCATGTATCTAATGGGCGAAATACTTGTCCCATTTCTTTATACAGTTGTTCAACGAGTGCTTTTTCACTTAAACGTTCTCCGTATGGAGGATTCGTTACGACGTAGCCATAATCCTCTTTTGTTGTGAAATCTTTTACTTGCATTTGCTTAAATGTGATTAAATCACCTAAACCTACTTCTTCTGCGTTTTCTTGTGCAACTCGAATCATACGATGGTCAATATCAGATCCAATGATTTGTAATGGTTGATTATAATTTGCTAAATCTTCAGCTTCTTGACGAGCTTCGCGCCAATTTTGTTTACCAACCCAGCCCCATTCATCCGATGCAAAGCCTCGGTTAAATCCTGGTGCGATATTTTGTCCAATTAATGCAGCTTCAATCGGAATTGTTCCAGATCCACAGAAAGGATCCACGAAAGGACGATCTGGCTTCCAGTTCGTTAACTTAATTAGAGACGCAGCTAATGTTTCTTTTAAAGGAGCTTCCCCTTGATCCATGCGGTACCCACGTTTATGAAGTCCAACACCACTCGCATCGATTGTTAATGTTGCAATGTCTTTCAACATTGCAATCTCAATACGGAATAACGGACCATCTTCTTCAAACCAAGTTGTACGTTTATATGTTGTTTTTAATTTTTCAACGACAGCTTTTTTAACGATACGTTGGCAATCCGAAACACTGAATAACTCAGATTTTAGAGATTTACCGATAACAGGGAATTCTCCGTTCTCTGGAATATAATCTCCCCAGTTTAATGCTTTCGTTTTTTCAAATAGCTCATCAAATGTTGTTGCTTTAAATTCACCAACTTTAATTTTCACACGGTCCGCAGTACGTAACCATAAATTCGTGCGACAAATCGCCTTTTCATCTGCTTCAAATGTTACTTTGCTGTTTTCTACTTGACATTCATAACCAAGATCGCGAACTTCTCGGGCAACTAACGCTTCAATACCCATTGCCGCTGTTGCAATTAAAGTAACTTTTCCCATTTGCATTCACCTCTTATGTATATTCAAACAATAATTAATAGCAATTTGTCCTATTAATCATTACATTTTACGAAAATTTTTCTCATTAACCATTGTAACTCATAATTTATAACTTCATACAAATAAAAAGCCCTCCTCTAACAAAGGAGAGCTGAGTTATTTCATAGTTGGTTCATAACGTTCTGTAAGCCATGTTCTGTTCCTTTGTACTGCAAACGGCCCACGCCTCGTACTCCGGTAGCAATCATCTATCTACAGGTTATGAAAACCTGTCCTTTTCCGTCGTTCATTTCCTTGGAAAAGATTCCCCTACCATTATTTGGGTTTCTCGCTCGTGGGGTTTACCTCGTTCCACTCCTATCATTTCTTCAAGGACTTCGTCACTGTGGCACTTTAAAGGTAGTCAAACCATATCCGAAAGGACTTAGGTTTTTTCCCTGCCGTTAAACCAGCCTTACAGCCAGAATACCCTAGCTTATGAATTGGCTAGGCACGAACACTACAGCCATCTCAGGCCGTGCGAGCATGGACTTTCCTCTACAACGTTGGCGTTGCAGCGATTGCCCAAACGTTATGACATCCATTAGTATAGTGGAAACAAAAAGATTTTGCAATGTTTTTTTCTATGTACAATGCCCCAACCTTGTTTCCACCTTATTTTATTCGTATAACTTACTTCCAAATACAGCTTTTTCTAAGTTGGATAAACGTTTTAAAATATCCGTATTCGTGTTGTTATATACCGGTTGTGCAACTGGTGTTTGTACAGGTTGTTGTGGAGCTTGTGTTGCAGCTAGTTTTTGTTCTTCTAATTCTCGTTTTAAACGAACATTTTGTTGCTTCAATTGATCAAATTCTTTGTGGAAAGCTTCATAGTCTTTAATAATCATATCAAGAAACTTGTCTACTTCTTCTTGTTGATAACCTCTCATACCTGTTTTAAATTCTTTTTCCAAAATATCTTTCGCCGTTAATTTAATTTTATCCGAAATCATTTTCTTCACCTCAAATTTTTGCCAAAACTTTCATTAACTAAATTTTTTCAGAAACAATGCCTTTTGTCAATCATATATACGAGTACAATATTACATATTACTCTGCATTATTCCACTGTTCCTCTTCTATTATATCTTGTAAATCAGAAAAAAGAATGAAATAACTGTGATAATTTTCTATTTCTCCTTTTTTCTTAGCTACTTCTACAATATATTTAGGACTCCCAGGCTTTTCTTCATCATATACAGCTAAAAGAGCATCACTTTTTTCAATAAAAAATTGATTCTTTAATTTAAATTGCTCTGGGCTTTCGTACTTCCGTTTCGTAATACTATCAATGTGATCTGCTTGTGAAAGAATAAATTCGTAATATTCACGGTTATCTTCTTTCCAATTTTCTTCTTGTTCTAAAAAAGGAGTAAATACCGCTAATTTTAAATCTGGATATTCTACTTGAATTTCAAAAACAACTTCAGCAGCCCACAATTCTACACCTAGCTGGCCGCTTATAATAACCCACTCCAAACCATCTTCTACAAAAGCAGTTAATTTACGATGCAGCGCTTTTTTTATGCAGTCTACTCCTGGATGATCCTTTTTAAATATTCCAAGTTCAAATGGCTTATATCCTGTTACAGCAACAACTTTCATATCAACACTCCAATTACAAAAAAAGAACTAGCATTTTGCTAGTTCTAACATATCATTTACTTTTTAAATATTCCACCAACGTTTGGTCCAACATTTGGTCCTACATTCGGTCCTGGTCCAAACGGGGATACATTCGGTCCTGGTCCAAATGGAGATACATTCGGCCCTGGTCCAAATGGAGATATTTGATGACCGTGGTGATGGTGACCATGACCACATGGTCCACATCCACCGCCAAATCCTGGATCGATTGGATCTACAACATTTACATTTGAGTTTGTTTGCGGGAAGAAGTTTTGGTTTTTAATTTGTTGATGGTGTACGTGTGTCGTATGCGTTGGGAAAATGTGTGGCACCACCGTTGTTGAAAAAGAATGTGTTACACACTGTTTCGTCGGATGAATGACAGGAGCAGTCGTACAAATAGGTCCTACAGGCTTATGCCCTCCAAAACAAGGATGACAATGATGCATAGTTTTTTCTCTCCTCTCTCGTTAAGAAAATCTGATTACACTTTACAATATGAGAAAAGAGGTGAAGCCGTTTGTTATATATACCCATTTGTTTCATGGAAATTTGTCTAGTGCTACACTTCATTCATGCTATTTCATTATGGACAACAATCCATCATCACTTACCAAAGAACCCTCCAACCTGCTTAACAATCCCCGTCACTTGATTCATCGCATTCATCATTTGTCCAGCTGTATTCATCATTTTATTCACATCATAGTTACCATCTGAATTTTTAAATTGGGAAACAAAGCTCGAAAACTGACTTGGTTGCTGTTGTTGCTTTTGTTTATTCATCGTCGGATACGGTTGTTTTGGCGGATAAAACATCGCTTGTTGATTTCCATAGGGAGATGGTGATGGTGGCATATAATATTGTGAGTTCATATAAGTTTGCTGCTGATTCATATAGGGTTGCTCTTGTTGCGATTGATTCATATAGGGTTGCTGTTGTTGCTGTTGATTCATAAACGATACTTCAAATGGCTGGTAATAATTTTGATTTCCATAATGAGGCTCGAAAGGATACATATTATACCGTAAATATGTATCCGTATTATATTGGTACATATTTTGCTGTGCATATGGATTTGGTTGCTGATATACGTTAGATTGTTGAAACATGCATTCTCTCCTCCTTCACATAAGTTTCTACATATATAATATGTACTTGTAAAATAATTTGTGTGACGGAGTATCTGTCTATTTTTGTCGGAAGTTTAAATTTTTAAAAAATTAAAAAAGAAAACCCTTCCATGCTATGATAATTAAGAAGAAGATTCTCATGGGGGAGGAATCAACATGGTATTAGGGGATTTAAAACAAGCGTTTTCTCAAAAGAAGGGGTATTACACAGAGAATGTAAATGAATTATTAGACTTTGCGAGACATTGTTATCTCGAAGGAAAAATATGTATATCGGATTACCGAACATTAATAAAAGAATTAGAAATAAACGGTGCAACAAAACCTACAACAATGACAGAAGCTTAAAAATAACAAGAGGGTTTCCCCTCTTGTTATTTACATTGCTCAACTATATTTTGCAAAGTATACGAAATGGCTTGATGTGTTTCAAAAAAACGTTTACCTTTTCCTTTATTTACAAAACATTGTAACACATTCGTTTGTAAATTATCGTACACTTGATCAATTTGCTGTACATGTATATACTTCGGTTTTTCTTCCTTAATCCACGTATAAGCTAATTCTTTCCACACCTTTAATTCCTCATCTACTATGTCTACAAACGGCTTCATATCCTTATAAAAGTCATATTCAATTATTTCTCTTTTTTTTACATTCGCTTCATTATTATACTGCATGAGTTTTTCTGAAGACTGTATTAATGCTTCATACTCCATTTCATTCCCACCTTATTATGCACTCACTACGATGTTTTGAAACGTCTTCACCCAATTCCCTTTTTCTTCGTGATGCACTAATTTATTTTCCATATGCTCAATATGCATTTCTGTTATTTCTATCTTATTACATATTTTTTCGCTCTTATCCTTCAATGCATGATTTATTCTAATTCCTATATTCATTTCCAGCAAATCGAGAGAACTTAACATTTGATCCATTTTTTTCATTACATCTACTTTCTGAACCATCGCCATATACAAAACGCCCCCTTCTTTGCTTTTCCTTTGTCATGTAATTTCGCCGGATAATTCTTCACTCCTGCACACATGACAAAACTAGTTGTTATTCGTCAAAGAAATCATTTTGAATGTCATTTATAGAAATGGTAACAATACAAAAAGGAGGTGTATGAAGATGGCAAAGAACAAAAACGAAAAAAAGAAAAAACAAAACAAACAACAAAATAAACCCGAGACTGGTAATCCAAAGCTTGATGGCCCAAACTTCCCTGCTACATAAAGTGAAAGTTTAATTAATGGGGCTTTTCCAAACTACTAATTTCTAAATCCCCCTTAATCTTCTACTTTCATTCAGTTTTGAGATTAAAATCTTAACACACTTAGCAGGATTTCTTCACATTAAGAAGTCCCATCTTCATTTATAAAGATGGGACTTCTTTTTTATTATATCATGAACTCGTCTATTCTTTTAACAAAACGATTCACGATAGAAACAGCATAGATCTGCTCCCTCTTTCTTCTATACCATTCCTTTATATTAACTTCATCCTTCGGTTCTTCAAATAAAAACAATGCATTCATTTTCGAATCTTCACACAACCAATCCCTCATTGTTATTTCCTCATGTGCAACAAGAGAATACACATCTCTTAGTGCAGGTGTATAGGATTTTCTAGTTCCCCTTAAGTAATATTCATAATCTTCTCTAGAGCCAGTATGTTTAGTTTGCAGTGCAAAATTATAAAATAAACGTTTATAAGTCGGATGAAACAATAACCACGCTAATTTTTTCCCAAGCTCTATACGCTTTTGCAACGTTTCAAATTGATAAACTGAAAACCCATACATCCCCCCTTCAATGGTTGGAAAAATAACTGCACTAATATGCAACATGTCTTGAACTTTAAAAAGCGCCGTATGAAATACATGTTTTTTAAAGTAGCTATTCTCAATAACTGGTTTTTGAATTTTATTTTGCTCATTTATAATAAGCGCTGCCATAAGCCTATTCATATCTTTTTTCTCCCAGAAAAATGTCCATTCTTTTTCCATGAAAAGTGATACGTTGAAAAATTGCAACAAATGAAAGAGAGGTATACGTCTCCTCTTGCTTTCTTCATATAGTAGTAACTGAGGAAATGCATCTAAGAAAATAATCCAATTAGCCTGTTCATATATGAGAAACAAATGTTTTTTTACTAATCGAGGCAAAACAGTAGCATAATATCTTCCTTCTAAATCAGTCATATTCCAGCCTGCATTTCTCGAAACCATACTCGCTAAAAAAGACCACCTGATTTCACTATTTCTTACATAAAATTTTTGATACGATTGTGTCCGAGAAATGTTGTCCATATTAGCTATTTCTGTTTTCTTTTTAATAGTGTGAATGATTGCTTTTTCTTCTTTTGTACAAACCATATTTTTACGATATTGTTTTATTTTTTCGTAATCATTCCATGTAAACATAAATAAGTCATCATGCCTTTCTTCAAAAAGGTCACATCTTTTTTCATTTTTTGATATAATCACCTTTGTAAGTAATTCTTAACAAGTTGGGAGTGGACACACTATGACCATTCGTTACCCAAATGGAAAAAGGTACAATCAAGCTTCACTACCTCCTAAAACACCAATAAAAAAACATACTTATAGTAATAGAGGTATGTCCCTTGAAGAGGAATTGAATGAAACAAATCAATATTACTTAACCCATAATATTGCATGTGTACATAAAAAACCTACACCTCTTCAAATTGTAAAAGTAGATTACCCCGCTCGAAGTGCTGCAGTGGTAAAAGAAGCGTATTTTAAACAACCTTCTACAACGGATTACAACGGTGTATACAAAGGGAAATACATCGATTTTGAAGCGAAGGAAACAAAAAACAAAACTAGTTTCCCACTTCAAAACTTCCACCTTCATCAAATTGAACATATGAAGCAAGTAATTGCTCATAATGGAGTTGCATTTGTTATTATTAAATTTACACTTTTTGATGAATTTTATTTACTCGATGCGAAACATATTATTGCATTTTGGAACCGTCAAAATAATGGTGGGCGTAAGTCAATTACTAAAGAAGAAATAGAAGCGCATGGATCATTGTTATCATGCGGTTATCACCCTCGGATTGATTATATCCGTGTACTAGACACGGTTTATTTTTCGTGATAGAGTCATCACTAAGGCTCTTTTTTCGACTTTTGAGGGAGAGAATGAAAGGTAGGAGAAAGTATAATGTCAGATAATTATCGTTCTCGTACAGAACGAAATCATGCGAAAAATCAAACGGAAGAAACAAATAAAGAAAAAAAACCAAAGAAAAAAGGCTCCTTTTTTAAGAAGTTCCTTATAGGTTGTCTACTTCTTGGTATCGTTGGTCTCGTAGCTGGCGTTTCCGCTTTCTTTGTTATGGTAAAGGACGCTCCAAAATTAGACAAATCAAAACTTGTCAATCCTTTATCAACAAAATTTCTTGATAAGAACGGAGATTTTTTCTATGAATATGGTGCGGAAAAACGAACCCATGTTACTTACGATCAAATTCCAAAAGTAGTTGAAAATGCATTCCTTGCAACTGAGGATTCACGTTTCTATGACCATAATGGAATTGATTTTAAACGAACTACAAAAGCAGTTATGGAAAATGTCACTGGTGGTTTCGGTTCCCAAGGTGGTAGTACAATTACACAACAAGTAGTTAAAAACTATTTTCTAACGATGGAAAAAACCGCAAAACGAAAAGTGCAAGAATGGTACTTATCTTACAAATTAGAGCAACAATACTCTAAACATGAGATTTTAGAAATGTACTTAAATAAGATTAATCTAGGTAATCGCTCTTACGGTATTGCAACAGCGGCTCAAAAATATTATCAAAAAGATTTAAAGGACTTACAATTACATGAAGCTGCGATGCTCGCTGGCTTACCTCAAGGTCCTAACATTTATGATCCAACAAAACCAGAAAATGTTGAACGAGCAACAAATCGTCGTAATATTGTATTAACATTAATGAATCGACACGGCTATATAACAAAAGAAGAAATGAATAACGCAATAAAGATCCCTGTAACTGAGGGTCTAAAAAAATCAGAACTAACTGAAATGAAGTTTCAAGCATTTTTAGATGCTGTCGTAAAAGAAGTTGAAAAAGAATACCCTGATGTAAATATCGGTTCAGATGGTTTAACGATTCATACAACCCTTGATCAAGGTGCTCAAGAGTACGCTGAACAAATTATGGATGGCAATCTCATTAAGTATCCAAACGATCAGTTCCAAGGATCATTTGTATTTATGGATACACAGTCTGGAGAAGTTCGAGCAATTGGTGCTGGGCGTAAAGAAAGTAAGTCTACTTTCAAAGGTCATAATATGGCTGTTGATTTAAAACGCCAAGTTGGTTCAACAATGAAACCAATTTTCGATTATGGTCCTGCAATTGAAAACCTTCAATGGTCTACTTATCATCAATTAAATGACTCTGAATATACTTACTCTGATGGCACAAAGATTAAAAATGCTACCGGTAATTTTAAAGGTGACGTTTCACTTCGTGAAGCATTGAAGAAGTCATTAAACATCCCGGCTTTAAAAACAGCTCAAGCAGTCGGTATTCCTAAGGCAAAAGAGTTTGCTGAAGGTTTAGGCATGACGTTTAAAGATGGGATAGCACATGAATCTACTGCAATCGGTAGTAATGAAAGCTCTCCGTTAGATGTCGCTGGGGCTTATGCAGCATTTGGAAATGACGGTGTATACAATAAACCTCATTTCGTTAAAGAAGTTATTTTCCCAGACGGAAAAAAGAAAAGCTTTAAACCGAAAGAACAACGTGCAATGCACGACCATACAGCTTACATGGTTACTGACGTTCTTCGTGACGTAGTAAAACCTGGTTCCGGCGGTACAGGGCCAACAGCATATGTTTCTGGCTTTGACGTTGCTGGTAAAACAGGAACACAAAACTTTGATGCAAGAGATGTAAAAAAATATGGCATCCCAGCTGATGCTAACAGAGATAGCTGGTTCGCTGGATATACACCACAATATACGATGGCTGTGTGGACTGGTTACGAAAAGAATGGTCCAGAAAATTACATTAGCGATCGTTATACTAAAATTGCGCAACAAATGTTCCAAGTAATGATGAGCAAATTCGCTACAGATAAATCTCGTTTCGAACGCCCTTCTTCTGTACAAGAAATAAACGGCGAGTTATACGTAAAAGGTGCGAAAAAAGATGCAATTAAAGAAATTAAAGTAGATCCACCTAGTGGCCTTAATGTCGCTTTCGATGGAGCTAGTACAGTTACACTAAACTGGTCTGGCCCAACAGCAGTTGATGCTTATGCGGCAACTTATAAAGCTACAGACGGTTCTAGCGGTAGCTTATCAGTTAGCGGTACAACAGCTACTCTTGGTGGTATTAAGCCTGGTGTTACTTACAGCTTCTCTGTAGTAGCGAAAAAAGGTACTGGAACAAGTCCTGCAGTTGGTGCATCCTTCACTGCCCCTGGTGGAACTCCAGACGCTAAGAAAGCTGAGGAAGAGGCAGCCAAAAAGAAAGCCGAAGAAGAAGCTAAGAAAAAAGCTGATGAGGAAGCTCAGAAAAAAGCTAATGAAGATAAACTAAAACAAGAAGAAGCTCAGAAAAAGGCTACTGAAGAACAGCGTAAACAACAAGAGCAACAAGAACAACAACGTAAACAACAAGAAGAGGCTCAAAAGAAAGCTGAAGAAGAAGCTAAGAAAAAAACTGAAGAAGAAGCTAAGAAAAAAGCCGAAGAAGAAGCTAAGAAAAAAGCTGAAGAAGAGGCTCAAAAGAAAGCTGAAGAAGAGGCTAAGAAACAACAAAATACAGGTGAAGATACACCTCACGCAGACGGAAATGTTGTTACAACAGAGTCTTAATACAAAAAAAGAAGTCCTTTCTCTTAACGAGGAAAGGACTTCTTTTTTGTTATCATTTTCTTTACATATAACTTTTCTATTTCAATATACAACTGTGCTAACTGAATATAAGAATGATAATTATTTGGTTTCTTTATAATGAACGAATATCGCTCCATAAAATTAACTGGTTGTACTTCCAATTCACTCGTGTAATCTTCCATTTCATTCAAACTATGAACAGGTTGCTCATTTAGCCAATATACAATTGATAACAAATGTGCTGCAAAAAGAATCATCGGGCCTTCAGCTTCTTGTTTCTTTCTGTTTCGAAATAATGTGGCAATGTCTTCATGCTTATTTTTCCATACATTCAACATTACCGGAATACTGTTTTCAATTTCATTCCACGGCTCATATTGTCTTTCTATATCAAATATAAAGTAAGTATTTTGTATGATTTCTTCAAAAGATTGGTCTGTATGATACTTAATCGAATTTGCGTTTTTTTGAAAAAATGGTAAGTACCGAAATTCTTTCGGTACTCCTATAACTCGCTCCATCCTTTATTTCCCCTTCATTCGCTTCTTTCCTTCGCGACACACTTCTAGCAATAGACACTCTTCACATTGTGGTCGCTGCGCTTTACAGTGATAACGTCCAAAGAAAATCAAACGGTGATGTGTAACGCCCCATTCATCCATCGGAATTTTCTTCATTAATGTTTTTTCGACTTCTAATACAGAGTCTTTCCATCTACAAATCGCTAATCGTTTGCTCACCCGCTCTACATGCGTATCGACAGCAATTGCCGGTATCCCAAATGCTACCGATACTACAACATTTGCTGTCTTCCGTCCTACACCAGGTAACTTCGTAAGCTCATCTCGATCTTTCGGCACTTCTCCATTGTAATCATCTAATAACATTCGGCACAATTTTTGAATATTTTTTGCTTTATTTCTATACAATCCAATAGAACGTATATCTTGTTGTAACTCTTCTAGAGAAACACTTAAATAATCTTCTGGTGTTTTATATTTTTGAAATAAATTTTTCGTCACTTTATTTACAAGTGCATCTGTACATTGTGCAGATAATGCCACTGCAATTACAAGTTCGAATGGATTATCATGAATCAATTCACAATGTGCTTCTGGATACATATCCGCCATTGTGTCTAAACAATAACGAATTTGCGTTTTATTTAACATTGACTTCCTCCTACATTACTGCTCCAACCAATTATAAAAAGGCACTTTCCCAGTAAATTTCGTCTCTTGTGTTGTTACTTGTTGCGCTCGTTGCTGATTTGCTCTAAATTTCCGTCCTTGATTTTGAGCTTGATCTACTGTTTTAATTCCATTCTTTTTCCACTCAAATAAAATACGATCAATATATCGGAAGTTCAGTTTACCGCTCATCACAGCTTCTCGTAGAGCCGCTTGAATTAAATTCGGATGATGTTGATCTTGATCCTCCCACATTCCCAATGTTTCACATTCAAATGGAGAAAGTGGTCTTCCGAATTCTTTTTCAAATACTGTATATAAATTTACTTGCAGTTGTTTTTTTTCTTTTTGTTCTTCCTCTATTGATTCATTCATTAAGAAATGCAATATTTTTTCCCATAGCGGTTGTAAAGAATAACTTTCACACATCATCGCTTCTGATCTTTGTCCACCTTCTAGTGATAAAAAACCTTTTTGAATCAATGTTTGAATTACTTCCATACATTTCATTTCCGCTATTGTCATTCGTTCGGAAATCTCCGACGGAGTCGGAAACGAATTTCCCGATTCTAAAAATGTATGCACATGAAGTAAAACCATAAATTCCGTTTCATTTAACCCTAATTTTTTATAATGCATCATAAGTAATTTTGGAATCGCAATGCTTCCCTGTTCAAACCACTGTAACATCATTTTCTTTTTCATCACCAAACACCTCGTTCTCTAGTATAACACACCTTTCGCTATTTCTTTTTGCCACAATTCGTCAAAAAAACCTCCCTATTATATAGAGAGGTTTTTTATTGTATTAACGAAATATACAATTAAGCTTTCACTTTACTTTTCATAAACGTATGAATACGTTCTAATGCTTTCTCTACTTGTTCAAGAGATGTCGCATATGATAAACGAACGTTATTTGGAGCCCCAAATCCTGTACCCGGCACAAGAGCAACTTTTTCCTCTTCTAATAAAGCTTTCGCCCACTCATCAACTGTATCATATCCTGATAAAGCTACAGCCTCTTTTACATTAGGAAATAAGTAAAACGCGCCTTGCGGTTTAATACAAGTAAAGCCAGGGATTTGAATTAATTTATCATAAATAATGTTTAATCTCTCTTCAAATGCTTGGCGCATTGTTTCTACAGGTTGTTGTGAGCCTGCATATGCCGCGATTGCGCCGTATTGAGCGATTGAAGTAGGGTTTGACGTACTATGACTCGCTAAGTTCGTCATCGCTTTAATCAGCTGCTTATTTCCAGCTGCATATCCAATACGCCATCCTGTCATAGAATGCGATTTAGATACACCATTAATAATTAGGGTTTGTTCTTTTAATGCATTAGAAAGCTGGGCAATTGAAGTATATTCCGCACCACCATAAATTAACTTCTCATAAATTTCATCTGAAACGATTAAAATATTATGTTCTAAACATACTTCTCCAAGCTGTTGTAATTCTTCTTTGCTATAAATCATTCCTGTTGGATTGCTCGGTGAATTAATAATAACTGCTTTCGTTTTCTCTGTAATTGCCTCACGCAACTGCTTTGCTGTAATTTTGTACTTATTGTCTTCTAAACCTTCTACATAAACCGGATTACCGCCAGCAAGCTTTACTTGTTCTGGATAGCTTACCCAGTAAGGAGTTGGGATGATAACTTCATCTCCTTCATCAAGCAACACTTGGAATAATGTATATAATGCATGTTTTGCACCATTACATACAATAATTTCAGATGGATCATACTGAATTCCTTGATCGCGCGTAAATTTCTTCACAATTTCTTGTTTTAACGATTGTAATCCACCTGTTGGCGTATATTTCGTATGTCCTTCTAACATCGCTTTATGCGCAGCTTCCATAATATGCTCTGGTGTATTAAAATCAGGTTCTCCTGCCCCTAATGCAATTACATCATGACCTTCTGCCTTTAACGCTTGTGCCTTTGCTGTAATTTCTAAAGTTGAAGACGGTGTTAAAGCAGCTACTCGCTTTGCTAATTTCATTTGTAGTTCCCCCTACATCTATTTTTGAGCGCTATATCGTCTTAAAAACGACCCATCTTTAAATTCAAGATAGTAGTAATTATAACGATTGTCATAATCAATATATGTAACTTCCCATAATGGTACTTCTACTGGTACACCATCTCTAATACCTTTTTCAAAGCCTAATTTCACTTTCAGAATTTCTTTCGGCTTTCTTTTTGATTCTTTATCGCCGACTTGTTCTATTGTTCTTTGTATAGCCTCTTTTTCGGAAATACCTTCACTCTTTTTCCTTACTACGGTATCCCCTTTTTTCTCAGGCACCCAAACGATAAGATGTTCTCCCTTTTCATCTGTACCCTGTACGACTGTATATGCAGCTTTTCCGTTGTAATAATCAACAGATGTCACTTTTGTAAGCTTTGCTTTTTCTTTAGCAATTTCTACAGATTTCGACTCTTTGGGAATTTTCTTATCCATCGCTTTATTATAAACATACGCCCCATATATTCCGCTAGCAACGATAACGATAATGATTGCAAAGATCCACTTTTTCATTGTATCACTACGTTCTGTAAATCGTAAATACAGCTGTTTCTTTGTCTTTTTCGTCTAATGCTAATCCGAACATGAGGTCCTGCTCTTTTAACGTACGATTCAAACTATCAACAATTTTATACAAATCTGACGAATATTTAATACGCGTCGTTGATAGTACTTCGATTTTCTTCTCCATGAAAAAACTCCTCCGTTACACAAAAATTTCTAATTATAGAAGAACGCAATGCGGTTACAATAAGAGTACATTCTTTACAACCCCTGCTTCATCACCCATCTATTATAGCAGGACATGTACAGCAAAAAAAGGTTTCAAGTCGAAAACCAATACATTTTGTATACAAGAAGTAAGAAAAATAAAATTCCTCCTACCCACATTTTTTACGCCTGAAGCTCATAAGTACTTCAGGCGTATTTTTCTTCCAATTTTTATTCATTTGACGGTTCTTCTAATTGCACCAACAACTCTTCTAACGGTCCTTCATAAAGAGGTACATTAGGAATTGATTGTAAAAATCTTTTTCCATAGGAAGAACTCGTCAATCGACGGTCTAACACTACTACCGTCCCCGTATCAGTATTCGTTCGAATTAAACGCCCAAATCCTTGTTTGAAACGTAATATTGCTTGCGGGAGCGTTAATTTTGCGAATACGTCCTCACCTTGATTTTTTAGCCATTCACCTTTCGCTTCCATCATCGGCTGATGAGGAGGTGTAAAAGGAAGACGGACAATGACAAGGCAACTCAAGGCATCTCCTGGAATATCGATTCCTTCCCAAAAACTGCTCGTGCCTAACAATATTGACTTGTCGAACTCTTGAAACTTTCGAATTAAGCGACTTCGACTCCTATTGTTTACACTTTGTGTTAATAATAGATAGCCTTCTAATTCATCATTGCTTTTCAAATTCGCATACGCTTCTTTCAGCATTTCATACGAAGTGAATAAAACGAGCATTCTCCCTTTTGTAACTTTTGCTATCTTGGCAATATGTTCCGATACAGATTCAATATATTCCTCATTACTTACTCGCTTAATAAACGGTACATCCGTTGAAACCATTAATTTCATTTGTTTCTCATAATGGAATGGCGATTGAACCTGTAAAGTATTTGGAGCAAAATCATGTAAGCCAAGCTCTTCTTTTATATAGTCAAATGTATCGTTAACTGTTAATGTTGCAGATGTAAAGATAACACTCTTTTTTTCTGTTAAAAATTCATCAGCAAACCTTTCTCCAATATGAACTGGTTGCGCGTATAAAATGGTTGAATGAATCGTTCCTTTCGTCTCCGTCTCCATCCAAGTTACATATGCATTTTTTTCCAATATGAGCAACTGTAATGATTCTGCCATCTTTCTCAGTAACCCACTTAAATGCATAAATTCACCCGTAACAACATGCATTTCCCACTCTAACTTACTTTGCAATATATCTACTTGTTTCTCAAATATGGTCACTATTCTTCTTAATTCATATACAAAACGATTTGTTAACTCAACAATACTATCCCACAACTTACCTTGCTCTACTTCCGTGTTATATCGATAAATGAGCGGCATATTGTTTGTTCCTTGTTCTTGCTTTGTTTGTTTAAATATAAAAGTACGTAACATTTGGAATAGTTCATCCGCATCAAATTTAAGTTCCTTCAAACTATGGCTTATCATACGGAAAGTAGAACGAGATGCTTGCTCTGATTTTTTCATCATTTTATATACTTTAGAAAGCACATCATCCGTTTCTAGTGTACCAAGTCGAGATAAAATCAATTGAAAATACATACAAGAGAACTGCTCACCTAGTGTTCTACTCGCAGCTTCTTCAATATGATGAGCTTCATCAAAAATTATATGTTCACATGAAGAAAACAGTGGTTCTTCACTTGAAAAATCTTGAAATAATAATGCATGATTTGTAATAACGATATCTGCAAATAAAGCTTTATTTTTCGCTCGCTGATAAAAGCATCGACTAAACCAATTACTTTGCATACCGCCCGGACTATACGCATCACTACAAATACGATTCCAAAGTAACTTTCCGCCCTCTGGAATATTTAATTCATCTCGGTCACCTGTTTCAGTTTTTAATAACCAAACTAAAATTTTCGCCTTCGTAAGTGCCATATCGTAATTTTTTTCTTCCTCTTGCAAAGCATATTCAAATTTATGTAAGCAAAGATAATGCTTTCTCCCTTTTAGAAGAGCTGTCTCAAATGAAAATGGCATTATTTTTTGCAATAACGGCATTTCTTTTTCAAGTATTTGTTGTTGAAGTTGTACCGTTTGTGTACTGATAACGACAGGTTCTTCTTTTTTATTCGCAAAATAAAGACTAGGAAGTAAATAAGCAAGAGTCTTTCCCGTCCCTGTACCTGCTTCAATAAGAGAAAAACGAGAATCTCTTAACGCCGTATATATCTCTTTCATCATCATTTGCTGACTTTCTCTTCTTTCAAACTTCGGCATATGTAATTCCAGTTTATCCATCGTTTTATTCAAGAAAGCATCAAATTTTAATGAATATGTTTCTCCAAGACTTAAGGAATAGTTCCGTTTTCTCAGTGCAATATTGCGATACACTTCATATTCCGCTTTTATTTCTTTACCATGCATTACTTTCTTTAAAATATTTTCAGAAAGCACATCAGCTATATCACTTTGGAAAACATCACTCAATTCATAAAGTGATTGTAATGTAACAAGTGGTAATTTTTCAATTTCATTTAAAAATTGTAAAAACAACTCTGCTGTCGCAAGAGCATCACTATCCGCACGATGTGGTTGATCGTGTTCGAGTTCATGTTTCTTAGCTAAATCACGTAATTTATAACTATCGGCTGTTGGCAAAAGAATTTGTGCCAATTCAACCGTATCGATTTTAGGACAATGTATTTCTGTATATCCAGCCTGCCTTAATTCTTCGTTTAAAAAATTCCAATCAAAGTGAACATTATGCGCAACGAAAGCGGCACCTTGTAATAGCTCAACAATCATCGGGGCTACATCTTGAAATAACGGGGCTTGTTTTACGAGACTTTCATCAATCCCTGTTAATTCTGTAATAAATACGGGAATCTCTCTCTTTGGGTTAACAAAAGATGAAAAAATTTCCAATATCTCTCCATCTTCTACTACAACAGCTGCAATTTGGGTAATTTTATCTTTCCCGTCTTTCCAGGAGTTTCCTGTCGTCTCTAAATCAACAACGACATAACGTTTACTCATATATGTAACACCTCAATTTCTTACCTTTCAAACAACAATAATTCATATAATGTTACTATACCACGTTTTATCTCATCTTAATGAAAAGATGCACAAAAAAGCTATCTCCTGATATAGAGATAGCTTTCCCCTTTTATAATATTGTACCAGCCTTTTCAGCACCTAACATTTCAACAATTTGATTTTGATCGTCTAACACTGCAATTTTTGGTTCTTGTTTATGAACCTCTTCTTCCGTAACTAAGCCATAACAAATTATAATTACTTTATCTCCCGGTTGTACAAGCCTTGCTGCAGCACCGTTTAAACAAATAACACCGCTACCGCGTTCGCCTTTAATAACATATGTCTCTAAGCGCGCACCGTTATTATTATTTACAATTTGAACTTTTTCATTCTCTACAATATTTACTGCATCCATTAAATCTTCATCTATTGTAATACTACCTACATAGTTTAAATTTGCCTCCGTTACAGTTGCACGATGTAACTTTGCTCTCATCATTGTGCGAAACATAGATGCTCCCCCTTATTTAACCGTTAATGTTATATTGTCAATTAATCTTACATTTTCAAACTTAACTGCAATAGCTAAAATGATTCTTCCTTCCATTTCCCCTACTATTGCCAATGACGGATATGCATATAAATCCGCATAATCTACAGTACCTTTCGTATACGTCTCAATATGTTCTTTCACAAAATTTGTAATGATTTCTGAATTACGTTCGCCTGCCTCAATTCTTTCTTTCGCTATACATAGACTGCGGTATAAATGAGAAGCCTCTTCACGTTCTTCTTGTGATAAATACACATTACGAGAACTTTTTGCTAATCCATCTTCTTCTCTTACAATATCAACTGGTACGATCGTTACTGGAATATTGAAATCAGTTACAAATCCTTCAATTACAGCAACTTGTTGTGCGTCTTTCATACCGAAATAAGCACGATTTGGCATTACAATATTAAATAATTTCATTAGTACAGTCGCAACTCCAGAAAAGTGACCAGGTCTTTGTTTTCCACATAATACGTCAGTACGCTTTACAACTTCTACTGTTGTTGTTTGTTCTGCCGGATACATTTCTTCTACACTCGGATAAAATAAATAATCCACACCGTTTTCTTTTGCTACACTTTCATCTCTCTCAATATCACGAGGGTATCGCTCTAAATCTTCGTTCGGCCCAAACTGTAGTGGGTTTACAAACACACTTAAAACTACAATTTCATTTTCTTCTCTTGCCTTGCGTAATAAAGTAGCATGCCCTTCATGTAAATACCCCATCGTTGGAACAAAACCAATATTCTTTCCACTTGTACGAAGTTCGCTCGTAATTTGCTGCATCTCTTGCACTGTAGTTATGATTTTCATTACTGTTTTCCCCCGTATAACGCTAAGCATTCTTCTTCTTTCATTGTGAACGAATGTTTCTCTTCAGGAAATTGCCCTGTCTTCACTTCAGCAACATATTGAGAAATCCCACGTACAATTTCCTCTTGAACAGACGTATACTGTTTTACGAATTTCGGAACACGATTTACCCCATATGAGATGAGATCATGATATACAAGAACTTGCCCATCTACTTTTTGTCCCGCTCCAATCCCTATTATTGGAATTGTTAATTGCTTCGAAATTAATTCTGCTAACTGCATTGGCACACATTCTAACACAAGTGCTATCGCACCAGCTTCCTCACATTTCTTTGCATCGTCTATTAATTTCTTTGCACTTTCAGCATCTTTTCCTTGCACTTTATATCCACCCAATACTCCCACAGATTGAGGAGTTAAACCTAAATGCGCTACGACAGGAATTCCTGCATTCGTTAAATAATGAATCGTTGATATAACTTCTCCAGCACCTTCTACTTTCAGTGCATGTGCTCCGCTCTCTTGAACGATGCGGCGTGCATTCACCATCGTTTCTTGTAACGATATGTGATAAGACATAAACGGCATATCAGTTACAATAAATGTTTCTTTCGCTCCGCGGCGTACAGCTTTCGTATGATGAATCATATCCTCTACTGTTACAGGTACTGTTGAATCATATCCGAGTACAACCATCCCAAGAGAATCTCCAACTAAAATCATATCAACTTCAGCTTCTTCTGCTAATTTAGCAGAAGGATAATCATACGCCGTTAGCATCGTAATCGGCTCACCTTGCTCTTTCATCTTCAAAAAATCTGTTTTTGTTTTCAAAAACTACTCCTCCTTTATGCAGGAGAGAGGCGATGGCCGAAATCATATAAAAAACCCCTCTGGCCATAAAAGGGCAGAAGGGTTGTGTGTTAGTCGGCATTATTCATCCCTCTGTCCCAGTCCGTTATTGGATCAAGGCAGAATCCAAGTTATTATTTTTTGTACTGCTTCGAATCATGGTGCAGTTCGCTCTGATACTGCCCACATTCGAACTAATTATAGCAAAGTACAAAAAGAAATTACTACATTTTTTTGAAGAAATAATTTTTTATTTCCATTACGGTATGTGAAATTTAACTAGATAGTGTATATGCTATATAGTTTTTACAGAGAATTCAGTCCTAAAAAATAAGTGGGTGTGTTTCCCATACATACCTTACAACTCCAAGTTAATTTCTTTTGTAATCCATTTAAATGCAAAAAATTGATTTAAAGATACTGATATTTTATTTGACTGTATAGTATAAGCCTAAAACTAATGATGCAGGTTAATTGAAGAAAAGCACTTAGAAAAGGAGAATTGCGAATGTCTATGAACAAGTGGTTATTTCCATTACTCGGTTTGTTTGTAATGATTGTGAGTGTGATAACTTTAGACTCCATCAACGTAGTTGCCTCAGCTAACGTCGTAACACAACCTATTGAGTCAACGAAAGTGATTGAAGTCGAACTTAACGATGATTACTTTAATCCGAATGTCATCACTATTCCGATTGAAGAAACAACAACATTGTTATTAAAAAATAAAGGTAAGAACGAGCACACCTTTACAGTGAAAAAACTCGGAATTGACGTCGTAGTTGAGTCAGGAAAAGAAAAAAACATTACCGTAAAACCTAAAAATACTGGTACATATGAATTAATATGTAGATACCATCTCCTTAAAGGAATGGAAGGAAAAGTAATAATCAAATAATAAGCAGCGCTAATCGAACGTTACTCTACATACAACTTAAGTTGTAAAAAGTGTATTGTCACATTACAAAGCCTACTCAAAAATATTGAAATAAAAAAGAAGTTCCAAAAAAGGAACTTCTTTTACTTCATTTCGATATCCGCAGAATGAATATGATGTATTTTCCCTTCATGGTCCTCCAGAAGCAATACACCCTCTTCTGTAATCCCTTTTGCTAGCCCCGTAATCGTCTGTCTCATCGTTCGGGCAGTAATTTCTTTCCCGATGCTCACAGCGTAACTTTCCCAAAGAATTTTAATTACAGAGAAACCATTTTGTAAATACTCTTCATATAATTTTTCTAGTTGTAAAAAGATTTGTTGCATAAGTTCCGCACGAACAATTGGCTTACCTGATTCAATCGCTAAAGAAGTGGCAATTTGCTGAATTTCCTTATCAAAATGTTCTTGTTTTTGATTCGCATTAATACCAATTCCCATAATGACAGCATTGATTTTATCAGGATCCGCTTGCATTTCTGTTAATATACCTACAGCCTTTTTACCTTGAATTAAAATATCATTCGGCCATTTAATTCCTACATTTACACCTGTGCATTTTTCAATTGCTTGTGCAACGCTAACAGCCGCTAGCAGAGTGAGCTGCGGGGCATGATGAACCGGGATCGATGGACGCAAAATAATACTCATCCAAATTCCTGTTCCTTTTGGCGAATGCCACTTTCTACTTAAACGGCCTCTACCTGCAGTTTGCTCTTCCGCAACGACAATTGTTCCCTCTTCTACTCCTTCATAAGCAAGTTTTGCTGCAATATGCTGAGTAGATTCAACTGATTCTTCAAAATAAACCGTTCTACCGATACGCTCTGTTTGTAATCCTAACTGAATTTCATTAGCAGTTACTTTGTCTGGCTTCCCCGCAATGCGGTAACCTAATCGACGCACAGCTTCAAGTTCATATCCCTCATTCCGAAGGTCCTCCATATGTTTCCACACAGCGGTTCTTGAACAACCAAGTTTATCACTAATCGTTTGGCCAGATACAAACTCTCCATCCGCTTCAGAAAAAACTTGCAACAACTGCTTTCTTATAGTAGATTGCATCTTTGCAGCCACTCCCTTATACTCTCTTTCTCATTAACTACATTTCCTTGTACGATCGCTTCTTCGATTTTTTGAAGCATTTCAGCAACCCACGGACCAGGCTTTTTATTCGCCCAGTTTAATAGATCATTCCCACTCACATTCATTTCTTGACGACCCTTGATTGGCAATGCATGAAACATTGATTGTACTCGTTTAACAGATGTAGGGTTATAGTTTTCAATCATCGCTTCATATACTCTCTCTGCCATTTCAGCGATATGAATTCCCGTTTTATAAAGAAGGACTGTATCCCAATCCTTCTCCTTTCTCGTACGAATTGTTAATAAAACTGCGACAATATCTTTTATTTTTTTATTCGAAAACTTCCATTGACGTAAAAATACAGATGGATGCTCTTCTCCGATACAATATAAGAAAAATGCCCATGCCTCAATGTCTGTTTCAAAAGAATCCCATTTATACTGCGTAGCTTTTAACAGTCTCTCTTCTGACATTTGTAAATAGGGCAAATGAGAAAATAGCTTCGTCTCTACTAATTCTTTGAGGCCCTTCACACAATAGGTACCAGTTAACAGTTTCTCAAACTCTACTGTGATGCGCTCAATTGCTATATGTTCTAGCAAGTGTCCATACGTTTCAATCGCTTGCTTCGTTTTCGTTTCTAAAGAAAACCCTAACGTACTTACAAACCGAATGCCACGCATCATTCTTAGTGCGTCTTCTTGAAAACGATTCGCTGCATTTCCAACTGTCACAATTTCTCTCTTTTGAATCGCTTCCTGCCCAGCAAATAAATCCACCATTTCGCCTTCTTCTGTCATGGCAATCGCATTCATTGTGAAATCACGACGTTTTAAATCCTCTTCTAATGAACGAACAAATTGAACACTACTAGGTCTTCGAAAATCTTCATATTCGCTTTCTGTTCGAAAAGTGGTTACCTCATAAGGTTCACCATTTTCTACAACAATTACAGTTCCATGCTCAAGACCAACAGGAACATGTCTTGGGAATATATCCATTACTTCTTCTGGTAAAGCAGATGTCGCAATATCAATATCTCCAATCGGCCTATCGATAATAAGATCTCGTACGCTCCCACCAACAAAATAAGCCTCATGTCCTTGTTGTTTTAATATCTCAATAATAGAACTAGCTTTTTTAAATCTTTCCATTTTTGTCATCCCTTAGTATGTCATAGTAAATTGCTTCATATTGTGAGACGATTTTTTCTGAGCGGAACTGCTCATAAACACTTTCTCTTGCTCGCTCTCCCATATTACGGTGAAGCTCTTCATTCTTTAATAGCTGAATGGCTTGATTGGCCACACCTGTTGTATCGCCAACTTCACATAAATATCCTGTTTCACCATGTTGAATGACTTCTGGAATACCTCCAACCCTTGTTCCGATACAAGGTACACCACACGCCATCGCTTCTAATAAAACAAGACCAAAACTTTCCTTCTCTGATAGAAGCAACATTAAATCACTCATCGCAAGCAGTTCTGCAACATTATCTTGCTTCCCTAGGAATAAAACGCGATCTTCAATATGTAAATTCTTCACTATCTGTAAAATTGTACAAAATTCTGGTCCGTCTCCAACAAGAAGCAATTTCGCATCAACTTCTTTAGCAACTTTAGCAAATGCCTGAACAACATCCTGCACACGTTTCACTTTACGGAAATTTGAAATATGAATAAGTACCTTTTCACTCTCACTTATACCGTATTCTTTCTTTAATTGAGACATATTACGCTTGAAATATACACGTTCGTCTATAAAGTTATATACCGTTTGAATGTCTTTATTTGGTTTTACAAGCTCATGCGTTTCGTCAATTAATGAATGCGAGACAGCAGTAACAACATCAGACTGCTCAATACCAAAACGAATTAAATTATTTAACGAAGGGTCGGAACCTAACACAGTAATATCTGTTCCATGCAAGGTTGTAACAATTTTAATACGCTCTCCAATCATTTGTTTCGCTAAATAAGCACAAATTGCATGTGGTATTGCGTAATGCACATGTAAAATATCAAGACTTTCTCTTTGTGCAACCTCTGCCATTTTACTCGCTAATGCTAAATCATATGGTGGATATTGAAATACAGAGTATTGATTCACCGTCACTTCATGAAAATAAATGTTTGGATACACTTTATTTAATCGAAATGGTAAACCCGATGTAATAAAATGAATTTCATGCCCGCGTTCCGCCAATTGCTTTCCTAATTCTGTTCCAACAACTCCAGAACCACCTACAGAAGGATAACATGTAATACCTATTTTTAATTTCATTTACATCCCCCTATTAAATCAGCATGTAATAAAACCGGTTTCTTACTCATAAATCCTTCGGCATACAAGACTCCAACTTCTTTCCCAAACATCTTCTCACGAGCGACCACAGTTTCAACGTAACCCTCTGTTAACGGCGTCTTAACACCATCACTCCCTGTTGAAAACTGACTTTCATACGCTTCTAATGCTTCCACTTTTTGCGATAGGTACTCACTAATATCTATACAAAAATTCGGTTTATGAAAACCATTAATCATATAATTATAAAAAGACTCCACACGATGTGGTGGAAGTTCTGGCATATATTTACGGATTCCTGCTGAAAAAATAGCCTCTTCCACAAGCTTTGCACAATTTGCATGATCTGGATGACGATCTTCATAATATGGTGCAAAAACGAGTTTTGGTTTATATGTACGGATTACCTTTACAATTTCACGTATAAACTCTTCTTTCATATACAAGCCACGATCTGGCATCGCTAAATTCAGTCTCGTTTTTACTCCCATTATACGAGCTGCGGTCTTTGCTTCTTCTTTTCTCAACTCTATCGTTCCATTTGAAGAAAGGTCAGCTTCTGTTAAATCACAAATACCTACTTCAAACCCTTGCTTCGTATATTTTGCAATGGTACCCGCCATGCCGATTTCAACATCATCGGCATGAGCACCAAACGCTAATATATGTAATCCACTCATAATTGTTCCCCTCATTTTCTTAACTTGCGATAATCTAAATCCCCTCGTTCTAATGCGTGCATTAACATTTCAGCACTTGCCATGTTCGTTGCAAGTGGAATCGCATATACATCACATAAACGAAGTAATGCATTTACATCTGGTTCATGCGGCTGAGCAGTTAGTGGATCTCGGAAAAAAATCACCATATCCATATCGTTTTTTGCAATCATGGCTCCGATTTCTTGATCGCCACCAAGAGGACCCGACTGATATCTTGTTATATCTAAGCCAGTTGCCTCCATAATGCGAAGTCCTGTCGTTCCTGTTGCAAATAATTCATGTTTTTCAAAAATCGGTTTATATGCGTACGCAAACGAAACCATGTCATTTTTCTTTTTGTCATGTGCGATTAAGGCAATTTTCATCCGTTTTTCTCCCCTTTAGTCGATAATGTTTTCTAAACCGTACACAAGATGATCAATGTTCATTACTGTTTCAATTGATAGTTTTACACCTGACATAAATGATGCACGATTGAATGAATCGTGGCGAACCGTTAACATTTGTCCATCCCCGCCGAACATTACTTCTTGGTGTGCAATAAGTCCTGGTAAACGTACACTATGAATGTGAATACCGTCTACATTTGCACCACGAGCACCTTCTAGTTGCTCTACTTCGTTTGGATGACCTTGCTGCTTTGATTCACGATTTTGACGAATTAATTCTACTGTTTTGACAGCTGTACCAGATGGTGCATCTAATTTTTGATCATGGTGTAATTCAATTACTTCAACGTCTTGGAAGTACTTCGCTGCCATTTGTGAAAATTTCATCATAAGAACTGCACCAATTGCAAAGTTTGGAGCGATAATTGTTCCTACTTTATTTTCTTTTGCATTTTCTGTTAATTGCTTTAGTTCTTCTTCCGTAAATCCAGTTGTACCAATAACAGATCGAAGTCCACGTTCAACTGCAAGTGTCACATGTTTCTTTCCAACTTCTGGTGTTGTTAAATCTAATAATACATCTGCTTCCACTTCATCTAAACAAGTATGTAAATCTGCATAAATCGGTGTATCTAACATCGGCATACCAGGTAAGTCTGAAATCTTTTCTCCAGCGTGCTTATAGTCTACTGCTGCTACTAAATTGAAATGTTCTGTTCTTTCCATAAGAAGGACTGCTTCATGTCCCATACGTCCTCTTGGTCCAGCGATAATTACTTTAATTTCTTTCATTATTCTTTCTCTCCCTCATCAATGCGTGTCCAGCGATCTTTATCACGTGTATTAAATTTTTCCATTACAATGTTATGCGCTGTTTCTAAATCAATATTTAAACTATTTGCCATACAAATCATAACAAACAATACATCTCCAAGCTCTTCTTCAATACTACGTTCTGTTTCAGTTGTTTTCTTCGGTTTCTCACCATAGTAATGGTTTACTTCCCTCGCAAGCTCTCCCATTTCTTCCGTTAAACGAGCCATCATTGCAAGCGGACTGAAATAACCTTCTTTAAACTGACCAATATATGCATCTACTTCTTTCTGCATATCTTTCATCGTTTTTGCTTCCATACTAATCACCTCTAATCCTTCCTCTTTCATGTTAGCCAATTCATCGCGATTTGACAAATATTATTCCCCGCCAAACACCTATTTGCGACCCTTTTTTGGATAGACTATAATGAAGTGAAACTTTCTTTTGCGGTTTTGGCAAAAGATCAGCTAAAATCAATTGTTTTTTTATAGCCTTCACTATTTTTATTAACAACTAGAAATTACTTATCATTATGTTTTACCGTTTCAGCGGAGCAATGCAATCTACATAATTAGGGGGATTTCTATATGACATCAAGTTTGAAGATTCGAAATATCATTTTCATTTTAATCGGTTCCGCTATTTTTTCTTTCGGTATTGTGAATATCAATATTGAAAATCACCTTGCAGAAGGTGGATTTACCGGTATTACACTATTATTGTATTTTCTATTTAAGTTTGACCCTTCTTATTCAAACTTAATTTTAAATATCCCTATATTTTTTATTGGCTGGAAGTTACTTGGAAGAACGACATTTATCTATACACTAATCGGCACATTCAGCGTATCTTTATTTCTATGGATTTTTCAGCGTTACCACGTTCTTAACTTACATTTAAACTTACAAAATGATATGACACTCGCGGCTTTATTCGCCGGGGCATTTATCGGTATCGGTCTTGGCATAATATTTAAATATGGGGGGACTACTGGCGGTGTAGATATTATCGCAAGACTCGCTCATAAATATGTTGGCTGGAGTATGGGGAAAACAATGTTTATGTTTGATGCTATCGTCATTATCGTCTCTATTCTTACCTATTTATCATACCGCGAAGGCATGTATACGTTAGTTGCTGTTTTTATCGGAGCGAAAGTCATTGACTTTATGCAAGAAGGAGCCTATGCGGCAAAAGGAGCAACTATTATCTCAGATAAAAACGATGAAATTGCTGCCCAAATTTTATCTGACATGGAGCGCGGAGCAACCTTTTTAAAAGCTGTTGGATCGTATACGAAAGTGGAACGGAACGTATTGTATTGCGTTGTCGCTAAAAATGAAATCGTGAAATTAAAAAATATTATTACTTCTGTAGATCCTCATGCCTTTGTTGCTGTAAGTGACGTACATGATGTAGTTGGTGAAGGTTTTACATTAGATGAAAATAAAAATCCGTTACATAATTAAATTCAACTAGAAAAGCTCTTTAGCTTTTCTAGTTTTTTATTACATATCTTTTAAGCTTCTCCCAATCCTCATAAATAAGCTCCAACAAACTCCGATTATAAAAAATAGAAGCTGGATGAAAGGTCGGAAAAATAGAATATTCTTTTTCTGTCCATACAAATTCTGTACAGCAACTATCTTTCAATTGTTGCACGGGTTGTTTTAACAATTCTCCATGAACATCTGTAATTTTATGATTTTTACCGACTAAACGCTGTAATGCAATATTACCAAGCGTAACGATAACAGGAGGGTCTATATGTTCCAACTCATAATCTAATAAAGGTGCATGAGCAAGTATTTCTCCTTGATTTGGTGTTCTATTATACTTTTTCTGTATTTTTTCGCCATTTCGTTCTTTTTTCTCTCGCCATTTATATGGCCTACTCCGGACCGCACTCGTAATATATACTTCTTCCCTTGTAACATGAATACGTTCTAAAAACTCCATTAAATGTTTTCCAGCTCTACCGCTAAACGGAATCCCATTATGAATTTCTGTTTCACCAGGTGCTTCACCAACGAGCATAATTTTGGGGGTTCCAGGGCCTTGTCCACTTAGAAAACCTTCTAGCTGATACGAAGCACTACGCTCTTTCACTTGCTTTACTATATAGTCTGGATATTCCATTATCTCCCCCCTCATCGTATGCTACTTAATTATGATTTCCCTACAATATTTCTTTCATTTTATCCTGTCCATTTATTACAGATAATAAAAAAGACTATCAAAATTGATAGTCTTTAGTCGTCGCTACGCTGCATACCAGTATATATTAATACAAGACGTAATAATTCAAATACCGCTACAGCTGCAGCTGCTACATATGTTAATGCTGCCGCATTTAATACTTTACGAGCTTGGCCGTACTCATCTGTCGATACGATACCAAGTGCTTCAATTTGTTGCATTGCGCGTTTTGATGCATCAAACTCAACTGGTAATGTAACAAGTTGAAAAACAACACCTGCTGCCATCAAAATAATTCCTAGCAACAATAAACCAGACATTTGTGCAAACACACCAATTAAGACAAAAACCCAAGACATATTCGAGCCAAAATTAGCAACTGGTACTAATGAATGACGAACACGCATGAAATTATAATCTTTTGCATCTTGAATCGCATGCCCTACTTCGTGTGCTGCTACTGCTGTACCAGCAACTGAATGGCCATAGTAGTTATCTGTTGATAATCGAACTGTTTTGGCAGTTGGATCATAATGGTCTGATAAATGACCTGGCGTTTCTTCTACAGCTACGTTGTATAATCCGTTTTCATCTAAAATTTTCCGAGCCACTTCTGCTCCTGTCATACCTGATGTTGAATAAACTTGTGAATACTTGCTATAGGCACTACGTACTTTTGACTGTGCATACAACGGTATGATCAAAATGATCGCGAAGTAAATTAAATAAAACATCATGAACCTCCATTGAAGTTTTAATTATAGTACTTCTCATTCTATTTTTTTCTGCCACCATTGTCAATGAATAAACCTTACAATCCGTATCTTTATTTATCCCGCTATTTGTAGACAGTTAGACTCCCACCTCAAAATTCTGCTGGAGCAAAGAACTTAAGCGGTATATCCACTGCCCGTAAACGCCCGATTGATGAGGGCTAATAATCAATGAGGTATGAACCTCCCCACTGATTAAAGTTTCACTTTATCGCATTATCTATTTTTAGAATGTACATTACTTTTTCTTTTCTCTCGCTCACCTTTATACTTTCTCCATCCAACATAAGTTAATGTGAATAAAATAAGTCCTCCAGTAATTGTCATAAACCAAATGAGAGAGGGGGCAATTTCATCTTTTTTTACTGTGTGAAATATCTTTTGCAAATCTCCTTTAATGATTCCTAATTGCATTTGCCCACCTTTCGTTTTTAACATAACGTTACGAAATTCATCCAAATAAGATAAATGAGCATTTACACGTTGCACCTCGTTTTCTGGCAAAGCAATCATTAGGCTTGGGTAAATAATATTAAATTCATTTAAGAATGTATTTAACGTTTGCTGAAACTGTCCAGTATCTTCTTTTTTCATCGCTTTTTCCATTTGAGAAAAAGCATCCATTACTTTCCCTTCTCTTTCCATCCAAAGCGGTTGATATTTCGATACTTGCGCATCAACAGCAAGTTGTAATGCTATCACATTATCAATTTTAACTTGCTTACCTAAATCTTCTTCCGAGAGAGATTGTTTCGCTTTGTCGTAAGCTAAAGAAATGACTCTAATTTGATCTGGTGTTACTTCTTGCTTCTTTTCATTCCCCTTCACTAAAAACTGCTCCGAGAAATATTGTAATACTTGTACTGCTTTTTCATCTTCATTACGCTTCACTAACTGTAACGAGTCGTCTAGCAACCCCGTTAGTTCACTCCACTCTTCAGCATATATACGTAACGGAAACATTATAATTAGAAATGCTATCAATCCAATTAATGTTCTCTTCATCCCGGTCCCCCCTATAACTACTAGTACAAAATATGTGGAATTGGACAAGAATAGAACAGAACTGCCCCGAAAAATATATTATCGTTTTACAAACAAAAAAATTCTCTTTAAGCAGAGAATTTTTCCTTTGAAATCCTTTTCTTTTTTACGAAATATCTATACAAGCTGTAACAAAGTATACTACCACCTAAAATGAATACTAAAATAGCACACGCCGCATGCATAAAAAATTCTTCTGGTAGCATTAAAATAATCGGATCCGATTCAATATCAAACATCCAATAATCGTTACTGAATAACAGCTTATGGAATAATACAAAACTCTTTTCAAAATTAATAGCGATTGGCAACACCAGTGCTATCGGAAATATAATTGTTACAATCGATCCATGCAGTAAAAATTTTTCGTTTTTTCTTTTTAATAAATAAACGCCGCCTATCACTACAATCATAATTGTCGCATACATCACATATTGAATCTTTACTATAATATTTTTAACATCTACAAAATGAATACGACCATTTGTAGACATATCTAATGTCGGTAAATGTAATGCTCCGTCATAAAACGGAGATAAATATGTAATTAGCACATCATAATTTCTCTTAATTTCATCTTTTGTCATATCCGCTAAATCTGGAATGTTTAAAAAATCAATTTCAAAATAATACAGCCATTTTCCATATATAACTGCCATTGTTGCAAGTGCAAAAATAGAAAATGCTATGCTATATGAAACAACTAACGTAATCAATCGATCCAATATTTTTCCACTCTTACTTCTCTTCATTTTCTCCCCCTAAATGTTCACACCATCATAAAGAAAACTGTTTTCGGCGCTCACGTAAGCAATAATAGTATGTGATGCACAGTACGACAATACTTAACCAAAATGTAAAATAACCAATTTTCTCTACAAACAAATGCATAATTCCGTATCTCGGCATTTGCCAAAATAAATAATCAATTGCGTCATTATGTAATGTCCATATACCTGCTACTACAAAATGCCATTTTTTTATACGGTAAAACGGAGCATATAACACTCCCTGCACTGCCATTGCAAAATGCGATAGCATTAACATATACCCCATCAAGCCAATAGGACCTTTTACATAAATCATAACCACATTTACAACAACAGCCCATATACCATATTTTATTAAAGTTACAATTGCCAGCGCCTCTATTAATCCCCAGTTTCGCTTTACCAAGAAAGCAATTAAAACAAAGACAAAAAAGAGAGTCGCCATAGGACTATCTGGTACAAACGGCCAAAATATAGGTGACGTTTCTTTTAATTGATTTCCATACCATATAAATCCGTAAATTGTACCTAGTATGTTAACAATCAATAAAAATAATAATACTGAGCGTTGTCTTAACATTGCATACAAGTAAACCAAGCTGTATGTCCAACACCTTTCATTCTTTCCTCAAACTCTACTCTATTATATAGTAAACTTTCTGTCATCAAAATAAAAAGCTGACCACAAAATTTGTAGTCAGCTTTTCTATTATTTTTTATTATACTTTGCAACGAATTCCGAAAGCTTTTTCAGTTCTTCATCCGTACCTTTAAATACACCTTTAGGCATGGAACCTTTTCCATCTTTCGCAATTTTAGCGATTTCTTCAGGTTTTAAAGTTAAGTTCTGCAAAGCTGGTGCTGCCGCCCCGCCTTGTAAATTATCACCATGACACGTTAAACAAGTATTTTTTTGCATTAACTTGTAGCCGTCATCATTTTTATCAACTGGTGCTGTTTTTACAATTGCGCCTTGTTTCTTTGCAGCTTCCCAGTCGTGGTGTGCTACAGATTCCCAAGTTAAAAAGATAATCGATGCAATTGCTAAAAGCATAAATCCAGTGGCTACAGGACGCTTCAACGGGCGTCTTTCTGGACCTCGATCGAGAAATGGAGCTAACAGCAATGCTCCGAACGCAATCCCTGGCATAATAAACGCTCCAATTACAGTAAATGAACCAGAAGCATAAGAATACTTTAGTAACTGATACAAAAATAAGAAATACCAATCTGGAAGTGGTATATATCCGGCATCTGTCGGATCCGCCATTCTCTCAAGCGGTGACGGATGTGCCACTGTTAAACATAAATAACCGATTAAAAAAACTGCACCAACCATCCATTCTTTTAACAAGAAGTTCGGCCAAAATGCTTCTGTTTTTCCTGGGTATTCAGAATAATCTTTTGGAATATTTGGTTTCCGAGCTACTGGTACTCGAGAATCTCCTACAAATTTCATTCCTTTGCCGCGATGCATAATCTCCCTCCTTTAGTTCTTTCCCCTTTAATTTAGCAATCTCTTATAGTGGACCGGAAATACCTTGTTTGCGAATCATGATGAAGTGGAAGGCCATTAAACCTAGAAGTGCTGCTGGTAAGAAGAAGACGTGAATAGCAAAGAAGCGAGTTAATGTTTGAGCGCCAACAATTTCGGAATGACCAGCGAGTAATGTTTTAATATAAGGACCAATGAGCGGCGTTTGCTCTGCGATTTGAATCCCTACTTTCGTAGCAAATAACGCTTTCATATCCCACGGTAATAAATATCCGGTAAAACCAAGACCTAACATAACAAAGAAAATAAGAACACCAACAATCCAGTTTAACTCACGAGGTTTTTTATACGCACCTTGGAAGAAAACTCTGAGTGTATGTAAAAACATCATTACAATTACGAGACTAGCACCCCAGTGGTGCATACCACGAACAATTTGCCCGTACGCAACTTCATTTTGTAAATAGTAAACAGATTCCCACGCATTTTTAATATCAGGCACATAATACATCGTCAAAAACATTCCAGATAAAATTTGAATTACAGTAACGAAAAAGGTAAGTCCTCCAAAGCAATAAACGAATGCAGAAAAGTGATGTGCCGGGTTTACATGTTCAGGTACTTCATGATCAGCGATATCGCGCCATATCGGTGTAATATCTAAACGTTCATCTACCCAATCATAAATTTTATTTAGCATCTACTTTGCACCCCCTTTTGGCTTCGCTTTTCCTAAATACAGCGTTCCATCTTTCACTTTAGACTCGTACACATCAAGCGGAGCAAGTGGCGGTGTGCCTTTAATGTTCATACCATCTTTTGTATAACGTCCTCCGTGACAAGGGCAAAAGAATTGATTCGGATGTGCTTTGTCCGAATTCCAGTTCACTGTACACCCTAAATGTTTACACACTGGAGAAAATGCAACGATGTCTCCGCTTTCATCTTTATGCACCCAAGCAGATTTTGGCTCTTCAGACTTGTACCATCCGTCAACCTGTTTCACCTTAAAGTCGAAACGCTTCGGCTCTGTTGTAATATCCTTTACTTGCGCAACAGCAACCATATCTGTTCCCGCTTCTTTTCTTAACACCGGATCAAGCGCAAATCGCGTCATCGGCATTAAAATACCCGCTGCCATAAAGCCTCCTACTCCTGTAAGTGTGTAATTTAAAAACTGTCTTCTTGACACACGATGTTCTTTCTCGCTCACGAAAATTTCCCCCCTCTATCAGAAATTGTCCCCTCGTGAAAAATAATATAAAAAATAAATACTAGGACACTATCATGATATAATACCCTCATGCACAGGTCAATATCATACTACTCATAATAATAAGAACTTTCTGTTTATTGCTATTTTCCCCATTTTTCTTCTAACATTACCATTATATTTTTTATATGAGCGTGAATGACTTCTCTCTTCGCTTGATCACTAAATTGTTCTAACGCTAATGAGGGTAACCAAAATAAATCCCCCTGTAACTCTTGCATATCTTCTTTCCATGAAAAATCACTTGTAACATAAGCAATATGTTTAAAGCCTTGACTTTGTAAATGATCTGTCCATTCTTGCAAACGAGCTTTTTCATTCTTTTGACTTTCTACTAAATACGTAAATGCAGGTAGTAAAAGCACTCTTCCTTTATATTCTCTTTCCAACTCCATACTCAACAATTCAATAAATTCACCTTGTTCTACTACCGTTTTCATTTCTTTTGCTGCTGAAATTGACAAAAGAGGTATTACCCCTGTATCTACATACTCCCTTGCTTGCTCAAACTGTTCCACGTCTTTTACAATCCATTTCACATTTCTTCCCTCCCTCCAGCTAAAATGACAGAACTTTCACTTTATATATATTAAACCATACTAAAAGGGGTAAAAAAAGAAAAACCACCCAAGATAGGTAGTTTTTCTTAAAAAAGTCCGAAATTTGTAAAAATTTAATAATTCAAATAAATCCTATAAAGTCTTTAACTCCGCCGTTAACCTATGAAACGCTTCCTTATCTTGCTTATCCAATGCTTCATCAATTTGTTTCAAAAGACGTTCTCTTCTAAATGAAAATACACTCTCTTCTAAAAATCTCTCTGCAAGTAAACGATCTTTTTCATTTACTTCAATATGCTTTGGTAAATATGGATTGTCTTCTAATACAGCTACATAGTTTGCGTTTTGGAACGATGATTTAAAGTTGAGTTGAATATAAATATCCTCATCTCGATTTAAACGAATATCATGAAACGATTTTTCAGCATCTGTTGTCATAACATTTTGTTTAAAAAAGTGAAACGGTGTGTCTTTCACGCAATTTGCTGACATTACTAAACCACGCGGACAATATTTTGCATGCTCTACGAAGTGGACTTTATGCATTAATTGGTCGTGACTCATTAAATAATTCAAAATCCATACACATTCACGCTGTTTCAGTTGGTAATTATTCAAAAACCATTTCACAAAATCCTTCTTCTCGTTTACAGAAACAGGGGTATTCATAGCAATTAAGTCCCTCCTCTGTCTTTCTCTTTTCTTTTTAGATTCAAGAAGCGGCATTCAGTTTCCTTCCAACTTATGAAAAATCCTCTAAATTATATAACAACTCTTCAATATGAATTTGTGTCGGGTCTAGTTGTAATAACTGAGTAAACACTTCTTTGGCCTCTTTTCGCATTCCTTCTTCCAATAAGAAATAACCGTACTCTTCCAAGAAGTCTGGATGATTCTTAAAAGAAGTATATGCACTTTCATAGTGCTTTAATGCATCCGAATACATTTCTAATTGTTTTTTTGCAAACGCAAGATCCCAAAGTAGTTGTGTATCTGGCTCTCCGCTATCAATAGCACGCTCTACAACTGTGATTAACTCTTCATACTTTTCTTGTCCTTTTAAAATATATGCATACTTTAATATTGCACCTAAATGTCCTGGATCTAACTCAAGCGCTTTTTGAAGCACTTCCTCTGCCTCTGCTACTTTTCCTAATTTAGCTGCAATGCTCGCTAATTCTACATAAAACGGAACAGCAAGCTCATCTACTTTAATTCCTTCTTGAAGTGTTTCATAGCTTTCTTGCAGCATTCCTTCTTTTTCATAGCTTTTCGCTAAATACATGTATAGTGATGCGTACTCAGGATCTAATTCTTTTAGTTCTTGCCAAGCACCAATTGCTCTTTGATATTCTTCTCCTTGATATAATGTGAAAGCATATCCAAATAAGGAGTGAATATCTTTTTGCTCCTCTAAGCCTGCTTCATAGTAAGAGATCGCTTCTTCCCAGTTTCCAATTGCACTTAACGTTTCTGCGAGACGAAGTGCAATGACAACACCCCCCATTACTTTATGTTCCGCTAATAGCGACTCGTAATAAGTAATTGCCTTTTGTTCTTCACCTTTACTACTATATAATTCTGCTAATCCAAACGTAATAACAGGTTCGTCAGGCATCAATTCTTTCGCCTTTAATAGTTTTTGCTCTGCTACATCATCAAAACCTTGCATTTGGAATAAATCTGCAACAAGCAATAACGATTGAACATATAAATCATCATTTTCTGGAATATCATGAAGTACTTCAATCGCTTCATCTTCTTTATCTAAATCAATATATAATTCTGCTAAAAATACCGTAAATTCACTCTCTTCCGGATATAGCAAACGTAAATCTTCTGTTATTACTAGCGCCTCATCCGTAAACCCAAGTGTATGATAGTAGCGAGCGATATCATACTTCTCTTCATCATTCGCAACTTGTAATTGTTCTTTTAATAATTGTAATCCTTTTTCCGCTTCACCATTTTCAATATATGACACAGCTTGTTCAAACTTTTGCATAAACGTCTCCTTTAATTCTAAAAAATATTCTCTTCTGTTCATTTATCCCGCTATTAACGGGCAGTCAGACCCCCACCTCAAAATTCAGCTAAGGCAAAGAAGTTAGTTTGGGGATCAACTGCCCATAAAAGCCCGATTGGTTCAACTAATAATTAGCGGGGGATAAACATCCCCCACTGATTAAAGTTTCACTTTATCATAAGCAACGCACTATTATAACGCAACCTTTAGAATGGGCATGCTCCTTCTTGTACTTTTTCTTATAGCGTAGCTACTTGTTCAAAAAGTTCGGATGTGACACCGATCCCTCACTACTTTCTATTGTACCGTTTTCTTTCATGACCGTGCAAATAACTTCCCTTATTAATTATGAAGCAACACCAACCAAGCTTTTAGGAGCTGTTCATGCGGGATAAAAAAGACTCCTATAAAAGGAGCCTTCACAATTTCTTAAGAATAGGTTTCTTCTTTCTTAACTTGCTCATTTACAAGCTCTTTCAGTAATTCTATAATTTCATCATTTTCTTCTTTCAATCCGACGGTAATACGAATGCCATCATGTATTCCAAATGCAGCACCAGAACGAACAATATATCCTTTCTTCATTAATCGTTCGAAAGCTTCATTACCAGAAATACCAAGTTTTAAGAAAATGAAATTTGTTTGAGACGGATAATAGAATACGTTATATTCCTTACAAAATGCATAGTATTGATTTAACCCTTCAGCATTTTTTTGCACACAGTCTTGTAAAAATGTTTGATCTTCTAATGCAGCTATTGCTACAGCTTGGGCTACAGTCGATGTATTGAACGGTAACCTTGCTACTTCCAACTGCCCGATTAACTTCGCATCACCAATCGCATATCCAATTCGAAAAGCAGCTAAGCCATATGCTTTTGAAAATGTACGTAATACCATAAGATTTTCATATTTTTCAAGAAGTGGCAATGTTTGCGGATAGTCTTTTGCTTCCGCATATTCATAATATGCTTCATCCATAATAACGAGCGCTGACTTAGGTACTGATTCTAAAAATGAAAGTAATTTTTGTTTCTCTACATATGTACCTGTCGGGTTATTCGGATTACAAATCCACACAATCTTCGTTTTATCATCTACTTGTTGTAACATTGCATCTAAATCGTGAATGCCATCTTTAAGTGATACTTCACGAACTTCTGCCCCTTCAATAACAGCATGGTGATGGTATTGCGAGAATGTAGGATTCGCCATTACAACATTTGTTCCTTCATGTAGTAAGGCACGGCTAATCATTTGAATAACTTCATCTAACCCACTACCAAATAACAGTTGTTCCGCTTTTACACCTAAATGATCAGCTACTTTTGTCCGAAGTTCAAAAGCATATCCATCTGGATAAAGAGCGTATTGACTCACTAATGATGTTAACGCTTCTGTCACATTTGTAGAACAACCGAATGGATTTTCGTTCGATGCTAATTTCACAATTTTTGATAATCCATATTCTCTTTTTACTTCTTCAATATTTTTCCCAGGTACATATGCTCTCAAAGTTAACAATTGCTCTTTCACTCTCATTTTTCTTCCCCCAGTCATTTTATTGAATTCGATTACAGTAAGGGATTATAATCCCTTACTGTAATCTTTTATCATAACCGTCACTATTACGAAAACACCTCTAAATAAGCACTTCATAACTGTCCCTATATTTTTAAGCCATATCCTTTTGAAATGCTTCTAACGCAATATGAACAGTCTCATCAGGAATAGATACGACGTTCACCACCCCATATTCCTGCATAAGTACCATATGAATTGTTCCAGCATTCGCTTTCTTATCTTGTTTCATCAGTTGAACGAGGCGCTCTACATTCAAATCGCTTGGCATTTTTGGATAGCCGTATTGCAAGAACCACTGCTTTATCTCTTCATAAGCAAGATCAACTTTATACACTTGCTCACTTAAAAATAAAGCAAATAACATCCCAACTGCTACTCCGTCACCGTGAGTAATATTTCCATATCCAATCTCTTTTTCAAGAGCATGCCCTAGCGTATGTCCAAAGTTCAAATGAGCACGTACACCTTTTTCTGTTTCATCTTGTGATACAATATTTGCTTTTACAGGAATCGCCTTCATTAATATGTGAATTAACTTCTCATCACGAAGATCCGCCAATGTTTGCACTTCTTCTTTTAACCAATGATACAGTTCAACATCACCAATCAAAGCATGTTTTATCACTTCTGCAAAACCTGAACGCCATTCTTTTTCAGGAAGAGAGTATAAAAATGGTGTATGATATACAACCGCTTCTGGCTGATGGAATGCACCAATCATATTCTTCCCTAACGGATGGTTAATTGCTACTTTCCCGCCTACTGCACTATCGTGAGCTAATAAAGTCGTTGGAACTTGGACAAAGCGAATGCCACGCATAAACGACGCAGCAACAAAACCAGCCAAATCTCCAATCATTCCGCCTCCAAGTGCGATAATTAAAGAATTTCTATCTAATTTATTTTCAAGAGCTGACGTATGAGCCGCATAGAAATTTTCAAAAGACTTCTCTTTTTCACCACTCGGTACAACGAATGAAAATACTTCTTGCTCTACTTGCAATGCATTCACAACTGTCTGTAAATGTAAAGATGCAGCAACTTCATCTGAAATGATCATTACGTTAGATACAACTGGCTGCATATTTTGAACAAATGTTGTCAAATGTAATAATGCCTCTTTCCCAACATGTACATCATATTCTTTTGATTTCGTTTGAATATGTATGTTTTCCATTAAAATCCCCTCGCATATTCATTATGTTTCTCCATATTTTCACGAATAAGATCCATACGATCTAATCCAAATTGTTCTATTAAAGCAGTCGCTAATTCCCAAGCCACAACAGCTTCTGCAACGACACTAGCTGCTGGTACAGCACAACTATCTGAACGTTCAATGCTTGCTGTAAAAGGTTCTTTCGTATCAATATCCACACTTTGAAGAGGTTTATATAGTGTAGGTATCGGTTTCATCACACCGCGCACAACAATTGGCATTCCAGTCGTCATACCGCCTTCTAATCCACCTGCATGATTCGTTCTTCGTGTATATCCACGTGCTTCATTCCACAGAATTTCATCATGAACTTCACTTCCGGGTCTATGCGCTGCTTCAAAACCAATTCCAATCTCAACACCTTTAAAGGCATTAATGCTCATAATCGCGGCTGCTAATTTCGCATCCAGTTTTCGATCATAATGCACATAACTTCCTACTCCAATTGGCATTCCTTCCACAATTACTTCAACGATGCCACCGATTGAATCACCATTTGCTTTCGCATCATCAATTGCTTTTATCATTTGGTTGCCAGCTTCTTCATCTAAACAACGTACAGGTGATGCTTCTGCAATACTTTTTAATTCTTCAATTGAACGATACGTAATCTCCTTAGCTTGTACACCGCCAATTTCAATTACATGGCCTGCCACTGTAATACCAAGTTCCGCTAACACTTTTTTAGCAACCGCACCAGCAGCAACACGCACTGTCGTTTCGCGTGCTGAAGAACGTTCAAGTACATTTCTCATATCTCTATGACCATATTTAATCGCACCATTTAAATCAGCATGTCCAGGTCTTGGTTTTGTTACTTTCCTCTTCATTTCTTTTTCTTCTTGTTCCGTTAACGACTCTGCACCCATAATTTTTGTCCAGTGTGCAAAATCACGATTTTCAACAACAAGTGCAATTGGAGAACCTAATGTCTCTCCATGTCTAACACCACTTGCAATTTGCACTTGATCTGTTTCAATTTGCATGCGTCTACCACGCCCATATCCCTTTTGCCTTCTAGCTAACTCTTCATTTATATCATCCGCTACTAAAGGCAGTCCTGCTGGAATACCTTCTATAATCGTTGTAAGTTGTGGACCATGAGATTCACCAGCTGTAATATATCGCATACGTTATTCCTCTTTTCGTATATGTATTTATCTCGCTATATTAAGCAATGATATTATCTTTCATTACTCTAAAAATATGAAAGAAATTATATGATTGATCAGCCATTCGCTTATTCTCCGATAGGCCTTTTACTTTACATATCAATATATCATAACCGCTCTAACTTCGTAACTAATCCAAATAAAAAAAGTGCAAGAAGAATACCCCTATTCTTCTTGCACTTTTTACTATTATCACAGTGATTAAAGCGTTTACAAATTATTTCAAAATAATTAGTAAATCCATTCATTCATTAATTTTGAGTAGTCTACCAATTCTTCTTCTTTAAAGAAAATAGCAATCTCGCGCTCTGCGCTTTCTAAAGAATCAGAACCGTGGATAATGTTTTTCGCAACAGTTACACCGAAATCTCCACGAATTGTTCCAGGAGCCGCTTCATGTGGTCTTGTTTTACCCATCATATTACGAGCTGTATCTACTACACCTTCACCTTGCCATACCATTGCAAATACAGGTCCAGATGTAATAAAGTCTACTAATTCACCAAAGAAAGGTTTTTCCTTATGCTCACCGTAGTGTTGTCCAGCAATTTCCGGAGTGACTTGCATTAATTTTGCACCAACTAATTGAAAGCCCTTTTTCTCAAAACGAGCTACAATTTCCCCAATGAAGGCACGTTGTACACCGTCTGGTTTTACCATTAGAAATGTTTTTTCCATAAAAAATCTCTCCACTTCTGAATTATGTATGTAATTGTATATCCCCACACACATATTAACACCCTTATCACAATTGTGCAATAGTTTTGAAATAGAGAGATTATTTTATTTTTTAGAATAAACACTAAAATTTTCGTTTTCCAATATACTTTGCAACATTTTGTAATGCATACTTTGCTTGCCCACGTGGGAGTGGTTTTATTATTTCCAATGCTTTATGTAAATAACGTTCGCTAAACGCAAATGCTTGATCAATAGCTGTACTATTTTTTACAGCATCAATAATTTCTTTCATTTCACTTGCTGTTGTATTTTCATGTACAGAAGTGATTTTCTTGCGGAGTATTGGATCTTCCATCGCATATAAAGCAGGCAGCGTAATATTTCCTTGTAGTAAGTCACCACCAGCAGGTTTTCCAAGTTTCTCTTCTGTTGAAACGAAATCTAAAATGTCATCAATAATTTGATAAGACATTCCTACGAAATACCCATACCAAAACAAACGATTTACCATATCACGATTAGCACCAGCAGCAATCGCCCCTAGCTGACAACTCGCAGCAATTAATAATGCTGTTTTTCGCTTTATCCTTCTTAAATACGTTCGTAAATTTTGGTCATAGTTATATTTATCTTTAATTTGTTCAATTTCACCTTTACATACTTCTAAAATTGTATGCGACAGTGCCTGATGCGCCTCTGGAATTTCGATATTTGTTACACATTCAAGAGACTTAGCAAACAGATAGTCTCCTGTATACATTGCAATACGATCTCCCCATTTCGCATTCACAGTCGCACTACCGCGTCGTAAAAACGCTGCATCAATAACGTCATCGTGAACGAGAGAAGCCATATGAATAAGTTCCAACGCAACAGCGACGTGCTTAATTGCGTCTAACTTATAATCCCCGAATTTCCCTGCAAGCAACACGAATACAGGACGAATTCGCTTCCCACCAGCTTCAATGAGTTGTAATGCCGCCTCTTCTACTAATGGCTGTTCAGAAGCAACTGTCTTTTTTAATTCTTTTTCTATTACATTAATATCCGATCGTAAAAAAGAGTACATAAGTTGTAACTTCATATTGTTCACCTTAACCTAAAACTTCTTTTTTCTATTTTGATTCTGGTTTCATACCTAAATGCATCGCTGCTACTCCAAAAGTAAATGGTTTCACTTGTACACGTTCAAGTCCAGCTTCCTCAAACATTTGAGCCAATTCTTTCATCCCTGGGAATGTACTAGCGGATTCTTGAAGCCATGAATATTCTTTATAGCTTTTCGCAAACATCTTTCCAAATAACGGCATGATATATTTAAAGTATAAAATATACCCTTGTCGAAAACCAATCATTGTTGGTTGCGATGTTTCTAGGCAGATTACTTTACCACCTGGTTTTACTACACGTGTCATTTCTTTTAATACGTGTAAATAATCTGGTACGTTACGCAAACCAAATCCAATCGTTACATAATCAAATGTATGATCTTCAAATGGAAGTTCCATTGCATTTCCATGTAGAAGTTCTACTTGTTTTAATTGTAACGCCTCTACCTTTTGTTTACCGACAGATAACATGTTTTCACTGAAGTCTAGACCAACAACCTTCCCCTGCTCACCTACAGCTCCTGCTAGCGCAATTGTCCAATCCGCTGTCCCGCAGCACACATCAAGCGCTTTACTGCCAGGTTTTACATCCATAATACGCATCGTCTCTTTACGCCATGCTTTATGTCTTTGAAAACTAATTACAGAATTCATCACATCGTATTTATCTGAAATTTTCTCAAATACATCATGTACTCTTTCTTCTTTTGATTGTTGCATGCTCGTACCTTCTTCCAATGTAAAATTGCTTATGTCTTCGATTTATCTCTTAACACAGAATTTATTTCACTTATGTCTGTGTGATCTTCTAAAAATTGATCTTCTTTCTTTCGTAATTCCATCATCCATTCATTAATAACTGTTTCTGCATCAGCTTTATCCCCTAAAGCCTCTTGCACTGCTTGAAAAACAGGTGAATGTTGTTTATCAGCATACAGTTGACATTCTTTTTGGAGACGATTTTTCCCTAATACATACGTTATAAATGGTTTCCAATGTGATAAATGGAAATGATCACATGTTTTTTGAAGGAGCGCAGATTCAATCGTTACTACACTCTCCATTATGTTATCCATCTTGTCATGCGCTTTTTGGTATAGCATAATTTTATGTTCATTAATCTCTTTAATTCCTTCAGCAAGCGCGCGAATTAAAACAATATCACGATTCATAGACAATAAGTAATAATATAGCCCACTATAGTAATCACCTGCAAGTACTGTTAACTGGCGGCGTTTATGCGATTCAATCGCTTCTTCCCCCGCTTTGTTTGATACTCTTTCATGTGTATCAAGCGCAATTTGCACAAGCATAATCGTTACTACATAATGCTCAATTTGTTCTATATGTAAATTTTCACTTTTTAAAGCTCCATATAACAATGCTATTTTCTCTTCATCAATACATGGTTCTTCAATATAGTTTATGAAATAAGGATGGCGTAATTTCTCCATCAATTTCTCTTTTATACCCGCATACCCTCCGTAGATGTCACACACAAAAAATCACCCTTGTTTTCTAATTCATAAAACTTATTATAACACATACATTCTATTTTCTATAACCAAAACTTGGCTACACCTTCCATTGATGTAAGCAATCTTTCTATTCTCACTCTGCCCAACTAACACTATATCATTTATTTACTTGTAAAAAAAAGAAAAGCAGTTTCCCGCTTTTCTTTACTTCGTTTTAATAAAAGATAAAATTTCACTACGCGCTGCAGCATCATTTTCAAGCACACCACGTACTGCCGTCGTTATCGTTTTCGCACCTGGTTTTTTCACACCACGCATCGTCATACACATATGTTCTGCTTCTACTACTACCATTACACCATGCGGCTCTAGTACTTCCATGATAGAATTAGCCACTGTTGATGTAATACGTTCTTGTAGTTGTGGACGACATGCAATTGTATCTACAGTACGAGCTAATTTACTTAACCCCGTCACCTTTCCGCCTTGCGGAATATATGCAACGTGAGCAACTCCATAGAATGGAACTAGATGATGCTCACACATCGAATAAAATGGTATATCTTTTACTAGTACAAGCTCTTCGTGATCTTCTCCGAATACTTTATGCAAATGCTCTTTTGGATCTTCATGCATCCCCGAGAACACTTCTGCGTACATTTTTGCAACGCGCTTCGGTGTATCAAGTACTCCCTCACGATTTGGGTCATCTCCGATTGCCTCTAAAATAAGGCGTACTGCGTGTTCAATTTGTTCTAAATTAACTTTTGCCATCCGCTAGCCCTCCCGAAAACCTAAAAGTGATACGAACACATTCTAGCATATTTATGTTTTTAAAAGCAAAAAGAAGAGTTCCCAAAAAGGAAACTCTTCTTCCCTGTTAATATGTAAGGATTATTTAACCGCATCTTTTAACGCTTTACCAGGTTTGAATGCAGGTACTTTACTTGCAGCGATTTCAATCTCCTCACCTGTTTGTGGGTTACGACCTTTACGAGCCGCACGCTCACGAACTTCGAAGTTACCGAATCCGATCAATTGTACTTTATCACCTTGTTTTAAAGCTTCTAAGATAGAATCAAAAACAGCGTCTACTGCTTTTGTTGCGTCCTTTTTAGAAAGGGAACTTGCTTCTGCAACAGCATTGATTAAATCTGTCTTGTTCATGCCATTCACCTCCTCCCAAAGATAAGACTGTATAATGATCATAAAATGAGTCTTACTTTCATTTGTAGGCAATTTTTACAAATTCTATACTACAAAGATGTAGATAAATCATTATCAACGCCTATATTATACGATTCTCCTTTATAATTCAATATTTTTAAGGAAATTGTTACTCTTAAAATGTGAAAATCTGATGAAACTTGACAATTTACAACAATGTATTAGATAATGACTGTTTATTTTTCTATTCCATACGTAAAAAATAAAAAAATCCCTCTACAATGAGAGGGATTTTTTCTTATAATATAATCGCAATTAATCCGCCAGATCCTTCATTAATAATTCTTTCTAGTGTTTCTTTTAATTTATATCTAGCATTTTCTGGCATTAAAGATAGTTTTGCTTGAATTCCTTCTCGAACAATAGAGCTAAGCGAACGTCCGAATATATCGGAATTCCAAATTGATAATGGATCATCTTCAAAATCTTGCATTAAATAACGAACTAATTCTTCACTTTGCTTTTCAGTACCAATAATCGGCTCAAACGTCGATTCAACATCTACTTTAATCATATGAATAGATGGAGCTACCGCTTTTAATTTCACACCAAACCTTGAACCGTGACGTATGATTTCCGGCTCATCTAAGCTCATATCAGCTAGTGCAGGTGCTGCTACACCATATCCTGTTTGCTTTACCATACGCAGGGCATCCGCCACTTGATCATATTCTATTTTCGCATGAGATAAGTCGAGCATAAGCTTCAGTAAATGATCTTTCCCTCGAATTTCTACCCCTACTACTTCTTTTAAAATTTGATCGTACAATTCATCTGGCGCATATAAATCAATCTCTGCCACACCTTGCCCCATATCAATGCCAGCTAGACTTGCCCGATCAATAAATTCATATTGACTAAACTGCCAAACGACACGGTCCACATCACGAAGACGTTTTATATCCTTCACAGTCTCTTGAACTGCTTCTTGATAACTTTTGCGTAACCAATGCCCTTCATTTAGCACCATTACCCAACTAGGAAGGTTTACATTCACCTCTAATACTGGGAACTCAAATAACGCTTCTCGAAGTACATTATATACATCTGTTTCTCTTAAACTCTCTACACTCATCGCAATTACTGGTATATCATATTCTTCAGATAAACTTTGGCGTAATTGCTCTGTATCCGGATGATACGGCTGTACAGTATTGATAATCATAATGAAAGGCTTTCCAACTTCTTTTAACTCATTTACAACGCGTTCTTCTGCCTCTATATAATCTCTTCTTGGTATTTCGCCAATCGTTCCATCCGTTGTAATTACAACACCAATTGTTGAATGTTCTTGAATTACTTTGCGCGTGCCGATTTCTGCAGCTTCATGGAATGGAATAGGCTCTTCATACCAAGGAGTATTAATCATACGCGGGCCATTCTCATCTTCATAGCCTTTTGCTCCTGGAACCGTATATCCAACACAATCTACTAATCGAATATTTACTTCAAGTCCTTCATCTACTTCGATAGAAACCGCTTGGTTTGGAACAAACTTCGGTTCCGTCGTCATGATTGTACGACCAGCAGCACTTTGAGGCAGTTCATCCTGCGCTCTTTGGCGGTCAGATTCATTCTCAATGTTCGGAATAACAACAAGTTCCATAAATTTTTTAATGAATGTTGATTTCCCTGTTCGAACAGCTCCTACAACTCCAAAATAAATATCACCGCCTGTGCGTTCCGCAATATCTTTAAAAATATCTACCTTTTCCAAGTGATTCCCTCCCTCAAAATTTTTGGGAATAATTCCGCGTATATAGTCAACTAATACCTTCTCTAACGTTGCCTATAATATCTGATATAATATAATGGTATTCTAGAAGTTCGGACAATATATCAAATAATTTTGTCCAATTTCATATGACTATTTAAAAAATACTTTTTGTTTGCATCACAAGTTGTATAACATAAAAAACCTTTCTTCTAGAACTTATTCGCTAAAAGAAAGGTTCATGACTTATGATTTAAAAAAAATTGGTTCTCCGTCCTTCACCGTATACGGTAAAGAATATGCGGGAACAAATGGGGAGTCTTTCGATAGTATATTTCGAATATCTTCTCCTTCCTTAAATTGCCCTTCATTTTTTTTCAACACTTCATATAAGTCGATTCTGTAGTCAACAAATACTTCTCCTTTTTCATTGATTACAAAAGGAAGTCCTTTACCAGAATACGGACTTGTCACTTGCGGTACATCTTTATATCCTAGTTTTTTGTAATCCAATTCATATACCCCGTCTGAAATTACTTTTTTAAACGGTGGATATCTATGTTCATCACGGTACATCCTTAGTTTTAATGATAATTCCTGAATTTGTTCAACCATCCTTATATCAATTAACTTTACGGTCGGATTTGTTTCAACATCTATTAATACGTATTGGTATACCCCTCCACTTTCATACGCATTCCCTGGTGCTTCTTGTATGTAGCGCGGAGCAATTTTTTGAAAATCGATTGGATACTTTTGATAAATAGGTGTACTCATATCACGCGTTTTAATTGGCAATATCCCACCATTTTGTTCCTTATATGTCGTAATAGCTTTTTGAACAACTTGTAACTGATCTTCATAAGGAACAGCATTTTGTTTCATATTTTCTTTCGGATACATACACCCTGTTAAAACGCTGATGCAACAAAACATTAAAATAATATGGATTTTTTTCACTAACAATCACCTTTTCACGCTAGTATAACTTACTCCTTATGTAACATTTTGAGATACACTCCTCTTACTGCTCCACAGGTCCACTAAATACAACAAGAAAAATAACAATACCCGACACAATCATGAGGGTGTACGCTACTAACGCTGTAATCCCTTTCAGAAATTTATTTTTCATTTTATGCCTACTTAATAAAATAAAAACTACTGCAACAAACATAAATCCCATTGCCCCTAAGGAAAACCACATTTTTATAAGCCCTTCTGACATATATACACCCCTTTACTTCCAATCTATTTTTATACTATTTTAACAAATTAAAATCTTTAAACAAATACAATTCATCATTTTAATGTAAATTAACAAAATTTATGTACAAAAATAAAACCGAAGCGCATTATTTTGCGCTTCGGTTGACCAAATATGCCCTTACCAGCTCTATTCCCATTCTTTCATGGCTATCATATGCAATCTACAATCTCTTTGTTTCTCATAATTTATTTTTTAAACATTTTGCTTAACGAGCCAAAATCTGCTGGCATATTATTGTTAATAATCGCTTTTACAATTTGATCCTCTTGCTCTTTCGGCACCTCACGTCCTGCCATAAGAGCTACTTGATGAATCAATTGACGAAGCACAGTTTCATCACGTAAATTCGCATTTTGTACAGATGACGCTAATTTAAAAATATCCTCTTTGTTCACTTTCGCTTCCTTCTCAATATTATTAAAAATGTTATTATCCATTCTTTTCACCCTCTCCTCAAGTTACATTTCATCCTATGCAAAAATAAAAAAATGGTGAAAAGACCCAATCAAAAAATAAAAAAGCGACAGGAGTACAAATTGTACTTCTGTCGCTTTTATTTAAAGTAAATCAGGTATAGCTTCCACTTCATGTTTTCGAACGCGTCCCATCAATGAGCCTACTGCATCCTTTACATCATTCCCATTGAACAACACGTCATATAAAGCAGCTGTAATCGGCATTTCAACTTCCATCTTCTCTGCCAATTCATGAGCAGCTTTCGTTGTTCTTACGCCTTCTACAACCATCCCCATACTTTCTAACACTTCTTCTAAAGAGTGCCCTTTTCCGAGCATATTTCCAGCACGCCAATTTCGGCTATGAACACTTGTACAAGTTACTATCAAGTCTCCCATACCAGTTAGACCAGCGAACGTTAAAGGATTTCCGCCCATTTTTCTTCCTAAACGAGCAATTTCCGTTAAACCACGTGTCATTAATGCCGCTTTCGCATTATCACCTAATCCAAGACCATCCGTTATCCCTGCAGCTAATGCGATAATATTTTTTAAAGCACCACCAAGCTCAACTCCAACAATATCAGGATTTGTGTATACACGGAAGTAGCTATTCATAAACAAATCTTGTACTTCCTCAGCCGCTTCCATACGCTTCGCTGCCGATGTAACAGTTGTCGCTTGACGTAAGCCGACTTCTTCCGCATGACTCGGTCCAGACAGTACAACAACATCTTTAATCAAGTTCTCTGGAATTTCTTCCTCAATCACTTCCGAAATACGTTTTGACGTACCTGGTTCGATCCCTTTACTTGCATGAATCCACGTAACTGGTTCTGTAACAATTTCTTTCATCTCTTGTAATACATCTCTGTACGCTTTCGTCGGTACTACTAACAGTACTGTATTTACATCTACTAATGCTTCTTCTAAAGAAGAGTAGGCTACGATTGTGCTTGGCAATGTAATTCCTGGAAGATATCGACTATTCTCATGTTTCGCATTAATCTCATCCATAAGTTCAGAACGATTTCCCCAAATACGTACATCATGTCCATTGTCAGCTAATACCATCGCTAACGCTGTTCCCCAGCTACCTGCTCCTATTACTGTGATTTTTGTCATAAAATCACATCCTCTCCATTAGTCTCTTGCTCTAGCGATAATGTGAATCGGTGTTCCTACAAAACCGAACGCTTCACGTAAACGATTCTTTAAGAAGCGCTCATATGAAAAGTGCATTAATTCTGTATCGTTTACAAACACAACAAATGTCGGTGGTTTTACCGCAACCTGTGTCGCATAGAAGATCTTCAGACGGCTACCATTATGAGTCGGCGTTGGATTCATCGCTACAGCATCCATAATTACATCATTTAATACATTCGTTTGTACACGGATACTATGACTTTCATTTACTTCATTAATAACTGGTAACAATGTTTGTGTACGTTTTTTCGTTTTCGCAGATAAGAATACAATCGGTGCATAGTCCAAGAATTGGAAATGAGCACGAATATTTTCTTCAAATGCTTTCATTGTTTTCTCATCTTTTTTCACTGCATCCCATTTGTTTACAACGATAATAACAGCTCGTCCTGAATCATGAGCATATCCAGCAATTTTTTTATCCTGTTCAATAATTCCTTCTTCTCCGTCTAAAACGACTAAAACAACGTCAGAACGTTCAATCGCTCTAAGCGCACGAAGTACACTATATTTTTCTGTGCTTTCGTATACTTTCCCTTTTTTACGCATACCAGCTGTATCGATAATTACATAATCTTGACCATCTTTGCTATATGGTGTATCAACAGCATCACGTGTCGTTCCTGCTATATTACTTACAATTACACGTTCTTGACCAAGAAGTGCATTTACAAGTGATGATTTCCCTACGTTTGGACGTCCAATTAAAGAGAAACGGATTGTTTCATCGTCATACGCTTCTTCTTCAATCTTCGGAAAATGATTTGCAGCTTCATCTAACAAATCACCAAGTCCTAAACCATGTGTACCTGAAATCGGGAATGGCTCACCGAATCCTAATGCATAGAAATCATAAATGTCACTACGCATTTCTGGATTATCAACCTTATTTACCGCAAGTACAATAGGTTTTTTAGAACGATATAAAATTTTAGCAACTTCTTCATCTGCTGCAGTTACACCATCGCGACCATTCGTCATAAAAATGATAACATCTGCTTCATCAATCGCTACTTCCGCCTGTTGACGAATTTGTGTCAAGAACGGCTCGTCTCCAATATCAATTCCACCTGTATCAATAATGTTAAACTCATGATTTAACCATTCTCCCGCACTATAAATACGGTCTCGCGTTATACCTGGTATATCTTCTACGATTGAAACTCTTTCTCCAACAATTCTATTGAAAATAGTAGATTTTCCTACGTTCGGGCGGCCTACTATTGCTATTACTGGTTTCGGCATATACTTTCATCCTTTCAACTTGCTTCTGTTTATTATGTAAAAAACCCTTCTTTGTGCAAGAAGGGATTTGCATTCCAGAATATTTCTCAACGTATCAAAACACCTCATATTATAACACACGTTGCTAATGTTTCACAATAATATATACATTCTCTTGTAAGCGATGCGCAATACCATCTAATATCGCCTCTAAATTATTTGCAACAAATTCTAGTTCCTCTTTCGTCTCACAAGTAAATAAGGGAGCTCCGCCTGCAAACTTTTCCGGTGTCGTTGTAATTACCGCGAGAATAACACTTTCTAACATCATCTTTTATCTCCCCTTCCTTTCGGGGCTTCCGATGACATATGAACGGCACTTTCTAGCGTTGGCACATTCCCTATGACACCTATCGCTTTCTCGGCATCTTGGTCTTGCGGCAAGACAAAGATGCCAACTCTTCCATCTTCTAAATCACGCTTTGCTAACGGTACAAGTGCTGGTGTACCTGAATCCCTATATATCCCTAGAGCAACAGAGACATCATGTAAAATAGCTTGCCGTTGTCCTAAATTTGCAATTGTAACCATCGCATCAATTGATTTCGGTTTTAAAATAAAACCCATTCCATATTTCATAATTTCTTCTTGCCTTGCCGGCAATCCAATATTCATAATATAAATATTATCAATATAAAGCCCCGCTCCTTCAAAGCGAAGCGGTACATGCTCGATATCAACAAGATCATGTAACCTTTTGCCTGACATTAATTTTTTCGCAATAAAAAATGCTATTATAGCCATAATTACTCCAGCAATCCATGAATGGAACCCTATATACGCAAACGTCGTTGCAAACGACGTTAACATCGCCAAATAGTTGCGACTTTCAAAAACTAATGCAATTCCTTCAATGTATGTATTTCCACGCGGTACGAGCTCATATCCATCTAATTGTTGAAGCGTATTTCTTTCCATATTACGCACATCACGAAATTGCGTCGCTGCTAACGTAAGAAATGTAATGGCAGAAAAATCTTTTTTCAAAATAGACGGGATTGCAATCGCTCCTAAAGCTGCGGCAATTAACCCCATCGCAATATGAATAATTTTCCCATGAAGCCTCGTTGGATATTGCCGCGTATCCGTGCGAAGCATTAACACTCTCGTTACCGTCCCTGCTATTACGCCACATAAAATGGCTGGTGTATATTCAGTCATGTATTACCCTCGCCTTTCTTTTACGTGTTTTCCGCTTAAACTGTTCCATGTATACTGATACTTTTGCAATCCAAAATAAAATTGTCATAAACAATGTAGAAACGGCGATGATATCAAAAAACGCTAAACTACCGTAATCATAAGGGAAGTTTAGTTTTCGAAAAATAAGTGTCACTAACAACTCTCCTTGCAACATCCCTATATATAAAGAACATAATCGCAGGAAACGATCTCCATGCAATAAAACTGATGCATACACAAGGGCACCACTTAACAGAAACAACCTATCCACCACAATCCAAATCGGGTCATATACTTCTAACAAATGAAAACTTGTATATAACATTGCAATAATAAGCGCCGAAAGTAAGGTATATATTTTTTTCCAAATAGAATATAGCGTAATCCCTATAAAAGAAATAATACAAAGTAAAAGAGCATTTATTGATACCGTGAATGAAGCAATCGTTACATGTAACGGAGAGCAAATTATAAAAATCAATATACAAGCACTTAACTTCCATCGAATAGATTCCTTTTTCATAAAGAAAGTTACGATAACCCACCCTATCCAAGCTACAAAATAAAAAGTACTCCCATCCATCATTTCACCTCCTATGTTTTCCATTATGGGAACTTTTTATGAAAGTTAATCCCCCTTTCTTTACGCATAGTTTTTTCATATAACAGCAACACTTTTAATAAGGAGGTGCTATTCACAATGGGTAAAGATCGCCAAGAACGAAAACTAAGAGAATCACGCCGCGTTGAATCGGATCGCGACCAATCACTTCAATATCCTGGTGCAACAAGTCTTGATACACCGGAGCAAGCTCGCAAGCAAAATCAGCACTAAACATACAAAAAGACGGTTTCCATATTGTCCGAAACCGTCTTTTTTCATAATTATTTTAATGATTTTTATTTATATTGAAATAATATTTTATATACTAATTTTCCCATGACTTAATTTCACCTTCACCTATTTCCCATAGGAAATTTAAACTCTCTCTAATAATTCAGCATCACCTCTTCTATATTTTCTCATTTTTGCAACCTCTTTTTCAATTGCAAATTCCGCCCAATAATATTTTTATATACAATTAATCTTATTAAACGTCTGTTTTTTATAGAATACTAATTCCGTTCCCTACTTTATATTACAAAAAAGAATAGAAAACAAAAAACCAACCGTTCGGTTGGTTTTTTATCTCCTACTATAATGCGTTGTATCAATACCACGCTGCATTAACCAATGATACGTTTCGCCCTTTACAACAAGAGGTACAGATTGCAACTCTTCTATCGTCTTCGCACCAAGAGCTGTCATAATAAATTTTAAATCTGTATGTAAAAAATCAATTTCATCCACTAACTTCTCGATACCATCTTGCATTAAAATACGTAAAAAGTATCCAGCAAATGCGGTTGTATTCGCCCCTAATGCGATTGCCTTCGCCACATCAAGCGCTGTTTGTATGCCCCCAGATGCAATAAAAGAGAGGTTGTTATTTGTAGAGGTTGCTTCAATAATCGAGGTAGTTGTTTGTATGCCCCAGTTATTAAAATAAGAAAGCATTCGCTGTCTTCTTTCATTTTCAACAGCAGCAAAATTTGTACCACCTTGTCCACCAATATCAATTGCCGTTACACCTATACTCACTAACTGTTGCACTGTTTCCTTACTCATCCCAAATCCAACTTCTTTTACAATGACAGGAATTTTACTCTTTAAAACAATTTGTTCAATCCGCTGAAGTACCCCCGTAAAATCACGATCTCCTTCAGGCATCGTTAACTCTTGTATAACATTTAAATGAATTTGTAGTGCGTTTGCTTCAATCATATCAACGGCACGCTCTGCCTGTTCGACAGTTGCCTCACTACCTAAATTCGCAAAGAAAATCCCATTTGGATTTATCTTTCTAACGACCTTATAAGAAGCCGCCTCACGCTCATCTTTTAACGCTGCCATTTGCGAACCTACAGCCATAGCGAGATTATGATGTTTCGCTACATATGCTAGTTGCTCATTAATATGTAACGTTTGCTCTCCTCCACCACCAGTCATCGCATTGATAAAAATCGGCGAACTTAGTGAAAGTTCGCCGATTTTTGTTTCACATGTTATAGTATCATAACTTGAATTTGGCAAGCTTTGATGCACAAAATCAATATCATGAAAGCCATGCGTACGAGACTGACCAGTAGAAAGAGCATATTCAATATGATCTAATTTACGTTTTGCCCTTACCACTCGTACCCCTCTTTATTTCTTTAATTTTTTCAGTTGTTCACCAATAATATCACTTAATTGGAAAGTAGCAGAATCAGCATTTGGCTCATATTTGCTATAATCTTCTGTTACATTATTTTCTTCAAGTGCTTCTTTTATACTTAAAGAAATACGTTTTTCCGCTACATGTACTTCAAGTACTTTCACTTTTACTTCTTGTCCCATTTCCAATACTTCATTTGGATTTTTCACGTGACGATTTGCAATTTGAGATACGTGCACAAGCCCTTCAACGCCAGGTAAAATTTCAACGAAAGCACCGAATGTAACTAGACGTTTTACTACTCCCTCACGAATATCACCAGCTTTTATTTCACCAGCAACATTTTCCCAAGGTCCCGGCTGAGCTGCTTTAATTGATAAAGAGATACGTTGCGTATCAGCATCAACAGATAGCACCTTTACCTTTACCTTTTGACCTTGCTCTAGCACTTCAGATGGTTGCTCCACACGTTCGTGTGAAATTTGCGAAATGTGAACTAAACCGTCCACACCACCAACGTTAACGAAAGCACCAAAATCCGTTAATCGTTGTACTGTTCCTTCAACAATATCCCCTTCTTTTAACGAAGAGATTGCTTCTTTTTTCTTAGAATCTAGTTCTAATTCTACTACCGCTTTATGCGAAAGGATTACACGATTTTTTTCGCGGTCTAATTCAACAATTTTTACCGCTAATGTTTTTCCTTTATAGTCAGAAAAGTCTTCTACATAATGTACTTCTACAAGTGAAGCTGGGATAAAACCACGAACGCCTAGGTCCACAACTAATCCACCATTCACGATATCTTTTACAGTAACATCAAATACATGACCAGAAGTAAATTTCTCTTGTAATTCTACCCATGCTTTTTCTGCATCAACAGCACGTTTAGATAAAACAAGATCATCTTCTTCTAATTTAATAATTTTCAATTCTAGTGTTTGATCTAATTCTACAACATCGCTTGCTTTTTCAATATGAACGTTAGCTAATTCACTAATTGGAATTACGCCATCTGTTTTGTATCCAACATTTACAAGCACTTGTTTTTCTTCAACCTTCGTTACAGAACCTGTAACAACGTCACCAACTTGTAATTCTTTTGAATCCATAACTTCTTCATTCATTTTCTCTACCATGGAAATACCTCCCTACAGAATTGACAAAGCATTTTTATGTATATACGAAATGAAAACAAATGTTTTCATTTGCATGTTTAAGAATTTATCATCACATACTCTTTTTCAATAGCATTCATAAGAAAATATATTAATCCTATATAAATAGTATACAGCAAAATCATCTTGAAGAAAGTATGTTTTGAAATATAATAGCGAATATATTCTGACAGTTTTATTCCTCTTTAACTAACTTCTTATAAATCGGCTCATTTGTCAAGGAAAGAGACTCACAATTCACGTATCCTTTACATTTCTATACAAACAAAAAAAGAAAGAGGATAATCCCCTTTCTTTATTTCGCAAATACTCCTGAAACAATACCCATAATTTTTTGGACGACTTCTTCAATTGATAAAGAAGTTGTATCTAATTCCAATGCATCATCAGCCTTTTTTAGAGGAGAAACTTCGCGTTCTGAATCCAATTTATCACGCTGAGCAATTTCTTCTTGTAACTGCTCTAAATTAGAATCGAAACCTTTATTTATATTTTCTAAATGTCTTCTTTCCGCTCTTTCTTCTACAGAAGCAAGCATAAAGATTTTCACTTCAGCATCTGGTAACACATGTGTACCAATATCACGGCCATCCATTACAACGCCGCCTTTTTCCGCTAATTCTTGTTGACGACGAACCATTTCTTCACGAACAAGACGATGCTTTGCCACAATAGATACTCGATTCGTCACATCAGGCGTACGAATAACTTCCGAAACATCTTGTCCATTTAAAAATACAAGTTGTGTATTTTCTCCTTGTTGAAATTCAATATTCACATTTTTTACAACTTCCATTAGCTTTTCTTCATTTTCAATATCCACTTTTTGTTCAAGGGCTGCATATGTAATAGCACGGTACATTGCGCCTGTATCAATATAAACGTAAGAAAGCTTCTTTGCCACAACTTTTGCAACTGTACTTTTCCCAGCAGCTGCTGGACCATCTATAGCAATTGAAATTCGTTTATCCATTGTAACACCTCATTTTTTCACTTATAAAACAAAACGAAAAGCAGGTATTCATCCCTGCTTCTTCTCATTTGCTTCACGTCATTAAATCCTCAATTATTGTAGCATAATCCTTCCTAGAAGAAAACGAAAACTACCTACTCACCTGTAAGATTTCTTCTTTATTTTTCGCGACGACACCTTCATAATAAACAATTTTAGATAGATATTTTATTGATGACTTATGTATAAATAACAATTGCACAACACAAAGACAAATAAATTGAATTATTAATATACGAATGATAATTTTCTCCACCTTCTTCAAGATATCCACTCCTTCCCACCATATACTTACACATTACATTTCATGATTTTATACAACGTACATAGCGCAATTAAATTTATTGTCATATTCCAAGCATGCTTTTATACATTTTCATTGTCGAATTTACTCAAAACATGTTATGTTCTAAATGTATTTTTCAACTTGAAAGGGGTATAAGCATTGAAAAGAATCCTAGTTTTACACACAGGTGGAACAATTGCAATGGAGGAAGATAAAGAAACTGGGGTCGTACAACCAGGAGAAAAAAATCCTCTTTTAAAATTCATTCCTGATTTAGAAGGCGATGTTGATTTAATCGTTGAAGATGTGTTCCATCTACCATCTCCTCATATGACACCAAGCGAGATGTTACAATTACAAGTCATCATTGATGAAAGAGTAAAACAAGACAACATTCATGGCGTAGTCATTACGCATGGTACGGATACATTAGAAGAAACCGCATATTTCCTAGATTTAACAGTCAAAGCAACTATTCCAATCGTAGTAACAGGCGCAATGCGTTCTAGTAATGAATTAGGTGCTGATGGTCTATATAACTTCTTATCAGCTGTAAAAGTAGCTAGCAGTAATGAAGCTGCAGAAAAAGGTGTTCTAGTCGTATTAAACGACGAAATTCATTGCGCTACAAATGTAACGAAAACACATACAAGTAATGTTGCAACATTCCAAAGTCCACAATATGGACCAATTGGAATGGTAACAAAACGTGGTGTTGTTTTCCATCACGCTTTAGTACATCATGAAACGTATACAGTAAATAACATCTCTAAAAGCGTAGTTGTTCTAAAAGCATATGCTGGTATGGATGATACATTGTTAGCAGCAATTGAAAACCTTCCAGTTGACGGAATTGTCATTGAAGCGCTTGGACAAGGTAATTTGCCTCCACGTACACTCCCTAGTTTAGAACGATTAATAAGCAAAGGAATTCCAGTCGTATTAGTTTCACGTTGCTTCAATGGTATCGTTCAAGACGTATATTCATATGAAGGTGGCGGCAAACAATTAAAAGATATGGGCGTTATATTCACATACGGCTTAAACGCTCAAAAAGCACGTATTAAATTACTAGTCGCATTAGAGAATACAAAATCACATGAAACAATCCAAAATATGTTTATGCACGAATAAAAAAAGCTGTCGAATTTTTCGACAGCTTCTTTTTATTTTTCTCTCGACGCAATGGTTTGCGCAATCGCATCTCCATGAAATCTACCGTTCTCGATAAATATTTCATTTGCATTATTCCCAGCGGCAATTACACCTGCAATGAAAATATTTTCAGTGTTTGTTTCCATTCTATCCTCTGTATAAATCGGACGCCCAGTTTCTTCATCAATTCGAACGCCCATCTCCGTTAAGAAACTATGATCAGGATGGTAACCCGTCATCGCAAATACAAAATCATTTTGGATTGTAAATGCCCCGTCATCAACGGTATACGTTAATGTATGTTCAGTAATTTCTTTCACATGAGCCCCAAAATGCATTTGAATTGTACCGTTTCGTACTAACGCCTCAAATTCCGGTAAAATCCACGGCTTAATGCTCGGCGAGTACTCACTTCCACGATACAGTACCGTTACACGCGCTCCTGCTTTAACAAGTTCCAACGCAGCGTCTATACTTGAGTTTTTTCCACCTATAACTACTACATCTCGATCAAAATAAGGATGTCCTTCTTTAAAATAGTGAGCTACTTTCTTCAGTTCCTCACCTGGAACATTCATATAATTTGGATTGTCATAATATCCAGTGGCTACAACAATATATTTCGCTATATATATTTCTTTATGTCCGTCACGTTTCGTCGTCTCAACCTTAAAAACTTCTCCATCTTTTTGAACTTTCTCTACTCGTTCGAAAGCATTTATGCGTACAGATTTACGCTTTACTACTTCGCGATAATACGCAAGTGCTTGATTTCGAACTGGCTTACGGTTTTCGGTAATAAAAGCTACTTCACCAATTTCTAATTTTTCACTAGAGGAGAAAAATGTTTGATGAGTTGGATAATTATAAATCGCATTTACAATGTTTCCTTTTTCAATTACTAACGGATTAATCCCTACCTTTTGCAACGAAATTGCTGCTGCTAATCCGCACGGACCGCCTCCAATTATGATAGCTGTTTCTTTCTGCATACTCGGTTCACTCCTAGTCTTCTACCTCTGCACTATTTATAAAAACAAGAAAAAACCTACTTACAACAGTAGGCACCTATCTTTATTGTATTCATTTTTCATACGTTTGTCATCTAAACGAAACGTACATCCGATAGACATCTGCTAAAAACTGTTGAAATTTAATACCTTGTTTCCCTAATACATTTTCAGGATCAATCTTTCTAGCTGGATCAAGTGTTTTATGTGATACGATATCTTTTTTCGGATTCAAGCCAAAGTTTTGACATAAATAAGCATGATACCATGTAAAACGCGTATACGCTTCCCAAAAGTTAACATCACCGCCATAACAAAGTTCCACACCAATGGCAGCCTTATTCGCATCATAACCATATAAGTCATTATCCGTCGACACACCATATCGAACATGATACGCAACTTCATTTATAGGAACAATTTCCAATATTGTTTTGTCATCTATAAATGTATGCGCCGAAGCTTTCGGTTGTATTTCATTAAAGTAATCCCGATTTCCTATTGCATTGCTACCAGGATTTCCTGTATCATGACTTACAATAAACCTTACTTTAGAAAGAGGAATTCCCGGTCGTGAACTTCCATATCCAATATAGTTACGCTCTATAGGAAACATCGCCATTACTACCAACTCCCGCTTTAGAAAATTACCTTACTTCCTTATATATGTATTCGGTAGCAATGTCCTTATCGCATATTTCTTACACGAAGAGAAAATCGAAAATATTTGATGTGAACACCATAAATAACAAAATACTTACAGCGACTCCATAAAAACCGTAAAACCAAACACAATCTTCTTTCGTATCTAAGCCGAAAAATTTATTTACTGATTGTAATAATGTGCCACGCTTACTTTTTTTGTTTCGTAATACTTCCACTCGTTCTACAACATCTGCTGGCATCATAAATCTTTGGTCTACTGTCATTTTCATCATTTATCTCTCCTTAAAATCATTTCCGTTTTGTTTATCTAAGGAGAGTATAGCACGTTTGTTCGTATAGAACAAGCGTTCTTTTATTTTTTTATTTTATTTTTCAACAAGCCAAGTAATAATCGTGAATATAAAAGCGATTATCGGCCCTACTACAACCACACCAAATATTAAAAACAATAAGCCTTCTCCGAACATCCGAACGACACTTGTTTTTCGGGCTTTCATCGTTCTTGAGAGTTCTCCCTCTAAGCTCTTAACCTTTTCTTCTAATTGTTCTACTCGTTCCATCATTTCATTTTCCATATACAACACCTCACACTAATACTCCAACAAAAAAACGTGATTCCCTCGAAAGGAATCACGTTTTTTCACGATATAATATTATACCCAACCTCTGAAGCGACTTGCTTCAGCCATTTTACGAACACCAACCATATAAGCTGCTAAGCGCATGTTCACTTTACGAACTTGTGCTGTTTCATAAATAGAATCAAATGATCTTACCATTACTTTTTCTAAGCGTTGTTCTACTTCTTCTTCTGTCCAGTAGTAACCTTGGTTATTTTGTACCCACTCAAAGTAAGATACTGTAACTCCACCAGCACTTGCTAATACGTCTGGAACAAGTAAAATTCCGCGATCTGTTAAAATTTTAGTTGCTTCTAAAGTTGTTGGACCATTTGCAGCTTCAACAACAATTTTTGCTTTAATATTATTAGCATTTTCTTCTGTAATTTGGTTCTCAATTGCAGCTGGAACTAAAATATCGCAATCAAGTTCTAACAATTCTTTGTTTGAAATTGTATTATTGAATAGTTTTGTTACTGTACCGAAGCTATCACGACGGTCTAATAAATAATCAATATCTAATCCATTTGGATCATGTAATGCACCGTAAGCATCTGAAATTGCAATTACTTTCGCACCTGCATCATGCATAAATTTAGCTAAGAAGCTACCCGCATTACCGAACCCTTGAACAACAACACGCGCACCTTTAATATCAATGTCGCGTTTTTTTGCAGCTTCGCGAATACAAATTGTTACACCTTTCGCTGTTGCTGTTTCACGTCCGTGTGATCCACCTAATACAAGTGGCTTACCTGTAATAAATCCTGGTGAATTAAATTCATCAATACGGCTATACTCATCCATCATCCATGCCATAATTTGAGAGTTTGTAAATACGTCTGGAGCCGGAATATCTTTTGTAGGACCAACGATTTGGCTAATTGCTCGTACATAACCGCGGCTTAGTCTTTCTAATTCACGGAATGACATTTCACGTGGGTCACAGATAATTCCACCTTTACCTCCACCATACGGTAAATCAACAATACCACATTTTAAACTCATCCAGATCGAAAGTGCTTTCACTTCATTTTCTGTTACATTCGGATGGAAGCGAATTCCACCTTTCGTTGGACCAACAGCATCATTATGTTGCGCACGATATCCTGTAAATATTTTAACAGTCCCGTCATCCATACGAACTGGTATTTTCACTGTCATCATACGAATTGGTTCTTTTAATAATTCATATACTTCGTTTGGATAACCCAATTTTTCTAATGCTTCACTAATAACAATTTGTGTCGAATTCAATAGTTCAAAATGTTGTTCCCTTTGTTGTTGTGTTTTTGTTTGAGTTCCCTTTTCGGCTACCATAGTAAGTAAACCCCCTGTAATTTCACTTGTTTAGTAAACCTTCATTGCCTAGTATACACCGTTAAATTTGGAATGCAATAGAAAACGCTAACAAATATATACAACTTATTTCGTATTGCAAGCGTTTTCACTATTATTATAGTCCTTTTATTGCTTTTAGAAAAGTAAAATACTTAAATATTTAAATATTTTTTATCTCACTCGAATACAGCGTCGCGAAACGGTATATTTAATTAAGAAAACGTTTGTTTAAATATTTATAATTGACCCTAGCCTTACTCCTCTTATCCAAATAAAATGCAAAACCCCAGCTATGTTATATTAGCTGAGGTTTTGCTTTTTCACAAAGTAATTGTATACTTGTTCAATTGCTTGAGAAGCCATTAATTCTTTACCATACTCCATTACACGGTAAATGGTTGCCGTAGACGGATTACCGTATTCTGCTAAAATAGCTATAAAATCCGCCTTCAATAATTGTATTTGCTCTTCTTCTTCCATCCAAAGATAGAAACGCCCATCCCATGTATATAACTTTCCGCCAGTTACACCAAGGTTATATAAGCGATTCGACAGGTTAATTACGTCGTCTAGTGTAGCAAACTCATAAAGTATGTGCTCGCTCTCATCTAGAGTCACTTGCATTTCAATAAACTCGTCACGGAACTCATCATCTGTATCCACTTCTTGATTTTCCTTCGTTACTATTACAACCATGCCTTGTGCTTGTAGAGAAAATACTTCAACTGCAATCGGACCATCTGCTTCAAATCCTAATTCTTTATTTGCTTCTTGCATCATATCACGAAATAGTTGCTGTACTTTCGGTGCATTTCTCCATAAATCCTCTTTCGTTAATCCTCGTTCAGATAAATCATCAAATGTTAGGAAAATTTTTATCTTATTATAATTTAATCGTTCCAGCCTCATCTCATACCCTCCCTACGTAACCATTGAATCTAATTTTTATTATATGAAATAGAAAATAGATGGTTCTTTCCGAACAACTATTCTAACATTTTTAACCATTCATCCCATTCTTCTTTCGTATCGCCGATTAGGATTGTTTGAATGTTCAACTGATCTCGAGCGCTTATTTCCCCTATAACCCCAACAGAAAGGTTCTCATTTTTTTCTTGCAATAAATCCCCAACATTCATCGCCCTTTTCAGTTCTAGGCCATTTTCAAAAGAGACAAATAAATGTTTTGGCTGTATTTGCTCAACCGCTAATAACATGCCATCTCCCTCTAAACTTGTCCTAATATGTATCGCCTCATATCCTTTTAAACGTAAATACATTGAGAAAATAAATCCTTTCAATGTATTATTTTCTAACACAATTACTTTGTGTATGGAAGAAAACGTTGAAGCATTATGATACACCATTCCTAGACGAGTTTGTAAAAATGATACGGCATATTGGAATTGCGTCATTGCAATCTCATTGTTATTTTTTAGTGTCAACAATTTGTTTGTCACTTGAAGAATAATACCGGTGATAACTTTTTCTGTTGAATAAATACTAAAAGCCTCATTTATTAATGCAGAAGTTGTAATTTCATCAAATTCTAACAAAGCTTGTAGTAAATCGTCCACTAAAACAACTTCTTTATCGTAATGTATTTCTTTTTGGGCATTACTCTGCAAACGATTCCCTTCTAATAACTGCACTGCTTGTCCAATCATCATACCGGAAGAAACCTTCTCCATTAACCATTTCAAAATTCGAATATGCTCTTCTGTATATAATCGATGCCCAGCTTGATTCCGCTTTGGGGCAATAATCTGATATCGCCTTTCCCATGCACGAAGCGTACTCGGTTGAACTCCAATAATATTCGAAACAGCTTTTATATTATATTTTCCATTTAGAGTTGGCATCATTTCCCTCCACATAACGTAATAATATGTGTTTGAGCAGGTGCTCGAAAACGAAGTGGAATCAATGTTGTTCCGTATCCATTACTAACAAAGAGAGTCGTATTTGAATGATTATATACGCCACCTTTTAAATATTTTTCAGATGGGAATAATCGAATCTGTCCTCCATGTGTATGTCCACTTAACACAAGTGAAATTTGTTCTTTTCCAGACATTTTTTTTATTATATCAGGGTTGTGACTAATTAAAATACGAAATCCCTCTTCTTTACAATCAGCCAATGCTAAGTCTAAACGATCACGTTCCAATCCAACATCATCTACACCGAGTAAGCAAATTTTCTCTCCTAACTCAGATTCAAATACAACTCTTGTATTATCTAAAACTTTTACATTATTTTCTAATAGCAACGCATCTAATTCATGGTATTCAATCTCATAGTCATTATTTCCCCATACAAAATATACAGGAGCTATCGCTCTTAACTTTTGAATATTTGCAGAGATTTTTGATAAAGGTACGCCCTTTTCCGCTAAATCACCACCAATAATAACGAGATCTACTTTTCCCTTTATTCGCTCAATTAACGAATCTGAAACGACTCTTCTATGAATATCAGAAATAAAAAACATATTCATCTGTTGAAAACTTTGCGGGAATTCTTTAAATTCTAAAGTATGTTCCAATACCGTATTACGCATCGCTTCTTTATACATTACAAGAAGAAATATTATACCTATACATATGAGAGTACTTAATATTGTAATCCATATCATATTTTTACTCCCCTACTCATAAAGATAATCCTCAGTTTTTATAACAAGCTACGAATTGCTTAATTTACTAGCTCTCTTGTTTTACGGACTTATCTTTTATCGGAATTTTTAATTCTTGACCTGCACTCACTTCATCTTCTTCTAAGTTATTATACTTTTTAATAACTTCAATCCCACTTTCATCTGAAAAATATTGCTTCGCTATACTTTCTAAAGTTTCTCCCTTTTTCACAGTATGCGTTACCACCTTCTCAGATTGTTTCTGAGTTTCAGATTTGGCTGAATCAAAAAAAATTACTTCAAACGCACTTTTACCAGCATTACTACTATCACTTTTCACCTGAATATATTTATCCGTATACCATAAAATACTAATTGGTAGTAATATGAATAGACACGTTAATACTCGGACAAAAATGTGATTCATTTTAAACTTTTGCTTTTTCTCTTTATTTCTATGAAGTTCACTTCGCGGCGGTAAACTTTCATCTTCTTCCACTTGCTCAACTTCTAATTCCTCTTCAAAATCAGGAATTCGTTTCCTCATGTTGTTCACCACCACCTTCCATTTATTTTCTTAGTTGGAGTCCCATTATAAAATCAACAAGAAAGTGTGCAAAGATTGTTATAAATAAATTCTCTGTCCATTCAAATACATAACCAAAGACAAAACTAATAAAACAGACGAAACAAAACAAAAATGGCTTTGTTATATACCGAATATGTAAGACTGCAAATACTAAACTTGCTATTATAATTCCGAAATGAGTCTGCATTACACCTCTAAATAAAAATTCTTCTGCAAAGCCAATAACGAACGTAATAACGAGTAAATGCATAACTGACATTCCTTGAAACATCTTATCGTTAATACCACCATCATCAAACCAAGACTCTGGAAATACTCGCATTGCAACATAATCTAATAACACAATACCAATCGCTAATAAACTACCTACTATAAGTATTCGTACAGGTTCCCACTTCCAAAGACTAAAAACTTCTTTTGTATCTCGAAATAATATATATGCTAGCAAACAACCAATACCAATAATAATTAGCTGTGTTATATACAGATTCAGCCTTATTTCTTTCGGACTCATATCTTCAACATTATGCCTTTGAATGTTCATCATTCCTCCATCTTTTCTAGGCCGAAAAGCTTTTGTAACTCTGTTTCCCAATTATAGTCGAAATCGGATTGTTGCGCTCGTCTTTTTTTATACTCCGTTTTTGTAATACCACAATAATCGCAGCAATTTTTCAACTCTGTCTCTTTTCTATAACCGAACTGTTGAAGTACATATTCACGCCTACATCCTTTAACTTGTATCCATGACTTCATGTTTTCTAGCTCACTATATTTATTACGCAATCTTATTTCTACTTCAGCTATTAATCTGTTCATGATTTCATCTGACAAGCTCTCTAATATTAGTTTTCGCCGTTGTATGATCCCAAGCCGTTCGAGATGATAGCGGATGAAACGCCAATATTGTTCATTAAATCTTGCTGCATTATAACAAATTTCTTCTACATCTTCTATTGGTAATTCTTTCGTTTGAAACATTCTTTCTTGTAGTAAAGAAAATAAAAATTGTATTTGCGACTTACTTGGCAATTCATCTTCAATAATTGAAATTGGCAAATCGTGATCCAACGGACTACATAATAAAAAGGCTATACTCGGTTCGCCATCTCTTCCAGCTCTTCCGATTTCTTGCAAGTAGGAAGCTATATTAGTCGGATAATGGAAATGAATAATATATCTCGTATTCGACTTATTTACTCCCATACCAAAAGCACTTGTGCATATTACAATTTGCAATTGATCATTCATAAATTGCTGCTGAATTAACATACGCTCTTCATGTTCCATACCACCATGATAAAAAGCCACACCAGTACAGCCTTTTCCTCTTAAATATTCCGTTAAACGTTCTGTCCATGCTCTACTTGAACAATATACAATCCCAGGCCCCTGTAAATACATCACATGTTCCAAAAGTGCTTCTTTCTTCTCTTCTATCGTCTCTACAAATTGCACTTCCATTGCAATATTTGGACGATCAATAGAGTATGCATGCTGCGAGACATTCTTTAAACTTAAACTCTCTGCTATATCTTGCAGTACATCCTTTGTCGCTGTCGCTGTTAATGCTAGTACCGTAGGAGATCCAATGTTCTCAATTACTACGTTTAATTTTTTATAATCCGGTCTAAAATCATACCCCCACTGCGAAATACAATGGGCCTCATCCACAACAAACATTGAAATATGAATTTTCTTCAATTCTCTTATTAATAAATCCGATTGCAACATTTCTGGAGACACAAAAATAAATTTATAAAAAGCCAATTTTTTCATCGCTTCTCTTTTTTCACTTAATGTCCGAAAACTATTAAATGCAATCACTCGATTTTTCACAACATACTTTAATTGTGTAACTTGATCTTCCATTAAAGATAATAGTGGTGATACAACAAGCACTGTTCCTTCTTGCATTAGCCCTGGGAGTTGATAGCACATAGATTTCCCTCTTCCAGTCGGAAGCATCGCTATAACATCTTTTCCTTCTAATAAGTCTGTAATAACTTCTTTTTGTCCTTGACGAAATTCAGAATATCCAAACCACTTATATAAATATTCCTCAAGTTTCATTTATACCCTCCATCCGTGCCAATACAAGACGGACTTCAAAATAAGATATCTCTTCCCCAACCGCTTGTTTCAAGACACGTAACTTACGTGTTTGTAATGTCTCAATTACTTCTTTTACTTTATCTATTTTGTCTTTCTCCATAAACATCTCAATTGAAAATTCTTTTTCTCGTAAAGCGATTTCTACAAAATGATCTTCTATCGTTGCAACCTTCAAATTCCGAATTGTTGCTATTTCTTCCAGAAAGCGTCCTTGTCTCCAAAGATTATATGTTTTTTTCGTAGATATGCTAAATAAATCAGCCTTCTCATTTGGATAAGATATAATTTCAGCTAATAACGGAAACTCACTTTCTTTATTACGAACTTCTTGAATAATGAAATGAATTGTACCCCAAAATAAAAAATACACTCGAAATACATCTTGTTTCGTAATTTCCGCTAATTGTTGCAACGTACAACCGATGCGTTTATAGCCCGTTAAGCGATATGTTACGATTGTCGCCTCTAATGGTTTATTTTTTTGTAAAAGAGTATACATCTCCTTCCACAACCTTTTAGCCAATTCACTTCTCATATATGGTATTCCAGTGAGAAAACGTTTCACCCACATCATTATTTCTGTATCTTGCTGAATTGGAATAAATTTCGTATTCACCTGTTGTAAATTCGAAATGGTTTGAACGATTAATGATAATCTCTTCCAAAACGTTTCACCTATTTCACCATAGTGTAAACCATGTAAACACGTCGGAAAAGCAAAGTCATCTTTCCATTTGTTTAATTGCATGTTACCAGCAGTCGTTACTACGTATGTATTTTCATGTATAGATTGAACTAAATCCGTTTGTACCAACTTTGCAACTTCTTGATCATAATCAGCTCTATTCAAAGATTTATAAATCCCAAACAAAAAAGAAATTTGAAACATATTCCCATCTTGTAATGTTTGCGATGACCTCTTTCCTTTTAATAAATAATAAATAGAAGAAACGGTCCTTTCGCCATTCAATTGTTTTAAACAATACAATAAAGTATATTGTAGTTGCATTACCGCTTCCCCTTTCCAATTTAACTTAATTCTTTTTCAATATGATTACAACGTCTACTGTTACTCATTAACCTTATCATATCGGTACCATATGCTTGTACATACTCTATTGTACCAAACGAAATAACATTTACGTATTTTGAAAATCTTATGACATAATTCAAAAATAAGTTGACACTCTAATTGATAAGCATTATCATTATAATTTTATGTTGAAAAGTTTTACAAACCGTTTTACAATAAGGTTATAATTTTTATGGCGAGCTTTTCACATACATATTATCAGGAGGGAAAAAAGATGGCAAAATATACAATCGTTGATAAAGATACTTGTATCGCATGTGGTGCTTGCGGCGCTGCTGCACCAGACATTTATGACTATGATGATGAAGGTATTGCATTTGTAACATTAGATGATAACCAAGGTATCGTTGAAATTCCAGATGTATTAATTGAAGATATGATGGATGCATTCGAAGGTTGTCCAACTGACTCAATTAAAGTTGCTGACGAATCATTTGACGGCGACGCTTTAAAATTCGAATAGTCTTTTATTAACTTCAAAAAATGCCCCTCATATTGATGAGGGGCATTTTTTGTTCCCTATTTTCATTCTACTTAACAAAAAACCATTAGTAGTTTCACACTACTAATGGTTTTATTTTATATGTTATGCATTTTTCATTTTTGCAAACACCCATACTTTCAGGCGTGAGAATAATGCTACAAATACAATTGTTACTACAATTCCTTTAATTAAATTAAACGGTAAGATCGCTGTTACAACAGTCGTTCTTATAGCCTCACTAGACATAGCAGGTGCATTTAAAAACCAAGTGTAAGCTGGGAATATGATGATATAGTTTAATACACTCATAATTAGCGCCATTGTAATTGTCCCTAACATTAGTCCTGTCGTTAAACTCTTTACAGTACGATACTTTCTAAATAAGAAAGCTGCTGGTCCAATAAATAAACATCCTGCAATAAAGTTTGCAATTTCTCCAACTGGCACTCCTACTAAACTACCTTGAATCCCGTAATGTAAAATATTCTTTATTCCCTCTACAATTATCCCCGCAATTGGTCCAAAAATAATTGCAGCAATTAGAGCTGGCACATCACTAAAATCAATTTTTAAAAATGGCGGAAGCCCTGGGAACGGGAAATCCAACATCATTAGTAAATATGCAATACTACTTAGCATTGCTACACTCACCATCTTTACTACACTGTTTTTTTGTTTCATCGTTCTCTCTCCTTTTCCATCGATCATCTCATGGAAAGTGGAAAGGTTCTGCTATGCCTATTTTTTCATAGAATGAAAAAACCCTTTGTGTTTTACACAAAGGGAGAATTTAAGGCATATCAAACAGACGTTCAAATTCCTATCTTTTTTGAACGCTTGAACCTCCATCTTCTCCCATCCAGACTATACTGTCGGCTTTGGAATCACACCAAATCCTGCCTTAACGGCTCGCGGGCTTAGAACGAAATCATAAATAGTTCATCACCGCCGGTCGGGATTTTCACCCTGCCCCGAAGATAGACCGATATTCTATTTTCCCCTTCATTATACAACAACCTAATAACATTGTGAACTAAAAAATTGTAACTTATTTAAAATTAGTTATTTATTTTTTATAACCCATTAATAATTGCAAAATATTTTACAATACACCCCATATTTTTTATTATTAGGCATTTCTCTTTTGAATTCCCTAGTCATATATAATGAAAAGTGATAAGATGTTGAATTGTTAAGATAAGAACATTTTCTGAGTTATGGAGGAAATGTCATGAAGAAAGATAAAAGACACTCTATTCGAGAAGCAATGAAAAAAAACTTAAGAAAAGAATACTTTTACTTAAAAAAAGAATTACTTTTCTACTGTCCAATTGATTTAGGCACATTCTCAAGCGAGACATACTATGCTGCTTTCGATGAAGATGGCATCAGTATTTATCAGTATGATAAAAAAACAGAAAGTAAATTAAAATTGTGCGAGCGTCATCCATGGAAGAGTTGGAATAAAGTGAAGGTTGATCACTATTTGACAACTTCTCAATTTATTTTTCAAGGTGAGCGTAACTGGATATTATCCCTTTTCCAAAAAGGAAAAGAAGCTCAAAAAATTATCGAAGAGCATACATCTTTACAAACAGAAGTTGTTTCTCGCTCTTTCTTAAAAAAACTTCCTGGTTTTCGTTCTAATACACCGTTGAATAAATACATCGGCAGCATTTGTTACACTGCACTTATTGCATTTTTATTAAAATGGATGATTCCATTTCAAGCACCACAAATCGCCCTGTACTCTCTTTCGATTGGTTGTATGCTTCTTGGCTTACTTTGTTTGACAATCGGTTTAATTGAACCGACTATTGTACTGTTTCGAACAAAAGAAAAAACAAGAACAAAAGTTTTTTACTTATATAGCTACTTAGCTATTTCTGGATTTATATGTGTCTTTATTTTTTGGTAAAAGAAGAGCTAGTTAAACTAGCTCTTCTTTACTTTACGTATAATTGTTGATTTGGATAAATTCGCTCTTGCTGCAATCCATTTTTTGCTTTTATTTCCTTAAGTGTCATACTAAATTTCCTTGCAATATTAACTAAAGTATCCCCTTTTTGTACAACATATAATGAGGAAGAAACAACTTCATTTCTTTGTTCATTTAAAACAAGTAATGGATTCATTGCATTCTTTTTCGCCATCGTCCATCTTCCTTGATGAAGTTCTAAATGTAAATGTGCACCTCGTGATTCTCCTGTGTTTCCTACTTCTCCAATTATTTCTCCTTTTGAAATATAATCCCCTTGAACTACGTGTCTCTTATTTAAATGTGCATACACAGCCTCATATTCTCCATGTTTAATAAATACAACGTTCCCATAACTATTTGAATAATAAGACTTTGTCACCTTACCATCTTGAATAGCTGCCACAGGTACTCCGATCGGTGCAGCTATATCAATACCGTAGTGTTTTCCATGCCTTGTCCCAAAATAATCACTTATCTGTCCTTCCACAGGCCATGTCCATCGATTTTCTTCTGCGTAAACATGTAATTGAGATAAAAACAGTACAGTCAATAACATGACGCTACATTTTAACACTTTCATATACATCCTCCGTTTTCTAATTACCACCATACCTTCTCTATTTTGGTATATTACAGAAAAAAGTATACAAAAAAGAAAGTGAATTACTCCACTTCCTTCTCTTTCTTATCACGAAAAACTAATGCGCTACGGTTATACTCCACATCTTTTACTTGTAATCGAGTATTTATTACTCTAGCTACTGCAAACAAATAATCAGATAATCTATTTACATACTTTAGAACAACTTCATTTATTTCCACTTCTTTTTTCAACGACACGATAGAGCGCTCTGCTCTTCTTACAACAGTACGTGCAATATGAATGGTAGCCGATGCCTCGCTACCACCTGGTAAAATAAAGCGTTCTAATCGTGGCGCTTCTTCTATATACAAATCAATCCTTCTTTCCAAGCTTTCGACCATTTCGATCGTTACTTTATAAGGGATTTTCTCCTCCACTATCGCCAAATCTCCCCCGCAATCAAATAGTTCATGTTGAATATTTTCAAGGTCATTGTAAACATCTCCAAATGCCCCGCCTTGTAGCTTAGTCATCGCATATCCAATATGAGAATTCGCCTCATCTATCGTGCCATATGCTTCTACACGAATATTATCTTTATCCACCCTGCCACCTATTACACTTGTTTTCCCTTTATCTCCTGTTTTCGTATATAATTTCATTTCTTCACAGCACCTCTCTCGATATTCTTAATTCGACTAAGATAGAAAAAAGTTCTACTATAATTTATTTAATTGATTTTACAAAAAAATAAAAAACAGTAGAACTTTATTTATTATTAACTTTAAAAACATATATCTAAATTATACGATTCGGCAAATATACAGAGAATGTAGTTCCTTCTCCAACAACACTTGAGACAGAAATTTTCCCATCATGGCCTTGAACAATATTTTTAGCAATCGCAAGCCCGAGTCCTGTTCCACCCTTTTTCCCGCGTGTTCTTGCTTTATCAGCTTTGTAAAAACGATCAAACAAGAATGGAATATCTTCTTCTGGAATACCAGCACCTGAATCTTGCACTTCGAAAGTAAGACCATTATTTTCCGTATGAATTACAAGTGCAACATGTCCACCTGCATTCGTATGACGAATTGCATTATCAATTAAATTCGTCAACACCTGTTCCATACGGTCTGCATCAAACGGATATTGTTCAATTGGACTTTGGAAATCTACTGTTAGTTCAACTTCTTTATCCTTTGCAATCCCTTGGAATTTACGGCCAATCTTTTCGACAAATGGATGAATATCTACTTCACCAATATGTAACTCTACGTGGCCACTTTCCATACGAGCTAAATCTAATAATTCATTTACAAGTTTACCTAAACGAACGGATTCATCATAAATGATTTGAACAAACTCATTAATTTCCTCTTTCGTTTGCACAATATCATCTAAAATCGCTTCACTATACCCTTGAAGCATGACCATTGGTGTACGAAGTTCATGTGATACATTGGCAATAAAGTCTTGACGCATCTTCTCAAGACGGCGTTCTTCCGTCATATCACGCAACACTGCTACAGCCCCACGAATTTTCGTTTGATTGTAAAGCGGCGTCATAAGAACTACGTAGTTACCTTTTTGCAAATTAATTTCAACAACTTGTTGTTGCTCACTTTCTACAACGCGATGGAATAGTTCCACAAGTTCAGAAGGTAGTTTTTTACTTAGCTCTATCTCTTTTTCTTCTTGCCAAACTTGTAAGAAATTTTCAGCCGGTGGATTAATAACTACGACTTCACCTTCTTGATTTAACGTAATAACTCCATCTGCCATACTACTCAAAATACTAGCTAACTGTTCTTTTTCTTGCTGCAAAGCATTCATATTAAACTTCAACTGTTTACCCATTTGATTTAAGGCCGTTGCAAGCTCACCAATTTCATCCTGAGATACCATAGGGGCCTTTGCATCAAACTTCCCACGTGCCACCTCAAAAGCAACCTCACGCATTTTACGAAGCGGTGCGGTAATTCGAGTAGATAAGAAGAACGCAAAGAAAGTTGTTAATATAATCGCAATCCCAGCCGATAAGAAAATAAAATCAGTCGTTCTCTCCATACCTTGTATTGGTACTTGTAAAGATTCATATACGAACACTGCACTTTGATTTTTTGATTGCACCGGTTTTCCGACAATCATAATATCATTTTCAGTATTTTTATTCTTCCTACTATTAGAAGCTTTTCTTATGTTGTTTTTAATTTCTTTTTTATCTTTAAAAACAGCAGCTAATTCTTTATCTTCTTTTAAATCATCTATTGTTAGCGTAACTAATCCTTCTTGTTTCGGAGAAGATGAAATCTCCTTACCATCTTCTACAATAATGATTCTTGAAAGTGGGTCAGAGAATTTATACGCGATATTCTCAATCGTTTTTACATCGGCACCTTCTTCAATTAACTCTGAAACACTTGTTGCAACTTTCTGAAGCCTAGCTTCACTCATATCAACATAATACGTTCTAAAAAACTGTGAAAGTAAAATCGCAACAAATCCAAGAACAAACGAAACGAGAAGTAATATGGTCATCCATAACTTCCCTACTACACTTCTCCAAAGCATCAGTCGTTCACAACCTCAAACTTGTAACCCACGCCCCAAACGGTAACAATCATCTTCGCAGCATCTGGTGATTTTTTACTTAATTTCTCACGTAAACGCTTTACATGCGTATCCACTGTACGTAAATCTCCGAAGAATTCATATTGCCATACTTCTTTCAACAATTGCTCTCGATCGAATACCTTATCAGGAGCTTTCGCTAAGAATAATAGTAATTCATATTCTTTCGGCGTTAAGTTCACTTCATTACCATCTGCAGTAACACGATGTGCATCGTTATCAATTGTTAAGTGCGGGAACACAGTAACATCTTTCGTCGTTGTATCTTGTGTAAAGAATGTTGTTGGTACAGCACGACGTAACACCGCTTTCACACGAAGCACTACTTCACGTGGGCTAAATGGTTTTACAATATAATCATCCGTTCCAACTTCAAATCCTTGTACCCGATTTACTTCTTCACCTTTTGCCGTCAACATAATAATTGGTGTCGCTTTTTTCTCACGAACCCCTTTGCACACTTCGATACCATCTTTACCAGGCATCATAAGATCCAATAAGATTAAATCATAATCATTTTGCAACGCCATTTCTAAAGCTGTATCACCATTATCTGCTTCCTCAATTGTGTATTGCTCTCTTTCTAAGTACATTTTCAATAAACGACGAATGCGATCCTCATCGTCTACAATTAAAATTCTAAATTCATTTTCCATTTCTACCCGCTGCATATTTTCACATCAGCGGTTCACACCTACCCTTCTACACTATTATGTTGCGCTATTCTCGGTTATTTAAGCACTCCTCTAAATGTTTCACTTCCCACTATTATGCTTCACAAGAATAATAAAGTTTGTTCAATTTTTTTCCAAAACTATGTATTTTATTTGAACAGTATATTATGTCCTCGACATCATTTTACAAAATCAACCGCTACTTTGTCATGTTTTTCTCAAAAAAGAAGAAAATTTGACAAAAATAAAATAGGAAAGTGACATACACTCTCCTATTTTATTTCTCTATGCATATGAATGTAAACCCGCAATGATTAAGTTCACTACAATAAAGTTAAACATAATGATCGCAAAACCAATTACTGCAAGCCACGCTGATTTTTCCCCATGCCATCCTTTAGATAATCGTAAATGTAATACTGCCGCATAAAAGAGCCACGTTATAAGTGCCCAAACCTCTTTCGGATCCCACCCCCAAAAACGCGTCCATGCTATTTGAGCCCAAATCATCGCAAAAATTAGCGCACCTAATGTGAAAACTGGGAATCCAATTGCAATAGATCGATATCCGATTTCATCCAGTAAATCACTATTCGTATTCTTTACTAGTGGCTGAAGTGCCGCTGATACTCGTTTGCGTAAAACAAGTCTTAATACAACATAAAGTAGTGTTCCAACTATTACTGACCAAATAACAGTATTTAATTTTTTCGCATTTACAATCGCTGGAACTTCGACTGTCGGTTCTAATTTATTTTCTGTCAGTAACTTCCCTTCATGTGGTCCAACTAAAGCTGGGAGATTATACTTCATCTCGACTTGTTGTTCATTTTTATCAATCCATTGAAACTTAGCTTCATATTTCATACTGGAGAATACTGTCGTTACCGCAATAAATCCAACTGTACAAACAAGTGTGAACACTACCGTTTCTAACCAAAATGTACGTTTACTTCTCGTTGATTGATCTACATTTTTCAATAAATACATAACGCCCGTAATAAAACTAATTGCTAAAATTGCTTGTCCTGCTGCTGCAGTCGTCACGTGAATGTGTAACCAGTTACTTTTTAAAGATGGGATAAGCGGGGATATTTCCCTCGGGAACATACTTGCATAGGCAATTAATAAAAGAGCAACTGGTAATGCAAATAGTCCCATTATACTTACGCGGTACATAAAATACATTACAATAAATGCTCCGACAAGCATCATACCGAAAAACGTACCGAATTCGAAAAAGTTACTAACTGGCGCATGACCTGATGCAATCCACCTTGTAACAAAATATACTGTTTGTGCTATAAATCCTAAAATTGTAATCGTTATTCCTACATTTGCCCATTTATGACCCTTTTCTTTAATTGCTCCCCCAAAAAATAGAGTTGCTATTAAATATAAAATAAATGCGGTAAAGAGAAAGTTACTACTTATTTGCACCATATCGTTTCCCCACCTTAACTAATTTTTTTATCAATTACTTTATCATTTGGCTGTGGAATTGCTGTACCTTCTAGTATTCTTTCAATATCTTTCTTTAAACCGAACCAATTTTTATTCGTATGTCCTGCAATCCACCATTCATCATTAACACGTTGTATCCAAATACGGCGATGATTCCAATACATACCTTGAATGACACCAACCATAAATATAAATCCTCCAATACCAAGAATCCAAAGCGTTAAATCTTTCCTAACCGTTAGAGCTGTCGCATTTTGCATTTCAACACCTGCAAATGACATTTTATATTTGTTGTTTCCATCTGCTTCTATATTTTGCTGAATACCAACGAAACTCACTTCACCATCTGGCGTCTCAGGCGTAAACATTTTAAATACGAATGCAGGGTTGTTTGGTAATTTTGTTTTTGTATTCGGTTTTCCATTCTCATCAAAATAAAAATCTGGAAAATAGCTTAATAGTTCTAAAGAATAACCATTTCCTAAATCGTATTTTTCTGTAGGATTCGCTAAATCTACTTTAATTGGTCCCCACTTTTGATTATTTTCTTTGTTTTGCAAGTGGAAGGACATACTTTTAAATTCACTTTCTTTATAATCCACTTGATACACTGCAAATTGATCAAATTTCAATGGCTCATTCACGCGAATTTCCGCTTCTTTTACTTTTTCTAATTTCGGTTTTTGCCCTGCTATATTTTCGCCTACCGCTTTATATAATACTGCATTCGTTTGGAAGTTTTTCGCAATCATTTTATCCCCAACACGGTCTATCGCTTCATCAAAAACTTCCTTATCCTTACTTTTATCATAAACTTCTTTTATAAACTTCTCATTTTTTAAATAGTATTGACCATCCGTCCCTGGTACTTCTTTCGTTTCACCATCACGTAACCAAAGAGCTTCGTCTACGTACATACTCGGTAAAAAACGAAGCATCGCACCGAATAAAAAGATAATAAGGCCGATATGATTTACATATGGACCCCAACGTGAGAAACGTCCCTTTTCCGCTAAAACGTTTCCGTCTTCCACTTTCACGTTATAGTTTCTTTTCTTTAAATTCTTTTGCACTCTTTCCAAGTCACCATCTTGCGGAGTACCAGTCCCGTATAATCTTTGTCTCTTTAAAAAGCTAGGATGTCTTTTTACCCCTTGTTTTTTTAAAGCTTTATAAAGGGGAATAACACGGTCTAAACTACATATCACAAGTGAAGTACCGATAGAAGCAATTAAAATCATGTACCACCATGAACCGTATAAATTATTAAATCCTAATTGATAGTATAATTGCCCTAAAAATCCGTATTCCTGTTTATAATATTCAGCTGGTGCAATTCCTGGCGTTATGTACATTTCTTGCGGAAAAATTGTTCCTATCGCTGATGCAGCTAAAGTTATTACGATTAGCCATACACCTACTTTTACAGAAGAGAAAAAGCTCCAAATTTTATCGACTATCGTTTTTGTTTGCGTGAGAGATCTCCGCGCACTCCCCTCATAGCGCATATCCAATAGTTTTACATTTTCATTGCTTTCAAATGGTTTCCCACAAGCTTCACAAAAAATGGTTCCTATCGGATTAACATGTCCACACTCACATTTAATTTCTTTCAACACTCTCACCGCCCCTGTATCTATATGTACTATTGTATATTCTAACCTCAAGTTACCGCAATACTCAGAATTTTTAAATCAGAGGCGCTATAGACATGCACCTCTTATGTAAAGGCTTTCTTTATTACGGAGTAATTTTCTTCAAATAGCCTTCTAACTGTTCTTTCGTTTGTTCACCTATAATTTGCTCCACTACTTTTCCATCTTTATCAATCAAAAAGCTTGTCGGTAATGGACCTACTCCATATGTGCCTATGATTTTTGTTCCTTTATCAATGGCAACTGGGAATTTCAAATCATATTGTTTCACAAAGTTCTTAACAGCAATATCTGTTTCATCTGCATCTAACGCAATAATTTCAACGCCTTTTTCTTTATACTTTGGATATAATTCATTCATATAAGGCATTTCTTTTTCACAAGGTTTACACCAAGTTCCCCAAAAGTTTAAAAATACACCTTTACCCTTTAAGTCCTTTAATTCAATTTTCTTTCCTTCCAAATCCGTCACAACAAAATTAGGTGCTTCTTTCCCAATTTGCATTTTCTCTTTATCAGTGAAAAACCCTTGATAAAGGGTAAATCCTACAGCACCGCTTAAAATGAGCAGGATGATAACACGAAATAATAAGCGATTTTTCTTCATCTTGTCTCCCCTCTCCTCGGTAAATGGTATGTATTCTTTTCTGTAAATGTTATATTGAATAAATCACCAGCAGAGCACTCCACTGGTGAAATTTTAACTCTATAGCTTATCTTGGCTTTGTAGAAGCAAGCGCGCGTAATTGTTTTACCTCATGTGGTGTCAATTCTCTTGCATCACCAGGTCGCAAACTACCCACTTCTAAAAAGGCATAACGTTCACGTTTTAATTTCACTACTTTACAGTCTAACGCTTCAAACATACGACGTACTTGACGGTTACGGCCTTCGTGAATTGTTAATTGTACAATCGCCATCTCTTTACGCTTGTCCCAAGAAATAATTTTCACATTTGCTGGTGCTGTCTTTCCGTCTTCTAATGTAACACCTCGTTCTAACATGCGAATTTTCTCACCTGTTAATGGCCCTTTTATTTTTGCAACATATGTTTTTTCAACTTTATATCTCGGGTGCATTAATACATTAGCGAAGTCCCCATCGTTTGTCATTAATAATACGCCAGACGTATCATAATCTAAGCGTCCGATTGGGAATAAACGTTGTGTAATTTCAGGGAAAAAGTCTGTTACAACATTTCTTCCTTTATCATCTGATACACTTGAAATTACGCCAGTTGGTTTATATAGTAAAAAATAAACAGGTTCTTCTTTTTCAAGAGGGATGTTATTTACTTCTACTTTATCTTGAGGAGTTACTTTTGTTCCTAACTCCTTCACTATTTTTCCATTAACTTTCACTTTTCCTTGCTGAATTAATTCCTCAGCCTTTCTTCTCGATGCAATACCTGCTTGTGCAATCACTTTTTGTAATCGTTCCATTTCTTTTTTTCACCTCGAATTTATCTTACCTTACATTAGAAAGACTTGGCAACCGCATACGTTTTACGACTGTTCGCCTCGTCTCACTTAAACAACATAGCGATGATATTAAACATATAAAGGGCAAATCATGTTTTTATCCTTTATTATTGTCCATATTTTTCATATTTCTCACAATAAAAGTTCATCATTTTGTCAAAAATACTGCATAAAAAAACCACTATTAAGCTACACCTTAATAGTGGTCGTATACGTATTATAAGCGAAATAGCCTAAAAAATGAATAGTATTACTGAAACAATAAAGAAACAAACACAATTGAGCAAATAATCCCGATTAAATCTGCAAAAAGTCCTACTTTTAATGCATCCCCCATTTTTCTAATCCCAACAGCTCCGAAGTATACTGTTAAAATATAAAAAGTCGTATCTGTACTCCCTTGCATCGTAGAAGCTAATCTCCCAATAAACGAATCTGGTCCATATGTTGCAATTAAATCAGTCGTAATACTTAAACCAGCAGAACCCGAAATTGGACGTATAAGCGCAAGTGGAACGATTTCTGCTGGGACATGAATTAAATCTAACATCGGCTTCATTACAGATATCATCGCATCTAAAGCACCTGATGCCCGAAAAATAGAAATGGATACAAGCATTCCAACCATAAACGGTAAAATGGAAACTGCAATTTGAATCCCTTCTTTTCCTCCCTCAACGAACGATTCATACGTTGGGACTTTCTTTATCGTGCCATATAAAAGGATAAAACCAATTACACAAGGGATTACCCATAATGAAATTGTATTTACAATACTCATTTTTTCCGCCCCTTTCTACTCCTTCTTCGGTAAAAATAGCGGTCAATCCAAATTGCCCCAATCATAGAGAGCACTTGTGCAATGAATGTTACCCCAACAATTTCAGTAGGATTTGCTGATTCATAAGTCATTCGAATCGAAATGACGGTAGTAGGAATTAAAGTAATAGCTGATGTATTTAATGCTAGAAACGTCACCATAGAGCGACTGGCCGAATCCTTTCCTCCATTTAATTCTTTCAGTTGTTCCATCGCTTTAATACCAAGAGGGGTTGCTGCATTACCTAGTCCAAAAAAGTTCGCCATCATATTCGATAGAATAAATCCCATTGACGGATGATCCTTCGGTATTTCTGGAAACAACCTTTTTACTATCGGCATAAAAAGTGTAACTAACTTTTTTAACAACCCTGCTTCCTCTGCAATTTTCATTAAGCCAAGCCAAAATACTAAAACGCTAATAAGTCCTATGCAAATCGTTACCGCATCTTTTGACCCGTCAAATACAGCTTTCGTTACTTCTTCCATCGTTCCGTTTATCATGGCATACACAATCCCTATGACCGCCATCGCTGCCCAGACGAGATTAACCATCGTTCCCAACACCTATCATGTAAGAAAAAATTTCTTTCACATTGTTCCAGTACATACCCGTTGCAGCTACTAACTTCCGTTTACTATAAAATAAATTCCGTTCTCCGACTTTTTCATTACCAACATAAATGTCCGTCTTCCCAACCTTTACTCCATCCGTAAGTTTTGCACTTTTATCGAGTTCAACTTTTAATACTACGTTCTTTTTTTCTTCTTCAGTTAACGGTACCGAAAAACTATTTTTCGTATAAACATGATTGGCATATTTCTTTTCATTTATTTCAGCAAGCGCTCCTTGTCCTAAAACTTTTGTTTGCTTAAAACGTTCAAACCCTTTGTCAAATAGATTCATATGATCATCCCAATCACTAGAAGCACTCAAAGTTACGACAATTAAATCTAGTCCATCTTTTGATGCCGTTGTAACAAGCGTTCGTCCTGCTTTTTTCGTAAAACCTGTTTTCCCACCTGTTGCAAATTCATAATAGGATGTCACAAGCTTATGTTTATTTTTCCACGGATAATCCCATGAATTTGATTTATACGTTTTTGTGCCAAAAATTTTCTTAAAGGTCTCGTTCCCCATTGCATATTTCGTTAACAGTGCCATATCATAAGCCGAAGAATAATGAGAGCCATCTCCATCCAAACCATGAGGATTTGAGAAGTGAGTATCTTTCATTCCAATTTGTTTCGCCTTTTCATTCATTAAATATACGAACCCCTCTATACTCCCTCCTACATTTTCAGCAATTACTTGCGCTGCATCATTACCTGATCTAAGCATAAGTCCGTATACTAAATCCTCTAGCTTCACTTTCTGTCCAGGTTTTAAATAAATCGCCGATCCTTCCACCCTGACTGCTTCATTACTAACTGATACCATTTCTTTCATTTTTCCTGATTCAGCAGCTAACAAGGCTGTCATAATTTTTGTTATACTAGCAATTTTTTGTGGCTCATGTTCTGCTTTTCCGTATAATACACGACCAGAACTTTGCTCCATTAATACAGCATTTCGAGCGCTAACATTACTGTTCATCTTTGCATATGTAGGAATCGGCATAACGCTTGCGTACATAATAAGAAGCGTAATGATTACACAAATTCGTCTCATATTTCCCCCCACGTCCTTTTGGCACTTTTTGTACAAGTGTATGCTTGGCCTTTTAAAATATGAACGAAATCTTCCTTCTGCTCCCATTAAAAAAGACGCAAAGAATTTGCGTCTAATATGGTGTCCATTCAATTTGTTTCGCAGTTTCAAATCTTTTTTCTACATCAGGCCAATTCACAACATTCCACCAGTTTTTAATATATTCATCTTTTCGATTTTGGTATTGTAAATAATACGCATGTTCCCATACATCTAGTACAAGGAGCGGTATCGTATCCCATTGTGTAAACAATTGATGAAGTGTACTCTGCAAAATTTCTAACCTTCCGGATCGGGGGACCCAAACGAGAATCGCCCAGCCCGAACCTTCTACTTTAGAGGCTGCTTCCGTAAAATGTTTTTGAAAACGTAAAAAGCTCCCAAAATCTTGTTCAATTTGTTGTGAAAAAGCCCCTCTTGGACTTCCACCACCATCTTTTTTCATGTTATTCCAAAATATCGTGTGTAAATAATGTCCTGATCCATGAAAAGCCGCTTCTCGTTCCCAATGCTTAATTAAATCAAATTGATTGGTTTTTCTCGCTTCCTCCATCATCTTCTCTGCTTTATTTAACCCTTCTACATAACTACGATGATGTTTATCATGGTGTAACATCATAATTTCTCTAGAAATATACGGCTCTAACGCGTTATATGGATAAGGTAATGGCGGGAGTGTATGCCCTCCAATTGGAACAGCTCGTTCACTATCCCCTCTTTCATATAGTTCATATTCCTCTTCTTGCATAAATACTTCCTGCAGATGATGTTGAATATGTTCTACATCATCGCTTATTTCATACATAAACTCCGCATCCGTTTCGTACTCATGCTCTTTCATACGCTCTAATAATGTCTGAATTTTATAAGCAAGCATATGGACATCATACACTTCCATTGCGCGGCTATCTAATACGTGAAGAACACTTTCACACCAACTTTCTACTTCATGAAAGTAATCTGTAAATACACCTTGCTGACTCATGTTACACCTCCTTATTGCTATCCACTTAAATATATTCAATGAAAATCCCTTATATAACTGTACAAAAGGAAAAGAAGCTAAGTCTCCTTAGCTTCTTTTCCTTAATTAGTATTTGTGTAACATCTTCGTTTGGTAATCTGTCTCATAATATTCTAGTTCTTCACGCATCAATTGAAATTTACCTTCTAAATTCTTCATCACTTTCTCTATAGATGAAGGTGGTGTTTGTTGAAAAACGATAGAATTTTTTCCTGTATATGCAGATCGACTATTTTCATACCAATGATCACTCTTCGGGGAAAAAAACTCTGCAATTACTTGATGATATATCTTATATAAAATTTTTTCAGCTGCTGTTTTTCGAAATGGCTGGCTATTCAGCAAAACAAAACATGCATCATGTCCTTCTTCGCAAAAAACGAGAAGACGTCTCATTGATGCTAATAACCCTTTATAATATTGCTCGTTCCCAGCTGGTGTCTCTTCTAATAAAAAAGGCAACGTATGATAATTTACATAATTGGTTATCAAAGTAATCGCATCTTCTAAAAATATAGAAACTTGTTCTGTTTGATTTTCAACCATCAAATTAGACATTTCTTCCCTCTCCCTTTCCATTTCACGCTATTTCTATTCTTTTATTTTTATGTAATTCAGCCAATATTTCTTGTACTTTCAACACTGTTCTCTCATCAAAATATTGTTGAAATTCTTCTATATTATTTAAATATAAACGTTTTTGCGCACGGAGCTCCTTATCTTTCACTAAACAACATATCGCTACAATATCCCGTAAATATATGTCTTGTTCTTCTACTTTACACACTGGATTTCCTTCAAAAGGAGTAATTTCTTGTATAACTTCTTCAAAATAGCGAACGTATAAAACTGAAAAAGTTTTCTCTTTATCATTTAATATATATGTCACTTCAGATCTGTTAAAAAAATCTTCTGATGTATTAGGTTTTGCTTTCTCTAACTCATGCCCCGCATAACCTATTATAATCATATACTTCCCCTCTCTTCCTTCTTTCACTCCATTTTAACTTAACTTTCTGATAAACGAAATATTCTTTTAAATATACCTATATAAAAAATAGCTTACCTATACAGGAATTTACCTTTTTATTTTTCTTGAAGTTTGTCATAATAATATTATTGTCTCAGTTTTCTTATACAAGGAGAGTTGTATTTATGTCGTTTTCATGGAAACGTTTCTTACAAATCGGGAAAATTATCTTCCCATTTGTTGTATTAACAGTTGTATTCTTTCAAGCAAAAAAAGAATTAGCGGGCATTTCTTTTTTAGAAGCGATTGATACAATTAAAAACATTCCAACTGGAGGAGTCTTTTTAGCAATTACACTTGGTGCATTCGCTGTATCAACGATGTTCTTTTATGATTATGTTATGCTTCGTTACTTAAAAGCTGATATACCTGTCCAAAAGATTTTCCGTATCTCATGGATTGCGAATACTTTAAATGGTTTTATTGGATTTGGTGGCCTCGTTGGAGCTGGTGTACGAACAATGCTTTATCGTCCATACATAAAAGAAAATGGAAAACTTATTAAAAGTATTGCCTGGATGACGACTGCCTTTATTAACGGATTAGCCATACTTTCATTCCTCGGTCTTATCGGAATATTAGACACAAGATTTATTTTGCATGAAAAACCGTGGTTATGGCCTGTCCTTATCTTCTTTGCCCTTTTCGTCCCTATATACATCGGCTTTTCTAAACTTAAAAATAGAAAAACAACGCAAACCGAAGGACAAGAAGAGGAAGAGAAAAATCCAACTGTTTTATACTCATTAGTTTCATTAGTCGAATGGGTATCTGCTGGTATCGTTATGTACGTCATTTTAATACTGTTTGGAATTGAAGTTGACTTTCAAAAGTTTTTAGGTGTATATGTAATTGCTGCCTTAGCTGGCGTCGTTAGTCTTGTCCCTGGTGGGCTTGGTTCATTTGACCTTGTCTTCTTAACTGGACTAGGACAATACGGCATTGATACAGGTGTTTTACTGCCTGCTATGTTACTATATCGCCTCGTCTATTACATTTTACCATTCTGCCTTGGTCTCATTTTTGCGGCTTTCGAAATGACAGGAGTGGCCATTAAAAAGTTTGAAGATAAACCTTTTATTGCGCCTGCATTAGAAACCACTGGCGTTATATGGACTTTGCAGCGTGACTTTCTAGGGAAATTAGGTTCATGGGCATCTGCTGCTTTAACAGTATTTGCTGGCTTAATGGTTATTTTATCGACTATTTTACCAACAAGTATAAACCGGGCACACGCCTTACATATTTTAGCTCCAAAGCATCTGATTCAGTTTTCTTTTAGCTTATCGCTAACATTCGGTATTCTCCTTCTAATCCTTTCAAGGGGAATATATTACGGAACAAAACGTTCTTATTATATGACAATTATTTCTTTAATTGGAGCCGCTATCTTTAATACGCTAAAAGGAATTGATATTGAAGAAACATTTATTTTGTTAATCGTACTCGCTGTATTATATATGCTTCGTAAAAGATTCGTACGCGAGAAAATGGAAGTCTCACTTTCTGATATCGTAAAAGTTTTTATATTCTTACTTGTAACGTTATATTTATATAAAAACTTAGGTATTTTATTTGCAGGTGCAAAAGAAGCTTTTAAACCTGATTTCGTCGTTCGTAATATTACCCAAGTGAAACGAAGTGCATTAGCAGCTGCCTTTTTCGTTCCTACTTTTTTACTAATTGGCTCACTCATTGCCAATCGTTATCGAAATGAATTTCCCGGGCAACCAGCAAATGATAAAAGGTTACAAAACTTCTTAGATGAACACGGTGGAAATGTACTTAGTCATTTAGGTTATTTAGGAGATAAACAATTCTTCTTTAGCAGTGATGGGAAGGCGCTCCTTCTCTTCTCCATAACTGGAAAACGTCTTGTTGTATTAGGTGATCCAATTGGCAACCCTTCCTCCTATCGTAATGTGTTGCAAGAGTTTTTAGCTGAAGCTGATCGATTCGGATACATTTGTGTATTTTATCAAATCGAAAGTAAATGGATGAGTTTATATCATGATTTTGGTTATAACTTCTTTAAACTTGGTGAAGAAGCTGTCGTTGATTTAAATACATTTACAATAACAGGAAAGAAACGCGCTGGTATGCGAGCGACTTTCAATCGTTTTGAAAGAGAAGGCTATACATTCTCTATTCATCAGCCGCCATTCTCAGACGAATTATTCGAAGAGTTACGGAAAGTTTCTGATGCATGGCTCGGTGGAAAAAAAGAGAAAGGTTTTTCACTCGGATACTTCGATCGTGAATATATTAGCCGTGCTCCTATCGCTACATTATCTGATGCGGATGGAAAGATTATCGCATTCACAACCTTTATGCCCGTATATCAAAACGGATCATTGTCTGTTGATTTAATGCGCTATTATCCAGATGCACCTAGTGGAATTATGGACGCAATTTTCATCCACTTATTCCAATGGGCAAAAGAAAATGAATATCACTCCTTTAATATTGGTATGGCGCCACTTTCCAATGTTGGGTTATCAACACAATCATTTTGGTCTGAAAGAGTTGCTGCTGCAATCTTTAATAACGTTCGTTATACGTATAGTTTCAGCGGATTACGACATTTTAAAGAGAAATACAAACCAGCATGGAGCGGTAAATATTTAGCATTTAGGAAGAATCATTCTTTACCAATTACGATGCTCTCTGTAACAAAACTAATAGGAAAAAGAAAAAACAGCTAAAAATTTAGCTGTTTTTTCTTTTTTGAACTTGTACGATAAAATCCTTCTCATATTTCTTACCATTTATATAAAAAGTTCCCCACAGTTTATACGTGCCTTGGGCAGGAAATGTAATACGATACTGTAATTGCTCATCCGTATCAACAGGCATAGCGTATAAAAAGTTTTCCCTCGTTTCATCTACGATATAAAGAGTTTCCTCTTCTCCTCTCTCTGAATGTAATTTCAATTTTTCACCCTTTTTTGCTTGAAACTGAAATGTTAACGTCACCGGCTCATTCGGATGTAATGCACCGAATAAAAGAGAAACTTCATGCTCTCCAATTTTTTTTGTAAGTACACTATCGACTGGCAGGTTCACCTTCTTCTTATTTTTTTCTTCTTTTTCTCTCCCAAAATCTGTCTTCGCGAATGATTCTACTGACTTATTTTTGTTTTCATATAAAAATATTGTATACGCTTCATCTTTCGCTATTTTGGAAGATAACTTATATGATCCATTCCCTGCAAATGTAGGTTTAATCTGTTGTATATGTTTTAACTGTTCATCTACAATAACTGCCCGAATTTGATCATTTACACCACGAACCTCATTATTCTTTTTATTTAGTAATTGAAACAAAATATCTACTTTATCATTTCCTTTTCCATTTGATACATCCCATTTTACTTCTTGAACATCTCCTACCGTCTCTACGGTTTCCTGATATTTTTTTATGTAAAATCCTCCCGCCACAATAAGTACCAAAGCTACAAGTCCAATGACAAGATTTTTCAAAAAATCACCTACCGTTTTTATTGTCTCTGTTTATACAAAACTTCTTTCATATATATTCTAGATTATGATTTATGAAATCCTCCTCTTTTGCACATATTACAAATAATTAAAAAGATTTTAATTGAACGGATTCGTAGTGTATAATGCAAATGATATTGATTTCTATCAATACATTATAAGGAGGACTTTTCATGAGTGTACATATTGAAGCAAAACAAGGCGAAATCGCTGAATCTATTCTATTACCTGGTGATCCATTACGCGCAAAATATATCGCTGAAACATTTCTTGAGGACGTTACTTGCTATAATAACGTGCGTGGTATGTTAGGTTTCACTGGAACTTATAAAGGAAAACGTGTATCTGTTCAAGGTACAGGTATGGGTGTTCCTTCTATTTCTATTTATGTAAACGAACTAATCCAAAGCTACGGAGTTAAAAATTTAATTCGTGTTGGGACTTGCGGTGCAATTCAAAAGGACGTAAAAGTACGTGACGTTATTATTGCAATGACAGCTTGTACTGATTCGAATATGAACCGTTTAACATTCCCAGGTTTTGATTTTGCACCAGCTGCAAACTTTGACCTTTTAAAGAAAGCTTACGATGCAGGAACTGAAAAAGGATTACACGTTCGTGTTGGTAACGTTTTAACAGCAGATGTTTTTTATCGTGAAAGCATGGACATGGTTAAAAAACTTGCAGATTACGGTGTATTAGCAGTAGAGATGGAAACAACTGCTCTTTACACATTAGCAGCGAAATATGGTGTAAATGCATTATCTGTATTAACAGTAAGCGATCACATCTTCACTGGTGAAGAAACAACATCTGAAGAACGTCAAACTACATTTAACGAGATGATTGAAATCGCTTTAGATGCAGCAATTCAACAATAATACATTAAAGAACTCGTCATACGTCTGTCGAGTTCTTTTTATGTGACTTTTTATAAAAAACTACTTTAGAAAGAGACAGATTTCTCCCTCTACTTTCTTGTCACGTTTGTTATAATAAAGTGAAATCATTTACAGTATTTCTCATAAGAGGTGAAGCAGTGAAAAACAGAAGTATCGTCTTTAAACTATTTTTATTAACATCAACATTATTTACAATCATATTCCTCCTCTTTTTCCTAGGACAGTCTCTATTTTTAGAGAAATTTTATATTAATAAAAAAGTAAAAACCGTTCAAACTGCCTTTGAAAAATTCGTAGATAATTACGAAAAAAGCGGCAAAAGTTATGAGGAAATTAGAAAACTAAAACAAGAATTTCATGATAAAACAAATGCTGAAATGCAATTTTTAGATTCTAATGGCATTATTAAAAGTGAAAACAATTTCTACATTGATGTTATTGATTCTAAAACTCAAAGTACGTATTCCATTCCACTTAATAATCTTTTAACACCCGAAGAATATATTAAATTCGAAAATTTAGGTTTAAAAAAAGATGGACCAATCAGCGTCTTGGGGTTCTTACAGGGGAATATTATAACACCAATAGAATTGTCAACACATTATAATCGATGGCGAAACGAACATTTCAATTCGGATTTCCAATCAATTAATAGTAATCCTCCTAAAAATGGACTTACAAATCGATACAAAACTACAACTAATATCCGTCTTACTGGTGTTATATCTAAGTTACAGCTCCCATCCAAAGCTGAGGTTCGGCTTGCAAATGACATTGAAACATTACGAGCCGTTCAATATTTTACATACACAATTAGGCAGGGTACTTCTGATTCAAATAAATTAACTATATACCCATTAGGCGTTGAAGAAAATTTACAAAGCCGCATCTTTGTAAAACCTATTATGGAAAACAATATGGTTACAGAGTACGCCTTTGCGATAGTATCTTTGCAACCTGTTAATGAAGCGATGCTCGTTTTAAAAGATTATTATGTCTATGCCTTAATCATTGTGTTTCTCGTGATTATTTTATTATCCTTCTACTATTCAAAAATTATTGTGAAACCATTAATTAAGATTAATCGCGTTACAAAGAAAATGGCTAATTTTGATTTTAGCGAGAAACTACCTGTTACAGCAGACGATGAAATTGGCGGGCTTTCCGGCAGTATCAATACATTATCTGTAAACTTAAAAGACAGAATTGATCGATTAAATGTTGCCAATACAAAATTACAACAAGATATTGAACGTGAACGTCAATTAGAGAAGACGAGGAAAGAATTCATTTCTGGTGTATCCCACGAATTAAAAACACCACTTAGTGTAATTAGAAGTTTCGCAGAAGGGATTCAAGATGGTGTTAGTAAAGATACAACGTATTATACAGATGTTATTTTAGAAGAAACAGAAAATATGAACAGACTTATTGTTGAAATGTTAGAATTAGCAAAACTAGAATCGGGTACGTACAAACTAGAAATGACAACATTCTCAATCGGTGAATTAATTCAGCAAGTCCATACAAAGTTATTATTTAGCATGGAGGAAAAGCAGTTACAAGTGGACGTCGATGCAGACACTTCTATATTTGTTAAAGCGAATCGTAGTCGTATTGAGCAAGTAGTTGTGAACTTACTTAGCAATGCAATTCGCTATACGCCCGATGGAGAAAGAATACAAGTCTCTGTTATAGAAACCGAAGATACAGTAAAAGTCGAAATCGAGAATACAGGAAATCCTATCCCAGAAGAAAGTCTTGAAAAAATTTGGGATCGCTTCTATCGTTTAGATGCATCACGCAGTCGTCATACTGGTGGTACCGGTCTCGGGTTATCTATTGTAAAAAACATTTTAGATCTCCATCATGCCAAGTACGGTGTATATAATACGAATAATAGCGTTGTATTCTATTTTAATTTACCAAATGTAAAAGAAGTCAAATAATTTGTCTTAATTTCACTAGGAGTTCACATGAAATTCACACTCTCCCTTTATAGTAAGAAACAAGTTAATCCTTTCCTTTACACATATAAAAGAGGAGAGTGCGTGAAATGAAACAAGCAGGACAACCTATTCAAAGTGAAAAACAATTAGAAACTATCAAAAATATACTTTTACAATCTTCGAAACGTGATGGCTTATTATTCGTATTAGCCGTAAATTCTGGCTTAAAAGTAAGCGAAATCTTACAATTAAAAGTTAGCGATGTCATCGATGAAAACGAAAATGTTCGCCATTCCATTTTATTTTACAATGAAAAAGTAAAGAAACATAAATGGTTTGCTGTAAATGAAGACTTACAGCACGCAATCGAAGACTACATGAAAGAACGTAAAACTTGGAAACGCAATGAGCCATTATTAAAGTCTCAAAAAGGAACAAAATCTATTACGAGACAACATGCATGGTACATTTTAAACAAAGCTGCAAAAGAAGTTGGATTAGAAGGGATTAGCTCACATACACTTCGAAAAACTTGGGGCTATTGTGCATACAAATCAGGTGTTGACATTGCATTTTTACAACACTTCTTTGATCATAGTACTCCATCAAAAACTTTAAAGTATATCGGTATCGCTTAATACCTCTTATACATAAAAAAGGTTACCATTTAAAAAATGGTAACCTTTTTTATGTTTCATATTCTCTTTTCTTTTCTTGTCTCTCTTATATTGTAGTGGTACTCTAATAATAAGGGGGAGAAATTATGAACACACTTACAATTGAATTACCGCAAGAAACGGCTGAAAAACTCGATTTATTAAAACAAGCTTATGAAAAGAAAACAGGTGCTAGCATTTCTGAGAGCACTCTCGTTCAAACACTTATCTCAAAAGAATTTATCCAAGCGATAACTCCTTTTGATTTACAACAATTTATTAACGGAAAAGAACAGCATTAATGCTGTTCTTTTTTTATTGCTATTTAAAATACAAAAAAATTTTACTTATTTTCCGAAAAATCATTGACAATGATAATGATAACCATTATCATTTATTATGAAGCCAACAATTGATGAATCAACCAAACGCTCAGTAACATTGTTACCCCTCTTTTTCATATAGAAAGGCACTGTACATTCCCCCTGTTTGTACAGTGCCTTTCTTGTTTTATCATCGTTCAAATAAATTTAATTGCTCAGGCTTTGGCTCACCATATGTAATGTTCATCATTTTCATAAGTTGTTTCGCATTATCCGCTGCATCCCCGCCCGAATTATTATTAAATAATACGTATATGTCCTTTGTCTTCTTTTTTAGTTGCTCTAGTCGTTCTACCCATTCTTCCAATTCTTTATTGTTGTAGCGATATAAACAGCGAACCGCCCTCCAATTTTCCCCTTTATCCAGCCAGCCATGAACGTTTCGACCATGAAAGCGGATTAATGTTATATCCGAATCCGTCGCCTCTAATACGAGTGGAACCGAACCAATTCCCGCTTGCGGTTCATCACAAATTGTATGAATCCATTTTTCTTTCTCTAAAAATTGTAGCGTTTTATCTCTCATTTCTGGATAAAACCATGTTTGATTTCGAAACTCTATCGCACACGGTAAACCTTCCATTTTCTCTTTCGTATATCGAAGGAAATCTACATTTTTCTTTTTGCAATCAAACCATGGTGGATATTGAAATAAAATTATTTTTAATTTATTCGCTTCTATTAAAGGAAGAATCGATTGTTTATACACATCAAACATCTCATCAAACGTAGAAAAAGGAGTTTCTCCTTTCATATGCCCTGTCATTCCTTGATACGCTTTTACGACAAAAGAAAAGTCTGTCGGTGTTTCCATCGCCCATTTCGTATAATTTCGTGCCGGTTGCATCGCATAAAATGAACTATCCACTTCGACAATAGGAAAATGTTCACTGTATGTTCGTAATTTATTTTTATTTTCATAGGGATCTATATATAAAGAATCATGATCTCCCCACCCTGTCACTCCAATGAAAAACAATCATATTCCTCCCTTTCAGTTTTCATCTTATATTCATTCTACTGATTTCCCAATCATCTTGGACAATCAAATTCATTAAGTAACTCTTTCTTTAAGAGTATCCGTATAAAAATATGATATACTAAATGGAAGAATTTTTAAATTGAGGGGTTATTTATTTATGCTTCCAACCGATGATATTTTATCTCATGAAAAACGAATAGAAGAACTAGAAAATAAAGTACGTTTTTATGAAGAACTTGTGAATCAATTGCCGCATCATTTCACATATAAAAATCCACATATTGGTTTGCAAATAAAGAAAACAAGAACAAATCATTCCATTCAAAACATACGAAAAGAGAATAAAGAAGCTGATTTTCAACTTACTTGCGATTCATTATTTTTATTTGAACAACTTGAAAAACACTTTGTTCATATTTTTGATGCTTTTTCACATCATGTAACCTTTATTGATAATAAGGGGAATATTACATTATGTAATCAAGCTGCTGCAGATGATTTTGTTGTAATACGAAACGAAATAATTGGAAAGCCAATTCAACAATTACTTAACTTACCTGAAGAAAAAATTAAAACTATTGAAACCTTAAAAACAGGAACCGAAATATATAATGAAGAGGTTTTAGACAAAAACTATGGCATTATTAATAATCGAATTATTCGCGATTATAATGGAGAGATTTTTAGAGTTATTAGCGTTTTTCATTATTTAAACACAGAACGTGATGCAGAGAAATTTTCATTAGCAGGACGAATTGCCGCCGGGATTGCACATGAAGTACGCAACCCACTTACAACAGTACGGGGATACTTACAGTTTTTACAAGAGAGTGTATCTCCATCCAATAAAGAATTATTTAAACACTTACTTATTCCTGAATTAGATCGTGCAAATAGTATTATTACAAAATTTTTATCTATATCGAAAACACGCGAATTTAAAAGAGAACCGTTTCCCATCAATATATTTTTACGTGAATATATTCAACAGCTACTAGCAAGTGAGGTCTTTTTGCATAACATTTCAATTGATTATAATTTTTCTAATGAATTAGATGATATTTTAGTCCATATTGATCGCCATGAACTTGTTCAAGTGTTTTTAAACCTATTTCAAAACGCCGTTGATGCTCAAGGTGAAAAACCTCTTTCTATTCAAATCACTAGTTATCGCCTAGATAACTTCGTTCGGATTACTTTCACAGATAATGGAACTGGTATTCCTCCAGCTATTCAAGAATATATCTTTGATCCATTCTTCTCAACAAAAGATTCAGGAACAGGACTGGGCCTATCAGTAACAAAGAAAATTATTCAAAATCATAACGGCACATTAAAAATGACTAGTAATCAAGCTGGTACAACTTTCACTATTTCTATTCCAACTTTATCTAAAACAAACCATGAAAGAATGAATGAATACAAATGAGGTATTCCTCCACAAACCGCATGCCAATTGTTAGATACTCTCAACAATTGACATGCTTTTTTATGTTGAACTAATCTTCTTTAATTTCTATAAATCTTTCTCCATAACTTAATTGTTTTTGCTTGGTAGGCAAACTTCTTATTTTTTTAGAAATAGTAGTTTGTCCATCACGAATTTAGTATAAATCTCATCTTAATATATAGTAACGACTATTGATTCTATGAAAGAAAGGAATGAAAAGATAAACAATATAAATAAAGGAAAAGTATTTTATGGTAATGATTGTTGCGAAGTAAGAGCTTGCAGTCATATTAATATCTCTAAGTCCGAACTGAAAGAGTTTGTTAGACTTCTTCAAGCACTTGGTCAAGCTATTCAAGCTGTCTTTCAAACCCCTTCTCAAAATAATATAGATAATCTAATTGATGCCCTAAATAATCTACAAAAGTTCCTCAATTGCTTAGATTTATCTCCGGCACAAAAACAAATCGGAAATTCTATTATCACTAATCTATTAACTATTTTAAGAACAACACCTTTCTCATGCGGAGCATTGTACGTTGAGCTACAAAGCTTGCTAAGTTATTTAAAGTAGATTGTTGTACTATCGACAAATTAGTTAAACTCATAACAGAGATCCAAACTATTCCTAGTTCAATACGGATCAGATTGCCTTGGAGGAGGTGATAGTAGGACTCAAGGGGCTTAACTGGTGTCCAAGGACCGGCGGGCGCTCAAGGTGCTACTGGTGCGACAGTCCAGCGGGTACTCCAATTCCTGTAACTATCGCGTCCATCGGAAACTCCAACGCACAAACTATATCTCCTGGAACAAACATCCAATTTAATCAAGTTTTTGAAATAAATACTATCACTTTTAATGACACTTCAGACACTTTAACAGTTTTAGAAACAGGCGTATATGATATTAATTTCTCAGCGTCTACAACTTTCCCAGGCTCTTCACCGTTTGGGTTCGGTATTTCCTTCAATGGTCAACCACCTACTCGTAATTTTTCAACTAACGTTATCAGTAGTGCTGTTTCTTTCTCTACAATCGTTACTTTACAAACTGGTACAACAATCGCTGTACAACCTACAGCAAATACTATTTCTATTCCTAACACAGGTGATACAACAGCAACACTATCTGTTTTCCGAATTTACTAATTTCACTAAATAAGCGTATTTATAATAATATGCATCATTTGACTGTAAATTAAATTTCTCTTTTTATATAGAACGGGGCACTTATTTGGGAGGATAAGTGCTCCTTCTTTACGTTTCTTTACCTCAAATTTACTCTATCTTAATCCTCATTTTGTATGATAAATAGTGAAGTCAAAGATATGAAAGAGGGATGAAAATGAGAGTTATGTCACTGATACGCATCTGGGTTGCTTTTATGGTATGCATTATTTTATGTGTAGGATTTTTTTTAACTCTAAAATATTCCACTATATCAAAAGCAGAGAGAAAAACAGTTCCATACAAGCTTTTGTATACAAAACAAAGTAACATCCCTTATTCCAATGCAGCAAATAATGAAAAAAAGGTTATAAAAGGAATGCTTATTACGAAAGCTTCTAGTTACGAAACGCTACTTCAAATTGCTGAAACGATTAAAGATCAGTATATAAATAAAGAAATTGATGAAATCACGCTTTCTATCCATAATGAAAATAATGGTAGTTATGAAGAAGAATTACCTTACGAACCTATTAGTAAAGGCAAAATCATTATCACATATGATTCTCAATCCTCTGGCAGTACGAACATTATACTAAACGAGTAATATCATTTCCCAATTGGTATGGGCTAATCATTAGCGGTGAATAAACATCCCTTAATGATTGAAGTTTCACTTTATTTTTCATACGAAAAAGAGGCGGATTTCGTTATTCGCCTCTTTCTTCTTTTACCAAAGTGATGGAATCCACTCTTTCACTTTATCAAACCACTCTTGCTGCTCTTGTTTTCTTTGTTGTTCCTGTTCTTTCCTTCTCTTCTCTTCTTCTTTTCTTCGTTTTTCCTCTTCGATTGTTTGCAATTGTTTTTTGTAGTCAGCCTCTGGTATTAGTGATAACTGGAATGCTTTTTGAGCTGGATTTGCATTTGCTTTTTTCATGATATCCCGGAACATCGTCGTCGTAATTTGACTCCCTCCTGGAACATAATGCTCGCTATCTGTTTTATCATATCCTACCCAAATCGCACCTACTAAATCTGGCGTATATCCAACAAACCATGAATCCTTTGCACCATTGCTTGGACCATTTACAATTTGAGTAGTACCTGTCTTACCCGCCGTATCAACATTATTAACTTTCGCTTTTTCACCTGTTCCCTTTTCGACAACACCTTTTAATAAATATGTCATCTTTTGAGCAATTTTTTCACTCGTCACCCGCGTCTCTTTCTTATACCATTTCCCAATCGTTTCACCTTCAGCGTTTTGAATTTCTCTAATTGCATGAGCCTCCACTTGAACACCATCATTTGCAAATGTACTATATGCTTGGGCCATTACAAATGGAGATGTACCTACATGCATTCCGCCTAAAGCAATCGGATACGTACGATCTTCTGGCACTATTGGAATACCAAATCTCTCTAAAGATTTCAATCCTTTATCTAATCCTATTTGTTCTAACAGCCAAACTGCTGAAACATTATACGACTTTGCCACCGCTTCATACATTGTCACATTACCATGGAAGGTAAGATCACTATTTTTCGGTTCGTATTCTTTAATACTAAATGGTTCATCTTTTAATATATCGTATACTTCATACCCTTGTTCTAACGCTGGTACATATACAGCAAGAGGCTTTAACGTTGAACCTGGTTGCCTTTTTAATTGAGTAGCATGGTTAAATTGTAAAAACTGATACGGCCCTCTGCCTCCAACTAAAGCTGGAACACCACCAGTTTTTGGATTCACAAGGACCACTCCTGTTTGCATGAGCTGATCTGAACCACTATCTTTAAAATAGTTATCATTATTCACAACATCTTCTACAGCCTGTTGTTTTTTCGAATCAAGCTCTGTATAAATACGATAACCACCTGCTAAAATCTCATTTTGTGTTAATTCGTACTTGTCCATTGCTTCTCTAACAATATAGTCTACATATTGAGAATATTTACCTTTGTATTTATCATCAACACCACGTTTTAATACAAGACCGGACTCTTTTTCTTTATTGTACTGTTCTTCAGAAATATACCCTTGCTCTTTCATTAAACTTAATACGACATTACGTCGTTCAATTGATTTATTAAAGTTTTTATAAGGCGAATACGCAGACGGCGCTTTAATCAAGCCCGCAATCGTTGCAGCTTCTGAAATTGATAAATCTTTTACATCTTTATCAAAATAAGATTTAGCTGCTCTTTTTATACCCCAAGCCCCTTCACCAAAATAAATTTGATTCATATACATTTCAATAATTTCATCTTTTGTATAAGTACGTTCTATTTTTTTAGTTAGAAAATATTCTTTTATTTTACGTGAGAACGTGCGGTCTTGTGTCAAAAATACATTTTTCGCAAGTTGTTGTGTAATTGTACTTCCCCCTGCTACAACTTCTCCTGCTGTAATATTTTTAAAAACCGCACTTATAATTCCACTATAGTAAATACCGTGATGGTTAAAAAACTCCTTATCTTCTACTGCAACAATTGCCTGAACCATAATGTTAGGAATATCTTTCCTTTTTACGCCTTCTGTTTTAGAAGAAGCCAATTTAGTCGCAACTTCATTGTTTGCATCATAAATTAAAGTCGGTTGCGGAACAGCTTGTTTTAATTCAGATATGTCTTGAATGGAAATTATTATATTTATAGCAATAAATAGAGTAACGAGTAAACTGCCCAATACGATTAATGAATTGCGTAGTTTCTTCCTCTTATTGAACCACTCAAGCGTTTTTTTAAAGTGAGTGTTCTTCAATTTCATTCGTTCACTTCCTTCGTTTGTTTACACTCTTCTTTTCAAAAGGAAGAATATACCTCCTTTTAAATTTAATATAATAACGTAGTCCTTCCTATAGTGTAAAGCTTTTCTTTCACATTCATACTTTTTGCAAGAAAAGGACATTCTACAAGTAAGATATTCAATATCGATTATTAATATTATTAATACAACAATGAGAGTTATGTTAAGTTTTTGTAAACTTTTCGATAAAATGTTTTAAAAAACGACAGTTTTTTGTTAGAATTGACTAGCCAATATATTTTACATATATTACTTTTGTGGGGGTAACTAATAATGGTCTTTAAATCAAAAAAAGATAAATTTTCTGAAATGTTAATGAATGTTTCTGAAAATTTAAAAGAAGGCGCGCAATTTTTCGTGGAGTATAAAATTAAAAATGCTAGCGATTTAAAAGAGTTTTCTATGCGCATGAAAGAATATGAGTCAAAAGGTGACTCATTTATTCACGAAATCATTATGGAGCTAAACAAAGCGTTTATTACTCCTATTGAACGTGAGGACATCCTACAACTTGCAATGAGTATGGATGATGTATTAGACGGATTAGATCACGGTGCTGGTCTGTTCGAAATGTATTCTATTACAGAAGCTGATGAATACATGATTAAATTCGTAGAAGCAATTAATCAATGTGCAATTGAAATTGCAAACTCTGTTGAACTACTGTCTAAAAAGAAGTTGGTCGACATTCGTACGAACGCGATTAAGATTAAGGATTACGAATCACAATGCGATGATATTCGTCGTCATGCGATTAAACACTTATTCTCTCGTGAAAAAGATCCGATTAAGATTATTCAATACAAAGAGATTTACGAAGAGCTTGAAGAAGTAGCTGATAGCTGCCAAAGCGTTGCAAACGTATTAGAAACAATTATTATGAAGAACGCGTAAGGAGTTTGATCATGGATACACTCTTGATACTGACCGTTTTAGTAGTCATTTGCGCTTTAGCTTTTGACTTTATCAATGGATTTCACGATACAGCAAACGCTATTGCAACGGCTGTTTCAACGAAAGCTCTAAAGCCTAGACATGCAATTATTATGGCAGCTATTATGAACTTTTTAGGTGCAATGACATTTACAGGTGTAGCAAAAACGATTACAAAAGATATCGTTGACCCATTTGCTTTACAAAATGGTTCTCTTGTAATTTTAGCTGCTTTACTTGCGGCGATAGCTTGGAACTTAATTACTTGGTACTACGGTATCCCAAGTAGTTCTTCGCATGCAATTATTGGCTCAATCGCAGGTGCAGCTATTGCTGCTGCTGGTATTAGTTCATTAAACCTTAAAGGATTCATTAAAATTCTTGAAGCTTTAATCATTTCACCGATTATCGCTTTTGTTATTGGTTATATCGTATACAGTATTTTTAAAGTGGTCTTTAAAAACTTTAACTTAACGAAAACGAATAAAAACTTCCGTATATTCCAGATTTTCACTGCTGCATTACAAGCTTATACACATGGTACAAATGATGCACAAAAAGCAATGGGAATCATTACGATGGCTCTTATGGCCAATAACTATCATACTTCTAGCGACATCCCGTTCTGGGTACAATTATCTTGTGCAATTGCAATGGGTCTTGGTACTTCTGTCGGTGGATGGAAAATTATTAAAACTGTCGGTGGACAAATTATGAAAATTCGTCCTGTAAATGGTGTAGCTGCTGATTTATCATCATCACTTGTTATTTTCGGTGCAACATTCATTCACTTGCCAGTTAGTACAACGCACGTTATCTCTTCTTCTATTTTAGGGGTTGGTGCTTCTCATCGTGTGAAAGGTGTAAAATGGGGAACTGCAAAACGCATGTTAATTACTTGGGTTATTACACTTCCTATTTCAGCTTCATTAGCTGCGTTATTTTACTACTTATTACACTTAATCTTTTAATCAAAAGTCGTCTTCCTTATTTTTCTAGGAAGACGACTTTTTTGTGAACAAGCCTATTTCTTATTAAAAAGCGTGTATAATAATTGATGGACAAGTTATATAGAGGAGTTGGCAATTTTGGAATACATCATGTTACTTTTCATCGGATTAATCGCCGGGACCGTCGGGAGCCTAGTTGGGCTTGGGGGCGGAATTATTATCGTTCCGTTATTAATTGGATTACACAGTTTATCACCACAACTCGCAGTAGGAACTTCTATGGTAACAGTCGTTTTTACAGGACTGGCTTCCACCCTTACGTATATGAAGCATAAACGGGTGGATTATAAAAGTGGACTTATTTTATTTATCGGGAGTGGCCCTGGTGGTATTATCGGATCATGGGCAAATAAATTTTTAAACCAAGATACATTTTCTTTATATTTTGGGATTTTCCTTATTTTAGTCTCCATTCTTCTTATGCTACGAGACAAATTAAAACCTCTTTCCTTATCAAATATGTCTGTCATTAAGCGGTCTTTTACAGATAACAAAGGAAATACTGTACACTATCAATTCCCACCGTTTCTTGCTATCTTTATCGCCTTTATAGTTGGGTTTATATCTGGATTATTTGGAATTGGTGGCGGTGCCTTACTCGTTCCAGCGATGATGCTTCTTTTTGCATTCCCAGCACACATTGCTGTGGCAACTTCGATGTTTATCGTATTTTTATCAGCAATTGTAAGTTCTGCAACTCACATCTCTCTTGGAAATGTTAGCTGGACTTATGCATTAATTCTTATTCCTGGTGCATGGATTGGCGGAAAAATCGGGGCTTATATTAATACAAAATTAAGCGGTAATGCCGTAATTAATTTATTACGTATCACATTAATAATTCTTGGAACTAGATTAATCATTACTTCACTTTTATAACGCGTTCTTTCTAGAATGCGTTTTTTTATACACATGAATATAAAAAAGCTCCTAGGAGAACAAATAAAACTAAACAAACACTTAATAGCATAAAATTTGAAATATGTACCTTCTTCAAGTTGATCACTCCTATAGCTGCGACTGTTATCTTTATGATAGCGAAAAAACAGTTCGCATGCAGTTACAAAGTGCTAACAATGCAAAATCATTTATTACAAATTTTATCCTTTTATTTCATTTCCTTGTATAATCTATCGATTCAATAAAAAAAGATGTCATATTGACATCTTTTTAGTGAAGAAGTGACCATCCCATAAAGTCTTCATGTACTTGGCACGCCCTCTTATCGTTTCGATCATATAATTCAGCATAACTATCTGTTTCTTCATCATAGGCCATCGTATAAATAATTTGGCCGTCTATTTCAACGGATAGAACGACTCCACCTTTCATCTCTTCTACATGAATGATAGCATTCGCCGGTATTCTCATATCCGTCATCTTCATCGCATCTAACAATATACTAAACCCCCTACAGCGTATTCATTGCTAGTACTATTACACACTAAATAGTATACTACTGTAATAGCATACATTTCGTCAATGAAATTGCTGTTTAAATAGCATATTGTCTTTATACATATACGCTAAAATAGAAGAACTAGAACTGTTTAAATGGGGGGCTAATATTGATTCTACACAAAGGAGATGTACTATTCCGTCAAGGCGAGGACGGTCCTTTATATTTTATAAAAACAGGTTTATTAAAAGTGGTTCGACTAGAAGAAGACGGAACACCATTTCTATTCAACATTATCGTTCCAGGTGAAACGATACCTCACCATTCTTTAATTTCGCCGAAGGAATATCACGGTACTGCTATTGCTTTAATAAAAACAGAAGTTGAACCGATTACTAGTAGCGAATGGTACGATAGACTTCAAGCAAACCCTAAATCATATGCCGACATCGCTATGCAATTACAATCGAAACTAAGAATGATGCAACAGCGGATTGACCAATTGTCAACCGTCTCTCCGAAAGAACGTCTTCATCGTTTACAAGAGTGGTTCACACTATATTTAGGTGACATTCCTATATATGAAATATTAACGCAAACTGAAATTGGTCAACTGATAGGTATACGCCGTGAAACAGTAAATCGGCTGTTAAGAGAACAAATAAAAAACGAGGTAAAATAATACCTCGTTTTTTGCTTATTCAAACTCACCCTATTGTAAGCTTGCTGCTGGACCAAAAAATTCATAATGAATATGCTCTTGTTTCACACCTAAATCAATTAGTGCAGTATTTATATGCTTCATAAATGGCACTGGACCACAGAAATAAAATTCTGCTTCAGTTGTCGGAATAATAGTTTGTAACCATTCACCTTCAATGAATCCTTCTTTATCAAAGTTTTTTATTTCCAAATCTTTTTCAGTCGGCGCAGAATAGCAAGTGTATGCTTTAACTTGTTCGTATTCATTGTCTACTGCCTTAACGTGTTCTTTCATCGCATGTGTAGTACTATTTATCGCTGCATGAACAAAATATACATTACGTTTTGAGTCTTGTTCAATTAACGTATTTAACATACTCATCATCGGTGTAATACCTACTCCACCACTAATTAGTACAACTGGTAATGTTGAATCCATATTTAATACGAAATCTCCCGCTGGTGCACTTACTGGCAGAATATCTCCTTCCCCTACATGATCATGTAAGTAATTAGATACTTTACCACCTGGTGTATCTACACCTTCTTCTTTTTTTACACTAATACGATAATATTCTTTTCCAGGAGCATCAGATAAGCTATATTGACGATTATGTGTATATGTTTCACCTTCAATATTTATTTGAATTGTTACATATTGTCCTGGGATGAATGAAGAAACTTTCCCGCCATCTTCAGGTTTTAAATAAAATGATGTAATAACGTCACTTTCTTTCACTTTTTTAACAACTACAAAGTTTCGGAAATCTTTCCATCCACCTTCTTTATGTGCAGCCTCTTCATACATCTCTGCTTCAATGCTAATGAATGCATCAGCAATGACTCCATACGCTTCTCCCCATGCATTTAAAATTTCATCAGGTGCACCTGCGACCTCTTTAATCGCTCGTAGTAAACATGTACCCACAATCGGATAATGTTCCGCTTTAATACCTAAACTTCTATGCTTATGACCAATTTGTTTTACAACTGGAATAATTGCTTCTAAATTATCAATGTACATCGCAGCTGCATAAACAGCATTTGCTAACGCTTGTTGTTGTCTTCCCTTTTTCTGATTCGTGTGGTTGAAAATATTCAATAACTCCGGATGTTCCTCAAATAAAATTTGATAAAATCTCGTTGTAATTTCAACGCCTTTTTCTTGTAATAATGGTACTGTTGATTTTACGATTTCAATTGTTTTTGCACTTAACATTGTATCCCACTCCTCTATTTCCTTAACTGTTTTTAGTTTAACTGAATTGTATTATACACATTGTGATTTTAATCACTATTAACACGGTGTTTTTGTGAAAAATATATGAACATTGCACTTACAAAAAGAAAATAAGCCAACTAGAATGCTAGCTAGCTTATTATTTGGACTGTATTGCTTGTTCAATTACCCTTATATCTTTCCCATCTCCAAATTCTGTATACCCCCAGATGTTCGTTTCGCCTCTATATTTATTTACGATAATATCTAAGTCATGGTATACACGATGGGCATAAACTACATACTCAATATTTTGAAGCTCCACACCTTTTTTTACAATTTCATAACTTCTATTTACATCACGTTTGATCTTTTCATTTTTTATTTCTGTATGTATGTTTTTTAAAGATGATTCTTGTTCTTGAAACCATTTCTTTAAATGGTTCCAGTCCCCGTCTGTATAATTCTCTGCCTTACCATAATTTAAGAAATTATTATAACTTTCATGTGTCGTACGAATAAAATCAAGCACTTTTGTCTCTTCTTGTACCGCTTCTATTTGAGCTATTGTATTTACCCCAGCGGGCTTATTCGCATAATGTAATAGCACTTTCATAAGACTATAACTCGCAATGATCATCACGATTATAATGCTGAACACACTTAGCAATTTCCTCATATACAGAACTCCTTTTCTACTATGAATATTACAATAGAGTGTTTCACTTCTATCATTCGCTCGTAGAAATACAATTCCTGTTTAAATTCTTCCTATCATTTCGACACTATTTTTCTACACATTTCGCCTTGGCAAATGCTCCTGTAAAACAATATAACCTTCATAAGCTGTATAACCAAGTATAGCTATTAATCCGATATAACAAGCGAATACTGTCCATTTCGTTTTCGCATCAACTTTATAATAGTTTTCTTTTTGTACTTTTTCTTTTTCCCATTCATTTAATCGTCTTTCCGCTACTTCAAATGCCTCCCTGATGTAAATTGTATACTCGTCTTTTTCATCCTCATATGGAACATAGTCTAGCGGCTCAAACTTCGGCAAAAGATGCTCTAACACTTCCATTCTTTGAAGTTCCCCTGTTTTTAATTCTTTTGCATGCTCTCTTTGTCTTAATACATTCATCTCATGATGCATCATGTATATAGTCCGATGCACAGCACCAGTTTCTTTTAGTTCCTCTTCAAGCTTAGCAACATATTCTTTCATTCCATCAATTCTATAACCTAATTCTTTAATCGGCTCATCTCTCTTTATTACTCTATATAGTTCCATACAGCCGATAATGAAAATAAATCCTCCCAAAATACTTTTAAAGTAAATTGAATAGCCTAGCAATAAAACAAGCCCTGCTCCCCAAATTTTCGTACTTACAACTGAAATAATCCGGCCACCATCTAGCGGTGAAACGGGAATTAAATTAAAGAAATTAATCATACTTCCAAGCAAAATAACAAGTGCCCAAAACGGCTCTTTCGTGATCATATAAAGTGGAATAGCCGGTAAAAATGAAAGTAATCCGAAAAGAGGCCCCATATAAGCAATATACGCTTCATCTTTTGCGTTTTTCGGCATCTCTTTCATTCCAATAAGAGCCCCCATAAATGGAATGAAGATTGCCGGTGATGTAGGTATCCCTTTTCTTCTTGCCGCCCATAAATGACCCATTTCATGAACAAATAACAAATAAACAAGTGCTACTCCAAATTTCCAACCATATATAACTGCGTATGCACCAAGTGATAGAAACATACTAAATACAGTTGAAAACTTTGCTAATTTAAAGATTGCGAATACCCACTTTAGCTTAGATAGTAAAAATAACCCTATTGCAACAATAATTCCCCATAATCCTTTTTTATTATTTCTCATGTCCCTCTCCTTTATCTTATTGAAATGAGCTATATGCACCCATTTCAGTTTATTCTATTCTCTATTATGACACATTTTTTTCTTTTCTTAGAAATAATGTTTATATCATCCATTTTTAGACAAAAATACAAATGAAAGGAGGTAGATACAAATGAAATTACAATCTCTCATTATAGGTGCTCTCTCTTTCTTAGCCTCAACTCTTATTTTTTATACCGTTAGCTACCTATTATTATTAGATTGGTTGCCAAATCACTTATTCATCGCTCTTATGATTCTATCCGCTCTTATGATTTCATTTCTTATTACACGAAAATCCATAAATGAGCCATCTGCAAAAGCAAAGTAATAGAGAGGGGATTCTCTCCCCTCTCTATTATCATTTCCTAGGAAAGTCCATATAGACTTTCCTATTCACTTTATCTTTGTAAATCCATTTTTTCACCATACTCTTTAACAATTTGAATGATATTTTGAAAAACGCCTATTTTTTCTTTTTTATTATTTAATATTTTCAAATCATAATTTTCATAATATGTTTCTAATGCTTTTAATTGTGATAATGAAGCATCTTTTATCGGAACAGTAACATTCAATTCATACTGTTTATACCCCTCCTTTACTTTTTCACCTGAAATCATTTCACTCTCTTTTGCTCCAATTAATTTTTGAACCTTTTCCGGGAAAATCAATTGCAAATAATATTCTTGTTCCTGTGCTAACTTGTTGTAAAGTGATTGCGAAATCGTATAACGTACCTTATAATTCATTTTTTGATCCCCTGCTTTAATATGAAACGCTGTAATCTGCAAATCTTTTTTCGTTACTTCTGTTAAAGGATCAACCTGTATCTCGTCTTCTTTTTGTTCTGGAATCTTTGGAAATATAGACAAAAGTTTTTCCGTATCTTTTTCGTTCAACATGTACATAGCCTTCTTATATTGCAGCCACCCTCGTCGATCTTCTCCTCTTAACCATGCATAATACTTTTCTTTTTTCCCATCTCTACTAATTTGTATTTCATATTCAGGTTCACCAAAGCTACCTGTTATTTCTTGTTTTTCCGCATTATTTATAATATCTATTACGGCCTTAACTTCTGACTCCTGTAACTTTTTCTCTTTATGTTTTTTTTGTATAACAGTTATCCCTATTGTTTCTTCCACTTCATTCACCGTCTCCTCTACTTGTTTCGTTTCTTTCTTTTGTTCTGCTTGACCACACGATGCTAGTAAAATCACACATAAAACCATTACATACTTCACTTTCAACTCAATCCCTCTTTTCTAATAAGAAATCCTTATAACCTTCATATAAGAAACAAAAACATGAGATCATATTAAATAAGCTATACTATACACTGAAGGGAGGATTTTACAATGTCCATTAATTTTCATGATGCAAATAATAAGTACACATATGCAACTAGAAATGCCCATGTTTCTTGGGAGGAAATGATAAAAAACATTACAGATATACAAAACAAACAAATAATTGACATAGGCTGCGGCGGTGGTATTTACACGAAAGAACTTGCTCTTATGGGAGCCAAAAATGTTGTTGGACTTGATTTTTCAAAAGAGATATTACAAGCTGCAAAAGAAAATTGTAGCGGCTTTCCAAACATTTCATTCATTCACGGTGATGCACATAGCATCCCATATCCTGATGAAACATTCGACATAGTTATTTCGCGCGCAGTTATTCATCATTTACAAGACATTCCTACATTTTTACGTGAAGCTTCTCGTATATTAAAGAAAAACGGTGTACTTATTTTACAAGATCGAACCATTGAAGATTGTACAATTCCAGGAAGCCCTGAACACATTCGCGGATATTTTTTCTCGGTATTTCCAAAACTCATTGAAATCGAATCAAAAAGAAGACCAAAAACTGCTACTATACAGCAAGAATTACAAAAGCATTCTCTTCACGTGTTCCCTTCGCAAACACAATGGGAAGTACGAAAAATACACGATTCTGTAGCAGCATTACTACAAGACTTATCTCCTCGAACCGGACGATCCATTCTATACGAATTAACAGATCATGAGCTTGCTCAACTTCTACATCATATCCAAATCGCATTACAAAACATCTCTCCTATTATTGAAAGAGATCGGTGGACAATTTGGAGCGGCAGGAAATTGTAAGGAAGGAAGCCTCACAAATGAATGTGAGGCTTCCTTCTTTCATAATCTAATTTTGCAACACTCTTGATATCCTCCACTTCTGGCCTGTGCACTCCCACACTTCGGACATACTAAATATCTAGACTGATTTGTCAACAAACTACCTTTTTGAAAGAGTAAAACTTCTGCTTGTTTAAACGAACGCGAATAATATAACCACATAAAACCAATTATAGCAATAATGCCAAATAATACTCCCATCGCAAGCATTTCAGTCACCTCTTTTGGTTTGTTCTTTCCAGCAAGTGGATTGTTTTATTATTCTCTGTAAATTCTATTAATACCTTCTTTACTCCTATAAATATCAACTTTCTCTACAAATTTTACAATTCTCTACAACTATTCACTCCCGTTTTACACTTCATCATTTCCTTCACAATAACAAATATCATCTTCGATATTTCCGCATATAAATATATCTTCCAAAAAACATATTGACTTTCAAAAAAAAACATGCAACAATACTGTCAGAATACTTGAACTAAAATTCATTGACGAGAACGAGTACGTTATAAGACTGTTCCCCAGAGAGTTGGCGATTTGCTGAAAGCCAACGTTCAGTGCGTAGCCGAAAATCATCTCCGAGAAGTAGAACCGAATGTTACAGTAAGTTCTTACCGGCTGTCCCCCGTTACAAGGAACACGTATCATGTTGTACGTTGCAAAGCCGTATACATATAGATTTATTTCTACATGTATAAATTAGGGTGGTATCGCGGGTAAATATAACTCGTCCCTTTCTTTAGGGGCGAGTTTTTTGTGTTCTTACAAATGAATTTTAAAAAAGGAGGAAAAAAACAATGAACACTGTATCAAAAAAACATATTTTTTTCACAGGTCTTATGCTATTTTCTTTATTTTTTGGGGCAGGTAATTTAATTTTCCCTCCCATGCTTGGACAAAATGCAGGTGAAAACTTTTGGCCTGCAATGATTGGATTTTTACTAACAGGAGTCGGCTTACCTTTATTAACTGTTATTGCAATTTCTTTATCAGGAAACGGTATGCAACAACTTGCAAGTCATGTTCACCCATTATTCGGAATTTTCTTTACCGTAGTTGTATATATTGCAATCGGTCCATCTATGGGGATTCCGCGCGTCGCTAACGTCGCCTACGAAATGGGTGTTAGTTCTTTCTTACCAGAAACAATTCGCTCTAGTAGCCTAACGTTATTTTTATACACAGTCATCTTCTTTGCTATCGTATTTTGGCTTAGTTTAAATCCATCTAAACTTGTTGACCGTATCGGAAATATATTAACACCTATTTTATTACTCTCTATTTTCTTATTGTTTGTTAAAAGTGTATTTACACCACTTGGGCAATCCGGACAAGCAATGCAAGAATATCAAACTTCCCCAATCTTCAAAGGTTTTATGGAAGGATATTTAACGATGGATACTATTTCAGCACTTGCATTTGGGATTATCGTTGTAAATGCCATTCGCTCTAAAGGTGTGAATGATCGTAAAACCATTGCCATTGCAACAGCAAAAGCAGGATTTATTGCTGCTACCGGACTCGTACTTGTATATGGCGCACTTGGCTGGCTCGGTGCGACTAGCGTCTCTCTCGGATACGCAAAAAATGGTGGACAGCTACTTACTGTTATCGTACAACAACTATTCGGTCCATATGGTCTTCTTCTATTGTCTCTTATCGTTACACTCGCTTGCTTAACGACATGCGTTGGACTCGTATCTGCATGCAGTCAATATTTCGCAACATTATTGACTACATTCTCATATAAAGCATTCGCGAGTATCATTTGCGCATTAGGGTTACTAGTTGCTAACTTAGGTTTAACAAAAATTATCGCCATCTCTGTTCCAATTCTACTTGTTGTATATCCAATTGCGATTGTACTCGTTCTCCTATCTTTACTACATAAATATTTCGGCGGTTATCGATCTGTTTATGTAGGTGCTTTATTCGGGGCAGCAGTTGTGAGCGTATTTGACGGATTAAAACAAGGCGGTATTCCAGTTTCATTTATCACACCCTATTTTGAATTTATCCCTTTATATAATGAAGGAATAGGCTGGCTAGTACCAGCATTAGCCGGAGCTCTTATCGGCCTTACTATCGCTAAGCTAAGCGGTGCGAAAAAAGTTCCCCTACTAACCGAATCCAGCGAAGCAAAAGCATCCTAAAAAAACTCCCGAAAGGGAGTTTTTTTACATTTGATAAGCAGTATGATTAAAACTGCTTATTTTATACGCTTTCGTATAATATTCAATATTTGTATCAACTGTCTCTACTTTGACAACATCATAGCAATCTTCTTGCTTTACTAAAAATAAATAATACTCTTCTGTCGCCTCAATAATTGCAATTTTATCTGTTTCAACATTATATTGTTCACAAAGCGCTTGTAATGCGTTCACATAGTCCCCTAATTTTTTAGACTTATCCATTTCGAATATAGTTTGAACTAACATATACATTCTCCCCTCTGTATGTACTGTTAACAGCTTAATGATAACGCTTACATTATTTATCGTCAATAAAAAGATGCAACGATTTTACTGCCAAATCCAAATTGATGCAAGCTAATAATCAGCGAGGAATCTCCCCCGCTGATTAAAATTTCACTTTCCCCCGCATTAACGGGCAGTAAGACTCCCCCTCAAAATCCAGCGAATACGAGGAAGGTAAGCGGGAGATAACTGCCCGTAAAAGCCCGATTGGTGAAGGCTAATAATCAGTAGGAATAACCCCCCACTGATTAAAGTTTCACTTTATCATTTCGTTAATTGATGTCTAAATGCATAAATAACCGCCTGTGTACGATCACTTACATTTAGCTTATTTAATATGTTACTCACATGTGTCTTTACTGTTTTGAGGGCAATAAATAACTCATCTGCAATCTCTTGATTACTTTTCCCCTCTGCAATTAATAACAAAATTTCAGACTCTCTTTCTGTTAACTCCTCATGTAAAGGTTGTTCTTTTTTCTGGCGCATACGAGACATCATTTTGCCAGTAACTTTCGGCTCTAATACCGTTTCTCCATCATAAGTAGCTCTTACAGCGTCTGCAATATCACTTGCTCGGGATGTTTTTAATAAATAACTTGTCGCTCCTGCCTCGATAACAGGATATAGCTTTTCATCATCTAAAAAGCTCGTTACAACTACAATTTTCGCTTCTGGCCATTCTTGAATAATAGCACGTGTCGCTTCAACCCCGTCCATTTCATCCATAACAAGATCCATTAAAATAATATCTGGTCTTAATTGCAACGCTAGCTCTGAACCTTTTCTTCCATTTTCAGCTTCACCAACTACTTCAATATCTGGCTGCGTTGATAAATATGCTGATACTCCCATTCGAACCATTTCATGATCATCAACTAGTAATACTTTTATCATGATTCTCCCCCTTTCTCAATCATAATTGGCACTTTCACTTCAATTTGCGTACCTTTTGCCGGAAAGCTAAGTACTTTTAATGTTCCACCAATTTCATGAACACGCTCTTGCATTGATCGTAAACCGTATGAACCCGCTTTATTCACTCCCACTTCAAAGCCAACACCGTCATCAATAATTTTTAAAATCGCATATTGATCTATTTTACGAAGACGTACTTCCGTTTTCTTTGCCTTCGCATGTCGTAACGTGTTTGATAGAGCTTCTTGTACAATACGGAATAAATGATCTTCTACACCTTTTTTTAATTCAATTGGCTCAATTAACCATTCAATTTTCATATGTTGCTTTCTAGACAGTTCTGTTAATAATTCTTCTATACCCTCTGTTAACTTCTTACCTTCTAACTGTACTGGGCGTAGATGTAAGAGCAATGCTCTCATTTCTGATTGTGCATTTACGACCATATTTTCAACAAGTTGTAATTGTTTTTTTGTCGTGTCTGGAATTTCAGCTACTTGTTCATTAATGGCTGACATCATCATCGACATTGCAAAAAGCTGCTGACTTACTGAATCATGCAGTTCCCTTGCTAATCTATGCCTTTCTTGAGAAATCGCCTCTTGCCTCATCTCTTCATTCCAATGGGCTCGTTCATTCGTTACTTTTTGAAATAATCCCGCTTGCTCCTCTAATCGACGAGCAAGGCCGATTACTTTTCGTTCCACTTCATGGAATTCATCATCCGCAGTAAATGAAACATCGTTCGGAAAATTCCCTCGTTCTACTTCAAATAGAAACGTATTTAATCCTTGTATACGCTGCTCAATATAATAGCCGATTGCATATCCTATAATCCCCCCGATAAGGAGACTTGTGCTCATAATAAACAAGCCAATTGGAACAGAAGCGATGGATTCTTCCCATAATAAATCATAAACTTGTTGCTCGCTTTTCCATACGTACACAATTGTACAAATAAGTGCGATACTCACTGAGGATAACATCGAATAACGAATATACATCCACGAAATATTTTTTTGTTTTTTCATTATACTTTCCTCACTTCCGTATCACCTACTACAAGTGAAGAAATGATTTTTATACGACGAGGAGCTTCTTTATACTGTTCTGTTCTAAATGTAACATTACGATTAAAACCTGTTTCTTCATGCCCTGGCAGGAGTACTCGCCCAACAATTACAGAATGATTTAAAGACAATTCAATATCATACGGTACATATAAACGAATGTTACCAACGACACCTCGAATAACAATTACCGTTTCCCCCTCCGGAATCATAGCAGTTGTTAAATCAATCTCGACATCACAAGCACCATATTGGACATTAATATCTTCAAGTTCATAAATATGATCCATCATTCGTACATTACCTACGAACATATTTTTTATATACGGTTCTGTACGATATATTTGTTTTTCTTCATCTATATATCCCTTTTCTTTAATTTCAACTTTCATTACTTTTTGCCGATGTCCTTGTTGAATCAGTTGATAACCAATTAAAGCTAAACAAGCAAATACGACAAGTACAAACGCTGCTGATGAAAATAAGAAGAACAAGAATACTATACCACCGACAAATAAAAATACATTCCCTCTTACGTAACGATTCTTCTTTCGATAATGTCTTCCAAACATAAGCATAATAAATGCAAAAATTAGACCACCTGGTTCAAAATGTCCAAGTATCATATCAAGAAATAGACCGAATCCAAATATGATGAGGAGCATCCCCATTAATTGTGTTTTTGAAAAGCGCTTCTTCATTTCAGCTCCCCCCTCCTTGTCACATATACATAGAAGAAAAGGCATTGCTTTCCAACACCTTTTCTCCTATCACTATATCATAAGCCTGTTTTATAATATACTACAATTATTTTGTTACTTCTTTCGTTAACGATACTTCATTTTTCTCTTTCATTTCACGCTCAAGCTTTGCAATTTTCATATCAAATGTATCACGCTCATGCTCTTCATTTATACGAAGCTCTATGTCACGAATGTGATCTTCAATTTCTTCGAATCGTAAGAACGGATTATTTTCATCCATTTTATGAATAGCAGTATTCATACGGCGGTTTGCATGCGCCATATTTTCACGAGCCATTAATTCCATACGCTTTGCGTTCATTTCTTTTAATTTATTTTTCATTTCTGAAAGACGACGCTCTAACTCATCAATTTGCTCTACAACACCAGCATACATTTCTTCTAAGCGAGTTACTTGCCCTTCATAATACGCCACTTCTTCTAATGCACGTTCATGCAGTTGTAATTCGCCTGCTTCTTGAGCAATGATAGCTTGCTTTGATCTTTTGTTAACAAAATAGCGTGCTTGCTCAAGCTCACGAGCGAAGTTAGATTTTAATGTTTTATGACGCTGAATTAACTTCTCAATTTTTGTTATTTCACGCTCACTATCGCGTAAATATTGGTTTAACATTGCAATTGGATTTTTTCTTTCTTTCTCATCTAACACATTATGAAAATCAGCTAAAATTGCATCGCGTACACGTCCGAATAAAGATTGTTTCATTATAAATCTTCCTCTCTTCTACTTTATTTATAATTTATTGTTTTATTGGTTTATTGTTTTAGTTTTTCATTAATTTGTTCCACTCATCTTCAAAGTTGCTATATGGTTTAGAACTTTCTGAAGCTGAATCAACAACTACATCTTTTTCTTTTTTCCATTCACGGTATCCGTAGTACAAAACTACCAATGCAGCGATACCAATTAATGCTGGTGAATGAGAAAGTGCAATGGATAAACCGATTAAACCAACAATGCCCCAAGCTAGCTTTCCAAAAAATGATTTAGCTCGCACAAATGATTTATAGCTCCAGTACACAACTCCTGCTCCGATTGCGAATCCTACAATACCAGCAAGACTACCAAGAGCAATTAAAGCCAAAATACCGGCCGCGATAAACGCTAGAAATTGTTTCATCTTGTGCTTGCCTCCCTTCGATTTGATACTCTTATCTTAACTATTTTTTCATTTTTCCATAACGAGCTTAAGAACCGTTTTCAACTCAGACTTAAGACCGAGATACATTCAGCCTTCTGTAAAAAACATAAGGTAGAATAGGATGATTCACTCTTTTACCACACATAAAAAAACCGTGCAGAGAATATTCTCTGCACGGTTTCAATTACTAAAGTTATCATTCATATTAAATTATGCTGTTTTATGATACTCTTTTTTCTCCGCCACTTTCGAAAACTTCGGAAATCCAATCAAAATCGAAACAATTCCACATACCCCAACTAAAATTGGATAAAATGCATACGGTAACAGTTCAATCGGAGATAAAGCAGCAAACCCTGCCGCAGTTAACATTTGAGCACCATACGGAATTAATCCTTGCACACAACATGAGAAAAGGTCTAATACACTTGCTGATTTACGGGGATCAATTTCATATTGATCTGCAATGTTTTTCGCAAGCGGGCCTGTAAAGATAATTGAAATCGTATTATTCGCTGTACACATATTCGTCATACTCACTAAACCAGCAATACTGAACTCTGCGCCTTTTTTCGAACGAATATTACGCGTTAAAAGATTCATTAAATATTGAATCCCACCATTATATTGAATTAGTTCAACCATACCACCGATTAAAATAGCAAGTAATACTAACTCCATCATACCGCCCATTCCAGTCGTTACACTTTTAAAGAAACTCTCCAACGTGTAACTTCCATCTATAAGACCGATAGCGCCAGATAATACAGTTCCACCAGTTAACACAATAAGTACATTCCAGCCAAGTAGCGCGGTAATAAGTACTCCTGCATACGGTAAAATCTTTATCCAATCAAAACTATGAGCTTTAACCTGCGTATCACTTCCTGAAGTAATTATTACTAATAGTACAATTGTAATAATAGCAGCTGGCAATACAATTAAAAAGTTCGTTTTAAACTTATCTTTCATTTCTGTTCCTTGCGAACGAACAGCTGCGATTGTTGTATCTGAAATAAATGATAAATTATCACCAAACATCGCTCCACCAACAACAGTAGCCATCGTAAGTGCAATTGAGATATCAGTTTGTCCACTAATACCTACAGCAATCGGTGCTAACGCTGCAATTGTTCCCATTGAAGTTCCCATCGCTAATGAAATAAACGCACCTATAACAAAAATTCCAGCTACGATAAATCCTGGTGGCAAAATAGTTAACGCTAAATTAACAGTTGAGTCTACTCCGCCCATTCCTTTTGCTGTTTCAGAAAATGCACCTGCAAGTACAAAAATTAATACCATAATCATAATATCCGGATTTCCTGCACCTTTAGCGAATCTTTCTACTTTCACATTAAAACTTTCTTTACGATTCATCACCAAAGCAATTCCTACAGCAATTGAAATCGCTACAAGTATCGGCAATTTATAGAAATCACCCGTAATAATTCCAGAACCAATAAATAGTGCTAAAAATATCCCAAGTGGTAATAAAGCTAAACCATTTCCTCTCGTTTCTTTCAAAGTACCATCTCTCCCTAGTTTCAACCTTTTTTCTAATGAATAACAAAAGACCTCTTCCAACGAGAAGAGGTCTTATACATCTATAAGGAACGCTCTTCTCATCTTTCAAGCACATGCTTGCTGGATTTGGCACAGCACTCTAAAATCGAGTCCGCTGCCGAGGCATCGTAGGGCCAGTCCCTCCGCCTCTCTTTATAAGAAGGTTTCATATTTATTTTTTAATAATAATTTCTTCCCTAACTTTACTCGCTTACAAAACAAAAGTCAATTATTTTTTGTATAGATTTTTTTGGTAATTATACAAAAATATGAATACACCCATCATTTTAACTTTTCGATTTCTTTATCTAATATTGAAATCCAATAAAATTCACTATTGTTTATCGCTTCCATGATCCATTTCGTTGTTTGCCAGGCTAATTCATATTCTTCCTTTGTAACATCACTATTTTTATAAGCGTCCTCTAACTCATCTTCATCCAATACATACATCTTACCATTCGGCAATAGCACTACATCTAAATATAAATCATCAAAATACGGTAAACCCCGGTCGTCTATTTCGTATTCTTTCGTCACATCAATATAATATTGTACTAAATTCCCCTTATTATCTAACATAGCTGTAATCGCAAAGTTTTTCCCTTTTATGAAATACTGAATCCACGTATACTCATTACCTGCGATACAAATTTCTTTACCATCATATTCTTTATAACTAGGTTCTCTCACCTTTTTTATGTCCAGTATTCCTAGCATGCCCTCTTCTACTTGCTTAACCATATAATCCTTCTCTATTAGTCGCTTCCACGAAGAACCGTCACCATATTTACGTTTCATTACGCCCGCTCCTCTTCTATATATAGAAAAGCTCCCACATATATTATGTGAGAGCTTGTTCATATTATAATTAAGCTGCTTGACCCTTTTCAGATATCTCTTTTAAATAGGCTTGTCCTTTTTCAGCGTCATATTGACCTTCCCACTTAGACATAACTACAGCTGCTAAAGAGTTACCTACAACGTTAACTGCTGTACGAGCCATATCTAGAATACGGTCAATACCTGCAATAAAGGCTAAACCTTCTGCTGGAATACCTACTGTACCAAGCGTTGCTAATAATACAACGAATGATACGCCCGGTACACCTGCGATACCTTTTGATGTAACCATTAATACAAGTAATAATGTAATTTGTTGAGAAATAGATAAATCAATACCGTACATTTGTGCTAAGAAAATAGCCGCAATTGCTTGATATAAAGTTGATCCATCTAAGTTAAATGAATAACCTGTCGGAATAACGAAAGATGTAATTGCTTTCGGACAACCGAACTTTTCCATTTTCTCCATGATTTTCGGTAAAACTGTTTCTGAACTTGCTGTAGAATACGCTAAGATCAGCTCGTCTTTTAAAATCTTAAAGAATTGGAAAATGTTAATTCCAAATATTTTCGCTGTAAGTCCTAAGACAACTACAACGAAGAAGATCATCGCTCCGTATACTACAATTAGTAATTTCCCTAACGGAATTAATGAAGCTAAACCGAATGTAGAAACTGTAACACCAATTAATGCGAATACACCAAATGGTGCAAACTTCATAACTTGGTTCGTTACGTAAAACATTGCGTCTGCTACACCTTGGAAAAATTGTAGAACTGGTTTACCACGTTCACCAATTGCTGCTACACCTAAACCAAATAATACAGAGAAGAAAATAATAGCAAGCATATCACCATCAGCTAATGATTTCATAATGTTCGTCGGAACAATATTTACAAACGTATCCGCAAACGAATGACTTTGTACTTGCTCTGTCGTATGTGTATATTTAGAAATATCTGTTTTTGTTAACTTATCCATATCAACGCCTTTTCCAGGTTGGAAAATGTTCGCTATTAATAGACCCACTACAATTGCAAGTGTTGTAATAATTTCAAAGTAAATAATTGTTTTTCCGCCTAGTCGACCTAACTTCTTAACATCGCCAACACCAGCAACCCCAACAACAATACTTGCTACAACAATCGGTACAACGATCATTTTAATTAATCGGATGAAAACATCACCAATTGGTTGTAAGTACTTCGCAACTGCTGGATTATCAAAGAAAATCGCACCAACTGCAATACCTAACGCAAGACCTATTAATATTTGCCATGCAAGTCCTATTCTTTTCATATTTGTTGTAACCCCCTCTTCGATGTATCACTCTATCCCTCATTCTATCTCTATAAAACTAAGAAATTAAGAGTATTATATATTATTCGACAATTCACTACATTTTGTCCCTGTTAAAAATCATAAATCAAAAAATTAAATCTGACAACAAAATAACTTTTCCCGAACGCAAATAATTTTCTTGACAAAAATAAAACCCATGTCAGAAAACCTAACATGAGAACGATTCCTTACTAGTGTTTAATTGACTCCCTACATAATTTTTCGCTATATACAACAATTCTGTTTATTCCTTTATTTTATAAAAATACCTAAATATACCTTTATTTCATATGTAAAAAAATATAACTTTCATGACAATTACTGTTGAAAAATGATAAATTCCGACAAAACTTAGCAATTTTATAAAATTTTCTTTACATTATGATTACAACGATAGACACACTTCTTCTTATGATATATAACATTCATAGGGAAAGGAGCCAGACAACCATGAAAAAGAAATTTGCAGCGTTTAGTGTTTTAGCAGCAGGAACGATTTTTGCTTCCCCATTACTTTCACCCGTATACGCTGAAACAAATCAAGATAAATTATCGAATATACAATCAGAATTAGACGGCAAACAAAATGACTTACAAAATAAATCAGCTGAGAAAGAACAAATAGAAAAAGAAATCCAAGATTTACAGAAAAAAATCGACGAATTAACTACTTCTATTAATAAAAACGAGGCTGAATTAAACGATACAAAAAAAGAAATTAGCAAAACACAACAAGTAATTGCTGACAAAAAGAAACATATAGAACAATTACAAACAAACATAGATACACGTCAGGAAGTTATTAAACAACGATTACAATCTATGCAAGAAAAACCACGTACAAACATCATTACAGAGGTATTAACAAACTCTGCAAACATTGCTGACCTTATTGATAATATGTACTCCGTCAGTTTAATTTTAAACAATGATACAGATATTGTGAAAAAACAAACAACCGATCAAAATGCTGTGGCGACAGAAAAAGAGGCTGTTGAGAAAAAAGAACAACAACTAAAAGAGGCCGAACAAAGATTAATCCAAAAACAACAAGAGCTACAAACAAACCAGCAACAGCAACAATCATTTATTAATGATCTACATACGAAAGTAGCAAAAGTAGATTCAGAGATTGAAGGACTAGAAGAATCAAAAGGCATTTTAGAAAATCAGCGTCAAGCTGTTCAAAAAGCAATTGAAGAAGAAAAACGTGCAGAAGAGGCTCGTAAAGCCGAGGAAGCCCGCAAGGCAGAAGAAGCTAAACAAGCTACTACATCTGCTCAAAAAGCTCAAGCAGCTTCACCGCCACACGATACAAATACTGGCGGCTTTATTAAACCAGCAGCTGGATCAAAAACTTCTGGGTTTGGTACACGTTCTTTAGATAACCATAAAGGTATCGATATTGCCGCTTCGGGAACGGTTCCAATTATTGCTGCTGCAGATGGTGTAGTTATCCGCTCGGAATTCTCATCTAGTTACGGAAATGTTGTGTACTTATCTCACCGTATAAACGGAAAGACATACACGACAGTATATGCACATATGAGTAGCCGTTCTGTATCAAATGGACAAACTGTAAAACAAGGCACTCAACTTGGATTCATGGGGAATACTGGCCAATCATACGGGCAACATTTACACTTCGAACTTCACCTTGGAGAATGGAATGTCGGCAAGACAAACGCAGTTGATCCATCTTCATATATCGGATTATAAAAAACTCGGTGCATACCGAGTTTTTTTCTTTACACTTCACACACTATAGGCATTCTACATAGACTATAACTAAATGCCTATCGTTTACGGGGTGATCAAAGATGGATACACAATTACAACAAAAAATAGAAGAAGCTAGAGAAACGTATATTGGCCGGTTATTTACATTTGGCGGCTCAGCATTGTTTTTAATCGGTTCTTTCATCGCAGTCGTTACAGCCTACAAAGCATATAATCGTCTATTACATTCATCAATGTCAGCATAAAAAAGACGGGGGACCCCCGTCTTTTTTATGCAAACATTTTAAATACGCCTATCGCATTTAAAAATACGATAATTACAGTTACTGGAATAACATAACGAAGCAAGAAGAACCAAATGTTAAATAACGTCTTCCCTTTCGTTTCCGTAACTTCTAATTCTTTCATTAATAACTCTTTACTCATTTTATTTGGTACAAATAGCGAAATAGCTAGTACCCCTAGCGGCAGCAATACATTACTTACCGAGAAGTCAACGAAATCAAAGAATGTTTTCCCAAATATTTTCACATCACTCATAATTCCAAACGATAATGCTGACGGAATTCCAACTGCAAAAATAAGAATACCAATTAATAATGATGCTGAAGGACGCTTCTTTTCATTACCTTTCGCAACAGATGCTACTACAATTTCAAGCATTGAAATAGCTGATGTTAAAGTCGCAAAGAAGAATAAAATTAAAAACATAATAAAGAAAAATTGTCCAAATGGTATTTTTGCAAATACGGCTGGAAGGACGATAAACAGTAATCCCGGTCCTTCCGTCGGTTTAACTCCTAATGCGAAAATCGCTGGGAAAATCGCTAATCCCGCAAGTACTGTAACGAAAACAGTTAAACTTACAATAGATGTTGCTGATTTCGCTAAATGTTCTTCTTTCTTTAAATACGAACTATACGTTACCATTACCGAGGCACCTACTGTTAGTGAGAAGAAAGATTGTCCCATCGCATATAAAATCGTATCTGCTGTAAGCTTTGAAAAGTCAGGTTTTAAGAAGAACTCTACTCCAGCAAAAGCACCATCAAGTGTCAACGCACGAATAATAATCGCGATAAATAAAATAAATAATAATGGCATCATATACTTACTTGCCTTTTCTATACCTTTCTCTACACCTTTACTTACGACAAAAATAGTACAAAGCATAAAGATAAATTGCGCTCCAATCGCACTTACTGGATTTGAAATCGCCTCACCAAACACACTCGCATAATCGACAACACCATTCCAGAAACTACCTGTAACACTGTAGTATAAATACAGTAAAATCCATCCACCTACAACACTATAGAAAGAGAGTACACTAAAACATGTTACAACTCCCATACGACCAATCCAAGGATATACTTTACTATTTGGCACTAATACTTTATACGCTGTAACTGCCTCTTTTTGTGTACTACGACCAATAACAAATTCTGCTAGTAATAGCGGCATCCCAATAAATATAGTTAATAGTAAGAAGACTAGGAAGAATGCGCCTCCCCCGCCATTACCTGCAACATATGGAAATTTCCATATCGCACCAAGACCTACTGCTGCTCCGGCTGCTGCGAGTACAAAGCCTATTTTCGACGTCCATTGCTGTGTTTCTTTCATCATAAATTCCCCTTTTCTGAATATTTAAACTTTTAACAATTATACACTTTCATTTCATACTCGCACACCTCCTTTAGAAAATAAAAAAGTCCCCTACACGCAAATATGCATGTAGAGGACGATATATGTAATGTAAATACCGTGGTACCACCTCAATTGGACTGATAAATCCCACTTGTTCAAGTACAGGAATCATTCCGATACTCTATCCTTTTAACGGCGGAACCCGGGTTGCCTACTACAATGTTCAACATACCTCTCGCAAGCCCATTCTGTATATTTTATCGTACCGGGCTCACACCTTACCCCAGCTCTCTGAACGCATCAAATATACGTACTCTTCTTGCTCATCGATTTCATCTATTGAAGTTACTTGTGATTATAAATTATATTTTTATACTTGTAAAGCGCTATTTACTTTTTATCTCTTTAGAACTCTCTCCTCTAATTCTTGTAAAAACTGTTCTCTTTTTCTCTCATTTTGCACATATGCTGATTTCAATACTTCTTGTAGTAATATATGCCGTTCTTTCTTTTCTAACTGTAAGTCTTTTAACTTCACCCTTACTTCATATAAAAAATCTAAATATATTTCGTATGTTTCATCGTATTTATTCGCGATATCATCTCGAATTTTTTTTGCGAGTTTTGGACTTGCTCCTCCGGTAGAAACCGCTATATTAAGTAACCCACGATGAATCGCTGCCGGAAAGTGAACATTGCCACTTTCCGGGTTCGTAATAACATTTACCAATTGATTCTTTGCAGCATCTTCAGCAACTTGTTCATTTAATATAGAATCACTACTCGCCGCAACAACTAAAAAAGCATCTTTAATATCACTTTTTTCATACTCTCTTTGATACCAACGAATTTTCTTCTCCTCCACAAGTTTCACTAAATTTACATCTAATTCTGGACTTACTACTACTATATCCGCACCTTGTTTGAGTAAAGGAATTATTTTAAATCCGGCAACTTTTCCTCCACCAATGACAACAACCCGTTTCTTATTAACTTGCACTGTAAGTGGATACATATGAATCTCCCTTCAATAACTCCTTCGTTTTCTGAATTAACATATCTTGAACCACTTCATTTTTTCCTAAATACGGACTTATTTTTATCTCATCCAACTCATATTGACGCACTTCTTTCTCAATATGTTTCATAAGTAAGCCTGTAAATAACAAATAAGGTAATACAATAATACACCCTTCTTTTCGCTCTACAACTTCCTTTAATTTCTCCTCAAATTTCGGCTCCGCAGCTGCTAAAAAACAAACTTCTACTTTAGCAATTTTTTCTTCTGCTTGAAATAAAGTAGCGATCCGATTTATATCTTGTAAAGTTTCAGGATCGCTACTACCCCTTGCAACGAGTAAAAGTGTTACTTCATCTTTATATTCTTCAATACCACTTCCGTTATATACCGACTTTATAAGCGTCTCTGATACACCAAACGGATTACCATACGTCACTTTAATATTAGGGTATTGATTATTTAACTTTTGTAATTCAAAAGGAATATCATTCTTCACATGGCCTGCTGCTAATAAGAAAACAGGAATAGCAATAATCTCTGTCGCACCACGCTTCGCACATGTACGAAATCCTTCTTCAATAGAAGGATTCGCCAGCTCTAAAAAACAAACTTCTTGAATAGCCGCTTCTATACGGCTCATACATGTCGTAATAAATTGAATTGCCTCTTCTTTCGCTGCCCTCAAACGACTTCCATGACATATATATAAGATGGCTTTCATTTTATAACACTCCGCTTACTTGATAAGTCTGTTCCGTTTGTTTTTCAAACCAATGAATTTTCTCTCTAAAACGGACAACTTCTCCAATTACAATCATACTCGGATTTTGAATTTGTTCTTTTCTCGCAACATCTACAATTGTCCCTAACGTCCCGACAACTGTACGCTGCATAGACGTCGTTCCCCGTTCAATAATAGCAGCAGGTGTACCTTTATCTTTTCCATGCTTCATAAGTTGTTCGCATATGTAGGGCAAATTACTAACTCCCATATATACTGCCAAGGTCTCTACACCTTTCGCTAAATTTTCCCACTTCACTTCCTCTTCAGCACCTTCTTTTCTATGCCCTGTCACAACCGCAAAACTCGCACTTGCATCACGATGCGTCACCGGAATACCAGCATAAGCAGGTGCAGCTATTCCAGCTGAAATTCCAGGAACGATTTCAAATGGTACACCCTGCTTTGCTAACGCTTCAGCTTCTTCCCCCCCTCTACCAAATACAAATGGATCACCGCCCTTTAACCTCGTTACAACTTTTCCTTTTTTCGCATATTTAATAAGAAATGTGTTAATTGTCTCTTGCTTCATCGTGTGATAATTCGGGAGTTTCCCGCAATAAATTAAATCCGCTTCAGGCTTTGCATATGAAAGCAATTCTTTATTCACGAGACGGTCATATAAAATAACATCTGCCTTCTCAATACATTTCAATCCTTTAACAGTAATTAAATCCGGATCGCCAGGACCCGCTCCAACTATATACACCTTCCCCATCATCTCTCCTCATTTCTACTATTAAAATGAAACTTCCATCCTTATGCATGAATGGAAGTTAGTATACGTTCGTATTTCAATGTTATTTACTCATGAACAACAAATGCCGCACCTTTTCGAATCTTCTTTTTTTCAAATAAGGAGATTTCCTTTACTTCTGGCAACGGTAAAAAATGCTTTTCAAGCTCAATCTCCGCAAGCTTAAATGCCTGCTCTTCACTTTGAGCAACAACAACAATCGGAACGATATTATTCGCTAACACAGCTTCAAATCGATATAATTCCATATTGCCCCTCCTAAGACGCTATTACTTCTTCTAACACGTTATTTAAAGCTATTTGCAATGTATCTACACCGATACGTCCGACAAAATCATAAAATGTTTCGGCAGGTAACTTATTCTCTTTAAAATAACTTATAAATGATGCGAGTACATCCGGTAAATCCTCGCCATCTATTTTCCCTTTTAACTTTTGATTATAGGCACCGCCATCTAACAACGTTCCACCTACATATATTTCAAATGCTTCAACAATCCCTTTTTCCTTCGTTTTCATTTTTACCCCTTGTAATCCGATGTCAGCAATTTGACGTTGACCACATGAATTTGGGCATCCTACCATATGAATTCGAACTGGAACATCAAGTGCAATTTCTGTATCTAAGTATTCTGCAATTTTCCGTAATCTTTCTTTCGTTTCTACTAGAGCAAGATTGCAATATTCAATACCAGTACATGAAACCGCATGACCAATAAATGATTTCGGACTTGCAGATATCGCTTCAAACAACGGTTCACTTAATAAACCCGTTACATTTTCTGGTGGAACATTCGGAATGATGAAGTTTTGTGAGTTACACGTACGAATTTGTCCATTTCCATACTGCTTTGCAATTCTTGCAATCTCAAACATTTCTTTTGCATGTAAACGACCTACCGGCACATTAAAACCGACATATTTTAATCCATCTTGTTTTTGATCTTGAACACCATAAAAATAGCCTGCATTCCATCCTTTAAGTGCACTTTCTCCTTTACTTTGCAATGGTCCTGTATACTCTATTAGTTTCTCTTTAAATTTCTCTGCTCCCCAGTCTGCAACAAGAAATTTCAAACGAGCTAAATGACGTTTCTCGCGATATCCAAAATCACGGAATATAGTAGCAATCCCAATTGCTACCGCCTTCACTTCTTCTGGTAAAACGAACACATCTAATTCATCAGCTAAATATGGACGGGCTGATAATCCACCGCCTACTTTTATATGAAAACCAACTTTTTTCTCACCATCTATTTCTTTCGTAGCAGGTGTAAATGCAACACAGTTAATCTCTGCGTTTGCCGAGTTATAAACGTTAGAACTAATAGACATTTTAAATTTACGTGGTAAGTTAGAAAACTCTTCATTATGTTGGAAATAGTCATATACCTCCTTCACAATATGCGTTGTATCAAACAGTTCATTCGCATCAATTCCTGCAAGTGGATTACCTGTAATATTACGTGTTATATCACCACACGCCCCTGCTGAAGATAACCCAACTCTTGCTAATCTTTTAAAAATATCTGGCATTTGCTGAATTTCTAACCAGTGAAACTGAATCGCCTGTCTTGTCGTAATATCTATTACATCACGTCCATAATCCTCAGCGATAGAAGCAAGCACTTCCGCCTGCGCATTTGTAATAATCCCTGAAGGAATATTTACACGCATCATAAAATAGCCAGCTTCTTTCGGTCTTTGCAAATACAATCCTGCCCATTTAAATGCGTCCCACTCTTCTTTCGGAATAGATTCGAATCCATTTTCCGCATAGTAAGGAATATCATTAAAAATTTCCAAACCATCTTTTGCTAATTTATTTTTCTCAGTCTGATTTAATTTTTCATTATTAGCCCATACTTTTTCATAACTCATTTTTAAATCCCCCTATATAAAGTGAAACTTTAATCAACCCTCACCAATCGGGCATTTACAGCCTGCTCCAGCCAAATTTTGAGGTGGGCGTTTTACTTCCCAGCAAACAACGGGACAAAACTACGCTCTTGTAAGTACTTCACGATTTGTTCTGCACATTCTTCAATAGAATACTTGTGCGTTTCTACAATTAATTCCGCTCGATCTGGTTCCTCATACGGTGAATCAATACCTGTAAAATCTTTAATATCACCTTGTCTCGCTTTTTTGTATAACCCTTTTGGATCACGTTTTTCACACTCTTCAATTGGACATTTTACAAACACTTCTATAAACTCATCTGCCGCTAATAGATCCCTAACTTGTTTTCGATCTACTCGAAATGGTGAAATGAACGCTGTAAGAACAACAGTACCTTGATCTACAAATAGCTTCGCCACTTCGCCAATACGCCTTATATTCTCCATACGATCACTTTCAGAAAAACCTAAGTCTTTATTTAAACCATGGCGAATATTATCCCCATCTAACACATAATTTCCAATATTCTTTTCAAATAGTTTACGAGCAACCGCATTCGCTACTGTAGATTTACCCGAAGCTGATAAACCAGTAAACCAAATTACAAAACTATGATGCCCATTCTTCACTCTTCTCTCATTTTTCGAAACAGAAGCTGTGTGCCAAGTAATATTCGTATCCATCTCGTTCTCTCCCTATTCTGTTACTACTTCTTTTTTCAAACCTTTAATTAACACTTCCACTACTTCTTTACGACTAAATGTACTTGGCGGAATCTCACCATTTCTTAACATTTCTCTTACTTTTGTACCTGATAAAATGACACGGTCCTCTTTTCCATGCGGACACGTTTTCGTTGAAGCCATCGCTTCACATCTCGTACAGTAAAAGCTATGTTCAAAAAATAGCGGCGTAATCCCTAACTCTTCCACTGTAAAGTTCGTAAAGATTTCCTGCGCTTCGTATGTTCCGTAATAGTCTCCTACCCCAGCATGATCACGTCCTACAATAAAGTGGGTACACCCAAAATTCTTTCTTACCAATGCATGAAATATCGCTTCCCTTGGTCCTGCGTAGCGCATCGCTGCAGGAAATACACCTAAAAAGACACGATTTTTCGGATAATAGTTTTGAAGCAACACTTCGTAGCTTTCCATCCTTACATCAGCAGGAATATCATCTGACTTTGTTTCCCCAACGAGCGGATTTAAAAAGAGACCATCTACAATTTCAAGAGCAGATTTTTGAATATACTCATGGGCACGATGTACCGGATTTCTCGTTTGAAATCCAACTACTGTTTTCCAGCCACGTTTTTTAAATTCTTCTCTTGTTTCAATTGGGTCTAAATGATAAGAAGGAAATTGCTTATTTTCCAAGCGTTTTATAAGCGTAATAGCTCCTCCAACATAAACATCTGGTCGTTCATATAATTTTTTCACGCCTGGATGAGCCTCATCCGTCGTTTTATATACAAGTAAAGCTTCTTTTTCTTTATCAGGTGCAAAAATATCTTCTATTTGAATGACACCATATATATTTCTATCATTAACAAGTTTTACTTCCTCTCCAGCTTTCAGTCCCTCTGCTACTTCTTCTGTTACTGGCAATGTAATCGGTATACTCCATACGCTTCCATCTGCTAAACGAAGCGTTTCTACGACCGAATCATAGTCTTTTTTCCCTAAAAAACCAGTAAGCGGACTATATCCCCCTGTCGCTAGCAGTTCTAAATCACTTAATGCAATGTTGTCTAATTCAATTTCTTTTTCAATTTGTGATACGTCGTATGTCTCATCTACACGGTTTATTAATTCGTTTCTTGTAGTCATTTTCTATATCCCCTCTTAGCTTTATTTCAAGATACATCTTATTGGTAATGAAGACCGCATTCGGTTTTCATTTTCCCGGTCCACCTACCATCTCTTGAATCACCACCGGCACCTACAGGTAACGTACACTTCTCACACCCGATACTTGGATATCCAATATCATGTAATGGGTTGTATGGCAAGTTATGTTTGTATACATATCGCCATACTTCTTTCCACGTCCAATGAATAAGCGGACAAACTTTAATAGATTGAAAACGATGATCTTGATTTATAAACTTTGTATGCTTACGCGTTTCTGATTGTTCCCTTCTTAAGCCCGATATCCACGCTTTTTCCTCTGTAAGTGATTTTTCTAACGGCAAAATCTTCCTAATCTTACAACAGAGATTCGGATTGCTTTCCCATAGTTTCTCACCGTGCAACTTCGCTTGTTCATCGAGTGTAAGTTCCGGCTGTTTTTCTATAATATTTAATGAAGGAAATCGTTCTCTTACTTTTTGAATTAATTCATACGTTTCTTGAAAATGAACATTTGTATCCAAAAATACAACTTTAGCAGATGGATTTACTTGGTTTATAAGATGCAGTAAAACCATGCCTTCCACTCCGAAGCTACACGCGTATACAATTTCATCTTTATATTCTTTATAAGCCCAACTTAATACGGATAGCGCGCCTTTCGTTTCATCTTCCTCTGAAAATGAAACACGATTTTCTTCCCACGTTTCATACGTCAACATGTTTTTTCCCCCTGTAAAAGCAAAAAGACGGTTTTAATCTATTAAAATAGATTAAAACCGCCTCTAGTTTTTCTAGTCAGCGCTTTTCACTTTAAACGTACTTTTTCACTTTTCTCTAATTGAATTACTTTTCCATCTTGCACCACAATTGTAATTGAACCATATTTCATATCAGCAAGCATCGCTTGAATTTTCTCAGATACTTCATCAAAATGTTCCCGTACGCTCACGCGAACAGCCCCCCCTTTTTATTCATAAAAAAAATCTTTCCCATTTCGAAAAGACTGTTCGGTAATATATTTTACCTTATCTTTCAAAATGGATTCCATTTTGCTGGATTTAGCACCTTGCTTTCTATAAGCAGGTTGCCGAGCTTCTTCGGGCCAGTTCCCTCCGCTTCTCTTGATAAGCTTTGTATTTGTATTTTATCACAATTCTGATTTTTTTCAATCCTAGTTTTCCGATATATTTTAATTATTTTATTTTATCCCGCTATTTGCGGGCAATCCCCCCCACTGATTATAGTTTCACTTTATAAAAAGGAATTGCCCATTCGAACAACTCCTTTTCCTTATTTAAACAAGCTCTTTAATACGTATGCGATCGTTCCCAATGATATTTTCGTACGTTTCACGTTCCACAACAATTTGCGATGTGCCACCTTTCGCAAAGACGACGGCTGGTCTCCGAATTCGATTATAATTATTCGCCATCGAGTACCCATATGCTCCCGTACAAGAAATTGCTAGTAAATCAGAAGAAGCAACTTTCGGTAGATTAATATCCCAAATTAGCATATCTCCACTCTCACAGCATTTCCCAGCAATTGAAACGAGTTCCTCATTCTCATCATTTCCTCGATTCGCTAACATCGCTTCGTAACGAGCGTTATATAAAGCCGGTCTTAAGTTATCTGTCATTCCACCATCGACGGATACATATTTCCGAATGCCAGGAATTTCTTTCACAGATCCAACTGTATAAATTGTCGTTCCCGCATCACCTACAATACTACGGCCTGGTTCAACCCATATTTCTGGCAATGGATATTCACATACTGTAAATTGTTCTCTCACTGCACTTGTTACAGCTCGCACATATGTCTCAAGAGTTAATGGTGTATCTGACTCTGTATAGCGTATTCCAAATCCTCCGCCTACATTTAATACTTTTACTACATAGTTCGTTTGCTCTCTCACCTCTTCCAAAAATTTACGAAGAACTTCAATCGCTCGAACAAAACCAGCCGTTTCAAATATTTGTGATCCGATATGTGAATGAATCCCTAACACATTATAATTTGATTTTTGTAAAGCAAGCCCAATTGCCTGCATCGCTTGACCATTTGAAACGCCAAATCCAAATTTTGAATCCTCTTGGCCTGTCGTAATATATTCATGTGTGTGCGCCTCTACTCCAGGCGTTACACGAATTAATATGTTTACAAATTTCCCATGTTGCATTGCTAAATCGTGTAAAACTTCTAATTCCAAGAAATTATCTACTACAAAACAACCGATATTCGCCTGAAGAGCCATCACTATCTCTTCTTCTGTTTTATTGTTTCCATGAAAATGAATACGTGATGCTGGAAATCCTGCTTGGAGCGCAGTATATAATTCCCCACCCGAAACAACATCTAATGACATGTTCTCTTCACGAGCTACTCGGCACATCTCCATGCACAAGAACGCCTTGCTTGCATATGCTACTTGATAAGAGAAACCACTTTCTTTAAAAGCACGATGAAACGCACGACATTTCCCTCGAATAGACTCTTCATCGTATACATAAAGTGGTGTTCCGTATTGTTTTGCTAGCTGCGTCGTATCGCACCCTCCAATTTCTAAGTGTCCTTGCCCATTGATTCGGCTTGTGCCGTGTAAATACATTTGAATTCCTCCCTTATTTCCTCTAAAACTCATAACCCCAATCTTCTATTCATTGCAGCACGCTTTTAGATAGACAAAAAACGCGCGGAACAATGTTCACACGCGTTTCTTATTAGGAAAAATATATATTGAAAAAATAAACAAGTTGTTATCTTCTCAAAATAAGAAACCGCATCAACATCTCCAAATAGCTCTCCATAAAATAAATCTTATGACAGTACTACATTTATTCAATGCAGTCCCAATATATGAATAAGGTGGTTATTCTTATATTTCGGCAATAGTCCCTTTCAACCCATGGTCACAGATTCCACTAAATCTCCCATAGCTTACTCTTTCCTATCGCGGCCTCTACCTTTGAGAGTAGATGAGGTAAGTCTATTTAATTTTCAAACATCTAATTGTTGCTATTAACAATACCAAAGGACCATTTTATTTGTCAAACAATTTTTTATATTGTTTTTTTACAGTTTAATTTCGTATCATTTGGTAAGCGCTTTACTATTATCTTCGTTACTTCCCATTCGCCTTCTTCATTATTAAACGTAATAGTTACTTTTTCAAATGGTGGAACAATTTTCCCACCAATCTGTTCGTACTTCGTCACTTCAATAACCGTTTGAAATAAATATGTACCACTATACACTTTTTTTAAACTAATAATTTTAGGACATTGATAAGGTTTCAAACTCCCATATTGTTTTTCAATTGCTTTATTTATTTTCGGAAATAAAACAGAATAAAGTGCATCTTCCATAAGAGGTGCATCATACTGAGCTACTGATACACTCGGTGAAGCAAAGAGTATAAAAATACTGCACATTATAAGATAAAATAATTTTCGCATTATAACCTCCGCACCATTACGCGATACTTTCTATGTTTAATGAATTACAATAATCGCGCATAGAAATTCTATTTTATTGTCTCCTACTTCTCTTTTTCTACTCAATTGTTGCAAAAAAAGCCCACAACCCTCTTTAATTTTCGTATAATGATACTCATAGTATAATAATCATAATAACAAAAGACTGTTCGTATATATAAAGTGAGGCGCTAATCAAACCGGCTCGCAAGAACTGTCATGCTTTCTAGGAGAGGAGTATATTATGCTACAACATCTGTTTCCAAAATTACGATTTGCACTCGTTGCAGTCGTTTTATTATGGATTAAAACATATATTGTGTACAAGCTAGCGTTTGATATTAAAATTGATAACTTCTTTGAAGAATTTATGCTGTTTATTAATCCACTAGCTGCGTTACTTTTATTTTTCGGTTTAGCTTTATTTGCATCTAAGCATCGAAATCGAATTATAATTGGAATTAGTTTTATACTGTCATTTATTTTATTTGGAAATGCAATGTTTTATGGGTTTTATAACGATTTCGTTACCTTCCCGGTTTTATTCCAAACAAATAATATGGCTGATTTAGGGACGAGCATAAAAGAGCTCTTTACGTACAAAACATTACTTTTATTTGCAGATGCAATTATTTTAATGTTTATTTCACGTAAATTCCCATCATTTGGTGATAAAACACCACTTTCACGATCTGAGAAGAGAACTTTCTTTAGCGGTGTAACTGCGTTATTAGCACTACAAATTGTTGTTTCAGTTATTTATAAGCCACAAATGTTCTCACGCTCATTTGACCGTCAAACTGTCGTGAAAAATTTAGGGTTATACACATATCATCTATTTGATATTACGCTTCAATCTAAGTCTTCGGCTGAACGTGTATTCGCAAGTGGCGACGGATTCTCTGAAATTAAAAACTATACAGATGCAAAAGATAAGCAAGTTGATAAAAACTTATTTGGAGCTGCAAAAGGTAAAAATGTAATTTTAATTTCAATGGAATCTACACAAAGTTTTGTTATTAATAAAAAAATAAATGGAAAAGAAATTACTCCATTTTTAAATGAATTTATTAAAGATAGTTTTTATTTCGATAACTTCTATCATCAAACGGGACAAGGTAAAACTTCTGATGCTGAATTTATCGTTGAAAATTCACTTTATCCGTTAGACCGTGGTTCTGTATTCTTTACTCATGCAACAAATGAGTATACTGCCACACCAGAACAATTAAAGAAATACGGATATTCTTCTGCTGTCTTCCATTCAAACGATAAAACGTTTTGGAATCGTGACGTAATGTATCCTGCGCTTGGTTATGACCGTTACTTTAATTTAAATGATTACGTAGGTACGGAACAAATGTCTGTTGGTTGGGGATTAAAAGATAAAGAGTTCTTTGAACAATCTATTCCAAAGTTAAAATCTTTACCGCAACCGTTCTATACAAAATTTATCACTTTAACAAACCATTTTCCATTTCTTCTAAATCCAGAAGATCAATATGTTGATGAGTTTAATTCGGACAGTGGTGTTTTAAACCGTTACTTTCCAACTGTTCGTTACACGGATGAAGCTCTTAAATTATTTATTAAACAGTTAAAAGATGAAGGACTGTATGATAATTCAGTTATTGTCATTTATGGTGATCATTACGGTATTTCTGAAAACCATAACGCAGCTATGGCCCAGTTCCTTGGGAAAGACGCTATTACACCGTTTGATTCTATGCAATTACAACGCGTCCCTCTCATTATTCATGTGCCAGGTCAAGAAGGAAAAACGATTTCTAAAGTATCCGGTCAACTTGATATTAAACCAACGCTCCTTCATTTACTTGGGATTAAAACAAATCAATCCGTTGAATTTGGAACGGACTTATTTATTAAAGAAAAAGATCCACTTATGGTAATGCGTGATGGTAGTTTTGTTTCGGAAGATTATGTTTATACAAAAAACATGTGCTATAAACGAAATACAGGTGAAGAAGCTGCTATATCACTATGTCAGCCGTATATTGAAAAAGCAAAAACAGAATTAAAATTATCCGATAAACTCATTTATGGAGATTTATTACGTTTCGATCCTAACAATCGATATAAAACCGGAACGATGACAACAAAATTTGAATAGTGCAAGAAGCAACTTTATAAAAGTTGCTTCTTTTTCTACTTATTTTCCAAATCATTCTCCCATGAAATCTTTCACAAATTGGTAATTTCTTTCGTATGAGGAAGAAATTTATGGTATGATAAAATAAGTAAACTTTCATACACTAATTAAGAATTTATTACAGAAAGCAAGGGATCAGATTTTGTATAGAGCAGCTATTCCAAACTTATTTACGCTCGGAAATTTATATAGCGGATTTTTATCAATCGGCTATGCATCTTTAGGATATTATAAATCAGCTGCTATTTTAGTACTTATCGGGATGATGTTAGATAGTCTTGATGGTCGTGTTGCTCGTTTATTACGCGTTGATTCACAAATGGGAAAAGAGCTTGATTCACTCGCAGATGTCGTAACATTTGGTGCAGCACCAGCTGTTTTAATGTATTACACATCTTTCTCAAACTACGGAATCATCGGATTATACATAGCGGGATTATTCCCTCTTTTCGGAGCATATCGTTTAGCACGATTTAATGTAACACCATCTTCTACTTCAATGAAATATTTCACTGGAGTACCGATTACAGCAGCGGGAGGGCTTGTTGCTTTCTTAACATTATTTTCACATACCATTCCCAAAATCGTTCTTATTACAGTCTTTGTAACGTTCGCATTTTTAATGGTGAGTCGTATTCGTATCCCAAGTTTAAAAGATGTACCAATTCCAAGATATAGCATCATTATTACATTATTTTTAGTTGGAATCATTATCACAATGTATCAAACAGGGATCGGTAATTTTTCTGTTTTCTTATTCATTGCTATTCCACTATATATTTTGTATATGCTATCTCAATTTATTAGACAAAGACCGTCTAAAAAAGCGAATAAAGAAAAATAATAAAAACAAAAACCTTCCGTATTCGGAAGGTTTCTTTTTATCCCACTATTTGCGGACAACCTGATTAATCGGGAGGCCTTACAAATGAAAGTCTCACTTTATTTTGTAACTAATACTTTTGGATTTACAGGTGTTACAGGTTCTTCACCGTTTAATACAGCTAAAATATTTCTTACTGCCATTTCAGCCATCGCATCACGAGTTTCGAATGTTGCATTCCCTACGTGAGGAGCAAGTACCACATTCTTTAATCCTTTTAGTTCTTCCGTAATTTTCGGTTCAAATTCAAATACGTCAAGAGCTGCTCCTTCAATTTCTTTCGTTTTTAATGCATAAGCAAGTGCTAATTCATTCATAATTGGTCCACGCGAAGCATTTATAATATATGCTGTCTTCTTCATCATTTTAAACTGTTCTTCATTGATCATATGATGTAATTTTGGATTATAGGCACAGTTAATTGTAATAAAATCTGCCGTTTGTAACAGCTCTTCTAATGTTACATATGTCGCTTCTAGTTCAGATTCAGCTTCAAACTTACGATTTGGTCCTGTATATAAAACGTTCATTCCAAATGCTTTCGCACGCTTTGCAACTGCCTTCCCGATTTCTCCAAGACCGATAACTCCAATTGTCTTACCGTGTACTTCGCGGCCCAAGAAAAATAATGGCGCCCATCCGTTAAATCCAGTTGTACGACATAACGTATCTCCTTCAGGAATTCTACGTGCTGCTGCTAAAAGAAGTGCAAATGTTAATTCTGCTGTCGCTTCAGTTGATACTTTCGGTGTATTCGTTACCGCAATCCCTTTTTCTCCTGCATGCAAGTAATCAATATTATCGTAGCCAGCACCATAGTTTGCAACAATCTTTAAATTAGGTGCCGCATCTATAACTTCTTTCGTCACCTTTGTAGAAAGTAAGCTTAACAATGCATCTTTATCTTTTACACGCTCTGTTAATTCATCTAAAGAAATTAACTCTTCTTTATCATACATTTCTACATCATGATCTTTTAATAGTTCTAATCCGATTTCTGGAATTTTCCCTGCTACTAATATTTTTGCCACTACTAACACCTCTTCTATAGAAAATAAGATATCTCTTATATTTCATTGTAAGAAATCCACTTATAAAAACCAAGGAATTTGATTATAGTTTTGAAAATCGACACTTTTCCATGAAAAAAGAGGAGATGCAACTCCCCCCTCTTCTTACGCTTTTTCCTGCGATTCTTTTCCGAGCTTCACATCAATTGTTCCTTCTGCAACTGTATCGCTAATTTGCTCCTCAATAACTGATTGAGATGTAGCATTCGTTTCAGAAGTATAAGCTTGTTGCTGTGCACCTTGTACATTTTGTTTATTTTGTTGTTTCGCCATTTCTTACCCTCCTTTTTTTCTTTCTTATTTTGAACAAAAAGGAATGTTTTCATCAAAAAATCGTGGTTCATTTTGAAATTGTTACTTCTTCTTCAAGTAGTCTCATTACTCTTGCTCGTTTCGTAAATGTTGCGATATGAGTAATACCGTGAGTTCGTAATGTTTGCACATTTTCTTTTACGTATTTCCCTAAATCATTCGGATAATGAGCATCTGAAGAAATAGTAATGGGAACACCATGTTTAGCTAACACTTGTAAATACAGTGGACTCGGGCACATTTCCCGTACAGGATAACGATAGTACAATCCCGCATTTATTTCTGTTGCGGTATTGGTTTCTACTAATGCACAGGCTATTTTCTTATAATAAGAAAGCTGTTCATTCTCATCCAACCTGTAATTAAATACTTTTATGTTATCAAGGTGGGCTATAATATCAAATAACTCGGAACGAACTGCACTCTCAACTGTTTTGAAAAACGTATCATATAGTATATGTAAATCATGCTCTTCAAAATATTCTTTCGTATCTGGATTATCAAACCCCCAGCCGTTTAAAAAATGAACAGACCCAATTACATAATCAAAGTCTCCTAGTGCTAACAATTCTTTTAGCTCTTCTTCACAGCCAATAAAATAATCCGCTTCAATTCCAAGTTTAAGTGTAACGCCTCTTTTACTCCATCGTTCTTTCGCCTCTTCAATCGACTTTGTAAAATCGTATAGTGAAACTACTCTTACTTGGTCTAACCATTCCTTCTGTAAACGCCCAAGCTTCGAATCACTAATATTCACATATTTTTCATAATATACTTTCGACTCATGAAAGCGGTATAAATGATCCACAATCCCAACTTCTTTTATACCTTTTCGCAATGCCTCTTCTAAATATAAATCAATCCATTTCGCTGTAAATGGTCCTTCCTTCACACGTCTTTGCAGGCGTTCTTGCGTCTTCATAAGCCATTCGATAGAATGTCTTTCTTCTTGAAGCGGCTCATAATATTGTAGCGTTTCATTTATTTTGGCAAGCCAACCTATTGAATAAGGCCCTTCTTCTAAATGAAGATGATAATCCACTTTCATACATATTCCCCCTTATAACGTATCTATTTCTTTTCGTTCCCCTACTCTCGAAAGCTTTCCATTTCTTTCTTTCACTTCTTCCATAACATCTTCTAGTGAAATGTTTTTTTCGGCTAATAGAACAAAACAGTGATAAAACACATCAACCATTTCTTTTACTAGTTCTTTTTTATCATTATTTTTAGAAGCAATGATCACTTCAGAGCACTCTTCCCCAATTTTCTTTAAAATTTTATCTTCTCCTTTTGAAAATAAATAATTTGTATATGATTCTGGCACTGGATTTTCCTTTCGGTCTTCAATTGTTTCAAATAATAATTTAAGGACATCTTCCATCTTCATCCCCCTATATAACTTTATAATGAAAACATGTTTTCTCTCCCGTATGACAAGCAGGTCCTACTTGCTTTACAACAACTACAATTGAATCTTGATCACAATCTAAATAAAGGGATTGAACATACTGCATATTGCCCGATGTTTCTCCTTTATTCCATAACGATTGTCTTGAGCGAGAATAAAACCACGTCCTTTTTGTTTCTAACGTCTTTTCATACGCTTCTTCATTCATGTAAGCGAGCATTAAAACTTCTTTCGTATCTTCCTCTATCACCACTGCTGGTAATAACCCTTTTGAGAAGTTAGGCTTCATAGTCGCACCTCAACGTTTGCTTCTCTTAATTTTCTCTTTACATCCTGCACAGTCTCTTCACCATAATGAAAGATTGATGCTGCTAGCGCTGCGTCGACTGTTGTCTTTTTAAATACCTCTATAATGTGATCCGCATGACCACATCCTCCTGATGCAATTACCGGGACGGAAACGCTACTTGAAATTGCTTCTGTTAACTGAAGATCGTATCCATCCTTCGTTCCATCTGCATCCATACTCGTTAGCAAAATTTCTCCTGCCCCTAATTGTACGGCGTGCTTCGCCCATTCGATTGCATCCATTCCTGTATCAACCCTCCCGCCATTTACGTATACATTCCATTTACCTTCTGCTACTTTTCTAGCATCGATTGCTACAACAATACATTGCGAGCCAAAATGTTCTGCACCTTCCTGAATTAGTTTTGGATTCCGTACTGCTGCTGAATTAATTGAAATTTTATCCGCACCGGCTCGTAGCAGATTGTATATATCTTGAACATTAGAAATCCCCCCACCTACTGTAAGAGGAATAAATATTTTTGAGGCAGTTTTTTCTACAACATCTATCATCGTTTTTCGCCCTTCATGTGTCGCAGTAATATCTAAAAATACAATTTCATCTGCTCCCGCATCATTATATAAAGCCGCTATTTCAACAGGATCACCGACATCTTGTAATCCTATAAAATTTACACCCTTTACGACTCGCCCTTCTTTCACATCTAGACATGGAATAATTCGTTTCGCTAACATAGCTTTGTTACCTCTAGCACTTCTTCTAAATCAATTGTATTCTCGTAAAGAGCCTTACCAATGATAACACCATGTATATTCATATCATTTAACCTTTTCACATCTTGAATAGACGCCACTCCTCCAGAAGCAATGAGACGAATACCCACACTTTTTTGCAGTAACCCTAATTGCTCAAAATTTGGTCCTGCAAGTGTCCCATCTCTCGAGATGTCTGTAAATACAATCGTTTGAACACCTATACTCTCCATTTGCTTCGCTAAATGAATATAAGAAATTTCAGACACATCAAGCCAACCTCTCGTTGCTACGAAACCATTTTTCGCATCAATTCCAACAATTATTTTCTCTTTATATAGCCGAACTGCTTCCTCTAAAAATGACTTATCATAAAGAGCAGCTGTTCCTAAAATGACTTTTTCTACACCTGCTAACAATAACTTCTCCACTGCTACAAGCGATCGAATCCCTCCTCCAACTTGCACAGGAATACGTACCGCCCTGCATATTCTTTCAATGATAAACAAATTTAAAGACTCTCCAGCAATTGCACCGTCTAAATCAACAATGTGTAATATTTTCGCTCCAAGCTTTTCAAATATGATCGCTTGCGCAACCGGATCTTCATTCATAACCGTTTCTTTACTAAACTCTCCTTGATAAAGTCTGACACATCGCCCTTCTTTTAAATCGATAGCTGGGAAAATTTCCATGCTTCTACCACCCCTTTAAAATTCTTTAAAATTTGTATTCCGACTTCCCCACTTTTTTCAGGGTGAAACTGCGCTCCAAATACATTTCCTTTCGCTACAAAACCAGGTACTTGCACCCCATACTCGCTTGCCCCATACACAATCCCCTTTGGACAATCTGCATAATAAGAGTGGACATAATATACGAAAGAACCGTCTTCTATTCCATTCCAAAGTGGTATTTCTCCTTCTTTCTTCAATTCATTCCATCCCATATGTGGAATTTTATAAGGCACTTTTAATTTCCGAATAACACCTGGCAATAAACTTAATCCGCTACAGTCTTTTAATTCCTCACTTTTTTCAAATAAAAGTTGCATACCTAAACATATACCAAGGAACGGTTTCCCTAAATTCCCAATCTCTTTTAGCACAAATACTAATTTTTTTTCTTCTAGAACGTCCATCGCTTTCGGAAATGCCCCTACTCCTGGTAAAATAACGCCATCACTTCTCAATATTTCCTCTCTATCATCCGTTACGATATACTCTGCTCCAATATATTTTAATGCCTGTTCCACACTACAAATATTTCCCATCCCATAATCTACAATAGCAATCAATTACAACATCCCCTTCGTTGAATTTACACCAGTAATGTTGTCATTTTTTTCGACTGCCTCTCTAAGCGCTCGACCAAATGCCTTAAATAAAGCTTCAATTTTGTGATGTGTATTACTTCCGTATAAAATACGAGCGTGTAACGTAATATTTGCTGCATGAGCAACTGCTCTAAAAAACTCTTCCGTTAATTCTGTGTCAAAATCGCCTAATTTCGGATTTGTTAACTCGCCTTGAAACACAATATAGGAACGTCCACTTATATCAATTGCGACAAAACCTAAAGATTCATCCATCGGTACATATGCGGAACCGTACCTATTAATACTCTCTTTATTTTGCAGTGCTTCTTTCAAGCAATTTCCGAGTACAATTCCAACATCTTCAACCGTGTGATGTGCATCGACAAACACGTCACCTTCAGCTTCAATTTGTAAACCAAATCGTCCATGCCTTGCAAATAAAGTTAGCATATGATCAAAAAAACCTACTCCTGTTTGAATAGAAACATTCGTACTTTCATCAAGCTGCAAACTTAATTTAATTTTTGTTTCTGTCGTTTCACGTACTTGACTCGACTGTCGCATTATTCTTCCTCCTCAAATCTCATTTGGACTGCTCTTGCGTGTGCATATAAACCTTCTTTATTTGCAAGTTCTACAATATGATGTTGTACATTTTTTAACGCTTCCTCTGTATAAGAAAGAAAGCTTGATTTTTTTACGAAATCATCGACTGATAACGGGGAGAAAAATCTTGCTGTTCCACTTGTCGGTAAAACGTGATTCGGTCCTGCCAAATAATCGCCGAGCGGCTCTGGTGCATATGGCCCAAGGAAAATAGAGCCTGCATGTTTCACATAAGCTAGAGCATTCATTGGCTCTTTTATATGTAACTCTAAATGTTCTGGAGCTATTTCATTTGATAACTTTAGTGCCTCATCTAAAGAAGAAACGATAAAAATGGCTCCATTTCTTTTTATTGATTCACGAGCGATTTCACTTCTTGGTAATGTTTCTAACTGTCTTTCTATCTCTCTTCCTACTTCTTTAGCTAGTTCTATATTCGTTGTAATACAAATCGCTGTTGCCCTCTCGTCATGTTCTGCTTGCGATAATAAATCAGCAGCGATATATTTGGCATTGCCTGTTTCATCAGCGATAACTACAATTTCTGATGGCCCAGCAATCATATCGATATTTACTATTCCGTATACTTCTCGCTTCGCTAAAGCAACGTACAAATTTCCCGGTCCAACTATTTTATCCACTTTCGGAATCGATTCCGTCCCATACGCTAAAGCAGCGATTGCCTGGGCACCACCAGCCATATAAACTTCATCTACACCTGCAAGACCTGCGGCAGTTAATATATGCGGGTCAATTCCTCCTTGCCTTGGCGGTGTTACCATTACAATTTTTTTCACACCTGCCAGTTTGGCTGGCAATACATTCATTAATACTGAAGAGGGATACGATGCCTTCCCGCCTGGCACATATACACCTACATTTTCTAACGGTCTAATGAGCTGCCCTCTAATTATCCCATCACTTTCGCAATCAAACATAGATTGCCTCTTTTGCTTTTCATGATATGAGATAATGTTTTTCTTCGCCTCTTGTAGCGCCTCTAAAAAAGAAAGTTCTACAAACGCACTTGCTTGTTTTATTTCTTCTTCACTTACACGAAAAGTTTTAACATCCGCACCATCAAGCTTTTTTGTATAGAAAGATAAAGCCTCATCTTTACTTTCTCTTACGTTTTGAACGATTTCCCTTACACTTCTTTGAACAGTTTCTTCTATTATATTAGCGTTTTCTCGCAACACTTTTATTTTGGATAATGCCTCCTTGAAGTCTTCATAAATGATCTCCATTGTAAGCCCTCCTATTTCCCTGATAAAATTTCTTGCTCCATCATATTTATAATACTGAATATTTCGTCTTTTTTAGTTTTTAAAGCTGCCTTATTTACAATCATTCGAGCGGATATAGAATACATTTCCTCAAATACAATGAGCCCATTCTCTTGTAGTGTTTTTCCTGTTTCAACAATATCAACAATCGCATCTACTAATCCAAGAAGCGGAGCAATTTCTACAGAACCTTCTATTTTTATGATTTCTATATCTTCTCCCTTTTCGTGAAAATAATTGGAAGTGATGTGTGGATATTTCGTAGCAATTCGTTTCTTTCGGTAACTCTTCGGATTATACGTAGGAATAGAAGCGACACAAAATTTACACATACCCACTCCTAAATCCAACATTTCATATATATCTTTTTCATTTTCCATTAAAATATCTTTTCCAACGATCCCAATATCAGCTACTCCATGTTCTACATAAGTAGCAACATCAACCGCTTTTACTAAAATAAATGAAATGTTTGTATTTTTACTTTGAAAGACAAGCTTTCTCCCTTTATCTTTAAGCTCTGAACAATCAATTCCAATTTTCTCAAACAGCGGAATAACATGTTTCTCTAATCTTCCTTTCGTTAACGCAATTTGAATGTTACGCATGAAGTCTCCCCTTCTTTCTGAACGACCCATTTCTCTTTCCATACATATTCCACCAATGATTCATTCCTTGCCTCAACGACCGTTACTATTTTATTGTTTCTTGCAAATTGAAATGTGTCGTTTAAATTAGAGAATAAAGATAACTGGGCATTCTTCCCGTCCTTTCGAAGTAAGTTTCTTAACCTTTCAGCTTCCGCTAATCTATTTAATTCATAATGTATCATCATATCTATTGGCTCTCGTTCATAAGATTCTTGTTGCTCTTGAAGTGCCTTGACTATTTGATTTACTTGCACCGCGAGGCCAACCGCTGACACCATCTCTCCAAAATTCCCAATTAACTCATCGTATCTTCCACCACTAACAATCTCTTCTCCAATTTCATATATATACCCTTTGAAAATAATACCCGTATAATAGTCCAAATGTTGAATCATGCCTAAATCAATGGATATATAAGGTCCATAGCCTAGCCTTTCAACCGCTTCATATATTTCTTTCACTCTTGCAATGGCCATTTTCATTTCATTACTTGAGGCGAGTTTTTCTGCTTCCTCAATAACCTCTAAATTCCCAAATAACCTTGGTAATTTCTCAAGTAATTTTACTGTTTCATCGCACCGATCTAATTTCTTTTCTCCGATAAAATTTGAGAGAGCAGCATAATTTTTGCTTTCTATATACGTTCTAAGTACTCTCTCTTCTTCATCATGAATAGAGAGCTTTTTTACAATACATTTATATAACTCTACCTGCCCAATTTCGATTGTAAAAGATTGTACCTTCAACCTTTGTAGTGCTTGCATTACACTTATCACACATTCAATTTCAGCTCTTACATTATCAATCCCGATAATTTCAATACCACTTTGTACAATTTCATTATATTTTCCAGACAGAGACTCATTCGCCCGAAATACATTTCCACTATATGTCACCTTAAGAGGCGTATCCCACCTTTGCGTTCCAATTACTCTCGCTAAAGGAATCGTCATATCTGGACGTAACACGATAATCCGTCCCTTTTCATCAAAAAATTTATACATCTTCTCTTCATCTATCGGCCGATTTTGAAAAGCAAACACATCATAAAATTCAATTGTAGGTGTCCTTATTTCCTCATAGCCTCTCTCTAAAAATGTACGTCTTAATTTTTGTTCCACTTCTTCAATTAACGTACATTCTTCAAATAAGTAATCTCTCGTTCCATTCGGATTTGCCCGCTTCCACTTTGTCATCTGAATTCACACGCCCTTCCCTTTCTAATGTATGCCCATTCCATTCACCCAAACCGAAAATAAAAAGAGCCTTGTAGACAAAATACCTACAAGGCTCTTTAGTAGAGTGTAGGTACAACGGGAATAACCCTTGTGCCTACACGTTTTCACGTTAGGTTCAAGGGTTTCATGTATGATGATGTAGTTGTGTAAGCATTTTAATAGATTGTACGATATTCATAATACTTACTCCCTTTCTCCTCTGATTTTTCCATATTATATAACAGTTAATTCTGAATGTAAATACATTTTTAATATTCCGTTATTTCTTAATATAAAGCTACTTTTCTTTCATACTCTTCAATTTCTTGTTCATATTGCATCGTAATGGCAATTTCATCTAGACCATTTAATAATTTTTCTTTCCACATTTTCTCGATTGTAAAATGAAACCTGTGCGTATTTGTAGTAATGACTTCATTCTCTAAATCGACTTCTATTTGATCTCTCGCATTTATTTTAGCAAGTTGTTTACGCATCTCTTTATCCATTACAATCGGTAACATACCATTCTTCATACAATTCATATAAAAAATATCTGCAAATCCCCCTGCGATAATAACGCGGAAACCATAATCAGCAAGGGCCCACGGAGCATGCTCTCTTGAAGAACCGCATCCAAAATTATCACCTGTAATTAATATACTTGCTCCCTTTCGTTCTTGTGCATTAAGGGGAAAATTAGGATTTTCATGGCGCTCATTATCGTAACGCCACTCATCAAATAAATACTTTCCAAATCCTGTCCTTTCAATTCTCTTTAAGTATTGTTTCGGAATAATTTGATCTGTATCAATGTTATCATTCATAAGTACTGCGGCAGTACCTTTATGAATACGAAATGGCTCCATCGTAACTCTCCTTTCTAATATCAACAAAATGCCCATATAATGCAGCAGCTGCTGCCATAGCTGGACTTACTAAATGTGTCCTTGCCCCTTTCCCTTGCCTTCCTTCAAAATTACGATTTGAAGTAGACGCACAATGTTCTCCTTCAGGTACTTGATCTGGATTCATCCCAAGGCACATTGAGCATCCAGGCTCTCTCCATTCAAACCCCGCTTCTTCAAATATGTGATGTAAGCCTTTTTGCATTGCCCGCTCTCTCACACTTTTTGATCCTGGTACAACGAGTGCCCGCACACCTTCTTTTACCTTTTTCCCTTTTACAACGGATGCAGCAATTTCTAAGTCAGATAAACGTGAATTTGTACAAGAACCAATAAAGACATGCTTAACAGGAATTTCAAACGTACTTTGTCCAGGACTCAATCCCATATATGAAAATGCTCTTTCATCATTTTCGTTATGCTTTTCTGGTAACTTTTCATCAATAGGAACACCCATACTAGGATTTGTTCCCCAAGTTACGTATGGAGCTAGACTCGTAACATCTATTGAAATATGTAAATCATAAATCGCATCTGAATCCGTATAAAGCTCCGAACATTTTTCCGTGAAAGATTCATAGTCTTTTGGTGCATATTTACGCCCTTTTACATAAGAAAATGTTTTTTCATCCGGTGCAATAATGCCTGCTTTCGCTCCTCCTTCAATTGCCATATTACAAAGTGTCATTCTCTCCTCCATTCCCATATCACGAATCGTCTCTCCGTAGAATTCCATTACATACCCAGTCCCAACCGCTACACCGTACTTTGAGAGAAGATGTAAAATAATATCCTTTGCATAAACGCCTTTCGGTAACTTTCCTGTTAATTCAATCCCCATCGCTTTCGGTTTTCGTTGCCACAACGTTTGAGTTGCTAATACATGTTCTACTTCACTCGTACCAATACCAAACGCTAGCGCACCGAAAGCACCGTGAGTTGCTGTATGGCTATCACCACAAACAATCGTTTTCCCTGGTTGTGTGAGTCCAAGTTCCGGCCCGATAACATGAACGATTCCTTGCTCTTCATCACCAATATCAGCTAATCGCACCTCAAATTGTTTACAATTTTCACGAAGTGTATCCAATTGCTGCTTCGCAATGCGATCGGTAATATTCCAAATATCTTTCGTTGGAATATTATGATCCATCGTTGCAAACGTTAATTCCGGTCTCCGAACAATTCGATTTGCAAGCCGCAAGCCTTCAAAGGCTTGCGGTGAAGTTACTTCATGAATAAGATGAAGATCGATATATAATAAATCCAATCCATTTTCATTTGTTGTAACTACATGCCTTTCCCAAAGTTTATCTAGCAACCTTTTCCCCATTATCTTCCTCTCCCTACTAGTGCCTGCTCTTCCATTTCTTGAACAACCGCCTTCGTAAATGAAGTTGTCGTCTCATCTCCCCCAATATCAACTGTACATTTTCCAGATTGAAGAACTGCAGAAATTGCCTCTTCAATCGCATATCCTTCTCTCGTTAATCCAAATGATTGCCCAAGCATCATCGCAACCGAACGCATCATCGCAATTGGATTCACTTTATTTTTCCCTGCAATATCCGGTGCTGAACCGTGAATAGGCTCATATAAAGAAGGCCCGTTTTCCGCATGACTCGCTGATGGAAGCATTCCTAATGACCCTGCTAATACAGAAGCCTCATCACTTAAAATATCACCAAACAAATTCTCTGTTACGATAACATCAAATCTCTTTGGGTTCCGAATTAACTCCATAGCAGCTGCATCTACTAAAATATGCTCTAACTCAACATGAGGATAACGAAGAGCGACTTCTTCCGTAACAGTTCTCCATAATTTACTAGATTCTAAAACATTCGCCTTATCAATAGACGTTACTTTTTTCGATCTCTTACTCGCTAATTGAAAAGCATAAGAAACGATACGTTCAATTTCATGGCGATGATACGTAAGTGTATCCGTTGCGACTTCTTCCGTTCGCTCTTTCGGATAAGAAAAATAAATACCACCTGTTAATTCACGAACGACAACGAAGTCAATTTCATCAGCATTTTTTAATGGGGATAAATGCGAAGTTGAGCTTTCTACCGTTACAGGGCGAACATTCGCAAATACACCAAGTCCTTTTCTTAAAGCTAATAATCCTTTCTCCGGTCTTTCTTTCGCACCATCCCAACGAGGTCCACCAACTGCCCCAAGTAAAACCGCATCACTCGCTAAACAAGCGGCAAGTGTTCGCTGTGGTAATGGTTGCCCCGTTAAATCAATAGCAACACCACCAAAGTGCTCATCTTGCAAATGAAAATGATGCCCATATAGTCTCTCTACCATATGCAATACTTCCTTTGCACTTTCCATAATTTCCGGGCCGACACCATCACCAGCTAAACAAACGATACGTTTTTCCAATTTTAACACTCCTTTTAACCGAATTTTCAGAACTTTATTTTGATAGGTGAGGAAAGCTTCACTCACCTATCAAACCCTTATTTTACAAGCGCTATAAACGATTTCAATTTTCCAGCTGCATGAACATATGCTCTCGCCGATGCTTCCAATACGTCTTGCGCAACACCAAAACCTGATACTTGATGCGTTCCTTCTTTTAATTCAACATGAACATGAGCAAGTGCGTCTTGACCTTGTGTAATAGATTGTATGCGATAATCTGCCAATTCACATTCTAATCCTAAAATTCTTTGGATTGCATTGTATATTGCTTCAATACTTCCAGAACCAGTCGCTGCATCTTCGTATATAGTTCCCGCCTCATCTTTCAATACAACTGTCGCACACTGTGTACTATTCGATACGAAGTGTACTTGCAATTGCGTAATGTTATATTGCTGCGCTGCAAAAGCTGCTTCACCAAGCATAAGTGCACGTAGATCTTCTTCCGTAATTTCCTTTTTACGATCAGCTAATTTTTTAAACGCTTCAAACACCACATCGCGTTCTTCGTTTGTAAATTCATAGCCTAGTTCTTTCATTTTTTCTGTAAATGCGTGACGCCCAGAATGTTTGCCAAGTACAAATAGGTTTTGAGATTCTCCTATAAGTGCTGGTTCAATGATTTCATATGTTGTCACTTCTTTTAAAACACCATCCTGATGAATGCCTGATTCGTGAGCGAAAGCATTCGCTCCCACAATCGCTTTATTTTTCGGTACAACCATACCCGTTAACCTACTTACTAATGTACTTGTCGATTTAATCTCTTTTAGCGTCATCGAAGGCTCCGCCTTATAGAAATCTTTTCTAATATGAAGAGCAACTGCGACCTCCTCTAGTGCAGCATTCCCTGCTCTTTCTCCAATGCCATTAATCGTTCCCTCTACTTGCAGTGCTCCACCTTCAACCGCAGCTAACGAATTTGCCACCGCCATCCCAAGATCATCGTGGCAATGACAAGAGAAAATCGCTTTTTCATATGAAGGAACGGATTCTTGTAAGTATTTAAATAAGGAATAGTATTCTTCTGGGTTCGTATAACCTACTGTGTCTGGAATATTGATTACATTCGCTCCTGCACGAATCGCAACTTCTACTGCTTCAGCTAAAAAATCTCTTGATGTTCTTGTCGCATCTTCTGCAGAAAATTGCACTGTCGGAAATAAAGATCTCCCAAGCGTAACCGAGCGATAAATACTATCTAACACATCTTCTTTTGACATACAAAGTTTATATTTCATATGAATATCACTCGTAGCTAAAAATACATGTAAACGAGGAGATACAGCACCTTTCACAGCTTCATATGCTCTTCGAATATCACTTTCTTTCGCTCTAGCTAAACTCATAACTGTAGCATTTTGAATGGTATTTGCGATGCGCTTTACCGATTGAAAATCGCCTTCGGAAGCTGCTGCAAAGCCAGCTTCCATGACATGAATACCTAGTCTCTCTAATTGCCTTGCAATTTGCAATTTCTCTTGTTCATTTAAATTCACTCCTGGTGATTGTTCGCCATCACGTAGCGTCGTATCCATGAACAAAATCTGCTTCATATTATTTGACCCCTGCCTTTACTCGCGGCTGTACGAAAGGCATCATTTCACGTAATTTACGTCCAACTACTTCGATTTCATGTTCATTCTCTTTCTCATTTGTCGCATGGAAATTTGGTTTTCCTGCTTTATGCTCTGCAATCCAACCTCTTGCAAATGTACCATCTTGAATTTCGGCTAGCACTGCACCCATCGCTTTCTTCGTATCTTCCGTTACAACACGTGGTCCTGATACGAAGTCGCCCCACTGCGCTGTATCTGAAACTGAATATCTCATATTTTCAAGTCCACCTTCATACATAAGGTCAACAATAAGTTTCAGTTCATGTAAACATTCAAAATATGCAAGTTCAGGCTGGTATCCTGCATCAACTAGCGTTTCAAATCCAGCTTTTACTAGCGCAGTTACTCCGCCGCAAAGTACAGCTTGCTCTCCAAATAAATCTGTTTCTGTTTCTTCTTTAAACGTCGTTTCTAATACGCCCGCTCTCGTCGCTCCAATTCCATCAGCATAAGAAAGTGCCTTTTCAGTCGCAACTCCTGTCGCATCTTGATATACGGCAAATAATGCAGGAACGGCTCCGCCTTCAGCAAACGTACGGCGTACAAGATGCCCCGGACCTTTAGGCGCTACTAGAAATACATCTACATTAGCTGGTGGTTTCACTTGATCAAAGTGAACATTAAATCCGTGTGCAAAAACGAGAGAATTTCCTGCCTGTAAATTTGGTGCAATTTCCGCTTCATATACTTCTGGCTGCAGTTCATCAGGTAATAAAATCATTACTAAATCAGCCTGCTCCGCTGCTTCTGCTACTGTATATACAGAAAATCCATCTTCTTTCGCTTTATCCCAAGATTTACCTTTTTTTAAACCTACTACTACATCAAATCCGTTATCACGCAAGTTTTGCGCATGCGCATGACCTTGCGAGCCATATCCGATGATTGCTACTTTCTTTTCTTTTAATACATTTACCGTTACATCTTTCTCATAATAAACCTTTGCCATTTTCATTTCCCCCTATATTTAAATGATTATTGAATTAACATAACTTGCTTATCTTGTTTTTTCATACTACGCGTAAATGCTGTTACACCCGTTCTAGCAATTTCTTTCAAACCGTATGGACGAAGTAATTCAATTAATGCTTCTACTTTCTCCTGCGTACCAGTTACTTGCACAACTATGGAATCCTTCCCAACATCTATTACAGCGGCTCGAAACGGTTCAATTAAACTATATAATTCTGCTCTTGCTACTGATGTTGCGACTTTAATAAGTGCAAGTTCTCTTGCGATCATCGCTTCTTCTGTAATATCTGACACTTTCAAAACATCAATTTGCTTATGAAGTTGTTTAATTAACTGCTCCACTTGCTGTTCATTTTCAACGTGTACAACAATTGTCATCCGTGATATGTCCGATGATTCTGTATGACCTACTGAAATACTTTCAATATTAAAATGTCTTCGTGTCATAACACCTGTAATTCGGTTTAACACACCACTTTGATTTCGAACTGTCGCTGTAACAATTCTCTTCACCTTTTTTCCACTCCCTCCATTTGGTGAACACCTTTCCCTGGCGCAACCATCGGCATTACCTTTTCTGATTGAAGTACACGGCAATCAATTACGACCGGTTCTTGTAATTCAATCGCATGCTGTATTTGCTTCTTTGCAAGAAGTGGATCATCTATGCGAACTCCTTTTATGCCATACGCATTCGCAAGAGCGACGAAATCTGGTTGACACGACAGTAAAGAGTGCGAGTATCTTTGATTATAAAATTCATCTTGCCATTGTCTTACCATTCCTAAAGCTTCATTATTTAAAATAAAAACTTTAACAGGTAAGGAATGTTCTTTTAAGACACTTAATTCTTGCAGGGTCATTTGAAATCCAGCGTCACCGACAATTGCAATAACTAGTTCCTCAGGCTTTGCAATTTGCGCCCCAATTGCTGCTGGAAATCCGAAGCCCATCGTTCCTAATCCACCTGAAGTTACCCATTTATCTGGATTTTTCAGCGGATAATATTGTGCGGCCCACATTTGATGTTGCCCAACATCTGTTGTTACAATCGCTTCTCCTTTCGTAAGTTCATATAACATATCAATTGCGTATTGAGGTTTAATACTTTCAGAATTTCGTTTGTAAGAGAGTGGATATTTTTCTTTTCTACCCTTTAATAAAATGAGCCAATCATGATGATTTTCTTTCTTCCCTTCTGATTGAAGTAATACTTTCAAAGCTCGCTTAGCACTTGCAACAATAGGAATTTCAGTCGGCACATTTTTTCCAATTTCTGCTGGATCAATATCGATATGTGCAACAGTCGCCTCTTTAGCAAAATAAGCTAAATTCCCAGTAAGACGATCATCAAATCTCGCACCAATATTGATCAGTAAGTCGCATTCATATAGCGCCATATTGGCTGTGTAAGAACCATGCATTCCTCCCATCCCTAGAAATAGTCCATCATCTGGCGGAAAACCACCAAGACCAAGTAACGTATGCACAACAGGAATTTCATATTTACGAGCAAAACTTGTTAATTCTTTCGAAGCTTTCGCATGCAATACACCTGCTCCAGCTAAAATTAACGGTTTTTTTGAAATCTCAATTGCTTGTAATAATTTGTTTATTTGGAGTAGATTCGGTTCATAATTAGGGTTGTACCCTGGTAAATCCATTTGCACGTCACTACATCGTTCCCCTTGTTCTACTACCATATCTTTCGGAAGATCAATTACGACTGGACCTGGTCTTCCAGTTCTAGCGATATGAAATGCTTCTTTAATAATTCGAGGTAAATCCGAGGCCTTTCGCACTTGATAATTATGTTTTGTTACTGGCATCGTAAGCCCCATAATATCCGCTTCTTGGAAAGCATCACTTCCAATTAACGTTGTTGCTACTTGCCCTGTAAATACAACAAGTGGCAATGAATCAATCATCGCATCAGCTAGACCAGTAATAACATTTGTAGCACCAGGCCCGCTTGTTGCAATTACAACCCCTGGATTTCCAGTAATTCTGGCATACCCTTCAGCTGCATGAATGGCCCCTTGCTCATGCCTTGTTAAAATATGCGGAATTTCACAGTCATAAAGCGCATCATAAAGAGGTAAAACGGCACCACCCGGATAACCGAAAATCACTTCTACGCCTTCCTTTTCTAGCGCTTCTAACAATAGCTGTGCACCAGTTGCCAGTTTCTCTTCCGTTTTTGAAGACATTGTTCTTATAAGCCCCCTTTTTAAAAAAATTTATAAATAAAAAAAATCCTACGTCCACACTCCAGCTATGTGCTGAAGGGACGAAAGATTTCGCGGTACCACCCTTCTTCGCAAGAATACTCTTGCCTCAGTGACCCATAAATGAGTCTAGCTAATAACGGAGCTACCGTCTAAGCCTAACCAAATGCTTCAGCTTAGCACTCAAGGGCGATGTTCGTCGACGTGAACCATCGGTTTCCAGCAACCACCGACTCTCTGTGAGGCTTCACAATCAACTACTCCTCCCTATCAACGCTTTCTCATTTCATAAAGAGTTATTATCCAACTTTATTTTCTTCGTAAATTTTCTCTCCATCTTCTACAACTAATTTACGGAATTCTTCTAGTAAACGATTCGTATGTAGTCCCGTTTTTCCTAAACCAATCGTCCTACCATCTACTGTCGTAACAGCAATAACTTCAGCAGCTGTTCCTGTTAAAAATACTTCATCAGCTACATATACATCGTGTCTTGTAAATAACTCTTCTCTTACGTCATACCCAAGTTTTTCGCCGATTTCTAAAATTGCGTTTCGTGTAATACCTTCTAACGCTCCAGCAGAACTTGGTGGTGTAATTAATTTATTTCCTTTTACAATAAATACGTTATCTCCTGAACCTTCAGCTACGTATCCTTGATCATTTAACATAAGTGCTTCTTGTACTCCAGCTAATTTCGCTTCAATACGAACTAAAATATTGTTTAAATAATTTAAAGATTTTACTTGAGGTGATAAAACATCTGGTCGATTTCGGCGCGTTGCAACTGTTACAACTGGAATCCCCTTTTCATAATATTCTTGTGGGAATAAAGATAGTTGTTCTGCAATTACTACTACATTCGGTGTCTTACAAGAATCAGGATCTAACCCAAGATTTCCTGCTCCTCTCGATACAACAAGGCGAATGTATCCATTAGATAATTTATTTTTTCGAATCGTCTCAACAACAATATTCGTTACTTCATCTAACGAATATGGAATTTCTAACATGATGGATTTCGCTGATTCATATAACCGGACAAGATGCTCTCTCAAACGGAAAACATTACCGCTATAAACTCTAATGCCTTCAAACACTCCATCGCCATATAAATAGCCATGATCATATACTGAAACTTTTGCTTCGTCTTTTGGAACAAATTCTCCATTTAAGAAAATCCATTGTTCGTTCACTGGAAAGCGCCTCCTATGTTCTATGAATTTTTTATTGTTTCCTAGTTTACTCTCCTTTCTAAATAAATCAAGTGAATTTTTAGAAAATTTTTAATTTTTAATCGTACGTACATCTTTAATCATATTGATTTAACAACATTGTTAACGTTTACAAAAAGTCAAAAAATTTTTTTCGCCAATTTCCACTAAAAAAAATATTTGTTTAAAAGAAGGATTTTCTCTAAGAGGTACGAATCTATTGTATTCAATAAACGGACGTCCGATTTTATAAATTCGGGAATATATAACGACTTTTGCTGAAAAAGGGGGAAAATAAAAAAATTAGTGCTGTGTAAAAATAACATTCATATTTTTCATTTCGAAATCATAATCCTATTTTAAAAAAACAATTTGTCAAAATGAAGGAGGAAATAAATATGGCGTGTGTACAAATTAAAGGAACGAGACAAGAGGTAGTTGAAATGCTACAACTATTTGATCTAATGGATACGAAAGGTTTTTGTAAATTCGATAATTATGTAGAGGTAGAACCGAATAACAAAGAACATAATAATTTTATCGCTTCAATCGATATTCAATCTAATCCTTCTTCCGCACAGGATACATTAAACGATCAATTCGTTAGTCAAATGCTTACTGGTGTTTATAACGACTAAACAAATATATGCTTCCTACCATCTTTTCATAAATATATGCTATAGACTTGAGCATACTAGCAACTAGATGGTAGGAGGTGAGAATTATGGCTAGAATTGGCGTTGAAAACTCATTAACAGATGTTCAACAAGCTCTTCAGCAACAAGGACATGAAGTCGTTACACTTAACTCAGAAAATGATGCACAAGGCTGCGATTGTTGTGTTGTAACTGGGCAAGATTCTAATGTGATGGGGATTGCAGATACATCAATAAAAGGATCGATAATTACAGCTCATGGTTTAACAACAGATGAAATTTGTCAGCAAGTTGAGAACCGTATTTAAAAGTCATTTCTCATTATGGTATAACACACAAAAGAAAGAGGACTCCTTTTAAAAAAGGAGTCCTCTTTTTTATATTCACCTAACGGGAAAGTAACATATACTGGATGAAAGCCCTACCTCTCTCTCATCATTACGGTTCCAATGACCGCTCCTTGATTCACTAGTATACATATATGGCTTACAAATACAATTTATAGGGTTTGTTCACAAAAGTTGTTGATAAAATTACCCGATCTTTCGCAAACTTTTCGTATTGTATTCATAAGAGATATTTACTTTACACTAGCTGTAACCGAGACACGAATTAAAATTTTAACACCAATACAGTAACTTGTCAATATTTTTTACAAATTAAAAACAGACAGTAACGGTTTGTCTGTTTTAGAATGGAGCTTTTTCTTTTATTACATATACAACAAAGCCGCTTACTAACATAAATAAGCCAACTACTAAGTTTTTAATATTAATCATACATTCCTCTCCCTTATTCCACACATCTTATTATATATTTACATTTCAATTATTCCGATCATCCTAAAGCGCACTTTTTCTAATATATCACAATTCCTAAAAATTGCAAGTTCACTTTTGACGACCATTCACAAATTTATCTACAGTACTTGGTACAGTGTTTAAAGCTTTTTCAATTAAATGTGTACTACTGTTAAGATGCAATACTTGTACTCCGTTAGAACCAACTACTAAAAAAGCAACGGGACTAATGGAAACCCCAGCCCCACTTCCGCCTCCAAATGGATGCCCTGGCTTATTCTCTTTATGCTGACCTTGTCCACCATTATATTTTTCAGTAATGAAATCCCCTTTAAAGTCACTTCCACCAGCTCCAAAACCAAACGCCACTTGAGATACTGTTAATACTACATTTCCGTCAGCTGTCGAAACCGGACTTCCAACAATCGTATTTACATCTACCATCTCTTTTAAATTTGTCATTGCTGTTTTCATTAAATTTTCAATTGGATGTTCCATTATGTACTGCACCCTTTCCTCATTATTCCTTTTTATACTTTCCAAAATAGAGGAAGTCATACTAACTTTTCCTATTTCAAAAAAACAATTTTCTTCTACATGGATATTACTCCCTGCCTATCCTCGGATAAAAAAGAAAAAGAGATACATACTACTATTGAACCTTGTTATGAAAGGAGTCATGACTTTGACTGAGAAATTTGATGATTACAAAAAAAGAGATAGAATAGATAGTGATTATAGTGACTATAAAGAAGAATATGCAGCTGAAGTTGCACCACAGCGCATTGATTATGATTACGATAAGAAAGAAGATAAAGATGATGTAAGATCGTCTGCCGCTGGATCAACTGCCGGTTTTATCGCTCTTGCCTTATCTATATTATCACTCTTCACCTTCCCAACACTATTTGGTCTTGTTTCTGTGTTACTAGGAATTTACGCTTATAATCGCGGAGCTACTGTAACTGGTGGTATCGCTGCCATTGTTGGTGGAATTGCTGCACTCATCGCGATTTTATTCCGTGTAGCACTTATCGGTTTATTGTTCTCCCTTTTTTAAAAAGAAAAAGGTATCTCGCTTTATGCGAGATACCTTATCCTGTAAATACATCTTCTGATGGATATTTTATTTTTTGTTTTGCTGGGCGTGCTAAAGAAAACACAAGTGTTAGCGGTCCAATTAATCCACAAAACATAACAAACATAATAATACATTTTCCAAATGCTGATAGCTTCGCAGTAATCCCCATCGTTAATCCAACTGTGCCAAATGCTGAAATTGTCTCAAATAGTAGCTGAATAAAGCTAAAGTCTTCTGTAAGCATTAATACAAATACTGCTGTAAAAATAAGTATTTGACTGGCAACGACAATTGCTAACGCTCTCGTTACTGTCGACATTTTAATTGTACGCTGAAATAAAACAATTTCCTCCTTCTTTCTAAAGAAAGAAAGGACAGATGTAATTAAAATAACAAACGTCGTTAATTTAATACCTCCACCCGTTGATACACTTCCTGCACCGATAAACATTAAAACCATCGTAAATAATATAGATGATTCTTCCATCCCTCCATAGTCAACTGTATTAAAACCAGCTGTACGAGGTGTAATACCTTGAAAGAAAGACGCCCATAACTTTTCATTTAAAGATAAATTCCCTAACGTCTTCACATTATTATATTCCAATACAAAAATCACAATCATTGCTATAACATTTAGCGCTACTGTTCCAATAATCATTATTTTTGAGTGAAGTGATAATTTTCGAAAACTACGACTATACCATATATCAATTAATACGGTAAAACCGAGTCCTCCTATTACAATTAAGGAACAAATTCCAATATTAATAATAGGGTCTCCTACATACCTTGTTAAATTATCTGGCCAAAGAGCAAACCCCGCATTATTATAGGAAGCAATTACATGGAAAATACTATAGTATAAACCTTTCCCAAAACCAAACTCTGGAATAAAGCGAAACGATAAAAAGATGACTCCAATGAATTCAATACAAATAGAAAAAATAAAGACACGTTTTACTAATTTTACAAGACCACCTATATTTGTTTGATTAAATGCTTCTCCAATTAATAATCGATGGCGTAAGCCAATTTTTTTACCTAGTACCCAAACAATTAAAATGGCAATTGTCATAAGACCTAAACCACCTGTTTGAATTAGAAACATAATAACAATTTCACCAAACATCGTAAACGTACTTGCAGTATCTACTACTCCTAAACCCGTTACAGTCGCTGCCGACGTTGCTGTAAAAAAAGCATCTACCCAACTAATATGTACTTTCGTTGCGAATGGTAACTTTAATAACAAACCTCCGGCCACAATTAAGCAGAAAAAACCTAATGCTAATATTTGTGGTGGGTTTAATTGTATAAAACGATTATACAAACTTTGTCTTTTTGTTACTTTCATATCACTAACTCCCTTTATTAAGTGAAGCTTCTATCCTCTCATAAATACAGGTTTTTAAGAACCTACAAGTAGCGGGATAAACCTTATATTCTCATAACATAGTTGAGCATAATCCTTTTTTTCATAGATTTCAACTTTTATTTATATTCGAACTTTACTTCATTTTATGACAGAAAAACTTTCTATTATCTTTCTCTTAACTCTACAACTCTTGCAACAATAATTTTATATGTACTATTTTTCAAATCCCCATACCTTTCACTCTATGTTCACATGGGAGTCACATCTATCTTTTATAGTATATGTATCGAAGCTGTTCCTCCCTAATTTAAGACATTCCCCAGTGTCTTTGAATAGCTTCCATCCCTAATTAAATTGACATAAATTGTCCCCTTCCTTTGACCATCTTTTATACGATGGTCTTATTTTTTTGTCTTTCTATCCTTTTTTAAACTCCCTCTCTCTTTCACTCTATGTTCACACGAGGGTCACATCTATCTTTTATAGTATATGTATCGAAGCTGTTCCTCCCTAATTTAAGACATTCCCCAGTGTCTCTGAATAGCTTCCATCCCTAATTAAATTGACATAAATTGTCCCCTTCCTTTGACCATCCTATGTGATGGTCTATTTTATTTTCTGAAATTTATTCTTTCTATAAACTACAGAAAAATCAGACTATTCATATAAAAACAAATAAAACCTTGCGAATTTTTCAGAAAATATTGTCAAAACAGGGATTTTTTCGGTACAATTCATTTAGAAAGTAATTGTACAAAAACAAGGGGGGATTTTATTGAAGCAAACAAAAGCGATCTTACTTGCATTGTTTCTTGGTCTAATTGTTGGACTCACTTTAAATTTAGCTGCACCATCTATTTTTGAACCTTTAAATCAATATGTGTTTAACCCAATTGGCCAACTGTTTATTCGACTCATTAAAATGCTAGTTGTTCCTGTTGTATTCATTTCCATCGTACTAGGGGCTGCTGGTCTTGGAGATCCGAAACAACTTGGAAGAATCGGTTTAAAATCAATTTCATTCTTTCTCGTCACAACAGCAGTTGCTATCTCTATTGCAGTGACATTTGCACTTATCATCAAACCAGGAACTGGCGGTAACTTTAAAACAGACGGGCTTACGTATGAAGGTGCAAAAACTGAAACATCTTTCGTCGATACATTGCTGAATATTGTGCCAGATAATCCAGCTAAAGCGATGGCTGATGGTAACATGTTACAAATTATTGCCTTTGCTGCATTAATCGGACTCGGTTTAGCTGTTTTAGGAAAACGAGTTCAAAGTATCCATTCATTACTTGAACAGGGCAACGAATTAATGATGTATCTTGTTAATCTCGTTATGAAATTAGCCCCAATTGGAACATTTGGTTTGCTTGCTTCATCCGTTGGTAAAATGGGGCTTGCAGGCGTCGCTGCGATGTTCAAGTATATGATAGTCGTTATGTTAGTACTCATTATTCACGGTGTCTTCATATATGGCGGCTTATTAAAGATATTAGCAAAAGAAAGTATTATTCGTTTCTTTAAACATTTCGGACCAGTAATGGCAATTGGATTTAGTACATCTAGCTCTAATGCATCTCTTCCATTCGCAATGAAAACGGCACAAGAAAAACTTGGAGTTCCAAAAGCGATAAGCTCCTTTGTACAACCACTAATGGATGGCACTGCCATTATGCAAGGTGTGGCAACTGTATTTATCGCTCAAGTGTACGGAGTTGAACTTACATTAGCACAATTAGCCATGGTCGTATTAACTGCTGTACTAGCTAGTATCGGCACTGCTGGTGTACCAGGTGTTGGACTTGTAATGCTTACAATGGTTTTAAATCAAGTAAACCTACCAGTAGAAGGTATTGCTTTAATTATCGGTATTGATCGCATCCTAGATATGTCTAGAACAGCTGTAAATATTTCCGGTGATGCAATTTGCGCAATGATTGTCGCAAAATCAGAAGAAAAATATAATACAGATCAATCGGCAGCATCTTAAATCAAAAAAGGAGTGAAATGATTCACTCCTTTTTTGATTTACTTCCTTTTTTTGAACGATATTCTTTCCCTTTATTATCGTTACCAGTTTCGAATTCAGTACTAAATTCCTGATTAAACTTTCCTGATTTTGGTGAACCTTGATTCGCGCTTCCTTTACTACCATTACGATTCGTCATATTTCTCCCTCCTTCCATTATTAGTAGTATGGCGCTCTATCTTTTTTCATACACATTTTATTTTTATAAGCTATTACACAAGAAAGAAGACCTTCCACATATAAGGAAGGTCTTCTTTTCCACTAGGTAAACGTTTTCTCGTTTGTAATTAATTAAATAAGTTTTTGGGAAATAGAAATCATTACATTCATTTCATCTTCTGAAAGTGCGGAAAATCTTTCTTGTAAGTATCGTTTTTTCGCCTCTTCCATTTTCGCAACTAAATCTTTCCCTTGTTCTGTAATCTCTAAATATACAACTCGGCGATCTGATGTAGAACGTGAACGGGTTACGAAACCTTTATTAATTAATTTTTCTGTAACAGCTGTAATATGACTATTCGACACATTTAACTCATTAGCGACACGTGATACCATTTCTTTATTTGTACGATTCAATATTCTAAGGACGATGAACTCATTCCACGGTATGTAACCACCAAATATTTTTCCAATGTCATTACGCAACGTGCGAAACATCGCAAAAACATTTGTCGATAGTTCTTCCATTAATTGTTCTCTATTTTGAGACAACTTTGACAGCCCCTTTTATTTCATTTAGTTAAATAAAAACCTTATTAATAATTTTACATGAAATCTTACTTTTTGTCACCTTATTTTCCCATAATTCGTAGCTTTTTAATATGCATTTCGTGATACAATGAACTTGATTTTCCAGAAAAAGGAGTTGAGGTAGTGAGTGAGGAAGACAAATTTTCTAATCTCAGTCTAAAAGATAGGACTATCGTTATTAGTTTTGTTGTTTTTATTCTCATTACATTTTTTACATTTACATTTATATTTTTTGTATATGTAGGAATCTTTCAAATTACGGGTATAGAATACTCATCACGAACAGCTATACTACTCTTTTTTTTACTTATTCTTTTATTAGATGGTATTACATATTTTATATTCATTTTCTTTAAATCGCTCCTACAGCCAATGATGACAAGTATGCCAAATTGGTCTCAATTGCTCTTCTCTCCATTATTGAAATTACACTAGATTGGTTCGTCATTCATACTGCCGACGACTGGATAGAGAGCGTACAAATGTCCAACATAGCTGAACTATGTGTCGCACTATTCCTTTACACACTAAATATATTATTTAGTGATAAGAAAGAGTAAGAATACAAGCTTTTCTATATAAAAATTGGTACAATAAAAGCAAATCATACTAAAGAGGTGTTAATTATGAACTTACAACAATGGGCTGATAAAGGTATGTCCTTTGATACATATGTAAATGAAATGAAAGTAAACCAATATGAGCTATTACATATTTACAATAACTTTTTAATTCCAAATGAATTACTCCCAGTTTTAGAAGAACGCCAAAATGATGGCTGGCGTGTTATCGTATTAACAGCCGACTGGTGCGGAGATGCTCTTTTATGCGTACCTGTTATGAAACGAATTTCTGAAGTTGCAAATATTGATATGAGCTTATTAATTCGTGATGAAAACTTAGAATTAATGGATCAATACTTAACAAATGGAACAGCACGTGCAATTCCAATCTTTATTTTCATTGATAAAGACGGAAATGAACAAGCTGTCTTTGGACCACGCGCTCCAAAAGTACAAGAATTAGTAACTTCAATGCGCGCTACATTGCCTGAAAAAGAAGATCCAACATTTGAAGAAAAACAGAAAGAAATGTATGCTAATTTCCGTGCTACATTAGCTGATGATACTTCTCTTTGGGAACATGTAATGGAAAGTATGATTGAAAAAATAGTAAAATAAAAAAACTGCCGAAATCGGCAGTTTTTTTTGCAAAATCATAATCTTTTTTTCTGAGAATATGCAACATCTACGCACTCTGCTAAACGCTCCATCTCACCCATATATACCGCACGCGTCATCCAGCCAGTCAACTTGTACATAATCTTATATATAAAGTTCTTCGGTTCAAATTCTACGATTAAAGTAAGCGATGTACCTTCTTCATCCTCTTCTAACATATAAGTTGCAGCAGTATAACCTTGTTTCATTTCACATCCAACTGATACGATATACGGTTCATCATACTCTAAAATTTCCGCCTCAAATTCATATATTTTCTTCCCCATTTTTTGCACAGATATATATTTATCACCTTCACGAGGTTTTTCAACATCTATATTTGAAGGATACCTATTTTCTACCATAAAGGTACTCCATTCTAGTATTTTCTCGTCATTATGTACATAATCAAACACAACATCAATTGGTGCCGGAATTACTATCTCTATTGCAAAACTCACTAAACTGCTCCTCTCAAATACCCTATAAATTTTCTCTATATTAATGTAACAAAATCATTATGTCATATTTTACATAGTGAAATACAAGTAAATGAGAGCAAAAACTTTATTTTCTCCTGCTATAAAAGAAATACCCTATAGAGTAGACTTTTTCAAGCGTCTAATCTATAGGGTATTTCTGGTGATTTCTTCTTACATAATGAAGAAGAAATAGAATACCGCAGCTAAAATGAAACGATAGTAAGCAAACGGTGTTAGTTTTACACGTGCTAATAATTTTAAGAATGAAACAATTGCAAACATCGCAACAACAAATGCTGTAATAAATCCTGTTGCAAATAACGGTATATCAGCCGTACTTAATATATCCCAACTTTTAATTAAATCTAAACCACTTGCAGCCACCATCATTGGAACTGCTAAAATGAACGTATATTCAGCTGCTGCTGTATGAGACACGCGAGCTAATAAACCACCACTTATTGTTGATCCAGAACGAGAGAACCCTGGCCAAAGCGCTAAACATTGGAACATTCCAATTGTAAATGCTTGTTTATATGTGATTTCATCTAACGTTCTTGCTGTACTTGGTTTTGAAAATTTCTCAGCAACAATCATTAAAATACCACCAGCTACTAAGCTAATGACAACTGGTCCTGGACCAAATAAAACTTTTTTAATTGTACTATGGAATAATACGCCAAGTATGCCAGCAGGAATCATCCCAATAATAATATGTAATAAATTCAACGACGGTCCGTCTGTTACTTTACCTATGCCAACTAAAGACCATAAACGCTTCCAAAATATAACAACAACTGCTAAAATCGATCCCAATTGAATAACAACTTCGAAAACTTTCGCTCTCTCGTCGTCAAATCCAAGTAAATGACCTGTTAAAATCATATGTCCTGTTGATGAAACTGGTAAAAATTCTGTTAAACCTTCAACAGCACCCATGATTATTCCAATTAACCAATCAGCCACGAGTAGTGCCTCCTTAATAACGAATATGTAATTTTTTCACACCTTATCATAATACCTTATCCCTTTTCAATGTGCATCCTTTTTTTATTGCTTTTATATATACTGGTGCGTATTTCTTTTTTATTTTTTGATTAAATTGTATGATAGGAAGGATTGTTTTTTTATCGGAAAGGGGATTTTATGAAAGAAACTACTTCATTCTCACAAAAGCTAAAACACTTTGTATTACTATTCTTCCCGATTTTCGTAACCCAAATGTCATTATTTGCAATGAGCTTTTTTGATACGACAATGTCCGGACATGCCAGTCCAATTGATTTAGCAGGTGTGGCTATCGGAACGAGTATATGGCTCCCAGTTAGTACAGGATTAACAGGGGTTTTAATGGCTACTACTCCTATTGTTGCCCAACTCATTGGATCCAAGAAAAAAGAGGATGTTCCTCACGTTGTCATACAAGCAGTTTATTTAGCAGTTTGCGCTAGCTTCGTTGTTATCCTTATTGGCTTCTTCGTTGTTCCACCTATTTTAAATGGCATGCGATTAGAAGAACCTGTTGAACGTATTGCAGCACAATTTTTAAGTATTATCGCGATTGGAGTTATCCCATTATTTACTTATACTGTTTTGCGTGGATTTATTGATGCATTAGGAAAAACTCGAACAACGATGATCATTACATTACTATCATTACCGATTAACGTAGTATTAAATTATGTATTAATTTTTGGGAACTTTGGTTTCCCTAAACTCGGTGGTGTCGGTGCAGCAATTGCTTCTGCAGCAACCTATTGGTGCATTTTAATTATTACCGTCATTATTATTCGTACGAAAGAGCCATTCGCATCTTTTAATATTTTTAAACAGTTATATCGTCCTTCTCTTTCGAGTTGGAAATCATTTTTAAAACTTGGCGTCCCTATCGGATTTGCTATCTTTTTTGAAACGAGTATTTTCGCTGCAGTTACACTAATGATGAGTAACTTTAGTACGACAACAATTGCAGCGCATCAAGCAGCTATGAACTTCGCTTCCTTGTTATATATGACTCCTTTAAGTTTAGCAATGGCAATGACGATAGCAGTTGGATTTGAAGTTGGAGCAAAACGATATGATAACGCAAAACAATATGGATTTATCGGCATTGGATTAGCCCTTGCTTTCGCTCTTTTCTATTCGATTCTTCTTTATTTCTTTGATGATGAAATTGCATCTATTTATACGACAGATGCAAATGTTCACCATTTAGCAAAAGAGTTCCTTATATTTGCGATTTTATTTCAAATTTCAGATGCAATTGCAACTCCTGTACAAGGAGCACTACGTGGTTACAAAGACGTAAATGTTGCGTTAATTATGACATTAGTCGCTTATTGGGTAATCGGTCTCCCTCTCGGTTACATATTAGCAACGTACACTGACTGGGCAGCAAAAGGATATTGGATTGGTCTTATTATCGGTCTAGCATTTGGTGCTAGCTTCCTTCTAATCCGTCTCTTCCAAGTTCAAAGAAAATATACAACACAAAACAGCCGCTAACGCTAGAGCGGCTGTTTTCTTTATGCATATTTTTTCTTGTAACGTATAACATAATGAAAAAGAAAGGTGGATACATATCATATGGACGAAAAAGAAACAGATCAATCATTCGATGAAGAATTCGCCCCTGAAATCTCACCTGGATACCAGCAAGATATACATAAACCACCTAAATATAAAAACGCTTCGTTTTTAATGGGTATTACTATTTTCGCTGCTGTATTACTCGTACTCATTATTTTCGTCTATTTTTAAGGAAAGGTGACATATTATATGAAGAAACAAGATTCAAATCACTCAAAAAGAACTGTGAAAACGGAAAAAGGATATGTAGGCGATTCTGTTTATACACAGAAACAAGTGGAGCAAGGAAATGTATACATTGCTCAAAAAGAACTTGGTCAACAAAATGAAAATCTTTAACCCCCTCTACTCCTCGAGGGGGCTTTTTATCCCGCTATTTGTGGACAGTAAGAGTGAACACCTTACTGATTAAAGTTTCACTTTATTGTACGTACTGCTTTTGTTCGAGCACCCTAAATATATTATTAACCTTTACAACTTTCACGTCATAATTTACTTTCATTTCACTTCTCTTACCATTTTCAGTACCCGCAACATACGCTACAGCATGATAGAGAAAACTCTCATCCGTCACTTCACGTATCTCCTCGTTTGTAAATTTATACTCTAAATCTCGAAAACGATTTGGATAATAATTTTGTATTAATTGTTCATATCCCCTACTTACAAATATCTCTTCGCCTTTTCGCTTCACATCTTCTTTATTATGAAACTCAAACACTGATAATTGTGCTGTCACAAAGTGCTCTCCTACCTGTTTCATTTCTTTATGAGTTAAAGTTTCTATACTTTTATTCTTTAATTCCTTATTTAACTCGTACTGATCTATCGATTTAAAGGTAGCGAAAACCGCCTCTTTATATGACCAAAACAAACCAAAAGCGATACATATAGAAATGATTACTATTCTTTTCTTCACCATACACCCCATCCCTATTCATAATGTTAGTTACATATTAACATATAGAATGAAAATTCTGATATTATAAAATGGAATATCAGAATTTTCACTTAGAAACGAGGAACGATTATGGACTCTTACAAACAGTATATAAAACAGGCTCTGCCTAATCTTTCTATACATTCATATAAACAAAATGAAGAAGGATGGGATAATATAGCGGTTATAATTAATGACGACCTACTGTTTCGTTTTCCACGAAAATAGGAATATGCTAAACGAATTCCGTTAGAAAAAAAACTATGCACACTTCTCTCTCATTCGCTACAAGAAATTGAGGTTCCAAAGTATCACCTATTATATAAAAAGGATACTGATACTATTCCGCTTTGTAGTTACTATACTCTCATTCATGGTGAACCGTTACAAAAAGAAATAGTTACCACACTAGAGAAAAAAGAATTGAAAGCAATCATTACACAATTAGCTACTTTCCTTGTGGCACTACATAATATTCCTGTAAAACAAGTTACAACGTTAGGATTTCCAATTGAAAAAACAATTACCTACTGGAAAGAGCTACAAACAAAATTAAATCAGTATCTTACTAACATGTTTACTTCATTACAGAAATCAGCCTTACATCATTTATTCGAAAATTTCTTTGCCTGTATAGCTACATCCACTTTTCAAAATACAATTATTCACGCCGATTTTACACATCATCACATTTTATTTAATAAGCAGAGCAAGAGTATTTCAGGGATTATCGATTTTGGTGATGCTCAAATTGGAGATCCTGCCTTTGATTTTGCCGGGCTCTATTATGATTTCGGACGTGAATTTACTACATCTGTATACGAACAATACAGTACAATTATTTCTCACCACGATCCATTACTCATTCACCGTATCACTAGTTTTTATCAATACAGCCCTTTACTACATAATATTATTTATAACTTTGAAACAAAGAATGCGCTTAAATTCATAGCAGATACAGAACAGCTAAAAGCGATATTACAGGGACGAGATTAAATTCTCTCCCTATATTCTTTCTCCTCATACATCATTAACTTTTTATCCATTTCAACAATAACTTTGTACAATTGAAATGCCTGTAAAATTTGCAGTTGAATTCCAAAAGGAGCATTTTGTTCTTTTAACCATTGAAATACTTTCGTTTCATCTTTCATTGATTATTCCTCCTCTTATAAAGTGAAACTTTAATCAGCGGGGGCATCCCCCACTGATTATTAGCCCGCATTAAAATCTGCTGCAAATATACCGTAAATGATGAAAAGCTTTTCATGTCAATAACAAAAAGGATGCAAATTTGCATCCTTTAATGTACGATATTTTCCTTCTGCTTCGCTTCTTCCTTTACTTCTTCCCCCTGGCATTCACTACGAAAAGCACAACTCGTACACTCTGAACGAAAATGACGCTCTGTATAGTGCTCAGGTTGCTGTAACATTTCTTTCATTCTAAATAAATCATCCATTCCAGTTATAATATCTTCCTGTTTCGGAATGTATTCATACTTAGTTCCTTCTATTAAATTAATAATTTCAATTTTCCCTGGAAGAATGCCGAAAGCTTTATAACTGAATACTGTCATTAACTTCTGACAAAGAGCTAGCATTTCCTCATCCGCATCAATAACATATTTTTTAATTACAAATGACTCTGTACTCCACTCACCAACTTCAAATGTCAATGACATGTGGACACCTAACTCTTCCATATATGTTTGAAACTTCTCATACAAAAACAATGGTGGCGTCTGACTATCATCTCTTTCAACAAACTGTAATAAGTGATCAGTTAGCTTTGCTAATACAATATAGTACTCCGTCTTCGAAGCAAACATACTAATCCTTACCTTTTTCCAATACTTTTCTATTAATATTAAAAGTACAATTTTCGTTTGTTGGCTCGCAGGTAGCGTGTAATACTCATTAATAATTTGATTCACAATCATTTGTGCTATTTGTTGCCATTCAAATGAAGAAGGTTCTCTTCTTTTTATATGACGGAAATAAAATTTATGTGGACAACGCATAAAATCATACAAATGATAATCTGTCATCGTTTTTATTGCGATTTTCTCATGCAATTGCTCTTCATCTCCCTTCTGCCATTAAGAAAGGTGTTTTACGAATTCAGCTCCAAACTGTAAACATTTTTCTACATCTTCATCTTCTGGCGTTAATTCTACTTTTAGTCCTTCTAACACAACTGCTGCTCCGCGTTCCTGCAGCTTTTCTATTAAAATATCAACCGCTACTCCGTATTTTGGATAAGCCGAATCACAAGAACCGAATGCCGCTGCTTTTTTACCAGTTAAATCAATAGAATCCATTGCATCATAAAAATCTAAGAAGTCGTCTGGAAGATCCCCGTCTCCCCAAGTATAAGCGCCTAAAATAATACCATCATACTGTTCTAATATAGAAGCTTCTGGTGAATCCATAATATCAATAACTTCAATCTCATTCTCTGTTTCACGAATGGCGCCTGCAATATGATCTGCCATTTCCTCTGTATTTCCACTCATACTTGCATAAATCATTACTAGCTTACTCAACTGAATCTCTCCCTTTACTATGTATCGCTTTTTCTGTTTGCATTTTATTCTTCTCATCTACATATTCAGAACGAATTACATTTCGTTGCCATTCCATATGCTGATCAACATCTTTATTTTTATTTTTTAATCCCCTTCGCAGAAGGTGATATTTTTTTCTCATTAACATGTCGCATCCATTCTATTGATAATAATTATCAATTTCAACTGTAACATTAGATTAATTGAAATTGATTATCAAAGTCAATAACTATTTTTAAAAAAATGATTAAAATGTACAAGCTTGTCCGTTAGCTATTCATATACTATAAATGAGCATAGTTCTTTCTCAGCCCTCTCTGACGGAAAGAAATAAAAGCAACTGCGATAGAGCGCAGTTGCCTTTTTTTATATGCACCTATGATTTTAGTAGTCTTATGGCCGCCTCTAAAAATAATTCCACTCCATAAATTAAAGCCGATTCATCTACATCAAATTTTGGATGATGGTGCGGATAACAAGTATTATCCTCTTGATTCCTCGTCCCCAATTTAATGAAGCAACCCGGTGCTTTTCTTAAATATGCTGAAAAATCTTCTCCCCCCATAGAAGGTTCAAGCTTCACAACACGCTCATTCCCGAACAAATATAGTGCGCTTTCTTCTACCACTTTTGTAATATATTCATTATTAATAACAGGATCATATCCGTAACGATACGTATATGTGTAATCCCCTCCATGTGCTTTTGTAATTCCTTTCACGATTTGTTCAATTTTCTCTTCTGCTTCCAATCTTAACGTTTTATTAAAAGAACGCACAGTTCCCATTAAAGTTGCCGTATTGGGAATAATATTGTCAGCCTTTCCCCCATGAAATTGCGTAACTGAAACTACCCTCTGCATAAAAGCACTTGTATTTCTTGATACGATATGTTGTAAATTTGTAATAATCTGCGCTCCAATAGCAATAGGGTCTATCGTTTCTTCTGGCCGCGCTGCATGCCCTCCTTTACCGTGAATTTCAACTGTAAATACGTCTGGCGCTGCCATCATCGGCCCATATACAATTCCTATCTTCCCGCTTTCCAATCCAGACATAACATGTAAACCTATTACATAATCAACACCGTCCATCACACCCGCCTCAACCATTTCCCTAGCACCACCAGGATATACCTCTTCTGCATGCTGAAAGAATAGACGAATTTCCCCTACAAACTCTTCCTTCATATTTGACAGCGCCTCTGCTGTACTTAACAAAATAGCCGCATGTGCATCATGCCCACACGCATGCATCCTTCCTTTATGAACAGATGTATAAGATTTACTTGTCTCCTCTTGAATTGGTAAAGCATCAATATCAGCTCGAATCGCAACTACTTTACCTTGTTCCACACCCCTTTTAATTGCTAAAACACTGTATTTCGTTGGCCTTGTTACTTCAAAAGAAGAAAATGAACATAACGTATCATATATAAATTGCGAAGTTTCTTTTTCATGAAACGATAATTCCGGATACTTATGAAAATGCCGTCTCCATTTCATAATATTTTCTTCTGAAATAAGACTCTTCCACACTCTATTCATGATAATTTCCTCCTTTTAAAAAAGAGCTAGAAATTTAAAGTTTACTCAGCCTTTGTTGATTGCATGAAAAAACAAATATTATATTTTTCACGCCTTCTCACAATCCACTTTTATGTATTCATACAATCCACTTTCTATTTACATGTCAAACCCATTACAAATTCATGCCGAATGTAATATAATTGCTAAGTTAGGGATTTTCTTTTTTAGTATTTAGTGCTAATATCAGAAAAGAGCCTTTTGTCTTATTTTTACCTAAAATGTGGAATTTTGTTTTTTTCACAATAATGTAGGACATGATACCTACAAAGAGCTATTATTTCATTAAGAGAGGGAAAGACATGGAAAGATTAAAAGAGATATGGTCTCGACCACTCACACAATGGGTTGCAAAGACGGTTTATTATCTTGCAATTTTATTTGCATTACTTTGGTTGTATGGATTCCATGATACAAACACAAGTACATTTATTTACAATGAATTCTAGGGTGGGAACGTTATGAAGTTATTAGAACAAATTGAAAAGTGGGCTGCAGAAACGCCTGATCAAACCGCTTTTGTTTGGCGAGATGCGAAAATTACGTACAAACAATTAAAGGAAGATTCTGATGCGTTAGCACATTGGATTTCTTCTGAATATCCAGATGATCGTTCACCAATTATGGTGTATGGCCATATGCAACCTGAAATGATTATAAACTTTTTAGGGTGTGTAAAAGCTGGACATGCTTACATTCCTGTAGATTTATCTATCCCAGCTGATCGCGTACAACGTATCGCTGAAAATTCTGGTGCGAAATTACTTTTATCAGCTGCAGAAGTAACTGTAACTGATTTACCAGTTCGCATCGTAAGTGAAGACAACTTAAAAGATATTTTCTTTACTCATAAAGGGAACATTCCAAATCCTGAACATGCGGTAAAAGGTGATGAGAACTTCTACATTATTTACACATCAGGAAGTACAGGTAATCCGAAAGGGGTTCAGATTACTTATAACTGCCTTGTTAGCTTTACAAAATGGGCTGTAGAAGATTTCAACTTACAAACAGGGCAAGTATTCTTAAACCAAGCACCTTTCTCATTCGATTTATCTGTAATGGATATTTACCCATCATTAGTAACAGGCGGTACACTTTGGGCAATCGATAAAGATATGATTGCACGTCCAAAAGACTTGTTTGCTTCTCTAGAGCAATCGGATACTCAAGTATGGACTTCAACACCATCTTTCGCTGAAATGTGTTTAATGGAAGCATCTTTCTCTGAGAGTATGCTACCAAACATGAAAACATTCTTATTCTGCGGTGAAGTGTTACCAAATGAAGTGGCTAGAAAACTAATTGAGCGTTTCCCGAAAGCAACGATTATGAATACGTACGGTCCAACAGAAGCTACTGTTGCTGTAACAGGTATTCACGTTACAGAAGAAGTGCTTGATCAATACAAATCACTTCCAGTTGGCTACTGTAAATCAGACTGTCGCCTTCTTATTATGAAAGAAGATGGTACAATTGCACCTGATGGTGAAAAAGGTGAAATCGTAATTGTCGGTCCAAGTGTAAGCGTTGGATATTTAGGAAGCCCTGAATTAACAGAAAAAGCATTTACTATGATTGACGGTGAGCGCGCCTATAAAACAGGCGATGCTGGCTATGTAGAAAATGGTCTTCTATTCTATAATGGTCGTCTTGATTTCCAAATTAAGCTTCATGGTTATCGAATGGAATTAGAAGAAATTGAGCATCATCTTCGTGCGTGTTCTTACGTAGAAGGAGCAGTTATTGTTCCGATTAAAAAAGGTGAGAAATACGATTATTTATTAGCGGTTGTTGTTCCTGGAGAACATTCGTTTGAAAAAGAATTCAAATTAACATCTGCAATTAAAAAAGAACTCAATGAGCGATTACCAAACTACATGATTCCACGTAAATTCATGTATCAATCTTCTATTCCAATGACACCAAATGGAAAGGTAGATCGCAAAAAATTATTGAGTGAGGTTACAGCATGACCGCATATGGATCATTTTATTTTTTCGCTATAGTGGGCATTTTATTAATACCTACTATCATAGCTGGATTAAAAGGTAAAATGTTGCGTAAATATAATGCCGTTTTAACATTAGTCATGATTGCTATTATCTTCTCGGATAAACCAAAGCAAGCGATTATGTTAGCCGCATTTATTATTTGGCAATATGCCCTTATTAAAGGCTATTTAATTTTAAGAAAACAAAATAATAGTACATTCATGTTTTGTATAGCTGTTATTTTATCGATTTTGCCACTTATTTTGGCAAAAATCGCACCATTTGTACCTGAATTGCATTTTATTGTTTTCGCAGGTATGTCTTACGTAACATTTAGAGCTGTACAAATGGTCTTTGAAGTTCGTGATAATTTAATTAAAGAACTTTCCTTCTTTAATTTCTGGGAGTTTGTTTTATTCTTCCCTGCGATTTCAAGTGGACCTATCGATCGTTACCGTAGATTCCAAAAAGATATCCAAAAGCCACCTAGTGCTGAGGAATATCAAAAGTTACTATATACAGGGCTTAACCGTATTTTCCAAGGTTTTCTGTATAAATTTATAATCGCGCACTTGATAACAACATATCTTGTAAAGGCAGTATTCGCCAATCAAGATACACTTTTATCTAATGCGATTTTCATGTACGCTACTAGCATGCAATTATTCTTTGACTTTGCAGGTTATAGTGCGTTCGTAATTGGTATCAGTTACATGATGGGAATTAAAACGCCAGAAAACTTTAATAAGCCATTCCTTAGTCGTAACATTAAAGACTTCTGGAACCGCTGGCACATGAGTTTATCATTCTGGTTCCGTGACTTTATTTACATGCGTTTCGTCTTTTTTGCAACGAAGAAAAAGTTAATTAAGAACCGTTACACTATTTCGTATATCGGTGCATTTTTAAACTTCTTCATTATGGGAATTTGGCACATCCAAGGAAGCGCTGTTGCGCAGTATGTTATTTATGGTCTATATCATGCCGCACTGTTTATTCTATTCGATATTTTCGAACGAAAAAACAAGAAGCATAAGTTTTGGCCAAACAATAAATTTACACACGTCCTTGCGATTGTGATTACGTTCCACGTTGTATGTTTCGGTTTCCTTATTTTCTCTGGACACCTTAACAGATACTTTTAATGCACCCTTCTTATTCTATTAAGAAGTTGCACATATAATATATTCGGATATAAAGGAGATTTTAAAAATGGCAGAATTCAAAGAGCAAGTATTAGATATTTTAGAAGAAGTATGTGAAAACGATATTGTGAAAGAAAACTTAGATGTTCAATTATTTGAAGAAGGTATTCTTGATTCTTTCGCTGTAGTATCTTTATTAGTTGAATTCCAAGAGCGTTTAGATATTGAAGTTTCTATTTCTGATTTTGACCGTGACGAGTGGGCTACACCAAACATGGTTATTAAGAAGTTGGAAGAAATCCGATGAACAAAGCAAAATTTGGTCCGATGCTTTTAGCATTGGCCCTTTTTGCTGTATTCTTACTTATTCCGACGCGCTTCCTACTTCCACTTTTAAGTGATGAAAAAGTAGAACAAGCTGCAACTTCTTTGAAAGAAGAAAAGATTCAAAGTATGATTTTACAGCAAAAGATGTTAGCAGATCCGAAATATCTTCCGATGTACGGTTCATCGGAATTCGCACGTATGGATGCTTTCCATCCATCAAATTATTTCAAAGTAAAGCCTGAAGGGTTCACACCATTCCTTCTTGGACGCGGCGGAACACAAGACCTTGTACACGTATTAAACTTTGCATCTACAATGGATCAATTGAAAGACAAGAAAATGGTATTCGTTCTTTCTCCGCAATGGTTTGTGCCACAAGGTATTGATGAAACACACTTTGCACCTAACTTTTCAAAACAACAAGGCTATCATTTCCTTTTCAATGATGACTTAAAGCCTGAAATGAAAAAACAAATTGCAAAACGTTTATTAAACTTTGAGATCGTTAAGAAAGAAACTTTACTTAAAGTTTCGCTTGAAGGTATCGCTTATGATGATACAAAGCATAAAGTAAAAGCACTTGCTGCTAAACCTTTCGCTTATGTGTATCGTAACATTTTAGATCGTAAAGATTTATTTACAGCAATGTTTGATATTAAACCGCATAAAGAAAAACTTGACCCTTCATTAAAACAAATGAACTGGGATGAAGCTCGTAAACATGCGGATCAAACAGGTGCAGCAGAATCAGGGTCTAATGAATACGGTATTGAAGACGATTACTTCAATAGCAAAATTAAGAAGAAATTAAAGCAGCGTGAAGGCTACTTAAAAAATGATGCTTATGACCAATCACCAGAGTATGAAGACTTACAACTTGTACTTGATTTATTAAAACAATCTGGTGCAAAACCACTCTTCATTTCTGTTCCTGTAAAAGGTCCTTGGTACGATTACGCTGGATTCCCGAAAGAACGCCGCGAAGCGTACTATAAGAAAGTTCATGAGCAAATTGAGAAAGCTGGTTATCCAATTGCCGACTTCTCAAACCATGAATATGATAAATACTTCTTAAAAGATCATATGCACTTAGGTTGGAAAGGCTGGGTTTACATCGACGAGGCCATCCAACAATTTTATAAAGCAAACTAATGAAAAGACCGCTTGAATTATTCAAGTGGTCTTTTTCTATATACATTTTGTAATTGTTCCATTACATCCTCTGCTTCTTTCACGACCCGCTCCACTACGTGCTGAGCTGGCTCAATTCTTGCTAATGCCGATGCTTGTCCCGCCCAAAGTGACATATATTCTCCCTTGTTTTGCGTCGCTGCTTCTTGGCGTATTTTAGAAGTTAATACGTTTTGCACTGGATACATCGGAAGCCCTTCTTCTTTTCCTTCGTGTCTCTCTATAAATTCATTACGAATACCCCGTGCATATTTCCCGGAAAACGCACGAGTTACAATTGTACTCGTATCTGTACTTTTTAATACAGCCTCTTTATATACGTCATGTGTAATACTTTCTTCACTCGTTAAAAAAGCTGATCCCATTTGAACAGCTTCTGCCCCTAACGCAAATGCCGCAACAAGCCCTTGTCCGTTCATTACACCACCTGCTGCAACAATTGGGATATGCGGAACTGCCGCTACTAACTGCGGAATTAACGCAAACGTACCAATCATTGCATCTTGTTCTTTCCCGATAAACGTTCCTCTATGACCTCCTGCTTCGCTACCTTGCCCGGCGATAATATCTACTCCTAGCTCGGCAAGTGCTCTCGCTTCTGCTACATGAGTCGCTGTTCCGATGACTTTTATTCCTCTTCTTTTTAATTCATCTATTTCTTCTTGTTCTAACGTTTGGAATGCAAAGCTAACGACCGGTACCTTTTCTTCTGCTAACACTTGTAATTGTTCTTTATAACTTTTTGGAAGATTTACTACATCCTCTTCCTCAATACCTAACTCTCTATTCACTCCATTAAGTAAGACTTTCGCCTCATTTATCTTCTCTTTTTCTATCTGCACCTCTTTCGTTAACAGTAAATTAACACCGAAAGGCTTATTTGTTAGTTCCCTTATTTTATAAATCGCTTTACGAATTTGTTCTGGGCTCATATAGCCTGCTCCAAGCGTTCCTAATCCTCCGCTATTACTTACAGCTGCAACAAGTTCTGGCGTTGTAATGGCACCCGCCATACCTGCTTGAATGATGGGATACTTAATTTGCAATATGTCTATTACTCGACTTGTGAACATCATTTCCCCTCCTATCCCCCTTATATCTTCTTTATTTGACAAGCTTTCCCCTTCTTTTACAAGGGTTGAACTTCATATGAAGCGAATATATTGAAAGAGAAGGAGGCTGAAAACAATGATTTATCCAAATGCGTTAAAACATGGTGATACAGTAATGATTATTGCACCGTCTGGTCCACCTACAATTGAAAGTGTATTAAAAGGTGTAAATGTATTACAAGAGATGGGATTATCCGTAATAATTGGGAAGAGTATTTATGAAAAGTATGGGTATTTAGCTGGAAGTGACCAAGTTCGTCTTGATGATATACATGAAGCCTTTACAAATAATGAAGTAAAAGCAATTTTCTGTGCACGAGGTGGTTACGGAAGCGCTCGTCTTCTCCCTCACATTCAATATGAAATCATTCAACAAAATCCAAAAATTTTTTGGGGATACAGCGATATTACAGCTTTACATACTGCTTTTTCACGTTATGCAAAGCTTGTTACGTTTCATGGTCCGATGATTGAAGAAGTAGGCAAAGGTATAGATTCTCTCTCTTTATCTTCTTTCAATCAGCTCTTCCACCCGTATTCTTCTATCTTATCTGCATCAGAATGTATCGTACCTAGCTCAGCCTGTACAGCTACCGGTACATTAGTTGGAGGGAATTTAGCTGTTTTAACGAGTGTAATTGGTTCACCCTATGAAATAAGTACAGCCAATACACTTTTATTGCTTGAAGATATCGGGGAAGAACCGTACCGCATCGATCGTATGTTAAATCAACTACTTTTATCTGGAAAGTTTAATGAATGCAATGGCGTTATTTTTTCAAGTTGTCATGATTGCACCCCTTCTAAACCATCTCCATCATTGCAAACAATATTATATGAATATTTCATGCCATATGATATACCTGTCCTATTCGGTTTACCGATTGGACATATAAATCCAAATATCGGTATTCCCCTTGGAGCTACAGCAACAATAAATACAAATAATAAAACACTCTCTATTTCTTCAGGCGTAGCACTCCATGTTTAAATTAAAAAGGAAAAGCGATTAAGCTTTTCCTTTTACTTATAATAATTAAAAATTCGTCCAGATGCGATATCTGCAATTTCTTCCGGAATAAATGTTTTACTTATATCAGTACCAACATTTAATACAGCTGTTGCATCCTTCTCAATGCCACCAAATAATTCTTTTCCACGTATCGTAATAAGGGGTGTACCTTCTGGCAACACATCTTTTACAAATTTCAATTGTGTAAAGAACGGAACGATCCATCTACCCTCTCCTTGGAAATGACGCAAACGAAGTGTTCCTTCCGTTGCCCCGTCTTCTGCTTCAAGTGAACCAGCAACATAAAACTCCGTTGATAAGAGCAATTCATAAAATTCCTTTTGCTTTTGTTTATCCTCACCTGCTAAAACGAGTACTTTTTCTATTTTCTTTACTGAAATTTGCTCCATATGATGCCACCCCTATTTTCAAAATGATTATACTTAGATTATACGAAATATTCTTATTTTTTTCTACATAATTCCGTAATTATTTTCTTAAAATAATTTTAAGATATCTTCAGTCGTAACGATTTTAGCAAATTCATCATGTAAGTTTACAAGTGTCATATTGTGAATGTCCTCTGCACTATACTCTGCCCCGTCCAGACCTTTCCGATTGAATGTAGCCGTCGCATCGCTCACTAAATACGTTGTAAATCCTAAATTACCTGCCATCCGTGTTGTAGTCTCCACACAATGATTTGTTGTTAATCCTACAATCACTACCGTATTACATTTTTTCTCTCTTAATTGTTCTTCTAAATTTGTCCCAATGAACGCGCTATTAACGGATTACTGGATAATTATTTCATCTCGCAGTGGTTTCACTTCTTCTTTAAAGTTTACTGTTTCTGCTTGTTGATAAAACATCGACTGAACATTTTCTTTATTTACATGTTGAATATGAAAAACTGGTCGCTTCCTTCTTCTCCATTCTTCTAATAAACTTTTCATATTTTCTTCAGCAAAAAGATTATTTCGCTCCCCCCAGTATGGTAATTGAAACGCCTTTTGTACATCAATTATGATAAGTGCTATTTGATTAATCATCATTTTCTCCTTAATTTGGTTGTAGTTGAAATACAAAACCAAATTGCTGCGACGCAGTAATAAAACAAATATAAGCACAAAGTTCTACAATTTCTTTTTCCGTCCAATATTGTTTTAATACATGAAACATATTATCATCTATCGCCTTTCGATCATGAACAAATGTATGCGCAAAAGTAACGGCTACACTAATCTTCTCTGCCTTTTGCACATCATCAGGTCTTCCCTTTGCCATGCAATACGGACATTCATTCCCATACGCTAATGTTCTTCTCACTTGCTCCTTCAACTCTGCTGAAAGTGTTCCTTTATTGTACAGTGTATCCTCTAACGTACTCCACGAATGTAATATATCTGGATTATGGCCTAATAACTTTTGAAACTTTGTATCTCCTACATTTGATAATGAAATTCTCTCCATCATTTCCCCTCCTATTTCCTTCTATTTTATTGTAAAATAAATGAAGTTCACTTTACATTTCATATGAATCTTAATTCATATTTTTTCTTTACAAAAATTATCATTTTGCTGGAGGTATATTTACAAATGCAACTAGACCGTGTTGATCGAAAGATTTTAAATGAATTATATAATGATAGTCGCCTTTCCATGCGCGAATTAGCAAAGCGAGTAAACTTATCCGCTCCGTCTACTACAGAACGTGTTCGTAAACTTGAAAGTGAAGGAATTATTCAAAAATACACAATCGATATTGATTATAAAAAAGCAGGACTTGTTTTAGATTGTATTTTAGAAATCACTTTAAAAAATGGTGATACAACACGTATGCAACAGTTTATCCAATCTTATCCATCTGCAAGTTTTTGTTACCGAGTAACAGGAAGCTTATGCTACATTGTAAAAATTTCTGTTCCTTCACTCGTTGAACTTGAAGAATTTATCAATGATGTTTCTTCATATGCAACGACAGTTTCTCATATCGTATTATCAGAAGTATCTCTTACTCCAGACATTGAGCATATCTTCCCAGAAAATTAATTTATTTTTATCACGCTATTTGTTGGCAGTAAAACTCCCACCTCAAAATTCAGTTGCAGCCAAAAAGTTAATAGGGAGTCTGGCTACCCGTAAACGCCCAATTGGTGAAGGTTAATAATCGGTGAGGATGAATAAAACTCCAACTCATTAAAGTTTCACTTTATTCACAAAAAATCTAAAAACCCCTTACAAAAAGAATAAAAATAATATATTATGTATTAAAATACATAAAGTTCGAGAAAGGGGCTTTACATTGAAAATCTGGTTTTATGAAAAAACAGCACAATTAGATGACTTGCTTGGTATTTGGGACAATGTTCCGACGATCCCTCGAATTGGTGAAAAAGTGGAGCTTTTAAAAACTGTCCGCACTGTTACAGATATTAAATATGTAAAGAACGGTAATAATTTTCGTGTAGAAATTATTACGAATTAAAAAACATCTCTCCTTTTATACAGGAGAGATGTTTTTTAATTATCTATCATGTGCTTTTTTTATAACGATTTTATCTTCTTCTACAGAAACTGTTACATAATCATTTTCTTCTAACCGAAGCTTATTTACCGCTTCATCTGGTAGTTCTACAGCCATCAATCTATCTGTTACGATCACTTGACTATACAATTCATTTTCTTGTGATGCATTCACTACCTTTTCTTCATTTATGAAGCGCACTGGTGGCACACCCACTTCTTTTACTGTACGCCATTGTTTCCAAACATAAGGAATTAACCAAAGTAACCCAACAACTGTAAGACCGATACCAATCCATAAATTACTTTGTGCTTGTAATTCAGGAATTGAGATTGCAGTATCTTCTTCTCCACCGACAAATTGCATACTTGTCGCAATTAAATTATTAAGAGCATGCACAGCAATATTCGTCCATATATTTTTCGTTTTTATGTATAAAAGGCACATAACAACACCAAACATGAAAGCACCAATAACATCAAAGTGTCCTAAACCAAAAATAAGTGAAGATATAATTACAGCTTTTTTAATCCCCCATTTATAAGCCATTCGCTGTAAAAAGAATCCCCTAAAAATAATCTCTTCCATAATAGGTGCTAATACACATGCTGAAATGAAAGTAAATATCGTCATATATATGTTACTCGTATTAATAACAGTTCCATCTTCTAACATGGTAACTAAGAAATTCGGTAACGTATGTGCTAATATGTAAAATTGAATATGAGATATACCGACTGAAAAAATCATTCCCATTATCGTTGCTAATAAAATGAGTCCCCACGGTAAACGTCCTGGCTTATCAAAGAAACTTTTAAAAACAACATTATTTTTATTCGCTTTTACGTACAACCAAAATAACGGAAATACAAAAAATACAGTTATTTGTGAAATAACCTCTAACGTGCTATCAGAAACATTTGATAAACCTAATGGAATCATCGTAAGAAACAACCCTATCATCATCCATCCAAAAAAGCTACGTAGTCTTATACGTGAAAATGCATATTGCAATATTGCACACCTCCAAAGATTGTTAAAGTAAAACTTTAATCAGTTATAGGGAACCCTTCTCCTACAAATAGCAGGATAACTATATTATAATATGAACATAGTTGAAAATCTTCCTGTTTTTCTCAAATACTTTCGAGCAACGTATCTCTTAACATATATAATAACGAATTTATTGGATATACCATATCACAGTTCTTCAACTTCGTTACAACTTACATTTGCTGTACTTAAATAGCTGGAGAAGATCCGGTATTCTATCGCTAACAGCATCTCAAATTAACAATACAGAATACTAGAAATGTAAAAAACTATGTAATAAAAATCCCCGTTTTTACAAACGGGGATTTTTATTACAATACGTCACGTTTTTGGAATAATGCACTTGATGCTACAAGTAATACAGCAAAATATGCAGCTAAAAGTAATAATGAAGTTGTAAACGTAAATTCTGCAAATGGTGGCTCCATTCCACCGCTTACCAATTTATTACTGTCGTAAGCTCTTAAATCTAAATGGAAGAATACTACAAACTTCGCTACACCTTTTGCAAACATCATTAGTGCAATAGTAATTGCTCCTTGCAAGAAATATAAGAACAACGTAATAATTAATGGCAATACGGATTTTCTAAATACATTTGCTAAGAAAAAGGCAAGTGTTGCAAAGAAAAATGGTGATACAAGCTGATATAACATCGTTTTTAAAACAATTCCTAACGTTAAATCTGTTTTACTACCATCCATTACAATACCACCAATAATCGTTGCAATGAACATACCAGCAAATATGATAAATAGCATCGCTAATAACACAGTAATATATTTAGAAAATAAAACTGTAAGTCGTTTTCTTGGACGAATTAACAATTGTTTAATTGTACCTTTTTGGAACTCATCAGTAAGAGTACGGGCTGCAAGTGTGATCCCAAAAATTGTTGCGAATAAAACGATTAAACCAATCTCTGAGTTTGCATAATCTAAATACGACCCCTTAAACTCATCACCTTTTCCCCACTTCATCATTGCTAAATTCCCTAAAATTTCGAGTGCCGCAATGACACCGATTAAAATATACATACCTTTTTTCGCATGTAACTTTAAAAATTCATTTTGAATTAATTTAAACATTACGCTTTCACTCCCCCAGTAATCGCTAAGAATTCATCCTCTAACGTTTTATTTTGAACGGTAACACCATATACAAGCACATCAGCATGCACAAGTTTTTTTACAAGCTGTGGAATTCTCTCTTTTGTTACAGATGCCACAATTACATTCTCCTGTGCTTTACCTTTAATAATTTCATTCGCTTTCTGAACTTCATCTACTTCAAACGCTACTACTACTGTCTCATCATGTTTCGCTTGTTCATGTAAGTTGTACTCTTGTACAAACTCACCTTGTTTAATAATTACGACGCGATCACACATTAATTCAATTTCACTTAATAAGTGACTCGATACGATTACCGCGATATTCTCTTCTTTCGCTAGTCGTTGTAAATAATCACGAATTTGGCGAATACCAGCTGGATCTAATCCATTTGTCGGTTCATCTAAAATTAATATTTTCGGCTGATGAAGTAACGCCTGCGCAATTCCTAAACGTTGTTTCATACCAAGTGAGTATGTTTTTACCTTTTTATGAATTGCATGCTCTAATTCAACAAGCTTTACAATTTCAGCGATGCGCTCTTTATTAATAGGTGTAATTGCCATGTTCGCAAAATGCTTTAAGTTTTGCATACCAGTCATATAATCATATAGTTCCGGATTTTCTACAATCGCTCCAATTTGCTCTAACGCCTTTTCACGTTCCGTGCGAATGCTATGACCACAAATTGTAATATCGCCTTCCGTCATAGAAATAAGACCTGTCATCATACGAATTGTCGTCGTCTTACCACTACCGTTCGGTCCAAGGAATCCGTACACTTCCCCTTCTCGCACCTCAAATGATAAACCTCGAATGATTTCTGTTCTACCAATCTTTTTTCGAACATTTTCTAATTTTACTACTACATTTCCCAATGCCGATTCCTCCTTTAGACTTCTAGTTTTTTGTCGATTATGCGACCTGTAATGACTAGTAATATAATTGTTAATAAACAATTAAAACATAGATTTAAAACTGTAATATCTGTACCAGAATAGAATGATGTATTTAAAAAGCCATTTTGATCTATAAATCCAATATTATTTATGGCAAACACATACTTTTCTATTTGCTGAAAGATATACGTTATTCCCCCATTAAATGCGATAAAAATGAAGAATAAGACTACGCAAACAATCTTACTCATCGATGATTTCACATTGAATAGCTTCACAATTACTATAATTAAATAAACTGAAACTAGCATATTAACAAAATCTAGTCCCCATAAGAAAATAGATAACATATGATGGAATATTCCATAATCATATAAACTGTGGATCGCTTGCTGAACACCTAAATTTGTTTTTCCATTGTAAATATTTAAAGAAAAATAGTATAGAAAAATGATTCCTATTCCTAGTAAAATCATAAAGAGTAGTACAGAAAATAAAACATTTGCACTTATATACTTTTGTGCTGAAATAGAAGTACAACGTAGCATAGAGTTTTTTAGCATTTTTCGAAAAGACGATATACCTGTTAGAAAAATTGCAAATCCATTTATACCTAGTACGATAAAAAATATAATAATGATTATATCTTGCCTACCTGAAATTCTAGCTCCTGAAACTCCTTTCATATTAAATAAAAGAATTAATGAAACTGTAATAAATCCGAAGTAAATAATGGCTATCTTTCTCTTATTACAATTATACAAATAACGAAAAAGCTGATTCATTTCTCATAGGCCTCCTTAAACAGCTCATGTACTGCTTTCCCTTTTTGAAATCGTAGTTCTTCCACATTTTCATGCAATATTATTTCTCCATCTTTCAAAAAGATTACTTCATCAAATATATTTTCGATTTCTCTTATTAAATGAGTCGATATAAGCAACGTACAATCTTCACGATAAAATTTAAGGATTAGCTCAAGTACATGTTCCCTAGAAACGAGATCTATCCCGCCAAGCGGTTCATCCAGTACGTATAACTTCGCTTTTCGAGAAAATGTTAAAATGATTTGTAGCTTCTCAATCATCCCTTTTGACAATGCTTTAATTTTTTCTTCTAACGGTATTTTAAATTCCGCAATCGTATCTACCGCTTTTTGAATATCGAAGTCTTTATAAAAATCTCGATAGAAAAATAAAGCATCTTTTATAGTCATCCAATCATCAAAGACTGGCTTATCGGACATAAATGAAACAATTTCTTTCGTCTCTAACCCAACTTTTTTACCGTTAATTGTAATGCTACCTTCAGAAGGGTGCTGCAAACCTGCAATCATTTTCAATAACGTCGTTTTCCCGCTCCCGTTATCTCCAACAAGCCCTATAATTTTTCCTTCCGTAATCTCTATGTTTAATTCACGAATCACTGCTTTTAACCCGTATCTCTTCCATAAGTTTTCTATTTTTAATAGTTCTGTCATTCGCTCTCCTCCCTCTTCTCATGTAAGGAAGAACGAAGAATTGAAAGGATTTCGTCTTCTGAAAACCCTAAGTTATCCATTCCATCTATAAAAGAATGAAGTAATTCTTTCGCCATATCTTTGCGCAGCTCCATAATTTTCTCCCCTTCATTCGTTACATATCGTCCCATTCCTCTACGCGTTACAACAACACCATCCCGTTCCAATTCTTGAAATGTTCGTTGAATTGTATTTGGATTTACTTGTAATTCACTCGCTAATTCACGTACAGAGGGAATTTTATCACCAGGCGATAAATGCCCAACTACAATTTCTTTTTTTATGTATTCCATTACCTGAATGTAAATGGGTGTATTTGGAGAAAATTCTATTTTCATTTCTTCCCTCCTTCTGTCTTAGTGTACTAGTTAAATAGTACACTAAGACAGAGTATATGTAAATACTTACAAATAAAATGTAATAAAAAGGCAGTGCAACTTTCGTTACACTGCCTCCTTGCAATCAAAACTAGTACAGTAAAAAATATGATAGTTTTACTAGTTTGAATCCGTATATAATTTTATACAAAAATTACTTTCCTTTTACTTGCGCTAGTACAGATTTAAACGTATTAATAACTGTATCTACCTCTTCATAACTAATTGTAAGAGATGGTTCGATACGAATTGTTTTTGAGTTAATTAACGTTCCAGCAACGAGAATACCTTGATCAAACATTGCCTTTGACACTTCGTAACCAATCTCGTCTTTATGGAATTCAATACCAATCATTAAACCTTGACCACGAATTTCAAAGATTTTATCCTCGTGCCCTTCTGCTGCTTGTTTCAATCCATTTAAGAAATACGCCCCAACTTCAGCAGCACGTTCTGGTAATTTCTCTTCCAATAATACATGGATTGTTGCAATTGCAGCCGCACATGCCAGCGGATTCCCTCCAAATGTTGTTGTATGCATAAATGGATTTTCAAACCAACTTTGGAATACTTTTTCTTTCGCAACGATAGCTCCTGCTGGCATGACGCCTCCACCAAATGCCTTCGCCAGACAAATAATATCCGGCACAACATCATATAATTCCGCTGCAAACATTTTCCCTGTACGTCCCATTCCAGTTTGTACTTCATCGAAAATAAGGAGTGATCCAAACTCATCACAAAGCTCTCGTACTTGTTTCAAATAATTTTCTGGAGGTAAAATAATACCGCCCTCTCCTTGAATTGGTTCTAAAATAACTGCTGCAACATCTTCTCCCACTAATGCGCATGTCTCAAATGTTTTTCTCATCATATCAATATCGCCAAATGGGACATGACGGAAACCCGGAATTAATGGCAAAAATGGCTTGCGGAACATTCCTTTTGCCGTCCCAGATAAAGCACCAAGGCTCTTACCATGGAAAGCACGAGTTGTAGAAATGAAAGTTGTTCGTTCACTATACATTTTTGCTAGTTTTAATGCTGCCTCTACACTTTCAGTTCCACTATTTGTGAAGAAGGCATATTTCAAATCACCAGGTGTAATATCCGCTAAAATCTTTGCAAGAATCGCTCGAAGTGGATCTAGTAAATCTTGACTGTGTAATGCTTGACGCTTTAGTTGATCTGTCACAGCTTTTACTACTTTCGGATTACGGTGACCAACATTGTAAATTCCGAATCCACCTAAACAGTCAATATATTTTTTACCATTAATATCCATAAAACAAGATCCTTCATCAGACCATTCTACTGCCGCAAATTGTCCATCCTTTGTTACTGTTTTTCTATATGCTAGAAAACCAGGATTCACATGCTCTCTAAATCCATCTACTGTTTCTTTTTGAATCCAGTTTGCTTCTTCTTCAGAAACTTTTTCTTTTTCAATTAACTGTAGTACTTTCGTAATATACTCATTTACATTTGAACCTTTTACATCTTGTTCATTCAATTTATTTTCCACGTTCGTTCCCATTTATTTCACTCCTATATTCTTTTTATTTGCAAACCAACCAATAGGTTCTACTTCTAGATTTATATTAATCTGCTTAATTTCTTGAAATTCCTCTAAACCAAACGTTCCTAGACTACGACCTATACCACTTTGCTTATATCCACCCCAAGGTGCCTCATTGTATGTTGGATGATAGCTGTTAATCCACGTAATTCCTGCGCGAAGCTTGCGAATTACACGCATTGCTTTCGCACCATCAACTGTAAATACCCCTCCAGCTAAGCCATAATCTGTACCATTTGCTAACTCAATTGCTTCCTGTTCATTTTTAAACTTTTGAATTACTACAACAGGACCGAAAATTTCTTCCTGTACAATGCGCATATCGGGTTTTACATTGACAAAGACCGTTGGTTCAATAAAGAAACCTTCACTTTTTCCACCAGTCAGTATTCGCTTACCTCCACAAGCGATGTCTGCGCCTTCGTCTTTCCCAATTTCAATGTAGCGTAATACTTTTTTCATATGTTCTTGACTTACAAGTGGTCCCATTTCTGATTCAGGATTATCACCAGGCCCAACGTTAATTTGCTGCGCTCGCTCCACAAAACTATTAATAAATTTATCGTAAACGCTTTCTTCAACAAGGATTCTCGATCCTGCTGAACATACTTGTCCGCTACCTGCATAAATACCAAATAGTGCATAATCAATAGCTGTTTCAAAATCTGCATCTGCAAAAATAATATTCGGTGATTTGCCTCCAAGTTCTAGGGAAATCTTTTTCATATTATCTGCTGCCGTTCTCATAATGTGCTTACCTGTTTTTGTTCCACCTGTAAAGGAAATCATATCCACCTTACTACTCGCTGCAATTTCATTTCCTACTATTGGGCCGGCCCCCATTACCATATTAGCAACACCTTTTGGTAGCCCTACTTTTTCAAGGATTTCAAATAGCTTTGTCGCAGTAATTGGTGTCACTTCAGAAGGTTTAAACACAATTGTATTTCCAGCTGCTAAAGCAGGTGCAATTTTCCATACACTCATCAATAGCGGATAATTCCATGGAACAATTAATCCACAAACACCAACTGGCTCTCTTACAACCATTGCTTGCATTGGATCGGCTACATGATATGTTTGCCCATCTGGCTTTGTAATCAATCCAGCATAATAGCGAAAACAAGCCGCTGCATCTCCAATATCTCCTTCTGCCTCACGGTATGTTTTTCCATTATCCATTGTTTCAAGATACACTAACTCTTCCATATTTTTATCAATTTCATCTGCTATTTTAAATAAATATGACGCCCTTTCAGCAGTGGATGTTTCTGACCAAATTCCACTATCGAAAGTCGCTCTTGCCACTTCGATCGCGTATTTTGTATCCTCAATTGTTCCCTCAGGTGCATATGCTATACCCTTGCCATTCGCAGGGTTAATTATTGTTCTTTTTTCTTGATTACTAGACTCTCTCCATTCACCGTTTACATACATTTTTAAATCTAGCACTATATTGAATCCTCCTTTATTGATCGTTTATATATTTATAAGCAAGTTTCATGCCAACATTTAAAACACAAAGGAATCCTATAAAAACTAACTATATTCTTACGTGTAATAAAAAAGAAATATGCGTTGTTGCATACACTATTCCATTTTGCATAAAACAAAACGTATATCAGTACCATTACCATCTTTCATTTTGCTGAAATGTGAGATGATAGTACTTGCCACCCACGAATAGTGGAAAACTCGCTAAACTAACAAAAAAGGAGAGGTCTATGTGACCTTCTCCTTTTTTAGGAATACGAGATTATATCAGTTGGCATTCCTTTTTCACTGACAATCCTTTGATATTTTCGACTCACTGAAGATTGGCTAATGCCAAGAGCTTTTGCTGCCTTAGTCGTTGTTTTATACTGCTTCATTGCAAGTAAAATCAATTGTTCTTCTACAGAATGTAGTGCTTCTTGTAACGGTAATACTCTCGTAATAACTGGTTTTGATTTTTTAAAGTCATAACCGGGGGTTAAAAACTTACTAACAAACTCAGCTTCAATTACTGGATCGTCTGCTGATACTACTAAACGTTCAATCATATTTTGTAATTCACGTACATTTCCTGGCCATGAATAAAACTCTAGTAAGTTAAGTGCATCCGGAGTTAAATGATAGTTTTTATTATATTTTTCATTTAACTGTTGTAAAAAATGAAAAGCGAGTACTGGGACATCTTCCATTCGTTCTCGTAGAGGAGGCACTTGCAATGGAATTACATTTAAGCGATAAAATAAATCTTCACGGAACGTTCCTGCCTCTACCATCTTTTCCAGACTTTTATTTGTAGCGGCAATAATTTGTACATTTATTTTCGTAGGTATTGTACTTCCAATAGGAATTACTTCTTGTTCCTGCAGGACCCTAAGCAATTTCACCTGCAAATGTAGAGGCATTTCTCCAATTTCATCTAAAAATAAAATACCTTGATCAGCTCGCTTGAAATATCCTTCTTTTCCATTTTTATCTGCTCCTGTAAAAGCACCTTTCGTATAACCAAATAGTTCACTTTCTAACAAAGTTTCTGGAATTGCACCACAATTTAATTTTAAAAATGGCTTTGCAGATCGCTTTCCAAGTTGATGAATTGCTTGAGCAATTACTTCCTTCCCGACGCCCGATTCTCCGGAAATAAGAACATTGGAAGAGAAATCTGCTATTTTTTTAGCTTGGTTTATAATATGCTCCATTTTCGGACTACAGTAAATAAGTTTCTTAAGAAAACGATCTTTATTTTTAAAATCATCTAATTCCTTCTTATATTGCTCTGATATTCTCTTTATTTCATGTAATTCCGTCTTTAATCTCGTAGCTTCTGTAATATCTCTTGAAGCAATAATAATACGATGAAGCTCTCCGTTTTCATCAAATACAGGATTTCCAACTGCCAATATTTTTCTTCCACTTTTTGTTTCTTGTACAACTGATACCTTTTTTTGTTGCTCCAATACTAATCGCGTAACAGATGGACTAAATAACCCTTTCTGTTCTAAGTCTAAAAGGTTTTTACCTAAAAGATCCTTCAAATTACTCCCCCAAAAATCATTAATAACGGTTTCACTGTAACGAATTAATTCCCCTTTATGATTAACAACTAATATTTCATCATAAATACTAGACAAAATTGCATGCAAATCTTTGTTTAAATCCTTTATATATTCAATTTCCATTGCCATGTCCTCAACCATCGGCAAATCTTGTACGATAATAACCATTCCTTCAATATTTCCATCAAAGTTTGGAATGGGACTATAGTCAACTAATACACCCATCTCATTTGTGATTTGTAATTGATTCAAAATTGTCTTTCCCGTTGCAAATACGTTATTAATATGTCCTTCGTTAAAAATTTGTTCTGCTGGTACATTCATTACTCTTTCAGGTGTAGATTTAATCATCTTCAAACCGGATTCATTGCAATTTACAATTTTCTTTTCACGATCCACTACAAAAATCCCCATTGGAATAGACGTTAAAATAATTTTTAATATATCAACACTCTGATTTTCTTGTTTAAATAGTTCTGCAAAAACATCTTCTCTTCTTATATATCCTATTAACTCATCCATTTCATTTTTCACTATCGCAATCGGCGCTCCAATAATTTGAAACAGAGCTGTTAAAGAAATATTTTTACTAAGATAACATATTGTATCTAGCGAAACTGCATTTGCAAGCAATGCCTTGAAATGTAAGTCCTTACTGTTTGATAGCAGATCCTTGACATGAACGTATGCAAATAATTTCTCTCCCCTTTTTAAAAATAGAAAAGGTTCTTTTATATTTTCAACGTCTATATTCCATTCCTTTTCGGATTGATCGATAGGTAGAGAAACAATAGGTCTAATTTTATTACGAGCAATGGAAAACATTCTGCTATTCCTCCTTTGGGCTACTTAATTTGTATTGTATCATTAAATGCAGATTTTTTTAATTAATCTGAAAACAAAACATTCTTTCCTTTACTTAATAAAAAAAGGAAGATGAGCACCTCCATCTTCCTCATTGTTCTATCATTAATCACTACCACTAACGAAAAGGTCTTCTTGAATATAAGCTAATACCATACCTGGAATTACTTTATCTCCTGCCTCTACTTCTAAAGAGTGAACTTCTCCGCTACATCCCATCTTAATTACTTCCAGTTTACCATTCATATCTTTAATCGAAAATAATGGCTCCCATTCATAAACTCGAGAATCCTTAACAATAGAAACTTTTTCAATTGTTCCATAGCATGGACTCGTAATAATATCATAGTACATAATCAATCATCCCCTTCTTTTATTCTATTAATATTGCTCTTCTAACCTTTGTGACTGAAGAATCATATAAAAAAAGCTTTGAAACTCTTCTATGTCTTCAATCTCAATTCCTAACCTCGGTGCCCAATATTGTTCCTCTACAATATCTTCTTGACTTAATAAAATCATTCTCCCATTTTGAATAGAGGTAACCATTGCTTTTCCAAGAAACTGTTGTGAATACGTAACAGCTATATCGTAACGATGACTTTTCGACAAAACACAATAATAACCGATTGGTTGTCTCTCCACTTCTTCTAATAAAATATCCAGTTTCATTTGAGCCCTCCTTTAGGTTAAAAATGCAACCAACCTCTTAGGCGCGATGCTTCTACAATCTTACGAACTCCTTCAATATAAGCAGCAATTTTCATATTTACTCCAAAGTGTTTTGAAGTGTCAAGTACGTTAGAAAAACTAGATGTAATTTTCTCCTTTAAACATTGATCAACATATTGCTCTGTCCAATAATATCCTTGATTATTTTGACACCATTCAAAATAAGAAACAATAACACCACCCGAGTTTGCTAAAATATCTGGAACAACCAAAACTCCCTTTTCTTCTAACATCGTTATCGCCTCTTTTGTTGTTGGACCATTTGCAGCCTCAATGATAATCTTACATCCAAGCTTTCCTGCATTATGTTTCGTAATGACTCCCCCAATTGCCGCTGGAATGAGTACATCACATTCTTTTTCTAACAACTCCTGATTAGAAATTATTTTACTAAAGAGATTCGATACTACACCGAAAGAATCTCTGTTTTCTAATAAATAAGGAACATCTAAACCGTCTGGATTATAAATTCCTCCTATAGCATCTGATACCCCAACTACTTTCACACCAATATCATATAAATATTTCGCCAAATACCCTCCAACATTCCCAAATCCTTGAATAATAACTCTCATATTTTGTAGTGGAATTTGTTTTAACTCACTTACTAACTGAAGCGTATACAATACACCTTTAGAAGTTGCTGTTTCCCGTCCTTGTGATCCTCCTAGCATTAATGGCTTCCCGGTTATAAAGCCTGGAGAGTCAAACTCCCTAATATGGTCATATTCATCTAGCATCCAAGCCATAATTTGCGCATTTGTGTACATATCAGGAGCCGGAATATCTTTCGTCGGTCCCACAATTTGACTTACTGCCCTTACATACCCACGACTCAATGACTCTAATTCTCTAAAACTCATCTCCTGTGGATTACAAATAATCCCGCCCTTTGCGCCTCCATATGGCAGTCCTGTCACTCCACATTTCAAGCTCATCCAGCCAGCAAGTGCTTTTACTTCTTCTGCCGTAACATCTGGATGGAATCTAATACCACCTTTCGTTGGCCCAGCTGCGTCATTATGCTGAGCACGATACCCTTGAAATACCTTTGTTGTTCCATCATCCATACGAACAGGAATACTTACTTCTAAAAAACGCATTGGTTTTTTCAGAAATTCAAATACTTCGTCTGGATAATGTAAAAAATGAAGCGCCTCTTTTAATATAGCTTGAAATTCCTCTAAAGGATTTTCAACCTCACCTGTATGTTTTTCTGACTGAATCGGCACGATAACACCTCGCTTTTTATTTTTACTAATTATACAAAGCAATAATCGTGCCAAGTGAAAATGCTACGGTAATCATATTGTGTCACCCTCCTACTTATGATGCTTTGAATGACTTATGCAATACTGCATGATTATTAAATATAAAAAGCAAAAGACATCGGGATTTATCCGATGTCTTTTGCTTTTTACATTTCCTGCACTTCTTCAAAATGCATTTGCGGAGGAGCTAAGCGGAACATATTTGTAATATATAAAAGATATCCCATTCCAATAGCAGCCCAGCAAATACCGAGAATAAGTGAATGAACATTGAGATTAAACCATAGTACTGCTACAGTACCAGCACCTAAAATAGGCATCACTAAAAAATTTAAACAGTCTTTTATCGTTTTATATCTTTTTTTCTTAATTACATAGTAGGAAATTACAGATAAATTAACAAATGTAAATGCAATAAGCGCTCCAAAATTAATAAGTGATGCTGCCGTTTCTAAATCAATGAATATCGCAGAGAGTGAAATAACTCCTACAATAATAATGTTATATACTGGCGTTCGCCAACGAGGATGAATGTATCCGAATATTTTTTTCGGAATGACATTATCTCGACCCATTACGTACAATAATCTAGACACACTTGTATGAGAAGCTAAACCAGACGCGAGTGTCCCCATAAGCGTTCCTACTAAAAAGAAAGCTTGAAATAGTTTTCCACCAACATATAGCGCAATTTCTGGAGACGCTGATTCTTTATCTTTAAATACAGATGTATCTGGAAAGAAAGATTGTGTAAAATACGTAGTTGTAATGAATAAAACTCCACCGATTAAAGCAGTAAGAAAAATAGCCCGAGGTATTGTCTTCCTCGCGTTTGGTGTCTCTTCCGAAAATGTAGTTACTGCATCAAAACCTAAAAATGAAAAACAAAGAATTGTTGCACCTGCAACTAACGGTGATATTTGTATATCTGATTGAAAAAACGGCTGAATGGAAAAAACTTCTCCTGTTCCCTCTCCCGCTAATAAACCTTTTATAACTAGAAAAACAAACACGGCCATTACTAACACTTGAAATATTACTAAAAACGTATTGAAGTTAGCAGTAACATTTACGCTAATAACATTTATAAGTGTAATCAGTAGAATAAAACCAATGACCCATATCCAATTAGGAACACTTGGAAAAAATGCTGACAAATAAATTCTCGTTAATAGTGCGTTCACCATCGGCAGAAACAAATAATCCAATAATGCGGACCATCCAACAAGAAACCCAAGTCTTGTACTAATTGTTTTCTGTGTATACGTATAAGCTGATCCTGCGGTAGGAAAAACCTTTACCATTTTGCCGTAGCTTGCAGCGGTAAACAACATCCCTGCTAATGCAATCAAATAAGCTCCTGGAACATGCCCACCTGTTTTTTCCGAAACGATTCCAAACGTATCAAATCCAACCATCGGTGTCATATACCCGACCCCTAGCATAACAATTGACCAAAGCCCTAACGAACGTTTTAAACCAACTACTTTTCCCACCTATCATTCCCCCTACTTTCTCTATCTCATTTTCATTTGAAAATCGACAGCGAAAAGGAAACGCTTTCAAATAGCTGTATACATCACACCAACTATTACAGTTCCCTTTTGTTTTTAAATATCATGCAATTTTCGAGCCAAAATGTATGTAATTAAAAAATTCAATTCGAAAGAAAACATATAGGTGGAATGAGGCCTCACTTCTTCTCATTTTTTATTCATTTTGACATAAGTTATTCAATCTCTCATACTGCTAAATATAAAAAATAAAACTTTAATTCGTGTTTTTTATTTTCACTCCCTTACAAATTTGGTTTTTATGAGATAGGAATATTTCCATGAAATAATAACATTATGTAAACTATCCATAGAAAAAAGCTGTCTTTTCTATAAAGACAGCTTTTTCTATGACACGATATTAAAAATTGAATGCGAAGTCATCGTCAGATAACTTTTCAACGTTCGTTGCTTTTACGTAACCATTTCCTTTTACAGAGAAGAAATCATGGTTTTTCGTATCTGTACGTAGACCATTTAAAACGATTGGGTTAATTTCTTCTTCTTCAAACTTCGGCTCAAGTCCTAAATTCATAAGTCCTTTATTCGCATTGTAGCGAACGAAACGATTTACATCATCTACAAGACCGATAGAAGTGTAAATTTCTTCTGTGTATGCCATTTCAATTTCATATAGTTCCATTAATAACTCTTGCGTTTCTTTTTGCACTTCTTGTTGATCTTCTGCAGAAAGCTCTGCGAAAAGTTGTTGTGCTAAAATACCGACGAATACGCCGTGAATGGACTCATCACGAATGATTAGGTTAATAATTTCACCACTTGCCGTCAATTTACCTTGACCTGCTAAGTAAAGTGGATAGAAGAATCCACTATAGAATAAGTAACTTTCTAAGAACACACTTGCTACCATTGCCATGTATAACTCTTTTTTCGTTACTTGAGGCTTTAATAAACGACGATAGTAACGAGTAATAATACCAGCCTTTTTCTCAAGTAATGGATGATTGTCTACCCATTCAAAAATATCATCAATTTCTTCTTCCGTAGCTAACGTTGTAAAAATATGACTGTAACTCTTCGCATGTACTTCTTCCATAGCTCCCATGAAAGCTAATACACTTTTTGCTTGTAAATTTTCAAGATGAACAAGTACAAGTGGCATCCCTTCGCCACCTTGTTTCGTATCTAAAAGTGTTAAACCACCTAATACACGCTTATAAGCAATTTGCTCTTCTTTTGATAATTGTGCCCAAGTATTTTTGTCAGAAGACACCGCGATTTCTTCTTCTGTCCAAAACTGAGCGATGTTTTGCTTCCAAAACATTAAACTAAAATCATCTTCCTTTTTGTTCCAGTTTACCGCACGCATTCAATCGCCCCTTCTCTAAATAAACATGAAAAATTGATAACTAAGCATGAGCAGGGTTCAGAAAACCCTGCTCATAATGTCTCACTTTTTTATATTAAACGGTACAAGCTACGCATTCTTCCACGCTTAATTTACGTGTTCTCGTATAATACAGACTCTTTAAGCCTTTTTTATGTGCATAGATGTAGTAACGTGCTAACTCACGTGTTGAAATATCACTATTGACGTAAAGAATTGTACTAATTCCTTGGTCAATATGCTCTTGAATTTCTGCAATTAAATCAATTAATTTAAACTGATTCATATCGTAAGAAGATTTATAGTACCAGAACGTATCTTTTGATAAATACGGCATTGGATAATACGTTGTCGCATTCGCATACGTTCTTGATTCGATTTGACTTACGATCGGCATTACGCTTGAAGTTGCATTTTGAACGTAACTGATAGATTGTGTTGGAGCGATAGCAAGACGGTATGAATTATATAATCCATTCTTCTGCACTTGCTCTTTTAAACTTGTCCAATCTTCTTTTGTTGGAATATGAATTCCTTCAAATAGTTGCTGAACTTTTTCAGTTACTGGGCTGTAATCTGTCGTTTCATACTTCTCAAAGTATGTGCCGTTCGCATAATCAGACTTATCGAAGTCTTTAAATGTTTCGCCTTTTTCTTTAGCGATTTCCATACTTTTCTCAATAGAGTAGTAATTTAACATCATAAAGAATGTACGTGCGAACTCTTTCGCTTCTGCACTTTCATAACCGATTTTATTTTTTGCTAAATATCCATGTAAGTTCATTGCTCCAAGTCCAACTGAATGAAGCTCATCATTTGCTTTTTTCACAGTTGGTGCATTCGGAATGATTGTCATATCAGAAACAGCTGTTAAAGCTTCCATTCCTGCATGAACTGCTTCACGAATTTCTTTATTTTCCATTACATTTACGATATTTAGTGATCCTAAGTTACAGTTAATATCGCGGCGGATAATGTCATCTGTACCGTAATCATTTATTTCAGAAGTTTCTTGTAGCTGGAAGATTTCTGTCTCGAATGTTCAACCGAGTTCGCTACTCCTCAGTCCGTTGCTCATGCAACTGCTGTATGTCACCATACAGGACAGACTATATCATCACCTACAGCATTACCTGATTAGGTGCTCCGCTTTTCGAACGCCAATCGCTTGCGCTCTACTCCCATAAGGGATAGTCGTTAGGCTTTTACTTATCTTAATCTTTCAGAAAGTCTCTTATTACTTTATGTTGTCTGATCACTCTGCTATACAAAATAATAAGATACATTCTGAACTTTTCTATGCTCATTCTAAGATAAGATTTAGCACGGTAGGTTACCTCAAACTTGAGGCTTTCCCCGTTTAACGGAGTTTTCGACTAGCATTTCTACTAGAAGGTGCTACATATTTAACACAAGTTCGACATCTTCACAGTTCCAATATCCTTCAGTGGATGCTGGTTATTTGCATTTGATTTAAACATTAAGTATGGGTAACCAGACTCAAGCTGAATCATTGCGATTTTAATAAGCATATCACGTGCACTAATATCTAGCGGCTTCTTCTTCACTTTCGGATTGCTCATTAATTCATCGTACATTTCATCAATATCAATATCATCTAAATGCTTGCCATATTCTTTAAACACCGTATAAGGCGCGAAAACATGGAAAGGTTCGTTTTTCTCAGCAAGCTCAAAGAACTTACTTGGAACGATAATTCCGATTGATAGAGACTGAATACGGCTCTTCTCGTCGGCATTTATTTTCTTTGTATCAAGGAATTCGATAATATCCCAATGGAAGATGTTTAAGTATACTGCACCAGCACCTTTTCGTTGGCCAAGTTGATTCGCATATGAAAACGAATCTTCAAGCAATTTCATAACAGGTACTACACCACTTGCAGCGTTATCAATCCCTTTAATTTGCTCACCACGCGCACGTAGCTTAGATAAGTTTAAAGCTACTCCCCCGCCAATTTTTGATAATTGCATTGCAGTATTAATGTTAAAGCCGATTGAATTTAAGCTATCGTCCATCTCTAACAAGAAACAAGACACCATTTCTCCTCTTCTGCTTCTTCCCGCATTTAAAAAGGTTGGTGTCGCTGGTTGGTAGTTTTGTTTTACAATCATGCTTGCGAATTGTTTTGCCTTCGCAACATCACCGCGTCCTAAGTATAATGACACAATTGCTACACGATCTTCATAGCTTTCTAAGTATTGTTTTTGATCATTCGTTTTTAACGCATAATCCTTGTAGAACTTAGATGCTGCCATATAAGATTGGAATTCGAAGTTTTCACCATAAGCGATGTTATATACTCCTTCTACTTCCTCCAAGCTATACTCGTCCAGAACATTGTAATAGTAATCATGTTCTTTCATATACTCCATTCGCTCTGCCACGCTATTAAAAGGAACGGTATTCTCTCTAGCTTCTTCCATAAAGACTTCTAATGCCTCTTTATCTTTATGAAGCTGATAAAAACCGTCCTGCATTTGCGTGATTTCATTATTCAGTTCAATGTGTCGCAATCTCCCGCACCCTTTCCTTAAAATATTCTACATCGTTATTTGTTCCTGATAACTCAAATTTTGATACAATAGGCACTTCATATTTAGCAGAAATTTTGTCAGCACTTGCACCGAACATGTCTCCCCAGTTACGATTGCCGCTTGCAGATACGCCTTTTAATTTGTCATTATTGCGCTCTAAAAATTCTAAAACACGTTCTGGTACATTGCCAAAACCTGTTGTATACGTAATAAGAATAAAGTCTTCATCTATTACTAGATCTTCACCAATTTGAACGGCCGGCATATTTAATTTGTGAATGAAACGCTTCACGTTTCCTGTCATAGAATCATATGCAACTAACATTTCCGACCCTCCCTCTCCAATCTATACTCTTTGTATGTCATTTCTTGATTTCTCTATATATTGTATTACGTTTCAAAATAAGACACAAGATATATGTATAAATTCTTTCTTTTTTTAACTTTTACTTTTCGACAAGACCGCCGATTTTTTTCAATACAATGACTATGAAACAACATTCTAAAACTCATGTCAATAAAGTGCTTTTCAAAAAAGTTGTCAACGAATTTAACCTCATTTTAAAAAAAGTTAACAATATATTTTGTCATAAAACGGCAAATGCTGGAGGAATATATTTCTCCAGCATCACGCAAAAAAGAACAGACATGAAACGATAATCTGTTCTAACAAACGATTACATTTATCAATTTTACTTTATTAAATATTATACATATACTTTCGTTGCTCGTTACATACTAAAAGATAACTATTATAGAAAAAGATTATTATTATGGCGTTTCAATTTATTTATGAAAAGTTTATTCAGAGTGCTCAATACGCAAAATATCTTTTACAAATATGTGATGCGGATTCTCATCTTTATCAAGCATTGTACATACAGGAGCTTCTTCATCAAAGTATACGATCATTCCTTCTATGTACTCATATGTCTGTTGAACTTGTACAGTTACTTTAATTTCTGCCGCTTGCTCATACGCCCTTTTTATTTTCTGAAGCATTTTTGTTGAACATTTTCGTTTCTCTGGATACATAACCATTCCCATACATCTATTTCCGGCTCTATCTTTCCACATATAATCCCAATGCGGTAAAATGCCTTGTTTAAAATCGCCCATAATTCTCCTCCCCTTTATCTTCTATTTATGAACGTGGCGTTTTTGAATATGTATAAATTACCTGTCCGCCGCGTTGTGCATTCCCAATAATATGTTTAAAATCTTCTCGACTTACTACAACTTTCCTAAACGTATAAAATACATCTTTCGTTGCAACATACTCCTTTATCTCACCATTTTTCAGCTGATCCAAAATTGTATTTGCTAATTGTTCATCCATGTATTTCACCTCTATGCAATATTTTATTTTATCGTATCTTTTATAGGTCAACAACTGTAAATTTTTCCTGTTGCTATGCCTTCATTTCACTTTCATTATTTTACAAGCAGTATTGCTTTATTATATGTCCACTAAATATCATATACTAACATAGCTACTTCTCTATATCAAACATTTTGGCATTCAATCATACAAAGTTCCATACCACTATGTTACAATATACAAATAGAACTAGGAGGGATACTATGATTCGGAAAGCAACAAAGACAGATGCAAAGGCAATATCTCCTTTATTGTATAATGCTCTGCATGAAATTGCTGAAAAAATCACTGGTAGCACAGTTGAAGCAAATGTATTACTAGGACTTGAAAAATGGTTCGTAAAAGAAAATAATCGATTGAGCTATGAAAACTGTTTAGTGGCGGAACAAGATGGAAAGGTAGTTGGGGTTATTGTCGCTTATCACGGTAGTGACGCTCAACAACTTGATGCACCAATCATACGCCACTTAAGAGAACTACATGAAGATGAATCCATTACGTTAGAAAAAGAAGCTGAACTTGATGAGTATTATATTGACACGTTGTCAGTTTCAAATATGTACGGCGGACGTGGCATTGGCTCTAAGTTAATCGATGCAGCTGAACTTCATGCAGCTGAAACAGGTTATGAAAAAATCGCCTTACTTGTTAATTTAGAAAACAAGCGTGCTTTTTCACTGTATGAAAAACTAGGTTACAACAAAGATAAAACCGTAATGCTCGTTGGCGAACCTTATGCTCATCTAATAAAACCATTACGTACATTAGTTTCTATATCTTAAAAAAAAGCACACGATTTTATATAAAATCGTGTGCTTTTAAGTTAATTTTGTATTTAATACACTTCCATTCATCGCCTCATGGAACGTATACTTTGTATATCCCCACGGCTTCCGATGAAAAATAGGAGGTCCAGACCATCCCATCGCCCTCAGTTCCGCACCAATCATCGTATTAAAATAGCTATGTCCTACTATCGCGATTTTCCCGTGCACCATTGCATAGTGATGTAACATGTTAGCAGCTTCTTTTGCCCTTCCCCTTGCTTCCTTATACGACTCAACATCTTTATGATACCCAACCATCCATAAAGCACGTCCAATAAAAAACCAAGTCCCCGGCTTACATTTAAACCATTCTGGTGCAAAAAAACTCGACGGTACTTCTACTTCCCTAAAAAGAGAATTTTGCACAAAGGACAAAGAATTCATTAATTCCGCTGCTGACTGTACAGCACGTCTTTGATCACTCGATACAATTAAATTTGCCGATTCTACTGCCTCAATTGTTTCAATCGGTATGTTACATTCCCTACTCATACTATCTACATCATATCTCTTCAGCCATTCATGAAATGAAGTAATTGTCATCGGTTCTATAATACTATTCAAGCGACCATGACGAATAAAAGATATCCACATTCTTTTCACTCTCCATTCATCACTTACGAACTATATTATGTACTATTTCTTACATTCATCATAACATGCTGAAAATAAAAGTTACATATTGTTACATATCTCCGCCACTACTATGAGTAACTGAAGCATCTATTCCATCAAAATATGTATTCGTTTCATGTTGACGAATTTTCTTCAACTGTGTATAAGAAAATAAATATAAGAACAAAGCTATAAAGCTCCCCATAATTTCAAACATTATTTTACCGCTCCTATTTCCCCCTTATTAAACAGACCAACATCCATTTTCATTATAAAGATATAAACACTTTTTCTCCAGCATCATATGAAATATGGATATTATCTTATAAAATATGAATATTTTTCGACTTTTTCCTTTGAAAACATTTACAAAACAGGAAACATAGTTCAAAATAAAGGAAAATAAAAAATCCCAAATTATTCTTTTTTGGAAAAACTGTAACAAGGAGAGTTGCTTATGCAGATCGCAGAAACTGGAGATATCATCGAATTTAAAGGTGGAATGCAAGGCCGTGTTCAAAAGGTAAATCAAAACTCTGTTATTGTTGATATAACAATTATGGAGAATTTTAGAGAACTAGATATGGAACCTCTTACAGTTGTAAGTCATAAAAACTATACTGTCATTAATCAAAATGCATAATATAATAGAAAGAAAAGTCCTGTATAGTATACAGGACTTTTCTTTCTATTAACGATTATCAATCGTTTCCGGATATAGATCGTGGTTCATCATACGGTAATCTGCCATTTGTTCATACTTCGTTCCTGGTCGACCGTAGTTGCAATATGGATCAATTGAAATACCACCACGTGGTGTGAATTTGCCCCATACTTCAATGTAACGCGGATCCATTAATTTAATTAAATCATTCATAATTACATTCATACAATCTTCGTGGAAGTCACCGTGATTGCGGAAGCTAAATAAATATAACTTTAAAGATTTACTCTCTACCATTCTTTGTTCAGGAATGTAGCTAATATAAATTGTTGCAAAGTCTGGTTGTCCTGTTTTCGGGCATAAGCTTGTAAATTCAGGACAATTGAATTTTACAAAGTAATCACGGTTTGGATGGTTATTATCAAATACCTCTAAAATTTCTGGGCTATATTCAAATAAATATTTTGTATTTTGATTTCCTAATAATGTTACATCTTTTAAATCTTCATCTAATCTTCCTGCCATTTTAAACATCCCTTCTCTTTATACGCCTCGTTTATTTCCCCATACTAACGCATGAAGCTGCGGCAATACTTTCGCATCATTCATTTTTTTACAATTAACAGCTTTTTCAATAAGCCACTCATACTTATCTAATAATTTTTTAATAAGCATTGCATCATCCACTGTTTTCGTATCATCGTTCCCTACTTGTAAGAAAAATGGTACAGATGGATAACGTTCGTGCATCTTAACTGCATATTCAAAGTCGCGATCATCGAATACTACTACTTTTAAACTAATATCTTTTCCTGCTAGTTTCTGAATTACAGCATCTAACTTTTGATAATCTGTTTTCATTCCCGAACTTGGTGGTTTTGGCGAAATGGTTATCTCATCAATTTGAAGTAACCAATCTTGCCATTTACTCCCTTGTGTTTCTATCGCCGTTCGCATCCCATTCTCTTTTAATATAGAAAGAAGCGACTCAATATTTTTCAATAAAACAGGATTCCCACCCGAAATCGTAACATGAGAGAAATTTTCTCCTCCAATTTCAACAAGCTCATTCCAAATGTCTTCCGCTGGCATTTGTCTAATTTGATCTTTTGCCGATCCATCCCATGTAAAAGCAGAATCACACCAAGAACAGCTATAGTCACAGCCAGCAGTTCGAATAAACATAGTCTTTTGCCCGACAACCATGCCTTCTCCTTGAATAGTCGGACCGAATATTTCTAAGACAGGAATTTTACTCATCGAGCATCCACTCCCGTCTTACTTCCGCATAACTAGTTGGCGTCTCAAATAGACGAACAAATTCAACACGAGCTCCTTTATATTCGTTCACACGATTATCTTTCGTTAATGCTTCTGCCATCTTTTCATAAATCCAAACGACCATATTCTCAGCAGTCGTATTCATCGCTGGTAATGTTTCGTTTAAATAACGATGATCTAAATATATTTCAATTTCGTTTTTCCAAATTTCTTTTATATCTCCAAAGTCAATTGCAAGGCCTATTTCATTTACATATCCACTAATCCCAAATACAACTTTATATGTGTGACCATGTAAGTTTTTACATTTTCCTTCATAACAGTGTAAATGGTGCGCTGCATCAAATGTAAATTCCTTGCTGACCATTACTCTTTTATTATGATATTTGAGTTGTTTACGTTGAATATCCTTGTCCATTTTTTGCAAATTTTCTACGATGCGAAATCCAAAGAAATTATCCATTAGTTGTTCGCTCCTTCGCGTTCTTGTAAGTACGTATCTAATCCTGCTTTACGAAGTTGACATGCTGGACATTCACCGCAACCATCACCAATGATTCCGTTATAACATGTTAATGTTTTTTCTCTAACAAACTCGAATGCGCCAAGTTCATCAGATAATTTCCACGTGTCTGCTTTATCAATCCACATAAGTGGTGTATGAATGACAAATGGATAATCCATAGATAAATTTAATGTAACGTTTAACGATTTCACAAACACGTCACGGCAATCTGGATAACCACTAAAATCAGTTTCACATACACCCGTTACAATATGACGTGCCTCAACTTGTTTTGCTAATACAGCAGCAAATGATAAGAATAGTAAATTTCGTCCATCTACAAATGTCGATGGCAATTCACCTTCTTCATGTGTAATCTCCATATCCGTTCTCGTTAACGCATTTGGAGCAAGTTGATTTAATAGACTCATATCTAGTACCGTATGTTTAATTCCTAGCTCTTTCGCAATTTCCACTGCACAATCAATTTCTAATTTATGACGTTGATTGTAATTAAATGTTACAGCTTCTACTTCTGCAAACTGCTCTATTGCCCAAAATAAACATGTTGTACTATCTTGTCCACCACTAAAAACAACAACTGCTTTTTCTTTTTTCATTTCACTCATTCTCCTTCTCTACTACGAATAAGAAGAAAGAACGTTCTTGAACTGTCACAATAAAAAAACAAAACAATACCTAAGGATATTGTTGTTTCCATAGTTTTTTATAGAGGGAGTTCGCGAACCTCTCCCATGCGGTGCATGGAATTTCTTCTTTCATTGACAAAACATATTGTAACATATTGTATACTACCAGAAAAAATTTCTGATTTTTCCGCTATTTTATATTCCATTTCTTTCATTTTATAGTATGATTAATTTACTATTCGGAGAGAGGAGGCATCCCACTGAAACACTTTATTATTTACCTCTTTTTAAATATTTTATCCATTCTCGTTACAATGCTTATTTATCACTTATTTTGGAATCAAAAAGGGAAACGGTCTCCTAAATTAAATTCAGCTATATTTATTGTACTGTGTTGCCTCGCTACAATACTATGTATCACTTTTGCAGCAAAAACAAATAATGGTTTTCAATTTGATATGCGTCATATCGTATTAATTGTCGGTACATTGACAGGAGGGCCTATTGCTGGTGGTTCTATTTTAGCTGTATTAAACATATATCGCTTCTTATTAGGAGGAATAGGTGTTTTCCCATCCCTTATCGCTTCTATTGTTCTATTTATTGTTCTACTATTAACGTACAAATTTTTCAATCGAACTTCTAATCGTATAAAAATAGCACTTGCTATTATTTACAGTCTCACATATGGATTTAGCTGGATACCCTTCTTCCTTTCAGAAGTTACAAATAAGGTAGATTATATACCCCATATTATTGTGTATGAGTTATGTACGATGCTTGGTACGATCCTTATTTTATATTTACTACACATATTACAAACTCAGGTTCGTCTCCAAAATGAGCTTATGAACGCTGAGAAATTTCATTTAATCGGTGAAATGGCAGCTTCCATCTCGCACGAAATTCGCAATCCTTTAACTTCAACGAAAGGATTTTTACAACTATTGCAGTCTGATACATGTACCGAGCAAGAACGGAAATTATATATCGATATTGCCATTAATGGTATTGAGCAAGCAAATCATGTTCTCACAGACTATTTAACCTTTGCAAAACCGAGTATTGAAAAAGAACAAACACTACAACTCGAGGAAGAATTACTGCATGCACTATCTTTAATTACACCACTTGCCAATTTAACAAATGTCCGTACTCATTACATAAAGCAAAGTACTTCTTTCTTTATCGCTGGAGAGAAGCAAAAACTAAACCAATGCTTATTAAATATTTTAAAAAACTGCATTGAAGCTATGCCAAAAGGTGGCGATCTTTATTTCACATTAGTTCCTGATCATAAGCATATCCAGCTATATATAAAAGATACAGGAGTTGGCATGGATCAAGAACAGGTGAAGCGCCTCGGTTCTCCTTTCTATTCAACGAAAGAAAAAGGGACTGGTCTTGGAATGATGGTTGTATTCAGTGTTGTTCAAGCTATGAATGGAAAAATTGATATTATAAGTGAAAAAGGAATCGGTACAACCTTCTTATTAACCTTTCCACTCATACAAAAAACGTGATGAAATAATCATCACGTTTTTTCTGTTCCTTCAACTAATTCAGCAAAAGCTTTCACTTTTCCATGTGGTTTTTGATTCTCTTTACGTGCTTTCCAAGCACGCTCTTCTTCTCTCTTTTTCTTGGACATACTTTTCAACTCCTTCTTTTCTTTCTCCATGTAGTATTCCAAAGTAAGAAAGAAAACTATGCATGTATCAAAAAAGAAGTGGTTTCCCACTTCTTCCACTTTATCGCTGCAAAATTGCGTATTTCGCCTCTTTTAACTGTGTAAGATGTCTTTGTTCATGTAAATCAAGAAATTGAACCCACTGATACAAATTCAAATCATTAAAAACAGGATGCTTTAATCCATTTTCAACTAATTCTTTTTCATCTATGATACTATGAAGCGCATGTAATAGTTCTTGTCGTGAATGTTCTAGCAATTGAATTCCTTGCTGTTTTTTCATTAAAGTTTCTGTTGGTTGCATTTGCTGAGGAGCTTCTCTTTTATGTGTGCGATCAAGCGTAAGTTGGAGGTCTTTAAATGGAGTCGCATTTCTTTCATTTTTGTGTAGAGCATATACAAGGGCAGATGTGACAGATTGTTCAACTAAATGTAAGTGATGTAAAATTTGAATAATACTCCATTTATCACGGCGTGGCTTTACATTCACTTCTGTATCATTTAACATTTCAATTTCTGATAATAGCGTGCTTCGGGTAGACTGCAATAAGTTCACCAAACTTTCTAAACTCACATCCATATTAGATTGAAGCATACTTCTTTCCCCCCTTTTTGTTGGTGAAAAGAGGTGCTCCTTATTAGAAACACCTCTTTAGTATTCTGAATTTTCTTTTATTATCTCATCATTTTCCCATTATGTCGATGTTAAACATGTGAAAAAAAGCGCATGTTTTTTACAATTTTGTGTCGTCAATCGCATGTAACCATGCTTCAATTTCTGTAATGACACTTTTCACACAACCTTCAGCAAATGGTGATGTTAAATTTGCCACTTCTACTAATTCTAAGAATGATTTACTTCCACCTTGTTGGCAAAGGTTCACATAATCTTCCCATGCCTCTTGTCTATTATCTCTTGCGCGCTTCCAAAATTGCAGTGCACAAATTTGAGCTAACGTGTAGTCAATATAGTAGAACGGCGAGCTATAAATATGCCCCTGACGTTGCCAGAAGCCACCGCGCTCTAAATAATCATTATCTTCATAATCACGATGCGGTAAATATTTCTTCTCTATGTTACGCCATGCTGTCTTACGCTCTGCTGGTGATGCTTCTGGATTTTCATATACATAATGTTGGTATTCGTCGACAGATACACCATATGGTAAAAACAGAAGTGCTGAACTTAAGTGTGAGAAATAATATTTATCTGCATCTTCTTCAAAGAATAGTTTCATCCATGGCCATGTAAAGAATTCCATACTCATAGAATGAATCTCACACGCTTCATATGTTGGCCAATTATATTCTGGAATTTCAAATTTACGACTTTCATATACTTGGAAAGCATGACCAGCTTCATGTGTTAATACATCAATGTCACCAGATGTTCCATTGAAGTTTGAGAAAATAAATGGCGCTTTATAATTTTCGATATATGTACAATATCCGCCACCAGCTTTTCCTTTTTTCGCAACTAAGTCTAATAAATCATTATCTAACATGAAATTGAAAAATTCATCTGTTTCAGCTGATAACTCTTTATACATCGTTTTCCCATGATTAATAATCCAATCTGCATCTCCTTTTGGAGTTGGATTACCTGTAGCAAATTCAAAGTTTTCATCGTAATATGCTAGCTTTTCTACACCGATACGTGCTTTTTGTCTCTTTCTTAATTCCGTTGTAACTGGAACGATATAATCAAGTACTTGCTGACGATAATTCGCAACCATCTCCGCATTGTAATCTGTACGATACATTCTTGCATATCCTAGTTCAACAAAGTTTTTGAAACCTAAAGATTTCGCAATTTTCGTTCTTACTTTAACAAGCTCATCATAAATACGATCTAGTTCTTCCTCATTTCCAGCTAAAAATCCGTAGTATGCTTCACTTGCTGATTTACGTTCACTTCTTTCTTTTCCTTGCATAAATGGAATCAGTTGCGATAATGTTCTTTCTTCTCCCGCAAAGTCAATTTTTGCAGATGCTAACAACTGTGTATATTGTGAAGACAATTTATTCTCTAATTGTAAATCTTTCACGATTTCATCTGAATATGTTTTTAAATCACATTCTGCTAGAGCGAATAATTGCTTTCCGTAATAGGCTTCTAATTCTTCACGAAATGGAGAACTAATTAACGCCTTATAATATTTTGTTCCATATCCTTGTACAACTGGAGAGTATTCATCAAAGAAATCTTGCTCCTCCTTATAAAAAGCATCTGTCGTATCAACAGAATGACGAATGTAACAAAGATTCCCCATTGTACCAAAATCATTGCGAATTTCATTAATTGAATTGATAACTTGTTTTTGTTCTTCTACAGTTTTTGTGTTATCAAATTTCTCTAAAGCAACAGTAAATTTCTCTTTTAATTCTTCAATATTTGGCCGTTTATATTCATAGTCTTTAAATGACATGAACGAGCCTCCTCTCCATTATGTATACCTTTACTATAATTCAATACTTCTTCCCAAATCCCCTCTTAGTTTTCAACAAAATTCGGCAGCTGCCATCTTACTTACTTATATGCAAAAAAGCCTTGGATTTTTTATCCAAAGCTCCTTTGGAACATAGTATCACTTTTCATACTTTCCAATTTTTTTCAACAAATCAAGTAATTCATCCTTTTCATCCTTCGTTAACATTTCAAAAGACTGATGTATAACTTGCTCATGCCCCGGAAAAATAGAAGCAATAAAACTCTCCCCAGACTCCGTTAATTGCGCATAAATAACACGTCTGTCATTCGGACATGGGATTCTCTTTACTAATCCCTTTTTTTCCAGCTTATCTACAACATATGTAATGCTGCCACTAGCTATTAAAATGCGCTCACCAATTTGCTGAAGTGGTTGACCACCTTTATGATATAGCAGTTCTAATACAGCAAATTCAGTTGGATTTAACCCGTTACTTTGTATAGATTTATTTGTAGTATCCATAACAGAACGGTGTACACGAGATAATGCAATAAATACTTTTAAAGATTGAGAAATATCTTCTCGTTCATTATTTGATGTCATACAACTTTCAACCCTTCACTTAAATTCTCAGCAATAAAAAGAAAATACAGCTTAATACTTCATGTGAGTTCCGAATGAGCATTCACTCATCCATTTCTTCTCCCCTAATATATTACGAATCATTCTTGAATAAAAACATGACAATTTTAACATAGTTTATATATAATGATAATAAAAAAAGAAGGAGTACCACATTTGAAAGTCAAATTCCAAAGCATAGTTTTATATATATTGCTTGTTATCCTACCAACGATAGTGATTGGTGCTACATTTTATTCCTATCATACGTATAAAATGAAGCAGGAAAACAAAACATCTGCTCATACGGTTCTCTTTTTATATAGAGACTATTTAGATCATCACCTTGGTGAAGCAATTTCTGCCTTAGAAATGCTTGCAAAAGTCGTAGGTACCGAGACTGGTAACATAAATGGGATTAAACAAATTGTGCATGATACAGATGGAAACGATGCGCGCTTTTCTGGTCTATATTACGTTACACCAGAAGGAATCATTACCATCGCATCAGAAAGCGAATCAAGACCTGTAGACGTCTCAGACCGCAAGTATATTCAAGACGCATTACAAACTAAGAAAACAACTGTATCATCCGTCATTACAGATCGCGTCCTTGGACATCAAGCTATTATAATCGCTTCCCCAATATTTAACAAACAGAAGGAACTCTCAGGCTTATTGTTAGCAAGTTTACGCTTTGACTACATTTCATCTTCTTTAAATGCTATTAAACCACAATACCATTTCGAAGTAACTGATAAACATGATGTAGTTTTTCTAACTGATGACAATAATGAAACAAGCGATGCGCATTCTAATATGCTCACTACCCCACTCCAAAGGTTAAATTGGAAGGTCTCTGTTTCTCCATTACCTATCCACAAGCAAACTTTATACCAATGGGTTGCAATAGAATGTATAGCTACTTTATTTTTAATGTCTATCTTATTTTTACTCGCTCAATATATGTTATTAAAACGGCAAACAAAGCTGGAAAGACAACAAAATGAACTGCAAAAAATTGAATTGGTTGGAACTTTTGCAGCGAGTACAGCCCACGAAATCCGCAATCCTCTTACGGGAATTAAAGGACTCGTTGCGCTATTAAAAGAAAAATATAAAGATGAACAGGATCAGTTTTACTTTTCCATCATCGAACAAGAAATAGAGAGAATTAATGAAATTGTAAGTGAATTTCTTATTCTTGGAAAGCCAACTGCTATCATTGAACAAACATATGATGTGAGAACTATTCTAAATGAGGTAGCATTGATTATTCAATCTGAGGCGAATCTACATAACATTGTATTCCATCTACATTTGCCAGACCATCCTGTTCATATCCGTTGCTCAAAAGACCATATGAAACAAGTGGTTTTAAACATTACAAAAAATGCAATTGAAGCCATGACTTCTAGTGACACACTAACCATTGTCGTAACAGACAATGAAACACACGCACAATTGCAAATTATTGATACTGGAAAAGGTATTCCAAAACATATTCAAAAACACCTCTTTCATCCGTTCTTTACTAATAAAGATACTGGAACAGGTCTTGGACTTGTCATATGTAAACGAATTGTAGAGATGTACGATGGGCATATTTTTATTGACAGTAAAGAAAACAAAGGAACGACAGTTCATATCGAAATACCGTTACATAAAGTATAATTATCCTTATCACAAAAGGGTAATTATACTTATTTCATAAAACCCGCCACAAGCATTCGCCAAAAATTATTCGATTTTCCTTCATATCCGATTTGGAAAATAGGTACCTTTATAATGGAAAACCATTTTGGTGTTTGTTTTTCTTTATAGCGCTGGTATTGTAAAATAAGCTTGTCCAATTCTTGACTAACTTGAATTGTTTCCCTACTAGTTAACCCGCTTGTTAATCCTAGTTGAATCATTTCTTCACGCTTCATATGAATATCACGTGAAAGCTTTTCTAATGTGTACTTCCTTTTTACAGTAAACATCCATATCCCCCTTATTATTCTTCCATGCTCTCAACTTCACTTCACTATTGACCTTTTACCTGCTTAATCATATTCAAATTTGAAGAATCAGAAAATTAAACATTTTCTCCCTGTAATTTACAAATCTTTACCCTCACTTTGAGAATTATTACAAATTATTCTATCTTTGTAAATACATTCGCAATAATAGACATTTTTTTCATCTTCTTTTTTTACAAATACCAATTAAATAGCGGTTTCTCTATTTACCATATACTTTTCTTCGACATTTTTTGTTTAATTTATATAAAAAAGCAAAACATAATGATGATTGATAAAGTGAAACTTTAATCAGTGGGGGGGTTTTGTTCATCCCCCACTGATTATTAGCACTCACCAATCGGGCGTTTACGAGCAGTGGATCTTCCCCCTAACTTCTTTGCTCCAGCCGAATTTTGAGGTGGGAATCTTACTGCCCGCAAATAGCGGGATAAAATAGAGAGGAAATATTTATATGCGCAAATATACGATTGCATTGCTCATTTTTACTATGTTCTTACCATCCTTCTTGTTTCCGATTCAAGCCAATGCCCATACAAATAAAGTAGCTATTGTCATTGATGACTTCGGAAATAATATGAAGGGAACTGATAAAATGTTATCACTTCCCATTCCACTGACTGTTGCTGTTATGCCTTTCCTTCCTTCTACAAAAGAAGATGCAATAGCAGCCCATAAAAAAGGCCATGAAGTTATTATACATATGCCAATGGAACCTATTAAAGGTAAAAAAGAATGGCTTGGACCAAAAGCACTTACAACTGATTTAAGCGATGAAGAAATAAACAACCGACTCGAACAAGCGATTAAAGAAGTACCGCATGCAATTGGAATGAACAATCATATGGGATCAAAAGTAACAGCTGACGAAAGAATTGTACGTCTTATACTTACAGCTTGTAAAAAACACGGTTTATTTTATTTAGATAGCAAAACAAACCCTAATAGTGTCGTCCCACAAATCGGAAAAGAATTAGGGGTGCCTATTATTGAAAACCAACTATTTTTTGATGATGTTTATACAGCAGGACATATTTCAAAACAAGCTCAATTACTTATCAAAAAAATTCAAGAAAAACCAATTATGGTAGCTATCGGACACGTTGGGCCTCCAGGTGAAATTACATCACGTGTTATAGAAACCTCTATTCCCAAAATTCGCGAGCATGCAGACTTTATTTTTTTGTCTGATTTAGCATTATCTCCACCTGCTGTTTCAAAATAAAGTGAAACTTTAATTAGTGGGGCATTCACCACTAATTATTAGCCCTCACCAATCGGGCGTTTACGGGCGGCGGTGCTCACAAAAATAGTGGGAGACAATTCATCACTTACACGAAAAAAAGGTACCACTCTACATATAGCAGATTGGTACCTTTCCTTTTCACTTAAATATAATCTACATGACTCACTCTGAATCCTTTTTTTTCTATTTTTTCGATTAATTTCTTTAATCTTTTTTCATCTAACTCATCTGATATATTTACGATAATACGGCGAATATATTGATCACCGTTATCTAGCGTAAACAACCCACCGATATTATATGCTTTTAACAATGTCCCAAGCTCTTTAATCGTTCCCTTACAATCTTGTGTTGCAATTGTTAATATATAACCACCCGTCCGCATACCGAATGAGTCTTCAATAACATCAAATACATTGGAATGTGTTAAGATACCAACAAATTCATTATAATCATTTAGCACCGCTAAAAATGGGAGACGACGAATCACATAAAAAGCTCTGAAGAAAGAATCCTTTTCAAAAATAAATGCAGAGGAATTTTCTAACATATCTCCTGTACTTACATGCTTTAATCCGCTATTACACTTCTTTTCTAATAAATCTACTTTATAAATAATCCCCATGAATAGCTTCTCATCTTCTGCTAATACAGGGATTGCTCGAAATCCCGTTTCATTCATAATTTGTAATGCTTTTTCACCAGTATCATTTATCTTGCAATAAGTCACCTGCTGTTTTGGCAGAAAATGATATTTAACTCGCAAAATATGTTCCTCCTTACATGTCAACATGTAATCTATATATAATAAGGAGACCTATATTTTATGAGTAAAATTATTTTTAAAACGCTTTCATTTATTTATGGAATTGTAACAACATCGCAAACATTTTTATATAACAGAGCTCTTCGCACCTTTTATCATTAACAACTTTACATGATAGTTCATTAAATATTCTATACCCTCTAGCCATTTTTTCGCTTCTTCTGGCGTTTTCCCCCACACAATCATGCCGTAATTATGAACGAGAACTACTCCTCCACCTTCAATAAAATTCGGAACATTACTTTCTAACAAATCAGCAAATTTCTTTTCATCTTCTACAATTGGAATTGTCATTTCTGTTATACCTTCTTTTCCAAAAACACGTTCCACGCTACGTTTATCGAATGTTACTTCTCTTTCTTCTCCGTATAACTCTGATATTAAATGGCTATCTACAGTCTGTACTTGTAAAATACATTCCGCACTGCTTTTTTTATAAATATCCGCATGCATAAATGACTCTGCCGCTGGTTTTTCCTCGTTTTCAAACACTGGCTCACACATGCAATTGACAACAATAAAATCCTCTTCTGAAAACAATCCTTTATCTCTTCCCTCGACATTCACTAAAAATGTTAATGGCTCTTTTGACGTACATAACGATAAACTAATTTTTGTACCATAAAACCAATCACGAAGTGCCAATTCAGATTTCACATCTTTTAATTCATTCCATTTCTTCAGAAAAAATAACATTTCGTCACCCCCGTCGTAATATTTATATAATGTTCGAATCCTTTCTATGTAAAAGGAATATTTTTTGATTATTCTAAAAATTTAATTGAATTATCACATGAGAATGCTTTTTTGTCAATATGATTTCAACGCTCCTCGTAAAAATAGGCTACTCACATACCAATCCCGCCGTCCATGTCCTACTTCATTTTACAATAAAAAATACGTTATTCTTCTAATGAAAGAATAACGTATTTTTCTCATTTGCTTTAAGTTCGTAAAGAATGACGGATCTTTTATCTTCGCATTCGCAACTGTTAAAAATTTAAAATGCGGCATATATTTCAATGCACGATAATCAATAATCTCATTCGTATTTAAAAACAAGTCCTTTACTTGCAATAACTCTTCTTTCGTAATTGGTGTATTTAAATCTTTTCTATTACATACTTTTTTATTAACAAATTCTCTTAATTATTTATCTGTTATCATATTTTGGCTATCCACTTGATTCTTTGTTTCCGTATAGCATGAATTAGAGTTATCATCTGCTTTCTCTGTTTCTTTGTCGCCTAATGTTGCTACTACTAGCGCCTTAATATAATTTTTTCAAAATAAAATTCCCTTATATTGATAACTGCAATATTACATGTAAAATATGTTTCTAGCGATACACAATAAAAATCCCTTTATTCAAAGGGATTTTTTACCTATCGTATGAAGAATTTCACTTTTTTCTTTCTCATTAATAAAACCAATTTTTTGTAAAATATTTGCATACAATACAAGTTTATTATATATGCGTTCTGACATATTCCCCCTTCTTTCCTTCAGCCAACTTTTTTTATATTGGTAAATTATATGAAGGAAATGAGAAAATGTGTCCACTTTTTGCATGAATGCAAACCTTTTATTTCATTACTGCTTTCACTTTATTTAACACACTGTCCATTGAATATTATGCTTCTTAACTTCTTCTTCAAAACTATATGGCATTTTCTTATCACAAATAACATGTTGAATACGAGAAAATCCTGCTATTCTATAATTCCCTTTTACACCTACTTTTGTATGGTCGCATAAAATATATGTTTTCTCAGCTAATTTCATCATCGCTTCCGACAGTTTTGCTTTTTCTAATTCAAAACTGGAAACGCCAAAACTAGGTAATAACCCATCAATCGAAACAAACGCTTTATGAAAATGAAATTGATGAATCACTTGCTGAGAAATAGATCCTGATACACGCGAATGCTTTGGTGATACTTTTCCACCAATAAATAAAACTTCACCGTGAAACATCTTTTTATTAATAGAAGAGATTAATTGTGTCGCTACTGGAAAAGAACTCGTAACAATCGTTAAATTTTTTCGATGAACAAGATATGGAACCATCTGAAGTGGTGTACTTCCGTCATCAATTGCAATGACATCACCATCTTCTACAAATGTTGCTGCTTTATAACCAATTCTTTTCTTCTCTTCTATATGTAGCATTTCTCTTTCTAACATCGGCGCCTCTATCCCGGCACCTGGAAGTTGAACAGCTCCACCATACACTTTCTTCAACTTTTTTTCACGATCTAACTCTTCTAAATATCGACGAATTGTTTCTGTTGATACAGCGAATTCTCTCGCTAATTCTGAAACCTTTACTTTTCCTTTAAACTCTACTTTTTCAAGAATAGTCCGCTTTCTTTCTTCTCCTACTACAGACATAGCTTCACCCCATTTGTATCTACCTCATAAAGTTCCTTGCTTATACAAAATTATAATTTTCTTTGTAAGTAGAAACCTCTTCATGAATATAAATGCCGCGCTTTTCTAGTTCATCAAAAACAAGTTGTGGATTTTCGAAAGCTTCTTCAGGCGTAACAACACCCATTTTATTTACATTCCCATTTGCAATTAACTCGGTAGCAATTCCAAATGGAATACCGACGTTTCTCGTATAAGCTCTTAAATTTTCCCATCCTACAATAGATCCATCAGATAACGGATGTGTATGATATAATACATGTCTCTGTTTCTCATTATTTTTCATACCTACTACTTCTACATGAAGTGCATAACCGTATACTTCCGTCTCTTGACCTTCTTTCGATTGTAATAAATACTGCGAAATACAATCCATAATGCCAATTTCTTTCCCGTTTATTTCAATTTGATCATTACGCAATATGCCGTAATCATATAAAGCACGTACGAGCTGCATATTTTTCTTTGGCCAAGTTCCTCTCGTCTCTATCAGTTTGACACCTTTATTTTCTAGTGCCTTTGCTAACGTAATCGTTTCAGAATGCGGAATGATATACTGCATTGTTTTACCATAAGGCGCTGGCAATTCAATTTCTCTTGGTCGCGCAAAAGGAGGTACTTGCTTAAACTTACCATCTTCATATACTGTACGCGATGGTAAATTTGGATCATATTCATATGTCGTTGTTTCTGTAATTGATGCAGAAAAAGCAATTGGACGATACGAACCGTGACTTACACGAACATACTCTACAGTATCTAGCTGATTTGCTGCATGCATGGCCATCATTTGCGTTACACCTGGTGTCATACCAAATCCGGGTAAACATGTTTTTTCATTTTGAACAAATATAGCATGTGATTCATTTTCTTCACCAAATCCATTCAAATTCACACCGTGACACCCAGCTTCCGCAATACAACGAGTAGACAATCCATTTAACTTTATCGTCGTACCATCCATTACAATGTCATAGCCTTTCATTTTTGCAACTGTATCCTCATGATTTGTCACATCGACTTTCACAAAATCAACACGAGGATCGTTGAGCCATTCTACTACTTTACGACCTTCTTCTTCGTTAAAATCGGCTACTGTAATCGTCTCAAAAGATGAAAATTGAACTAAATCCAAAATCGCTTCACGACAAATTTTACCTGCTCCACCTAAGCAAAATACTTTCAACCTATAACAACTCCTTTGGCGATACTATCAACTAAACGATTTATATCTTCCTCATGTACATCACCGATATTTCCAATACGGAACGTATCTACTTTCGAAATTTTCCCTGGATAAATTACAAATCCATACTTCTTTAACTCGTTATATAACTCCTGAAATTCAAATCCCTCTGGGTAAATAAACGATGTAATAATAGGAGATTGATATTTTTCATCTACTAATGACTTAAATCCAATTTCTTTCATTCTGTTGACCAATAATTTTTGATTGTTATAATATCGATTGCAACGTGCTCTTACTCCGCCCTCTTTTTCTAGTTCAAGCAAGGCTTGATAAAAAGCGTGTACAACATGCGTAGGTGAAGTAAAACGCCATTTCCCATCTTGCTCTTCCATCGTTTCCCATTGATCATATAAATCAAGAGATAAAGAGCGTGCTTGCCCTTTACACTTTAGTAATTCCTCACGATTTGCGATAACAAAACCAAATCCAGGAACACCTTGAATACATTTATTCGCACTACTAATTAAAAAATCAATTTGCAAATCAGCAATGTCTATTTCAATCCCGCCGAAACTACTCATTGCATCAACAATTGTAACCTTCTCGTATCGCTTTCCTAATTTACATACATCTACAATTGGATTAATAATACCTGTAGTTGTTTCACAATGAACTACTGCAATATGAGTAATCTCTTTATCTTCTTGCAATAACTTTTCTACTTCTGCAATATTAGTAGGTTCCCACTCTTCTGTTTGACTCACGACCACATTTATATGTAACATCTCTGCCATTTGCACAATCCTCTTACCGTATGCACCATTTGCACAAACAAGAAGCTTTCCATTTTTAGGAACGACAGAACCAATCACTGCTTCAACTGAAAACGTACCGCTTCCTTGCATTAAAACCGTTGTATATTTCTCTTCTTCTTTCGTTGCTAACGATACAAGTTTAGCTCTTACATCTTGCACCATTGTGTTATATTCAACATCCCATGTACACCAATCGTATAGCATAACTTCTTTTACCGTTTTTGTTGTCGTCAATGGTCCTGGCGTTAATAATAAGTAGTGATTTCCATTCATGATCCTTTGCCCCTTTTATGAAATAATAAGTTCTTGTTTCTCGATATGTTCAATTACGTTCTCGAGTTCTTGCATCGTTTCAATCGTAAAATGAGCTCCGTTTTCAACGAAACGATTACGAACTACTTCCATCTTTTCATGAAGTTCTACCGGATCCATAGTTTCAACTTCCCACTCGCTTAAGCCGAGCTCGCTACTACCGAGAATTACGCCAACAGTCCACATCCCAGCATTTCTGCCCTCGTTCATATCTGACACCGTGTCTCCCACTTTTATCATATGATTCATCGGATACACACCAAGTTCCATCGCATTTTTATAACACATCCACGGGTACGGACGACCTGCTGGAACATCATCTGGCGTCACAAGAAAATCAGGTTTATACCCTTGTAATTTTGCTTCTTTTGCAACAATATCCATCATTTCTCTCGTATAGCCAGTTGTTGAGCCAATTTTAATGCCTCTTTTACGTAATGAAGCCATCACTTCTCTTATCCCATCAATTGGCGTGGCATAGTTTGGCAGAATAGCAAAGAGAATTTCTTCAAATTCTTTATACATCTCATGAATGTCTGCTTCTGTTGGTAATTGTCCGAAAACACGCTTCCACTCATTCGCAATACGAGGCATTTCTGTTAGTGCTCTTACATGATCTATTTTTAATAATCCCATTGGCTTACGTGCTTCTTCTGCTGTAACTTCAACACCACGTTTATGAAAAATTTTCATGAATACTTCCAGTGGTGCAAAACAACCGTAATCAACTGTCGTACCTGCCCAATCAAAAATAACTGCTTCTATTTTCATTCTATCCATCACCCTTCTTATTTATCTCGCTGTTCGCCAGGCAGTAAGACTCCCCCTCGTAAAGAAGTTAGGCGGGAATCATGCTGCCTTAAAAGTCCGATTGGTTCAACTATTAATCAGCGGGGGATGCCCCCACTGATTAAAGTTTCACTTTATCTTTGTTGCCATTTTGACGTTCGGTTACGAAGTGCTTTCGTTCCCCATTCATATACAACTCTTACTACAATATTAGTAACAACAACAAGTACACTCATCGCAGCTGCTGGTGCCACATTTCCTGCATCATCCATATTTACAATTGACACAGCAGCTAGTTTAAAATCAGCTGCGTATAGGAATACAACTGCCGAGACAGTCACCATGGAATTTACGAAATAGTACATTACCATTTCTAAAATGGCTGGTAGACACATCGGTACCGTAACTCGAAAGAATGTTTTATAAAACGGGATCCCCATCGACTGTGAAACTAGTTCAAACTCTCGATCTAATTTCTTTAAAGCTGTCGTTGCCGTAACAAATGTTACAGAATAAAAATGAATGATATTAACTAGTACTAACACAGCAATTGTTCCGTATAGAGAATGAAACGGGTTCGTTACGGAAAGTCCAAATATTTGTATTGTTGGTTGACTAAAGAAGAAAACGTAGCCTAACCCAAGTACTAAACCTGGTATTGCTAAAGGTACGATAGAGAAAAAGTAACCTGTTTTTCGGAAAAATTGTAGCTGGTCTATTTTCTCAATTGCATACGCGAACACAAATGTTAAAATTGCCCCAATAACCGCTGTAACCGCTGAAACAATTACACTATTTTTAAACGCTTCAAGTCCATCTCCCGTTAAACTTGAAAAATTAAAATGCTCAAATGTAAAACTCATATTATACGGCCATACTTTTACACTTGCAGCAATACCAACTGCAACGAATAAAAGAATAATCATAAGCGTTATTACGCTACAATATACGAACGAAATAACATCTCTTTTCTTATTATTTATTATTCTGTAAGGTACTGCTTTTGAAGATAAAAAATTCGCCTGTTTTCTTTGCGTAATACGATCAACTGCAAAAGCAAAGATAGCTGGGATTAATAAAATCATTCCGACAGTTGCCCCCATTGGCATATTTTGCTGTCCAATTACTTGTTTATATACGTCAGTAGCAAGCACATTATATTGTCCTCCTACAATTTTTGGCGCCCCAAAATCAGTGAAACTAAGTGTAAATACAACGAACATTGCACTAATTAATCCGTACTTTACACTAGGTAAAGTAACAGTAAGAAACTGCTTTGTTTTACTCGCTCCTAACATATTAGAAGCTTCATATAAACGATAGTCAGATCCTTGAAAAGCAATTAATAAAATAAGGAATGCTTGCGGAAATGTATACATAACTTCAGCCATTACAATTCCTACCGGTCCATATAAAGGGATTTGTATACCTTCAAATAAACCAAACATTCCTTTCGTTACTAGCCCCTGATTACCAAATAAATATGTAAGTGCTATACCGTGCATCATCGTTGGCGCGAATAATGGTAATAACGCTACGTACTGAAATATGCGCTTTCCAAAAACATTCGTACGAGCGATCGCATATGCGTAAATGAAAGCGAGTGTAACGGAAATAATTGTTGTCGCGCCCGAAATCCATATCGTATTTTGTAATGATTGAACTAAAGTTGATGTTGTGAAATATTTACTGAAATTCGCAACACCAACGAAAGCTCCATCTTTATCGTAAAAGGCTTGTGTAAACAATTGTAATAAAGGCAATACAAGTATGATAAGAAATGAAAGAAGCATACCGATAATTACTAGTCTCTGTATCCACTCTTCTTTACCGATACGTCTCTTAATCTTTTTTTTCGTATTTTCTACCTGATAATTTTCTAACATCTCCATCTATACAATGACCTTCTTTCCATATGACAACATATGATTTTCTGAGAAAGAGATTTGAATTTGCTTTCCTTTCCTAATAGAAGTTGCTTCTACTTCTGATGCCAATATATCCACTACGATTTTCTCGTTATAAAGGTGTGTTTTCTCTTCTATGACCCGCACTTCCGTCCGGTATACAGCCCCCCGGAATTCCATGCTTTCTACAACAGTTTTCATACCATTATTGTGCACAACTGTTACATGTTCAGGACGAATTGCGTGTTCTTCATTATTTTTCGAAAAGAAATTAATAGAACCAATAAAATCTGCCACAAACGGATTGGCTGGTCTTTGGTAAATCTCCTCTGGTGTTCCAATCTGCATAATTTCCGCATGATTCATTACAACAATTTTATCAGCCATCGTTAATGCCTCTTCTTGATCATGCGTTACCATAATAGTTGTTACTCCGACTTTTTCTTGCAAATCACGCATTTCTCTACGCAACTTTTCACGCACTTTTGCATCTAAAGCAGATAACGGCTCATCTAGTAACAAAATATCGGGAGACAGAGCGAGCGCACGTGCAAGTGCTACTCGCTGCTGTTGTCCACCAGATATTTGAGCAGGATATTTATCTTTTACATTCAGTAAGTCAACAAGTTCTAACGCCAATAGCGCTTTCTCTTTTACTTCTGCTTTTTCATATTTTTTTGTCTTTAAGCCGTATTCAATGTTTTCAAGCGCCGTTAAATTCGGAAATAATGCATACGATTGAAAAACCATTCCGAAGTTCCGCTTACCAGGCGGCAATGCTGTAATATCTTTTCCATTCACAGCTATACTACCTGTTGTCGCTTCTTCTAACCCTGCTAAAATGCGAAGCAACGTCGTTTTCCCACAACCACTCGGGCCTAATAAACAAACAAACTCATTTTTTTTCACTGTAAAAGAAATATCTTTTAACGCTGTAAATGTATCAAACTGTTTTTGAATGTGTTGAATTGATAAATATTCGCTCATTTTTCTCTCTCCCACTCACTTACTTTTTCGGTTCTGCTTTTTGACCAAACTCTTTTTCCCAACGCTCTAAAATTTTGTCGCGATTTTCTGCTGCCCATTTAAAGTCATTCTTTTTGTATAACTTTTCTGTCACATCTTTCGGGAATCCATCTGGAAGTTTATAGTTATTTTTAATTGTCGCAAATCCATTTTTCTCGAAGTATAACTTCATTACATCATCTGTAATTGCCCAGTCTAAAAACGCTTGTGCTAATTTATCATTTTTCGCATTATCTTTCTTAATAAGTGCATTCGCTTCTACTTCCCAGCCTAGTCCTTCTTTCGGCAGTACAACTTCAACTGGTGCACCTTTTTGTTTCTCTTTTAAAGCGCTATAAACCATTGACACACCAACTGGATATTCACCTGCACCTGCTAATTTCGCTGGTTTTGAACCGGAATGCGTATAAGATGCCATATTATCATGAAGTTTTTTCATGTAATCCCAGCCCTTATCTTCACCCATAATTTGCAACCATGCAGAAACTGTTAAAAATCCTGTTCCAGAAGAAGCTGGATGTGGCATAACAAGTGTTCCTTTATATTCTGGTTTCGTTAAATCTTCATATGATTCTGGCATCGGTAAATTTTTCTTCTTTAATTCTTCTTTATTTACAGCAATCCCCGTCATAAACGCAGTATTACCTACCCATTTTTCAGGTTTCTTATCATCTTTAAATTGCGGAAGGACACGATCCGCTCCTTTTGGAGAGTATTCTTTTAACATATCTTTTTTCTCTAAAGCTAATAGACTAGACGCCGCAGTTCCCCACACAACATCTGCTTGTGTATTTTTTCCTTCAGCTAGCAATTTCGCTGTAATAACTCCTGTTGAATCACGAACAATGTTCAACTTCACATCCGGGTATTTCTTTTTGAAAGAATCAAGATAAATCGGTACAAGCTCTTCTTCAATCGCTGTATAAACAGTTAACGATCCAGATAATTTATCATCTTTCACTTTTGCTCCAGCACTTTCTTCTTTCTTTGCACCACACCCCATTAATAACGAAAATACCATTCCAGTTGCTACAGCTTTAAAGATTGTTTTTTTCACTGTCTCTCTCTCCTTTTACAAATCTTATGTACAACTCAAATATAAACAATTAGTGTAAAAGCAGTATTAAACCAACATTAATCTTTTGTTTGTTGTTTGTTTTTGTGTAATACGTTGCTACTTCTATGTTTTTTTACATTTTTCTGCTAATAGAAAATATTAAATTTACAAATAATTTAAAAAACCTTTATAATCCCACAAAAAAACGAGGCGTTTGTAAAAAACGCCTCATTTTTGTTTACCTTTTTTTGAATTTCGATTTGCATACTTTGCACTGTTTTCTCCTTCATACTCTAATGCAAATTCTGCATCTGGTAAGCTTTCTTTCGGAGTTTTATTATTGTTAATTGCTGCATTTTGTTTCACTTTTCTTTTTACCAATACGTTCACCTGCTCTCAAGAAATTACTTTCTACTCTAGTTTGGAGCAATCTGAAATAACTATTACTGGCAAGTGTTAACAAGTACATAAGAGCTTATAGATGGAAATACTACATACGAACAAACCTTTACAAAAAGGAGCGATTACTTTGAAAGAGAAAGAAACAATCCAATCGCCAATTTTAGACGAGACGCTCCCTCATCAAATGAACTTCCCTTCTTTTAAAGGAACAGGAAAAAAGATGCAACAACCTTTTGTAAATCAATATGATGTTGTAATTGGAGACAGTAAATACAATTCCGAGAACAGCCCCTTAAACAATTGGAGTGATGAGGTAGACCCTGCCATTATGGCTGGGGATGAATGGATCCATCCTACAAATGATATCGGGTGGATTGCAGAAGAAAATCAAGAATTACTTAAAAAAGAAGTTGATAATAAAAACGACGCTTTTATGCATCCCCAATTCGGAATTAACGATTAAAAAAACCATTCTACCTAACGCAGGTAGAATGGTTTCATACTATCCAATAATAATTCTTTCTTTCGGATATTTATAGCGAGGTGGTTGTTCTCTTCCACCACTAGCTAATATAAATGTTAAAATACCGACGCGTCCGATAAACATAAGTACAATAAGTACAAGTTTACCCACAGTTGTTAAATCTGGCGTAATACCTGTCGATAAACCTGTCGTCCCGAAAGCAGAACAAACTTCAACGATCAAGCTCATAAGCGGTACATTTTCCGTAATGGATAAAATAAATAGTGCCGTGGCACATAATAATATCCCCATCGTCATAACGACAGATGCTTTTAATACATCCTCTTCATGTAGCTGTCGTTTAAAGACTCGAACCGTTCTACCGCCCCTTGCAAATGTATATAACGATAATATACTAACCGCAAATGTTGTCGTACGTATCCCGCCCCCAACCGAACTTGGAGATGCTCCAATAAACATTAATATACTCATAAATAAAAGCGTTGGTTGTGACAATTCACGTATATCCATTGTAGCGAGTCCACCGCTTCGCGTCGTCACAGATTGGAATAACGTATAGAAAACCGTTTCATGCCATGACTTTCCTACTAAAAAATGATTTCGTTCTAGTAAAAAAATCATGATGGTTCCAACAACAACAAGTGCAAAAAATGTTGTTGTCGTCAATTTTGTAAATAACGAAAAACGAAAAAGTTGTTCTCTCTTCTTACTAAGAAATTGCTTCACTTCCATTAACACAGGGAAGCCAATCGCCCCTAAAATAATGAGTAACATATGAATCATTTGAACGATATAATCTTTTTTGTACGGGATTAGCGATTGTCCTGTTAAATCGAATCCACCGTTCGTCGTTGCACTAACAGCGGCAAAGAAACCGTGAAAATAAGCTTCTTGCCAAGTCGGAAAGTACAGTAAAAATCTTGTACCTAACAGGATGGCTCCAATGATTTCTATCGAAATAATTACAATTAAAATAGAACGCATTAATTCTACAAGACCCGATAAATTTCCTTGATTATGGTCTGCCATAATTAATCTTCTTCGCTGCAAACCAATCTTTTTACCCGTTATAATCCAAACGAATGTGCCAAGTGCCATGATGCCTAATCCGCCTAATTGTAAAATTAGAGCTAATACAATAATTCCTGCTGTTGTAAACGTATCTGAAATCGTAACAACTGAAAGTCCTGTAACACTTACCGCACTAACAGATGTAAATAGGGCATCGATAAATGTCCATTTCACACCATCCTTCGTAACAAATGGTAAACTAAGTAATATTACCGATACGACTACTGCTAATAAATAAAACAAAACAATAAGTTGTACGGGGCGTAATTTTTGTAAAAACTTTTTTATATCTCTCATTCCATCACTTCGCTACCTTTTTTCTATCGATTAAATAAAGAAAAATCATCACTTTCTTTATTTGTAAATAACTGCTGAAATAGTTTTGCAAATACCATTCCGTATACAGTTCCATTTCCCCCATATGGCAGTGCGTAATATAAATTATGTATCTTTTTATCTTCTTTTAAAATAGGGAGACCATCATGACTACCACCAAATGCTGCTGCCCAATAATACTCTGCCTGTATATTATTAAACTGCGGGAACATTTCTTTTACAATATTAATAAGGATATCACGCTTATGCAATAATTTCGTATCGCCGATATTTTGAATTTTCAACGCCTCATCTAATCCGCCTACAATAATGCGGTTTTGATACGTTCGAAAATATAGGTAAGGCCGTGCCGTTTCCCAAATTAATGATTTCTCATGCCAACCTTCGAACTGATCTATCTTATTTGTAACGACTGCATAAGACGTTTCTACTGTTGTATTTTTTTCTTTCTTTCCAAAAAGCGCTTCATAACCTGTCGCCATAATAATATTCTTTGCTACTATTTTATTTCCTGTTTTTGTGTAACAAATTAAATCATTTTGAATTTGTTTAATATGTATTGCCTCTGTATGTTCATATATAGTAGCACCCATTTGCTTTGCTTTATGCAAAAGACTATGTGCTAACAAATATGGATTCACTTCTGCGTCACCGCTTGTATATAATGCTGCTTGTTTTGCAAATGAATAACGTTTCTTAATATCAGACTCTGTAAAATATTCAACTGGAAATTCATAATAGCGTAACGTATTATATTCTTCTTGTAAAAATGAAATATCCTCATCTCTACTCGCATAATACAAACTATTTCGCGGAATAAAATGGGGATCAATATCGAGAGTCGGTACAACCTTCTCCATTGTTCTAAGGGCTTCATAACAAAGCCTATATGCCCGTACCCCTTTTACTTTCCCAAATGTATGAATAAGAGAGGTTAACGATTTATCATGAAGAAATTGTAATAAACCTGTATTGGCAGCTGTGCTACCACATGCAATTGCTCTTTTTTCAATGAGCGTAACACGCATTCCTATCTTCGCTAATGAATACGCTATATGAGCACCCGCTTCGCCACTTCCGACTACGAGCACATCACATATCATATCATTTTCTAACGTTGGATAACAAGGTACAGAAACTCCTCTATTCCAAAACAACTTACCAGTCATAAGCTTCATAATTATACTCCTAAAATGTAAATTTCTCCTTTCTATGTTTTGTTATTTTCCATAAAAAAATCCAACTAACACAACGCTAGTTGGATTTTTTATTTTTAATTGGAACGCTCTTCAAGCCAATTTCCAATCGTCGGATATGTTTGTTTTACAGCTGTTCCACCGTAAACGATAGACATATGCCCTGTTGGTAAACATACATATTGTTTATCTGTGCTAGAAATATGATCTAGTAAAGCTTCTACTTGACATGGCAGAGCGATATGATCACGTTTCCCGGAAATATTTAAGACATTCGCCTTAATATTTGCAAGGTCTACCTTTTGTCCACGAATAACGAGTTCACCTTTAACCAATTTATTATTTTGATAAAAATCACGAATCCACTGTCTGTATGATTCACCCGGGAACGGAATGCCATCGCCAACCCACTTTTGAACTAATTTCCAGCTTTCGACGAAGCGCTCATTTTCTGAACGATCAACTAAAGCAACGTATGGACCAACAAAATTCGTAATTGGTTTTAACATCTTATTTCCGAAATCAATCATTTCCGGCGGAATATTTCCGAATGTATCAACCGCCTTATCTAAATTGAAATATTTCTCATCTAATAAAGGACCATATAATCCTGTTTCAGAGAAATCGAAAGGACTTGTCATAAAAATTAAGTTACGAATTGGCATATGCGGATGAAGTGCCGCATAAATAGACGTTAGCGTTCCACCCATGCAATAACCAAGTAAAGAAATCTCATCCGATTTTGCAGTTCGCATTACTTTTTTCACTGCTTTTGCAATATAATCGAACACGAAATCATCAAATTTCAAATGACTATCTTCTAAACCAAATGTACCCCAATCAAGCATATACACATCAAAACCACGATCTACTAAATATTCCACTAAACTATTTCCAGGAGTTAAATCCATAATATATGGCTTATTAATAAGAGCATATATTAATAAGATTGGGACTCTCTGTGTTTTTTCTTGTTTTGGAATGTAACGATAAAGCTTCGTTTTATTCTTCGTCCAAATAACCTCTTTCGGTGTTAAACCAACTTGTGGTTCTGGTTCGCGTAATAAAATTTCGCTCGCTCTTTTCACACGGCGATATGCTTTGCGATATTCTTCTGGGTACAACTCCAATTGCTTTTCCCATTCTGTTACGAATGTAGTCATTTTTCTATCTCCTTTTCGGTCGATTTCTTTCTAAAAAAAGAAGTGCATTCCTGATATGGGTATGCACTTTTTTCTTACTTCATTACATGTATAATCCACCGTTAATGTTTAATTGCTGACCAGTGATATACGCACCGTCACGGCATAGGTATACTACACCTTTTGCAATTTCATCAGCTTGTCCAAAACGTTTTTTCGGGATTTTCGCAACGATTTTTTGACGCACTTCTTCTGGTACCTCTGCTACCATTTCAGTATCGATAAATCCTGGGCAAATTGCGTTTACAGTTACATTTGTTTTTGCAAGTTCTAACGCTAATGATTTTGTAAATCCTAGCATACCTGCTTTTGCTGCTGAGTAGTTTGTTTGTCCAAATCCACCAGCTTGACCAATAATAGAAGAAATACTAATGATTCTTCCTTCTTCTGCTTCCGATATGTATGGAAGTACCGCACTTGTCGTATTAAATACACTACTTAAGTTCACGTCAATTACGCGCTCCCAATCTTCACGATTTAATTTTTTGAATGTACGATCTCTTGTAATACCAGCATTATTAACAAGAATATCCACTTTACCAAAATGATTCACAGCTTCTTCTACAAGTCGGTTTGCATCTTCTACTTTAGAAACATCCGCTTGAACTGCATAAACGTCATGCCCTTCTTTTCCTAGTTCATTTACTAAGTTTTCAGCTGCTTCTTTACTGCTGTTATAGTTAATAACTACTTTTGCTCCCTCTTGTGCTAATGCTACTGTAATTGCTTTTCCAATTCCTTTTGCCCCACCTGTTACGATTGCTACTTTGCCATTTAATTGAACCATTTCTTTTCCCCCTTAAATGAATTTGTGAACGATTATTATGAATCATTTTGGTACCCATACTAATAGAGTCCATATATTAATTATGTTTCGTTGTTTATACGTGAAAACGAGATTCTCCCTCTCTCTTTTACACGTTGTAAACAAACGCTATTATCATTTTTTATTTTCTGGCTTATTCGCCGGCTTTACTTCTTCTTTTACAGGTACTTGTAGTTTAGCTAGTACTGCATTTTGCTTTTCTAGCAATTCTAAAATTTGATCAACTTTCGTTTCTAACGTGCGAATATCTTGTTTTACTTTCGTAACATCACGCTTTAATGTAGGAGCTTGTCCTAACGAATCCACTTTCTCTTCTAGAACTTCCTCAATATTATCAACTTTATTTTCTAAGTTAATAACAAGCGTAGCTACTCTAGCGATATCCTCTTTCGTTGGCACGTTCACTTGTTCTAAATAACTTTTTGTCGTATCATTTAATGCTTTTTGATAAAACAAATTCAAGTCTAGAACGCTGCCCATCCAAGCAGAATATTCTTCTGTTTTAATTGTTTCATTGAGCGCTTTTCCCCAAAATGTTTCGGTTTGTTCATAAGCATTTTTCCATGCTTGCAATGGATCGAATTTTTGATCAATCACTTCGCCTACACTCCCTTTTTTGTTTTTGAAACAATTCAACCTATTCACTATTTTCTAATATTCTGAATAAAACTTCAAGTCTATATTTTATTTTTCTTTATTTTCCAACAAATGTATTGACATTAAAAACAGATAGGTGTAAATTGCACTTATAAGCAAAAAATTCCATCTAACTGATTCATGAGGTGATGTACAATCATGCTACATAATGAACCAGAACACCCAGAAAGTTTGGAAAAAAACCAAGCGAAACAACCAAACTCCATGCCAAAAAACTTCTTAGTTCCTTTCTTACTTCTCTGTCTAAAAGACTGGAGTCTTCATGGTTACAAACTCATTCAAATGCTAATGGACATCGGCTTTTCTTCTGTTGACCAAGGTAATGTTTATAGAACACTACGCAAGTTAGAAAAAGAAAACCTTATTTCTTCTACTTGGGATACAAGCGATGGAGGGCCAGCAAAAAGAATTTATTCTTTAACTGAATATGGAGAGCAATATTTATCAACATGTGCGACTTCTTTTGAACATTATCAAAATATGTTGCGGACGTTTTTCACGTTATACACCAATGCATTCTTTCCATTTTCTACTTCTCCAGAAAAGGATGAAAAGGATTCTTCATCTTCACCTGGTGGTACAGCAGAGTAATCTGCGTTCACAATATGCAAAAAAACATTTGGAGGTCAAACAATGGAAACTAAACCATACGAATTAGTCGATGCATTTTGGAAAAACTGGTCTCAATCTCTTTCCCTCTTCTCTTCAGCTGGGAAACAATTAGAGCAACTTACTTTAGAAACGTTAAAACAACAACAAGACGCTTTGCATAAATTAACATCAGGAGTAAATGAACTAGAAAAAGAACTACAACAATTCACAGCTCAGTTCAATAACCAATATACAGATTACGTGAAGCAATTAACTGGAAACTCCTTAAATGATCAAATTAACGAGTGGCAAGGGAAATGGAATGAGCTTTCTACTCAAATGCATCAACTTACTGTTTCTCCTACAAAAACATCTTTGTCTATTCTTACTCAAACTAGCGGTCAATTTGAAGAAACAACAAAACACTTTATTGAACAACAACAATCGCAACGCGAAGAGGTTCAAAAACAGTTAGAAGTTTTTTTGGGAGAGTTCAAGTCCAAACAACTAGAACTCGCAAAGCAGTTCGAGGAAAACTCAAAAAATCTATTTACTTCCATCAAGTAAGAAAAATGTGGCAACTAACTGCAGCACAAACAAAACTCTTTCTTCCTCCTACTACATCAAGATGGCTTACATTTTTCGATATGGAAAAGAAGGAGGACAAAATGAATCCATTTCAAGAAGCACAAACTGTTCCAGAGCTTCGTTATGATGAGATTCAAGTCGGTGATCAAGCATCTCTAACAAAAACAATTACGGATGAGGACGTTATCAATTTTGCAAAATTGACTGGAGATGTAAATCCTATTCATATTTTAGACTCTTTTGCAAAAACGACAATGTTTAAAGAACGTATTGCTCACGGTATGCTCGTTTCAAGTTTTATTTCTACTGTTCTTGGAACGAAACTCCCAGGAAAAAATACGATTTATTTATCCCAAAACGTTTCATTCCGTGCTCCTGTCAAAATCGGCGATACACTTCGTGTAGTGGCAGAAGTCATTAAAAAACGTGATGATAAGAAAATCATTACATTACAAACAAACATCTACAATCAATCCGATGATATTGTCGTGGAAGGTACAGCGACAATACTGAAAAAAGAGTAGCAAATTTGCTACTCTTTTTTCTATCCAAGAACTTCTAATCACACCGATTACTTCCGGGTATGAGTACATCGTTTCCACATAAAATAACGTTACCAGTTTAGATAGTACTTAACTTGGCTGAACTGGACTACTCAAAAGGATGTGTGTCAACATGGTAAAAACAAACAAATTACTAGTTCCAGGTGCAGAACAAGCACTTGAACAATTTAAATATGAAATTGCACAAGAATTCGGTGTTAGCTTAGGCTCAGATACAGCATCTCGTTCTAACGGTTCCGTTGGCGGTGAAGTAACAAAACGTCTTGTTGCTTTAGCTCAACAACAATTACGCGGATAATACTATAACATATGGCTTAGAGGCAGATATTCTCTGCCTCTTTCTATTTGCAACATACATAATAGCGCTTTTTCACATACTAGTAAGAACAAACTGAAAGGAACGATATGTGAGATGAAACGGATTAATATTAGCATGAGCCCTCCTCGTGTTCTTACTTTATCTTTTATTGTATTATCAATTGTCGGCACATGCTTATTAAAACTACCAATTGCTACAACAACATCTATTTCATGGCTCGATGCCTTATTTACAACGGTTTCTGCTTGTACAGTTACAGGGCTTGGTGTTGTGGACACTGGAAAAGTATTTACCTTATTTGGTCAATGTGTAATTTTAACACTTATACAAGTTGGCGGTCTTGGCATTATGAGCTTCGCTGTTTTAATTGCAATTATGCTTGGCAGAAAAATCGGTCTTCAGAATCGCATTTTGTTACAACAAGCACTAAATCAAACGAATATCGGCGGTGTCATTCGTCTTGCCAAAGCATTATTTCTATTCTCTTTTACAGTAGAATGTATTGCTACTTTGCTCCTCTCTTTTGAATGGGTACCAAAATACGGAATTGCTAAAGGGTTCTATTATAGTTTTTTTCATTCGATCTCTGCCTTTAACAACGCTGGTTTTTCTGTGTGGAGCGATAATTTAATGTCCCATTCTCATAGTATTCTCGTCAATCTCGTTATTTCTTCTCTCATAATTTTAGGTGGAATCGGTTTTACAGTGATTATAGATATAAAAAGAAAAAAGAACTTTAAAAACCTTACATTACATTCAAAACTCATGCTCTCTTCTACTCTAATCGTCAATATTATTGCTACCGTTTTTATTTTCATATTCGAGTTCCATAATTCTCTTTCTATGAGAGGTTTTACCCCATTTGAAGAAGGAATGGCTGCTTATTTCCAAGCAATTTCAACGCGCACTGCCGGATTTAATACCGTTGATATTTCTGCATTAACAAAACCTTCCCTTTTATTAATGATGCTTCTTATGTTTATTGGTGCTGGTAGTGCTTCAACTGGTGGTGGAATTAAGTTAACAACATTTTTAATTATGTTTTTTGGCGTATTTAAATTTTTACAAGAACAAGATGATATTGTTGTGTTTAAAAAATCCATTAAAGATACGCTCATTGTCAAATCATTGACCATTACTATTATTTCCATTTCATTTATCTTTGCTGCTATTTTAATTTTAAGTATTACTGAGCGAGTTCCTCTATTGATGAGTGCTTTCGAAGTATTTTCAGCATTTGGAACAGTCGGTCTCAGTATGAATTTAACGCCACACTTAACGATAATTGGAAAAGCTATTATTATCTTTATGATGTTTTTTGGAAAAATGGGACCATTAACATTGGCTTTTTCATTTGCACGCAAAAAGAACCGGAAAATAAAATATCCGAACGAAGATATTTTAACAGGTTGACAACCGTATAAATTATCCATATAATGAGAGTACAATAGCATATCTCCAAAGGGGAGTAGCGTCCAAGAATATTTCTTGGAAACAAAGTCGTCATTACGTAGAACTTAGTTCTTCCGGCTTTGTTGGCATTTTTATTACATATGTCTAGCAAGACCTTTGCCTATTAACGGCAGAGGTCTTTTTTGTATTCATTACCAAATTCTTCCGAAGTTAATAGGCAGGAGTATGGGGAAACTAAATAGTGGGGAAATTCTTCACTTATTTAGTACTTATAGAAATGAGAGGAGAATGTACATGGATGTATCATTATTATTGGAGTATGGTTGGGTATTACTCATCCTGATTGCACTTGAGGGGATTTTAGCGGCTGATAACGCGCTTGTTCTTGCAATTATGGTAAAACATTTACCAGAAGAAAAACGTAAAAAAGCACTATTTTACGGATTAGCGGGGGCATTTGTTTTCCGATTCGGATCGTTATTTATGATTTCGTTCTTAGTCGATGTATGGCAAGTGCAAGCAATCGGTGCTATTTACCTTATGTTTATCGCTGGTAATCACTTATTTAAAACGTATGTTAAAAAGAATACGGATGAAGACACAGAAGAAAAAGAAGCAAAGAAAAAACAAGAGAATTTTTGGTGGACTGTATTTAAAGTCGAGGTTGCTGATATCGCCTTTGCAGTTGATTCAATTTTAGCTGCTGTTGCATTAGCAATGACTTTACCGAAAACAGGACTAGGTACAATTGGTAGTCTTGATACTGGGCAATTCGTTGTCATCTTTGTAGGTGGACTTATTGGATTAATCATTATGCGATTTGCAGCAACTGCTTTCGTACAAATATTAAAACGTAAACCAGGACTTGAAACTGCAGCATTCTTAATTGTAGGTTGGGTTGGTGTGAAGTTAGCAATCTATACATTAGCACACCCTGCATTAAATGTAATTCCGCATTCATTCCCAGAATCTACTCCGTGGAAACTTACATTCTGGATTGTATTAGTTGGAATCGCAGTTGGCGGTTGGTTCTTCTCGAAAGAAGTAGAAGTAAAAGTAGAAAAGAATTTAGACGAAAAAGCGCTGTAATTACAGCGCTTTTTCTTTTTTATTTCAATTCCCTCTCTATTTTTAGAAAAAATTCCATTATACTACCTTTTGTAATCGCTTTCTTATTTTATGTATGTCCTTTTTGTGAAACATTGAACAAACTTATTGAAACTGTGAACGAATCCATGTACTTTATTCATATAAGGAGTATTTATAGAAGATTTACTAAAGGAGCGTATGACTCATGCTAGAACAAGGATTAGATTATGTTGTCAAACTGGCTAAGAGCAAAAAGAAAATGCTAGATATAAATCCGATGCAATATTTCATTCGTGCTGCACTTGCGGGCATTTATATCGGTTTTATTATTGTACTATGTTTTAAATTAGGTAACTTTTTTCACATTGCAGATTCACCAGCAACTTATTTAGCTGCTTCCATGTTTTTCGGGATTGCCCTCGTACTTATTATATATGGTGGTGCTGAATTATTTACTGGAAATACAATGTACTTCACAGTAGCAACTTTAAGAAAAGAAACAACGATTTCTGATACACTTCGCAACTGGATTGCATGTTATGCAGGTAACTTAGCGGGTGCTTTATTCTTTGCCTTACTATTTTACGCAACTGGCATTTTCGAAGCGATTGATCACGGTCATTTAATGAATAAAGTAGTTGAAGGAAAGATGAATACACCTACAATGCAATTATTCTTTAAAGCAATTTTATGTAACTGGCTTGTCTGTCTTGCCTGCTTCTTACCTTCTCAAGTGAAAGGTGACACAGCCAAAATATTAATGATGATGATGCTCGTTTTCACTTTCTTTTTATCTGGTTATGAGCATAGCATTGCAAACTTATCACTGTTTGCTTTATCTTTAGTATCACCACATCCTGAGACAATTTCTTTTGCAGGCGCTATTCATAACTTAATTCCAGTTACAATCGGTAACATTATTGGCGGGTCCGTATTTGTCGGTATGGTATATCACTACTTAACAAAGAAAACACCTGATGTTAAACAGGAAGAGACTGTAATCGCAGCAGCTCAACAAGAAGAGATTATTCCTTTACAAGCACATATGAAACATTAAAAACTCCAAAGTTAGACTTTGGAGTTTTTAGCTCCCCATATATTTCACAATAATACTTGCTTCAATCTCTCCTTGTTTTTTTCCACCCTCTATTCTTTGTTTCATCTTATCCATACCAATGACATCATTTGTGTGAAAGTGGATTTCCTTAACATATAATCCCTCTTTACAAAAAATATTTACGAAATCAAATCCATTACTCTGCCGCCATCCCATATTAAAGTCGAGAGAAATAATATTTACCTCATTCTCCCTAACAAATTGCAAGGCAGTTTCTACTGTAGTTGCGGGCACATATCCAAACGGACAACCTCTTTGATCATCCATATATATATTCATTCTCTATCCCCCTCTATTTTGAATACACAATTAATACATAACATATTGCTCCAAGACTAATAAAAGGGCCAAATGGAATTGGTTTACTTGCTTCTATACGCTTTAATAAAATACCCATCCCGAAAAAACAAAGACTACAATAAGACGCTAAAAATAAAATAATAAAAACCCCTTTCAATCCCACTATAAATCCAAGTAGCGAGAGTAATTTTATATCCCCTCCACCAAGCCCTTCTGGATATATCTTTTGCATACAATATAACAAAAAGAGTATAACCCCACTACCAACTATACTATCTATCCACGTAACTAACGGTACAAAAATACATTCTAAAATAAGCAGAAAAGCAAACGAAATTAAAATACGATCAGGAATTAACATATATATATAATCTGTAACGGAGATAATAAGAAGTAACGAAAAAAGCGATAAAATGATGAGAAGCTCTCGTTCTACTCCAATCATATATACAGTAAGAAAAAATATTGTACCGGTTACAAATTCAAATACTACGTACAGAATCGGAATTCCCCTCTTACAATTCGTACAGCGCCCTCTTTGTATACAAAATGAAATGATTGGAATTAGTTCTTTTGGCTTTAGTACATACTTACAATAATGACAATGCGAACGCGGTGTAATAATAGACTCGCCTAAAGGAACCCTTATTGCGATTAGCATAAAAAAAGAACCAAACACCATACCCACTAACAATGCATATATATAAGTGAACATCCCTTCCTCTCCTTTCCAAAAGAACATAACAAAAAAAGGAGAGAACTTCTACTTCATATTATCCTTTATTCTACTAAAAAAGCAGGCCATTTTCTGGCCTGCTTTCCCCTCTTTTATACGATGAAATATACCGCTTTTAATGGTCCGTGTACTCCGACAACAAGATTCATTTCAATGTCAGCAGAGTTACTAGGTCCTGTAATAAAGTTAATACAAGATGCCGCTGTCTCGCCATTTTCTACACGTGAGTTCATATCCTGAACTGCTTGCGTAATACGAGGCACAAGTGTTTCACGTGGAATAATAGCAAAGTATACAGTCGGTAAAAAGTGTAAAGAACGTCCTTGCCCTTTATGACTTTGTACAACAATTGTACCAGATTCAGCTAATGTATAATCACTAAATGCAATACCGATATTCGCTTTTTCAGCTATACGCATATTTTCGTCTTTTCTCTCTGGATCCCATACGTTTACTTCAATATCTCGCTTTGGAAGTTCTTCTTTAAATAAAGATGTTAAACCATATGCATCAAAGCGTTCATCTGCTGATAATAAAATAGGTCCCCCGCCGTTTTCCATGATTACTTTTTGAAGGTCTTCATACAAACGGTCATTTGTCGTTTCTACTACAGTTGTATGAATGTTTGTACATTGCTTTTTAAATACTTCTAGTAATTCTTCTTGTGAATAATCTTTTAACGTTTCTATATTCACATTACTTTTCCATACTGGACGCTCGACACCTTCTCTTTTACGCGCACGCCCAAGTTCTTTTGCAATGTTATCTAGAAAGGAATCACGGTTTTGAATTAATCCTGCCATTATTTATTCCCGCCTTTCTTATGATCTTTATACCAATCACGGAATCTTTCTTTACTTGGCGCTGGGAATTCACGAATATCCGTCCAGTTTTTAAGTGGTCCAACACCTTTTGATACACGGTTACCAGATGTGAATGGACTCATTGCTGCTGGTGCCATTTTTGAGCCCATTTTGTATAATGCAGCTGAAGAAGCACCCATACTAAACATTTTCATCGCTAATTTTTCTGCAAGTGGCGCACGTCCTTCTTGTTCAACGATTACTTGGCGATGCTTTAATAATAAATCATGTAATGGAATTTTTACTGGACAAGCCTCTGTACATGCTCCGCATAAACTAGATGCATAAGGAAGCTCTTTGTAATCATCATATCCACCTAAAAGTGGTGTTAATACCGCACCGATTGGTCCTGAGTAAATCGATCCATATGAATGTCCACCAACGTGACGATATACAGGACATACATTTACACAAGCTGCGCAACGAATACATTGCAATACTGAACGGAATTCAGATCCAAGAATTTGAGAACGACCATTATCAACAACAACTAAATGGAACTCTTCAGGTCCATCAACTTCCTCTTCTTGAATTGGTCCTGCTACTGTTACATAACTTGTTAACTTTTGACCTACCGCACTACGGCATAGTAAACCAACTAAAACATCTAACTCTTCCATTGTCGGAACCATACGTTCCATACCCATTACTGCTATTTGTGTTTTCGGAATTGACATAACAAGATCCGCATTACCTTCGTTCGTTACTAAACAAAGAGATCCCGTATTTGCAACAGCGAAGTTACAACCCGTCACACCAATTTCCGCATCCATAAATTTCTCACGAAGTTGTTTACGAACAAACTTTGTCATCTCATATGGATCATCAGAATTTTCATAGCCAAGTTTTTCTTTAAATACATCGCGAATTTGCGTTCTATTTTTATGAAGTGCAGGCGCAATAATATGTGAAGGTGGATCGTTATCTACTTGCAAGATATACTCTCCTAAGTCACTTTCTAACACTTCACAACCAATTTCTTCAAGCGCATGGTTCATACTAATTTCTTCTGTTACCATCGACTTTGATTTCACTACTTTTTTCGCTTGTTTCTTTTTCGCGACGTCTTGAATATACTTTGCTGCTTCCTCTTTCGTTTTCGCAAAGTACACATGGCCGCCTCTTTTTGATACATTTTCACTTAACTGCATTAAGTAATAATCAAGATTTTCTAACGTATGTTGACGAATTTGTTCACCTAGTTCACGCCACTCTTCCCAGTTTCCCAATTCGTCCGCTGCTTTTAATCGATTCGTATATAAACGCGTTTGTGCAGAAGATACTGCTCCACGCATAAACGAATCTTGAATTCCATCGCCTACGCGATCATTAAATTTTTTCTCACTGATTTTCATAGACATAGCTTATGTTCCCCCTTCATGAGCGACTATTCAGTACCTCAGCAATATGCATTACTTTTACTTCTTTTCCTAAACGCTCAATACGTCCGCCAATGTTTAACAAACACCCACAATCTGCACCGATTAAATAATCAGCACCTGTTTCCATTACACTATCTACTTTTTCATCTACCATTTGCTCAGAAATCGGAGTCATCTTAACTGAAAACGTTCCCCCAAACCCACAACAATTTTGCACGTTTGGCAGTTCTCTCACAGTTAATCCTTTTACATTAGACAATAAAATTCCTGGTGCCTCTTTTACTCCAAGCAGGCGTGTCATATGACAAGACTTATGAATAGTAGCTATTCCTGGTAAACTTGCACCAACATCTGTCACTTTTAAAACATCTACAATAAATTGTGTAAATTCATATGTTTTATCAGCAACCTTTTGTGCACGTTTAGCCCATTTCGGGTCATCTTTAAAAACATGCGGATACTCATGAAACATTGTCGCACAAGAGCCAGATGGCGTAACGATATATTCTGCATCTTCGAAAGTTTCAATCATATGTTTCATCGCTTCTTTTGCTGCTTCTACATGGCCGCTATTATAAGCAGGCTGACCACAACAAACTTGTGCTTCCGGAAATTCAATTTCACAACCTAAACGCTCCAATACTTCAACTGTTGCTTTACCGACATTTGTTTCAAACATATCGACTAAACAAGTAACAAATAAAGTAACTTTCATAATTATTACTCCCCCTCTTTACAACTTCGCCAACAAACATATGGTCATCAGATGACTTAAGAGAGAAGAAATAGGCTCAACCATGGCCTATCCTCTCCCTTTTCTAAAGAAAACGCTTACTTAATCTTTCTCTATTTTATCAGAAAATTAGATTTTTTGAAGATTAAATTACGAATTTATATCGTTTCTACCTGTGACAATATGTTCTACATTTGTTAAATGCTCTAGCATTGCTTGCTGCGCTAATTCTACATCTTGTTTTAAAACCGCATCATATATAACTTGATGCTCTTCTATAAGTCGTTCTGATGTCGTTTGTTCACCATATAAAATAATGCGTCTTGATTCACCAATCGTTTCAGCAATCATCTCTGAAACATGATTCATGAGTTCAAGCAAAATGCTATTATGCGAAGACTCTGCAATTCCCATATGGAACTGAAAATCTGCTTTTTCGCCAGCCTTTTCATCTCCAATGCTCTTTGCCATTTCATCTAACCAATGTTTCATATTTTGCAAATTATCTTCCGTACGTTTTGCCGCTGCTGCTCGAACTGCCCCCACTTCAAGCACCTTTCGCACTTCTAATAAATTCAAAATATCTTCTTTCTTCATTAATAATCTATTGTTTAATGATTTTGTTAATGAAGAAGAATCAAAGTTCTTCACATATGTGCCTTCTCCTTGCTTCATTTCAATTAAGCCCATCGCTCTTAGCGCACTTAACGCTTCACGAACAGCAGATCTGCCAACTTGAAACTGCTCAGCTAATTGATGCACAGGAAGTAGCTTGTCACCAGGTTTTAACGTACCATTTTTAATCATTGTTAAAATAGCTTCAGATACTTCTTCGTAAATTTTTTTCGGTTTAATAGATTTGTACTCCAGTTAAATCACCTCAGTATCTTCCAAACAACAATTGAAACGATTTATAAGAACTTAGCATCCATACCTATTTTAGAACGAATTGGTAAGAAGTACAAATGTTTTGTTCATAAAATAGTCAAATTTTTAATATTTATTTGCTATTAATTTATATCTATTCCTATATTCATTTATATTCAATTGAAAAAGCATGTCCTTTACATTAGAACATGCTTCCTTCATCTTGTATTTTTAACTTAATAAATACTGTTGTTCCCTTACCTTTTTCACTTTCTATTTTCCACTCACCATCATGTATATGAACAATTTGCCTTACAATCGCAAGCCCTAAACCTGTTCCACCATGTTGGCGACTTCTCGCTTTATCAACTCGGTAAAAACGCTCACCAAGATTCTCTAAATGCTCTGCATCAATACCTATTCCTGTATCCTTTATTTTCAACTCACAGTAATCGTCTATTTGCTCTAGCGTTATTATGATATTCCCGTTTTGATTTGTATACCGTATCGCATTATCTAACACGTTATGAAGAACTTGTTGCATACGATCTTCATCAATCATTACGATAATTTCAGGATTTAAATTCGTTGAAATACGAAGTTTTTTTTCTATAAACTTTAGTTCATACGTATCTAACACATCTTCAATAAGCTGCGAGAACACAATAGGTTGCTTCTTTAGAGGAAAATGTTCACCTTCTAGTTGCGCTAAATCTAATAAATCATGAACGAGACGCTGCATACGATCCGCTTCTTTATGAATAAGCTGCGTCACTTTTTCTTGCTGCGGTCCCTTTGCTACACCATCTAAGATAGCCTCACTATACCCTTTTATATAACTAAGCGGTGTTCTAAGTTCATGCGAAACGTTAGCCAAAAATTCCTTACGCTTTACATCTTCTGTTTCTAAAGAATGCGCCATTTTATTAAATGCTTTTCCTAATCGTCCAATTTCATCTTCTGAAGAAATGGTAATCCGCTCCGAGAAATCTCCAGTAGCGAAATGATTGGCAACCCGCTCCATTTGCGAAAGCGGCTTCGTAATCGCTATAATAATTTTTCTCCCAATCCATATCGTAATTAAAATCATAGCAATTGCTAGCGGGGCTAAAATAAGACCCATATCATATATTAAGTCTTTTATACTTTTTAAAGGAATATAAGAATATACAATTCCAACTAACTTTTTATTATCTAAAACAGGGATAACAACCCCCATAATATTCCGATCAAAATGTTCTTCATATCCTACCTTTGTCACCGTTTTACCATCTAGTAGTGTTTGTCTATCCCCTTCACTTATAAGAGAATGATGATGCACATCAAAAGGCAAACATGCGCTTAGATCACGAGGATTGGAAACGAAAAGAACGTCTGAACTAGATATTTGATCAAATGCTCTTACTTTCTCTTCAAAAGTTGACATTCCTTCATTCTTATCATATTGCGTTGCAAGACGCTTTCCTTCCATTACTAATGAGTCTTTTAAATTATCAACGTATAACTTTTCATACGAGTATAAAGATACAAAATAAAGAAAGGAAACTGTTACACATACTGCACATACTACTGTAAGCCAAAGCTTTTGTACCATCGTAAACATACGTTACACCTCAAATTTATAGCCTACACCCCAAACAGTTTGAATGTAGTTTCCACTTTCTCCAAGTTTCAAACGCATCGTTTTCACATGTGTGTCTACTGTTCTTGTACTTCCCGCATAATCATACCCCCACACCTTTTCAAGCAATTGTTCCCGGCTAAATACTTGTCCTGTATGTTGGCAAAGGAAATATAGTAAATCAAACTCCTTTACTGTAAGAGAAATCGGATCGCCATCTGCCTCAATCCTCCTACTTTTTTCATTAATAAGAATGGGACCAAATTGAATCTCCTCTTGCTGTTCTTGCTTTGTATAACGTCTTAGTACAGCTTCCATACGAGCAATTAATTCACCTGGACTAAACGGCTTTACAATGTAATCATCTGCTCCCATGCGTAAACCGTTCACCCTATTCCACTCTTCACCTTTTGCCGTTAAAAATATAATTGGCACATCTGACGTTTTTCGAATCTCTTTGCAAACTGAAAGTCCATCCATCTCTGGCATCATAATATCTAATACAACGAAATCATAATGATCTGACTCTAATTTTTTTAGAGCCTCTTTTCCATTTTCAGCTTCTCCCCACTCGTATCCGAAGTTATCTAAGTACATTCCGACAAGTTGCCTCATGTCACTTTCATCATCTACAACTAGCACTCTATATTTACCCATTGTCCTTCCCTTCCCTCTCTATGAGTTGAAATGGTCCTTTTCCGACTTTAATTGTTTGTTTTATTTTCATACTCTTCATATCCATGACGCACACTTCATCACTATCATAACTTGCTACATATCCTTCTGCCCCGCTTTTCAAAAATGCAAATGGATTTGAGCCTACTTCAACGGAAGCTACCTCTTTATACGTACTAATATCAAATTTTCTAAGCGTATTCGAACCATGGCTTAATGCATATACGTACTTATTATCTTTCGTTATGTTCACAGGCATAAACGGGGCGTGTAAAGAACGTACCATTTCGCCGCTCTGTAAAGAATACACTAATACTTTCTCATTCACTTGATTTCCATCACCATGTCCGCCAATCCATATCTCTTTTCCATCCGGACTAATCGTTGCTCCTGTTGATGCTGGTGGAATCATAAAGGATTGTATAACCTCTTTTTTCTTTGTATCAATTGTCGTTAGCTTCGTATCATAAAAGTTTAGTACAGATAACTGGTTATGATACTCTACCAGGGTTATCGGTCCTTTTCCTGTTGAAACACTTTCTGTCTCTTTCCCTTCTATCGTAAAGAACCTTATCTTTTGTGCATTTTGATCGGCGGCAAACAATTGTTTTTTATCTTCTGATACAACCACATTTACAATGCCTTTTCCAGTTTTATATTTTTCCACTTGCCTTCCTTCTGCTAGTGAATATACATACATGTATTCTAACTGCTTACCATATACAAGTATGTCCTCGCCGTTTGGAAGTAGTGCAATTCCTGCCATCGGTTCATTTAATTCCCATGTCGTAATTAATTTATTAGTTTTTTTATCAATAAAACTAATACTGCCTTCTTTTATATTCGTTGTTATAATAATACTTTTATCTTCAGTAATTGGTGTATATGAACTTCCTTGACACCCTACTAATAGAAATAAAAAACAGAGAAGAAAAACATACTTTCTCAAAAGATTCCCTCCATTTTCGAATGATTTCGTTATAATTGTAAAATAACAAATAAATGTGTGGAAAGTGTGAAATCTTCCTTTCTTATTCAACTTACATATATAATGTACAACAAATAGAATTTGAGGTGTGCAAATTATGCTTTTTCCTGATTTAGCGAATAAAATTGTACGGGAAGTACGCAGACTAATTACAGAAAATATTATTATCATTAATATACAAGGTGTTATTATCGCCAGTACAGATGCAAAAAGAATCGGTCAATTTCATGAGGGAGCACTCCGCTGCGCGAAACAAAAGAAAACCGTCATCATTACAAAAGAAGATGAACGACGGTTGCAAGGTGTAAAAGCCGGGATGAATCTTCCTTTACTATTTCATGACGAAGTAATTGGTGTTATTGGAATTACAGGAGAACCCGACAATATTTCACAATACGGAGAAATATTACGGAAGATGACCGAATTATTAATTCATGAAAACTACTTTTTAGAGCAATTAGAACTTGAACACCGTTCTTATGAAGCATTTGTCTTTGATTGGCTTCAAAATACAGACTGGTCTTCAAGTTTTCTCGATCGTGCAAAAACACTTGGCGTTGATTTATATAAGAAGAAACAACTTATTTTGTTTTCGATTGATCAAAATGATACGATGCTCCAGCGTAAAGTTTGGCAACATATTCGCAATCTATTAGCAAAAGACCATCTATTTGTTCGCTGGGGAAATGATCGATTTATTTTATTTTCAGCGATGAGCTCTAAAGAACAAACTTACCTATTTTTAAAACGGTTAAAACATGACTGTGAAACTTTATTTTCTATCCCTTTATATATCGGGATTGGGCAAACCGTTACGCCAAGCAAGATGCACATATCATATGAACAAGCACTACGAGCGCTTTCTGTGTCACTTGAAACGAAAAAAATTGTATTTAATGAAGATTTACGTTTAGAAATGTGCTTACAAGATATTTCTATCGAAACGCGAGAACAGTTTCTAGAGCGTACCATTGAAAACTTAGTACAATCTCCTGAGCTCATGCACACTTTACGTTTATTTATCGATTATAACCAATCTTATAAACAGACAGCTGAGCAATTACATATACACATTAATACATTGCATTACCGACTAAAAAAAATTGAAGAACATACCGGACTTGATCCGAAACAATTCAAAGATTTAAATGTTTTATACTTCGCACTCCTTTTATTAGATAATCATACAAAAAAGAACGATAAAACAGATTAATCTTCAGATGATTATACATAGAAAGAATCCTCCAACTTTTTTATCATTATAATGAAAGCACTGTTACAACGTTTTTATTATGACTAAACACGTTAACAGTTTGAGGGGGATTTCCAATGTTAGAAAAGCAAATTATTCATTCATTCGTATCCATTGTTGGCGAAGATAATGTAGATACATCCAATATGGGGCGCTTAACTTATAGTTATGATGCCACTCCAAACTTCCAAGCAATGCCTGATGCAGTCATTGCTCCTCGTAATACAAATGAAGTAGCTGAAGTGTTAAAAGTATGTAACTCTCACAAAATCCCTGTGTATGTTCGTGGTTCTGGAACAAACCTTTGTGCAGGAACTTGTCCACTAGAAGGCGGTATCGTCCTTATTTTCCGCCATATGAACAATATTTTAGAGATTGATGAAGAAAATTTAACAATTACCGTACAAGCTGGTGTCATTACACTTGATATTATTAAAGCAGTAGAAGAAAAGGGATTATTTTATCCGCCAGATCCAAGCTCGATGAAAATTTCTACAATCGGCGGTAATATTAATGAAAACTCAGGCGGATTACGTGGGTTAAAATATGGTGTAACACGTGATTATGTAATGGGTCTTGAACTTGTCTTACCAAATGGTGATATCATTCGTACTGGTGGTAAATTAGCAAAAGATGTTGCTGGTTACGATTTAACTCGTCTATTTATCGGTTCTGAAGGAACACTTGGAGTAGTAACAGAAGCGATATTAAAACTTGTTCCTATGCCTGAAACGAAGAAAACAATGCTGGCACTCTACGAAGATATTAATGAAGCTGCACGTGCTGTTTCTTCTATTATTGCAAATAAAATTATTCCAGCGACACTTGAGTTTTTAGACCAACCGACAATTGAAGTTGTAGAAGAGTTTGCACAAATCGGTTTACCAACTGACGTAAAAGCAATTTTATTAATTGAACAAGATGGTCCACCCGAAGTGGTCGATCGAGATATTGAAAAAATGGCTAACGTTTGCCACTCTATGAATGCAGTTGATGTTCGCGTTGCAAAAGATGAAGCGGAAGCAGATGCACTTCGTACAGCACGCCGTAGCGCACTATCAGCACTTGCAAGATTAAAACCGACGACAATATTAGAAGATGCAACAGTACCTCGTTCACAAATTGCTCCGATGGTTGAAGCTATTAATGCCATCGCAAAAAAATTTAATATTCCTATTTGTACGTTTGGACACGCTGGTGATGGAAACCTACATCCAACTTGTATGACAGATGCCCGTAATGAAGAAGAAATGCACCGTGCTGAACAAGCTTTTGCTGAAATATTTGCGAAAGCAATTGAGCTTGGTGGTACGATTACTGGTGAACATGGTGTTGGTGCGATGAAAGCTCCCTATTTAGAAATGAAATTAGGTAAAGAAGGTATTGCCGCTATGCAAGGGATTAAACAAGCCTTCGATCCAAATAACATTATGAATCCTGGAAAGATGTTCGCGAAAGACACTCGTAAAAGAGTGGTGGTTGAGCGATGACAACATTAAATAAAGAAAACATTCAAAAGGAATTTAAAGAACGATTAAGTGAAGATGAGCTACTAAACTGTATGCGCTGCGGGTTCTGCTTACCTACTTGCCCTACTTACATTCAATCTGGGTATAAAGAATCACATTCGCCGCGCGGACGTATCGCATTAATGAAAGCTGTCGTTGATGGTTTAATCGAGCCAGATGAAGATGTTGAAAATACTTTAAACGTTTGCCTTGGCTGTCGTGCTTGTGAACCTGTTTGTCCATCTGGTGTGAATTATGGACATTTATTAGAAGAAGCCCGTGATATTATTAATCAAAATAAAAAATTCTCTATGCCCGTGAAAGCCGTTCGTAAAATCGTTTTTGAAGGATTATTCCCACATCAAAATCGAATGAGAACTTTAACTGGACTTATCGGATTTTACCAACGTTCCGGCTTACAAACGTTAACTCATAAAACAGGTATTATGAAGTTATTCCCTGAAACACTTGCAACGATGGATCTCGTTTTACCAAAAGTCCCTAAAATGAAAGCAATGAAAGATCGTCCTACATTTTTATCTGCTGAAAGTACAAAGAAAAAACAAGTTGCATTCTTCACAGGCTGTTTAATGGATACGATGTTTTTAGAAACAAATAACGCAACGATGAAACTTCTTCAATTAGCCGGTTGTGATATCGTTATCCCGCAAACACAAAGTTGCTGCGGTGCATTACATGGACATGCTGGTGAAAAGAGTGGAGCAAAAGAATTAGCGAAACGAAATATAAAAGCATTCGAAGACTTAAACATCGACTATATTATTACGAATGCAGGTGGTTGCGGGGCTTACCTCGTAGACTATGATTATCTTCTAAAAGATGATCCAGAATGGGCTGAACGTGCAAAGCAGTTTGTTACTAAAATTAAAGATATTACCGCTATTCTAGTAGAACTAGATTTCCATAAACGAACTGACTTACGACTCACGCCGCAAATTATTACGTATCAAGATTCTTGCCATTTACGTAACGTTATGCGAACATCTTCTGAACCTCGTATGCTACTAGAAGCCATTCAAGGCGCAACATACCGTGAAATGAAAGATGCGGATCGCTGCTGTGGTTCGGCTGGTATATACAACATTGTACACTCAGAATTATCAATGGAATTTCTAGATTATAAAATGGACCGTGTACATGAAACAGATGCAGCAACAATTGTCACTGCAAATCCAGGGTGCCTATTACAAATGAAACTAGGTATTGAACGTGAAGGTCTTTCTCATAAAATGAGAGGAATTCACATTGTAGATTTATTATTAGAAGCAATTGAAACTAACTCGTAATAACTCGTAACATACGTAATAATAGGAAAACGGCTATCTCCTTCGTCTATGTAAAGAGATAGCCGCTTTTTTGTCTGCTACAACATTAAAAATATGTTACTTTATTATAAAAAAGAACAACAGAAACATTACAGTTTTGTAAAAAACAATCCAGTATATTCCTTAAAAAAACGTTCAAACCATTGATACAATAGGATTCTTCATTTTCAATATAGGTACATTTATCCAAAAACCTCCTATTAAAACGAAGTATAAAAATGCTGAAAATTCCTTTTACACTCTACGTTTCTCTTATTTCTCTCCTTTTCTCTCCTTAGGATAAATTAGGTAAATTTTAAGTCTATGAATTTTTTTCCATCTTTTTTCTCGTAAATTGTATGCTACGATGGATTTGTCAGTCAGACAGGCTGTCAAAAACAAATCGTGTGAAAACAAATTAAAACTTTATATAGGGGGACACACATCATGAAAAAGCGTGTTTTATTATCTGTAGCTGCTGCAACAGCTCTTACTTTAGGAGTATCTTCTTTAGATGCACAAGCTGCAACAGTACAACCATCTAACGTAAAGGTTCAAAATATTCAGCATTCAAAAGTGATGATGAAGCAAATGAACCAACAAGAGTTACAAGCATTCTTACAATCTATGGGAGTTGAATCATTAGCACAATGGCAACAAGGAAACTTCCAACCAAATTGCTTCGTTCCTGTTCAACAACCTACTGAAAATGTTGTAACTGAGCAACCAACAGCTAAGCCAGAAACTCAAAAGCCTGTTGAACAAAAACCAGCTGAGCAAAAGCCTGCTGAACAAAAGCCAGAAGCTCAAAAGCCTGCTGAAAACAATAATACGCAAAAACCTACAGAACAAAAACCAGCTGAGCAAAAGCCTGCTGAAGAAGCAAAATCTTTAAGCGAGTTCGAACAACGTGTTGTTGAATTAACAAACGCTGAGCGTACAAAACAAGGCTTACCAGCACTAAAAATCGATACTGAATTAAGCAAAGTAGCGCGTGTTAAATCTGAAGATATGCAAAAAAATAACTACTTTGATCATAACAGCCCTACATACGGGTCTCCGTTTGACATGATGAAGAAATTTGGTATTTCTTATACATCTGCAGGTGAAAACATCGCTCAAGGCCAACGTACACCTGAAGAGGTAGTACAAGCTTGGATGAACAGTGCTGGACACCGTGCAAACATCTTAAATAACGGCTTCACTCACATCGGTGTTGGTTATGTAGAAAGCGGTAACTACTGGACACAACAATTTATTACGAAGTAAATAGATAAAAAGAGTCTTCTCATAATGAGAAGACTCTTTTAAGTTTCGTAACTTTCTATTATGTATGAATATAAAATGTAGGACATAAACAAAATAGATCCGCAACTTATTACGCTAAGCAATACATAAAATCCCCACTTCAAGTTCAAAAACAAGGAAAACAGTATACCACATGCCATCACTTGAAAAATTCGTCTACTCACTAAACGAATTTTTTGTAATTTAATTGGATCTTTTTCTTTACCCTTTATCTTTTTAAAATCTTTGCTAAGCATAAAAAGAAACATACTAATCCCGATCGTTAATCCTGTCTGAAAGGATATAAAACTTCCAAAATTAATAACGAGAATAAGCATATGAATAAACAACATAAATAAAGTAATCGTCTTTATAAATCCGCCTATAATGAAATGCTCTCCTCCATTAAACTTATATATATTATGTGAAATAATATACACAAATCCATGTAAAAAAATAATAAGAACCGGAATAAATGCAACAACAACTTGTTTACTCATAAATTCGTTCGGCCCACCATTTTCGTTCCAATGTACTGCCAAACGTTCTGGTAAATATGGATAGATGCATAGGGTAAATAAAAGACAAGCGAAAAATATTCCTAGTATATATTTATATTTGACCAAGTAATTCTCACCTCTCTTTTCTCTTTACGGCTTCGCTTCTTTTAGAGAAATTCCTGCAAAAATTTACTTTTCTCAAATTAAAACTTACACTTTACACATTTTCCCTTTGAAATTCTTTCATTATATTGTTTAATTTTGTAGGAAACGGTACATCAATTTCGATCTCTTCTTTCGTAATTGGATGCAAGAAATTAATTTTCATTGCATGTAACGCTTGCCCTGACATATATGTTGTTTGTCCACCATATAACACATCCCCAACTAGCGGATTACCATTATGGCTCATATGCACACGAATTTGATGCGTTCTACCTGTTTCTAATTGTAAGGTTACAAAGGTTGTATTGTGCTTTTTAAAATACTTTTCTACTTTATAGTATGTAATAGCTTCATCACCCTTTGGGGAAACACGACGTCTCGTAGCATGATGTCGATCCCTTCCAATAGCAGCGTCAATTGTACCCTTCTTCTTTTTCACTTTCCCTTCAACAAGCGCAGCATACGTTCTTTTTATTTTTCGTTCCATTAATAAACGATCCATAATCGCGCCAGCAATTCTATGTTTAGCAAACACGACACCACCTGTCGTATCTTTATCTAAACGATGAATATGGCGAACCTTCGTCTCTAAACCTTGCATTTGAAAATGAAAAGCAACAAGGTTTGCAAGTGTTCCCGTTCCACCTTTTTCGGCAGGGTGTGTGTCCATTTTCTCTGGTTTATTTACGATAAGTACGTGATCATCTTCATATACTACATGTAACTCACCATATTCTGGCTCTACACCGTACTCTTCCTCCATAAACATGTGAACTTGGAATTTATCGCCCTCTTTTAAAAGCTCATTCCATCTTCTCTGTTCACCGTTAACAGTAACACCTTTTTCCATACGAAGCTGATGTAATAACTTTTTCGGTAGTTCCCATTCTACTTTTAATAACGATTCGATACTTATACCATTCCATTTAGCCGGTACAGTAATTTCGCACCATTCGCCCTTCTTCTTTGTTTCCATACTATATCACCTTATTTCTATTGATTCTCTCATTGTAACGGAAAACACGCTTTGATGCATCGTCAAAAATAGAGGACAGCCTTATAATCGACTGCCCCTCACGCTCTAAGCCTTTTCATTTCCTGCAATACTTCTTCAGCTTTTTGCTCATACGATAAATCTTTGAAGAAATCCGCCAATCGTTTATAGTCATTGTATGTATCTAATAAGTCGTCTATTTTCTCTCCTTTCATAACTTGCTGCTTTTGCTTCATTTTTACTGGATACCGATAGCCCGATAGCTCTTGTATTTTGTAATACTCATCCTCTACTTGAATAACCTTTACAAGTTCCTCCTCTTCTGCGTCCATCGTATATCCATCAAACTCTCTAAGCAGTTCATAAATGATATGAGTCCATTCATCTTTTGGATAAAATCCTTTTTCTAATCGATAACCGACAATGCGATACATATGCCCATCGTTTTCTGAAAATTGTACTGTATCATTTAGCTTAAATTTGAAATAACGAAACATTGCCTTCACCTACTTATATGTAATGTTCTTATCACATACTATTTGCAAAATGTAGGCCTTGCTATTCATAAAAAAATACTCATCTATAAGATGAGTATTTTTTATGATGATTTTTCTCGTTTTTTCCGAAATGGCAGCCACCAATTCCAGTCTCCAAACAACTTCATTAAGCTTGGTACAAGCATAAGACGAATAACGGTTGCATCAAGGAATATCGCTAATGCCACGCCAAGACCCATTTGCTTTACTGGTAAAATATCAGTAAATGCGAACGCACCCGTTACAACGATCATAATTAAAGCAGCTGACGTTATAATTCTACTCGTTGAAACGAGCCCTTCTAACGTTGCTTGATCATTATCTCCTGTTTCTTCATAAAGCTCATGAATACGTGAAATAAGAAATACTTCATAATCCATGCTAAGCCCAAATACAAGGCCGAAAATGAAGATTGGTAATACAAATAAAACAGGACTCGCTTCTAAACCAAAATGACCACCCTCAAATAACCAAACGACAATTCCAATTGTTGCACTTAAACTAAGTACGTTCATAATAATTGCCTTAATTGGAATGAGTATAGAACGGAATGCGAATAATAAAATGACAAAGGTTGATCCGAATATAACTGACATACCAATTGCAACTTTATCTTTAATTTCATCTTCTAACTCTTTTTGGAACGTCGTCATTCCGCCTAGGTAGTACGTAACATCATTTTCTTTATAATTACTTTTGAAATCACGAACCCACTGTTTCGCAGTTTCTGTACGAGGCTTCGTATCCAAAAAGACTTCTATTATTGTCTTATTTCCTTTTGAGTACGCTTCAAATACAGGAGCTATTTTTGCCGCTTCTGGCGACTGCAATATACCAGCAACTTGATCTGCTTTCATTCCGGTTAACCCATCGTATAAACTTCTTACCTCATATACCTTCTCATCATCTTTTAACTTTTGAACAACTTCTTCTATCTTTTGTAAACTCTCTTTTTCTTTTATATTTTTTTTCGTCTCTACTACTAATGTAACATCAGCATGTGTTTGGACCGTTTTATTAAATGCTTCTTCATATTTCTCATAAGCAACTCTAGTGTCACTCTTTTCAGGTAACGCTTCAACACCAGGAAACTGCAAATTAGCTGTACGTAGCGGTAATAAACAAATAACAATAAATGTTGTAACAGCAATAATCATTATGATTGGATGTTTCATTACAAATTGTGCAAATTTACGCCATGCCTTTGCCGGTGTATGTGCTACTTGATTCTTTTTTAATATTCGTTTTCCAATTAAAGATAATAGTGCTGGAAGAAGTGTAAGTGAGAATAAAATACTCATAATCACAACAATCATCCCGCTTATGGCAACAGACTGAATATAATCAATTTTAAAGAAAAATAAGCCTGATAAACCAACGAATACGCATAATCCTGAAAATACGATCGCACGTCCTGCCGTTTGATACGTAATCGCTATCGCTTCTTTCACCGTTCTCTTCGCAACTTCCTCTCGAAAACGATTCACAAATAACAGTGCAAAATCAATGGATAGTGCAAGTCCAATCATCGGTGCAACATTTAATACGAAAATAGATAACTCTTTGTCGCTACCTATAAAATATAAAATCCCCATCGTACTAATGACACTAAGCGCGCCATTTACAATCGGTAAAATAGATGCCAAAAGGCTACCAAATGAAAATAGTAATACGAGAAATGCAATTGGTAAACCAATCATCTCTGCTACTTTTAAATCATTTTGTGTTCTTTCATTAATCTCTTGATTAATTTTTGGAAATCCTGTAGGTGTTACTTTTAATGCTGTATTACTTTCCTTCTCAATAGTATCAGCGAACTGTAATGTCTTTTCCATACGTTCTTTAGTTGTTTTCCCGGAAAATAATATTGTCGCATAACCGATATTATCTTGTAACATTTCTTTATTTTGCACTGGATGATGGAAAGATTCATATTTCTCGTTCTCTTCAACCTTCTTTACAATGCTCTCTATTTGCTTTTTAAAATCCTCATGTGAAGCATCCTTATTCCTTTCAAAAACGAGTAGGAGCGTATCTTGAGACCTCTTAAAATCTTTATCTAAAATTTCTTTCGTCTTTTGATAGTCCCCTTCCGTTTGAAAACCATCACCACCTAATACTCCCGGTAGCTTTGGAGCAAAAATACCGAGTGCTATCGCAAGCAATAGTAGCGCTACAATTACTGTATAACGAAACTGATACAAGAAAGTTCCTAACTTCCCCCACTTATCCACTTTATGTACATTTGTCTTCACACATTTTCACCTACTTTAAATAATTCAATTATCACTTATACTGTATCACATCTTCATACAAACAAAAAACGTCTGGAAACACTATAATGATAGTTTTTCCAGACGTTTTTTATCTCTCTTTATTGAGCTGAAGCCTCTTAGTAAGTAAACGATGATAATAAATCGCGATAATTAACAAAATACCACCTACGCAATAACCTGCTAAAATATCAGTTGGATAATGTACATTTAAAATAACTCTACTTAATCCAATCGATACAATTAATATACCCATCAAAATGGTTATAACATATTTCCCAGTTACACTCTTCAAATTTGCCGCAATGATATAAGTAAGAAAACCGAATGTCATAATAGATAACATTGCATGCCCACTAGGGAAGCTATACCCAAGTGCATCTAATGCTTCATTTAACGACGGACGCTCCCTTTTCACAATTTCTTTTATTCCTTTATTAACGAGATGTGTGATCAAAACCCCCATTGGATACACGATCATTGCAGCATAATAACGTTTCTGCCAAAAAACAAGCAAACTTATAATAAGTATAGTTACAATTCCAATTGCTGATCCTAACTTTGTAAAGTATGAGAAAAAAGTAAGTGAGCTCTCCGTTTGTAACCCCTTTACTAATCCGCGGACATATGTATCCATCACTGTAACGCCACCTGCATGTACGCGCCAAGCAATAATACTAAATACCGTAAGTAATAAAATAACACACATTACCTCATACTGATGTAACTTCTTCTTCAAACGATTTCCTCCTACTATGAAAAAATGCGATTTCTACTTTAGAAACCGCATTTCCTTACTTATTTACCTTTTGTTTTTAATTCTGTCCAGTAACGATCATAGTCTTTTAACTTATCGTCTACATCAACAAGCCATTCTGTGCGATCTAATTCTTCTTTCGTTAAGAAGATCATATGGTTCTCACGATATTCTTTACTATGAAGAGGGTGGGCTTTTTCATTTGGATTACTGTACCCAATTGACTCGTAGTTTTTCACACTTACTTTCTCATCTAATAAATAGTTCATAAACTTCTCTGCAAGCTCTTTGTTTTTTGCACCTTTTGGAATTGCTAACGTGTCGGCCCAAATTGTGCCGCCTTCTTTTGGTACAACGTACTCTACATCTTTATTATCTTTTGCGATAAATGCTGCATCTCCAGACCAAACTGTTCCGATCCAAGCATCTTCTGTAATGAACTTTTGTTTAATGTTATCTGTATCAAATGCTAATAAATTTGGAAGTAGCTTCTGTAAATCAGTAGCTGCTGTCTTTAACTCTGCATCGTCTTTCGTGCTGTTTGAGAATCCATGCTTCTTAAGACCCATTCCTAATACTTCACGAGAATCATTTAGTAATGTTACATGTCCTTTATATTTCTCGTTCCATAAGTCAGCCCAGCTTGTAGGTGCTTCTTTCACATACTTTTTATTGTATGCAATCCCTGTTACGCCCCAAGTGTATACTAAAGAATATTTATTCTCTGGGTCAAATGCTGGCGTTTTGAAATTAGAAATCATATTTTCGATGTTCGGGATATTCTTCTTATCTAACGGCGCTAATAAATCCATTTTCGCCATTGTCTTAACCATGTAATCAGACGGCTGAATTAAGTCATACTTTGCGCCACCAGCTTGTAATTTCGCAAGCATTTCTTCGTTACTTGCATACTTATCATAGTTAATTTTTACGTTATATTTCTTTTCAAAATCTCTTAGCACTTGCTCATCAAAATTGTCAGCCCAGCTATAAATGTTTAACTCTTCTTTCTTTTCACCACAACCGGCAAGTACACCAGCAACAAGGCTAAAACTAATTGCTGCGCCAGCTATTCTTTTCATTAATTTCATCGGTTTTACCCCCTCGTACTTTTTATATCGTTCGTATTATAAAGGAAGGTGTCCTCCAGAGTTTTCTTCACCATCTGCACCTTTGTTACGGAAGATTTCCGATAGCACCATTAATCCTACAATAACAACAATTAAAATTGTAGAAAGGGCATTAATTTCAGGTGATACTCCGCGCTTAACCATACTGTAAATGTATAATGGCAATGTTGTTGATCCTGGTCCTGATACGAAGAAACTAATTACAAAATCATCAATTGATAATGTGAATGTTAATAACGCTGCTGAAACAACTCCCGGTGCAATTGCCGGAAACGTCACATGGCGAAACGTTTGCCATGGCGTTGCTCCTAAATCATTTGCAGCCTCTTCTAAATCACGTCCCATGCTAGAAAGACGGGCCGCTAAAATAACAACAACAAATGAAATACTAAATGTAATATGTGCGATAATAATTGTTGTTTGTCCAAGTTCCATACCTAATTGACTAAATAGGATAAGTAAAGATAATCCCATTAATATATCAGGAATTAAAATAGGTAAATATACAAGACCATTAATGGCCCCTTCAAAACGATATTTGTAACGATGTAATGCTATCGCAAAAAACATACCAAGTATCGTTGTTACAACTGTTGTTATAACTGCAATCGTCATACTATTTACAAACGCATCAATAACATCTTGTTTTTGAAATAAATCTGTATACCAATGGAATGTAAAGCCTTCCCATTCCGCATTAATTCGAGAATCATTAAAGGAATATACCATTAAAACCATCATTGGAAAATACAAGAACAATAAAATTAACCAAGAATAAGAAACTAAAAACTTTTTCATTTTTGCCTATTCCCCTCCGTTCCCATCATATTTATATACTTTCGTTGCACGATAATATAAGTAAATTAACAGAACAGAGAATAGAACAACAATCATAGATAACGCAGATCCAAACGGCCAGTCACGCGCACCTAAGAATTGGTTTTGGATTACGTTTCCGATTAATGCTACTTTCGATCCACCCATCACGTCTGATACAACAAACATTCCGATAGAAGAAACGAATACTAAAATAGAACCAGTAGCAATTCCTGACATCGTCATTGGTACTGTTACATTCCAAAATGCTTTTACTGGTGTTGCACCTAAATCATAAGCTGCTTCTAGCTTACGCTTATCCAGCTGCTCAATTGCTGCATACACTGGTAAAATCATAAATGGTAATAAAGAATATACCATTCCAAGTATTACAGAAGGCGTATTATATAGTAAATTTAACGGTTCACTAATAATACCTAATTTTAATAACAGTGTGTTCACAAGACCTTGTGAACGTAAAATAACAATCCACGCATATGAACGAACAAGGAAGTTAATCCAAAACGGTATCGTTGCCAATAATAAAAGAATAGAACGATATTTACGATCAACAATTGTAATTGTATACGCAAATGGATAACCAATTAATAAACAAAGTACTGTTGTAATAACAGCAATCTTTACTGTTTCCCATAATGTTCTCATATACAATGGGTCAAACACACGTACTATATTATCTAACGTAAATTGCATTTCCACTGTTCCGTATGCTCCGCGCTGCATGAAGGCAAAACCCAATACGAATACAAGTGGAACTAGGAAGAAGATTAACAGCCACGCGACTGTAGGTAGTGCGAGTAATTTCCCTTTTTTCAATTTAAGGTCACCTCGTCCTCTTGCTCCCATCCTACATATACATTATCTCCAATGCTCCACTGTGCTGCTTCTTCAGCTGTTTGATACGCCATCAATAATTCTGCTGTTTTCTCATCACGTACATAAAGCTTTTCCATATTTCCAACAAACTCAATGTCTTCAATATGTCCAAGATGGTAATCTTCTAAAATTGGTTCTTCAACCGAACGTACCTTTACATTTTCAGGGCGAATTGCTACGTAGTCTTCCCCGTTTTTCACAATATTATTTTCACCGATAAATGTCGCAACGAACAACGTTTTCGGCTTATTATAAATTTCTTTCGGTGTTCCGATTTGTTCAATATGTCCTTTATTCATAACGACAATACGGTCACTCATGCTCATCGCTTCTTCTTGATCATGCGTTACGTATATGAACGTAATCCCTAAATTGCGTTGTAAGTTTTTCAATTCACGTTGCAAATCTTTTCTTAGCTTAAAGTCAAGCGCTCCAAGTGGCTCATCCAATAGTAATACACGTGGGTTATTTACAATCGCTCTCGCAATTGCTACACGCTGCTGCTGCCCACCAGACAGCTTCATAGGTTTACGATTACGGAACTCTAGTAACTGCGTTAAACGCATTGCCTCTTCAGCACGTTCTTTCTGTTCTGCCGCTGGTACTTTTTGCATTTTCATACCGAAACAAATATTTTTCTCCACATTCATATGCGGGAATAGTGCATAATGTTGGAACACTAAGTTCATATGACGCTTATATGGCGGCAAATCGTTAATCTTTTCATCATCTAATAAAAGATTCCCTTTAGTTGGAGTTTCAAATCCTGCGATCATACGAAGTAACGTCGTTTTCCCGCAACCACTCGGCCCTAAAATTGTTAAAAACTCTCCTTCTTTAATATCTAAAGAAAGCGGTGGGATAATCACTTGATTTCCAAAATGTTTTTCTACTGCTTCAACTTTAATAATTTTTTTCATTTTCCCGTCCTATCTACCTTAAATTTTAATTTTTATATTCATGAATAAATATTTATGTTTTATAGACTATTTTTTGTTTCGATCCAAACAAAATGGTTATTTAGCAAGCGTTCACTTCTATTCTTTATGTAGTATGTTTGATTCATTTTTTCATGATACATAATGTCGAACAGAAAAACCCCTTCCATTGCGAAGGGGCTATTATCATACGGCTACGCCTACTGATAAACACCATCATCATTTTAACAACTTTCGTATGAATTTTAAAGCACTTTTTGTAGAAGAGTAACGAATTTTCATATCGAATGCCGTAGATTGGGCTAAAATGCTTTTATAATGTGAAAAAGTCCGAAAACTTTCTTCCCCATGATAACTACCTAATCCACTACTTCCAACGCCCCCAAAAGGTAAATATGGCGTTGCAAGATGATAGACAACATCATTAATGCACCCTCCGCCATATGAAATATTACTCGTCACTTTCTTTTGCACTTCTTTATTTTCAGAAAATACATATAGCGCTAACGGCTTCGGATGTTGCTGAATTGTGCCAATAACATCTTCTATTTTGTCATACTCTATAATCGGTAAAATCGGACCAAAAATTTCATCTTCCATAACAGCATCTTGCCACGTGATATCTGTTACTATTGTCGGCTCAATATGTAATGTATCTTTTTTATAGTTCCCGCCAATTACGACTTGACCATCTTGTAAGAATCGACATAATCGTTCAAAATGACGCTCGCTCACAATTTTTACGTAATTGTCATTGTTCAGTGGCTCTTTTCCATACTGCTCCGTAATTTCATGTCTTAACGCCTCGATTAACTGTTCTTTCACGGAAGAATGAACGTACATATAATCCGGTGCTACACATGTCTGCCCTGCATTTAAAAACTTACCCCAAACAATCCGCCTTGCTGTTACATCTATTTTTGCATCTTTATGTACAATACATGGGCTTTTTCCGCCAAGTTCTAACGTAAGCGGCGTTAACTCTTTGGCTGCTGCTTCCATCACAACTTTTCCAACACCAACACTACCTGTAAAGAAAATATAATCAAACCTTTCCTTTAACAATGCCGTACTCTCTTCTATCCCGCCTTCTATTACCGCTACAAGCTCTTCTTGGAATAATTCCTCTAACATTCTCGTAAGCACTTTTGAAACGTTAGGCGTTAACTCTGACGGCTTTAAAACAACTGTATTCCCAGCTGCCAGCGCTCCTACTAGGGGTGCAATTGCTAACTGAAACGGATAGTTCCATGGCGCAATAATAAGCGTCACACCATACGGTTCTGGTACTACCTTCCCCTTCGATCCGAAATGAGTTAATGCTGTTCGAACTCGCTTCGGTTTACTCCACGATGACATATGTTTCAATTGAAAAGAAATTTCTTTTAATGCATATCCCACTTCCGTTGTAAACGCCTCATGAACTGACTTATTTAAATCTAATTTCAATGCTTGAAATATCTCTTCTTCAAAACGCTGAATTCCATCATAAAGCTTTTTTAAATTATTTTTTCTTGTTTCTATACTTCTCGTATATCCATTATAAAAATATTGCTTTTGTTTATTTACAATAGAAGAAATGCTCATCTATTCACCTTCTCCCACTATTTTTATCCAATTCTTTCATTATTTATATAGAACTTTTTTACTCGTAAAATTACATTATATATAATTTTTTCTTTTATATAAAATTCATTGCTCACAAAAAACTACCGAAAGAAAATCTCTCGGTAGTTTTACGGTATTAACGGTATAAACGAACAGCACCTGCAGAATTATCATCAGCTTGTCCTACTACTTCAAACTTAAGACCAAGCTTCGGTAAAATACGTCCTGCATCTGGAATCTGTTGATTAATATACGTTTTCGAATCATCAAACTTCGGTACACCAGCTAAGCCATTGTACGTATACGTTCCACGCGTTGGAGATACAACTTGCCAAGCTGGCGTTTTGTCGAATGAGAACGCCGCATCAGCGATTTGGAATCGTGTACTACTGTCAATTGTCGGCTTACCATTTAAAGTTCCTACAATTGCTTCTGGATGAGAATCAACTACACCAAGGAAACCGTGTCCTGGATGTAAACCAACCCAGTTATCTGAGTAAGCTGAGTCTGCATACCATACAACCATACCTGAGTTATATTCTGGACCGCGAGCAAATTTCAATGCGCTATCTGATCCAGTATGGTTTCTCCACTCTACATAGTAGTTATGTTTTTTCTTCTCTGTTCCGCTAGAAACAACGAAACCATCTAATTTAAATTGTGATGTACCTTCTGCATCATCTGAGAATGCAACTTTACCATCTACTGTTAATGATGCATTATCAAGTAGGAAACCATTTAATGCTAAACCACCATCTGTAATGTACTCAAATGTTAATTTTACTTTCTTACCTTTGAATTGACTTAAATCATATGATTTATCAATCCATTTTCCATTTGTCGAATCTGCATTTCCGCTATTTGCTTTCTCGCCAAGTCTTTCAAGTAACGTTTGTTGTCCATCTTCTGTTACAGCGTGTACTTCAAGGAAGTCATACTCAGCTTCAATCTCATATAATGATTTGAAATCGAATTTCGCATTCGTTGCATTTGTTAAATCAAACAGTGGTGTTTCCATTTTCGTGTGAAGATTGTCACCTTTTGTGCTGTAGTAATACTGTTTACCAAATGCTGGCTCAATTGTTTTTACATCTTTATCTGGTAAGTTAACACGAATCATACCTGGTCGGTTAGATTTCGTAACACTTTGGTCTAAATATGTTGCTAGACCAATACCTTTATTTAATTTCTCGTAATCTACTTCTACGATATTTGCCCAGTTACCACCGATTGTTTTTTGGAAAAACTCTTTATTTTGTGGTGAGAAACTTGTTGGCGTTGTTCCAGCGATTTTACCAGCCCAGCTACCGCCACTCATAACAGACCAAGCTTGAATTGGCTCACCATGACCCGTATAGTCTGTATCATACTCATCTGGAAGACCTAAATCATGACCATATTCATGCGCGAATACACCAACCGCACCATCTTCTGGTTCAATTGTGTAGTCGAATGCTGCCATCTTTCCGCCCCAATATGGAACTTTCGCTTGCGTACCTTCAATTGCGAACGGCTTTGGTCCAACTGTCCAGCGATGTGACCAAATTGCATCATCACCTAATTTACCACCGCCAGCTTCTTGTCCAACACCCGCATGAATAATCATTAAGTGATCGATTAAACCATCCGGTTGATTTTGATTTCCATCACCATTTACATCGTATTGATCGAACTGATCAAACTGTGATAAATCAAGACCGCTATCTACAGCTGCTTTTAATGCATCTTTTACTAGATCACGTGGTCCTTTTGGTCCTTTATTATCATGGCCTGTAGCAGCATCTGCACCGTAATCAGCAGCTTTACCAGGAACTGTTAACCATTTTGTAACTGTTCCGTCCACTGTGTAACTACCACCGGATTGCTCTTCGTAATATTGTTTAAACGTTTCGATTTTGCTTCCATCCTCTAATGCGAATGGCTCATCACCGAATAACATTTTTTCATAGTGTTCTTTGTTAAAGTCTTCCGAATACATATAACCAGGTTCTTTATCAATGTTGTTATGTTTAAAGTCAGCGTACTCTACAAGTAAAACAAGTACCTTATCTTTACGAACATCGCCGTTATATGCTTTTTGTTTTGCTGGAGAAGTTGGTACTTTACCATTTAATCCGCCTTTAACTGGGCCTGTCGCTGCAGGTGTCCCTGTTGCTGGCTGATTTAGTTTTTCTTTCGTGTCTGCTTTCGCATCTTTCACTTTCTTTAAAAAGTCTGATGCTTCTTTCGTAAGTTGATCCCCATTCGTTGCTTCTTTCCCAGGATTTTCACCCTTTTTGTTCTCTACATACTTTTCGACAGCTTTCTTTGTTTCTTTCTCTGAAGCTGACGAATCAATTACCCCACGCTTTTTCAGTGCATCTGCTAAACGCTCTTCTGGAATTAAATGGTCATCAACTGGGCTTGTAGCTGCTTTATTCCCAGGCGTTTCAGCGTACACAGACTGAGTGCCCGTGCTAAATGAAAGACCTAATACAGCTGTCAAAGCAATTGATGATAATACTTTGAATGGTTTCTTGTTCATCCCTTATTTCCTCCCCTAATAAATAATATGTATTACAATTTGAATTTTATTAAAAATTCAATATTTTTTCAATATTTAGTTATATTATGTAATTTTTTTAATATATTTGTAAAAATTTCATAGTTAGTATACGGATATATCACAATTCAACAATGTTTTCTGAAAATATTGAAAGTTTTTATCGAACAATTTATAATTATTTCCATCGAGGGAGTTTAATGGGGATTTTATCTTTGTTTTACCTACACAATATTTGATAATTCGATACATAAAATAAAAAATTCGGTTTTATTATCATTTATTCTGTAGCAGCAGTTATGACCGATAATTAGGGAGGAATTACAATTGTACAAAGATAAGACGGACACACTGGATCAAGAATGGATTGATTTAATACTTGAAGCTCTAGATGCTGGTATCGCCCTGCAAGATATCGAACACTTTTTCCAACGTGTGAAGCCATCAAGTCAAGCTCAATAGCCTTGTTCTTTTTAACGAAGTTTATGTTATAATAATGACATCATAAGACGACGACATATTGATAGAAAGGTGCGCAAACATGATTGGAGAACGTATAAAACGCCTTCGTTTACAAAAAGGTATTTCATTAACTGAACTTGCCGAAAAAGCTGGTGTTGCTAAATCTTACATTAGTTCTATAGAACGAAATTTACAAAAAAACCCTTCCATTCAGTTTCTTGAAAAAATCGCAGCAGTTCTACAAATTCCAGTTGATACTTTACTTCATGACGAAACAGAAAAGGAAGCTCGCCTAGACTCCGAATGGACACAGCTCGTTAAAGACGCAATGAACTCTGGTGTCTCTAAAGAACAGTTTCGTGAATTTCTTGAATTTACACAGTGGAAGAAAAATCAAAAATAATATATAAAAAGGAGTGCTTACAAACTGGCACTTCTTTTTCTTTATAAAAAAAAGCGGGGGATACCCGCTTTTTTTTTATTTTTCTTCCCCAGCTTCTTGGTTAGCATTGAATGTCCACTCTAAATTCAATGTATCACCTTGGAATTTATTTTGGTCTTGACCATTATCTTCGAATACAAATTGTACCCATAGATAATCCTCTGTACCAGCTTCTAATCCACCTTTTTCTCCCCACTCAGGAGCAAAGATGTCTTTAGCTAAAAGATCTGGATCCGCATTTTGTAAGTCTGCTAAAGTTGTTTCATATACAGGCTCACTTTGTTTATCCCAGTTCCAAATAAATTTTACTTTAATGTGCTTGCCAAAGTCTTCCCCAGCATTATCATTTTTTGCATCTTTCACAGTATACTTTGTTGCTAATTTAACGTCTTTAATTGTTAACGAACCATCGTTCTTTAGTAAGAACTCTTTCTTAACAGAATCCCCTGGTTTTAAATCTTTAATATCCACAAGCGTTTTAGGGTTTAATGTAAGATCTAACGTCCCAGCTGCAAATGTATTATTTGATACTTCTTTATCGCTAAAGAATGCAAACGTTCCTCCACCAATTAAAGATAACCCCAATGCTGCTGATGCAACTCCCATACCTAATTTCTTTTTCAGACTCACAATCAATTCCCCCTAGCTGTTTTTTGTATTTTTACATTGCTATCTCTCATATAAATTAAGAGATGTAAATAAAACTATATTAGCGATGCTAATATTTGTTCTTTTTCAAAAACCTTAAGTTCATTATAACGAACAAACTTATGTAAATACAACAACATTTTTTAGTATTTTCAATTATTTTTATTTCTCAATATTATTTTGATTTTTCAGAAAATAATATATACTACTTTATACTAATTTATAACTTTTTTCACACGCAAATACATTTCATATTATAAGAAAAAAGAAAGACAAAGAGGTGAGGGCTAACGTTCCCTCACACTCCTATAAAACATTAATCGTTTTGCTTATTCGCTCGTTATCTCTTGCACCACATTCTTGTTTTCCAGCTGTTTCACTAAAGCAGTTACCCCGCTTTTATCTGTTTCTATTTTTTCTGTTCCTCTGCTTTCTTCTGCTCTTCTAGCTTTTTCTGTTCTTCTACTTTCTTTTGTTCTTCTGCCTTCTTTTGTTCTTCTACTTTCTTCTGTTCTTCTGCTTTCTTCTGTTCTTCTGCTTTCTTCTGTTCTTCTACTTTCTTCTGTTCTTCTACTTTCTTTTGTTCTTCTGCTTTCTTCTGTTCTTCTACTTTCTTCTGTTCTTCTACTTTCTTTTGTCCTTCCGCTTCAAGTGCAACGTTTAATTGTTGCTGTAGAGCCTGAATTTGCTCATCAATAGCTTTCAAACTAACTTCTTTCTCAATATAATCTCGCTTCTCTTTTATAATCTGAAAGCCTTCATTCACATATAAGGCTACTTTTTGAATCGACTCATCTTTAGTTACTTTTAATTCTTCCTGTATTTGGTTGTAAGGAGCTTCTATTTCAGTATATACATTTTGCAAGGCTTCCTTCTCAGAAACAATTTTCTCACGACCTTGTTGCCATACAGAAATTGCCTGTTTTATTTCTTCAATAGAAGTTACTTTCAGTTTCCCCTTCATTGTTCCATACTCATGCTCAATAAACTTTTTATGTTGCTCAGCCTGTTCTTTTAATGTAGTAACTGTTTTCGGAAATATAATTGCTGTAGAAATACTCGCTTCTACTTTCGTTTCATGAATGAATGCCGCTTCTGTATGCGTCATAACTTGAGATCCTAAATAAAACGTAATAGAGCACATACACGGCAATATAAGCATCTTTTTTAAATTACGTGGTCTTTTCAGCATCTTAATCTCTCCCATCGAACATTCCGTTCTTTATACAGAACATTATCTTTATTATAATAAAGAACTATATAAAATGATAGCTATATACTAGAAAAATAGAAAAAGGGCTATCCATATGATAGCCCTTTTTTATTATTATCTTTCTTCACCTGCTGTTTGTTGTGCATCAAACGTCCAATTTAATTGTAACTTATCGCCTTGGAATTGATTTTGATCTTTCCCATTATCAACGAACTCAAATTTCACTTTGAATTTATCAGATTTACCTGCAGAAATACCTTTTTCATCCCAGAACCAAGCAGCTAAATCATTATCTACGGCTGTAAGTGTGTCACCCTTCAATTTATCTAATGTAGTTTGTTTCACAATTGTCTCATGCTTATCTACATTTTTTAAGAATGTTACTTTAATATGTTTACCAAAATCATCTTTATTATCTTTCTTTACATCTTCTACATTATAATCTGTTTTCAGTAGAACCTTTTTAATATTTAAGGAGCCTTTATTTTCTAGTTTAAATTCTTTTTCAATTGTATCACCAGGTTTTAAATTCGATACATTAACAACTGTTGATGGATTTAATGCTAAATCAAGTGTACCAGCCGCAAATGTATTGTTTGACACTTCTTTATCACTGAAAAACGCAAATGTTCCTCCACCAACTAATGCTGCTCCTAGTACTGCTGATGTGATACCCATTCCTAACTTTTTCTTTAAAGTCATGTCCATATCCCCTTAATATATATATATTTGTTAACTTCCTAAACGGAAAGTATAACCAAACGATCTAGACGGATTGTTCTACTTTTTTATCTTTCTTTTCTCCGTCAATGCTACGAATAGCGCCAAAAATAGAAATCGCGGAATAACCAAGTAAAAAGACGCCTGGAATAATAAGAAGTAATGCTGCTCCCGCTTTTGAATTCGCATAATTCAGTAAATAACCAACGTACGGAACTGTAATATCTGCATATTTCCCAACTACATTTTCTGCAAGTACTGGTTCTAAATCTGGTCCGTTGTTGTTATCCCCTTTTGTTTCATACATTACTTTTCCATTTGTATCTTTCACACCGATAATACGGTGAGTGATAATTTTTTGATCTTTCTCTTTAAAGGTAATAACATCACCTTTTTCATATTTAGAACCATCTTTCTTTGGCTCTATTGCAATGATTGATCCTGTTAAAAACGTCGGTTCCATCGATCCTGAAAGAACGCTCTTAAACTGATATCCCATCACTGTCGGATCCCCACCGCTCGCTTTTGAAGAAATGACTACAAAAGCTAAGAAAACCATCAATGCAAATAAAACAAATGAGATCGCGTTGCTAATTATCTTCCAAATTAATTTCATCGTCTCTCTCCCTCTCCGTTGTTTTATATTATTTGAAGTATGCAATGCTTCTTGTGTTCTTTAACAAGAACACAAGTAAATGATATAACGAACTTTGAGTTATTGCAATAAGAAAATTTACAATTATTAGTTAAACTTCTTTTCCGTATATAAAAAAGACTGTGACAAAATCTCTTCACAGTCCTCATGCTTTTTTACTTTTCTTCTGATTTTATTCCTTGTCTATTATGGCGCACCACAGCATATAAAATGACTCCAACTAATACAATCGCACCTATCCCAATACTTATCACTTTCACATTTGACTCTGTTATTTCAGGCTCAATTGTATCCTTTTTAGGCATCGCAAAAGTAACATCTTCTTTTGAAAGAACATTTATCGTCGCAATTGTTTGATTATTTTTCGTAATATCGACTGCACCAACTACCTCACCACGATGGATTCCCTTATGATACAAAGAGTCTTTATCTAATGAAGCGGCCCGAAAAATAGTTTTCACATTTTTCCCTTCATCTTTCTTAAGCACAAGCTCTGCACTTTTTTCAAGTTCGCTATCAATATCTTTATTTAAATACGTTGTCTTTTGATGCCAACTATGTTTATCTAGCACCGTTTGTTTCGTAAATTGCCCAAAAGAATATTCCGCCATCTGCTTTAAATCCTCATAGATTTCAGGTCTTTGAGAAGCCATTACTACATTTATAATACGATTTCCATCTTTCTCATTTAATAAAACGAGCGTATTACGTGCCTCATTCGTAAACCCCGTCTTACCGCCGATACTATATGGGTTCTCAAAATAAATAGATTTATTAAAAATAGACACCGTCTGCCTAGATGTAGTAACTGTCGTTCTTTTCGTATTCATCGCTTGCAAAATTTCAGGATACTTTTGCACACCTCTCGTAATCATAGCGATATCATACGGCGTCGTATAATGGTTCGGATCATGCAGTCCATTTGGTGTTACAAAGTGACTATCTGTAGCACCTAACTGTTTTGCCTTTTCATTCATCATATTAGCAAAATTCTCAACACTTCCACCAATATGCTCTGCAATCGCATACGACACATCATTCGCACTTAACACCATTAAAATCATAAGCGCGGTATTTCTATTCACCGTCTCACCGGGTTGAAACTCAATTTGATAATTGCTCTTCTCTTGATCTAATGCTAATTGCGAAAATGTAAACTGATCCTCTGGCTTCGTATGCTCCATTAACAAAATCGCTGTTAACACTTTCGTCACACTAGCTGGATACGCACGATGATGTGCATTTTTGTCATACAACAAATCACCTGTTTTCGCATCAATCGTAGCTGCAAACTGACTAAAAACATTTGGCCCTTCCTTAGGTGGTGGTGCCACTTGCTCCGGATTCACTCCAATATTCGTCTCAGCACGCAACGTCATAGGTGTCAATAAAAACAAACTAATAACTGTAATAAAAACCAAAATTTTCTTGAAATTTACCATATGACTCTCCCTTTTCACTTTACTCCTACAAATAAAAAATGAATCTACCAATCTATATGTAATTTGTATTAAATTGGAAGAAAAATCACTATTTTTTACTATATCATATTTTTACGATAAAGGACATAATTATACAATAAAAATAAGAAGGAATTACTCTTTCTTATCCTTCTCATCAATTAACGAATCTATTAACTTCTGACTTGCTTCCTCAGGCGTAATCTCATCCGTCATCCCCATAAATGACCAACCTTTAGAATCGACCCACTCAACAAGCTCTTGCAAAAACTCATCATGCGTAACATCTACATCAAGAATCGAGCCATTAATCGAAATCGTTCTATTTCTAGAAACGCGCATCTTGAACGTTTTTCTTACCATTACAATAATTCTCCCTCTACTCTTGAATATTTATAAAGTTAAACTTTAATCCGTGGGGATTTTCTTCATCCCCCACGGATTATTAGCCTTCACCAATCGGGCTTTTACGAGCAGTTGATCTCCCACCTAACTTCTTTGCTTTCGCTGAATTTTGAGCGGGGATCTTACTGCCCGTTAATGCGGGGTAAAAAAATCTTGTATCTCTGTTATACATGATTTTAAGTAAATTGTAAAAAGGATATATTGGCCAATTTGAATATCGAAAGTGAAAATCCCTTATTCTACATAGCCATCACACGTTATACAATTTGTCATACATTACTAAATACATCCGTATAAAAACAACACAACTTTCATTTTATCACATCAAATACACTTTGCTTTCGTACAATCAAATGGAATATATTAAAAAAACTAAAAATGAGGAGGAATTCTATGGCACATTGTACATATTGTAAGACGAAGTGGAAAATAAAAGATGTATGGTCGATACTTGTGACATTTGAAAAAGATTGTCCGTATTGTTTTGGAAGGCAATACCTTTCTAACGATACCTTTCATCATGCTAATGCTGCTTTACCTTTGCTATTCTTATGTCCTTTACTTGTTGATTTAAGCGATGAAAACCCTTTGGATAAATATCGTAAATAATATAACCTCTACATTTAAAACCTACTTTCTATTCAGTTTCCTTCTTATTAATTATTCCTTTATTCACTTCTAGCATGATTGTACAAGATCCATCTTTAAAAACTTCCTGTATAAATATTGTAAAATTTCAGTTAATTATATATAATTGCTTTAGCATTATTATTAAAGATGCTATTACATAAGTATTTTTGAAGATCCCGTAGCTCAGCAGGGAGAGCGCCACCTTGACAGGGTGGAGGTCGTGAGTTCGAGCCTCTCCGGGGTCATATCCTTTTGTATCAACTGTTGATAATTTCATATTTTGAGCAAAACTAACGGTGAGTACCGCTCAAGTTTTGATCGTGACTCCTCCTTTAACTCTAAATGAGAATGAAGGAGTTTTTTTATGTCTTTAACATACTTCACAGAAAAAGAAATCGTAAAAAAACGACAACCCCACAAACGGAAAACTAGCAAAATTTCAAAAGAATATTCTGTTGAACGCGTATTCGAAAGATTTATTGATAGTAAAGTAAAACAGAATTCACGCCCCAACATCATTGAATCAATTCCTTCTTATGTTTAATAGTATAAAAGCATTTCATGGAACACAAAATGCTCAAATATTCTATATGACCGATATTACAACAAATTTTATTTATGACTGGGTTTATTGATTAAAAAATGAATGTGTATGCTTTGATGGCCATATTTACGTGCATCAAGATACAGAAATAGGAATCAGAACAATGGAGCGCTATGTAGAAATGGGGCCGTTAGAAGATGCAAGTTTGGTAGCGGAAATTCTCAAGGAAACGAGATGCTGTGATTTACTGCATGTAATAAAATTGTTTGATTTTCAATCCGCTGAGCAAATTGAACATATCTCACGAGGTAACCCAAGCACCTACTCAGCACAATGGTATACAACGGTCTATGTTTGACATAGGCCCATTTTTTATAAGGAGTAATTGCTATGATCGACGTATATATAATGCAACCATTCGATAAAAGGGAATTTGCCAAAACAGAAATTTTATTGACTTCGGAAGTGACTGAAATATTGAGGATTTCAATGGCTCGTATGAATGCGCTATTGAAAAAGGGACAAATCAAACCCATCAGACGGACGAAAGGCACGAGTATATTTCTACGTGAAGAATGGTTAAAGGATATGGAATGAGGGTACAAATCTATAATTGAAGATGTTAAAAAATCGTATCATCAAAAAATTAAAGAAAATGTTAATGAGACTTTATCAGACTTAGCATGATGAAAAACGAACTATAGTATTGGTTCGTTTTTTATTATGCACTTTTGCATACAGGATTATTTTCTCTTGTAAATAGGTAATAGTAGTATATAATAAAAATAATATTTTACCAATAAAAGGTAAAGAGGAAGGTGGGATAAGTAAATACCCAAAACGTATTAACAGATTTATTCTATGTAAATCATGATACATATATGGAATCAAAACTATGGAATTTTATGTAGAGATTAGATTACTACACGACACAAGATTACTAGCGAATACATTCGAGGAAAAACAGCGTTCGATTAGATTCATGTTATAAAACTACTTAATGTGATATCTATTGAACGAATTGAGAATATACTTAGGAGGAATTTCAAGTGAAAACATTTGGTAAAGTATTATTAACAGGAGCTTTAGCTTTGGGCGGTTTCACGGTTATGAACATTGATACAACTAAAGCACATGCCGACGGAGCAAGCGAGTTCTGTCGTTATATCTGTGGACCTAGCGAAACGGTGAATGGTGTTACAGTTCAAGTACACGCTACGGAATACCGATTTGGGCAAAACGTAATTGCAAGAATTACAAATGACCGAACTGAGGATATTCATTACAATGTCAGCATCGAAAAGAAATATGGAGATAGCTGGGGAGAATATGATACTTTCTTCAATTGGAAAAATCAATGGGTTCCAGCTGGAAGTAATGATGAAATTTCTACTTTCACAGGATATGGCGAAGATATTGGAGATAATGGAACATACCGTTACAAAGTTGAAATTGTAAGCGCTGATGGTTCTGTAGATACAATTTACACAGCAGGAATGACAGTTATAGGAAGAGGAGAATAATCATGAAAAAATAAGCTTTTCGGAGCTTATTTTTTTATATATAAAATTGAATATTAATATTCAGAAATGGATAGGTAGGGAACGAAACAGTCCTTACCTATTTTATAAATTCCACGTATTTACCTAATGGTGCATATGTGTTTATGATCCTACTTCTTCTTTTTCTATCGTTTACAACATAAGGTTTTTTAAATTATCAACGCTTTCTAAATTGACAACACATTCTTTTATATTTATTTATATACATTTTACAAAAAACAAAGAACTACATAGATTAACCATGTAGTTCTTTGTAAATATAAGTCTCAAAAATGAATGAGCTAATCTTATTTCTTCCCTAACTTGATTGCCTTCTTTATATTACTAAATGCACCTTTACCATATAATAATACGCCGCCGCGGTAAACACGGCTCGTTAAACCAATCATCATACATATTGTTGCTAATAGAATTGCTAATGTAAGCGCAATCTCCCATACTGGAATATTGAGGAATCCAATTCGTACGAGCATAACAATAGGAGTAAAGAAAGGTATATAACTAGTAACGGTAACAACCGTGCTGCTTGGATTTGACATTCCATAAAGTGCGATATACAAAGCAGCAATTAACATAAACATCAGTGGCATAACAGCTTGAGAAGACTCCTCTATACGACTAATAATAGAGCCGAGTAGACAAGATAATGAGCCATATAATAAGAATCCTAATGTGAAGAATAAAATCCCATACGCCACTAGAGTAGGAGCAACAGAGTTTAAATCAATACTATTTAAAATATCATTTTTCGATTCATTAATTGCTATTTTATACCCAACAGTTGCGACCAAGCCCCAAATTATCATTTGTGTAATACCTGCCAATAATGTTGAGAATAGCTTCGCATATAAATGTTTTGTAGGCGAAATACTTGAAACAACTAACTCCATTACACGAGAAGATTTTTCTGTTGCAACATCTGTAGCTAATTGCGCAGCATACAATAATATCATAAAATAATTTAGCATGATAAAGGTATTAATTAAAATTCCTACACCCTCTGTATGTTCTCCATCTTTAACCTTATCTGAAACAGTTTTGGTATGAATTTCTACTGGCGTCGTTAACACCTTTAATTCATCTTGCGATAGATTCAATTGCTGAGCGAAATTAGAAGATTGTATTTGAGATAAAATCGTTTGAACCTTGCTAACATCTTGCTGATTTACATCTGTCTCAGTTATATACGTAGCCTTTAGTTGTTTATTTTCCAATTCCTCTACAACGATAGCATATGAATAATCACCATTTTTAACGCCCGATTCTGCTTTTTGTTTATCCGTACTATGTTTAACATGCATCTTACTATCGACATTTTTAAACACTTGATGAATAGTTGTATATAATTCTTCTTTTTCTGTAACAATGACAACTTGCTCGTCCTCGTTACCTACAAAATAGTTATAAATTTTGTCAAAGTTCATCAGTCCTATAATTAACATAGAAATTATGATTGTAATAGCAATATATGATTTAGCTTTTACCTTAGATTTATAGTTTTGTAAAAAAATCGTCCAGAAACTATTCATGCTGTGCACCTACTTTCTCAATAAAGATGTCATTTAGTGTAGGCTCTTCCACTGCGAACTTTTTAACATACCCTAATTTCGTTATCTCTTTAAATAAAACATGCGAAACTTCTTCATATGAAATTTTAAGAGTAACTGCATTCTTACGTTTCTTCATACTTTCCACACCTTTTATTTCTTTTAAATGATCAAAGTCATGATCGCCAACGATTACAACATTCTTTTTACCAAAGTCACTTTTAATTTTGGCAATGTCTCCCTGAACAACAGATACTCCTTTGTGCATGATACAAATGTGTTGGCATAATTCTTCCACATGTTCCATACGATGTGAACTAAAAAGAATCGACGACCCTTGTTTTTGCATATCAAGAACAGCTTCTTTTAACATTTCAACATTTACTGGATCTAAACCACTAAATGGTTCATCTAAAATTAAGAGTTCAGGCTTATGTATAATCGCTGTTATCAGCTGAATTTTTTGCTGATTCCCTTTTGAAAGTTCTCCTACCTTTTTGTTCAGATACTCAGTTATATTAAAACGCTCCAGCCAATAGTGCAGTTCTTTTTCTGCATCTTTACTTTTCATATTCTTTAATTTTGCAAAAAAGTTAACTTGTTCTTTGACAGTCATTTTCGCATAAAGACCACGTTCTTCTGGTAAATACCCAATCTTATCTGTAACATCATAATTTATAGGTTTACCATTCCATGAAATGGTTCCGCTTGATTTCGATAAAAGTCCAAGTATCATTCGAAATGTAGTCGTTTTACCTGCTCCATTCCCGCCCAAGAACCCAAATATTTCACCTTTCGGTATCTCGATATTCAAATTATTCACTGCAACATGCTCGTCAAATTTCTTTGTTAAATCTTTAATTAGTAAACTCATTATCCACAACCTTAATTCCCAAGATGATTTATTTATACAATTGTATATCCATAGTCAACCACAATATTTTGCCCTCTAATGGCATCACTTTTATCAGACATTAAAAATAAGATGACATTTGTAACATCTTAAATTCCGAAAAATCTTCTATATGGTATCTTCTTTAATAACTTATTTCCCTCAAAGGACTTCAAATAGCTTTCGTTATTATCGTTTATAATATAGGACGATGGCACACAATTCACTGTAATATCTCATTTTTTATCCTTCAAAAATGAATCATTACCAACAAATGTTATATTTCGCATTATAAGGTTAGCATAAGATTTAAAATAATTAATATGCAATTTTGCATATTTTAGCACTCCTAATTATTTACATAGTGTTGACCACCTTTATTTAAAGAAGCCCCCACATTCACTTAAAACACGAATTTGTTAATCAATACTTTTTCTTTAATTTTTCATGGGAGAACTGAAATTAATTAGTAACCCTGTTAAACACCTAAATCTTATAATTAAACTAACTAATCTTCCTCTAATAAATTGTTGTCTTATTTAACTTCACAATTAATAGTATTCAGCAGGCATAGTCACAACATCTTCGTACATCTCCTCATTAAAACTGAAAGAAAACTAATTAAAATCTGGTCTAGAAATTTCACTTTTCTACGTTACAGGATCTGCCTAAGAAAACATCGAATACAGTATCTTCCCTGTTACAACTAGCTTTATGTTATATATTTATAAAAACATGATATAAAATTTTTAGAATGGATATCGTGAGTTCAAACCTCTCCATGGTCATAAAAAAAGACACCATATCACCCTACTACGTGATATGATGTCTCTTTTTTATGTAAGTCAATCACTTCCCACCAAACATCTTCTCCAAAGCTTTAGCATTCGCAAACAATACTTCTTTCAAGTTATCATCAGCAACGATTTTATAGTCACCATCTTTGTTTTTCTTTAAGTTCAATGTAACTTCGCGTGTTGCCATTATTGCATCTTTATCTGATAAATGTTTAATGATAGCTGATGTCATTGTTTTTTCGATTGCTTTTTCAGATTGCTCTTTATCTTCGCTAAAGGCACTAGCGAAGGCCATTGGCATAACTTCTCCCATTGCTTTCGTTACGGCAACAGATAGATCAGCAGATGTAATTTTCACTTTCACTTCTGCTTTATCATCTGTTTTTGATACTTCTTCTAGTTTTTCAAATTTAAAGTTTTTCGTAATTGCGCTTAGCATTTCTTTTGCTTCAGCATCATCTGTTTTTTCATTTAGTTTATTAAATTCCTTGTCACTTTCAACGAATGTACGAGCCTTCTCTACATCCCCTTTTTGTATTGCTGTTAAAAATTCTTCAGCAGTATCTTTCGGGTTTGCACATCCTGCTAAAACACCAACTGTTAACCCTATTACCATCATTAGTAGCAATAATTTCTTTACCTTTTTCACGTTCATTCTCCTCTTACCTTACCTTTTCTTTTCTAGTAAGCCATCACTATACAACAGTATAAAACTTACATTACAAACATTTTTTAGTATAACATTTATACGATTTATTTTCTATTCTTTCCCAAAAGATAAAGAGCCTTGTAGCATTTCTACAAGACTCTTTATCTTTTAATCCGTATCCGTAGCACAAATTAACCACATTTTATGCTCCTTACTATCTAATACCATCCAAGTAGCATCCCATACAACATCGTAAAACCAATCTGTCCAAGGGTGGTCACTTTCAAACACTTTAATATCTTCGTATCGATCTTGGAACATATATTGGCATACATTAATCGCTAATTGCTTCGCAGCAACCGGCCGTTCTTGAAATGCTTCATACGCTCCGCCCCACAAAATTTGAGCGGCAATGCTACCATCAAGCATGACTGCCTGATGCTCTTTAAAACGAAACTTATATTTATCTGATGTATGTATTTTTAATTCTTCTAAGTTATTGATTATATCTAAAGAGTTGCAGATTCTTCTGAAAAAGTGCTCGTGTCCATCTTCTCCATGTGGTATTTCTTTGAAAAAGTTTTCGTTATGTACTTTAAAACAGCTTATAACCGCTCCACCATTTAAGTTTTGTTTCTTATATGTATTTATAATTTGTTCAATAGATGCATGGTTTGTTTCTATTTTTTCAAACGTTCCTGCTCTCCATCTCATAATGCCACTACTCTCTATTAAAGATTTGTTATTTCATTATAAATATCAAAATAAAACCCAGCAACTTTAAAATTGCTGGGTTATCCCTTATTCATATTCGAAACAATAATAACAATTACGCTAAGCACATCATGCCCCGCTACCATCCACATACTCCTATCAAAAATCATCAATGATAACCAAAGCGATATATTAATAGCAGCAAATAATACATATAAAATGAAATCTCCCTTTTGTAGTGCTTCTCTATTCATCAAAATATAAATGAAACCGATAGGAGGCAGAATAAAGCAAAGGAAAAAGACAAATATTTTTCTTAACGACCACGGATATGAAGCTATTGTCTGCATATGAGTCTCCTTTTCTATTATAGTACTTGCTTTAACATCGGCCTTACTATTCTATATTCATCACCATAAGGTTCCTTTATGATTAAAGGCGATTGATCATCTTTTTTTTCTTCAATCATTGTGAATACTTCTGTTTTTTCTTGTAATGTATTAGATTCACTATTTTTAGTAGGTGCTTTACTTGCTTCAATTTTCTTTGTCACTTCTCCGAGCCTTTGCCCGACTTCTTCTGCTTGAGCAGGTTCATCCGTAACGTAGTATTCTTGGTCCTCCCATACTAATATAGGTGGTACTTGTTCTCGTGTGTTACATATTATATAAGTAATACTAGCTACAAGTAGTAGACTTGTTAATAAAAAGAAGATAGCTTTTTTATTCATATACTATTCTCCTTTTCTATTATTTTATTGGATTATACAATATAGCTTCCATGTAGTAAATGGTTTTTGTGGTAATTTTTAGGTTTTTATACAAAAAGAAAAACCTTACAAAAAGTAAGGTTTCATTTTTAAAATTTATAATGATTGAGTAATTAATACAATCATTACGATGATCGCTATAAACATAACAACTAAACAGCCAATCATTTTATAAAATCCTCGTTTCGTTAACGTCCCGCCTTGAACGTCTTTACGAATGAATAGGAACACCGCTAAAAATAAAACGATCCCCATACCAAAAGCATACATCATTTGCATATGTTAATCTTCCTTTCTCTCTTCCATCTTAATATCTTTTTGCCAAAACAACAAATGAGATAAAGACGGTACTCATTGTAAGTGCCATAAGTATATGTAATAGTTCAACCGCAGATAGTGTCATTACTTTTAAATTTAAGCCGATAGAGAAAAGGAGATAATACGCTGTTAATGCAAAAAAACTGAAGAACATCCCTTTATAACGAATGAGTTTCATTCGCTCATCTTTTTCTTTAAATTGCGGGTGTAAGTAACTTAAGCAGAATCACATAATCATCATTGCTAGTAACGTATAAGTAGGACTTGGTGGTGCTGAATGTGTCATTATACCTGCTAGTATCATAAATCCACTCATAATTAAAAAGATAATTCCCATAATAACAAAATACTTTTGTGAATCATTCATCCTTTCTCCCCCTCTTCTTTTCCTTCATAAATAAATACATGTTCTATCGTTGTTTGAAATGTTTTCGCTATTTCAAATGCTAATGGAAGTGATGGATCATATTTCCCTTTTTCAATTGAAATGATGGTTTGTCTGGAAACTCCAAGTTTCTCAGCCAATTTTTCTTGAGATAGTCCAAATTTTTTTCGATATTCGACCATTTTATTTTCCAAGGAAATTTCTCCCTCCTCCCTTATATCGAGTATATATGTAAAGTAAACTTTACGTCAAGTTTCCATTACATATATTTCAGTTTGTTTCACGCTATTTATCCCGCATTAACAGGCAGTAAGACTCCCACCTCAAAATTCAGTGAATACGAGGAATTTAGGTGGGAAATAACTGCCCGATTGGTGAAGGCTAATAATCAGTGGTGGATGGACAAACCCCACACTGATTAAAGTTTCACTTTATTATAGAAGAAACTTTTTCAATTTCAGCACGTCTATTTTGTAATGCAACATGGAACAATGTATATATCCGTTACTATATCCCTTCTCCATTTTTATAAAAATTTAATATCTCCATATTTGTTTTATCCTTTTAAAATATTTCATTTGCCGCTTTATTAGATGAAATGCGTTATTTGTTTTACGGTATTTTTCGGCATATTAATAGAAACTAACGGTTTATGAAGCATTTTTTATGTTTAGCCACTTTTTTTGTAGAAATCCTTCGTTTTCCTTTCAATATTTAACACTACCGAAATAAAGTTTACTCTAAATTCATAATCTTTTATTTTTTATACTATATTCCGTTATATTGTTGTATAATATCAATGAAAGCGCTTATTATTTCAATATACATAATTCGAACTTTATTTTATCGAAACATTCTAACTATTATACCTATATGTAAATGCAACAATTATAGTTGTTAGTGTAGGTATACCAAATATATCCACTCCATTTTTCTGTAAAATTACTTTATAACATGAAAGATTAACTTGGGTGATAAGTTATTGTGAATGTTTTTTTACAAAACAGATAAGTAATAGTGTTTGGTATTATGTAAATTATTGTAATAACATAAGAGTAAAGACAACATTTACATTAATTATTAGTTCATCAATTATTGAAAAAGAGCAAAATGCACCTTTTGTATAGGAAAAGGATTATATGCATTGGGAGGTTTAAACAAATGACGAGGAAGAATACAACGACAAACCCTTGGGCCAAGTTCCATGGTCCGAACCTTGGTTATGTTATTGAACAGTATGATCTTTACGTAACTGGAGCAGGTTCTGTTGATCCGGAATTACAAGAGCTTTTTGAAATTTTTGGAGCTCCTTCGTTTCAAGATGATGTCGTAACAGGGGACAACACAGCAACACATTTTTCTCCTCAAAACACAGGTAACATTGAAAAAATTCTTAAAGTCGTTCAACTTGTTGAACAGATTCGTTCTTTCGGGCATACGTTGGCTCACATCAACCCGATGGAAGATGCTGCAAACGGACAATCTCTTCTTGAGAAAGCAATGAACGAATTGAGCGATGCTGACTTGAAAGCGATTCCAGCTAAAACAGTATGGCAAGATGCACCAGAGGGTATTCACACTGCACTTGATGTAATTCATAGATTAAAAGACGTTTATACAAAATCTTTAGCTTATGAATTCTCACATATACAAGATAGTGAAGAACGCGCGTGGTTGCATCAAATGGTGGAATCAAATTCATTGCGTCAACCATTATCAAATAAAAAACGTACTGCTCTTTTAAAACGTTTAACAGCTGTTGAAGGTTTCGAGCAATTCTTGCATAAAACATTCGTTGGGCAAAAGCGTTTCTCTATCGAGGGCGTTGATATGCTTGTACCTGTTCTAGATGAAATTGTCCTTGAAGGTGCTAAAGGCGGCGTTGAAGATGTCATGATTGGTATGGCTCACCGCGGGCGTCTAAGCGTACTTGCTCACGTATTAGAAAAACCATATACTCACATGTTTGCTGAATTCAAACATGCAAAAATAGAAGGCGCAGTGGCAAATGCTGGATGGACTGGCGACGTGAAATACCATTTAGGTAGAGAACAAGTCGTTGGGAATGAAGAAGTTAGCACTCGCGTTACATTAGCGAATAACCCGAGTCACCTTGAGTTCGTTAACCCTGTTGTGGAAGGTTTCGCACGTGCAGCTCAAGAGAATCGTAAAAAGTCTGGTCTTCCAGAACAAGATACTTCTAAATCATTCGTAGTTTTAGTTCATGGTGACGCTGCATTCCCTGGTCAAGGTATTGTATCTGAGACACTAAACTTAAGCAGATTGAACGCGTATCAAACGGGCGGAACAATTCATGTTATCGCAAACAATGCAGTTGGTTTTACGACTGATAGCTATGATTCTCGTTCTACGAAATATTCAAGCGACCTTGCAAAAGGTTTTGATATTCCGATTGTTCACGTGAACGCTGATGATCCAGAAGCTTGTCTTGCTGCTGCTAACCTGGCTATTCAATATCGTACGTTGTTCAAAAAAGACTTCTTAATCGATTTAATTGGTTACCGTCGCTACGGTCATAACGAAATGGATGACCCAGCAGTTACGCAACCACAAGTGTACAAAAAAATTAAAAATCACCCAACTGTAAGAGCAATTTATGCAGATCAATTACAAGCTGCTGGTGTTCTAAATGCAGATGAGGTTGAAACAATTACTCAATTTATACAAGAACAATTAAAATCTGATTATGCACAAGTACCACCAGCTGATACGAGCGATGCAACAATTCACGTTAAAGTACCAGATGTTGTTGCAAAAGGCATTCAGCCAATTGATACTGGTGTTGAACTTGACTCACTTCGTGCAATGAATGAAGGTCTATTATCTTGGCCAGAAGGCTTTAACGTATATCCGAAGGTGAAGAAAATTCTTGAACGCCGTAAAGATGCTCTTGAAGAGAACGGTAAAATTGAATGGGCACTTGCTGAGTCATTAGCATTCGCTTCTATTTTACAAGAAGGTACACCAATTCGTTTAACTGGTCAAGACTCACAGCGTGGTACATTCGCGCATCGTCACATCGTATTACACGATACTGATACAAATGAAACATATTCACCATTACATCGCTTACCAAACATTAACGCTTCATTCTCTGTTCATAACAGTCCGTTATCAGAAGCTGCTGTTGTTGGTTACGAGTATGGTTATAACGTATTTGCTCCAGAAACTCTTGTTATGTGGGAAGCGCAATATGGTGACTTCTCAAATACTGCGCAAGCATTATTTGATCAATACGTTTCAGCTGGAAGAGCAAAATGGGGTCAAAAATCTGGTTTAGTTCTTCTATTACCACACGGTTATGAAGGTCAAGGACCAGAGCATTCTAGTGCACGTCCAGAGCGTTTCTTACAGTTAGCTGCTGAAAACAACTGGACAGTTGCAAACTTAACGAGCGCAGCACAGTACTTCCATATCTTGCGTCGTCAAGCATCTATTTTAGGAACAGAAGCTGTTCGACCTTTAGTACTTATGACGCCGAAGAGTTTATTACGTCACCCACTTACGCTTTCAACTGCTAGTCAGTTAAGCGAAGGACGTTTCCAACCTGCTTTAGAACAAGAAAACCTTGGCATGAAACCAAATAAAGTTAAACGTCTTGTTTTAAGTACAGGTAAAATGGCGATTGACTTAGCAGCGGAAATCGAGTCTGGTAAACATGAATACAACTTAGATGAAGTTCATGTCGTTCGCATTGAACAGTTGTATCCATTCCCTGCTGAAAAAGTTCAATCTATTATGAAACGCTTTAAAAACTTAGAAGAAATTATTTGGGTTCAAGAAGAACCTCGTAATATGGGTGCATGGCATTACATGGCTCCAATTCTGTTCGAACTAGCTGGAGATACAGTGAAAACAGGTTACATTGGACGCCCAGATCGTTCTAGCCCATCTGGTGGCGATCCGTTCGCTCACAAAGCTGAGCAAGAACTAATTGTGGCGCACGCTTTAGATGTGAAGTATAACTTCCGTCAAGATAAACAAGAAATTGAAGTTTATAGCAACTAAAAGTAACAATGAATTTTTCCCGGCTCGACTTGGGCAGATATTCTGCCCAAGTCGAGCTAACAAATGGAGATTACCGAAGATTAAAGAAGACAAAACACACCGTTAGGCAAATAAGGGGAGGACATTTAAAATGATCGAAATTAAAGTACCTGAGCTTGCAGAATCTATTACAGAAGGAACTATTTCACAATGGCTTATCAACGTAGGTGACAAAGTTGAGAAAGGTGGCAGCGTTGTTGAGCTTGAAACTGATAAAGTCAATGTAGAAATCATTGCAGAAGATTCAGGTATTGTATCAAAGTTACTAGGCGAGCCTGGGGATACAGTTGAAGTTGGCGCAACTATCGCAATTTTAGATGCAAATGGCGCACCAGTGGCAGTAAGTACACCTGCACCAGTGGCTGAGCAACCAAAACAAGAAACAGCTGAAGCACCGAAAGCTGCTGCTCCAACTGCTGAACAAGCTACGGCTCTACAAGGTTTACCAAATACGAACCGTCCTATCGCATCACCAGCTGCTAGAAAAATGGCTCGTGAATTAGGAATCGACTTAAACGACGTACGTAGCACAGATCCACTTGGACGTGTGAGACCACATGATGTACAAGCTCATGCTGCAGCACCAAAAGAAGCACCAGCTGCTCCAAAAAGTCCAGCTCCTGCTCCAGTTGCAAAAACGGAATTTGAAAAACCAGTTGAGCGCGTAAAAATGTCCCGCCGCCGTCAAACAATTGCAAAACGTCTTGTAGAAGTACAACAAACATCTGCAATGTTAACAACATTTAACGAAGTTGATATGAGTGCAATCATGGAATTACGTAAAGAGCGTAAAGATGCTTTCGAGAAAAAACATGATGTACGTCTTGGCTTTATGTCATTCTTCACAAAAGCAGTTGTTGCAGCATTAAAACAATTCCCATTATTAAATGCTGAAATTCAAGGCGACGAGCTTATCATTAAAAAATTCTATGATATCGGTATTGCAGTAGCAGCTCCAGATGGATTAGTTGTTCCAGTTGTACGCGATGCTAACCAATTAAACTTCGCTGAAATCGAAAGCGAAATTCGTAATTTAGGTATGAAAGCACGTGATAATAAACTTTCATTAAAAGAGCTACAAGGTGGTACATTTACAATTACAAACGGTGGTGTATTCGGTTCTCTAATGTCAACACCAATCCTAAACAGCCCACAAGTAGGTATTTTAGGAATGCACAAAATCCAAGTAAGACCCGTTGCAATTGATGCAGAACGTATGGAAAATCGTCCGATGATGTACCTTGCACTATCTTACGATCACCGTATTGTTGATGGTAAAGAAGCAGTTAGCTTCCTTGTTGCTGTTAAAGATATGCTTGAAGATCCAAAATCATTATTATTAGAAGGTTGATAGACTAATAGTCTATTAGAGGCTGTAGAATAAATCATTCTACAGCCTTTTTTTATTGCGTTCATACGGGACAAATTTCATGACATAAGCTAATAATGTATGCTTAAAACGTAAGGAGGATTAAAATGAATAACCTTCCAGCTCATGCAAAGCTTAAAGCAAATAAGGATACTTTCTTCCTTCCCGACTCAAACGGGGGTGTCTATTTTCGAAATAACGCCAGTTCATTCCGCATGGACGGTGATGGAATTTATAACTGGATTGAAAAATTAATGCCTATGTTTAATGGTGATCATTCTTTAGCAGAAGTAACCGATGGTCTTCCTCTCCCCTATCAACATCGTGTATTTGAAATTGGAGAGATTTTATATGAAAATGGTTTTGTTCGTGATGTAAGTCAAGATGCACCTCATGAATTAAACAGTGCATTACTCGATAGGTATGCTTCGCAAATTGAATTTCTAGAAGCTGATTCTCATTCAGGTGCTTTAAAATTCCAGACGTACCGCGCAGCAAATGTCCTTATACTTGGTTCTGGGGATATGCTTACTTCCTTAGTTTCTTCTTTACTAGAATCCGGATTACCTACATTTCATTACCTTGTCACAGATTATATGGAAACAAATTACGACCGAATTCATGAACTAGTAGAACGTGCATATGAAGTTGATGACAATGTACTTGTTCAAGAAATAGATACTACAATTGACCGCCCCCTGCATGAAGTGTTCGAACCCTTTGACTGGATTTTATACGTTTCTCAAAATGGAGACATTGAAGGCTTAAGAACAGTTCACACGATTTGCAAGGAAGTAGGAAAGAACTTCATACCCGCCATTTGTTTATCAACATTCGGTTTGGCTGGTCCTGTCGTAACAGCTGATCGTGAAGAATGCTGGGAATCAGCTTGGCATCGGCTACATGAAACTACTTTGCAAAATGAAAATGCATCAGCTCCTTTTTCACCAATTACTGGCGCAATGTTAGCAAATATAATTGTTTTTGAATTATTTAAACACGTCGCTGATGATTCATATCGAGAAAAAGAGCCACAATTCTTTTTATTAAACTGTGAAACACTCGAAGGGACATGGCATCCTTTTATAAAACATCCTCTCGCAACTGATGAAAGTTTTACAATTGATACAATAGAAAATCTTACCGAAAAACTTGCGCAGCGGTCCAACCAACATACTTCAACTGAATTGTTCCGTTTTTTCGACTCATTAACTTCTAAAGAAGCTGGTATATTCCATGTGTGGGATGAACAAAATTCATATCAACTACCGTTATCACAATGCAATATTCAAGTAGCTACACCACTATCCGATGGTCCCGCTTCCCTCCTGCCTCTTATGACTTGCGCTGGTTTGACTCATAATGAAGCTCGCCGTGAAGCTGGTTTAACAGGAATTGAAACATATGTAGCTGAAATCATTCATCGCCTTATTCCTGAACATAACGATATCGGTATTGGTGCTGGGGAAACGATGACAGAAGGTGTATACCGGGCACTACAACAACATTTAAACAATAAACTATATGAGCGGCAATCACATATGCTAGAAGAAATTACAACGATCGACCTAGCTGAAATTCATGATACACATTGTAAGTTTTATTACGATGCTCTCTCTACAATTCATGAAGCACCTAAAATAGCAATGAGTGAAGAGATTCTTAGTTTTCCAGTCGTTTGGGTCGGTGTAAATGATAGATGGTATGGCGCATCCAGTATTAATATGACGTTAGCGTTACGTAACGCACTACAACTATCTCTTCTTCACATTCAAAATGAAGAAACTCCATACAGAGCTACTGTTTTGCCTGAATCATCTATTATTTTATATGACACTGATTCTTTTCGAATAGAAATACAAGCGGACGAAGAAATTCCAGATGTGCAATCTTTACAGCTTGCCTTGCAGCATTTAGGAGAACATAATTTTTATCCATTCGTGTTTGATTTAGCGATTGAATCATTTTTGAAAGAAAATTTAGATGGTGTGTACGGGGTATTAATTGCAAAGGAGGACGGTCTATGACTCAACATATATTGCTTATAGGAGATGGCCTACTTGCAGACTATGTACATGATCAATTACGCAAACAATATTCCATCATTCGCCAACATACAATTACAGACGAACTCCCTGAAAATATCAACCTCGCTCTCGTATTACATGACGGCTCTCCTTCTACTATTCATCATGATGCTGAGCTTGTTTTTCGTTCCAATCATATTCCGTGGCTACGTGCGTTTACTTCATTTGGTGAAGGTGTTATCGGACCTTATATTCATCCTCTTGCAACGGGATGCACCCATTGTGCCGATGGACGACGCTTTATCGCCGGATTTGATCAACAAGAAATGTGGGAATTACAGCGGAAATATGCATTGAAATCAGAGCACGTAACGAGGCGTGATGTACGCGCCACCCAAAATGGCATTCTGCAAATGTGCCAGCTCATTCATGCTGAAACGGAGAAAATATTAGCTCACGGACATTCTTCTTTAGAAAATGAACTCATTTTACTAAACTTACAAACACTGCAATGTACGCGGCATTCTTTTCTTCCAGATCCTCTCTGTCCTATATGTAGTAATTTACCTACTGATACTGCGGATGCGGCACAGATTTCTTTACAACCGAGCTTAAAAACAAGTGCTGAAACGTATCGCTGTCGTTCTATTCATGAACTAAATACATTTTTAACGAGAGACTATTTAGATTACCGGGTTGGTATGTTGAATGGAAAAATGCAGCATTCTTTATTACCATTCGCTGACGTCATTATAAACATGCCGTTAATGTTTGGGAATGAAGGTGTTGCAGGTCGAACCCATTCATTTGCACTGAGTGAAGCAACTGCTATTTTAGAAGGTTTAGAACGATATTGTGGTATGTCACCTCGAGGAAAAAAGACAAATGTGCATGGTAGTTTTCATGATTTAGAGGATCATACACTGAATCCCCTCACACTCGGTGTACATACAAATGAACATTATAATCGTGATAGTTTTCCGTTTAAGCCGTTTGATCCTGACTATGAACAAAACTGGGTATGGGGCTATTCTTTATCACAAAACAAGCCACTTTTAGTTCCAGAATCAATCGCTTATTATAGCCTCGGTCATCGGGATGCTTTCGTGTATGAAACATCCAATGGTTGTGCAATTGGTGGTAGTTTAGAAGAAGCAATTTTTCACGGCATTTTAGAAATTGTAGAGCGTGATGCCTTCTTGCTCACTTGGTATGCTGAATTACCTCTTCCCCGCCTTGATCTTAGCTCAGCAAACGATACGGAATTACAATTAATGATTCAGCGGTTACGCACGATTACCGGGTATGAATTACACGTTTTTAACGCGACGATGGAACATGGCATCCCGAGTTTATGGGTAATTGCGAAAAATACGCGTGCAAATGGAATGAACGTTGTTTGTGCAGGGGGCTCTCATTTAGATCCTATTCGAGCTATAAAAAGTGCAATTCACGAAATAGCAGGCATGTTACTAATAGCAGATGATGAGCTCGAGCAAAAAAGAGAGTACTACGAAAAATGCTTACAAGATCCTTATCTCGTTAATAAAATGGAAGACCATAGTATGCTGTACGGATTAAAAGAAACGGAAGAACGTCTTCATTTCCTTTTACGTGACGATGCTCCGGTGCAATCGTTCCAAGAAATGAATGCATTACAATCGTTTGATATGGATTTGACATCTGATCTTCATCAACTTTTAAATCGTTTGCATCAATCTGGGCTCGAAGTAATCGTTGTAGATCAAACCGTCCCCCTTATAGAGCAGAACGGATTACATTGTGTAAAAGTCATGATCCCAGGCATGCTACCGATGACGTTCGGTCACCATCTCACTCGTGTTACCGGACTGGATAGAGTGTACACCGTACCGATGACACTTGGATATAGGGCTGAGCCTTTAACAAACGAACAATTAAATCCACATCCTCATCCATTTCCATAGTAAAGGGGGGATTTCATGCAGCTAGATACTTTTTTATATCATCTCCATTTCACTATTGATGAAATTATGCCGAATCATGAGGTGGACTGGGAAGACGCACCGCTTCCTTATAAGTTATATCGAAATGTACCTGTCATCCCTCTCTCTTCAGAAATCCCAATATCTTTGCCAAACTCTTCTACTACACCTACTTTGGATGAGATTGGTGCTTACCTTTTGTATTCATTTGGTATAACCCAATTATGTCAGCTCAATAGCGAAAGAAATTTATTCCGGAGGTCTATCCCTTCAGGTGGTGCTTTATATCCGAATGAATTGTATATATATTTAAAATTGAATCATTATCCAGACGGCATTTACCATTATGACGCTGCGCATCACCGACTTATCTTACTTCGCGAAGGAAATTTTGATTCTTATCTTATAGACACACTCGGCAATCGCTGTAACATACATTCTTGCTTTGGTGCTGCATTTGTATCCACTATGTTTTGGAAAAACTTTTTTAAATACAATAACTTTTCGTATCGTCTGCAAGGATTAGATAGCGGCGTTCTCATCGGTCAATTACTCGAATGTGCGAAACAGTTCGGTTACAAAAATGGCATATACTTTCAATTTCTAGACCGTGCAATCAATCATTTACTCGGACTGACCGAAGGAGAAGAAAGTGTGTATGCTGTTATTCCTTTAAGTACAGAACCGAATATAGATTGGTTCCACGATGATTATCGTAAAAATAAAACCGTTACTTCTCATGACTTATTGCAGCAAATTCCACCTTTAGCACATGAGCATTTCATTCGTTCCAAACATGTGGAAGGATATCCAATGATAACAAAAATAAATGAAGCATCTATGATTGAATCGACAGAACACTTCCAAACACTAGCTCATGAAGAGTACTATCAACATCATGCGCACACTGTACAGCTACCGAAAGTAGAGCGTTTATCGTATAATTTCTTACAACTTTGTAAAGAACGGTACTCCCCTAACGATGACTTTACTTTAACGAAATGGGATGCAGCTGAGCTCGCTACTTTACTACAAGAAGCGAGTCTCTCCTTCCCCTATTACAACGACCTTGATGGCAAGTATATAAATGAAAATGCACGCGTCTCCTTATATGGATGTTTTTATAACGTAAAAACTATTGAAAACGGGGCTTATGCTTATAACAGTAAAACACATTCCATACACCCAATTCGGTATGGAGACCTTCGTTACCCCCTTCAGTCTAGTATGACGATGGATAACGTAAACCTTTTTCAAGTACCACTTTGCTTACATGTAGTTGGAAAGAAGGATTACTACACACGTGCATTAGGCTATAGAGGATATCGCATTCACCAAATGGAAGCTGGTATACTCGTTCATAAACTCGTTTTCGCTGCGACCGCTATGGGGATGGGTGGTCATCCGTTACTAAGTTTTGATACAAATTCTTGTGATCAATTGTACGGGATTGATGGTGGAAATGAAACATCACTTATTCAAATTCCTGTTGGGGCGTATCGAGTGCGGAATTGGTTAAAAGGTTCTTTGCATAATTAAAAGCACGCCGTCCACCGGCGTGCTTTTTTAAAGGACTTAATTTATAAAAAGCGAAATAAGTATATATTCTTACATAAAAGGAGAGTCTGATTTGAGCATTTTACAACAATTAATTCAGCAAGCAAAAAATCCTCGTGGAACAATTGGTTCTTCCATGCTTTGTATTATGAACGCTGCACATACGAAATTAACAAAGTGGGCGTTGCAAAAAGTGCATATAAAGACAGAGGCAGTTATATTAGATATCGGCTGTGGCGGAGGCAAAACAATACACACTCTTTCAAAAAGAACTACATTTGGGAAAATATACGGGATTGATTACTCCGATCAAGCTGTTGAAAACTCAAAAAAAGCAAATATGAAAGATGTAAAAACAGGGAAAGTAATCATTCATCAAGCTAACGTCTCCTCTATTCCTTACAATACGAACTTCTTCGATCTCATTACCGCCTTTCAAACTCATTATTTTTGGCCCGATGTTGAACACGATATAAAAGAAGTGCTTCGCGTCTTACAACCGAACGGATCCTTTTTATTAGTGGCTGAAACTTTCAAAATTCAATATCATATGAAGAAATTTAAAACGACGGAAGAATTAATAAACCTTTTTTATAAGACGGGATTTAAAAGTGTGAAATGTTATGAAGAAAGAGGTTGTATCTGTGTAATCGGAAATAAGTAAAAAAGCAGACCCTTAAGAGTCTGCTTTTTTACTAGATTACTTTAAAGATACTCTTAATTTGTCTTGCAAATAACCAATTTTTCGTACCATAGTTATCATTTAAACTATCTAAATTGATAGTTTGTCCGTTAGCAAACTTTAATTCTAACGTTGTATTTTTGTCATTTGTTTTTAAATTACTATTTGTAATGGCATCATACTTTAATTTTTCAATCTCAACATATTCGTCTTTTTCTTGTCCGATAACGACATGGTCTTGGAAGAAAAACAATACTTCTACTTTCTTACCGAAGCAAAATACATTTTTCGTATAAATTAATGTCGCATTATCAAGTCCGACACATACTTCTTTCATCTCTTCAACAACGTGTCCAAAATCTTCTTCCTGTCTTGCGTTTGATTCCGCAATCCATTCCTCGATTGTTTTCATGTTAATTGCCATACTGCGCCCCCTGGTTCGTTCATTGCTTTGTTAAAAAACAAATACTATATGACAATATAAGCGATACGTACTTTGTTTTCAAGGGTGAACCTTATATTCAAAATAAAGTGAAACTTTAATCAGTAGGAGGGCTGTTCATCCCCCACTGATTATCAGCCCTCACCAATCGGGCGTTTACGAGCAACCCGACTCCCACAAATAGCGGGATAAAGCTAAATTTCAAAGTAATATACGAGGAACACTTATTTCATTATATTTTAAACGTTTGAACGAGGCATTCTTCATCATCAATCATTTGTTTTCGTTCATCAAATTCAATGTTTAACTCTCTATATACTTTCTTCCAAAACGAAACTGCCGGTACATTTTTTAGAAGTTCGATAACGAAATACTGTCCTCGTTTCTCTTCTAGTAAATTTTCAATAACTTGTTTACCGATTCCTTTTCCCCTATATTGATTCAATATGAAAATGTCATTCATACAAAAATCGTTTTCTTTCTTCAAAAATGGACGTTCTAATAATAATAATAAAAATCCTACAATACTATTATCAATTTTTATAAAATATGGAGTGATTCCGTCATTTTTCCAAAACAAGTGTAAATCTTTATATTCCAAAAAAACCATTTACTCCAATCGTTATATTAGTGGTGAATTTGGAAAGGTCATGAAGATATAATGCGTACAAATTACGTAATATTTCTTTTTCTGATTCTTGAACTCTTTGAAGTGCTACAACCATTTTTATAAATCCCCCTCTTTATTATTCAATAAAAAAGATTACTTCCCTTTACAAAAAAAGTAGCACTTTAAAAGTGCTACTCCGCTCTCCTTGCTGCTTGCTGAATTGGATCCCAAACGCTGTTATATGGTGGTGCGTAACTTAAGTCGACGTCTTCTAAATCGTGAATGCTCATTTTATTGAAAAGCGCCATTGCAATCACATCAATACGCTTATCTACACCTTCTTCCCCAATTACTTGTCCACCCAACAATTGCTTCGTATCGGAGCGATATAGTAATTTTAAGTAAAGTGGTTTCGCATTTGGATAATAGCCCGCCATATTTGTTGAATCTACTTTAACTGTTTTATACCGGATATTGAGCCCTTTCGCTTCTTTTTCATTTAAGCCTGTTCTCGCGAGTGTCAAATCCATAAATTTAATAATGCCTGTACCTAACGTACCTTTAAATGATCTTCGTTTATCAACCATATTGAGTCCAGCAAGTCGTCCTTGTTTATTGGCAGTCGTTCCAATTGGAATATGATCCTGAATTTCTTTTATAACGTGATAATGTGTCGCGCAATCACCAGCAGCATATACGTCTTGCACATTCGTTTGCATATATGCATTTACTTCAATTGCCCCTTTATGATTTGTACGTATATTGGTTCCTTCAAGAAAATCAGTATTTGGCTTTACTCCGACAGATACTAAAACAAGATCTGCTTTATACGTACCTTTATCCGTTTCAATCTCCTCTACTCGCTCTTTTCCTCTAAACGCTTTTACATTTTCATTCGTTACAATTTCAATATGATGTTTATCCGCTTCTTTATGTATATATTCCGCCATATCTGCATCATAAATCGTACCGATATGATCATTTCGCTCAATCATCCTCACTTTTTTACCGAGTTCAACGAATGTTTCTGCCATCTCCAGTCCAATCGCACCGCCGCCAATAATTGTTACGTCTTCAACTTTGTTCGTTTCTAGCGTTTTTAATATACGCTCAGTATCTGGAATTGTTTTTAAAAGATGAATGCCTTGTAACTCTCGTCCTTCCCATTCTGGCATAACAGGACGCACTCCCGTCGCAATTAATAAACGGTCATACGTAAATTCAAAAACATCTTTCGTCTCCGTATGCTTTGCGTACACAATTTTCTTTTCCGTATCTACTTTCGTTACTTCATGTCGCACTTTCGCATCAATTCCGTACTTATCACGAAACGTCTTCACGTTACGCGCAATTAATTTTTCCGTCGAAGCAATAGCACCACTAATGACATACGGTAATCCGCACTGAGCGTATGAATAGATTTCACCTTTTTCTAACGTCACAACGTTTGCAGTTTCATCGTTTCTTACAATTTGCATAGCTGCACTCATCCCAGCAGCATCTCCGCCAATAATGACATAGTTCACTTTACCACTCCTTCTTTTTTACCTACTCTTTACAATTTCCATATTTTACAGAAATAACACCTATTCCCATTGTAAAGAAATAATATTTCATCTACAAATTTAGTGCACAAACCTATGCCTGAATAGGTAACTGTCGTGTCTTATAACCAACATGGTTAATATGCTATAACAGTAACTATTGAAAGTAGGTGAAACATACATGTGCCCTGGCCTTCTCGCTCAAACTCCAGATGAACCGCAAGAACCGAAAGCCGCCACGCCACTTGACCAAGAATTTTCCATTAACGCAACCATATACAGCGCTCGTGCTTGGTTATCTGACAACGATACCTACGCACAAGATATTTGGAAAGGCACTCGCTTCGCTTCAGCATCACATGCTGGTAAATCTATATTTCCAAGTGGTACTATTAAAGTTATTAACTTATCTGCAGATACAATAACGGTTACTACATCAGGAGATTCAGATCATAATCTCAAAACAGTCGTAGCACCCTATTCTGAAGTAGCTTTATCACCTAGTTCTTTATCCGCCGTACAGGCTAGTACATCAGGAAAAGCAAGTAAAGTCACATTTCTCTTTCACATCTTTTTCTCAAGAGATCCTGGTCCAGCTAAATAATCATAGAAAAGGTACAGTAATACACACTGTACCTTTTTCACGAACGCTATTCTCTTGATTTAATCAATTCAACATTATAAGCTTCAATATCCGTTAGCTTTCCTGTAAAATACGGATTTTCTCTGTACCAAGACTGTTTTGAAAAATACGCTTGCATATCTTTCGTTTGAAATATATTTCCATGTCTTGCGTATATTTCGTTTCTAGCAATTTTCAACTGTTCTTTCGTTACATACGTTAAATCTGCATTCGTTAATTTTCGAATATCACTATCAGGGAAGATAAAACCATTGTATACATACCCAGTCGTAGGTGGCGGAGTAACATTGTAAACGACTGTTTTTTCTACGCTTTTCTTTTCGAATGGAAGGTTATAAGCCGAAAGTGCTGTTACCGTTTCTACTTTTGTTGTTTCCCTTCCGCTTTCTCCATTGCGTTCTAAATAAATCGTCGCACTTCCATCAGTTGCTACGGGACCCCACGTAATTTCTTCTCCGGTCAATGCGGTAACTGGCTTTTGATTCACATATAATGTCGCACCAGGCGCGTTCGTTTGAACTGTAATATATTGCCCTTGCAACGTTAAATCTATCGTTACATTATTTTGACTTTGTTTCATAAGTACAACTTTTTCCTCGCGTGATAGTTTTACATAGTCATTTTTATATTCCACTTGAAACACTTGAGCTCCTGGAAGAAATGGTCCATATTGCTTCTGAAAATTTTTGTCTTCTGTCTTATCGATTTCTTTTCCGTTCATTTTTAAAGATGCACCTTTTTCATTTGAAAGCAAAGTCGTATAATACGTCCTTGCCTTCAATTTATATCGATCAAATATAAAGTAATGTTTCCCGTCTTTCGTTAAAGAAAAATCCGCTCTTTCAATTCCGTCCCCTTGCTTTTCACCTTGCTTTAAATATTGTTTCAATTCATTCACGTAAGACGGATTTTCTTTTATATATGAAAATAGAGGCTTGAAACTCTCTCTCGTTACAATAACCGATGGGTCATCTGTTGTAATAATCTCAGCTAATTTTTCTCCATCTCTCTCTTGTAAAATCGTAATCATCCGGTCTACTTGTGCCACCTGCGTATAATACGATGATCCATACAAATACAATCCAACAATCGCTATAACAAGTAGTGCTAAAAATGTAATGCCAATTTTTGTACCGCTCCCCATTTTCTTCTTCACTACTGGAATTTCTCTCTTGGTACCGCAGTTTTGACAAAATTGCACACCATCTACAAACTGCGTTCCACACTTTGTACATACATTCATCCATTCAACCACCTTTGCATTAGAAGCCAGTTAACCCCTGTGTAAAGGCTTGAATTACAGTGCTAATGTAAGACCAAAGTACAATAAATGTTACGATTCCAATGAAAACATTTGCGATAAGAAGTGTGTAAACAAGATCTAATCCGCCATTATCTAATTTTAATATGGCTACAATTATACTAATCCCTATATAAGTTGTAGCTAACGATAATAATATCGGTAAGAAAAAGATTAATAAGAAACTAAAAAGAAAAGTAAGAACTAATATAGCAATAACCGGCGTTGCTATCGTTCCCCATATGCCAAATACTTCAAGAAACGAAAAAGAGGATTTCATCATCTTACCACTTATAAAAATAATGAATCCAACAAACAAAGTTAAAATTAATAAAAAGAAAAATACCGTTACAGATTCTCCAAAAAATGTAGGAGTATATACTTCTGGCACTAGCGTTCTCGTAACAGCTGCACCAGCACTCATCATTCTATAAAAAATACATGCTCCTAAAAAACAAATAAGAACAAGACTGACAATTCCATTTCGCACTTCGACATTGCCACTTTGCATAATCGCTGTCGGTGCTTGAAATGCCTGTTTAAAAAACCGAAAATAGCCACTCGTAAACCGCTTTGCTTGCTCTACCGTTTCATTTGGACGAGTTTCCTTCGCTTGCTCTGCATGCGATGATTGCTGATTTTCTTCTTGGACACCACTTGCTACTACTTCTTCGGTTAACGAATGTCCACAATTCCCGCAAAACTTTGCTTCTACTGCATTTTCTGTATGACATGCTGGACATTTCACGCTCTCATCCCTCCTTAAGCATATATCTTATAAGATGTTACAAGTTCAATATATGACTTTGGACATAAAACATGACTACAAGAAACAGATTATGAAATCCTGCTTTTGAAAGAAAATATATAGACTAGTAATCTAGAAAAATAATGCTATTATGAAACAGAGCAACTAAAGTGAAACTTTAAACAGATTGGATGAAAGGCAATGGAATTTGTAAACTCAATTTTTCAAATACTCCTTACAAGCGTGATCCAGTTATTTTCTTTAATTGGAGTCATCATTGTAATCGGATTTCTATTAGGTTATTTAGAATCTCTCACACGAATGTATTGGTCGAGGGCTTTCGGAAGAAAAGGATTTCTTTTGACTGCGTGGATTGGTGTTCCTATTCATGAACTTGGACATGCCATTATGTGCGTACTATTTCGTCATAAAATTGTAGCAACGCAGTTCTTCCCAACAGATACGAGCCAAGGTGCGTTAGGTTACGTACAACATCAATACAATCAAAAAAGTGTATATCAACGAATTGGGAATTTCTTCATTGGAATTGGCCCTATTATTTCTGGTATTACTGCATTAATCCTTTTCATGCGCTATTTCGTACCAGAGTCATATTTTTTATTTAATACAACTCTCGAAAAGACGATTGCATCTACTTCTATTACTTTAAAAATGGTTCAAAACATGCTCTTGTCGACGTTCGTATTATTGAAAAGCTTATTTACAATAAACAATTTATTGAACCCTTCCTTTTGGTTATTTTTATTTATCGCTATTTGTATTTCTGCACATATCGCTTTAAGTAAACCAGACATTAAAGGATCCATTGACGGTGTCATCGTCATGTTTATCGTATTGTTTTTATTTAATATAATAGCAGAACTTTTTCAGTACGACAGTAACCAACTCATTGGGAAAGTAATGAAATATAATATGTATCTCATTGCATTTTCTAGTGTGGCACTGCTGTTCTCTTGTATTTCTACACTTGTTAGTTTTGGGTTTTATAAAATAAGAGGAGGGCGTTCATTGTGAAATGCCCCCGTATTAAAAAAGCGCAACTAAGCAACCTGAGTTCTATATTTATATGGACTCAGGTTATTTAATTTCTTTTGAAATCTTTGATAGTTATACAGGTGCATATATTTGCGCACAGCAACTTTAACCTCATCAAACCTATTAATAATTTAAAACATATAAAATACCCCTTTTAGCTTTTTCTAAAAGGGGTATTTTATTTACATATTTAATCCAGCTTTTAATACCCAATATTTATTTCCATTCATTGTGAGTGAGAATTCAATCCATCCGTTTGGATCTTCACGATAAATAAATACAGGTGTACCCGTTGCTAATGTACCTTGATCATTTTTCGTAACTGACTGACTTTTAATTGTACCATCAAATGGATATGGTACAACGTAATAGGAAGTAGCTAGTTTAACAGTTTTTGTCATTCCTTGTGAGTATGTTTTATATGGAATATCACTTGATAGGGCGTCGACATTTAAAGAGTTTGGATTTTTAGGTAATTTTTTCGCATATACATAATCTTTTTTCTGGAAAGGTTTAATACGTTCCATTATTTTTACGATTTTAGCAGACCACTCTTGATCTGTTGAATACATGACATTCATGCCTTTTAATGTTGGTCCGTTAAAGTATGATCCGTTTGCTTCTAAGTACTTTTCTCTTACGTAGTTTGCGTTATAAGAAATACTATCACCGAAAGTTGGTAAATATTTCGCATACTTAAATGGATCAGCATCGTAAGCACGTAACCCAAATAGGTTATGTTTACGATATGCAATTTCAGATTTACCATATCCCGATTCTAAAATAGCGTGTGCAGCTAAATAAAGAGCATTGACACCATGTTTAGCTTGAGCTTCAACAAAGTCATTCCCATGTCCAATTAATGGGCTGTCTGGATGATATTTTTTAATATTAGCATCAATTTCTGCACCAGTCACATTTGAAGCGTACGTTAAATCAAGATCTAAATATGTGGTAGCAGTGATGTTATTTTCAGGAGTCCAAGCACCGCTCTTGTCGAAATGGTACGTCGTTCCATTGATTGAAGCAGTTCCAGTTTGCATCATACCGTTGGATTGCAAATAATACCATGTATCGCCATCTTGTAGCCAGTCCGTCTTCATTGCACCATTATTTTGTAAATAGTACCAACTTCCATCTATAAATGACCAACTCGTTTGCATTGCTCCACTAGCGTTTAAATAATACCACGTATTATTCACTTGCAGCCATCCGATTTTCATTGATCCATCATTTTGGAGGTAATAACGGTTGTTTCCATCTTGTAGCCAACCAATTTTCATTCCGCCACTTGAATTTAAGTAATACCACTTATTATTATCAAGAAGCCAGCCAGTTTTCATAGAACCATTAGAATTTAAATAATACCAAACTCCTTGATTTAATAGCCAACCCGTTTGCATTGCTCCGCTAGCGTTTAAATAATACCAAACTCCTTGATCTAATAACCAACCCGTTTTCATAGAACCATTAGAATTTAAATAATACCAAACTCCTTGATCTAATAGCCAGCCAGTTTGCATTGCTCCACTAGCGTTTAAATAATACCAAACCCCTTGATCAAACAGCCAGCCAGTTTGCATAATGCCGCTTGAATTTAAGTAATACCATTTATTATTATCAAGAAGCCATCCTTTTTTTATAGTGCCATCTGGATTGAAGTAATACCATTTCCCATTTTGTTGAACCCATCCAGATTGTTTTACAGCATTTACATTTACAGTTGCTGTATTAGAAGTTGTTACAGTTTCAGCTAAACCTGTTATAGGAATAGAAATTATACTAGATGTTAAGACAATTGCTGCAGCTTTTTTAAACATTTCTTCCTAGTACTCCTTTTATTAATTTTTTAGTTTAATAGTTATCTAACTACTATTGTAACAAGGAAGACGAAAAAAACAACTATAACATTGCAGATATTTAATAGTATAATATTCGAATTATTAATATTGAGTTTTTAGGGGGAATTTATAAAGGAACATGTTCATAGAAGGATTGGAAAAAGTTGATTTGTAAAGTCAGCTCGTTAGTTTTTATTGTACATCTTCTTCTTTTTTAATAAGAGGGTGCTGCAAAACCCTCTTATTATTAATAAATTTGATGCTTACTCTCCATTATAAATTTATATACTACACTCTAATTGCTCAAAGAAAATGTTAAATCACATTGTTTTTAATTCTAGTTTTGTTCCAGCTTTTTGCATTCCCTGTTTTAAGTGCTTTTTATTGGACGGAGGTGTGTTGGCAAGCTTGTAATTTTTTGCCCCTAAACGATACCCAGCTCCGAACGAAATAACTATACTAAAAAACAACTACATTTTAAGATTAATCACTTTACCATTAAGAGAAAATTGTTTTGCTTCAACTAACAAAATAGAATCCCAAATCTCTATTATAATATTTACTCCTGTGGAATATTTGCTACTCCATTCTTTCTCATTTTGTAAACTCAATTTAACTTCACTCAGATTTGGATCTTCATAATAAATCGTTGTTAATTCTAAATAATCTACTTTTTCTCTATCATAAAATGCAAATCTACGCTTTTCATCATCTTTAACATAATAAAACGATGACACTTATATCAATACTAATTTATAATCTTTTATCACTCCGTTATCAATTACCTGCAATGTAAATTTAATATTATCATTTAACAAATCTATATGTGTCTCTAAAATGGTAGCGCCCCATAAATCATCTAATATAGACTGTATATTAATACTATTCATGTAGCTTTTCATCCTTTTCTAACGTTTTTTATTTAATGTATGACGTATTTGCTTATAAGACTTTCTTAATCAATTAACACGTGATTTGCCTTTGTATCCTTTATAAGCACTATAGCCACTTATCGCTACAGGAATAAGCCAAGGTGCCTGTCCATCTGGATTTGTCAGCATCACTGGATTATTATCACCATACGTATACCCATTCTGCGTTACAGAGGCATCCTCTTCACCCAGATCATGCCCCATACAAAATCCCTTCTTTACTTTATTATATATTTTTCCCATTCCTGTTAGTTCTCATAAAAAATACAAACCTTTTTAATGAGGTTTGTATTTTTTATCTACTATTCAGTTATCTTGTCTTTGTCCATACACCGTTTGCATCTACCCAGTATTTGCTATCAACCCACGTATTTTTGCTCATTTTTCCAGTAGGTGGGAAGAAAGAATACCACTTACCATCTATCTCTTTCCAACCTGCTGCCCTTACTCCATTTTCATCAAAATAATACTTTTCACCCTCAAGAGAAATCCACCCTATTGCCATCGAAGCATCATTTTGCAAATAATAGCCCTTACCATTATTGAACACCGAACCTATTACCGCTTCACCTTTTGTATTAAAGTAGTACCATTTTCCACTATCTTGTAGCCACCCAGTTACTTTTACACCTTTCTGGTTTAAATAATACAGTTTACCGTTTTCTATTCTCCATCCTGTTTTTCCATTCTTCCAGTCAGACATCATTTCACCGTTTTCTTTAAAACCATACCATTTACCATCAATGAAATGTTTTCCTACTGCCATTGCACCATTAGAGTGTAAGTAATACCAATTTCGATCTTTTTGTAACCAACCGGTCACCATAGAACCACTAGCGTTTAGATAGTACCATGTATTATTTACTAATATCCAATCTGTCGCCATGGAGCCTTCTGCATTTAAGTAATACCAATGACCGTTTACTAACGCCCATCCTTTCATCATGGAGCCACTTTCTTTCAGGTAATACCACTTGCCATCTACTAGCGTCCAACCTGTTTTCATTGCTCCATCTGCACTTAAGTAATACCACTCACCATTTACTAACGTCCAACCTGTCACCATAGATCCGTTTTCTTTCAAGTAATACCACTTGCCATCTACTAGTACCCAACCTGTTACCATCATTCCGTTGTCATTCAAGTAGTATTGTTTTCCATTTTCCTTAAACCAACCTGTCACAAATTCCAATTTTTTCTCATCAAAATAATACCAGTGTCCTTGTGTTTCTCCATATTCCTTGAAATAATTCCAACCAACTACTGGCTCCAATAACGTAATGTTACCACTGCTCAGTTCTTCCATGCTTTCTCTCTCTGAGCTATCTCGTGGCTCATGAACGTTAGAGTTATATGCTATTAAGCCCAAAACTCCTGAATGGATCATATCAATTTCCCAAGTTCCAACCTGCTCAAAATCAAAATAAGTATTTAATACACCTTCATACAAATCTGTTTCCGAATTATATTTTAAATTGACATACTCATAAACTTCTTCTTCCTCTTCATCTAAATAAGGAAGGATATACTTGATGCTTATATCAGAACCTATGCCATTTGGATTATTAACCTTGACGGTAACTTTCACTTTCATTTCATTACCAAAAGAAACCTCACTTGGCGTTACATGAACACTATCGATCCAATCACTCTTGTTTTCTGATTCTGCACCAACTTCTTTACTAAACACCACACTCATCATAACCATGACTACAAGCATCATCGCTTGCATCAAAATTTTCTGCCTCGTACCCATATATATGTAGCCTCCTGCATCCATAAAATTGTGACTTTCAGGGTGGAAAACAGACAAGTCTAGAATAATATAGTAAACTCCCAAACTATCTTACCATTCTTTTTTATTATCCATTAAAAACAGAACATCCGTTCAATCCCCTTACATAAATTAAAGGATAAGAATAAAAAAAACAAGATAGACTTTACATGTAGAAACACTTTCATTTGTAATTACGAAAATATTCCTACAATTCCTCGTAAATCATTTACAGACTACCCCTATATCCCTTATATTAAAAGTAACCATATGCAAATACTACACAATGTGTAAAAATCACTTAATAAATCATACATGTGACAAAGGATTAGAAAGGACTTATAAAGAGTAAAAAGTAGTGACCATGAATTCTGATCCTATCAAAAACCTTTTATAAGTTATCATTTTCAATCATTATGAAAAATACCACTATTAATAATTCATGAACAGTTTCTATGCCTTCAATAGCGATCACCATACATAACAATTTCTTTATCATACATGTATCCCGCGTATCCAAATGGATTCTCTGCTGCGATACCTTTTGCGTCACTCTTTAATACGTTCCCCCATGCATCATATTCATAGTTTACGACAACTTGTCCATTTGGGTCTGTCATCGCTACTACGTCACCACTTGGGTTGTAGTGATAGAATAACGTTTGTCCTTGTGCTTTCATTGCTAGACGAACGCCGGCCATTGAGTATACATATTGACGAAGTACGTTTCCACTACCATCTGTCTCGTATAACGGATTAATACTGTCACCATCGTAGAAGTAACGTGTGATTTTTCCATTTACTTCTTTTTCGAAACGAAAAGAGCTCGTTCATGTCGAACGAGCTCTTTTCATCAATTATTTTTCTTATAATTACAATTCTCAACCGGAACACGAGCATGCCCTTCTTCATCCGTACACCATGACTGCGACTGGAATGCAAGAAAGATACCGATCCATTCTTCTTCCTTTTCAAAATGAATGAGTATTCCTCCGTCTTGCCATATACCATCATCACCTTGCCATTTTTCTACATTTCCTTGATTCATATGAATATCATGTATACCGTTTCCTGGTTCAAAATGAAAGTAAGAATCGGGTGTATTTTCTTCTGGCCCCCATCTTTCACCGAACGCGTAAATAATCGTACTTTCTTCTATCGCTCGCTTTATATACCGCTCAATTTTTTCATTTAAATCATTATCAGCTCCTGCTTTTTCAGGTGGTAAAGGGATCATTTGATTTGAGTCAAATAGATTTCCTCTTACATAATCTAAAGCTACTTTCGGTTCATTGTTTTTTATTTCTGTAAAACCGAATGGTAATGTCGGTAAAATATGAATCGCCTCTGACCTAATATTGTTACTCGCAAAATATAAAACTTCCGACGGATAACTTTGCGATTTCACGTTAATTGCAATACGATAATCTACTCCTGCTTCGCCTTGTAAATGAACTTGATAATGAGGTGTTTTCCCTTTTCCAATCTTTGATTGTATAACTGTACCTTTTAACACACCGTAGTTTTTTAGGGGCATACATTTCATCTCCTATTCATTTAGTAGAAGCTTTTCATACTTAAGGCATTATCCATATAAAAAGAAAATCCTCCTTTTTCAGGAGGATTTCTTATTTTCTCAACATATACCAAAAAATAACCTCCACCACTACAAGTAACACCGCACCAAAGATCATTAACGTCGTCTTCTTTAATAGTTCATTTTCACGATACGGGATATTACATAAATAAGCACCTAGTGTAATGCGTGATGGACAAGCGATTGTCGCCACTGACGATGCGGTGTTTTGAAGTGTTGTGACGTATTGCCACGGGAGTGCTACGTTTTGTGCTGTTTGCATTTGTAGTTTTATAAACATCGCATTTGATCCTGCGTTACTACCTGTTAAAAAACCACCGATACCACCGATGAACGGAGCAACGAAAACGAAAAAGGTACCAAATGTTTCACCAGCTGTTTTTGCGAGTAATGAATGCATACCAGATGCACCCATTAGTTCTGAAATGGCGATAAACATCGTCGTCGTAATCGCAAAAGGAATCCATTGTTTTATCGTTTGCAAGAGTGATTGTTTCATAATATGAGATGGAATGCGGAAGAAAATAATTGTAAATAAACAAGTCATGCCGAGCCAAAAACCTGGTGAATATAGCATTTCTAATTTGTAAGAATATGATTTTAAATCAAGGACTGCATATGATCTGAACAAATCATGTAATGGTGGAACGAGGCGAGAAAGTAAAATACAAACTGTTAAGAAGATATAAGGGCTAATAATTTTTATAATGGATACTTCTCTCTCCGTTGCCGCAGCATGTTCTGTTATAAAGGTTTGCTCATTTTTCCCTTTTAGTTTAATGATAAGAAAGCCAAATGTAATGGTAACGATAGAACTTAATATACCTGCTAGTTCAACACTTACGTATGCGTTAGAAAGATAGATTCCGAGAGAAAATAATAGAAAGAATCCTATCCCTTCCTTCCACTTTTCTATAACTGCCTGAAAGCCACCGACAACGTATAAAGAAAGGATGATAAAGTATGCGAAAATCGGTATGCTTAATAATGCTGTATTTGTACCAAGAGTTGTGAGCGGCATATTTATAAGCTGCGAACCGATAATCGTACCAGTTGCCATTGCGCCCCATGAACTAGCTAGTAAACCAATAAATGAAAGTAGTACAGCTTGAAACGGTTTATAGCCTAATGAAAGAAAGATAGGAGCTGCAACCATGAAGCCAATTCCGAATCCACTTACCGATTCAATTAGTGGGCAAATACCAAAGCACATAAGAAGCATTTGTAATAAACGATCTTGCGTCACTTCTTCTAAAAAACGCGCTACTTGATCGATGTACCCCATTTTGTTCATGAGGTGAAATAAAAAAATACCGAAAAATAAAACATACCCGACAATAAAACAAATTAACCAACCTTTAATCGTTGCATGCACAGTTTCACTTATCCTTAATTGAAACGTTGGCGAGAGTAAAACGATTCCAACAGACACCGCATAAGAAATTAATGAGGACCTTAATGACGTTTGTTTAAATAAAAATAAACAAATGAAAATCATCATAATTGGGATAAGTGCCAACAATATGGCCATGTTATCATCTCATTTCGTTAAAAATACAATTTTTAACTATTATATAACAGATGTAATATTTTTCAATTGTTTTTACAACAGAATCAAAAAGAAGCCGTTTGGCTCCTTTTTGATTCACTCCCATTTTCTATTATCCTCAAAAACCGTCTGCTGTCCGATTATTTTTCCTAACACAACAAACACAATGTAAGCACATATCGCTTGCAGTACAATATTCCCAAGTTTCATTAATGAAAATGAATAAATCCATTGAAATAATTCATTTAATAATACAATCGAAACGATACTAAATAGTTCTATACTAATTGAAAATATACATACTTCTAAAATAGATTGCTCTTGAATCCGATTTAAGTTGGAAAAGATGAATACATACCCTACAAATAGAGCCATCAACTCTATTTTCGTCATGCTAATAAGCCAAGCGTACAGTGGTACAGTTAAAAGAAGATATAGTAGTTTACGTCTTAGCATGCTTTCTCACCCTCTAAATTATATGTATTTTCTGTATATTTTAACATTTATTACGCAAAACAAAAAGAAGAGACTTACGCCTCTTCTTTTTGTTTTGTTGCCTGTATTAATTCACATATTTCTTCTCGTTTTTCATTTTCTAACAGCTCAATAACTTTACTTCCAACGACAACTCCGTCACATATTGTAATCATTTCTTCTACATGTTCCTTTGTTGAAATACCGAACCCTGCCACTACCGGTAAATGCGTATGTGATTTTACTTTTTCTAAGTAACTATGAATTTCCTCTTTAAAGTTTTGACGCACTCCCGTTACACCTGCTACTGTAACTGCGTAAACGAATCCTTCTGATTCACTCGTAATTTTTTCGATTCGCTCAATTGGGCTCGTTACTGTAACGAGTGGAATTAGCGCAATGTTTGCCTCTCGAAGTAACGGGGCAATAATATTTTGTTCTTCATACGGTAAGTCTGGAACGATAATACCGTCCACACCTGCCTCTAAGCATCTCTCAATGAATTGTTCTTTTCCGAATGCGAGTACTGGATTTACATATGTCATGAGTACAAATGGAATTTGCACTTCTTTCCTTACTTCTGCTAACGCTTGAAAAATGCCTTTTACTGTTACGCCGCTATCTAGCGCTCGTTTCCCTGCTCTTTGAATCGTTGGACCATCTGCGACTGGATCTGAAAATGGAATACCAATTTCAACGATGCTTGCTCCTGCTTCGTCTAGAAAACGAATTCTTTCTTTTAACTTTTCAAGTCCACCATCTCCGCCCATTACGTACGGAATAAATGCTTTTTTACCATTTTCAAATACTGCTTTAATTTTTTCTACTCCCATTTTTTACACCTCTTCCATATAACGTTTTATACTCTCTACATCCTTATCACCGCGGCCAGATAAACAAATGACAAGCCCTTCGTCCTTCTTCATTTGCGGCGCTAATTTTAATGCATATGCGACAGCATGCGAGCTTTCTAAAGCCGGAATAATCCCTTCTTTTTTCGTTAATAATTGAAATGCTTCTAACGCTTCATCATCAGTAATGGAATGATAAGAAACGCGGCCAATATCTTTTAGCAAGCTATGTTCTGGCCCAACACCTGGGTAATCAAGTCCTGCTGAAATAGAGTGTGCTTCTTGAATTTGTCCTTCTTCATTTTGCAGAAGGTACATCATCGATCCGTGTAAAACACCAACGCTTCCTTTCGTTAAAGTCGCTGCGTGCTGTTCTGTATGAACGCCTTTCCCTGCTGCTTCTACGCCGTAAAGAGCGACTTCTTCATCGTGTACGAACGGATAAAACATGCCCATCGCATTACTACCACCGCCAATACAAGCAACGACTGCTTCTGGTAACTTTCCTTCTAACGCCTCATATTGTTTTTTCGTTTCTTTCCCAATTACACTTTGGAAATCACGGACAATTTGTGGGAATGGATGTGGCCCGAGAACAGATCCCATAATGTAGTGCGTATCATGCACATGTGAAACCCAGTAACGAAGCGCCTCGTTTACCGCATCTTTTAATGTTCCGCTACCTGCCGCTACACTTTCTACTTTCGCTCCGAGTAATTCCATTCGAAACACATTTAATTTTTGACGTCTCACATCTTCTTCCCCCATAAAGATGACGCATTCTAATCCAAGTAGGGCACATACAGTAGCGGTTGCCACTCCGTGTTGTCCAGCCCCTGTTTCAGCGACAACTTTTTTCTTGCCCATTCGTACTGCAAGAAGTGCCTGACCAATTGTATTGTTAATTTTATGAGCTCCTGTATGGTTCAAATCTTCACGTTTTAAATAAATCTTTGCACCGCCGCAATACTTCGTCATATTTTCAGCGAAATAAAGCGGTGTTTCTCTTCCGACGTACGTTGTTAAATAATGATTTAATTCCTTTTGAAACGCTTCATCTTGCATCGATTCTTTATATGCTTCTTCTAGTTCTAATACAGATTGCATTAACGTTTCTGGAACGTATCGTCCTCCGTATATACCGTAGTGGCCTTTTTCATCTGGATATGCGTAGTTCATTTGGAACACTCCTTCGCTTTTTTAATAAATTGTTTTATTTTCTTTAAATCTTTCTTTCCTTCTGTCTCCACTCCGCTACTTACATCGACCATATACGGCTGAATAGTTCGAATCGCTTCTTCTATATTAAGAGCGTTTAATCCACCAGCTAATATCGTTTTCTCTCGCAACTCTTTTGGCATATGCTCAAGTAGTGCCCATGAAAATTTCTTTCCATTTCCTCCGCGAAACTTTTCTTTCGGGCTATCAAACAATATATAATCCGTTTCATATGTTTGAGCGTTTTTCATATCAGCCTCTGAAGTTACTCCTAGCGCTTTTATAGACGGAATATTCAATCTTTTAATTTGATGATTATCTTCATCCCCATGTAGTTGCACATGCGTTAACCCGCATTCATCTGCAATTTTCTGGATCTCTTCTACTGATTCATTTACGAAAACACCGATTTTTAATACGTTTGCTGGAATCTCCTGAATGATTTCTTTCGCTAGCCTTGGAGTGATTTTCCGCTTACTTTCTGCAAAAACAAATCCGAGTGCATCAACTCCGTATTCACAAGCACGGTTTGCCGTTTCAACATCAGTGATGCCGCAAATTTTCACTTTCATATGTTCACCTTACAATCTTCAAAAAAGGTACGAATAGAAGATGATGTCATGAGTGCTTCTCCAACTAATACACCTTTCGCTCCAGCTCGTTTGACACGAATAATATCTTCTTTTGAATGAATCCCGCTTTCACTAATCCAAAGTAATTTCTCCTCGTTTAATCGTTTTCCAAGTTTTTCTGTTTGGCTTAAATCGACTTCGAATGTTTTTAAATTACGGTTGTTAATACCGATAACGTGCGGATTTAATTGGATTGCAATTTCTAATTCCTGTTCATCATGAACTTCAACGATCGCTTCTAATCCTTTTTCTAGTACGTAGCTATAAAGCTCTTTTAACTTTTCTTTCGTTAACGCCGCTACGATTAATAAAATAAGATCTGCACCAGCTTCATACGCCCTATCAATTTGGATTTTATCGATTATAAAATCTTTGCATAAAAGCGGAATGTTACTTTCTGCTCTTGCAGTTTGTAAATCGTGAAACGATCCTTTAAAAAATTGACCGTCTGTTAAAACCGAAACTGCTCCTGCACCGCATTCTTCATAAGTTTTCACTTGTTTTCGTACATCAACGTGTACATTAATATCTCCTTTTGATGGTGATGCTCGCTTTACTTCTGCAATGACAGTAAATTGCTCTAAAGCTTTTACGAGTGAGTATGTTTTTCTTTTTTCATTCCCTGGTGTATATGTTTCATATAACTCCGCAACTTCTTTTTTCTTCTGCTCTACAATTTTGTCTAAAATCGTCCCCACCTTACTTCACCCTTTCTAATTTTTCGTTGCTTGCTGTAATTAATAAGTTTAGTTTGGCTAATGCTTTTCCAGAGTCAATGCTATGTGTCGCTAGTTTAATTCCCTCTTCAATCGTTTCCGCTTTTCCGTTTGCGAAAAGAGCGAGCCCTGCATTTAATAAAACGGTATCGCGGTAAACACTCTTTTCTCCATTTAATACGCCGAGCGTAATCTTTGCATTTTCTATTGAATTCCCGCCTCTAATTTCTTCATTTTTCACTTTTGAGAAACCATACTTTTCCGGATCGATACTCATTTCTACTATTTCATTATCTTTTAAAAGGGCTACGTGATTTTCTCCCTGTAATGATGCTTCATCTAAAAAACCACTTCCATTTACGACAAGCGCTTGTGTCCGCCCTAACTTCTGTAATACTTGCGCAACTGGTAATAACATATCTCGTTTATAAATACCGACAAATTGTGTTTCTAAGTTAACAGGATTCGTTAAAGGCCCAATTAAGTTAAAGATTGTCGGCACATTTAATTCTTTTCTTATTTTCATAATGCGCCTTAATGCTGGGTGCATCGCTGGTGCGAATAAGAAAGCGATACCGACATGCTCTAGTAAATAATCAATTTCGCTTGGCGTACTGCTAATATTTACACCGAGTTCTTCTAATAAATCCGCACTTCCTGTTTTACTAGAAACAGCACGATTACCATGCTTTGCCACCTTTACACCTGCTCCTGCTAGTACGAATGCCGATGTTGTACTTACATTGAACGTTTGGGCACCGTCACCACCTGTTCCGCAATTGTCCATCGCGCCTTCTATATGGTTTGAAAACGGCAATGCTTTTTCACGAAGAGCACGAACGAGGCCATATATTTCTTCTGCTGTTTCACCTTTCGCTTTCAGTAATACTAAGAAAGCTGCTACTTCACTTTCCAATATGTTGTCACTTAATAAAAGAAGTCCCGCTTCATACATTTCTTCTTCTGTTAAATGTTGTCCCTCCACTAATTTACGAAGATAGGTATTCATACTCTCTCCTCCTCTTTTACTTCTCCTAAAAAAGCACGTATTAACTTTCCGCCTTCTTCTGTTGCGATTGATTCTGGATGAAACTGTAACCCGAAAAGCGGATAATAATTATGACGAACCGCCATTATTTCTCCATCATCCATAGCATTTGCTAACACATCAAAACATTGTGGTAAACTCGCTTGCTCTGCAACAAGTGAATGGTAGCGCATCGCTGTTAGTGGCTGCGTCACGTACGAAAAGATTGACGTTCCGTTATGTTTCACACGCGATGTTTTTCCGTGTTTAATGTGCTCCGCTCTTACAATTTCTCCTCCAAATGCCGATATAATTGCCTGATGGCCGAGACAAATCCCTAATATGGGAACGTTCTTATAGAAATGACGAATAACTTCGATACAAATACCAGCATCTTCTGGTTTTCCTGGTCCTGGTGAAAGCACAATTCCTTTTGGATTCATCTCTTCTAACTGTTCTATCGTTATTTGATCATTTCTTACGACTACAATTTCTTCTTCGTATTCGCCTAACAGTTGGTACAAGTTATATGTGAACGAATCGTAATTATCGATGAGTACAATCATTTCATTACCTCCAAAAGCGCCCTCGCTTTATTTAACGTTTCTTCATATTCAGCTACCGGATCTGAATCGTAGACGATACCTGCTCCTGCCTGAACATATGCTTTTTCATCTTTTACAACCATCGTTCGAATGGCGAGCGCCATATCAAGATTTCCTGAGAATGAAATATATCCAACAGCTCCGGCATATACATTTCTTTTTTCATGCTCTAACGTATTGATAATTTCCATCGCTCTAATTTTCGGAGCTCCCGAAACCGTCCCCGCCGGTAAACAATACGCTAATGCGTCAAATCCGCTCATTCGTTTTCGCAATGTTCCGTAAACTTCAGATACAATGTGCATGACGTGAGAATATTTTTCTACTTTCATATATTTATCTATCGTCACAGATCCAATTTCACTCACTCTGCCAATATCGTTTCGTCCAAGATCCACAAGCATCATATGCTCTGCTCGTTCTTTCTCGTTTTCTAACAGTTCTTTTTCAATTTCCGCATCTTCCTGCTTTGTTTTCCCTCTCGGTCTCGTACCCGCAATTGGATTTGTCATCACTTTATCGTCTCTAACTGATAACAAGCTTTCTGGTGAAGAACCGAGTACAACATAATCTTGAAAATCGATATAAAACATATATGGTGATGGATTCGCAATGCGAAGCTTGCGGTATAAAGCGAAAGGATCACCTTTACACTCGCTTTGCAAACGCTGAGATAGTACGACTTGGAATATGTCCCCTGCTCGTATATGCTCTTTCGCCGTTTCTACCATCATGCAAAACTCTTTTTCCGTTATAGAAGAAGTGAATGATAATGTTGATTGTATTTCCTTTACTTCCGCTTCTTCTCCTTTTAGCACTTCTTCTTTGTATACTTGCAACCTTTCGTATACTTCTTCATAATCTGCTGAATCATCTTGCCCGCATACATATACAAACGACAACTTTTGGCGTAAATGATCGTAAACGATAAACTCACGATATAGTAAAAGGTGTACTTCTGGAATATTTAATGGATCGTGTAAATCTGCTCCAATGTTTTCATACTGCCGAATGACGTCATACCCTATATAACCAACTGCTCCTCCGCAAAATGGGAATGGGCTCTCTACTTGCGATGATGCAATTACCCCTTCTAACACTTGCAGTACGTTACCTTGCAACTTTTCTGTTTGCCCATGTGTCGTTCGTTCGACTTCCATACCAATGCTTTTCACTTCTCCATACGGATTACAACCTAAGTAAGAATAGCGCCCTTTATCTTGATGAAGCTGTGAGCTCTCTAATAAAAACTTCTTCTTCCCTGTCATACGTCTATATAAAGAAATTGGCGTAATGCTATCTCCTTCTTCTTCAGCGATTACTAAAAATGTTTTTCCTTGTTCTTTTTGCTTCATAAATTCCTCTTTTGTCATCATGCCTTTCACCTCACTCTGAAAAATAAAAAAGTCCCCTACATATCGAAATATGTAGAGGACGATAAATTTACCGTGGTACCACCTCATGTTGGACGCAAAAGCATCCCGCTTTATTCAGGTACAAAATATATACCTTATCCTTGTAACGGCGGAACCCGGGTTGCCTACCGAATAAAATTGTTCAGCATACCTCTCGTAAGCCCATTCCGTATATGGCACCGTACCGGGCTCCCACCAGTCCCCGACTCTCTAAAACGTCTCCAATATACGTACTCTTCTTACTTAAACGATTTAACATATTTAATTTTTTGTACACAAAAAGGGGGTACTCATCCTATAGAAAGGACGGGTACTCCCGTGGTGCCACCTTAATTCGTTACGAATGTAACGCACTTTACCGTATCAAAAACAATACGTGTCTCTTGTATCGATGAGATCATGTCGCCAAAGCCTACTTCTTTCGTTTCGGTTTGGAAGCTCCGAAGCCCATTCCACATCAATCCCATACTGATTCGCACCAACCATCAGCTCTCTGACATGTTCATCATGTGTACTCTTCTTCATCAACGCTTGCATTTTTTTAAGTTGCACTCATTATAGACTTAACTTTTTTCACAAGTCAATACTTTTTTCGAAAAAAATATTTTTCCCTTCTTTCAATATTATATTGACAAAACAACGTGTTTTTATGTAAATATAATAAATACTCTATTAAAATTAAGGTTTTTTGCTAGAAAGTCATATATCCCAAAAGTAAAGAACTGTCAAAAAACGCTTAAATTTCAGAAAATTCGTATTTGCGCATGGATTTTTCTGAATAATCATGATAGATTATAAAGTGAAACTTTAATCAGTGGGGGTTTTGTTCATCCCCGATTGATTATTAGCCTTCACCAATCGGGCATTTACGGGCAGTTGATCTCCCACCTAACTTCCTTGCCCAGTCAATTTTAACTTGTGGGAGTTTTACTGCCCGTTAATGCGGGATAAATATGCAAAATGCATCAAAAGACATGACAAAAGGAAGGGGAACTACATGAGTACGCAGATGTTAACTTTAACTTCTATCTCTATTTACATGCTCGGGATGTTAGTAATCGGCTATTTCGCCTACAAACGAACATCCAACTTAACAGATTATATGCTTGGCGGTCGTACACTAGGCCCCGCAGTAACAGCATTAAGTGCTGGAGCATCCGATATGAGTGGTTGGCTTTTAATGGGCTTACCCGGTGCAATGTTTAGCGTTGGATTAAGTAGTAGTTGGATTGCAATTGGCCTAACACTAGGCGCATACGCAAACTGGCTATATGTCGCTCCTCGCTTACGTACCTACTCTGAAATTGCAAACAACTCTATTACTATCCCAGAATTTTTGGAACACCGTTTCCACGACAAATCTCACATGCTACGCTTAGTATCTGGACTTGTTATTATGATTTTCTTTACTTTCTATGTAGCTTCAGGGTTAGTTTCAGGCGCTGTATTATTTGAAAATTCATTTGGTATGAACTATCATATTGGATTATTCATTGTAGCAAGCGTCGTTGTAGCTTACACATTATTTGGTGGTTTCTTAGCAGTAAGTTGGACAGACTTCGTGCAAGGAATCATTATGGTAGTTGCTCTTATTCTTGTTCCTATCGTAACAATTATGAATGCAAACGGACTTGGACCTGCATTTGATACAATTCGCTCTGTAGATCCAACACGTTTAGATATTTTTAAAGGTGCCTCCACTTTAGGAATGATTTCTTTATTCGCATGGGGCCTTGGTTATGTTGGACAACCTCATATTATCGTACGCTTTATGGCAATTTCTTCTGTAAAAGAACTGAAAAGCGCACGAAGAATTGGTATGAGCTGGATGATTTTCTCTGTTGTCGGAGCTATGTTTACTGGTCTTATCGGTATTGCCTACTATTCACAACAAGAGTTGACATTATCTAACCCAGAGACAATTTTCCTTGAGCTTGGAAAAATTTTATTCCATCCACTTATTACTGGATTTTTATTAGCTGCGATTTTAGCTGCAATTATGAGTACAATTTCATCTCAACTTCTCGTTACTTCAAGTGCTGTAACAGAAGACTTATATCGTACCTTCTTTAAACGCTCTGCTTCTGATAAAGAGCTTGTATTTGTCGGTCGTATGGCTGTTCTTGGTATTGCATTAGTTGGGTGCGCATTAGCGTTTAAACAAAATGATACGATTTTAGCTCTTGTTGGATACGCTTGGGCTGGATTTGGTTCTTCATTTGGACCAGCTATTTTATTAAGTCTATATTGGAAACGCATGACGAAATGGGGCGCACTTGCTGGTATGATTTCTGGTGCCGCTACTGTTATAATATGGACTCAATTTAAATTCTTAACAAACTTCTTATATGAAATGATTCCTGGTTTCACAATTAGTTTACTAGCAATCGTAATCGTTAGTTTACTAACACAACCTTCAAAAGAAGTTGAAGAGCAATTTGAGAATTTCGAAAAACAACATAGTGATAGTCTATAAAAAAGAAATCTCTGCTGTTATCGTAACAGCAGAGATTTTTTTACAGTTCGACAATCTTCTTCTCAAATTTAACAAATTCTTTATGTTTCGTTAAATTTAACATAACACTACTCCTTTATAGTATTAGTATTAGCACTTATACAGAAAGGGGACTCCAACATGTTAGCAGCTTTCCAGCAACAACATATAAGAAAATTTTCACCTATTACAAATACTTCTGCTTCTCGTTTAAACATTCAACCTAATCCACCCAAAATTTCAATTGCTCCTTCTGTTATTTCCGTTATCGGTATTCATATGCAAAAAAATAAGTTGAAAATAAAAACTGGACAAAGTGCGGATTTATCAGCTTCCGTTTTGCCAATGCAAGCAGCAAATAAAGAACTTATTTGGACAAATATGAATTCTGACATCATTACCATATATCCAAAAGGAGATACGGTAACGATTACTGGAAAAAGTGCAGGAAGAGCAGTCGTAATTGTTACAACTGCTGAAGGAAAATTTCGTGACCTATGCGTCATTCATGTACAACCTTATATGACAAACCCAAAGTAAAAGAGTGGCTACGAAGCCACTCTTTTACTTTATTTCAATGTGGGGATTTTTACTTTTTACGAGATTGATGAATTGTTCTTTATCTTTAGGAGAAATAATCTCTGTTTTATGTACGCCGTAAACAATTTCAAGTCGATCGAATGATAATGCGTGAGCTGCTATTGGGTTTTTCGTATTTGAAATTTGTTTTATATCTCGTATAAATATACATTTTTTTACGGGACCTGATCTAATAGTAATTGTTTCTTCCCCGACAATATATTTTGTTGAAAACCAACTCCAAATAAATACTATTGCCAATGGAATTGTAAAAAACAAAAGAAAATATTCTCTCCCTGCAAATATTGGAGTAAAACAGGCGCCTAAAATAATGAAAAAGATTGAATATAACCATGCGTCTTTTTTTGATGGAAATTCCACTACACTCCCCCCTTCTTCACCTAAATTTCTACAAAACAAAAAGAGAAGTATCTTAACTTCTCTTTTCTCCGCTAACATTATAAATCCTGTGTATACACTGGCTCGTTCACCACATTTTTTGCTGTTCTTTTTTGTTGCTGCAGTAAGAAAACAGATACACCAAACAATACGAGCGTGCTGCCGATAATTTGCATTGCGTTTAATTTTTCTCCCAGTAAGAAAAATGCTAGTATAGACGCCCCAACTGGTTCTCCTAAAATACTCATCGAAATTGTTGTTGCATTTACGTAGTTTAATAACCAATTATTAATGACATGTGACACTGTCGGTACAATCGCAAGTAAAAGAAAAACGGTCCAGTCCCACTTCGTATAACCTGTAAAAGGCACTTGCAGCACGATATTATAAATCCCCATAAAAATACCTGCGAATGCAAAAACTGTAAAGCTATAAATCCAGTGTGAGACTTTCTTTACTGTCGTTTGCCCGATAAATAAATAACCGACAACCGCTATTACACTTAAAAAGGATAATATATCTCCATAAATTGCTTGTTTACTTAAACCTAAATCTCCCCAACCAATACACATTACACCTAATATAGCGATACCCATCGTTGCAATGGCTGAGTAGGTTGTTCTTTCTTTAAATAGAAAAAAACCTCCAACTAAAGACACGATCGGTTGAAGTGCTAAAATAATTGTCGAGCTAGCAACTGTTGTATGCTTTAAAGACTCAAACCATAAAAGAAAATGTAGCGCTAAAAAGAATCCAGATCCAATTAAAAATCCCCAATCTTTTATTTGAATCTTCTGGAACTCTTCCCGCTTCTTCCAAACGATAGGCAGCATAATAAGTACAATAATCCATAAACGATACATACTTAAGATGGAAGATGGTGCTGAGGACATCTTTACAAAAACTGCTGCGAATGAAATAGCTATAATGGAAATGGCTAACGGTAGTGCAATTGATCTTTCCTGTTTCAAATTCTGTCTCCCCTCTCACCTGTCAAAAATCCCACTTCATTATATCCGTTTTCTTTCCTAACTTAAATACTAATTTTTTAGATTCTTCGTACCATTATGGTAAAATAGAAATTAAGGCACCTATTAGTGAATCGTTCTTTCATTTTCACTATAAGCGTCGCCCTTACAATCATTACAGTAAATTTTTATTTAGGGGGATCTACATGAATCAAACAATAGGGAGAATTGAGGAAATTTCATTTTATAGCGCATCACTTCAAGAAGATGTTACGCTTTTAGTTTACTTACCAGTAAATTACACGCCACTGCACAAACATACAGTTGTAATTGCACAAGATGGTAGAGATTATTTTCAGCTCGGTAAAGCACACCGTGTAATTGAAAGCCTTCGTGAAACTGAAGAAATTGACCGCACAATTATTGTCGGTATTCCATATAAAAACGTACACGATCGTAAGGAAAAATATTTCCCAAGCGATGTAAAGAATGCTGCTTACATTCGTTTCCTTGCTCACGAGCTTGCTCCATATATCGATGAAAATTATCCAACGTATCAAATGGGTAAAGGTCGCGTTTTAATTGGAGATTCTCTTGGCGGTACAGTTTCCTTTATGACTGCACTTATGTATCCGCATACATTCGGTAAAGTTGTTATGCAATCACCATTTGTTGACGAAACAGTAATGAACTTAGCAAAAGAATTCAAAGATCCACAGGCTTTAGAACTTTATCACGTCATTGGTACAGAAGAAACAGCTGTAAAGCGCACTGATGGACAAGTATCTGATTTCGTAGAACCGAACCGTGAGCTTAATACTCTTCTTACAGATAGAAATTTCATCACGCATTACGAAGAGTTTGAAGGTAATCATACTTGGAAGTATTGGCAGGCTGACTTACCGAAAGCCTTCTCTCATATTCTATCAATGAAATAATAGAGAGCAGTGTTCAGAATAATTTGATATAATAGATAAAGAGATTTATTTTTCTCAAAATCTAACTAGACTTACAAAGGGAGGAATTGGAACATGAAATTAGGCATTGTAATTTTTCCATCTAAAATGATTCAAGATAAAGCGAACGGATTGCGTAAGCGTTATGATCCGCACTACGCATTAGTTCCGCCACATATTACATTGAAAACACCCTTTGAGACGCAAGATGAACAATTAGAATCGATTGTAAACGAGCTACATACAATCGCAAATAAAACGAACCCTTTCACCCTTCATGTCGGAAAAGTTGGTTCATTCGCACCTGTTAATAATGTTCTTTATTTTAAAGTAGAAAAAACACCTGAACTTACTTTCTTAAATGAAGAAATGCATAGCGGATTATTCACGCAAGAACGCGAATACGCTTTCGTACCTCATTTAACAATCGGACAAGGTTTATCAGATGCAGAGCATGCTGATGTATTAGGTCGATTACGTATGAAAGATTTCTATTATGAACAACCAATTGATCGCTTCCATCTTCTATATCAATTAGAAAACGGAACATGGACTGTACACGAAACATTCCACCTTGGAAAGGGGAACAACTAATTTGCACGCACAGATCGTACAAACAGACGAACAACTAAGAGATGCATTCTCTGTACGTAAGCAAGTATTCGTGAATGAACAACGCGTTTCTGCTGAAGAAGAGTATGATGAGTTTGAAGAAACATCAACACACGTTGTTATATATGATAATGATGTTCCAGTTGGTGCTGGTCGTTTTCGCACCATTGATGGAATAGGAAAAATGGAACGCATTTGCGTACTAGCTTCCCATCGTAAAAAAGGCATTGGAAAAATTGTAATGGATGCACTTGAAGCATATGCAAAAAAAAACTCGCTACCAAAATTGAAACTTCATGCCCAAACACATGCTGAAGATTTCTATAAAAAACTTGGATACGTAACGAGTTCTGATGTATTTATGGAAGCAAATATTCCTCACATCGTTATGATAAAAGAATTGTAATTTGAAAACAGGAGGTAGCCCCTCCTGTTTTTTACATTGCTATTTTCTTTTTCTTCCGCTAAAGTTAAATGTTGATGCTATAGTTTTGAAGGTGAATATATGACACAAGAAAAATTTTCACAAAAATCGTTAACACACGCTGATATTCCGCGTGCGACATATCATATTCCGAAAACATCTACCCATTTAATTATGGAAGAAGATGCAGATGCGGCGTATTTCCGCGCTCTCGAACAGCAAAATGTTTTTCTAAACGAAAAACAATTAGAAGCTGTGCGAACGACAGAAGGTCCTGTTCTTACATTGGCTGGTGCCGGAAGCGGAAAAACATCTGTTTTAACAACCCGCGTTGGTTATTTAGTAAATGTAAAACAAGTTCATCCACGGAATATTTTATTGCTTACATTTACACAAAAAGCGGCTGAAGAAATCCGAAGTCGTGTAGCAAATTTACCAGGTATGAATCGTGCCACAAGTAGCTATGTTGTTGCTGGTACATTCCACTCTGTCTTTTTAAAATTGCTTCGTAGCCAAGGATATAATCAGCAAATTTTAGCAAATGAAAAACATAAACAAATTATGATAAAGAAAATTTTAAAAGAATTACGTTTAAAAGACGGTTATGATGCGGAAACGATGCTCGCTATGATTTCCCTTGAAAAAAACAACTTAAATCGGCCGAAAGATGTAAAAGCGAAAACACCAGTTGAACAAGAATTTAAAGAAGTATACGAACGTTTTGAAGAGGTAAAACAACGATATAATTATATCGATTTCGACGACATCTTATTAGAAACATATTATATGTTAGAAAATAACGCTCCCTTACTTACTCAATTACAACAACGTTTCCACTATATTGAAGTAGATGAGTTCCAAGATACATCGTATGCACAATATGAAATTGTAAAATTGTTAGCCACGCCAAGAAATAATTTATTTATCGCAGGTGATGATGATCAAGCGATCTATGGCTGGCGAGGAGCAAGTCATCAAATTATTTTATCTTTCCCAAAGGAATTTGATAATACAACGATTATCGCGCTTAATACGAATTATCGATCCAATCCATTTATCGTTGGACTTGGAAATGAAGTTATCAAACTAAATCAAGAGCGTTTTGATAAAGAGCTATATTCTGTTCGTGAAGAAGGTGTACAACCATTTTACGCACGACCAGCTACAACTCTTGATGAAGCAAATCAAATTTTACAGCTCATTCAAGAGAAAGTAGATAGTGGCGAACGAAACTATAAAGATTTTTGTTTACTGTATCGCACACATTCTGTAAGCCGTTCGTTACTTGATCAGCTTACAATTCATAAAATCCCGTTTATTAAACACGGTGCGAGTCAATCCTTTTACGAGCACTCTTTAATTAGACCTGTATTAGATCATTTACGACTCGTGATTGAACCGTTTCGCCTAGAATCTCTTTCTAACATATTACCAACTATGTATATCGGCCGAGATGAGTGCATTTCCTTTATTGAACGTGAGCAATGGAAATATGGTGAAGGTCGTTTCCCTTCTCTTCTTCATTTCTTATTATTAAATCCGAGCTTGAAACCTTTTCAAGTAAAAAAGGTAAATGAGCGCATTGATTTTATTAAATTTATAAAAGAACTAGAACCGAAAAAAGCATTAAAAGAAATTATTCATGGTAAAGGAAAATATTTAGAGTACTTACAAAGTAACGATCGTTCTTCCTTTACGATGCATAAAGACATCCAAGAAGAAATGTTAGAAGAATTAATGGAGTCTGCAACTCGTTTCACCGATATTCCAGCTTACTTACAATTTATCGACGAGGCGATTCAAGGTCAAAAAGAAATGGAAGCATTAAAAACTATGCCGCAAAAAGATGCCGTTTCGCTTATGTCCATTCATAACGCAAAAGGCCTTGAGTTTCCATGCGTCTTTTTACTTGGAGCGAGCGATGGTATTTTGCCGCATACTTCTTCTTTAAAAGACGCAAATGACCGTGTAACGGAAACTTCTGAAGCACTAGAGGAAGAACGACGATTACTCTATGTCGCAATTACACGTGCGAAAGAAGAACTTTACATTTCTTCTCCGCAATTTTTCAGAGGAAAGAAATTAGACATATCTCGTTTTTTATATACTACAAGAAAAGACTTACCTGAAAAGACATCCACTAAATAAGGATGTCTTTTCTCGTACTCCCCCCTCCTATTCAAATTACCTGCTTTTATCATAAGAATTAACGTAATATCAACCATATCCCGTTCATATTGTAATAGTGTATGTCAGAACTCACGATAAGGAGTGAACATAATGAGCTGCAATTGCAACGAAGATAATCATCACCATGATTTTGATTTCAACTGTGTATCTAATGTCGTTCGTTTTATACATGAATTACAAGAATGCGCAACCACTACATGTGGATCTGGTTGCGAAGTTCCATTTTTAGGAGCACATAACACTGCATCAGTAGCGAATACACGTCCTTTTATTTTATACACAAAGGCTGGAGAACCTTTTGAAGCATTTGCACCATCAGGAAGCCTTGTTAGCTGTAGAACTCCAATTTTCCGCGTTGAAAGCATCGATGATGATGATTGTGCTGTGTTACGTGCATTAGCTGTAGTATTAGGTGATGGCTCCTCTGTACCACCTGGTGACGATCCAATTTGTACGTTTTTAAATGTACCAAATGCAAGGTTAGTATCAACCCCTGCTTGTCTTACGGTTGATTTAAGTTGCTTCTGTGCTATTCAATGCTTACGTGATGTTACGATTTAAAACTAAATAACGATTTAAGCATGGATTGGGTGGCAGAGAATTCTGCCACCCAATCCATGCTTAAAAGGTATTATTATGTATTTTTTATAAAATTGGGAACTTGTCTAGAACATAGAACCTGTCCTTTTCATTAACTGAAAGTAGAAACAGATAAAGGAGTGAAAAACATGTTCTCTTCTGATTGCGAATTTACTAAGATTGATTGCGAAGCGAAACCAGCTAGTACACTACCTGCCTTCGGTTTTGCTTTCAACGCTTCTGCACCTCAGTTCGCTTCACTATTTACACCATTACTATTACCTAGCGTAAGTCCAAACCCAAATATTACTGTTCCTGTAATAAATGATACAGTAAGTGTCGGAGATGGTATTCGAATTCTACGAGCTGGTATTTATCAAATTAGTTATACATTAACAATTAGTCTTGATAACGTTCCTACGGCACCAGAAGCTGGTCGTTTCTTCTTATCATTAGGTACGCCGGCTAACATTATTCCTGGATCAGGTACAGCGGTTCGTTCTAACGTTATTGGTACTGGTGAAGTAGACGTATCCAGTGGTGTTATTCTTATTAACTTAAACCCTGGTGACTTAATTCAAATCGTACCAGTTGAATTGATTGGAACTGTAGACGTCCGTGCGGCAGCATTAACAGTTGCACAAATTAGCTAGTAAAAAGCGGTATTTCTAAAACAGGAATACCGCTTTTTTATATTTATAATAAAAAACACTCACAGTAACATGAGTGTTTCATTCTTCATATTGTTTTATTTTGTTCTTCTTTTTCCCGCAATTACATCCCTTTTTCTTCACAAATCCTTGTTGTTGCAATTGTTCTTGATATGCCTGTTGTTGTGCTTGGTGTTGTTGCTGTATGTGATACCACTGCTGCAGGTCATATGAATTTTGCCTTTGATTACTGCTCACAGCAAACATCTCCTCTACTGTCAATTCTGTCTATTCACTATATGAACAACTTCTTATATCCGTTCCCTCATTCTTTTAAACTCCGCTTTTTCTCACATTTTGAAACTATATTATTCTCCTATAAAATATCCTGTAATTGTTTCAATAATTGCAGCTGCACCTGCGATAGCTAATAATGCAAGTAATGGCTCCGCAACGATCGGGATCCAATTATATAAAACTAATAAAAAAGCACTGACCCATACACCTGTACACCAATAACAACTTAATAATTCGCCAATCCATTTTCTTAATCCTTTACCTTTTACTTTTGTAAAAGTTGATAAGCTTCCATCCGGTTCCGTAATCTCTAATTCATCAATAAACGGTCTTCGCAAAAAAGCTGTAATTTTATCATAAACAATTAAACGAGTGAGCCTAAAAGCAGCTAACGCGAATATAAAAAATAAAAGCCAGCTTGTAAATAGCATGAATCCACCTTCCCTTATCTTCTTTCGCCTATTTAAAAAAAAAGGTCTTGAGATTGTGACCAAATCTCTCCGACTCCAATATCTTATTAATGTAAATACAAACAAGAAGATAAGGAGTGACATTAATGAGTTGTAACGAAAATAAACACCATAGCTCTTCTCATTGTGTAGTTGACGTTGTAAAATTCATCAATGAATTACAAGATTGCTCTACTACTACGTGTGGATCTGGTTGTGAAATCCCATTTTTAGGAGCACACAATACTGCATCAGTAGCAAATACACGCCCTTTTATTTTATACACAAAAACTGGTGAACCTTTTGAAGCATTTGCACCATCTTCAAGCCTTACTAGCTGCCGTTCTCCAATTTTCCGTGTGGAAAGCGTAGATGATGATAGCTGTGCTGTACTGCGTGTGTTAACTGTAGTATTAGGTGACGGTTCTCCTGTACCGCCTGGTGACGATCCAATTTGTACGTTTTTAGCTGTACCAAATGCAAGATTAATCTCGACATCTACTTGCATTACTGTTGATTTAAGCTGCTTCTGTGCGATTCAATGCCTACGCGACGTTACTATCTAATAAGTTAAGTAAACTAAAAAACTATTGGGGTGGTAGAAGCTTTCTACCACCTTTACATATTTAAAAGCCGGCCATATCAATCGATTTGATGTCTTCTATAGATAACCGAACATCTCTCATACTATTTGGTGGCATAATGGATACAATGCCATTACGATACGATATAATCGATCCTATATATGAGACGGTAGTCGTTCTTATCCTACATCTTACTTTCGGAATGTAATGAGGACGATTTAATAAAAAATGAATTTTTTCTTCATTATTCATATCTTTAAATGATTTATTGTACGGGACGGCTCTCACTTGCTGTTGTTCTTCTTGCTCTTCTTGTTCCTCTTCTTCTATTTTTTCTTCTATTTGCTGCTCTTCTTGTTCTATCACCTCTTCCACAGCACTACTTACAACATTTTCGTTTCTATTACTTTTCTCTTCTCGGTCCTCATCTTCAAAATTCGTTAATATAATTCGTTTTATTTTCGGTGCAGCAAGTTCTAAATTTACTTGCGCAATATATAACAACGGTTTTCCAACTGTTGAACTTTTATTTTTATTCTTCACACTCGTCCCTCCCACTTCCATACGTCGCTGAATAAATCGTGTACTATTATAGTTATATTCATAACGTGGCAAGAACTTTCGTTAAAAATCGTTCTTTCTGAGAACAATAAAAAAGGACAGCCTCAACTTTTAGAGACTGTCCTTTAAAAACTATAATCAATATTTATCCTAAAATATGATATCCTGAATCAACGTGAATATTTTCTCCTGTTACACCGCGTGCTAAATCACTGAATAGGAATACTGCTGTATCTCCAACCTCTTCTGGCGTTGTAGTACGACGAAGTGGTGCACGCTCCTCGATTTCTCTTAAGATTGAGTTAAAATCGCCTACACCTTTCGCAGATAACGTACGAATTGGTCCTGCAGAAATAGCGTTCACACGAATGCCATGTTGGCCTAAATCGTTTGCTAAATATTTTACGCTCGCTTCTAATGAAGCTTTCGCAACACCCATAACGTTATAATTCTTCACAACGCGCTCACCACCAAGGTATGTTAACGTTAAAATATTTCCGCCTTCTGTCATTACTTTCTTCGCTTCTCTTGCTACAGCTGTTAAAGAGAATGCACTAATATTTTGTGCAAGTAAAAATCCATCGCGAGAAGTATCTACAAATTCACCTTTTAAATCATCACGATTTGCAAAAGCAATACAATGTGCTACACCGTGAATTGTACCAACTTCTTGCTTAATCGTTTCAAAGCAAGCTGTAAGTTCTTCATCATTCGTTACATCACAAGGTAATACAAGTGATTCTTGTCCTTCTAATGTGTCCGCTAATTCACGAACATTTCTTTCTAAACGTTCTCCTGCATATGTGAATATTAATTTTGCACCTGCATTATGCAAAGAGCGAGCAATTCCCCATGCAATACTTCTTTGGTTCGCAACGCCCATAACAACAAATGTTTTCCCTTGTAATAGTTCCATGATATATCCTCCCAGAAATACTTATACTTGTTATTAGTACCTGATACTATAATTATAGTACCATAAAACCGCTTAAAGGCAAACAAAAAAGTCATTAACATAAATTTGTTAATGACTTTTTGTTTCTATAAAAAAACGTTCTAATCCTTCTTCCCAAGAAGGCATTTGTAAAAAACCATTTAATCGTAGCATATTATGTTGAAAAATAGAATATTTCGGCCTCGCAGCCTCCGATCCGAATTCTTCCGTTGAAACAGGTAATACATTCACATTCATATTTGCATAAGAAAATATTTTTTGTGCAAATTCAAACCAAGAACATGATCCTCTATTGGATACGTGATATGTACCGTATAAAGAAGTGTGAATGAGCTTATTAACCATCATATTTAAATCTGCCACGTACGTAGGAGAGCCAATTTGATCCGCTACAACGGTTATTTCATCTTTTTCTTTACCTAATCGCATCATCGTTTTCACAAAATTACTTCCATATTTACCATACAGCCACGATGTACGAACGATAAAATATTTATTATGTAACTCTTTGACGAACTGCTCCCCCGCATACTTAGAGGCCCCGTATATATTTATCGGCGCTGGATTATGAAATTCCCCATACCCATCCGGTCTTGCGCCCTGAAATACATAATCGGTACTAATGTAAACTAACTTAGCCCCTACTAATTGTGAAGCAACCGCTACATTTCGAGCTCCTATTGCATTTATTAAATAAGCAAGATCTTGTTCTTTCTCAGCACGGTCCACCTTCGTATAAGCTGCACAATGAATGATTATATGTGGTCTTATCTCTTGTACCACTTGTTGAACTCGGGATATGTTTGTTACATCTAGTAACTTTTTATCAAAAGGATATATGTCATATTCTTCAGGACTTAACTCTTCTTGCAGTTGCTTTCCTAACTGACCATTTGCTCCTGTTATAATAACCCGCTCTTTCATTTTCATGCCCCTTACTTTTCTTTTAGTGGTTTCCACCATTCTATATGATTTTCATACCATTCCACTGTTTCTTTTAGCCCTTGTTCAAACGTATACTGCGGTTCCCAATCAAACTCATTCTTCATTTTGTGTGCATCAATTGCATAACGACGATCATGACCTAAACGATCTGTAACAAATTCAATATCTTTTTCTGTTTTACCTAAGAGAGTAATAATTTGCTCCACAACATCTACATTTGTTTTTTCATTATTTCCGCCTATATTATATACTTCTCCTAAACGCCCCTTATGCAAAACGATGTCAATTGCACTGCAATGATCCTTTACATGTAACCAATCTCTTACATTTAATCCATCACCATATAACGGTAGTTTTTTTCCTTCCAGCGCATTCGTAACCATTAATGGAATTAATTTTTCGGGATATTGATACGGCCCATAGTTATTGGAACAACGCGTCACTATAACTGGTAATTTATATGTTTTATAATAAGATAAAGCTATCATGTCCGCGCTCGCCTTACTTGAAGAATACGGACTATTTGGAGCTAATGGGGTTTCCTCAGTAAACTTTCCTGTTTTCCCTAAAGAACCATATACTTCATCTGTTGATACTTGTACGAGCTTAATATGCGGATACTTTTTCACTAATTCTAATAAAGTGACTGTCCCGATTACGTTTGTATCATAAAAAGGGATCGGATCTTCAATGCTACGATCTACATGTGATTCAGCTGCGAAATTTACAACTACTTGCACGTCACGTTCCTTAATAACATGTTCCAGCAGCTCTCCATTTTGAATTTCCCCTTTTACAAAAAAGTAATTCGGATGATCTTGAAGAGACTTTACGTTATTTAAATTCCCGCTATATGTTAATGCATCGAAATTTATTATTTTATATGTTTCATAGCTTTGTAACATGTAATGGACAAAGTTACTTCCAATAAATCCGGCCCCACCTGTTACTAATATATTCATAAACAACTCTCCTACTCAAAAGCTATCTTCACATTCCTGAAGTAACGGTAATATTCGATCTTTATCAGACAAAATAGGACTTGTTACTGGCCATGGAATCGCTAATTCTTTATCGTTCCAAAGCACACCAGAGTCATGATCAGCACTATAATATTCATCTACTTTATACATAACAATAGTATGCGGGACAAGTGTACAAAAACCATGTGCAAATCCTTTTGGCACTAATAATTGCCTGTGGTTATCTGCGCTTAAAATATATCCTCTCCACTGTTTAAAGGTTGGTGAATCTCTTCGCAAATCAACGATAACATCATAGATTGCTCCTTGCATAACTTGAATAAGTTTCGTTTGTGCTTTCGGATTTTTTTGAAAGTGTAATCCGCGAATTGTTCCCGCTTCTGCTGAATAAGAAACATTATCCTGTACAAATGAATACGTAACCCCTAATGTTTCTAGCACCTTCTTATTATAACTTTCAGTAAAAAAGCCACGCTCATCTCCAAATAACCTCGGTTCTAACAATTTTGCATCGGTAAAGTTTGTTTCTACAACTTTCATATTCTCACCTATTCTCCGTTAAACTGTTTCCCAAAGTTCATATCCCGTGCTAACGTATTCGCCCTTTGAAGAGAAGCATGAGTTCCCGCATCCGTCCACCAACCGCTCATTTCATTATAAGTAAGTACTCCTCGTTTTAAATACCAATTATTTATATCTGTAATTTCAAGTTCTCCCCTTGCGGAAGGTTTTAATTCTTTTATATAAGAAAAGACTTTCGAATCATACAAATAAATTCCCGTAACAGCATAAGAGCTTTTCGGCTCTTTCGGCTTTTCTTCAATTTCAATTATTTTTCGGTTTTGAATATGCGCTACACCAAACCTTTCAGGATCTTCTACAGATTGCAATAGCACTTTCGCACCTTCTTTTTGCTTTGTAAACTCTTCAACATACGGATGAATATCATCTGAAAAAATATTATCTCCTAATATAACTACCATACGATCATTTCCGACGAAATCTTCACAAAGACCTAAAGCTTGTGCAATCCCGCCCGCTTTATCTTGCACCCGATACGTAAAAGACACGCCAAATTCGTGGCCACTTCCTAAAAAGCTAACAACATCTCCCATATGCTCTTTACCTGTAATTATCATAACATCTGTAATCCCGCATTGTTTTAGCTTATATACTGCATGATAAATCATTGGATACCGTCCAACAGGAAGCAAATGTTTATTCGTGACTTTCGTAATTGGATATAGTCTCGATCCAGTTCCGCCCGCTAAAATAATCCCTTTCATCCTACATCTCTCCCTTATGATGGAGATAGTATATCTTTATACTGTTCTACAAACACTTTCCGATACTTCTCGTATGTATCGGCATCAAACTCATCTCCGTTATAATGAATACACCATAAATTTGCTTGATTAGGGATGCCAATTAGATAGCCAGCCTTTTGAAACTCTAAAGACTGTGAAACGTCATAAAAGTGGAATCCTTGAAATAAATCTTCTCGCCACGGAATATCATACTGTGTTGCCATGAGTAAACCATCGATTGCCTGCACTGACATAAAAGATTGATTTCCATAAAACCCTTGATCTAAATTTAATAATTGATAATTCCGTCTTCTATACTCAATCACTTTCCCCACTAAATTTTTCCCTTCCCACCATATCCCGTTACTCGGTAAAAACTGAGCACCAGCGACTCCAATTAAACCAAGTTTTTCATTTTCTTTAAAAAGAGAAATAAGATTATAAAACATATCACGATTAATAAGGTACGTGTCTTGATGTATATATACTTTATACTTTGCTGGAAATGAAAGAGCACGGTTATATGCACTTGCCATACTTTTTGCATCTCGTATCGGGAAAATTTGCACAGCATAGCCAGGGGGAACAAAAATGTTTCTTATTTGCCTCTCGCATTGCTCGAAAAGCTTTTCATTATTTACACAAACAACGACTAATATTGTGTGATCTTTCATTTTGTAGCCCCTCTATTCTTCCTTATTCACATCTGACATATAGTTTTCTACAAATACTTTTCTATATTTTTCATAGTTTGTCATATTCACATCGAAATGATAATGAATACACCAAGCATCGCGCTGTACAGGTACACCGACTGTATATCCTGCTTTTTTAAATTCAAATGATTGAGATACATCATAAAAGTCAAATCCGTCAAATAAGTCTTCTCGCCACGGGATATCATATTGTGTTGCCATTAACAAACCGTCAATACATTCAACAGGAATAAACGTCTTTGATTCATGAAATGGTTGCTCTAAACTTGCCATATAAAACAAATCGTTCATATAACCAATGACTTTCCCGACAATCCCACGCCCTTCGTTCCATACACCAGTTGGAGGAACATATTGCGATCCAACCATCCCAATCATTCCAAGATGTTCATGTTCCTCAAATAATTGAATTAATCCGTATAAAAAGGCTGCGTTTATAATAAATACATCTTGGTGTAAATACACTTTATACTTTGCTGGATGTGAAATGGCTTGATTGTATCCGCTCGTCATGCTTTTTGCATTTCGAATCGGCATGAATTGTATAGTATATCCAGGAGGTACTGCCAATTTCAATATATGTCGCGCACATTGTGCATACAATTTCCGATCATTTATACATGTAACAAATAATATTGTTTTGTCTGCCGCACTCATAATTGTGATTTTTCTGCTTCAATAATATATTGAAATACAACCGTCTCAGCCATGAAGCCACTTCCAAGACGATACTTTTTACAAATTCCATATAACTCTTCAATAAGTGGCTCATATATTTTATGATCAACATATACACGATCTACTTTACTAATTGAATATCCAGCTTTTAAAAACAGTCTTAACATTTCATTAAAAGTAAAGAAACGAATATGCGTTTTATCTAACAGACCATACTCTGTATACGTCCAGTTTCCAGCGAGTAAGGGGGCTAACACCGAGATGTGAGCAACGTTCGGTATACTAGCTAAAATCACACCATTTTGTTTGATATATGGTTTCACTTTTTCTACCACAGCCCATGGATCAAACAAATGCTCTAATACGTCACCAAATATGACGCAATCAAATTGGCCCTCCTCATACGGCATATCCATTGTCTCTATATCACCTAAAACAACATGATCTAGCTTTTCTTTTGCTTTTTCCGCTGCTTCTGAAAATGCCTCAATTCCTGATACACGTGTACCATTTTCTTTTATAGCCGCTCCTAATGCACCGCTCGAGCAACCAATATCAAGAACTTCTTTCCATTCCTTTTTTATATGCTTCAATAAATTTGGATTCGCTGCATTATAATAAAAATCAGATTTTTCTTCATATAAAGAACTTTTTTCCCGATTCATTTCACACACTCCTTATGTAAATTGAATTTGAAATATACATCTCATATGAACAAAATACACTTTATAACCAATACCATCCCTGCCGATACTCTAATATATAGCCAATCTATCATTATTAGAATCGTGACAAGTTATTTCCTAAAAATAGCATGCATTACACCTTATATTGTTTATCAAAAACACCTCGAAAATATTTACGGTTATACTCGATTGCAGCATTATTCGGAACATAAGAAGCTGCTAATTCATTGTAATAATAAGCTTTGTCTTGCTCCCCTAACTTGCTGTAGCAAATACACATTTGTAAATAAGGAAGCCATGTGTAGCTAGCTGGACTGTGAAACGGACTATCCTTTGCCAGCGGCACTTCCGTTGCTAATTTAAACCAAAATATCGCTTCATTATACTTTTGTTGATCCATATATATATATCCTATTCTTGTACAATTCTCTCCTCTAGGAACATCGTACCGAAACGATTTTGCACAAGCCTCAACTGCTTTCTCCCACAGTCCGAGCTTCGCATAACAATCCCCTAACTTACCACATGCATAGATTTTCTCTTCATACCATCCTTCATCTTGATTCAGAAATGTTTCATATAAAAGAACCGCATCATTGTATTTTTGATTATCCATAGATTCATTTGCATAATAAAACAAATCTCTCGGACTCAATTCTTCTCCAGCTGCTACAGCATTTTGAAAAATTTTCAAATTACGATCCGTTACTTCTTTTTCCTTTTTATGTGTAATAGCAATGTTGCTATTAAAAATTTCACCGGAAACCGCTAAATACTCATGTACTTTACCAAACCATTGAAACTGTTTTTCGCGCTTTACAAGCCGATACCTTCTTGTGCAATATAAAGGCTTCCCGTTAGAGTCCATTACGAGGTGATAAGGCATCGAAACAGCATCCACATTAGAATCTAATTGGCCCTTTAATTGTTTCAATGCTTCTTGAGCATCTTCTAATAATACGTCATCTGCATCTAGCCATAATATATACTGTTGCGTCGCTTTTGAAAAAGCAAAATTTCTAGCCGCCGAAAAATCATCAATCCACTGGAAATCATATATATTAGGAGTGTATTTCTCTACAATTTCTTTCGTTCGATCAACAGAACCTGTATCAACTACTACAATTTCATCAACAATTTCTTCAATCCCATCCAAACATCGAGCTATTGTCTTTTCCTCATCTCGGACTATCATACATAAACTAATTGTAATGCCTTGCTTGTTCAATATAATCACCTTCTTCCAACTCAATCATATGTTATACAAACGCGAAACTTTCCACATTTTTATATTGTTCAAGTTATTTTAGATTTCTTTTCAATAATTCAAATGTCCGTGTCATTTTCTTGCGATTTTGCATCTACTATATAATGAAAGCTTTATGGAGGTGAATTTATGTCAAATAATAATTATTCAGATGGCTTAAATCCTGATGAATCATTATCAGCTAGTGCATTTGATCCTAATCTTGTAGGTCCAACTTTACCACCAATACCACCGTTTACACTTCCAACCGGGCCAACTGGGCCGACTGGACCTACTGGACCTACTGGACCTACCGTACCTACTGGGCCATCTGGACCGACTGGACCTACTGGGCCAACTGGACCTACTGGGCCGACTGGGCCAACTGGACCTACTGGGCCGACTGGGCCAACTGGACCTACTGGGCCGACTGGAGGTACTGGTGCAACTGGACCTACTGGGCCGACTGGAGGTACTGGCGTAACTGGACCTACTGGGCCGACTGGAGGTACTGGCGTAACTGGACCTACTGGGCCATCTGGATCCACTGGTGCGACTGGACCTACTGGGCCGACTGGGCCAACTGGACCTACTGGGCCGACTGGGCCATCTGGATTAGGACTTCCAGCAGGATTGTATGCATTTAACTCTGCTACAGTTTCTTTAGCTCTTGGAATTAATGATCCTGTACCGTTTAACACGGTTGGATCTCAGTTTGGTACTGCAATTTCTCAATTGGACGCTGATACTTTCATCATAAGTGAAACTGGATTCTACAAGATTACTGTTATCGCATATACTGCATTAGTAAGTGTATTAGGTAGCCTTGCAATTCAAGTTAATGGCGTTAATGTACCAGGTGCAGGCACAAGCTTAATCTCAGTTGGAGCGCCTCTCGTTATCCAGGCAATTACACAAATTACAATAACTCCATCAATGGTTGAAGCTGTTGTTACAGGACTTGGGTTATCTCTAGCTCTTGGTACAAGTGCATCTATTATTATTGAGAAAATCGCTTAATCTTTTACTTAGCAGTAAAACTGATATTGGTTTTACTGCTTTTTCTATTTCGAATTCAATCATGAAATCTTTACTATCTACATAATCATATTGTTGTATGACATTTTGCAGGAGGCATAAATATGGAAAATAAATCTGCTGTTCAGCTTTATCTCGAATTGCTAAAGAAAACAATTTTATTTGAAATATGGTTAGAATATGAGGAGTACTTACCTGCATCTCTACATATATCAAAAGAACTTCAATTCGAGCCAGTTACCGTACCACTCCCTTTATTCATTAAGCAATATGCCGAAAATCATAGCTTAAAAATTGTAAAGCCAGATGTTTCAAAAAGTGAACGTCATGATGGACTGGATTGGCCAAGAGCAGCACATAGTATGATTGGCCGAGAACGTATGAATCAGTTACATGAGGCAATGGAAACCGTTGTTCGTGAAAATATAGAAGGAGATTTTATCGAAACAGGTGTATGGCGCGGAGGTTCTTGCATTTTTATGAATGGCTTTTTACAAGCCAATAACATTACGGATCGTAATATTTGGGTTGCAGATTCATTTGAAGGTTTGCCAGCACCGAATTTAGAACAATATCCGAAAGACTACGGTGATTATTTACACACATTCGATTATTTACGTGTTTCTTTAGAACAAGTACAAGGAAACTTTAGAAAATATGATTTATTAAATGATCAAGTAAAATTTTTAAAAGGCTGGTTTAAAGATACTTTACCAACAGCACCAATAGAAAAGATTGCAATTGCACGACTTGATGGGGATATGTATGAATCTACGATGGATGGTCTCGTGAACTTATACGATAAAGTTTCAACAGGTGGCTATATTATTATTGATGACTATGGACTACCAGCTTGTGCAGAAGCTGTGACGGACTTTAGAAATCAAAGAAACTTAAAAGCTCCTATTACTAAAATTGATATCTTTGGTGTATATTGGCGAAAAGAATAAGAGAAATTTTGATTATAAGGAGGTTCCATTCCTATTAATCTAATACTTGAATACATGAACCGTTTTAGGAATCTCCTTGTATGTAATAAGCGGTCACATCTTATCCTCTTTCGCTATCAAATAAAACTTTAATTTCCCCATACTCTTCGTTTTGAGGTGAGATTCGTCTGTAAATATCGAGATAATATGGATACCGTATTGGTTTGCCTTTTTACTACAAGGAAGGAGTGTATTTATGAGCGAACTTGAAAAAGAAATAAAATTACTCCCCCCTCCTGAACTCGTCCAATATGTAGGTGGCGATTTTGAAAAGGTCGGTAAAGAATTCCTAAAGCATTTCATTCAAATTGGGGCTTTAAAGTCAAACGAAAAAGTATTAGATGTAGGCTGCGGCGTCGGCCGAATGGCTGTTCCATTAATGAATTACTTAACTGATGATGGAGCGTATTATGGATTTGATTTGTTTAAAGAAGGTATCACTTGGTGTAAAAATAATATTACAACTACCCGTAATAATTTTCATTTTGAACACGTTGACATATACAATCAATTTTACAATCCAGAAGGAAAAGAAGATGCCTCTCACTATAAGTTTCCATATGAAGACGCGACATTCGATTTCATCTTTTTAACTTCTGTATTTACGCACCTTCTCCCAACAGAATTAGAACATTACGTATCTGAGATTGCACGTGTATTAAAAAAAGACGGGAGATGTTTTATTACGTTCTTTTTAATAAACCCTGAGTCATCCTATTATTTAAATGCAGGACTAAGTACGTTAGGATTTTATCATCAAATTGAAAATTGTTATGTCGTAAATAAAGATATTCCTAATTTCGCAGTTGCTTATCCTGAAACAGATATTTGCGCTTTATTGAATAAATATGGCTTAGAGGTAATGAATAAACCACACTATGGTTTATGGTGCGGCCGACATGAATATACGAGTTATCAAGATATTGTTCTTACAAAAAAAAGCTTCTGAAAGGAAGTTACGTATGACAAATGAAAAAAATCTACCTCTTGTTTCCATCCTTATTCCCACCTATAATAGACCACATTATTTCAAAATCGCTTTAGAAAGTGCTTTGGCACAAACTTATCCAAACATTGAAGTTATTGTAGGAGACGATAGTACGAATGATGAAACTGAAAAATTAATGAATGAAAAATACTTACCAAACCATTCCCATATAACATATATCCGGAATAGTACTACTTTAGGACAATTCCATAATGACCTCATGCTCTTAGAACAGTCTAGTGGCGAATACATAAACTTCTTAATGGACGATGACTTATTCCATAGTAATAAAATTGAGAAAATGATGTTCTATTTCCAACAAGACTTAAATCAAAAACTCGCACTTATTACATCATATCGCACTTGGATTGATGAAAATGGAGATATAATTGAAAACCATCCCGCTGTAAATAGATTGTATAGCGAAGATACCCTGCTAAGTGGGATAGATTTTGGAAACCATATGCTTTTATCTGGACAGAATATTATTGGTGAACCTACGACTGTACTCTTTCGAAGGCGACTATTAACAGAACCTTTTGGTACTCTAAATGAAAGGAACTATTGTTGTAGTGTTGATATGGCCTCTTGGATGGGTTTACTTTCAAAAGGTGATGCATTTTATATCACTGAACCTTTAAGTTCCTTTCGCTTTCATGATGGACAGCAAGTACACCATAAATTACTTGAAGGATCTGAAGATTTTTCACATCTCGTTTTAACTTCAAAAAAGTATGGTTTCTTACAAGATTTCAATGATTATAGAACTAGTCTGCTCAAAGCCTATGAGTGGTGTATGGGTGCATTCGAGTTTTATAAGCAATACCCCAATCTCATTCCAGATGCACATATACGTCTTTCTCGTTGTTTAAATATAATTATAAAAGAGCTAAATCCACGATAGCTTTGCATAAGGGAGGAGCTATTCCTCCCTATTATGTATGACTTTACATAAATAGTGGAATAAATGTATGGACAGTCTGCTTATATTACTTTTAGAATGACGTCATCAACATATTTACTAGGCGATAGAAAGGATTACATACAGTGAAAGATACGAATTCTCAATATCAAATAGACTACGTATTACTATTCATTTTATTTGCCATTGGGACTGTTAGTTGCTTTGCTATTGCAAGTGCGCAAACCTCTTTACCACCATTTTTACAAAATGTAAATTTTGCACTCAAGCAAATACAATGGTACTTCATTGGATTTGTCGCTATTAGTGTTATTATGATTATCGATTTCGATCGGTATCAAAAAATTGCTTGGTATTTATATAGCTTTGCAATGATATTACTTATCGGGCTAGAACTTCAGGTTCCAGGTGCCGTTACAATTAAAGGGGCTACCGCTTGGTACAGGCTCCCAGGCATCGGAAATTTTCAACCTTCAGAAATTATGAAATTATTTTTAATTATCGTCATTGGACGAATTATAGCTAATCATAACGAAAAATATTTTTTTCGAACACCTCGTGAAGATTTTATCTTACTCGGAAAAATATTCGCAACGAGTTTGCCACCGCTACTACTTATTGCAAAAGAACCTGATTTAGGAAACACAATGGTAATTTCAGCGATGCTGGCAGCAATGATACTAGTTTCCGGTATACGTTGGCGCTTTATTTTCGGATTAGTCTCCGTTATTTTCACAGCAGGTGTTACCTTAACGTATATTTATATTGCTCATACAGAATTCTTTAAGGAGTATATCTTAAAAGAATACCAATTAAACCGCTTCTATGGTTGGCTGGCCCCTTACGAATATGACGCGCAAGGCTATCAATTAAGACAAGCTTTTTTAGCTACTGGATCAGGAGAAATGCAAGGAAAAGGTTGGGAAAATGGACAAGTATACTTTCCAGAACCACATACAGATTTTATTTTCACTAATGTCGCTGAGCAATTCGGATTTTTAGGCGCAAGTGTCATTATTGCACTTTTTTTCCTACTTATTTTCCGCATGATTCATATCGCTTTAGAAAGTAATGACCCTTTCGGTAGTTACATCTGCGCTGGTACAATCGGAATGTTTACTTTTCAAGTATTTCAAAATATCGGGATGACAATCGGATTACTACCTATTACAGGAATCACATTACCCCTTATGAGCTACGGAGGAAGTTCGTTGCTTACATACATGATTGCAATTGGATTTATTTTAAACGTTCGCTCACGAACGAAAGTTTTTATGTTTAAATAAATCGTGCAAAAAACGATATTTTTATCTCTATCCTTTTTTAGTTATACTAATGAAAAATAGGATGGAGGTTTACATATGAAATATGACATTATAGGTGACATTCATGGCTGCTTCCAAGAGTTTCAAAACTTAACGACGAAACTAGGATATAAATGGAATAGTGGAATGCCAGTTCATCCCGACGAGCGAAAGCTGGCATTCGTTGGTGATATTACAGACCGTGGCCCTCATTCATTACATATGATTGAACTTGTATGGGAACTTGTCATACATAAAAAAGAGGCTTATTACGCTCCTGGAAATCACTGTAATAAGCTGTACCGATTTTTCCTCGGACGTAATGTGACAATCGCTCACGGACTTGAAACAACTGCTGCTGAATACGAAGCACTATCTTTTCAAAAACAGCAAATCATAAAAGAAAAGTTCATCACCCTTTATGAAAATTCCCCTTTATATCACGTGCTCGATGAGAAAAGGTTAATTGTATGTCACGCTGGCATTCGGAAAGATTACATCGGAAGGCAAGATAAAAAAGTACAAACGTTTGTATTATATGGCGATATTACAGGTGAAAAACATGATGATGGCTCTCCTGTCCGTCGCGACTGGGCGAAAGAATATAAGGGCGACGCTTGGATTATATATGGACATACACCAGTAAAAGAACCTCGTTTTGTAAATCATACAGTCAATATCGATACTGGCGCTGTATTTGGAGGTAAACTAACTGGATTACGTTACCCTGAAATGGAGACCGTTTCTGTCCCTTCTTCCCTTCCTTTTGTCCCTGAGAAATTCCGCCCAATTTCATAATCCTCTCTACTTCGTACAATTCACGAATAACGAGAGATTATCATATTTTCTAGATGTATCCTATATAAATCTAGGTAAAGCAATTAAAAAAAGATGCAATAAAGTGCATCTTTTTTTAATTGCACGACATATAATGTCGCAGGAGGTGACAGAATGAAGAAAAAATCTTCTAAACAAAAAAGAAAATTCCACCCTTTATATCAGCCCATGTATGGAATTAACAACTGGTGCGGCATTCGAGCTGCAGCTATAGAAGAACTAGAAGAACAAGAGTCATCAAAAAAGAGCAAAGCTAAAACAAAATATGTCTCTTTAGAAAATGCTGTAATGAGTCGCATAATCAATCGTAGAAAAGTAAAGATGCAACAAAAAAATAAACATCTCTCTCATCACGATGAACAAATACTGCATTCTGAAGAAAAACAGGAAAATACGGAAGAGAACATTCCTGTAGCAATAAATAAAAAAATACAACCAGAAATTCCAACCGATATTATAAACCAAGTAAAAAAAATAAAAGAAGCATTAACTCCATCAAATAATATACAAACAGAAAAAACGATCATAATTCAGACTCCTGCACCTGAAAATACGAAAGTAAAAAAAGAAGGCCGATATTCACATGCAGAGGGGCTTCACTCTCATGCAGAGGGTACAGTTTCACATGCAGAAGGACTTCTTACACACGCAAAAGCAACTTGCTCCCATGCAGAAGGATCGAAAACAAAAGCAACTGGACATAGTTCGCATAGTGAAGGAAGTGAAACGACAGCAGGCGGCTCTTATTCTCACGCGGAAGGTAAACATACGATTGCTTTAGGCGAAGCAGCACACGCAGAAGGAACCGCAACTATCGCTAATGGATTCTCTTCTCATGCGGAAGGTAATCATACATCAACAGCTCATTTTGCAGGAAGCCATATTATGGGACGATTCGGCACGGCCGAAGAAGCCTATTCTTGGTTTATTGCAAATGGAACAAAAGATACCGATCATAATATCGGTGCTAAATGGCTTGCTCATAATGGAGAAATGTACATTGAGGGTGCTTCTTACAATGCAGGCGGAACGGATTTTGCACAAATGTTTGAAACCGCGGACCATAAAGCTATTGATGTCGGTTATTTCGTTACATTTAGTAGCGAAGAAAAAATTCGGATAGCTACTTCAAACGATTCTTTCATTTTAGGAATATCTAGTGCAACCCCCGCTATTATAGGAAATAGTGGTGCTTTAAGTTGGCAAAAGCGCTATAAAACAGATAACTTTGGAAAGCGTCAATATGTACGTACAGAAACACAAGAAATACAACCACTTTTAAATACAGAATGGGATCCAGCTTGCAAATATATAGCAAGAAAAGACCGTTCTGATTGGCTTCCTGTCGGATTAATTGGACAAATGTTAGTACGTGATGATGGCACTTGCGAACCGCATGGATATTGTCGTCCAAATGATGACGGCATTGCTACAAAAGCTGAAAGTGGATTTTTCGTTATTAAGCGTACGGATGATAATCAAATTTTAATATTATTCCGCTAAGAAAAAAGGGACCAAAATTCTTCATTACATAAGAATTTTGGTCCCTTTTTAAGCGTGCATTAATAACTGCTGCATATCGCTTGGAATCGTCGTAGCAAAAGACATTTCCTTTTCTAAAATAGGATGATAAAACGCCAAAGATGTACTGTGAAGTGCTTGTCGTTTCATTTCATCCCTTCTTCCTCCATATAAGTCATCACCAAGTAACGGATGTCCCATATGAGCCATATGCACGCGGATTTGATGCGTTCTTCCTGTCTCAAGTTCAAGAGATACATGCGTCTTTTGCGAGGAGCTATGAATCACTCTAAAATGAGTAACTGCCCTCTGTCCATCCTCACAAACTGTTCGTTCAATGATGCTATCTGATTTTCTACCAATCGGTGCATCAATCGTTCCTTCACGTTTTATCATCTCTCCATGAACAATTGCTTCATACGTTCGTTTCACAGCTTTTTGTTGATGTTGTTTCGATAAAAGATGATGTACGAAACGATTTTTTGCAATAAGCATGAGTCCTGACGTATCACGATCCAACCTTGTTACAATGTGCACCGTACTGGCAAGATGCTGCTTATCATAATAAGACAAAAGCGCGTTAGCAACACTTCCCTCTGGATGTTCTCTAGACGGAATCGTTGACATCTTCGCTTCTTTATTGATGACAAGAACTGCATCATCTTCATATACAATGCATAGTGGGATATCTTCCGCAATCATCCCTTCACTTCTTTCTTCCACTGGAAAAAAAACACGTAACTGTTCGCCCGCTTGTAGTTGATGACGAACGCTTGCATATTGACCATCTACTTCAATGGCTCCGCCATGAAATTTTATATCCGTTAAAGCAGCTTTAGAAATCCCTTTTGTTTTCAAAAATTCTCTAACTAAAGTTCCCTCTTCAGCTGACTCTATATCCCATTTCAATGTAAATCTGTTCAATATATAAACCCCTTCTATTTATCTGCAACAAACGAGTCACGGACACGTTTCCAGAATGGGAACGGGCGGAAACGAACAAATCGCACTTTCTCGTTTGCAACGCGATACTGGATTGATTTCACATCTTGATGAACCATCGTTAAATGGTCCACCGTAATTTGTAAGTTCATCCCTGGAGCCGGCTTCAACACACATGTATGATGCTTCGGCAATACAAGCGGCGAGCCTACAGTACGAAACACACGGTTGTTAATGGATGCCATTTCTGCAATTTGAATTGCTTCAATAGAAGGGTGAATAATTGCACCGCCAAGTGCTTTATTATAGGCAGTACTTCCTGAAGGAGTTGAGATACATAGACCATCCCCGCGGAATGTTTCAAAGTACTCTCCCCGTATTTCCACTTCTGTTACTAATGTGCCCTCTGCACTTTTTACAGTCGCTTCATTCATCGCTAAATACTGTGACTCTTTACTTCCATTCACATAGCGAATAATCACTTCTAAAAGCGGATATTCCACCACTTGGAATGGCGTTTTAGCAATCGCAATTACTAATTTCTCTACTTCTGTCGGTAACCAATCTGCATAGAAACCTAAATGCCCTGTATGTACACCAACAAATGCTGTTTCATCCAATCGATTATAATAACGATGAAACGCATATAAAAGCGTTCCATCTCCCCCAACAGAAATTACAATATCGGGTTCCTTTTCATCCATAATGAATCCAAAATCTAGCAAGTACTCTTTCATCGTGCTTGCTAGTGTATCTGATGATTGATCTCCCTTTGACATAATTGTAAATTTCATCGCCAACACCCTTTAGTTTATGATTCGGAATCTTTCGTTTCTTGCTTTCTTGAAAAAGCCTTTTGTGCTTCTTGAATTTCAAGACGAATAGAAGACATTTCTTCATCCAATAAAAACGCCGCTTCCGCTGCACGTTGCAAGCGTATTTTAATATCTTCAGGAAAACGCCCACTATATTTATAATTCAAAGAATGCTCAATCGTTGCCCAAAAGTTCATTGCTAGCGTGCGTATTTGGATTTCTACCAATACTTTTTGTTCCCCTTGAATCGTTTGAACAGGATAACTAATAACAACGTGATAAGAGCGATAACCGCTATCTTTCTTTTGCGTAACATAATCACGCTCTTCCACGATTTCAAAGTCATTTCGTTTTCGGAGATATTCTACAACAGGCTTAATCTCATCAACAAATTGACACATCATTCGAAGGCCCGCGATATCCTGCATATCTTCTCTGAGCCGGTCTAGCGGTACATTCCTCTTCTCCGCTTTATCAATGATACTTGCAACCGACTTTACCCTTCCTGTTACAAACTCAATTGGAGAATGCTCTGTTAACATTGCAAATTGAGTACGCATTCCTTTTAGTTTCACTTTCAGCTCTGCCACCGCTTGATGGTAAGGTGCTAAAAATTCTTCCCAATTTCGATTCATTTCAACCACCACCAAAATCAATCCATTTGCTTATAGAAATACTTTTTCTACAGCAGTTACTAGTTCTTCTCCGTAATTTGCATTACCTTCAATATTTTCAACTAAATATTCTACTTCTTCTTTTAAACCTTCTAATTCCATTTCAACATCATTCACTTGAATAAACATCGCTGTATCTTTATTCATTGCTTCACGCATCGCTTCCCAGCATGTATGCGGAATACTTACATATATGAAAGATGATTCGTTTTCTAAGATATATAAAAATGATAAATTGTCTGAGTCTACAAGTACGTGATTACGCGCACTTAACTCCTTTACCTCTATTTCAGTATTTTCCGCACAAAAAATAAGCGCATTCTCTCTCATTTCTACGCTCTTTACTTGAATTTTATTTTGCATGCTCGAACTCCTCCATCTCAACTTCCTGTCTTACTTAACAGTATTATTGTATCATAACATGGACGCAAACAAATAAAACATTGAACCAAATTTGTGAAAAAGCGATAATGTGTAAAGAATTATTTTTCAAAAGGAGCGCATACAATGACACAAGAAATTGAAATTGAATTTAAAAATATCGTTACAGAAGAAGAATTCCAATCATTATGCAAATCTTTTTCTATTGAAGCTTTCACGAAACAAGTGAATCACTACTTTGAAACGCCCGACTTTTCATTAAAAGAAGCTGGTTCTGCACTTCGTATTCGTCATAAAGGGGAAACTTATACATTAACGTTAAAACAACCTGCAGAAATCGGCTTGTTAGAAACGCATCAAGTTGTAACCGAGGCCGAAGCAAAAATGATGATGGAAACAAACACAATCATTCAAGGTGCTGTAGTAGACCAACTACACAAATTACAAATTCCTGTTTCCGCTTTAACTTATATGGGCAGTTTAACAACTGAAAGAGCTGAAACATTATTTGAAGGCGGAACGCTTGTCTTTGATCATAGTTTCTATTACAATCACGATGATTATGAAATTGAATATGAAGTGCAAGACGAAGAAACAGGAAAAGCTGCATTTATTCATTTGTTAACACAGCATAACGTACCAGTTCGCCATACAAATAACAAAGTAAAACGCTTTTTCCTTGCCAAACAAAACAAAGCACGCTAAAGTGAAAATTCCACTAGTGAATCCGTTCTACTAGTGGATACATCTCACTTCTTAAAAAGTAAAAGGTTCATTTACACCTGTAGAAGAAGCAAAGAATGTTAGGAAGGCTGTTTATTTGCCCTCTCGAACATTCCATTGCTACAATAGATATACATTTCATGGAAAAAGGAGTTTATAAAGGATGAGCAAGCAACCGATGACACCATTTGAAGCAATTGGCGGTGAACAATGCATTGCAATATTAGTAGACACATTTTATTCCTATGTCAGTAAACACCCTGACTTATCTCCCATCTTCCCGGATGATTTAACAGAAACAGCTAGGAAGCAAAAACAATTTTTAACACAATATTTAGGTGGTCCTAATTTGTACACTGAAGAACATGGTCATCCTATGTTAAGAGCACGCCATCTTCCGTTTGAGATTACGCCAAAACGAGCAGAGGCTTGGCTATCATGTATGGAGCAAGCAATGGATGACACAGGAGTACACGGTCATATAAGAGAGTTCGTTTTTGAACGTTTAGCATTAACTGCTCAGCATATGGTTAATACTCCAAACGAAACAGGTGAAATATAATGGATAAACAGGAAGCAAAGCATATCAATATGCCATCTCCTTCCGCATGTGAGCATAAGTCTGTAGAAGCATATTTATTTATTGATCCACTTTGTAAAGATTGCTGGGAAATTGAACCCTTTATTATTAAACTATGGCTTGAATACGGGAAATACTTCTCTATTCGTCATATTGTAACTGGAAAAGTGGACGGAACGAACGCTTCCTCACACAAATGGAATAAACCTGCTAATATTCGATTTGTGTGGGAAAAGACGACAAGTTTACAAGGTTTTTCATGTGATGGAAAAGTACATATGCAAGAGGCATCATCAACACCATATTTAGTTTCGATGGCAATTAAAGCAGCGGAGTTACAAGGCCGAAAAGCAGGTTCGAAGTTTTTGCGAAAACTCCAAGAATACATTTTCCTTGAAAATGTATCAAACCCTGACTGCGAATTATTGCTTGCATGTGCAAAAGATAGCAATATTGATGTAGAAGAATTTAAAAAAGATCTACATTCCGCCAGCGCAAAAAAAGCTTTCCAATGTGACTTAAAATTCACAAATGAAATGCATATTACAGAAATACCTTCCCTCGTCTTTTTTCATGCGAACTCAGATGAAGAAGGCATTAAAATCGCTGGAACTTATTCCTATGATGTATACGTACAATTATTAAAAGAGCTCGTAAAATGTGAAATCGAGACAGAACCATTACCGCCTTTAGAAATGTTACTAGAAGCAACGCAATTTATATCTTCAAAAGAAGTAGCATTTATATATGACTGCTCGCAACAAGAGATCGAGCGCGAACTAAAAAAATTACAACTGAAACGCAAAGTACAAATGATTGACGTAAAATGTGAGCGTTATTGGAAATGGATAGCAATAGAAAAAGACCTGGTGTAAACACCAGGTCTTTTTCTTTACGGCTTATAAAAATATTAAAGGGGATGGGAGAAATTTTCACGTTCAAACAAAGGGGTATATGTTTGTATGTGAATTCGTTCACGCTTATTATATTACAAGATTCGACGTCAGATGACAACCCCTTTTGTCGAATTTCACACTTTTGTCACATTCTAAACGTTTTCATTTTTGAATAAGCTATATAAAAGCCCTTTAGGAGGTGTTTTTCATAAAGAAATCCTATATTTTACTAATTTTTTCATGTGTCCTTGTTTCTTTTTTCTTGTACATTCTCTCTCTATTACAAGCTTTTCCTAAAATTATCGCCTTTCCTCTTTTATTCGGAGTCATCGTCATCGCTCTCTCTTATTTCAACCATAGAAAACGATTTAAAGGATTTTGAATTCAAAAATTAACTATAAAACTGTCTTCAAATTTAGAAATAGTAAGGAAAATCGATTTTCATTTCGACAAATATCGACAAATTGTATTTTTAAACAAAAAAGACGAGGATAAAATCCCTCGTCTTTTCTCATTACTTTTCTTCAAATAATAACGCTTCTAATTCATTTAATTTCTCTTCAAATACTTGTAGTGCCTCTTTCACTGGTTCAGGAGATGCCATATCAACTCCTGCTTTTTTCAGCACTTCAATTGGATAATCAGAGCTTCCTGCTTTTAAGAATTCATTAATGTAACGTTCTACCGCTGGTTGCCCTTCTTCTAAAATCTGTTTAGATAGAGCCGTTGCTGCACTAAATCCTGTTGCATATTGATATACGTAATAGTTGTAGTAGAAGTGCGGAATGCGAGACCATTCTAACCCAATTTCTTCGTCGATTACTAAAGCGTCACCGAAATATTTCTTATTTAAATCGTAGTAGATCTCCGTTAACATATCTGGCGTAACAGCATGTCCTTCTTGTACTTTCTTATGAATAATATGCTCAAACTCTGCGAACATCGTTTGACGGAATACAGTACCACGGAATCCTTCTAAATAATGATTTAATAAATATAGGCGCTCTTTTTTATCTTCTGTCGTTTTTAATAAATAATCATTTAGAAGCGCTTCATTACAAGTTGACGCTACCTCTGCAACGAAGATTGAATAATCACCGTATACGTGCGGCTGTGTCTTTCTTGTGTAATAACTATGCACAGAATGACCAAACTCATGAGCAAGTGTAAATAAATTATTTACATTATCATGCCAGTTCATTAAAATATAAGGATTTGTTCCGTATGCACCAGATGAATATGCTCCGCTTCGTTTTCCTTTATTCTCATACACATCTACCCAGCGATTTTCATATGCTTCTTTCAAAATTTCAACATACTCATCACCAAGTACGTTTAAAGATTTTAATAACATGTCTTGTGCTTCTTCATATTTCACATTCATTTTCACTTCTTGTACAAGTGGTGTATATAAATCGTACATATGAAGTTCATCAAGTCCTAGCGCACGCTTTCGAATATCGATGTAACGGTGCAATAAATGTAAGTGATCATTTACCGTTTCAACGAGTTGATCGTAAACTGCTTCAGGAATATTATTATTGCTCAATGCAGCTTGGCGAGCAGAGTCATATTTACGAATACGTGCATTGAAATTATTACGTTTCACCGCTCCGCTTAACGTACTTGCAAATGTGTTCTTAAATTTCCCATACGTTTCAAATACAGCTTTGAATGCATCTTCGCGAACACGACGATCATCACTTTCTAAAAACTGAATGTAACGACCATGCGTAATTTCTATTTCTTCTCCGTCCTCGCCTTTAATAGACGGGAATTTCAAATCCGCATTATTCAACATACCAAATGTATTACTTGATGAACTCATTACTTCAGATGCTTCCGCTAATAAAGCTTCCTCAGCCTCAGATAATACGTGTGGACGTTGACGTGTAATTTCTTCTAATGCATGTTCATATACACTTAAGTCTCTATTTTCTTTTAAAAATGCTTGCAGTGTATCTTCTGAAATAGATAAAATTTCAGGTACGATATACGCTGTGCTACTAGATACTTGTGAATATAAATTCGTCGCACGATCATTTAAAGCTTGATACACAGAGTTTGTTGTATCTTGATCGTAACGCATATGAGCATATGTATATAGCTTACCTAGTCGCATTGAAATTTCATCTTCATATTGCAGTGCCTCAAGTAAGTTGTTCGCAGAGTCACCAAGCTTCCCTTTAAATTCAGTTAACTGCGGTAGTAACTCTTTAATCGCTTGAAATTCTTTTTCCCATTCTGCATCTGTTTGGAAAATATCTTCTAATCGCCACGTACTTGCTTCTTCAATCTCATTGCGATCTGGTAATGTTTTTGCTTTATTTTGTTCAGACATTCTGTAAGCCCTCCTTTAAATATCTCTACTTAAGTACAATTCTGTTTTTCTTATGTAATTCCTTCACGTTCATTCTTTATTATATCCCCTTTTTCTTCTCCCATGTTGAACTTTGTCTCAAATAGAGATAGCGCATAAGTTAGGCAAATCTCATCATATTTCCTAACTTCCTCCTCCGTCTGTAACATAACTATATTCCTCATTTTTCGGTACGTATAAGTTCCTACTTTACGCAACACGCCTACAAAACATAAAAAAGTCATATATTCAGTAACCGCTACTTTCCATATATGTTGTGAAAAGTACGGAAGTAAGCGCCTTTTCGTATATTTTTTTACATAACTACACACATATTGAAGGGAAATACAATTCCCTACCGCAAGCTTTTCTATACACTTCATGTATAGAAATGCTTGCCATGTAAATGGATTTGTTTGAAAAGCAAATGAAGACGGGAGTGGCACACCAATTTCAGAAGGAAAGCTCGCTGGAGTACATTTAAATTGATATAAGAGGCGTAATAGTGACTTATGATTATAATTCCAAATAGACAGGGCATTTTGCCGAAAGTAGTCCTTTCGCTTCTTCCATTCCTGTCCTAATATTTCTTTCCGGAAAGGAACAGGGGAAAAGAGTAATTCAAAAGTAGTTGTATCGTTTGGTAAATACATAATATGTGAGAAAGAGACGTTTGTAGAAAACGGAGTGATAAAGGCACATTTCATAAATGATTTTTGTTTCGGACAGAAGAAAATGAGAAATGGCTGAGGATAAGATTGTAAGGAGAAAGCCAGAAGTGAGGAAAATTTCATCCAATATGCAGCTTGCTTTTTTAATTGATTTCCACCAATGATCCAGATGACCTGAATGCCCGCTTGCCAATACGAGTATGTTCGTTTAGAAAGTTGTTCTATGGAGAGATTGGCGCATTGATATTCAATCGCAATTTCCCTACCTGCTCTCTCTACGAAAATATCTGGTCTTTGCTGGATTTTTGGAAGGTAACGCTCTATATCCACATGGAAATTTTGACGTTTCAACCATCTATATAGCAATTCTTTACCGTGCATATGATATATAGATTCTGCTTCATAAAAAGCAAGGCATGACTCCACTTTCTTATGAGCAAAATGCCAACTTTTTTGTTTCCCTAATTTCATTTGCACTTCCTTTCCACAAGCTATACAAAAGAAACGCTCCCTTTTACGCATACGTTGTAAAAGCTCTTCATTTCGATTATAGAGTAGATGAATTTTCTCTCCGTTTTCTCTTTTAGCGATAAACATTATAATCACACCCTTTCAGCTCCTTATATTCTACAATTTATTACAAATCCCTTTTAAAAAAGAGATGTCCCAATTTCGGACATCTCTTTTTATAATAAAGGTGATAATAATCGATATGTCGATTCAACAATTCGTCTATGAAGACGTCTTTTATGAAAACGATCGACATGAATTTCACTTGATTCTTCTAAATCATCTTTAAAGTCTTGAACGAGTTTTCGAATGCTATCTGTATCATATAAAAAGGCATTCACTTCAAAGTTCAAATGAAAACTTCTCATATCCATATTTGCTGTCCCAATTGAAGCTAAATCAGAATCAACGATGACAACTTTACTATGAAGAAAACCTTTTTCGTATTCATATATCTTTACTCCTGCATCTAAAAGCTCAGGGAAATATGATCTTGATGCATAAAAGACAGTGCGCTTATCAGGCTTACTCGGCATTAATAAACGAACATCAATACCAGCAAGTGCCGCTACCTTTAATGCAGATAAAATATCATCATCCGGAATGAAATACGGTGTTGCAATCCAAATAGATTTCCGAGCAGAAGAGATCATTGCAAAATATAAATGTTTAATCGTTTCCCATTTATTATCTGGTCCACCTGCAATTAGCTGAACTCCGCCCCAATGATCACCTTCAACTGCTTTTGCCTGTAAATATTCTGGAGCCAGCACTGCCTCACCAGTCATATAAAACCAATCTTGAAGGAAAATAAGCTGTAAACTTTGAACAGCCTCACCACGCAAATATAAATGTGTGTCTCGCCAAAAACCGAAATATTTATCCTTCCCTAAATATTCATCTCCAATATTTAACCCACCTACAAACCCTTCATTTCCATCAATAACAACGATTTTCCGGTGGTTTCGATAATTAATCTTATCGTTTAAAATTGGAAAGCGCACAGGAAAGAACGGAATCATTTCGACACCTGCGTCATTTAATTCTTCAATATACGAATTCGATAACCTAAAACTTCCAACCGCATCATATAAAAACCGAACGACTACGCCTTCTTTTGATTTTTGTATTAAAATATCTTTAATTTCTGTTCCAAGCTTATCATCACGCACAATGTAATATTCCATATGAATGTGGTGTTTCGCTCGTTTTAATCCATCTAAAATGGCCTGAAACGTTTCATCCCCATTTGTTAATGTTCTCGTTTCCGTTTGAAATGAAATATTTAAAGCACCTAAGCGGTCCGCTAAACGAAATAACAGCTCTTGATGCTTATGATTACGTAACATCCGTTCTTCATAATCTTCATGCCCCTTATATTGTAAAAACGCCTGTTCATCCAGTAACGCCTTCTTTTGGAACATTCTCTTTCTCCGAAAGTTTTGTCCAAATAATAAATAAGCGAAGAATCCAAATACCGGAAAAATACCTAACACAATGAGCCATGTAAGTGTTTTAGACGGGTGACGGTTTTCTAAGAAAATAACGCAGCCAATTAAAAATGCAGATACCGTAAATAAAATACTAATAATACCTAAAATCGAAACATCTTTTATCCCAATTACATCCGAATAAAATGCTACATCAATAAACATACGTAACGAAACAAATAATGCGAACAATAGTAGAACAAAGAAAATCAACTTTAACGTATTTTTCATCTCTTACCTCCTTACTAAGAAAGCTTTCCTATTCTTCATATAAAAAGCCGATTTCATACTACAGAAATCGGCCTACGTTTTAGCAGGAAAATTATTGCGAATTGTTTCAAGCGCACGCTCTTTCACAATTTGTTTCCCATACTCACTCACACGATGAATTGTTAAAGTTGATTCTTCTCCATATTCTAAAATAATACTTAAAATACGATCAATTTCTTCTTCATCATGTAGCACTTCATCGAATTCCACATATACATAATAGCGGTCATCAAATGAATACAGCTCATCTTTTATATCTTCAAAGATAAGACGATGACTTAATGAAATAACATCTTCAAAATCATTAAACTTAATTAAAAAGCCAAACGTACCATCTTCATTAAAGTTTGTTCCTGTTTGTTCTTCTACCTCTTCCACTAATTCTTGCTGGAATAATGACTCGATACCCTCATCTAAAGGAATGTCTATAATTTTGTCTACACCTATCGGTAGCTCTAGCTTTTGTCCATCCTTTGAGAGCTCGGCTTTTGTGACAAGTACTTCAATCCCTTTATCGACTGCTTGCACTTGAATCCATAACGGTCCATCAATAAAGAAGTCATCATGATCACGAGCTTCGTCCATCATCTCCCAAAAGAGCTCTTCACTACGTTCGCGGTCATACCAAATTTCTTCACGATTAAACCCTCTGTCCTCTATATCAATGTACGTAATAAAAAACTTCATCGTATGATCGTTAATTCTTTCAATTTCCAAAATACAACTCTCCCTTCCTGTTTAGAATTGTTATGAAGGGATCCCCCACTCATATGACAAATCAATAGATTCTTGTACTCTCATTTTATGATAAGATTCTCCAGAAGGGAAATAAAATCGATTTATTTTACAAAAATAGTTATATGCCTATCTTTATTCGATTGTCTACATAAATATATCATTATGACAATTCTTTACACACGAAAAATTTGGACATACATTTCTATATTCCCCCGTACACTGTAATAAAGTGAGACTTCTATTAGAGGAGATTATTTAGTTCCCACTTTCTTCATCACATACATATATTTCGCTTATTAAAACATCATAAATGGAGGCAGACGAATGGACTTAGAGTTTTTAACATCTGTACTAATGATTGTCGGTATTGATGTTGTATTAGGTGGTGACAATGCAATTGTCATTGCATTAGCTAGCCGGAATTTACCTGAAGCAAAACGAAATAAAGCCATTTTGATCGGTACTCTTTTAGCAATTGTGCTACGAATTCTTCTTACAATAATAGCTGTCTACTTACTCGACATTCCATTTTTACAGCTTATCGGCGGCGTTTTACTTACATTCATTGCAGTAAATTTATTAACTGATAATAGCAACGATCTTTCTTCTATTCAAGGGAAAACAACTTTATTCCAAGCTGTGCGTACAATTGTATTCGCGGATCTCGTTATGGGGTTTGACAATGTCATCGCTATTGCAGGTGCGGCTCACGGAAGATTATTACTCGTCATAATCGGGTTACTCATTTCTATTCCGATTATTATTTGGGGCAGCAAACTTATTTTAATCCTTATGGAACGCTTTCCACTTCTCATTTATTGCGGAGCAGCGATACTCGCCTATACAGCTGGAAAGATGATTACACACGAAGACAGACTTGCAACCTTTTTTCATAACAACCCAAGTTTCACTACAAGCATTCCTTTCTTGTTCATTTTCACTGTTCTATGCATCGGTATTATCGTTCAACAAGTTCGCATACGAAATGTGAAACAATAAAAAAAACCTTCTACTATATAATAGGTAGAAGGTTTTCATATTATTATAATTAATTTACAAGACGTTGTGCTTCACGTAATTGGAACGTTCTTACTGTACGTGGTAAGAAACGACGGATTTCATCTTCATTGTAACCTACTTGAAGACGCTTCTCGTCAATCATAATTGGACGACGTAAAATCCCTGGATAGTCACGAATCATCTTATATAAATCTTGAAGTGGTAAAGACTCTAAGTTTACATTTAATTCTTGGAAAACTTTCGAACGAGTAGAAATAATCTCATCTGTTCCGCTTTCTGTCATACGTAAAATCTCTTTAATTTCCTCAATCGTTAATGGATCTGAGAAAATATTACGTTCTGTATAAGGAATATGATTTTCCTCTAGCCATAATTTCGCCTTTCTACAAGACGTACAGCTTGGAGAACTATATAATGTTACCATACAAAGCTCACTCTCCTTAAAGAGTACAAATTCTGTACTAATTACAGTTTAAAATTCTAACTTCAGTAATTTTTCGCGATAACTTGTCTTATAACAAAGTACAAAAATCGCATTTCATGTAAGCAACAACTTATAATAAACAACAATTACTTTTAATAAGTAACTTCTATAATCATTATACAATAGATTTTGCAAGAAATATACAGTAAATTTCCTACTAGTTGAGAAAACTCTTCCGCGTATTCCACTGCTATGTAACATGATTACGCTCACTTTAGCTGTACTTTAACAATGGCCTTCAAACCTTTTAATACTCACTTCCCATTGATTTTTCATATAATATATAGTTATTTATCTATAATTTCACCTAAAAAAAAGAGAACGTTTTCTTACTTTTTCTTGATAAATCAATTAAGAAATGTAAGACTATATAAATGAGAATCAAAAGGAACATTTGTTCTTATTTTAACAAACATTCTCCCTCCTGTCTACACGATTTCTAAAGTAAACCAAATATTTTTCTGACATTTCTTTCTTTTTTATCTTTTATCTCATACAATAAAAATACAGACAGGCAAAGGGGGAATTTGCAAATGATTGCTTTTTTTATTGATTTTGTTACTGTTGCTGCCCTCATCATCGGAATCACAGCATTGATTGGTGTCATTTCAAATAGCATCGGTGAAAAACTCTTTGGCGGAAAAGAAAAAATGAAGTTTGTTAACAAAAGTTTGGATGTACAATCCGGATGGAACCAAGTTGGTGGGAAAGGTATTTATAAGAAACGTACGTATTAAAAAAAAGCAGGTAATCACCTGCTTTTTTCTTATTTCTCTACTGACGCCCATTTAAAGCTTAAATCGCCACCATATTTATGGTTGTACATATTTTTAATTGAATCTCTTTGTAAGTATGCTCTACCACGTTGATATACTGGAACAATCGCAGCATCATCAAGTAACATTTTCTCTGCTTCTAGTAAGTTTTTCCAACGAGCATTTACATCGCTTCCATCTTTCTTCGCTTTCATGATAATCTCATCATATTTCGGATTAGAATATTTCATTTTATTTTGTGATCCGTCCGTTACAAACATATCAAGGTATGTAACTGGATCTGGGAAGTCTGCACTCCATCCAGAGAATGACATGACGTAATCGCCCGCATCTTCTAATTTTAGTTTTTGTGCAAATGGTTGTTGTTTAATTTTCACTGTTAAACCTGGTAAATTCTTTTCTAACTCACCTTTTAAATATTCACCAGTTTTCTTCGATAATTCAACGTCTTCATTTAATAGCTCTAATTCGATTTCATTTTTACCAAGCTCTTTTTTACCAGCTTCCCAATACTTCTTCGCTTCTTTCACGTTTGGTTTTACAATATCTCCATTTACAGCACGGAAGTCCTTTTTATCCGGTCCTTTAATGAAGTTATCAGGAATTAATCCTGTCGCTGGCTTAGAACCGTTATTTAATAGCGTGTCAACAAACGGCTTACGTTCAAAAGCAAGAGAAATTGCTTTACGAATATTTTTATTTGCTAACGCTGGATCTTTTTGATTTAAACGAAGGAAGAATACAGATGTATCTTCTACTGTTTGGAAATCTGGTTTTCCTTTATATTTATCGATGAACTCTGCTAATAACGTCGCTCGATCGACTGCGTTTGTTTCATATAAATTGATTGGCGTAGACGTATCTTTTACAATATTAAAGTTTACTTCCTCAATCTTCACTTCTTTATTTTCCCAATAAGATGGGCTCTTTGTCATTTTAAAGCTACGTTCATGTTGCCAATCACTTAGTGTAAACGGTCCATTATATAGTGTTGTATTTGCTTCTAAACCAAACTTCGTCCCCTGCTCTTTTACAAACTTTTCATTCACAGGATAGAAGATTGGATATACCATTAAATCTACAAGATATGGAATTGAATTGTCTAATTCCACTTCTAATGTATAGTCATCAATTGCTTTTACGCCTAATTGGTCTGGACTCATCTCTTTTTTATTAATTTTCTCTGCATTTTTTATATCATACATAATGTACGCTGATTTCGCAGCTGTGTCTGGGTTAATCGCTCTTTGCCATGCGTACACGAAATCTTTCGCCGTCACAGGCTCACCATTTGACCATTTTGCGTCTTCACGTAATTTAAATGTATATTTTTTACCGTCTTCTGACTTTTTGAATTCCTTCGCTACACCTGGAACTAGCTTATCATCTTTTCCTAAACTGTATAAGCCTTCCATCGTATTAGTCATTACTCTTGAAGAAACTGCATCAGCTGATAATGCTGGATCCATCGTTGGAATTTCTTGCGTTTCAATTAAGTTAATAACTTGCTTCGCACCGCTCTTCCCGCTATCCCCTTTTGCGTTCGCTTGCGATTGTTCATCTTTTTGATAACTACATGCCCCTAAAATCATGCTCATTGCTACCGTTGATAATACAAAAACCGGCATCTTTTTTTTCATATTTCCACCCTCCATAAAAATGTTAGCCCTTTCATTTTCAAACAAAAAGAAATATATATATGTTCTAATAATTCATATTATACACACAAATATATTTTTTGTATATTTATATTTCTATCTTATTAAAATTTCCTGTGAAAAAATAAATCTTTGAAAACGTTTCATATTACCAGTTTACCCGACTGAAGTGTCGGAAATAACAAATTTTAAACTTTTCTAAATTATCAGAGAAAAACAAATTTTATATTTTATAATATTTTTTGTATAATTATCCTTCTCTTTTTAGCATAAAATGAAGGTCTCTTCATATTAAAAATATGTAGGTTAAAATGAGTGCAAAGGATAAGAAAGTATGTTACGATACACTTTGCTAAAAATAGATATCGGTAAAGAGGGGACGGACATGACAGCAATTCACTCAAAAAACGGGCCGACAGAAAAATTAAGTTTATTCTTATTAACATGGCCTATTTTTCTAGAAGTTTTTCTTTTTATGTTGATGGGGATCGCTGATACTTTCATGTTAAGTGCATTATCAGACGATGCTGTATCTGGGGTTGGTGCAGCGAATCAATATCTTCATATCGCTATTTTGGTACTAGAAGTAATCGGGAATGGCGCTGCGATCGTCGTATCTCAATACCTCGGTTCCAAACGTTTTATGGAAGCATCTAAAATATCAGCATTAGCCGTCACATTAAATTTAGTGGTCGGACTCGTTATAAGTGCTGGTTTTCTTTTATTTTCAAAACATATGATGATGGCAATGAATTTACAAGGCGATGTACTAACGTATGCACAAAGCTATTTATCCATCGTCGGAGGAGCCATTTTCCTTCAAGCTATTATTAACTCGTTAGCCGCAATTATTCGCGTTCACGGCTTTACAAAGCAAGCAATGTTTGTTTCGCTTGGAATGAATATTATTCATATCGCCGGAAACTACGTACTTATTTTCGGGAAGTTCGGTTTCCCTGAACTTGGTGTACAAGGGGCCGCGATTTCTTCCGCTGTCAGTCGACTACTGGCACTGATTGTGTTCTTCTGGTTACTATACCGCGTTATGGAATACCGTGTAAAATTACAATATTACTTCACCTTATCAAAAGAATACGTGGGGAAAATTTTAAAAATTGGCATTCCATCTGCTTTTGAACAAGTCATGTATCAAGCTTGCCAAATTGTCTTCCTGTACTACGCAACTTACTTAGGAACAGAATCGTTAGCTGCTAGACAATATGCTACTAACATTTCCATGTTTACTTATTTATTCGCAATTGCAATCGGTATGGGAACAGCTATTATCGTGGGACGCCTAGTTGGCGGAAATGAAAAAGATGAAGCATACACACGTGTATGGAAAAGTGTACAATGGGCAATTGGTGTGACTTTATTTATGGTCGCTCTCGTTATTACATTCCGCACACAATTAATGGGGGTATTTACTGATAATCCTCATATTATCGCTCTAGGGGCAAGCGTTCTTTTACTAAGTGTACTACTCGAAACAGGACGTACGATGAACATCGTCATCATTAATTCCCTTCGTGCAGCCGGTGATGCAAAATATCCAGTTTTAATTGGTGCGTTCTCTATGGTGTTAATGAGTTTGCCACTCGGTTACTTTTTCGCCTTCCATTTAGATATGGGACTCGTTGGTATTTGGCTAGCGATTGCTATCGATGAATGGACGCGGGCAATTATTATGTTCTTCCGCTGGAGAAGTAGAGCATGGGAAAGTTACACACTTGTTAAACCGAATGAGCAAGAAGAGAATGTTTCTGTTCAGGCGCAGTAGCACTTCTTTGATTAAGGTGCATTTATTGATAAATACACTTTATATCGGTGATTCTTTAAATATATCGACTTATCGACAAATATAGTAAAAAAGGTCATTCTTCCGTAACGGAAGAATGACCTTTTTTTTATTGATAAATCTCTTTATATTTCTTGTACTCTGCTTCAGAACATAATACGAAATGTCCTGGGCGAATTTCACGCATTGTTGGTGCTTCATTACCATAATCATGCTGCGATGGATCGTATACGATACGTTTACGATTGCGCTCATAATCTGGATCTGGAAGCGGAATCGCTGATAATAGTGATTTTGTATATGGATGAATTGGATTCGCATATAACTCATCACTTGTTGTTAGTTCAACGATTTGACCACGATACATTACGCCGATGCGGTCACTAATGTATTTTACCATTGATAAATCATGGGCAATGAATAAGTATGTTAAACCTTTTTCTTTTTGTAACTGTTTCAGTAAGTTTACAACTTGCGCCTGGATCGATACGTCAAGTGCTGAGATTGGCTCATCGGCAATGATAAATTCAGGTTCTACAGCAAGCGCACGAGCGATACCGATACGTTGACGTTGTCCACCCGAGAATTCGTGCGGGAAACGGTTTGCGTGTTCTTTATTTAAACCAACTGTGTTTAACAGTTCATGAACACGGTCCATACGTTCTTTTTTACTTTTTGCTAATCCGTGAATATCAATACCTTCTGCAATAATATCCCCTACTGTCATACGAGGGTTTAATGATGCATATGGATCTTGGAAAATCATTTGCATTTTACGGTTGAACTTCTTCAGTTCTGCGCGTGATTTCTTACCATGTACGTTTTCACCATCGAACAACACTTCACCAGCAGTTGCATCATATAAACGAATAATCGTTCTTCCAGTTGTTGATTTACCACAACCAGATTCTCCTACAAGCCCGAATGTTTCTCCGCGGAAAATATCAAATGAAATATCATTAACCGCTTTGACAACACCACCACTCACGTCGAAGTGTTGTTTTACATTTTTTACTTCAATTAATTTCTCACGTTGTTTAGTCATGTTGTTCACCTGCTTTCATTTGAAGAATACGTTTTTCAACAACTGCCGGCGGTTTTACTTCTGGTGCTTGCTCGTGAAGTAACCAAGTTGCCGCATAGTGTGTATCACTTACTTTAAATAAAGGCGGTTCCATTTCAAAATCAATTTTCAGCGCCTGTGGGTTACGTGGTGCAAAAGCATCACCCTTTGGCGGTTTTAATAAGTCAGGAGGCGTTCCTGGAATCGCATATAGCTCTTCCTCTGATCCATCTAAACTTGGCATAGATGCGATTAAGCCCCATGTGTACGGATGTTTTGGGTTGTAGAAAATTTCATCTACAGTTCCAATTTCAACAACTTTACCAGCATACATAACCGCAACTCGGTCAGCAACGTTTGCTACTACACCTAAGTCATGCGTAATGAAAATGATTGCTGCTTCTGTCTTTTGCTGAATGTCTTTCATAAGCTCTAAAATTTGCGCCTGAATCGTAACGTCTAGCGCTGTTGTCGGCTCATCGGCAATTAATAATTTCGGGTTACAAGCTAACGCCATCGCAATAACTACACGCTGTCTCATACCACCTGAGAATTGGTGAGGATATTGTTTTAAACGTGCTTCTGGATTTGGAATACCTACAAGGTCGATTAATTCTAACGCAACTTTACGTGCGTCTCCTCTACTCATCCCTTGGTGTTTAATAAGACCTTCCATAATTTGATTCCCAATTGTCATCGTTGGATTTAATGATGTCATTGGATCTTGGAAAATCATTGCGATATCTTTACCACGAACTTGCTGCATTTCTTTTTCCGTTAATTTCGTTAAATCACGACCGTCAAATATAATCTCTCCATTTTTAATACGGCCTGGAGGATTTGGGATTAACCCCATTAGCGCTTTAGAAGTAACTGATTTCCCAGAACCAGACTCTCCTACAATCGCTAATGTTTCCCCTTTTTTCAAATCAAAAGTAACTCCGCGCACTGCTTGTACTTCACCTGCATGTGTATCAAAGGAGACTTGTAAATCTTTTACCTCTAACAATGTTTTCATTTTTACTTCTCCCTCCTCGTTTACTTACGCATTTTTGGATCTAACGCATCGCGTAATCCATCTGCCATTAAGTTGAATGCTAGAATTAACATACTGATGACAACCGCAGGGATGAACATCATGTGTGGATACGTTTGAATAGATTTATAACCATCATTTACAAGAGAACCAAGTGACGCGAATGGTGGCTGAATTCCTAAACCAATGAAACTTAAGAACGCTTCACCAAACACCGCTGATGGAATTGTAAACATTGTCATTACGATAATAGGTCCCATTACGTTTGGAATTAAGTGTTTTACAATTAATTGCGTGTTCGTTGCACCTAATGTACGAGATGCTAATACATATTCTTGGTTTTTTAACTTTAAGATTTGTCCACGAACAATCCGCGACATCCCTATCCAACCTGTAATCGCCATCGCGAGTGTAATCGACCAAATACCAGATCCCATAATGATTACCATTAAAATAACGATGATTAAGTATGGAATACCGTTAATAATCTCCATAATACGTTGCATAATATTATCTACTCTACCGCCGTAGAATGCTGAAATACCTCCGTATGCAACCCCAATTACTAAGTCAATTGCTGCTGCTAAAAGAGCGATATATAATGATACGCGTGTACCTTCCCATGTTCTTGTCCATAAGTCACGGCCAAGATCATCTGTACCAAACCAGAAGTACTCTTTAATATCACGTTTTTCATATTGGTCAACACCATATTGATCTGTACCGTCAAATGGTAACCAATGAACATTTTCAATAACTGGAATTTTTGGTGGTAATTTCGCACGACCTAAATCTTGCTCTTTATACGAGTGTTTACTTACCATCGGTCCAAAAATCGCCAATAGCGCAATGATTACTAATAATACAAGGCCAAGCATCGCACCTTTATGTTGGAACAAACGTCTTCTTACATCTTGCCAAAACGTTAAGCTTGGACGGGCAATGACTTCATTATCAACATTATTTTGATTGGCTTGTTGAAATAAATCTGGAGATAATTTTTGTACATCTTTCATCATTTTTTCCCTCCCGCTAAACGAATACGAGGATCAATAATTCCGTATAAAATATCGACAATGAAAATAACTAAAATGAAGATTGCACTATAGAAAATCGTAGTTCCCATAATAACTGTATAGTCATTTAAAGTAATCGATTTAACGAATTGTTCCCCAAGTCCTGGTACAGCATAAATTTGCTCGATAACAAGTGTTCCTGTAATTAATGCTGCAACCATTGGTCCTAAAATTGTTACAACTGGAATTAACGCGTTACGAAGTGCGTGTTTTACAATGATAACGCCTTGACTAATTCCTTTTGCTTTCGCTGTTAAAATATAGTCTGACTGCATAACTTCAATTAATTCTGCACGAGAGAAACGTGCGATTGTTGCGATAACTCCCATCGATAATGCAATTGTAGGCATTACAGTAAACTCTGGTCCTTTCCAGAATGCTACCGGGAACCAACCAAGTTTTACCCCTACGAAATATTGTAGTAATGCGGCGAATACGAATGATGGTACCGACATTCCGAGTACCGAAATAACTGTTGCACTATAATCCACCCACGTATTATTACGAAGTGCGGCAACAATACCTAAAATTAAACCGATAAATGTCCCTAATATAATCGCTTGTAAACCTAATTGGGCTGATGGTCCAATACGATCCACAATCATGTCTGTTACTGGGCGGTTATCATATTGGAATGATACCCCTAAATCACCTTTTGCTAAGTTACCTAAGTAACGTGCGTATTGAACTGGTACCGGATCATTTAATCCGTATTTTTCAAGAATGATTTCTTTTTGTGCCGGTGATAGCTTCTCCTGGTTTTTAAGCGGAGAACCCGGAAGTAATTTCATCAAAAAGAAAGTCAGTGTAGTAATTAAAAATAATGTCAAAGCCATGTACACGAAACGTTTTAATACATAACGTCCCATAGTCAAGCACCTCCCCGTTTTTCTCAAAAGCAATAAGATAGTTTAAAATATTCTTACTTTTATTTTTTTAAAATAAGAGCATATGCCCATCATAGGCATATACCCTTGTAAACGATGGAAAAAAAAGATTATTTTTGTTCAACAGATGCCCATTTGTAAGTTAATTTACCACCATAGTTAATTGGGATAATATCTTTTACGGCACCTTTTACTACATACGCTGAACCTTTTTGGAAGATTGGAGTGATAACTGCATCCTCTTTAATTAACATCTTCTCTACTTCTAGAAGGTTGTTCCAGCGAGCTTGTAAATCTTTTGTATCTGTTTTAGCTTTTAGGATTAACTCATCATACTTCTGATTAGAATACCCTGTTTTATTTTGAGAACCATTCGTAACAAACATATCTAAATATGAGATTGGATCTGGAAAATCTGGTCCCCAAATACCAAACGCAATATCATATTGCTGAGAATCTTCTAATTTATTTTTTTGTGCGAATGGTTGCTGTTTAATTTTAATTGATAAACCTGGTAAGTTCTTTTCTATCTCACCTTTTAAGAATTCACCAACTTTTTTAGCATCTTCATTATCAAAGTTTAAGAATTCTAGTTCGATTTTATCAGTTCCAAGCTCTTTCTTCGCTGTTTCCCAAAGCTTTTTCGCTTCTTTTGGATTTGTTTCAACTAGCTTTCCATTTTCAGCTCGGAAATCTTTTTTATTCGGACCTTCAGCGAAATCTTTTCCAACAAATCCGTAAGCTCCAATTGCACCGTTATTTAAAATAACTTTCGCAATGTTATCACGGTCAAAGGACATTGAAATTGCTTTTCTTAAGTTTTTATTACTTAAGTACTGATTACTTTGATTAAATCTTAAGTAAGCAACCCCTGCTTCTTTTCTTGTTTGGAACTCTGGGCTTTGTCTAAACTTATCAACAAATTCAGACGTTAAAGCCGCACGATCAATCGCGTTTGTCTCATATAAATTTACATCAGTTGCTGTATTTTTTACAATATTAAAGTTGATTTCTTCGATTTTAACCGTTTTATTATCCCAATATGAAGGATTCTTCTTGAATTGGAAACTTTGTTCATGTTTCCAATCACTCATAACGAATGGACCGTTATATAATGTTGTATTTGCCTCTAAACCAAACTTATCACCTTGTGCTTTTACAAAGTTTTCATTTAGCGGGTAAAATACTGGATAAACTGTTAAATCGATAAAGTAAGGAACGGGATTGTCTAATTCCACTTCTAATGTATAATCATCAATCGCTTTTACACCTAATTGGTCAGCAGGTAATTCTTTTTTATGAATTTTCTCTGCATTTTTAATATCGAACATAATGTACGAATACGTTGCTTTTGTATCTGGATTTACGGCTCTTTTCCATGAATACACAAAGTCTTTAGCTGTTACAGGTTCCCCATTTGACCATTTCGCATCTTTTCTTAATTTAAATATGTATTTCTTCCCATCATCTAGCTTTTCGACATCTTCTGCAACGCCAGGCATTCTCTTTTGATCTTTGCCAATACGATATAAACCTTCCATCGTATTATTTAATGCTGTAGAAGATGAAGAGTCAGATGCTAATGATGCATCCATTGACGGAATTTCAGATAACTCTGTTAAATTAAGAATCTGTTTTCCGTTACTACTACTCGTAGCGTTCTCTTTCCCTTTTGCTTTTGCGTCATCTTTTTGGTAGCTACACGCGCCAAGCAACATACTTGCAGTTAAAGTTGATGCAAGTAATAACGGTATCTTTTTCTTCATGTTGTGTTGCCTCCCCTAATTGCACTTCCTGTACCCTCACTTGTTAAAAAGTAGAATTGAAAGAATAATCTCCAAGTTTCTACAATTTTCATTATACATATAATACGACGATTGTGAATATAGTTTTTTGTTTTTTTGTTAAAATTTTTAATAAAATGTTTATATTTTTAATTTTTCGTAAAGAGATACGTTAACATTGCTACCATCATCTTAAAATCAGACCTTTAATTGCGTATAATTTTCAAAAAATTATTTCTAGTACTTATTATAGCTTTTATAGTATAATAATTCTAGTAATATTTTGACGGAGGGGAATATTTTGAATAAAGTTTTTTTTCATACTTGTATACTAATTTTTATAGCGATGATTGCTTCTAGTATTGGTGCATTCCTCATTTCATCTCAATTTTTGTTGAACTTTGTCAACATCTCGTTTTATATCGCGCTATTTTTTATTCTGATAGGTGGTTTTTTATTCATATTTCAAAATGGATTTTTCAATGTAACTCTTTACGCTTTCCAGAGAGTATTTGGCACGAACAAAAAAATAGACTCGTTAATTGAAGAATCCGAGGAACCGGTGAATAAGAAAGAACGTATTTATAAAACATATTCATTCAAATGGACATATCCTATTTGTATTACAGGTATCATACTCGGAGCGTTCTCGACTCTCATTAGCTTTACTATTTTGATGTAGTTTGCAAACACTATCCCATATGATATAATTATCAGCAAAACATTTTGTTATAAAACTTTAGTTCTTTCATATTAAAAGAGCTCAGTTAACAATAAATAAATTTATATGTATGCGATGATAAAGAAGAGTACATATTGAAACAATTTCAGAGAGCTTGTGGCTGGTGTGAACAAGTAATTGTACAATGTGGAATGGGCTTTTGAGCACCAAACCGAACCGAAAGTAGTAGGCCTTGGCGTTATATCCAGACGTTACTATGGATTAGAGAGATTTCACAGTAGTGAAATAATTAGGGTGGTACCGCGGTCCATTCGTCCCTATAGTTTTTTGGGATGAATGGGCTTTTTTGTTTGCCTTCTCTTCCCTATCACGCATTCAAATTTAGGAGGAAATAATTATGTCAGTTATCTTTTCTGGTATTCAGCCAAGCGGAACGATTACACTTGGAAACTATTTAGGGGCTATGAAGCAATTTACAGAGCTTCAAAACGAACACGATTGCTATTTCTGTATTGTAAACCAACATGCCATTACAGTACCTCAAGATCCTATACAACTTCGCAAAAACATTCGTAGTCTTGCTGCACTTTATGTAGCATGCGGCATCGATCCTGAAAAAGCTACTTTATTTGTACAATCAGAAGTACCTGCACACGCTCAACTAGGATGGATCATGCAATCTGTTGCTTACGTTGGAGAATTAGAGCGTATGACACAATATAAAGATAAAGCTTCAGGTAGAGATTCAGTTCCAGCTGGATTACTTACGTATCCACCATTAATGGCTGCTGATATTTTACTTTATAACACAGAAATCGTACCTGTTGGTGATGACCAAAAACAACATATGGAATTAACACGTGATCTAGCAGAGCGTTTCAACAAACGCTTCCGTGAAGTATTCATAGTTCCTGAAATTCGTATTCCAAAAGTAGGAGCTCGCGTTATGTCATTAACAGAACCTACGAAAAAAATGAGTAAATCTGATCCGAATCCAAAATCAATGATCAGTATGCTTGATGAACCAAAAACAATTGAAAAGAAAATTAAAAGTGCTGTAACAGATTCAGAAGGTATCGTGAAATTCGATAAAGAAAATAAACCTGGAATCTCTAACCTATTAACAATTTACTCTTCATTCTCAGGAAAAACAGTTGAAGAAATAGAAGCAATGTACGAAGGAAAAGGATACGGCGACTTCAAAGGCGACCTAGCACAAGTAGTCGTAGAAGCAATTCGCCCAATCCAAGACAAATATAACGAACTAATCAGCTCCCCAGAACTAGACGAAATTCTAGACAAAGGTGCCGAAAAAGCAAACCGCGTTGCATTCAAACAACTACGCAAAGTAGAAAACGCAATGGGACTAAGCAGAAAACGTAGATAATATATAAAGCAGAGGCGGCTCGTTTATAATGTTCGGTGGCTGCTGGAGCTGGATTTCATATAAAGCGGAGGCGACTGTTTAGCCCTGACGGCTAAGGTTCTTTCCCACAGAAGGTGCTTTTTACCTTCTAGTGGGGAAAGTTCTTAGACGCGAAGGGCTAGGAGCTGAAGCTGGATTTCTATATAAAGCGGAAGCGGCTCGCTTAGAATGTGAGGGGGATGGAGCTCCTGACGTAGAGGCGCTTTTTGCCTCGCAGGAAGGCACATTCTTGCCGCTGAAGCTAGATTTCATCAAATTAAAAAACCGCCAATTGGCGGTTTTTTAATTTACCTTTTGCTCATTTTCCATTTCCCATAACTTTTCAAAAAACGGCTGTCCTTTTACAAGGCGCTCGCATAATTGTTCGTGCTTCTCAGACCAGCCTGATTTCGCTTCATCATATAGTCTTGCCCAAATATCTTCAAATTCCATATGTTGGACCGTTCCATATGCTGACGGATCCCATTCTGTGTACCAATAGCGAATTTCCGCTGTGTTTTTCGTTGTATGTAATTGATCTAACGCCATAAATAATAATTGTTTTAGCTGTCTCTCTTTACGAGTTAAGCCATTCATAATGAAAGGCGATGGTGATAAAATATGATGTTCCTTTTCTGTTTCCTCTACTTGGAACTCATACTTTTCTGCTTGTACGTTTTCCACCATCTCATATACCATCTGCTCTTGGCGAGGTATAAGTCTACTTTTTCTAATTGGTACATTGTAACCAATTGTATCAATCGCAATAATTCCTTTTCCATCTGTAACAACAAAGCAATACTCTTGCTGCAAACGTTCATGATTTTTACGAATATAAGCCTTATGATGTACGTCTTCCAACAACTTTTGCGGAAGCTCTAACAATTCGTTCTCGATGTAATGATATAATGTGGCATCTACTTTTAATAATGGCACTTGATCTAATAGTTCAATCGTATCATCTTTCCGCCATTCGTAAAAATGACAAACGTTATACCCATTTTCTTCACCTTCAAACCAATTTACCCATACATCATGTAGATATAACATTCTCTATCCCTCACTTCACTACTGTTTGTACCAATCATTATGTTCATTTTCGCTTAACTTTATTCCACTTAAGGAAATATATTCTAATTATTATTTTTCCTTCTATAATATCTAAAAAAACAGGAGATAGACCTCCTGTTTTTCATGGAATACGAAATGTATTTGCTTTACTCAATATTTCTTTCGCATCTATAGGTAATAAAGACAGTGTATCTTCCCCTTCAAACGCTACACAATCTTTTACAATGTGAAATCCAAGCGCATAACCAAGCATTTTCGGATAAGAATGAATTCCGTTTAATAATACGTCATGCTCCCTCGTTCCTCGCTTTATACTTATTCTTTCTTGAACAACGTTTTGCCAAAAATAAATCGCCTCTTCTTTTGAAAGATATTTCGTCCACGGTGCATTATTTTTTTCTGTATATCTTTCCGTTACTGCTTGCTCAGCTAACCCTTCCATAATCATCGTATCAAGTAACGTATACTCTGTTTCTTTCGTCTCAATTTGATGTAACCTGCATATGTGGTGATATTCATGTGCCAATAACACTTTTAATTCTTCCACCGAATTCCGTCCACATACGAATAAGAAAATAACGTGACGCATAGATAATCCAGCTTTTCCGTTATACTCTTCTTGTACAGTTCGATTATACGAATCTGATAATAAAATAAAGATAGGGACATCCGGACCTTTTAACCAATTTTTCAATTTATCATACTCCATACGTAACTCTTTCCAAATTTCTTTTTTCTCTAATTCTTTAATTTCACGTTCTCCTCGCATTACTGGGCGATACATACCTTTAGAAATTAAAAAACGATACAACCTTTCTTTTGGTAGTGGAATATACTTCGTAAATTTCTCACAAAGCTTTTCTGGCCGTCCATAATATAGATGTAACCACTCGGCTGTTTCAACAACCCCCATCTTTATCCCCCCCCTTTTTCTTATGTATATGCAAAAGAAGAAAAAGGCGTAAAAATAAATAAGGTGTTTTTTCGTAGTTTATTACGAAAAAACACCTTATTTTATCTATTATTTATACGATTTAAATACTAATACTGCGTTATGACCACCAAACCCTAGTGAGTTACTTAATACAGCTTTTACTTCTTGCTGTCTCGCTTTATTCGGTACGTAATCTAAGTCACATTCTGGATCTGGTGTTTCATAGTTAATTGTTGGAGGAATTACTCCGTCCGTAATTGATTTAATAGAGAAGATCGCTTCAACAGCACCAGCTGCACCTAGTAAGTGACCTGTCATAGATTTCGTTGAGCTAATGGCTACTTTATATGCATGCTCACCGAAAGTTTCTTTAATTGCCATCGTTTCGTATTTTTCATTTGCATCTGTACTTGTACCATGTGCATTAATGTAATCGATATCTTCTGGCTCTAGACCAGCATCCGCTAAAGCTTGACGCATTGCACGCACTCCGCCTTCACCGCCAGGAGCAGGCATTGTAATATGGAATGCATCTCCAGTTGCGCCATAACCAGCGATTTCCGCATAAATGTGAGCACCACGTGCTAATGCATGCTCTAATTCTTCAAGAATTAGAATCCCTGAACCTTCACCCATTACAAAACCGCTACGATTTTTATCAAATGGGCGGCAAGCAGTTGCTGGATCTTCATTAAATGTTAATGCTTTCGCTGAACTAAATCCTGCAAATGCCATACTTGTTAACGGTGCTTCTGCTCCACCTGTAATCATTGCATCCGCATCACCGCGCTGAATTGCTTTAAATGCATCACCAATTGAGTTTGCACCAGATGCACAAGCCGTTACAGAACAAGTGTTAATTCCTTTCGCTCCAGTCGCAATAGATACTTGACCTGCTGCCATGTCTGGAATCATCATCGGTACGAAGAATGGACTCACGCGGCGTGGACCTTTCTCAGTAAAAATCTTAAATTGTTCTTCGTATGTTTCCATACCACCAATACCAGAACCAATCCATACGCCAATTCGAGGTCCGTTTTCTTCTGTAATTTCAAGCTTTGCATCCGCAACTGCCATTTTCGCTGCTGCTACTGCATATTGTGTAAAGCGATCCATACGGCGCGCTTCTTTTTTATCAATATATTTCTCGACTTCAAAGTCGTTAATTTCTGCTGCTACTTTTGCTGGAAATAGTTCCGGATCAATTCTTGTAAGTCGCCCGATTCCAGATACACCCTTTTTTATGTTTTCCCAAGCTGTTTCAACATCTGTTCCGATCGGTGTAACAGCTCCTAGTCCTGTAATTACGACCCTCTTTTTTTCCATACAAAATACACTCCTTTTTTCTCTCAATCCTTATTTACCCCAACGAAGAGCTACTGCTCCCCATGTTAATCCACCGCCGAAACCAACAAGTATAATTAAATCGCCGTCTTGAATACGTCCATTTTGCAATTCCTCTACCATTGCAATTGGAATGGAAGAAGCTGATGTATTACCGAACTTTTCAATTGTCATACTCATTTTTTCTTGTGGTAAATTTAATCTTTCTCTCGCAGATTCCATAATACGAATATTCGCTTGATGTGGTACTAAGAAATCCACATCCTCTTTCGTAAGACCAGCTTTATCTAACACACGAAGACAAGAATCTCCAAGTTGACGAACAGCAAATTTAAAGACTTCTCTGCCATTCATCATAACATACTCGTCTTGATAAAGATGCTTGCCGCCACTTCCGTCTGCTCCTAATTCGAAAGATAAAACGCCTCTTCCTTCTGAAACAGCTCCCATTACGATAGCGCCAGCTCCGTCTCCAAATAGTACTGCTGTGTTTCGATCATTCCAGTCTACAATTTTAGATAGTTTATCACTACCAACTACTAATACATTTTTATAAGTTCCAGTTTGAATAAATTGCTGTGCTGTAATCATTCCGTACATAAAACCAGCACACGCTGCACTTAAATCCATTGCCGCTGCGTGTTTCGCTCCAATTGCCTCTTGAATCACACAAGCTACTGCTGGAAAAGCACGATCTGGCGTTACTGTTGCCACTAAAATAAGATCGATATCCTCTCCGCTAATCCCTGCATCTTCAAGTGCTTTTTTAGAAGCCTCTACGGCCATATATGAAGTATCTATTGTCTCATCGGCAATGCGTCTCTCTGCAATTCCCGTTCTCGTACGAATCCATTCATCGGATGTATCCATTACTTTCTCTAAATCGTGATTTGTGACTACTTTTTCTGGCACATATCTTCCGATCCCTAAAATGCCCACGTTCACATCGCAGCCCTCCGTTTTATATCAATTATTATGACTTGGTACTAATTTTAAAACATAAATTTACTTTTGTCTAGAATATATTTCAGCTAAAACAGAAAGCTAGCGTTTTATTCTCTTTATTTTTCAGTAAAAACAACGAAAACATACCTTCCACTATTCTTCCCCTTACTTCGCTCGAAATATAAAAAGACCCGAACCGCTTCTACTCACGGTTCGAGCCTCTCTCCCCTCAAAAAGAAGGGTTTTATTCTTTGTCTGCTTTCCCAAGCTCATATGCTTCATTCATAACTTTCATTAATAACTCTAACACTGGTTGTGCCTTCTCCATATCAAGCTCAATTCCATTCGAATCTAAAATTGCCTTTGCCTCTGGTAAATGCTTCATTGCGATTTGTAAAAATTGCATGCTTTTTTCGTTCATATTATACTCTTCCTCTCCTTTAAAACTTTCAATTCATAATCCATACAATAGTGTAACACGTGCACTATCCTTCGTATAACTCTTTATATTTTTTCATATGTGCCAATTGTTTATTTAAACCGTATTCTAACGGGGTATTTCTTTTTATCGGAATATCCTCGGCCGCTTCATCTCTTTCTTCCTTATTATTTTTATTCACTTTATCATCTGCACGTAAAAGATTCATCCCTTTTTCCCATAACGACCGTTTACCACTAAGTAAATTGTATATACCGAGATGCTCTCCGTTCGTTCCATTTCCCCATAAGTATTCGCATACATCTTCAATGTAAAGTAAATCGCTTCCTTTTTCCTCACTCGTACAACGGCACTCTTTCTCATCCAGTTCTGATAAAATGAGCTGATGATACATCATAAAGGATGGTTGCCACGGACCATATAATGTAGGAACTCGAAATACACTATATTGTAATTCCCCTTTTTTTAACCCTTCTTCTACTTTCGAAAATAGGCGTTTATTTTCGGATTCCCCTGTGCATCCTACCTCAATAGAAGAAATTAGATTTAGCTTTACTTTATTTTCTTCACACATTTTTATAATCCGCTTTAAATATTGTAATATGACTCTTTCATTCCGAAAGCCACTTTGCTGGTTTGGTTCACACAAACAAAAGTATACTGCATCGAAATTCTCTTCCTCTACTGATCTCCATCCATCTTCATCTCTTATTGGATAGTACGTAAATAAAGCGTTTCGCCCAATTAACAATAACTTCTCTTCATTAATTTTTGTCATACTATCATATTCATCAAAATCAAGACCATACACTTCTACTTCTTCTGCAATCATTTTATTCACAAGGTGATAACCTACAAACGTAAGTGCACCTATAATCAGCACGCGTTCCATACCACCAACCCTTTCCCCTTGAAACAAATAGCTCCTCATTTATGTATATGGGAGCCTCACAATTCTTCTTCATATTTTTTAAAGAAATCCGTTGTTTGTCTAACCATTTTATATTTCACATCTTGGAGATGGAATAAGACAGAAGTATCACATTGATTGAATTGCCTCATTTTCTCGTATTTACGTAACAACTGTTTTCTTCCTCTTTTTTCTTGTGTTGATACGAAAATTTTAACAGGTACACAAGACGGAAGAAGCGTAAAAGATTTCTTATTTATTTTTGATTCTAATTCTTCTTCTTTGGAATCGTACGCCAAACTTAATTCCTTCACTAATCTTTTGTAAAAAAACTTATGCTCTTTTTCGAACTCCACATATTCTGGCAAATCTAAACACGGATTTAACATAATGACAGAACGTATACTTTCAGGGTATTTGTTCATCATCTCAAGCGCTACAAGCGCACCCATACCATCTGCCATAATGTGCATTTTCGTATTTAATGTCTCTTTTCTCAAAACAACATCATATAAACGTTTCGCTAGACGAACAGATTGGTCATTCCCCCAGTGTCTTCCATATAAATTAGAAGAAAAGACCGTGTAGCCTTCCTCAATAAGGCCATGTAAAAAATAAGATCTTCCCGCATGCTGTGTCCATAAACTTGTACCATTCTCAATAAAGTAGTTGTAATCACCGAGGAGCATAACTGAAAACCCATTTGGCTTCTCCGGTAAATAAATGACACATGGTTCTTTTTCTAAGTAAAAAAAACGTTCCGTAATACTCATTTTTCCCCCGCCTTATTTTCTAAACGTATAAAACCACTCTTTTATAATGTATGAACGTAATGCAAATTTGCGTTGAAAAATCTACAAATATTTTTCTATATTCTTTTTTCAATTGTGTTACAATAAGGACAGATTGAACGAATAGAGGTGTAAAATATGCGTTTCATTTGGGCATTAATTTGGTCGTTCGCGCTTGTACATATGATGAGCTACGTAATCGGCTCTATGACTGGCGGTACATACGATTTTAACCAAGCGTCTATTTTCTCAGTTGTTCTTGCGGTATTAGTATTAGCGATTTCAGCTGCAATTCCAAACGAGCCAGTAGAACAACACTAAAAAGAGTCCGGATTTTATCCGAACTCTTTTTTATTTTCATTTCACATGAACAACTAATTCGTTATTTTCTACATCAACAACTACGTGACTATTATCCGTAATTGTGCCTGCAATTAATTCTCTCGCTAATTTCGTTTCCACTTGACGCTGTACGTATCGTTTTAATGGACGAGCTCCGTACATCGGATCAAAGCCAGCTTCTACAACAAATTCTTTTGCAGAATCCGTTAATTCTACCGTAATATGACGGTCAGCTAAACGACCTTGTAATTCTTTTACAATTTTATCAACAATACCTTTAATTTCATTCGTTGTAAGAGGCTTGAATAAAATAATTTCATCGACACGATTTAAAAACTCTGGTCGGAAATGTCCTCTTAATTGTCCCATGACAAGTTCTCTTGATTCCTCTTTAATGGAACCATCTGCTTCTAATCCATCTAATAAATGAGCAGATCCAATATTTGAAGTCATAATAATAACCGTGTTTTTAAAGTCTACTGTACGTCCTTGCGAATCTGTAATGCGTCCATCATCTAACATTTGTAATAAAATGTTGAATACTTCTGGATGCGCTTTTTCGATTTCGTCTAACAAAATAACGGAATACGGTTTACGTCTTACTGCTTCCGTTAATTGACCGCCCTCTTCATATCCAACATATCCAGGAGGTGCACCAATTAAGCGTGACACAGCATGTTTCTCCATGTACTCAGACATGTCGATACGAATCATTTGCTCTTCACTATCGAATAAAGACTGCGCTAACGTTTTTGCAAGTTCTGTTTTACCAACACCTGTCGGTCCTAAGAAAATGAAGGAACCAATTGGACGGTTCGGGTCTTTAATACCAGCGCGTGCACGAAGAACTGCGTCTGATACTAAACTTACCGCTTCCTCTTGTCCGATGACACGCTCTGATAAAATTTGCTCTAAGCGTAGTAATTTCTCACGTTCACCCTCAACGAGTTTTGCGACAGGAATACCAGTCCAGCGTGAAACGATATCAGCAATTTCTTCTTCACTGACTTCCTCGCGTAATAAACGATTTTCTTGTTTATTATGTGCGCTCATTTCTTCCGCTTCTTTTAATTCTTTTTCAATTGCAGGAATTTTTCCGTGACGAAGTTCAGCTGCTTTATTTAAATCGTAATTACCTTCTGCTTCTTCTAATTCACGGCGCAGACGCTCTAAATGTTCACGTAAGTCACGAACTTTGTGAATATCTTCTTTTTCTTTCTCCCATTTCGCTCTCATGCTACTTGCAACTTCTTTTAAATCCGATAATTCACGTTGCAATGTTTTTAGACGTTCTTGGCTACCAAAGTCCTTCTCTTTTCCAAGAGCGGCTTCTTCAATTTCCAGCTGCATAATACGGCGCGTTACTTCATCTAATTCTGTTGGCATAGAATCAATTTCTGTACGAATTGTTGCGCACGCTTCGTCAACAAGGTCAATTGCTTTATCCGGTAAGAAGCGATCTGAAATATATCGATCTGATAAAACAGATGCTGCTACAATCGCGCGGTCATGAATATTTACACCGTGATAAATTTCAAAACGCTCTTTTAAACCACGTAAAATGGAGATTGTATCTTCAACAGTCGGTTCCTCTGCTAATACTTGTTGGAAACGTCTTTCTAACGCTGGGTCTTTCTCAATATATTTACGATATTCATCTAATGTCGTTGCCCCGATACAATGCAGTTCACCACGAGCAAGCATCGGTTTTAACATATTCCCTGCGTCCATCGCACCTTCTGTTTTACCAGCACCGACGATTGTATGAAGTTCATCAATGAATAATAAAATACGGCCTTCACTCTTTTTAATTTCATTTAATACAGCTTGCAGGCGCTCTTCAAATTCACCACGGAATTTTGCTCCGGCTACAAGTGCACTCATATCTAATGCAAAGATTGTTCTATCTTTTAACCCTTCTGGTACATCTTTTTTCACGATACGCTGTGCTAATCCTTCAACAATTGCTGTTTTACCAACACCTGGCTCACCAATTAAAACAGGGTTGTTTTTCGTTTTACGTGAAAGAATGCGAATAACGCGGCGAATTTCACTATCTCGTCCGATAACAGGATCAATTTTCCCTGCTCTCACTTCCGCCACTAAATCACGGCCATATTTTTCTAACGCTTCATAAGTTGCTTCTGGATTTTGACTAGTCACTCTTTGATTCCCCCGAACTGTCATTAAAGACTGTAATAAGTTATCTTTCGTAATATGCAATCTTGTAAATAAATGATTGATATCGCCTTTTTCTTCAGAAAAAGCAAGCAATACATGTTCTACTGAAATGTAATCATCCTGCAGTTTTTCTGCTTCTTTCCCTGCTCTTACAAGCAGTTGCTGCAGATTGCTTGTTATATACAATTTCCCAACTTCTGCTCCGCTTCCCGTTACAGAAGGTTTCTTTTTAATTACATTTTCTACATCTTGCTTCAATGCTTCTATATCAACATTCATTTTTTGAAATATACGTACTGCTAATCCATCTTGCTCCTCTAATAATGCAAGTAATAGATGAACAGTATCCACCTCTTGGTGATGATGAGATACCGCTAAAGATTGGGCACTCATAATCGCCTCTTGTGTTTTCGTTGTCATTTGATTTAAGTCCATCTTTACAGCCCTCCAAAAGTTTGACTTTCTTTGACCTTTGATTTGATTATACGCCAACTTACTTTTTTATACAATAAATTTGCCTATGTATTTTCAAACTTATTATTGGAAAAAGAAAAAGGGAGCATTCATTATGCTACTTAAAAAAGTACAGTAAATGAAATTATATTATGTAACAAAAAAAAGCCGCAATAAAGATTGCGGCTTCTGTTACGGTTTTCTTTTATATGTCCACTGACGGTTATGATTCGTGTTATCTGGAAACTTTTCACCGGCATTTAATTGTACCATTTGCGGATTTTTTACCATACTTCCCGTTTCACCAATTTCTACGTAAACGCCATCATTTGGCGCTTTTTGTCCAGAACGAAACCTGCGATTTTGTCCCATCTTCATTCTCCTTCCATGACGTCTTGCCTCATTAGTATATCCATTTTAAAAGAAAGCTTTTCTGTCATGTTTAGGAAACAAGTACTACAGTTCACCGATTTACAATATATATAATTACACAAGCTTAAGCAGGGATTACTTCCTTACTTGTAGAAAAAAAAGAAACCAACCTACCTGTAGGCTAGCTTCAAAGGAGAGTCAAACATATACGAGAAGATTACATGTTTATTATAAGCCTCCTCATACGGGCAATGTAACCCTTTTCACAATTTGTACATAATGAAAGAAACATTGTTTGAACTTTCTAAAAAAATATTGACTTTTCTTGATTTCCAACGAGAAATAGTAGACACCACCGTACTTTGCGACGTAAGATGGATATATAGTGAACTTTCCATCTATGGTGGTCTCACCCAGTCTAACCTCTTATTTCTGCATATTAAAAACGGAAATACAGATAGATACAAAAAAATTATTATAAGAGGTGAAATTATGAGTAAACAACATTTAATCGCATTAGACTTAGACGGCACTTTATTAACAGACAACAAAATAATTTCCACTCGAACGAAACAGACAATTACAAAAGCAAAGGAACAAGGGCATATCGTCGTCATTTCAACAGGACGTCCATTCCGTGCTAGTTTTGATTATTATAAAGAACTTAATCTTAATACACCGATTGTAAACTTTAATGGTGCTTACGTGCATCACCCTCTTGATTCAAATTGGGGCACACATCACTCTCCACTTGAGCTAGCAACAGCCCAAGAAATTGTCCGAGCTTGCTTTGATTTCGGCGTAAAAAATATATACGCTGAAGTGATGGATGATGTGTACGTTCGTGAAATTGATGAAGATAAAAAACACATTTTCGAATTTGGTTCTCCAAAGATTTTCACAGGAGATTTATTAAATATTTTAAACGACCATCCGACTTGTTTATTAATTGACGCACACGATGATCATTCCGTTGCAATTCGTCAACATTTAACTGATATGCACGCTGAAGTGATCGATCATAGAAAATGGGGCGCACCTTGGCCAATTATTGAAATTGTAAAAAGTGGATTAAATAAAGCGGTCGGATTGCAAAAAATTTCTAGTCATTACAACATTCCAAAAGAGCGCATTATCGCTTTCGGTGATGAAGATAATGATTTTGAAATGATTGAATTTGCTGGTCACGGTATCGCAATGGGTAATGCAATACCTGAATTAAAATCACTCGCCAATCATACGACATTAACAAATGAAGAAGATGGCATCGCTCTATATTTAGAAGAGGTTCTTGGATTGTAATCTAAAAATTCCCTGCTTATAGTTTCTCGCCAAACGCTCATACTATAATTAGACGCCGAGTTAACGCGTCAATTGTTTTCAGCTAAATAAAGGGGGTTTTTCGAATGGGTAAAAAGAACAAATCAAAACGTTTTATCCAACAAGGAGCCGATGCTGTTATGAAGCATGATGCAAGATTCCCGTACAGAGGTACATTAGCTGAGGCAGAAAAAGCGAGAAGTAACTCTTCTTTTGGAGGGGTTTAAATGGGGAACTTACTATTCCAACAAGCTAGAGATGCTGTTGCAAATGCCGTATCTTGTTCAAGCGGCGCTGAACAACAAGATCTCGTATATACAGCAAAAAACGCTTTGCAATCCGCTTACGCAAACTCTTCAACTGCTGAGAAAGTTCAGCTACGCGAGATGCAGGAGCAGTTGCAAAACATTACGAATTTGCATTAAAAAAGAGGACCAGCTTTGGTCCTCTTTAATCTTTTCGAAACAATCCGAATACCCCGACCGTTTGCAGTATATTTGTGAACGCACCTGGGTCTACTTGTTTAATAACCCTTTCTAATTCGTACAACTCGTAACGAGTAATAACCATCATTAACATTTCCTTATTTTCATTTGTGTAAGCACCTGTTGCAGGTATAGTTGTAATCCCTCTCACTAATCGTGAGTGAATCGCCTTTCGTACGTCTGCACCATTTTTCGTAACGATTAACGCTGTTATTTTCACATGGCGAGTATGGATGGCATCAATAATTCTCGTTGATACATATAAAGTTACTAACGTATATAACGCTTTCTCCCACCCATATACATAACCCGCAGCGATAATAATAATTGCATTAAAAAAGAAAAAGTATGTACCGACAGGTTTATCTTTTATCTTAGATAAAATCATCGCAATGATATCTAAACCACCTGTAGAAGCACCCCATTTTAATGCAACCCCTACCCCAATCGCTGAAATAATGCCGCCAAAAATTGCATTTAGTATAATATCGTTCGAAACCGCTCGAACTGGGATAATTTCTAAAAACAAGGTCATAAATATAACGCATAGAAAACTAAAAAACGTAAAAGCCTTCCCAACCTTTTTCCACGCTAAAATAACGACAGGAATATTAAATAAACTAAACAACACCCCTGTAGATATATGAATAGATAAAAAATCACCTAATATTTGTGATAGTAATTGAGACAATCCAGCAAAGCCACTCGCGTACACTTTCGCTGGTGTTAAAAACAAATTCATTCCAATCGCATTTAATAAACCTGCGATAATTACAACGATTAATTTCTTAATAAGTTCGGTATAATTCAACTTCAAATCCATCTCTAATCCACCTTTACCCTTCATAAATGCACCGCTATACATAGTCTTTACGAAAAAGGAAATGATAAACGTACAACGTTTAGAAATGGAGTTGATACATATGCCACATACGAGTGATAACGACAAAAAAGCTCGCGATAATAATGCAAAACGCACGCAAAAAAATGAGCAAGAGCAAAAAAATATTCAGCAGGGCAAGCGCGCATATTCCAAGAAGACTGATCACCTTTGATCCCATCGTACATCAACATAATTGTTGATGTACTTTTTTTACATTTCACAGGAAAAAACATTAAAAATTCACTTCATGTTCACTTCTATATTCTACAATAGCGATAACATATTCGGATGAGGTGTTAGCATGAGAGGGAAACATATTTTCATTATTACTGCACTAATAAGTATATTAATGCTTTCTGCTTGCGGACAAAAGAATGGATCAGCTACAGTCGCTACAGCAACAGACTCAACCATTACGAAGAGCGACTTCGAAAAACAATTGAAAGATCGTTACGGAAAAGACATGCTATACGAAATGATGGCATACGACGTTATTACAAAAAAATATAAAGTATCTGACGATGATGTAGATAACGAGGTCCAAAAAGTAAAAAATCAATTTGGAGACCAATTCAAAGGATTTTTAGAAAACAATCGTTTAAAAGATGAGGCTGATTTCAAAAATCAAATGAAGTTCAAACTCGCTCTGCATGAAGCCGTTAAGAAAAGCGTTACAGAAAAAGACGTGAAAGACCACTATAAACCAGAAATTAAAGCGAGTCACATTTTAGTAAGCGATGAAAATGCAGCGAAAGAAATAAAGAAAAAACTAGACGCTGGTGCTTCATTTGAAGAATTAGCAAAACAAGAATCACAAGATCTACTATCAAAAGAAAAAGGCGGAGACCTCGGATACTTTAATTCAGGTACAATGGCGCCTGAATTTGAAACAGCTGCCTACAAATTAAAAGTTGGCGAAATTAGCAATCCCGTCAAATCAACGAACGGCTATCACATTATTAAATTAACTGATAAAAAGGATTTAAAGCCTTACGATGAAGTGAAAGACTCCATTCGTAAAAACTTAGAAGAAGAACGTATCGCTGACCCTACATTCAGTCAAAAACTATTACAAGACGAATTAAAAAAGGCAAATATTAAAATAAATGATAGTGAATTAAACGATACATTTTCTCTTATATTTGAGCGGGGAAACTAAAAAAAGCACGGTCTTATTTAAAAAGATAAGACTGTGCTTTTTTTATTTCATGTTTTATTGCTTGTATTCTAGCCTATGATACATTCTTCTGCAAAGCAAACAAATACTTGCTTTTCCGAACGTAAAGATACTATATAATACTCATCTTCAAAATGCCCTACTATATAACCCATTCCCCCCGCCAGTTCAATTGTTTCTTTATTGAAATATACTCTTGTCCGATCAAATTTTATATGTTTTATAATACTCTCTAATTCATTTTCGTTTACTTCCTTTTCAGAGAAAAGGAACATGAGGCTTCCCTCCATACATACAGGAGAAATCACATCGAAAATATCAGTTGCAGGATCATTCTGTTTTATTAAAATTGCGCTCTTTACGGTCGACTTTTTCCAGTTTAACTCTTTTAATTCTTTTTCCCAAATATAATTTTGCACCTTTGTTAATTCTTCTTGAACCCCTTCACAATCCACTAAAAGATATAAATGAAATTTCGACATCATTGTTTCCATAAATTGTTCCATGCTTGTATCAACATCAACTATATATCTATTAATCGTTGATAACCAATTCAAAATTATCATGTTCATCTAACACTAGAAAATATTCGTTATTTTCTGTTGCAGGTTTGTGTATTTCAATATATTTATCCATATTTTCTCCTTATATCCGAATGGATTGGCCGCTGCGATTCCTTTCGCTTCGCTCTTTAGGACGTTACCCCATGCATCATATTCATAGCTTGCGACTATTTGTCCATCTTTGTCGGTCATTGCTATTACGTCACCGCGCGGGTTGTAGTGGTAGTATACCGATTGATCTTGGATTTTCATTGCTAGGCGGACACCGCCTTTGTTGTAAACGTATTGACGGAGGACTTTTCCGTTCCCGCCTGTTTCGTATAGCGGGTTAATGCTGTCACCGTCGTAGAAGTAACGGGTTACTTGTCCGTTTACGTTCTTTTCAATACGACGGTTTTCGTTGTCGTATTTATATGTTGCGAACGGTTTGCCCTCCCCTTTTTTCGTTACAGCAACAAGTTGGTCTGCTTCGTCTCATGTGTATGTGTATTTCCCATCTGATGTACGGTTACCATTTGCGTCATACGTTAACGATTCGTTTCCGAATTTTAGAAGTTGATTTCCTTTGTTAAATGTTGCGATTACTGATTTCGTCTCTTTTCCATTCTCTGTTACTTTCACACACGTACGATTGCCAAATCCATCATACCTGTAGTCTCTAACTGTTCCATTTGGTGTAGATTCTTTTAATAATTGATTAATTGGATCGTATACGTAATTTGTTTCCGTTATTTTCCCATCAGAACTTTCATGTTTAATCTTCGTACGGTTTCCTGTTTTATCATACTCATATTTCTCTAATAGTAGCATTTGCTTTGTTGTTACAATAGCTAAATCCGATAGTTTCCCTGTTTGATCATAATTCTACGTTGCACTAGCATCATTCGGTGCGATATACGTACGTACGTGGCCGTTCTCATCTGTTTTCATTCTTACAATTAACAATTTAAAGAATTTTCTGAGGGACTTCAATATAAAAATGACAATATTGTGTCTTTTTTTCTAAAAATGTATATCTTCCGGCAATTTACTATTTTATATTCTTTTTTCCTTATAAATACAGTAAAATATTTGTAGATTAAACGTTTTATTACACCTTATTTACTTTTTATCTACTTTATAATAAAAAAAGAACTATTTTTTCTCTTAAAAATTTAGAGAAAAAATAGTTCTTTTTCATTCACTTTATTTCTTAAAGTAAGTCCAACCTTCTTCTTGGTAAATCTTTTCTTCTTTCATCATTTTACCAAGCGCCCGCTTAAACGCAGCTTTACTCATATTGAAACGTTCTTTAATGTCTTCTGGGTGGCTCTTATCCCAAAACGGCATTGCTCCGCCTCTTTCTTCCATATATTCATAAATTACTGCAGCATCATCTTCCATTCCTTCTTCTTTACGAGGAAGAAGTGAAATGTTGATTGTACCGTCATCTTTCACGTCAATAATACGACCTGTTACACGCTCACCGATGCGGACTTGTTCTTTTCTTTCTGTATGGTGTAAGAAAGCACGGAAATGCTCATCAGTTAGTATGAATGAACCAACTTGAAGTGAACGATACACACGTCCATTGACGTTTTTATTACGCATAGATGGCGTCGCATCTACGATAATTTCTTGCATATCACTGTCTCTTGCTGGAAGAGCGATTAAACGATCACGATTCGTTAATTTTAACGTACAATATAATTCGTCGCCTACTTCTGGCCATACTGGCATATAAATCGGGAACTCATCAAGTGGAATTAGTATATCTTTTGATACACCAATATCAACAAACACACCTAAACTAGGAATAACTTCTACAACCTTTACCCAATTCCAATCATGTGTTGTAATAATTGGCTCCTTCATTGTTGCTGAAATACGATTTTGGTGATCAAGGTATAAGAATACATCAATTGTATCGCCTTCTTCAATTTCTCCAGCTACTTCGTTTTTATGTAGGAAAATTTCTTCCTCTTCATTCCCAACCATATATCCGATTTCCGTTTCGCGTAAAACAGTTACCTGTTCAATCGATCCTAATTGCAAATACATATTTTTTAATTCCCTTCTATATATATAAAGTTATCTTTTTTATCATTCCAAACAAAAGTTAATTATAACACGATTTTTCCTTTATTTGTCCAACTGCCCAAAATTCACTATAATAAAGTGAGGTTACATGAATATCAGTATGAAAACACTTAAGTCTAAGCTCGTTTTCAGCTATACTTTAGTATGTACAGTACATAAAAAGATTAGAAATTTATTTGGAGGTGCTAACTATGGCAAAAGATAGTTCTTTTGACATCGTTTCGAAAGTAGAATTACCTGAAGTAACAAACGCAATTAACATCGCATTAAAGGAAATCCAAAACCGATATGACTTTAAAGGAAGTAAAAGTGATATTAAACTAGAAAAAGAAGTACTTGTTTTAACTTCTGACGACGAGTTCAAATTAGACCAAGTAAAAGACGTTTTAATTTCTAAACTTGTAAAACGTAACGTTCCAATTAAAAACTTGGACTATGGAAAAGTGGAAGCTGCGACTGGTAACACTGTTCGCCAACGCGCAACGTTACAACAAGGTATCGATAAAGATAACGCGAAAAAAATTAACAACATCATTAAAGAAATGAAATTAAAAGTGAAAACACAAGTACAAGATGATCAAGTACGTGTTACAGCGAAAAGCCGTGATGACTTACAAGCAGTAATCGTAGCCGTTCGCAGTGCTGACTTACCGATTGACGTACAATTCATTAACTATCGCTAAAAAGAAAACTCCTCTTAATTAGAGGAGTTTTTGTATTTATTAAGAGCAGCACCATATCGCTTTATCAAATGATTTTTTCGGAATATATACTTTATCATTTTCGATTTTGTATTGAATATTATTTTTCTTAAGAGCTGCTGTGTCAACAGAATGAATACTATCACCCCACCGAACAAATTCCCTATCGTCACCGATGTCCCCAAAATACAAACTTACAAATACGATAAGAAGACATGAACATAGAGCGAGCAACTTCTTTTTCTGCAAATATCTCACCTCATCTACGTTTCCTTTTAACCGCAATTAAAAACGCAATAAATAATACGTTCACACCGACGATTAAGGAGATAAATAACCAATTCACACCTGTTTCTTTACTAACAGTATACACATTCGATTCTTCACGCTTTAAAACGAGATAGAACTTCCCGTTTTCTTCTCTTATAATTTCGTCTTCTAACAATCCTCTTAACTGTTGTTTTTCACCAATTGCACTTGCAGGTAAGGAAACTTTTTGTGTTTCTTTCGTATTATTAATTGCTACTAATGTTACTTCATCTTTGTACTTTCGTTTTAATATACTCATTCCATCTTTATCATATAAAAGTTCAAACGTACCACGTCGTAAAGATGGTCTCATTTGTCTAAGTTCGCCAAGCTTTGTTATGTGCTGCATAAACTTTTCATCTGATTTAAAATCCATTAATCGGCGATTATCCGGTACGCTTCCTCCATCTAATGCGATTTCAGTTCCGTAATAAAAATTCGGAATCCCTGGTGATGTTAATAAATAGGTAAGAGCTAGTTTCAAACGTGATGGCGGATAATACATATTTTCTTTTGCGATACGTGCAAACCTTTTTGTTTCTTGATTATCTAAAAACGTAACAAACTCCTCTTCTTTTTTACTCACATCATATAACGATTTCACCGATACATCCGCTTCGGAAAACGATTCTACTATTTTTTCATTGTATTCACTATCTTCTTTTGTCATAATACGAAAATCTTTCTTTATCACTTGCATATCCTTTTGAACGTCACCCCAGAAAGAACGCGGCTTTTTTTCACTATGTATTACATAACTTCCATCTAAATCGACTTCTTTTACCCACCATTTCATCGAGTCGATTACTTGTTGTTCGTTTTCTCCAAATGGAAATTGAAATACAACTTTCATTCCTTTTTCGTGAGCTTCTTTTACAAGCTCTTTCACATCATTTTCTGTTCCGAAATGTTCATTTACTTTTTGAAAATTTCGCACGTCTAATCCATCATACTGTCCACTTTCAAAAAGCGGCGAAAGCATAACAGTCGTAAAACCCATTTCTTTTATATAATCCAGCCTTTTTATAATCCCTCTTATATCTCCGCCCTGATAACCTTCTAAATTACCAACGTCTAACTGCTTGTCATTTTTCGGTTCTCCATTATTGAAGCGATCAATCATAATCGAATATATGACTTCATCTCGCCACTCTCTTTTTTCATCTGCAAAAGTATGTATTGGTACAAACAAAACGACAGCTAAACAAAAACAAATGAATAGGTTCCTAGTCCATATTTTTTCCACACGCATCCCCCAAGTTTTTTAATTGTAAGAATATTATACCAATTATCCAAGCAAATCGCATACGCTGATTTCATTCCTTCAAAAATACATAATGTTAGACTTTCTTACATGATTAATAAAATTTTCTAAAAATTCAGTTGATTTTCACCTCAATTTCGAATATGATATGAAACATAACAAATAATGTAATATTTTCTAACATTATAGGAGGGGATTGAATGAATACGGGAGATACAGTTTTTATGTTTATAACGACAGTAATGGTCATGTTAATGACACCAGGATTAGCACTTTTTTACGGAGGCATGGTTCGTAGTAAAAATGTATTGAGCACAACGATGCACAGCTACAGCGCAATGGCTATCGTCTCAATTCAGTGGATTGTAATCGGTTATTCTTTATCTTTCGGACCAGATTGGCACGGACTTATAGGCAATCTCGATTGGTTCGGCTTAAACGGAGTTACCTACGCACCAAATCCAGACTACTCATCTACTATTCCTCACAATTTATTTATGATGTTCCAACTCATGTTCGCTATTTTAACTCCAGCTTTAATTTCAGGTGCATTCGCTGAAAGAATGCGTTTTTCTGCCTTTCTTATTTTTATTCTTCTATGGACAACACTCGTTTACAATCCCGTCGCTCATTGGGTATGGGGCGTTGGCGGATGGCTAAGAGAACTTGGCGCGTTAGACTTCGCCGGTGGTAATGTCGTTCATATCACTTCTGGTGTTGCTGGTCTTGTATTAGCGATTTTCCTCGGAAAACGAAAAAACATAAACGGTACCTCTCCTCACCATTTACCATTTACGATGTTAGGTGCAGGTTTACTATGGTTCGGGTGGTTCGGTTTTAACGTCGGGAGTGCATTATCATTAAACGACGTCGCTTTAACTGCATTTATTAATACAAATATAGCCGCCGCTGCCTCTGCTCTAACTTGGATGCTATCTGAATGGTTCTTCCAATCGAAACCGACTGCGATGGGAGCTGCTTGCGGGGTTGTTTCCGGTTTAGTCGCAATTACGCCAGCTTGCGGATTTGTTACACCTTTCTCCGCCCTTCTTATCGGAGCAATCGGGGGCGTATTATGTTTCGGTGCTGTCTTCTTCTTGAAAACGAAATTTGGGTACGACGATACACTTGATGCATTCGGATGTCACGGCATCGGAGGAACTTGGGGCGGTATTGCAACTGGACTTTTCGCAACTACTACTGTAAACGGTGATGGCGCTAACGGTCTGTTTTACGGAAACGCAGCTTTACTATTTAAACAACTTGTCGCAATCGGAGCAACATATGCATTCACAATTATAATGACATACGCCATTATTAAAGCGATCAACTACTTCCTCCCTGTTCGGGTAGATGAGCACGAAGAACATATGGGACTTGATATTTCGATGCACGGTGAGAAGGCTTATGAGTATACTGAGCGAGTGAATTAAAAAAGAGATGCAATCTACTACTAGTAGATTGCATCTCTTTTTATTATACTGTCGGTGGTATACCCTAGTTGGTATATTCATGAATATATCAGCGATTATTCGGATATATCGACGATTTTTTAAATATATCAGCGATTCTTTCATTATATCGACGTTTCGACACAAAATATCGATTTACCAACAAATTCCGACATGATGAAAACGAAAAATACCCCGTGTAAAGCTTATTTTACACATAAAAAGACGACCGAAAACCGGTCGTCTTTTTCTATTTATTTCGGAGCATTCCCTACATATTGCGTAATATCAACATTTAACGCTTGAGCTAAACGCATACCGTACTCTTGATCTGCACGGAAGAAGTTACAAACAGCTAATAATTTCGTGCGCTCATTTACGTCTTTTAAGTCGTTTGTTAAGTTTGCAATTAAGTTATCTTGCTCTTCTTTAGAAAATGAACGGTAACGCTCCCCTGCTTGTTTGAAGTCATTTGGTTTCTCAATTTTTTCACGAGATACGTAGCCTTCTACTTTCATAGTTGAATCGCGGTAAGTTGGATCTTCAACCGGATTTTCCGTATGACGGCTCGGTTCGTAGTTTACCGTAGATGGGTTTTGATTTACTTGCATTGCACCATCACGTTGTTGGTTATGAACAGCTGCATATGGGCAGTTTACAGGAATTTGTAAGTAGTTTGCACCAAGGCGATAACGCTGTGTATCTGGGTAAGAGAATAAACGTCCTTGTAATAATTTATCTTCAGATGGTTCAATACCATTTACAGTTGCACTCGGAGAGAACGCCACTTGTTCTACTTCCGCGAAGAAGTTTTTCGGATTACGATTTAACGTCATTGTTCCTACTTCCATTAATGGGAAACGATCTTCGGGCCATACTTTCGTTGGATCTAGTGGATCAAAGTCTAAAGAATCCGTTTCATCTAGTTGCATCACTTGTACGTGTAAATCCCACTTCGGATAATTTCCTTTTTCGATTGCATCGAACAAGTCACGAGTTGCATGGTTGAAGTCTTTCCCTTGCACTTCTTGCACTTCTTTTGCATTTAAGTTACGTACACCTTGCTGTGGTTTCCAGTGATATTTAATATAGACGATTTTACCTTCTGCATTAATCCATTTAAATGAATGGACACCGAAACCTTCCATTTCACGATAACTCGCTGGTGTACCGTAATCAGAAAATACCCACGTCATCATATGTGTAGATTCCGGACTTAACGTCATGAAATCCCAGTAACGATCTGGCGTTTGAATGTTTGTATCAGGTGCTGGTTTTAAAGAATGCACCATATCAGGGAATTTAATTGCATCACGAATGAAGAAGACTGGTAAGTGGTTACCTACGATATCGTAATTTCCTTCTTCTGTATAAAATTTAACAGCGAACCCACGTGGATCACGAGCTGTTTCCGGAGAACCTTGACCATGAATAACCGTTGAGAAACGAACAAATACAGGCGTTTCAGTTCCTTCATTTTGTAAAAATGCGGCTTTCGTATATTGCTTCATGCTGTTTTTCGTTACGAATACACCGTGAGCACCTGCACCACGCGCATGCACAACACGCTCTGGAATACGTTCACGATCAAAATGTGCAAGTTTTTCTACTAAATGATAGTCTTCTAACAATACCGGTCCACGGCGACCAGCTGTACGAGAGTTTTGATTATCTCCAACTGGAGCACCTTGGTTTGTTGTTAAGCGATTATTTGGATTCATCTGGGGATCCTCCTCTTTCTTTCGTAGTAATTATTATTTATTTAAAATTATTATAAACTAATTATTATTCAAAACTAAATCTTTGTCAACTATTCCCTTCATTTTTTTGGAAACAATTTCAGCTAAACAATCAATAAATACAGGTTGTGCATTTGGCATATTCGGTCTAAAATATTGGGCGTTTAATTCATCCGTTACAACCTTACATTCATAGTCGTTGTCATATAAAACTTCTAAATGCTCTGCCACAAATCCAACTGGGCAATATACGAAAGATTCATATCCATGCTCTTCAAATAAATCTCTCGTTAAATCTTGCACATCTGGTCCAATCCATGGGTCTGGTGTATTTCCTGCACTTTGCCAACCAATTGTATAGTGCTTTACACCTGCTTCTGTAGCAATTAAATCTGCTGTTTGCCGTAATTGCTCTACGTATGGGTCACCTGCTGCAATAATCTTCTCTGGTAAACTATGCGCCGAAAAAATTACGACTGCTTTTTCTTTATCTTTAACTTTTGTAAACGTTTCTTTTATTTGATCTGCCCAATAGGAAATAAACTTCGGTTCATCGTACCATTTTTCAATTGGTTCAATAACAGGGCCACCAATGTCTTCTGAAAGACGAATCGCGCGTTCATTATATGCTTTAATGCTGAATGTAGAGTAATGCGGTGCTAATACGATACTAATCGCATGCTCAATCCCATCTTTCTTCATCTCTTCTACTGCGTCTTCTATAACTGGTGCAATATGTTTTAATCCTAAGTAACAAGTAAATTCATACTCTGTAAATATATTATTCATTGAATCCGTTAATTTATGCGCTTGCTCTTTCGTAATTTTCGCAAGCGGTGATATTCCACCAATTGCTTTATAACGCCCGATTAAATCTTGGAGCGCTTCTTCTGTTGGCTTACGCCCATGACGGATATGTGTATAATACGCTTCTACATCATCCAATGACTCCGGCGTTCCATACGCCATTACGAGTAAACCTATTTTTTTCTTTGCCATCTATTTCACACCTCAATTTTTGAAAATGAGAATCTTTTTCAAGAACATTTGTTTCCAATTATAACAAGCAATAATAAGTACGTCAAAATAATAATTCTAAATAAATATTATTTATAAGGTGATTTTTAATTTTATATGACAATTTATTTAATAAAAAAAGCGGCTCACGTACATGTAAGCCGCTTTTTTGCTATTCTTTAATATTTACCCCATACTCTTTAAACCAAACGTGAATTTGTGCTAAATGAGCTAGAAGTTGCGGCCCAGTCATTAATTGACCGAACCAAGGTGTTTGGAATGCACTTCCGCCTGAGTGGATTAATCCATTCAATTGCTCTTTATCAAACAATTCATGCAAAATTGAGCCTTTATCCGTTAATAAATCTTGTAGCCATACTGTTACCGCTTTTGTATAATGCGGGTTATGCGTTTTCGGATAAGGACTCTTCTTTCTATATAAAATGTCATGTGGAAGTATCCCTTCTAAAGCTTTACGCAATAGACCTTTTTCGCGGTTTTCATACATTTTCATTTCCCAAGGAATATTCCACGCATATTCGACAAGTCGGTGGTCCGCAAATGGAACGCGCACTTCTAAGCTTGCTCCCATACTCATGCGGTCTTTTCTGTCTAATAATGTTGTCATAAACCATACCATGTTTAAATAAAATAATTGTCGTCTCTTCGCTTCCAGTGGGCTTTCTCCCTCTAAAATAGGAACTTCTTGAATGGATTCTTCATAGCGCCTTTGTACATATTGTTGTAAATTTAATTTACTTCTCCATTCTTTCTTCAGAAGTTGTTCACGTGCTTCTGTAGAGCGCATCCATGGGAATGCACTTGATTGTAAATCATCTTCTCTATAAAACCATGGATACCCACCGAAGATTTCATCTGCACATTCTCCAGATAAACCGACGACAAAGTCTTGTTTAATTTCGCGGCAAAACCATAATAATGAGGAATCGATATCTGCCATACCAGGCAAATCACGAACGAGCACCGCTTCTGTTAAACACTCTGCTAGCAGTTCATTTGAAATGACGCAACGATGGTGAGTCGTTTGAAACGTTTCAGTCATTAAGTTAATAAACGGCGCATCTGAATTGGGTTGGAATGCATTTGCTTTAAAATATTTTTCATTATCTTCATAGTCAATAGAATACGTGTGTAATGGCCCTTTCCCTGATCTTTCATATTCTTTTGCGGCAATTGCTGTTATAGCACTTGAATCTACACCACCTGATAAAAAAGTGCATAACGGTACATCAGAAACGAGTTGCCTTGTAATAGCATCTTGTAATAAAAAGCGTGTTTTCTCTACTGTTTCTTCAAAGGAATCTTCATGTTTTTTGCTTTCTACATTCCAATATCTCCATATACATAAACCATTTTTTGAAAATGTCATTGCGTGGCCCGGTCGTAATTCTTTTATACCAGCATAAATACCGTGACCAGGCGTTCTAGATGGTCCGAGGCCGAATATTTCTGATAACCCTTCTAACGTTACTTCAGCCTTCACATCAGGATGCGCTAGTATCGCTTTTAACTCTGAGCCAAATAGTAATCGTCCACTATCATATTTATAAAATAGCGGTTTTACACCTAATCGATCTCTTGCAATAAATACTTGTTCTTTCCGTTCGTCCCATACAGCAAACGCATATATACCGTTTAAATGATCGACACATTCTTCTTTCCATTCAATATACGATGCTAATAATACTTCCGTATCAGAATGACCTTTGAACGTATATCCTCTTCTTAAAAGTTCCTTTCGAATGTCTTCCGTGTTATAAAGTTCGCCGTTATAGCAAATTGCATAATTCGCTTCATCCTTTAAACAAGTCATCGGCTGTTTACCACCCTCAGGGTCAACAACGATTAACCGTTTATGCCCAAACGCGACATTACCCTTAATCCAAACTTTATTATCATCTGGGCCACGCTTCGCTAACGTCTCAGCCATCTTCATAACGACGGCCCTTTCTCCTTCTAATGAGCGTTTATAATCCACCCATCCTGTAATCCCGCACATATAAATCATCCTTCCATCTTATTACTTTTCCTGAACGTGCAGTAATCCCCACTCTAAAAGTGCGGATACAAAAAAATGACAAACTTGACGATAACCTACCATCCGTATACGGAATAGTAATTTCACTCAGTAAAACGTGTTTTATTGTATGCCCACCTATGTCCGGATGTGTCTAGTTATAAAGAACGCGCGAACTGTCTATAACAAGAATAACTACTTTTCATAAAGGAGAAATCGTGTATGATACAACGTAAACATATTTTATATAACCAGCCTCGTGCTCATTCAGTCGGTAATGTAGAATATATAAACAATGAATGGGTATTCTTTGATGATGAAAATGACGAAGCATTTTTATTAGAAGATATTGCCGAAGATGGCTTTGAGGTTTTATATAACAACAACTGGCTACCAGCTCGTTTTTATGAACAAAACATATTGCAAATCGCAAATGAACAACACCCCCTCCAAAACGGGGAAATGATACGCATTCGTAAAAAATTACTCCTTAGCTATCATGAATGGCTTGAGGAATTACCCGATTCTGTTTTTGCGTTATTAACAGAATCATTGCAATCACTTCATTACTCTCTATATGATTGCATGTATTGCCATAATTATTTATCCTTCTTACCGAAAGAGGAAGCATGCGAGGGCGTAAATATTCTTTTATTTGATAATGAAGAGATGATCTGTACACTGCAGCACCATTTCGTTCGTCACTCTTCTTCAAATAAAAATATTTTCCGTTTTACGAAAGTAAATGGAGAAGAGTTGCATATCGATGCGACATAAAAATAAAAGCCACCGTATCCCCCAAACATTTGAGAGATACGGTGGTTTTATTTTTTATTAGAATACTTGCCAACCAATCGGTAATTTCAGTCCAAGGTAAAATACCGCTACTAGTGCGACAATAAATAATCCCCAAACTGCCCCTGTTGCCTTATTCTTGCTCATTTTCACAAGAACCATTTCCATTCCACCGATAACTAAAATACCAGCTATCATTTTTAAACCGTACCACATGTGCATGTTACTTGTTGCAGTCTTCATAATACCCATGTACAACATGAAACCTGTCACAATAATGATAATGTACATAAGACGAAGCCCCATATGTACACCTTTCCCTTTTCTTCCTGCTGAATAAAGTGAATACGCAACGAAGAATAAAATTAAACCTAACGCCCATGCTGTAATATGCATATGTACCATCGTATCCCCTACCTCCTCTTTTCACACTTTTTCACTCTATATGATAACATGTTCATTTATTTTCAGGAAATGTTTCGCTTTTTTACATTTAAATGATATAATATTTAGAGTATTTACAAACTTCTTGTAATAACAAAAGGGGGAACAATCATGATTCAAACTAAGGATATTATCGAACTTACAGACACATACGGAGCAAATAACTATCACCCACTTCCAATCGTTATTTCTAAAGCAGAAGGCGTTTGGGTAGAAGATCCTGAAGGAAATCGCTATATGGACTTATTAAGTGCATATTCTGCAGTTAACCAAGGTCATCGTCACCCAAAAATTATTAACGCTTTAATTGACCAAGCTAATCGTGTTACGTTAACTTCTCGTGCTTTCCATAGTGATCAATTAGGCCCTTGGTACGAAAAAGTTGCGAAACTAACTAATAAAGAAATGGTACTTCCAATGAATACAGGTGCAGAAGCTGTTGAAACTGCAATTAAAACAGCTCGCCGCTGGGCTTATGATGTGAAAAAAGTAGAAGCAAACCGCGCTGAAATCATCGTTTGTGAAGATAACTTCCACGGACGTACGATGGGTGCTGTTTCTATGTCATCAAACGAAGAGTACAAGCGTGGCTTCGGTCCAATGCTTCCTGGCATTATTGTAATTCCTTACGGTGATTTAGAAGCGTTAAAAGCTGCAATTACACCAAATACAGCAGCATTCATTTTAGAGCCAATTCAAGGTGAAGCAGGAATTAACATTCCACCAGCTGGTTTCTTAAAAGAAGCTCTTGAAGTATGTAAAAAAGAAAACGTTTTATTTGTAGCAGATGAAATCCAAACAGGCTTAGGCCGTACTGGTAAAGTATTTGCTTGCGACTGGGACGATGTAACTCCTGACATGTACATACTTGGTAAAGCACTTGGTGGCGGCGTATTCCCAATCTCTTGCGTTGCAGCAAACCGCGACATTTTAGGTGTATTCGAGCCAGGTTCTCACGGTTCTACATTCGGTGGTAACCCACTTGCATGTGCTGTTTCTATCGCAGCTCTTGAAGTGTTAGAAGAAGAAAAATTAACAGAGCGTTCTCTTCAATTAGGAGAAAAATTAGTTGGGCAATTAAAAGAAATTGATAACCCAATGATTACTGACGTTCGCGGTAAAGGTTTATTCATCGGTATCGAATTAAACGAGCCAGCTCGTCCTTACTGTGAACAACTAAAAGCAGCTGGTCTGTTATGTAAAGAAACACACGAAAATGTAATTCGTATCGCACCACCTCTAGTAATCTCTGAAGAAGATTTAGAGTGGGCATTCCAAAAAATTAAAGCTGTTTTATCGTAATGATAGAGAGGTTGTCCTACACGTTAGGACAACCTCTTTCCTTTTATAGTGATTTATATTAAAGTTCAATTGTAATTTTCTGTTTTTTCATTCATAGAAGGAGGTGCGACATGCTATTAAGATATGGTAAACATATTAACTATTTAGCTACAGCTTTTATTTTAGTTACATTCTTTGGTTTCATCCTTTCCACAACATGGCTTCATTACTCAACTCCTACTACACTCACACTACTGAAAGCATCATTTTGGACTGCTGTTATTCTTACTATTATTGGATTTGGACGAGAAAAAAGCGCACTTGCGGTTATATTATTTGGCATTTGTACACTTGCATTAATTGGTCTTTACACTTTTGCCGTTATCGATTACCTCTATAACCCGAGACCATAGAAAAAAGCTATCTTTATACAAGATAGCTTTTTTCTTCATTTCACTACATTTCGCAAAGTACCAATTCCCTCTACTGTAATGACCACTTCATCACCAGCGTGTAAAAACTTCGGTGGTGTAAAGCCCTTTCCGACACCAGACGGCGTTCCTGTTGCGATAATATCGCCTGGTTCTAATGTCATCCCTTTACTTATCGTTGAAATAATTTCTTCAATTGAAAAAATCATTTTATTTGTGTTTGAAGTTTGTCTTACTTCTCCATTTACTACTGTTTCGATGTGTAATGCGTTCGGCGTTTCAACCATTGATTTATGCATTAAATACGGTCCCATCGGACAAAACGTATCGAAGCTTTTCCCAAGGAAAAACTGTTTATGTTTCCTTTGAATGTCACGAGCGGTTACATCATTTATAACTGTATATCCGAAAACATGGTCAAGCGCTTTTTCTTTTTTTATTTGCTTCCCTCGCTTACCAATAACAATAGCTAGTTCCCCTTCATAATCTAGTTCATTCGTTGCGTGGGAATGCCCATTGATTTTCTCATCAATTCCAATAACTGTTGTTGGTGCTTTCGTAAAAATCATTATATTTTCCGGAATAGACTCTACTCCGCCCATCTCGATTGCATGTTCACGATAGTTTTTCCCAACACAAAGTATATTCTTTCTTGGCCTTGGAATTGGTGCTAATATTTTCACCTCTGTTAACGGATAATACGCTACCCCTTCATTTTCCTTTGCCCAATTTACAATTTCACATATTTTCTCAAGACATTCAGTCCCTCTTTCAATACACTCTAACATTGTAATCGGAATCGTAACCTTTTCCCCTTTTTGTCTTTGCGCTTCTCTTAAGTGCAGTACTTTTTCTTCCTCTTCGTCTACAATACCTACAAATACCTTTTCCTCTTTCTTCGCCGTTACAAAACGCAATATTTCCACTCTCCATCCTAAAACTCATACCATTTAATTGTATTCGCATCTATAAGAAAAAAACCTTCTCATGCACGCTAATTTTTACAATATTCTTCTCGCACCTTATTCGTTACCATTCGTTATTTGACATAAAATGTAGAAATTTTACTTTTTTTAGCGAAGTTGTTTCTTTTTTATGGGATTTTTGTATAATATGTACTACATATATACTAAAAATTTCATTTAGAGATGGAGCCGATTTCAATGTTTGAGCAAGCTATTGAAAAAAAACGTGAAAAAATGATCTATTTTGCTGAACGCTACGGAATGACTTCTCAAAAAACAGTGGATTGTAGCCAAGAACTGGACAGGCTCTTAAATGTAATTTGGCATGTACATACGGATTTTCAACCTAATCAAACATTCGAAACACACACGTAATAACGTGTGTGTTTCTTTTATTTCAAAAAAACACACATTTTATTGAAAACGCCCATACAATAGTAGAAAAGAAAATTTTAAAAACGAAAGGTGTTTTATATGCCAGCTATGGTCGGACATATTCGTATCGTCAATATTGGGTCAAGTGGTATTTTTCACATTGGAGATGTATTTGCGATTAGGCCTATTAGTTATTCACGTGCTTTCGCTGGGGCCGGCTCTTTTAACGTTGGAGATAATGTTTCTGTCTACAATTATCAAAGCGCAACGACTGTCAATGATTCAGATGTAATCGATCAAGCGATAATTGGTTCAACTTAAAGGAGGCAATTGCATTGAATTTTTACGTGAACCAAAGTATTATCATTAACAGTATTAGAATCGATAGCATTACGACTTCTTCTGTATTCCAAATTGGTACGGCCGGAAGTATTAAAGCTCTATCTAAATTTTCAAATACGGGTGGATTTACAGAACCTCTTCGCCCATTACAGGCGAAAGGACAAATTATTTCTATCAAACCATCAAACAGTTCTTCTTAAGGCATCCTTGTCATAAATATATAGCAGGAATATATTTACCCTCCCTATTGAAAAGGAGGTTTCACAAAATGAATCAAGATATATATACTTACTTACACCAACTTCAGCAAGCTCTCCAAATACAACAAGCAACCATCCTTAGCCTAGAAGATCAAGTCCGCCAATTACAAGAAGAGCTTAATGAATTAAAAAGTCGCCCCTCCTCTTCTATAGGAAAAGTGGAATACAAATTCGATCAATTAAAAGTAGAAAATTTAAATGGTACTTTAAATATTGGTTTAAATCCATTTTCAACAAAAGGACAACAAATTGAAGATTTTCAAGTTGATACAGAAACATTGAAGGTCAATCCTGAAACTGACACCAACCCTGACTTTTATCAAGGTATCCTTCAAGAAATGCATCGCTACTTAGATGAAGAAGCATATAATCGAATTCTCCATTTTGAACAAGAAGAGAGAACACCGCTTGATGAAATGTATCGACAAATGATGGTTGATGACATAAAAAAACAGATGGAGCATAGACTTCCTTATTATTTATCACAAGCTCAATCATATGAAGGTATTTCAACAGATCCAGATTATTTACGAGACCTCATTATTCAAGCAATGAAACAAGATATCGACAAAGCCTTTCTATCCTTTATTCAGCACATACCGGGAAATTTCCGAAAGGAGTAAGTATGTATGAATCTTAACGTTGTAAATCGCGAGTTAAAAGTCGGACAGATTAAAATGAACGGTGTATCTTCGTCCGCTCTCTTTTTAATTGGGGATGCAAATTTCCTCATTTTATCTTCTATTCTTGATACACCGTTTGAAACTGTTACAGAGGGTCCATTTGTACCATTAGTAACAGATGTCCCTCCTACTCCAGGTTAAGGAGACTGAGAAATTATGTTACATCATGTGTCTATTGTCCAAAATGTTTCTATTATTTCTTTAGGGATTACTGCTGTATTTCAAGTTGGAGATGCAAATCAAATGGAATTAAAAAGTAGAGCTCTTGCCGTCCACAGGGAAATCCCTTGTTATATAAAAGGTGAAGGGCGCTTAGATGCATTTGAAATCTTTACAGATGAACACATTACAATCCCAAAGCGAACGACAGATGTCAAATTAAATATTATAAATGAATGCCCTTTTATTGAAGTAAATAACGTTGAATTGCGAACACTTTTAAATTCTGGTTGCTTTCAAATTGGAAATGTTGATTATGTTTTTAATAACTCTCGTATTATGCAAATCCGCCAATATATTACGGATGAACCTTCCGCTCAATAATTCATATAGTAATTAAAAAGCTTAGTAAAGTAGGTGGATGGTATGCCTTCTGTTGTTGGAAATCTCGTCGTTCAAAACAGTAACGGTTCTTTCAATTTAGGAGATTTTTATAACGTGTCTCCGAAAGAAAACACGAAAGCCTATAACGGATCTGGAGCTTCCAATGTTGGGTTTGTCGTGAATACGTTTAACGGTGTTAGTGCAACAAATACGTTTGATTCTGATGTGGCAGATCAAGATCAGATTGGAACAGCGTAAAAAAGAGGTGTCTCCTATAGGTGACACCTCTTTTTTATATGAAATAGTAACGGATCTTTTCTTTGAAAATTATTCATCACATCACCATTTATTTAAATGATAATCCGCCCTCCTCCAAAGCCTTTCTAAGCTTTGGTAAAGATGCGGGGCCCATACCATGCAGTTTTAAAATTTCTTTTTCACTATATTTTGAGAGCTCTTCTACAGTGTGAATACCATGGTGCTCTAATGCCCTTCTTGCTGGTGCTGAAAGAAGAGAGAGAAAACCTTCTTTTGGCTTTCTCTCTTTCTCACAGGTTGGGCAAGTTGGACAATCGCTACTTTTATAGTACTCGTGTCCCTGTTCACAAGTTCTTAACGTTGCCATTTTTTATAGCCCCTTTCTGTTGTCTATTCCTCAATATTCACAACATGATTCCCATCAAAGAAGTATAAACATTTCTCTTTCACAGGATGTTGTAAGCTTTTCTCGAGTGCTTTTGCATATAACGAAAGCTGCACTTTATAGCGATCTTCTAAAATTGGTTTTGCTTGTTCAAATCCGCCTGGGAATTTACCTTCAATCGTATCTGTTTTGAAATCGATTAGCGTAATACCATCTTCTTCTTCAATCATGCAGTCGATAACCCCTTGGACAAGAATCGATTCCCCGCTATTCCCTTGCCAATCTTGATATGCTTCTTCTGCTGATAGCATCATCGTAAATGGAACTTCACGCTCAACACTTTTCGCCGCTAATACCCTTTTACCTAGGTCACTGTCAAAGAATGAAATTACTTTTTCAATCGCTATTTCTTCCGCCTGCTCGAATGTTAACAATTCCTTATTTACCATTCCAGCAATTTGTTCTTGAAGAACTTCAACCGTAATCGGCTTCTTCAAATCTACATGTTGCATAACGGTATGGACTGCCGTCCCACGCTCTGCGTACGTTAATCCTTTTTTCTCCATAAAGCGCGGACGTGTTTTAATTGGTGCACGTAGTTTTTTAATAAAGGCGTTATCGCTGCCTTCTTCAGACTGATAATTTCTCTTTATTTCTGTAACGGATTGCTTCGCACGATGAGAGGTTGCTTCCTCATACCCGTACTTCCACATTAACCTATCGTACACTTCTTCTTTTCGTTCACTTTGTAATGGCACAGCCTTTTTCTCACGAAGTGCTTCTAACAACTCTTGTTTCTCTTCTTGAACTGGCTCTGGTGCAAGTAGCGTGTTACCGTCCACAACTTCTACTTTCCAGCTAGTGTCATACCCGTAAATTTCATCTGGAATACTTCCTTGTCCTAATTCAAGAAGTATTTCACTATCACGATGTCTATATAATGAAGGTGCAATCCAGTCTAAATAGCAAGACGCTCCAGCACGTATGTGATCTGGTAATAACCATTCACTATGTTCCCTCGCATCGAGCCATTTTTCCATTTCCTTATTTGCATCCTTAACTGTTCCGATTAAAATTAACTTCTCTTTTGCACGCGTTAAAGCTACGTATAATACGCGCATTTCTTCCGCAATTAATTCCATTTTCATTTTACGTTTAATTGCAAGTTGCGATAATGTCGTATATTTAATTCGTTTACGCGGATCAATGAACTGTGAACCGAAACCGAAGTCTTTATGCAGTAAGAAACGTTTCATTAAATCTTGTGTATTAAAACGACGACCGAGTCCAGCTACAAATACGACCGGGAACTCAAGTCCCTTACTTTTATGAATCGTCATAATGCGAACAACATCTTCTTGTTCACCAAGAGCTCTCGCCGTCCCCATATCGTCACCGCGTTCTAAAATACGTTCAATAAAACGTAAGAAGCGGAATAATCCTCTAAATGATGTTGCTTCATATTGCCTTGCGCGGTCATATAATACACGCAAGTTTGCCTGCCTTTGCTTTCCAGCTGGTAAACCGCCGACAAAGTCATAATACCCTGTCTCACCGTACACTTTCCAAATTAAATCAGAAAGTGATTGTTGGCGCGCGAATTCACGCCATCCTTGTAGTAAGTTATAAAACCATTCTAGTTTTTCATGAAGTTCTTGTTCTTCTTCAAGCGGTGCACCTTTTAAGAATGAGCTCATTACTTCATAAAATGACCCTTTCTTTCCGTGAGCACGAAGCGTCGCAAGTTCTTCATCATTTAATCCAACGATCGGTGAACGAAGTACTGCTGCAAGTGGAATATCTTGCATCGGATTATCAATAACGCGGAATACGTTCATCATAATATTTACTTCTGTCGCTTCAAAGTAACCAGTCGCAAGGTCTGCATATACTGGAATTCCTTGTAGTTTTAACTCTTCCATAATTTGCGGTGCCCACGGCATAGAGCGAAGTAAAATAACGAAATCACGATATTGCACTGGTCGCATACTATCCGTTTTTCGGTCATACACTTCATAACCTGAATCGACCATCGCTTTAATGCGCTGCGCCATAAGACGAGCTTCCAGTTGCGCCTTTTCGACTTCCGTACCTTCTTCACCCTCTAGTACTTCTTCTTCCGTTTGCTGAATGCATAATAATTCAGCTGCTACATCTTCACCTATTGGATAGCTAGCACCTAGCTTTAATTCAGCGTCAGCATCGTAATCGATTTCCCCAACTTCTTCGCCCATAATTTGTTTGAATATAAAGTTCGTACCTGCTAGTACTTCATGACGACTACGGAAGTTTTTCGCTAAATCAATCTTCATTCCGCCGCCCGATCCTTCTTGCGTGAAGCGTTTATACTTTCCTAAGAATAAGCCTGGTTCTGCTAGTCGGAAACGGTAGATTGACTGTTTTACGTCACCAACCATGAACAAGTTCCCTTCACTCTCAGAATCTTTCGTTACGAATTTAATAATGGATTCCTGTACGAAGTTCGTATCTTGATATTCATCGACTAGTACTTCTGCAAATTTATTACGATATTGAAGCGCTACTGCTGATGGCTTCACTTCATCATTTTCACTTTGTTCACTTAAAATTTGCAAACAGAAATGCTCTAAATCTGTGAAATCAACCATTCCTTTATCTCGCTTCATCGCTTGGAAACGCTCTGTAAAGACTTTTACGAGCTTCACGAGTTTTTCTAATACAGGATGCATATCTTGAAAATCTCGTAAGAAACTTTCAGGTTTGCGGCTAAATAACTCTTCTTGTAATTTCTTCACTTCATCTTTCGCTTTATTACGAAGAGAGTCTACTTGTTTTACAACATCCTCGTTGTAATCACTTTTCTTAATACGCTTTAACGTTTGCCACGATACGTTTTGCATCGCTTCATACACGCTTGTCCACGATTCACGAGCTGCTGATGATAACATTCCAAGTAAAGCTGCATCCGCTTGCAGGGTTTCAACGCGAGGCGCCGGGCCGTCAGGAAGCATTGCGAGTTCGGTTGCTTTACGAATATGTTGTTCCGCTGTTTCAAGCTGGAATCTCACATCTTCTAATAGGTAAGAAGCATACACTAAATCTTCAATTGTCTTTCCTTCCACGTCGTATGCTTCTACTAATTTATCGAGCCATTTTTCCGGATTTGGATGCGCTCTTGATTCTGTATGAAGCGCTAAAATCATTCTTTGTAAGTCATCATCACTACGGTCACTCGTATAGCGATCAACTAATTCAAAGAAAATACTATTATCTTCGATTCCATACTCTTCTTCTAATATGTCATCTAGCACTTCTTCTTTTAACAACTCATTTTCTGTTTGATTTGCAATACGAAAACGAGGATCAACATCCAGCATGTAGTAATACCCTCTAATTACTTGTAAACAAAATGAATGGATCGTTGAAATAGATGCTTTATTTAATAGGCTCAGCTGTTTTCTTACATGTTGAGATCCTGGCTCATCAATTAGTACTTTTTCTAACGCTTCTCCAATTCGATTTTTCATCTCTTGCGCCGCTGCATTCGTAAATGTTACAACGAGCAGGCGATCGACATCGACTGGATTTTCCTCATTAATAATCTTTTTAATCATACGTTCAACTAATACTGCTGTTTTTCCCGATCCAGCTGCTGCTGCGACTAAAATGTCACGTCCATTCGCTACAACGGCTTTCCACTGGTCATCTGTCCATTGACTACCTTCTGGTTTTTTAGGCCAATTCTCTATCATTCTCCGTCAACCTCCTCTCTAATTTTCTCCATCGCTTCACTATCTTTCATATCTTTTAACGTACGGAATTGATTATCTTCAAGTGATTCATCAAACTGACAGACAGATTTGAAGTTACAGAACGTACATGCCGCTTTATTCCCCTTTTTGTAAGGAGCAATATCAATAACACCTTCTGTAATGTCTTTTCCGATATTTTCAAACGTATGGTGTACATATTTTTGCAGTACGTTAAACTCTTGCTCACTTGCAATGCTAGAACGCGCACTAAAACTACCGTCTTTTTTCAGACCAGCAGAAATAATATCTGAACTTCCTGTTGAAAGTTTGTTATCCATTAAACGAACAACGTCAGCATCTCCTAGTACGAGGCCTTTCATTTTAAATTTCTTTAAAATTTCTTTTTCAATTTCAGCTTCAGATGCGTCACCTTTCATTTCAACAATCGGGTTATGAATATGAAAGTACAGTACACCAGCAGGTGATGCTGCGTGGCCTTTTTTCATCCACGTTTGTGCATTTGTAGTAACGACATCTAAATACGTTAACATTTGAAGTGCCAATCCGTAATACACTTCCGTTAAGTCTAACGCTTTTGAACTTGATTTATAATCAATAATACGAAGGAATGTTCCGTTTTCATCTTCAGCCTTATCCACACGGTCAATACGGCCGATAACTTCCATCTTCACACCATTTGGTAATGAGAATTCCATCGGCGGAAGCGATCCCGTACCGCCCATACCGAATGGCACCTCTAAATCAACTGGTACGAAACCGCTCGACTTCGCGTGTTCACGAAGAATGATTGACGTACGGAAAATGATTTGTTGTAGTTTTTGTTTTAAATAGAAATGACGATTTGAGCTTAATAAAATTTGTCTTTGTAATAACGGTGCGATTTCTTCTATTACTAAAACAGAAAGATGCTCACACTCTTTTATTGATAAATCCGCCCAAGTGCGGTTTTCGCGTAATAGCCTGTCTGCAATTCTCTTCAGTGCTGCATGGAATAGTTCACCGATATCTGGTGCATCTAGTTTAAAAATATCACGCTCTCTTAACGATAAACCGTGCTGCGCGAAATGAGCGTACGCACAACGGTTGAAGAGTTCCATACGAGAAACGCTTCCTTTTATTTTATCTCCGTATAAATCTCTACTTACTACCGTACTTAGTTTCTGCGCACGATTTCGATAGAATAAACTCGATAACACGCGACTACTTTTTTGTTTCCATTCATCCGAAGTGACGTAGAAGTTATAGACGTCCCACCAAAAATCTAGATTCCCTTCAAATCCGTATCGCTTCCACGTTTGTAGTTGCTGCATGACATAAGATAACGTCACTTCTGGCGTTGCTACGTATGAAATTTGTTCCGAACGCGATAAGTCGTTTACGTCATTCGTAATAAACGAGTCTTTCACATTAGGGAACATTCTTTTTATTTTCTTAATAAAGCTAGATGCAAGTAATGTCTTTCCTTCTTCATCTGCAAGTGGGCATGAAATATATAATTTCTCAGACGCTCTCGTTACCATCTGATACATAACGAACTGCTCTTCTAATAAAGTTTGTCTCGTCGTTGGCGCGAGTTCAATTCCTGCCGCACCAAGAACTTCTCTTTCCTCATCAGAAAGCATCCCTTCATCCATCGGTGCTGCTGGAATAACTCCTTCATTTACGCCGATAATAAACGTAGCTTTCACATCTGATAACCTGGAGTGATCAATATTGGCAACTAATACTTGATCTAATGATGGCGGAATGTTAGCGAATTGAAGTGCCTCAAGTCCTGTCGACATAACGTCCGTGAACATAGATAGTGACATTTTCTCCTCACCAAGCATTTCTACAAACGTATCAAGAAGGCTCATTACTTCTTCCCATACTTGTTCATGGTCTGTTGCAAATAAGAAATCTCCGCTCTCTTCTGCACGTATACGTAATTCTTCTAACTTCTTTGGAACGTCAAGTTCTTCTAAAAATAAGTAAACCGCTTCGCACATTTGCATCACTGTTCCCGCACGCTTTAACCTTTTTTGCATGCGAATAACTGGCGTTCTTACAACATCACGCAGCCTGTTTATTTTCTCTTCCATTTCACGTTCAATATCTGTTATCATTCCGTTTGTATCGTCAAGTGAACGGTAACGGCGATACATCCACGGATCCTCAGAAGTCCATCTCTTCCCTTGTACACCGTACGCTAAACAGTAGTTTTCGAACTCATCCATCTCTTCACGCATCATTTCTTTCCTTACGTCTAATGGATATAAAAGCTCTGTTTTCACGCAGCGAAACACCGCGTCATAACGCCAATTTCCGCTAATAATTTCTAAGGCAGAACGAATACACTCTACTAATGGATGATGTGACATCGGGCGTTTTTCATCGATGAAGTGTGGAATATTATAATCTGTAAATAACGTTCGCATCACATCGTAATAACTTTCCCCGTTACGAAGAAGTACTGCAATATCTCGATAACGATACGTTTCATCCGCGACAAGTCTACGAATTTCACGAGCAACCCCTTCTACTTCAGCTCGTAAATTCGCCGCTGTACTAATTGTTACACTTGCTTCATCATAATACTTTTCATTCGGACGCGCTTCATAATGCGTTTCTAAATGAGCTAATGCCGGAGAATGAAAACGCGGTTGTTCCATAAGTGGAATTGTTTTTTCAATTTCTATTTTCTCTTCACGCGCTACTTGTTTTATTTTTTCATATGTTAACGTCGTTTCATAAAATAAATCCAGTTCATTCACTGGCTGCGCTAATGTTTTTTCATCTATCGTTAACGTAATTGTGACTCTCGCTCCACAAATCATGAGCTGTCTTACAATTTCAAGTTCTTGCGGAGAAAATGAATGAAACCCATCTATATAAATTTCAGCACCATTTACATACTCAGACTGCGGAAGCTTTTCCACTAGCAATTGTAAATAGTCTTCTGAATCTAAATATTTCCCGATTAAAGCACGTTCAAAATCATCATATAATAGCTGTAAATCATATACTTTATTCGCTAATAACTTTTGCTCAGCACTGCTACTATGCGCATCTAATTGTTGCCACATTTCATATACGTTAGATGGCGTCACATTGTAACGTTTAAACTCCGCAATCATACTGCCAAGATGCTCAAAGAAACCGTTTTGCTCCGCTGCTTTTTGGAACACCGATAATCCATCTTTACGAGATTCTACAATTTTACGAAGTAACATATGCACACCCGCTTCATCAATATGAAGACGACTCGCTCCGCCAACTTCTTGCAACACCTTCCAAGCTAATCGTGAAAAACTAAAAACTTGTGCCCGAATAGAACCTCTTACATCCTCACTTTCAATTAACGCCTGCTGCGTCTGGAATGTCATCTGTTCTGGCACAAGATATAATATTGTTTTGCCTCTCGGGCGCTGTTTTAACTCTTCTTGCACTTCTCGTAAACAAAGTGTACTCTTTCCACTTCCCGCTCTACCAATCACCAATCGAAGTGACATGTAACCCCACCTTTCACTTACACAACGAACGTTAGTTTGCCACTATAATTGTATTATAGTACACGAAAAAAGACAAACGGAGTTGTTTGTCTTTTCTATACTTCTACTTCATTATATCAACCTTTTGAAAAATTCGTTTGCACCTCTTGAATTGGCCAATATCTTAAATCGACTTTACCGACAACTGTATCAGCCTTCACAAAGCCAAAGTGTCTACTATCCCAGCTCCCAAGGCGGTTATCGCCTATTACAAAAATATGACCAGCTGGCACCACCTTTTCTTTTGTTAACTCTTCTAATGTAAAATCACCTGTTAGTTGCCTTCCATTTATCTCTTTCTTGTACTTCTCTAAATAAGGCTCATCAATAAATTGACCGTTTATATACAACTTATCATGCTTATATTCAATATGGTCTCCAGGTAAACCGATAATTCGCTTTACATAGTCTTCTTTTTTATTCGCATGAAAAACGACGACATCGAACCTGTTCAAGTCCCCCACTTGATAACTCACCTTATTTACAACGAGCATATTGCCATCCTGCAATGTCGGCATCATTGACTTCCCCTCTACAACGTACGTTGAAAAGAAAAACGTTCGAAAAAATACAGCTAATAGTACACCAATTAAAATTGTTCGTATCCACTCTAGGCCTTCTTTTTTCAAAGTTTTCTTCATCCGCTTCTCCCCTTACCCTTTAATAATGAAGCTTGCATTTATAAAGTGAAACTTAATCGGTGGGGATTTTGTTCATCCCGCACCGATCGGGCAGTTTGATCCCCACCTAACTTCTCTGCTTCAGCCGAATTTTTTGGAGGGAGTTTCACTGCCCTCAAATAGTGGGACAAAGAAGACTATTCTTAATGTAGTTCTAACTTTACTTCAATTCTTTTACCGACATACCATAAAATAAAAATAACAATCGCTACAATAACTGATTTCACCGGCTTATGAATAAACGACATTAAATCATGACCGATGTACGTTAAAATAAAAATCATCACAAGCTTCCCGAATGCGAGCGCAAGTCCGAACTGTTTTACGCTAATGCGAGATAAACCAGCTACAACGTTTATAAGCGCAGACGGTGTAAACGGAAAACAAAATATAACAAACACTGGCGCGAATCCTTTCCTTTCAATCCACCCCATTGCCTTGCGCACTTTCTCATGCTTATTTACAAAAGAAAAGAAACGGCTTCGTCCAAAATGGCGGATAATGAAAAAAACAAGCATAGCACCGATTACTGATCCAAGCCATGAATAAAGGAAACCCAGCCAAAATCCAAATGCAACAGCATTCGCTAGTACAAACACAATAAGTGGTAATGCTGGAATAAGCGCCTCTATCATCGGCAAACCGATGCCAAGAAGCGGTCCGAACGCCTTATAACTTTCAACAATATGATCCATATTTTCTGGTGAAAAATACTCTTTGATTGACTGAAAATCCATTCTACACTTTACCCCTTTACTCTAATTACTACCTCTACTGTATCATTGCTTTTCTGAAAGAGGAAATGGTAGATACGACATATGGAGATGTAATTATTAAGTTTCCATGTCCTTCATTAGAATTCCTTCATTATTTAGCTATGATAATCTTTCAATATTCGACAGGATATGAAGATAATTTAGACACTATACACAAATTGTAACTTAACGGTTACGTTTGATGAAAAAGCAGAAACTACAGAAAGGAATAATTCGTCTTTTTCAAAAAAATACCCTTACTGCACGTAAGGGTATTTCTACCTATATAGAAAGAAGTATCATGTATGCCACAAATATAAAATGATATATATCCACACTACATTAAATATATATAAGGAAATTACCATTATATTGTTCCATTAAAGAACAATATATTTGTACATCTCACTCGGTTTATTTATGAATCTTACAGCGTAAACTGTATATATAATGAAATAAAAAAAGGATGAGTCTCCTCATCCTTTTCCTCTCACACATCTTCTTCCCTAACAAAATACACTTTCTCATAAGCTGGTCTTAATGTTGATTCATCTCTTTTATCAATTTCTTTAAAACAAGGATTTCCTTGTTTCTTCTTTCGATCTTCATATTCTGTACGCAGTTTCGCTGTACGATTTTGTTGATTTTCAAAACTACTTTTTGATATTTCTAATTTCACAGCAAAGCCATTTATAAATCGAATCATAAGATTTCCATCTTTTAATTCTCGATTACTTTCGATATAAAAATGCGACAGCCACGCGCACTCTTTTCTAGAATAAGAATAAGTAGGGAAAAAATAAAGTTGATCTGTCGGACTGATTGCAATCGGTGCTTTATGTGTAATGTGCGTTAACTCTTTCGTTCCTTCTTTTCTGCCCAAAAAACTAGATCCATGCTTACGACAACTTCTCTCTATAATATCTAGAGGCTTTTGAAATACGAAAAAAGAATCTTCCATTTCAACAACTCGCGTAACAATTTTCTTTTCACTTAGAATAACAGGAAGTAAGGCCATTGTATTTTTAGTTACAACATAATTTTCGACATAGCGTTCTACTTTACTTTCCATATCCTATTATCTCCTTTTTTCATTTTCTATTTATATTAGCAGCTGCATATATAATTTTAGCACCTATGAAAAGGAAATAGGTAACAGGTTCCGCTTTTTTACAATTTTTTATCATTTATCAAACATTTGTCAAACAATAAAATCACGATATATAAATTAAATAGTTTTATAACCATAAAAACAGCATTTATACTACCTATAAATATTTATTATCCCTTCCTCTTTTTACATCATTACAACAATTAACTTTGCTATAATTAAAATATAAATCCAATATATGGAGGGCCCTTATGGAAGAAAAAGAGATCCAACCATCGATTCAAATGAAAAATAGTAGCGTCATTATCGTGAAAAACTCAGCTAGTATTATATTCGGTTTATTTTTCATTCTGCTATTCTTCGCTAAACCATTTCGTAAATCGAAATGTCCTGAATGTAAAAAACGCGAGAAGAAAAAAGCAGGAAAAGAAGAGTAAAAGGCCTTCCTTTTTGGAAAGCCTTTTACTCTTCTTCATTACCTCTATAAACGTCGAGTACAACTTCATTTACATATATCTCAACAACAAAAAAAGGATGGCATGAGCCATCCTTTTTTCCATCATCAACTATAAAATTATAGTTTGATTACGTTTTTAGCTTGAGGTCCACGGTTGCCTTCTTCGATTTCGAAGCTAACTTTTTGACCTTCTTCTAAAGATTTGAAACCTTCAGTTTCGATTGCAGAGAAATGTACGAATACATCGTTTTCGCCTGGAACTTCGATGAAACCGAAGCCTTTTTCGTTGTTAAACCATTTTACTTGTCCTGTTACTGCCATGATTATTTCCTCCTAAGAAAATACAAATTATTTTAGTCTTCCTGTATAAAAAAAGAATCCACACATTATCAAACACGAAACATAAACTAGTTCTCACATACTTTTTCTCGTTCGTTTTCGGCACTTGATAATATATGGATTGCTTAATTTAACTATTCAACTGACATCATCATAGCATACTTAAAATAAAATGTACAATCTTTTTTGAAAATAGAATTTCTAATTTTTAGTATTTCTTATAAAATAAAATTATCTCTATTCTATATAAGGAGGAATTCATGACAACCAAAATTCCTAAAAAAACATTAAAGAGAATTGAAGAGGATATTGAAAATAATAATCTCGGAAAGGCAAGAGAAAGATTACACGGTCTCATCTTTACATACCCAAATGAATTACATCTTCGAAAACAAATCGGAGACATTTATTATAAATTACAATATCCAGAAATGGCTGGACGTTATTGGTATCTAGAGGAGCATAAAACAGATATTATGCATGAATCATGTTTATTATTTGAAAAATCAATGGGAAATGATCCTTATCATATTGCGCGTGCTTTAAAATTCAAAGGCGATTCTAGCAAGATAAAGAAATTGTATAAAGAGCAGCCTTTATCTCCAGTACAAAAAAAAGTAGCAGAGGAATTAGTATATGAATATAAAGAAACATGGGAAGATAAGTTACTCTCTCTTGGGTGTCTAGTATTCCTTGCTTTCCTTCTTTTCTCTGCTATTGTCGGTATATTCACTATTTGGAATTGGATTTTTTAATTATAGGGGGAATTTTCACATGTCAAACTACGAACAAGAAGAAAAGCTAACAGGGGGAAACGTCTCAAACGTATATCGTTCTGAAAATACTGTTCGGCGGGAATTAAAGCCAGACAGTACAAAAATTCATAAGCTATTACGTCATCTAGAAAACAAAGGATTTCATTATGCCCCAAAGTTTTTGGGCATAGATGAAAAAGATAGAGAGATTTTATCATTTATAGAAGGCGACGCAGGCAATTATCCTTTAAAAGAATTCATGTGGTCTAATGATGTGCTGAAAGAAATCGCAAAGATGCTCCGTCTGTACCATGATGCTGTAAGTGACTTTCCGTTATTAGCTGATTGGAAACCGATGGATCATACCCCACATAACATTGAGGTTTTATGCCACAATGATTTTGCTATATATAACATTATTTTCAATAATGAAAAGCCAGTCGGTATTATTGATTTTGACGTCGCTGCTCCTGGTCCAAGAATGTGGGATATCGCTTATACGCTTTATACTTGTGTACCTTTAAGTCGAGTGTATTATACGGAATCAGGTGAGGCAATTCATTACGACTCATCGCAACATGCAGGTCGTATTAAAGAAAGAGTAAAGTTGTTTGCTCAGTCCTACGATAAAGATATGGACGAAAATTACTTCGAAATGGTGTTACTACGTTTAGAAGGGTTATGTACATATGTGAAAAGAAAAGCACAAGAAGGAGACGGAAATTTCCAAAGAATGATTGATGAAGGACATCTAGATCATTATGAAAAAGATATGACGTTTATTCGTAAGCATGGGAAAGAATGGATCTAATATTATTTCTATTTTTGTTAGTAAATATATTTTAAGTTATGTTACATATATCCGAATAATCGTTCATATCGTTTCTTTTCCTACCGGAACTATCAAGCTAAAATCTCGAGATACCCCCTAACGAAATTTTAGCTTTCTATAGTTATGTAAGAGAATTCAGCCCATTTTTTCGTTTCACAAAAATTTTATAATAATTAAAATCACATTATAAAAATATTATATTATAATACAACTAGTTAAAGGGAAACTTTAATCAGTGGGGTTTTGTGCATCTCCCACGTAACTTCTTTGCTCCAGCCAACTTTTGAGGCGGGAGTCTTACTGCCGCAAATAGCGGGATAAAATTACAAGGCCGTTTGCCATGGGGGATTTACATACATGAAAAAGATTTTATTTTTGTTATTGGCTACTATTATTACGTTAACATACCTTCTAGTTTTTAATAAGACTATTGATTCTGAAATTAAAGGATTCCCTATACCTTATGAAGCTAAATTAATTCATACTACTGAGGAGATAGGTGAGTATGTATATAAAGGCGATTGTTTTGAATCAGGTTTATCTATATGGTATCAAATACATATAAAATTAAAGGGATGGGATAAGACTTTTGCAGAGGGTGGAATGAAAGTTTATGAGAAGGATAATAAAAAAGTAACCGTAATATATTTAACGGGAGAAGATGTTATCAGTTTATATAAAGAGTAATAAAAAAGGTGATCACTTAATTGTGATCACCTTCCTTTTATTTCGTAAACTGAGCTTCTTCTGTAGAACCTTTTAACGCTGTCGTTGATGAAGTACCGCCTGTAATGACTTGTGCTACTTCATCAAAATAACCTGTTCCTACTTCGCGTTGATGACGAGTTGCAGAGTAACCGTGTTTCTCTGCTGCGAATTCCGCTTGTTGTAATTCAGAATATGCTGCCATGCCACGCTCTTTATAGCCACGCGCTAATTCAAACATGCCGTAGTTTAATGAGTGGAATCCAGCAAGTGTTACGAACTGGAACTTGTAACCGTAAGATGCGATTTCTTTTTGGAAGCTCGCAATCGTTTTTTCATCTAATTTTTGTTTCCAGTTAAATGACGGTGAACAGTTATAAGCGAGTAATTTCCCTGGATATTTTTTATGGATTGCGTCTGCAAATCGTTTTGCATCTTCTAAATTTGGTTCAGACGTTTCACACCAAACGAGGTCTGCATACGGTGCATACGCTAAACCACGTGCAATTGCTTGATCCAGTCCTGCTTTCGTACGATAAAATCCTTCTGGTGTTCTTTCTCCTGTAATAAACGCTTTATCAACCGGATCGATATCACTCGTAATTAAATCGGCTGCATCTGCATCTGTTCTTGCAACGATAATTGTCGGTACTCCCATTACGTCCGCAGCAAGGCGTGCGGAAATTAAATTACGTACCGCTGTTTGTGTCGGCAGTAATACTTTTCCACCTAAATGTCCGCATTTTTTCTCTGAAGATAATTGATCTTCAAAGTGTACACCTGATGCACCCGCTTCAATCATACCTTTCATAAGCTCGAATACGTTTAATTGTCCGCCAAATCCAGCCTCTGCATCTGCTACAATCGGTACGAAATAATCTGTATCATCGCTTCCTTCCATATGCTGAATTTGATCCGCACGTTGAAGTGTTTGATTAATTCGTTTTACTACAGCTGGTACGCTGTTCGCTGGATATAAGCTTTGGTCTGGATACATATGTCCAGAAAGGTTTGCATCAGCCGCTACTTGCCAACCACTTAAGTAAATTGCTTTTAATCCCGCTTTCACTTGTTGCATCGCTTGGTTTCCTGTTAATGCACCAAGTGCGTTAATATAATCTTCCGTATGAAGCGATGTCCAAAGCTTCTCAGCCCCGCGGCGTGCTATTGTATGTTCAATATCAATCGAACCACGCAAACGAATTACATCTTCAGCTGAATACGGACGTGTTATTCCTTTCCATCTCGTATCTAATTCCCAGTTCTCTTGTAATTTATCGATTCTTTCGTTTTTCATTTATTCCATCCCCTTTTCACTTTATAAAATTTCATAACCCGGTAATGTTAAAAACGGTACGAACTCATCATTCCGAATGAGGTTTGTAAACAATGTTGTCGCCTCTTGGAATCTCCCTTTCTTAAAGGCTTCTTTACCAATCTCTCTTTCTATCTTTACTAATTCTTCTTCTTTCCATTCTTCCATTAATTCGAGCGTAATATTGCGGCCATCATTTAGCTTTCCGCCTTCATGACGAATCCATTGCCATATTTGTGCTCTGGAGATTTCCGCAGTTGCTGCATCTTCCATTAAGTTATAAATTGGCGCTGCTCCCCGTCCACTTAACCAAGATGCAATATATTGAATACCTACACTAATATTCGTGCGAAGACCTTCTTCTGTAATCGTTCCCACTGGTACTTCTAATAAATCTTTTTCTGTAACACGTATTTCTTCACGTTTCCTAAAAATTTGATTCGGCGTTTTCATAATGTGATTAAATACTTCCATCGCAACCGGTACAAGTCCCGGGTGGGCAACCCAAGTCCCATCATGACCGTCTAAAGCTTCACGCTCCTTATCAGCACGCACCTTTTCGAAAGCCGCTTCATTCGCTTCTGGATTATTTTTAATCGGAATTTGTGCTGCCATTCCTCCGATTGCTGGTGCATTACGGCGATGACATGTTTGAATTACTTTTAAAGAATACGCGCGCATAAACGGCGCCGTCATCGTGACTTGCGCTCTATCTGGCAGTAAAAATTCATTATGATTACGGAAACCCTTTAAGAAGCTGAAAATGTAATCCCATCTTCCGCAGTTTAAGCCAGCAGAATGATCTTTTAGCTCATACAAAATTTCATCCATTTCAAACGAAGCGTGAATCGTCTCCAATAGCACAGTCGCTTTAATTGTTCCGTTTGGAATACCGATGTATTTTTGAGCAAATACGAATACATCGTTCCATAATCTCGCTTCTAAATAACTTTCCATTTTCGGTAAGTAAAAGTACGGGCCACTTCCTTTTTCTAAAAGCGCCTTCGCATTATGGAAAAAATACAGACCAAAATCCACTAAGCTGCCGGACATATTTTTCCCATCAACTTGCATATGCTTTTCCTCTAAATGCCATCCTCTTGGACGCACAATGAGTACAGCTGTTTTATCATTTAATCTATATTCTTTTCCTTTATCATTTTTGTGTGAGATCGTTCCCTTTACTGCATCTCGTAAGTTAATTTGGCCTTCAATCGCATTTTCCCAAGTTGGTGAATTCGAATCTTCAAAATCCGCCATAAAAAGATGAGCTCCTGAATTTAAAGCGTTAATGACCATCTTTCTATCTACCGGTCCAGTAATCTCTACGCGGCGATCCTCTAAATCTTTCGGAAGATTGGCGATTGTCCAATCCGCTTCACGTATGTGCTTTGTTTCTTCTAAAAACTTCGGAAACTCCCCTGCATCAATTCTTTTTTGTTTCTCTACACGTTTTTGTAATAGTTCTGTGCGGCGCTCATTGAAATTTTCATGTAGTTCCTTTAAAAAACTAAGCACCTCAGGTGTCAATATTTCGTTGTACGCTGGTAACATTTCTCCGGGCAATGTAACCCGTGAAGTTCGCGTCGACATATTAGCATCCCCTTCTTAAACTGTTTTATAACAGATTTGATTTTATGTTTTATATTATATAACAAATCTTCAGAAAAGGAAGTTTTTTTTGAAAATTCATTTCATTTTTTTTGAAAACGCCGTTCTTTCGTGCTCTATTCCATACAAAAAAGGCCACTGTTATACAACAACGGCCTTTTCGTAACATCTTCCAAAATTAAAAATGAAATTATATCAAATACAACTTTACATTTCAGAGGTAGCACTTCCCTTCACCGATAGCTCCTTTTCTCTTCCTTTACGAAAAGTGAGTGCCATTCCTACAAAAATAAGGACAATCCCTACAACTTGCATACTAGTCGGTCTAAATCCGGTAAAGACCGTATCTAACAAAATTGCTACAGCAGGATCTAAAAACACTAATACAGAAATAAGTCTCGTCGATAAATCTCTTAAACTGTCAAAAAACAAGTAATATACAAACCCAGTATGTATAAGTCCTGTTGCCGTTATCATCATCCAGTTCGTCTCTGTTAAACCTTGAAACTGTCCGAAATCCACAAATGGTAACAATAAAAATATACCTAAAAACGTTTGTACAAATGTCATCGCATATGCACTCGTATGCTTGATTCCTTTTCCTAATAAAGTCGTAAAAGCATAAAATAACGCTGCAAGTAGTGCCCATACCATTCCAGATGACATGAGTTTCTCGAGCGACACACTTCCATCTACTCCAGCTACTAAAACCGTGCCGAGGAAACAAATGACAATGGACATAACGGCAAACGCTGTTAGCCTCTCTTTAAATACGATACTCCCAATCATTAATACGATAATTGGAGCGAGATGATAGACAGAAATTGCAATTGTAATTGACATAACTTCAAACGCTTTAAATAGAAATACCCAGTTAAAAACGAGAAATACGCCGCACGCTAATATTTGCACAATCTCTTTTTTATTCCACTTTTCATTTTTATATTGTCCTGTCACTAACCAACATAACGCTAAAAATATAGTTGCACAAATACAACGAACAAATACTAATTCAAAAGACGGTAAACCTGTTTGGACAGAAAAAAATCCAATTGATCCGAAAATAGACATCGAAAGGATCATTTTTATAGCCGGCAGTGATTTTTTATTGTACACCCTTTCTCTCCTCCTACAATCACTCTCTTATAAAACTAAAAATTCTAAAAACATTACTTATTATTATATATTACAATCAAAAAATTGTAAAAAACTAGAATATAACGATTGACATCCACACAAAATTTTCATAATAAAAAATCATCCTTTTGTATTCCACAGGATGATTTTTTATATGTATTGAGAGGTCTATATATTTATGAAGACTTACATATACTCTACTATTTTTGAAGAGTAAATTGGGAAACTATCTGTTTTAGTCCTCCTGCTACGTTGTGCAGATGTTCAATTGAAGTCGAAATCTCTTGAACAGATTTTTCTTGCTGTTGAATAGACTCTTTTACCCTATCAGTTCGATCAGATGATCTTTGAGAAATTTGCGCCATATCTTCTGTAGAAGCAGAAATCTCCTCACTACTCGCTGCAATTTCATCTGTAGACATAGATACCGTTTGAATTTGCTCAGATACTTGCTGCACTTTTTCTGTAATAGTTCCAAATACTTTTTCTGTATGCATTACTACTTGTGTACCTGCCTGTACCTCATTATCTACTTTCCCCATCATATGTACCGTATGATTCGTTGTTCCCATAACTTGAGTAATAAGCTTCTCAATTTGTTTAGCAGAGTCACTAGATTGTTCTGCTAATTTTCGTACTTCATCTGCCACAATTGCAAATCCTCTACCACTTTCTCCAGCACGTGCAGCCTCAATTGCGGCGTTTAATGCTAATAAGTTAATCTGAGAGGTAATACCTTGCATAACATCAATGATTTTAACAATTTCTTCTGATTGTTCTTTCATAGTCTCTACTTGTTTCACACCGCTATGTACTGAATTTTGGATTGTATCCATCTGTTGAATCATTTGTTTCATTAATTTGTTACCACTCTCTGCATCTAGTGCTGATTGAGCAGACAATTCATTTACAGAGGATGATGTATTCACTATACTCTGCATTCCTTGTGTCAACTCTTCCATCGCACCCGCAGTTTGTTCCATTGCTTGCATTTGGCTCTCTGCGCCATTGGCAACTTCTTCAATATCCATAGTGATTTTCTTTGCTGCACCGCTAGATACTTCTGATGCAGATACTACTCCGTCTGCATGTTGGAATAAAAGCTGAATATTATTCTCTACTTCTTGCATATTTGTTCTTAGCCCTGCAATCATCTCGTTAAAATCACTTACTAATACACCTAATTCATCTTTAGCATTATAATCACCATGTACAGTTAAATCTCCCTCTTTTGCTCTTTCCATCATACGACTAACCGTTTGTAAAGGAGCAACTATAAGTTTGCTAATAATATAACTTACTATACATATAATGATTGTAGTAACTACTGCAAGAATGATAAAGGTAATAACAGAGCGATCTATCATTTTTTGAGAATCTTTAAATACTTGGTCAGCTAAGTTTGAAACATAAGTTTCTAAATCTACAGCATAACCAGCTAACTCTACTCCCTTCGGTTTTAAGTCCTTTTGAAATTCGTTTACCATTTGAGATTCATTTGTTCCCTTCGCTTTGTCAAACAACTTCTTATATGTCTCCATATAACTTGGCAAAGATTTCTTCATCTTCTGAAACAGCTCATCCTCTTGCTTACTTAAATTAACGCCATCATCATATTCTTTTAATAAAGAATCATATTTTTTAAGATCCTTTTCAACATTACTAATAATCCCTTCTTTATTTGTCCCCTCATTCTGTGACGTTGTAATTAATTCTAGTAAGTTATATTCTAGTGAATTTTGTGTACGAAGCATACCTTCTAATATAACTGCAGAATTTTGATAATCATCTACTACAATCTCTGTATCGCGCTTAATCTTATTAATAGAATTAATTGCTACACAGCTCATAATTGTCATGCCCAAAACTGCTAATGAGATAAGTAAGAATAATTTATGTTTCACTTTTAAATTTTGTAAAAAATACATATTTCCACCTTTATTCCTTTATATATAGATTTTTAGAATTTTATAGCTTATTATTTACAAAATCTCAATAAAAAGCAATGATAAATATTCCCAATACCAAACTTATATTTCTATAAAAAAGAAGTAGCATAATCGCTACTTCTTGTTTTTTTGTTCCTCATATTGTTCAAACGTATGAATTCTTTCGAAAATTGGTGGATGTGTGTATAAGAAAAATTTGACTAACACAGGTGGATTCACTTGGCTTAAGCTTGTTTTTGATAAATATTGAAAAGTTCTCACACCAGATTTCCCATCTTTCGTCATATTTAAAGCATATTGATCTGCCGCTCGTTCTTCTATTCGTGAAACGTAGTTTGTTGCTGGTTGTGATGCAAAAGATAATAAAGAGGAAATTAAGAAAAACAAAGGTAAAATTGAAAAACATGCCATTTTGGAAATTTGCAGCGTATCTCCCCATTTTCGAATACACATATTTAAAATACGACTAATTACATACATACCTATAAACGATATGAAAATATAACTCGCAACGCCCCAATATATATGTTTCATTACGTAATGTCCCATTTCATGGGCCATAATAAATAAAATCTCTTTATCTTTTAATTGCTTAAGCGTTGTATCCCACATTACAATACGCGAGTTAAGGCCAATTCCTGTTACATATGCATTTAACGAATTCGTTTTTTCCGACATATTTACTTCATATACGTGTTTAGCAGGAATGTCAGCTTTGTCTGCCATCGCTAAAATTTTCGTTTCTAACTCTTTATTTTTCAACGTCGAGAAGTCATTGTAAAGTGGATCAATAATAACAGGCTGTACGAACGTTAAAAAGATTGTAAATGGTACAGAGAGTGCCCATCCTGCTAGCCACCATCTCTTCGGGAATTTACGGATAAGCCATAAAAGAACTGTAACAATGAGTAACATCGTCGCATAATTAACCCAAAAATCGATAACGTGATCTTTTATCCAGCTTTGTGTACTTTGCGTGGAAATACCGTAATCAACCGACACTTTACGCCCAATCCATTGCATCGGTAATGCCAGTACCGTTGTGAGTAATGATAAATAAAAGAAATAAATCGCAACTTGTAAGACACTTATTTTAGTCGTTTCCGTTGACCATTTCTCAAACTTTTTTGAAATACCGAGCACGAGTACAAATAATAAAATAATCCATTCAAGAGGCGTCGCTAAAAAGAACAGTAAATTTTTCACGCGCGAATAATCTTGGCTTAGCGTAAGCTCTTTCGCATTCATAAAGGTTTCTGGATCTGCACTCGTTCCTTTATACATGTCCGGAATGAGTTCATGATTCCATCCAAATAAATACCAATATATAAATAACGCAAATCCAACGTACAAAAAAAGCGACCACCCAATAACTTTCCTCACGTTATTCCCTCCTCTATGCTGCCTGTCTATTATTATTGTAAGTTCGTACACGCTAAATTAGAACAAGCTAATTACGAGAATTGCTCGAGAGCCTTCTATTTACATAAAGTGAAACTTTAATCAGTGGGGGTTTTCTTCATCCCCCCACTGATTATTAGCCTTCACCAATCGGGCTTTTACGGGCAGTTGATCCCTCGCCTAACTTCTTTGCTGTCACTGAATTTTGAGGTGGGAGTCTTACTGCCCGTTAATGCGGGATAAAAAAAACTCTTCTACATAAGAAGAGTTTTACCTATTTTTAGACACTTTCCTCGGTTCATAATTCGGAATAAGAAAAGCACTTACAAACCAGCACATTAAACCAGCGCCTTTTACATATTCATAGTCTTGAAAAAATAGCGTCGTTATAATAATCGTAAAAAAACCTACTAAAACAAATATATACCCTATTTGTTTCTTCGATAACATAAATACTTATCCCCCTTAAGGCAGTACATCTATTAACAAACTGAAATCTTGTACCGAAAAAGAACTATATTTCATAATACCTTGTACAGCTAAAAGTAAAACAAGACCGATCACACACATATAGTTAACACTTTCGTCACCCTTTTTTTCAGTAACCATGCCACCACTTATACATAAGACCCCTAATAAATGGAGCGCTAAATACATGAAAAAGTAGGCTTCCTCCCAGCGGAGAATAACATTTACTGTCGTTATTAGCACTATGCTAAGTAAAATCAAATAAAAAAACTTATTTGATGATATTGTTTCATTCATATAATTTTATACATTCCTTTCAAATTTAGAATTAATGATGTCTCAAAGCTATAAAGTAAATGATTGTTTTCATACCATAAAACAAAAGGAAAGCTCCCATTACTTTCGCGAATACTTTATGAACCCGCACATACTTCTCTTCATTTTTTCTGAAGATACGCTTCATCATTACTTCTAACATTAGACCGAATATTATTAAAATCCCTAATACAATAAGAAGAGAAATAATATTTTCTTTTAAATGAGTACTAGAAAATAAGTAATACTCCGGAAACACAATTGTATCTACTACAGGTTAAAAAGCCAATGACAAAAGCCTTTATCACACATATCTGTAATAGACGTAGCATCTATAATGTCTTTCAATATTTTTTCAATCGTTTTCTTCGTCTCATTTATCTCCCACTACATTTGCAAAACTCTCTACCTGCTCTGCGTATATAACTGGCACTTCTTTACTCCAGTATTTGCGGTTAACAAATAAAAAGATGAGTACTAAATTTAATCCTGTTATAAAAATAATCAGTCCTGGAAAGAACGTCGTATAGTTTGAGAAATCTGCAAAACTCATGATCTTTTCTCTACTTACTAGGAACGATGCACAAAGTACAAATGTATTATTTAACATATGTATCGCAATTGGCATGAGTAAGCTTTTCGTACGAATATATACGATTGATAATACGATACTAAATACGGCGGCACCGAGAAAATCGACATGTAATATCGCAAATAAAAGTGCCACTGCAATCATCGCTATACTCGTTCCCCATTTCGCAGCAAAGCGCTGAAGTAAAAATCCACGAAAAACAAATTCTCCAATAATAGGTGCGATAAATACAACCATAATAAATTGATATATATATCCCCCGGCACTATCTACAATCGGTTTGTGTAAAGCATTCATAATAAAATCTGGTGTAATCCATGCAAAGCTGTACATGTATAAAATCAGATACCCGTAACTGAACATGCACAACATAATCGTAATGTATATAACTTGCACCAAGTTAAATGTTTCATTTTTATTAAGAAATAATGAAAATGAAACACGGTGCTTTCTATACTCATAAAAAATCCATGCAATCGGAAGGATATAAAATATAAGTATATTTATAAAAGATGAATTTTGTATATGAAATGTACTTTCTAGCAATTTTTCACTACTTCTCGCTACTAAAATTAATAGTGCAAATACAATTAAAAAATATCTAGCTCGCATCATTTGAAACGGATTCACACTCATCTCCTCCCCTATGTTACTTTTATCATATCATTTGATTCTTAATTTTTTATAAAAGAAAACCTTAAATTTTCCTTAAAAATTCCATATGTTACAAAAAGATGATATGATATTCGAGGAAATTAAGGGGGATTCTTATGTATCAAGCAAATATATTACTCGTCGATGATGAAACAGCAATTTTACAACTACTAACTACCATTCTTGAAAAAGAAGGTTTTTCTCATATTACAACTGCAACATCAGCTGAATTAGCTTTATCTCTCATCGAACAAAACAATTACGATTTAATTATTTTAGATGTCATGCTTCCTGGACAATCTGGTTTTGATATTTGTCCAATTATTCGCCAACAAACAGATTGTCCGATTTTCTTCCTATCAGCGAAGGCATCTGATCTAGATAAAATATCTGGATTTTCATACGGTGCAGATGATTATATTACGAAGCCATTTAATCCATTAGAAGTCGTAGCTCGTATGAAAGCACAACTTCGAAGACATATGAAACAAACCGTACCACACGAACAAAAAGCACACTCCATTTCATTTGGGAGATTTGAAATTGATCAACATTCCGCAGAACTTACAGTAAATGGACACGTTGTCGAATGTTCCGCTCAACTGTTTCAACTACTACTCTTCTTTTGTGAGAATCCGAACTACGTATTTTCGAAAGAAGAAATATACGAAAAAGTTTGGGGAGCACCCGCCTATAATGGCGATGACAATACTGTTATGGTCCACATTCGAAAGCTACGCGAAAAAATTGAACAAGACCCAAGTAAACCAGAATACATAAAAACTGTTCGCGGACTTGGCTATAAGTTCGTTACAAAGTAGGGTGACAATATGAATCTTAATAAACGACTTATCATCCAATTTATACTGCAACACGTTTTTGTTTTAGTTACATTACTTATTGCTGTAGTCGCTGCTTTCACTTATTTAATTTTTCTTGTTACTAGTATTTCATACGAACCTAATATTCCGGATTCTGATAGTTTTACAATTTCAAGATATATCTCTTCAGAAGATGGCGATATTACGTTAAAAACGGAAGTAAAAGATTTAATTAAAGAGAAAAATGATTGGATTCAGATTGTAGAGGAAAACGGGAAAGTCCTCTATCAATTTAATACACCAAGTGATGTCCCAACTTCTTATACGAAAACATCTTTACTCGCACATATACAGAATCATATAGAAAGCCCTTATACATTTACATATTGGGAAATTGAAGTAGAAGAAAAAAACGTACTTGTTATTTACGGCGGTATGTTAAAAAGTAATGCATTACTAAAAACAATTCAGAAAGAACACTCTTCTGTACCTACAGATTCGTTCACATTAACAGAACAAGAAAAACAGTTACTCTCTAAAGAAAAAGCAACGCTGCAAATATTTAATCATAGTGGCGAAGAGGTTTTTTCCTATCCAACTGGAAAGAAAAAAACACTTTCTACAATACAGACTGCTCTTAACGAAAAAGAACCGTGGAATCATAAAGAAAACACGTCTAGCTTTTACGATGCAAATAGTGGTCAGCTTCTCGTCGTTACAGCAAAAAATGAACGATACTACCCAGATGACGAAATTGAGGATGTATTTACTAAGAAGTTTCTAATCGGATGCGGATTAATCCTTCTTATCGTCTTTGTTTATTTAGTCATTCTATCTATTTGGTACGGAAATAAGTTTGGGAAACCGTTACTACACGCAATGCGTTGGCTTAAAAATATCGCTGGTGGAAAATATGAAGAGCCTGTTAGTAAAAAAGGAAAACCAGTTCGATTCAGGCGATCTGGTAAAGAAAAATGGTCATTTCGCTTATTTAGAGATGTTACTAGCTCACTAGAGCACCTTTCAATTACACTCAAAAAAAATGATGCGATGAGGCAAGTACTGCAGCAAACACGTGAAGAATGGATTACCGGTCTAACGCACGATTTAAAAACACCACTTAGCTCTATATATGGCTACGCATTATTACTAGAATCAAAGCAGTATAACTGGACTGATCGTGACATTCAGCAATTCGGCAGCGTTATGAAAGAGAAATCTCAATATATGACTACACTAATTGACGATTTAAGCTTAACGTATCAATTAAAAAATAACAGCCTTCCTGCCCAGCACGTAAACATTGAAATGAATCAATTCGTCCAAAAAGTATTATTACAATTTATTAATAATCCGACACTGCAAAATCAAAATATTGAATTCGTACCGAGCTCAAATAAAATTCAATATTTCATTGAAGAAAAATGGTTCCAGCGTATTATCGAAAACTTACTAGCAAACGCTGTGAAACATAATAATGAAACGACAAATGTAATCGTAAAGCTTTCGCAGGATGTAAATTCATTTACACTATCTATTTCAGATAACGGAAAAGGAATGGACGATAAAACGAAAGAACTTTTATTCGAGCGATATTACAGAGGGACTAATACAGAAGAAAGCAACATCGGAACTGGACTTGGTCTCGCCATTACGAAACAGCTCGTTCATGCCCATAACGGGACAATTTCTATTGATAGTGAACTCGGGAAAGGAACGACGATTGTTCTTGTATTTCCGTTTCGTTCATAAAAAAGGTGCTTTACAAAAGCACCTTTTCTTTAATACTCTTCTATTATAACAATTAATAACTTCCGGATTTGTTCATATATGCTTAGTTGGCGATTCAATTCCACATATTGTTCCATATACCTATAAATAAATATTCTGGATACGCTTGTAAAAAGCTTTTATACAACAACTCTCTTTGTAATTCCAGAATTTTTTTAGAAAAAAGAACATAACTCAAATTCCCATCTATTAATGACGTATAACTGTAAAAATCCTCCACAAAAGAATCTGTCTTATATTCCTCTTCAATTCTTTCTATATCTTCCGATGGGTATGGTATTTCTAACTCTTCTTTTAAATATTCAAGCTTTTGACGAAGTCCATGTTAATTTTTACTATGTCTTCTCTCCTATTTCCCTACTAACACAAACACATTCTCATCAGGCGCTTCCATTACCGCAACATGTCCTGATTCTGTTGGAAATGGTTCACGAATCCATTTTACATCTTTATTATCTTTTAAACTTCCATACGTTTGTTGTACATCTTCTACTAATACTTCGACTTCCATAAAATTAATATCCGGATGATTACTTATTACTAACTCCGAACTTTTTTCATCTAGAAACTTCAATCCTATTAACGTCCAAATAACCCCTTCTTCTAGTTCTCTTTCTATAATCCAGTTTTGCTTCATTCCCATTTCTTTATAAAAAGAAACCGACTTCTCTATATCCTTCGTATGTATAGATACACATTCTAGTTTTTTGAACATCTTCCCATTTCCCCTTTATTAAAAAGCGAACCATCTCCCAATGATTCGCTTTTACCCTATTATTATTTTTTCTTCACCGGTATCCAAAGCTCTACTTGAGCGAACTCACTCTTATCTTCGTGGCAACGCTCATCATATAGTTCAAACTCTGTAACGCCGCAATGTTCATATCCTGAATGCGGGAACCATTCTGAAAATACTGCATTCCACGTTTGATGAATAGACGACACCATTTCTGCATGAGGAACTTTCGGTGTTGTAAATACGGCATATGTTGCTGCCGGGAAAGTACGCTTTGCAACCTCATTTGGTACATTTTCAAAGTCTGTAACTTCCATTCCGATAATATAAGTGAAGTCCCCTGTTTCTAAATTAAAATCTGTACATAATCCAAGTTCTACCCATTGGCTCGTATCTTTACGATTCGGAATCGTTGTTCCAAGATCTTTTTGTAAATATTCTTGCCAAAATGCTGGAATGTCTTGGTGGTTTTTCCCTTCTTTACTTGTCGTCTTCAGTTCATAACCTGCCATTAAAAATTCTGGTTTATTTACAATACGATATTCCATTTGTATGCCCCCTAAATACGGATTTAATTTTCTTTGTTTTACATTCACACTGTAATACATCGGTGTTTCAATTTCTTGTTTTCGATATTCACTCGGTGTCATTTGAAATAATTTTTTAAAGGCTCTCGTGAACGTTTCATGAGATTGAAAGCCATGCTCAAACGCGATATCAATAACTTTTTCATCCGTATGAGAAAGTTGATAAGCTGCCCGGGCTAACCTCCTCTTTCGAACATACTCCATTACTGTATCACCTACTAACGCCTGAAATACACGATGAAAATGCGACTCAGAAAAACCTGCAATGCGAGCTAAATTACGCAGCGTCTGTTTTTCCATTACATCCTCCTCAATATAATCAATGGACCTTTGAATTTGTGTTTCATAGCTTTCCATCTCTGTTCACCCGCCTTATATGTATTATGATAAAAGAGAATCCTATCCAATTCTTGACGTTTTTTACTATAATTTTAAAAACAAATGTAACTTTTTTATATGTATTTCGTTGTTATGTATGAAGGGAGGGAAATTAGTGAAACGCAAACAATCATTAGAAGACATTTATTCAGATCATATGCATGATTTATTTCGCTATCTTCTCTCCCTAACCGGAGATTCCCACTACGCGGAAGATCTTATGCAAGAAACATTTTACCGAATGCTCGTCCATATTGACTATTATAAAGGAGAAGAAATTAGACCTTGGTTATTTACAATTGCCTACAACGCCTTTATCGATTGGTACCGAAAAGAGAAAAAATATAAAACAACGAAAATTGAAGAATTCCATTTACCACACGTGCCAAGTACAGAGCACTCTTATTTCGTAAAACATGAGATTGCTAGTTGGTTAGAAGGTTTATCTTCTCTTCCGCTCGAAAGACGAAATGTCCTGTTACTACGAGATTACTACGGATTCTCCTATAAGGAAATAGCAGAAATGACTGGTCTCTCATTAGCGAAAGTAAAAATTGAATTACACCGCGGACGAAAAGAAGCAAAAAGCATAAAGGAGTGATACAGATGGGTTGTGCAGAGTTTAAAAAACTTTGGGAGAAATATGAAAAAGGAACGCTCACACGTGATGAGCAAGAACAGTTAGAAAGTCATATAGAAACTTGTGCAGAATGTGAAGCTCATTTAGATGAATTGCTTACGAAGAGTGAACCCGTAAAGAAAAAATTACCGCCAAAAGATCTTAAAGTTCCTTTTTGGAGAATTAAGTGGAAACATCGATTACAAACGTTTGGTTTTATATTATCCATTTGCATCGTTATATATATAATCGGTGGGGTATTATCAGCCTTTTATTTTCAAGCTAATAATGATAAAAGGCTAGAAGAAATTAGAGAGGTTCCTTCACTTGCACTTGAAGCAACGATCCCAAATAGCCGCGTTATGGGGGGCGGAACAAGTGTAGAAGCTTTTTTCCGTACGAACAGCAGCTTTGATTTAGTAAGAACCGTCGGTAAAAAAGAAATGCCACTCGGTACAGTAGAAACAAAAAGCTTCTTATCATCTGTAGATGTCACGAAACAAACTTGGATGAATCCGTTCTATCAACCAAAGCTTTTCTTTGTTCATCCTAAAACAAAGCAGGGTGATTATTTAAAGGATTCCTCAAAAAAAGTATGGGATACACTTGCAAAAGTACATGATGGAACCGTTGCAGAAGTAGCAATTTCTTTTGATAAATCTTACACTTTAAAAGAATTAGAACCGCTTTTATATAGCATATTTGAAGCACAAGAACTCCCTCCAACTCCTGTATGGTACGCTTTAGATACAGGGCAAGACAGAAAAAATGTAGATGACTATATCCTACATGGCGGAGAAGCTATAGGATTTCCAGAACATGTAAGATTCCTCGATAATGATACTGACAAGCAGAAAACGCAAGAAGATCAAGTAATCGAAATGATGCGCGTCCTTTCTATCCATAAAAAAACAGTAAGCAAAATAGCTGCGCTTTCTGAGAAAGAACTAAACTTAGATAAACGTTATCAATATGTAAAAGATAACGGTGTAAAAGTATACGGAATTGTTATTACTGGCCCATCGAAAGAGTTATTAAAATTACAAAACTCCCCGCACGTACGTTATGCGACTCTTGGAGATATTGAGATGTGGAATTGGTTTGATAATTAACAGGAAAGAAGTAGAGCATCCAAAAGTGATGCTCTACTTCTTTTTAATTAGAAATCACTTTCACATACATCCCTCTCACCGATTTTTCATAAGCGATATCGCTCATCTCTCTTATTTTTTCTGATACGACAGATGACTGAATGATTTTCCCTTCACGAAGTAATGGCGGGTCAATAAGACGGACTTTATTTTTCTGATGTAAATCATACTCACTTCTATCTTCTCTTACTTTTACATTTGGATGGACTTTTCTTAATAAAGCATGTACTTCTGAATCGTTACATAGCTGCAATTTTACTATAAGCTCATGATCTTCAAGAAGAAAATCATCTGCATGAATAACTTGTTTATGAAGAGCTAACTTTAACGTCTTAGCTAACATATCATTTCCGTAAATATTAGTTGGTTGCATAAAGAAATCGATTACTTCTTTGTAATACGTTTCTGTAAACCATTCTGCCATTTTGATATTTTGAAGAACCATTTTCCCATCTACTTCGATGACATCCGATAAAAAATTGTGAACTTCTTCTAAAGAAACATATCCGTATGTATACATATCTCGTAATGTGTAATCCACCCGGTCTGCACATAATTCCGGCGCGGATCTTTCCAGTAACGTCCACTTCGAATCATCTAACAAAATATCTTCATAGTTATAACCATACTTTGAAAGAATTGCTGGAATTTCTGAGTTTTTCACAACAGAACTAAATATCTCTTCATGATAACTTTCATTCATATTATCAAAAACGTAATCCATTACATGAGAAAAAGTAGTATGTGATACGTCATGCAGTAAACCAGCAATCTGCTCTTCTACCGAACCACCTAGTTTTTTTATTAACAACATAACACCAACTGAATGATTAAATCGCGTTACATTCCATTTCTCATTCATTAAGTAACTTGCTCCGGCTTGATGAATCCCCTTCAACCTTTGCACTGGTTTACTTAAAATTAATTCTTCTAACACTTGATCTACTTCAAATTCTCCGTATAGTACATCTGATATGATCACTTACAGTCCCCCTTTTCAAGCAGAGTCTTTTTATAGTATCTCTTTTTTAAAGAAGAGTAAATATGCTATTCTGTCATTCCAATATGAACGTTCTGTTTTCAAAAAAGCGGTCCTCTATTCTCATCAAGTTAAATCATAAAAATTAAAATATTTCCACAGTTCTTCTTTTTTGTTTTAATAGATTTATAAATGCATATTCATTTAAAAACAGAAATAATTGAAAATCGATTCACCATTATAGTATGAAAGGTCGGATAACTATGGGTAGTTATTTTCCAAAAGCGGGGAAGCTCATTGGTGGAATCATTATACTTCTTATTTTGCTTTCATCTCTTTGGCTTATATGGATCGGAGAAACAAACATTCGTTACAGTGGGGATCATACGGGCACACTGCCTTTTTGGAACAAGTGGATCCCTGTTATTGTCGGTATACTCCTTGTTCGTTTCTTACCATCTCATCATAAAAACTATAATCCCCTTCAACAATTTGAACTAAGGCGCATCATAATTCAAACTGTTATTTTATTCTTGAGTGGCTTCCTCTTCACAATTTGTCTCCTCACCACGAACTTTAAAGGAATGACATTACAATTGTGGTTTATGATATTTAAAATTATTTTATTATTATTCACTCCATTCATGCTTCTTTTGTTTTATAAAAGTAACCCCGAAAAAGAACGACAAAAGCCTGTAAAATCAACGGGAGGTAATAGATGGTATCGGTTTACACCACTTATTGTCATTATAGTCTGGGGTTACTTCAACTTCTTTTCTACATTCTCTACACCATTTGTTTCAGCGAGAATGGAACCCGCGATTTTAATCTTAATTTTACTTGTAGGATTTCTTATAAATAGTGTACTGGAAGAGCTTTTTTATAGAGTTTGGTTGCAAACACGTTTGGAACTATTACTAGGCACTTGGCCGGCTATACTTCTTACATCATTATTATGGGCAAGCTGGCATATTGCATTACACGGCTCTGGTCATTGGGATATTGATACAGCTACGGTTATTGTGAACCATAGTATCGTAGGTCTATTCCTTGGATATTTGTGGGCGCGTTATCGCAAGGTATGGGTAATTATTATTGTTCATGGATTAATTAATGCACATCCACAACAACTAATTGAGATTATATTCAAGTAAAGGTCGCGATTACGAAATAAAAAATAAAAGGGATTACACATATTAATCATGTATAATCCCTTTTATTTAACCTTATTCAAACGTAACTTCTACCTGCACAATCTCCGACCTACTACCAAGTCTAAGCGGCGGTCCCCAAAATCCGAATCCAGAAGAAACAATTGCGTGGAATGCGCCTTTTTGTGCGTATCCCCAGTCTAGCTCGTACATTCTTCTCGTTACAATATGATTTGGCGCCATTTGTCCGCGGTGCGTATGACCGGATAATAATAAGTCTACACCTGCCGCCGCTGCTTGTTTTAACTCGAATGGCTGGTGATCCATTGCGATAACAGGCATCGATTTATCTACCGTACTCATTAATTGTTCAAAGCTTTGGCGATCTCGCTCTGTTTTATCTCTTCTTCCAACGAGATAAAAGTCATCTTCAATTGTGATCACTTCATCTAAAAGAATACGAATATCAATCCTATCCATCTCTTGTAAAAACTCTGGAACCGCTCTGCCGTAGTACTCATGGTTTCCTAAAACACCATATACGCCTAATGGAGCTTTCATTTGTTTCATAATATGACCCATGTTTTTTTGAATGAATACTCCTGGATGATCATCGATAATATCACCTGGCAGTAAAATAATATCAGGTTCCATTTCATTTACATGACGAACAAGTCTTTTCAAATGCGAAACGCCAGACAGTTTACCGAAATGCATATCAGAAGCCATCGCAATACGTAAACTTTTACGCCCCTCTACCTTTTTCGGTATGTGCACTTCGTATTTTCTTACTACTGGACTATACGCATTAAATACTCCATATGCAAAGATAAAGATAAACGCAGCTAACACAGCCGCCCCTGTCCAAATAATTGCTGTTTCTTTCTCAACCGAAAACTGTAAAAGAAAGACTGTTATATCAGCTAACGGCAATAACATAAGGGCGTATTGTATGACTGCAAACCAAATTGAACCAATCGTTCGAAGGAATGGGAGAAACTTAAACACTTGCACGAGAATATACGCATAAGAAATAAATCCGACTACGAAAGCATAATACCCCCAGGACTCCCAGCCAAATACTGCATGAAGCCAAACCCATCCGTTCCAGCCGATGTAAAACATAAGTAGCGTGTATATAATTAACATAGTAAATATATTGAAATAACGAAGATTCTTCACAGCTAGCCTCCTTATTGATTTCTTCTATTATAACTTGTTATGCACGTTTAACGTAAATATTAAGCACAGCAATCTTCACAATAAAAACATTGATAAGCACAGCGTTTTAAAATTTTTAGGAACTGCTGTAATGGGCATTTTAGAATCTTACGTGTTAGGCGAAATTGATATTGATATTGAATATGTTGCGATGCAGGTTGGGTTGGAAACAACGTAAAAGATGTTGATCAAAAAACATTTAATAAATCATTTACACTAGATTGGAAGAATAAAAAATTGGTAGAGAAAAAATAAAGAAAACCGAACCGCCACTTAGATGACGGTTCGGTTTTTATAGTTCGTTACCTTACTTTCAACAATTGAGCTAGCTCTTTAAGACTCCCTCTCAAAGAAAGTTCATTATTTATGTTAAAATATTGCGAGTAAGTTTCTGTCCTTAACGATTTTATCACGTATTAAACAAAATCATTTAAAAACGAAGAAAGGATGGTACTAACATGGAAAACGTATCAGATTTACATAAAGAGGAATCAATAAAATCCTTACAGTCAACAATCCGTAAACTCGAAAGTGCCTTGTCACAAATGACTCAGAAAGGCTCAAATACTACGTTAGTAAAGAAACGCCTCCAGGCAGCTTGTATCGGCTTAGCAATGCTAGATAGTGTTTGGAATCAAAAACCTCATCATTACAACCAGGAAGATTTAGCAGAAGCTCGCAATGTTCTTATCGGTTTGCTTCCATCAATTGAAAAAATTTACGTTAAGTCAAAGGTTGGTAGTCCTCAAAGAACTCTTTTAGAAAGAAGGATTAAATCTTTGGAACTTGCTATTCAAGCGATTAATAACACTTCTAATGAGTAACTTTTCCAACTAAAAAGTGGCAGGTGCTTTCATTCATTAAGAACAAAACAACTGTAAAGAGCCTTACTACAAACGTGTAGCAAGGCTTTTATTTCGAGCTTTATTATTTATAAGTACAATTATAAGCAGATTAATTTATCGTCTTAAACCCATTGTACTCATCCTTTTATTAATAATAATTATCAATAAATATCAAAAATAATAAACACCCCATCAAATGATGAATGTTTATTTATTACACAAATATGCTTTACGATCATTTTTAAATAATAAATAGTGCGCTGTATGAACTTTCCTCTCCAAATAATCAATTGAATACGTACCAGATGGATCTACTAAATCACCAATTGCTCCTGAAAGCTGGTCAATTACTTTCTGCAGTGTTTCTAAGTTTTTCTTCTCATTTTCAGCGTTCATTTCATCCATAATGTCACAAATAAGATATTGCACTCGCCGCAAACGTAATTCCTTCTGCTCCATGTATATCTCCTCCCTACTAGTCATATTACGGTTTAAATATATGGCGTCATAGCTTAACCAATGCAAAAAAATAGAGGCAACCAACTTCATAAAGCTGGTTGCCCCCCATTCTTACACTTGCATCGCTTTTTCTCTCAAAGCTCTTCTTAACAACTTACCCGTCGTATTCTTCGGCAATTCTGTTAAAAACTCTATGCTCATTGGCACTTTATATTTTGCTAAATGTAACGTGCAATAATGCATCAGCTCTTCTTCTGTTACGTTCGTTTGTTTCAGAACGACGAAAGCACGCACTGCTTCTCCTAAGTTTTCGTCTGGTACACCAATTACGACAACTTCAGCTACTGATTCGTGCGTATATAGTACCTCCTCTACTTCACGAGGGTAGACGTTATAACCACCAACTAGGACGATATCTTTTTTACGATCAACGATATAGAAGTAACCTTCTTCATCCATTTTCGCTAAGTCTCCTGTATATAGCCAGCCATCTTTTAATGTCGCAGCTGTATCTTCTGGTGCATTATAGTAACCCTTCATAACATTAGGTCCACGAACAATTAATTCACCGACTGCGCCGACTGGTACGTCTTCCCCAAGTTCATTCACAATTTTATTTTCTACATGCCAAATATTTGTGCCGATTGACCCTGGTTTACGCGGGCGATCTAACGGATTGAAACAAGTAACTGGTGATGCTTCTGATAAACCGTATCCTTCTGAAACAATTACGTCAAAACGTTTTTCAAAGTTTTGCAGAAGAGCAACAGGCATTGACGCACCACCTGAAATACAAAGGCGAAGCGTCTTCACATCTTCTGCGCTTGCTTCTTCAAATAAATATAAATAATTGTACATCGTCGGTACGCCAGCAAAAATCGTTGGTTCATACGTACGACAAATACGGAACACTTCTTTCGGACTAAATTTCGGTAACATTAAAATCGTTGCCCCGTTCACAATCGGTGCATTTACCGCAACTGTTAAACAGAATACATGGAACATAGGCAGTGCCGCAACGACGCGATCATCGGCCGTATATTGTAAATACGACGCCACATCGCTTGCGTTACTATATAAATTTTTATTTGTTAACATAGCACCTTTTGGTTTTCCAGTTGTGCCTGAAGTGTAGAGGATAACCGCTACATCTTCTTCATCTAGTTCCGGACCTTCGTAAGTCGCATCTCCAGTTCCTATAAAACTAGTAAACGTTTTCATTTTTTCGGTTTCTATATGATTAAAATCTGATGAGGTTTCGCATATGATGATGTTCTCTAGTGAAGGAAGTCTTGTTGTAAGAGATTGTATAACAGGTAGAAGGACGTCGAGTACGATGATTGTTTTTACATCTCCATTTTGTAAAATATAATGCATTTCGTCTGCTGTATAAATTGGATTAACTGGTATAACAGTTGCCCCAGCTTTCATTGTTCCGTATAAACCGACTAAAAAATGTGGTGAATTCCCAACAACTAATGCGACATTGTCCCCTTTTCCAATGCCCATTTCTGCTAAATTGCTAGAAAACCTTGTGACCATTTTGTTTAATTGGTCATACGAGACCGACTGATCCATAAAAACATAAGCCGGTTTATCCCCCTTCTGTTTTGCCGTTTCAGCCAAAGATTGAACGAGATTCACACAAACCCCACCTTTATAAAATTTAGAATATTTAAAAATTCTAAATTAATTATATTAAAAGAAAATTAAAGTGGCAAGTAATATCCTATTAACTGCATATACACGGCGTACTTCCTATTGAATAACTTTGGAAAAATATAGTGATTTCACTTACCAGCAAATTATTAAACGAGGACAGAAATCATTTTAGGATAATATGCACCTATCTTTTCTCTAAGCTTTTCAAGTTCTTCTTTATTTAAACTTGTATGCTCTCCATACAAGTTTATCGCGTCCGCTCCATTTTCATGAAAGTACACTGTAACATATACTGTCGGTAACCCTGTATCGTTTTCATCTATAGACAAGACAACATCTGGTATTTTACCAACAGTACTAAACATTTCATTTCTTTTCCATTTCTTACTTTGAAACATAGTTTGTATATCATCTATCTTTCGTTTGTTATCCGTATGCGTATAATATATAACATTATCCTTCGCTGGTTTTCCAATAGATAAAGTTGTACGACTTGAGGAGGTTTCATCGTTACACGCTGTCATCCCGATGAGGAAGCTGAGCAATAATACAACGCACATTATTCTTTTCATTTTGATCCACCTCCTTTTATTATGTATATTCCTTTATAAGGGGCAGATGACTCGTGAGTGGTGTTTTGAGGAAGATATTTGTGATAAGTGAAATTATATTAGCCGCAACTCAAAACCAAAAGTGACAATCCACACAAAAAGAAAGAGGCTGCCCTTTATGACAGCCTCCCCCATTTTTAGAAGAATAAATGTAAGAAATCTTCTGTTGTAATATTACCAAAGTAGCGTGCGATATCTACGCCTTCTAAAGCTGCAGTGAATGCATCTTTATCGAACTGTACGCCTGTTAAGCGTTCTTCAATGTCATGAACATCTAGTGATCCGAAGAAGTCACCGTAAATTTTACATTCTGTTACTGTTCCTTTTTTCACTTCAAGACGAACGTCAACTTGTCCAACTGGGAAGCGGTGTGAATGTTGTAAGTTGAACTTCGGAGATTTTCCGTAGTTCCAATCCCAATTTTGGTAGCGCTCTTCAGAAAGTTTATGTATTTCTTTCCAATCCGCTTCTGTTAATTCGTACGTTGGAATTTCTGTTTCACCTTCGAAAATGGTTTCTAGAAGAAGTTGTCTAAACTCTTCTGTCGTCATTTTTTCGTTTAAGAACTCTGTAATATTCGCAACGCGGCTACGGATTGATTTAATTCCTTTTGATTGAATCTTATCCATTTTTACTTTTAATGCCGATACGACGTGATCGATTTCAGAGTCAAATAGTAACGTACCGTGACTGAACATACGACCTTTCGTTGAGAACTGCGCGTTACCTGAAATTTTTCTACCTTCAGCTAAAATGTCGTTACGACCACTTAGTTCTGCATTTACGCCTAATTTACCAAGCGCTTTCGTTACAGGCTCTGTGAATTTTTTGAAGTTGCTGAAACTGTCTCCATCATCTTTCGTAATAAAGCTGAAGTTTAAGTTTCCTAAATCATGATATACCGCGCCCCCGCCTGATAGACGACGAACGACATGAATACCTTTTTCTTTTACGTAATCTGCATTAATTTCTTCTACTGTGTTTTGGTTTTTACCAATGATAATGGAAGGTTCGTTAATGTAGAACAGTAAATATGTTTCGTTAATATCTAAATTCTTCACACAATATTCTTCAATCGCTAAGTTTATTCTAGGATCTGTAATCCCTTTATTATCAATAAATAACATCGTATCACCTCATGAATTCCATACGTAGCCACTATGAGCTAACGTAATATGGCCACTGAAAATTTGTTTTGCTTCTGTTACTAAATCAGATGGGTTTCCTATATGCGGTAAGTGCGTTAATAAAAGTTCTTTTACATTCGCATCTTTCGCAATACTTGCCACTTCTGTACTATTCATATGCCCTGCTTTTGCAGCCTCTTGGTGTGCATACATATTACACTCACAAATGAAAAGATCAGCATCTTTTGTGAATGGAATGAATTCAGAAATATAACTGGAATCAGCGCTATATACTACAGCGTTACTACCAGCTTTAATACGCATCGCAAAGCATGTAACAGGATGAACAGTTTTTAAGAATGAAATAGAAAAAGGTCCAACTTGAAGTGTTTCTTCTGGGTTGTACGCGATTCCTTTCGTATGCGGTGCATGCGTTAAAGAATGGAATCCATTCTCGTCAAACGTATGACCGTATATTGGCAATTCCGGTAGTTGTCCCTTTGTCGCACTTGTAATTAATCTCGCATATTGCAATACCCCAATGTCTGCAACATGATCGTGGTGGTAATGCGAAAGTACAACTGCATCTATATGAGATGGTGTTATATATTTTTGAAGCTGTGCTAGTACACCACTACCACAGTCTACAAGTAAACGAAAACCATCGTGTTCAAACAAATACCCCGACGTTGCTTCTCCCGCTTCTGGAAAGCCGCCCCAAAAGCCGACAACAGTCATTTTCATATGTATCCATCCTTTCTAAAACCGAGTAGGAATGCAGTTTTTCTCCGTACTTGAGAAAGTTTTTTACTTACATCCTACATTGTTAACTATAATCCATTTCCTAAACTTTTTCATTAATTTTCAATTTGTTATAAAACAGTTGTTGACTTTTATTTTTTTGTACTAATACAATGATAGTAAGAAATGGAAATGGAGGAATTGACATGATCGATCAACCAATGGAGTTTTTCAGAAATTTACCGACGAAAACTTGTGCGCACTGCGGGAAAGAAATTGATGAGCAGCACGAAGCATACCATAACAAATGTGATGACTGCGTTCACGAAGAGTAGTAGTTTGTGAACAGAAAAAAAACCTAGCAGACATAGTCTACTAGGCTAATAACATCGTATCCTTCATCGTTGAACCTTTCACCAAGAGCTCCAGTTCAAACTCATACAATTCTTTTTTACGATAATTTTTCGTATGGATTTTATCCATCATCAGGTCGACAACTTTTCGAGCCATTTCATCAATTGGCTGTTCAATTGTCGTAATACCTGGCTCAGTAATCTGCGATAAAATTTGATTATCAAAACCGATAACAGCGAGATCCTCTGGAATACTCCAGTTATGGCGCTTCGCCTCTGAGATAATTCCAGCTGCAACCTCGTCGCCTCCTGCCAAAATCGCGGTAGGATTTTTTTTGTCCTTTAATACTTCATGGAATATTCGCTTCCCATCATCCCAAGAGAAAGCGTTTTCAAGAAAATCAATCGCTTCTACTTGGCGGCTCTTCTCAGTTATTGCACGTAAAAAGCCCATTTTCCGCTGTTGGCTAACAACTTTGGTTTCGTTACCACGGCAAAAAATAAGATTACGATATCCTTGTTCTAATACATGATTGGCAGCTATATATGCTCCTTGTGCATGATCAAATTTCACTGTTGGAACATTTGCTTCCTCAATATATTCATTACATAACACGATTGGACCGTGCTGTAAGTACGGCTCTACATCTTCCCATGGATTTTCTAGTGAACATAGAATAATCCCATCTACTTGTTTCGTAGATAATAATTGTAAATACTCCATCTCTTTTTCTGGTAAATATCTTGTTTGACAAATAATCAGTTTATATTTATGCTCAGAAGCAGCAATCTCGATTGCTTCAATAAATCTACTAAAAAAAGGATTTGTAATCCTTGGAACAAGCACCGCAATTGTTTCTGTTTTTTGTTTACGAAGCCTTCTCGCCGCAGAATTAGGAACGAAGCCTAAATGCTTCATTGCTAATTGAACCCTTTTTTTCTTCTCATCTGAAACATATGGATGATTATTGATCACCCTAGAAACCGTTGTCCTTGATAACCCCGCTAATTTCGCCACGTCCTCGATAGTCGACACGAAATTCTCCCCCTTTGCATGAAAACGTTTTCTTAAATTGATTATATAGTATATTATTGGAAACTGCAATATCGGTTGTTATGATTTTACTATATTAATATTATACATAGGAAAAAGTCTGTTAATGCAGGGGAATTTATACTGCTTTTAGAAATTTACAGTAGGTATATTTATAAAAATTTGAAGGTGATATTCCATGAATCGGACAGATCGTTTATTAGCGATATTAATTGAATTACAAAGAAGACAAACTGTTACAGCACAAAGCTTGGCTGAAAAATTCGAAACTAGTATAAGAACTATTTATCGAGATATGGATGCACTTAACGAATCGGGTGTTCCTATTTATTCAATGCCTGGCTACGGCTATTCATTAATGGATGGTTATTTCTTACCACCCATTCAACTTACGCCTGAAGAGGCTGTTACTCTTTTATTAGGCGGTGATTATATCGAGAAAACTTTCACTTCTTCTTTTTCTGTACATGCACGATCAGCAAAAGAGAAACTTGAGGTTATCCTCCCTACTGATCAAAAAAAGAAAGTTGAGGGATTACGAGGTACTTTCCGTTTCCTTTCTCCTATATTTTCAAACCAGCAAGCCGAGCAAGAAAAACTAGAGAACCAACTTTTCTTGCTACAAGAAGCAATTCAAAACGAGCAAGCTATCTCTTTTTCTTATCGTAAGCCAAGAGAAACCACAAAAATAGAGCGGACTGTTCATCCTTACGGTTTAGTCAATATTTCAGGAATTTGGTACATCGTTGCTCATTGCTTACTTCGGAAACAAATACGTAATTTTCGTTTAGACCGTATGGATACATTACAGCAAAAACAAGAATTTTTTACAAAACCGAAAGACTTTTCTTTACAAGACTATCAACCTGAAAACAATCGTATTGTTACGATTCATTTATTGTTTCCAACTCATATTGCACATAAAATTATTGAATCCCGATACTTTTTTATAGATTCATACGAGCATAAAGATAATGGTTTCCATGTCTTTTTGAAATCAAGAAACATAGACGAAGTATTTCAGTGGGTATTAAGCTTTGGGAGCCAAGTGCAAGTACTTGAGCCAAAAATTCTTTCTGAGAAAATCCGTGATGAAGCAAAAAAAATGTTAAAACTTTAATTTTTATATTTCACTACTGACATAATGTTGTCAGCATTACTTCTTTATAGTAGGTAGTAACAAATACATTTTCATAAAAAGGAGTTAGTGATATGAAGAATTTTGAAGAGTTAGCAGCGTACTACATAGAGGAATTAGAAAAATACTCTATAGAGCAATTTAGGATGAAGCCTTCTAGTGAGGAATGGTCTCTCGGTCAAATGTATAATCATCTAATTGCTTCCACATACATGCAATTAGATGCAATCACAAAATGTAAAGGCGAAACACCATCAGTAACTAACAAAAAAACGGATATGGATGAAAAAGTATATAAACTTGGTGCTTTCCCAGACATACAAATCAAAGTACCAAATCATCCTGGATATACGCCAGAAAATCCAATTAACAAAGAAGAAGTACAAGAGCGTTTTCTGAAATTAATTACAGTTGTTAAAGACATTGAACCAACAATTACTTCTATTCGAAGTGCTTGTAAAGTCGAACACCCTGGGCTTGGTTACTTAAATGCGGCAGAATGGTTTCAGCTCATTTCTATGCATTTTGCACATCATCTTCGTCAGAAAGAAAGATTGGAAACAAAAGTTTTATAATTCTACTTCCCACATATCCTTACAGTTTAGATATTTCCTGCATAAATCCAGCCATGCTCGCTAATAAACTAGTGAAAACGAAAAGTGCAAGAATAAGAGGAATAAGTAATAACTAACTGTAAAGATGAAAAAAAACACCTTCACAGGTGTTTTTTTCATCATAGAAATATCTTAAAATAGATATCTATTGTCATTTATTCAATTAAAAATCTTTGTTACATCATAACGCCATCATTTTTGAATGAATACCATTTTCCATTAATGAAATGTTTGCCCACTGCCATTGCACCATTGGATTGTAAATAGTACCATTTTCCATCTTTTTGTAACCAATTTGTTTTCATCGTTCCATCTTCATTCAAGTAGTACCATGTGCCATTCACTTGTACCCAACCAGTTGTCATTGGGCCATCATAAAAGTAATACCACTTGCCATTGTAGTTTAACCAACCTTCATGATTCGCTCCACTTTTCTCATCAAAGTAATACCAGTCACCATCCACTATTTTCCATCCAGTCACCATAGATCCATCTGGATTAAAATACCATGAAGTGCCGCCTTCAGCTAGTTTCCCTGTACGCATAGCACCACTGTCATCGAAAAAGTAGCGCTTTCCTCCTTCATCTAACCAACAGTCTTTCCATCCATTTTCTGAACTTTTCATCGTGCCATTTGAGTTCAGATAATACCATTTTCCATTTTCTTTTACCCAGCCTGTTTTCATTGTGCCGTCTGTATTCATGTAGTACCATTTTCCATTATCTTGTACCCAACCTGTTTGCATCTTACCACCTACAAAATAATACCAGCTTCCGTTATAGCTTAGCCAGTCATTATAACTAAGCCCCTTATCGTTAAAATAGTACCACTTATTATCAATTGAAGTCCAACCTATTGCCATTGATCCATCTTCGAGAAAATAATTGCCTGTATGATATTCCCCAATCCAAGCTTTCGTAAACATCTGCCCATTATCTGGATTTAAAAAATAAGTTTTCCCATTATATTCAAGCAATCCGTAATGTAGCTTTCCACCTTGATGTACATAATACCACTTTCCACCATACTGAATCCAACCTTCATTGGCATACATTGTACCGTCTGCTCCCAGTAAGTAACCCTCATATTGATATACAATATGACCTGTTTGCATTTTTCCATTACCATCAAAATAATACCATTTTCCACCATCTTGTAACCAGCCTGTTTTCTTCATACCTTTTTGGTCATAGAAATACCATGTATCCCCTACTTTTACCCAACCACTTTGCTGAATTGTCTGCTCTGCTTTTGCAGTAGTCTGTTTCACATTATCTTGTTTTTCAGCATGTGATACTGCCGGAACTATAACCATAGCAGACATTAAAACTGGTAAAATAACTTTCTTCATTTTCCATATCCCCCAAATAATGAATAATTTTTGTTTTTATTTCCACAAACAGTATTATATTACGCTATTTAGATATAATCAATAGTTTTTGTAATATAATCGTAATATTTTTAAATGAAACGAAACAAAAGTATAGTTAAAGTCATTAAATTCACTTATACGTTACAATATAGGTAATATTACACATCTATCAACTTAAAATATTACTTTTTCTAAAACGAAAAGGATGAGCCGAATTTTCAGTACTAACTGTAAAAACGTGAATTTTTCATTATGGAGTGATCTATTTTCTTAGGTTGATGAGTATTTGGCAAGCCCCCATAAATAAATGTTTTTGTGGGATTACGTCTTCATAAAGAAAAGACACTCTTATAAGAGTGTCTTTTCCATAGTTTTTAGCAAAAGCAAGCAGCTCCAACGATGATTAATAAAATAAACAATATAACTAATAAAGCAAATTCACCGCAACTACCACCAAAGCCCATAATATTTCCTTCTTTAGATAAGAGAGGCAAACTAGGAATTACTCATTACATTTATAACTCCTCCCACTTCGTCCAAACTTCTCTCCCATTTATATGGTACATATTATCCTCTCGATCCATAAACCCATGCACGATAAATTCTCTTCTAATCGTACAAAAATCATCATGATATTGTTTTATGAACACATTTATTTCTTTCTCTGTATATTGATTTTCAACGTTTAACTTGCTAATCAAATGTTCTAATAACACTAACTTTTTCGATAAAGAGAATCGATTTTAAACGATTCTCTTTATCGAAAAAGTTACGAATGTTCGTATCCCTAAATTTCATTTCGCTTTCGGTCATTTTGTTATCCTCCATCAGCTTTTAAATAGTGAAACTTTACTGTTTTTCTTTACCTTTTTTCTTTATTCTTTCACTTAAAAAATCAATAAAGTAATATCCACTAATTAAAATGTAATACGTTACAATCATTCCCAATATATCCTTCATGCTCGTATGTTCTTTTTTGTGAAATAAAATCGGATATAGTGTATAAACCAAGAAGGTGATTAGTGGATATATTATAAAATAGAAGCGAGATTTTTGTTTCATCATATCAACTCCCCTATTCTAGTTTTCTCTGTAAATTGCTGTAAGTCCTTTTCTTTCGTTTAGACTGCAATTAGAAGTTAAAGATTATCCTTGTTCCAAAGAAAATACGGATGAACTGCAACTACAGCAAGATGTACAAGCCATTGAAGAATTGAAAAACCTTCTTAAAAAACCTGAATTAACGGAAGAAAAAAGAGCTCAATATTTATTTTCAATTATCACTTTAACTCCTTATGCACAATTGCATGAAATACTTCCCCTCTTGGACGAATCGGATATGTGGATACAAGAGAGAGCGGCTGAAATTCTAGGTTTCCATAGATATGTGCCAGCTAGCGAAAAACTAAATTGGGTTAAAGAGCACGGACAACATAACGGGAAAATGGCAGCTGAATTAGCATTAAAAAGAAAAAGAATAAAAATGGAATGAAAGAACGAAAAGAAAAATGCTCTAGTAACAAAAATCTTTATGAACAGATCCAATAAAAAGAGCCTGTATCGATAATCACTGAGTAATTATTGATACAGGCTTTTCATTCCAATGTTTCGTTATTATAAATATTTACCTACAAGGTGCTTTTTTTAAACTTCAATCGATTGATTTTCAACAACATTTCTAAATTGTCGTTTGTGCATCCAAGTTAAGGAAGCGATTGTTCCAAGTGATAATACGACGATAAAGATCATGAGTATTCCTATGTTTTGCCACATGAAGTTAAAGTCTCCGCTTGATACGACTGCTTTCAATCCTGATACAGAGTATGTCATCGGTAACCACGTATTAAATGGTTGTAAAAACTTCGGAATCAATTCTAGTGGGAATGTTCCAGCACTTGTTGTAAGCTGAATAATTAATGTGATGATGGCGATAAAACGCCCTGCATCACCGAATGCTGTTACTAAACATTGAATTAATGCGATAAATGCTAAACTTGTAACGATGCTAAATAATATAAAGTATGGAATACTTTGCACTTCTACACCTAATCCGAACAGTAATATGACATCTGCTACTATCGCTTGAATAATACCGACTGATAGTAAAACGCCGAACTTACTAATAAACCAGCTAAATCCTGATTTTGGAACGCCGACTGTATCGCGTAATGGGTATACGATAGATAATAGTAATGCCCCAACAAATAAACCGAGTGATAAGAAATACGGTGTAAATCCAGTTCCGTAGTTTGGAACTTCCGCTAGTTTCTCTGTCTTCACTTTTACAGGGTTTGCAAACATATCATACGTTTTATTTGTCCCTTTCACTTCACCAGTTTTCTCTGCTCCTTCGCCAAGTTTCTCAGCAAGTTCACCTGAACCATCGTTTACTTTGACGAGGCCATCTGTTACTTTTCCTGATCCATCTGCTAGTTTATTTACGCCGTCGATTAGCTGTGTTGAGCCAGTTGACATTTTATTTAGGCCGCCATTTAGAGTGCCTAATCCGGTTGTTACTTGACTTGAACCGTCCGCTAATTGCGTTATGCCACCTGTCATTTGGTTGGCTCCTACAGATAATGTACCTAAACCACCCGTTACTTGGCTTGAGCCATCTGCTAATTTGGATACTCCTACTGATAATGTATCTAAACCGCCTGTTACTTGGCTTGAGCCATCCGCTAATTTTGTTACTCCTACTGATAATGTACCTAAACCACCTGTTACTTGGCTTGAGCCATCTGCTAATTTGGATACTCCTACTGATAATGTATCTAAACCACCTGTTACTTGGCTTGAGCCATCCGCTAATTGATTTATTCCACCTGCCATTTGATTTGCTCTTTCAGATAATGTACCTAAACCGTCTGTTACTTGACCTGAGCCATCTGCTAATTGATTTATTCCATCAATAAATTGGCCGGATTCGTTTTTAAATTTATTTGCGCCTTCTTTTGCTACATTTAAATTCCTTCCAAATCCTTGGAACTTTTCAACAAACCCCTTTTGTGCACTAGCTAATTCATCAATACCACTCGTTAAAGTTTGCAATCCTGCTGTATTCGGTAGTTTGTTTTGTGCATCACTTGTTCTTTGATCTATTTCACCTTTTAATTGTTTTACTTCTTCATTTAATTTATTTGTTCCACCTGCTACTCCGGCAGCTTTTTGCTGAACTGTCACTGTACTTTTTACAGCAGTTGTTATGAATGGTTGTAACTGCTCTTGATATTCTTTCGGTAAACTTTCAATTTGCTTTTGTAAATTCGCTACATCTTGCGCTGCATTTTTTGCATCTCCTGCTGTTGATTGCGTAAGTTCATTTAATTGATTTACATTTGCCCCAGCTCCATCTATTTTTTCTTTTACTGTATTCAATATAGAAGGGCCTTTCGACTGCATTTCCTCTAAACCGGCAGCAGAACTTTTCACTTTGCTATTCAAATCTTGCAAACCCTTTTCAATTTTTTGAGAAGCTTCCTCTAGTTTGCTTTGTCCCCCAACCAGCTGTTCCATACCATTTGATAAATCAGTTGTTCCTGTTTTAAATTCACCAGATTTACTTACTAATTTGTTCAAGCCATCCGTCACTTTCTCAGATCCATCACGTAATTCGCCAATTCCTTTTTGCATTTCACCCGTTTTGCTATTTAACGTATTTAAACCGTCCGTTACTTTTCCGGAGCCATCTACTAATTTCCCTACACCTGCTTTGCTATTTAGTGCATGTAAACCATCTGTTACTTTTCCGGAGCCATCTACTAATTTTCCGATACCAGTATTGCTATTCAATACATGTAAACCACCTGTTACTTTTCCGGAGCCATCTACTAATTTTCCGATACCAGTATTGCTATTTAATACATGTAAACCATCTGTTACTTTTCCTGACCCGTCTACTAATTTCCCTATACCTACCTGCATTTCACCTGTTTTGCTATTTAATGTATTTAAACCATCTGTTACTTTTCCTGACCCATCTACTAATTTATTTGATCCATCTGCTAATTTCTGAACTCCATCCTTCATCTCCCCAGACTTCCCTTGAAGTGTATGAAGGCCATCCGTCACTTTACTTGAACCATCATGCAGCTCACTTGATCCGTCGTGTAGTTTACTTGCACCTTCCGCTCCATCTGCTAATCCTTTTGAGACGTCTTTAATGGAATCAAACATTTTCTCTGCATATGTTTTCGTTAACGTACTTGCTACTTCACCTTTAATTTTTTCAATGGCTGTTCCGCCAATTTGTGAAGATAAGAAGTTTAAGCTTTCGTTTGGAATGTATTCTAAGTTTAATGGTTTGGGATCATCTTTTAATAACGTTGTAGCGTTACTTGAGAAGTCATTTGGAATGCGTACTAGCATGTAATACTTTCTACCTTCCATTCCTTTTTTCGCTTCTTTTTCACTTACAAATTCCCATTTAAAACTTGTGTTATCTTTTAAATTATCAACGAGCCCTTTTCCGACCTCAATTGGTTTTCCATCAAATACTGCACCTTTATCTAAATTGACTACCGCAACTGGTAAATCATCTAACTGTTTATACGGATCCCAAAAGGCCCATAAAAACATACCTGCATATAAAATTGGTACGAATAATACCGCGATAATTGGAATTAATATTTTTTTACTTTTTATAATTTCAGTAAACTCTTTACGAAGTAACTGATTCCATTTCATCATTTCTCCCCCTTTATCAAAATGACTAAAATGTTCATTTAGTCATTTTCACCCAAACAAAAAGGCTATACTTATTCATACATATGCCTTATCCCCGAATTTATACTATGCAACTGTTCCTTACTATGAAGTGAATATTTATATTATCCCTCCTAAAATAAATATATGACTACTTTGTTCAATTGGTCATTTTTTATAATAATAAAAGGATTATCTTAGTTTGACAATCCTTTTAATAAATAAAGTTCAAATAATTCTGCAATTTTTTCTTTTTCTAGCGGTTCATGATTTTTTTCCCAATCAAAAATGAGCGATACGTATAGGCGAAGCATAATAAATGCTGTAATTTCTGGGTCACATTTGCTAATTTCACCTTTTTCAATCGCAATCTTTAAATACGATTGAATGACAGAAACGATTTCCACATCTACTTGTTGCATCACTTCTTGTACTTCTTTCGTTCCCATATCGCGCTCTTCTTGAATTAACTTAATCATGAGCTGATGTTCTTTTCTAAATTCTAAGATGCTATATAATGCTTTATGTACATTTTCAAAAAATGAAACATCTGAACGAATTGCGTTTTCTGCAACTTGCTTCATTTCTGTAATTAAATTAGAAATAATTTCGCCAAATAGCTCTTCTTTATTTTTGAAAAAAGTATAAATCGTTCCTTTTCCTACATTCGCTAATTTCGCTACTTGATCCATCGTTGTTGCTTTATAACCGAACGCTGAAAAAGACTTTGTTGCAGCTTCAATAATAGAACGTTTTCGATCTATCGCCACATCGTCACCTCCAAAAATGACCAATTGGATAATATAGTCAATTAGTACATCTTTGATATTACCACACGCTTACATTCTATACAAGTTCTCTTTTTTATTATTTCCAGTATAAAAAAATTCCAGTCCATTCATATAATACTGTCATAGTGTATCAGATGGAAAGAGAAAAAGAAAAGGTGTTCTTAAGATGTATAGATAAACCTTACTTAACAACAACAAAATTCCTCTTTTTCAAATAATCAAATAAAAAAACAAGAAAATCTTTACAATTAATAGTAATATAGAAAATAGACAAGTTTATCAAAATAGTGGAGGCTTTTTCAGTCATGATGCGTGCGCTTCGTTTAAGTATAAAGCAAGCTTTTTGTAATCGTGTTTCTTTAATTATTATGTTTAGTGGATTAGCTCTTATCTCTATCTATCATTATTATTATGTAATTCGTTATATTGGAGACGGAACGGATGCGTTTGTAACAACGGCTTTTAAATGGATTGGATTTCGCGACAATGAAATGGATGTTTATTTATTATTAATGCCAGTTATTGCAAGTCTTCCCTTTAGTACAAGTTACAACTCAGATAAATCAGATGGTTTTAAGACATTTATAAGTAAAGAAATTTCGTTACTTCCTTATTCAGTAACGAAATATATCGTTACATTTTTTTGCGGAGGACTTCTTTATACGTTTCCATTTATCTTATCATTATTATTTTGCAAATTAACCATTCCAAACGGAGCACCCGCAGCGGGTTCAGGTATTATAAATGACAACGGGATGTTCGCAAACTTATATTACGGCTCCCCCATCACTTATATTATTGTATATATCGGAATTAATTTTTTATTTGCAGGGTTAATGGCTCTTTTAGGACTTGCTGCATCTGCATGGTCACAAAAGGACTATATGGCGATTCTGTTTCCATTTGCAGTTACCTCCATTCCTTACGTCCTGCTCAATACAATATTCCCTACAATAGGCGGAGCACCTATTCATTTATATGATCCAAAGCAACCGTTACAGGGCATGTCATCGTATATATTAACGATACAATGTGCCTTCTTCTTCTTCTTCAGCCTATGCATGTATATAAAAGGCGTACAGCGTGATAGAAAAAGGTACAAAAGAAGATTGCAAAGAAGGGATCGGTGTAGAAAAGCGTTTCAAGCATAAAAACCTAATTTCCTCATGTCTTCTTGGAAATTAGGTTTTTTATTCATTTACGGCGTACCAGCCAATCCCCATAAAATAACAATAGCTACAAAATAAATCGATTTAATAGCTACTACTAAACATAATAAAATAATTGCATATTTACTCAATTCTCTTCTTGCACCTATTAAAGTAAAAATCACTGCCAAGCTAAATGTTATATATGACGTTGTTGTATTTATTAAGTTATACGTAATATCTAAATTTTGCGTAAATCCTGTTACCTCAGCTATAAACTGAAGCATGGCAATACTACTAAAAAAGATTGCGATTTGATTCATTAATTTTCCATTTAATTGTACCTGCATCGTTGCCCCCCCTTTTATAAACCTGAATATTCAATTAATTTTACCATGAATTTTACAAAAAAGAGTTTCTATATATAATCTTTTGCAATTAGTTACACTCTATTTTCCAAATAAAATGACCACCGCTACGGTTTGCTTAAGAAACCCTAAAATTCCCCACAGAAATCAAGCTCTAAATAGCTAGATGCCCACCTCAAAATTCAGTGAATACAAGGAGTCAGGTGGGAAATCAACTGCTCGTAAAAGCCCGATTGGTGAAGACTAATAATCGGAATAAAAGTGCACCTCCAATTGTTAGACCGTGTCTAACAATTGGAGGTGCACTTCATAATAATAGGTTTTTCTATAAAAAAACGAACAATACTTTACGGTGTCCCTGCCAACATCCATAAAACCACAATAACAACTATATAAATTATTTGTATTCCTATCGCCGAACATAAAGAAATAATTGCATATTTACTTAATTCCTTTTTCATACCCAATATAGTAAAAATCACAGCTAAACCAAATGCTGTATAAGTGATGCTCTGTCTTATTGTACCTAAATAATGAATACCTAGTGATTGCGTAAGACCTGTTACATCAGCTACAAACTGAATCAATATAAAAACACTCAAAAAAATCGCTAGTTGATTCATTAATTTCCCATTTAGTTGGGCTACCATATATCTACACCTCCCTTTCTACAAAACAGAATATTCTATTAATTATATCGTCAGATTACAAAAAAAGGAATCTCCTCTTTGTAATTAAATGACGATGCAAAAACAAAAAAAGAACGCTTAGTTACCTAAGCGTTCTCTCACTTTAAGAAGCTTTCTTCAAATCAATTTGAGCAAGTACTGGGTCGTGGTCGCTTACACGTCCATGCTCTTTCATAATGTTTGAGTTTAAGTGTACTGGGTCTACAACTGTGTGCGGTGCGATGTTGTTCGTTACTAAAATATGATCTAACACTTGTGCATTCCCTTCATGAATGTACGTGTAACGATTCTCTTTCGGCACAGTGTTTAGCATATCTTTTAAGATTGTTCCCTCTAATGCTTTTAGTGGTTTCGAGAACTCAAAATCGTTCATATCACCTAATACAACAACAGGTGCATTTGCATTCTTTTTCTGAATACCTTGTACGAAATAATTTACTTCTTGCGCTAATTGAATTCGTTTTTCTTCACTCTTTAATACGAGCGGCTGCACTTTTCCAAATGGCGTTGCATCTCCTAGTTTTGAGTTTAAGTGATTTGCAACGACAACAACGTTTTGTCCTTGGAATGTAAATTCTGCTGCTAACGGTTTTCGTGTACTATCAAATAATGCATTTTCGTCTCCAATACGAACTACATTTTTATCAAGTAACTTCGGTACTGTTGCTAATTTCACACGTGATGGGTTATAGAAGAAACCGACGCGAATGTTAGCTCCAGGCGCTCCCCCGTCTTGATTGTTGCTTGGCGCAATTTCTACATACTCATACTTCGGTCCGCGAATTTCTAGAACTGCATCAATGATACGTTTTGCGCTTAATGAAGCATCTGTTGTCCCATCATTAATTGATCCATTATTATCTTGCATTTCCTCTACACCGATAATATCTGGCATTTTTAAATTGTATTTAATAGAATACGCTAACTCTTTTACTTTTTCGTCCGTCGTTTCTTTTTTATTTGCTGAGAAGTTTTCAATGTTATATGTAGCAACTGTTAATTTATCAAGACGTGGCTGAATATTTGCCCCTACTCGCTTAAACCCACCGTCCACTACAGATGGTAATTCCGTCACTGGCGAAATACGGAACGAACCGTAATCATATCCTACTACCCCTGTTATATCTCCTGTGAAAGTATCTCCTACTTTTGCTACATAATCACGAGGTACTTTTACAGAAAGACGCTCTGGGTTTAATTGATTTTCATCTAAAAGAGGTGTACCATATTTCGTTACTACTTTATCCCCGCTATTTTTTACTGTTACATATAAATTTCCGTTTTTCTGAGGTGCAATAATTTTTGGTGTTGGCATCGTAACGCGCATACCTTCTATACTTTCATAAAAGTCGATTGCATCTTCATTTGGATCAAATAAACCGAATGCATCATTATCGATAATTTGATCAGGAATTTTCACACCGTTTTCTCCGAGTACAATGGGTGCTGGTAAAGGTTGATCTTTTGCGATTACAGCAACGCGACTCGCCTTAATTTCCGTCGTTGTTAAGTCTGTTTCAAACCTTTCTGCATATCCAGGCCCAACATATTCTTCTACTTCTCCATCAACTTGAATAAGGTCTCCAACTGCTACATTTGCATCTTTTTTGTATACGTACATACCTTCTGAAGTAGCTGGATCATTATCCGGCTGATTGTCTTCTATATAAAAACCATTTTTATCAAGCGCTGTTACAACGCCTTCCACATTGTATACGTTCTTCCCTTTGTAAGGAGAAATATGTGATTTCCCTTGAATATCATGAATACGAACTGGTTCATTATTTACAATAATAAATGAAAATGTAGAAATCGCCGAAGAAGTAAGTCCTTCTTTCTCTGCGATTGCTTTCACTACACTATTTTCATTCACTACAATTTGTCCGTTATAGCGAACACTTTTATTTGTAGGATTAGAACCATCTAACGTATAGTAAATTGTTGCTCCTTCTGTATTCGTTGTTAATGTTACCGCTGTTCCTTTCGCAACTTCCCCGCCCCCAGGTGAAGCCACTACATCGCTAACACGGTTTTGTTCTTCCCCTTGAAACTTATGAGCTGTTACTGATTTTAAACCCGGACTACTAAAATATAATTCAAGCGTCCCTGTTAAGCTAACTTTCTTCCCAATATTTTCAGGATGATCTTTCACATTCACTGCCGATCTCACATCGCCTTTTGGCAACTGAACAGGCATGATTTTATCTGGATTTGTTTCGTTTGGTGAATCGGCAATTGCCACATTTGTGTCGTCAAACTTAGCCGGATCCTTCGTGTACTTAGAAGGACTTTGCGTATATCCGACAATATATCCTTCCACTATCCCCTTCGTTTTCCCTTGCTGCTTGAATACTTGAATTGCTTTTTCTACCGACATAGAAGTAGTTTCTTCTGCTTGTGCTAAAGTTCCAGTAAATGATAGTAATAGTAATAATGATAAAAAGACACTTAACAATTTCTTCACAGCTATTTTCCTCTCCCTATTTCATATTTTCTCAGCATATCTATCATAACAAATGATTCGTTATATAGAACTATATTTCGACAAGTTTTACAAAAAATTAATCTCAGCTATACGTTTAAAACAAAAATTACTTATGCTAAAAACAGATGGAATATGTAAGGTACAAACTTCTATTTTCCAATAAAAAACTACCACTTCATTAGGAAGTGGTAGTTTTTTATACATTCAAAGCATCTCGTTCACATTCTACTATTTTTTCAATATGTGATAACACACGTTGCGCTGCCAACTCACCTTGCCCAATACAGTCCGGCAAACCAGAACCAGCGTAAGAACTTCCAGCTAAGTACACACCTGGCAATTCTTTCTCCATAAATGTTGTAAGCTTTTTCATTCGCTCGTTATGACCTACTGTATATTGAGGCATCGCTTCTTTCCAGCGGCTTACGATTGCAAACTCCGGGTCCTCTATAATATCCATCGTCTTTCGTAAGTCTTCTAGTACGAGCTGAACGAGTTCCTCTTCGGTTTGTTCTACAATCGCTTCATCACCAGGGCGTCCAACGTAACAGCGAAGAAGTACCTTACCTTCTGGCGTTGTATGCGGCCATTTTTTATGTGTCCACGTACATGCTGTAATGGAGAAGTCACTATTTCGTGATACGACAAATCCCGTTCCATCAATATCGCGCTGAATGGCTGATTTCGGAAAAGCAAGTGCTACATTCGCAACTGATGTGGACGGAATGTTGCGGAAGAAACGAAATTGTTTATACTGCGCAAACATAGAAGGCAATACTTTATGTGAGCTTGCCACTACGATGGCGTCCGCTTCTATTTCTTTTCCGTTACTAAGAGTAATCGTGTAACCATCCCCCAGTTTTGCAACTTTTTCAATGCGAGTTCCCTTTATTATCGTACCTTCATGCATCTTCACTTCGAGAGATTCTACTATAGATTCTAAACCTGTTTTCACCGTTTGGAAGATTCCTTTTTTCGGTTCAGCTTTCTCTTCTTTCGGAGCGAGCGTACGCATACCGAGTGAAATACTACGATGTTTCTGCTCAATTTGATACATTTGCGGGAAGGTCGACATTAAGCTCATTTCATCAATATCCCCTGCATAAATACCCGATAGTAATGGTTCTATTAAGTTTTCAACCACTTCGTTTCCGAGGCGATGTCTGAAAAACTGCCCGAGTGATTGGTCAGATACTGGTTTTGATCTAGGCATTAACAGATCAAAACCAGCTCTTAATTTACCAATTGGGGAGAACAACCCGGAAAATAGAAACGGCGTAATTTGCGTTGGAATTCCCATCATTGATCCACTCGGCATTTTATGTAACCGATTGTTTACGAGAATAAATGATTGACCGGCCTTATTATTTACAAGTTCATCGCCAAGACCTAATTCTCTCACCAATCTAGACGCACTTTCTTTTCGTGCTAAAAAAGAATCCGGTCCGCGTTCAATTGTAAATCCATCTTTTCGAACGGTTTGAATTTTCCCGCCAAGTTTACCCGACGCTTCTACAAGTAATGTATCTATCGGCAAGTCCTTCTCACGAATGTCTTTTTGTAAGTGATACATAGCTGTTAATCCTGTGATACCACCGCCGATGATCACAACTTTTTTCCTCAAGCAGGCTCCCCCTTTCTTCTTACAATACAGATTCTTTTTTCTTTAATACAACATCCGTTAAGCAATCAATGAATGCATCCGATGCGTTTGGCATTTCTGGACGATAATATTTCGCGCCAATTTCATCAGTCACCACTTTACACTCAAAGTCATTATCATATAAAACTTCTAAATGTTCCGCAACAAATCCAACTGGTGCATAAACAAATGAAGTATAACCGTACTTTTCATTTAATTCTCTCGTTAAATCTTGTACATCCGGACCGATCCAAGGATCTGGCGTGTTTCCTGCACTTTGCCATCCTACTGCATAGTTTGCTACTTCAGCGCCCCTTGCAATATAATCAGCTGTTTCATTTAATTGATCTGGATATGGATCGCCGAGTGCGATAATTTTCTCTGGTAAGCTGTGAGCAGATACGATTAATACTGCTTTTTCACGTTCTGCTTCTGACATACCGTTATATATACCTTTCACTGCATCGACCCAATACTGGATAAACTTCGGTTCTTTATACCAGCTATCAATGCCATGAATTGTTAAGTTTCCAAGTTTCTCAGCTTCTTCCTGCGCTCGTCCAACATATGATTTCACACTAAATGTAGAATAGTGAGGCGCAAGAACAAGTGCGATTGCATCCTCTATTTCATCGTTATGCATAGCTTGTACCGCATCTTCAATAAACGGTTCAATATGTTTTAAACCAAGATACATGTGGTACTCTACTTCATCTTGTATTTCATTTAAACGCATTTCTAACTTTTTAGCTTGCTCTAATGTAATAGTAGCTAAAGGAGAAATACCACCAATTGCACGGTAACGCTCTGTTAAATCTTCTAGCATTTCAGGACTTGGCTTTCTTCCTCTGCGAATATGTGTATAGTAACGTTCAATGTCTTCTTCTTTATATGGCGTTCCGTATGCCATTACAAGCAAACCAATTTTCTTTTTCATACAGCCAATCTCCTTTACTTCGCTAACTGTTCTTTAGAGTACTCATGAATAAATGTAGTTAAACGTTTTAATGTATCTGGATTTACTTCTGGGAATACACCGTGACCTAAGTTAAAGATATAACCCGGCTGCTTCATCCCTTGATCTAAAATACCTTTTACATGTTCTTCAATAACAGACCATGGTGCAAGTAAGAACGAAGGATCCATATTACCTTGTACCGCCTTATAAACGCCGCGTGCACGCGCTTCTTCAATCGGTAAACGCCAGTCTAAACCGACTACATCAAGAGGCAGATCATGCCATTCGTTCACTAAATGTGCAGCTCCTACGCCGTGCATAATCATCGGTACACCCATCGTACGAACTTCTGCAAAAATACGTTCCATTGCTGGTTTAATAAATACGCGATAATCTACTACATTTACTGTTCCAACCCATGAATCGAAAATTTGAACTGCTTTTGCTCCTGCGTTAATTTGCGCTTTTAAATATGTAATAACCATATCAGCAAGCTTATCCATTAAAGCGAACCAAGCTTTCGGCTCTGCATACATAAACGCTTTCGTATTATGGTAGTTACGAGATGGACCGCCTTCAATCATATAGCTCGCTAGCGTAAATGGAGCTCCTGAAAAACCGATTAACGGTACGTCTAACATTTCTGTCGTTAATAAACGAATCGTATCTAATATGTACGGTACGTCATCTTCTGGATTGATTTCCCCTAGTTTTTCTACGTCTTGTAAAGAACGGATTGGATTATCAATTACTGGTCCAATACCAGATTTAATTTCTACATCCACACCAATTGCAGGTAGTGGTGACATAATATCTTTATAAAGAATTGCTGCGTCTACGTTATATTGATCAACTGGTAACTTTGTAACGTAAGCACATAACTCTGGATTGTGTGTAATTTCAAATAAAGAATATTTTTCTTTTATCTTTCTATATTCCGGCTGCGAACGACCTGCTTGACGCATATACCATGCTGGTACATACTCTGTACGTTCCCCCCTACATGCTTTTAAAAATGTCTCATTTATAGTTCTTACCAAGACCCTTGCTCCCTTCCCTACCAATGCTTTTGCTTTAAATACGTTCTATTCCGATATTTATCTTTTTTTACTATACAGCTTGTAAAAACAAATTGCATAACATTATGTACGTTGTTCATGAAATTGACACAAACATTCGTAAAACCGCTTACTATTTTCACAACATTCTTATTATAACACAGAGAAAATCTATGGTTTAGCTACTTTTGACTTTTCTCCTTCACGGTTCGTTTGTGTGTTAAATGGCACAACGTAAAAACTCGGTTTTGAGAATATGTTAATAAACTTTTCCTCATATTCTCCGACACCTGTTACAGTACTCACATGCGTATGAATTCCGTTTTCCACTCTATAAATTCGATACATAATTCTTTCATCTGGAAGTGGTGTCCAGCTTAATTTTGCTTTAAATAAACCGAAAGGACTAAATGATAGTTTCATTTTTACATCTTCAATCTTGCGCAACCGAATTGGGGCACCAATCGTTTCTACACCTTCTGGCTGCATAAACTTTTCTTTCTGTTCTACATTTGCCTTCGTTAAAATTTTCTTAAATAACTTCGTTGCAGCTGCACTTTCGCCTTGCAATTTGTGCTCTTTATCCGTGTGATCATAGCCGACCCAAACTGCTCCCACTAAATTCGGCGTATATCCAACAAACCACATATCCCTTGCTCCATTATCATCATTAGGAATTGAAGTGGTACCCGTTTTTCCAGCCAACGCACCGTTATAGACACCTACTTTGGCTGTCCCTTCCTTTACAACTCCTTCTAACATTTTCGTCATATACCATGCTGTTTGTTTCGAGAAGACTTTCGTCTCTACTTTTGGCGATTCTCCAATGACTGCGCCGTGTCTATTTAACACTTTATCAATAACATGTGGCTCAATAATATTGCCGTTTGCTAAAAATGCACGATACATTTTTACAAGATCAAATGGTGAAACACCGTTTTTCAGCCCACCAAGCGCTGTACTTAACCCAGTATCTGCAATATGAACATTTCCTTTCTCTAAATATTGCTTTCCTTCTTCGACCCCTAACTCATTTAATAAAGAAACTGCCGGTACGTTTGCTGAATCTAAAATCGCATCATACATCGTCATTTCTTTCGTATATTGACGATTGTAATTTCGAGGTTCATAACCTTCAAAAGAAGCTTTGTCATTTGTTAATAACGAATACGGATTATACTTTTTCGTTTCTAATGCTGGTGCATAAACGATAAGTGGTTTCAGAACAGAGCCCGGTTGCCTTTTTGCAAAAATACGATTAAATCCTCTCGGGACATACTTTCTTCCGCCAATCGCAGCTTTAATCCCGCCCGTACGATTATCCATTAATAAAAATGCACCTTGCGCCCCATTTTCTTTACCAGGGAAATTGCGCGCATCTTGAAACTGGTTATACGCCACCTTTTGAATCTTTTCATCCATCGATACGACAAACGTATATCCTCCGCGAAGTACTTCTTGATGAGACAATCCGTATAAACGAGCCGCTTCATCTATGACCATATCAATATACGGCATATATGCGAGTTCATTCTCATCTAAGTTTTTATATAGAGCAATTGTCTTTCCTTGATAGCGAACGCTTTCTTCAGCAGTCAAATAACCTTGTCTATGCATAAGTGACAATACTAGATCACGGCGTTCTTTACTCTTCTCTGGAGAAAAATACGGTGAATATCCGTTTGGCGACTTCGGAAGACCTGCAAGCATTGCCCCTTCTTCTACTGTTAAATCTTCTACATTTTTATTAAAATACAACTTTGCTGCAGCTTGAATACCGTAAGCTCCATGTCCAAAATAAATATGATTCATATACATTTCAAGAATTTGTTGCTTCGTATATTTTTGCTCTAATTGAAGGGAGATTGCGACTTCCTTCAACTTACGCGTAAATGTTTTTTCACGAGTTAAAAAGACGTTTTTAGCAAGTTGCTGCGTAATCGTACTACCGCCTTCGACCTTCTCTCCAGCTAACGTGTCTTTATAAAGAGCACGGAATATTGACGGATAATCAATTCCTTGATGCTCATAAAAACGAGAATCTTCCACCGCAATAAACGACTGCTGCACGTATTTTGGAATTTGCTCGATTGGTACGAGGTCTCTATTTTCTACGTATAATTTCGTAATTTCTTTCCCTTTCTGGTCAACGATACGTGATGAAGAGTGGAAAACGAGCTGCTTTTCATCCATCATATAGCCACCAGCTAACACAATAAGTTTATAGATTACAATCGCTAATACAAGCGTCGCTAACCCACCTAATAAAGTCCACTTTACTTTCTTCATACATCGGCCTTCTTTCCAAATGATGGTACATTTATTATTTGAAAAAGAAGTATCTTTATGTATATAATCTTCGAAGTTTTTTAAGAGAGTTGATATAATAGAAACAAATAAGTAAGGGGGCACTAAAATGAAGGCTATTATTTCATACGAAACACCTCTAGAACAAGCACATTTCACTGCAAAAAATAATGAAAAAGATATGTTTTATAAAGAAAATACAGAAGAATCTGTAGAAGGATCTCTTCAATATGACGTACTAGATGCTGTTGGCGAATTTAAAGGACAACCTGGCTATATCGTTTGTAACAACATTTCTGTCACAGACGAAGGTCGCCCTGTATTTGAAAACCGTTTTAAAAACCGTGCAGGCCTTATTGAAAACGAACCAGGATTTCAAGCGATCCGCGTTCTACGCCCATTAAGTAACGATACATATGTCATCTTAACGATGTGGGAAACAGAGCAAAACTTTAAAGACTGGACAGAATCACGTTCATTCGAAAACGCTCATAAAAAACGTCCTGCACAAGCAGAGGGACAATCACAGGCTCAGGCTCAGGCGCATCCACATGCAGAACAGCAAAAGAGTATTTTCTCTCGTCCTTCTTTTGTGACTACTTTTGATGTGTTAGTTTAATTAAAAAGTAATACAACACTAGGAGTACGTGAAATTATACCAACGATTTTTCGAATATATCTATCACATCTTGAAATATATCAACGATTCGACTAAAGATATCCATTTAATAACAAAAAGGAAACACCACTACACACCGGTGTTTCCTTTTTCTTTGTACCAATTATATATACGAAGTGTGTCCTCTTTTCGCATGTGCTTCACTTTATAACGATGCCCTGCTACCGATACGGCAGCTGTACATAACTCGTCTTTCTTTTGAAAATATGATTGATTGTACCCCACCGCTTGAATATGCCTTCTACGCATGATTCCTGTATATTTCGCAAGACCTCTGTACACCATCGTTAATTGATTTTCTCTCATCATATAACCGCCGCTAGTATAACGAGCGTATGCGAGTATTGTAAATCCGATACATAGCGGGATAAGAGTGAATAACGCGATATATTGTTTGAAATATATACTCGCACTAACGATCGGCACAGCGAGCACAGCAGTTGTAATCCAGCCCATGATGATGTAACGGCGCAATGCCGCTTTCGGTAAATAAACGATTTCCTCTTCCATTTCATACGGCAACTGTAAATATGCGAGTAACTGCTGCACATCTTTTTTCTTCATAAAAGGATGTAGCATCACTTCATTCCCAGCGGATTCTATACTTTGAATGACTTCTACTTCCACAGAACAATAACCGAAAGGCTGACGGAGAATGCCTTCTTTCACAGTAATTGCTTGAATACGGTGCAATTTTAACACAAACTCTTTCTTATCAAATAACCCTTGTACGATGCGAATTTCATTTCCGTTTCGCTCAATTTTAAAGTTTGCATATTTTAACGCATAGCCTGCTGTTGAAATAACCCAAGAAATTGCCATTAAAATTGCTGCCATAACGATTAATTCATATACACCGTTATCCATCACATACGCTTCCACTTTATTAATGAACCATTCTGGTAGAAATTGATTAAACTCTGTGTAAAGGATTACTAACATAGAAAACACTAATCCAAATCTACCAGATGTAATAGATGCGAATAAAATTTCTTTCGCTTTTAACTGATAAACTGTCTTACTACCTTCTTCCGCAGGCACCTCTTCAGCCACAACGCTTCTTTCTTTATGCAATAAAGCAATTAGTGCCTTCGCTTCATCTTCTTTAATACCAGCTAACATCACTTCTGGCTCACTACCGCCGCCTGCAACTTCTATATTTAATTTTGGAAGTCCAAGTATTTGATAAATGATGTTAGAAGATGTACTAACATTTTGCACACGTTCTTTATTTAAGTAGCTTTCTTTCTTTACAAACACACCATGCTTTATATGTAAAATATTATTCTCAATCCAGTACACTTTGAAATACCATTTCACAGCGGAGAAAATAGCCATCACGAATAAAAGAAACAACAAAACAAAATAAAATAAATACCAAGGCTCATTTTCATCAGAGCGAAATATTACAAGAAGGATAAAAGGAAATAAACCCGAAATTCGAATACTCAATAATATCGTGATCGGATGCTGCCTCTTATACATCCTTATCACTCACTTTCGCAAGTTCTCCAATTTGTCTTTTCAGCTGTTCTGCTTCTTCTTTCGTTAAACCTGGAATACTATGAGAAGTTGCTGCTGTTGAAATGTGTAATTCTGCTAAATTATACTTTCTCATAATCGGCCCTTGCTCAATCGTTACGTGCTGCACACGGATCATCGGAATAAGTACACGTTTTACAACGAACATTCCCTTTTGAATCTCAATCTCTTCTTCATTTAATCTGTAACTATAATAGCGTTGACGTAAATTTGGAAATACAAAATAATCAAGCGGGATAAATGTAATAGCGCCTGTTACTAACAATCCGAACAGCCAACCCCACCAGTTAAAGTTAATCATAAAAAAGAAATACGCAATTACGACTGCTAGTATAACTGCCGCCCCAATTAAAGCGTGAATTCGCCACACTTTCAGCATATTAGAATGAATCTCCCTTTCTAACGGCTGCATCTCATCACTCCAATTATATGAATGTATTACTTATATATTAGTTGGTATATACATTTTTGTAAAATTATAGTTTTTTACATCGTATCAAGCATTTCTTTAAAATTCCCTTCATTAATCGAATACACTTGAAACTGGATGTAATCTATCTCATTCGTATCTGGTTTAGCAAATGGCAAAATGTTAAATCTCGCCGCCGATCTTCCTAGCATATCTACAATCATAAGAGAAACGCCAATATATTTGAAGTCTATACGGAATACTACTGCTTCTTTTGTAAACTCATAATCTTTAATCGCATCATAAGACTTATTCGCACTTATGAGCGTCACTTTTAATAATTGATTTAAATTTTCTGGTTTAAAATTAATCATATATACAGCTCCTTTTTTTAACAAAAAACTACGAAAATAGTGTAATCTTTTCCTTTCACGGCTTCACACATCAATTATATAAAAAATAAAGCTAGTTTTTTATAAATTTTTTGATATAATTACATACGGGAAAAGGGAAGAATTTTGTCTTCCCTTGTGTTTTTTATTTGCATCTAGTACTTTTGCTAGATGCCTTTTTTTATACTAAAAAAGCATCCTCAAAGTATGTGAGGATACCTTTTCAACAATTGTACTTACATAATCCAGCTTCATTTTCTAGTTTATATTATTTCTGAGTATACTCTAAAGTTCGTTTTCATTCATTCTCTATAAGCAATTGCATTTGGCAACTGTAAGAATCCGTACTAAAAAACTCATCTAATAATTCCACTTCAATGCAATTTTTAATTGTTACATTATTTTTCTCTATTTTTAATGTAACTAAATCGGTTAACAAGATTCCGAATTTGAAGTATGCCCACATAAATAAGCAATTAGTAGAATGGCAAGAATTAGTGCCGACATTTACGAACTTTAATCAAGAAACAGGGCTATTTTATAGTTTATGGTTGGAAGAATTAACAGATTATAGATCAGTTGATCGTGAGTACAAAAGGCTTATAAAAAACTATGCAAACACAACAGATATCGCACCAATGGGAGTTGTTCCGCCCAACGTGGTAAATCTTTCATCCATTCCTTGGATGCATTTTGAACATTTTTCATCTCATCAAGGAGCTATCAAAAATAATGTAACACCAATGATTACTAGTGGAAAGTACGAAAAAGTTGGTTCACAGTTGCTAATGCCAGTGAATATTAAAGTTCATCATGCAACAGTAGATGGCTATCATGTATCGTTGTTTTTTGAAATACTACAACGTGAAATGAACCGTTAATTTTTAGAGAATACATGAGTATGCTTTTATTGCTAAAGTTAATCGAAGTATAGTCATAAAAAATCATTTAAAATAAGAGATGAAATTTCAACACGGCGCTTGCTCGCTGCGTACTAACTATGTATAGAACATACCATTTTTTCTAGCTAACTAATTCAATGAAAGAAGGATATAATATGAAAATTGATAGACCAAAAATTTCGCCAGAGTTATCTTTAAAGAATTTTCACGATATTTTTTATGAAGAAGATTCAACATTAGAAATGTGTGAAATCATCGATTCCACTTTTGAAAATGAATCTGTAGATAGAGTGCGTTTATATAATGCAGTGATAAAAAATTGTAAGTTTACCAATACAGACTTTAGCAGTATTGATATTACAGATGTTTGTTTTGAGAACTGCGATTTATCAAATGTTAATTTAAGCAACTCTTCTGTTCACAGAGTCGAATTTAAAAACAGTAAATTAATTGGCGTTAATTTTACAGAATCTAGCTTAGGAAATGTTACATTTGAAAATTCAATTTTGAATTTAGCTTCACTTGGAAATTCTAAACTAGAAAAGATCATATTTAATGCAACTTCATTAAATAATGCAGATTTTTTTGACTGTAAACTAAAAAAAGTTGAATTCAATTCATGTAGCCTTGACGAAGCAAATTTTGATCAAACATCACTGAAGGGAATAGATATTAGTTCTTCTAATTTTGATACACTTACCGTTTCAGTGAACAATCTAAGAGGATGTAAAGTATCATCATATCAAGCTATTCAGTTTGCAACATTACTCGGATTAATAATTAAAGATTAGTCATAAAGAACGATTTAAAATGTAAAAAGGTATCCTCGTACTTGAAGGATACCTTTTTATTATCTCTATTTTTGACAGATTACTGTTTTGTATCATATTCTTTTCATCAATCTAGTGCACTTCAACAATTGTACCATCTTCGAATACTTTGAATACACCAGTAAATCCTGATCCAGCTGCACCTTCTATTTTATATGTCGTACGCACTCTTATTTGATAATATTTCTTTCCATTTTCTACTTGCGTATTCTCTAACGTGTAATCATATTCTTCTTTATATTCATTTTTAATATATTCTTTAGCTTTCTCAAAAGTAAATGCATCTTGATTCTTTCCTGTCTCTACCTCTTGATTCTTCTCTGGATCTGTTTTTTGGTTCTTTTCTGTTGCTACCTTTTGATTCTTTTCTGCCTCTACTTTTTGGTTCTTTTCTGTTGCTACCTTTTGATTCTTTTCAGGCTCCACTTTTTGACTCGTTCCTGCATCTGTTTTTTGTGCCTTCGGTGCTGCTGTTTCACTCTTTGCAGTTTTTTCCTCTTCACCAATTTTAGTAACTAATCCTACAGCTTTTTTATTATATTCTTCAAAGTTCTTGTTACCTTTCGTTTCGGAAACTAGCTTATCTAATATCTCTTTCGCTTCTGCATAATTTTTCTTACTTATGAACTCTTCACTTTTCGTCAGTTGCTCGCTATATTTCTTTTTTTGTTCTAAGATGGCTAGTAATGCTGTTCGTTCTTCCTTCGCTTGTTTTAACAGCGTATTACTTCCATTCTTCACGCTCTCTACTTTTTCAAATGACTTGATTGACTCTTCTACCTTTGTTTCCTCTTTTAACTTCACTGCTTCAATCATTGCTTTCGTTTGTTCTACAAGTACTTTTACATCTGAATCATCTTTTTTCTCATCTAGCGCTCGTTCAAATGACGATAAGGCTGTTTTATATTCTTTATTCGTTAGTGCAGTCTTTCCCTCATCCATTGCTTTTTCAAAGTTCCCATTACTACATCCAGCCAACATTAAAAATGTAAGTCCAATTACCGTTAATAACTTTCTCATTTTCTCTCCCCCTATATACTCCTAAAACAATAACATCATATGTATAAAAGTCTGTGTAGTACTTAGACTAACAGTAAAATATGTACTACATTGTGTGCGGGAAAGGAAGTACATTTCATTTACTATCATTACTTAAAACTCCTAAATAGTTGGTAGTCTTCTTCTTTTAAGACCGAAAAGAATTTTAATAATGCGGATAAAGCTCCCACTCAAAATCTTTACTACACACTCTCATACACATAGAAAAACCATTTTTAGTTTATAGTTTGTTATTTCTTCAACTTTAAATATTCTCAGTTGATTGGAAATACGAACTACAACTCGTAATCTATCGAAAACATAAGAAAACAAAACGTAACAAAAGTTACGTTTTGTAACTTATCTGTAACACAAATGTAACATAACGTTTTTAAACATACAATAGTTTTTTTTTACATTATTTTCCCTACCTACCGTTGGACTATCCCCCTTCAAACATGTAAGGAAAGAAACTTCTTTCCTTACGCGTTAAAATTAATTAAATAGATAGCCCTTTTTTCAACAAAACACTATGAAAACGTGAGGACATTTATCTTCCCTTGTATTTTTATTTGCATCTAGTACTTTTGCTAGATGCTTTTTTTATGCCAAATAAAATAAAAAAGGTATCCTCAAATACTTGAAGGATACCTTTTCACTTTTATTATCTCTGCTGTTTTCTACCTAATACGAGTAATCCAAAACTCATCATTACAAGAAATGCTCCCATATATGGTTCCACAGGCATTTTCTGTCCTGTCTTCGGTAATTCTTTTTCAGGTTTTTCTGGATTTGGTGTTCCAGGCTTCTCTGGATCTGTTGTTTCCGGTTTTTCTGGACCTGGGGGTTCTTCTTCTATTGTTCTACCCCGCTATTTGCCGGCCAGTAAAACTCCCACCTCAAAATTCAGCTAGAACAAAGGGGTTAGGCGGGAGGTCAACTGTCCATAAATGCCCGATTGGTGAGGGCTAATAATCAGTGGGGAATGAACAAAATCCCCACTGATTAAAGTTTCACCTTATACCCACAACAAAGACAAGTGTATTTCATGTTCCCACTCCATTACTAACTTGTTTTTTCTCCCATATATCCCGACCCACAAAGAATGTAACAGCACAAATCATAGTTATCCCCATGAAAAAAATATTGGAATCTTCATATGTATTTGGAATCCCTACCGTTATGAAAACAATACTAAAAGCTAAGAGTAAATATAATAATACAGATATAATATAGCTCAATTTAAATCGTAAAATGATACCTCTAAACAATATCTCACCAAGAAGACATCCACCTAAAATAATAGGTACTCCGAAATACAATGTAAGGACTCCCATTTGCGAAATAGATTGAATTATCTTTCCAAGTATGTTCGGCGAAATCATCTCATTATTTTTTCCCATCCTATCATATAAATCAAGTGCCGTTGCTGAAATAAAGAAACTTAATATAGAAAATGAATACGGAATTAAAAATTTGCTCACTCTCATTCACCTCACTTTTTTCCTTTCATATATATTATTCACTATTTTCTATCATTTTCACATAAAAAAATAACCCTCTATGATAAAACATAGAGGGAAGAATTTCTATATAAAAACCTATACCTTATCCTGAAGTGAATTCCGAAAACAGAACACATATCAAAACACCTAAACCATCTGCTCCCTATATTCGGTTTAGATGTTTTATCCCGCTATTTGCGGGCAGTAAGACCCCCACCTCAAAATTTAGCGAAAGCAAAGAAGTTAGGTGAGGAATCAACTGCCCGTAAACACCCGATTAGTTGAACTTTATTAGAAAGTAGTACCTTCTTTTTTGTAATATTCTTTTGAAATCTCTTCATAAAACGCTGCCGATGTCGAATAGAAGTAAGGTGCTAACCATAAGAAACCGATTCCTATAGTAAGAATACTTAAGATGAACCAGCCAAGGAAACTTAAGCATAGTAAAAAGTAATCCATTTTATGTCCGTTCATCATATGGCGACTTTCGGTAATTGCTTGATTCGCTGTGTATTCTGGATGATCATTCAAAATAAAATACGTCATAGAATAAGAAAATGATTTAATAATACCCGGAATAATAAGAAGTAATGTCCATAGAATTACGTATACATACATTAGTAAATATGTTAAAAATGCCTTCATAAACTTACTTCCATCGCTAAACCATCTAAATACATGACCAATACTAGCATTAGTTCCACGAATTACATTTAAAACTAGGTAATAAGCACCCGTTGTTAACGGACCGATAATAAGCATTGCAATAATAGTTACTGTAAGCGAATCACTTGCTTCTTCCCAACCCCAAAACATTGAGAAAATACCTGTGGTTAGAAATTCCACAGCTCCAATAAGAATTCCAATTAATAAGGTTGCTCCTACCGCTAATCCCCATTTTCCTTTTAATGCATCAAGTGCTTATCTTTTCAACTGACTTATCATACATAGCCTCCTAATATTATTTCTACATTAGTATACCATTTATATCAAATATTTCACGAATTTCCCTGAAATAGAAGTATACTTCCTTTTCCCTGATACATATTCATTTATGTGCGCTGTAGTACTCATATATGGATTGGACTAAAGAAAACTTAGTTCAATTGTAAACTACTCATTTCTCTATAAAAAAGCCTGCCTATCATACTAGGCAAGCCTTTTTAAACTAATCCTCACTTATTCTCTTCTTATACCAATCCTGCATTCTCTCTGCATCTTCTACTCTCGTATGCTCTAATTTATAATTCGATGATGCACTAGAAAACTTATACGTACATAAGTCTACGCGGCGCTGGAAATATGATTGTGTCTTCTCCATTGATTGGACGTGTCTTCTTCTTACAAGTCCTGTATATTTTCCAATACTACGATACACAAATGTAATTTGTTCTCCGTTTACACCGTAACCATTTGTTTTAAATGTTGCGTATCCAAGTGTAAAGATGAGGATCGCGAGCGGTAATAATGCCCACATGATGTAATACTTTTCAAAGTATATGCTGATTCCTGTCAGCGGAATTGCTAGCATGGCGAAGAAGATGAAACTATCAATGAGATAGCGCCGCAATGCTGCTTTTGGTAATGAAATAATATTTGTATTCAGTTCATATGGTAATTGTAAATGCGTGAGTAACTGTTGCACGCGATCTTTTCGAATGATAGGATGTAGCGTAACTTTTTCTTCTTTTCCTTCACTTTGAATGACTTCTACTTGCACAGCACAATAACCGAATGGTTGGCGTAATATACCTTCTTTTATCGTAATACCTTGAATGCGGTGTAACTTTAATACGAGTTCTTTTTTCTCCAGTAATCCTTGCGAAATACGGACTTCATCATTTTTTCGATTGACTGTGAAATCCCCATGTTTTAACGCATATCCAATTGTAGATATAATCCAAGAAACGACAAGTAAAATAGCTACCATGTAAATCCAGCCATATATATCATGATCCATAACATAAGACTCTACGCTATTTTTGATCCATTTCGGAATATACTCGTCCACTTGGTTATAAACGAAAAATATTAAAGAGAATAATAATCCAAATTGACCAGATGTAACAGACGCTATTAAAATCTCTTTCCACGTTAACTTGTACTCTGTCGTTTGTTTTTCCTCTGTAATAATTTCTTTTTGTACTACTTCTTCTGATGTTTCTTCTACTTTTACTACCGAGGTTGGCTCATTTAACATTGTAATAAGCTTTGTTGCCTCTTCTACCGTAATACCAGCTAAACTAACTTCCGGCTCATTTCCTCCGCCAGCTGTTTCAATTTTAATTTTCTTTAGTCCTAACACTTGGTACAGCATGCCTGAACTTGTATTAATCGTTTGAACACGTTCTTTATTTAAGTAGCTCTCCTTCTTCACAAAGAGCCCTTCTTTAATATGTAATACGTTATTTTCGACCCAATATACTTTGTAGTACCAGCCTACGATAGCTGAAACAATCGTGATTACCGCAAAACCGATAGGAACTAAATACCAAAATGGAAACTTTCCTTTTAAACTAAAAAGAAAAATAATAAATGGTATAAAATCTGTTATTTTTAATTCTAATAACATCGTGATTGGATGCTGCCTCTTATACATCCTCATCACTCACTTTCGCTAATTCTGCGATTTTCGTTTTCAACATTTCTGCCTCATACATCGTTAAACCTGGGATACTATGAGAAGTCGCCGCTGTTGAAATGTGTAATTCTGCTAATCCGTATTTCCTCATAATTGGCCCTTGTTCAATTGTAACGTGCTGCACACGAATCATCGGTACTAATACACGTTTTACGACGAAAAGACCGTGCTGAATTTCAAGTTCTTCTTCATTTAGTTGGTAGCTATAGTAACGTTGACGCAATTTCGGGAATGTAAAGTAATCAAGCGGCGTATATACAATTGTTAATCCGATGAGCACATAAAAAATCCAAGCCCACCAATTAAACTTAATCATAAAGAAAAGATATGCCAAAATGACGATAATACTAATTCCTAACTCAATTAAGGAACGCGTTTTCCACACCTTGACCATGTCAGGGTGAATTTCATTTTTCAATGGATCCATGTAACCACTCCAAATCTAGTAATCTAATATATGAATACTCTCAATCTATATTTTACATAACTTTACAGAAAATTGAAATTTAATTATCTTTCTTCTCTGGAATAAAATATCCGAACCAAAGTAACCAAATGAAACCGATTAACTTCAGCCAACTTCCATCCGCCTGAAAAGCCTCTATCATACCTGGAATTTTATACACTCCAATGAATCCAAGAAAACCGAGCCACCAGTTTTTTTGCATTTTCACTTTTACTCCTCCTTTATGACGTTTTTCACATTTCGAATCCAAATTTCTTTATACTTTAACTGGAATCCCATTAACATGTAGTTGCTCATATTATCGATAACGAGCGCTAACGTATGAGCATTCTCTTCTGTTGCATGTTGTGACACAACGTCAAGTTCTACACCTTGCTTTAATAAATCATGAAAGCCATTTAAAAACTCTTCTTGTATTTCAAATAAACGTTTCTGATACTTTTCATTTCGCGCCGCAGTTACGATAAATTCATTTATGACGCGTAATATACCTTCTTGTCCTTCATACTCAGACAACATATGTAAACCATCTGCAATTAACTTTTTTGCAAAATTTTCTTTCGTATATTGATCTTTATCGAAGTAAGAAGAGAAATGATACCCAGAAAAAATTTCTTCAAATAAAAAATCTACTAACGCTTCTTTAGAAGAAAAATGATAGTAAATGGCCGGTTTTGAAATACCTACCTCTTTCGCAATCATGGAAAGGCTCATTTTCTCAATACCGTGCTCTGCCATAAGTTTAAATGACGCCTCTACAATGTTCTGCGATGTTTGTAAATTCTTTGTCATACTGTACCTCACTTGTTTTTACTTACCGGTCGGTAAGTAAATTATAAAATGAAACGAAATGATTTTCAAGTTAGTTAGCACTTTAGAAGGGGGGTTATTGGTAAATGTAGAAAAACATAAAGTAAAAGCAATATATAACAATAAGGAGGATGTTCATATGGGACTTGGTGGTAAAGGCGGTAGCGGCGGAACTGGCGGCGGTGAAGCTGGACAAGCTGGTAAGAGCGGATTTCCATTCATCATTGTACTCTTTATCGTATTAATTATAGTTGGAGCTAGCTATAGTGGACTTGGCTTCTAAGAAAAGGCGTCCTACATTACACATGTAGGACGCCTTCTTTTTAATCCCTATTCAACAATCGCATACGATAACAATTCATCGTCACTTCTCCAAGTCTTTGCAGTAATTGATAGTTCGCATATGCGCCGACCGGGGCACCGATTATCGGTACGAGCTGAAGCATTTTTGCTAAATCGATATAGTCTCGGTACTCTGTTTGGAACTTTTCCCAGTCCATATGATTTTCTTCTTCTGTATCCCACGTTTCGATGGCTTTCCATATTTCTTTTCGATGATCATCACTTGAAAAGGCGAGTTGGAAAACGTGAAGGATAAAAAGGCGCTCTTCTTTGTTACTCGTATCAAATCCGTACAACGTTGCTGCATCGAATAAAAATTTAATTTTAATGCCGAGTAAAAGCGGAAAGTCAGCAAGGCCAAGGAGAATACCACCAGCTCCAGTCCCAGCCCCTTCCGCCGCTGCTATTTTTTTGTACTCATCCATTTTTTTGCGTACTTCATCGTCACGTCTTTGCAGTGACCATGTCGTCTCTTTTAATTTCGGCTTTATAAAGTTTGATCCGGCGCTGATCGTTTGCACCATCATACGAATCGTCTCTGTTAACACCTTTTGTACTTTCGCCGGAATGAGCTGTTGTACTTTCGTCTGCACTTTTTTGGAGAACCGTGTCATCATAGAAGAATCTTTCATGAATGTAGCTTTCCACTGCTCCAATTCTTTTATAACCTTCTCTTCATATGTAATCATAGGTTCATTCCTTTCAATTTAAACGCTCAATGCGCTTCGCCCCGTATTGGTAAACGAAACCGATACTAAATAATATGCTTACGATAAGTAAAATTCCTGTCATCATGAAATCTTTCGTTGCTAGTGCAAATATAACTGTAAAGATTACGCTCCCGATGATTAGAATCGCGTTTAATAAAGTAAGAAAATCTTTCTTCTTTTCATCTACCTTTACTGGATACAAATCAAGCCAAATTTTCATGCGGTGATGTTTCCATAAAGTTAATAGCTGATAGCCGATTAAGTATAGGAAGATAAAACTCACGATGAATCGTCCATATAAAAATGGAATGAAGTAAAGAATAACTCCTCCAAGAGCGAGCAAACGCACATATAATCCAAAATAGTTACCTGATCTTAAAAATGTTCTCGTATATAAGTATAAATATGTACGCTTTTCGCCGATTATCGAAAGAATGAAATCAAGCCATTTCTTGCGGGATACTCTCTCTTTTAATGCTGGTACATCAACGAACATATTCGCAATGCGGTACAGTAACATCATCTTTTTACCTTCTTCAGAAATTAAATACTCCCAGTTCAGTGGCTTCCCTTTCACCATTTGATGCATGATAGCAAGGTATAACACCATGAATAGAACAATTCCGCCAATAAAAAGAACTGAAGTACGTTCTACAAGGAAATATACAAATAAACCGTTTAAGATAAAACGTATGAACCAATCCGCCTTTTGTACATTTTGATCTGTTAAAAAGGACTTTTCCCACGCTATAAATAAATTCCAAGCTTTCACAATAACAAACGCGATTACAATCCATATGTAAGCCGCTCCTGTTTGCTTCATTTGCTGGAAGTATAACGGGGCAAGCGCAGCTGCTACGATTGCGATTATGTATAACTGAATCATAAACGTAAAGAGAAAGGCCTTTGTGAAGTAAGGCTTTAGCTTCTCTTCAACTGGCAGTAAGTAAACAAGGTCTGCTTCTTTTAATAACGTTTGCATTGATCCAGCTGTTAAAACTAGTCCAATTAACACTGCCATCACGAGCGCAGTTGGAAACGAAGGTGTTAACGTTTGTAACCATTGTTGGTAATAATACGCTCCCGCACCGATGATAAACACGAAAATAAATTTCAAATGATCGTTAAATACGTATTTACTATATGTACGAACTTCTTTTAGAAAGTGACGAAATCGTTCTTTCCATAATGCTGTACTATTCATAATCTTCTTCCTTTGTTAAGGCAATATAAATATCATCTAACGTTGCACCTGGCATATTAAACTGTGATTGCAGTTCAGATAATGTTCCCATCGCTCTTACTTCGCCTTGATGTAAAATAATGAACGAATCACAATAACGTTCTGCCGTCGCTAAAATATGTGTACTCATTAAAATACCTGCGCCGCTCTTTTTCATTTGATCCATCATTTGAAGTAGAGATTGAATTGCTAACGGATCCAGTCCAACGAAAGGTTCGTCTACTATGTAAAGAGATGGCTCCACTAAAAATGCACTCATAATCATTACCTTTTGTTTCATCCCTTTTGAGAAATGAGATGGAAACCATTTTAAACGATTTTTCATACGAAATTCTTGTAATAGTTGTCCTACACGTTCTTCGTACTGTTTTTCATCGACACCGTACGCCATCGCTGTTAATTTCAAATGCTCTTCTAGCGTTAGCTCATCATATAATACCGGTGTTTCTGGAATGAATGAAAAGCTAGAACGGTACGCTGTCATATCATCACGAATTGTTTTCCCATTAATTGTGACAGTTCCTTTTTTCGGTTCCATTAAACCGATAATATGTTTAATCGTCGTACTTTTACCAGCCCCATTTAAACCGATTAAGCCGACAAGTTCGCCTTTATTAACAGAGAACGAAACGTCTTTTAATACAGGTCGTTTCGTATATCCTCCTGTAACATTTTCTACACGCAATAACTCGCTCATACGACACCACTTTCTTCATTAGTATTCATTCTATATTCATCTTACCAAAAATTGCGCTGTACTACATAGTATCGATGTGTTCAAAAAAAATTTAAATTTGTTAGCATATATTTTTACGAAAGCGGACATCATAATTAGTGAAGAAGGAACACATTGAAAAAGCAACCACCAATTGATGAGTATAACAACATAGTGAAGTCATCATGAAATGGGGTGTCCATGTTGGACAATGAAATTTACACATAACCAGATTATTTGTTTCATTTTCGAAACGGGGTGTCTCCGAAAGAGCATATACTGTTTTAAAAAATAAACAATTTCATTTTAAAAAGATTGCAATTCATTTCACTTGAAAATGGGGTGTCTACGGCAGAAACTTTAGCCGATTTACCATGCATTTCTTAAATAAATGGGGTGTCTGCGAAACGTAAATTACGATAATGCTTTTTCAATCCCTCTTCAGAAAACAGGAAGCTGACTCAGCTTCCTGTTTTTCGTGTTTGTTCTCTTATGTAATTATGGTAAAATACGGCTAAGGATATTTGAAAGGATGAGATCAATGAATCATACAGCAGACAATTGTATTTTTTGTAAAATCATTGACGGGCAAATCCCTTGCTCAAAAGTATACGAAGATGAACATGTGCTTGCATTTTTAGATATTAGTCAAGTAACAAAAGGACATACTCTTGTTATTCCGAAAGTTCACAAACAAGACATTTTTGCGTTAACGCCAGAAATCGCATCACACATTTTTTCTGTCGTTCCAAAAATCGCAAATGCGATTAAAGCAGAGTTTAATCCAGTTGGCTTTAACCTACTTAACAATAACGGTGAAAAAGCTGGACAAACTGTGTTCCACTTCCACCTTCATTTAATTCCACGCTACGGTGAAAACGATGGTTTCGGTGCCGTTTGGAAATCACACCAAAATGAATATACAATGGAAAATTTACAAAACATCGCAAACACAATTGCAAATAGTGTGAAATAGTGACACTATAAGAAGACGTAATACATAAAACAAGCCAATTCCCCGAAGTAATTACATATTGCAAGGCTTGTTTCTTCACTCCATATACCGGGGTATACTTTTCTGTGCATAGCGCACTTACAAGAAGGAAAAGTTCTCTTTTCTTTCTCTTGTTTTAAAGATATGCATACTATTTCACATCATGAATACGAACGAAAAATAAGGAGGTCTCTTTTTATGTCAAAAGCTAAATCCTTTATTACAGGTGTCCTTTGCGGCGGAGCAGTTGCTGGATTAGCAGTTCTTTTCTCTACTCCTTCTTCTGGCAAAGCCATGCGCGGCAAGTTAAAAGAAAAAGGAAATGATATTAAAAAGACTTTAGCTGATATTACAGCTGATACAAAGTTATTAAAGCGTCAAATCGTTGAAACTGCTTCAGAAGGTAAAGAAGTGTTTCAAGAATTAAAAGACGACATGCAAGACACGCTTTCTAACTGGAAACAAGATATTTCTCAAAACAAGCGCCATATTGAAAAAGAAATTTTGGACATTCAAAAGTCAATTGAGAAACTACAAGAAGCTGTTCCAGAAAAAGCGTAAACAAATTCCTGCTTAGTTTTTGCATATAACAAATATTTTTTATATAAATTGACCTTAACACGGCATATCACATAGATATGCCGTGTTTTTATGCATTTACAATATATGTTAGCCGTTAACATGTAAGGACAACACATGTACTCACGACTCATAAACCGCTTCCATAGTTATGCATGATTTGTATAGAATGTCATTTTTTTAAAAAATTTTCACAATTCTCACAAAAAGACTTTATTAATTTTTATTTTACTGGCATAATAGATAGTAATGAAAAAGAATGTTAAAGTGGGTGAGTAAATGAAAAGTGGAGAAAAAGATTACTCGGTAAAAGAAGCGATGATTTTCAGCCAACGCATTGCTCAATTATCGAAAGCGTTATGGAAATGTGTAGAGAAAGATTGGCAAATGTGGATTAAACCTTACGATTTAAATATTAATGAGCATCATATTTTAACAATCGCTTATCATTTAAAAGGGGCTTCTATTTCTGAGATTGCTAAGTTTGGAGTTATGCACGTATCAACGGCGTTTAACTTCTCGAAAAAGCTTGAGGAACGCGGCTATCTTGTATTCTCGAAAAAAGAAGATGATAAACGAAATACGTACATTGAAATTACAGATAAAGGGGAAGAATTACTACTTCGCTTAATGGAGGAGTATGACCCTGAAAGTAATTCAGTGTTTAATGGGGCTCTTGCACTTCGTAATTTTTATGGGAAGTTCCCAGAAAATATCGAGCTGATTGCTATCTTGCGCAATATTTACGGACAAGACTTCATCGATATTTTTGAGAAATCATTAGAAGATATTGAGGAGAATTTTACGGAATCCGATCAGAAGTTAGTTAAGAAATAATCTATTTATTTTTTCGCACTCATGCGTAAGAATTCATTCATAAGTGGGTTAAATAAACCTTGTTTTGCTAGCGCTTCCGCAGTTTCGTTTACTTCGAGCTGATGTGGAAGCGCTTTTTCAAATTGATCTAACAGCGCATCGAACAATAAAAGGCCTTCTGCTTTCTCCGCTACATATTGTTCGTTCAATGTTTCACAAAGTTTCAGTATACGTTCAATATCTTTTTTACGGGCTTTTTTCTTTATGATTAAAGAATAAAATGGACACTTTTCTTCATCAATCATTTTAAATAGTAGGTCTACGTAGTATTCAGCTTGTTCTAATCTTCTAACAACGTCCATTTTCTCCCTCACTTTCTAACACAAAGTCTTCTATTTCTGAATTTTATAACACGAACAAAATATCGTATGATACAATATATAAAGTATATGTATTTTAGCCAAAAGGAGGTCTCGCCTCATGACACTTATAACAGTTGTTTTTGTCGCATTCGCACTTCTTGTTATATTTTACACGAATTTCATGACACATACACTGTGTGAACGAAAACAAATAGCTGCGAGCCGCCAGCCCGGTGTCTTTCGGGTTATTAATGTATGTATAACAATTTTATTAATTTCTAGTTATATAGAAATTATATTTCATGGAAAGTGAGGAAGGAAAGCCCCTTCCTCACTTTTTTCCTCTATAAGCAAATTATACCTACTATAACCAATAAAATAAACAGTACAAGTAATAAAATAAGTTGAGAATTCATCCCCATCCCCTCCTCTATTCTGTATATGCGGCATCCGCCCAATATGGCACACTTTCAAAATCTGACACGATATGGTTAATTTTTCTTTATCAATATGAAAACGAGTCGAAATATGATATATTAAACTTTGTACATATTGCTTATACTATAGAACAAATAACATCCATCAAAACTTTATCCTCAGCCTCGGTAAGCCCTGTTAAGCGCGCTTTAACAATATAAAAAGCAAAAGTATCAGTGAGACTTAATCGGGCTCTTATGAACTTAAGTTCATTGGTGTAGGATAAATTAAAAATACATAATAGTAGGAGTGTTTATTGAATGAAGAAAGCTATGCTTGCCTTAGCCGCAACAAGTGTAATCGCATTATCAGCATGTGGAACATCATCATCAGACAAAGTTGTTACTTCTAAAGCTGGTGATATTACGAAAGAAGATTTCTACAATGAAATGAAGCAAAAAGCTGGTAGCCAAGTCTTACAAGGTATGGTTATGGAAAAAGTACTTATCAAAAACTACAAAGTAGACGACAAAGAAGTAGATAAAAAGCTCGATGAAACGAAAAAACAAGTTGGTGATCAATTCGATACACTGTTAAAACAACAAGGTATGAAAGAAGAAACATTTAAAAATATGTTACGTGCTCAATTAGCTCAAGAAAAAGCAATTGAAAAAACAATCACTGATAAAGAACTAAAAGAAAACTACAAACCTGAAATTAAAGCAAGCCACATTCTTGTAAAAGATGAAGCTACTGCGAAGAAAGTTAAAGAAGAACTTGGACAAGGTAAATCTTTCGAAGAGTTAGCGAAACAATACTCTGAAGATACTGGTTCAAAAGAAAAAGGCGGAGACTTAGGATTCTTCGAACATGGTAAAATGGTTAAAGAATTCGAAGATGCTGCTTATAAACTGAAAAAAGATGAAGTAAGCGAACCTGTAAAAACACAATTCGGTTACCACATCATTAAAGTTACAGACATTAAAGAGCCAGAAAAATCATTCGAACAATCTAAAGCTGACATCAAAAAAGAACTAATTGCGAAGAAAATGCAAGATGGCGCATTCATGAACGATCTTATGATGAAAGAAATCAAAAAAGCTGACGTAAAAGTTGACGATAAAGATTTGAAAGATCTTTTCGAAGAGAAAAAAGCTGACGAGAAAAAAGAAGAAAAGAAATAATGAAATAAAAAGCTCGGGCTTAGGCCTGAGCTTTTTTGTATACCCTCTTCTCTCGGGAGTTATATCCAGATTCGGTAAATGAAATTATATAGTTGGTCCTCTGAATGAATTATATCGGCGATTTTCGAAATATATCGACTTACCGACAAAAAACGACAACAAGCGTGACTCCCTCTACAAAAACAAAAAAACCTTGATCCACGTAGCATGGAACCAAGGTTTATCTTATTATCATTGATTAAATGAAAAAACTATGTTAAATTAGTACAGAAACACATTTTACAAAACGCAAAGAACGTATTTATCCGTATCTTAATTGTACACCAAAACACATCTTCAGTCAACCTCTATTTTTCACTTTTAAAGGAGTGCTACCGTATGAACAAAAAACTTGATCTAGAGCAAAAAAGATTGGATACCGTAATCGAAACGATTACGCAGCAAATTGATAAACTGGAAAACGAAACTGGCAGACGCCGGGCAGAAGTAATCCATATTCGTAAACATTTCTGGGATGACGTGAAAGTGAATACTGATACTTTTGATGATTATCTTGAAACAGTTATCAACTTAAGGCAACAAGCTCAGTCCCTTGCTGTAACACAAATTACACATAAGCACACTTTCAATCGACTCGCTGCACTAAGACGTATGCATAAAGCCCCTTACTTCGGACGCATTGATTTTACAGAAGAAGGTGAACCTGCCGCAGAGGAAATTTATATCGGCGTCGCTACGCTTACCGATGCTAGCGGAGAAAACTTCCTCATATACGACTGGCGCGCACCTATTTCGAGCGTTTATTACGACTATCCACCAGGACCAGCTGAATACAAAACACCAGGAGGCGTAGTTCGCGGTAATGTGGAGAAAAAATTACAGTACATTATTCAAAATGGCGAGATTGATTCTATGTTCGATACGAGCCTTACAATTGGCGATGAAATTCTGCAACAGGCGCTTGGAAAAGGTACGAATAAACATATGCAAAGTATCGTCGCTACGATTCAGCGCGAGCAAAATGAAATTATTCGTCACGATGAAGGCCGACTCCTTATCGTGCAAGGAGCTGCTGGTAGTGGTAAAACGTCAGCTGCCCTGCAACGTATTGCCTATTTACTATATAAATATCGCGAATGGCTAAAAGCGGACCAAATTATTCTCTTCTCCCCTAACTCTATGTTCAACAGTTACGTATCTAACGTACTGCCAGAACTCGGCGAAGAAAATATGCAGCAAGTCACATTCCAAGAATATTTAAACCATAGACTAAGTAAATCGTTTGATGTTGAAGATCCTTATGAACAACTAGAATATATGCTAACTGAAACGAATAGCCCTGCTTATAAAACGAGAAATGCGAGCATTCGATTTAAAGCATCTACTCAATTTTTCGAGATGATTAGAGCGTACAGACAATCTCTTGAATCTTCAGGCATGCTATTTAGAGGAATGAAATTTAGAGGGAAATTGATTGCCTCTGCTAAAGAAATTACAGAGCAATTTTATAATACGGATTCCTCCCTCCGCTTCCATAATAGAATCGAGAAGTTAACGGATTGGCTAAACAAACAAATAGACGCAATCGAAAAAACAGAACTGAAAAAGCCATGGGTAGAAGAAGAAATTGAATTACTTAGTAAAGATGAATATCAAAAAGCTTATAAATACTTACAGAAAAAAGGCGAGTTTGAAGATAACTCCTTTAATGATTATGAGAAAGAAACGAAAGTACTTGGACGTATGATTGTCCGTAAAAAATTGAAGCCGTTACGTAAAGGCGTTCAAACATTACGTTTCATCAATTTTACAGGCATATATAAACAACTCTTCACAGATGCATCATGGGTTACTGGAGAAAAGCCAAAAGAATGGGACGACATTTGCTCATTAACTGTGAACATGCTTGATGAAGGAAAATTATATTACGAGGATGCGACTCCATTTTTACTTTTAAAAGAACTAATTGAAGGCTTCCAAACGAATAGATCGATTAAACACGTACTCGTAGACGAAGCGCAAGACTATTCTCCGTTTCAGTTCGAGTTTTTAAAACGTCTCTTCCCTGCCGCAAAAATGACAGTGCTCGGAGACTTTAACCAAGCGATATTTGCCCATGCGAGTGAAACAGTGAACTTCAATACACTTACTAGCTTATACGGACCCGATGAAACGAACGGCATCAACTTAACTCGTAGCTATCGTTCCACAAAACCGATTATTGAATTTACACGCGCTCTCGTACCGCAAGGAAAAAACATTAACGCATTTGAACGTGACGGTGAGAAGCCTACAGTAACGAAAGTAGCGAATGATAGCGAACTGCACGACTGTATTTCTTCCAAAGTTGCTGAACTTCAAAAACAACAGCATAATACAATCGCAATTATATGTAAATCCGCAGCTGAAAGTGCCGCTGCCTACGAAGCACTTAATCATATCGAGAATATTAAACTCGTGAAAAGTAACTCCGCCGAGTATGAGCAAGGTATTGTCGTGATCCCGGCTTACTTAGCGAAGGGTATCGAATTTGACGCTGTTATTATTTATAATGCTTCTAAAGATGTGTACAGTGATGAGAGCGTTCGTAGATTGTTTTACACTGCTTGTACGCGAGCTATGCATGAATTACAACTTTATAGCGTTGGCGAGGTTAGTCCTTTTATACTCGGGGCTGCTTCAGAGAGCTTTGAACTTATTACAACACCTTGATACGAATCAAGGTGTTTCTTTTTTATGCAGGATTTACAACTTCAAAATAGAATATATCATTTTAGAAAAAATAAGGAGTGGAAAAATGAATCATTATTTCATTGCTATTTATGACGGTGAGTTTCCTACCGAAAAATTACATACCATTTTACAATTGAACCCCACTTTTATTGATTTAAACGTCCGCACCATTTCAATTTCATCACCAACACTTTTCACATTAGTAGTTGGAGAAGAAAACGATGCACTCACAACTGGACTTACAGATAAATACCACTTATTAACGAAGGAATTACAAGCACTTGAGCAGCAAGAAAAGTACTGCTACGTATACGATTATAAAATTAGAAAGACCATCGAGAATCCTACCGAAAAATGCTTTCCATTAGCAAAAATCAATATAAACGTTACGAATTTCCATCAGATGATTCAAAAAGTAAAAGATTTAAAATACCCTGTATTTGCAGGGTATAAAGTCATTTCTCATGATTCGGATATACTGACAATTGATGTACTTCTTTCTTCTCATTTATTAGATCCTAACACTTCTGAAAAAGATGCGGAAGAATACGCCTATTTACAACAACTAGCTGAATCAATCTCTCGTTCTGAATTATGTACTTCTATAAAAGCAAGTGCACTTATTTAAACACGAAAAGAGGGTTATTTATCATAACCCTCTTTTGCTATCTATTTACGTTTGTACTTAATCAAAATAGTGAATTCTTTTTACATATAACAAAAACACCTTGATCATCATCAAGGTGTCCTCTTTATCTTCTATTTCAAACATCTCTACTGTTAATTCATCCACACTATTTCCTCCTTCCCATATATTAGACGCCGCACTCTATGGAAAAGTTTTATACATTCATAAAAAAAAGAACGGTTAGCAATGTCCATACCGTTTTTTGAACTCTTAATTTTTCTTTACTATGAGTAAAATCAATCTTTATTTGCTCATCGCCCCCTCACTTTACACACGAATGAGTCATTTATTTTTACATATATGTCTTGTCCCTTATTTTGAAAAATAATACAATTAAAAAGTAACTTACTAACGCTATAACTAGTAGGTGTGGTAATCATCTCTTCCATTTTGAAAAAAGGGGGGAGGTGATAATATGATCGCGATGTTTGTAATTAAATTAGTGTATGGTATCCTAACCGGAGCTGGCGTTGTCATCGGTAGAAGATACGTCGGTCCGTGGCTAATTTCTGTATACAAAAAAGCGAGAACCACCCTGCTTCGTGGAAAAGGTAAGGGCGGTTCTCGGCTAAAACGTTAATGTAATTGTCTTATAACCGCACCTACTACCACCACAATAGCAAGTTAGGTTACACAAGGCAGAAGTTTCTCAGGCTTCTGTCTTCTTTATTTTATGCAAAATCCATACTATATACTCTATCATCATTGTAACACATTTTATTTATTTTTAGTCAAGAGAAAAACCACCTAAAGGGCTCTCCTTCAGGTGGTTCTCTATTTTAAGCTAACGCAGCTGCCTGCTCTTGTTGATCTACAGGAATTACAGCGTCTGTTAATGCTTTTTCTAATTCTGCTGTGTATTTCATTTGTTCTTCTTTGCTCCAGCCTAGTTTCGCAGCCATGTAGTTGATTACTGCTTCTTTCCACTCGTATACCCAGTGGATGTTGAAGAATACAGCACCTCTGCGGCGTACGAAGAAGTCTACTGGTTTTGCTGTCATTTCGTAATCCATTGCGTATACAAGTGGGATTAGAACGTCAAGCGGCATGTTATATTCTTTCGCTTCGTCTTTATGTTTTTTCGCTAAGTCGAATAGTACGTCAACGTTAGAGCCGTAGAATTTCGCGAACTCTTCTGCTTGCGCTTTCGTTAAACCAGATTTCGTACCTTCGTCTGCTTTTTTCGCAACGAATGCTGGGAATCCGTGTGAACCATCTACATGTCCACCAGAGATTGGCATATGTTTCGTGTCACTCTTCGGATATGCACTATGACCTTCTTTTTGTAGTAAGTTTGTTACGTAGTCTACTACCATCTCAGCCATTTTGCGGTATCCTGTTAATTTACCACCAGCGATTGTAATTAAACCAGATTCAGAAGTCCAAATTTCATCTTTACGAGAAATTTCAGATGCATTTTTACCTTCTTCATAAATTAATGGACGTACACCAGCCCAGCTTGATTCAACATCTTTTTCCGTAATTTTCACGCTTGGGAACATGTAGTTAATCGCATTAATAATGTATGTGCGATCTTCTGTTGTCATGTGTGGTACAGCTGCATCTTTATCATAGAACGTATCTGTTGTACCTACGTATGTTTTTCCGCCACGAGGAATCGCGAACACCATACGTTTATCTGGTGTATCGAAGTAAATTGCTTGACCTAATGGGAAACGTTTTTGATCAATTACTAAGTGAACACCTTTTGATAACTGAAGTACTTTTCCTTTTTTCGAGTTATCTTTTTCACGAAGTGTATCTACCCAAGGACCAGCTGCGTTTACAATTTTCTTACCGTAAACTTCGTACACTTCTCCGTCTAGTAAATCGATTACACGTACACCGCATACTTTTCCATCTTTATATAAGAAACTGTCTACTTTTGCGTAGTTAACAGCTTTCGCACCATGCTCAATTGCTTCTTTCATTACTTCAATTGTAAGACGCGCATCGTCTGTACGATATTCTACGTAGTAACCGCCGCCTTTTAATCCTTCTTTTTTCACAAGAGGCTCTTTGTTTAATGTTTCTTCACGGTTAAACATTTTTCTGCGCTCGCTTCGTTTTACACCTGCTAAGAAGTCGTATACACGAAGACCAATTGATGTACTGAATGATCCGAACGTACCGCCTGTATGGAACGGAAGTAACATCCACTCTGGTGTTGTTACATGGGGACCGTTCTCATATACGATCGCACGCTCTTTCCCCACCTCTGCTACCATTTTCACTTCAAGTTGTTTTAAATAACGTAGACCACCGTGTACAAGTTTCGTAGAACGACTTGATGTACCTGCTGCAAAGTCCTGCATTTCAAACACAATTGTTGATAACCCGCGTGTTGCCCCATCTAATGCAATACCAGAACCAGTAATACCTCCACCAATTACGATCACATCTAACTCTTGTTTATTTACTCCGTTTAATACGTCTTTACGTTGTTTACTTGAAAATTTCATGGTAATTCCTCCCTTTGATAACGAAAAAAGAGACCACGAACTCCGCTATAGATTTCGCCTCTATAGCGTGTTGTGGTCTCTCCAAATCTCCTACCGAATTATTAACTTGTCATCATTATAACACTGTTTATGATTATTTGAAAGCTTTTGTTGCTTCAATTGCTTTTTTCCATCCAGCATATAGCTCTTCGCTTGTTTCCGCTTCCATCGTTGGTTCAAAGCGTTTGTCCATATGCCACTGCGCTTTAATTTCATCTTGGTTTTTCCAATATCCAACCGCAAGACCTGCTAAGTATGCTGCACCTAAAGCTGTCGTTTCATTGATCACTGGACGCTCTACAGGAACTTCTAAAATATCACTTTGGAACTTCATTAAGAAGTTATTCTTAACTGCTCCGCCATCAACGCGTAATGTATTTAGTTCGATACCTGAATCTGCTTCCATTGCACAAAGTACATCTTTCGTTTGGTATGCTAAAGATTCTAGCGTCGCACGAATGAAGTGCTCTTTCGTCGTACCGCGTGTTACGCCAAACATAGCGCCGCGTACTTCACTATCCCAGTAAGGTGTTCCGAGTCCTACGAATGCTGGTACAACGTATACACCATCAGTTGATTCAACGCGTGATGCGTACACTTCACTCTCACTTGCATCTTTAAACATGCGCATTCCGTCACGTAACCACTGAATTGCAGAACCTGCTACGAAAATACTTCCTTCTAATGCGTAGTTTACTTTACCATCTAAACCCCATGCAATTGTTGTTAATAGACCGTGCTCAGAAGCTACTGCTTTTTCACCTGTGTTCATTAACATGAAGCAACCAGTTCCGTAAGTATTTTTCGCCATACCTTCACCGAAACAAGCTTGTCCAAATAATGCTGCTTGCTGGTCACCAGCTACACCTGCAATCGGTATATTTTGACCGAAGAAGTGATAATCAATTGTTTCACCATATATTTCAGATGATGGACGTACTTCAGGAAGCATGCTCTTTGGTACTGTTAACATGTCTAGAAGCTCATCATCCCACTGTAAGTCGTGAATGTTAAACATTAATGTACGTGATGCATTTGAGTAGTCTGTTACGTGCGCTTTACCACCAGATAGTTTCCATACAAGCCACGTATCAATTGTTCCGAATAATAACTCACCGTTTTCTGCTTTTTCTCTTGCACCTTCAACGTTATCTAAAATCCATTTTACTTTCGTACCAGAGAAGTATGCGTCAATTAAAAGACCTGTTTTTTCACGAACCATTTCGCTATAACCTTTTTCTTTTAACTCATCACAAATCTCCATTGTTTGACGAGATTGCCATACGATTGCGTTATAAATTGGTTTACCAGTCGTTTTATCCCATACAACCGCTGTTTCACGTTGGTTCGTAATACCGATACCTGCGATTTGCTCTGGTTTTACATCCGCTTCACTTAAGCAAGTTGCGATAACTGCTAAAATAGATCCCCAAATTTCTTGTGCATTATGTTCTACCCAGCCTGGCTTTGGAAAATGTTGCGTAAATTCTTTTTGAGCTGAATGAACGATTTCCCCTGCTTTATTGAAAAGAATTGCGCGTGAGCTAGTTGTTCCTTGGTCTAATGAAAGAATATATTTTTTCATATCGGTTTCCCCCTATGCTACTTTTCTATTATTTGTAGTGCTTCCACTTTTTTTACTTGTCATATATGAGATTGCTAGTACAACCACAGTTGCAATAATTACATAAATAAGTGCTGAATTTTGTTTTCCTTCAAATACAACTTGATGGAATAAACCTGCAAGTGATCCACCTAAAATCGGACCAACTACTGGAATCCATGCATACTTCCAGTTTGAACCGCCTTTTCCTGCAATCGGAAGGAAGAAGTGTGCAATACGCGGACCTAAATCACGAGCCGGGTTGATTGCGTATCCTGTTGTTCCACCTAATGATAAACCAATACTTACAATTAAGAAACCTACGATAAATGGATTTAATCCATCTGCAAATTTATTTGCTCCAATTGCTAATATACCAAATACTAAAACGAATGTTCCAATCATTTCACTTAAAAGGTTTGCAAATGTGTTCGGAATTGCTGGACCTGTTGCAAATACGCCTAACTTTGTTCCTGGATCTTCTGTTTCTTTCCAATGTGGTAAATAGTGTAAATATACGATAATTGCCCCGATAATTGCCCCAATCATTTGTGCTGCGATATAACCTGGTACGTCACTCCATGGGAACGCTCCCTTAAATGCTAGTCCTATCGTTAAAGCTGGATTCAAATGTGCCCCACTAATTGATCCAACCGCATACGCTGCAACCGCTACCGCTAAGCCCCAGCCCATTGTAATTACAATCCAACCAGAATCTTTCGCAAACGACTTCTTTAAACTTACACCAGCACAAACGCCGCCACCAAGTACGATTAACAACGCTGTCCCTATTAATTCCCCTAAAAATGCTGACATAAAATCCCTCCACAATCAATTTAAATGCTTTCAAATGTGATAGAGGTAAAATGAATGGCCATTCGTTTTTTTCAAAAGAAAAAGATCCACAGCTTACACGCTTCTATATAAAAGTATATAGAAACAATGAAATGTGGATCTCTTCTTTTCTCCGTCACGTTTATTAACTTGTCTATAATGTTAACCGTTAATGAAAGCGGTGTCAACAGAATCTTTTCACATTTTCGTCACTTTTTTTGGTAATGTTTCCATAATTCTTTTTTCGATGTCGTAATCGCTGTCGCACCAGCATGTAAAGCTCTTTCAACATCCTCCACAGTACGAATAAAACCACCCGCTAAAATCGGTACACCTGTACGCTCTTTCACTTCAGCGATCACATCCGTTAGCGCACCAGGAAGCACCTCTATATAATCCGGTTTCGTCTTTTCTAACAAATTACAGCTCTTTTCCATCGCACTAGAATCAATCAAAAAGATGCGTTGAATGGAGACGACACCCTTTTGCTTCGCCTTCATAATTACGCTCGCCTTTGTTGACAATAACCCGTACGGTTTATATTCTTGGCATAAAAACTCCGTCGCATGCCCATCACTTTGTAACCCATGGATCAAATCAACATGTAAAAACACCTTTTTACCGTGTTGCTTCGCGAGTGAAACAACACTCTTCAATTGACCAACATGAATATCTAAAATAACAATATATTCATACGAACTATGTAATAGCTTTTCCAAGTCTTTAATTTGCCTCACTGCTGGCAAAATCTTTTGTTCATGAAATTCCATTCTAAATGTCCCCTTCTTTATATCATCCTATCCTTTATAGTACACAATTTATATGAAAAGAACAGCTAGTGTAGGGAATTTCTTTCAAACCTTTCCTCTATTTATATCTTTTCTTCAACTTATCAGAAACCGTGCCACCTACGATCATTAATATAAGAGGTAGAAAGTTCATCATATACGGTGCGTCTGCTACAATTGTAATGCTCGCTCCTGCAAACTTATTTAACATCCACACAACGATTTTTGTAACAAACAAAAATACGCCCATTATAAATAAACTATCAAAAAACACCTTCCATTTTGGATATGCCAATTGCTTACTATCTTCAATAACTTTCTGTGTCAACTCTTCATCACTCCTCAATAACTCATCAATCGTAATACCGAACAGATCGCTTAAATGAATAATAATTTCAATGCTCGGATAGTTCTTTCCTGTTTCCCATTTCGAAACAGACTGCCTACTTACATGAAGTTTTTCAGCCAAATCATTTTGCGACCAATTTCTTTTTTCCCTTTCTTCTTTTAAACGCTCGCTAAAAATCATACTGCGTTTATCACCTCTCTACGCCTAGTATGGTCAAACAAATGATGAAGAGTAAAGCTAGTTATCGTTGCATAACCTACGCAACTTATGCGTTACACCTTAACATAGAGCCATTGCGCACTTTATGTCATGCAAATTTTTATATTTTTCTTCTATAATAATTTCCCGAACAATAAAAAGAAGAGAAACTAAACTCTTTTCTCTTCTTCAAAAGTTTCTATTAAAGTAATACCGAATCCTTATCACTATCCTGATTACGTTTCTCACGCTCTTCTTCTAAACGTTTCATATATACTTCGCCTTCTTTTTCAATAAACTCATTATCCATCTCTTGCTCTTTTTTTGAAGTATATAAAACCATGTAGCCACTTAGTACAATCCCAACAATTACAAGATAAACCCACCATGGTAAAATTTCCAAATCACTTCATTCCTTTCTTTAGACAAGCCTTATTAGTTTCACTGTATGAGGAAAGAAGTGGATTTATGCTTAAAAACTTTTTATTGTGGATGCTTTGAGAAAAATGCTTGTACATATTCCATAAATTCGATTGGCTCTTGGCGGAACGGAGCATGGTATCCTTTTTCAATAATATGAAATGTACTATTTGTAAATAACTGATGATACAGCTCACCGTTTTTCCAAGAAACGCTCTTATCATGTCGTCCCCATATAATTAAAGTCGGTACTTTAATTTTATCGGCCTCCATCGCAATGCGGCGCTCTCTCATTTTCGTAAGCTGATCGTAATGCTCTTTATCATCACGACTATTTTTCACTTCATTTTTATTATAATCCGTAATCTCTGTTACTGTTTGAAGATCCGTTGATAAGGGCGACACTTCATAACTTTCTTTTTGCTGGAAAGACTCGATTCCTGTAGAATCCGCCAAAACGAGATGTGTCACTGCGTCCGGATATAAATACGCTAAATTAAGGGACATCTCTCCCCCCATCGAATGACCAAGTACCGCAAACTGATCGTATCCGAGCTTCTTCATTAACTTATAATATAAATTTACTTGCGCAGGAAACGAATACTGAAAATCAACCGGCTTAGAAGAACGCCCAAATCCTAAAATATCAACTGCAATAATCGTATGATCTCTCGCAAGTTCCGGATATATATCACTAAACCCATCTGAAGAACCACCAAATCCATGAAGCATAAGTAAAGGCGGCTTCCCCTCACCAATTTGCTTAAAGTAAATCGTCTGCCCATCAATCTGTGCCATACTCTCTTTCGTATTCAGCTTCATCATAACAGTATCTTTCACTTCTCTAACCTTCGCAATCGGCTTATCGACGAAGTTACATACTACTAACAAAACGAGCACAATACCGCTAATCATATAAAACTGAAACCGTTTCAAAATTTCCGTCTCCTTTCTCATGTTGCTATTTAAAGTTTTTACATTTTTTGGTTGTTTTATGATTGATTTTTAATTGTAACTGAATCAGTTACAATTATATAAAAAAAATATAACTCATCTCTATTACTGATGGTTACTTTGTAACTATTATAGTTACATATTAAAAGTAAGTCAATTCTTTTCTCTGCATGGCCAAAAAATAAAGAAGGGACTTCCATATGAAGTCCCTTCTTTATTTTTATTATAGTTGGCTTACTCCGCCGCCGTCGCCTCTATTATCTGCAGGTGCTCCACCCGTGTCTCCAATGTTAACGTAGTCTGGTCTTGCTGGTGCTCCACCTGTATCTCCCTTATTAAAACCAGAATACTCTGGTCCTGCTGGCGCTCCACCTGTATCTCCCTTATTAAGAGCAATAGCATTAAAATCATGGGAACCTAAAACTGAGAAAGTAAATGCAAATCCAATTACTGTTAACACAATTTTTTTCATTACTTTAACGCCCCTTTTGTCATCTGTTTTTGCCTCGCTTCTTTACTCATACGATAATATTTACTAGCCTTTTCATGATTGTTTATATCATAAAATTTATCTGCTAAGCGTTCTGTATATTCCTGAATACAGTCAAATAACTCTTCTCTTTCAAAGTAAGAAATACCTGCTATAACAACCTCTTCTAATGCATCAATATTTGTATTCATTTCATTTAAAACCATGAATCGGTATTGATATTCTTGATTCTTCAACTGATTACAAATATGCAATCCTTTACTTATTATGGCACTCGCTTTTTCAAATTCTTTTATTTTTAAATATTCATCAGCCTCCAAGTACAGTGCCCTAAAATGATTAGGAGCTTTCTTTGTTACTTCGGATAAATGGCGAATGGCTAACTCAGATAAATTCTGATTTGCATATAGCAACCCTAAGTTATTTCTAACCATTAAAATATATTTTTCATGATTAATTTGTTGAAAAACATTTAATGAATTATTAAATATCTCCTCTGCTAACTCAAATTGATTTAAATCAACATAGCATAACCCTAAAATATTCTCACATAAGGCAAAATTAATCTCATATCCTGATTGCTTCATAAAATCTTCTTTTGCCTTTTTCAAATAATCAATCGCATTAATTTGTTGATAGGAATGATAATGAAAGTTCCCCATCCGATAATTAAACTCTGCATGCTCTATCGGATCTGCAATATATTTCAATAACTTCTCAGCTTTTTCATACTGTTCTTTCGCTTCGTTATAATTTGAAATTAATGTACAATGAAATCCTTTAAAGAAGTGATAGTAATACGCTAGAAAGCCTTCTGTCGGAATTCCGAAAGATTCTACTTTATCAAAACTATCTTCTCTAACTGCAATCCAATCAACTAATGCATCATATCTGAATTTCAATAACGCATGATAAAGCGATACATCTTGATCCACTTCCAAACCACTAATCTTACTATCAATCTCCTCTTTCATTTCTGTAGCTTTCTCTATATGTTGCTGCAACATTACACGATACCAATCATCTAAAAAATGTTTCATTTGCTCCTTCGTTACTACATCTGCTCCCATACCTCGCGTCCCCCTTGCCCCAATTTATAAATTTGGGATATTTATACAATTATTCAAATTGTATATCATCGCCCATTAGCATGTATTGAAAAATTATTATCAGAATTTTTAATATTTTATTGTTATTATACTAAACATTTCCTATTACAAAACTTGAGAAATAATTATCAGAATTTTTATCGACCAATAAAAAAGCAAGCAATTTCAGCTATTCGCTAAAACTACTTGCTCTCCTACTTATTATCTCTATTTTTACTCTTTAATAAATTCCTTTGTACTTCTCACTGTATCAATTGGACGAACTAATTTTTCAATTTCTTCACGTTTTGGCTCTAGGAATGGAGGTAAAGATAATTTTTCTCCAAGTGTTTCGTATGGCTCATCTCCCATAAAACCAGGACCGTCTGTTGCGAATTCAAATAAAATTTGCGGTGCAACTCTTGCGTATAATGACTCGAAGAAGTGACGATTTACATAACCAGATGAAGGGAGACCAACGCTACCTATTCTTTCAATCCATTCTTCTAATACAGCGCGATCTTCTACACGGAATGCAGCATGGTGAACTGTACCAAAACCTTGTTGTGCTTCAGGAAGAACTGTATTATGTTCTACAATGACAGATGCACCGTTTCCACCTTCATTCACTTCAAATAAATAGAATTCTCCTTCTTGAGCAATCTCTTTAAATAATAGAACTTTTTCTAACACTTCTTTAAAGAAACTAAAGTTTGCGATACGAATAAATACAGGTCCTAAACCAGTAATTGCATAGTCTAATGGCACTGGCCCGTTTTGCCATGGTGTACCTGATTCTACCCCTTTATCAACTTCATCCGAGATTAATTGATAGTGTTGATCATCAAAATCAACGAAAGAAAGAGTTTTCTTACCAAATTGCTCTTTAATTCCTGTATGTTCCACTTCAAGACGATCAAAGCGTTTCACCCAATATGATAATGCTGCATCCGTTGGAACACGGAATGAAGTTTTTGAAATTTCATTTGTACCGTGTACTCCTTTTGGAACACCTGGGAAGTCAAAGAATGTCATATCTGTTCCGGCACTACCTTTATCATCTGCAAAGAATAAATGGTACGTTTGAATATCATCTTGGTTTACCGTTTTTTTAACTAAACGCATTCCTAAAACATGAGTGAAAAATTCATAGTTCTTTTCTGCACTACTTGTAATCGCTGTAACGTGGTGAATTCCTTTTAATTGGTTCATTTTCTATTCCTCCAATGGTTTTCATTTATATATTAAATTTGTATTTTTTCTTCTATTACTTCTCTTCAATCGGAGCTAAATTTGCTTCAATTTCTGCTCGCTGATCTTCTAAGAATGGTGGTAAATCAAGTTTTTCTCCTAAATGCTCCACATCTCCATCAACTGTAAATCCTGGTCCATCTGTCGCAATTTCAAATAGAATTCCGTTTGATTCACGGAAATATAAGCTTTTAAAATAGAAGCGGTCGATGATTCCTGAAGAATGGAAGCCTCTTTGTTTCACCTGTTCTTCCCAATAGGCAAGCTCTGCATCGTTTTTCACACGAATTGCTAAATGATGAATACTACCGCGGCCCGGCTTTTCAGAAGGACCATCTAAATATTTCACAACGATTTCTCCAAAGGCCTCTCCTTTTATAGACTGAAAAATTGCTTCTTCATCATTTCGGCTAACCTCTGTGTAACCAAACATTTCTGTAAGTGTACTCGCCATTTTATCAAGTCTACGCACTGTCATTTCCACAGCACCCATTCCTTGAATTTGATGCTTTGCAGGAACTTCTGATTTCTCCCACGTTTCCCAATGCTTCACTTTTTCGCCGTTTGAAACGAGTAGTACGAAACGAAGTCCTTCAAAATCCTCAAATTTCAAAGCAGGACGATTTGCATATGTTGTCATTTCACTATGTTCCACACCAAATTCCTCAAATCGTTCTTTCCAGTATTGCAAACTGTCCTCTGACGGAACGAGTAATCCAATTCGAGTAATCGCATTCGTACCACGATATGTTTTTCCTACTAAAGGAATTTCAAAAAATGATAGCTCCGTACCTGGGCTTCCTGTCTTATCTCCGTAAAATAAGTGATACATTGACGGATCGTCTTGATTTACCGTCATTTTCACACGACGTAAACCAAGCACGTTTTTATAAAAGTGATTATTTTCATTTGCGTTTTTCGTAACCATTGAAATGTGATGATGCCCTTTAATTTCATACATCGGTCATTCCTCCGTTTCATTTTACTAGTCAAGTGATAACCAAAAAAATAATATGCTTCTTAGCTTTTCAATTTATTCTCATTATGTTTTTATAACTTAGTCGTAGTTTTTACTAAATAAGCTGCATTGAATTCATTCATACATTATTTTACTGTGTAAGACGAAAACAACTGAGTGTATGTTTTTCATATGACTCATTTGCTTTCGTTACTATCACTTTACAACTCAAGTGATTAAAAAGCAAGCGAAAAATCTCGAATTTGAGATATTTTTTTAGTTAAATAACATTTAGGGTGTAAAATCATTAATCTCTATGTGGGATAGCGTCACATCACTATCAAGCTAAAGACTCCAGGCTCCCCATGCCCCAAAACAAAAATTTTATCTCACCACAGTTGGTTGTTTATGAGAATTCAGTGTACTTTTGTCGTTTTGGAGAATAATGAAATTCTTAATCTGATGGCGATGAGGAGTTATATTATTTTTCTTCCTACCACAAATGAGAGATACTAACTCAGAGAAGATCTTCTGGTGCATAGCCTACTCGTTTTAAAATCACTTTCTTTCATATCGAAGTATTCTAATCCTACTACATCACCCGGCAACGTATCCGATGTAAATTGAACACGCTAAAAAGCCCCATCAATACTTTTCGCAAGAGTTTTGGCTAATGTTGTTTTCCCTGTTCCTGGTACGTCTTCTAATAAAACATGTCCATTTGCAACTAATGCAATCATCGCTAAATCAATTACTCCTTCCTTTCCTACAATAACCTTTGAAACGTTTTCTTTAATTTTTTCTAATATGTTCATATTCCTTATCTCCTTTATGTTATTTGATTTTTCTGATGTTTTATCACAATAAACATTTCCCATAAACTAGAAAATATAGATTTTGTTAGTGCTATCCCTTATTTTGAAGGGCTGTTCTTTTAAGATCTAATAACTAACGTTCTTGGACTAAAAACACGCGAGGTTCTTGGTTTGAGGACATTATAAAATCCATAAGTTGATGGATGTAGGATATCGCCAGCATTTTTGAAAAAACACGCTAAGAGTATGCAAGTACAGTTTTTCAGCTAATTCAGCAACAAACGAGGACTCTAAAGCCACTCCAGGATAGGAATGTATTAAAAAATGCATAGATCCATAAAACAAAAAAAAGGAAGTTCCCTTGTGAAAATAGGGGATCCTCCTTGTCCTTGCTACCGATAATAAGACGTTATGTTAACCTTACATGAATATCATATACAACCAAAATTATACAACATATCACTTCCTCTAAATGGTACAATTAGGAAAAAAGGGAGGGAAGTATGAAAAATAAAATACCTCTAATAACATTCATTTTAGCTGCTTTATTTGTAGCTGGAGGTTTTGCGTTCTTCTACTGGATCAAAATATTCCCATTCAACTAAAGAGACCTAACTACCGATAACACTGATTATATGAACGAAAAGCCCCTTGAGAAAATCTGAAGGGGCTTTTCTAGGTTTCTAGATAGATTGACTCCTCATAATGAGACGTTATGTTAACCCCATATGTATAGAATATACAGTTAACTAAAAATGAAAAGTTTACATTTTTTATTGTTTCTTATAAGTGAATTATTTGCATTCCTGTTTATATAATTTAAACGAATAAATAGCTCCAATAAAGAATACAAAAGCTTCAAATAATATAAAGATTTGACGGAAATTCTCAATATCTTTACCAACTAAAGAAATAAATATAGCATTCATTAGAATCTGAATAGTAAACATACGAGAAGTAATTTTTAAATAAATAGCATTTGTTCTTTCATATGGTTTACCAATTTTTTTGTAAATAATAATAAGTGCAATTACTGAACCCAAAAATAGAAGTGCTGTAAGTCCTACAACGATATTGAAATTGCCTGTACTTTCTAACATCCATTTATTTAATAGATCAATCATTATTATCTTCCTTTCCTACATAAGAGAATATTTCGTTCTTCTTTTTCACTATAATAAAAAAAGAAAAAGGAAAACATCGAACTTTCTTACAAACATTCGTGTATTCTTACAGTTTTGTCATTTTGTAAATGTATTCAGCGCCTTGCCTTTCACTATTTTCTTTGGAAAACATAGTGAATTACGAGAAAGAACGCTACAAGATCAACTTCCGAGAACGAGAATTATGTAAATAAGCTGCCCATATGGACAGCTTATTGTATTTTTTCTGAAATGCTGGCGGTACTCCGATCTAGTCGAGGAAAGGCACCTTAGGGTGTCTTTTTTATATAGGGATCCCTCCCACCTTTTAACCAAAATATATGCTAAACAAATTTCAACTCTTATTTTTAGGCCTATTGTACAGGCTGAAGCGATTCTAAGTATCTGCCATATTAAAGTTGATATGCTCCCATTCTAGTGGTGAGATATGTTTTAATCGTTCTTCGTTAACCCCATGCGTACTTCTTAACTATTTCATTCAATTTTTAATACAAAAACAGCCTCACTAAGCTTTTAACGCTTAATGAGGCCATTCTATTTACAATCTTAATTATGGAACGTCGGTTTATAGAATGAACGATTATCAAGTGCGAAGACACGCTCTGTGTATTCACCTGGTTTTGTACGTCCTAATGCGCGGTCCATCATGTTCATTTTTGCATCTAAGTTGTCGATGTAGTGCAGAATTTCTGCTTCTTTTACTAATGGTGGTTTTGGGCTACCCCATTCTGCTTTTCCGTGGTGAGAAAGGACGATGTGCTGCAAGATTAATACTTCTTCTGCATCAATTTGCAATTCGTCTGCTGCTTTCCCAATTTCGTTCACCATGATAGAAATGTGGCCTAGTAAATTTCCTTCTAACGTATACGTTGTAGAAATTGGACCAGATAGCTCAATTACTTTACCAAGATCATGTAAAATAACGCCTGCATATAGTAAGTCTTTATCTAACGATGGGTATAGAGCCGAGATAGCTTTTGCTAAATCTAGCATCGATACAACGTGATAAGCTAGTCCAGATACGAACTCGTGATGATTTTTCGTCGCTGCTGGATATTCTAAAAACTCATTTTGATGCTTATTTAATAAATGTCTTGTTAGACGCTGAATGTTCGGGTTTCTCATTTCAAATATGTATTGCGTAATTTTCTCAACCATATCTTCTTTTTTCACTGGTGCTTTTTCTACGAAGTCCGAAATATCTGTTACTTCATTTTCATTCGCAACTCGAATTTGTTTCACACGTAATTGAATACGTCCTTTATAGTTTAAAATATCTCCAGCTACTTTAACGATTGTTTCTGCTACATATTGTTTCTCAACTTCCGGTGATACATCCCATAGCTTCGCTTCAATATCTCCACTTGGATCTTGTAAAATTACTGTTAAAAACGGCTTTCCATTACTTGCGAGACCTTTTGTCGCTGTTTTAATTAACAAGAAAACATCGACTTGTTCACCAACTTCATATTCTGCAATTTTCTTTTTCATTCGAATTCCTCCACCAAATCAGTTACTTTTAGTATAGCACACTACAACTCATTTTCTTTACGCTTATGCGTTAATTTTATAATCCGTTCTTCTGTGAAATACGTTAACAAATGCGCATGACATGTAAAGAAGATGACTTGTCTATCTTTCGCAATTTCCTTTATTAGTTCAATCGTTCGATTCGTCCTTACCACATCAAAATGCACGAAACTATCGTCAATAATAAATGGATAATCATGCTCAAATGTTTTCGCTAATGCAAATCGTAACGATAAATACAATTGCTCCGCTGTCGCTTGGCTTAGTTCATGACTGTAAAAACGTATACCGTCGTTACGTTCAACAATGAACGGCTCCGCCTCTGACGGTGAAAAGATTTTACTATAGCGCCCGCCCGTTAAATAGACGAAATACTCTTCTGATTTTTGTAAAATACGAGGCAAATGTACCTCATGATAGTATTGCTTCGTTTTCGTTAACACCGTCTTTGCTGCCGCATAAGCAGCCCACCTTTTCACTTGTTCGCGCACTTGCGCTTTTTTCATTTCCCATTCATGCATTAAATCACCGTACGTACTGCCTTCTTCTAAATTCTCAATTTCCATACGATGTTTCGCAATGCGCTCTGTCAGTTCTTTCTCTTTTGCAAGACAGTTTCGCACGACTGTCATTTCTCGCTTTAATTTTTCCTCATAACCTTCAGCTTCATAATGTTCAGCTAATGACAAACTCGTTAAACGCTGCTCTAAAAGCTCAATTTGCGGTAATAAACGCCCCACTTGTTTCTCTGCATCTTCACATTTCTCTGCCAGTTTACCTGCTTCTAAAAACATCTCTTCATCTGTAGCCTCTGCAATATGCCACAAACTATCTCGTTCTACTAGTAGCTGTTTCAATTGCCCTTGCATGAACTCATATTCTTCTTGCCATTCCGTCAACTTCTCTTTTAGTTGCTTACAAGTCTGGCGCTTTTCTTTCTCATTTTGCATACGACTTTGTGCCTCGTGCAGCTTATTATACTCCGCGCTACCGATAACAGTTTCTAGTTTATGTTCAAAGTGCGAAATCATTTCATATAATGAAGATTTCCGCGTGCTTTGTTTCTCTACTTCACGATACAGTTGCTGCATTTTTTCAATCCGCTCAAATGCCGGCAATATGTGTGCATACGTATAAAATTCAGGGAACATATAGCGCGATTTATACGCATCGACTTGTTCTCCTGCGCGGAACGTTTCTCTCTCCCATTCCTCATACGATGAAACGACTTTATCATAAGCTCGTTCCATTTGCTGTAACTTATATGACTCGCGCTCAAATAGCTTACGGATCTCTTCATCTTTTTCTAATTGATAGCGAACGGACATCGCTTCTTCACTTTGTCTTCCGCCAGCACTTTGCTGAAGAGTAAGAAGCTCTTCTTGTAATCCGCTTGATGGATCTTTATATAAAACAAGGGCGAGAACAATCCCTACAAAAACAATGACACTAATAAATAAAAGCTGGCGGTTATCTATAAATAAGCTCGTGAATAAAACACCTGTGTTAATAAGAAGTAACAGAAGACAAACTCTTTGCCACTGCTTTTTCTTTTGCGTAGCCACTCCTACTTTTTCCTCATACTTACGCTTCATTCTATCCGCACCCATACCGATAAACGCCGCGTCTTGGAACGATTTTTCTTTCTCAGCTAATGTAGCACGCTCTTCATCAGCTAACATTTGTTTCTTGATCTGTCTTATATTTTCTTCTTGTTCTTCTAACTGCTCTTGCGCTACTTTGAAGCGATCATCGAGCTGTGCTTTTTGCGTTTCTAATTCGCGCGCTTTTTGCACTGTTTGTGTAATTAGCTCTTTCGTTGCCAAACTCATATCAAACGAAAGAACTGTTTCTTTTTCAAAAGTAGCACCAATTTGTTGCTCTAATTCTGCTATTTCTTCTTTTATATTCGCAATATTCCCCGTCATATCTCGCATTTCTTGGCGTGCATTTTCATACGACATATGCTGCATGCGAAGTTCTTCTACATAACTTTCTTTTTGTAAAAACTCTTCATCTATTTGAATCGAGGCAATTTCCGATTGCACTGTCTCTATTTTCTTATGGAGCGAATCAACTTGTAATTGAAGCGGCTCCATCTTCGCCTTTATCGCTTCATAGCGCGCCGTTCCGTTTACAGGAAATTGCCTTTTTTCATATTCTAACACTTTCTCATGCGCATGCTTTTCAATAACGAGAGGCTCAAGCGCTGCTAATATTTCATAATCTTGCTTTCGCTTTTCCGCGTTCTCCTTCTCCGCACGAACAGAGGCAAGCTTCTCTTCATCCTCTTTTAACTGCTCGACCTGTTTTTCATACGTGCCAATTTTCCCTTGCCACTCTTTCATCTTCTCTTCAAGCTTCTTCATCTCTTGCAGTGACATATTAATCTCTGGCTTACGACCACTCGGCTTAAAGCGCTGATCCATTTCTTTCTCTAGCTTTTTATCGAGCTGTAATAACGCATCGCTTCCAACTGCGCTTGCCGAAAATAAATAATTTCCGATATCCGCTTCACCAAGCTGATGAATATTTTGCAACCCATGCATATCAAAAGAAAAAACAGATTCAAATAAACTTTCATTCATCCCGCTTAATATATCGTGTAAAATTTCCTCGCCGCCCGTTTTTCCATCTTCAAAATAAACGGTCACCTCACCAGCTGCCGTCTTTGGTAATCGTTCAATTTTCAAACGGCCGTACTTCTCTGTTTGTACAGTAACTGCACCACCATACTTTCCGCCTTCTTTCGGCTCATAACGGCGCTGTCCTCTCGTCGGAAAACCGAACAGAATACTTTTCATAAATGAGCGAATTGTCGATTTCCCCGCTTCATTTTCACCGTACAACACCGTCAGTATCGACAGATCCATTTCCACATTTTCTAATTTTCCGTATCCATAAATATGGAGTTTTTCCATTCTCATTTCTTATCCCTCTCTTGCTGGAATAATTGTTCTAAAATAATATTTTCCGCTTCCTTTTGAATCTCTTTCTTCTCTTCTTCTGTAAAAGATTCAATACTATTACGCGCTACAGGAGATGTCCAAATGGTGCGCAACACGCCGTCCATATTTGTGAAAGCTTCTAACTCTTTCAGTACACTACCGACAAAATGATTTTCTTCTTTCAAACGCTCTATTTCTGCAAAAGAAACCGTCTCATTTTTCCATTTCATCGCATATACGAAATCTTTTCGCTCTTCTCCAGATGCTAAAATGTGAAAAATCTCTTCCACACGCTTTTCGTCACGCAAATAAGGAGAAAGTGGGCCCTGCCCTGTGAATACGACAGTTAAAAGCGTCCCTCCCTCTTCTCTTCGGCACTCATTCATCGCAGTAGATATGCTCGTCATAATTTCATCAACAGTTTCAAGTCCATCAATATTCACTTCTATTTCATCCCATACAACATCTGCCGTATGGAAAAATGAGCAATGCGTTCCTTGTTTCGTAAGTTCAATAAGGTACGCACCCTTTTCTCCTGTCTCTTTACGATGACGCCCTTGTATATTACCTGAATAAATAATGTACGGCTCTTCTGATAAAATTTCACGTTTATGTATATGGCCAAGAGCCCAATAGTCAAACTGCTTTTCTTTCAGCTCACGAATTTGAAACGGTGCGTAGCGATTATGCTCTGCATCTCCTTCCACACTTCCGTGAAGCATGCCAATATGAAAAGGCGCATCACTCATTCTCGTAAACTGCGCTGTCATATTATCCGTTACTGCTTGCTGCAAATAACTAAATCCGTAAATAGAAGCTAACAGTTCACCATTTTTATAAAATGATTTCTCTTCTACATAAGGCTCCGTAAACACATGAACATTTTCTGGAAACTCAATTGCAGCCCAGCTCCCCCCTAAATGGTCATGGTTACCATGAATAATAAAAACAGGGATATCGTACTGCGAAAGTCTCTTCATTTGCTCACGCACAAACACTTGCGCCCGCAAACTTCGCGTCTCCGCATCATACAAATCCCCGGCTAGTAATACGAAATCAACGCGCTCTTGAATCGCTTTATCAATAATACGTTCGAACGATTCAAACGTACTTTGCTTCATTCTCTCCCAAACAGACTGCGGTACATTCATTTCCATCCCTTTAAACGGACTATCCAAATGCAAATCAGCCGCATGTATAAACTTCACTTGTTTCACAAATAACGATCCTTTCTATATTTCAAAAGTTTCATTTTATCCCGTACTAACGGGCAATAGGCAAGGAAGGCAATCTGAAAGTTAACTGCCCTTAAATACCCGATTGGTTCCACTAATAATAAGCAGGGGATGAAAAACTCCCCTGCTTATTAAAGTGTCACTTTATTGTAACATGCAATGTCATATATTTCTTTGCATATTCTAGTGATTTATGCCAAAATAGTTATAAGATTCTGATTTTAATTTTTGGAGGGAATTTTCATGGGAGTATACGTTCTAACAGTCTTTGAAAAAGATGGTTCAAAAGCATTGGACGAATCATTTGAGGCGGCAACTGAAAAAGAAGCGAAAGCAAAAGGTGAATCTATTTTACAAGAAAAAGGATTGCACGAAAAAACACATCGCTGCACATCTTCTGCAGGTAAGCTCGTTTTATTCCAGCGCTAAAAAAAGAAGCGTCATCCGCTTCTTTTTCACTCTACTATATCTTCGTCGCACCACGTAAACTCCACATCTAGAATGCGATTACCGATACGTACGCGTTTATTCCATTTACCTGTTTGGATCTGATGTTGCAATTCTGCCTTCATCTTTTCCGTCCAGTTATGAATCGTTTCACTACCGTCGTACGGATATATGCCCGGAAACTCTTCCTGCAGAAGGTGTAAGCTCTCTGCATCAAAATGAAAATGGAAGAAGTAGTTTGCTGTAAGCGATGGTTCTTGTAAACGTAAAAAATGATCATCAATTTGCTTTCTATTTCTATAGAAAGTAAAGATATTCACTTTACCGCTCGTAATTTGGTCAATTTGAATTTCGTGCTTCTCTATAATCACGTCTTGCCCACCTCGTTATATACTACCTTTAGTATATATGTCTTTTGCAACAAAGTTAACCATTTTCGCACGAAATTCATTTCCTTCATTATATTACCTGTACCTCCAAGTACAATCAGAACAAATAAAACAAAGTTGAAGGGGAGCGATCACATGTATTTCGGAAGCAAAGGTTGGTATGTAAAAGAACTTAAAAAATTAGGTATCCGTACTTATGAAGGTAAAAAACTAGAATCTTATCGTACGCATATTTTATCTAGTTTACTTGAGAGAATGAAGAAGGCTTCGGCTTAATAGACAAATAGAAGAAGCTACTTTAAAAGTAGCTTCTTCTATTTGAAAAATCGCTTATCCTTTGTACCAATCATAGCCTAAACGAACAACATTAGCCTCCATATAAGACAATGAATTTTCTCTAAGAAACGTCTCGTAGTTCACAAAATTATTCATCCCAAACCTATCCTTATGTAACCACGTTGCGTCACATTCATCACAAACATATACAACTTTATCAATGTCTTTTATTTCAACTTTACAAACGAGACCATTCCCATCACATCTTGGACAAACAACTTTACCTTTAAATAGCTCCATCTATAATTCCCCCATTACAAACTTTTAAAGCCCTCATTATATAATAGAATTTAAAATTGTTCTTTTTAGGCCATATATTTTATTTTGCGATTATTTTTTGTTTTTTTCTTGAATCTTCTCTACTTCATTTTTTATATCCTCTGATATAGCCACATCAATATTCCCTTTATATTTCTTGTATTCTTGGAATAACATGTTTGCATTTTGATTAAACGTTATCAGAGTTCCACTAGGAGATTCTGTTTGTTCCTTTAAAGATGTAATAATTCCATACATCTTCTTGTATTCATCATAAAGTTCTTTGTACTTATTTGGATTTTCTTTCGCAGCTTCAGATACCGTTTTTAATTGCCCTTCCATATCACTATATATTACAGAAGATTGAGCCACCATTGAATTTAGAGATTTTTTCTTAGCATTTAAAGCTATGTTAAAATTTCGGCGTTCATCAATAGCTTTAGACCAGGACTCTGAATATTGCGGTAAAACAAAATCAGCAACAAATCCCATTAATTCAATATTATTATAAAATTCCGCTGCGGCTTGAACATAGCTAGCTTCACGTTTCTTCTTTTCCTCTGCTTCTTTGGCATTTTTTTGTAATACATTCATACTCACAAGGGCTATCATGATCACAACAATCCCTAAAATTCCCCAGATTATCTTTTTATTCATGCTGACTCCCCCATTTATGTATAATCTTTAAATTATATTGGTAAAAACAAAATAAAAGCACTCGTTCGGGTGCCTTTAACTTTAGTTTTTATTGGGCTAATTCTTCATGTTTACTCCCTCTTTAAAATTTCTATTCCCTTATATATATAACGAAATAAGTAGCCAAGCTAAAAATGCTATAATACATTTGACTACATTAAGGAGGAACCATTATTTTGCGCGGAACATGCATTCAATTTCATAAGTTTGGTAGCCCAAAAGATGTATTACAAGTTGAATATAAAAATATAGAACCAGTAAAAGATAATGAAGTGCTAGTTCGTATGTTAGTTAGACCGATTAATCCATCTGACTTAATTCCTGTAACTGGAGCGTATGCACATAGAATTCCTTTGCCTAACATACCTGGTTATGAAGGTGTTGGTATTGTTGAAGATGTTGGTGCGAGTGTTTCTAGAGACCTTATCGGTAAACGCGTGCTACCTTTACGCGGGGAAGGTACTTGGCAAGAATATGTGAAGACATCAGCTGATTTTGTAGTTCTTATTCCCGATTCAATTGATGATTTTACAGCTGCACAAATGTACATCAACCCATTAACAGCTTGGGTTACGTGTACAGAAACGCTAAACTTAAAACGAGATAACGTTTTATTAGTAAACGCTTGTGGATCCGCTATCGGTCATCTTTTTGCACAGTTATCACAAATTTTAAACTTTCGACTCATTGCAGTGACTAGAAATAGTAAACATACAGAGAAATTACTTCAGCTCGGTGCTGAATATGTAATAGATACTTCCACTGTTCCGCTTTATGAAACCGTTTTGGAGTTAACGAACGGGATAGGCGCAGATGCTGCGATTGATTCTATTGGAGGATCCGATGGAAATGAATTAGCATTTTGTGTACGTCCAAATGGACACTTTTTAACTATCGGTCTTCTATCAGGCGTACAAATAAACTGGGCCGAAATTGTTACGAAAGCAAAGGTGCATGCTAACATATTTCATTTACGACATTGGAATACAGACGTGTCACCGTATAAATGGCAAGAAACGTTTCGTCACTTAATTCGTTTAGTTGAGGATAAAAAATTACGTTTTATGACAGTACATTCTACGTATGACTTAGCGGATGTGAAAACTGCGGTTGATGTTGTGCAGTCTGCTGAGAAAGCAAAAGGAAAAGTATTTTTGACGAGTTATTAAATGCGGTTGAAGAGTTCATTTTGATTGATTTTTTTCAAAATGGATTTTTTTATGCCTTATAAATCTGATTTTAGTATTCCGCTTCAACCACCTAAAAAATAACATTGTCAACAGAACTTAAATTGGTTATTATAAAAGCGAATATAACAGGAGATGAGCAGATGAATATAAATGAAAAGAAATCTTTTTCAAAAGTTTCTCGACGAAAATTAGTCGATGAAGTGTTGGAACGTCTACAAGAAAAAATCTTTTCTGGCGAGTACGAAGTTGGTGATCGCCTCCCTACAGAGCCCCAATTAATGGAAGAGTTAGGTGTAGGGCGTTCGACGCTGCGAGAAAGCATAAAGATATTAGTACATGCTGGTATCTTAGAAGTTCGACAAGGACAAGGTACTCGTATTGTCTCACTAAATACTACGCAAGATTCATTTGAAAAACGATTGCAGGCAGCAAATATTAATCATGTGTATGAAGCACGAAATATGTTAGATAAAGAAGTAGCTATGTTAGCGGCACAGCGCCGAAGCGAAGAGGATCTTTTATACTTAAAAGGACATTTGGATAAAAGAAGAAATGCCCTTCGAGAAGGAAATTATGTAGCTTACATAGATGCAGACATTCAGTTTCATTTAGCAATTGCAACGGCGAGCAAAAACGAAGTTCTACTTGATTTATATCAATCTTTCGTGCCTGCCCTTCGTCATATTTTAAGCCAATTAATATTAAATACAGCTGACTATGAAGATAACTCTGAAATTCATGAAAAATTATTCCAAGCTATATTAAAACAAAATGCCGAAGAGGCTCGAACATACGTTGTTCAAAATTTGGAGCTGAAATAAGCTCCTTATATATTACACTTAAACATCAGATGATATACTCAATAACATCTGATGTTTAAGAGAGGAGAAAATGAAATTGAAACATCAAGAACGAACTTATTTGTATATACTAGCACTATTTTTTACTTCTATTAATTTACGTATCGGAATTACATCTATTTCACCTTTATTAGAAACAATCCGACAAGACTTAAATATAAGCAATTTTTCCGTTAGTTTTTTAACAGCCATTCCTGTTTTTTGTATGGGGACATTCGCCTTACTAACCGGGAAGGTAATTAAAAAATATGGGGCAGAAAAAGCAATTATGGCTTGTCTTATTTTAATTGGCTTTGCAACATGTATGAGAGCTTTTACTTCTTCCATTCTCACCTTATTCACAAGCGCTTTATTTATCGGCATTGGAATTGCACTTGCAGGGCCGTTACTATCAGGTTTTATTAAGGAAAAATTCCCTACGAAAATCGGCTTAATGATTGGAATATATTCAGTAGGTATGGGAACTGGCGCTTCTTTAAGCGCAGGATTAACGCTTCCTTTACAACATGTATTAAAAGGATCTTGGAATATGGCACTCGCTTTTTGGGGTGTACTTACTATTATCGCTATTATATTTTGGTATCCGGTTATGAAACGAAAAAAGAATACGAGCATACAAAATAAAAAGAATAATAATTTACCTTTAAGAAATAAAAAAGCATGGTTGTTCACAATCTTTTTCGGCCTACAATCAGGAATCTTTTATTCCATTACGACTTGGCTAGCACCAGCAAATCAAAGTATGGGTGTCAGTAGCGGACAGGCTGGTACTCTAATAACTGTATTTACAGTTATTCAAATGATATGCAGCTTTTTAATTCCAACATTAGCCGATATTTATAAAAACAGACCACTTTGGTTATTAGGGAGTATATGCTTTGTACTCGCAGGTTTATCGCTTATGATTTACCCACTAACTACACCATGGATCCCTTCTATTTTATTAGGTATCGGGCTCGGCGGCGTATTTCCACTCGCTCTCATGCTACCGCTATACGAAACAAAAACTTCCGAAGATGCGAGTGCATGGACTGCTATGATGCAGTCAGGAGGATACATTATGGGCGGATTCATTCCTGTCTTAGCAGGAATCGCTCGTGACTATTTTAATAGTTATACGCAAATTTTTATTATAATGGCACTTCTAAGCTTAGTTTTGTTCATTTTAACTTTAGTCATGAACAAAAGAAAGATAGAAGCGAAAATAGCTTAAATGAAAAGAATGGGCTTTTTCCTAAAGGATCCAGCTCATTCCTTTACTTCTACAAATTGAAAACAAAAAAATCCCCTCAAAGCATAAGCTTCGAGGGGGAGCCTGTTTTTTTATTTACTTATATACGTACAGCTGTACCACTTACAGCAACCATTAACATTCCATCACGAACTACTTCATAATCTACGTCAATACCAACAATAGCGTTCGCACCTTTTTGTTTTGCAAGTTCTTTCATTTCATCCATTGCGATATCACGAGCTTCTTTTAGCTTGCTTTCATAAGAACCAGCACGACCGCCGACAACATCACGAACAGAAGCGAATAAATCGCGGACAATATTTGCACCCATAATAGCTTCACCATTTACAATATCGATATACTCAATAATTTCTTTACCTTGAATTCCAGACGTTGTTGTTACAATCATGACTGACACTCTCCTAATAAGTTGTAGTTTTAATTAGCTTTCTTATGTCTTTATTATGGCATGGAACAAGCAACTAATCTATTGAATTACCTTACAGGAATGTGACAGTTTTGTAATAATAAAGCGCGCATTATGTTTAATTTTAATAAAGCGCTTTAATATTGGGATACATAAACGATTCTCTATTTTCTTTCCAATCCTTTTCTACTTCTTTAAAAGTTGGTCGCCCTAATTCTTTGTTATTTTCATGTTTACTAAACCATTTTTTCACATACTGGTCTCCATTTTTGTTTTGAACTGTACAAAGGAAACTATTACTGCTATCCTTTAATATTTTTACAATCACGAAAAGGCACCTCTTCCCTTTTAAATAACATGATAGAACTTGATCTTTTACTATAAGCCCTTCCTCTCTTATAGTCATACGACTCCTCGGCCGCGCCAAAGTTGTAAGATCAAAAACGATATTCACTATTTCCACATTTTTCATAATTGATATATGAAGTACATATTATTTAAAGAAATCAGAGTTATAGGCATTATGCTTATCAAATATTTTATAGATTTCTAACTTATCATCTAACTTTGCATCTACTAAAATTAATATATTTCCATCGTAAATATATTCTTCATACTTTTTAGCATGTTCTTCTGGAATTCCTAACCCTATAAATGCTCCTATTAAACTTCCAGCTCCTCCGCCAATACCGGCTCCTCCAATAGCTGCCGCGATCGGTCCTGCTGCTACAATTGGACCCATTCCAGAAACGGCAAGTACACCAAGACCTGTTAATAAACCACCGAGTCCGCCTGCTACACCTCCTGCTACAAGCCCTGTCGCTGAAAAGATATCTGCTTTATGTGCAGTTTCGCTATTCACTTTTTCACCCGACTTTTCTTCCAGATGTTCAATTTCCTTTTGATCTTTCGCAATAGCTGAAATGTTATCTGCTGAGTATCCTTTATCATTTAATTCATTAATAACGAGTGCCGCATCATCAATTGTTCTAAAAACACCTACTATTTTTCTATCTACATTCATAACTATTAACCTCCTAAATTTTTATATACATATACGCCCTTTTATTTTTATAATGCATCTTTATCCTTCTTCATTTCTGTATACACTAATCTTCTTATTAACATAACCATTTACGAAAAAAGCGAATAGTAACAGTATTACAAGCGAACTACTTAACAAGTAAATTAAATCAAACGTAATATCAATCATCATTTCATTCATGTATACCAGGCTCCTTTTTATTTAAAGTAAAAGTATATTTTGATAGACTAATCTACTAAACATAGACATCTTACAATTCATCTTCAGTCAATCTCTTTGTAGTATATGTATACCCTTCCTAACCTTTTCTAAACGTAAAAAACTATACTTATATTTTTTCTTATTTATATGTTTAACATTTTTTAAAACGGGTATGTTTATATTGTTATGCTTACTATATGGAAAGGAATATTGCAATGAACGCCATTCACTCTACTACTATTTCTTATAATGAAATACCTACAATAACGCAGATCCATCATTTTTATGCTTTAATGACAACATTTCAAACGAATGTATTTATAGGTAAACACGGAGCACTTACTTCTATTAAAAACTTAAGCACTCTAGTATCCTTTTTCCTTACTGTAAAAAAGAGAGAGCTTGTATTATTTATCTTTGAAGGAATAGATGCAAAAAGAGCTTTAAGAACACTCTTTCCTTCTTAAAAGTTTTGTTATCCCCTATTCCCTCGATTGTTACTTTTCATATATAGTTTTATATTTCAAAATGATTTCCTCTCTTAAAAAAGAACCCCCTAATACAATAGGGGGATTTCTAGTTTAGCCTTATGAAAACTGATATAATATATATTACGTTTTTCATTCTTTAAAATAGAAAAGTTTTAATAACCTTGAAGGTAGGAATTTTTAATGAACTCGAAAGCAAAATTTAGTATTCGCTACAAAATTATGGCTGGTTATTTAGTTATCATTTTGTTCTTACTTATCTCTTTCATTATGCTAAACAATGAGATTTCCAGTTTACAAAAATCTCGTAATTTTATTATTGATCACGATTTTAAAGTTCTTAATTTAACGAATCAAGTGGAGAAAGAATTTCTAACAATTGAAAATAAAGCGAAAGGGTTTATCATTTCTAATAACCCAAATTACGTGCAATCCCTTAACTCCGCGGAAAAAGATTACGAAAAACATTATCAAGATCTTTTTGCTCTATTAGAGGATAACCCCTCTCAGCAAGAAAAATTAAAACAGATTAACGAAAACATTACTAGTTGGATTAATAAAGAGATTCACCCACTCATTACAAATAATAATAGTAATAATGTACAAACAATCGACACGACTCAAATTCAGTCATTACAGTCGCAGCTAACTAACTTCCGGAGCACTGAGGAGCAACTAACGAAAAAAAGAGCTGCACAATTAGATATTGAAAATAATAAATTAGAGATTTGGTTATACAGTTTATTGTTCTTACTTTCTTGTATTTCCATTATCGTTTCACTCTATATTTCGAATTCCATTACAAAAACGATTAAAAATGTAATTCAAGCTATTAAATCCATTTCTTCTAAAGAAAAAATTACGGAAAGAATTCATGTAAATACACATGATGAAATAAAAGATCTTGCTCATACAACAAATCACCTACTAGATGAAATATCGAAAAGAGAGTGGTTACAAACTGAGCTTGCAGAATTAATTTTAATGTATCAAGGTGTATCTTCTATTGAGATGTTAGGTAAAAAAATTCTTAGTGGAATTATACAAAAAACGCAAACTTCTTGCGGTGCATTTTATGTACGTGAAGAATATGAAGAAACTGTCTACTATGTGAAAAAAGCTTCTTTCGCCGATCAAGGTGCTGATATTGGAAAACAATCTATTAAAATGGGTGAAGGTTTCATTGGACAGTCTGCCTTAGAAAAGAAAAGTTTTATTCTCAGTGACATACCCGAAGAGTTTCGTTATGTCACTAGCGGAGTATTAGAAATACGTCCTAAAAATCTACTAGTCATCCCTATCTTATTTGAGGATGAAGTAATTGCAGTAATGGAGTTAGTAAGTGTAACTGAGATTTCAGACTTACATCAAGATTTAATTCAACAAACTATTGATAATCTAGGTTTAACAATCCATAGCATTATAGGACGTATGCGAATTCAAACTCTTTTACATGAATCACAAGCAATGACAGAAGAGTTACAAGTTCAATCAGAAGAATTACAAACGCAAGCTGAAGAACTACAAATGCAAGCTGAAGAATTACGAACAACGAATGAACAATTAGAGTCTAGAACTGAAGAAGCTGAACAAAAGACAGCTGACTTACAAATTACCAAATCAGAATTAGAAGAAAAAGCAAGCGAGTTGTTACGCAGCTCAAAATACAAATCTGAGTTCCTAGCAAATATGTCACATGAATTACGCACACCGTTAAATAGTATTTTACTATTATCTGAAATGTTAAGAGAAAATCATGATAATCATTTATCGGATGATGAAATTGAACTAGCAACTGTCATTCATTCATCAGGGAAAGACTTACTTACTTTAATTAATGACATACTAGATTTATCTAAAGTAGAAGCAGGCAAACTAGACATCATTTTTGAAGCAACGAACATAAGTGACATGGCAGCCAATATGCATCAAAACTTTTTACATATCGCTGCACAAAAAAATGTCGAATTTACTATTGAAGACAGTGACACCATTCCTGACCTGTTTTATACAGATGCAAAACGGATTGAACAAATTATTAAAAACTTATTATCCAATGCATTTAAATTCACAGAAAAAGGATCTGTCTCTTTACATTTCGATTCGATAGAAACAAGCAATTTAAGTCATGATATGCAGTCTATAAGTAAAGATTGGATTACAATTTCAGTAAAAGATACTGGTATTGGTATCGCTAAAGAACAGCATCAACTTATTTTCGAAGCCTTTCAACAGGCAGATGGAGCAACAATTAGGAAATATGGTGGTACAGGCTTAGGGTTATCTATTTGTAAAGAGTTTGCTAGATTGTTAGGTGGTTGGATTACATTAGAGAGTAATGTAGGAGAAGGTAGTACTTTCACGGTATATATTCCTAACCTTCCAAATGGCTTAAATGAAATCCAAGTATCCAATTTAGAAGTCGCAGCAACGATAGAAGATGTTATTCCTGCTGAAGTTATTGAGGAAACTATCGTTACTACCGAAACAAATAACGTCTTCCAAGAGAAAACCATTTTAATTGTCGATGATGATCATCGAAATATATTTGCTTTACAAAATGCATTAAAAAAACAAAATGCCAACATTATTACTGCCCAAAACGGCATAGAGTGTTTAAAAATACTAAAAAGCAATACAAATATTGACCTTATTTTAATGGATATTATGATGCCGAATATGGACGGTTATGAAACGATGGAAAATATCCGAATGAATTTAGGGTTAAATGAAATACCTATTATCGCATTAACTGCTAAAGCAATGCCAAATGATAAGGAAAAATGTTTATCTGCTGGCGCTTCAGATTATATAAGTAAACCATTAAATCTACATCAACTCTATTCGGTAATGAGTGTATGGTTAATAAAATAAGTGAGGTTTAGTTGGAGTGGAAAATAAGTATTATAATTTTGATCCATCAGTAGATACGGATGAGCGCACGAACTTAGAAATTGAATTACTATTAGAAGCGGTATTTAAACTATCAGGATTTGATTTTCGCCAATATGCTCGCACATCTATTTATAGAAGGATTTGTAATCGAATGCAGCTCTCTAATATCCCAACCATTTCAAAATTAATTGAAAAAGTAATTCACGAGGAAGGGGTTTTAGAACAGTTATTAAATGACTTCTCGATTAATGTAACTGAGATGTTCCGTAACCCTGCCTTTTTTAAAGCGCTTAGAGAGCATGTAATTCCTGAATTAAAAAAGAATCCTGAAATTAGAATTTGGCATGCTGGATGCGCAACTGGTGAAGAAGTATTATCAATGTCCATCTTACTTCACGAAGAAGGATTAAGTGAAAAGTCGGTTATTTACGCAACAGATATGAATACAAATGTGTTAGAAAAAGCAAAACAAGCTATCCTCCCTTTAAATAAAATGCAAACTTATACGAAAAACTATTTACAAGCTGGCGGTACACAAGCATTTTCTAACTATTATTCAACAGATAATCGTTTTGCTTATTTTAATCCATCACTTTTACAAAACATTATTTTTGCACAGCATAATTTAGTAACTGATCAATCTTTTAACGAATTTCATATTATACTTTGTCGTAACGTTTTAATTTACTTTACAAGTAAACTTCAAAATCAAGTACAGCAACTATTTTATGAAAGTTTAGGCCACAATGGATTCCTATGTTTGGGGAATAAAGAAACTCTTCGTTTTTCAAATATAATGCCGCATTATACCCAATTTAATCCTAGTGAACAAATTTATCAAAAAATACAATAAAAAGCGTATGAAATCCTCTGTTTGGATTTCATACGCTTTTTATTTCGCATTCGTTTTTATCATAATGAGACATATATCATCTGATTGTGTTTTCTTCTGTTCTTCCTTATAAAACCCTTCTATCTCTTCTTCTAAATCCCCCCATTTTCTTTCTGTAAAAGCACGTAATTTCTCTTCAGACTCAAATTCATCATTTGCAATTGCTTCAAGAACACCATCTGTAAATAATAATATTTGAGCGTTCTTATTAAAAGGTATGACTGTCTTTTCTACCTTTATTTCATCAAAAAACCCTACTGCACAACTCCCGCGATTCAGTTCAACTACATTTGTTTCATCAACTAAAACATATCCAGCAGGATGTCCTGCATTCACATATTCAATCGTTCTATCTTCTGTATTAACAACTAAGTATATGGCCGTAAAATAATATGGAATATTATCATTGTCATTATGTAAAAGGGTCATATATTTATTTAATTCTTTAATGACGAGTTCTGGATCAATTAAACATTTAATTGTTTCGCGTAATACAGAAGAAATAAACATACAAACTAATGAAGCAGATATACCATGTCCCATCACATCTAATAATATAATACCGTAGCGATTTTCATCGATTTTGTACCAATAATACATATCTCCAGCTAGTTTGAATGACGGTAAGTAACTTGCTTCAATTTTTATATGATCTTCTCTTAATGGGCTACTTAATAAGTTTCTTTGTACTTGTGTAGCTAAATCTAGTTCATTCCGAAGATTTTCTTCTTGTTCTTTATGCCAATTTAATTCCGATTTCAAGCGTAATGCTACACGCATACGCGCTAATAGTTCAACTTTATTTATAGGTTTCGTAATATAATCCATTGCCCCCATATCAAGAGCTTCGGCTAATTTATTTGCATCCTCTAAAGCTGTAACAAAAATAATAGGGATATCTTTAAACTTCTCCTCTTTTTGTAATCGCCTACAAACTTCAAGTCCATCAATTTCAGGCATCATAATATCTAATAGTATTAAGTCAATTTCATTATGCCTGGAAGAATCTTTTCCAAACTGTATGTATTCGAAGAGCTCTTGTGCAGAATTGAGCGATACAAGATCATGATATCCGGCTTGTTTTAAAATTTTCTCAATTACAAATATGTTAACCGGATTATCATCAACAATTAAAATGGACACAAGTTATTTCCCCTTTTCTTATTTAAAATGTAAATCTATTATAATTTTCTATTTTTCTAGTATTACATACTCAGTTACAAAATGAAAATTTCGTACTCAAACATATTTATACAACAAAAGAACAAACCCCTAGAAATAGGAATTTGTTCTTTCACTCTATAAAGTGAAACTTTAATCAGTGGGGGTTTTCTTCATCCCCCACTGATTATTAGTTGAACCAATCGGACTTTTATGGGCAGTTAACCCCCCACCTAAATTCTTTGCTTTCGCTGCATTTTGAGGTGGGGGGTCTTACTGCCCATTAAAGTGGGGTAAATTTCCACTTTTAATTTAACACCATTGCTTTATCATTTAAAAGACGATCTAATTCTTCCATATGATTTGTTTCATCTGCAATCATATCTTCTAGTTTTACAACTAACTCTGTCATATTTAATTTCGCTGCCTGTTCTTTTCTCGTTTCATAACGCTTAATTGTTTCATATTCTGATTGTCTAGCGTATTCTAACATTTCTCGAACATCTTCCACTTGTTTCACTGGTAAAGGGATCGTAGTAGGTGTACCACCTAGCGTCTTAATTTTCTCCGCTAAATATAGGGCATGTCCTTGTTCATCACTAATTTCAGATTCAAAGAAAGGTTTTAACACTTGTCTATATATACCAGAAACTGTAGCAGCATTATGGTTATACATAATAATTGCTGAGTATTCTCCTGCTAAATCTTCATTCAATCCTTTGATTAGTTCTTTCACATCGTGTGACATTTTCATATCTCCTCCTATACTTAATAAGTACCCCTTTCCTCATGTTTTAAACATAATTATTTAAAATTTTTATGTATCTAAAAATGCAGCTTGCTTCAATTTACTTATCGCTTGTCTTTTAATACGAGAAACGTGCATTTGCGAAATACCTAACCGTTCCCCTGTATCTTTTTGATTTAAATTTTCTCCAAATATATAATGAATAACACTCTTTTCTGTCTCATTTAATACGTTAAAAATATCCTCTAAAACGAGACGTCTTTCTGTCTGTTCATATCCTTGCTCTACTTCACCTACAGATTCAATTCTCGCTACCGAACTTCCATCAGATGAATTTTCAACTACATCATCTAAGGAAGATACTCGATAATTATTTTTCGCCTCCATAATTTCTAGCACTTCCTCTTCGGATAGTCCTAAATGATCCGCAATCTCTATTATCTTCGGTGAACGTTGCAGGTGATCTGTTAACTCCTCTATCGCAAGTTTAATTTTCCCGCCTAAATCTTTAATTCGCCTTGGAACGTGAATGCCCCAAGTTTTATCACGTAAATACTTCTTTATTTCGCCTACTATTGTAGGTATTGCAAACGGCTCAAAAGCATTCCCTATCGAATAATCATACCTTCTTATTGCGCCTAAGAGCCCTAACATCCCTACTTGTATAATATCCTCATGCATCGGCCCGCCTTTTGAATAGCGATATGCAATGGAATGTACGAGATTTTTATAATGATCAACTAACCTTTCCTGTGCTTCATTACATTGGTTTTGTTGGAATTCTGCAATTAGCTTAATAACGTCTTCTTTAGTAAGAGTTGTAGGTTGAGATTGGATTTCCATCATTCTCCACCTGCTCTCTTTGTATATATTTTGTCATTAAAACTGTCATGCCCTCATCATGCATAATTTGTATATCATCCATTAACGTATTAATTAAATATAAACCTAAACCATTTTCCGGCAAATGTTCTACTGGTTTACTAATATCATACGGACCAACTTTCCTTTTTAAGTTATTAAAATCAAAGCTAACCCCATTATCCGCAACCATAATTTCTAATCGATCTTCATATAGGCCGAAGACAATTGTAATTTCTCCAACGTCTTCTTTATATGCATGTTGTACAATATTTGTACATGCTTCACTAATAGCAATTTTCATATCTTCTATATCGTCATAAGCAAAGCCCATTCGGTTCGCAACACCAGCCATTGTTAAACGAATAATAGCCACATATTCTGCCTTTGCAGGAATTTTCATTTCTATCTTTTCAAATTTCTCCATCATCCCTAGTCACCTTCTTTCTACTTTTTCAAAATCCGAATTCAAGTTTAATATTTCTGTTAACCCTGTAATATCAAATAATCTTTTTAATCTTTTAGATACACCGATAAACTCTAGCTTTCCATCATTTTTCTTAACTGCTTTTAATAGTGCTATAAAAACACCTAAACCAGTACTATCCATATAATCTACGTTATGAAAATCTACTACAATATGAACCTCTTTTTCACTTGTAATAGGCATTACCTTATTTTTCAAATCTGATGCCGTATACGCATCAATCTCACCATTAAGTTGTACCGTATAACCTACATCATTTTGCAAAATATTTATTTCCAAATTCATCATTTCCGCCCCCTTATCTCAAACTTTTACTATTTAATTACCCATAAAAATTAGTTTTAAACATATTTTTTATTTTAATTATAAATAAATTCCCCACACCTTTCTCGGCTTAACACTTAAAAAATACTATCAAATGTTTAAAACTTATAAATTTGTGTATGTATAATGTATAAACATTATTTTTAGGGGGATCTATCTATGGAAGAGCACAGCTTTAAAAAGGGAGATTTCGTTCAATTTTCTTATCGACACGATCATGCTACAACGTTAGTTGGTTCCATTATTAACATACTAACAAATACAATTGTAGTTGATATAGGTAATAGCGAGGACTTATCTCATATAGAGCCAAGGCAAGTCGTAAGAATAAATAATTGTGAAAAAGTAACGATGATTTAATACATAATAAAAAGTGTAATTTCAATGAGCGGGGGCCTTCATCCCCCGCTCATTCCTATGCAGATTACATTAAAAAAGCATCCAAATTAGTTTAATTGGATGCTTTTTTATGTATATTTATCAGTTCATTCACTTTATAGTTATATATAATAAACTTAAGATTACTATTCATTATCATACTTACGCTTTCCGTAGCATTCTAGAGAAGAATGTAACGATTAAAATAAAGACGATTGCACCTAATAACGCTGGAAGAACAAAAATGCCTCCCCATTCAGGACCCCAATGACCAAATAACGCACTACCTACCCAAGATCCAATTAAACCAGCAATTACATTACCAACTATACCTAAAGGAAAGTCTTTCCCCGTAATCATTCCAGCTAACGCACCAATAAGTCCACCTACAATACACGTAATAATAAGTCCCACAATTAAACCTCCTATATTGTTTTTATATTTGATTTATCAAGCTTTGGTATGTAACCAAAGCTTGATAAACATGTATTATTCTTTATTATCCAATCCATCACTTATCTTTTGTTTCACTTTTCCGACTTTTTCTTTTATAGTTCCCTTCGTCTTCTCCCACTTCCCTTCATTTTTCAACTCTCTATCTTCTGTAACTTCACCAATCCCTTCTTTTACTTGTCCTTTTTTCTTTTCAACTTTACCCGTAATTTGTTCTTTTAGACCGCTCTCACTCATATTTCCAATCTCCTTTTCGTAATAGATTTATAGATGTAAAGGATACAAATTTAAAGAGAATACGTGCATCTTCTTTCTTGTAGCCATTCACCGACTCTTTCTAAATCCTTAACGAATAACAAGATTTTCCCTTCATCCAGCTTTTCTTCATAAAAGTTAGCTTCTTCCTCATTAAGTCCTAACTCTTGCATCTTATTTCTTAACTGATCTCCCGTTTTTTGAAAGACATTAATAATGCTTGTCCCAAGTCCTTCCTCTTTTATTCCAATCGTGTTCACGTCTGCATTATCTGCGATTCTATCTGTCCTCTCTTTCTCATGTGTTAACACGTAAATATCTTTTTGTTCTATTCCTTTCTTCACTAGATCATTTGCCGCATTCATGACCTCTTTCTCCGTAATAAATTCATATACAAAAGGTTTACTATACTTCGTTTCCATCTTTAACTTCCTCCTTTAAAATGAATTATTTGTTATATTATATGTAGTACACCTATTTTCGAAATGTTAAACATAAAATATGAAAAAAGTTATGTGAATTTTAATTTTAATAGAAAATGAACAACATCATTTACCACTTTAAAACATCTTCTCCTTACAATAACTACCTAAATTAACAGAAAATTGTTATAATTAAACATAAGGAGGGATACTATGAAAAAAATCATATCTATATGCGCTCTAACCGCTCTATCTTTCACTTTAATAGGTTGTACAAGCTCCTCGGCTACAGATAAAGCTTCACAAGTTAAGCAAGAACATACACAAAATACATTTCAATTAAATTCCGCTAATATTACAGACATTGAAATACTGAAAACAACAAATAATACTATTTCCAAATCTCAAACAGACAATGAAGAAATGATAAAACCTATCGTTTCGGCAGTTCAAAATGGAACCTCGAAAACAATTACATTAGATCAAAAAAAGAAACAATCGGCACATTCTACTATAACCGTTACATGTAAAGATGACGCAAAAGAAGAGTTTCTTGTCTGGATCGATAATAAGGAGCAAATTACAATCGCTAAAGATGAGAAGAAAGGTAAAGTAGAAGCTGTGACATTAAACATGAAACACTCTAAAATGATGAAAGATTTCTTTAAAAATGATAAAACGTAAAAAGGATCTCCTTTAAGGAGATCCTTCTTCTCTTTATACAATTTGCTTTATACAAGCAAACGAAATACATACTATTGTTATGCTCCTTATCATTCGAAGAAGAAATATTAATTATATATTATGGAGACGGTTATTTACTCTTTAATTATATGACTATCGTTAATATTGATTTGCTAAATCGTGCTGTCCTATGTACCGATGATGACACTAAATTTTTTTATATAGTTGATGTTAAGTAAAGGAAGTAGCTTTACATCCTACTTCCTTTACTTAACCATTTCCATATTTAGACTTTTATAAAATCTATTTAAGGTCTAATTTTGCTAAATCATGTTGTAAAACATTATTTCCTTCTTGTGGATTAAATACGATTGCACTAAGACCAAAAACATTCGTAACAACATCTCTATCATTTGGATGAATTATTCTTACTTCGTAAGCAAAAAGTCCTGGAGGAAGAGCTGCCGAACGAAAAGTAACATATTGATTAGGTGCTAATGTTCGTGTAGAAGGATCTACTAATGGTAACAATACAGGAGAACCAGATGACCAATCAAACATTTCAACAGTTACTCTATGAGTATCATCTGGATCAACATTCATAGCATCAACAGTAAGAAATAAAGTAGCAGAATGTCTACGTAATACACCCGTTGATAACGTTTCATTGTAATTTTTACAACATTTTTTAGAAGAATAACCATAGCCATAACTCATATCAATTTCCCCCTTTCATTTACAATTAAGGACAAGCATTCCTTATAATATATAATGCTATTATTATTTTATTGAAAGGTATAATAGCGGAATTTCATCTATATTTTCTAATATTTAAGTTTACGTTTGTTCACTCGTATTGAAAATAAAGTGAAACTTTAATCAGTGGGGGTTTTGTTCATCCCCACTGATTATTAGCCTTCACCAATCGGGCGTTTACAGGCAGCCCGACCCCCACCTAACTTCTTTGCTTCCGCTGAATTTTGAGGTGGGGGCCTTACTGCCCGGCAAATAGCGGGATAAATTTTATATCATTCTTTTCCATGAACTAGTTCCTAAAAGGTCCCTTTTCTACAATAAAAAAAAGAGCTGTCCATAAGTCGGTTTCACCAACTTATGAGACAGCTCCTCTTCACTTCACCTTATTTTATCGATGAATCCAAACTGCACCTGCAGACTTGTCTTCTGCTTGGCCTACTACTTCAAACTTTAATCCTAGTTTCGGCAACTTACGTCCTGCATCTGGAATCACGCTGTTGATATACTGCTTAGAATCATCAAATTTCGCAACACCTGGTAATCCTTTATAGTCAAAGATACCGCGAGTTGGCGAATCTACTCTCCATGCTGGTGTTTGATCGAATGAGAATGCAGCATCAGCAATTTGATAACGCGTACTGCTCTTCACAGTCGGTTGTCCATTTAATGTCCCTACGATTGCCTCTGGATGAGAATCTACTACTCCTAAGAATCCTTCACCTGGATGAACCCCTACCCAGTTATCTGTAAAGCTTTGATCCGCATACCATACAACCATTCCTGTATTAAATACTGGACCACGCGCATGTTGTAAAGCCGTGTCAGAACCAGCGTAATTTCTCCACTCTACATAGTAGTTATGTTTCTTCTGTTCAAATCCGTTAGACACCGTAAATCCTTTTAGTGTCATTGCTGGTTGGCCTTCTGCATCATCTGAGAAAACAACTTTTCCATTTACAGTTAATGCAGCATTATCTAATGCAAATCCTTTATAAGCTACTGCAATATCTGTTAAATACTCAAATTGCAGTTTTACTTTTTTCCCTTTGAATTGGCTTAAATCGTATGATTTATCAACCCACTTACCATCAGTTGTATCCACGCCGCCTTTTACATCTTTTTCGCCCATTCTATCAATGCGTGTCTTCGTTCCATCTTCTGCAATCGCATATACGTCAAGGAAATCATACTTCGCTTCCAGTTCGTAGAATGCCTTATAATCAAACTTAGCATCCGTTGCATTTGTTAAGTCAAATACTGGTGTCTCAAGTGTTGTATGAATGTCATTTCCTTTTGTGCTGTAGTAAAACTTCTTACCAAATGCCGATTCGATATTTTTAATATCTTTGTCCGGCAAGTTAACACGAACGATTCCTGGTCGTTTTGATTTTGTAACACTTTGATCTAAATATGTTGCAACACCGACTCCCGTGCGAAGTTTATCGTAATCTACCTCAACGATATTCGCCCAATTGCCCTTCATATTCTTTTGGAAAAACTCTTTATTTTGTGGTGAGAAACTTGTTGGCTCTGTTCCTGCAATTTTTCCAGCCCAGCTACCGCCACTCATAATAGACCAAGACTCAACAGGTTCACCTTGTCCTGAGTACTTCGTATCGTACTCATCTGGTAAGCCTAAATCATGACCATACTCATGCGCAAACACACCAACCGCTCCATCTTCAGGCTCGATTGTATAATCGTATGCAGCCATCTTTCCGCCCCAATTTGAAACAGAAGATTTTGTGCCATCAATCGCATATGGTTTTGACCCAAGTTTTGAACGATGAGACCAAATTGCATCATCTTTCAATTTACCGCCACCAGCTTCTTGACCAACACCAGCATGTACAACCATTAAATGATCAATAATGCCATCTGGCTCGTTTTTATTTCCATCACCATCTTGATCGTATTGATCAAATTGGTCATAATCTGCTAAATTGATCCCTTTTGCTACCGCTGCTTTTAATGCTTCTTTCACAAAATCACGTGGCCCTAAAGGACCTTTGTTATCATGACCAGTTCCAGCATCCGCACCATAATCTGAAGCTTTTCCTGGAACAGTAAGCCATTCCGTTACAGTTCCATCAACTGTGTAGCTACCACCAGATTGTTCTTCATAATATTGTTTAAATGTGTTAATCTTCGATCCATCAAATAACGTAAACGGTTCATCACCAAATAACATTTTTTGATAATGTTCACGATTGAAGTCCTTAGAATACATGTATCCTGGCTCTTGATCAATATTGTTATGCTTAAAATCGCTAAATTCTACGAGTAAAACAAGTACTTTATCTTTTCGGACAGCTCCATTGTACTCAGCTTGCTTCGCTGATGTAGTAGGTACTTTTCCATTTAATTTCCCTGGATTTAATCCTGCACCTTGTCCAGCTACTGGTCCTACTTCTGGCTGCTGCGCCTGTTCATTTTCCTTCATTTTTGAATCTTTTACTTTTTTCATAAAATCAGAAGCTTCTTGCGTAAGACTATCTCCTGTCAAGACTTCTTTCCCAGGGTTTTCCCCTTTCTTTTTCTCAACATATTTTTCGACAGCCTTTGACGTCTCCGCTTGTGATGCAGATTGATCAATTACGCCCCGTTGTTTTAGCGCTTCTGCCAAACGCTCCTCCGGTATTAAATGCTCATCTATCGGTAGAGATGATGGCGTATCAGCATACGCTGCATGACTTCCAAAAGCAAAACTACTACTTAGTACTGCCGCTGTTGCTAAAACTGATAATGGTTTTAACTTCTTATCCTTTTTCAATGCATTTCCTCCCCAGTGTCTGCAAATTATCGTTTTTTTGTCGATAACAACATAATATTCGTTATAATACGAATATTCAATCTTTTTAAACGGACAAAATGTTGAGAAATATTTTTTGTGCAGGATGAAATACGTAAGATAGCAAAATACAAAGGTTCTGCTTATTTATGTTTTTTAAGTTTTGCATATAACCATAAAGTGGGATCACTTGTTCTTTCAAATGGATAGCGATGGAGTAAAATGCTTATTTACAATACTAAGGAAATACAACATACAAACAGGCTGTTATTTGTTTTAAGTACAATAGTCATACTTGCTCGATGCACTTATTTTTTGGCAATAAATAAATGATCACCATCTAAGGAATCTTATTTATATTCTAATTACCTTTTAAATTATCAGAAAATTATTGAAAAAGTTTTTTCTTGCTATCTATCACTCTAACACACTTAATTTCTTGCTAGTATATACATATCAATATACAAATAAATATAGTAGAAAGCGAGGAGAATTATGGTAAGTCATCTAAAACCAAAAGATATAATCACACAACTTTTAAATAATTGGTATCAAGAGATACGTGCCCAGCACCTAAAAGAAGCAAAACATTTAAAAACAGAGATTGATACACACATAAAAAGTATTAATGAAGATCCAAATTTACTATTCCATTACTCACTTCTTACTTTTCGCTTTAAAGTTTTGCTCGATCATTTAAGCATCACACCCACAAGCTTCCAGGCAATTGATTCACTGGATATACCAAAAAATGAATCGTTGTCTTATTATTATCACTTTTTCAAAGGGATTCATGCCACACTAATTTCCAACAACAATGAAGCCTGGGAATACTACGAAAAAGCCGAAACACTATTACAACATATTCATGACGATCTTGAAATAGCCGAGTTTAGCTATCGTTTTGCTAACTTCTATCTTCATACCTATCAACCTCTATTAGGAATTCAACATGTGACTAAAGCTAAAGAAATCTTCTCTAAACATAATGGCTATGAAAATAATGTTGCCGCTTGTGAGAACTTATACGGTTTAGCATGTATTAATATAAAACAATTCCCTGTAGCAGAAGAAAAATTTAATTCTGCAATAGATATTTTACGTAAAAATAATGAGGATTCCCTAATATTAAGAGTCCGCAATAATTTAGGTTTTTTATATAGTAGCCAAAACTTATCCGCTTTAGCAATTCGACACTTATCAGAAGTAACAACTAAAACTCCAGAGCATTTTAGGGCCATTTTTCTTAAGGCTAGAGAACATTTAAAGATTGGGGAACTTGAACAGTCGGCCGAGTTAATCGAACGAGGATTATCAATTTGTGAGAAGCTAGACAATAAAGAATACCTATATCATTTCAAACTTTTAGATTGTATAAATAAAGGTGTTTCGGCTGCTATTCTCGAAGAATTATCTTTGGAAGCTATCTCATTTTTCGACACACAACAACTCTATACTTACACACAAGAATACACTGAAAAATTAGCAATCAAGTTTTACGAAGAAAGCGACACTGTAAAAGCTAGTAAATACTTTTATATTAGTCATCAAGCTAAAGAAAAAACTTTTGAAAAAGGAGCGTTAAAATAATGAAAAAACTTTTTGGAACGATTTTAGGTTTATCACTTTCAGTTGCATTATCTATTGGATTAGCATTCCCTTCACAATCAGATTCTAAGAAACAAGTTGATTCGACTAAATCTAGTACAATTATGTACATGCAATCAAGCCACGGTGACTCCTGGTAATACAAAGAGTTTTTTATCTGTTACCATCATTAATTAGGAAAAGGGCACTCCCTCAATGGAGTGCCCTTTTCCTAATTAATAGACAACATATAGCAGACTACTTATTAACTTCAGCCCATTTAACCTTGAACTCCGCACCGAAATCATTTGCGCAACACGTTCGAAAATATAAATCTATGATGTTAGAAACAGACTAATCATCTGTTCTTGTTGTTTCAATTTCATACTAAAAAGGAATGTATTGTATCATGTTGAAAACATAATTTATAACTAAATCGATTTACTTTCATTTACTTTTAAATAAAGATTAAAGAGAGCTTTTAAATCCATCTTTATTCTAAAGCTACAAACGAGCATACATTATGCTCGTTTTTCAATTGGTAGTTTAAATGTAAAAGTACTGCCTTCCCCTAATTTACTTTCAACGGTAATTTCTCCTCCATGTAGTTCGACAATCCATTTTACCATCGACAATCCTAAACCTGTGTTTCCCATGTTTGAAGATGTTCGTGCTGCATCAACTCGATAGAAGCGTTCCCATATTTTCGTAATATGTTGCTCGCTGATGCCTATGCCATTATCGGAGACTTTACCTATTATGTTCGTTCCATCACGGCATAGTTGTATATTCACACTACCATTCTCTTTACCATAAGCAATCGCATTCGTTAATAAATTCATTAATAAACGCATCATCAATGTTTGATCTGCTTTAATAAACAGGTCTTCCTCTATATTTGTTGTTATATCAATCGAGGCTTCTTGAACCATTAATGAAAGCTCTTCTACAACGATTTCCGTTAATTCACTCATATTGATACATTCAAATTGAAAAGTATCATGCTTTCCTTGATCAACTCGTGCTAATAATAAAAGTTGCGAGATTAACGAGGACATTTTACGTGATTGCCTTAAAATTACTTCTAAAGATTCTTCCATTTCTTTCGGATTATTCCTCTGCGATAAGGCGTATTCGCATTGCGAAATAATCACAGATGTTGGCGTTCTTAATTCATGAGATGCATCAGATGTAAATTGTTTTTCACTTTCAAATGATTTCTCCAATCGCTCAAACATGTTGTCAAAGGTTTGTGCTAAATGATAAATTTCGTCTTTCGATGAACCTTGTAAATTAATCCTCTTCGAAAGGTCTTTACCATCACCAATTTCACTAGCTGAATCACTCATTTGTTTCACAGGTCGAAACGCTCTTTGCGTAATAAAATATCCTCCCACTGCCGCAATGAGAATAAGTAATGGGAAAGAGATGAGTGTTACCACGATAAGCGTATTCATCGTTGATGATAATTGGTTCATCGTCATTATTCCACGAACCCAGACTTGCTCATCGCCGCCTACGTTATGGAGAAAATCATATACGATCCATTCTTTATTACCATTTTTAATGGTTTGTATTTCATCGGATTTAAGCGATATCTTTTTATTAAAGCTTGTTGGACTATTTCCTGCCAGTAGCTCACCTTGCTTACTATAAATGAGGAGATTTACTCCATCTTCTAAAGTTTCAAACTCATCGTCAATCTTTAACTGCCCATGCTTATATTTGATATCTTCCATGCTTTCTTTTACTGTGCTCTTTAATTGATTTTTCATATTAAAAAGCACAACTTTATCTGAAGAAGCTAAAATAAAAGCTAACACGAGTGCCATAATAATTACAATTAACCCCGTATACCAAAGGGTTACTCTCATTTTTATTGATAGTTTTTTCATGACTCTACTCGCAATACGTAACCAGTGCCTCGTACTGTATGAATTAACTTCGTTTCAAACTGGCTATCAATTTTTTTACGAAGGTATCGGACGTAAACATCAATAATATTTGAGCCACCTTCATAGTCGTAATTCCACACATGTTGCTCAATTTTATCTCGTGTCAACACAACTTCTTTATTACGAATCATATATTCTAAAATAGCAAATTCTTTACTGGAAAGATTAATAACCTGCTCTCCCCTTGTTACTTTATGCATATTGCAATCCACCACTAGATCAGCAATTTCAAACACATTAGAGGTATTCCCTGTTTTTCTTCGCATCAACACTCGAATTCTTGCTAATAGTTCATCAAAAGCAAATGGCTTTACTAAATAATCATCCGCACCTAAGTCGAGTCCTTTTACGCGATCATCAATTGTATCTTTAGCTGTAAGAAGCAAGACAGGAGTTGTATTATTGTCTGCGCGTAATCTTTGTAACACTTGTAACCCATCTATTCGGGGAATCATAATATCAAGCACAATCAAGTCATAAGTAGCCATGCTTATATAATCCAAGGCATCTGCTCCATTCCCACATCCATCGACACTATAATATTCTGCATTTAATCGTTTTACTAATATATTTTGTAAGTCTTGTTCATCTTCGACAATAAGAACTCGCATTAGCATCCTCCTTTTTTCTTATTATATATATCACTATAGTTCCAAAACATTAAAGAAAGATTAGAAACGATTTAATTATATCATTTTATTTTTTGGCACATTAATCTTCCTTTAATGTTTGTTCAGTAATATAAAGGCAAGGATAAGGTGCTCAATTAAAGGGAGGAAAACATAATGAGAAACTGGATGATAATTGGAGCAATGTCTTGTTTATTCTTAACAGCTTGTTCTACTCAATCTGATAACAATACAGAAGTACAACAACTGAAAACGGAAAATGATAAATTACAAAAAGAAGTTGCTCAACTACAAAAAGAACCAAACAAAACAGAGCCTGCTACGAATGATACGAAGCAAATACAAGATTTCAAAAATGAAGTCTCATCTATTATAGAAAAGGCACATAACACAAAACCAGTTGGAACAAAAGAAGAGGACTTAAATACGTACTTAGCAGCAAAAAAAGAAATTGACCAATTAGATGACAAAATAGATTTATCTGATAATCAGCTAGAAGCAGATTATCGCGCTGGAACGATAACTGTTGAACAATATCAAACACAAGAAAGAGAACAAGATATACTAGAAGATCAATTAGAGCAAGCAGAAAATGCACTTGAAGCAAGATTTGGAATAGATGATTAATCATTAAGGAGTGAATGAAAATGTTAAAACATAAAAAGAAAATAATGATAAGTGTAATTGCTACTTTAGTAATTGGTATTGCTATTGTTGGTGGATATTTTGGTATGGGTTACAATTATGCAAAAAAGAATGACAACTACACAGAAAAACAAGTTCGTGAAATTGCTTTAGCACAAACAAATGGAGAAATTATTCATGTGAAAAAAGAATTTGAATTAGAAGATGACAACTTAACACAATCTCAATTCGAATATGAAGTGGAAATCAAGACACCTGATAATCTATTGAATGTTTTAAAAGTTAGCGCTAGAACAGGCACAATAGAAATCGATCACGAAGATTAAAAAATATAATTAAGCAACGTGAATTCCATATTTTTAGGAACTCACATGATGGCATTCATGTTAAAAAACAAAAAAACTCTAACTAATTCGTCATGGCGATTTAGTTAGAGTTTTTTTGTTTGAAGTATTCACGAGTATCTCCCCTTATCTTTTCAGGTAAAACAATATCAAGTTCTTTATCTAACCATGCAAGAGTCTTTTTACGAAGAAACTCACGCATGTGTTCTTCTGCTTCAAGCATTACTAAGTTAATTGTACAAGAAGAATTGCTAGGTTCACAAGAATTACAAGCCTCGTCTCGATATAGTAGGCCATTCTGCACAATATTTTTACATTGAAAAATAGGTTTTGGACCTTCGACAGCTTCTATTACATCCCAAAAAGAGATATCTTCTGGAGACTTAGCTAACCTATACCCTCCCTTTACACCTGGGACAGAATTCACAATGCCAGCTTTAGATAATTTACCGAAAACTTTTGAAAGAAATGTTTCAGAAAGTCCTTGAAACTCTGCCAAATCCTTTATTCCAACACTTTCCTTGGAAGGAGTATTAATTAAATAAACTAGGCAATGCAAGGCATATTCAACCCCAACACTATATTGCATATACAAATCACCTGCTTTTTATTTTAAGGGTTATCAAATTGTATCTTAGGACCATTTAGAATTTTAGTCAAATAAAAAAAGGCTCTTTTAGAATAGTATGTATTTCATTTGACAAAAATAATTTCAGAGCTTATATTAAAGACTAAGTTAATCGACGATTAACTTAGTCGGCAATTAAAACGTAAAAACTTTTAAAAAGGGGAAATACAAATGAACAAAACACTTATCATAAACGCACATCCGAAAGTGGATGATCCATCATCAGTCAGCATTAAGGTTCTTAACCACTTTTTAGTATCTTATAAAGAATTAATTCCTCATAATGAAACGATTGAACAGATTAATTTATACGATGATGTAGTACCAATGATAGATAAAACTGTTTTAAGCGCATGGGAAAAGCAAGGAAATGGACAAAAGTTAACTGATGAAGAACAAAAAGTAACAGAGCGTATGTCCGAGATTTTACAACAATTTAAAAGTGCAAATACGTATGTTATCGTATTACCTTTGCACAACTTTAATATTCCATCAAAGTTAAAAGATTACATGGACAATATCATGATTGCACGTGAAACATTTAAATATACTGAAACTGGATCAGTTGGATTACTTAAAGATGGAAGAAGAATGCTTGTTATACAAGCAAGTGGCGGGATCTATACAAATGATGATTGGTATACAGAAGTGGAATACTCTCATAAATATTTAAAAGCAATGTTTAATTTCTTTGGTATTGAAGATTATCAAATCGTTCGTGCACAAGGAACAGCAGTACTAGATCCAAATGAAGTATTACAAAATGCGTATAAAGAAGTTGAAGAAGCAGCTTCTAGATTGGCTAACAAATAAAATTTTTCACTGGAAGAATGATGATTATAAATAAAGATCCCCTCCACCTTAAGGCAGAGGGGATCTTCTAATTCCTATTTCAAACTACCCGCAATCTCCGTAAAGATAACTCCAAGCGCATGTGCACCTGCATCTGGATAGCCTAAACTTCTTTCACCAACTGTACCGGCGCGGCCCATGCGAGCTACGATTTCTTTCGTGTACTCTGCTCCTTTAACGGCTGCTTCTGCACCTTTTTCAAAGGCAGTTTTCATGTCTACTTCGTTTGAAGCGCTAGCTAACCAAGAATCCACACATGGAGCAAGTGCATCAACAAGTGTTTTATCACCAACTACTGCACCTCTACCGAACGATCTTTCACCGATAGATTGTATGCCTTGCAGTGCTGCTTGCAACATTTCAGCAAATTCTTTCACTGTTAACTCACGCTTCTCGCCTGCTGCTTTACTAGCTGCGCGGAATGCACCGCCCCAAATTGGACCAGATGCGCCGCCGCAATGTTCCATAATAATCATGGAACAACCGTCAAGGAATGATCCGATCGTTACATTTTCTTGTTCTACAATAGAATGCCACTCACGTTTTAATTGCTTAAATCCTTTCGCAACACTCATTCCGAAGTCGCCGTCACCTGCATGTGTATCTAACTCACAGAACGGTACTTCATTTTTAATAATAATGTCGCTCATTTTATCAACGAGATAAATCATGTTGTTTAATGTAATGATATTATCTTTAATCACAGCGTGCTCTTCCGCTGTTTCTATTTCAAATGAAACTTCTTTCTCTTCTGCCTCTTCAAGTACATTCACGTACTCTACACTTTCAACTGGTCCATCTACTTTAAACGCTGGTGTATTACATTCTTTCGATAGTAATGTTTTTAGCTCATCATCTAACTTCATCACTGTTAAAGACATACCAGCCATATCAATACTCGTCATATAGTTACCGACGAATACTCTATTAATTTTAATGTTTCTAGCAGCTAATTCTCTCGTAACTGCGTTATTAAATAAGTATAGTTCTTGCAGTGGTGTACCACCAAAACCATTTACTAGAAGCGCAATTTCCTCGCCATCTTTTACTCCTAAATCTTTTATTAAATCATTTGTCATACGTTTAGCTAACTCATCAGCTGACATCGTTTTTTCACGCTTAATTCCTGGTTCGCCGTGAATACCAACGCCGTATTCCATTTCATCTTCCGCAAGTGTGAAAGTAGGTGATCCGCTCGCTGGAACTGTACAAGACGTTAACGCTAAACCGATTGTACGCACGTTAGCCGCTGCTTTTTCCGCTACAGCTTTCACCGCGCCTAAATCCATACCTGCTTCCGCTGCTGCGCCGGCAATTTTATGAACGAGAATAACGCCCGCAACGCCGCGGCGTCCTACTGTATACAGACTATCTTCTACCGCAATATCATCGTCAACTTTTACGTAATCGACTTCAATTCCATCTTCCTTGGCTAAATGCGCACCGTTTTTGAAATTCATAATATCGCCGCTGTAGTTTTTAATAATTAATAACGTACCTTTTTTACTAGCTGTCTCTTTAATTGCTTGATATACCTGAATTTGCGAAGGAGAAGCAAACACATCTCCGCACACTGCCGCATCTAACATTCCTTTTCCGACTAGTCCTGCATGTGCTGGCTCATGACCACTACCGCCGCCACTAATTAACGTTACTTTATTTTCATTCATTTCTTTTTTCTTAATTACTTTATATTTTTTCAAAAGCTCAAGCTCTGGGTGAGCCATAACCATTCCGTTACACATTTCCATAACTAATGTTTCTGGTTTGTTTATAATCTTTTTCATTGTGATTCTCCCTCAATTCCTTTAATATATTGTGATATATTTGAAATCTTCTTCTTACTAACCATGTTAAAATGAAAGCGTTTTATAGTAAACGGACAAAATGGACAATCTGTCTAAAGACACCGCTCTCATTTATAGATAGGATTTTTATATTAATAACATTCTAGGGATGATTCAGATGACCTCTTCTATAATTTCTAAAAAGATAATCGCGAACTCATTGAAATATTTAATGGAAACAGAGTCGTTTCATAAAATATCAGTAAGCGATATTATGTTACACTGTCAAATGCGTAGACAAACTTTTTATTATCATTTTAAAGATAAATTTGAACTATTAAGCTGGATTTATAGAGAAGAAACGAAAGAAAACATTATCGACTTTCTCGACTATGAAACGTGGGAAAACATTTTCGATTTATTATTTGATTACTTTTATGAAAATCAAAAATTTTACCGAAATGCTTTTAAAGTCATTGAACAAAACTCGTTTAATCACTATTTATTTGAGCATACGAAAAACTTATATATGAAGATTATTGATGAACTATCCGTGAGCTGTGGATTCAGCCTTTCTGACGAGACAAAAAATACGATTGCCTCCTTTTATAGTCACGGCTTCGTTGGAACGATAAAGGATTGGATTGAAAGCAAATGCGAAGTAGATCCTTCCATTATGTCTTCTCTCATGAAAAATATGATCAACAATCAATTACTACTATTACTGGAGCAATCAGCAAAGTAATTAAAGGGTGGCAAAAGCAATGAAAAAGATTATGAATGATGTACAACATATCGTTCAAGATATGCTGCATGGCTTTTATTTTGAACATAACGACAAATTAAATTACGACGAAACAAACAACATCATTTATGTAAAAGATATCGACAAACTGAAGCAAGACGTCGCTATTATAAGCGGTGGTGGTAGCGGACATGAACCTGCTGATATTGGTTATGTAGGAAAAGGAATGCTTACAGCGGCAGTAAATGGCAGTATTTTCACTCCGCCTACAGTAGAACAAATTGTCGCAGCTACTCACCTTATACCAAAGGATAAAAGTATTTTATTCATCATTAAAAACTTTAAAGATGACGTTGAGAATTTTCTAGCGGCGAAGCAAATTGCCAAAAAAGAAGGAAGACAAATTGACCACATCATCGTAAATGACGACGTTTCAATTGAAGATGATGCTTCTTTTAATAAAAGAAGACGCGGCGTCGCTGGCACTGTTTTCGTTCAAAAAATACTTGGTGCGGCTGCTGAGAGCGGACATTCTTTAGAAGAACTAACAACACTTGGCCGCTCTATCACCGAAAACTTACACACATTGGGAGTCGCACTTTCACCTGCAAACGATCCAGTGAAAGGAAAAGCTTCATTCACATTAAACGACGATGAAGTCTTTTACGGCGTCGGCATTCACGGAGAGAAAGGATACCGTAAAGAAGCACTATCCTCTTCTGAAATATTAGCAATCGAACTAATGAACAAACTAAAAAGCATTTATCGCTGGAGAAAAGGCGACAACTTCGCTATTCTCATTAATGGACTCGGTGCCACACCATTAATGGAACAATACATTTTCGCAAATGATATTCGCCGTTTATGTGAGCTGGAGGGATTACATGTGAAGTTCGTAAAAGTCGGTACCCTTCTAACTTCTTTAGATATGAAAGGTGTTTCGCTCAGTTTGCTTAAGGTAGAGGATTTGGATTGGGTGAAGTGGTTGAATGCGGATGTTGGAGTGGGTAATTGGTAACTAAAATTATGATGAGAAAAGCCTTTAGCTATAACCAGTTAAAGGCTTTTTTTACAAATTGAAATATCGCACGAGCGTTAAAAATAAATTCGTAATCATCTCATTGGAAGATTACAGGTCTCCAGGATAATAAATTAACATCACACCTACAAGTGAGAAAACCAAATAAAAAACAGCTTCGTATTGTATAGCTAGAGAAGTGTTAGTATCAAGCTTTTTCCCCTCTCTTTTATCTATCAGTTTAAATAAAACTCTATATAATACATACCCAATAATCGCCCCGAGAGTATTCGTAAATACATCATCAATATCTGTAATTCTACTATTTAGTAATTGACTTAACTCAATTGCAAGTGAAAAAAAGAATCCCGCATATATAGTATTTTTCATTTTTCTAAACTGCGGCCAAATAGTCGGTAATAAAAAACCTAACGGCATAAACAGTACAATGTTCAAAAGGTATGCAGTACTACCTGCAGTATCAAATAAAGTCAAGTTAATTTGACTTACACGAATCCACGTTTCATTTCTACTTATATCCCATACTGTCGCGATCTGCGTCACCCCATACACTAGCGAAAGGTAAAACAGAAAAACATACACCCATAGAAAATGCCAAATAGATATAGTTCTTTTCGTTTTAAAATAAAATCCAATTTGAAATACAATACAAAAAATAACAGTAAAGAAATAAGTATACAAATAACTCATCAAAACTTCTGTATGCATGCAGAATCCCCTAACTTTACATTTTCATCTATGACTTTGTCGTTTTTAGTCTCCTTCATGATGTAACTCATTTATAGGATAGGAAAAACTTCTAAAATAAAAAGTGGGGGAAACATAAAATTTTTCTTAAATCTTCAGTTGAGTTTTATTATTACTCTTCTTAGGAATCCGCCATTGATAGCTAGGCAACAACATGCTTGAACGTAACAAGATTATCATTTTTGCACGTAATCCTCGTAGTACTTTAATCGATGAAACATATATAAAATCATGTGAATCGTTTGTTCAGTTAAAACATGAAATTAAGAAATATATGACGTACTATAATCACTCTTGCTATCAATAGAATTTAAAGAAGATGACTCCTGTTCGCATACAGAAATCATCTTTTTTAGGTTACCTAACTTTTTTTAGAATGTCCTTTACAAAGAGTACAGATCAAGAACACCTTATGCCTATTCAAAGGGATCAACTATACCTTCTTCCCTTAAAATCACCAAAACCCATTTACAAATCTGTAAAAGTAGATATAATTTCCTTATGGAACCTTTATTAATTTATAAAGCATTGTCAAATGAAACAAGATGTCAAATTTTATCATGGTTGAAAAATCCAGAAAACTATTTCGATGAAAAACCTTATCTAGAGCAAGGCCTTAACTTTCAAGTTGGAGTATGTGTAGGAGATATCCAGCTTAAAACTGGTTTAGCCCAATCGGTTATTTCTAGTTATTTATTAACTATGAAAAAGGCAGGACTACTAGACTCTGACCGAATTGGAAAATGGACTTACTATCGTCGAAATGAAAAAACAATACAAGAGTTTTCTGAATACGTCCAAAACGAATTATAAAGTGAAAGCTAATAATCAATTAGCATACCAATTGATTATTAGCCTTCACACATTCTGCTTTTTTATAAAATTGCACTACCTATAAAAGCAAGAAACATGGAAAGGAGAAATTTTTTTAACACATCATATCTAATTATTTAGATATCTGTTATTGTATTTCAAATTACATAGTCCTAATAATATTGACATCCAATCATGCTTGCAATAATGCTTCTTTGTTAATGAATTTACTTTCAAAATACTAGTACGAATGGAGAGTTTTATAAATGAAAAAAGTAAATCCTTTACTTATTCTGACACTCGCAATAGGTGTGTTCGGAATTATTACTACCGAAATGGGTATTGTCGGTGTATTACCACAAATCACTCAGAAATTCGGCATTTCAACTGCACAAGCAGGATTTTTAGTAAGTATATTCGCACTAGTTGTTGCTATTTCTGGTCCGTTTTTAATTTTGCTCGTCTCTGGGATTAATCGCAAAATAATTTTATTAACAGCAATTTTCATATTTGTTATTTCAAATTTAATCTACGCTTATACAACACAATTTGAAATCATGCTTATTTTTCGTATTTTACCGGCAGCGCTTCATCCACTCTTCTTTTCAATCGCTCTTGTAACAGCTGCTAAACTTGTCCCTCCTGAGAAGAGTGGTCAAGCCGTTACAAAAGTTTTCATGGGAATTACAGTTGGTTTTGCTCTAGGCGTACCATTAACCTCTTACCTTGCAGACCAATTTTCACTAGAAATTGCTTTCTTATTCGGAGCATTCGTTAACACTCTTGCATTCATTGGAATACTAATCTACCTTCCTTCTATGCCTGTTACAGAAAAAATTTCTTTCGGCAAACAAATTCGTATACTCGGCAAACCAGGATTATGGTTAAATATTTTAACCGTCACATTCCTTTTTGCAGCCATGTTTTCCGTATACAGCTACTTCGCTGAATACCTTGCAACAGTAACTTCCATGAATGGATCTCTCATCAGTATTATGCTATTCATATTTGGTATAGTTATGATTTTAGGTAATCATTTATTTGGTAGTCTCCTGCAAAAAAGTATAGTAAATACAGTACTATCCTTCCCTATTTTATATTCTATCGTTTACATATTAGTTTATTATTTAGGTTCCTACCTTGTTCCAATGATTTTTATAGTATTCATTTGGGGAATCGTGCATGCTGGCGGATTAATTGTTGGTCAAACATGGTTAATAAGTGAAGCAAAAGAAGCACCTGAATTTGGTAATAGCCTATTCGTTTCATTCTCAAATCTCGGAATTACTTTAGGAACAACTATTGGAGGCTGGTTCATTTCAAACTTAGGTATTCACCAGCTTATTTGGAGTGGATTTCTATTCACACTACTTTCCTTTCTATTAGTTATAATAAAACTAAAATTTTTCAATTCCAATAGTCCAGCTTCATTATCAAGCTAGTACATTACAGTTCCAAATTTGATAAAAATATTATAAATTCTTCTCTATATAACATACAGGTTATTCTTCTTATAAGATTTTCCAAACTAAAAAGTATAATGCTCAAAGCCTTTAGCCATAATTACGACTAAAGGCTTTTTTGTATATAAAGTGAAACTTTAATCAGGCTTTTACAGGCAGTTAATGCGGGTTAAAAATAAATCTCAAAGGAGCTACTTTATGGAGCATAATCAAAATGGAATACTTGCTATAATTGTTTTGGTTTTAGGATTAGTGTTTTTTGTTAGTGGAATGGTTTATCATTTATGGGGTTCTTATTAATAGCATGATTGTAATCACCCATCCCCCCTCTAGTATATCGTTCCATACTTGAGGGGGGGATTAATATGTTAAAAGACCATTTCTACGACCGTTGGCTGTATTTGGAGTATCAACTGTATCTTCATTTTGCTAATCATAACAGGAATGGTATTAGCTCTAAATTTTCATGTGAAAGATCAACATACTATTAGATATCGTTTATAAAGAAACTGATGATAAATCTAAAGAGATTGATAAAGTGAAACTTTAATCAGTGGGGGTTTTGTTCATCCCCACTGATTATTAGCCTTCACCAATCGGGCGTTTACGGGCAGCCCCACAAATAGCGGGATAAATTAAAAGGGGATATATCACTATTGGAAACGCAAAATAAAACGCTAGATGCTGAAGTGAAAAGATTAAAAGAAGAATTAGCAAAGAAAGAACAACCTAAAAAAGAAGAATAAAAGCGCGAAACGCAACAACCTGCTGCTCAACCGGAAAAGAAAGAAGAAGTTAAACAACAACAATCTACAGGTTCATTTGCAAATCCAGTGAAGGAAAAAGCGAAGCAATACTTCAAAGATGATTACATGACTCAAAACTTTGTTGCTAGTGAGCAAACGAAAGCGTACGATTTCTTATATGGCATTGAAATAAAATCACAAGAAGAATTGAACATGATGAAAAACGCATTAAAAGATTTTCCTAACGATTTTATGACAGCTAAGTTTGTTTATGAAGAACAGATGAAAACAAAAAATCTACAATAAACATTTTTAAAGTTCACATTACCTTTATAAGGGGATTATGAACAAAGTAGTGAAGTAAGTGATAGCACTCAGATGAGTGCTTTTACTATGTAGATCAACAAAAGAGAGGAATAAACAATATGAATAGAAAAGCTTTCATTGGATTTCTAAGTACTATCATTATTCCAATTATCAGCATCTACTATCGGCCTAATTAATTTTTCCTTATGCCCTTTAACATCAACCGTTTCAAATTTCTTTAAACTATTACATATGTTTGTACCACGCTTTGTTGATACGTTCACACTTCACAGTTGTTGAATTTTTAGACTTATCCCTTAGTGTACCCATACTATTAGAACATCCTACCATATTTAGACAGAATGTAGCCAACACACATGATATTATTAATTTCTTCAAATAGCCAATTCAAACTCTCTTTCGGTTAACGTTTTTTCATAAAATAAGTTCCATACTAATTTTACATTATATTAAAAGTTGAAAAATATTCTTATACTCATAAATTGTTACATTTAAAGGAGAGAAACAGAATTTCATAAGATATTATTATTAAAAAACTTACATATAGTTTAAATATAGCCTCTTATATAAAAAAATCCCAATAAAATATATATTTGAAACATATTTCTCAATGAATAAAATAACTTAACATGGTAAAATAATATTGGGATGAGAATCCCAATATTATTAAAATTAAGATGGTTCAAGTCGAAGAAAGGCACCTCAGGGTGTCTTTTCTTTATTTCTCAATGTAAGAACTTTAAGGATATGCTAGCAAATTCCCTTCTGTACAATGAAGGAGTAACACCTAATAGTAAGGCCCATCTATTTCCGTAGGTGGGTTTTATGTAATTTTATACTTATGCATGATGGTTCGATTCGGAAGAAGGAGCCTTTTATAATGAAATTTTATAAAAAGGCCTTAAAAAACAATAATTGCAACTATATTAATTTTACATTACATTAAGGATGGAGAATATTATTATACTAATAAAGCGCTAAATAGTAGGGGGAAAAATGGAATTTTGTGATTTGGGTATTACCATTAAAGAACTTCGAATTAAAAAAAATATATCACAATCCGAATTATGTCATGGCATATGTTCACAAAGTCAAATTAGCAAGATAGAAAAAGGTATGATTTATCCATCTAGCATATTGTTATATCAATTATCAGAAAGACTTGGTGTTGATCCAAATAATATATTTGCACTAACTCAAAACAAAAAATTAAAATACGTAAAAAATGTAAAATATGTAATGAGAGATTGTGTAAAGCAAAAACAATATAAAGAACTTTATGAAATAGTAAAAAAAGAGAAAAACGAAAACAATTTCCAATTAACAGAAGATAAACAATTTCTAATATGGTATGAAGCAATTGCTATATATCGTGTGAATAACTCAACAAAAGCGGCTTTAACTCTTCTTAATAATGCATTAAAACTAACTTTAACCAATGTTGATTGTTTATCAGAAAGAGAAATAGATATTATGCAATCAACTGCTATATTGTATGCGGAAAACAAAGAATACGAAAAAAGTATTAATATGTTAAAAAAATGTTTAACTAATTTTAATAAGTTAGATTTTCCTAGAGATAAAGAAATTAAATTAAAAATTATTTTAAATTTAGCAAAATGTTTAGACTTCACCTATCAACATGAAGAAGCAATAAAACACCTTGATAAGGGCATCAAATTAGCTATTAATCTAAACACTTTATACCTATTAGGTGAACTATTCTATTTAAAAGGTCAGTATTTATTAAAGATTAAACAACATGATGAAGAAGATGTTGTGAATAACATGAAAAAAGCATTATTTATATTTGAACTAACAGAAAAAGAACATTATATACAAATGACTAAAGATGAATTAATTGAAATACAAAATAAAAAACACTCATAATCTCGTAAAAACTACTTACAAAGCCCACAGGAAAAATCTCTATAGTTTTTAAACTTACAACGATATTATTAAAATGAAAGTAGTTCAAGTTGGACAAAGTTACCTTAGAGTGTCTTTTTTTATTTTCAAAAGGACCTGCTCAATTATTGCGTAAAAAACATAAAGTAATTTGAATCCGTTAAAATGCATGAGTGACCTTTTGTTTTCCCCTCTTATTAAAAGGAGGAACTATTATGGGATTTGGTGGTAGTTGTGGCGGCTGTGGATTTTCTGGAGGCTTTGCTTTATTAGTTGTATTATTTATTTTATTAATCATCGTTGGAGCTTCTTGCTTCTGCTAAAAAACTATCGGAAAAGACACTCATATATGGGTGTCTTTTCTTTTTACGTTAAAAGGCCCCCTATTTCCGTAGGTGGCCTTTATCTTTATTACACAATATTAAAGTATACTCTCTTTTCCCCGTAAACTTTATGTAATTATACATATTAGTGAAAAGATACACTTAATGAATATTAAATATAGTAAAATATAAATTGTGGACATATTCTATAAAGCAGATTCTTTTGACAGGCGTAACATATCAATCATTATAGGGGATGTGGCGTTACTCCGATACTGATCTCAAATCTCTTTTATTTTATGAACTAACAATCTGATGTATATAAACAATTCTGTTTTATAGGGTGTGTTTACATTTATAACAAAGGGGTAATACGGATAGATTCGTATGAAATGAAAATGGTTCAAGTCGGAGAAAGGCACCTCAGGGTGTCTTTTCTTTATAATAAAAAAGCTCTCCATAAAGGAAAGCTTTTACGTTTATACATGTAAGTCATCCAAATTAGTGATTCACACAACTCTTTATTCCTTCACATCTTTCATGCTGTAATATCCTAAATTAATAATAATTAAGAAATACCCAACCATAATTCCAGCAGCAAATGTCCACATGAAATCATGATGTTCAATTTCATACATAATAATCGCGCCGAGTATTGCGGCTGCAAACCGATTTATCATTCCAAGCATCGGCGCTTTTTCTTTTTTCACAATGCTGTCTCCGAACTTTTCAATACGCCTTCCTAAAATCCAGGCGCAATACATACTCACTAAAAGGCCAATGCCCCCCCCTACAAACTGGGCTGAAAAAGGTGTCATAAGCCATCCTAATACCATCACCCCTAGCAAACAATACATTTGTATGTTAAATGATCTTAATGCCATACGAATCATGCAATGCTCCTTACCTTTCTCATTAGTCCCATCTTTCGAACTTCAAGCTTTCCGATATATCTTTTTTAAAATGAGGGAATTTGATTTTGCTCACCATTAAATAAGCGAGTACGCATGTGCCAAACGCCACGGAAACTGGATTATTCAAAAAGCATAAAATGAGGAGACACATTGCCGCGAATGGTATTGGCATTCCGATAAATGTCGGGAGTTTGCTTTGCTGCGTGTTAAATCTCGCAAGCCGAAGCATGCCACAAATACTGTAAGCAAGCGCACATATCATCCCGATAGACTGCAAATCTTTCAATGCGACACTATATGCAAGAATAGACGGTGCCACACCAAAGGTAACTAAATCCGCAAACGAGTCCAACTCTCCGCCAATTTCCGAAACAGCATCAAGTTTCCGAGCGACCATACCATCAAAAAAATCAAATAACATACCTGTAATAATAAAAACTGCTCCTAAATAAATATCGTGAACGAAAACAGCGTAAATAGCCAAAAGCCCACATACAAAATTTGCTATCGTAATCATATTTGGTATGTAACTCATAACATGCTTCTCCTCCTTTCTACTAATTGCTTCATCTACGTTCTTACTCATTAGAATCAAGATCCTTCTGTTTTTCTTCTAATATAACTTTATTTATTTTCGTTAACGTATCGGTCATTTGCTCTAAAGCATGTATATCGATTTTCGAAAAGTACTTCTCAATTAATACATCATCTAAATCAGACAACCGCTCTATATACTTACTACCGTTTGGACCAAGTGTAAGGAAATACTCCCGTTTATTATTAGGGTTTACTTGTTTCGAAATCATCTTCTGTTTTTCCAATTTCGATAAAACTTGGCTCACAGCACTTTTCGATATATTAAAAGTAGTCGCAATGTGATTCGCTGTCGTATTTTCATTTAAATTAATATGAAATAGCATGCTCTCTTGCTGTCCTGTAAGACCGTACTCATCTTTTAGCTCCTGAAATAGTAAAATGTAAAATTCATTATAAGCCCGGTTCATTTCATTAATTACTTCTTTATACGATCTAGTCATAGCATTCTTCCTCCATGCTGTTATTTCGTTTCGTTATATAGTTAAGTTCACTTAACTTAACTATATAATACCGTTATGTTCGTGTAAAGGGAAATATAGCTCTATCCTTTATTTACAATGAAAAAAGAAGACATCATTTAAGATGTCTCCTTTCCATACTTAAGACTCCAAACTCTCACCATTCGTCTCAATTACTTCTTTATACCAATTGAAACTGTTTTTCTTCGATCTTTTTAATGAACCTTTTCCTTCATTATCTTTATCAACGTATATATATCCATAACGTTTTTTCATTTCTCCAGTAGAAGCACTTACAAGGTCAATTGGGCCCCAGCTTGTATACCCGATAATATCTACTCCATCTTGAATTGCTTCTGACATTTCGATCATATGTTTTTGCAAGTAATCAATACGGTATTCATCATTCACTTCGTCTTCACCATTTAATTGATCGATTGCACCGAGACCATTTTCAACAACAAATAAAGGTTTTTGGTAACGATCGTAAAGTTGGTTCGCTGTAATACGGAAGCCTTTCGGATCAATCGTCCATCCCCACTCTGATTTTTCCAAATATGGATTTTCAACAGAACCGAATACATTCCCGCTCGTTATGCTTTTTAACACTTCTGGATCTGTACTTGTTGCTCGGCTTGAATAGTAGCTAAATCCAATATAATCAACTGTATGCTCTTTTAAAATCTCCTCGTCTTCTTTTTCCATTTCAATTGTTACATTGTTATCTTTAAAGAAGCGTTTTGCGTATCCAGGATATTGTCCTCTTGCTTGTACATCAATGAAGAAGAATGATTCACGGTCTTGTTCCATCGCACGAAAAACATCGTCTGGATTACATGTGTATGGATACGTTGCACCAGCAGCAAGCATACAACCGATTTTTGCGTCTGGAATCATTTCATGACACGCTTTTACAGCTAACGCACTTGCGACAAGTTGGTGATGCGCTGCTTGATACTGAATTTGTTTTTTGTTCTCACCTTCTTTAAATGCTAGCCCTGCACCCATGAAAGGTAAATGTAAAAGCATATTAATTTCGTTAAATGTCATCCAATATTTCACTTTATCTTTATATCTATTAAAAATCGTTTTTGCATACGTCTCAAAGAAAGTGACAAGTTTTCTACTTCTCCAGCTTCCATACTTTTCTACTAAATGAATAGGAACATCAAAATGAGCCATCGTAACGACTGGTTCAATGCCCTGCTTTAACAGTTCATCAAATAAATTATCATAAAACTGTAATCCTGCTTCATTCGGCTTTTCATCTTCACCATTTGGGAAAATACGTGTCCAAGCGATAGATACACGTAGCGCTTTAAATCCCATTTCTGCAAACAGCGCGATATCTTCTTTATAACGATGATAAAAATCAATCGCTTCGTGTGATGGATAAAACTCCCCTTCTGCCGGTGTAAAGGAATGAATATTCCCCTTCATAATATCCCAACGTTTTTCACCAGTTGGCAATAGATCAACTACCGTCAATCCTTTTCCATCTTCTAAATATGCTCCTTCAACTTGATTGGCTGCGATTGCTCCACCCCATAAAAATCCTTTAGGAAAAATAACTTTAGACATATAGAAAAACTCCTTTATATAAGAATTAACGAGGAAAGGCATTGTAAGTTTTAAAGAATACCTTTCTTCGTGTGAACCTGTATGAAATGTAACTACTATTTAACTCCTAACTCTAGTAAGGAATCTCCAGCTTGAATCTTTTCTACTTCAGTTTTTTTAATACTATATTTATTATAATTTGTAACAACAACTGGTGTTGTCACAACATAACCCGCCTTTTGAATTTCAGCTATATTAAACTCAATAAGTAATTGCCCTTTTTCTACTCTCGCTCCTTGTTCAATATGAGAGGAGAAAAATTCGCCATTTAATTTCACAGTATCCATTCCAATATGGATTAAAATTTCAGCACCTGAATCCGCCGTAATTCCTACTGCATGATTCGTCGGGAAAAGTGCAGAAATCGTACCTGAAACTGGTGAAAACAACTTTCCTTCTGAAGGCTCAATCGCAACCCCTTCACCTAACGCACCTGATGCAAATGCAGCATCGTCAATATTTTGAAGTGGCATAACGGCGCCATGAAATGGACTCAGAATTGCCTCATCATCGTTTGATGCAGCAATTTTATCAATTGTTTCAGCTGATTCTGTAGAATCTTTCTTTTTAGTAAAACCAAATAAATAAGTAAGAACAAAACCTAATATTAAAGAGACAACCATCGCAATAATCGCGCCCCAAAATCCAGCTGTAATCCCTTCTTTCGGACTAATGAATGTTGGAAGCGCAAATATACCAAGTCCACCTGTCATATAAGCTTGCGTACCGAATACGCCAAGTATTCCGCCGCCAATTCCTCCCGCAATACAACTCATAATAAACGGCTTTTTAAGAGGAAGTGTAACACCATAAATCGCCGGCTCTGTAACACCGAAAATACCCGAAATAAAAGCTGGAATACTAAGTGTTTTTAATTTCCGATCTTTCGTTTTCATCCAAACTCCAAGAACAGCCCCAATTTGAGCAAATGAAGTAGCGAATATAAGCGCTAATATAGGATCAATACCGTGCACTGCTAAATTGTTATAGCCAATCGGGACAATTCCCCAATGAAGTCCGAAAATAACGAGCACTTGCCAGAAAGTACCAAGTACTATCCCTGCTACTAATGGACTTAAATGATAAACCCAAAGTGTAGCCTGTCCTAAAAATTGACCTGCCCACGTCGCAATCGGACCAATAACAAGAAATGTAACTGGTACAACGATTAGTAACGTTAAGAATGGTAGTACAAATGTTTTCACAACATCTGGAATGACTTTCTTTAAAGACTTTTCTACTTTCGCTCCAAAATAAGTAGCAAGAATAATTGGAATAACAGATGATGCATAGTTCATTAAAATAACTGGAATTCCTAAAAACGTAATATGAATTGGTGATTCAAACATCGTTCCTGCAAATAGCGTATATAATGGCTCACTTGCTTTTAAACCGGATAGAGCCGGATACACTAACGCTCCCCCAATTGCCATACCAATGAATGGTGATCCTCCAAATTTCTTACTTGCTGTATATCCTAAGAAGATTGGGAAGAAATAAAATAATGAATCGCCAACTGCATTTAATATTTGATACGTTCCTGACTGCGTACTTAACCAGCCTAGCGCTACAAATAGTGCATTAAATCCTTTAATCATCCCAGTTGCAGCTAGTACTCCTAAAATGGGAGTGAAAATGCTAGAAAGAATATCTATAAGACTACTCTTTTTCTTCTCACTCGCACTTTCTTCCTCTGTTTCTTGAAACCCTCCAGCAGCAATAACCGCTTTATATACGTCGGATACATGGTTACCAATTACAACTTGATATTGTCCGCCACTTTTCATAACAGTCACAACATCTTCCATACTTTTCAGTACTTCTGTATTTGCTTTCCCCTCATCTTTTAACTGAAATCGTAAGCGAGTTATACAATGTACAACGCTATTTATATTTTCTCTCCCGCCAACATGTTTCAGTATGTCCTTTGCTAATTTTTCATACTTCATAGTTATTTCGCCTCCCTACAATCATCCCATTTATCATTTTTATAAAGTGAAACTGTAATCAGTGGGGGTATTCATCCCCCACTGATTACTAGCCTTCACCAATCGGGCATTTAGGGCAGCCCGACTCCCACATAACTTCTTGGCCTCAGCCGAATTTTGAGGTGGGTAAAAGAAAAAACCTAAACTAACCGTAACGACGTGATACATACGAATCACTCCATTACAAGTCAATTTAGGTTTTGCCTGCCAAACAGTAACAATCCCGTTTATTCAATTACATAATTCATTGCGTTTCGTTACACGATGAATGTGCAACGTTACGTACACTTTTTCATCTTTTGAAAGATGACTATTATGTGCTTTTTGTAAGTATGCTTCAATTTTTTCTGTACAACAATATGCCTCTTCATACTTACTTTTCACTTGCTCGTATAAAAAATCATCCTCTGCCGAATGCAATTCCTTCTGCATTAAACGCTGGGCAAAGTATCGTAAATGCGTTACGAACCGACTATAATTAAATGAATTTTCATCTAAGTTCATCTTATAGTGGTACTTTACAACATTTAAAATATCTTGGACGATTTTCGTCATCGCCACCGTTTGCTGCATTGCCGGCTCTCCTTGCTGCGCATTCACGAAATGCAAGGCAATTGACCCTGCTTCATCTTCAGAAAGTCTAAAGCCAGTCTCCTCTTCAATTATGTTCAAAGCTTGTAGACCAATTTCAAACTCTTTCTGATAAAATCTCTTAATCTCCCAAAGCAAAGTATTTTTCAGATCCATTCCTTCTTTATGCCGAGTTAAGGCGAAACTTAAGTGATCCGTTAATGTAAGATAAATATAATCACTTAAAGTCCCCGGCAAAACTGTCTTAGCAAACTGAATAATTCTCTCTGTAATCTCTAAATTTTCTACAGGAATTTCAGTTAGTAATCTAGCGAGTTTCTCTGATAATTCTCTTGTTTCTAGCACAAAGGTCTTTTCTATCTTAGATTCATCAATCGCATCGCCTACTTTTTTCTGAAACCCCAAACCTCTGCCCATAAGTACAACTTCTGTCTCATTATCCTTCATCGTACAAACAACATTGTTATTTAAGATTTTATGGATTCTCATATTGTTCCGCCTTCTTCTTCTTAAAGTCACAAAAGGTAATAAAAAAACCTAAACTGATTCCAAAAGCTACACTACACCCGTAGCCTCTAGATCAATTTAGGTTTTGCCTGCCGAACAGTAACAATCCTTTTACTTATTAACTTACTTTTATTATACACAACAAGTAAGCGTTTGCAATGATAAATTATTGAACATTTTTTTACAAGAGAAAACAAAGACTAATCATTTCAAAAAGTATTTTTCCTTTTTCGATATACTAACAGTTTATCAGCTGTTGTTTTAATGTATTTAAAACTTTCTTTCTCTCTTCATAATCTTCTGCATCTGCTTCTTCCCAAAGCTCAAGATCAGCCCCTCGCTCAATTAATGCAATCGCATTGTTGCGAACCTCATCCTGAAGACACCCTTTCTCCAATTGTATTGCCGCAAGACCAATATATACTAAAGACATAACCTCTAAATCTTCATCTATATCAAACTCATCTAAATACTCTTCTAAAATGAGCTTAGTTGCTTCTTCTACACTATTATCCTCTAAGTACTCAATAAACTGTTCTTTCACATCACAAGTTGTATCATCATCAAATAACCCAGTTCCCCAAGCGCCCATATTCCACAGCCCCTTCTTTGTACTTTTCTATTATATTTCAATCTTAAATATAATAGAAATTCATTACAAGGCTAGTTATATACATCATTATATTTTACAATTACTATAGGTAATATATATATTTTACCACATGTATCATTCTGAATAATCAAACAAAATTATCGATAAAATTCCATATAGACCCATTACTGGTTAAAATGTTATAATTAAATCACCCTACATAGTTACTCATAGTCAGACTGAGGAACTAGCGTCTTATTAAGCAATGCGCATAACTTAAATAAAAAAGACACTTTACAGTGTCTTTTTTATTTACATTCTATTCATTATTTTTTCATAGAAGTTATCTCTTTTATACACAAAATATATCAAACTTGAGCTCGACTATCTTTCAAGTTCCCTTATCGACCTATACTTATTTAGAGTTTTCCTTCAATCCAACTACCCGATTGGTCAAAATAGTATTTGTTACCACCAATTGATTGCCAACCCGTTAACATTGCACCTTCACCATTTAAGTAGTACCATTTACCACCGATTGATTGCCAGCCTGTTAACATTGCACCTTCACCGTTTAAGTAGTACCATTTACCACCGATTGATTGCCAACCTGTTAACATTGCACCTTCACCATTTAAGTAGTACCATTTACCACCGATTGATTGCCAGCCCGTTAACATTGCACCTTCACCATTTAAGTAGTACCATTTACCACCTATTGATTGCCAGCCCGTTAACATTGCACCTTCACCATTTAAGTAATACCATTTACCACCTATTGATTGCCAGCCCGTTAACATTGCACCACTACTATTTAAGTAATACCATTTACCACCGATTGATTGCCAACCCGTTACCATTGCACCACTACTATTTAAGTAATACCATGCACCACCGATTGATTGCCAACCCGTTACCATTGCACCACTACTATTTAAGTAATACCATGCACCACCGATTGATTGCCAACCTGTTACCATTGCACCACTACTATTTAAGTAATACCATGCACCACCAACATTTTTCCAGCCAGTAGCCATTTTGCCATCACTGTTTGTATAATACCAATTGTTATTTTTAAATACCCAACCTTCTTTTGTTGTATTAGGGTCTTTATCTTGAGCATTGTTAGTGAGCTTACTCCAGCTTGGATCGTATTTCACCCACTCACCTTTCTTGATTTCATACCAGCCATCTTTAATAGATAACACTTTGTATTTTTCACCCTTCTTAGCAATGCGGACAACTCCATAATTCACTCCTGCACCACTACGAACATTCACGCTTGTACCAGTGATTTCTAACTCAATATTTGGCTCAGCTGGGTTTGTTTCGTTACCATCTACATCTTCTTTTTCGTCTACTAACGGAGGATTCGTTCCAGTACCCCCATTCAGATATCCATTAGCGCCTTCTACAAATGAATTCCAAGTCCCCCTTGTGATAATAATATCAGGGCACTTCTTTCCACTCCATTGTTCATGGCGTCGTAAATTACTCGCGCTGATTCCTTCTTGTTTCATTAAATGCGCTACTAATTTTTTCGCGTTTTCTACCGCTTTATTATAGTCGCCATCTTGATTAACCGCTATCTCAATACCGATTGATTCTCTGTTTCCTGTACCTGTACCACCATCACCTGCATGCCAGCCATTTTCATTTGTTGGTAGATGCTGATAAATTTCTTTATCATCTACAGTAAAATGCCAAGAAGCCGTTCTAACAGTACCGCTTGTTGCTTGATTGTATAAATACTTTGCATGACTCTCAGCATTCGCACCCGGTGCCGTATTTGCTGTTTCATGAATCGTAATATACTTTGCTTTCATTGGGTTTGCAGGTCGAATATCTGTGTTACCAGCTGGTATAATCCACTCTACAAACGGAATTCCACTAATTGTTCCACTTTTCTTCGTTGCTGATGGATCTGCTGCTGAATACCCTATACGGTTAGAACTACGCATTTTGGGTTGCATAGAGCGAGAGCTTCCATCTCCTTTACCATCTACATCTTTAAACGCATTTTCAATATTTTTTAAAGCTTCCGCTTCCGTGACTTTTCCTGTCTTAGCTTCTTTAACGGTCTCTATATCACCATGAACATGTGCGTCTTTTTCTCCGTCTGCAATTGACAATTGATTCGGTTGATTAACACTCTCTTCTGCTAAAGTTGTTAATGGCACAGTTGATAATAAAGTTAGTCCTGTTGTTAAAGTAATTACGTATTTTCCTAGATTTCTTGTCATAGTTATTACGGTATATTTTACTAGATTAGTAGTAATACCTTCCTCCCCTATACATGATTTTTTCACTTCCAGATTTATGAAATAGAACATTCATTTCATGCATCTGATACCACCAAAATTAAAGAACAGATTTTTCGGAAACTTACTACAATGCATTAGTAAAATTAACTTCTCTCTTGTTTTATACATTCTATCTTCCGAATATTAAATACACTAGATTTATATTCAAACAATAGGTTCGTTAAATAGTAACCTTTGAGTGTAATCATTCCTATTCATTCTAGTTCTCCTAAATATACATAAGTGCAGTGGCGTCCCAGACTATATCATATATGATATAGGAGAAAAGTAAAAGGTCATATATTTATATTGTTGTAAACTTTTATAAATAATATTACATACACAAAACCACTCAAGTATATCATTCCGCATTTGAGTAGTTCTCATTTCTGCCCTAAAAGATATGAATCTATTTCTTAATAAAACTATCATAAAAATTTCAATGTAAAGCAATCGAACTGCATGAATAATAACTAAAAAAAGGCCCCATTACTGGAGCGCTCAAAAAATAATATAAGTAAATGAATTAAAAGAAATAACAGACAACTAAAATATATACGAATAAACATTCTTTAATCTATATATATGCAACATTACATAAAATTATTTATTATTACATGCTATACTAAAACTGGAGTCGATAATTGTTATTTTCTTCTTAGTTTTAAAGCAATATGGATATACCTTCTAATCGCATTTGGATTGTACAAGGAAAAGAAGACACCTTAATGGGTGTCTTCTTTTCTTATATTTTTATGAATTCTTTTGAGTTGATGCTCTCCAATCACGAAAAGATGTTGGGCGTCCAGAATAAGCTCTTTGCTTTGTAACAGCTGGTTTTTCTTCAATAATAGTTGATTTCTCTTCAGGAGTATTTGGTTTTTCTTCAAGAATAGTCAAAGCTGTTTGCATTTTCTCCAGCTGTTCTCTTAAAGCTTGCTGTTCAATCTTTAAATCTGTAAGTAAGCGTAAAATCATCTCAGAATTAGCCATAAAGATCCTCCTTCTCCCAATACACAGAATAAAATACAATATGTAAACGACGAAATACCGGTGACAAAAATAAGTTTGTCAACTCTTATAAAGTGAAACTTTAATCAGCCCGACTCCCACCTAACTCCTTTGCTCCAGCCAAATTTTGAGGTGGGAGTTTTACTGCACATTAATGCGGGATAAAATCCCAAGTACTTTTATTTTTCAAAAGGACCTGCTCAAGTTTATCCGTAAAAACATAAAGTGAATTAAATCCATTACGGAAGGAGGAGTTAATATGGGTTATGGCGGTAGTTGTGGTGGAGGCTGTGGTTTCGGTGGCGGATTCGCCCTACTTGTTGTACTCTTTATTTTATTAATCATCGTTGGAGCTAGCTGTTGGGGCGGCGGATTCGGCTGCTAAGGAGAGGCACTCTTGAGAGTGTCTTTTTTTTATGTTCTACATACATATTACTTCATATAGTAATTTCCCAGCACTAAAGGCTACTTTCACAATGAAGTGCACCCCCATTGTATTGTTTGTTTCATATTTATTGTTATTTTCCCTCTCAAAAATTGCACATTTTAAAATTGACATAGCATTTCATTCACCATATACTGTTAACAACAGTATACTGTCATCAACAGTAAAACAATCTATTTTAGGAGGTCTATTTATGAAACATACAGGAAGACATACAGGGGCATTCCTTTTATTATTTCTAGCCGAGGGGGATCACTATGGCGGGCAATTATTGCAAAAGTGTGAAGAAGAACTTCCGGTCAATCCAATCGATAGTGCCATCCTATACCGCACACTAAAGAAATTAGAAAACGAAGGTGCGATTGCATCTTATGTAAGTACAGCTCATCAAGATAAACCGAGAAAGATGTACAAAATTACCCCTGCTGGAAAGGAACAATTAGCAGATTTTCAAATGGATATTGAAGAAAAAATGAAGAACTTATCCTTTTTCCTAGACAAATATACAGACTTAAAGGAATCCGATCATGATTAACGGTATGATCCTTTACACTTTAGCCATTGTCCTTACGGGAATTTCTTTTATAAAAGATCGTAATAAAACGAAAGATGCTCTATTTAAGTCATGGAAAATGTTTCGCAATCTTCTACCTGCCATGCTCTCCATCATGCTTTTCGTTGGCTTATCACTTTCCGTATTAACGCCGTCCTTCATCTCTTCCATCATTGGAGAGCAGTCTGGATTGTTAGGTATTATTTATTCTGCAATCCTCGGTTCTGTGGCACTCATCCCAAGCTTTGTCGTATTCCCTCTTGGAAATACATTAGTTCAACATGGTGCAGGTCTTCCTCAAGTTGCGGCACTTATATCTACACTCATGTCAGTAGGGCTTACAACTATGCCGATGGAACAAAAGATATTTGGGCGAAGCTTCGCTTACGCACGTAATGCATCTGCTCTGCTCATGTCTCTCCTATTCTCCTATATTATTTGGGTGGTGATGGTATGAACGAACTAAAAAGATATCGCTTCTTTTTCGTTTTACTACTGGGGCTCTTTATATTAACTTTTATAAATCAATCTTTAGGCAAGGCGGCATTACAACTAACAGGGAATAGCATTTTAGATATGCTGTTTCTCCTTCCTCCTGTCCTACTATTTGTAGGATTACTTGATCAATGGGTGAAGAAAGAAACGTTAATGAAATATATGGGCGAAAAATCGGGCATATATGGTATCTTATTCTCTCTATTATTAGGCGGAATTGCAGCTGGCCCCCTCTACGTCGCCTTTCCAATCGCCGCATTACTTTTGAAAAAAGGGGCGAGCATTAAATACATCGTATTTTTCTTAGGCGTTTGGACAACTGCAAAATTACCAATTATCGTATATGAATTTTCTTCATTTGGAGCTACTTTCACACTTATTCACATTTGCTTCGGTTTAGTATTCTTCTATGTAATGGGCCTTATTTTTGAGAAGTTTTATGATCAGGGGCAATTGTTGCGGTATGATGTTACGGAGGAAATGTAAGGTTAACACCCATTGGATAACAGATGCAGAAGATCGAACTGTCATTGTAAAAAAAGAGAAACTAACATTAACAACTTGTTACCCCTTTAACTACATCGGTGATGCCCCAGATCGCTATATTATTGAAGCATCTTTAATTTATACTAGCTACAAAGAGGTGTCACCTTATAACTATGTGACACCTCTTTTTTACTTTAGAAACATTACCATAATCTTAATTCGACACAGTATAATAAATATATGATACAGAAAATTCAATATTTTATTTTATAATATTTTTAGAGGTGATTATCTTGAGTAAAAACGTGAATTTACTTCTTCAAATAGTAATTGGCATTACCATTATGATCGCACCTATTCTCATTACAGGGACTATGTATGATGTCACTAAAACGATGGGTGACTTATTAGTTGCAGAGCTTATTATAAGAACACTTTCCCTCATTATTGGACTTTTAGTTATTAGTAAAGCTTTACATCGTTATTCTCAATAGTTCTTCTTACTAAAAAACAGACAATACATACACCACATTTCCCTCGGCTGTTTGAACTATTATTACGAAAGAAATAAAAAAAGACATCTTTAATCGTAAAGATGTCTTTTTTTATAAACCTTAATTTTCGTTCTGTAAAACCCCCTTTACTTCTACTCCCTTTTTCTCTTCTTTTAAGAATAGCGATACGATAAAAGCAACAACAATAAAGATTAATCCAAGTGCAAATGCACCTTGGAACCCTGACGTTAAACCGTTTAACTTCTCCACTGGGTCCATTGGATTTGCTACGCTTTCCATATACTGAGTTGTTCCTGAAGACATTTTCGATATAAATATAGCTGTACCAATTGCGCCAGCTACTTGCTGTAACGTATTAAACAACGCTGTTCCGTGCGGATATAGATCTGGTGTTAATTGATTTAAGCCGTATGTTTGTGCTGTCATGACAAACATGAGTCCAACCATTAATACGCTATGCATGACAATAATTTGTAACATTGATGTGTCAGGCGTAATGTCTTTAAATAAGAACATTGCAATCCCTACTAACACAATGCCAGGAACGATAATAACTTTCGGACTAAATTTATCAAATAGTTTACCCGCGATTGGTCCCATTATGGCGCTAATAATACTTCCCGGAAGCATGATAATTCCTGATTTAAAAGCTGTAACGAGTAAAACTGTTTGCAAGAACATCGGTAATAAAGTCATCGTTGAAAATAACGACATCATCACAATGACAATTAATCCAACCGATAATGTAAACATCGGAACTTTAAATGCACGTAGTTCTAAAATTGGATTCTCGATTTTTAATTGTCGAACGACAAAAATGAATAATGAGATAAGCCCAACAAGTAAAGTGCCATACACTTTCGCATCAGACCATCCTAAATCACCCGATGCACTAAAGCTATACACAAGCCCACCAAATCCTAATGTCGATAAAAGGATAGATGGATAATCTACTTTTGGCCTTGTTAACTCTGAAACATTTTGAATGTACTTCATCCCAATCATAATTGAAATGATCACGATAGGAATAACGATATAGAATAACCAGCGCCAGTTCAGTGAGTCAACGATTACTCCAGATAATGTAGGACCAATTGCCGGAGCAGACATCATCACAAGTGCGATTAATCCCATTGTGGCACCACGTTTTTCAGGCGGACAAATGATTAAAATCGTATTCATTAATAACGGTGAAATTAACCCGGTCGCTACAGCTTGGACGATACGGCCTACTAATAAAACAGAAAATGTCGGTGCGAATCCCGCAATTAATGTACCGACTAAAAATGTTACCATAGCGATCAAAAACATCTGTCTCGTTGTGAGCCATTGCTGAAGTAACGCTGTAATTGGGACTAAAACCCCAACCACCAACATGTAAGCTGTAGAAAGCCATTGAATCGTTGAAGCTGTTACGTCAAATTCTTTCATTAATACCGTTAATGCATTACCAAGTAACGTTTCATTTAATAATGCAACCATTGCCCCTAGAAGTAATGCAATTAAAATGGGGGTATGTTTTATATTAGAAGTATCAACTTTGCCACATGCAGGGCTCTTAGTTGTCATATTCATTTACAAATTCTCCTCCTGTTTCTTACTTAAAAAGCTTTATATAAACACGAACACATGTAATATAATATACATATGTAGATTAAAAAGGGAGAATCAATTTTCAGCCATTGTATACTTAATCTACGAAAAAGGAGAATTGTAGATGAATGATAATGAAAAACAACTTGATTTACGTATTAGACGTACACATAAATTACTATGGGATTCCTTATTCGAATTAATGACGCAATCAAAGCAAAAATATAGTACCATCACGATTAACCAAATTTGTGATCGTGCGATGGTACACCGAACAACCTTTTATAAACACTTTGAAGATAAAGATGCTTTATTAACATTTGGATTTAAACGATACGGCAAGATGATTGCTGAAATACCGGTTTCAGATCGATTAAGTAAACCATTTCAAGTAATGGAACAATTCCTACATCATGAAGAAATCGGTAAAATATTAGAAACGCAAATGTCTGATGAACAATTTATTAGCCGTGCACAATATTTAAGTCACGAAACGAGAAAACAAGAAATAGAAGCTTTAAATCAACTTTGTAAAAATTATACGATGCCAAATGATTTAATCATTGAATTTTATTCAGGGGCGATCACCTCATTAAGCGCATGGTGGTTTAAAAATGAAAGAAGCGTTTCTGCTGCTGAAATGGACCAATATCTCCATCAACTTATTAATCGGGATATTTTTCAGTTTGAAGAGGAATAAGACTACACCTTTTCAATTATGCAATCAAATTGACCACAAAATAGGAATATGATATATTTTCGGTAGAATGCTATATAAGTATGACATCAAATAAAATGGCATATAATAAAAGAAGAGATGCGATAACATCTCTTCCCTAACTGCTACGGTATGGGTGGTAGTTATTATAAGCTATTTCTTTTTACGAAACCCACCCTTCTGTTTCCTACGGCGCGGAGTGGGTTTTTTGTTGTCCTTATCTAGAAGTTGCTTCCGCAAAAAATGCGCTGAAACTTCGCGCACAGTCGCTTTGACAAACTTTCCTACAAGTTCAAACAAAAACTCCATATTATCACCTCCTTTCCTTCCAAATAGAAAGAAGGGATAACCACCCACCCTCACAATATGCAATTGACTTTATTTTATCAAATAATTGTAAAGATATTATGTAAACAAAACAAATGAAATTTCACATAGAAAAAAGCCCTTAAACTAGGCTTTTATACACACTATTACTTCCCAATTATGCGGAAAAGAAAAAACCGTCGATAAATTTACGTTTTAAATATTCAGAATTGATATTAAAATAAAAAAATAGGGATAGGGGTATGGGATCATAAAATTTATACATAACGAGGGAATAGAAATGAAACTACAATTAAAAGCAGATTTAGGGCTACTACTAGTTACATTCTTTTGGGGTGCATCCATCTTACTTACAAAAGTTGGACTCGAAGGCATAGAAGAATACAATTTAATCGCATTACGATTCATTATTGCCTTTCTTTTATCAGGTTTAATATTTTACAAACATTTATTCAAAATCGATTTTAAAACGGTAAAATATGCATTTATACTCGCTTCTGTTTTATTTATCGTTTACATTTTCGCTACTTTCGGCACAAAGTATACGAGTGTTTCTAATGCTGGTTTCTTACTATGTCTAACAGTCATTTTCATTCCGATATTATCAGCTATATTTTTAAAACACATTCCGGAAAAGAAAGTTATAGTAGGAATCATTTTAACGATAATAGGAATCGGCTTATTAACATTAACGAGCGAATTCAAAATCGGTAACGGCGATATATTTTGCATACTGTCAGCCTTATTTTATGCCATTCACGTCATCATTACCGGAAGCGTAACGAAACATGTGAACTCCATTGCACTTGGAGTCATACAACTCGGTTTCGTCGGTCTATTTAGTCTTATATTTTCATTCATTATAGAAACGCCAAAACTTCCTAGCACAACCAACTCATGGTTAATTATCTTAGCCTTAAGCATATTTTGTACCGCAGTCGCATTCATCGTGCAAGTGATCGCCCAGCAATACACTACGCCTACACATACAGGACTTATTTTTTCATTAGAACCTGTCTTTTCCGCAGGTTTTGCTTTCGTTTTCACAGGTGAAACGCTGACAGGAAAAGGATACTTAGGGGCTACGCTTATATTGTTGAGTGTGTTGATTGCTGAGATGGATTTTAAGGGTTTGTTGAGGCTTAATTATAAGAAGAATGTGGAGTAAATATTTTACTACGATAGATAAACATACCCAGAAAAATATGAGTTTGTATTATTTTCATTCTCTTCACTTAGATTTTTTTTTTAGATGCTATCTTCGAATAAGGTAGCATCTAAAAAATGTTAAAAGGAAGTTTCCACTAGTATCTTCTTATATTTTATGTAGCCTTCATATTTTACCTTTTCTACGTTCTTTGAAGTGAAGATGTTCAAAATTACTTACTGAATATAGTCATACAGATTTTTCGCTAACAGTAAACAAGTTACTGTAATGAAAAGGGCACGAACATACCCACTGCCTTTTTTTATAGCAAATTTGGAGCCAACAATTCCTCCAGCAATTTGAGCAACCCCCATTATAAAACCATACGCATAATTTACTTGCCCTACATACATAAACATCAACAATGCACCAACATTACTTCCTAAATTAAGAAGCTTCGCATTACCTGCTGCTTTTAAAAAGTCATACCCAATAAATAAAAGAGAAAACATTAAAAACGAACCTGTTCCAGGGCCTAGAAATCCATCATAAAAACCAATAGTAAAAACAAAAAAAGTAAAAATAATGACGTGTCGACCAGACAATTTTTTATGAGTGGAAATACTACCCCAATCCTTTTTAAATATCGTATAAATAGCCACCGCACCAAGCATGATCAGCATCAATGGCTTCAGTATTTCTGGATTCATTAAATGAACGGTCCATGCCCCTATTATGGAACCTATGAAAGTGAGTGGAAATAATTTAAACGCCGATTTCAAATCAAGATTACCAGAACGATAAAACACAATATTACTAGTTGCACACCCCATTGTCGATGCTAGTTTATTCGTAGCTACTGCACTTGCTGGATTCAGTCCTGTAAATAATAAAGCTGGTAAAGCAATGAGTCCTCCACCACCTACAACTGAATCAATAAATGCAGCTAAAAATCCAAAAGCAATCAAAATAATTAATACGGATGGGTCTAAATAAAAATCCATACTATTAACCTCCCCTTTAGTCACTATTGGAATAGTAACTAATAATTTGCTAAATGTAAACAGTTATTGTAACGTTGAAATATAAAGTGAAACTTTAATCAGTGGGGGTTTTGTTCATCCCCACTGATTATTAGCCTTCACCAATCGGGCTTTTACGGGCAGCCCGACCCCCACCTAACTTCTTTGCTTCCGCTAAATTTTGAGGTGGGAGTCTTACTGCCCGGCAAATAGCGGGATAAAAGCAAACATCGGAGGACGAAAAAAGTGGACTACATAGTGCAACAGCTAAAAAAAATTGGTTTCAATGAATATGAAGCTAAATCTTATGTATCTCTTGTTAAACAGGGGCCTGTCACAGCCTATCAAGTGAGTAAGGATTCGGGTGTCCCAAGAGCGCGCATTTATGAGATTTTAGGTAACCTTGTAGAAAAAGGAATTGTCATGAAGGAAGAAATAAATGACACCACTCGATATTCACCTCTACCTGTTGAAATCTTTTTACAGAAGGCTCAATCAGAATGGCAGTCTACTTATGAAGGAATAAGTGATTCATTAAAAAAACTAGAAACTTCCGAGGAAAAAACGGATAATCGCGTGATTACTTTAAAAGACAATAAAACAATCATTAGCTATTGTCAGGCATTAATAAAAAAAGCAGAACAACGTATTGTCATTTCAATGTGGGATGAGATGTATGAAGCGTTAAAAGAAGATCTATCTGAAGTAGCTGATAAAGTTACAATACAAGGTATTACCCTACATGTTGAAAATCCCATTAAAAATCTAGAAGCCCATCGCATAACACCTTATACAGAAACCTTGTCTACAGAACATTGGTTTGTTTTATCGATAGATTCTAAAGAGATGATTTATGGACCATCACTTGAAGAGCGTAATATTGCTTTTTATACAGATGACCCCGTTCATATATACTTATTAGAGGATTACGTATGGCATGATGTTTTAGTAAATCGACTTGTCCGACGTAGCCAAGATGACTTGCAGCAATGGATTACTGCAGAGAGAAAATCTTTCTTTATGGAAAAATAAGAAGCATATTCAAGAGCAACCCAAAAAATTTGCGTATTAAACCTAACAACTTCTCCGTACAAAAATAGCCGACTATTATATAGTAAATAGTCGGCTATTTTTATATAAATTTATACAGACGCTGCCATTACCCCAGCGATTAATGAGATAAACGCTTCTCCCACTCTTTCACCTTTTCAATTGTTACATCTAATTTTTCAGCTATTTCTTCTACACTCATTCCTTTAAAGAGCATTCCAGCTGCCGAAAGTGCTTTATCAATTTCTTCTTGCTTCTCTTGCTCATATAAACGACCTACTTTTGTCATCCGTAACCACTCCTTTACCTTTTTCGCGTAGTCTTCATCAATAAATTTATCTGTAGCTACAAGAATCCCAGCAATAACTTGAATTTGTTCTTGCTCATCGGAGATACACTTTGCTACTTCTATCGTTTTTTCAATTAAAATTTGTCTTTTCTCTCTACTATGCATAAGTGGTACAAGTATTAATTTCATGATTTCTTCATCCGTCAAAGATTTTCCTTCTTCCATTTTCCTAATAACCTTTTGAAGGATAGCATCACCATTGTATTCGCTTAATAAAACAGCTTTGGAATTTAAACGTATACTACATACATCTATTTCTTCTATCGGATTCATTACCTCGCTTGTATAAATAACCACGATTCGAATATCAGGCAACTCTTTGTTCTTATTATAGTAACGATACATAATTTGATTCGCGTAATCCATATACTTTAAATGATTTTCAAGGAAACGGGCATTGCTTTCATACTCTAACATTAAGATTGAACCGTCTTCCATTTCAAATAAAGTATCTGAGCGCCTTTGATCTGCACGAATTCTCGAGAATTCATTTGGCATCAATTCTTTTATTCTTGGAAAACCCTTTAATCCATATGCTTCAAGCCCTTTGTCTTTATAACATTCACTTAAAAACTTCATAAGAATGTCTTTATTATGATAAGAAATATCATTCCCTGCCAATAGCTAATCCCCCTTAACTATTAGTTGTCATTTTCTTTATTATATAACTTATAAAATTGGCATTACAACTTTGGTTCACATGCAAATACTATTTTCAAAACTAATTCCCCTTCTCCACAAAACGCCCAAACTCCTTCAAAAATCGCAGCTTAAAACTCCCCACAGGTCCATTCCGATGCTTCGCCACATGAATTTCCGTCATCTCTTTCTGCATCGTTTCCTTATCGTAATAATCCTCTCGATACATAAGCATAATGACATCCGCATCTTGCTCAATTTGTCCCGTCTCTCTTAAATCAGATAAAAGAGGGCGCTTATCTTGACGCGACTCTACAGAACGAGACAATTGCGACAACGCCACTACACAAACATTCAAATCACGCGCTAATAACTTAAGCTTACGAGAAATCTCACTAATTTCCTGAAATCGATTGCCCTTATGCTTTGGATCTCCCGTAATAAGCTGCAAATAATCTACAATGACTAAAAGCTTCTTATCATCATGCTTCCTCTTTAACTTACGAGTTTGCATCCAAATATCTTGCACCGTAACGCCTGCATTATCGTAAATCTCAAGTGGTAATTCCCCAATTTCCGTAAACGCCTTACTCACCTTTTCCCAGTCTTCCATCGCAAAACGGTGCTTCGGATTTTTCAGCCTACCACCTGACACTTCCCCTACGCAAGAAGCCATTCTTTTTAACAATTGCTTACTACTCATCTCTAACGAAAACAATCCAACCGCCGCTCCAGACTTCGCCGCATGCAGTCCAACATTTAACGCAAACGCAGTCTTTCCCATAGAAGGGCGCGCACCAAGGACAATAAAATCACCTTCCTGCAATCCGCACGTCATCTTATTTAGCGATATATAACCAGTCTCAATACCAGTATTCTCCTTCGTATCTTGATGAAGCTCTTCATACAAACCAACTAACGCATCCTTCAAATCAAACTCACATACACAGTCTTTTTCCTCTAACTCACAAAGTGCCGTAATCGTCTCACCAATAACTTTCTCATTCTTCTCCGCAATAAGACGCTCTCCCATCTTGTGCCCGAGAACACCCGCCTGATACATTTTCCAGGCACCTCTAACAAGCCCCTCATAATAAGAGAAGTTGCTAGTTGTAGGCACACCATCCATTAATCCTATAAAATACTCCATTCCTCCGATCCCCTTCAAAAAATTCGGATCTACTCTAGAAATGAATGTCACAAGATCAATCGGTTGCCCTTCCTCTTCCATTTTTCGCATTAACTGAAATATAGACTTGTGCACGGGCATAGAAAAATAGTGCTCCTTCAAACGGCACTCCTTCATATGCTCTCCATCAAGTAATAGAGAACCTAGCACCGTCTTTTCCGCCTCCACATTTTGAATACTCACGGCCGCCACCCGCGCTCCGCTAAAAAGCGCTGCAACTCTTCCTCTGACGGCTTATTCTTCTCCCACTCCTCACACTTCGCCAAAAAATTCTCCGTCTCTCCGCTACTAACAGACGACTCCTTCTTTCGAAACCTTGCCGTATCCGCCTCAACCTCAGACACTTTCGTAAATCCTTTCCCGTGCCATCCCCGCAAAATCCCCTTCACATAAGCCATCTTTCGGTTTTTATTCTCATACGAAATTTGAAGAGCCTTCAGCACAAGCTCCTCTGACAAATCATTCATCCACGCATTCAATTCCTCTACCGTATACGGAGACAAACTACCAAAATGTTGCTCATAAAACGTGAACACCTTACTTCCCGTTTCCTCCTCTATAACCTCTTCTTCCACTGTTTCCTCGCAAACTGAATCAACATCATCCATAGCCAAATCACTAGGCATACCGAAATGTGCTAAAAGCATCGGAACATTCAGCTCCTCCTCTACGCACTTCTGCAAAAACATATGTATAAACTCCTTATTCTTCACACCCTTCAGCTCACGGAGCACACACTTCTCCACATTTGTATTCGTCACAGGATTATAACGAAGCCAATTTAAAATGAATAACTCCCGCGTCTCCGCATCATAAAGGATCTTTCCATAATCAATGAAGCGCTGCAAGAGCTTATCAACAGTCTCCCGGTTATACCCCGTCTCCATCTCAGCTAACCGCTTCGGAAAAGGAAAGATCCCACACTGCGTCGTCTTCGAACAAGTTAACAAATAAATATAAAAATACCGCTCCTCCGGCGTCAAATCCAAAACAAAATCATCCTGCCAAAAATTCACCTGCACATTACGATACACCGCCATCCTAATTCCTCCTGTCTCCATTCAAAAATGAAAAATCCCTCTTTGTACTATATATAGGAAGGAGGGCCAGGTTTTTGGCGTGTTATTTCAAAATTTTTTTGACTCCTACTACGGTGTTTGTTGGTGTTTTTGTTTTGTTGTGTTTTTTCTTAGTGATTTATTACTTAGTGGGGGCTTGGAAGGGGCTTAGGAGGGGTTAGTTATCGGTTACTTCGATTAGAAAGACCCATCTCCACATTCTGCTTAAACCAATTAAATGAATCCACAAATCTAATAAAAAACATATTAAATTCCAATAAAAAAGACCATATCAAAAGCATACTCCGATGTCATTTTGATACAGCCCCATCTATATTCGCTTAATAATTTTAGAAACATAAAGATATTAAAAATTTAATATACCTACAAAACATTACCGTCCTTTATATAATCATAGATCTTATTATCAATTGATTTCTCCATAATCATATTCATCGTAACAACAGGTAGTTCTTTTCCATTTTTATCTTTCATTTCAGTTTGTTCTACACTTGCTTTATCAGGTGTCGCTTTTCCTAAATAGTAAAAGTCGCTTCCCTCGTCATCATCTTTTTTCACAAAAATATGGACGTCAATATTATTTTCTTTAGCATCAATAATTGTTTGAACTTCCTTTGATTTTAATGTTCTATTACTTCTTGTATACCATTTAAGAACATCTTGATTAAGGAATTCATCACCGTAGTCCACACTGGATTCTACCTCATCATTTTTATGGTATGTGATAAATATTGGACAAGTATAGTACTTTGTCTTATAACCATACATAGTTGAGCTCTCGTCATTATGCCAATTTAAAAGTTTACACACATCTTTTCTTGAGTATTTTTTATATACAGTAAGGTTACTATCACACTCATAGTTTTTGCTCTTTTTCCTTGCACTTTTAATAATGTCCATAACCATACGCTTAAAGTATTGATTTTGTTCTAAGCTTTTTCGGATAGAATCATTAAACATATACATCTTATCGTCCTGTAAAGAGAGAATTGGCTTTTCTCCATATTTCTTTTGACTGTTTTGTGAGAAAAACTCTAATTCAAAAATTCGTTGTACTGAAGTAATCGTTTCATCATCTGTTAAGCAATTAGATTCTTCAAGTTGTTTTATATACTCATCCTTATCAACTTTTTCTTGCTTTAATAATAAGTCTAACAAAACGATTTCGTTTTTACGTTTTCCATTCAATACTTCCAATGAAAACATCGTTAAAACTTTATTTTCGTACTCTGTTAATGCAGGGACATCTTCTTTCATTTTCAATAAGAACTGATAATAGTTCGAATATCCTTCTGCAAGTACAACTGGATCAATAGAATGGTTTACTATAAAGTCATATAGATATGGAGTTCTTCCTATTCTATTTTTCAACTCAGCAAAAGCTTCCTTCAATACTTTCATTGCTGTTAAATTACTATTGTTAATCGCTTTAAAGATCTGCTTTTTCGCTATCTCTTCAAAGTTAACTGTTGAAATACCTTTAATATAACTCGTGTCATTTGTATATCTACGTATATTATCTTTATTTTGTGATCTATCTCCTGAAAGGGCAATCGGAATTAAATAGTTATTTTTATAGTTTCCAATAAAATCAATAATCGTAACAAAATCCTTCGAATCGTGTTTTCGAAGTCCACGCCCTAACTGCTGTATAAAGATAATGCTTGATTGAGTTTGTCTCAACATAACAACTTGGTTCACACTCGGAATATCAATACCTTCATTAAAAATATCTACTGTTAAAATATAATCCAGTATGCCATTTTCTAATTGATTCACCCGCAGTTCTCTTTCCTCTTGGGAATGATCGCCGGTTAATGCAAATGTGCGAAAACCTCTATTATTTAAGGCATGTGATAATTGTTCTGCCTCATCTTTTCGGCTGCAAAACATTAGTCCTGTTACTTTCTTACCAGAAAAACCGTAATATTTTACTTTTTCAACTATATGATCCACTCGTTCTTCCGTAACAAGCTTAGATAAAACAGTAGTGTCATCTATCTTTTCACCATTATATTCAAAATCAGTAACTCCAAAATAATGAAAAGGACAAAGCATATCTTCTTCAAGTGCTTCTTGCAATCGAATTTCATAAGCAATGTTGTAATCAAATAGCTCATAAATATTAAAATTGTCTGTACGTTCAGGTGTAGCGGTCATTCCCATTAAAAATTTCGGCTTAAAATAATCAATGACTCTATGATAAGAACTAGCACCAGCTTTATGAACTTCATCTATTAAAATATAATCAAATAACCCAGGATCAAATTGATGTAAATTTTCTTCCTTTGAAATAGTCTGGATTGTCGCAAATAAATATTTAGCATTTATTTGCCTATTTGATCCTGATAAAATTCCAAAATCCTCATCTACTCCACCAAGAACCTTTTGAAAATCTGATTTTGCTTTATTTAATATTTGCTCTCGGTGAACAATAAATAGCATCCGTTTAGGTGCAAAACTTCTGACATCAAATGCTGAAAGATATGTCTTCCCCGTTCCTGTTGCAGAGATAACTAATCCTTTTTCTTTTCCAGCGTCTCGAATAGTTTGTATTTCTTTTAACGCAGCTTGTTGCATTTTATTTGGGGTAATTTTCAAAGCTTCTTCAATTGAATTATGATATTGACCAGGTAATTCTATAACTCGATCTAGTAACTTATTTTCTGCAACTTGTTCATATATTGTTTCGTAATTTCCAATTAACTCTTCAGTTAATACTTGAGAATGCTCCCAAACTTCTTCAAATTGATTTTTAAAATGTTGAACAATCTCTCCATCTTCATGCGATGTTAACTTGACGTTCCATTCATAGTTTACCTTCAAAGCATGTGCAGTCAGATTTGAACTACCAACTATTAATGAACAATGTGTTTTGTTATCAAATATGTATCCCTTTGAATGAAAACCAGATAAATTTGTTAATCTTACTTCTACATTTTCAAGTTTCATTAACTCTCTAAACACTTTTGGTGTATTAAAGTTTAAGAATGTAGATGTTAATATACGTCCTTTAACCCCTTTTTGTTTAAGATCAAGGAAATGTGATTTTAAAGTCGCTAGCCCACTTTCTGTAATAAAAGCTACTGAGAAAATAAAAGATGTACTATTTTCTAGCTCCTCCAATAATGAGCTTAAAACATTTTCATTTTTTTTCGTATTGTTTACTAATAATTTCGGCTTATATATTCCAGGATGATTATGTTTTTGATCAATAAACCCTTTATATAAAGACCCCTCTAATTTTTGAATAAAATTCTCCATATGATCACCATTTATGACAATTTTTTATATTAATTGTATTACTCACTGATTTAAAGTGCAAATTTATTACAAATATAAAAAACTATCCGTATAAAACGAATAGTTTTTTTCAAATTACTTTACAATCGATTCTTTTGATAATTTCTCAATAGTCGGGATATCCGCAGGTGCCCACTCTAAAGCTGCTAGTTCATTCGGATATAACCATTTAATTGCTACGTGCTCAGTTAGAACCGGACTTCCTTCAACAAGTTTACAATAGAAAGTTTTCAAATGAACAATACCAAAATCATACTCATAGGCTGTATAATCAATTTGCTCACCAATCTGCACGCTACAATGCATTTCTTCATCAATTTCACGCTTTAACGCCTCTTGAGGTGTTTCTCCCTCTTCTATTTTCCCACCTGGAAATTCCCACATAAGAGGTAGCGATTTAGATGGTCCTCTTTGTGCACATAAAATTTTCTCATCTTGAACAATTACTGCTCCAACAACATAAATATTTTTCTTCATTATGTCCTCCTTAAATCTCACAGAAACTCTATACTTTATGTTTCCACACTTTATAGACTGAAAAATGCCTTTTATATCTTTTAACGACTAATATATTTTTAATCAGTAAGCTAGATTTTATCTATCCCTATCTAGCTCTTTTAATGTAATTAGCCTAACACTCTCATCTCTTTTATATTATATAGAAGTAACTACAAAAATAAAGCCTGATTGAACACTTCCCTTTTAAGCCTCTTTTTTCACCATTTCCTCGTACCTAAAATCACTCTCCTCCAAAAACCCCCTACTCTCCCCACTCCCCTTATAAAAACTCTCCCACCCCCGCTCCCTCAAAATCCCCTTCCAACTCTCACTCTCCACCATCCTCTTAATCACACCATCCCAATAAGCAACCTCTTCCTCCGTCATATCCTTCGGCCCCATAATCCCTTTCCAGTGCTGGAAGACGACGTTGATTCCTTGTTCTTTCCATGTTGGGATTTCTGGTAGTCGGTCTAGTCGTTTTGGTGCGGATACGGCTAGTATTTTTATTTTGCTGGCTTTGTATTGTTTTTCGGCTTCGGATAGGGTCATTGTTGCGGCGCCTATTTGTTTGTTCTTTAGGGCGTTTATGATTTTTTCTTTGTTTTCGTAGACGAAGAATTGTAGTTCGGCAGGGTTTATGCCGAAGGCTTTGCTTACTTGTACGAAGGATAGGTGATCGTCGTTTCCTAGGCCGGGGGCAACGCCGATTTTGAAGTTTTTCTTGTCTTGTTTTAGTTGTTCCATTAGTTGTTTTGCATTTTCTATATTCGAGTCTTTTGATACGACAACGACTTCCCAGTCCGATGCGAGTGTTGCGAGCGGCGTGAAGTCTTTATATGTTAGTTTACTGTGGCCTAGTAGGTTGTTCGTTATGAGTAAGCTTGAGTTAATTGCCAGTACGTGACCACCTTTTTGTTTCGTATATTTCCATCCGACATCACCGCTGCCACCTACTTTGTTTGTGACTGTGATTGGCTTTGTGAAGATTTTTTCTTCTGTTAGTGTTTTTTGCATCGCTCGTGCCGTTAAGTCCCATCCTGCTCCTTGAACGTTTGGCGCAACGATTTCTACTTTGTCTATGTTTACTGTATTCGTATGGGATTTTTCCGAAGAACAACCAGCTATTACTCCTGTCATGATCCATATACATAGTAATAATCGTTTTTTCATAGTCCTCGTCCTATTCGATACTTTCGTTCTGGTCGTCCGATAATGCCGTATGTGTACTCTACTGTGCATTCGTTTGTCGCTACTAAGTATTCTAAATATCTTCTTGCGGTTGTTCTGGAAGCTCCCATTTGTTCTCCCATTTCTTCTATTGTAATTCCCTCTTCGAATCCTTTTATAATTCCTTTCACTTTTTGCAGTGTTAATGGATCGACACCTGTCGGTAAGTTTTTCATATCTTGTATTTGCGAAGTGCCGAAGAAGTTATCGATGAGTGTTTGATTCACTTCATTGTTACTATGTAATAGTTGCTTCTTTCTTTTATAGTCTTCAATTGTGCGAACAAATTTTTCTAACGTGACCGGTTTTATAAGGTAGTTGCTTACGCCATTTCGAATTGCTTTTTCTAGCATATAGTTTTCATTCGCCGCCGTTACCATAATGACGTCAACGTTTGGAAAGTCAGCATGAATTTGTGGTAATAAGTCGGTACCAATTCCATCTGGTAAATAGTTATCTAATAGAAGCAAATCGATTTCTTCCTTTTGTAGTAGTTCTATCGTTTCTTTCGCGTTCAATGCTTTTCCAATCACTTTTACGTCCTTTATTTTTAATAAAAATTCCTCTTGAATTTGCGCGACGCGGAAATCATCTTCTGCAATTGCAACCTTCAACATATGCCCATCCCCCTGTTTGTCATGTACTTTCTCTCAATGTTTTCGGGAGGTAAATTGTAAAAATCGCTCCCCCATTTTTCTCGTTTTGAATTTCAATTGTTCCCCCTAGTAAATCTACCATTTCTTTCACGTTTGCTAATCCGTAGCCACGATTTCTTCCTTTCGTCGAAAACCCTTTTTGAAAAATGGTACTTATTTTTTCTGCTGGTACTCCTATCCCGCTATCTATTACTTCAAACACAATATCGTGCCCAATATCCGTAACAAAGAAGGAAACATTCCTTTCCTCTCGTTCACTCACCGCATCAAATGCATTGTCGATTATGTTTCCAGCGATCGTAATAAGGTGCGAAACTTTTATATGGTCTGGTAACGGATGAAGCGCACTATCTCCTTCAATATGAAAATCAATTTTCTTTTCAGATGCTGTTCCGATTTTTCCTAATAAAATAGCTTGTACTTTTGCATCGTGAATTTGATGAAATAAAATATGATTTTGGCTTTGATGAATAGTAGATTCTTGCTGGATAAATTCAATCGCTTCTTTGTAGTGCCCTAACTGAAGTAATCCTGATAAGACGAAAAGTTTATTTGTAAATTCATGCGTTTGAGCACGTAAGTCCTCTGAATACTTTCTTACCTCAGATATTGTGTTCACAAGGTTTTGCAGTTCTGTTTTATCTCTAAAACTACATACAACACCTACCGTACTGTTGTTTTCGATTATCGGCGTCATGTTTAAAATAAACACTTTATCTTGAAATGCGATTTCTTGATCGGTTTCTAGCACTCTTTCCATATTAAAATCAGGTAAAACTTTTGAAATGTGCTGCTGCATATAATCATCATTTACATGAAGCATTTCTTCTGCCGAGGTGTTCATCATCGTAATAAAACCGTTTTGATCAATGGCGATGATTCCTTCTTTTATAGATAGTAGTATCGCACTTCGTTCCCGGTATAACGCTGCGATTTCATTGGGCTCTAAACCGAGTGTATCTTTACGAATGCTACGCGCTAAAAGAATGCCACCAACAATTCCGGCTAATAAGACCGCTAAGGAAAAGAGGATAATTTCTTTCGTTCTGCTCAGTATGTTAGATTCAATGCCTTTTATTAGAAACTCTACTGTCACAACGCCTACTACTTGATCGTAATCTCCGTTATGAATAATAATAGGTGCCTTCGCCATTAAAGCTGGGCCACTTGTACCATTTCCTTTGAGTGTATAATAACCACCAAAAGTAAGTGCCTCATAGTTATACGGGTTGTTACTCTTTGTTCCAATCAACTCAGAATTAGAATGGGAATACATAACCCCATAGCGATCTTCCACAATTACATAATCTGCACCAGCTTGCTCACGAACTTGTTCCGCAATAGATTGAATGGTACTTTTATGCTCGTTATATTGAAAGGCCTCTTTTATAGCTGGCATAAAAGAAAGTGACTTCGCCGTTTGCAGTGCTAGCTGTTCCACTTGACGTTTCGTATCAACGGACTGAATGTAAACAAATATTCCTGCTAATAGGAGAACGACAAATAAAATTAACGTAATAATTAAGCTTACTATTTTCGTTTGCAATGATACTTTGCCTGATTTCTTCATATTTCATATCCTTTGATAAAATATTCAAAACTATCAATCTCCTTTTTCTATTATTATGACAAAACTGAAAATGAAGCAACTATTAAAAATATCCATGTTCATAAAGTACAAAAAGAATAAAATTGTCATAATATTGAGATTTTAATTCATGAACAGTACAATTCAACTATATTGAACGCGCTTTCATAAATATCATTTTATTTATAAGCAAGAGGAGGAATTAGTATGGCTCAAGCAAAATCTAACCGAGTCGCCGGTAATATTTTCAAAGGTTCTGTCGGCAATTTAATTGAATGGTACGACTGGTACGTTTACTCTGCTTTCGCTGTTTATTTTTCAGCAGAGTTCTTTCCTAAAGGAGATCCAACGAGTCAGTTACTGAACACAGCAGCTATTTTCGCAGTTGGATTTTTAATGCGCCCTATCGGCAGTTTGCTAATGGGACGATATGCAGATCGGCACGGACGCCGGGCAGCATTAACTCTTTCCATTACGGTTATGGCCGGTGGTTCTTTAATTATCGCCTGTACACCGAGTTACGAAAGCATCGGTATTATGGCGCCAATTATTTTAGTTCTTGCTCGTTTACTGCAAGGATTATCACTCGGCGGAGAGTATGGGACTTCCGCAACGTATTTATCTGAAATGGCTAGTAGTGGCCGCCGTGGTTTTTATTCAAGTTTTCAATATGTAACGCTCGTTGCTGGACAAATGGTTGCGTTAGGCGTTCAAATTGTTCTTCAACAATTACTAAGCGAACCAGATATGAAAGCTTGGGGATGGCGCATTCCGTTCATTATTGGAGCGATGGGTGCAGTAGCTGTATTATGGCTTCGCCGCACAATGGATGAATCGGAGCAATTCTCAAACATAAAATCACAAAAAAGCGAAAGCGCAGGAACCATTAGCGCTCTTATGAAACATCCGAAAGCAGTATTAACAGTAGTCGGCCTAACTTTAGGAGGCACTGTCGCATTCTATACATACACAACATATTTACAAAAGTTCATGGTAAACACAGTCGGTCTTCCGAAAGAAGTTGTAAGCTGGATTAACTTTGTCGCACTACTTATTTTCGTCGTACTTCAACCGATTGCGGGGCTATTATCCGATAAAATTGGACGCCGCCCACTATTAATGGCTTTCGGTATTCTCGGAACATTACTAACAGCACCGATCTTCTTCTTCATGGAAAAAACGACAGAACCAATCGTAGCATTTTTACTCATGATGGTCGGTCTCATTATCGTTACTGGTTACACATCGATTAACGCAATTGTAAAAGCAGAACTCTTCCCAACTGAAATTCGCGCACTCGGCGTAGGTTTACCATATGCACTAACAGTTGCGATATTCGGCGGAACAGCTGAGTTCATCGCATTATGGCTAAAGAGTATCGGAATGGAATCACTATTCTATTTCTACGTAGCTGGATGTATCGCAATCAGCTTTATTACGTATTGGCGTATGGATGAGTCATCGAAGACTTCGCAGATTGAGGCGGAGCTTGGTGGCGGGGATAAATTAGTTAACAATAAATCTAGTTAAAATTATGTATTCTATTATCTTCGTTTATCTAAAAAAGCATAATTCATTCATATATAATTTAAAAACCTCTACTTATATGTAGAGGTTTTTGTATGAAGAAAAAACACGTAGTTCCATTGTTATTTTACAAACCCAAAATTCTCCCTCATCTTAAAGTGGAACAAATTTATCACTTAGAGTGTCTAATAAGTGTATTTCTAATATGAGTTGTCCAAATTGGATACAACATATCCCGTTTGACATCTATTTTTATGTATTACAAAAAAATGAAAGGACTTATTATCCCAAAAAGTGAAAAATATACATCGTAATACTACTGTTAAGTATTGCAAGTTTAATACTTTCACAGGTGAACCATTACAAGTGAAAACAAAAAAGAAACAACCCAAACCGTGAATTATCAATCATATAAAGTGAAACTTTAATCAGCCCTCACCAATCGGGCTGCTCGTTAATGCGGGATAAACGTTTTGGATGTTATTTAACCTGTGAGATTTTAGCTGCAGTAGTATTGTTCCCCTATGCCATCTTTAATTGCATTGGTATTTAGAATACCTAGACAAAATCCATATATTCTTGAAAGAGGTTGAAAATTTATGTTCGTTTTAAACAAGTTCTTTAACATTTTACATTACAAAAAGATTGTGCCTGTAGTATTACTTTCATGTGTATCACTTATAGGCTGTTCCAATAGTAATGCTCAATCTGAATCACCTAAACAAACGAATCAAGCTAATCAAATTAAACAAGAAAATACAGGTAATCAATCTTTTGCTAAACTTGAAAAAGAATATGATGCTAAGCTTGGTATTTATGCACTGGACACAGGTACGAATCAAACTGTTGCTTATCATTCAGATGATCGTTTTGCATTTGCATCTACATCTAAATCATTAGCTGTGGGCGCTCTTTTGATCAAGAACTCATTAGAAGCTCTTGATCAAAAGATTAGGTATACTCATGAAGATCTTTCTAATTATAATCCAATTACTGAAAAGCATGTTGATACAGGAATGACATTAAAAGAACTTGCAGATGCTTCAGTTCGATATAGTGACAGCACAGCACATAATTTGATTCTTAAACAGTTAGGAGGGCCCTCTGAATTTGAAAAAATCTTGAGAGAAATGGGAGATACTGTTACTACTTCAGAACGATTTGAACCTGAATTAAATGAAGTGCATCCAGGAGAAACACATGATACCAGTACACCAGAAGCGATAGCTAAGACACTTCAATCATTTACATTAGGAACTGCACTTCCAATAGAAAAACGTGAACTATTAGTAGATTGGATGAAGAGAAATACAACTGGAGATAAATTGATTCGTGCGGGCGTACCAAAAGGATGGGAAGTAGCTGATAAAACAGGCGCGGGATCTTACGGAACAAGAAATGATATCGCAATTATTTGGCCACCAAATAAAAAACCAATTGTTCTTGCTATACTTTCTAATCATGATAAAGAGGATGCTAAATACGATGATAAACTTATTGCAGACGCAACCAAAGTCGTGTTAAATACCTTAAAAGCTACGGAATAAATGATAATAGATTAAAAGTTTTCTATTTTAGGCGGGTGTTTTCATCAACTAAAAATTTAATAGTGTCCCAAAAACGAAATTTGGTGCTAACTTGTAATAAAAGGCTCATTTTTATTGTTTGGAGATAAATCGTTCTTTAAGCTTGATGGCGATTTGGTGCTATCTCTAAAACATCTGGATTTTAATAGCCAACTAAAAAATGCAAACAAAAAGACCTTTAATCAGTCGTTTTGTTTGCATTTCCTTTTTCTAAAACCACAGAAAAGATAAGTACTATAGTTAACACCATAATAAATCTTACTTCACTTCCATCACTTACAAAAAATGAATACAAAGTATAAATTAAAATTAATATTCCATAAATAATTTTGTGCAATGTACTCCCTCCTTTTTACCGTATATATTTTAGTATAAAAGTTTGATTCAAGTCCTATATCCAAATGAAAATCACCTGTTATATACACAAAATACTTTCCTCTTGTTAATTTATCTATTTTCACTATATTTATCTATTTTCTTTTTATAACTCAAACTTCTTCGAATCGTACTTTTCTAGAGTTCGCTGCAATTCATTTTGTTCATATGGAATATGTTGATCTGTCTGTACATCTTCAACATTTTCTCCACCTGTTAATAATCTCCTGTACTTAAAAGAGTGCCCTGTTAATACTGTTGTAATCATTTTGTATTGCCCTCCTTTTGTTTGATTACTTGTATCATAAAACAAGTATCTGAAGTTGATATGTAGTTTACCTAGAGTGTATGTAAATTTAAAAAATTTCTAATAAAATGTTTATGTTGTAACGTTACCACCAAAACTAGCGCTTCCAACACCATGATTTGAAGAGACAGTAACCCATATTCTAGCTTGAATTCCCGCTACAGTTCTATATTAAGTAAAACCAGTTGATCCCTATAATATAAAAAGAGCATCACTTTTTGGATGCTCTTCGTTATAACTATATATTATTTAATTTCCTTCTTTTGCTGGTACCATTTTTCCTTCTTGAGAGTCTGTACCCTCTGTTCTTTCAACAGTTTTTGCATGTTCTAGTTTTTCAGGGGCTCCCATTTCAAATCCAGGTTGAGAATCTGTACCTTCTTTTGTTGGTACCATTTTTCCTTCTTGAGAACCTGTACCTTCTGTTCTTTCAACAGTTTTTGCGTCTCCTTTAGGAGTTGCTGGCACTGCATCTTTAGGTAAATCAAAGTTTTGTGAGAAAGACGTTGTTCCATCTGCACTCTGTGTAATTACTTGATTTGAACTATTTTCATTTGACTTTAAATTGTCCATTTTCGCATCATCTGCACCTACTGCACCTCCCGCTACCAATCCTGTACTTAAAAGTGTCCCTGCTAATAACGTTTTAATCATTTTTCATTACCTCCTGTTTATTTTTAATATTCATCAAAAAAGTATCTAGAGTTAATGTTTTAGTCATTATCTTTATCTACTTGCTTTTTGATTACATTTAGCATAAGACAAGAATCTATAGTTGATATGGACTGTATCTGGAGATTATGTAAAGAAAAATAGAGGATCAATTGTATATCCTAATGGATGCTTAGACAAAATTGAAACTTTATATGAGTTTGAACAATTGAGTTCCCCTTTGTTTTTGGGTGTGAGGTTTTTAGCTGGAGTGAAGTGAGGGACTAACCTTTTCTAATTTGAAAGCAAACTTTTTATTATTAGTTTACTTTCATATTTTCAACTCTTTTATTTTCCTTCTCTTCTTTCTCAATTTCAGATACTGATTTTTCAGGATTTTTTATAAGTTTTCCTAATTTCCCAGAACGCGTAAATTTGTCTTCAAAGTTTTCAGTTGTACTTATACTAGCTATAAAATCTAATTCTTTATTATGATTTATATAGCCTTTTATATGAGGAACTCCCATTGGACTTATCTTATTTTCTGTAAATGTAATAGATTTTACATCTTTAATATTATAGTGAATATACTTTTCTACTCGGTCTTTTTGTTCATTCCAAAATTTTTCTTCTTTTTCTTTTTGTTTTAAGTATTCAATAGTAAAATACCCTCCTGCTATGAGCATCACAGCAGATACAACTAAAATCATTACTTTCTTCATTGGAAATTCTCCTTATAAAAAACACTTACCAATGCATTTTTCTTAGAATGGGATACAAAAAAAGAGTAGTTCAAAGACTACTCTTGTCTTTTTTCTTTCTCTTCTTTTTCAATTTTGGATACAGAATTTGCTGGTTTTTTTATTAGTTTTCCAAGTTCTCCAGAACGTGTGAAATCATCTTCGAAATTTTCTGTAGTACTTATACTAGCTATAAAATCTAATTCTTCATTATGATTTATATGGCCTTCTAAATAAGGAACTCCCATTGGACTTACATCTTTTTTTGTAAACGTAATAGATTTTACATCTTCAATATTATAACGAATATACTTTTCTACTCGTGCTTCCTGTACTTTCCAAAATTGTTCTTCTTTTTCTTTTTCTTTTTGTTTTAAGTATTCCATTGTAAAATACCCTCCTGCTATGAGTATCACAGCAGATACAACCAAAATCATTACTTTCTTCATTAGAAATCCCCTTATATTCAAAGCTAGTTAACATATGCTCTTTCTAAAATAGGGTACAGAAACCAAGAGTAGTTTCAAGAACTACTCTTGGTTTTTTGCTTTCTCTTCTTTTTCAATTTCGGATACTGATTTTTCAGGTTTTTTTACATACTTATCATATAATTCCCCTGAACACCCAAACTTATCCTCAAAATTATCTGTAGTACTTATACTAGCATCAAACCATAATTCTTTATCATCATTTATATATCCTTCTACAGAAGGAACACCCATCGGACTTATATCATGTTTTGTAAACGTAATAGATTTTACATCTTGAATATTGTAATGAATATACTTTTCTATCCGTGTTTCTTGGTCTTTCCAAAACTTTTCTTCTTTTTCTTTTTGTTTTAAGTATTCCATAGTAAAATACCCTCCTGCTATGAGCACCACAACAGATACAACCAAAATCATTACTTTCTTCATTAGAAATTCCCCTTATAAAAAAATTACCATTGCATTCTTCTTAAAATGGGATAGAGAAGAGAAGAAAAGAGTAGTGCAAAGACTACTCTTGTTTCTTTTCCTTCTCTTCTTTTTCAATTTCAGATACTGATTTTTCAGGGTCTTTTATTAGTTTTCCAAGTTCTCCAGAACGCGAGAATTTATCTTCAAAGTTTTCTGTAGTACTTATACTAGCATTAAACCACAATTCCTTATCATCATTTATATATCCTTTTATATAAGGAATACCCATTGGATTTACTTTATGTTCTGTAAATGTGATAGATTTTACATCCTGAATATTATAACGAATATACTTTTCTACTCGTACTTCTTGTACTTTCCAAAACTTTTCCTCTTCTTCTTTTTGTTTTAAGTATTCCATAGTAAAATATCCTCCTGCTATAATACAAATAATGGATAAAATAATTACCAATTTCTTTTTCATTTAAAATCCCCTTGTATTTAAATATAGTTAAAATATACCATGAAACGAGTTGAAACATATGAGTGAATTCAAAAAAAATCCAATTGCGACAGATGAAGATTATTTCGAGTTATCAAGTAACGTTTATGACGATGATTCTTTACACAAAGGAGCGGAAATAAAAGGGGTCGATGGTAAGAAATGGGTAGTTATAGAATCAATTAATGCAGATTGTCAAAAAGTAAAAAATGGATTAGAAGCTATTGCAGTAGTACCGAAAAAAGATTACAAAGAAAATGCAACACATTATGATGATATAATCCTAGCATTTCGTGGAACAGAGCCTACGCAATTAGCAGATTTCGAAACAGATATCGATCAGATTACGTTTGGAATTAAAACACATTCTAAAGTAATTACTCCAAGTAACAGTCAAACTATAAAACCTAATTCTGAAACATCATTTGATACTGGATTAAAATGGGCAAAAAATGACATCGTAGCAAAATATAACCCTTCTTCTCTTCATACCACTGGACATAGTAAAGGTGGTGCAGAAGCAGACCTTATCGCTGCAGAATTAGATTGTTATGCAACTACATGGGCTGCACCAAATCCTTATCGTATACTAAGTCCTGAAGCAAAAAAACGAGTAGATAAAGGGGAGATGGAAAATAAGGCTACGGATTATACACATGAGAATGACCCAATTGGTAACCACACTCAATTCGGTGCACCTCTAATTGGTAAGCAATACACAGTGAGACAGAACGATACAAAACAAGGACTTTTTACACGTTTAACTATGGACGGACACGGCAGAGATACATTTAGAGGAACATTTCATTCAAATGGAAGTCCCCTATTAAAATTAGAGCCTGAAGATATTATAAGACAAGCACAAAAAATCCAATTGCTCAGTAATCGATTATCAGATATCGCAAAAAATATAGAAGAGTTTCAAAGAAGAGAAGCTGAAGCGGTTCAAAAGTTGAAAAGTCAATTAAAATATGAAACAGGGCCAGGTGGGAAATATCATCTATTAGAAGCATACGAAATAGATGAAGCCATCTCACGAATTGCCAGAACGAAAGAAGGTGGAAATGACTATTTTCACGATGTACACATAGCAGAAGAATTAATTCATCTTTTAAGAAAAGAACAAAAAAGTTTAAGTAGATTTGGGGACGAAATTAGTGATGCAGCAAATTCACTAAGAGATAAAGACAATCAATTAGCAGGGAATTTTCAGTTTAGATAAGGAGATAATTATATGATGGATTTTATGGGGGAAATTAAAAAGATAGAAAAGCAAATCGAAAGTGTTACAGGAGATTTAGCGGATCAGGTTGTTGAGGAGTTACAAGCTGCTAAAAAACAGATTGAAAGAGAAATGCAGCGTATGATGTTAAAAACAGAAGTAGGGTTTAAATCAATAGACATTATAAAAGAAGATACATATGCTCTTCAAAAAAACATAGGGGTATTTCATGAATTACAAACAAGTCTAAGAGATATAGCAGCAGAACTAGAGAAAAGTTTCGAAAGTAAAACTGGTAGTAAAATAAATGAAACATTAAAAAAATATGAAAAACAAATTAACAACAACATTTTTAATGAGCATGTTCACTTAGCAAACAGTTGCGGAAAAAAATAAGGGAAATAGAAAAAAGTCCTCTTAATATAGGACTCTTTTTTTGTTATTCCTGAAACATTGCCTTCTCAACAATTCCCTTAATATCCTCAATTCATATAACAAAAGTATACATTCAAAATCCTATAAACAAAGAGGTCGAAAATCTATGAATAAAAACCACATATTATTGATGTCCAACCCATTAGTAAGATTCAGGCTTATCGACAATTGCAAAAAGCCGGAGATTTTGCCAATGTAGAATCCATTGGTACTCACACCATGCGAAAAACCTTCGGCTATTGGTTCTATAAACAAACAAAAGATGTTGCTATGTTACAAGAAATTCTTAACCATAGCACACCACACATCCCCCTGAAATATATTGGAATTAATAAAGAAGAAAAAGATAATATTCTTGATACATTTCAAATTTAATTCACTTAAAATTACTATTTCAATCATCATAAAAAAGACCTTTTATTTTAAAATAAAAGGTCTTTTTTTATAAACATATATGTATTAAGATTTATATTTTTTTACTGTACAAGGAATAGTTACAATGTACAAATCTATAGCATAGATTGTAACCCAGATACCTTTACCTTCAGCTTCTAACTTTTTATCTAGTTGAGACAAATGCTCTGAAACTTTTCTTTTTCCCCATCTTCTAGGAAACCATTGAAAAACCTTAGGAACATTATATTTTTTATTATACCAAGTATTCAATCTCCAAAAAATGAAAAAAACCAAAACAATAATTATGATGCGAAAAATATCAGAATATGAAATTCCTAAAACCATATTATATTTTCTCCATTTCCACTAAAACTCAGATAATTTACTTCTTAATTCTAATTCATCCTCTGTTTCGAAACCCTTAAATAATAAATGAATTATTTGATTATGATTAAAAAACACATTATATTCTTTTGATAAATTACCATGAGGATATGGACAAGAAACATAATCGCATAATTTATTATCAGCTTGTTGTTGCTTTCTTCCATAAATCATAAGAGGTTGATTAATTTCTTCTATAAGAGCTACAGAACCAATTGGTAATAATTAGCCTCCAATTGGAAAATAAGGGACAAACAAGGACAATCTACTCAGCTACCCTAAGATTTTAATGGTTTAATATTTTGATTTTCAAGTTTGCCTTCACAAATTCCTGTTAACACTGATAATAAGAAAAACAGGCCGTAACGGGCGATCAATTTGATCATAAAGGTCATACGCTTCGCCAAGTGGAACATCCGAATCATGTGGTTGTTCACCCTGTAACAATTACTACCAGCAAGTAGAAAACGTTTGGATAAATAAAAAGCAAATAAATTATTAAAAGATTGTAACCCCTACTATAAGAAATACTATTATTACTAAAGGAAGAATGATAATCATAAAGGACACTATTATTGTTAATAATGCTTTCCATGCTGAAAATTGGTGTGCTTCTCCTAAACATTTTAAGGAAATAATGATTGTCCAAATTCCAATAACTATATCGATTATGGCAAAAATAAGAAACAAAATCGTTAAAGTTATGCTACTCTCCATTTTCGGTGTCTCACTCGTAAAGTTTTCTATCCCAAACAAGAAAAATGAAGGCACCCAAACTAATATAAGAGAATAAACGTAAGGGATATAAGAATAGGCAACTGAGTAACGTGTTTTTTCAAATGTACCTTGTCCACCAAGTTTTTTTGCCACCCAATTAAATAACGCTGGTAGCAAAAAATAATAAATTAAGAAAGCAACGAAGGTACCGAATATAACCATTGAGATTATTGAAACTGGACTACTTATTGAATCCGCCATATTTTTAGAAGATGCTCGATCTAAAGTCTGTACGAATGAGCCTAGTAAAATGAGTAAAAACACATTCTTAGGTTTGGATATAAAAATTTCTTTCATTGTATCACGTGGTTTTGTCCAAATGGAGAACCAAGGATTAAGCGCACGTTTAAATTGATTTTCTGGAGTTTCCATATAAAAAACATTCCCCTTTCTTAAAACACATTAAATATAAATCCCTAATTATCCCAATTATGTACATATAAATATTAAAGCATAAATAGTCGATTATTTAAATGTAAATATTCAATCATTTAATTTCATCTGAAACTTAGGGGGAGTTCTTCTTAGCAATTACCTCTATATTTTCTTGCATTTTTAACTATGGACTGAGTAGTTACTTTCATTTTTGAGTACCCCACATTCTTTAATACATTGGATAAACAGTTATAATCTTACCATTAATAAGAACAAACCTAATTTCCATTCCTTGAGATGTTTTACCAGAATATAACCTTCCACCTATACATCTTTTATCGCTATAAGCCTCGTGAATGGCTTCCATAAGAAGAATGCGATTATATACTTGAAATGCAACAAATTCTCTTTAAAAGCCTATACGTATTTTCCCTCCATCTTCTATATGCTTCCGTAAATAATAATACTTATGGAGTTCTATAATCATATAAAACAAAACAAACGAAATCACTGTGCATGCAGACATAAATACAATGGCCCCCATCTGTTGTGTTGCAATGCTAAGAATTATATTAGCAATTAACTGCCCCGATCCCGCTGCAATAGTTGCTACTTTTACACCACCAGTTCCTTTCGCTGATTTTGATTTTTTTCTTGGTTCCTGAAGTTTTTCAATATGATTTTTATAAAAATAATACAAAGCAAAACCATACAAACCAAATGAAAGAATAAAATAGATGGGAGTTTGTAATTGTAACACTTCATAAGCATATTTTTGAGTTATAACCAATAATCCGACTGAACATATCGCGCCATATACTCCTCGAAATAGGGTGTATTGTAATTGTCGTTTCCGAGGATTGATAGCAATCCATATCGCCCACAAATTTAAAAAAATAACTGGAGGAGTTACTATATATACATAGAGTAATTGAAAAGGATTTGCGAACGCAGGCAAAAGAACAAACACGTCTGCCCCCAAAAGGGCAAGAACAATTACGTGGACTCTTATTTCATTTACAGGATAAAGAGCCATATAATGTGCAAAAGCTTTCTTATTAAAATCTATACTTTTTTCATGTTAATTAAACCACCCTGCTACTGTTGACCAAGTTTTTTTCATTTTCCCTTTAATACATAATGAGTAAAATTTGAATCGGTTAATTTTACTAAACATATTATGAGATTTTGTTGCGAATTTTCAAACATCAAATCTTTCTATTGAATATTAGCATATAATCAATTCTAATCATGAAACATTCTACTTTTTTTGCTTTGATTATTTCTAAAATACTGAAAATAACCCCTAAATCAAATATTTTTCAGCGTTAGAGATATTATTCCCAAATTTAATAATAGGTGCATTTAATCCAAATCTTTCATTCCATTAATTAATCTTAATACCCAATCACTCTTTAAATTTAATTGTTAAAAAGTTAAGTTCTGTTACTTCAAAAAACACTAATGAATCATCATCATCTACATCATCTAGGTTTGGATTATATTCATAAATATCTTGCCTTAAACGGAAATCTGCAACTGAAATCGGGTCCATAAATCTGTTGAAAAACGTTCTTGTATCAGACTTTAAAAAACCACAACCTATTTCTTGATAAAAGCGTTTCAGTTCTTTTGGAAGTTCCATTTGTAATAAGCTTTCTGCCTCATCTATCTCATCTTGATATATAGGATAGAAAATAGGTTTTTGTTTAGAACGGACACTTCTGTCTGCTACAACATATTCTTTTAAAAAATTAAACATAATTTTTAATCCCCCCCTATTAAAGAAGAGTTATTTTTAACGCTTCCTCAAGCATTGTATTAAAATCATTATATGTGTTCATTACCGTACTTGATGGTTTATCAAGTTCTAAATAAGTACCGTCTGATAAGCTCTTACAAAACCACGCAATATTTGAATCGCCAAAGAAAAGATACTCTTTTTGAAATTCATTTTCATACCAAATCTCATTCGTGTCTATAAAGCCGCAAATATGTTCATCTTTTTTTGTTTCTAGTAAAGAAGAATCAACTCCGTAAAGTACCAGTCCATCAAAGTCTAAACCATTTACAGTTTTAAGAAACTCTTCGTATTCCCTCGGTAAATCAACATTAAATTTCTCTTTTACATGTTCTCTTAATCTTTGAACTTCAGTATCCGTTGCAGGTGTATTCAGCTTATAATTAACACTTTTCAATATATCTCCAATTTCCAAAATCAGATTTTTCCACATATAAAATTCACCATTGCTTCAGCTTGAATCAGTTCAAAAATTTCTTTTTCATTTCCCTCATAATTGTTTAACATTCTTAGAATTTTTAAATCCTTTACATCCATGTCACTAACTCCTATCAATTATTTTAGGCCTTTCTTTTATATGTTGGCTTCTAGATCCCATACCTCTATAAATTCAAAACCTTTTAAATCACTTTCTAACACTGTATTTCTAAATTCATCTGATACAAAAACGGAAGGAATATGTAATATTTCATTTAAGTAAACTTTGAATATTGTTTGGTTCTTAACCATATTAGGTAAGAATGCGTATTTTTTGAAATCTATTACTAAACCAGAACGTAGTTTCTTTAGTATAGCTTTCTCATAGTCAATAGCATCTAGTGCATTTAAAACGTTAATTATATAATACACTTCTCCCGTCACATCATGAATTAGGGGAAGAAATTCTACATTATCACCAAGTATAGACTCTAAGAATTTTTTAGCTTTCCCACTAACCATTGGTGTACCAACTTCTCCCCAAAAGTGAGGCAAATTACTTTGATTTCCTTCTTCTACACATTTAATACGTATTTCTCCCCATGAATCAGATGCTTTTACTGCCGAGTCAATTTTTCCTTCAAAATACTTTTTAGAATCTTCTAAGTTCAACAGTTGAAAGGATTCATAGTCATCAAATGAACTCTTTAATTCCCAAATTTTCATTTTTACTCTCCTTTGTTATTTTTCTATTATAAGATTACTCTTTCTTCGGTTTATTTAATTTTAATTCACCATTCAATAAACGCTCTCTTATATCATGTAAGGCGTCAACAGCATCTTCTTGAGTACCGCCCCGTTTCTTAACAAGACTTAATACTCTCTACTTTAAGTATGTACTCTGAACTATGCTTTCCTATGTGTAAGACCTCAGTAGTCACGTATTCATTAACTTTATAAGGTAAAAATACTCCATTAGCCGCCGAATCATGGTCTATCCCAAATTCCTTTAATAATTTTTGTGCCTTTTCTGCCCTACTATCGTTCCAAGGTGTTAGATGATGTGCTGCATTAGAATATGGGAGTGGTTCAATCCCTGCATCTTTTCCCCCATGCTCCAATCGCTTTTTCTGCGTTATGAATCCCTCCAAAACCAGGATGTAGTGGCAGCGGAACACCAACAGCTTGACCACCACCAATATGGTGATGGACTAATTTAGTTCCACGTAATCCGGTAAAATCATATTGTGGAAATTCCCCTCTAAATCCTTAATGATTTATTCATATTTTGAATTCCTCTATCACATAAGTAATATCATTTCTTATTAAATTTACTGTGTACCAGTTCAAAGAATTTATTTGCACCAAGTGAAATTGCGCCAATAATAAGAACACCAATAATAAAATAAATCTTTTTAAATAAGTTGTAAGGAGATAAAATAGCAACTACAAGAAGTATTATAATTGCAACGAATGTGACTAGTTTTCCAACTTTAAATGCTTGCATATCAGCTTTCCTCCTTCTGGATAAAAACAGCCAATATAGTCATACATCACAGGTTCTTTAAGCATAAGTTTTTGTTTCCTTCCATAAATCACAATACTTAACATTCAATAAACCTCTTTAAAAGGCTTCGTGTGTTCTACCTCCACCTTCTATATGCTTCCTTAAATAATAATACCTATGGAGTTCCATAATGAAATGAAACAACATAAACGAAAGCATGGAGTATACACACATTAATACAATTGCTACCATCTTTTGTGTTGCAAAACCAAGACTGATATTAGCAATGAGTTGACCCAATCCTACAAAAGCCACTACTCCAAAACCAGAGTTTTTTTTCGATGATTTTGATTTTTTGATTGGTTCCTGAAGTTTTTTAATATGATTTTTATAATAATAATTCAAAGCAAAAATATACAAACCAACCGAAAAAATAAAATAGATGGGAGTTTGTAATCCTAACATTCCATATGCAAACTTTTGGGTTATAACTAATAATCCTACTGAACATACGATGCCAAATACCCCACGAAATAGAGTGTATTGTAATTGCCGCTTCCTAGGATTTATAACAATCCATATTGCCCATACATTTAAAAAAGCAATTGGTGGAACTATTATGTACATATATATCGGTTGAACAGGATTCGCAAAAGCAGGTAAAAGCACAAATATATCTGCTATCCCAATGACAAGAGTAATTATAGTTGATCTTATATCATTTACAGCATAAAGAGCCATATAATATTCAAAAACTTTTTTATTAAAATCTGTATTTTTTTTCATGTTAATTAAACCACCCCGTTACTGTTGACCAAGTTTTTTTCGCACCCGTTTTCACCATATCCTTAATACTATCATCTTCACCATCACCATCTAAATCAACATCCCATTTTACACCTTCTGTGAAATATTATTCCCTTCTCGAAAAGAAGATCAACCCATTAATAAGATCTAGGCTTATCAAAAATTTCAAAAAGCCGGAGATTTTGCTGGTATCGAATCTATTGGGACTCACACCATGCGCAAAACCTTCGGCTATTGGTTCTATAAACAAACAAAAGATTTCGCTATGTTGTAAGAAATACTCAATCATAGCACCTCATAAATTACACTTAACATATATTGGTATCAATAAGGAAGAAAAAGATAATATCTGAGTTACATTTCAAATTTAAAAAATAAAAAGGGCATATCCCTTTCAGAATTGCCCTTTACCTTAAAAGTATATGTCAGCTTATTATTTATTTCTTTTCACAAAATGATGAATCCCTTCAAAGATTACTTCTTTTAAAGCTTCTGGATAATCCGAATAGCCTTCTTTTTCCATAATTATCTCCAACACTCCCCTTAAATTCCCATCAAGTATTATAGTAACTCCTGGCGTTAGTTCACCAGTTTCTTCATTTTTAAATGTTTCTTTTATCATAACTACTTTATTTTCTTCCATGACCTAATCCTCTCTAACTAAATAGTTTTTATTCTCATCTTCCCAATATCTATATTCATAGGGTACTTGTTCATCAAATCGCTGTAAATAACCTCTCCAGTTATTCGGAATATATTCTTCAAAAGATATTGATTCCGGATAATTAGAATAAAAAATTAAACGCTCAAAGTCTATTAGGAAACATGGATTATAATCATAATAGGCTTCTTCTCTATTAGTTCTTAGTTCCCTTAAAAATTCTAACCTAATATCTTCTGTAAATCTTTTATATTTTTCTATTCTTTCTAAAAAGTTAGCTATTGTAGTCTCATTTAAAATACTAATGCCTTTTCTTTCCTCTGGATATTCACTAGGAGAATATCCAGCTTGATTATAATCTAAATACCATAAATCCGATTCAGTTATATACCAATTGAGCTTATTTTTATATTTTACACCTACTATAATATTTTCGGCGTATAAAGGCTTAATCATTTAACACGCTCTCCTCTCTTACTTAATAAGTTTAGCATTCCGTCCGTATTCTACCAACCACCGACTAATGGGGTCAGGTAATTCGTATGCAACACCTTCAAATCCATATTTATCAAAAATACCCTTGTCAACAATCTTAGGAGCTGTTCTACCTTGGTTAAGTGGATTAGTTTTATAACCCTTCTGAGAAATCGCATTTTCTCTAATTAAATCATCTAAATACTGTGGTACATCAAATTCCACAATATATGAGTCTGCTCGTTTATTTTTGAAATATGTAGAGTGATCTTTTCCAGTAGATACATTTAAATTATGATCTGCCCTCCATTTACTATTTAAAGAGAGTGTACCATCATCATTAACTAAAATTAACTCTTTACTATCACCACCTTGAACCCTACGATAAGTAACGTTTTCTTCTCCTACACTAGTTCCGCTGACTTTCTTATTAACTTCACTTGTACCTTTAGCTTCATTTACTTTCTCAACAGGTACTTTTTTAGTTTTATTTACAACCTTAGTAGCGTCAGCAGTCATCTTTACACCCTTACCAACTTTCGAAATTTTTCCAATTGGGGTAAGACCAGCTACTACCATCCCACCAGCTAAAAATCGGTCCAAAGTAGACAGTTTTTCTCCAGATGATGGATCAACACCATCCCAAGCCCGACGAATATCATATTCACCACTTATTTCACCAGCTATATCCCTTGCTAGTTTTTTACCATCAAAACCTTTTTCTTCTGATTCCGATGAAAATCTACCATCAATTGCTCCTTCTTCAATTGTACCACTATTTAGAAGGTTATCAGTCTGACGATTTCTATCTTCTGTAATTGTTTGAATTGAAGTTGTCCATTCCATATTCAAACCTTGTGTACTAAACGTACCACTTACGGGACTAAACCCTTTCCCACTTTGAACTTCCGCAAGACCTGCAGCAATACTAGCTGCTAATTGAAGTGCTGTACTATAATTATTACTAGAGGTCTGATTGAATTGATACAAATGATCCAGCTTTTCTTGTAGTTTTTGCCTCATAACAATAAAAAGATTTACCATGGCATCCATACCCGGCATTGGCATAGCTTGATTGACAGCTTCCATACTTGTTTTCATTCGGTCAATTTCTCGAATTTGTTCTAACACTTCTTGTTCAATAACATCTGCCTGAGCTACTTGTGATTGAAATTGACTTGGAAAGGCATTATTCTGACGGATTAGTTCTTCACATAAGTAAATAATTCCTTGTGCTAAAGGACGAAAGGTTTGTACAAAAAATGCTTTTGCACTACTATATGTTTGCCCTTGTAAAACAGTATCAACTGCAAAAGCGTCAATCGACTGAATGGCTTGTTCCATACCTTGAATGGTAGCAGTACATACAGCATTCATGCTTTGAGTTTGGCTTCGTACTTCTCCCAAATACATATTTAAACTCATGCATTGACCTCCCTTGCTAATTTTTGTTGTTGATAGGAAAGGGCGTTTTCTAAATCATTAAGGTCTCGTCTTTCTTTAAGCAACGTTTCTTTTTTGTTTTCCAATTCAAATGTGACTTTTCGTTCAATATGTTGTGCATCTTGATACGTATTCATAAAAAACTGAGACATTTCTCTATCACCATGCCAAGTTCCTAAAATTCGATCAAACAAACGACGATTTCGACTTCTACATTCATAAAAATCTGCTTCCGCTTGTTCTTGAGCTTGAATCGCAGATTGATTTCGGTCCTGTTCTTCAAATACACTTCGTAACTTTAGATTTAACTCTTTAATTTGATTTTCAATATCCCGATCCATCTTTTTCCTCCTACTATTTTACTTTACGTAGGTTGTCACATTAGCGAAAAGTGTTGTGAAGTTCGTTATCCATTCTCTCAAATTCATTAGATACTGAATGAATATTATCAACCGCTTGTTGAAAGGCAGCGGAAAATTGTTTCGTCAAGTCTAAAACTTGCTGATTCGCTTCTTGTGCTTTGAAGTTAACAGATAATGTTGTACGCGTCGCCTTTGTTATGGAACGACTGGTTGCACTTTGAATCCTATCAGAGGCTGATCCCATTTTCGTAGCAATTTGCGTTGCTGTTTGTAAATTACTTTGAAATTGTCCCATTCTTTCAAACCCTTTCTATAAGTTTTCCAAACGCATCAAAGAAATCTCATTAAATATATATCCCTATCAATATCACTCGCTAGGCATGAAATCAAATGAGCCATACAATATAAGCTGTATGGCTCATTTGAAATACTTGTTATATAGAGTATGACAATTTTTATTTCAAACCGAAATTACGTGATAATTCTTCATCATGAGAAGCAACAGCCTCTGCAGTTTTATTAAGCTGCGTATTAATTTCTTGTAATAGCTGTGCGAAGTTTTGTACCTTTGGCTTTAATTGATTGAACTGTTGGTCAAAACCTTCAAAAGCACGTCCTTCCCATTCTCCTCTTAATTCATTTTGTAAGTTTTGTAGTTGACTTAAAATGTCCTCAATTTGATTTGCACCTTGTCCATATCGAGCCGCTTTCGATTTAAGCTCCTCTGGTGACATACGAATTTGTCCAGCCATTTTTATTTCCCCTTTAATAGATAATAAGCAAAATATATATTGGTTAATTTTACTAAACATATTATAATGTATTATTTTGAACTTTTAAATATTTTATCTTTCTATTGAATATTAGAATATTAATATTCTACTTTTTCTTGCTTTACAATATTTTATGCAAACAAGGCCAACAAAAGGCAGTCCCTCATAACGAAATTCTGTGTTAACTTGTAACAAAAAAAGAGGAGCCATCTCCTCTTCATAAATAAACACTATTTAATTTGCTCCTTATACTCATGGTTAACAACTACATACCACTTTCCTGTATCAAATTTTTCTTTATTAATCACGTAAACTTTACTTTCTCTCCTTACCTCCCCTGGTTTTAATTCCTTAGTAATAGTAGAGGTCTCGCCTTTTTCAACCCCATAACTACTAGCTGCCCACACATCACTTTGGTAAGCATTATCATTTTCATCCACTAAATCCACTGATGGTAAAACGGCTAATTTCATCGATTCGTTTGTGATATTTTTCCCTTCTGCTTCTACAACAATAAAGGCATGTCCATCTTCAGGTTTTTGGAATCCTATACTCTCTTTACCAACCTTATCTCTTTCTACAACTCTTTTTACAGTTACATCAAATTTAGGTGTATGAAAATTCTTGTTTACAGCATACTCTTTTTCTTTTATTTTTGATTTCTCTTTTGTTTGTTCTGTATTTTTCTGCTTTGTATTCTCTTTCGTTTTCGCCTCATCAGTTGTTTGCACTTTCTTTTCCTCTTGTTTAGAATTAGTTTCTTTAGATTCTGAAGAAGTTTTGTCGGATGTATTGCCACAACCAGATAAATTGAATACTAAAGCGCCACCTAAAATACATGTAGTAAATTTTTTCAACATCTTTTTTTATCCCCCAATAACACGATATGTAAATTCCTTACTTATCATAGCAAAAAATACCACCTTAAATTGTTGCATCTTGTCGAATGATTAAGAATAATCAAGTTACTCCACGTCCTCTTTTATTATAAAGGTAAATATAAGTCTATATTGGGGTAGCATCAACATAGACTTATATGCTCTATAAAACCTGCTATAATAGGTTTTTACACCCTTAGTGTACAATTTTTAACTTTCGGTAATGTGCCCCCTATTTGAAGGATAATTGAAATATTAAGACCAACTGATAGAGGTGTTTGCGTGGAATTATTTGAGTATTATAAAAAAAAAGGGAAGTTTAAGTGTTTAATTGGAACTGGGCTTTTTCTTTATGGATTAATTGGTATGTATAATACTTGGGGTAATATTAATTGGGGACCAGTAATCTTAATTATTATAGCTTTTCTTGTATTTTTTAGTATTGGATTTTGGCAATTAAGAAAAGGAAATTTACTAGAAAAAAATATAGTTAAAAATGATTTAACATTTTGGGATATTGATACTTATGTTTTGTTAGAATTACCCGGCAATAATAAACATTTAGGTTTATATACTCCTGATGGAAGATATGTAGCAGGAACAAAGATGATTTCTTCAACATTACCTATTTTAAAAAATAAAGAAGTTTTTGGATTGGAAGCAAGTGATGGAGAAATTCTTGCATATTTTCAAAGTGAAGTTGAAAATTATGATTGGGCTATTTATGATTCCAATTATAATTGTATAGGTATGTTTAAAGAAAATATGATACAAGGATTTGGAATGGTACGTGGTTCTTTGATGAATGAAAAAGCGATAAAAATTTCTGAGATAGAAGTGGAATTTGATTTTTTCGAAACGTCTTTTCATACAATGGATGATCGTATATTAATAAACTGCAAGAGGGGATATATGCCTTTAGAATGGAGTGAAAGATTCGGATTAAATGTACCTATTATTAAATTAGGTAATAATATTTCTAATGCTGAAAAGATATTTGGTTTAGGTATTCTTCTTTATATTTTAGAAACAATTAAAGTAAGAAAAAGTAGGATTTTTAATGATTAGAATTAAATATTTATATTATGAAATTTATTGAATCTTTTATTAGAGATTACATCGCCGAAAGTGAAATATTGTATATTTTAGAATTACTTTACGTTCACTTCTTGAAATTGATGAGCATTTGTTATGCCAGAACCAACTGGAAATGGAAACGGCAAGCGAGTATACTCCGCTTGCCGTTTTTTCATAGCTTCGTATGTATTTGAATTCCTTTCGCTTTCTCTTCTTCACCCTTCACACGTACAATTAAATCATATGATCCGGATTTTGGCGCTTCAAAAGAAAGCAAACCTTCTTTTTGAGAAGTGACTTCTTCTTCATAAATGACCTTATCGTCTTTTGTGACTTGCAATAAAATCGTACCTTCTTCAACTGCTGCCTCATAAGGAATTTCCACATTTCCTTTTTCAGCTTTAAGCGTTTGTACATCGTAATACCCCTGCAAAGAACCAATTGTTAAAGTCGTTTCGCCATTTTTTTGAACCTTTGTGACTTTTGTTGCTGTATTACATGCACTTAACAATACAACAAGAGTGAAAATGAGAAATAAACGAAGCAATTTCATAGAGAGTCCCCCTTCCATTAAATATATTAAAGATAAAATATACAATCTAACATATCATTACAATTATAGTTGAAAAATAAGGGAAATTATATAACAGGAAATGCAACTATAAACAATCACTGACCATTAGTCTACAACCAATCCCACACCCCAGCACAAAAGAAAAAAGCACCAGGTCCCCCTTAGTGCTCTCCCTCTAAAACAAATGACAGGCCACCTGATGCCCTTTCGCAATCTCAACCATTTTCGGTACTTCCTGTGCGCATTTTTCAGTGGCGAATTTGCAGCGCGTTCTGAATTTGCAGCCGGATGGTGAGTTGAGCGGGCTTGGAACTTCACCTTGCAGAATGATTCGTTCTTTGCCTGCGTTTGTTGGGTCTGGTTCTGGCATGGATGAGAGTAGTGCTTGTGTGTATGGATGTGCCGGTTTTGTGTATAGGTCTTCGCTGTCGGCAATTTCTACTATGTTTCCTAAGTACATGACTCCGATTCGGTCTGATATGTGTCTTACCATAGATAGGTCATGTGCGATGAATAAGTATGTGACGCCTGTTTCTTCTTGGATGTCTTGCAGCATGTTTACGACTTGTGCTTGGACTGAGACGTCGAGTGCTGAGATTGGTTCGTCACATAGGATGAAGTCCGGTTTTACAGATAGTGCGCGCGCGATGCTAATTCGCTGTCTTTGGCCTCCGCTAAATTCGTGCGGGTAGCGATATAGGTGTTCTTCTTTTAGGCCAACTTTTTTGAGTAGGTCTAGAATGATTTCTTTTCTTTCTTCGGCTGTGTAAGAACCGTGAATGTTCATCGGTTCGCTAATAATTTGGAATACATTCATTGCCGGGTTTAATGATGCGTATGGATCTTGGAAAATGATTTGCATTCGTTTTCGATATTCTTTTAGTTCACTTTCCTTTAAACTTGCGATATCTTTTCCATCAAATAAAACGTTACCTGAAGTGACATCGTGTAAGCGAATGATACTTCTTCCTGTCGTTGATTTTCCGCATCCAGATTCTCCTACTAACCCGAATGTTTCACCCTTTTTAATAGTGAAGCTTAAGTCATCGACTGCTTTTAATTGCTCTGTTTTTCTGCCGAATAGTCCTTTTTTAATAGGAAAATACTTTTTTAAGTTCCGAACTTCAATTAAGTTTTCTTCATGCATGAAAATCACCTACCGCCCTATCGTTTAGCCAGCACATGGAACGTCTTTCGTTTCCGATTTCAAAATATGGTGGACGTTCTTTTTCACAAATGTCCATCGTATGCGGGCAACGCTCTGCGAACGGGCAACCTTGTGGTGGGTTTAATAAGTTTGGTGTTACACCTTGAATCGGAGCGAGTCTTTCTTTTACGCCGTTCGCTATTTTTGGCAGAGAGTTTAATAGCCCTTTCGTATATGGATGATTCGGCGATTGGAAAATATCAAGTACAGGTCCTTCTTCCATAATAAGTCCGCCATACATAACGATAACGCGTGTACAGTTTTGTGCGACTATTCCTAAGTCATGCGTAATAAGAAGTAACGCCATGTTCGTTTCGTTTTTTAAGTTTTTCATTAAATCTAGTATTTGTGCTTGTATCGTTACATCAAGTGCTGTCGTCGGTTCGTCCGCAATGAGAAGGTCAGGGTTACAAGACATCGCCATTGCGATCATAACTCGCTGCTTCATACCTCCGCTTAGTTCATGCGGATATTGTTTCACCCTTTCTTCTGGTGAAGAAAGACCGACTTGTTTTAACAAGTTGACCGCGATTTGCTCTGCTTCTTTCTTTTTCACTTTTTGATGTCGTATAATTACTTCCGTCATTTGCTTCCCAATTTTCACGACTGGATTTAGCGCCGACATTGGATCTTGAGAGATAAGTGAAATTTGATTTCCTCGAATAGAACGCAATTCTTTTTCAGATTTAGAAAGGATGTTTTCATTATGAAAAAGAATCTCTCCTTCTTTCACTTTCCCTGGCGACGTAACGAGAGACATAACGGACTTTGCCATTACACTCTTTCCGCTTCCAGACTCCCCAACGATACCGACTACTTCTCCTTTATTTAAGCGGAATGTAACGCCGCGAACTGCTTCAACTTCGCCACTTTCTATGAAAAAAGAAGTCTTTAAATTTTTCACTTCTAGTAGTTTTTCAGACACGTTTCTCACTCCTTTCACTTAACACGTTAGTTTTCATGTCCAGCTCCTTTTGGCGCGAAAGCTTTCTTAAGCGCTTCACCAATTACGTTAAAACTAAGTACCGTTAAAAGGATAAGAAATCCTGGGAAGAGTGTTAAATACCAAGCTTCACCAATATATCCTTGCGCATTGTTTAGCATGCTGCCCCAAGAAGAATCTGGTTCTCTAATACCTAATCCTAAGAAGCTAAGTGATGATTCCATTAAAATCGATGTCGCAATAGTTAATGTCGCGGCGATTATAATGGTTGATAAAATGTTAGGAATGATATGTCTTACAATTATCATGAGTGATTTTTGTCCTGATACTTTTGCGTATAAAACGTACTCTCGCTCTTTTACAGATAACGTTTCTGCCCTTACGATACGCGCAGTGTCCATCCACGTTAGTAATCCAATAATAAGAACTAACGTCGTAATTCCTGGTTTTAAATACGCATTTAATAGTAGCATTAAAAAGAATGATGGAATTGACATAAGTACTTCAACAACTCGCATTAAAAAGTTGTCTAACTTTCCGCCAAAATATCCGCTAATTGTTCCAACTGCAGTGCCGATTGTAATAGAAACAACCATCGCAAGGAAACCGACTGCAAGTGAAACGCGTCCGCCATATAACGCCCTCGTTAAGTAATCCCTTCCATAATCATCCGTTCCGAAAGGATGACTTAAACTCGGTTCTTGTAAACGATCTGGAATCGACATTTTACTAGGATCGTATGGCGATACGAATGCAAAAATTGATGCGATCGTTAAAACCGAAAGTATAATAACTCCCATTACTACAAACTTATTTTTCGTAAAACTACTTTTTATCGTTTGAAATCTCCTATTATTCATTCCAAATCACCCCCTCATGCGAATGCGCGGATCTACTACGCCATATAAAATATCAGCAATTAAGTTACCGAGAATTAACATGAATGATGATAGTAATGTAATTGCCATGATAATCGGATAATCAAATCTAAAAATAGCATTTACCCCAAGTGAACCAAGTCCTGGCCATGAGAATACTGTCTCCGTAATAAACGCTCCGCCTACTAAACTTGGAATCGATAATCCGAAAATTGTAATGATCGGTATTAATACATTTCGAAGCACGTGATTAAATAACACTGTTTTCTTTGAAGCACCGTACGCATATTGAATTTGTACATATTCTTCTTCTAATTGCTGAATCGTACTTGAACGAATATATCTCATATAAACAGATACGTTTTGGAACGCTAGCACCATGCAAGGTAAAATGCCGTGTTGCACAATATCCCAGACAGAATCTTTACCTACGGTGCGCATACCCATACTCGGAAGTAGGTTCAATTTTAAAGAGAATAAGTAGACTAATAGTAGTGCAAACCAGAAAACCGGCATAGAAATACCAACGTATGAAATAAAGTTTATAATGCGGTCAAAGTATGAATTCTTTTTCACACCTGTAAATAATCCAAGTGGTATTGCGATTACGAATGAGACGAGTAAAGATGATCCCATTAACCCAATTGTTGCAGGTAATCTTTCTGTGATAAGTTCCAAAACAGGACGATGATTTTGAAGTGAGTAACCAAAGTTTCCTGTTAAAATGTTTTTCAACCATAAAAAATACTGCACGTAAATGGGTTGATCTAGTCCTAAACTTTTGCGAATACGCTCCACGTCAATTGGACTCATATTCGGCGTGACAAAGTTTCGAACCGGATCCCCTGGCGCTAATTTTATTAATAGAAAAGAAATAATAGAAATAACAAATAAAAGTGGAATTGCATTTAAAAGCCTCTTTGCAATTACTTTATACACAAACTTCCCCCCCTCAGGATAAAGCGAAACTTTAATCAGCCTGCACCAATTAGGCTTTAACGGACAATCCGACGACTCCCGCCTTACTTCCTCGCATTCATCGAGTTTTGAGGCGGGAGCCTTACTGCCCGTTAAGCGGGATAAAGAAGCTGATTTCCACCAGCTTCTTTACTGTTTCTTATTTCACTTCATAAATCTTAGATAGATCTTCAAACATTGTGACAGGAATTGCTTTCGCTTCTTTCAATCCATCAAACTTTTTATCTACTGCAATAACTGCTTTCGGATATGCGATTGGTAGATAAGGTACGTCTTCTCTCGCTGTCTCTTGAATTTTATGGTATAGCTCTGCGCGTTTTGTTTTATCTGTTTCAACTGCAGCTTCTTCCCATAACTTATCGAAATCAGCGTTTTTATATCGTGCATAATTGTATTCCGCATTACTTAAGAATAAGCTCTTATATGAATCTGGCTCAGGTCCCATAATGTAACCACCAAATGTAATGTCATATTCTTTATTCTCTTTATCTAAGCCTTTTTCGCTTGCCACACTAGCATCTAATGCATTTAGTTCAACTTGTAAGCCAACTTCTTGTAATTTTTGTTGTGTATATAACGCTAAGCTTTCCATAATTTTATTATTCGTTACATACATAACTCGTACTTTTTCTTTATCTTTCACGCCAGCTTTTGCTAATAAATCTTTCGCTTCTTTTTTATCATACTTATAGTCTTTAATATCTTTCGCATAATACATAGCATCTGGCGTTAAGATTGAATTTGCTGGTTCTGCAAATTCACCTGAAACGAACGCTGAATTAATCATTTCTTTCTTATCTAACGCATGCGCAATTGCTTGGCGCACTTCTTTTTTCTTCATCAAATCTGTATTCATGTTATAAGATAAGTAGAATAATCTACCTTCAGGGAATGTCACCATTGAGAAGTTCCCAGTGCTATCTAATTTCTTAAAGTCTTGCGGCTCAATCATCTTCATGTTGATTTGACCATTTTGCAGTGAAACATTTGCTGTATTACGGTCTTTTACAACGCGGTATACGATAGAGTCTAATTTAGCTTTACCACCTACATAATCATCGAATCGATCTAATGCAACGTACTCATCTGATTTATACTCTTTAAACTTAAACGGACCTGATCCAACAGGCTGTAAGTTTTTCGTACTCTTCGCTAAATCTGCTTCCCCTTCAAATACATGTTTCGGAATTGGGAAGAAATCATTCATTACACCTTCGAAAGATGCACTTACTTGCGGTAAAACAAATTGAGTCGTTAACTCATCTACTTTTTTCACCTCAAGCGGTTTTCCTTTAAAAATAAAGTTTTCACGACTTGAGCTATTTTGCTTCTCATCTAAAATAGATTGGAATGTAAATGCTATATCGTCTGATGTAATTTTCTTACCATCATGCCATTTTAAATTATCTTTTAATTTCAACGTCCACGTTAATTGATCTTCTGAAGGCGTAAAGCTCTCAGCAAGAACAAACTTTTTCTTACCGTCTTCCATGTGATATAGCGGCGCATATAAAGCCTGCTGCACAGTTAATGACACACGATCATTCGCATAAAGCGGATTCATCGTATCTGGATTATCGCTAACACCAATCGTTAAGGCCCCTCCATCTTTCGGATTCCCTGACTTACTAGTGCCCGCTTGCTTCGAAGAATCTTTTTCCCCAGAACAAGCCGCTAATGCAATAAGTAGTATTAGGACAAATGGTAATGCAAATAACTTCCGTTTCATCTTTCGGCCCCCTCGAACTATTTATACACATAAGAAAACTCGGAATTAATTCCGAGTTTTCTTATAAGTTTTAAATTACCACTACCAGTATGTATTGTCAAACTTTTTCGCAAAGGTAGAAAGTTTGAAATCTATTAATAGAAACAAATACCTCCCACAAAAAAAGACCACCAAAAGGCAGCCTCAAAATTCAATCCTATTCCCTATCCCACGCTCCACCGCTTTCTCATACAAATACTTCGCAACGATAATATCTACTACGGCCAAGCCAACTGATTTGAAAATAGTAATCTCTTCCTCATTCTCTCTACCAGCTTTTTCACCGCTTATAATTTGACCAAGTTCGGCGTGTATGTCGCTAGCTTTAAATAAACCTTCTTTTATTGGCACTTGAAGATCGCCCGTTTCTTCTAATGCTGCTTCTTTTGATTCGACTACTACTTTGTTTGCGTTCGCGATGGCGTGAGATGGTAGTTCTTGCATGCTCGGTCTGAATGAACCGACGGCGTTTATGTGGACACCTTTTTGTAGTTTTTCTGAGAAGACTGGTGTAGATGCATTTGTTGTTGTGACGATGATGTCTGCTTCGCTTATCGCTTCATTTGGATTTCTATAAACGTAAGCAGGTTTGCCGAATGTCGTTTGTATATGTTGCACGAATGCATACGCTTTTTCTTCCGTTCGATTGTATAAAATGACCTTTTCGATATTTCTAACCGCGAATACTGCTTCTGCAATTCCTTTCGCCTGTTCACCGGTTCCAATAATACATAAAGTTTTTGCGTCATGACGAGCTAAATATTTTGTTGCTACTCCTGATAAGGCACCTGTTCGGATCATCGTTAAGTACGATCCTTCTAAAAGTGCGAGTGGTTCTCCCGTTTGAAAGTCTGATAGCATTACAATCCCGTTTATCGTTTTCTTTCCTATCTTTTTGTTCTGCGGGGCGACTGTTACTACTTTTAAGCCGAGTGCCTCAAATCCTTCCGCTACTGAAGGCATAATTAATGCCGTATTTTGTTCGCTTGCAAATGGTAATGAAGTACGTATTGGTGTGATCGTTCTTTCTGCGGAAAATTCTTGTAAAGCAAGCGCCGCGTATGCAATGACTTCGTTCATATTTACTAAGTTTCTTTGTTCTTCTGCGCTTATAACTAGCATATCTTTCCACCTCCTCCTTCTATCCCGTATTAACGGGCAGTAAGACTCCCATCTGAAAATTCGGTTGGACAAAGAAGTTATATGGGAGATCAACTGCCCGTAAAAACCCGATTGGTGTGGGCTAATAATCAATGGAGGATAACCCCCTCCGCTGATTAAAGTTTCACTTTATCCTAACAAAAATCCCCGATTCAAATCATCTCTCGGATCTAATACAAACTGATGAAATCCTGTAATAAATGCCTGCCCAGTTACTTTCGGAACGATTGCTTCATATTGAGCTACCTCTGTTACAGATAATACTTCTCCCACAAAATGACCATCTGTGATACATTCGTGGATGAAAGTTTCTCCCTTTTGTAAGGCACCTTTTTCAAAAAGAGTTGCGAGTCTCGCAGAAGTTCCTGTGCCGCAAGGAGAACGATCTACTTGCCCGTCAGCAAAGATTGTCACATTTCGTAAAGTAGCATCTTTTTCTTTCGGTTCATCTGAGAAAATAACACCGTATATTCCTTTTAAACCTTCTTCCAATGGATGTTTTACTTCCATTTGACTTTCAATATCATGTTTAATTTTTCCGCCCCACGTTTGAATAGCAGGTAAGTCTTTGAAATCGACTTTCAAACCAAATTCTTTACTATCCACTACAGCATAAAAGGCTCCACCAAACGCGATATCTACTTGAAATTCATAGTTATCTATTTTGATAGGAACGTCTTTTTTATATACAAACGAAGGAACATTTTCAAATGATACTGACTCTACTTCACTCCCGTTAAACTTTGCGTACGCAATAACTTCCCCGGCAGGGCTATCAATAATGAATTTTTGCTTTTCACCAGTCACTTCAAACATACCTGTTTCAATTCCTACTGTAATAACAGCAATAATGCCGTGGCCGCACATCGTACTCCAGCCTTCATTGTGCATAAATAAAACACCAAAATCAGCGTGAGCACTTGCAGGCGGTGTAACGATACAACCATACATCCCGTGATGCCCTCTCGGTTCATACATAAGAATTTCACGAAGGTGATCCAAATGTTCCATACAGTATGCGCGTCTTTCTAGTTGCGTTGCTCCCTTTATCTCTGGCACGCCGCCCGTAATAATTCGAAGCGGTTCCCCAGCTACGTGCGCATCAATAGTTGTGTATATTTTGCTAACCTTCATTTCTATCTCTCCCCTATATATTAATACTATTTTCATTGCAAGTATCATGCCAACGGATAGAGTATAAAGTGAAGCTTTAATCAGTGGGGGTTTTGTTCATCCCCCACTGATTATTAGTTGAACCAATCGGGCTTTTACAGGCAGTTGATTCCCACCTAACTTCTCTGCTTTCGCTGAATTTTGAGGCGGGAGTCTTACTGCCTGTTAATGCGGGATAAATCTGTATACATTTTTCAAAAAAACATACACTACTGTCTACTTTTTTATACAGTAAACAGTTGGTGACTATTAGCCTCCAATTTAGCCCCACACTCACCAAACCTCAAAACAAAAAAATCCCCCGAAAACCCTGGGGGACCCATCAAACCCTCACCGCCACCACATCCGGCACTTGCTTAGCAATTTCCTCACCAATCTGTATACTTGCCGTTGCAGCTGGAGATGGTGCATTACAAATATGTAGAGAATTGATGCCAGGAATAATGCAAAAGTCATCAACCATATTTCCGTTTGATAAAATAGCTTGTGCCCTTACCCCTGCATGTGTTGGCACGATATCTTTCTCTGTTAGTTCTGGTATGAGGCGCTGTAAGCTTTTTAAAAATGATTGTTTACTAAATGAGCGCACCATCTCTTTTATGCCTTCTTTCATATTTGGCATCGCCATTTTCCAAAAACCTGTGTATGTCATTGTTTCCATGAAGTCTTTCATATTAAAGTCCGTTTTCGTATAACCTTCGCGCTTGAAGCTTACTACTGCGTTTGGTCCTGCATGTACGTCTCCGTTTATCATTCTTGTAAAATGAACACCTAAAAACGGGAATTCTGGGTTTGGAACTGGATAAATTAAATGTTTGACGAGATGGCGTTTTTCTGGGGCAAGTTCGTAATATTCACCACGAAACGGAACAATTTTCATATCAGTTAATATACCTGTCTTTTTCGCAATACGATCACTATGTAAGCCAGCGCAGTTAATGAGAAATTTCGTTTTAAATGTGCCTTTGTTTGTCTCAATTGTTACAGCATCTTTTTTCTCAGTAATACACTCTGCGGTTGTTCCTAAGTGTACTTCACCGCCGCTTTCTTGAATTAAGCGAGCAAATGCATAACTGACTCCTTTATAATCAGCAATCCCACAAGAAGGAACACGGATGGCCCCTAGTCCCTTTACATGAGGTTCAATTTCAGCTAATTCTTCCTTATCTATTTTTGAAATGTGTAAATCGTTTTGTAAGCCTCTCTCATATAAGTTATGTAAAAGAGGAAGTTCTTCTCTTTCTGTAGCGACAATTACTTTTCCGCACATGTCATAAGCGATGTCATTTTCTTTACAAAATTGAACCATAGCTGCATTTCCTTCTTTGGCAAACTTCGCTTTATAACTCCCTGGTTTATAATAAATGCCAGAATGAATTACTCCGCTATTATGTCCAGTTTGATGGTGTGCAAGTTCCTTTTCTTTTTCAATGATCGCGACTTTCGCACGAGGGAATTTTTTCGTTAAAGCCATTCCAGTTGATAGACCAACAATTCCTCCGCCAATAATTATAAAGTCATACACTCTAATTCCCCCTTAATCGTATAAAGTGAAACTTTAATCAGTGGGGTTTCGTTCCATCCCCACTGATTATTAGTCTTCACCAATCGGGCGTTTACAGGCAGTTAATCTTCCACCTAACTTCTTTGCTTCAGCCGAATTTTAAGGTGGGAGTTTTACTGCCCGGCAAATAGCGGGATAAAAGGCAGGTCTATTCAAAAGACCTGCCGTACATATTATTTAGAAAAACAACCGCGCTGACGCATGAGTTCTCTATATAAATCTTTATTTTTCTCAAATGCAGCTCTTCCGTGCATCCAAAATAAATTGTTTAAAAGAACTAAGTCACCAACTGGTAATTTTAATGCATGTGTTGCCCGTGAGTTTTCAACTGAATAGGATAAGTCTTTCAAATAGTTTGCTTGTTCCATATTATCTGGATAAGCGAACTGATCAATAAAGCAAATACATGGTGCGTTATTTATATCAAAAAACGTTTCACGATAGACTATTTCTTGCGCATTTTTACTTGGTGGTGCTTTATACGTAATTTTAACAGATGCGAGTGAATGGTTTCTAAATTTTTGAAGATCTTCCCAATCGTCTAAATGTAGTAAACGAGATTCTCCTCCTACTGCATTTTGCTCTTCCATTTTCATCATAAGAAGCCAATCTGTCGGTTCATCAACGAATGTACCGTCCGTATGAAGTGTAAACAATCGGTACGCTTGACGAAGGTAAGAATCACTACTATCCGTATCTTTCACATTAAATCTTGCATAATACGTTCCTGTCATTGCATCGAAGTTTGGTGCCCCAATTAAATGTGTTATTGCTGTTGCAAATTTCACGTAATCTGCTGGATCTGCCGTTTCACCTTGCACCCCAATTGTAAATCCGCCCGTTTCACGGTCATGAATAATGCCGCGAATGTTATCCATAAATGATTGCCCAAAAATCTTTCTCATTCCATCAGCAAGATTAAACCGTGAATACGGAATGTATTGTAATGACTGCTCTGAATGCTCTTTTACCTCTTCAAAAAACTGCTTAAGCAATTGCTGATTTAACATAATATGATATAAACGTTTATGCTCCGGATGAGGAATAATTTCATAACCCTCATATTTTTTTGCAAACTTCATCTTCGTACTTTGTTCTGTAATAATCGACATTTCAATTCCTCCCTAAATGAAATATGAAGAACGTATTGACGCTTTTTACAGACAGTTATCCTTATCTTCTTATGCCGAGATTTGGTCTTACTGCCCTAACAGCAAAAAGCCCGTCATACGCACCACGACAGAAAATCGTAGAAACGTACAACTGGCTTATCATTACGAGTGTCTTTAATCTCTTAAAGTACAATAATAATAGACAGTTCATATGAAAACATGTGTAAACAGGAAAACAAGATCGAATTTAGAGAAGGCTAATTTCTCGAATGGATCTTATTAATTAAATAATAATTCTAAATATTATAACTGTCAATTCGTTTTTTATTATTTCCTCGACATACTTTACACATTTTATAAATCCCCTTTTTTCGCTTCTTGTTTTACAACTTGAATTTCTTTTCACGTATTCATCTTACTTACTCCCAAATAAAATAAGCCAGTCGCATCTCTTTAAAGGAAATACAACTGGCTCTCATTTATCGTTATAAACTAGACATTGATTATAAATTTGTTTCCTCGTACTCTTCCACAGGCTTTTCATCATTTAAATAACTTACATATTGGCGATGCAAATCTTTGACCGCACTGACGATAGCATTTTGCGCTTTTCCTTGATAATGATCTGTAATATCTTGCACAATTTCTTCAATACCATCTCGTAAACTATGTCCTCTTAAAATTTGGGCGACGAAGCCTCTCCCGTGCTCTGTTGCAAGCGTACATGACGCTTCAATAATGACATGATATTTATGATCTGCTTCAATTGTAATTGTTAACGTTTCGTACATACTGCGAACCGCCATCCCTTTCGGAAGTCTCGAATGTCCAGCCATGAAAAAAGTTCCTTTGCGCATATTTCACCCTCCGTTACTATGTTAAAAGCCAGAAAAGCATCGTATACAGCTGCATTGAATTTTATTTACTCCCCTTATCCTTCTAGCTCGTACTCCTGCTAAAGAAGCTCAAGTGGAAAGAAGTTACTCTCTTCATTTTCAAATATAAATCCGGGCTTACAGCGAGGCTACTCACTGCCATCCGATACTAAATTAATCATAATGTAAATAAACTGAATATTCAATATTAACTTGATAAGAAAGTTCCAAATCCCCACAACATATACTGTTCAAAAGAAAAAAGGAAGTGGTCTCATGTATTACGGAACAAAAGGCTGGTACGTAGCTGAACTTAAAAAATTAGGTGTCCGCTATCATGAAGGACGAAAACTAGAAAGTTACCGCGGACACGTATTGCGCAATTTATTAATCGCACAACAAGAGAAAACGAAAGAAGAGCAATCTAATATCGATTGATTCTCGAAATATATTAGCGGTTCAACATAGTATATCGACTTATCGACAAATCATCTCCCCATTCCACCAACCAATCACACATTCATACAAACCAAAAAGGCCACCCTAACGGGTGACCTTTTTTCTTATTCACAAACAAGAATTTGTCTAGAAAATGATCCTTTTCTTGTGATACAGCGGTCTGTAATTTCAAATCCCGCTTCATGAATCATGTCGTCCATTGTTTCCATCGTGACAACGACTACTTTTTTTGCGATACGGCGCGCACTTGAAAGAATCGAGAGTTGATCTTCTGGTGTTGCGTGCGTAAATAGGTCGTATGGCATATCAATAATTGCGACGTCGTAGTTCTCAGTAATTTCTTCAATTGGGCCTTTTGTTACTGTTCCTTCAAACCCGAAATGTGCGATGTTTTTTCTCGTTCCAAGAACTACAAGTGGATTTATATCTCTACCAACGATGTTAATCCCCATAGAAAGTGCTTCTACCACTACTGTTCCAATGCCACAGCACGGGTCAATTGCTCGTACTCCATCTGGGTTTGGTACAGCGATATTTGCGACAGCTCTAGCAACACGTGTGCTCAGTGATGTCGAATAGCTATGCGGTTTTTTTATGTGATGATACCAAACTGGATCACTTTCTACATAGTGCCCGAAGTACCAACGTCCTCCAAGAGGAACAATCCCGAATACGCGCTCTGGATTACGAACGTCTGCTTCTCCTTCAATATGCATACCGAGGTCTCGTTCAATAAGGCGTCTTTCCCCATATTCAATTTTATTTTCTTTACCAAGATCATTGATTTTAACGAAGATAACTTTGAATGTCGCTCCCGCTAAATCAATTTGTTCCACTTGTTCTAAAATGCTTTCTAAGTCGTCCCCTTCATACATAACCTCAACGCGCTCTTTAATAAACGGACTTCTACTCGGAGCAATCTTGACTTCACTTTTCAAAATATTAACGTGAGACTCCATCCCAAAGAACGAGCGCATTTCCAAGTAACATAAAGCACGCTCCTCTTCGCGAAACGCATACGTATATATACATGCAGGTGTTTTACTATGATTACTCAATCTATTATCATCCTTTATCGTTTAAAATTGTTATGATCACAATTACTCGAATATTTTTGTATATAAAATTAAATGATATCATATGCCGGAAATAAAGAGAAACCTTTCTAAATCCTTTCGCAAATAAAAGAGACTGCCTATTGGCAATCTCTTTATGTTTATTAACAGAAAGAAGATACATTCTGAGCTTGTTCTTCCTAGTAATCTAGCATACCACCATAAATTGCTTCTCCTAATGTATCATTTGAAATTGTCCTTAACATATACATTCCCTTCCTCCAAAGGAAGCTTTTTCTGATCAACCCGTTTCGCTTTTCCCGTTTCAAGATCGGTTTGGAAAGTTGAAAAATACCACATTCCTTCTCCATTATCATAATTCCCAATAAGAAACTTCCCTTTATCTAAAGCTTTAAAACAAGTTCCTGTAATACCAAAATCATCTTCATCAATTTTCACTTCGAGCACTTTCCCTTTATGAATGTAAAAAGCTTTCACTGTTGAAAAATTAGAAGACTCACGTTGCAGTGCTATGAAAAAATCTGGTGTACCTTTACTTACAAATCCATTTTTTCTAGACGTATTAAATACAAACTCTCCAATTTTCGCCTCTTGCAAATATAATGTCGCGCTTGTAGATTGTAAGGCAAGCTGATATTCACCTTTATATATTTGATCCCCTTCTTGTGCACCAACCCAAGGTTCTTTTTGCGTTTCATGTTGTTCATTATTCGAAAAAACATGCAAAGTATACGCTTCTCCCTCAGTAGAATTCATTAAAACAGTGTAGCGACTTTGCACTTGTGGATTTATTTGTGACCCTTGTATTTTTCTACTCTCTTTTTTATTCCCCTGGGTATCCTCTACCTTCGTCACTACTTTTTCATCTGAACCTTCTTGAGCACATCCACTTAACGCTAAACTTACAACGATACTACCCATCAATAAATTCTTCATCTTGTCCCCCCTAAATGAAAAGCTGATTAAAAATATTATTTTTAATCAGCCCACTTTATTTTCTATGAAATTAGTCTTCAATTAAATTAGACATTACATACGCATATACTAATGATTCTGTATGTGCAATGGAACTCTCATGCGTACGTTCAAAAGCGTGAGAAGAATCAATACCGGCCCCAATTAATGCATGTTTTACATCAAATCCAGCGTGAATCGCAGCTGATGCGTCAGATCCGTAGTACGGGTAAATATCTACTTTATATTCAATATTGTTCGCTTTCGCAAGCTCAACTAAATGTTTACGTAATGCATAATGGTATGGACCACTAGAATCTTTTGCGCAAATAGATACTGTATATTCATCAGATGTTTGTCCATCACCTAACGCTCCCATATCAACTGCTAAATATTCAACAGTTTCTTCTGGAATGTTAGAGTTTCCACCGTATCCAATCTCTTCATTATTAGAAATTAAGAAATGCGTCGTATATGGTAATGTTACATTTTCATCTTGCAATCTTTTAATTAATTTTAATAGAATTGCTACGCTTACTTTATCATCTAAATGACGTGATTTTATGTATCCACTGTCTGTAATTTGAACACGCGGATCGAATGAAACGAAGTCTCCTACTTCAATTCCTAATTCGCGTACTTCATCAGCTGAAAAGACACGCTCATCAATACGAACCTCAATATTTTTCTCATCGCGTTTCGCTTCACCTGCATCTTTATATACGTGTACAGATGTTTGATGCATTAAAATCGTTCCTGTATACGCCTTACCGCTTGACGTTTCAATTTCGCAATATTCCCCTTCTACAGAGTTCCAGCGAAATCCGCCAATCATAGATAAACGAAGACGACCGTCAGATTTAATTTCTTTTACCATCGCACCTAACGTATCAACATGAGCAGTTAATAAACGATGTTGATCATCATTTTTCCCTTTTACCGTTAAAATAAGAGCGCCTTTATTATTACGCTTCGTCTCTACGTTCCACTCACTCACATAGTTTTCAATGAAATTAATAATTTTCGCCGTATTTCCAGATGGACTCGGAATAGAGACAAGCTCCTTAATGAGTTCCATCGTTTCTTTCGTATGATGTGCCATTGTCGTTTCCTCCTCATTTTCTCTATTATTCAGTATACAAAATTTGCTATGAAACCTCTACTTATATGGTCTAATTTTCTAAATTATAGTAAAATTCTCTTTAGTATGTAAAAAGGAGCTACAAAATATGAATATATCAAAAAAATATATACACATTGCACTCATTTGGTTTTTAGCATCATTACTTTGTTTACAAGTTTCTTATGCCGTTCATACTACTACTACTTCTATTACAATCGGCTGGGGATTAACGGCTATCTTCTTCATTATTAGCTTCATTGCAGCAAAAAAGCATAGCGTTAGTGAGTAACGCTATGCTTTTCCTATAAAACTATTCTTCTGAAACATCTAATAAATAAATCCCTCTTTCAAATCCACCGTGCTCTTCTTTTTTTTGCTTACGAAGGCGTTCTACGTCTTCAATTGTTGCTCCTTCTGCACGCGCTAATGACATAATCACTTCCAGTGCATCCGCAAGAGAATCTAACGCATGTTCACGCTCTTTCATAGAAGCAAATTCACGAACTTCTTCCGTTCCAATTTTCGCTAAAGCTTGTATGTATGCTTGGCCTGTTAATTTTTGTGCTGTATATGTTTTTCCAGACATTAATATTTTCTCTGGAACACGGTCTCTTACTAACTTGTTATAAGTTGACATCATTCATCCTCCTATGTTCAATAACACCCGAGCTCTGCTTTATCCCGCATTAACGGGCAGTAAAACTCCCACCTCAAAATTCAGATGGGGCAAAGAAGTTAGGTGGGAGATCAACTGCCCGTAAACGCCCGATTGGTTCAACTAATAATCAGTGGGGGATGAACAAACCCCCCACTGATTAAAGTTTCACTTTATAGAAAAACCACTCTTTTTTCACACACGCACTTAACATATCAATTCCTGATCCGTGCGCCCTTACATGCGGGAAGAAATAGTGCTCTGATTTTTCTTCTTCATTACCATATAAAGTTTGGTACTCATCTGGAATCGCTTCTTTTTTCACATCTTTTTCTTTCGTCACCCCGCCAGAAAACGCAACACTTGGATGCCCTTCAAAAAATAATGCAGTTCGTACAGCCATAGATGGTGTACTGTGCAAAGCATAATATACAAACAAAATTATACCGGTAATACCTATAATTTTTTTCATGTATGACTCCTAAAAAAAGTGCTAACACAATTATACTAAAATGTGTTAGCACTTTCTCCCTTTTATCCCGAATTAACGGGCTAATAATCAGTAGGAAGTGAGCAAAATCCCTCACTAATTAAAGTTTTACTTTATTCCCCTTTAAATGCTGGTAGACGTTTTTCTAAAAACGCAGCAATGCCTTCTTTATGGTCAGCTGTTTGTCTCATCGCATATTGACCGCGTTTTTCAAGCTGCAGCGTCTGTTCTAAATTAGAGCGATTGACTTCACATAAAATTTGCTTCGTTTGAATCATCGCCTTAACCGGTTTTTGTAACCATTCATTAATTTTTTGTTTCACAGCTGTTTGGAAGTCCTCGCTGATTACTTCATCAATTAAGCCGATATCTAACGCTTCTGTTGCTGATAATTTCTTGCCTTCCCAAATAATTTGCTTCGTCATATTTTCACCGACGCGCTTTTGTAGGAAGAAATGACCGCCACCATCTGGAATTAAAGCGATTCCAATAAAGTTCATCGCAATAACTGACGATATATCTGCCATCACATAATCAGCAGTTAATGCAATACTTAATCCAAGACCAGCAGTTGGTCCATGAATTGCACTAATCACAAGCTTCGGCATCGTATATAAAGTTACAACGACTTCAGAAATGGTATTCATAATACCGTCAAACTTGCTTTCATCATTACTTGAAAGCATCGATTTAATATCCCCACCCGCAGAAAAACCACGGCCGTTCCCGCATAGCACAACAATATGCGCAGAACTCTCCGCTACTTCTTTCAACTTTTGTAATAGCTCTTTTAACGTTGGCTCATCTAATGCATTTAACACTTCTGGGCGATTGACCATCACCGTTGCTACGCTTCCTTCATATTTCACAACCACAGATTCTGTTTTACTCGTTACTTCCATCATATACCCCTCTTTTCTACATAAAGATTATACTTATATAATTATAGAAAACAGGTAAAAAATCCTTCTTTTTTCTTAATTTTCTGTCTAATAATCTCGCAATTTGTATATATCCTGTATAAAACATACCATTTCGTTAAAAAATATAGCAATCAAAGTCGTTTTATCCATACCTTTCATCTATCTATCATTACAATGAAATAATGTCTTCTTGCATGTACTGCTTAAAAACAAATATTGAAATTCATTCGCCTTACTATAAAGTGAAGGCTTTTACGGTCCGCAGGGCTTCCACCTAACTTCTTTGCTCCAGCTGAATTTTGAGGTGGGAGTTTTACTGCGCGGTAAATAGCCGGATAAAAAGGTATTTATCCCCTCACTCGGGTGCTGAAATAAAAGAATGAAGAAATGGAGGAACATATGGTTAATAAGTTGAAACAGACGGATAACTACTTCCCACATTTCCTACTGCTATTCATTGTGTTTCAACCAATTTTAGATTTACTAACATCTTTTTCAATCTATGTATTACACATGAGCGCAACAGTCGGAATCGTAGTCCGTTTCGCCTTTATGCTTCTTGCATCAGGGTATCTACTTCTTCATCACAAACAACAAGGTGCGAAAAAATACATTCTCTACTTATGCTTACTTGGAACTGTACTCACAATCGGCCTTGTTAATAATTTAATGGTCAAATCTCCAGTTTCTTTCGGAGAAGAAGTGAAATTCATTTTAAAAAGTGTATATCCAATGGTACTACTGTTTGGGTATATTATTGCTCTTAAAGAGTTAAAAAATAACGAATATGCGTTTCATAAAATCATTATCTATTTCTTATATGCAACGTTAATTTTGAGTATCTCAATTATTGTGGCAATGTTGACTAGTACAGATTTCCCAAGTTATCCGAACTCAAAGATCGGTTCAAGGGGATGGTTCTTTGCTGGAAATGAGTTAAGTTCCATTTTCGCCATTACGTTCCCCATCGTTGTCTTGTACTCAATTCATAAAACAACTTCTTTCTCGAAAATCTATTACTGGATTCCAACTGTACTTGCGATGTATGCAAGCATTATGATTGGAACGAAAGTAGGCTATGGTGCCATTGTTATTACACTTGGTATCGCTCTTTTTTTCTTATTCATTGAATATATTATTCATCGTAAAAAAGAAGGAAAAGGATTCACATATCTTGTAAATACAATTGTTGTTGCTATCGTATTAGGAGGTATACTCATACTTACACCATATACTCCTATCGCCAAAAACATGAGCATCCATTTACAAATATATAAATATAAAAATCCAGTACAAGAAGGAGAGGTAACGAAAGAAGAACATGAGCAGGGTGAACTAACAGACTCTGAAATGAAGAGTTTAATTTACAGTGATCGTGACAAGTTTTTAAACGTATACAAACAATACTATAAAGACGCACCACTATCTCAAAAACTATTTGGAATGGGCTACGCTGGTAACTATACAACTACACCTAAATTAGTCGAAATGGATTTCTACGACCTATTCTTTGCGTTCGGCATTGTTGGATTCCTTATGTATTTGCTGCCGCTTCTTTATTTCGGTATTAAAATATTCATTCGCATCATCACTAACTTCAAGAAACTATTAAATGTAAAACATATGCTACTAGCTAACACACTCGTCTTATCGCTCGGCATCGGCTTTATGTCTGGTCACGTATTAACAGCACCAGCCGTAAGTATTTTCTTCGTTGTTATACTTGCTTATATGATTGTTGACTTGGGAATTGAATAACAAAAAGAAGGTACTCTGAAAAGTCCGTTATACTGGATTTTCGAGCACCTTCTTTTTATTTCATTCGTGTTTTACATACTCTAAATTTTCTTTTGCGATATTTTTATTATACCGTCTAAACACCTAAAAACTTCAATTTCTCTTTCTGTTCGTCGTTCGCCATTACTACAATTGTTTTTTCAATACTTGGATGTACTTGTTCAAGCGTTACACTCGCTCCAGCTTTATTTGACTGCTCAACAAAATTTAATAATGCCATCGCTCCTGACACATCCATATAGCGCACATCTTTCATACGTAAAACAATCGGTGACTTCACATCTTGTAAAGTAGTAAAAATACGATCTACTGATAAGAAAGAGAGCGGTCCTTGAATCGTATACGTTGCTTCTCTTTCTTTTACAATCGAAGTTTTACGTTCTTTACATTTCACAATGTATAGGATGAAGGAAAGAATAATCCCGAATGCAACAGCGATCATTAAATCAAACTTCACTGTAACGATCATCGTTACGAGCATAACAATAACATCACCTTTTGGCGCTACATGCATTTTCTTCATGCTTTCCCAATCGAACATTCCAATACCCGTTAAAATTAAAATACCTGATAATACAGCAAGTGGAATGTATTGTACGACTGAACCGAGTCCCATAATGAAAATAAACAATATAACACTATGCATACTTGCCGAAAGCGCCGTTTTACCGCCACTTCTTATATTAACGATAGATCGTACAGTCGCCCCTGCACCTGCTAATCCGCCGAACAATCCGCTCATCATATTACCGATACCTTGTCCGACAAGTTCTTTATTACTTTTATGACGTGTACCTGTCACATTATCCATTACGACTGACGTTAATAAAGAGTCAATCGAACCTAATAAAGCAATACTAAGCGCTGGTAAAATAAGTTCTGCTAATCCTGTTCCACTTAAAGATGGAATATGAAGCGTAGGCATCGCTTCTGGAATCGTTCCAATCTTTTCAATTACTTTATTTAGTGAAAGATTTCCGATAATCGGTACCTTCACTGTAAGCCCTTCTAACAATGAAGAAAATAAAGGCAACAACGCAGTCACACCGACTAACGCAACTAAACTAGATGGAATGGCCTTAATCCATTTTCCAGAAACAACCATTACAATGATCGTTAATACTACGAGCAGAAAACTATTTTGCACGTGTTTTATTTCACCTAAAATAATAATCAGTGCAATACCGTTCATAAATCCTGAAACGACAGGATACGGAATATATCGAACGTAAGAGCCTAGCTTACATACCCCGAATAAAATTTGAAAAAGTCCCGCCATCATAAATGCTATAAAACTCGCCTCTAACCCGTGCGTCGCAATAACTCCTGTCGCGATAACCGTAATCGGTCCAGTTGGCCCAGTAACCTGACCAGGTGTACCACCAAATAACGCTGCGAATAAACCTGCAAAAATGGCACCATACAATCCGACCAGTGCTCCTTCAGACGTTCCCGTTGCCGCAATACCAAACGCAATGGCAAGTGGCAACGCAACAATCGCAACCGTAAATCCTGCTAAACATTCCTTTGCAATTTTTTGAAACATAAAATAACCACCTTCATATAAAGTCCACGTTCCATTGTACACCTAAAAAGATTTATTCGTTAGCGTACTTTTTACAGTCTCGTGAAGTAAACGTATTCAATGAAAAGTTTCCCCCTTACCTTTGGAAACAATTGCAACTATGCTATAATGAACAAATTAAATCTTTTACTATATACTTGGAGGCACTATGCTAACTTTTGAAGAAAAATTATCGATCATTGAATCTTTCCCTGAATTAGAAAGAAAGAACGTATCATTAAAACGCGTAAACTTTCACTTTGAAGAAAGTCGTTTAGATAAAAAGAACGTTGTATATCATTTACACCCAAATGGAAACGGATTTGTATATGCAAGCGGTATTAAAGGTTACAAAACGGACGATAAAGGTATGATTAACATCCGTGAATTTTCAGCGGAAGAATTACGTTCAGTAATTGAGCAATCAATTGAACTATTATCACAAGAAGAAATAGTAATCCCTGCAGAACCTGCGAAAGAAGAAGAATGGCATAACGAAGATGGTCATATTCTTACTCTTATATCAGAGGATGACATGTGGAACGTTTATGCTGGCGTAAACTTAGACGGTACATTCAACTCTTATCCAGAAGCAGCGGAATACCTTGATGAAGAAGGTTTTTCACGTAAATAATAAAAATGCCTTTCCAAATTGGAAAGGCATTTTTATTATTTTTTCGTACCTTTTAACGACTCTCTCAACACAAATTTCTGCAGTTTCCCACTCGCATTACGAGGAAGTTCATCCACAAATAAATAATGACGTGGGCGTTTATAATCTGCTAATTCATCACTTTCTTTACAATACTTTTCTAAATCAGCTTCTGTGATTGTTTCATCTTTCTTTACAATAACGGCTACAACACGTTCTCCCCATAATTCATCAGGTTCACCAAGCACTGCAACATCTAATATACCAGGGTGACTATGGAGGTAATCTTCAATTTCACGAGGATAAATATTTACACCACCGCTAATTACCATATCATCCACGCGATCTGCAACGAATAAATAGCCGTCTTTATCAAAGTAACCTAAGTCACCTGAATGATACCATCCTTTATACAGCGATTTTGTGTTTGCTTCTTCACGATTATGATAGCCAGCCATCATAGTCGGACCGCGCAAAATAATTTCTCCCACTTCATAAGGAGGTAATACATCATCTGGCTCTGCAGGTGCATCTTCGTTCGGCTTTACAATACGAATTTCATGGCTAAAACATGGCGTCCCTGCTGAACCAGCTTTCGTAATTTGATCCTCTTCCACGAGAAACGCAACAACTGGCCCCATTTCTGTCATTCCGTATATTTGGACGAGATCAATATAAAGACGTTCTTTACATTCCTTCACTAAAGCCGGTGCCATTGCTGCTCCGCCATATATACCAATTTTCATCGAAGTTAAATCATATTGGGATAAATCTTTTTGCAGCAACATATTCCACATCGTCGGTGCTGCAAAGAACGTTGTAATCTTCTCTTCTTGAATCGTATGTAATACTGTTTCAGTATCAAAGTGATGCAAAATAACATTCTTTCCGCCAACTTGAATGCGCGGTATAATCCCAGCATTCAACTCACCACAATGATATAAAGGTGCTACTACAAGCCCGACACTATCCCTGTTATATTTTAAGAAATACGTACAAATCATACTATGCTCAGTCATTTCACGATGACGATGCAATACGCCTTTCGGATGCCCTGTCGTACCGCTCGTATAAAGCATAGAGCAATAATCCATTTCATCAATTTCGATATCTACTTTCTCAGAAGATGCTGCATTTACTTTTTCATGGTAGGAGCTTGCATAGGAAGGTTTATCGTCTTCTACATACCAAAAGGATGTATTTGGAAAATCCCTTTCAATCATAGCAACAGTTGACTCAACTGCTTTTTCAAAGACAACTACTTTCGAGGATGCGTCCTGAAGAATATAAGATACTTCTTTCGCTTTTAAGCGGAAATTAATTGGATTAAAGATTGCACCAATTTTTGCACAAGCTAAGTAAACGTTTACAAATTCACGACAGTTATATAAGTAAACAGATACACAATCTCCCTTTCTTACTCCCTCTTCTAATAGAGCGTGCGCCGTTTTATTTATTTGTTCATCCCACTGTTTATACGTCCAGCGAATATTTTTTTCTGGTTCCACTAACGCCTCTTTATTCGGATACTTACCAACAGATAAATCAAAAATTCTCCCTATCGTCATGTACATGCCAACAATTTCCCCCTTTTCTCTTTCATAAATCTATCATTTCGTCTATAAGTAGACATTGTCCTCTATAAAATTGACTAATTTTTCTGATTATTATCGACATAGTTTTACAAATGGAGGTATGTTTTTATTCACTTCTCAGTAAATAAAATTATATCGGCGTTTTTTTGAATATATCGACCGCAACTTGAAATATATCAGCGATTTTTAAAATATATCGACCGCAACTCAATATATATCAGCGATTTTTTGAATATATCGACTTACCGACAAAAACTGACAAAATAAAACGAAACTTTAATCGGGTTTTTACAGGCAGCCTTCCCCCCGCAAATAGCCGGATAAAAAAGAGACTGTTCCAAATCGGAACAGTCCTCTTATGCTTAAACAAACAGCTCTTCTAAAATTTTCAGTTTATCTTCTGTATATTTTACAAAGCCATCGTTATATGATTTTGGATCTTTCGGATTCGCGAAATGCGTAATTGCGCCCGTCTTCGGATGAACAAACTTACTTGAAGCACCACAGCCAAGCCCGATAATCGATTGTACTTCTTCCATTATGACAATGTTGTAAATACTTTCTTGCGTAGGCATTGCATAACCAACGTTCTCTAAGTTACCTAAAATATTCTTTTGACGATATAGGTAATATGGTACGTAATTATGCTTTTGCGTCCACTCTTCTGCTTCGTGCATCATCGCTGTAATTTCTTCGCGACCAGCTACTTTATATTTACGTTTGTTTTGCGTCATTTCAGAAGCACGTTTAAATGATAACGTATGAACTGTTAACGATTCTGGCATTAACTTTTCTGTCTCATCTAACGTGTGCTTGAAGATATCTAGCCCTTCACCAGGAAGACCAATAATTAAGTCCATATTAATATTGTTCATTCCCATTTCACGAGCTAAGTGATACTTCTCAATTGTTTCTTCTACAGTATGATGACGCCCAATTGCTTTTAATGTCTCTTGATGGTATGACTGCGGATTAATACTAATACGGTCAATATTCCATTTATTTAACACTTCTAGCTTAGCTGGCGTAATTGTATCAGGGCGACCTGCCTCAACTGTTACTTCACGCACATTTTTCACATCTGGGAACGCTTCATACATTTCTTCATACAGCATATCCATCTCTTCTGCTGTAATACTTGTCGGTGTACCGCCGCCGTAATAAATCGTCGTAACTGTTACACCTTTTTCTTTTAAAAACTTACCAATTTCACGAACTTCATAATGTAAACCACCTAAGAATGAATCAACAGAGCCTTGGCGTCCGTTAATTGCATAAGCCGGGAATGTACAATATGCACATTTTGTTGGGCAGAATGGAATACCGATATAAATACTTACTTCCTCTTTCAAACGGTATAAATCCGGAACTACCGCTAATTGGCAATCCACAATACGCTGAAGAAGTTCAATTTTCTCTTCATGAATTAAATAGCTTTCACGAAGCTCTTGATGCGCTTCTTCTTTTGACATACCATTTTGAAGCATTTTATGAAGAAGTTTTGTCGGACGAACTCCTGTTAAAATGCCCCAGCTTTGTTCAAGACCAGTTAACTGCTGAAGAACAGAAAGATATACATAAGAAACAACGTGCTTCACTTGCTTCATACGCTCTTTCTCATCTGTGAAAGCAGATAAATCTTTTGCGAACGTTTCTTCATACACATTTCCAGTAGCAACATCTGTTAAACGAGCAGATGCTTTCACATTCTCTTCAATGTGTATATCAACGATAAGATTTGCTTCCTCTTGTTCAAATCCAATCGTACTATCTTCAAAAAATAAGCCGCCAATATTTTGTAGCGGACGTAAAAAACGATCATCTTGTAACGTTTTAATTGAAATTAACAACATTATCACCTTTTCATTTGCAAACTCTCTTTAGTTTACTTGAAGGGCGTTTGCAGGTCAATACAGAAGGTTTTACCTTATTCCTTCTATTAATAACTTAAAGGCATAAGAGATAACATTTCTCTTATGCCTTTTATACATCTATTAACTATTTTTAGTCATAAATCTTAAACGTATTCCTAATAACACAAGAACAAAACCAACGAATGGGAGATAGTTCATATCATGTCCTGTGGCTGGAAGTTGTTGATTATTAGAAGAACCTTCCCCTTTTTCGGGTAAGTTAGGCTTCTCTGTTCCTTCACCTGGTGTTTCTGTTCCTCCACCTGGTGTTTCTGTTCCTCCACCTGGTGTTTCTGTTCCTCCACCTGGTGTTTCTGTTCCTCCACCTGGTGTTTCTGTTCCTCCACCTGGTGTTTCTGTTCCTCCACCTGGTGTTTCTGTTCCTCCACCTGGTGTTTCTGTTCCTCCACCTGGTGTTTCTGTTCCTCCACCTGGTGTTTCTGTTCCTCCACCTGGTGTTTCTGTTCCTCCACCTGGTGTTTCTGTTCCTCCACCTGGTGTTTCTGTTCCTCCACCTGGTGTTTCTGTTCCTCCACCTGGTGTTTCTGTTCCTCCACCTGGTGTTTCTGTTCCTCCACCTGGTGTTTCTGTTCCTCCACCTGGCTCTTTTTGATTTGTAATTTGAAGTTTTATAACTTCAATTTTTTGATTAGAAATCGTAAACTTAATTTCCTTATTAGATAAAGTGTATCCTTCTGGAGCCTGTACTTCTTTTAAAATGTAATCTCCTGGTTCAAGTTTCTTGGAAGTTGCTTTACCATTTTTATCTGTTGTTAATTTGTCTATTTTCGTTCCGTCTTTCAAAATTTCAAAAACTGCGCCTGCTAATATTTTATTTGTATCATTCGCATCTACCTTTGTAATTTCTACTTGACCTGTTATTTTTTCTTTCACTTTTTCATTCAATACTTCTTGTTTTACTAATTCATTTGCTACGATGTTTACTTCTACTGTCTCTTCCAGCGCTTTATAACCTTCTGGCGCTTTCGTTTCCTCTAACGTGTATTTTCCTGGCACTACGTTTTCGAATTTCACAACACCATCTTTATCTGTTGTTTTCGCCTCTCCAACTACTTGACCAGATTCATTCTTTAATTTAAATTCTGCGTCCGCTAGAACTTTTCCACTCTCTGCATCCTTTTTGATTACTTGTAAGCTTCCTAGTTCTTTCGCGTTTTCCACTTGTACTTGTACTACTTTATTTGCTTCTACAACGACTTCAATTTCTTCTTTTAACAACTTATATCCTTGTGGTGCTTTCGTCTCTTTTAATGTGTACTTCCCTGGTTCTAATTTCTGAGAGATTACTTTACCTGTTTTATCTGTTCGTAATGTCTCTACTTTTTTACCATCTTTATACACTTCGAATTCTGCGTCTGATAATACTTTCGCTTTATCATTCGCATCTACTTTTACGATTTCGAATTGACCTGTTACTTTTTCGTTCGTCACTTCTTGTTTTACTACTTCATTCGCTACGATGTTTACTTCTACTGTCACTTCTAGCGCTTTATAACCTTCTGGCGCTTTCGTTTCCTCTAACGTGTATTTTCCTGGCACTACGTTTTCGAATTTCACAACACCATCTTTATCTGTTTTCGTTTCTCCAACTACTTGACCAGATTCGTTCTTTAATTTAAATTCTGCGCCCGCTAGAACTTTTCCACTCTCTGCATCCTTTTTGATTACTTGTAAGCTTCCTAGTTCTTTCGCATTTTCTACTTGTACTTGTACTACTTTGTTTGCTTCTACAACGACTTCGATTTCTTCTTTTAGCAATTTATATCCTTGTGGTGCTTTCGTTTCTTTCAATGTGTATTTTCCTGGTTCTAATTTTTGAGAGATTACTTTACCTGTTTTATCTGTTCGTAATGTCTCTACTTTTTTACCGTCTTTATACACTTCGAATTCTGCGTCTGATAATAGTTTCTCTTTATCATTTGCATCCACTTTTACAATTTCAAATTGACCAAGGCTCTTACTATTCGTTACTTTTACATCAATAACTTTTTCACCGTCAACTGTTACATGAATTACTTGTTTTGTTAACTCATAACCTTCTGGCGCTTTTGTTTCTTCTAACGTATATTCCCCCGGCACTAGTCCGTCTACTTTTACAGTTCCAGACTCATCTGTTGTAATTCCTTCTTTTACAACATTTCCTTTCACATCTTTCAATGTAAATTGTGCGCCTGCTAAACGTTTCGTTTGATCTTTATCATCCATTTTAATAATTTGTAGAGAACCTAAGATTTTTTCGTTTTCTGCCTCTACTTTTACTACTTCTTTCTCGTTTTGAATTGTTACTTTCCATTCTTTATTAGAAAGTTTATAGCCCGTTGGTGCTTTCGTCTCTTTCACTGTGTATTCACCTAATGGTAATTTCGGTGACATCACTTTTCCACTCTCATCTGTTTTCAGTTCCGCTACCTTTTTACCATCTTTATACACTTCGAATTCTGCACCTGATAATACTTTCGTTTTATCATTCGCATCTACTTTCACAATTTCGAATTGACCTGTTACTTTTTCATTCGTAACTTCTTGTTTTACTACTTCATTCGCTACAACATTTACTTCTACTGTCACTTCTAGCGCTTTGTAACCTTCTGGCGCTTTCGTTTCTTCTAACGTGTATTTTCCTGGCACTACGTTTTCGAACTTCACTACGCCATCTTTATCTGTTGTTTTCGTTTCTCCAACTACTTGACCACTTTCGTTTTTCAGTATAAATTCTGCGCCTGCTAGAACTTTTCCACTCTCTGCATCCTTTTTGATTATTTGTAAGCTTCCTAGTTCTTTCGCGTTTTCCACTTGTACTTGTACTACTTTATTTACTTCCACAACGACTTCAATTTCTTCTTTTAACAACTTATATCCTTGTGGTGCTTTCGTTTCTTTTAATGTGTACTTCCCTGGTTCTAATTTCTGAGAAATCACTTTACCTGTTTTATCTGTTCGTAACGTATCTACTTTCTTACCGTCTTTATACACTTCAAATTCTGCGTCTGATAATAGTTTCTCTTTATCATTTGCATCTACTTTCACGATTTCGAATTGACCTGTTACTTTTTCAGGGATTTTTTTATTCAACACATCTACAGTAATTACTTTATTAGCCTCTACATTTACAGGAACTGAACTAGATGATAGTTCATATCCTTTCGGGGCTTCTACCTCTTTTAATGTATATGTTCCAACTGGAAGTTGTTTTGATAAAGCTTCACCTTTACTGTCTGTAATAATTGTTTCGACAACTTTCCCATCTTTATCTATCACATCAAATTTTGCACCTGGTAGAAGTTGACCAGATTCATTATCTTTTTTCAACAATTTAAATTGGCCATTTTCAACTTTTTTCGTATTCTTCATAACAAGTTCAATTACGCTTGTACTATCAATTGTTACTTTTACTGGTGTATCAACTTTTATATATCCTTCTGGTGCACTAATTTCTTTTACAAAATAATCACCAAGTGGTAAATCTTTAACTTCCGCAATACCCTTTTCGTCTGTTGTAACAGTAGCTACAACATTATTATCTTTGTCTATAACATCAAATTTTGCGTCTTTTAAAACAATGTTTTCATCGTTTTCATCAACTTTTTTAATTTGTAAATTTCCTTTTTCAGCTGCTGGCTTATTCCACTTTGGCCAGTTAAATTTAAAGTTATGAACCTCAAATCCATCTCTTTGGTGTAATCCTCCAACATAGGCTTGTCCATTAATAGAACCACCTTTTGTCTCTACAACTGCATTAGGTGCAAACACACTACCTACTACACCATAACCTTTAGTTGTTATCTTTGTAGCATTAGGAAACACCCAAATTACCTTACTAGCTAACTCAGTAAAAGATGAATTAGGGTCGTATGCTTGAGATGTATTAATTAAGTCTGTTGCCATCCCAGTATTTCTTGTATCATACAAAATTGCACCGCCACCAAAACTCACTTCTTCTGCATCTGAATAAATAACAATGAAGTCTTTATTCTCTATATTTGGAAGATAAACGTCTTTTACATCAAATGTTTTCTTTCCCGTTTGGCCTGAAGAGACATAAATATTAGGGTTGTTTACATCTTCACCGATTCCAAAGCTCATATTAAGTGTTGGCTTATCAGTGTGTAATTGGCCCGCATCCCCGATTACACCATCAACGTCTTTTCTAAATTCTTTAAACTTAGCATCAATCTCCGCTTGCTCTTTATAAGAGATACGGTCATATGACGTTTTCATTGCGCCATCTGGGTCACCGTCTTTTGTCATCGCCACTGTTCCATCTTGAATAATTACTTGTCCTGCTCCCGCTTTCGTAAATTGACCGCCTAGTAATAATGATGGATATCCTTCATCTACCCAAGTTGCTCCAGCTAAGTTATTTGCTCCAGTTGCAGCCGCTACGACTGTATAACTTGATGCGTTCATATTTTTCTGAACAGCCATCGCACCTTCAATATCCGCACTCGTTGCACTATGATCTCCAAAAATGATGGCGTTGTAATAAGATACATCACCTAAACCTTTTAATTCTGTTGTAGCTGCCTCTGCTTTAAATGGTAAATGGATTAAAAAATTCATACATATTAGTAATACAACTATTAAACTACTACTTAACTTTTTAATTTTTTGATTAAATGATTTCCTCAAGAAATTCATTCCCCCTTTTAAACTTCCTAAAATCATAAAAAGAAACACATTTCATATGTGCCAGATCTTACTCACATTAACTTAAAATAATCCATTTAAATAAAACAAAGAAACGCTACAACTAATTAATAAAATTACTACAATTCATTTTTGAAATAATACGTGAACTACACTATCATGCGGAAATGTTTTACATACGGGAGCCCAATAAAATTTATCTGAAGAATATTTCATGTGGTGTAACTATTTTGGGAACATCATCCACTTTACATTAGTTTTCTAAAGGATTCAAGTGAATTGTATAGATTTCATACACAATTCACAACCTAAAACGCTTTCATTCCTTTTAGTAAGTTCAACAAAAAAACGTAGCCACAAAGCTACGTTTTTCTTTCATCGTTTCGGTGTATTTTTATGGTTTTTCAAAAACGGAAGTGGGAATTGCTTACGGAAATGCTCTTTAATCATATACTCTACACCGTTCTCACTATTTGAACGTGTAATCCAATCTGCCGCTTGCTTTAACTCTACAGGCGCATTCCCCATCGCTACCCCGAGTCCAACGTTTTCAATGACCTCTAAATCTTCCATGCTATCCCCAATCGCAACCATTTCATTTAGCGAAATATTTAAATGCTCTCCAAGCAACTGTAATCCGCGTAACTTTGATACATTTTGCGGCAAAATTTCTATTCGTTTTGCGTCACATTCAACATACTCTATATCTTGGAATGCTTTTCTTAGCGTAATTAGCCCTCTTTCCTTTTCACCTTTACTATGGAAAACAACATCAATTTTTGGTGCCGCTACCGGATGATCACGAAGCGCATCGCCTAACGAATCTACAAATTGAACTGGATAAAATAACGGATCTGCGCTTGATAATACAGTACGCGCAATTAAGTTTGGTGTATTTCTCTCCCGGTTTCCGATTGAAAACCGCTCATGAGAAATGCGTACATTACAATCAAAGTGCTCTAACACTTGCACAATGTTAAAAGTCTTCTCTTCAGATAATCTTCTTTGAACGTAAGGCTTATCTAACGTTGCTGAAACGAAAGCACCACCGTGTGTCACTAATATAGAATCTAATTTTAACGCCTTTGCTACTTTATGAGCGGATTGAAAATTACGGCTCGTAAATAATGTAACGTATACATCTTTTCTTTTCACAAATTCAATTGTTTCTCGTAATCCTTTTGCGATTTTTCCGTTATTGTATAGTAGTGTCCCATCTATATTAAGAGCTAGTAAGCGATAAATCATGTCGCACTCCCCCTCTTCGCTGTTGTACTCTATCCATAATTTATGAAATAAATGTAGCAAATAGAACGAGTTAGAATTACTACTGAAAATTTGGTTTACTATATACATATACACTCAGTAAAGGAGATAGTACAATGCAGGCACCACCTTCTTTTTACGAAGGCGACACGTTAGAAGTCGCAAAGAAATTACTCGGCCAAAAACTCGTTCATATTGTAGACGGAATAAAACGAAGCGGCATCATTGTGGAAGTAGAAGCATATAAAGGCCCAGATGATAAGGCCGCACATAGTTATGGCGGCAGACGAACGGATCGTACAGAGGTCATGTTTGGCGCACCGGGGCATGCTTACGTATATTTAATTTACGGTATGTATCATTGTTTTAACGTCATTACAGCGCCAGTTGGCACCCCGCAAGGCGTTCTCATTCGAGCGCTTGAACCTGTAGATGGGATTGAAGAAATAAAACTAGCGCGCTACAACAAAACAGACATTACGAAAGCACAGTACAAAAATTTAACAAACGGTCCTGGCAAACTATGCCGTGCACTCGGAATTACTTTAGAAGAACGCGGCGTATCATTACAAAGTGATACGTTACATATTGAACTCGTTCCAGAAGAAGAACATATGTCATCACAATATAAAATAACAGCAGGACCTCGTATTAATATCGACTATGCAGAAGAAGCTGTGCATTATCCGTGGCGGTTTTATTATGAGGGGCATCGGTTTGTTTCAAAGAAATAAGCGATATCAACGATTTTTCAAATATATCTATCGTAACTTACAATATATCAACGATTTTTCGAATATATCTATCGTAACTTACAATATATCAACGGTTCGACAAGAAATATCGATTTATCGACAAATAATAACATTACGAATAAAAGAAGACTGTTCCAAAATGGAACAGTCTTTCCCTCTTACTCTGCACCTTCCGCAGTCGCAATATCATTTTCTAAGTTTTCTCTTGATAATTCAGCCGCCATAAAGTCAGCTGTTTCTGGAAGTGCTAAATGCATATGAGCTTTTTGACAAATTTGGATCGTACAGTTTTCTATAACATAGTCGAAAACATGTCCGCCCCCGCGAATTTCATCATCAATGTAATGTAAGTGGAACCCAGCTACACCAATGCCTTGCGCGTAATCTGGTGTCCAAAATCCAGCTAGTGTACCTTCTGTATTTTTAAACGAAAAGATTGGTTGTGATTTCGTCACTTCAACGAGCGGTGTATACGGTTTTTCTTGTCTTGGAACAGTTCTCGTCCTTACTTCACGGAACGTACCGTCCATTCGAATAGCGTAGAATAAGTTTTTACTCGGCATTAATTCATGTAATAACGCTTCAACTTCTTCACGATTCATCGGACGCTCTACCGTATAACTCATTTCTTTTTCAAAAAACGTTACAGTCGCAAATGGCGTTGTTTCTTCTGGCTCTACTTTTTCTGCTGAACCGTCTGAACGTAAATGATAAAATTCATTATCAAATGCAATCATTTCACCATCTAATTGATCAAATGTGCCGATGCCAAAATCACCATGTTCTTTTAGTTCCTCAAAGCTAATCACACCATCATATATACCATCTAATAGCGCAAGCATTGTAGATGTTTGATATACTTCATTACTCGTTTTCGTTTTTTTTGCATCAATATCAATTAATTGCGCAACAGTCATCTCAAATCTGCCTCCATTAGTTTAATTGGTTTGGTAATAATTTTTCGCTTAATTTAATGTTGTCACGATAGTCAATTGGAATATCAATAATGACAGGACCATCTGCTGCTAATGCTTCTTTTAATACCCCTTCTAATTCATCAGGCGTGTTAACACGAAGACCTAACGCCCCGAAACTTTCTGCATATTTCACAAGATCAACATCGCCAAACTCTGTAGCTGATGTTCTACCGTATTTCATCATTTGTTGGAACGCAACCATATCATATGTACCGTCTCTCCAAACGAGATGTACAACTGGTGCATTTAAACGTACCGCTGTTTCTAACTCCATCGAAGAGAATAAGAAACCACCATCACCTGACACGGAAACAACTTTTTTTCCCGGTTCAACTAAAGTAGCGGCAATTGCCCAAGGTAGTGCAACACCTAACGTTTGCATACCGTTACTAAATAATAGTCTACGTGGTTCATAGGAACGGAAACATCTCGCCATCCAAATAGAATGGGAACCGATGTCACACGTAACAGTTGTATCGTCACTAATTAAAGAACGAAGTGTGCGAATGACTTGAAGCGGATGCGTAACACCTTCAGAAGCGCGGTTTGGAACTTCTGCTTGCTCTGATAACTTCGCGCGTAATCGTTCTAACACTGCTTCTGATTCCGTGCTTAATACAAGTTTCGGTAATTTTTCTGCAATGCTATTTACAGTTAAAGCGATATCGCCAATTAATTCACGCTCTGGTTGGTAATCATGATCGATATCTGCTTGATGGTCATCAAGATGAATGATCGTTCTGTCCCCAAGTTTATTCCAAAATTTCGGATCGTACTCAATTGGATCATAACCGATAGAAATAACGAGATCCGCTTCTTCTAGTAAAATATCACCTGGTTGATTACGGAATAATCCAACGCGGCCGAAGAAATGATCTTCTAACTCACGTGAAATTGCACCAGCTGCTTGATACGTTTCAACGACAGGAAGTTCTGTATCAGCAATTAATTCACGAACAGCTTTCGTCACTTCATTTGTGCTCGCTCTCATACCGAGTAAAATAACTGGTAATTTCGCTGATTTTATTTTTTCTACCACATATGTAATATCATATGTGGGAGCGATTCCAAGCTGTGGCTTAGAAAGCGCACCGATAGACTCTACAGTCGTTTCCGCAGTCATAACATCTTGCGGAAGACTTACTAAAGTTGCTCCCGGATTTGTGGAGGTAGCACTTCGAAATGCATTTGATAGTGCTTCTGGTACGTTATCCGGATGCTCTACTTCTACGCTATATTTTGTGATTGGTTCGAATAGTGCAGCATTATCCATAGATTGATGGGTACGTTTTAATCGATCCGTACGTGGAACTGCACCAGCTAAAGCAACAACGGGATCACTCTCCGCATTCGCAGTAACAAGACCTGTCGCTAAATTTGATGTCCCTGGTCCTGAAGTCACAAGACACACACCCGGTTTCCCTGTTAATCTACCAATAGCAGCTGCCATAAATGCTGCGTTTTGTTCATGACGACAAACGATTAACTCTGGTCCTCTTTCTTGCAATACATCAAATACAGAGTCAATCTTCGCTCCTGGAATACCGAAAACATGTGTAACACCTTGTTTAATTAAACAATCAACAACAAGATCTGCTCCTTTTGTTTTTGTCTTCACGTCGTTTGCTTTTACACCTGTACTCATCAAACTAATCATCCCTTTATTTCATAATGTGTGTAATAAAGATTTTAATTTCACCTAGTTAATTAACGTGGTGAAGTATCATGTATCATTATATTACAAATGCATTATTTTTCCAACAATATGAATTTGACAGTATTTTGACAACCCTTAAAGAATACGCTTACAATTAATTTGTTTTTTAAAATAACATTTACTTTTAAACTTAATTCCCTAAACAAAAAAGACGCCCCATAAAGGAGCGTCTTCCACTATTACGCTTGTTGCGCGCTATATAATTCTTCAAGTGGCTTCATGATAATTTTGTTAACGTCACCGATTACAACGTTTAGGCGTTGCTCAGTTTCCATTAATTTTGTAATTTTAGCATCTTGTTGAATGCGAGCTACAACTTCTTGTGCTTGTTGGTTGTCTTCTTCAGTGATTTCTTGGCCTTGCATCATTTTTTGTTGTAGGCTAAGTTGCATCGTACGGAACTCTTCAAATAAGTTCTTTGAAGCTGCATCTCCTTGTACTGCCGCATAGCTCTCTTTTAAAGTTTTGAAGTCTTCGTTTTCAGCGATTGCTTTTTGTAATTCATATGCTACATCATGAATGTTTTTTGTCATTTTATTTTTCCTCCTTTAGAAGGCTAGCGCTTTTCGCTCACACTGCCTTTTAAGTGCATTTACATACGCACCTCTTCTTACCATATCAAACTATGCAAGAGATGTGAAGAAATTTCACTCTTATTTCTATGTACTTATCTTTACTACCTAAGGAACAACAGTAACAACCCTTGCACGAGTCCAATCATTCCGCCTAATAAGGCACCTAAATACGTAATCATTTTCAGCTCATTTTTTGTAATGGACAGAACTAAATCTTCTAGTCTCTCTGTTGAAAACGTAGACACTTCTTGCTGGACAATTTCCGCAAGATGTAGATTATTTAGTATGGTCTCTACATTTTCTGTCCCCCACTTCAAGCCTTTCGTTACTGCACTTGGAACCACTTTTTCAATGATTGTTTCTCGAACTGGCGCACACACTTGCTGTACAGATTGGTTTAAAAACTTACTCACTGTTTCCTCAACTTTAACTGCAGACAATATGGAGCTTACAATCATTTCTTTTTCTACAAACGTTTCTAATTCTTTTACATCTCTTCCCTTTAACTTTTCCCACTCTTTTTGCAGTACATTAGTTAAAAGCTTTTCCGTACCATCTTGACCTAAAAATTTAATTACTTCTGGCTGCACACGATCCACTACACTTACATTCCCTAGAAACATCCCGACTAAGTTAAGTAATGTTCCACGAGAAGCAAAGAAATCATCAATCATTTTTGAAAGGCGCGCTTTCCCTTCTTCACTTTCAAAAAATTCAATTCCTCGCTCTAAAATAAAAGCCGAGACATTTGGAATGGCATTCTCTATTTTTTCATGTACAGAATGAGGTAAAGCTTGTTCCCATGTATATGTATAGTACTCCGCTAAAAATTCCTGAACTTTTTTTGTAATCACATGCTCGATTTTCCCGGTCGCCTCTTCTTCTACATGTGCTACATTCCATTTTTCTAACATATGTCGCAGTGATTGTTCATTCGTAATGACTTTATCCACTTCCACTTGCACCCAGTGAATTAAACTTTTTTGAAACTCTTCATTTGTTAGCTTTTTTCCGATTCCTTCTGGCGTTAACAAATGCTCGACTACCATTTTCCCTAATTGAACAGCAAGCTCATCACGTCGCTTCGGAATTAATCCAGGTGTAAATGGCAATTGAAACTTTCCAATATAAATAGGACGATGGGGACGAAATAACATTTTTATCGCTAAGTGGTTCGTATATCCTCCAATAATCGCTCCGAGCCCTGTCGTCGTTAACATATTCAACCATATATTCATTACAATCAACCTTTCGCTTCTCCAAAACTATAGCATATCATCATACGGACAAAAGTATAATGGTATAAAAAAGTATTTGCAATATATAGCTTCGCCTATTATGCCAACACTTTGTTAGTAAAGGAGTGATTTCGTTGGTTCTCGGTATTTTAACTTCCCGGCCTCATTATGAGCAAACTTATTACACCGAAATCGCCAAACGCGCTCGGCTTTATCATAATGTCGTTGCCCAGTTTACACCATTTTGTATTGATCCTAAAACAGACCTTGTTTCTGGTCTTATTTATGATACAGATACAGGAAAATGGAAAGAGCAAACATTCCCTATTCCTTCTTATATATACGATCGTTCTTCTTTTAACGAGGATACAGACTTTGAAAAAGCTAAATCAATTATTCATTCATTACACAACCGTCCTTCCACTACCTTTTTAAATAACACACTTATTGACTTAAGCGAACTACATGATTTATTTCTTACTAATAAAAAATTATCTCCTTATATACCAAAATTTGAAATAGCAACGATACAAAACATTTTCAAACTTTTATTAAAAACAAAAGATATTATTATACGTCCTACTCATACACATTCCAATGAAAGTCTGTACCGGATCGCTTATAAAAATAAAACGTTTCATATCGATACAATACATGACGCATATCATAATTCTACTCCAATCAAACGGACAGATGAGTTTATATCTTGGTACACATCTAACATACAATCAACACGTTATATCACCCATACGATGCTACAACCACCGAATCAACTAACGTATCCACTCCACATTCGAACCATTTTGCAAAAAAATAAAGAACAAAAATGGAACGTTATCGGTCAATTTATACAAAAAAGCTCATTTCCGAACCAATTTTTACTTTCCGTAACGGATGATTCCTCGCTGCATTCATTATCAAAAATTAAATATGTACTATCTAATACCGGTGTGCAACTATTACAAGACGCTTTACACGACATTATAAATGAAGTGTTTCAAACATTAGATCAATCTTATTCTTCTTTATTCGAACTAGAACTTTCCACAATTATGGATCAAAAAGGGGCGATTTGGCTTATGTATGTCAACACGATTCCCCCTTACGAACGTTACATTCATCATAATGATTCGTTAGCTGAAAAGATCTTTCACGGACCACTAAAATTTAGCCGCTTTACACCATAACGAAAGGAGGGAATCCCATTTTGAAAGAGCACATATATACATTAAACATTTCAGATGAGCATCCAAATAGTATTACTTTACCTTACATTTTTTCTATTACACCACCTATTACATCCCTTTCCTTCGGCAGACGCCATGTTGCAAGTGAAGAGGTAAAAATTCATTATTCCTTTACTCGTGAAATTATGATTGGAAAACGAATTGCAGAAAAACTTTTACTCCCTCATTCCACTACCATTCATGCCTTTACACAAAATGAAACAATTATTTTCGGACCATTAGTCGGTATTTTCACAACTGGTTTTAACGATGACTCACCTATTCCTTTAGGAAACCGTTCCACATCTCTCAGTGAGTTACTAACACCACCATTTACATTACGACCGTTCGTATTCGTTTTTGGCGTTCAACATATAAACTGGGAAGAAGAAACGATTGATGGGTATTTCTTTCAAGAAGGAAAATGGCTAAAGAAAAAAGTTCCTTTGCCAAATGTCATTTACGATCGACTACCAAATCGTAAAGCAGAAAATTATAAACCAATCGTTAGAGCAAAAAGGAAATTAGAACATGACTATAACATTCCATGGTTTAACCCAGGATTTTTTAATAAATGGGACGTTCATCAACTTCTCATGAAGGACGATTCAATTGTGCCTTTATTACCAAACACAGAGACATTTCAGCACTTCGAACAAGTAGAACGGTTTCTTGGCACATATAAATCAATTTACATGAAACCGATACACGGTAGCTTCGGAAGAAATATTCATCAACTATTTTATTCTCAAACAGAGAATTGCTACTACTGTCGTTATCGCGAAAATGAAGAGAATAAACTAAGAAAGTATCAATCATTAGAAACACTTCTGAACCACGTATTAAAAGGACATGATTTAAAGAAGTTTATCGTACAGCAAGGTATTTCTTTACTTCGCTTCGACGGGCAACCTGTTGATTTTCGCATTCATACAAATAAAAACCATTTCGGTAATTGGGTCGTCAGTGCCATCGTCGCCAAAATTGCTGGCAAAGGTAGCTTAACTACACATGTAAATAGCGGTGGTGATACAAAATTACTACAAGAACTTTTTCCAGATTCAACGAAACAAGTTCAAATTGAAAATAAATTAAAACAAACAGCCTTGCAAATAAGTTACGCGCTCGATGGGCAAGTAACTGGGAACATTGGAGAAATCGGTTTTGATATTGGTTTAGACATGCAGGAAAATCCGTGGCTATTTGAAGCAAACTCAAAACCTGGGCGAACTGTATTCCAAGATGAAAAGTTAAAAGAACAAAGTGAACTGACGCGCCAATTATTTTACGAATATGCTATCTACTTAACTGAACATTCTTTGCGCGATGCAAAAGAAAAAATGTCCCAAATGAAATTAGGGACTTCATCAAACACCGAAAATATCCCTTCTCCCATGATTCACTCACAAATACGAAAACAAAAACTTCCACCTCATTCATAAGGTGGAAGTTTTCTATTTACACAAGTTTTACTACAACCTCAGTTTCCACGTTACATACTCCGCAATAAAAAATATGATTGCAATATTCTTGTGAATGATTATGTGTTAATCCATCTACCTCACTTAATAATTCCTGATCCATATACGCACTATAATCGTCTATGTAATCTACAGTTTTCCCATAATCTTGGAGTATACCTTGGCAATTTTGACAAGAATAGGTTTGTGATTCGAATGCGTTGCAAAGCGGGCAAATCCCCATCATGATTCCTCCATACATTTTCGTTTAACATCATTTAAAGTTCTTTCTTTTTAGGTTGAAGAAAGCATCTAGCCATGAGTAGATACGGTCAGTTCCTTTCTTTCCCTTTCCCTTTCCATGCCCCATCCCTAGTTAAACCAGAAATGAGAAGTTAATGCCTTTTTAGTTTTTATATTACTAAGCTGCAATTGTAATGTATCTCACTTTCATAAACCATCAATAAAAAGCTAATTATTAGCCCTAACATAGTAGGGTTCAAAGAGAACACCATATTTAATATCGCTCTTAGTTTAGCCTTCTTTCTTAAAAATACAACGATTACTCTTATTTCATAATTTACGAAATCACTACGTTTTTTTGACAAAATTTACAAATTATTATTTTGTATATCTTTCTAGGTAACATCCATACTATGAGTACAAACTTAATTACCGATGGATTAGCGCCAAACGGGGCGATAATATCTGGTTCAAATCCAGCTAGTCCAACCAAAAAAATTTTTATAACTCTAAGGAGGATATATTCCTATGGCAAACCAAAGTTCTTACAATCAATTAGTAGTACCAGGAGCAACAGCTGCAATCGATCAAATGAAGTACGAAATCGCTCAAGAATTTGGTGTACAATTAGGAGCAGATTCTACGGCTCGTGCTAACGGTTCTGTTGGTGGAGAAATCACAAAACGTCTAGTTGCAATGGCTGAGCAAAGCCTTGGCGGATTCCAAAAATAAATATATATGGCAAAAAGGTCTCAAGGCATATGCCTTGAGACCTTTCTTAATTATTGAAGCATTTGTAAAAACTTCTTCGTGCGTTCTTCTTTTGGATTTGTAAATACATCTTCTGGTGTACCTTGTTCGACAACGACACCGCCATCCATAAAAATAACGCGATTCGCAATTTGATGAGCAAAACGCATCTCATGCGTTACAATAACCATCGTCATGCCTTCTTTAGCAAGTTCTTTCATTACCTTTAGAACTTCTTGAACGAGTTCAGGATCAAGTGCTGACGTCGGTTCATCAAATAGTAACACTTCCGGCTCCATCGCAAGCGCGCGAGCAATTCCAACGCGCTGTTGTTGTCCGCCTGATAATTGGAACGGATATAAATCCACTTTATCTGCTAAACCAACTTTTTCAAGGAAATAGTTTGCTTTTTTCTTCGCTTCTTCTTTCCCCATCTTTTTCACTGTAACGAGCCCTTCCATTACATTTTGAATGGCTGTTAAATGCGGGAATAAGTTATGATGTTGGAACACCATTCCTGTTTGTGTACGAAGATTTACAATATCTTTCTTCGATACTTTTTGAGCGAAATCAAGCTCTTTATTGCCGATACGAATGCTACCAGCGTTCGGTGTTTCTAGAACGTTTAGACAACGTAGAAACGTCGTTTTACCAGATCCAGAAGGTCCGATAATAACAACAACTTCACCCTTCTCAACTGATAGATCTATATGCTTTAGTACGGTATTATCTCCGAAACTTTTTTGTAAGTGCTGAATTGAAATCATAAAAACAAAAACTCCTTTTGTAAAAGGATTATTTTAATGTGTAGCGTTCTGAACGCTTTTCTAACATCTGTTGTACGATTGATAATAAGAAACAAATAACCCAATAAATAAGACCTGCTTCAAAATAAACAATTAAAAACTCATAGTTCATTGCCGCAATTTCCTGCGCTTTTCGGAACATTTCTGTTACTAAAATTAACGATGCTAATGAAGTATCCTTCACTAAGCTAATAAATGTATTCGAAAGCGGCGGAATTGATACGCGCGTTGCTTGCGGTAAAATAACACGTTTTAATGCTTGTGGATATGTCATCCCAATTGTATAAGCTGCTTCCCACTGTCCTTTCGGAATTGAAAGGATAGAAGCACGAATAATTTCAGATGCATACGCACCAACATTTAATGAAAATCCAATAACTGCTGCTGTATACGGCTCAACTTCAATATTAAGAGTTGGAAGACCATAGAAAATAATAAATAACTGTACAAGAAGTGGCGTTCCGCGAATGATAGATACATAGATACGAGCAATCCATTGTAAAATACGACTACCTGAAATACGCGCGAGCGCTGTTAACGTCGCCAGTATAATTCCGATAATGAATGTAATAAGCGTTAATGGAATTGTCGTAAAGACAGCTTCCTTCAGCATAGGCATGAAGGAAGACTGCATAATATCTATCCAAGTAGACAATCGATCTGAAACCAATGCACTACTTAGATACATTTTCACCGAACCATTTTTTCGCTATTTTGTCGTACGTACCATCTTTTTTCATATCTTCTAACGCTTTATCAACTTCTTGTACAAGCTTATTGCTACCTTTACGGAATAAGAATCCACTTTGTGAAGCTTCTTTTTCTGTATCTACAATTTTAATTTTTGCATCTTTTTTCGTTTCTAAGTAGTTTAATACTGATAACTTATCATTAATTGTGAAATCAACACGGCCAGTGTTTAACAATTCTGCCGCTTGGCTAAAGCCTTCTACGTTAGTAATTTCCGCACCATTTTTCTTAGCAATATCTGCATAGTTACTTGTTAAAGATTGCGCTGCTTTTAACCCTTTTACATCAGCAAATGTAGCAGGTTTATCTTTATCTTTTGCAATAACTAATACTGCTGAAGATGAAACGTATGGTTTAGAGAAATCATATTTCTTTTGACGATCTTCACGAATACCAACTTCGTTCGCAACCATATCGAAACGCTTCGCATCTAAACCAGCAAGTAAGCTATCCCATTGTGTTTCTTTAAATACAGGTTTTACACCTAAACGTTTTGCAACTTCTTCTGCTAATTCAACGTCAAATCCAGTTAATTTATTGCTTGAATCGTGGAACGTAAATGGTGGATATGTACCTTCTGTACCAATTACAAGTTCACCGCTTTGTTTAATCTTTTGTAATGCGTCTTGACTAGCTGTATCTTTTTTCTCTTCTTTACCGCAGCCGGCTACAATCCCGATCGCTAATGTAGTTACTGCAAGCACTGAAAATAATTTTTTCATGATGGTAATCCTCCAAGTATTCTGATAGGAATTTAAAAACTATATTGATTGTATGCAATCTTGAACAATTTTTCAATGAAAATGTTCTTATTTAGTTTATCCTTTTTCTTCATAATCAAACAAAATGGAAAAATAACGCTACATACAAAAAATAAGTAACATTTTTTAATATAGCATTAATTGTAGGAAAGGTAAAATAATACTTCTTATTATGTACCTTTATCGCCGACATTTTGCCAACAAAAAAGAACTTGCGACAATCGCAAGTTCTTCCCCGCATTAAGCGCTCTGGTTCCCTTCCATTTGCGTTTTGTACATATCATAATAACGCCCACGCTTTTTCATTAATTCATCATGAGAACCTTTTTCTAAGATTGTTCCTCTATCGAGTACAATAATTTGATCCGCACTTTTAATCGTTGAAAGACGGTGAGCGATAATAAACGTCGTTCTCCCTTTTTTCACAACTTCTAGCGCTTGTTGAATCATTGCCTCTGTCTCTGTATCAATACTAGATGTTGCTTCATCTAAAATTAAAATGGCTGGATCAAAAGCGAGTGCTCTAGCAAACGATATAAGCTGACGTTCTCCGGTTGAAAGTGTACTTCCTTTCTCCGTAATTTCTTCGTTTATATTGTTCGCAAACCTTTCCGCACCCACATCACGTAATGCTTTTACGATGCGATCTTTTGAAATTTTTTCGTTCTCTAAGCTTACATTGGAAGCGACCGTCCCGCTAAATAAAAACGGATCTTGTAATACGATTCCCATATGCTCACGAGTTGCTTGTTTCGGCATTTCTTTTACATCGTGACCGTCAATCGTAAGCTTTCCTTTTTCAAACTCATAAAATTGAAAGAGTACATTCATAATGGAACTTTTTCCTGATCCAGTATGACCGACAAGTGCTACTGTCTCGCCTTGTTTCGCTTCAAAAGAAATATTTTTTAGCACTTCATCTTTTCCATTATAAGAAAACGAAACATTATCAAACTTCACATTTCCTTGCAAGCGAGGCATGCGCTCTTCTTCCACTGCCTCTCCCTTTTCCTCTAGCAATTCGAAGACACGCTCTGACGCAACGCGCGATTGTTCTAAGTTAGCAAGCTGATTTACCATATTTGTAATTGGTGAGAACAATCTCGTTAAATAATCGACAAACGCATACAGTATCCCTAGAGAAATGATGCCTGAAGCACTTAATGAAGCTCCCCCAAAATACCAAATCACACCTGTGAAAGCGATATTTCGTAATACAGACACTAAGTTATGCGAAGTTGCTGCATTTAAATTTAAAATTTTATTTTGATACTTAAAATAATCGCCATTTAATTCTTCAAACTCTTTTTTCGTTTCACGTTCTTGACGGAACGTTTGAATAATTGGCATCCCTTGAATCGATTCATTCACTGTACCGTTAATATCGGATAAACGTGAACGCATTTTATGATTGTATACAGATGCATACTTTCTATATAAAATCGCCCAAACAATTAAAATCGGGATAATTAATAAACAGAACGACGCAAGTTTCACATCGAGTAAAAATAGCGCTGCAAATATCCCGATAATATAAATGATACTAGAGACGAATGTCGCAAGCACTGTTACGTATAAATCCCGAATCGCCTCTGTATCATTCGTTACACGCGAAACGATTTTCCCTGCTGGTAAATGATCAAAGTACCTGATCGGTAACGTTTGAATATGAGAGAAGACGTCTTCCCTCATAATTTGAATAATTTTGTTTGCTGCCTTCTGTAAAAAAAACTGCTTTCCATATGCAAATAATGACACAATTACTAATAGAGCAAAATAGCCTCCACCAAGTAATAGTAGGGGGTTTATTTCTGGCTTATAAAACGCAAACACTTCTTCCTTCGTTAATGCTTTCGCTTTATACACTTGCACCGCCTTACCATTTTGAATGGTAATCATATCCCCTTTCACAGAACGTGACCCTTCAATATTTACTTTATTTGGTACAAAGTAATATTGAAAACCGACTTGCATCACGCGTACTTCTTTTCCTTTTTTCTCACCTTGTTCAAAGCGATCACTTCGCTTATAATAGGCGCCATTATATGAAACAGCATCTTCACTCTTTTCTGTCTCATACCAAGATTTTTCTATCGCGACGATATGATCGTCAATCATCGTTTTAGCGACGAACGGACCGGCAAGCTCAGCGATAACGAAAATAAATAACATCGCCATCGCTGCAAAAATCGTCCCTTTTACTTTCATCGCATATTGAAACAATCGTTTTGAAACACTCATATTTTCACCCCACTATCCGCACTCTCATTTTCACCTTGTTGTCTTTCAAACTGCTCAGCATACCAGCCTCCGTTTCGAAGTAACTGGTCATGCGTGCCTTCTTCCATAACTTCGCCGTCATCCATAACGAGAATCCAATCTGCATGTTGTACGGCAGATAAACGGTGCGTCGTAATAATCGTCGTCTTTCCGCTTCTTTCCGTTCTTATATTTTCAATGATCGCCGCTTCCGTACGAGCATCGACGGCTGATAACGAATCGTCCAAAATTAATATTTCTGGATTTTGAATAACCGCTCTCGCAATCGAAATCCTTTGCTTTTGCCCTCCTGATAACGAAACACCTTTCTCTCCAACGAGCGTTTCTAATCCTTCTGGTAAAAACTCTAAGTCTTTTGTAAACGCAGCAATTTCAATGGCTTTCTCGAGCTCTTCTTCAGTCGCTTCCCTGTTTCCGAATAAAATATTTTCCCTCGCTGTTTTTGAGAATAAAATGTGCTCCTGAGGTACATATCCAATCCACCCGAGTACATTATCACTCGTCATTTTATCTAATGTCACATCAGAAACTGCAATATCCCCTTCTCCAAGCGGATATTGACGAAGAAGCTGACGTACAAGCGTCGTTTTTCCGCTTCCTGTTTTTCCGACAACCCCTAGCGTTTCTCCTTGTTTTAATGTAAAAGAAACCTTTTTTAAATTTTCTTCAGCTGATGAAGGATAGGAAAAAGAAACTTCATCAAACTGAATATAATCAGGATCTTGTACAAGCTTTGGATTTTTCGGATTCTTTACATCTGGTTCATATGCTAACGTTTCATTCACACGATCTAACGAAGCATTTCCTCTTTGCATAACATTAATTAATTCGCCAATTGCAAACATCGGCCAAATCATCATCCCTAAATACACGTTAAAGGAAACGAGCTCACCAAGTGTCACCTTTGATTGAAATACAAGGTATGCACCATACACTAAACCAATTAAATAACTAAGTCCGACAAGCATTTTCACAGTTGGTTGGAATAACGCATCGATTCTTGCTACCTTCATATTTTTTTCGTAGACGTCATCTCCTAAATGATGAAATCTTTCCTGATCTGCGTTCTCTTGTACGTATGCACGAATCACCCGCACGCCAGCAATTGATTCAAGTACTTTATCATTCATATCACCGAACGCATCTTGCGCAACTGTAAACCTTTCATGCAATTTCTTTCCATATATATTCATCGCATATGCCATAATTGGCAGCGGTATAAGGGCCGCTAATGTAAGCTCCCAACTTATTGTAAATCCCATCATAAAAACGATTGTAAGCATATATAAACTAGAATCTACAAGCGTTAATATACCGAAACCAGCTGTCATAGCGATTGCTTTTAAATCGTTTGTTGCTCTCGCCATTAAATCGCCAGTACGATTTTTTTGATAAAACGTCGGTGTCATCTTGAGTAAATGCCCCATAAATTTCGAGCGCATCGTCTTCTCAAGTACGAACGCACCTCCAAATAATTGATGCTGCCAAACAAAAGTAAGGCCATATCCAACTATCGTAACTCCTATTAAAATAAGAATAGATTCCATAATTGCTGCATTCGTTAACGTTCCTGTTTTTATATTATCAATCGTAACCCCTAGTACTTTTGGGGGAATAACTTCAACTATATTTACAATTAAAAGCGCACCAATTGCGATACTATATCTCTTCCAATGCTCTTTAAAAAACCATCTTAACTTTAGTAATACTGAAAACAATGTAACCTCTCCCTTCTCGTTTTCGTTTCACTCTCATTTCTTTATCCGCTATCCAAACCAATCACATTTACATTTCGTAACCCATACAATCTCATCACATTTTTCCACCTTCCAAATTTCAGTTTTATAGTAACCATACAAAGTATGGAAACAAGCAAATTGGACAAAAAAAAGCATACCGTCGCTTGACGATATGCACAAGAATGCATAAAAGCGTACGTTACGATATACGCAACGTACGCTTTTTATAAGACAAAAATGCCCTATATATCCGTACGGGTTGCGTAATGATATGAATGTTTTCTGTTATTTAACAGAGCTAAGCCCATTACATTTACGATTACAATCATTACGCACACCCCTTTCATTTATTTTCCATTTATTATCTTACAACTATATTGAGTATTCTGTCAATTGTTTTTTTCGTTATAGAGTAAGATAGTCTTTTATCACAAAAAAATGAAGAATGGTTCATAACACGATAAATAAGTTAGAAATAAGGGAATCTTCTGTAAGAAAGGGCATACAAAATAAAAAAAGAATAAGAAATCGTTTTCACAAACATTTCATTTGAAAAATATTATCAAACCCCCTACAATCACCTTATACTCACTCTTACAAGTTGCTATTTTAGGAGGACTAATCATGACAACTAGCAATACGTACAAATTTTATTTAAACGGAGAATGGAGAGAAAGCTCTTCAGGACAAACAATCGACATTCCATCTCCATACTTACACGAAGTAATTGGTCAAGTACAAGCAATTACTCGCGGAGAAGTAGATGAAGCAATTGCATCTGCAAAAGAAGCTCAAAAATCATGGGCTGAAGCTTCTCTACAAGATCGCGCAAAATATTTATATAAATGGGCTGATGAGCTCGTAAATATGCAAGATGAAATTGCCGATATTATTATGAAAGAAGTCGGTAAAGGATATAAAGATGCGAAGAAAGAAGTTGTTCGTACAGCTGACTTCATTCGTTACACAATTGAAGAAGCTTTACATATGCACGGAGAAAGCATGATGGGCGATAGCTTCCCTGGCGGAACAAAATCAAAACTTGCGATTATCCAACGCGCACCACTTGGTGTTGTATTAGCAATCGCACCGTTTAACTACCCAGTAAACTTATCTGCTGCAAAACTTGCACCAGCATTAATTATGGGTAACGCTGTTATTTTCAAACCAGCAACTCAAGGTGCAATTAGCGGTATTAAAATGGTGGAAGCACTTCATAAAGCTGGCCTTCCAAAAGGTCTTGTAAACGTAGCTACAGGACGCGGTTCTGTAATTGGTGACTACTTAGTAGAACACGAAGGTATCAATATGGTATCGTTCACAGGTGGTACAAACACAGGTAAACATTTAGCGAAAAAAGCTGCAATGATTCCACTTGTATTAGAACTTGGTGGGAAAGACCCTGGTATCGTTCGTGAAGATGCTGACTTACAAGATGCTGCAAACCATATCGTAAGCGGTGCATTCTCTTACTCTGGTCAACGTTGTACAGCTATTAAACGTGTACTTGTACACGAAAACGTAGCAGACGAGCTTGTTGACTTAGTAAAAGCGCAAGTAGCTGAACTATCAGTTGGATCTCCAGAACAAGACAGCACAATCGTTCCATTAATTGACGATAAATCTGCTGACTTCGTTCAAGGTTTAGTTGACGATGCTGTTGAAAAAGGTGCAACAATCGTTATCGGTAACAAACGTGAGCGTAACTTAATTTACCCAACATTAATCGACCACGTAACAGAAGAAATGAAAGTTGCTTGGGAAGAGCCATTCGGCCCAATCCTTCCAATCATCCGCGTTTCTTCAGATGAGCAAGCAATTGAAATTGCTAACAAATCAGAGTTCGGCTTACAAGCAAGTGTCTTCACAAAAGACATTAACAAAGCATTTGCAATTGCTAACAAAATCGAAACTGGTTCTGTTCAAATTAACGGACGCACAGAGCGCGGACCTGATCACTTCCCATTCATCGGTGTAAAAGGTTCAGGTATGGGCGCACAAGGTATTCGTAAGAGCCTTGAGTCTATGACACGTGAAAAAGTAACTGTATTGAACTTAGTTTAATCTTATATAGAAGCTGATCTAGTTTTAGATCAGCTTCTTTTTATTTCACGAGTTGTTTTTCCATAGGTAAATTCACACATTCTACAGAAATTTCATATCCTAGCCAACGCTCAGCAATATGTTCAAATGATAAAACAGAGCCTGTTGTAAAAAATCGATGCTTCGGATTCAAATTGTCAGACAGGATTCCTTTGTGCTGTAAAATTGCGCTTAATTCTATCGCTGTTTCTTCTGCAGAACTAATAATCGTTACATCTTCTCCTAGTTCCTTTTTTATATAGGACTCTAAAAGTGGATAATGCGTACACCCAAGAATTAACGTATCTATATCTTCTTTCGTTAATGGCAGTAAAGCTTGTTTCACTTGCTGCGTTACATATGCTGTATCTTCTAATTGATTTTCTACAACTGTAGCTAAAGTCGGGCACGCGTGACTATGCACTTCCAAATATGTATCAAGCTCGTGTAATGCTTTTTCGTACATATTAGACTGTATCGTACCTACAGTTCCAATTACTCCGATTTCCCCTTTCTTTGTCACTTTAATTGCCGCTCTTGCTCCCGGATGTATAACGCCAATAACCGGAATAGACAGTGCTTCTTGCAGCGCAGTCAATGCAGCAGCTGCAGCAGTATTACATGCTACCACTAGCGCTTTTAACGGAAACTGTTTGAGGAACTCAACCATTTCAAATACGAAAGATTGTACCTCTTCTACACTTCTTGGCCCATACGGACAACGCTCATTATCACCAATATAATAAATGCTCTCTTTAGGCAATTGTCTTATAATTTCACTCGCAACTGTTAATCCCCCAACTCCCGAATCTAGCACACCTATTACTGAATGTTTATGACATACAGACATATACTTCATCCCCTTCTCAATCTTCTAGCGTCAATAACATTTATTATATTATGAAAATTCAATATTACATAATAATCCCTCTCTCTTTTAATCACAAACTCTTCTCTATAATCTGATTATTACTATATCCATTGACGTATAAAAATACATTTGTTACTCTTAAATACGTTAATTTAATATTTAAATCCTCATTCGTATCTCGGTGAGGTAGAGGTTGCAGTCATTAAGAGTATCATTTCAGGAGATGTAGTGGCATTGATGAAGAAATGGGAAAGGAATGATTGCCGAAGTAAGTCGTGTCCACCATGCACACTTGCTGGGTCTGCATTTAATAAGTGCAGAACTGTCACAAACGTTTCGTTTGTGGAGAGCTATCGAGAGGTATGTCGTGGGTTTCTTATAAGATAGAAAGCATGTAGCGGCAGATTACGTGCTTTTTTTGTTTTGTTTGGGACTTCTCTTCTCTAATCGGAAGACATACATATCTCCTCGCTTGACTTGGTTATACTAACTTTGGAGGTATTTTCTATGCAACAAAAAAAATGGGGCTTTTGGGTACTAACAGCTTTCGTTGTCGGTAATATGGTTGGCGCTGGTATTTTCATGGTGCCAAGTACATTGGCACAAACAGCAAGCCCACTCGGTGTCACTTTAGCTTGGTTAACAACAGGGTTTGGTGTTTTAATGCTAGCTCTTGTTTTCGGTAATTTAGCAATTCGTCGTCCTGATTTAACGACAGGACCACAAAGTCATGCATATGCTTTATTCTCAACACCAAAAAAGAAAAAAATGGCTGGTTTCAGTATGGTATGGGGATATTGGGTTGCAAACTGGGCAAGTAACGTTGCTATTATTACATCTTTCGCGGGATATTTATCACTCTTCTTCCCAATTATGAAAGATACACGACTACTATTTTCAATCGGTTCGTTTAACATAGAAGTCGGAAAACTAATTACATTTACGATTTGTTCCATCTTACTTTGGGGAACTCATATTATATTAACTAATGGTGTAAGCGGAGCTGGAAAGCTAAACTTCTTAGCAACAACAACGAAAGTGACTGGATTCCTTTTATTTATCGTCGTTACGTTATTTGCATTCGAAGCTTCTAAGTTTGGACAATGGTACACACCGATGATCGATAAATCAGGTGTATCACACGGTCTTCTTTCACAAGTAAATTTAGCCGCTCTTACAACGCTTTGGGCGTTTATCGGAATTGAATCAGCCGTTCTTTTATCAAACCGGGCTGTTTCTCCAAAAACGGTAAAACGGGCAACAGTTGCGGGATTACTTATTACAGTTGCAATTTACTTAGGAATTACAATTTTAACAATGGGTGTCCTTCACGTTGATACATTACAAGCTTCTGAACGTCCGTTAGCAGATGCACTAAATGCTGCAATGGGTCATGGCGGCGGGAAACTGATGGCATTACTTGCTCTTACTTCCCTATTCGGTTCTATCTTAGGCTGGATTTTATTAAGCTCAGAAGTACCGTATCAAGCAGCAAAAGAAGGTTTCTTCCCTTCCTTCTTCACAAAAACAAATAAAAAAGGAAGTCCAATTTATTCATTACGATTAACAAACATTATGTCGCAAGTGTTCCTATTCTCAACATTATCAGGAACCATTGCGGAAGCTTATACATTCGTTATTACCGTATCAACACTGGCCTACCTCATTCCATATCTCGTTTCACCGATCTTCCAGTTAAAACTAGTCGCAACTGGTGAAACGTATAAAAATGAAATGCGGGCAAGAATTACGGATGGTATAGTCGCAGTTATTGCACTTTGCTACGCACTATGGGTTATTAAAACGGGCGCATCCGATATAAAAACGTTCCTTCTCGGAATTGGTTTATTCGTAATCGGCTTTGCCTTCTATCCATTAATGAATCGTGATCAGAAAAAAAATAACGAAAAGAAAAACGGGCAAGTTGCATAACGCAATTTGCTCGTTTTTTCTTTTGTAAAACATATATAATAGAACAAAGAGGTGAAAAACATGTCAATTGAATCACTATGGAGCAGTCGCTTCCAACAACATATGCAAAACATCATTACATACTTTGCACGTATGATTAACGGTTTATTATATAGCTTTATCTTTATTTCATGCGTTGGTGCATACTACTATGCTCAGTTTCTAAAAGCATCTCCTTCTAAAGGAATATCTTTACTACTCATCACGATTGTACTTACATTCATTATAACGAGATGCCCGATCCGTACATTTATTCAAAAACCTGATGCTGTCTATTTGCTTGCATTAGAAGAGAAACTAACATCTTATTTTAAAAAATCTCTTCTATATAATTACATCATTCAGATTTTCCCATTATTATTTACGTTCCTTATTCTCGTTCCGCTTGCTATGCAATCATTACAATTAACTGTACCGTTCTTATGTACAATCTTTATCGTTTTAATGATTACGAAAGCTTGGAACCTGTACATATATTGGATGTGGCGTGATAGCCATGAAAAAAACATATGGTTCATTATTCGTATTGCTTGTAACGTCCTAATCATTTACATGCTATTTTACTCGGCACATGTTCTCATATTAGGCGGATTGCTCTTACTACTTGCTTTCCTACTTCTATATACGAAAAAACAGCCTACAAAACGAATACCGTGGGATTACATAATCGAGCAAGAAGAAAAAATGGATGTTCGCTTTTATCAATTTGCTAGCATCTTTACTGATGTTCCGCAACTTAATAAGCAAGTAAACAAAAGAAAATGGCTTACAAATTGGATTGAACCTTTATTACATAAAAAACGAGCAACTTTCTTCTATTTACATACACTAGCATTTTTACGCGGGAATGATTATTTCGGTATATATATTAGCTTAGGGCTGATTGGTGCCTTCGCCTTATATTTTATACCAAACACATACGTAAAAGGCGCTATCGCATATATCGTCCTATATATGATTTCTATGCAGCTTCGTTCCCTCTGGAAATATTTTTCGGGAAATATTATTGTAGCATTGTATCCGATTGATACTGAAAAACGAATGAATCAATTTCTTCGCTTAATCTTTATATTACTAAGCATTCAACTCATTGTATTTTCGAGTGTTATACTCATTGCTACAGGTCAATTACTACATACCTTGATTATTATGATAATCGGGGTAATCTGGATTAAATTTATTATTGTACCAAAAACGAAGCAACGTGTTTCTTCGTTTTAACGAAAAGAATTATCTTAAAAGCCAAGGAGAAAATAAATTATCTCCTTGGCTTTTTTATTTTTCTTCCTCAAACAACCGATATTTTATGATTTTTACATACAAAAACGATAATACATGTTTACGTCCTAATAAAAAGGGTATTTATTAAATTAACAGGGCAAAGGAACTGGAGGGAATGAAAAAACATGAATTAAAGTTTCACTTTATAAAAGGCATTGCTCAAGGATGATTCTGGAACCGATACTATAATATAAGGAGCTGACTGCAATGAGTAAAAAAATTGCTATTTTAATAACGGATTATTTCGAGGATACAGAATATACAGAGCCAGTAGAAGCTTTTAAGCAAAAGGGATATGAATTAACAACTATTGAAATGGAAAAAGGTAAAACGGTACACGGTAAGCAAAGAAAAAGTGAAGTCGTAATTGATAAAAGTATTGATGATGTTTCTCCAGAGAACTTTGATGCCCTCTTCATACCAGGCGGATTTTCCCCAGATATACTTCGTGCAGATGAACGTTTTGTTCACGTTAGCAAAACATTTATGGATGCGGAAAAACCCGTTTTCGCTATTTGTCACGGACCTCAGCTACTCATCACTGCACAAACACTTGAAGGACGCGATGTGACTGGATATAAATCCATTGAGGTCGATTTGAAAAATGCTGGCGGAAACTTTCATGATAAAGAAGTAGTCGTATGCCAAAATCAGCTAGTCACAAGTAGACAACCGGAAGATATCCCCGCTTTTATTGAAGAATCGTTGCGTATATTAGGATAGCTACTTTGGTTAACCTCTTTTATTTGTATGAAAAACAAAATATAATCAGTGGGGGATTTATTTCATCCCCCACTGATTATTAGTTCACACTAATCGCGTGTTTATGGGCAACCCGACTCCCACAAATACACCTCTTATCTCACTCTAAAATTCCCAATCACTATTCATAGGCAGTTCTCATATAGTGAAAATGACTATATAATTCCTATCCATAAGTTAAATCATGATTTTACACATATATAAATACAAAAGATGGGAGCCTAACTATGAACAATACTCCACCTTCAACGCCCCCAAATCCAACGGAAACGAATAATAATGAAGTGAGCTTACAAACGTTACGCGTCATTGGGCTTATTGTACTGATTAGTGGCTACATATTAGTAGCACTTTCTGAAGTAGGAACGTTAAAAAATCTTTTACTACAGCCGAATACCACTCCAAATTTAGCTGAAGTTGATCCGTTTTAAAAATGGTATAAAAAGCGCTCCTCATTATAACTGGTTCGCTTTTTATATCGTTTCACTTTATCCGATCTGAGAAACCTTCCCTTCATCTTGATATTTCTCTTTCCCTATCGCCTTCATAAATAATAAAATACTGCTCATACCAACAATAAAGTACAGAGCACTCATGCCCCAAGATGCAATAAATGAACCTAACATAACACCTAATGCCCCGTTCATTTTCGCCATTTGAAAGACCATCCCGTTAATCGCCATATAAGAACCTCTTGCCTCATCCGGCACCATATCTGCCATAATAGATTGACGCACTGGCACATACATCATCTCTCCTACCGTTTGGAAAAGCCCAGCAATTAATAAAATCGATAAGCTATTGCTCGTTCCGAGTATTGTAAATCCAATTGTATAAATGAATAAACCTACATATAAGATTTTCAAATCGTTGAAGCTTTTCAGCATTTTAATAAGGAGTGCCGAACATAACACAACTAAAATTGTATTCTCTGCTGAAATCCAGCTCATCATTCGAATACCTGTTAAATCAAACGTCACACCATTCCCAAAGAAAAAGTGCACCGTTTCAAATTCCTGCTGCAAACGTACTCCTAAATAATTATTAACCTGAAACTCTAAAGATAATGTACATATACTTGCTGCACAAAAAATTAAAAACGCTCTATCTTTTATTACGACTTTATAACTATCCGCCATATCTTTTAATACATTTTTCTTCTCCACCGTTTTTCGTGCTACATACACTTCTTCCATATATAGAGCCATCACATATAAAGTAATAACTGCAATAACTGTTAATCCAATAAACAATTGTAATCTATAGTTTTCAAACAATAGTCCTCCAAATATCGCTCCAATTGCAATGGATAAATTAATCGCCCAGTAGTTAATGCTGTACATCACTTTTCGATTTTCCGGTGTACTCACATCAATTAACATCGCCTCTGTCGCAGGATTCATAAGACCAGACCCTAAACTATTCACTAACATAAAGATAAATGTTAGCCACGGTGAATCTACATAATCTGAATTTGCAATCCCCATACAAGCGATTGAAATGACTTGTATACTTTGACCGATAATCATTACTTTTTTACGACCAAGTCGATCCCCAACATATCCACCGTATAAACCAATTACTAATGAAGCAATTACATTAATAAGTAGCAACGCACCAGCAATTGCACTACCTAATTTTATTGAAAAATAAATCGCCATAAATGGAAAAATCATCGTGGATACAGTACGTGTTAAAAACGAAGTTATAATTCTAATTTTTATATTTCGATGCATACTCCAAAATCCCATCGTTTCCCCCTCCTTATGCTTACTTATTTTACTTTGAAAAAAAGGAAGAAAAAGGTTAGAATATTCTAAAGAGTTTCCCCTTTTATGATAGAAGGAAGTGTATATATGAAAATTATGGACTATTACATTAGACTAAGACTACATGCACAAGATCAACAACATATGCGAAATAGCTTACAAGAATTAGCGGATGTTTTATATTGCAGTACGAAAAACGTAAAAATTTTATTAAAGAAAATGAGCGAGGAGCAATTAATTAACTGGACTCCAGGGCGAGGCCGCGGGAATAAAACGGAAATTCTATTTATACATAATTTCGTAGAAGCGATTGAGTCCTATACAGATGAACTGTTAGCGCAAGAAAAATTAAAAGATATCTTTCTTCTTTTAAAAGAACCCCTACCCCTTGCCCTTCAAAAAAAGCTAGAAAATAAACTACATCATCATTTTGGATACAAACCTTCAAATGATATGTACGACATATTAAAGATTCCTATATCGAGAAAGATATTTCCATTAGATCCGGCTTTTGTGGCTGTAACTACAGAGAGCCATCTTACGAGTCAAATTTTTGATACGTTAGTCGTTTATAACGATGTTACTGAAAAAATGGAACCACACATTGCGCATACGTGGGAATTAAGTGAAGACGGGCTTACGTGGACTTTTTATTTACGAAAGGATGTATATTTTCATAACGAAACAGTTTTAACTTCTAAAGATGTACGATTTTCATTTGAAAGACTAAAAGAAATTTACTCTCCTTTCGAATGGTTAACAGAAGAAATTGTTCAAATTGAAACGCCATCACCACTGCAAATTCGATTTCATTTAGCAAAACCAAATTTATTTTTCTTACACTATGTAAGTTCCATACAACTAGCAATTTTACCGCGTGATGTGAGTATCCAAAATCATCATTACATAGGTACTGGACCTTTCAAACTTGCTTATTACTCTGAAGATAATATCGTGCTCGAAGCGTTCACTCATTATTTTAAAGAGCGCGCGTTATTAGATCGTATTGAATTTTGGGGTATTCCTGATCATGTACAAATCGATGCTGACTATGAACTACCAAATGAAGAAGAAAATGAAACGCATGATATACAAATAGAAGAAATAGGTTGTATTTATGCTGGCTTCAACTTTACAAAACCTGGTCCTCATCATGACATGTACTTTCGAAAGGCTTGGAGAGAACTATATGATGTTGAAACGATAATTCGTAGCATAGAAGGTAGACGAACAATTGCTGCATCAAGTTTTTTCCCTGAAAGAAGCCGTCAAGCTTCTAAAAGATCCTACTCTTTAGAAAAAGCGAAAGAGTATTTAAAAAAGAGCACCTATAATGGAAAAACGATACACATTTATTTCTTCGCATTTAAAGATAGTGCAAATGATGCACATTTCCTAAAAGCACGATGTGAAAGTTTAGGTATACAAGTAGAGCTTCACCCATTTCTCGTTTCAGATTATATGAATCGTTCTATTGATCAACATGCTGATATTATTTTTATGGGAGAAGTATTTGCTGCCGATCATGAACTTGCATTCTTAAATGTATTTAAAAATAAAAGTTGCTTCGTAAACCGGTTCATGGACCCGCACTATGAAAAACAAATTAACTGTTTGCTAGATACATTTTTATTAGAAGGAAATAAGGAGAAGCGCTACGAGCTCATGTATGAAATCGAAGAATTTTTACAAACAGAACACATCATTTTATTTAACTATCACGTTTTAAAAAGAAAAACATACCCTTCTTCTTTAAAAAATGTAACGATTGATTCATTCGGTTGGGCAAATTTTGCAAATTTATGGATACAGCCATCCATGTCTTAAAATGTGAGTCATTATAAAAGGAGAGGAACTATGAAACGCAACCTAGAAAAAAGACTTTCCTATCTATACACAGGTGAGTTATTTTCAGTCATTACTTTTATCTTCACAAGTTACTTACTTAATTATGCTTATCCTACATTACATTTATATTCCCTATATTCTTTTTGGGTCTCATTTCTTCTTTTAGAGTTTATCTTATTACAAGGAGTAATTTACTGGTACGTAAAGTGGAAACGACTAAAAAAAGAGAAAACATCTGTTACGCCCATTAGGATGATTCAATATTTAAAAATACTTAAAAAGATAAATATAGCATTCATTATCACGGGATTTATTACGTTTACTATTGATTTTGTAATTTGGTATCCCCACTTACCTTTAGGTGGGCTATCATTCACCCTATTTATTTATATTTTTGCATTACTTGAGTACATTAACTATTATCATACTCAGCTTTCATACGATAACATCTCTGATATGAAACATTTAATCAAATCAAAAAAACTAAAGCAGTCCTGTATAAGTAAAGATTTTCAACGTATTTCATAAAAGAGAAGGTACTACATCCTTAGTAGTACCTTCTTCACAATACAAACTATTATTGAATTACTCCATCCAAGTGATTTTTCAAGTTCAATAAATATTGCTCAATATCCGGATTCTTCACCACATCATAACAAGCAAAACTCTTTAACGGACTCATGCCAAGAAACTTTTGTACGCGATGTAAGTGACTAAGCGCTGACTCTAAACTTTCTCCTTCAAAAAACTTCGTCTTATCTCCAAATGCTTTTTCAGGTGCATTCCAAGTTGTAGAAAACATATATTGCTTCTCTTTTAGTAAACCACCTGTTCCATATTCATCAGCACCTTTAAAGAACAAACCGTATTCATACACTTCATCCATATATGTTTTAAATAGTCCCGGTACACTAAACCAATAAATTGGTGTTTGATAAATCACAACATCCGCCCATAAAAACTTCTCTTGCTCTTCTTTAATACTATAGCCATCTTGAATCGTTGTTGTTTTCACATGATGATTCTCGCTTAATACCGTTACCATATAATCTACTAACGTTCTATTTAATCGTCCTTCTTTCGTACCGTATTTCTCATGTCCATTTATAATAAAAATATTTTTCATCGCTTTTCTCTCCCCTATACGATCTACTCTTCAGCTATTAAGCCCAGTTGCTGCTTCAGCGTAAGATTATCTTCTAAATGCCAGTCTTCCGTGATCTTTCCGTCTTTCACATGTAACATATCAATTGCAAAAAAATTGATTTTCTTATCATTATGCGTTCCCGTAAAAGAAAGACGAGCTGTTACTTTATCACCAACGACTAATAAATCTTCAATCTCGCAATGTATATTAGGAACGACTTTACGAAAATTTTGTGCCGCAACCTTTAATCCTTCAGTACCTTGCGGACGACCTTTCGGTAATGTATTATCAAAGAAATTTTCCGTAACAGTATGCGGAATAAGATTCTCTTTACCTGTATCCCAAAATGCATAAAAACGCTGCGCTGCATGAACCATTTCTGTCGCTTCCTTTTTACTTAATGAAGAATCAATTGTCATTGCTTTTGGCTTTGGCATTTCTTTTAATAAATGAATTTCAGTTTTTTCTTCCACGCCGCATGCTACAAGTACAATACAAACAACAAACAAACTAAGGAACATAAACAATTTTTTCATACTCATGGAAATCACCTCCTCTTCATCTAAACCCTTTTTATTTCATATTGCTATTGTATATGCACTAACTTTCTTTATGGAAGTAGTGATATTTTTTTCATATAGTTACCAAAAGTATAGTTTTGTGATACTATAAAGCAAATTCATTCAAAAAATTTTTATGGAGGCTAGTTCCATGAACAATATAGATTCAGTTGTATTAACGAAAGGTTTACCTGGCATACCTTGTCCTATCGCTAAAACGCTTGACGTAATCAGTACAAAATGGACGTTTTTAATCATTCGTGACCTTCTTATTGAAGGAACTTTACGTTTTAGTGATTTACAAAAATCAATGGACGGCATTAGCCCAAAAACATTATCGCTTCGCCTAAAAGAATTGGAAGCACAAGGGATTATAACGCGAAAAGTATATCCAGAAGTTCCGCCCCGCGTAGAGTACACTTTAACGGATAAAGGAAAGCAGTTAGAGGGGATTTTTATTGAATTAAAGCGGTTTGGATTAAGTTTATAAACGAAAAGCCCCTTACCATACAAATAGTAAGAGGCTTTTCATTATTCACTACATTACTTCGCAAAACTTTCAGCTAGCTGTTTCTCTCTCCACATAAATGTAATGCCGAGACCAACGATTAAAACAACTCCTGAAAATGCATATGGATAATGAATATTCATATCAAATAATATTCCGCCCATAGCAGGTCCTGCGATATTTCCTAAACTCGTATACGTTGAGTTCATACCAGCAACAAATCCTTGCTCTTTTCCAGCTGCTTTTGATAAAAACGTCGTTAAAGCCGGACGAAGTAAATCAAATGCTAGGAAAATGAAGCAAGTAACGAGCAGTACAACCCAATAATTAAAGACTACAGTTGAAACGAAGGCTAACACTGCCCCCACAATTAAACATATTTGAATTAACACTTTTTCACCAAACATGTCAACTAATTTTCCAAACATAAATACTTGCACAACTACCCCAAAGATTGAACTAATTGTAATAATTGCAGCAATATCTTTCGGCGTGAAACCAAATTTATGATCAGAAAACAGACTAAACACAGTTTCATATGCCGATAAACCGAATGCAAGTACAAATACGATAATAAATGCGATTGCATACATTGGGTTTAATGATTTCTTTAAATCTCCAATAAAGCTTGATTCTTTCGTATTAGAAGAAATTTCTGCAAGCTCTTCTTTCGTTAACGGTTCTTTTAAAATAAAGATCGAAATCACACATGCTATAAAGGCAATCACTGCTGCCACAAAGAACGGCACACGTATTCCGTATTCTGCAATAAACCCGCCGATTCCAGGCCCTATAATAAATCCAGTGCTAATAGCTGCTGAAAGATAACCCATCGCCTTTGGTCGTTCCTGAATCGATGTAATATCCGCAACATATGCTGTAACACCCGGCATAATAAACGCAGCACTAACTCCGCCTAACACCCTCGCTACATAAAGCATCCACACATCTTTTCCTAATCCAAAAAGAAGCTCTGAAACACCAAAAATAAATAATCCAATGATTATCATTTTCTTCCTACCGTAAAGATCGACCCAACGACCTGTAATTGGTGAAGTTATGAGCTGAGCCATTGCAAACACTGCAACGAGATAGCCCATCGTTTTACCTGTTAAATTCATATCATTCATAAAGGACGGCATAACCGGAATGATTAACCCAATCCCTAAAAAAGCGATAAATATATTGCTTAAAAGAATGACCAATACCATCTTTTGTTCTTTTATCGGTTTCTTCACTTTTTAACACCTCTTCCCGCAAGTTCCTCTCAAAAAATAATGCCCAAGAAGCTTTTTCTTTATCCTACTATTTTTGGGCTAATAATGAGTGGAGATACCCCACTCATTAAAGTTTCACTTTATCTTTCCACACATACATAAATACAGGGTGAATGACTATCATTCAGTTTTTCGTAGAAATGAACCTACCTTCTTAAGATAGGTTCACCTAACTGTTTTGTCCCCATTAATGCGGGCTAATAATCAGCAGGGCATGCCCTACCAACTAAAGTTTCCCTTTATTTCTTTATATGTAGTGCATGTATTAAAAAATCTAGTACTTCTGCCTTTTGAAGCTCCACTTGCTCATCATCTTTATGATCGTATAAATAAACTTGTTCCGCTGCTGATTCAACAAGAGCGATAAATAACTTGGCTGTTCGCTCTGCGTGAACCGAGTCACGAATTTCACCAGCTTCTTTTGCCTCGCTTAAAAATTCGCTTAGCCACATATAAAGAGGCTCATACACAGCTTCCCATTCTTTTATATGTTCAGTAGATGCAAGGCCCGCATACATTAATGCTTGTATTTCACGATATTCAGCTATAAAGTTAAATACTGCATCTATTACTTGCTCAACTTTACTTGAAAAAGATGCATCGTTCTGTACTTTTTCTTTCACTGCAAGTATCATCTTCTCAACCATCACTTCTGCTATTGCAGGCATAACAGATAGCTTAGAAGGAAAATATAAATAGAAAGTTCCTTGTGCAATGCCAGCCAATTTCACGATATCAGAAATCTTCGTTTTTTCAACGCCCTTTTCCTGAAACACTTCAATAGCTGCATAGACAATTTTTTCTTTTTTATTCATCATCTAAACCCTTTCACACTCATATTGAATGACTGTCACTCATTTTATAAAATAACTAGCTGTACTGTCAATCATCATGTACTTTCATAATAAAAATCTCCCAACAGATCGTTAGGAGATTTAGCTTTAATATCCTTTTCTTATGAAAGGGCCTTTAATCCCGTAACTCCACATACGATAAGAGCTACGCTAATCAAACGTGCCTTACTTTTTGATTCACCAAACAGAAACATATTTAATAAAACTGCGCCTGCTGTTCCAATACCAATCCAAACCGCATAAGCCACACTTACTTGTAAGAACAAGAAAGAAGTGTATAAGAATGCGAAGGACGTTGCAAATCCACCTATATAAATCGCTCCATTTGCTAACGTCTTATCTTTACTATACATTTTAAGTCCTATCACACCGACTATTTCACTAATTGCGGCACAAAATACGAAAAACCAACCCATTTTTAAGCAGCTCCTTTCACAATTTCTTCCGCGGTTTCTTCTTTATTATCAGCCAGTTTTAAACCGATAACACCCGCTACGACCATCACGATAAAGAATAGTTTCCCTACACTGAAACTGCCGCCGAAAAGGAATACATCCATTAGGAAAGTACCTACCGTACCAGCTCCGGCAAACACAGCATATACAGTCCCTGTTGCAAGATGTTCGCACGCTTTAGAAAGAAAATGAAAATCAACAGCAATAACTCCTACAATAACAACCCAATGCCACCAAGTATGGGCTGTATTAAAACCGAACACCCAAAATATTTCAAAGATACATGTTAATATCACATATAACCAAGCTTTATTTTTCATATCTCTCACCTTCTATTATTATATGACTGACCGTCAGTCATTTTTAATTTAAAAAATATAATCTCACGCAAACTACTATTTTAAAAAAACAATATCAGCCTCATTTATCCTTATATTTGTTCAGTTATTAAAAATTACTTATCTACACCCTTTCATAATAAATGACTGAATGTCATTCATAAATTATTTTACACGAATAATTTATAAAATGTCAATACCAACATTCCATAAACAATTTAACTACTTGTAATACTTTACATTTTTAGAAACCGTAAATTGCTTAACTTGATGGCAACAATGTCTCTTCCTCCATCAATCAACTTAATAAAAATCGGTACTCATTATTGTTAAAAATGTTATTCTTTCTTTATTAATAGGGGGCTAGCGTAAAAAAGACACCCTCACAGGTGTCCTTTTCATTATGGAAATCTCTTAAAATACATTTCTATTTAAAAACCTTTTGTTACATCATAATACCGTTATGTTTGAACGTATACCATTTTCCATTAATTAAATGTTTTCCAACTGCCATGTCACCGCTAGACTGTAAATAATACCAATTTTTATTTTCTTGTAACCAACCTGTTTTCATTGGGCCATCTTCAAAGTAATACCATTTCCCTTTATTGCTAAACCAACCTTGTTCACTTGCACCAGATTGATCATTAAAGTAATACCATCCTTCTTCTAGCTGTTTCCATCCTGTTAGCATTGAACCATCTTCATTAAAGTACCAAACCGTACCGCCTTCAGCTAGTTTCCCTTTTCGCATAGCACCAGTGTCATCAAAAACATAACGCTTTCCGTTTTCTTCTAACCAGCCTTCGTTCCAGTTATTTTCTGTGCTTTTCATTGATCCATCTGTATTTAAGTAATACCATACGTTATTATTTTTTAACCAGCCTGTTTGCATGACACCAGATGCATCAAAATAATACCATTTCCCTTTCACTTGTGCCCAACCTGTTGCCATAGCGCCATCTGCATTATAGTAAAACCATTTCCCTGTATAAGGCCCACTTTTAATCTCTTGCCAACCTGTAACCATAGTTCCATCTGCATTAAAAGTGTATGTTTTTCCTCCTATAGTCCTACGGCCATCAGACATGTAACCATCTTTGTCAAAGTGATACCATGAACCATTGATTTTTTTCCAATCTTTAGCCATAGAGCCATCTTCGTTAAAATAATGCCAAACTCGAACTTTCTTCCATCCTATTTGCATTGAACCATCTTCATTAAAATAATATGTTTTTCCTTGAATATTTTTCATATATGTAGCCATCATGCCTGTTTCATCAAAGTGATACCATTTTCCATTAATATTTTTCCAACCTATAGCCAAAGAACCATCTTCATTATAGTACAACCAGTATCCCGTCCCTTGAAACCAACCACGTTTTTCTTGAACTTGCTCAATTGTATCCGCTTTCTTTTGAGAAACTACATTTTCTTCTGCATGAGACACTGCTGGTATGATAAACATTGAAGACATTAAAATCGGCAAAATAACTTTCTTCATTTTCCAAATCCCCCAATTAATGAATATTTTTAGTTTTTATTTCCACAAACAGAATTGTATTACGTTAGTTAAATATAGTCAACAGTTTTTGTAATGTAATTGTAATATTTTTTATATATTAGAAACATATGAGTTTTTAATGTAATTATAATTACATAATCGTTATAATTAATCATCCATTTTTTCAAGTAATTCATTCGTTCCAAATATCAAAAAGATAAAAAGTATGGATTTCATAGTAGTCAAAACTTTGAGCGTATACATGAACTTTTTAATACTGTTATAATTTTAGTTAAAACAATAGTCTTTCAAATTTTTAATCTAGTTTAATAAAATCAATATTCCGTCAATAATATTGATAATACGATACTTTCTCCACTCCCCCTTGGAAGAGATCCCTTGAATGGAGCAGTTAGCTTTTGCTAGCTGCTCTTTTTATTTGTCCGCACACTATGATGAAATACTCATAGATCAAATCCATTTTTCATCACGTAACAGGAAACAGCGTATTTTTTAATCTATGTATTTTTCAACGAGTCTTTGTATGCAATGATTTTATTTTCAAGCATCTTCTCTGTAACTTCTAAGTTTTCTCTTTGAATCTGAATAGATTTCCTATGATCTTCTAGGAGCTGCAAACGAGCTTCAGTTGTATGCTCCCCTTCTAAATATAATCTAGCGTATTCTCTTATTTTCGCTATTGGCATTTGCGTTTGTTTTAACTTCATTACAAACTGCAACCACTTTATATGTGATTCTTCATACAGTCGATTTCCATTTGTATCGCGATTTGCAATTAGTATGTTCTCTTTTTCATAATAACGTAATGTATGTGTGCTCACTCCTAATAATGTAGCTACCTCGCTAATTGTGTACATACTCATACTCCCTCCGCATGCCATTTGCCCTCATATATTTTGCGTTCTTATCAAATTTATAAAAAACATTTGACTTAGAGTATACTCTAACAAATACAATCTAACCATAAATGAATTTGAACTTAGGGGGATTTTATATGAAATATACTGTTATTACTGGTGCTAGTTCTGGAATTGGCTATGAATCGGCTTTAGCCTTTGCATCTCGTGGAAAAAATATAATACTTGTAGCTCGAAGAAAAGAAGAATTAGATGGATTAAAATTGAAAATTAACGAAATGTATCCGGAGTTAGATGTTGTCATTCGAAGAACTGATTTATCCGTCACGGAAAATGTTTATAAACTTTATGAAAGTCTCCAAAGTTTCCAGATTGAAACGTGGATTAACAACGCAGGTTTTGGTAATTTTGCCTCAATTGCTGAACAAAATTTAAATAAAATAGAAACGATGTTGCATGTAAATATAGAAGCACTAACAATACTCTCTTCCCTTTTCGTTCGAGATTATTCAATGATTGATGGAACACAGCTTATTAACGTTTCATCAGGCGGTGGATATACGATTGTCGCTAATGCTGTTACGTATTGCGCTACGAAATTCTATGTAAGTGCATTTACAGAAGGATTATCTCACGAACTGAAAGAAAAAGGTGCAAAATTACAAGCAAAAGTTTTAGCTCCTGGTGCAACTGAAACAGAGTTCGCGAAACGATCATTTGATATTGATGAATTCCAATACGATAATGTTGTACCAAAATTCCACACTGCAAAACAAATGGCACAATTTATGCTCGACCTTTATGATAGCGATAAAGTTATAGGGCTTGTCGATGGTTCTACTTATAACTATGAACTTAAAAATCCCATTTTTAATTTTGCAGTAAGAAAAACAAATTCAAATTCTTAACAACATCTCATTTCTACCTAAAATATAGATACCCACTATTTCTTAAATAATAGTGGGCTTTTTTCTCTCTAAACATTTCACCCAACATACCTAATCATCGCCACTTCATCACAATAATCAACTTTTGGACAATGCCTGCAATCAATCCACACTTTCTCTGGCAACACTTCCTTATTCACAAAATCAAACCCACACTTTTGAAAAAATTCCGTTTCATATGTTAAAGAAATTACCCTGTTCACTTTTATCTTTGCCGCCTCATTCATAACATGATTCACTAACATACGCCCTATCCCTTTCCCTGCATATGTATGCGAAACTACTAAAGATCGTACTTCTGCAAGATCCTCTCCTAATACATGTAAGCCAGCAACTCCAACGACTTCCTCTCCTTCTTTCATAACATATAAACATTGCAAATATTGATAGAGAGACAAAAGAGAACGCGGTAAAACAACCCCCTCTTTTGCATAAACTTCAATGAGACTATAAATTTCTTTCACATCACTCGTAACCGCATTACAGATTTTCATATTATATCCCCTTGCCCCCAATATTAATATTTATAACTTTAAATGAATTTTAATACATAATTTTATATAATAATACATCTCTCTTTTCTTCTCGTCAATCACTTTATACAAACAAAAAACCAAGCAATCTAATCGATGCTCGGTTCCTCATTTCGTATCGGCAATACCGTCGAATATTTAATTTCACGCAGTGCTAAACTTGTCTGTATCCGTGTAATACCAAGCTTGTTCAACTTTCTAATAAACTGCTCCAGTTCTTTACGATCACGATTTGCAACTTTTAATAAATAATCATATTCCCCTGTTAAACAATGACATTCTAACACTTCAGGCATCGATTCTAATTCTCGTTCTAGCACTTCAAGCTTTTCATACTGATGAATATTCGTACTCATAAAAATGAAGCATAGTAAATCAAAACCGAGCTTTTCTTGATTTAAAATTGCTACTTGCTTATCAATAAAACCTTCTCCATCTAACCTTTTTATTCTTGCATGCATCGCAGCTGGAGATAAATTAACACGGCGTGCAAGCTCTGCATTACTTACTTGTGATTCTTTCTGCAATATATCTAAAATTTGTACATCCAAATCATCTAACACTTTAATAACAGATGACTCCATTATAATTCCCCCTTTTTTCTTACCGATGATTATTCGAAAAAACATCCCTTAATTCAAACGAAACTGAATATTATTCTTTAAGATACAAACGAAACGAAATGTTTTATTGATTTTTAATCATTACACAAAAGAATATATTACACAATAAAGAAAAATGCTAAAATTATTTACAATTCGTATTGATTATAACAAAGGGGATTTTAATATGCCTTATTTTTATGTCTTTTTACTATTATTAACGAGCTTATTATGGGGAGGGAATTTTGTCGTTGGGAAATCTCTCGTCGATCATGCCTCGCCGATGACACTGACGAGTTTAAGATGGATCATTGCGATCGTTTGTTTATTACCTATGGTATGGTTTAAAGAAAAGAAAATCCTGCCACCGCGCGCTGCGATACTACCTTTAATACTGATGGGGATTTCAGGAGTCGCTCTCTTTAACATCTTTCAATTTTTAGCATTAGAAAAAACATCCGCAACGAATGTGGGTCTCATCTCTACATTGAATGCAATTTCAATTGCACTATTTTCGGTATTATTTCTAAAAGAAAAAGTAAATACACTTCAAATATTATCCATGACCCTTTCATTCTTCGGGGTTATCCTCGTTCTATTAAAAGGTGATTTCTCACTTTTATTTTCACTACATTTTAATAGCGGAGATTTATGGATGATTGCGGCAGTTTGTATTTGGGGGATATATTCTGTGTGCAGTAAATGGGCAACAAAAACAACTACACCACTAATGGCGACGTTATATTCTGGTATTTTCGGCATTATTTTATTACTGCCATTTAACATCGGTAACTTCACTGTTTCAAATATAAATACATCATTCATTACATCGCTTTTATATACAGGAATCATTTCAACAGTACTTTGTATGGTATTTTGGAACATTGGTGTACAAAAATTAGGAGCTACAACATCGGGAATTTTTCTAAACTTCAATCCGATTTTCACAGCTATTTTAGCATTCCTTTTCCTAGGAGAAGAATTAACATGGATACAAATTTTAGGTACAATTGTCGTCGTGACAGGATGTTATTTATTTTCTCATTTCAAAACAGTTGCTGTTCAGCCAACTAGAGCTTTACTGCGCAAACATTCTTAATCAAAAAAACATCGCCACCAAAGTGGCGATGTTTTTATTTACCTTTCATTTCTTTCACATACTTCTTTTCTTCTTCTGGCGATAAACGTTCTGTTGCCTTTCCAGTATCACCACCTTGAATTTCCCACAAAAAGTTATGCTCCTCAACCGTTTGTGAAAAATCCCCTTTCTCCCAGCGCTCCAAAGTAGCAAGTAACTTTGATTTATTTTTAAAATTTGTACTGCTTTCTACCGCTTCCTTCGCACTACGAATTTCCTTATTTGTCATTTCAATAAATCCCCATTTTTCAGAGGATTTCACTTTTTGATGTACCATCCTATGCATGGTAGAAATAATTTCATCTTCACTAGCTTGTTGCTTCTCTTCCTTTGCTTTCTTCCCTTGTTGCCCCGTTACATTTTGTGCTTTCAGACTCTTCTCCTCTTCTTCTATATAATTAAGAAGTTTCGTAACACCGAATACAGCTCCTATTGCAATTACAATCATTGTAATTGTCCCTATAATCCATTTTTTCATATTATGTATTCCCCATTCCCCTAATAATCACATAAACAAATGGAATCGCCTGCGCACAGCCGATTCCATTTGTTTCCTTATTATATTTTAAACCTTCATCGCTTCTCGTACAATAAAACTATCCACATATTGCTTAAATTTTATAATTTTCCCATTTTCAAGCTGCCATATATGAACAAATTCTGCTTCAAACAATTTTCCCGTTTCTTTATAAACTCCTGAATAAACACCTTCAGCAATAATTACATCTTTTCCGTTTACTTCATGATACATATTTACACTCGCTTTATAATCATCCCATTCTGATCCTAAACGACTAAATACATTTTCCATTATATCCTCTGTACCTATATACGTTCCGCCGTACGGGAAACCTTTTGCCTCTGTCCATTCTATTTTTTCAGAGAGGGATTCTGCTAAATGTTTTGCATTCGAAGAAGCTGATCCTTCATACGTACTTTGAATAATTTCTAAATTTGATTTAAGCATAGTAATTCCTCCCTCGTTTATTTATTCTTCACACGAGTCGTAACTATTGTAGTTACGACTCGTGTGAAAAAATATGCTAATTCATTTCATTCTTAACTTAGTTATTGTAACTATTATAGTTACAATAACTCTTTAAGTCAACAATTTATAAATAAAATTTACTTCGTTTTCATTACTTTCTCTTTTAAGAAACGATCTACATATCCTTCTGCTTTTACAACGAATAAATACGCACCCATTGATAATAATGCAAGATCTAATTCATATCCGGGATTCTTGCCATCTCCTAATAATCCTGCTGCTCCATTTACCTTTACGATAGCTCCAGCTAAAATAAGAGCGAATAACAATCCTACATATCGAACACCTAAACCGATAATTAATAATATACCACCAACTAATTCAACTGTCGCTATACCATACGCAAGGCCACCTGGTAAACCGATACTTGTAAACCATCCTGCTACGTTATCTATACCTGATTGAAACTTTGCTAAACCGTGTGCAAAGAACGTAACTCCTAACACGATACGAATAATTAAATTCCCAATATATTGATTCATTTTGAACTCTCCTTTTTGTTTTGTTATGGTGAACATTTATTCACAAGACAAAACAATACGGTATTTCGTTTCATTCGTCAAATGCTTTTTTTAAAGAAAACAAAAAACATTATCCGTTTTACGAATAATGTCTTTTATAAAATAGCGCTAATTCAAGCTTTTACTCAATCGCACAGAAAAAGTTGAAACTTTTTTCCAGCACCAATATAAGGCAATAACAGCACGTCCTCTTCCACAACCATTCCGACAACATTCACCTTCTCATCTGTAGGCAAATCATTTATAACAACTTGCATCTCCCCGGCATATCTACCGTACAATTCATTATCAATTGTGATACTGCCTTTCTTTCTTGCGATTGCATGCATCGGCTGTAAAATCACTTTATTTCCTTCCCTTGATTCTACTGAGCGAATGACATCACGTGCTGGGTCTAATCTATTTGTATGCACTTGCTCTACTACTTTTAATACTTCATTTTCATTTATAAATGACTCATATCGCAGCGGAATAATCCCTCTACTCGCGCTCGCAATTTCTTGTACACTTTCTAAACTAGCACTTATATCTCCAATCAACACTTTATCGACATCACAATCTTGAACAAGTTCTAAAAACGCTTCAAGCGGGCGCATATTGCGGTGCTTTTCTAACGTTGGTAACCCTTCATATAACGGGCCACGTTTATCCTCATCTCCCGGAATAAATGCCATCGTTGTTATTCCACACGCATGTAAATATTGATTTTGCTTTTGTAAGAAGGACCTTGCTAGTCCTGTTTCTGGACGCGGATAAAAATTATGCCACGCTTCAACATTCTCTACCCGTATATTTTCCGCAAGTAACTCTTCCCAGAAAGATTCTGTAATCGTACTCGCATTTAAAGCTACTTTCATCTTATGAGATACACGCGCAATTTCCTTCGGCGCAATGCCATAATCCATTCGTAAACCAGTAATACCAAAGCCCAATAACACTTCCACATTTTCATACGTTATTCCTAAATGATTTAACGACTTTGGAGATATATCCACCATTAATTCCATTTCATTTTCGAGAGCCTGTTTCCCTAATGTTTGAATTAACTCTTTATACGTATCTGGATCATCTTCCGGAATATGAAGTGATGTAAAAATAGATGAAAATCCGTTTTCCTTCGCTATTTTTAGCCACTCTTTTTGTTTGTCTGCTTGCCCTTTTGAAAGATAAATTGAAACTCCTATCATATGAATCTCCCTTTCTATGAATAGAAAAAGAGAAAGGAATCCCTTTCTCTATATGTTTTCTGCCATTTCTTCTTTAAATCCGAAGAAGTACGTGAAGATAAATCCGAAAGTATATGCAATGACTAAACCTAAGAAATATAGTAAATATTTATTATCAGCAATTAACGGGATTAAAGATAATCCTGATACGCCAATTCCGAGTGAAGCCGTTTTCATAACTGCTTGGAATGCACCCCCGACAGCCGCTCCTAAACAAGCAGTGATAAAAGGTTTTCCAAGTGGTAATGTAACCCCGTATAATAACGGCTCACCAATCCCTAAAAACCCAACTGGCAATCCACCTTTAATTACGTTACGAAGTCGTTTATTTTTTGTTTTCACATAAATTGCAATCGCTGCGCCCACTTGACCGGCACCAGCCATTGCGAGTACTGGTAATAAAGGTGTTACGTGCGTTTGATTAATAAATTCCATATGAATCGGTGTTAAACCGTGGTGTAATCCGACCATAACGAGTGGTAAAAACGTTCCGGCTAGCACTGCTCCAGCAAATGCCCCACCAACATTTAAAATTGCGTTAATACCGCTCGTAATACCATCAGATAAAAATCCCGCTGCTGGCTGAATCGCTAACATCGTTACTATACTTACAGCTAATACAGTAATAAGCGGTGTTACAATAATATCTACTGCATTCGGCACTGCTTTTCGTACTCTTCTCTCAACTACTACCATAAGCCACGCTGCAAAAATAACTGCAAACAATCCGCCCCGCCCAGGTACCATTGCCTCACCAAATAATTTCACATTTGCCATCGCCGGATTGAAAATTAAAATACCCGCAATCGCCCCAAGAACTGGTGTCCCGCCAAATTCTTTCGCTGTATTCCAACCGACTAAAATCCCTAAAAATGTAAAGATACCGCCGCCAATGAGTAGTAACATTTGTAGCCATGTAGCATTCGGATCAGCACCAGCGTTTTTCGCAAAGTTAGCAACTCCGTTTATAATTCCTGATGCAACAAGACCAGGTATTAACGGAATAAAAATGTTACCTATTTTTCGTAAAAAGTTCTTCACTGGTGTATTATTTTTCTTCTTCATCTCTGATTTAATCTCTTGACCAATATCTTCAAGATGATGATCTGCAACCTCACCAATTCGTAATCCTGTTAAAACTTCCATTTCAGCTGCTACTTTATTTACAGTTCCTGGACCAACAACAACTTGAAGTGTTTCATCTTCAATGACGCCCATAACGCCTTCAACCTTTTTCAAAAGATCCATATTCACTTTACTTTCATCATGAAGCGTTAACCTCAGTCTCGTCATACAATGAGCAATGCCACGAATATTTTTTATTCCCCCAAGTTGCTCTGAAATTTCTTTGGCCATTCTCTCTTCTTTCTTCATAATAGAATCCCCCTCCCTATTCTTATCGTTTCACTTTATAATGCTTTCTTCACAAAGCCTTTCGCTTCTTTTAGTTTTTCTAGTGCTTCCCCATACTCACACTGTAGTAATACCATAACGATAGCAACTTTCACATTACGATTTGCTTTTTCGTAATACTCTGCCGCTACTTCATAACTAACTCCTGTTGCTTCCACAATAATTCGTTTTGATCGTTCTACTAACTTTTCATTCGTAGATTGAACATCTACCATTAAGTTTTTATATACTTTTCCTACACCAATCATTGACGCTGTTGAAATCATATTGAGCACTAATTTTTGCGCTGTACCAGCCTTCAAACGTGTTGAGCCTGTTAATATTTCTGCACCTGTCTCCACTTCTACATTGAGTTTTGCATACTTACTTATTTCAGCATTTTTATTACAAGAAATACTCGCCGTACTTGCTCCCACACTATGTGCGTATTTCAATCCGCCAATTACGTAAGGGGTTCTTCCACTTGCGGCAATACCAATCACTGTATCTTTCTCGTTTAATCCAATACTTTTCAAATCTTCTTCTGCTAACTCTTCGCGATCTTCGGCACCTTCCACCGCCTTAGTAAACGCTTTCAATCCACCTGCTATAAATCCTTGCACCATTTTATCATCTGTTCCAAATGTTGGTGGGCATTCAACCGCATCTAGAATACCTAAACGACCACTCGTACCAGCCCCAATATAAATTAATCGGCCCTCTTCTTCAAAAGATTTAATAACAGTCTGTACGACCTTTTCAATGTGTTCTATTTCTTTTTCAACTGCTAACGCAACAGTTCTATCTTCTTCATTCATACTTTGTAACACTTCTTTTATACTCATCTCATCTAGATTCGTCGTTTTCTCATTACGGTGTTCTGTCGATAAATTTTCTAACATATTGCCACCCTCTTCGAAATTATATTTCACACTTTTATTATAACTTTAAGAAACTAAAAATCAATAACTCTTTCTTATTTTATGAAATAAAATTTCACAACATGACATATTTGTGTCAAAGTTAATAAAAAAAGATGAGTCCCCTCATCTTTTCTTCTACTTCAACTTCCGTAACCGCAAAGCTTCTTCTCGCGTCTCCATAAATTGATCCAGCACTTTATTGCCAATTCGATTAAAAGTAATCACATATAAAGCATCAATCATATTCAGTTGCGTCATTCTCGAAGCAATACTCGCAATACGATGATCTTGCTCTACATCCGGCATACAAAGGCGAATGTCCGCTTCTTTATATAAAGGTGATGATTGGTCAAGTTTCGTAATTCCGATAACAGTTGCACCTTGTCTCTTTGCATATTGCGCCATTTCAAGCACATCTTTCGTTCGCCCAGATGTTGAAATCGCCACAAATATATCGCCTTCTTTTAAATTCGTCACAAGCGGCAACATCATATGAAAATCAGATAGCATCATCGCTGTAAATCCGAGCCGTGTAAATTTATACGCCCCATCCATCGCCGGTGTCGCTGACCCACCTACGCCGTAAAATAAAATCTTATCCGCATTTACAATACGATCTGCAGCTTTCTCAAGTTCCTTCTTATCTATCGCCGTAACACTTGCCTCAATTGCAGCTTTATTCACATACGTAACTTTATTAAACAAATCGTACGGTCCATCTTCCTTATTCATTACTGAAAAATCGTTAATATTATAATCAGCAATCGTTAATTCACGAACAAGCGCTATCTTAAATGCTTTAAAGCTTCCAATACCGATTGTTTTACAAAAACGTACAACACTCGCCTCACTCGATCCCGCATTTGTAGACACTTCTTTTGTCGTTAAATTTGGAACAATCTCTGCGTTCTCCATTATGTACATGGCAACCTTCTTTTCAGCTGGTGAAAATTGATCCATATTATTTTCAATTTTAAATAGTAATGTTGAAGCTTTCACTATTTAACCTCCACTTCTTACGGTTGCGTATATTCTCTAATATCATTTGTATCATATAGATAAAAACCATCATTACCAGGTGGATGATGAACAATTACAGTTCGATCCCCTTTTTTATATGACGTTATTTCACCTTCAGATCTCTGTTTTTCCCATCCATGTATCCAAACTGCAAAGTCAGGTACAAAAGCAGTGTACTTATAGTCTTTCGGTTTTCATCTTCTACATAGGAAGAAAAAATAGAAACTGGAAAACATTTCACTTTTGATTCTTTCCATGCGGTAAATGGTATACATAGTGCAATAAGTATGATTACGCCTATAACCTTCCCCTTCGTAATCTTCACACATCCCTCTCCTCGTCCACATCATATACATAGATTTTACCATACTTACAAACCACTCATGCTACATGCCCATTGCTTTTTGAAATAAAAAAAGCTTATCTACGTCAGATAAGCTCTTCTCCTCTATACAAAATACTTCTTTAAAAGTGGCGGTGTAATAATCGTCGTCAATATAACAACAATAACAATCGCTGTGAAATTTTCTTTCGCTAATAAATTCGCCGTAAGTCCATTTGCTGCGATAATCAGCGCTACTTCTCCGCGTGACACCATCCCTGCACCAACACTAATAGAAGATTGGAGGTTGAATCCTGTCAGTCTTGCTCCTAAACCTGATCCGATTAACTTTGTGAAAATCGCAACGAGCGTCATAATGATAATGAACCAAAGCTGACTCCCGATTCCTTGAAATGTAATTTCCATTCCGATACTTACGAAGAACACTGGTACAAATATCGCATAAGCAATCGGTTCAATTTTATGTTCCACTTCATGCTTATACTCCGTTTGAGAAATGGCAATTCCTGCTGCAAATGCTCCAATAATACCTGCAATTCCCATCATTTCACTGTAATACGAAAAAGAGAAACAAATAATAAGAGCTGCGCTAATTAAAGCTTCTGTTACGCGAAGCGGCACAAGCATTTTCATAATCCAAGGAACGACTTTCCATGCGATAAAAACAATACTTACAAAGAAAACGATTTTCTTTACAATGACAAGTGTTATATTCACATCTTGCGTTCCTAAAAAGCTCATAACAAACGCTAATAAAATAACGACAATTACATCATCAAATACAGCAGCACCTAAAATCGTTGTACTTTCTCTCGTATTCATCTTCCCTAAATCTCTTAGCGTTTGCACTGTAATACTAACCGATGTTGCACAAAGTAATAATCCTAAAAAAATGGCATGAGATTGCATTAATCCAAACAACAGTCCTGTCACATATCCACCGATGAAAGGAAAAATAATTCCACCAGCCGCTACTGCAAACGACGATTTCAAATTCCGATTTAACTCTTCTAAATCTGTTTCAAGTCCCGCCATAAACATAAGTAGCAAAACACCAATTTCACTAAGCTCATCAATAAGTTCTGAACTATTAATAATACCTAGCACCGCAGGACCGATAATAATACCAACAAGTAATTTACCAAGTACAGAAGGCTGACCGAGTCTAACGCTAATATCACCAGCTAATTTCGTACAAAGTAAAATGACGACAAGTTCAAAATAAAATAACATAGCATCTTCTCCTACTATATAAAATAAATCTATTTGTTAACCCGTATCCATTTCCGCACATAGTTTCCCCTATTCATCCGGATTTTATTTGTTAAAGTTTTATTTGACAAAATATTCTGAATTATAATAAAGTTAATCCAGAAACTTTAAAAAACTACATACCATAACTGTACCTCCATTTACTTACGTACTCTTTTCTAATGGGCTCATACTATATTCGCAGTTATGGAAATGAAAAACGGGGGGAGAGTCCAAAATGAAGTCATTATTACGAAAAAAAGCGCTCAGTACTGAATCACCAAAGCAACTAGATAGAACATTAACTGCACTCGATTTAACGTTTTTAGGAATCGGCGCCGTAATTGGGACAGGAATCTTTGTATTAACGGGTATTGTTGCAGCAAAACATTCTGGTCCTGGTATTATGCTATCATTTCTTATCGCTGCATTTACTTGTGCTTGTGTAGCCTTTTGTTATGCTGAATTTGCTTCTTCTATACCTGTCTCAGGAAGTGTGTATACTTACGCATATATGACAGTCGGAGAAGTCGTCGCCTTCATCGTCGGATGGTGTTTAATGCTCGAATATTTACTTGCCGTTGCAGCTGTAGCTGTTGGGTGGTCTGGTTATTTACAATCTTTACTACAAGGATTTAACATACACCTTCCCGCCATAATCGCCTCGGCCCCCGGTGTTGGAAAAGGTGGTATCATCGATTTACCAGCTGTCTGTATTTTACTTCTTATTACTGGCCTTTTAAGTTTCGGTATACGTGAAAGTGCACGCATTAATAATATTATGGTTCTTATTAAACTAGCTGTTATCATTGCCTTTATCGTTGCAGGCGCAAAATATGTAAAGCCTGAAAATTGGACACCGTTCATTCCATTCGGATACGACGGTATTATTACTGGAGCTGCCACTGTATTCTTCGCCTTTTTAGGGTTTGATGCAATCGCAACCGCTGCAGAAGAAACGAAAAAACCACAGCGTGATTTACCAATCGGCATTATCGGTTCCCTTCTTATTTGTACTGTTTTATACATGATTGTATCTTTCGTTTTAACAGGCATGGTTCCTTATACACAATTAGATGTTTCTGATCCAGTTGCATTTGCATTGCATTTCGTTGGTGAAGATACAATTGCAGGGTTACTCGCTGTTGGTGCGATGACTGGAATGACAACCGTTCTCTTAGTCGTTATGTATGGACAAGTTCGTGTTTCATATGCGATGAGCCGCGACGGTTTACTTCCAAAAGCGTTAGCACGCGTAAATAAAAAAGTGAAAATCCCTTTATTAAATACGTGGATTACTGGCGTTGTTGCTGCTTTATTAGCAGGACTTTTAGACCTACATTTACTCGCGAATTTAGTAAACATCGGTACGTTAACAGCCTTCACATTCGTTTGCTGTGCTGTACTTATTTTACGAAAAACACATCCTGACTTAAAACGCGGATTCCGTACTCCTTTCGTACCTGTACTACCAGTTGTCGCAATTCTTTGCTGTTTATATTTAATGATCAATCTGTCTAAAACGACATGGATTAGCTTTGCAGTTTGGCTTATAGTCGGCTTATGCTTCTATTTCTTCTACTCTAGAAAGCATAGTCATTTAGCTACTGAAAAAACAAATGATGAGACGAAAGAAGCATAATAAAATAGCTCGCCGATGAAACGGCGAGCTATTTTCCTGTTTAATTATGTTTTCTCGTTAACGATTGTAAAATGATGAATATGCCGATGCAAGCTGTAAGCGATGCCCAATTCCCTATTGGTGTAGCGTATTTAAAAACTCCAATACTTACAAGCAATAAGAAGATAATCACCTAATATATAAGCTTCCACTTTTGCATAGCTTCCCCCTTTACTTCGTCTCCTTCTTTTTCTTCCACGCATTTACACTATCAAAGAAGAAATTAATAAATAACGTGCCTAAACCCGCTAATAAGAAAGTCATTAAAAATAGAATCCATATACTTTTATCTTTTAATAAATAATATCCTACAAGGAGCACAACCGCGATCCATACATATTCAAGAATTCTCTTTAGCTTTTTCTGTTCCAAATTATTCGCTCCCTCTTTCTATACTACTTTTAGTATAACAAAAAAGAAGCCTATCATGATAAGCTTCTTTTTCTTCTCTCTTATTTGTTCATGCTTTTTTCAACGAGTGAAATCGCATGCTCTATCGTACGATTCATCGTTTCTACCTGTTCGTCTTTCACTTTCGCATCTTTTAATACAGCTTCTGCAACTGTAATTTTTTGCTGTAATGATTTCACTGAACCGTCCGTTACATTCGCAGCTTGCGCTTTCTTTACGACAGCTTTAGCCTTTTCAATGTTGATTTGTAATTTTTCTTTCGGTGTTTTTGGTTGCTCTTCTGCTACTTTAGATTGTACAAAGTTTACATTAGCTGTTTTTAATTCGTTATACGTTTGAATAATTTGTTCCCCAGTACTTCCGATATTTTCAAACGCTTGCTTTGCAGTGTTATAGCTTTTCTCTAGTTCTTGAAATGCTTCCTTTGAGTATTGACCTGGCTTATCACCAAATTCATACGTACGAGCTAACACTGCTTTTACTTTTCCTAGCTCTTCATATAACGCGTTTACTTGCTCTAACTTCGTACGATTAAAAAACTCATTGTACGCTGCTAATACTTCCGAAGAACTTAATGCTTTACTATATAATTTTGCTAGCGCAATTTGACCATTTAACGGAATGCCACCATTTCCATTGCTATCTGGATCAGCTCCAAATGCAAACGGTACGTTCGGGTGATACACTTTTCCTTGAGCTGGTTGGCTATTTACTTTTTTACCATCTACATAAATGGCTACTTCATTTCCGTTATACGTTCCTGTTAAATGATATGTTTTGTTCGCTTCTAACTGAACGCCAACACGTTTATAACTACCACCAATATGAGCCCACAATTCAACATTTCCACTTCCTGTAGATTCAAAACCAATTCCACCACTCTCTGTATTTTGCAAAATACCTTGTCCACGAATTTCATTCATTGAAAATACAGTTTCTAACGTAAATGCATTTGCTACTTTTTCTTTTTGGGCTGCTGAAAACGGCAGATACCCAAATGTATTTGCTTTCCCGTTTAACTTCATAACATTCTTTTTCAAAGCTTTATCATATTCAATAGTCACATTGCCCTTCACATCACCTTTTGTAACAAATGGTGAATTGTCTTTAAATGTACCATCTGCAAAGTTCACATCGAAAACATCAGCCTTTGGCACTTTTACATTCGGATCGATATTATCTTTTTTCGTAGTAATTTCTGCCGTTAACGGCTGCACACTTTCATTGCCAAATGAATCAATTGCGACGACTTCAAGTAGGTATGTTTTCCCACCATCTAACCCTGCAAGCGTAAATGTAAGGTCTTTCGGCACTGGGTCACGGTAAAACTCTGAGAATGCTAATAACTTATTTTTAATCTCACCTGTTTGTTTATCCTTCGCTTGTACACGATAAGAATGAACAAGAAGGTTATCCAATGCTTGCGGGAATGTTACTGTTGCTGCGTTTTCTGTTACATTTGATACAGCAAGCTTTGCATCCTTAGCGAAGTATGGCTTTTCTTTATCACGATTTTCTACATGTGTAAATGTTTCTTTCTTTGCTGGCAATTTAATTTTCCAAGGCTCACCCGTCCAAGCATTCGTATGGAAATCACGACGGTTAATCGTTACCTCTTCATCATCTACTTCTACTAATAAACCTTGGCTTAACGTACTAGCTCCTGGCGGGATATTTCCTTGTACTTTACCGCCTTCAACTTCCATATAACTTACAGAAGATGTACCAACAGACGTAAAGTCTTTTTGATGAATTGATCTTGGATCATCTAACGGATAATGAGAATGACCTGAAAACGTAATGACTTGTGGGTATTCTTTTAATACTGCATTAATTTTCGTACTATCTTTCGTTCCCCACTCTTGGCTACCGTATACTGTATCTTTAATATGTTGATGTAAAAATACGAAAATCGGCTTTTCTGGATCATCCTTTTGCGCTTTTGCCATTTCTTCTTTTAACCAGTTAATTTGCTTGTCTGAATAATATCCATGAGTTGTCCCATCTTCCGGAGACATAACAAGGAAGTGATACCCTTTCACCACTTTATGATAATAAATCGATTCCATTCCTGTTTTTTCTAAGAAACGCTTCTGCGCTCCATCTACAGATAAGCCGTTCCAATAATCATGATTACCGAGAGAATTCATTCGTACCGCATCTTTATTTGCATTTTCATTATACACTTGCATGAAGCGATCATATTGTTGTACCGATCCTGAATCAGTAAAATCTCCTACAATTACAAATGCATCTTGTTTTGGAGCAAGTGTATTAAACTGTTCAATCGCTCTTTTCCAGCGAAACGTATCATCCGTTCCACTGTTTTTAATATGTACATCACTTACAACTGGAAAAACTAACTTCTTCTCACTCTGCATCTTTTCTTGTTTCTTCTCTTCCGCTTTGACTGATGTACTCCATGGAAATGATACAAACGCCAATACAAAAATCATTAATAATCCAATAAGACCTTTTACTTTTCTTAAAGCAATTCTGTCCACGTGAATCCTCTTCATAATAATTGATTCATTACAAGGGCTATTTTATCTAAAGCATATTAATGTCGTTTAAATCACAAATGAATTTTATTAGATTTTTGTAAATATACAGTTAATTATAAATTAAGTCCCACATTCCTCGTACTATTGTATACAACCACCTTTTGTCTAAAAGATTCTGATCATTCTTTTCCCATGTCTATTCACATATACTCTTTTCTATAACATGAATGATACGTTAAGATGTAAGCCTATTAGACAATCTTAATTTTTAACATTTTCTTCTTTTCTTAACACATCGGCCATGCTTCTACATTTAATAGTAGTAAAAGACAACTTAAAAAGGAGGGGTTGTATTGAAGAATAAAAAAAATATTGGCTGTTTCGCTCCTTTATCTATCATTTGTCCAGACCCTTGTCCACCGCCCCCTCCTCCAAATCCAAGTTGCGAGCTAGTAACAAATGAATTTGCAGGGAATTTCCTCATAACTAATAGCACCATTCCCTCTGCCAAAGATGCATTACAATCAATGATACTATGGCAAAGTGATGGGATACTCCTTATATCAGGTACTGTCTCGGTTTACAATAGTACTAGCAGCACTGAAGCAATTACAATTCAAATCGTTGGAGCAGTAACTAATATTTTCACTGTGTTTCCTGGCAATACAATATCTTACACAGGTAAAGGTTTAATATCCGTTAGTATTATTAATATACAAAGTAATTCTTCACTATATTTAGAAGGCAAGTACTGTTGCCAATTTACATGTTGCTTATAGAATACCAATTTCATTACTTCCCCAATAAAAAAAACATACCCTTTACGGTATGCTTTTTTATGAAATCGGATAACGTACTGTAATACAAAACTCTCCTTGACTAACAGTTGTTCCTGTCGTAGTAATTCGAATTGTAGTAAAATATCGTATAGTGAAAGTACCGCTACTTTGCGGTTGAACAGTAATCGTATCAACTACTGTAGCACCTACTAAAAAATCAACAGTAATTGGATTTGCGCCTACATCATATTTCACATAACCCGAACCATACACTTCTTGCGTAATATTATTCGTATATACAATTTGAGTACCAGCACCTGTAATAGACCAGTCTGTACATACTTGATCTTGTACAAGCGTTTTATTAGAACAACAAGACAAACTGGAACTTCTCATTCCCATTTTGATCCTCTCCTATTCTGCTATGAAAGTGGATAACGTGTTGTAATACAAAACTCTCCCTGATACGTTCCAGCAGGTGTTGCCGGTAACACAACTTGTATACTATCAAAGCGGCGATACGTAAAAGCAATACTCGTTCCTGGGTTTAATGTTTGTGTATCAATTGTAGCCCCAGCAGAATCAAGTGCTTCTACAGTGATTGGGCCCGGTCCAACATCATATTTCACAAAGCCAGTACCAATTACATTTTGATTAATATTATTTGTATAGAGAACATTATCAATTGCTGTTGCAACTACAGTAGCAGACCACGGACTACACACTTTATCTTGCACATAATTTTTATCTGGACAGCAAGTTAACGCTGACCCTGAGCACTCACAAGACATAGTTGTTTCCCCTCTCTCTTTTATATTCCCTATATGTGTATGTCCTTTAGAGTCTTTTGCCTGTACTATTCATCTATTTTCAAAAATTAATCAAAACTCAATGCTAATAACTAGATAGATTCCGTTTTGTTTCGTTTTTTCATAAATTTATAGATAAAGATACTAGCCACGATAAGAAGAACGCCTCCTAATATCGGTAGCATATATTGTCCAACAATATCCGCTGCTTTTTCCCAATGCGGACCTAATTTCATTCCTACATATATATACAAAGCCGTTAACGGGAACATCGCTACAAATGTATATATGCTAAATTTCCATATGTTCATTTTCGCCATACCACATGGAACGGAAATAAGTGTTCGAACTCCTGGAACGAAGCGTCCAACAAAGGCTACAACCGGTCCGTATTTCTCAAAGAAATCATCTGCCTTTTGAATTTGTTCTTCCTTAATGAAGAAGTATTTTCCGTATTTTATTAATAGAGGACGACCACCGTAATAACCGAGTGCATATAACGTTAATGGTCCTGTCGTTCCACCAAGCGTTCCAGCTAATACAGCTAGCCAAAAATTCATATCTCCCTCGTACACCCAATATCCAACCATGGGTAAAACTACTTCTGCTGGAATAAATTCAAACGTTAATGCTAACACAACTCCAAAATAAGAAAACTGCTTTAAAAACTCGATTATATCTAAAATAATTTGCTCCATTCTTTTAACTCCTATCCAATATTTACATTATGCTTTTCTTGTAATTGCACTGGTGCCATTTTTACAATTCGATTCAAAATGAATAACACAATTCCAATATCATCTAAAATACCGATAAACGGCAGGAAGTCTGGAATTAAATCAAGCGGCATCGCCACATAACCAACTAAAAAAGCAACAGATAAAATTTTCTTCTTTATTGAAACCTCTTTTGAAGTGAAAAAGTCAAATAGGAATGGAACAAACTTGCGGACATGAAATACAACTCTTAATCTACTAATAAGTTTTTTCATTTTTTATCTCCTCTCTTTGTATACAAAAAGGCCCCTACCAAATATGGTAAGGGTCCTAAAAAAGACAATAAGGGGCCTGTACCATTGCTGGTAAAGGTCTCACTAACAACGCAACGTTGCCAATAAAGCCGAGGGTTTCTCCCTGTAATGACGACTTTACTGTAATAAGTTACTCCCCTTTATATACACAATTTTATACAATCACATTAAAATATTTTAGAGGGCTTGTCAATACATTTTATGACTCGAACTATCTAGCTTACCCTTGACTAAAAATAAAAAACGTATATGAAATTTCTTACTATCTCATAATAAACATACTTATTTTTTTAAATGAAAGGAGAAATTTCATATGCATACCGTATGGAAAGGTGCACTTTCACTTGGGCTATTAAATATAGGAATCAAACTATATAGTGCCGTAGAAGAAAACGATATAAAGTTTTTAAGTCTCCATAAAGAATGCCTAACACCTATTAAATATAAAAAGTTTGCTCCTGATTGTACGGATGAAGAAATCGATGATAAAGATATTGTAAAAGCCTATGAATATGCACCTCATAAATACATCATTATTGATGAAAAAGAATTAGCTGAGCTGCAAAAAGTTCATGAGCCACGGTCCATTCGTATTATATCTTTTGTCCAAAATAGCGAAATTGATTCTGTTCTCTATGACCGTTCTTATTTTATAGGCCCTACGCCGGGACACGAAAAGTCATATTTATTATTAAAAGAAGCTCTTGAACGTACGAATAAACTTGGTCTAATTCATATTTCTATCAGAAAAAAACAACACTTAGCTATTATCCGTAGCTTTGAAGATGGGCTTATGTTACAAACCATTCATTACCCTAATGAAATTCGCAATATAACAACTACACCTAATTTACCAAGTAACGAAGATCATCCTATTCAAAAACAAGAACTCACCGCGGCAATCAATTTAATTCATCATCTTACAAATCCTTTCGAACAAGAGCTATTTACAGACGAGTATAAAGAAGCTCTTACCGAATTAATCGAAAACAAAATTGAACAACAGGAAAAAACTGAAACAATCTCCCCAGCTCCAAACATCATCAATATTATGGAGACATTACAGGCAAGTATTGAGCAAGCAAAAATAAAAAGAGATAATAAAAAAGAACAAGAGGCCAACTGAAATCGACCTCTTGTTCTTTAAAGTGGTTTACATTTTGGCATCTCAAGTCCAGATGATTGTGCTAACTTTAATAAATAATAACATTCCTCTCTTGCCATATGATCTGCCATTCTCGCTGATAACGCACTTAATATTTCATTCGATAACTCCATCTCTTCAACCTCATGGAGAAAATGCGAAAATAATTTTAACTCAAGTGAAACATCTTTTGTAAACTTCTTTAACGCCGGAAAATGATGAAGCTCTGTCCGTAAATACCCCGTCATCTCAACTGCCTTTAAGTAAAATTGTTCAAAGTGCTTCTCGAATTCTTCGCTTTTCTCTTTCAATCTTTTTTCAACAAGATCTAATCCACCAGAAATAGACCCTGCATGACCAGCTGCATCTGTTAACCAAACGAGATGATAATGTAATTCATGAAAAACAGGCGGAACTTCTCCTTTCTTTAAAAACTCTGACACCGTTATATACTCTTCTACTTCATTTACCATATGATTAATAAAAGTCGGCGTAAAATGAATAGTAATTTTCCCCTCCAACTGTTTCTGTATAATATTTAATTTAAACGTTCGTATCTCCTTAGCAGCTCGCTCTGCCTCTTTTGAGAATGCAATGAGATTGACAGTATGAATTTTATTTAAAAAGCCTGTAAACGTCTCAACAAAATAAGTAGCTTTCTTTATATCTTCCTTCTCCTTTGGAGCTAACGCATCAAGTAAAAATTGCGCATGATCACTAAGTACCTTTAGCCAAAACTTATGCTCAAACAACGCACTTTCTTCGTAATTTCTCTCCATCAAATCGCCTCCCTATGTTCCTTTCTTTCTATCACTTGAACTTTATATCCATCTGGGTCTTGTACTACAATACTCTTCTCACTTTTGTTTTCTGTATATGCAATTTTATAAAACACTAACCTCTTCTTTAAGTTCTCTATGTTAGAAATTGAAAACATTAGAACATCAACCGCATCCGTAACACTCTTCTCACGCCCACCCAAACTACGATTCATTACAAAACTAACTCTCATTGAATCAGCATCATACCAAACCCCTGTTATATCTAATTGAGGTCTCTCTGAACTGGGGCTTATTCCTAAAATCCCTTCGTAAAAATACAGCGTTTCCTTTAAGTTCTTTACTTCTAGCACAATGAAATTCTTTACATTCTCCACATTCATTCCCCCTGTACTTATTACTTTTTTATATGTGTCATAAATGCCTGTTATGTCTGAATACAATACGTAGTGATGAAGAGTTAAGGAGGTTTATTCATGAATAAATATATGAGATCATTCGTGCCATACCATAGCCCTCAAGATCCTTGTCCTCCTATCGGAAAAAAATATTATTCTACTCCTCCTAATTTATTTTTAGGTTTTCAACCGCCAAATTTACCGCAATTTACACCAAAAGAGGCATTACAAAAAGGAACTTTATGGCCTGTTTTTTATGACTATTATGAAAATCCTTATAAAAAAGGGCGGTGACTACTGACGTGACTCAATCGCTACCAGAAGAATATTATCAACTTTTACTGGAGCTTCAAGAACTAGACTTTGTACTAGTTGAACTAACTCTTTATTTAGATACACATCCAGATGACACTGCTGCGATTAATCAATTTAATGACTTCTCCTATAAACGAAGGGTATTAAAACAAAAGATGGAAGAAAAATACGGACCACTTCAGCAGTTTGGAAATAGTTATTCTAACGCTCCATGGGAATGGAGCAAAGGTCCTTGGCCATGGCAAATATGAAGGAGAGAAAATATGTGGATTTATGAGAAGAAATTACAATACCCAGTTAAAGTAAGCACCTGTAATCCAGCCCTTGCCAAATTATTAGTTGAACAGTACGGTGGTGCTGACGGCGAACTAGCTGCTGCCCTTCGTTACTTAAATCAGCGTTATACTATCCCTGACAAAGTCGTTGGCTTGCTAACCGATATCGGCACCGAAGAATTCGCACACCTAGAAATGATCGCTACAATGATTTATAAATTAACAAAAGATGCAACACCGGAACAAATGAAAGCTGCCGGATTAGACGCACAGTACGCTAATCACGATAGCGCTTTATTTTATCATAATGCAGGTGGTGTTCCTTTTACTGCTACTTATATTCAGGCAAAAGGAGACCCCATCGCAGATTTATATGAAGATATTGCCGCTGAAGAAAAAGCGCGCGCAACATATCAATGGCTCATTAACTTATCCGATGATCCAGATATAAATGACAGCTTACGCTTTTTACGTGAACGAGAAATTGTGCATTCACAACGCTTCCGAGAAGCAGTTGAAATTTTAAAAGAAGAACGTGATAAAAAGATTTTCTTTTAACACACATATCGTAACGATATGTGTGTTTTTTTATATGTAAAGTTAAATCCTTCCTAATTAACATATAAATAGTATATTTATTCAATTTAATGCATTATTTTTTAATTTTTATAAAATTCCCTCTTGCTTTCTAGTCATCAGACCTTTAAAATAATAACAGTTACTCGACAAATTATTTGAATTTTCGACAAAAATACTCATTAGGAGGATTTTCTTTATATGCGTACAACTTTAAAACCAGCGCAAATACTTTCGATTAGTTTACTACTATTCGCAGTTTTCTTCGGTGCTGGTAATATGATTTTCCCGCCCCTTCTCGGTCTTTCTTCCGGAGAGAACATGTGGGTTTCCATTACAGGATTTATTATTACAGACGTCGGTTTATCTTTACTAGCTATCGTCGCTGTTGCCCTTGCCGGTGGTAGTTTTAACACTTTAGCAAGCCGTGTTCATCCAAAATTCGCAGCAGTATTCGCTATCATTATTTATCTTTCAATCGGCCCACTATTTGTTATTCCACGAACTGGATCTGTATCTTACGAAATTGGGATTGCACCACTTTTCCCAGATCAATGGTATTCTATGTTGGCTTTTAGCGCTATTTTCTTTACAGTCGTTTACTTCCTATCATTAAATCCATCCAAATTAGTAGATCATATCGGTAAAATATTAACGCCAATTTTACTTGTAATTATTGCAATTATGGCAACAAAAGCAATTCTTTCACCAGGATCATTCACAGAACCTATCGGTGACTATAAAGACATCCCATTTTTCAAAGGATTTCTTGAAGGGTTTTTAACGTTAGATGCAATTGGGGCGCTCGTATTATCAACGATTGTTGTAAATGCAATTCGCCAAAACGGTATACAAGATAAAAAATCCATCGCAAAATATACAATTATTTGCGGAAGCATTGCTGCCCTTTTCTTAACAATTGTTTATTTCTTACTCGGTTATATCGGAGCTTCAAACGGAAACTTAGGACAATTCGAAAACGGTGGTCAGCTATTAGCTACGATTATGTATCAATTCTTTGGGACAAGCGGTAACGTTTTATTAAGTATCGCAATTATTTTCGCTTGTTTAACGACTGCAATCGGTGTTGTAAGTGCATTCGCAAACTATTTCGCAACAGTGTTAACGAATGTTTCATACAAGAAACTGGTACTATATGTTTGCATATTTAGCTTCATCATTTCAAACCTAGGCTTAAGCTTATTAATTAAAATTACATTACCTGTATTAATTATTTTATATCCAATTACAATCATTTTAATTTTCGTATCATTTATTGATAAATATACGAAACGTAAACCTTCTGTCTATATCGGAGCAATGATCGCTGCATTCCTTATTAGCTGTATTCATGCACTTGATAATGTGGAAATGATTCCAAACTTTATCGCTAATATCGTACACACAATTCCTTTTTATAACTTAGGAATCGGCTGGATTGTTCCGGCAATTATCGGTGGTATAATCGGATACTTTATTCCGCAAACAGAAGCTGAAGGTGAAGTTTCTACGAAATAAAAAAAGAAGCAAGCATTGATTATGCTTGCTTCTTTTTATTTTCACATCGTATGTTTAAAAGTAAATAACTCTTCTTTTGACTGCACAACAGATTGTTCTTCTTCTACAACTGGCTTCTTTATCTCTCCGCCTAACCTTACTTTTAACATCGCCTCTTCTATACTTTTTACAATCATATTTCCTGAAAAAATAGTAAGCCCGAAAAATGTAATTGGGACGAGAGGAATCCACGGATGCACTGTTAATGATCTAAAATAGACTCCTATTAAACCTGACCATTCATGTGTGTAAGAGTCTATTTCTTTTATCCCTATCGGTCCACCAAACTGGACTGTCCCGCCAAAAAACACCTCAAGTAACCCTAAATGAAGTAAAATAGTCAAGGTTTGAGTAAACTGCTGAAGAAATACGAGTATAAACGTCATATAGAGATGCGGAAAAAGGTGCTTTATAACAATATGTCTTCTTGATCCACCTAATATGCGCGCAGCATCAATAAATTCTTCCGTTTGTAATTTACGAACTTCCTTCGCCACATAAAGTGCAATAACTGGCATCACAAGCAGTACAAGTAATACAACTTGGAACGAAGCCCTTTCAAAAAAAGTTGTTGTTTCCTCTCCACTTCCAAATCTATTCACAGCTTGAAGAAAGAAATACGCAACCATAACTGTCGGAATAACTGTGAAACTATCAAAAAAAGCCTCAATCTTTGAAAAACCTCTTTTTATATATGTTCCGAGTATAACACCGAAAAACACACCTATTACCATTCTAAGTGCCGCAATTAAAATAGATATACCAATCGTCCACTTCGCGCCTTCAATGACTAAATGTAAAAGGTCATATCCTTTCAAGTCTGTCCCGAGTAAAAATTGTAGTGAAGGTGAAAACGGTGGCACTTCTGGATTTCCATCCGCATCATATTGCAGTGTAACTTTTTTAATCTGTCCATCATTCCATATCGTATTTCCGATGCTCAAAAGAACTAATAGGAGAAGAAACCCAATGCTTATCCAAAATCTTTTATCGTGTTTTATATACGTCCACATATTATAATCTCTCCTTCATCGCAGCTGGAATGAGATAATGAAACAATTTAAATATAATAAAAATCGGAATATAAATAAGCAGCACACTAACGATGAAAACCTCAACCCTAATACCCTCATACGATTTCAAAAACATAAAAATACCACTCGTATTAAAAATCCATTCTATAATATATAAATTAGATAGCATAAAAAAAACATTCGTTTTCGCAAAGAAAAGTGTACTAAGCAACACATTTCGTAAAATATGACGATTTAAAATATGAAAGCGATTCAGCCCTTTCGCTTTAGCAAATAGTACATAATCTTTTTCTAGCTCATTTTCAAAACGAAGCACTAACATTTTTACAAACATAATCGTTGTCGGTATACTCAAACATAATATTGGCAATCCTCTAATCGACTCGCCTCCAATTGACGCAATTTGAAAAGGTAAAAAACCTGTTTGTTTAAAAAACCATATAACTAAAATTTGTGATACTAAAATAAGAAGAATGTCTGGAATGGATTCTAGGAAGATAAGAAATGATTTAATTCGATGTTGTATACGCGGTGAACTACTCATAATCATATAAACGATACAAAATGCTACAAATAATGAAATGAAAAAAGCGGCCAAAAAAATAACAATCGTTTCTTTATAATGGATAAACAACTGTGGGAATAAAAATTTATCTCTCACATATTGCAAATTGGAGAGATCCATTAAGTTCAAAAATACTTCTTTTAAACTCTTTATGTACTCTGATACATGCAGCTCAAATCCATAAAATAATTTCGGCAGTGCCCCTAAAAAAATAATCCCCAAAATCGAAATAATAAATTGAATCGTCATTTCCATCCCATTCAAAAATACTTTTTTGACCATTTTTCCCCTTCTCTCTCTATGATTTACCCTTTAATTTTATTCTTAATTTTCTGAATTGTAAATATTCAAACGTAAAAAATCACTAGGTTATGATCCTAGTGATTCTTTATGTACATGTTTTTCTCTTTTCGCAAACGGCATATACACAATAAAACATCCAATAAGCGCTGCGAGTTCTAATGAAATAATGTAGTAAGGATGCGGTCCTAACATATCGAGTAATGAGGCAGTTTCTGGCTTATGAGCTAAAAACATATAATTTCCACCCGTTTTGTAATTCACAAACGAAACAATTGGAATCAATATGTTTAAAAATATCATTGTGCGTTTAATAGATTGTACTGTCGGACGATACCCTTCTACCCAGGTCATAAAGAGCGGTGCCCAAATGAGCAATACATGCGCAATGAAATATTCAATGAAACGAAAATGCGGAAAAGCATACTGCAAGTTTGGCGTTAAAATGGCTTGTGATGCACCGATAATTCCTGTGAAAAACACAATCTCATATATGCGATAACTTTTCGTTACAATCATAATTGACGCTAATAATAAACTAATCGTACATAACTCAAATGGTAATGAAGTGCCTAGGTCAAAAATCCCGGCTTTCCATTCCCACATATGAAGCCCAATTTCACTTACTATAAATAGAAATGCAATCGCATATCTAACCGTTATATTCCACTCAATTTGACGTAATACATCTTGGTATTGATATAGAAAAACGATCCCCACCAACATAATAAATAATATAATGGCATGTTGCCTTGAGTATGGAATAAATGGCTTTAATGGATGCGCACTAAAATAAGTTTCCATCTTCCTTCCTCCTCTCCTTCCTACAATATTATTGTAGGAAAGAAACAACGAGTCAATTCATTTGCTTAAGCTAGGACAACCTCTACCTTACATTTACATATTCATACCTTACAAAACTGTAAGGTTATTGTAAGCTAAAACGATTTGTCAGATTCTTCACCTCTTCTATACTTAATGTAGATACTAAAACGAACGAAAAGGTGATAAATAGATGAAGAAGAAAAATAAAGTGTTAATTACTAGTGTAGTAGCTATCGGAATTGCAGCTGGATCATATTTTGCATTTGCTGGTGGTGGTTCAGATGTTGCAATGGCATATAGCAGTTATAAAGTAACAGAAAAACAAATCGAAAACGCGCAAAAATTTGGCGGTGAAGTTATTCCAAACGGAATTGAAACTATTTCATTTGATCCAACAAAAGGCACGTATGAATTAGCGGTTAAAAAAGGCGATGAAGTGAAAAAAGGGCAGCTTCTGTTTAAATATAATGACCCCACTGCTAAACAAGGTGTAACGGAAGCAGAAATGCAAAAGAAAATCGCACAAAAAGAAGTAACATTGTTCCAAAAACAAATCGATGCAGCGAAACAAAAATTACAAAAAGATAAAAATGCAGGTCTTCCTCAGGAAGCATTAAAAGCATCGGAAGTCGAAGTGCAACAATTAGAATCACAACTTGAAATGAAAAAGTTTGAAGTTGAAAAATCTGATGAAATGATTAAAGCAGCAAAAGAGAAAGTAAACACTCTTTCTGTAACAAGTCCTGTTGATGGTGTAATTGATGATATCGTGAAAACTGCTGATGAAAAAACAGGTATGAGTGGCATTACTCTTCGTCATGCTGGTCAATTTAAAGTAAAAGGTCAACTTTCTGAATATGAGCTTGCTAGTATGAAAGTTGGGCAAGAAGTAACTGTTTCATCAAAAACGGTCGCTGGTAAGACTTGGACAGGAAAAGTAACGGAAATTGGTTCTACACCATTAAAGAGTATGGACGAAAATAAAACTGTTTCTAACTATCAATTCACTGTCACATTAGATAATAGTGAAGAATTACAAAACGGCTTCCACGTTTATGTAACAAGTAAATCTGGCGAAGCAACTGGTACAATTGTTCCGAAAAGCAGCATCGTGAAAAAAGGTGACAAAAATGTTGTCTTCGTTGTAAAAGATGGTAAAGCGAAAGAACAAGCGATTACTGTTGAATTCGAGACAGATAGCGAAGCAAAAGTTTCTGGAGTGAAAAAAGGAGAGCAAATTATCTCTAAACCTGAAAAAGACTTAAAAGATGGTATGGAGGTTGTCGCCCAGTGATTAACTTAAAAGGCATCACGAAATCCTTCCAAAATGGTGCAGAGTCCGTTCAAATATTACACGGAATTGACATAACACTAAACCAAGGAGAATTCACTTCTATAATGGGACCTTCTGGTTCTGGTAAATCAACTTTAATGAACATTATCGGTTGCTTAGATAAACCAACGACAGGTGCGTATGAATTAGCGGGACAAAATATTTCAAACATGTCTGAAACCGAACTTGCACGCGTTCGTAATAAAGAGATCGGGTTTGTATTTCAAAACTTCATGTTATTACCGAGACTTACAGCACTTCAAAATGTAGAACTACCTCTTATTTACGCTGGAGTCGATAAAAAAGAAAGACGTGAACGCTCATTAGCCGCTTTAACAAAAGTTGGTTTAGCGGATCGAGCTACTCACTTACCGAACGAATTATCCGGTGGTCAAAAGCAGCGTGTTGCCGTTGCCCGTGCAATTGTAAATAACCCAAAATTCATTTTAGCTGATGAACCAACGGGTGCACTTGATACGAAAACGAGTACACAAATTATGGACCTCTTTTACGAATTAAACAAACAAGGCTCAACAATCATTATGATTACCCATGATCGTGAAATCGGGGAAGCTGCAGCACGTCAAATTGTAATTCGTGACGGAAATATCGTCCAAGATTGGAGAGGTTAATTTTGAACACGAGTGAAAATATACGCATGGCCCTTTCCTCTATCTTTGCTCATAAAATGCGTTCTATATTAACAATGCTAGGTATTATTATTGGTATTAGCGCCATTATTACTATCATTTCAATGGGTGATGGTACAAATGCAAAGTTTAAAAAAGAGTTAGGCCAAGGAAAAGATACAGAAGTAACGATTTACTACAACAACCCTGATTACGGAACTGATAGTGCCAAAATTACAGCTGATATGTTAAAACGTCTTCAAACTGTGCCAGGTGTTAAAGATGTTTATCCAGATGTAAGTATGAAAGTAAAAGCATCTTCTGGTTCAAAAGATGTCTCTCTTGATTTAAGAGGTGGAACAGGCGCCTTCATGACAGATGCGAAAATAAAATTAGTTCACGGTCGTGAATTAAATGATAGTGAATTAAAGCAAGCGATTCCTGCTGTTATTTTAAATGAAGAAGCTTTCAATAAATTATTTAACGGCTGGGAATCAAATTTATACACTGACATAAAAGGAAAGCCATATAAAGTAGTCGGTGTGTATGAAACGAAAAATGATTTCGGAATGGCTATGTCAGAAGGTTATACATCACTTGAAAACGCTCCTGTAATCTCAGGAGTAACTGAGTATGACTCTGTAAGATTAATATTAACTTCACCAGCAGAACGTAAAAGTGTAGAAAAACAAGCCGCTTCTGTTTTAAACGATATGAAAGCTCCTAAATTTGAGCATAAATTTGAAGCTCAAGATATGGGTGAATTTACGAAGCAACTAGATGAATCAATCGGTATGATGAAAATGGTATTCGGTGGTATCGCTGCTATTTCATTACTTGTTGGTGGTATCGGTGTAATGAACATCATGCTTGTATCTGTAACAGAACGTACACGTGAGATTGGTATTCGTAAAGCACTTGGTGCAACACGCGGTAAAGTATTAACGCAATTCTTAATCGAATCTTGTATTTTAACAGGACTAGGTGGTTTTATCGGATTCATGCTCGGTATTTTCTTCGCTTGGATCGTCTCAATCTTTGCCGGATGGCCACTTGTTATCTCAAAAGAACTTGGACTTCTTTCAGTAGGTATTTCAATGCTAATCGGTATTGCATTCGGACTACTACCAGCTAACAAAGCTGCAAAACTTGATCCAATTGAATGTTTACGATATGAGTAAATAAAAAACGTAGGAGTGTACACTCCTACGTTTTTTATTTACCTATCAAATTGTGTTTCTTCTATTATATATGTTTCACGTTACAACTATCTTTCTAATACTCTTCATTCTTTATAGATACTCGGGCTATTATCGAATCCTATTATTGCAAAAATAATATGTAATAGACAAAATACAAGGCGTAATTTTTTCCATGCATCGACTTATTTTGTAACAATTCTATCGATATTTCATTAAATTTCACCTCATTTATATATTTCCACAGTCAAAAATATTATTATTTTATAACTAAATTTTCGTTTCGACAGTAAAACACACCATTTTTGTAATACTACAGAAAACAATTAGAAACATTTCTGTAACATTATTAACGTTATAGAAATTGAAATACCACTCATTTTATGTTTCACACGCTCTAATCCTCCAAAAAACAATAAGGAAGCGCTATCAGGTTATTTATGGAATTATTACAGAATATTAATGCCCCGTTACGAAAGCTTTGTAATTTTATGTTTTTCGCAAATAAGAAAATAATGGTTGCTATAATGAGGTCAACGAAAACAAATGCAATGGAGGCTATTATGAAAAAATTTATGGGTATAGCAACAGCAGCGGTTTTTGGTCTTGGGATTTTCACAACATCTGCTAAAGCAGAAACAATCGTAACGACTGACGTACTAAACGTACGAGAAAACCCAACTACTGAATCAAAAGTTGTAGGAAAATTATTAGATGGATATAAAGTAAATGTTTTACATACAGAAAACGGATGGTCAAAAGTTAAATTGAATAGCGGTAAAGAAGCTTTCATAAGCGCTGACTATACGAAAGATACTTACTACGTAACAGCAAACGTATTAAACGTACGTGCTGGAGCAAACACAGACTCAGAAATTCTTGGTAAGTTGAAACAAGATGATGTAATCGAAACAACACACGAAGTGCAAAATGACTGGATTCAATTTGAATATAACGGAAAAACAGCTTATGTTCATGTTCCTTACTTAACAGGTAAAGCACCAGTTAAAGTTCAACCAGCAGTTAAAGTTGAAAAAGCAATTAAAGTTCAAGACACAGCTAAAGTTCGTGAAGCAGTTAAAGCTGGTGAAGTAGCTGAAACTCAAGCAAAAGCTAAAGCAGAGGAAGCAACTAAAGCTCGTGAAGTAGCTGAAGCTCAAGCAGAAGTTAAAGCTCAGGAAGCAGCTAAAGCTCGTGAAGAAGCTAAGGCTCAAGCAGAAGCTAAAGCTCAGGCAGATGCTGAAGCTCAAGCAGAAGCTAAAGCAGAGGAAGCAGCTAAAGCTCGTGAAGAAGCTAAAGCTCAGGCAGCAGCTGAAGTTCAAGCAGCGGCTAAGGCTCAAGAAGCAGCTAAAGCTCGTGAAGCGGCTAAAGCTCAAGCAGATGCTGAAGCTCGTGAAGCAGCTAAGGCTCAGGAAGCAGCTGAAGCTCGTGAAACGGCTAAGGCTCAAGAAGCAGCTAAAGCTCAAAAACCAGCCACACAAAAACCTGTTGCAAAAGAAACTGAAACAAGCACACCATCATCTTCTCGTGAGTTAAGAGTTGTAGCAACAGCTTACACAGCAGATCCACTTGAAAATGGTTATAAAGCAGGCGACCAAGTAAAATCAGCTTTAGGTCACAACTTAACAGCAAATCCAAACATGAAACTAATTGCAGTTGATCCAAGTGTCATTCCATTAGGTTCAAAAGTATGGGTTGAAGGTTACGGAGTAGCAATCGCTGGTGATACTGGTGGAGCTATTAAAGGAAATAAAATCGACGTTTTAATGCCAGATAAAGGCACTTCAAGTAACTGGGGACGTAAAACAGTTACAGTGAAAATTTTAAACTAATTACTATAAAAAAAGAGTCAGTCTCATTGTTGAGGCTGACTCTTTTTTTTACTCTATTAAACTACTGAAAAATGTCACAGTAAATGAAATTATATCAACGATTTTTCAAATATATCTATCGTAACCTACAATATATCAACGATTTTTCGAATATATCTATCGTAACTTATAATATATCAACGATTCGACAAGAAATATCGATTTATCGACAAATTTTTACATTAAAAGCACTTTACTATTAAAAAGGCGTTCCAAAATTTAGAACGCCCCCTATCTTCCCTATTCCACACAAGTAAACTGCGTCCAAGCTCCTACATAATCTAGTAAGAATAACTCTTCTTCTGCAATTGTACCGACAATGTTTTTCCGTTCATCTATCGGCATTTCTTTCAAGATGATTTGCAGTTCACCTTTATACTTTCCGAATGAGTTATTACCAATTACAACTTGCCCTCTTTCCTGTAGCACACTTTCGCGCACCGGGAAGTCATAGTCTTTGTACTTTTTACGCACTTCTGTAGAACGTACCATATATTCTGTTATGTCGCCGCGTCTTACGTGTAATTCTTGCAGCGTCGCTTTCTTCTCTACTTCCGTTGCTTCGTCTACAAAGTGTACCTTTAGCTGTAACATGTAACGATTTAAGTTTCCTAATTTCTCTAACTCTTCTTCACTCGCATAAGCATTTCCGATAATGACATCATCAATTAGCCCTGTTGCCCATAAATGCTTCGCTTGTACTTCAATTGGTAAATTACGATGCTCTTCTAACGTACATAAACCGTCGTTAATATCCCATGGACCGATGTTTGCGGCATTTGATGTAATAAAGGCTGCACTGCGAATACCGTGCTTTTTAAAACGTTCACTACATCGAATGAAATAATCGTACGGAAGACCAGTAAACTTTTGTGGATAAAAATTATGGCAACCGATTAAAGCTGATTTATTCGCTTGATGCGAAAGAATATTTTCTAAGTACGCAATATCGTTACTTACATTTAACTCAATTTTTAAACCGTACGGATTATTCGTCATTTTCGCTTCCGTTAATCCGTCAAAACCTACATCTAAACGAATACCGTCTGCGCCTAATTCTGCGAAAAATAATAGATTGCTATAACTAATACCAAGCTGATCAAACACAGCTGGAGCTACATCTAAAATAACTTCCATATTGTTATCTTTTGCGTGATTAATAATCTCTTTAAATTCAGCTACAATTTCTTCTTTTGGACGATTCACAGATAACAAACAAGTAAATATTCTTGAAAAACCGTGTCGTGCCGCTGCGGAAATATAAGCCATATCTTTTTCTTTCGTTGAATGCTCTGGATAAAGTGAAATTCCTAATTTACGCTCCATGCTTTTGCATCTCCTTCACACGTTGTATTAATGCCATGCTCGTAAATCTATATTTTGCAGATAAACATGTTGCACATAAAATTGTCGGTACAATAATTACGTACGGTGAGTGTAGACCTAAAATTACATATGCACCCATTGAACAACCGATAAACAAAACTGATACGAGTAGTAAAACTAATAAAGATTTACTTTGTACCCATTTCGAATAATGAGCAATGCATTGTCCGATCACAAATGTAATTAAGATGATAATTGCTCCGAGCATTCTGTTTTCTCCTCTCCTGCTATTTGTTGTTTCTCATACATTTTGAAGAATGGATAGTAAATAATAAATGAGATTACAAAGTTAATAATTACAAGTACGCCAGCCATAATTGTCCAGTCCGTACTAATCACTGCTGCAATTGGCGCTAACATCGTAAATGGCAACTTCGCCATCATAAGTGGAATCATACCTGAAACAACTGCGAAATATGATACCGTCGTTGTAACTAACGGTGTAATAACGAACGGAATAATTAAGATTGGGTTCATTACAATCGGTGCCCCGAAAATAATTGGCTCGTTAATATTGAATAAACCTGGCACGAATGATAATCTACCTAACTCTTTTAAGAACTTAGATTTAGAGAACATAAACATAATGACTAAAGCTAACGTTGAACCCGACCCACCAATCCATACGAACCATTGAATAAATTGCTCTTTAAATAAGTTTGGTAACTGATGTGCATTTCCTGTAGCCGTGAACACTTCCATATTTTCAAGAATTGCTGAATCCCACATCGGACGAATGATTGGTCCTAAAATCGCTGGGCCATGAATACCGAATGACCAGAAGAACACGATTAAAAATACTGTTAATAGACCGCCGAATAAATTGTTTCCTACTAATACTGACTTTAATGGTGCAATTAAATATGTGATTGCTGTATTTACATCAAATTTTAAACCGTAACGAATACCCCAGAATAAAAGAATAACAACTAAAGTTGGAATTAATGCTGCAAACGAGTTTGCAACTGCTGGTGGTACACTTTCTGGTAATTTAATCGAAATATTATGCTTAATCATAAAATGATAAATTTCTACTGCAATTAATGCAGTAACAATTGCGCCGAATAAAGACGTGGCACTTAATGTTCCTACTGAAATGTATCTACCCGCATCAATAACACCTGGTACAGCTTTCGTAATTTGAATTGGTTCAACTGATGCTAATAAAAAGGCGAGTACAGAGAGTAACCCTGCGCTTAATTGATTGAGCTGATAAAAATTAGCGAGCGAAGCCCCTACCCCAAAAGCTGCGTATAATGCCATTAAGCCTACTGTAAATCGGAATGGAATATCTAAAATATGACGAAACGGTGCAATCCACTCCATATATGCATCAATTGGTAAGTTTAAAAAGATAACGAAAAATGATCCGACGATCGTTAATGGTAATGTAGAAATAACCCCGTTTCGAATTGCTAATAAATGTCGCTGTCCTGCAATCTTTTGCGTTGTTGGCATAATCTTCTGTTCCATAAAACTCATAAACCCATTCATCAATAGCCCTCCCTTTGTTCAATATAACCAAAAGTTATAACATTATAATGTTTATGTTTAAAAAAATATAATTACGCTAAAACTAATTCTTCTGCCTGCTTAAGTACTTTCAAACCGTCACACATGCCATAATCTCGTTGGTTTATAATAGCAACTGGTATATCGTATGACTTTGCAAGAAACGCTACGGCCGGAAATAAATATTTCACTTGCGGACCAATTAAAACGACATCTGCTTCCTTAATTTCAAGCTTCACAAGTTCTGAATCAACTGCCTTAATTTTATAATCCTTCCCTTGTTTCTTCGCCTCTTCTTGCATTTTTCTTACAACCATACTCGTTGACATACCTGCAGCACAACATAATAAAATATACATATTATACTGTCACTTTCTCTTCCACACGTTTATGAAGAGCGATAAATTCTTCAGCAAGTTCTTTCACTGTAATTGCATTCATTAAATGATCTTGTGCATGCACTAACAGTAAACTTATTTCTGCATGATTTCCTCTTGCTTCCTCTTGAATTAAATCCGTCTGAATACGATGAGCTGCTGAAATTTCTTCACTAGCAAGTTCCATCTTTTCACTCGCATTCTCAAAATCTCCTTGTCTTGCAAAAGCGATTGCTTCAAGCGCCGCGCTTCTCGCGTTGCCACCATGTAAAATTAACGCAAATGGAGTTTGCATATCAGTCATTTTAACTTCCCCCAAGCTTTGTTTTTCTATATGTTCATCTTATTATGAAAACGCATACAATTAAACATAAAAAACTTCCGTTATGTAACGGAAGTTTTTATATACTTTTTCAATACGATAATAAAATCTCTTGAAAACCTTCAATTAATTCAGCCTGAGTTAATTTCTCTATCGTATTCTGATTAGACATAATATCATATAAAAAATCATAAAGCCGTTGCAAATCTTCATTATTATTGCGCTTCACACTAAATAAAATAATCAATTGTACTTTTTTATCTCCCCAATCAACAGCCTTATCAAGTGTACAAAACATCAAAAATGTTTCCTCACTTAATAACTGCATCGGATGCGGAATCGCCACTAAATTCCCAACCGCTGTCGGAGATGTATTTTCTCTTTCCATAACAGAAGCATAAAAATTTTCTGGCACATAGTTTTTCTCAGCGGCTTTCTCACATAAAAATTGAATAACTTCTTCTTTCGTAGAAGCGCTACGATTTAAAAAGATTAAATCTTCTTTTATATATTGCTGCACACTATTATTCACATGCGTAAACAATTGCTGACCAATCGATTTAATCTCTTTATCATCAAATATTGAGTTCACTTTTATAACTGGAACAGGCAAACCACTAGGTATATGAATCGTACTAATAATACAATCTATTTTGTCTTTATAAAGGTCTTCTACTTTCAATTGATAATAGCCTGTAATACCTACAATCTCTAATTTATCTCGAAACTGTGATAAAATTTTATATTTTAATAGTTGTGCACTCCCTTGACCAGTCGCACAAACTAATAAACATCTTTTCTTTTGATTCTGCTCCTGCAAACGGCTCATCGCTCCGCCGAAATGAATAGCAATATAACCAATTTCACTTTCAGGGATCGATTCACCCGTATATTCACCAATTATATCTCCAACGAGAACCGCAATTTCAAAAGCATACGGATAATTCTTTTTCACTTCTGCCAAAAGAGGATTTCTCGTATTTAACTTATACTTCAAACGATTTAATAACGTTTTTAAATGAACACCAAATCCAAATAATAATTCTTCATCATAATAAAAAATAAGATTCCGTTCTTCCGCTACTTTAAAAAGAATATGTTGCATAAATGCATATATATCTTTTCCTAATAGTTCTTCTACATTTTCATAGCGATCTCTCGCTGTAACAGCAGTACTTAACAAATGCACCGTCACATATAATACTTCTTCTTCTGGAAATAAAAGTTTTAACTCTTTCTCTAAATCTCCTAAAATCTGCTTCGCAATTGTATATTCTTTCTTTATTATAAGTTCTGATTGCTCCACATGCAGTCCTGTCATATAATGTTGACTTTGACAACGCTTTAATGCGATTGCAATATGAATAACTAGATTATCAATTTCTATATCAGATAAATATATTGTTCCACCCTCAATATACTTTAATATAATTGAACGAATGAGTGATATATGAGGTAACGATACATATGTATCCGTCTGCTCAAATTGCTCATGAAACGGAGTATGTTCATAACGTGGTAAACCATATTGTGATAAACAAGAACGAATATTAAATTCCTCTCCCACAATACGTATACCATAATACGGTCTCTTTTCAATTTGCAATGTATAGCGACCGCATATATCTGTAACATCTTTCATAATTAAATTTACAGTTGATTTACTCACGTAAATTTCTTCTGCTAACTGCGAAAGCTTCACATATCCTTCTGTCGTTAAAACACGTTGTAAAATATACGCAACTCTTTCTTCATAAGAAGTTGGGATCTTTTCCGTCTGTTTTTGAAATAGACTCACACAAAACTCTTCAAATATCTTCGTTTGTATAATTTCTAGTTCATATCCAGTCCCTCTTTGCGATTCGATTTTCGCTCCGTTTTCTTCCAATATATCATTTAATAATTTTATATCTTTTTGAATCGTCTTCGTTGATACATGTAATCGGTTCGCTAAAAAAGCTCGATTTAACATCGATTTCTCTTCTAAAAACTCCTCTAAAATAGAAATTAATCGCTGATGCACCTTTGTCATAGCTCTTCCTCTCGCTCTTTATATATAAAGGGGGAAAAGCTACTGAAATCAGTAGTTTTTCCCCTTTATATTCTCTCTATTTCTTTAATGTAAATCCGAATTTATCCCAAGCATGTAAATAATCTAGTAAGAAAATCTCTTCTTCTATAATTCGACCAACTACATTTGTTTTTCCTGTATTCACCATATCTTTTAATGCAATTTGTAATTCACCTTTATACTGGCCATATTGCTCATTATCAATTAAAAGATCGCCACGCTTAATTTCACGCGTATTATGAGGTTTAAACTCTTCTTTTTTATATTTCACACGACTTTGTGTAGAACGAATCATATATTCAGATACATCCCCGCGATAAAAATGAGGTTCTTCTAATACGATAATTCTTTCTAAATTTGTCGTTGTATCGTATAGTTCTATATCAAATGTTTGTTTCTCTTTATTTAACGCACCTAGTGCTTGTAATTCTTCTTCTGAAGCATAAACGTTTGCAATGATAACATCATTAATTAATTCTGTCGCAAATAAATGCTTCGCTTGCGTTGTCATCGGTAATTCACGATGCTCTTCTAACGTACATAAACCTTCTGTTACTGGCCAAGGTCCGTATGTTGCATCAAATGATGAAATAAATGCAGCTGTTCTCATGCCGTAATCTTTAAATTGTTTCGAGCATGTAATGAAATGATCGTATGATAACCCCGAATAGCGGTGCGGATAAAAATTATGACAGCCAATTAAATTTTCACGATTTGGTCTATGACTCATAATGTTATCTACATACTTCGTACCATTGCTCATATTAATCTCAATTTTCAAACCATACGGATTATAAGTCATAATTGATTCTTCTAATCCTGAGAAACCAACATCTAAACGAATACCGTACGCACCTAATTCATGGAAGAATGATAAATCATTATACGAAATACCTAATTGTTCAAAAACAGATGGACTAATATCAACTAATACTTGGAACCCTAATGCATTCGCATGAGAGATCGTTTCTTTAAATTCTTCAATAATTTTCTCTTTTTCTCCATCCACAGATAGTAAACATGTGAACACACGTGTAAATCCGTATTTACTTGCTAATGTTACATATTCCTTATCTTTCTCTACCGTTGAATGTTCTGGATAAATAGAAATACCTAATCGTCTCATATGTACACGCCTCTTTCTTCATTGTTTTGTAAACCTTTTCAAATATATGTAGTAAAAAAGTATATATCCCCTTCTCATTCACTACCTTTTGAATCCGCTTTCTTTAAAGAAAAAACAATTTCTATCATTCATAACAACTACAAGTCTATACATCTATACTTTACATCTTTTTTTCATAGTTGTGTAGCGTTTACACAAATTTGTCAGTTTTTCATTTTAAAAATTGTTATCCGCTTTCAAGACACCTTCCTTGACTGCTACATTGACCAATACATATACTCAAAAGAAAAGAGATAAAGTGAAACTTTAATCAGTGGGGGTTTTGTTCATCCCCCACCGATTATTAGCCTTCACCAATCGGGCGTTTGCTGGCAGCAGGGCTTCCACCTAACTTCTTTGCTCCAGCCAGATTTTGAGGTGGGAATTTTACTGTCCGCAAATAGCGGAAAAAATGTATATAGGGGATGAATATATGGGAGAGGCAATACTCGTAAAACGAGAACCGTTATGGACAAAAGAGTTTGTTGCTTTAATTTTTGCAAACTTATGTATGTTTTTAGGGTTTCAAATGTTAATTCCAACTTTACCTGTTTATGTGAAAGAAATCGGTGGCACAAGTTCAAATATCGGATTGGTCGTCGGTATGTTTACCGTTGCGGCACTTTTTGTTAGACCGCTAACTGGAAACGCCTTACAGAAATTTAATAAAAAAATCATTTTAATGATCGGTACTGCTATTTGTTTACTCGCTATGGGCAGTTACCTTTTCGCCTCTACCATTTTTCTCTTGCTTGCCGTTCGTATTTTACACGGAGCTGGCTTCGGTATTACAACGACTACATATGGAACTGTCGTTTCTGATTTAATTCCAGCAGCTCGCCGCGGAGAAGGCATGGGATATTTCGGACTTTCTGGAACCATTGCAATGGCTCTCGGCCCACTAATCGGACTATGGCTTATGCAAGCATATAATTTCAACGTTCTTTTTTTATGTGCACTTTCATGCACAATCGTTTCATTAATTTTAACGAAACTACTTCAAATCCAAAAAACGAAACAACCACCAAAACAATCATCGGGTACTTTTCTCGATGGATTTATTGAGCGCAAAGCTTTACTTCCTTCATTATTAATATTATGTATTACATTAATGTACGGAGGAATCGGCAGCTTTATCACACTATTTGCTACCGAAGTTGGCATTGCTGATATTAGTCTCTTCTTTTTATGTAACGCGCTAGCAATCGCTGTAACTCGTCCATTTTCCGGAAAGTTATATGATGCGAAAGGCCATACATTCGTCATCATTCCAGGGGGTATTATAACGTTCGCAGGTATTATTTTATTGTCGTATACAACGACAATTCCGAGCTTAGTTATTGCGGCAGCCTGTTACGGAAGTGGCTTCGGAGCGATTCAGCCTGCGCTACAAGCATGGATGATCGACCGAGTAGCACCGCACCGCCGAGGAGTCGCAACAGCTACATTCTTCTCAGCATTTGACCTTGGAATTGGTGCGGGAGCGATTATTTTCGGATTCATTGCACATTTTACAAACTATGCGACTGTATATCGTTATTCTTCCCTATTACTTATTGCTTTTCTGTTCATTTACATTACAAGTATAAGAAAACAAAAGCACGGAGATAAAAATACAGAAAAAGCTGCTGGATAATTTAGCGGCTTTTTTTCTTGCAAAAAAAGACTACTTAATAAATATTAAACCCCATGTTGGCTTTATAAAACTACATGCATTTCCCTACATATTTTTTTAACTATCATCAAAAAATATACAATGAACTTGTAGAAGATTTCTTTGATATACAATTGAATAATACTATTCTAAAAAGTGTGATTTCTTTACAAAAACACTATTTACAAAAGACGAAAACCATTAAAATACAGCTGTTTCTTTAAAGAATTGTAAACTTTTCACCTCTTTGTAAATTTAGTGTAAATTTTACTAGCAAACCGTTTACAGTGCCTCAAGGTTTAGTTAATAATTACATCGTACATGAAATTTAAGGAGTGGAATGCGTGGAATATAATGTTCAAGAAATGATCTTCCAATTCATTGGTGGATTAGGTATTTTCTTATTCGGGATTAAATACATGGGCGATGGACTGCAACAAGCAGCTGGAGATCGTCTTCGCGATATTTTAGATCGTTTTACAACGAACCCACTTATGGGTGTACTAGCAGGTATGTTAGTTACTGTATTAATTCAATCAAGTTCAGGAACAACCGCTTTAACAGTTGGACTTGTAAGTGCCGGATTTATGACATTAAGACAAGCAATTGGTGTTATTATGGGTGCGAACATCGGTACGACAGTTACTGCATTTATTATCGGGATTAAAATCGGAGAATACGCTCTCCCAGTTATGGCAGTTGGAGCGATTTTACTATTCTTCTTTAAAAATAAAAAAGTACATTCTGTAGGTCAAGTTGTATTCGGTTTTGGTATGTTATTCTTCGGTTTAGAATTAATGAGCGCAGGTATGAAACCTCTTCGTTCATTAGAGGCATTCCAAGATTTAATGATTAGCATGAGTGATAATCCAATTTTAGGAATTATTGTCGGTACAGTCTTCACTTTAATTGTACAAAGCTCAAGCGCAACAATCGGTATTTTACAAGAATTATTCGGTCAAGGTGCAATCGATTTACAAGCTGCCCTTCCTGTATTATTCGGTGATAACATCGGTACGACAATTACAGCAGTATTAGCAGCAATCGGTACTTCAATTGCAGCAAGACGTGCAGCATTAGTTCACGTTATCTTTAATATTATCGGTACCATTATTTTTACGATTATATTGATACCATTTACAAATTTAATTCAATATTTCCAAACGTCATTAAACTTGAATCCAGAAATGACAATTGCATTTGCACATGGAACATTTAACGTAACGAATACAATCATTCAGTTCCCATTCATTGCAGTATTAGCCTGGATTGTAACAAAAATTATTCGTGGTGAAGATGCATCTATTAACTTCAAACCACAACATTTAAATCCAATCTTTATTGAACAATCTCCAGCTATTGCTTTAACAGAAGCTCAAAAAGAGATTATCCGTATGGCGGAGTTTTCATTAGATGGATTAAAAGAAGCAAACCAGTTTTTAAATACACAAGACAAAAAACACGCTAATATGGCTACTCAATTAGAAGGAGCTATTAACAATTTAGATAAAAAAATTACCGAGTATTTAGTTTTACTATCAGAAAAACCACTTTCATCAGCAGATTCTGAGAAGCATTCTGTTTTAGCTGGTGTTGTTGGAGATATTGAACGTGTCGGTGATCATGTAGAAAACCTTGTAGAACTTGTAGATTTCCAAATTTCAAACCGCGTTTCACTATCAGACGACGCACTAACTGAATTAAATGAAATGCTTGAATTAACAATTTCAACATTACAAGATGCAATCAATGCTTTAACAAACTTTGACACTGAACTAGCTCAAACTGTTATTGCAAAAGAACGTAAAATCGACCAAATGGAACGTGTTCTTCGCAAACGTCACGTAATACGTCTAAACGAACGCAGCTGTTCAGGCGATGCAAGCATCATCTTCGTTGACATGGTAAGTAACTTAGAGCGTATCGGTGATCACGCTGTAAATATCGCTGACGGTGTTTTAGGTGAACAAGGAAAAATCAATTTAAAACAATCATTATAATAGGAAAGAGACGCTCAAGTTAGCGTCTCTTTTTTATTTCATATTTACAACTGTTCTTCCTTTTAACTTTCCTTGCAATATGAGCGAAAACTTCTCATCTAATTTTTCTAATGTACATTCTTCTGTATATGATAATAGTTCTAAGTTTTTCCACTCTGTCGCTAACAATGCCCACACTTCTCTTCTCATATCTACTGGACATTGTACGGAATCTATTCCTACAAGGCTAATACCTCGCAAAATAAACGGATATACTGTTGTGTGTAATTCATGCCCTGCCACATTACCACATGTCGTTACACAACCGGCATATCGTACCAATTTCAATGCTGTTTCTAACATCTTTCCGCCCACAGTATCGATAACCCCGGCGTATATTCCTTTAAGCATTGGCCTTCCTGATTCATCACTCAACTCTACACGCTGAATTACCTTCTTTGCTCCTAAACGTAGTAACATCTCTTCTTCTTCCAATTTCCCTGTTGCTCCGACTACGTTATATCCTAACTTACTTAAAATACTAACCGCTACACTACCTACACCGCCCGTAGCACCAGTTACTAAAACATCTCCCATATTAGGCATAATTCCTGCTCCAATGAGCTTATATACCGATAGTGCAGCTGTAAAACCAGCTGTCCCATACATCATACTTTCCTTCAAAGACATTCCTTCTGGTAAAGAAACAATCCAAGATGATGGCACGCGAATATATTCTCCGAATCCACCAGACGTATTCATACCTAAATCATACCCCGTTACAATAACTTGATCCCCTACCTTAAAGGAACCATCTTCACTACTCACAACTTCTCCTGCAGCATCGATTCCTGGCGTATGAGGATATGTTCTCGTTACACCTTTATTACCAGTAGCTGAAAGCGCATCTTTATAATTTAATGAAGAGTAATGAACTCGTATTAGCACATCTCCTTCAGGTAAAAGATTGATTTCTCTCTCGACAAGCTTTCTTTCAAATTGATTATTTTCTTTTTCTTTCACGACGATTGCTCGGAATGATGTATGACCCATTATGCTCTCTCCTTCATCCGTAAAATTCTTCTTTATTATATAGAAGAAATAAGTAGTACTACCAATTTCTTATTGGCTATATTTCAACAAATCTTACTTCTCTCTCACTTTCTCACAATATATATTTTCATTTCTACTAAAAAAACATATACTTATCCTACATCTGAAAAATAACATATAGAAAATCTGACTTTTTATAAATAAATTGAATTTTTACGAAATGTAAATGATTTGTAATGTTTTTTTTCGTCAAATTTCATTATAATAAGTGGATGTGAGTGTCGTATTTCAATCCAAATGAAGGAGTACAAGAAATGGAGCAAAACCCATCTTTGCAAGAAAATACACGCAATAAACCGAAAAAAAGTAAGAAAAAAACAAAAATTATTATAAGCGTCATTCTATTCTTTTTAATAGTAGGAGGCGGTTATACGTGGTTTTTAGTAAATAAAGCATCTTCTGCTGTTCGAAATGCCGCACACGATTTAGCACGCGGTGATAAATCTGATTTACGTGATAAAGCTGTAAAACCTATTACGAACAATGTCTCTGTCTTAATAATGGGTGTTGATGAAAGCGATGTCCGAGGAAAAGAATATGGTGAAGCTATAAGAACAGATGCGCTGTTGCTTGCAACTTTTAATAAAGACAGCAAAACTGTTAAACTATTAAGTATTCCACGTGACACATATACTTACATTCCAGTAGAAAAGAAAAAAGATAAAATTACACACGCTCATGCATTCGGTTCTGCTAAAAACGGTAAAAAGGGTGGACCACAAGCAAGTATCGATGCAGTTGAAAAATTAATGAATGTTCCTGTCGATTACTTTGTAAAATTTAACTTTAAATCATTTATAAAAATTGTCGATGATTTAGGCGGCATTGAAGTCGATGTACCTGTTGAATTTTCAGAACAAGATAGTAATGATAATGCCGATGCAATTCACCTGAAAAAAGGTGTCCAAAAGTTAAATGGCGAAGAGGCTCTTGCTCTTGCTAGAACGCGACACATCGATAGTGATGCAATGCGTGGGCAACGTCAACAACTCGTTATTGAAGCTATTTTAAAGAAAATAACAAACGTTGGATCTGTAACAAAAGTTGGCAACATCATTGATGATATTAACGGACAATTCGTTACAAACTTAACATTCGATGATATGCTTTCATTCTATAAATATGGCGCAGATTCTTCAGTTGAAAAGTTACAAATTCAAGGTGATGACTGCTATATGGAAAAAGGTGATGATACATGTAGCAAATCTGCTGGTGGCGGTCGAACATATTACTACAATCCAGATAAAAAAGCACTAGCAAATGTTACGAACGAACTTCGTACTCACCTTGGACTACCTGCCTATACAAAAACTGACTTTGATTCGAAAAAAACAGATTCAGAGAAAACGAAAGACACTAACTCTGAGAGAACAAAAGACACTGACTCTGAGAGAACAAAAGACACTAACTCTGAGAGAATAAAAGACACTGACTCTGAAAATACAAACAAACGTGAGTCAAGTAACAACAACCATAATGATAATAACAATGAATAAAAAGAAACCGTACTCTATGGAGGTAGAGTGCGGCTTCTTTTTTCAAACATGAAAAATCAGAACTTTCCAACTATCTTTTTTAATATTTTTAAATTATAATAAATAATAGTAATCTATTCCAATTACCAGGGGGCTCATACATATGAAAGCTGCAGTAAAACATAACATTTCAGATTTTAAAGACTACTTAAAATCCAACGATATATACATGGAAGAAAATATAGATGAAAATGATGGTTCGGTGCATTTTTCAGTAGGATTAGAAACAGAAGCTGGCGCAAAAATTCAACTTATCGCTGCTTTCGAAAATGAAAATCCGACTGTGGATATATACTGCTTCAATGTTGCTCACGTACCTGACGAAACATCAACAAATGACATTTTACATGTCATCAATGAATTAAACACATCTTACCGATTTGCAAAATTCACACTAAATAAGCAAAATGCAATTGATATTTCAACATCTCTTGCATTCTCAGAACCAAACTTTAATCCAGCACTTGTTTTTGAGCATACGAGAATGCTGTATAAATTAGCGAACGACGAATATAAAAACTTAATGAAAGTTATTTGGGCATAAAGTAAAACTATAATCAGTGACGTTTTACTACCCACAAAACAAAAGGATGGGCTGCAAGCAGCACCATCCTTTTACTTCGATATCATATCAACCCACATTTTAACAGCAGTTCCTACAATTAAAGTGGACAATACATATTGCAGTACTTTTTGATTTAGCCTCTTCCCGACTCGTGCTCCAAGTGGCGCAGCAAATATACTTGCAACCGCAATAATTAGAGCTGGAATGATAACTACTTGCCCAGTAATCACTTTTCCTGTAGTAATCCCTATTGAGGAAATAAACGTAATAGCGATAGATGTTGCGATCGTCATGCGCAGTGGTAATTTTAAAATAACTAGCATAATGGGAACTAAAAGGAACGAACCTCCAGCTCCTATAATGCCTGAAGCTCCCCCTACAACGAACGCTAACAAGCTCGCTAACCATTTATTATACTTCACGTCTCCACTATTATTTTGTTTCGGTACAAACATCATAATAGCTGCAATTGTAGCTAATGCTGCATAAACAACATTCACTGTATGTTCCTCTAATATGTTAGCACCGAAACTCCCTATGAAGCTTCCTATTAATATACTAGCTCCCATATACATAACTAACGTTTTATTCATGTCATTACTTTTTCGGTATGCCCACGCACCTGCAAAAGTTGCAAAGAATACTTGTACCGCTGTAATACCGCTCACCTCATGTGCAGTATAACCAGTAAACCCTAGCAATACTGGAATGTAAAAGATCATCGGATAATTAATAATCGCGCCGCCAATCCCAACCATTCCTGATATAAACGATCCTATAAACCCAATTATAAAAAGTAATACGACTAAGCTCACCTTACATCCCCCGCCTTCTTAAAAGAAGGTGATTTAAATGAATAAGTTTACATTCCCATCCGAAGCATCTGCTAAATATGCTCCTACCCCAGCAAACTCTACCCCTTCCATAATCTCTTCCTCTTTTAACCCTAATAAATCTACTGTCATTTGACAAGCTACAAGTTTAATTCCTTGTTCTTTCGCCAAATCAATTAAATCCGGCAAAGGCATTGCGTTATGTTTTTTCATAATGCCTTTAATCATCTTCGGCCCCATGCCAGCAAAATTCATTTTGGATAATCCCATCTTATCGGCACCGCGCGGCATCATCTTCCCAAATACTTTCTCTATAAAAGTCTTCTTTACTTTCACATGCTCATCTTTTCTAAGAGCATTCAACCCCCAAAAAGTATGAAATATAGTCACTTCTTGATCATAAGCCGCTGCACCATTTGCAATAATATAGGCAGCCATCGCTTTATCATAATCTCCGCTAAATAACACGATTGTCGTTTTCTTCTGTTGTTCCATTTTGTTCCTCCTCTAAATTACCTATAGGGGTATTTAATTGTTTATAAAAAGGCTCAAATCTTTTATCTCTATGCTATATGACTTTACCTTCCCAAGCTAACATACCACCTACCATATTAATCACTTGAAAACCGTAACCTTCTAAAAATTGAACTGCTCTTGCACTTCTTCCTCCCGAGCGACAAACGATAATGTATTCATTATTTTTATCAAGCTCATGCATTCGAAACTCTAGTAAGCCTAACCTAATATGAAGCACGCCTGGAATTTTCCCTTCCCTCACTTCTTCCACTTCACGAACATCAATTACATGTATCTCTTCATTTCGTAACAATCTTTCCTCTACTTCTCTCGCTGTAATTTCTTTCATCTTAATATTCCTTTCCTTACAAAGCGTTCATACCACCTGAAACATTTATAATGCGCTGAAATCCTAATTTCTTTAATACTTTTGCTGCTTGCTTACTTCTCATCCCACTCTGACAAATAACGATTACTTCCTTATTCTTATTTAATTGATTTGCCTTACTAACTAACTCATTTAGCGGGATATTCTGAAAGCCCTTCATATGGTTCCCTCTATATTCGCCTACTGTACGAACATCGATAAAGTACTTCCCCTGTTTTCCCACTATACTTTTTAATTCTTTTCCATTTATATTTTGAACACCTTTCACCGGTAAGAACCGTAAAATAACAAACCATGCAGCCAATACAACGAAAAGCGTACTTACTATTGTGTTCATATAACTCCCCCTCTACATTTATAAAATTATTTCTTTACTACGCCTTCTTAATCCAAAACTTTAGTACATCGCTTTCTTCTGCATGCTTTACGATGTCATGACCAGTTTTGTTTGCCCACGCTGGAATATCCTTAATTGACCCTTTATCCGTTACATGTACTTCTAACACTTCGCCCGATTGTAAAGTATCCATCGCTCTTTTCGTTCTTACAATTGGCATTGGACATGCTAAATCTTTCGCATCTAAAACTTGTTTTATATTCATCATCTATTCCTCCAATTTGTTATTAATTATGAACTGCACAGCGGTTTGGACCAATCTCCATTTCACGTTCTTCTTCCACACTCGGATGAATTTTCCCCATATTCGTTTGACGAATTTCTTGATAAGCATTCGGCTGAGGTGGTAGATTCTCCGTTACAATTTTGCGAAACTCATTCTCATCTTTCATATTTAACCCTGCATTCACTTCAAACAATTGTTTTAAATTAGCACTCACAACCCCATTTTCATCCATTTCACTTATTTTTGAATAATGAGCTGGTAAAACAATTAACTCTTGAGATAATTCCTTATAGCGCTTATATAATGTATTTCGTAAATCGCTCACCCAATCTTCAGCCTTACCAGCAAGATCTGGACGCCCGATTGAATCTACAAATAAAATATCGCCCGATAATAAATAGGAATTATCTACAATAAATGATGTACTCCCAATCGTATGCCCTGGTGAGTATAGCGCATCAATTTCGATTTTGGTACCCCCTACCGTAATAACAGATCCTTCTACAAGTGGTTCGTATAAGAAAACGACTTCCTCCGCATCTTTTGGAGGTAACCAATACGTACCACCTACTTTTTCAGCTAACTTACGACCGCCAGAAATATGGTCTGCATGTAAATGTGTATCCATTACATTCGTAATAGTAACTCCATGCTCTTCCGCAAACTCCTCATATGATTCAATCGTTCTTACTGCATCAATAACTGCTGCTTCACCGTTAGAAACGACCATATAAGATAAACAGCCTTTTCCAAGACGATTAAATTGATATATACTCCCTCCGCCCTGTACATCTCCTACTTTGAGCGGCTTTACATATTCACTCCAAGCTTTCATCCCACCAGCTAAATAGGAAACATCGTTGAAGCCAGCATCCAACAATTGCTCCGCGACAAACTGCGAAGAACCTTCTTTTGCACATACGACTAAAATCTCTTTCTCTCTCGGTAATTCATCTACAATATGGTCTACACCATCTAACAAGTCAAAATAAGGTTTATTAATAGAAGAAACTTGTTTCCCTTCAATTTTCCAATCTTCATAATCCGTCTCATTACGAACATCTAAAATGAATAACTCTCCGAATAAAACTTTCTCTGCGACATCTTTTGCTTGTAACGGTTTAACATTCATTTTATTACCCCCATAGGTATATTTTCGTTCAAAAAAAATTTACTTCTCTATATTCCCTTTCCACCCTAACATACCAGGAATGACATTTTTCACATTTGAAAAACCTTTCTCTTTCAACATTTGGCAAGCTACATCACTGCGGTTACCAGTTCGGCAAACAACATAAATTTGCTTCGTCTGATCTAACGATGTACTGTCTAGTTCACCTAGTGGCACCGAAATAGCAGATGGAATATGACCAAAAGCAAATTCTGCTGCTTCGCGAACATCTAATACAATGCACTCTTCTCCGTGAGATAATATATCCTGTAATTCCGCATTCGTAATTGTATGAGGATATTTCACAACTTCATTCACTTCATGTTCATGCGCTTTCCTCACATAATGCATCAATATAGCACCCTCGTGTTTCGTCCCGATATATTGATGCCCTATTTTATTCGCCCAACTTTGTATATCTACCGTAGATCCTTTATCTGTTGCCTCAATTTCAATCACTTGCCCTGATGCCAATCCTTCCATCGCCTTCTTCGTCTTTACAATAGGCATCGGACAAGCCAAACCTTTACAATCTAAACTCATATCCACTTTTATACTCATTATCGATTCCTCCATATTTCACACACTTATACCTGTAGGGGTATATTAAAACGTTTTTGAAAATCTGTCAACACTTATGTTTGACAGATTATCGGCTTTTTACAAGTAATTGAACGGCTTCTTTAATTAACTCTTCATTTGAACCATTGCCACTTTCAAACTGTTCACGCAAACATTGCTCTAAATTTGTTCCAACAACTAATCCAATTGTACGATCTAATGCAGAACGAGATGCCGTTAACTGTGTAATAACCTCTCGGCAATCTTTTCCTTCTTCCATCATACGAAGCACACCGCGCACTTGGCCTTCAATACGTTTTAATCTATTTTTCATATCTTGATTGTATTCCACTGTAGACCACCTCCGTAATTATAGCTATATTATATATTACTTTATAACCTTGTATAACATCATATACCCTTTAGGGTATATTGTAAAGGGGGATGTTTGTTTCTCAGCCTTCTAGCGGTTAAGTGGTCTACTCTACCTTATTCCTTATAAACTCTTTGTAAAAAGATAATCCATATCGCCACCTAACGCTGCAGCTGTATCACCAGTTTCTCTAAAATCATGTGTATATATTTTTTCAAATGAACCGAAATCTACTTGCTTATAAAATTCAAAACAAGGGAATCCATCATGCTCTCCTTGAATATCAATACTACCATCCTGTTTCACACATACATTTAATACATAATCCACAGGAGGTGCATATACATTTAATGGATTACTTGCACTCGCACTCATTTTGAATTGCACACCTTCAGAATTCCATGTGATATCAGTGCACACAATATTTTCTGTACTTGCTTTCCCTGTTCTTTTACTCACAGAACCATCTGGATTTGTAACCTTCTCTGTCGTAATACCCGTATTTGCATATGAAAACACTTCTTCTTTATAAAAATCCACTACAACCTCTTGCTCAACTCTAGAGCGCATAGTATTTACCGTATGTGGTGTAAATTCACGTGAATCACCTTCGAATTGGATTGCTTTTCCTGTTTCCATATCCTTCTTAGCTTCCGTCCAAGGCATTGGAATAAATACACTCGCTCTAATTTTTACGATATTAGTCATAAGATACACCTCTATAATTTTATTTTAGATACTGCATAATATTGAGTAAAACAGATCACAATATCGCTCCCATAATCAATAGCTTTCTCTTTTACGCTTACTACTTCCTTCTGAAAAATAGCGCTATATTTACAGCTAGATTATCGTTTTAAAGCTATATTCCATCTCTCCAGCTAGTGCTGCTGGGGTATCATCCGTTTTTCTGAAATCATGTGTGTATATCAATTCAAACGAACCAAAATCTACTTGTTTATAAAATTCATAGCAAGGGAAACCATCATGTAAACCTTCAACGTGCACAGCGCCACGTTCATTAACTCGTATAGTCAAAAAATAATCAGCTGCAGGTGCTGCCGCATTTAACGGATTGCTTGCACTTGCTCTCATTTCAAACGAAACTTCATCTTCACTCCATACAATATTTGTACATACAATGTTTTCTGTACTTGTTTCTCCTTTTTGATACTCAATTGAGCCATCTGGATTTGTAATTTTCACAGTGACGATACAAGCATCTGCATATGTGAAAATTTCTCTTTTATAAAAATCAATATTCACTTCTTGTTCTAATCTTGAACGCTTTGTATTCACAGCGTATGGTGTAAACTCACGTGCATCTCCAGCATATTCAAAAACTCTTCCCGTTGCAGGATCCTGAATAGGTTTCAGCGAAACATACGGTGCAAATACACTCCCTCTAATTTTAACGATATTAACCATGTGAAACCTCCATCGATTCTATATTATATAAATCATTATTTGTTCTACCAACATAATATAGTCAATTTGATTGACTTTATTATGTATAGTACAATAAGCATTACATATAGTCAACTTAATTGACTACAAGTGCGGAGGTTATATATATGGATCAAACATTTAACGAGTTAGATCTTACATCGCTTTTATCATTATCATTTAGCACATTAATTACTGAGCTACATGACAAATTAAGTGAATTAGGATTTGAAGATATTAGGCCAGCACATGGTTTTATGTTCAAACGCATCCTCCCTAATGGGGCAACTGGTATAGAACTAGCTGAATATTTAGGGGTTTCCAAACAAGCTGTAAGTAAAATGGTGGATTCTCTTGAGAATAGTGGCTACGTTACACGTAAAACACACCCTACTGATAAAAGGGGTAAAATCATTGTTTTAACCGAACGTGGTTTAGCAGTAATGAAGGCAAAAGAAGAAATAGTAGCTGAAATAGAGCAGCGATGGATTGAAAACATAGGTACAGAACGAATGCAAATGCTAAAAGAAGATTTGACAACATTCGTTACTAAAGAAAATACAGAGAAATTATCATCAAATATACGACCTGTCTGGTAAACAAAAAACGAATCCATTTTGATTCATCTTCTTCAAAATGGATTCGTTTTTCTATAGCTGTATTAAAAATCATGAATTTCTTTAAATTTTATTCTACTGAATATATTTTTTACGCGTTATATAATTCCATAACTCTCTTCACAACCAACTCCGCAGTATTCTCCTCCGGTGGCATCAATAAATTCGTAACCGGTCCATACACAACAGGGCTTAATTCCACTTCATACCCACCATATGAGAATTCTTCCTTCGTTGGTAAATAACCAATATATCCATTCATATATCCACCAAAGAAAGCTAATTCATTTTGAAGAATCTCTTTCATTTCTAGGGCAGTTTCTGAAAAAGGTTCCATCGGTATGCCAGAGAAAATCCCATCATTAACTTGAAACAGTTGCACTTCTAAATCAATACTTAACCGCCGCATACCTTGCTCATATTTCTCTAAAACGATAGCAAGCCATTCATCCGCATTCACACCCCACTGCTTCTCAGCTAGTTGGGCCATTTTTTGTATCTCATCAATTTCAGGAATATCCTTCAACTTCATTTGCATAGTACTTGAAACTGTCCTTACATTTACAATTGGGCTATATGTAACTGTTGGCAACATCGTTAATACATGTCCACTAAGCATGTAAGCCATTTGGTTTAATGCTTCCCTTGAACCGCGATACTTCGCATTCACATTTCCAGCAGCACCTTGAACAATAATAACTGGGCAGTTTACTATTTTCTCAAGAAGCTCTCTCGTCATCCCCGGATAATCTGCTGACAATACATCACTATCACCTTTTAAAACGTTCGGATGGGCAGTACAAAATATTACAACTCCAGATAACTCCTTCGTTTCAACATCTCTTATTGCTAACATCCCAATTCGCTTATCTACAACACCCTCTATATTCGTTCCCATCTTCGCTTTTCCATCAGATGTTCTCTCTCTTCGGTTTACTCCAATATTACCTGTCGTAACACTCCATCCAACTTCACATAGCTTCAAATTGTTATTCGCAGTAACAGCACCGTGTACTACATTATTTACTAAAAGCGTTTTATACGACTGTACTAGCGGATCATCACCGACCGTTTCTGGACCGGAATGCGTATGAGTATAAACAACCGTTATTCGCTCAAATGGCACATGAAGCCTACTTGCTACTTGCTCACGAATAAAATTCGTAGCCTCTACTAACATTCCAATATTATCAATACTTATAAACACAGTTTTCATTTCATCTTTTTCAAATACAAAGATTGTCCCGTAAATACGCTCTTCAATATTATTTATTCCTGTCTCTCTATGATATCCGACAAAATCAATACCTACAGGTGGCGTAATATCCACCTTACATACCCCTACTTTGCTCATTTGAATCGCTCCATTTCTCTATGTAACTCCCTTTCTTCAAGAATAGCATATTTAACTTTGCTCCAAATAAAAAGAACGGACATAGCATGCTATGTCCGTTCTTTCCATCACACATATTTCCGATGCACCATCTTCCCATCATAAGAAAACACAACGCCCTTACTCTCCACAATGGACTCCATATGCACCGTTCTTCCCCACAACTGATGAAGATATGGCAATACTTTTTCTAAGTATTTTAAATCGAGCTCGATTCCTTCGTAACTATGTTTAATGTATAATTCTCCGTTCTTTAAGTAGTCTCCATCTTCTACTACTAAGTACGGGAATCCACCATTTGTCCGCATATTTACGAGCTGATCACGTACATGTTCCCATTCTTTATCAATTACTTTATATTCTTTTCCTTGGCGCTGGAATAAGTACATATCTTCTCTCATTACGAGTTCTTTATTTAAGTAGTTTCTTAGGAATGATACGTCCCATTCAATTTCGCGTACTTCAAACATTTTCTCTCGACCAGAACCAGGCTTCACACCACGCCTTTTCATTTCTTCTGTCGGGTTGTTGTAGCGTTCTTCAATATCTTCAAACATTTTAATACCGAGGTAGTATGGGTTAATGCTTGTTTTTGATGGCTGAACGACACCTGCATTTAATTTTGCGAATTCGATTGCTTCATCAGATGTTAAGTCCATTTCACGCAGTATACGTTGATGCCAGTAGGAAGCCCAGCCTTCGTTCATGATCTTTGTTTCAAGCTGTGGCCAGAAATATAACATTTCCTCACGCATCATCGTTAATATGTCTCGCTGCCAATCTTCAAGCTCACGGCTATATTCTTCAATAAAGAGTAGTAAATCTTTCTCTGGTTGCGGTGGAATCTTCTTCTTTTTGCGTATATTCGATCGTTCCCTCTTTTTATTTCGATCATCTAAATTCCATAAATCATCGTATTGTGATGCTTTTTTCTTTTCCACTTCTTCCTCTTCTAAATCATCAATACCCCATGCAAGTTTCGGACGCATAAGCGACGGATCAATATGCTCTTGAATGGCAAGTACGGCATCTAAAAATGTTTCTACCTCTGCCTTTCCGTACTTATGCTCATACGCTTTCACACGGTCCGCTGTTGCGGCCATACTCTCTACCATATCCCGCTTCGTATTTGAAAAACGAATATTATTTTTGAAGAAGTCACAGTGTGCTAAAACGTGTGCTACAATTAATTTGTTTTGGATTAAAGAGTTCGTATCCAATAAAAATGCGTAACATGGATCAGAGTTAATAACGAGTTCGTATATTTTACTAAGTCCTAAATCGTATTGTAATTTCATTCTGAAAAATTGTTTTCCAAAACTCCAATGTGAAAACCTTGTCGGCATCCCATATGCACCAAATGTATAAATAATTTCCGCTGGACATATTTCATAACGCATCGGATAAAAATCAAGCCCAAATCCAGTCGCAATTTCCGTAATTTCCGCAATCGCATATTGCAGTGCTTTATCGTCACTTGCTCTCATTATTTTCCCTCCTTACACTTTCCCTTAAGAAAGTGTATGATGGGGAACAAGCTTTCATGAGGATTGATTGCATAATAAAAAGACACCCTCGTAAAAACGAGAATGTCTCATCTATTAATCTTCAATAATCTCCATCTTCTCCGTAATCGGTGTACGAGCTTTTCCTTCTGGCGCTTTTTCGAAATAACCAATATGAAGAATTCCAACGATACGTTGGCCTCTTGTTAAACCGATTCCTTCTATAAATAATGGATTATAGTTTAATCCACCTGATTTCCAAACACAGCCTAAGCCGCGTTCCCAAGCAAGCAATTGGAAGTTTTGCATAAATGCGCATGTTGCAGCGTAATCTTCGTCACGCTGAATTTGACGCGGATCTTCATTCATATATACAACGATTTGTGCAGGTGTGCTTAAGAAACGATCAGATAAAATTTTACCGCGTTTCGCTCTTTCTTCTTCTGTGAAAGAGTTTAATACCGCATCTACTAATTTCTTACGGCCGTCCCCAATGTATAATTTACAATTCCATGGCTCACGGTGTTTATGATTTGGTGCCCACGTTGCATCGTTTAATAGTTCAATTAATAATTCTTTGTCTACTGCTTTATCTGTAAATGTACGAACAGATCGTCTTTCTTTAATAACATTTGCGATGGAAGTATATGTAGTCATATTTTTCTCTCCCTTATTTTTCATCTATATGTATAAGTTTGTTATTGATATTGATTTTCAATTTCGATTATAACCTAGTTTTTCACTATTAATCAATGTTTTATGTTGGAAAACATATAAAAAACTTCTTTTTCTACTGTGAATAAAAAAACTTAGCTTGTTCACAAGTTTTTCACATTTTATGGAAATGATATGTGTAAAGTTTTCCACATTATCCATCTAGGAGGAGTTTACATGTACAAAAAAATCGCAGTAAGTATGACTATGGCCGCATTATTATGCGGGGTATCTACCTTCCCTGCTTCTGCTACCACGCCAAAGGAAGTTGCAATGCATCATCATAAACCTATTTCAGAAGAAGAAATGCAGTCGCTCGAAAAACTCGGCTATAATAAACATGAAATTTGGAAAGCTGCCCACATTGCAAGAATCAGCAAAAAAGAAACTAAGGACGTTTTAGCTTACTATAAGCAAAATAAATCTTGGCAGAAAACCGCACAACATTTCGGTGTAGATCCAAGTAAGCTTAAAAAGCATCATATGAATAAGGAAACAAAAAAAGCATTACTGCAACAATTAGCAACGATGCAAAAATCCACACCAGATGGACTAAAACAAAAAATGAAAGAATATAATATCGGCTTACGTCAGCTCACGGTATTAACAATCATCTCTCAAAAAAGTAATACCCCTCTTGATGATGTACTAAAAATGAAAAAAGACGGTATGGATATTAAACAAATCACGGAAAAATTAAATGTTAAAAGAGAAGATATACGAGCAGAGATGATTAAATTAGTGAAGTCTATTAAAGAGAAGCAAACAAATTAACACGCAAAAAAGGAAGAGGTATTCACTGCTCTTCCTTTTCTTTATGAACTTTCAACTTTGAAGTATAAATTCCCGTCTTTCCCAAAAACTAACATAAACAAATGATGTAGTAAGGGGTGAGAAATTGTTTCGTTTATCGTCTAAAAAGAAGAAAAAAACAATCTGTTCCATTCCAGAGTTTATCCTCACTATGAAAGAATCTAGTGATTTCGTTTCTTATAACATCGTAGAAGATGGGGCACTATGTTTGTTTTATTATAAATCTACAGCTGAATCACTCCTCATTAATCGATTCATTTTAACACCTATAAAAAGAGAATTAGATCGCATTGAAAATATAAGTGACATAGCAAATATCGTTACACTCGAAGGGATCATCACCAGTCCTTCTATTGATGATATTCGTGAAAAATTATTAGTTGGGTATGTACTCATACAGATAACAAACGATTCCCAAGCAGCAGAATATGCACTTATTCGTGCTGAAAGTTCAGTTTTAGGTACACGATTATATAACGATACCGAAAATGAATATAGTGTAATCGGTCCAAAAGTCGGATTTGTTGAAAATATTGATACAAATACACACTTACTTCGCCGAAATATAGTAACAGAGCAATTAGTTTTCAAAGAAGTTATAGTTGGCTCTATATCAAAAACAAAGGTTATAGTTGCTTACATCGAAGGCATTACAAATGAACAACACATCAATACTGCAATGCAGCGCTTACAAGACGTTGACTTTGATGTTCCTTTTGATGCAACTATGATTGAACAGTTTATTAGCGATAATAGTAACTCACCCTTCCCTGTTTTACTACCTACAGAGCGGCTAGACCGCTCTGTGTACGCATTACTGAATGGAGGCGTTGTTATTTTAACAGACGGTTCACCTTACGCATTAGCTGGACCAGCGACGTTACTTGATTTCTTCGTCTCGCCAGAAGATTATTATTTACCATGGATTGCAGGCTCATTTCTTAGATTAGTTCGTTTTTTTGGAGCAGCTTTCTCTCTATTTTCTTCAGCTATTTACACAGCTGTATTAACATATCATTATCAAATGATTCCTGCAGATTTACTTGGCCCTATTATTTATTCTAGAGCCAATGTACCATTTCCACCTGTTTTGGAAGCTCTTTTTTTAGAAATTACAATTGAATTACTGCGTGAAGCTGGAGCACGCTTACCGACTAAAGTCGGCCAAACAATTGGTATTGTTGGAGGAATTGTAATTGGGCAAGCATCTGTTGAAGCTGCTTTAACGAGTACGATTTTATTAATTGCGGTTGCATTATCTGCGCTTGCTTCTTTTACAACACCGACAGTAAAAATGTCTTCTACAATCCGGATATTACGATTTCCTCTTATCATTTTAGCTGGAGCGTTTGGTGGCGTTGGTCTCATCGTCGGATTTGTATTCATATTAGCTCATTTAATTCGCCTTAAATCACTCGGATCACCTTATTTATTACCTTTATATCCATTCCGCGGTTTAGGGACAGCAGAAGGACTCCTTCGTTTGCCGTTTAGTCAAACTGCTGGGCGTGCCTCTTTTCTAAGACCAAAAAAGAAATGGCGCTATGACCCAAACAAAGCGAAAGAAAAACGTGACGGTGAAGAGAAATGAAAAATATTTTATTATGCTTTTCCATTATCATTTTAATTTTTCAATCTGGTTGTACAGAAACAAATATAGTTGATACACAGCGAATGATTCACGTAGGTGGATTCGATATAATGAAAGATAAAAAATTTCGCGGGACAATTTTATATCCCGATTACACAAAAGGAGTACAATCGAAACCAGAAACTCAATCAACTCATGCAGGTACAATTGAAACAATATCGTCCCTTCTAAACGCAAAATCGCCACATACGATCGCTATAGGTCAAATGCGTGTTGTCCTATTTGGGAAAGCATTTGGTGAACGTGGAATTGGAGATGTTATTAACAACTTACAACGTGACCCTAACATTGGCCGCGATGTACAGCTAGCACTGGTAGATGGTTCAGCAGAAGAATTACTTAAACATGTTAAAACAAATGGATCACTTTATCTATCTGATTTACTGGAGCAAAATATAAAAAACGAGACAATCCCGCGGACAGCTTTAAATATTTTTTTATATAACTTTTATTCATCAGGATGCGATCCATTTCTTCCTTATATTAAAGTTGATGAAGACAAGTCCGCTTCCATTAAAGGACTCGCTTTTTTAAAAAAGGATAAAGTGGTTATGTACACCGATAAAAAAAAATCTTTTTTATTAAAATTACTTATTAATCCAACGAAAAATGGTCGCTACGAAGTTCCAATACGTCAAGGTAAGCATAAAGGATTGATCGCTACTCAAAACTTATCTGGAAAAAGTGTTTGTTCTCTTTCGCAAAACGGTGATATTCCGAAAGTTAACATTCACTTAAAATTAAATGGACTCATAAAAAATGCTCCCGACTGGCTTGATTTATCTAAGAACGAAAATGTAACTTACGTAAAAAAACATGTAGAAAAAACGCTTGAGAAACATTTAAACGAATTAATAAAACAATTCCAAGAAAAAAAAATTGATCCAATAGGTATACGAGAAGAAATTCGTAGTCATTCAAGAAAATGGACTATAAAACAAATTCAAGAAATGTACCCTAATGTAGACGTTGCTGTTCATGTGCAAATCAATGTCGTGCAATCTGGTATCGGAGAATAGTGGAGGTGCTATAATGGCTGAACAAGATAAAACACATACTGTTTCCCCTTATTTCACATTCCTTCTATTACACTCCCTTCAAATTGGAGTAGGTGTGTTAGGGTACCAAAGAATTATTGCGCAATATGCCGGTTATGATGCTTGGATTTCTCTTATTATCGCTGGTATTGCAACTCATATCGTTTTATTTTGTATGCTTAAAATGTTAGAAAAAGATAATGATTTAATGAATATTCATACGACATGTTTTGGAAAGTGGATTGGGACATTTTTTTCCGTATGTTTTGCCGCATACCTTCTATTATTTTGTCTTACTGTTCTTCGTACATATATTGAAGTCATTCAAGTTTGGGTCTTTCCTACAATTAAACCGTGGAAATTAACTTTACTATTTTTACTTGTAACTTATTACATAATTAGAGGCGGCTTTCGTTCTGTAACAGGAATATGTTTTTGGGGTGTCATAATACCGATTTTCGTACTACTTTTCTTAGTTTTCCCAATGAAATACGCACATGTCCGTAACATTTTCCCAATTCTCGCTCATTCACCTTTAGACATTTTAACTTCAGCGAAAGCATCTGCATTAGAATTTCTTGGATTTGAAGCAATCCTTATCTTTTATCCATTTATTAAAAAAGGAAAATCGTTAAATAAATGGGCACATAGCGGTATTGCTTTTACAACCATTCTATACGTGATATTAGCGATTGTGTCCCTTATGTACTATAGCCAAGGGCAACTACATCATACAATTTGGCCAACATTAACGATGCTAAAAATAATTAAGGTTCCTTTTATCCAAAGGTTTGAGTACATTATTATTTTCTTATGGTATCTAATTATTTTACCTAACCTTTGTTTAACGATTTGGTCTTCTTGTTGCATTACTAAGAAATCTTTTCGCATACCATTTAACATTACACTGCCATTTTTTATCGCAACTATATTTATTTCATCCTTGTATTTCACAAACCGCGAAAGTATCAATACATTGAATACAGTACTGTCTCAAGCTGGTTTATATATTGTATACGCTTATATCCCAGTCTTATTTCTATTCCATTCATTGCGGTGGCGCTTCAAAAATAAGTCGAAAGAATCTTCACCCGACACACCATGATATTTGATACAATTTGATTAATACATGTGTAAAGGGGACAAGCGTATGAAGAAATATGTATTTTCTTTACTTGCAGTACTGAGTTTAATTCTTGCTGGATGTGGAGCTACTAATACAAATGAAAAAAAATCATCTGAATCAAAAGAAGAGCATGACCATGCATCGCACACGCAGCAAGCTGACATTCAAGAAAAAACAAAGGGAGTCGACACACTTCCTGCCTTCCTAGACAAGCTTGATCCACAAATGAAAGACATTTACACTGTCGCTGGACAAAATGCAGAGCTATTAGATTGGATTCCATGTTACTGCGGTTGCGGTGAAAGTGTAGGACATAAAAACAATAAAAATTGCTTTATTCGTGAAATTAAGAAGAATGGTGAAGTTGTTTGGGATTCCCATGCAACGACTTGCGTCAATTGCCTAGAAATCGCAGTTAAATCAGCTACGATGAAACAAAAAGGAAAATCAACGCTTGAAATTCGTAACTATATTGACAATAAATACAAAGAAGGCTATGGCAAACCAACACCTACGCCAATGCCAAAAGCTTAAAAAACGAGGAAATACCTCGTTTTTTTCATTCACTTTTTTTCTTAACAAATTCTTTCAAGTGTATTTCTCCTTACTTATCACACACTATATATAACTCTCGGTAAGGAGGGTACACAGTGCAAACATATAACGACTATGATAAAGCTCTCTATTACACGTATTGCTGTAATTGGGATAAATTACTCGTTCTCATGGTTCAGACGAACGATCAATTATTTTCTAAGCGTATTGAGCATTTTTTACATGCTTATCAATACAGTAAAGAGCTACCAGAAGTTGATAAACAATTGCAGCTCCTATTTCAATATATTGACCACGCATCTCAAAAGTCACATGTAGAAGAAGTAGAGCAAATTCAAATGTAAAATATAGCGCTATTCTCTTTATGAGAATGGCGCTTTTTAAAATGTTGATATCAATAAATGTTTCTCCTTATAAAACTTTTATTGATAAACATATTTTTTCTTTCTTTTCCCTACTACTTCATACTATAATTTAGTATGTAACTATTATAAGTGAGGTATAAAATATGGGACGAGAAAAAAAGCAAGAATATGCTTTACTTACTGCATGGGGAGCTTCATTTATTGCTACATTAGGAAGTCTATACTTTTCCGAAATCATGAAATTTGAGCCTTGTGTCCTTTGTTGGTATCAGCGTATTTTTATGTATCCATTTGTTTTATGGCTTGGTATCGCTGTAGTAAAGAAAGACTATCGCATTGCAAGTTATTCTTTACCAATCGCAAGTATTGGTGCTTGTATTTCTTTATATCACTATGCAATTCAAAAAATCGCAGCATTTTCAGCTGCTGGGGCAGCTTGCGGCCGCGTACCTTGTACGGGAGAATACATAAACTGGTTCGGCTTTGTGACCATCCCGTTTTTAGCACTTATCGGCTTTATCACAATCGCTGTTTGTAGCTTTATCGTAATCAAAAACAAATAAGGAGATGAAAGAATGAAAAAAATGCTTATATTTGGCGGTATTATTATTGCCTTGTTTGTAGCAATTTTCGCTGTCACACAAATGGAAGAAAAAAATGCTTCAACTAGCCAAAAAATTGATAATGCTACTGGTAGTCAAACAGATGGTGCTGACTACTACACAAATAAAATCTCTCTTTCAGATCTCCAAAAGAATTTAAAAGAGAAAAAAGAAGAAACAGTATACTTTTATCAAACATCTTGCGTTCATTGCCAAAAATTATCTCCTGTCGTAGTACCGATGGCTAAAGACTTGAATGTTGATATGAAAGTTATGGATATTGAAAAATTAGATGCTCCTTGGGATGAATATAAAATTCAAGGTACACCAACAATCATTCATTTTAAAGATGGTAAAGAAGTGAGCCGTATTAGCGGCGAACAATCGAAAGACAAATTAAAAGAATGGCTTGAGCAAACGAAGAAATAACGAGAAAAGGAAACTCCTTCTACACATGAAATGGGCGTAAAACCTCACACTAATGTATAAGGAGGGGGTTTTATGCCAGAAGTAAAATGCTCTGTTTCCAATTGCTCATTTTGGGGACAAGGTAACTTTTGTCAAGCAAGTGCTATCATCGTTCAGCCTGATGCAGATGAAGCTGGTCAAACTGAAAATGATTCGTATACAAGCGCGGTTTTAACAAACGAGACGTTAGAAAGCTCTGTAGCAACGAGTGTAGAAACTTGTTGCCATACATTTAAACCAAAATATTAAACATAAAAAGCATACGATGAATCGTATGCTTTTTTACATTCCCCTCCAAAAATCATGCATGATAAAAAAGTACAAAATAACGAGGACAACCGTCCCACATAGGGTAATGCGCCTATATATACTCTTTTCTCCTTCCCTTGCTTTTACAAAAGCCCAAATAAATCCGAAGAACAATATTAAATCAACATATGGAACATAAAAGGAAAAGACGAGAAACGCATACAAATACACAATGAATAAACAGGTCGTTACTAAGAAAACTTTAAATGCAAATTCGCTTTTCATAATGTAACCGCCCCCTATCTGTATTGTATTATATTCAGCAAAATACAATAGTTGCAGTTAAACTCCAAGTAGAAATAAGCTACCGCCTATAAAACGGTAGCTATTACGGAACATTGTATTTCCGTTTATATATATTACTTAAAGTCGAAGTAGGAATTTGCTCGTAACGAATTTTTTCTCCTGTTTCATCTACAATATACAAATTGTTTCCTATATAATATATTCCATTTTTTCGTTTTGAGTACACCGTATATCTTTCATTCGGCAATACCGTTTTCACTTTTGTTAACTGCCCATTCGGTTCTTGCCAATATATATCCGCGCGATCTACTAACGTAAGTATTCCTATTTGCTCTTCTTCTACTTTACGACCATTCCAACTCACAACACGATAACCAAGTGTATTTGCCTCATATTCCGGACTCATATGAAAACGAGAAATGATTACTTTTGTTTGTAATTGTACTCGGTCATATAACCATTGTATATCCTTGTCATGCATGCGAATACAACCATTTGATTCCCTACTTCCAATCGTCCATTCCCGATTTGTCCCGTGAATCGCATATTCCTTTTTATCTAGTCCAAGCCACCTCGTACCGAGAGGGTTGTTTGGTGCACCACCACGTATCTTTTTTCGATGGTATTCTTTATTTTTATATTTAGTTATAATACAAAAATTACCTTCTGGCGTAGGTGTACGATCTCTTCCAGTCGTTATCGGAAACGTTCTCGTATAGTTTCCTTCTTCAAAGAAAGACAGCTGATTCGTCGTAAGATTAACTAATATTAAATGATCTGTATTAGCAAAAACGCTAGCTGGTAGGCAGAAAAATAGGATTACGATAAACAATACTTTTTTCATCTAAATCCTCCCTAGCACTAACATCATAATAAATGCAATTAGCTTTACTTTGCTCTTATAAATGAAAACTATCCATTTACGATAACGCCTCCGTTTACATGTATCATTTGCCCCGTAACATAAGATGAATCGTCCGATGCTAAGTATACGTATGCTGGTGCTAATTCATATGGCTGACCAGGTCTTTGCATCGGAACATTGCTTCCAAACTGTGACACTTTCTTCTCACCAAAGCTCGATGGAATAAGAGGTGTCCAAATCGGGCCTGGCGCAACACCATTTACACGAATTCCTTTTTGCACTAACGATTGAGAGAGAGATCTTGTAAAAGCAACGATAGCTCCTTTCGTTGCAGAATAATCAATTAAAGTTTCATTTCCTTCATATGCAACGATAGACGCCGTATTTATAATGACATCCCCTTGTTTGAAGTGAGAAAGTGCTGCTTTCGTAACGTGAAAATAAGAAAAAATATTAATACGGAATGTTTTTTCTAGCTGTTCTGCTGTAATATATTCTAGTCCTTGCTGCGGATATTGCTGTGCGACGTTATTCACAACAATATTTAAACCACCTAACTGCGAAACAGTCTCTTCCACAATATCTTTACAATGTTGTTCATTACTTAAATCTCCCGGTAGTAATACACACTTTACACCTTCTTTTTCAACACGTTGTTTCGTCTCATTCGCATCCTCCTCCTCATCTAAATAAGCAATTGCAATATTTGCACCCTCTTTTGCAAAAGCGATGGAAACAGCTCGTCCAATCCCGCTATCTCCCCCTGTAATTAACACATTCTTCCCCTTTAACTTTTCACTTCCCTTATAATTGGGATCTTCAAACTGCGGAAGTGGATTCATTAATGATTCAATACCAGGCTGTTTATTTTGATGTTGGGCTGGCATTGTTAAAAAGCTTTTTTGCTGTGGCATAACTTCCTTCAGCTCCTTTTCCTTATCATGTGCACAATAAAAAACTACAATTCACACATAGTTTTACGATTAATATTCGAATTTAAGACACAAAATATGAATTGTTGTAAACTTTTTATACAAAACTATTGCAAAATAGTTAAAAAACGAATATTATATATAACTGTTGTGAAAATTATTCGTAAACAGAAAGGATGTTTATATGTTTAACCTTTCAAAACATAAAACTTCTATTAAAACTGAAATTATGGCAGGTATTATTACCTTCTTAACAATGGCATATATCATTGTCGTAAACCCTGTCATCCTTGGGGATGCAGGTGTTCCATTTGAACAAGCATTTACAGCAACAATTATCGCTGCTGTTGTCGGAACATTATTTATGGCGATCTTTACAAACTTACCAATCGCAATTGCACCAGGTATGGGATTAAATGCTTACTTCTCTTACTCTGTTGTAAAAGCTCATGAAGGCATGACTTTCGCAATTGCATTCTCTGCTGTATTCGTAGCAGGTATGATTTTAATTTTGTTATCATTCACATCTTTCCGTACAAAATTAATGGAAGCCATTCCTGAAAACTTAAAACACGCAATTACTGCTGGTATCGGACTATTTATCGCCTTTATCGGTTTACGTTTAACAGGTATCGTTACAAAAAACGATGCAAACTTAGTTGGACTTGGTGATCTTCACTCTGCTCCAGTTCTACTAGCATTAGCTGGACTTGGAATTACAATTGTCCTTATGTCTTTAAATGTAAATGGTGCGCTATTTATCGGCATGCTATTAACTGGTCTTATCGCTTTCTTCACAGGACAATTAACGTTCTCAAACGGTGTTACATCAATGCCTGGATTACCAGAAGGAATTATCGTATCAAATCCAATTACTGCTGTATCTGATGTAATTAACTACGGATTATACGGCGTTGTATTCTCATTCTTCCTTGTTACACTATTCGATACAACAGGTACACTACTTGGCGTTGCGCAACAAGGTGGATTTATGAAAGACGGAAAGCTTCCAAAAGCAGGACGAGCTCTTCTATCTGACTCATTCTCAGCAACAATCGGTTCTATGTTCGGAACAACACCATCAACAGCTTACATTGAATCTTCTGCTGGTGTTGCAGCTGGTGGCCGTACTGGTTTAACAACAGTTACAGTAGCTGTTCTATTCGCATTAGCAGCTTTCTTTGGACCATTAGTGAGCGCTGTATCTGGTGTATCAGCTATTACTGCACCATCACTAATTATCGTTGGTAGTCTTATGATGGGTTCAGTTCGCCACATCGATTGGGATTCATTTGATGAAGCATTCCCAGCATTCTTAGTAATCTTAAGCATGCCACTTACATCAAGTATCGCAACAGGTATCGCACTTGGATTTATTTCATACCCACTTATGAAAGTGGCAAAAGGTAAATTCCGTTCTGTTCACCCACTTGTGTATGTATTCGGAATCTTGTTCGCTTATCAATTGATATTCTTACCACATTAAAATCCCTCTTTCTGAGGGATTTTTTATTTTCAAAAAACATTTGACAACTGTACAGAATCATGGAATAATTCAAAATAGTTAAATATTCGATGTCTTATCAAGAGCAGGTGGAGGGATGAGCCCTACGAAGCCCGGCAACCGACCCATTTATGGGCACGGTGCTAATTCTTACAACACGTTGTGTTGAAAGATAAGAGTAATATGATAAGACGTCTTTTCTATATGAAAAGGCGTTTTTTATTTTCACTCCCTCCCCTCTCTTCTTAGTTTAGGAGGGATTTTTTTATGAAAAAATTGTGTTCCATCGTACTTATTTTTCTATTACTTACATTGACGGCTTGTACAAATGAACAAGATGCTATCTCTTCACAAAAGCAACAAACGGTGAAAAAAGTAACTACAACAGTTGAAAATCATTTACAAACAGAAATTCCAAAGCAAATAAAAAAGCCATTAAAAATCGCATTAATTATGCAAATGTCTATCGGAACTTTTTCCTCTCAATATATTGAGGGCGTCAAAAAACAAGTCGAGCTATTTGGCGGTAGTGTACAAGTCTACAATTCTGATAACGATTTAGCAAAAATGGCTGCAAATTTAGATACTGCTATTAATTCAAAAGTGGATGGTATTTTAATTGATCATGGCCGATCTGAAGCATTAAAACCTGGGGTAGAAAAAGCGTTACAGGCGAACATTCCCGTAGTCGCGTTTGATAACGATCTACGCTTACCAGGTGTAACGATTATTGATCAAGATGACTATAGTCTTGCATGGAAATCATTAAAAACGTTAGCAGAAGATTTGAATGGACAAGGAAATATCGCAGTCGTATGGGTTGGCGGATTTGCTCCAATGGAACGTCGTAACGTTATCATTGATGCTTTTTATAAACGGTATCCAAATATAAAAGAAGTTGCGCGATTCGGTACTGCTAGTAATAACACACCACTTGATACACAAACACAAGTAGAAGCTTTACTAAAAAAATATCCGAAAGAAGGAGATTTACAAGCCATTTTCGCTTCGTGGGATGAGTTTGCTAAAGGAGCTGTTAAAGCACTTGAACAAGCTGGTCGTACAGATATAAAAGTATACAGCATTGACTTAAGTAATGAAGATTTACAACTTATGCAAAAAGAAAACTCACCTTGGTCTGCTACGGCTGCAACGGATCCAGCTGAAGTAGGGAAAGTTCAAGTACGATTCTTATACAAAAAAATTGCCGGTGAACAAACGCCAGATATTTATTCACTAGAACCTTATTTAGTAAAGAAAAATAGTTTACCAAAAGAAAATATAACAATGGATCAATTATCAAAACATATAAACGGTTGGGGAGACTCGAAAGATGCGTATTCTCCTTGGATGAAAAAATTAGAGAAGGAGAAAAAATGATGACATTCTCTCTTCAAAACATTACACATTCTTATCATGCCGCTACACCTGTTCTAGAAGATGTTTCTATCCATATTCAAAAAGGAAAAGTTCATGCCCTACTAGGAATGAACGGTGCTGGGAAAAGTACTCTACTGAAAATAGCAACTGGTGAAATTCAACCAGTTGCTGGCGATATAAAAATTGATAATCAGTCTGTTTCCTTTCCTTCGCCACGCGATGCAAAAAAGCACGGTATTTCTTTCGTAACACAAGAAGTAGACCACGGACTTATTCCGGGATTATCTGTATTAGAAAATGTACTTATCGATCATTTAGCAATGCAAAATAAAGTACTATTTTCAAAGTCAAAATTAGTCGCACTCGCTAAACAACATTTGCAAACTGTACAGGCTGATTTAAATATTTTTGAAGATGTTTCAAACTGCTCATTACATGAAAAACAATTACTTCTTATCGCAAGAGCTTTATCCAACAATACAAATTATCTTTTATTAGATGAGCCTACTTCTTCTCTTGGACCGAAAGAAATTGAAACCTTCGGGCAACTATTAAAAGATTTAACATCAAAAGGAATTGGCATCATCTTAATTTCTCATCGTTTATCAGAGATTCGAAATTTCGCGGATGATGTAACTGTATTACATAATGGTAAAGTCGCACTTTCTGATGCGATTACAAAGGTTACAGATCAACAAATTGTAGAATCGATGACTGGAAAACAACTTACACTTCCTATTAATGCAGCACCAAAACGAGGGAACGAAGAATTCTTTAAAGTACAAGAACTTCCATTACACAAAAACCATTCTCCCCTTTCTCTCACCGTACGGAAAGGTGAAACTGTTGTGATATACGGATTAATTGGCAGTGGCAAAACAACACTTGCTGAAACGTTATTTGGTGCTCATCATACTTATCACGCAGAAATAAACGGTCAAAATATAACGATTAAAACACCGCGAGATGCGATTAAAGCGAAAATCGCACTTGTACCAGAAGAAAGAAGAAAACAAGGCGTATTTCTTTCGGAAGATATTATAAGCCACACGAATTTACACCAATCAGGTTGGAGACGAAAACAAACCGAATTAAATAATGCTACTGCGGCAATTTCTTCTTTCAGCATTTCACCGAATGACCCAAAAGCCTTTATTCATTCACTTAGCGGTGGAAATCAACAAAAAGTCTCGATTGCAAAGTGGCATGGATTCAAACCGAATCTCTTTCTTTTAGACGAGCCAACTAAAGGTGTAGACATAGCTGCAAAACAAGACATTTTTCAATTCATTCGTAACATTACTGAAAACGGGAGTTCCGTAATTTACTTCACAGGAGAACAAGATGAAGCACTACATATCGCTGATCGCATTCTTATACTGGCAAACGGAGAATTTGTAGGTGAATACTTACCAAACGAACTATCTCCTGAACAGCTTTTACATTTATCTGAAGGGAGTTATTCCATTGAATCTCGTTCATAAAACAAAAACTAAGAAACTATATTTACCTACTCATCTTTTTTATCAATTTAGTACGATTGCTATCATTATAGGTGTTACAATTTTCTTCTCTATCGTCAACGATTCTTTTTTAACGTACAACAATATTAGTGATATTTTACGCTCCATTTCTATCGTAACGTTACTTGCAATTGGTGTTACCTTTACATTAATTGTAGATGGGTTTGATTTATCAGTCGGCTCTACCGCTAGTTTAGCAACCATTGCAGCCGCTTCCTGTCTCGTTTTATATCGACAAGAACTATTAGTCACACTCCTTGTTCCTATTCTTTGTGGGCTATTAGTTGGATTATTAAATGCACTACTCGTTATCCGAATTAAACTACCAGATTTACTAGCTACATTAAGTATTATGTATATCGTGAATGGACTACACTTAACATTTTCAAAAGGATCTTCTATTTATGAAGGAATGTCTGGTGCCAAAGGACATTTTATTCCATCCTTTTTATTTATCGGTCAAGGTTCTGTCTTAGGAATTCCAGTCCCTGTCATTATCATGCTTATTGTCGTTTTGATTGCATATGTATTTTTAGAAAAAACAACGTACGGTCGTTTCTTTTATATGACAGGTGGGAATCGAGAAGCTGCTAGACTAGCTGGTATTCCTACTGATCGTTACCGTGTATATGCCTATATGATTAGCGGTTTACTTGCCTCTATTGGCGGAATTATTCTATGTAGCCGCGTTGGCACAGGACAAGTTTCAGCTGGCGCCCCATTATTAATGGATGCAGTTGCCGCTGCCTATATCGGTTATGCAATGTTCGGTGCTAAGAAACCAAATGTCATCGGAACATTTCTTGGTTCCGTATTAATCGGGATCATATTAAACGGCCTTACAATGATGAACGTTCCTTATTATGCACAAGATATCATTAAAGGCAGTATTTTAATTGCTGCTTTAGCCTTTTCATTTATTAAAAAGAAGCGTAAATAAAGTGAAGGCTTTTACGGGCAAATAGCGCTACTTTCCTTTTGCAACAATCACACGAACTACTTTCAACGCAAGGAGCAGAAGACCGTTCGCTATTGCTATAACACCTAAGAAAATTGCTATCATCAGCTCTCCCATTCCATTATTAAATACATAAATAATAGAAGAAATGAAAACCTCCTCTACGACCAAACTAATTAAAAGAGGTTAGAAACCTTTAATATTTCTCATTTACCTGTAATTCTTTACTATACTTTTGAATGAACACTGATGAAATAATCATTACCATTCCTATACTAAAACCAATAAGCTGATCTAATAACATTTCATCATGCATGAGCAAACGAAATAAAAATACACCACCAAAAATAAGCAACATAGTAAATCCAGTATGTCTAAGTCCTTTATATACATTTTCCATATGTATCACCTCTCTACATACCTTTATCCATATTATACCATATTACGAAAATTTGTATAACCAACATTCGGTATTGAAACCACTAATAAAAAAGACTGCAGAGAAATTCTTCTCCGCAGCCTAATATTTATTTTTGCAAAAACGCCTGTAAATCTGCAAATTGTCTCTTTGCATCCTCATAGCCTTGCTCATATAAACTTTGTAATTTTGCTGTATCTTTTTCCATACGATCTACTTGAAGTGGCACTTCTGGGCGGATCACAAATAAATTACCCGCTTGCTCTTCTTTTTCAATGTAGTGCAGCGTTTCGTTATACACCTCATAACGATTCAGCATCGTGTTAACAAGGTTCGGATATTTTTTATAAGCTTTCGCAGCAACCCATCCAAACTTTGATTTTTTCTTTGCGTAACCATGATTTCTCGTTAAAATAACGACTGATTTTTTAAATCCGTCTTCTTGCGCTTTACGAACTGGAATCGGATCAGAAATCCCGCCATCTAACAATTGCTTACCGCGGTAATTTACTACTGGTGCAATGAAAGGTAATGAACTAGATGCTTGTAATAAATTTAGCGCATCATCATTCGTTCCCTCTTTTTCAAAGTAAATAGATTGTCCTGTTTCACAATCTGTTGTCCCTACAAGGAAACGCTCTGGACTATTGAAGTATGTTTCAAAATCAAACGGCACATGCTTTTCTGGAATTTCATGAAAAATGAAATCCATATCGAATAGTTGACGTTTTTTCCACAAGTTTTTATACGATAAATATTGTGGATGTGATGCATAATCAATATTGACTGTTTTATTTCTATTTCTTTGTCTGGAAAGATACGACGCTGCATGACAAGCACCAGCCGAGACACCAATCACATATGGAAAATATAAATCTTGTTCCATAAAATATTCTAATATCCCGCCCGTATATACACCACGCATACCGCCGCCTTCTAATACTAACCCCGTATTTTCAAGCATGTTACTCTCTCCTCTATATATATTGACTCTTTAATTATTCACTATGTTAAGTATCTTTTTCTATTATATATGAGTTCTTTCAGAAATTATATTCAAAAGGCTTGAGAAAAAAGTATTTTTTCTTCCAATTATATTTCCAAATGATCAGAGACATCCTTTATAAACCTTTGAATAAAATCTTGCTCTTCTTTCGTATATCCATCTAAAAGTAACAGCCACTTTTCTTCCGCTTGTTTATGCAACTTTTCATGAGCTTTATATATTTCATTTCCTCTTTCCGTTAAGCGGAAGAAAATTTCTTTTTGATTATCTAACATTTGCATCTTCTCAACGAACTGCTTTTGAAATAACTTTGTACAAATTTTAGAGATCGCGCCCTTCGTCATTCCCATTTCTGTCGTAATAGCCGTTACATTCATGAGACCATTTTGTCCGATACACTCGATAACATGTAACTCAGATAAAGACATACCACTTACACCTGTTTCACGAAGAAACTTCTCATTATTTTCTTTCAAATGCTCTTCTTTTTTATGAAAAAGTGTACGAATATCCGAAATTATTTCCATTTGTTTCGCTGTACGTTCCAATCCATTCGCCTCCTAAGTTTCCAAAGAAACAATTTAACTATATACCATTTTAAAATCATTTCTCCATCTTTACAAGTGAGAAAATCATGTTAAAATAAATTTAGTTTCCTAGGAAACTAAAAATAAGGAGGTTAGCATTATGGAAAAAACCAAACTGAATTTCATTTTATATGTTGTCTGTATGAGTGCCTTACTCAGTTCCTTCGCTCAAAATATTTACACACCGATCTTACCGATGATTCAAAATTCGTTTCATACTTCTCTTTATCTTGTAAGTTTAACCGTTTCACTTTTCACATTCATTCTTGCGATTATGCAGCTCATATACGGACCTTTAATTGATACAAAAGGAAGAAAATCTGTCCTTATCCCTAGTTTAATTATTAGTACAATCGGCTCAATTGGTTGTGCTTTCTCACCAAACATTTACTTATTTCTATTTTTTAGAGCTGTTCAAGCTATAGGAATAGCGGCTATACCTGTAGTTGCAGCAACGATTGTCGGTGATTTATTTGAAGGAAAAGAACGCGGAGAAGCGATGAGCCTTTATCAAATGTTACTTGCTCTCGCACCTGCGATCGGCCCTCTTATAGGTGGTTATCTCGGCAGTATACACGGCCACTTATCTGTATTTCTGTTTTTATCTACAATTGGCATCATCTTATTAATTATAAACATTTCACTACTTCCAGAAACAAAACCAAATGTAATTAAACAACCTAAAGTAAAAAAGAATTACTGGCTTATCTTAAAAAATAAAACTGGATTTTCTATTACACTTATTGGCTTTATTCAATTTTGTATGTATTTCTGTTTCCTGGTTTTTTTGCCTAGCATATTAACAAATATATATCATCTACACGCAAGTGAAATCGGTCTTATGTTTGTACCAATGTCCCTTTCTATTATGTTAGGAAGTTATTGCTACAAATTTTTGCAAAAACAGTTCACAACAAAGCAAGCTTTATTCATCACTAGTTTCTTCAATATTATATGTATCACTTTATTCTCTTTAGCATATAGCAACAATATCCCAACCGTCATTATCGTTACCTCTTTATACGGTTTTAGCATGGGACTTTCTATGCCAACTCACACTACTTTATTAACGAAAGAATTCGTACAAGAACGCGCAACAGCTATCGGTATGTACAACTTCATTCGCTATTTTGGCATGGGTACAGGACCTATTGTAGGTGGGTTTCTTTTATTTAATCAAAATTACTTTTGGATTTTCTTTATAGGAGCAGTTACATTTCTACTTATAGTTTTATACGCAATAAAAATGTTACGTTTCTCTACCGCACAAAAGGCAAAATAGAGCCCCCGAAAGGTGGGCTCTATTTAAGCTCTTTGATCCGCAACAATATGAATATCAATATACTTTGTTTGTCTCATAATTTCATTTACAATAGAACCTTTTCGTATTTCTTCCCATCTTGTTCTCGCTGATTGTCCGAGTAAAACTTGTGTTACTTGTAGTCTCTGGGCAACTTCGATAATAACATCAGCTGGTTTTCTTCCTTTTGCTTCTTCTAATACAAAACTCGCATCAAATTGATTGGTTAACGATTTCCACTCTTCAATCGTCTGCTTTTTTCCAGCTGAAATAGAATCTATATTTTCCCTCTCAACGTTTAATACGTACAATTCAGCATTTAACCGATCAGCCATGCGCCATCCCCGTCTTATTAATTTCTCCGCTGTTGAACTGTATTGTACACAAACGAGAATTTTTTCCTTTACGCCAATTGGTTCTATTACTGTTTGGCTAATTTTCTCGTCCATATCATCAGCAACTTCTCGAAGTGATAATTCCCTAAGTGCCCCTAGATTATTAAGCGTAAAGAAATTTTGTAAGCTCTGCTGAATTTTTTCTTCCTTATATATCTTTCCATCTATTAATCTCTTCCTTAATACCTCAGGCGTTGCATCAACGAGCTGAATTTCATTTGCTTTTTGTAAAATAAAATCTGGAATACGTTCCCGTACTTTTACATTCGTAATTTGAGCTACAATGTCATGAACGCTTTCTAAATGTTGAATATTAAACGCAGATAATACAGATATACCGGCATCTAACAATTCTTGCACATCCATGTAACGCTTCTTATTTTTAGACCCAGGAATGTTACTATGTGCAAGTTCATCCACTACAACTACTTGCGGGCCACGCTTTATAATTCCTTCTACATCAAGTTCATAAAATACTTTTCCTTTATACTCTATTTCTTTTAAAGGAACTTTTTCTAAATCAGCAATTGCTTCTTCCGTCTCTTTTCTACCATGTGTTTCAATTAAACCAATTACAATATCAATGCCGTCTTTTTTCATCTCTCGTGCATCAAAAAGCATTTTATAACTTTTCCCTACGCCTGGGGCAGCCCCTACGTATAGCTTTAATTTTCCACGATTTTGTTGACGAATGTATTCTAAATATTCCTCTGGCGTTCGCCTTTGAAACGTCGGTTTATAATCATCCGCATACAAAACACTCACAACCCTTCTTGCGAAACAACACTACCTCAATCCGTTAGATTGAGGTAGTACTGTTACTATTTCATTAATTTCTGTAATTCTAAGTTTAACTTTAAGACGTTTACGCGATCTTCTCCAAATAAACCGAGGGCAGCACCTTCTGTTTGTTCCTTAATCAATTGATTTAACTTTTCTTTCGGAATATTCGTTAATTTAGAGATGCGATCTACCTGCACAGACGCTGCCTTTGGACTAATGTCAGGATCAAGCCCTGAACCTGAATTCGTCACTAAGTCTATCGGTACTTCTGTAACTGGAACGGTTGGATTTTGTTTCTTCCAGTCTTCCATACTTTTCTCTACTCGTTTCTCTAAATCTGGATTAGACGGTGCATAGTTATTTGAACCAGATGCTTCTGCTTTATATTCTATACTAGAGACACGTCCATGAAAATAACGTGGATCTGTGAAATTTTGACCGATTAACTTCGAACCAACTATTTCATCCTTATCATTATATATAAGACTTCCATCCGCATTATCCTTCATTACCGCTTGTGCAATACCAGTTACAATAAGCGGGTATACGAGGCCGCACAAAACTAAAAATGTAAAAGTAATACGAATAATTGGTGATAGTATACTTTGTTTCTTCGCCATCTTTTTCCCCTCTTCCTTATATGAACAAGCCGACAATCATATCAATTACCTTAATTCCAATGAACGGAACGATAACCCCGCCAAGCCCGTAAATGAGTAAGTTTCTGCTAAGCAATGCATTAGAGCTCATCGGTTTATATGCGATTCCTTTCATCGCTAATGGAATAAGTAATGGAATAATAACAGCGTTAAATATTAATGCTGATAAAATTGCTGACAGTGGTGACGTTAATTTCATAATGTTCAATGCTTCCATTTGCGGAATCGCAAGTGTGAACATCGCTGGAATAATTGCAAAATATTTTGCTATATCATTCGCAATACTAAACGTTGTTAACGCCCCGCGCGTCATTAACAATTGCTTACCAATTCCTACAACCTCAATAATTTTCGTTGGATTCGAGTCTAGATCAATCATGTTCGCCGCTTCTTTCGCTGCTGTCGTACCACTATTCATCGCTAATCCAACGTCGGCTTGCGCTAACGCCGGCGCATCATTTGTACCATCACCTGTCATCGCTACAAGCTTCCCTTTATCTTGCTCTGCTTTAATAACTGCAATTTTATCTTCTGGTTTACACTCGGCAACGAATTCATCTACACCTGCTTCTTTTGCAATTGTTGCTGCTGTTAATGGGTTATCCCCTGTACACATAACCGTTTTAATCCCCATCTGACGTAATTGTTCAAAACGCTCACGCATACCAGGTTTTACCGTATCCTTTAAATAAATTAAACCGTAAATACGATCATCTACTGCCACTACAAGTGGTGTTCCACCCTCTTTTGAAATGAAATCTGCTTTTTGATTCACATCTTTTGGAATCTTTCCACCTTGTGATCGAACCCATTCAATCACGCTACCTACAGCACCTTTTCTCACTTTCGTTCCGTCCTGTAAATCGACACCACTCATTCTTGTTTCTGCTTTAAACGGAACGAACTCCCCTTGTTCTGCAAGTTCTCGATTATATGATATAGATTTCGTTTGCACATATTCTATAACAGATCGGCCTTCTGGTGTTTCATCTAAAACAGAACTAATAGCAGCCCACTTTCCAACTTGCTCAATCGTTTCATTTCCTACTGGAAGCAGTGTATGTGCCATTCGGTTCCCGAAAGTAATCGTACCTGTTTTATCTAAAATAATTGTATTAATATCGCCCGCAGCTTCTACTGCTTTCCCTGACATCGCTAACACGTTAAATTTTGTCACCCGGTCCATCCCAGCTATACCAATTGCCGATAATAACCCACCAATTGTCGTTGGAATTAAACAAACTAACAATGCTACAAGTACAGCTGTATCAATTTGAAACCCTAAATAATTCGTGAAAATTGGCAACGTCACAACAACGATTAAGAAAATAAGCGTTAAACTCGTTAATACTGTATTTAAAGCAATCTCATTCGGCGTTTTTTGACGAGCAGCCCCTTCTACTAATGAAATCATTTTATCAATAAATGATTCTCCAGGATTACTTGTAATAACAATTGTAATCTCATCACTTACGACCATCGTTCCGCCTGTTACGGAACAAAAATCGCCACCCGCTTCCTTTATAACAGGGGCTGATTCTCCTGTTATTGCAGATTCATCGACAGACGCTAACCCTTTTATTACTTCACCATCATTTGGAATCATTTCCCCTTGTTTTACGATAACAACGTCACCTTTTCTCAGATCAGTTGCTGAAACTTGAACAATGTCTCCATTTTCTTTTACGACATTTGCAAACACATCTTTCTTCGATTGTTTTAAAGAATCGGCTTGCGCTTTACCACGGCCTTCAGCTAACGCTTCTGCAAAGTTAGCAAATAAAACTGTAAATAATAGAATGAGAGAAACTGTTATATTAAACCATCCTGGTACACTACTAGAACTGCTTGGGAGAAAAGATAAAATGAACGTAATGATAAACCCAATTTCCACAATGAACATAATCGGATTCTTTATCATTACTTTCGGATTCAATTTCACAAAGGATTGTTTCATCGCATGCGTCACGATATCACGATCCAACGTTTTCGCTTGTCTAACTTCATCTTCTACAGCATGTATTTGTGAATCGTTCAATTGTTTTTCTTTTACTACTACCGGTCTCATTATTTACCCTCCATTACTTCAATGTAAGAAATTCTGCAATTGGGCCAAGTACTAACATCGGGAAAAATGTTAATGCACCAACAATTACAATCGTTCCAATAAAGATTCCTCCAAATAAACCATTATCCGTACGGAACGTTCCGACTGTTTCTGGTACTACCGTCTTCTCTTTCAATGAAGCTGCTACAGCTAGCATCGTAATTAAACTGAAATAGCGTCCTAAAAACATAACTAAACCAGTCGTAATATTCCAAAACGGTGTATTATCTGCTAATCCTTCAAATCCAGATCCATTATTCGCAGCTGACGATGTGTATTCATATACAACTTGCGTTAAACCGTGAAAACCGGAATGAGAAATCGCATCCGTTCCTAAACTTGTTGAAAGAGCTAATGCAGAAAATCCTAAGATAAGTAATGGATGAAATAGAATCGTTACTGCAATTAATTTCATTTCCTTACCTTCAATCTTTTTACCTAAAAACTCTGGTGTTCTTCCGACCATTAATCCAGATATAAAGACTGCAATAATTGCATACATAATAATATTAATAAAGCCCGCTCCAACACCGCCGTATACTGTATTCAACATCATATTTACGAGTGGAACTAAACCGCCAATTGGCGTTAACGTATCATGCATCGTATTAACGGCCCCTGTTTCAGCAGCTGTCGTTACTGTTGCGTATAGTGAAGAGAATACTGTTCCAAATCGTACTTCTTTCCCTTCTGTACTTCCTTGTACATGTTCGATACCCATTCCATTTAATGCCGGATTCCCGTTTAGTTCAGATGTCGTAATCGTTATAAATCCTAGTAAAAACACCATGAATAGTGAAACGAAAAGGATACGCCCTTGTTTTTTATTTCCTACCATTCGTCCGTACGTAAATGGAAGTGCTGTTGGTAATAACATCATAAGCATCATTTGCAAAATATTACTCATTTGTCCTGGATTTTCAAAAGGATGTGTAGAGTTTGCCCCGAAAAATCCACCGCCGTTATTCCCAAGTTCCTTAATAGAAACGAATGATGCAACAGGCCCTCGTAAAATACTTTGTTTTGCTCCATCAATCGTTTGTGCTGTAACCGCCCCATCTAACGTTTGTGGTACACCAAGTGCGACAAAGACTAACGCTGCAATAAATGCGATAGGAAGAAACACTCTCGTTAACGCCCTCGTAAAATCAACGAAAAAGTTGCCAAGTTCTTTTCCAGCAAGTCCTCTTATAAAAGCCATAACAATCGCTAACGTCGTTGCTGGTGCCGCAAACATTAAAAATGTAATCCCGATTAATTGTGATAAATAAGATAAACCATTTTCACCGCTGTAATGTTGTAAGTTTGTATCAGCCATAAAACTAATCGCTGTATTAAAAGCGAGCGTAGGCTCCATCCCTTCAATATGCGCTGGATTTAATGGCAATACACCTTGTAATCTAAAAATGAAATATACAACGACAATCATAAATCCGTTGAGTAGAACTAATGATAATGCATACTGTTTCCACGTTTGATTGTATCCTTTTACACCTGTAATTTTAAAAATAAGTTTCTCAAAAGGCCCGAATACTTTATCTAGCATTTTGCTACCTTGAAAGGCTTTCTCTAAATAAATCCCCGTTGGCTTTGCTACTAAAATAAACAAGAGCATTGTAATAATGACTGCAACCCAAATCATAATGAATGATTCCCCCTAATTAAAACTTTTCTGGATTTAATAATGCGTATACTAAGTACACCGTAATCGCTGCAACAATAACCGATAAGGCAATCATCATGATTGCTTCCCTTCTTTCACAACTTTATCTGACCAACTTGCAAGACTTGCCATCGATGCTACTAATACAACAAAAATTCCGATCATCACAACATCTAACATAACAATCCCTCACTTTAAATGTTAAAATTTACCATTAAAATATTAAAAAAGAACACTGAGCTCTACTCAGTGTTCAAAAAATGAACAACAAAAAGTAAACCTCCTCTCTAAACGCTTACGAGGTTAGCTGTCGGATTCGGGCCTAAAGAGTAGCCCTACTTTCAAAACTGAAAGATTCACCCCAAGTGACGATGCACAAAATTGGTTCCCCCGCTCCATTTCTGGAACTCAGCGATTTTAGGTTTTTTTTGGAAATTTGATAAATGATTTATGAGAGTAAATATACTCCTCTATATTTCACTTGTAAAGAGGTAAATTACTTAAAATAAGAAAATATTACGCTATTTAAACGCTTACATTACGTATTATTAATATTCTTTCATCTGTTTTCTTGTCTTTTCTTTCTTTTTCATAGAAATGACCTTTTATATATAAAAAAAGAGCGAATGTATATAAGCACCCCACTTAGGCACACTTAACATTCGCTCTCGTTTTCATTCAGAATTTATTTACCACGTAAAAATGCACGTAAATTTCTCCCGCGAATATAAACTTGTGTCAATTCTGCATGTAGCTGCTCATACTCGGTAATATCCATCTCTAAATACAAAGCATCTTTTGATGGTAATATAATATATGGCCCTGGAAAAAGGGGATCAATCTGAACCAATTCTTGAACTCGCTCTACCGATACTGCCCAACGATTTGCTATATCTCCAAGTAATAGTACCTTCATCATTTCTTCCCCTGCCCTATTCAAAAAATAAAAAAGAAATATTATCACAATTTGTAAACACGACAAACTTAGCTCCAATTGTTTCATAGAGCCTCGCTGGATATCGTTTATTCCTTGTAACAACAGTAATAGGTGCTTGAAAAGAAAAACGAATGTGTTCTGTGAAGAAACTAACTGTTGGAAGCTCATCCCCTAGTAAAATCACCTTCTTAATTCGTGTGCAAATACTAGTAAAATCTTTCTCCTTATTACAGCTATAAGCTGATTCAAACCCATAATCTCTAACTTCAGCCGCTATCTCTTCATTGGCTGTAAAAATAATTAACTCATGCTGAAATGCTACTAGCTCTCTTAAACTCTTTACCTTGTTTTTTTCTCCAACACAAATAAGTGTTAGTTCCATGTACCTCATCCTCCTTAGCATAAAAGAATTCAAGCGTAGATTGATATTCCCCTATACTAATCGGATCGATGAAGTGATGTATCCATCATGGCACCGTCCTCTCTCAAAACGCTTACGAAGTTAGCTGTCGGATTCGGGCTTTGAGAGTAGCCCTACTTTCAAAACTGAAAGATTCACCCCAAGTGACGATGCACAAAATTAGTTCCTCCGCTCCATATATTTGGACTCAGCGTATTACAAAAAATGTATTCTGGCTGATATATTACTCTTGTATTTGGAAAAAGTAAACAAAAAAAGCCAGTTGTAAAACTGGCCTTTTCATTCTTCATGCTTATGCTTTATTCAATTTATACGCAAAATGATTCGTCGGTCCATGACCACTACCAATATTCAATGGCTCTTCAATTGCTATACTAATAAATCGTTTTGCCTCTTGAACTGCTTCGTCCATTGAGTATCCTTTCGCAAGTCCAGCTGTAACCGCTGAAGCAAATGTACAGCCACTTCCGTGCGTTTGTTTCGAAGGAATTCGTTCACTTCTAAATTCAATAAACTCTTCTCCATCAAAGAGTAAATCAATTACTTCATTACCTTGATATTCCGCATGTCCGCCCTTCATAAGCACATATTTAGCACCTAATTCGTGCAATACTTTCGCAGCTTTCTTACTATCTTCTATATTATGAATCTCCATCCCAGTTAACACTTCAGCTTCTGGAACATTCGGTGTAATAACTGTTGCTACTGGTAATAAATATTCCTTTAATGCTTGAACTGCTTCTTGCTGTAATAATGATGCTCCGCCCTTTGCAATCATAACAGGATCTAGCACAATATTATTCCAACCAAATTTCTTAATCTGTTCTGCCACAATTTGAATAATTTCACTACTAAATAACATTCCTAGTTTCACTGCATCTGGTGTTAAATCCGTACCAATTGAATTCAGCTGTTCCGTAATACCTTCTAACGGAACAGGATATACCCCTTGAACGCCAAGCGTATTTTGAGCAGTAATTGCCGTAATAACCGTCATCCCATACACACTAAGCTCTTGGAATGTTTTTAAATCCGCTTGAATACCAGCACCACCGCCGCTATCAGATCCTGCAATTGTTAAAGCTTGATTCACTTCCATCTCACTCATCCTTTTCTATCCAAAATAGCGATGATAAATCGTCTTTGCTTCGCTTATATCTTTCGTTCCATGTACAAGTACACGGCCATCTTTGAAGGCAACTAACCTCTTTTCTTCAACAGAGAAAGATAGTAAATATGGATTTACATTTAAATTATTCACACGGCCTTCTAGTAGCTGTTTATATTGTTCAAAATCCATTTCTTCTTTATGAGGTGGTCTAATTTGAACTGTATTTCTCCCGCATAAAACTGCTGTTTTCGATGTGTTCTCTTTATTTAAATACGGATATAATGCATTCTCTCCGCACGAAGGACAATTATGTTTGCGAAGTTTTTGCACATTCATACAGGAATACTCATTCTTCCACATATCAAACGATACAAGTCCATCTCGAAGTGATTTATAATCTTCTACTAACAGTTTAAGAGCTTCTGTTACTTGATGAGAAACGACAAGAGATACAGCAGGTGATATAATACCCGCTGTATCACATGTCGCCCCGCCAAGCGGAATCGATTGTAATAAACATGATAAACATGGTGTTTTACTAGGAAGAATTGTGTAAGAAAGACCGTAACTGCCTACACATGCACCATAAATCCATGGAATAGAATATTTTTGTGCTATATCATTCACAATAAAACGTGTTTCAAAATTATCAGTCGCATCAATCATTACATCAACGTTTGTAACAAGTTCTTCTAGCTCCTCAGCTGTTACATCTTGAACGAGGGCCTCTATTGTTACATCACTATTAATCTCTTCTAAACGCTTTTTAGCCGCTATAGCCTTCGGAAGATTATTTTTCACGTCGCTCTCTGCATACAATTGTTGTCTTTGTAAATTACTCCAATCGACATAATCACGGTCAACAATTGTTATCTTCCCAACACCAGCTCTTACAAACATTTCTGCATTTGCACTACCAAGTGCGCCTGCGCCGATAATAAGCACATGCTTTTCTCTTATCTTTTGCTGTCCTTCTTCCCCAATTGGAGAAAATAGTTCTTGGCGAGAATATCGATTATTCAACTACACTCATTCCTTCTAAAGGACTGCTTGCAGTTGCACAACGTTTACGTGCAATACGCCCCGCTTCAAAGCCTATGCGACCTGCCTCAATACCTAACTTCATTGCGTATGCCATCTTAATAGGATCTTTTGCTCCTGATACAGCCGTATTTAATAACACACCATCTGCTCCTAATTCCATCGCAAACGCTGCATCAGCTGGGCTACCAATACCTGCATCAACGATAACCGGTACTGTCGCTTGTTCAATAATGAAGCTTAAATTTAACGGATTTACAATACCAAGCCCTGAACCGATTGGTGATGCTCCTGGCATAATTGCATGCACACCTAGTTCTTGTAATTTACGTGCTAATACAACATCATCAGATGTGTACGGAAGTACGATAAACCCTTCTTCTAGTAACATTTCAGATGCCTTTAACGTTTCTACTGGATCAGGTAACAACGTTCTATCATCACCAATAACTTCAACTTTGATCATGTCACAAAGCCCTGAAGCTTTTGCTAATTTTGCAATACGAACAGCTTCTTCAGCATTTTTTGCTCCAGCTGTATTTGGTAATAACGTATATTTTTTCACATCAAGCTTCTCTAATAAATTAGGTTGCTTTGCATCAAATATATCCATACGACGTACTGCAAACGTTAAAATTTCAGCTTCAGAAGCGTCAATTGCTTTTTGCTGTACGTCAAAATCAGGGAATTTCCCTGTTCCTAATAAAAGTCTAGACTGAAATGACAATGGTCCAATGTTTAACATAATCAACCGCCTCCTACGAAAGTTACAATCTCAATTTGGTCTCCATCAAAAACAGATGTATCTGTATGATCATCTTTTTGTAAAATATCTTTATTACGCTCTACTACAACAATTCTGTTATCTAACTCTAAATGTGTAAGTAACTCAGCTACTGTTTTTACACTCTCTGGTACTTCAATTTGGTTACCATTAATTTTTAAATTCAAACTTCCATCCCCTTTCTAAACCGTTTTAGAAAGCAATGAATCTAGCAAGTGATTCTCCTGCTTTCCTTCTATTAAATCCGCCATATATTGACCAGAAACAGGGCTTAATAAAATGCCGTTTCGATAATGGCCCGTACAAGCATATAAACCTTTTATTTCTTCATGTTCTCCCATATAAGGAGCTTCGTGATTCGATTGTGGTCTTAATCCTGCCCATGCGCTTTCCCACTCTGCTTCTTTTAAAGCTGGCAATATTGTATAAGCACGCTCTAATATAGAAGTAATGCTTTCCGGTTGTACAGTTTTATTAAACGTATGTGGCTTCATCGTTGCTCCAATTACGTAACGTCCGCCGCGCTTTGGAGCAATATAAAATCTTTCTTGGAAAATAGGTGCCTTTAAAAGTGGTTTTCTACTTCTTACCGCTACTACTTCTCCTTTAACTGGATATGTACCCCATTCGCGGTGAAAATGACCTAGTAACTTCGTGCTCCATGAGCCACCGGCAATCACCACTTTTTCGCATGTGATTATACCTTCGCTCGTAACAATACCAGTCACTTTATTATTTTCAATACGAATATCAAACACTTCTGTCTGTTCATATATATCCGCACCGGAAATTGATGCAGAATGCGCGAATGCTTTCGTAAGCTCTGGTGCAATAACGTGACCATCTTTCGGATAATATACCGCTCCTATAATGGATTCGGATAGAAATGGCTCTTTTTCCCGTAAATGGTCTCCCGTTAGAAAATATGAATCTTCACCTGTTTTCTGTTGCCAATCCATAATGTGAAGAATTCTTTCCTTCTCATCTTCGTTTTGTGCAATACGATATATCCCTTTCTCCTCATATCCAATATCAATACCCGTCTTTTCACGTAAAACTGTTGCAAGTTGTGGAAATATAGCTCGGCTTTCTCTAGCAAGTTCAAATAGCGGGTCATACGCATCCCATTCTGCTTGAACACCAAGCAGGCCAGCAGCTGCTTTAGAAGCTTCTGATGCAATTTTTTGCTTCTCTATAATTGCTACTTTATGTCCTCTTTCTGCTAGAAAATGTGCAACTGAGCTACCAATTACACCACCGCCAATAATCGCTACATCATACTTCTCACACATGTTTTTCCGCCCACTTTCTTATTGATTCCTTATAAGATTTCGCTTTGCTATATGGGTTACTACTACTTACAATTCCGGACATAACTGCTATACCGCTTACACCGTTAGTAAGAACATCTACTGTGTTTTCTGGGGTAATTCCTCCAATCGCTGTAATCGGTATAGATAAACAGCTTGCAATGTCTGAAATTTCTTCAAGTCCTCTCGCTGGCACACCTTTTTTACAATCTGTCGGAAATACATGACCATAAACGAGTGAATCCGCTCCATTTTTAAATGCTACTATCGCTTCCTCTAACGAGTGTACTGAATAACCGACATGCAAATAAGAAAACTTTTCTTTCACTAACCTTACATCTGCGCTTCGGTATCCTAGTTGAACACGCGGAATGTTTAATAAAATGGCGATATCAATTCGATCATTTATAACAAGCTTAGATGCTGGAAAGCCTTTTTTCAAAAGACTTTCCACCCCTTTATATAATTCCTTCGTACTTTTCTCACGCTCACGAATATGCAAATAATCAATCTCACTCTCAATTTGCATCGCTACATTCACTAACTCTTCGAATGGCATATGGCCATTTGAGATTACATGGAGCTCATTTTTCATATTCATTCGCCTACTTTAAAATGTTTTCGAATAATTCATCGGCAGGAACAATTTCTTTCGTCATTCCTTTGTCTTTCAACCATTTGTTTTGTTTCTCCCATGACTCTTTTGAATCTGATAAGAATGGCTCATCTTTCGTTTCCATCTTCTCTAATAAAATTTTCATGCTTTCTTTTTCAACTTCTGGTACAAGCGGGAAGTTTTCTTTTTCTTGATGATCTAATAAAATATTTAATGCTTCATCAGGGCTTTTCTTCATAAAGTCATACCCTTTTTTTGCCCCACGTAAAAAGGCTTGCAATGCTTCTTTATCTTTTTTCAACGTTTTATCACCTGTTACGAAAACAAGTTCATGATAATTCGGCACACCATATTCTGCTGGATTAAAGTACGCTGGTTCATGGCCTTCATGACGCATAACAGGTACTTCATGGTTAATGTATGCTCCTGTTACAGCATCCACTTTTTTCGTAATTAACGCTGGTACTAAATCAAAGCCAACATCAACTACTTTCACCGTATCAGGATTACCACCAGCTTCTTTTATCATCGTTTTTAAATATGCTTCACTTAAAGGAGTTCCAGAATATCCTACTGTTTTTCCTTCTAAATCTTTCGGTGATTGAATACCTGCTGATTTCAGCGATACGACATGATTTAACGGTGAACGTACGACAGCTCCAATTGATTTCACTGGAATTTGTTCATTTGCTCTGGCCATAACAACATCTGGCTGATAATACAAACCAACTGTCACTTTCCCTGCTGCAGCTAAAGTTAATGGATCAGTTGGATTAGAAGGGAATTTTATATTTACCTTTATTCCTTCTTCTTTAAAGTAGCCTTTTTCAATTGCTGCATAAATAAAGCTATGTACCGCATTTGGGTACCAATCGAGCATAACCGTTATTTCTTTCTCTTTTTTACTTTTATCTGATGCTGAATTACTCGAACATCCTGCAATCATTGCAACTAATAATGTAAACACAAAGATGCGTTTTAAAAATTTCATGAATGCTTCCTCCAACTAATGAATTTCTTTTCTAATATGGAAATAAGTATGACGAAGAAAATAGCTAATAATGATAACAATACAATGGGTGCAAATACACCAGCTCCATCTAACTGTGTCATCATTCTCTTACTGAAATAACCAAGCCCAGCTTGTGCACCGAGCCATTCACCGATTGCTGCCCCAATTACACTAAGCGGAACTGCAATTTTTAAAGCTGAAAAAAAATAAGGAAGAGCAGACGGTAACTTTAACTTAAGAAAAACATCTTTCTTCGTTGCTCCATATGTAACTAAGAGCTCCTCCCATTCTTTTTTCGTACTACGCAGTCCGTCATACGTATTGACCGCAATAGGGAAAAACGTAATTAAAACTGTAACAACAACCTTACTCCAGAGGGTATATCCAAACCATAAAACGAAAAGCGGAGCAAGCGCTGTAATAGGAATCGTTTGTGAGGCAACTAATAATGGATAAAATGCCCTTTCCATCCATGTACTCGCATTCATTAACATCGCTAGCCCTACACCTAATACGATAGAAATAACAACACCTATTAAAACGACGTATAACGTTGCCGGTAAATGAACCGTAAATAATATGTCTTTTAGTTCCCATATCTTCATTACAATTGCTGACGGTGACGGTAAAATGTACATTTCATCTACAATTCTTGCTCCTATTTCCCACATAACGAGTAAAATGCTAGAAAGTGTAATGGCAGGAACTAATTCTTTCAATCGGTTCATCATACGAGTACCTGCCTTTGTAACATACTAAGAAGCTCATCTTTCAGCGCTAACACATCCGGTTTATATAAATCTTTTCGTGTTCTGTTATGATCAAGCGGCACAATCCGTTCAGTCAAAGTAGTTATCGGCTGCTGTTCCACCACTAAAATTCGATTCGAAAGAAACAACGCTTCTTCCACATCATGAGTGATAAATAAAATTGTTTTTTCCCACTCTTTCCATTGTTCAAACAACCATTCTTGCAAAGATGCCTTCGTTAAAGCGTCCAATGCGCTAAACGGTTCATCTAGCAATAATATCTCTCCGCCTGTTAATAATGTTCGGATAAAAGATACGCGCTGCCTCATACCGCCAGATAAATCTTTCGGGTATTTTCCCTCGTATCCTTGTAAACCAAATTTATGTAACAGTTCCTTTGCCTTTACTTGTGCTTCTTTCTTCTGTACACCCTGACATTCTAGTGGCAAAGCAGCATTCTCAATAATTGTTCTCCACGGCAGGAGCATATCTTTTTGAGGCATATACCCTACAGGATGACTTTTTGTTTCTGTCAGCTCTATCCGTCCAGTACTAACTTCTTCTAAGCCTGTAATAAGGCGAAATAGAGTACTTTTCCCGCAGCCACTTGGCCCAATAATGCTTACAAACTCTTTCTCTTGTATAGAAGTATTTAATTCATCGATGATTGGCTTCTCATCATAATGAAAAGAAACATTATGAAACTGTAGTATGTTCTTGCTCCTCAAATCCCCACATCTCCTTACGATAGGACATATCCCAGAATAAATATTCAAATCGACTGGAATATAAGAAAATCTCCTCTAATCTTTCTAGCTCTCGCTCTGACTTTCCAATTGCCATTTCATCTAATAAATCTATTAACCAAATACAAAGGTTACCGTATTCTTCAGAACTATATCCTTGAATCCACTCACCAAAGAACTCATGATCTCTCGCTCCAGGAATATCATTTAAACGCTTTCCAATTTCCCAATAACTCCACATACATGGAAGAAGTGCTGCTATTAATTCCGCAAGTGTGCCATTTTGAGATACAGACATCATGTAATTTGTATAAGCTAAATTTTTAGCAGATGGTTTTGCTGATTCTATCTCCTCTATAGAAATTCCAAGCCTTTTTGCATACTGTTTATGGATCGTCATTTCTCCATTTAATATTCCATCAATTTGTTCAGCAAATTTTCCCATTACTTGTGGATTCGTTGCCTTTACAACACCGATGGCATATAGCTTTGCATAATCTAACAAATATAAATAATCTTGAATAATGTAATACTGAAACTTATCTTTTTCTAACGTGCCATCCCCCATCCCTACTACAAATGGATGATTATGACTCATCTCCCAAACTGGTTGTACAGTTTCTAACAATCTATTACAAAATTTCATTTCTATTTCCCCCTTCAATATATGTATCTAAATAAAAAACCACTTCTATAATCAGAAGTGGTTACAACAAATAAAATTATAGTTTATTCGTTGTTCCACTTCCCTTCGCTAGTATTACCTAGATCAGGTGTTGTAAGGGTTAAGGATTATTCCTCTCTCAGCACGAAAAGCACCCCTAGTGGTTTCAATATAAAATTTTCAAATAAAAAAGCCCCGTTTCTATACGCAAAGAAACGGGGACTCATCATTAGTGTCCGAATTGCTTCCCTACGCTAGCATAATCTAGATCAGGTAATGAAAAGGATCAAAGACTTAAGGTCTTACTCTCAGCTGGCAACACCAGCTCTCCTAGCAAACTATAAAATTATCACTGTCAGTATAACACCCTAATAAGACATCATCAACTGTTTTAATTTTCTCAATTGTCAACGAAATTACAGAGTTATATAATAATTATTATTCTATTTCGTAAAATAAAATCCCAATTAATTCCACAAAAAGGAATCATTATCCTGAAAAAATTTATTTTTATATTGATTTCATATTACATTTATGTGAATACACCCACTATATTATATCTTTATACTATAATAAAATTACAACTAACTATACAACTAGAGGAGGTCTCTATTATATGAATATGAAAGCTACAGCTCTAACAGCAACTACTGTCGCAATCGCCTCATTACTTCCTTCTATGGGCGAAACAAATGTACAAAAAGCAAACGCTGAACAATTATCTAATGTCAAAACTGGATATGTCAAAGTCGATCAAGTAGCCTTACATAAAGAAGATAATACAAATAGCACATCCCTTGATACAATTCGCTTTAATACGAAAGTTAACATACTTAAAACAACGAAGGATTGGTATAAAGTATCTGTTAATAATAAAGTAGGCTATGTACAAAAAGATGCTATTCTGCAAAAAAACAAACTTCAATCTACTAATCAATACATCGTCAATGCTAATGCATTGAACGTTCGCTCTGAACCTAATTTAGAATCTTCCATTTTAGATGTATTACCAAATGGTAAGTTCGTGACTATTCAAGGAGAACAAGGCGAATGGTATAAAATTTCACATAACGGTCAAACAGGTTATGTACAAAAAGCATTCGTATCTAATGGTTCGCAGCCCTTAGTAAAAGGAATCACAGTTCAAAATGATACGAAATATACTGTTGCAACACCTAAATTAAATGTACGTAGCAATGCTAGCACAAATGGTACTCTACTTGGTTCTTTACAAAACGGTACACAGATACAAGTAGTAGAAACAGTAGGAACTTGGTATAAAATTCGTTTTGGCACAGGATACGGGTATGTGGCCAAACACTATGTGGTACAAAATCAACAGCAATCACAAGCTCAAACAGCTCAATCTTCAGCTATTCCAGCAGTTTTCAAATTCCCTACTCAAGGAAAAATCAGCTCAACCTTTGATATACGCTGGGAACAAATGCATTATGGAATAGATATTGCAGCACAAGGTAACGTCTCCATTCAAGCTGCCGCTGCAGGTAAAGTTATTAAATCATATTATTCAGCTAGTTATGGCAATGTAGTGTTCATCGCCCATCAAATAAACGGGAAATTATATACAACAGTTTATGCTCATATGAAAGATCGCACTGTACAAGCTGGTGATCAAATACAAACTGGACAATTACTAGGTCATATGGGTAACACAGGTCATTCATACGGACAACACCTCCATTTCGAATTACATAATGGAGAATGGAATTTTGAAAAAACAAATGCAGTAAATCCACTGCCGTATTTAGTTAGGTAAATTGTATGCCACGCAATATACCTCTCTTCATTGAATACTTAGCCTTTTTAGGTTTAATCTGTTGTTTAATAATTTACAATACAAACACTGTATTTTTATCTATTATCATTGCTTTTGTTGCTCTAGAAATTATGATGGAGTCATTTCAAGTGCGACTAAAGCAAAAAGTTGCCCATGTTTATAATGCTATTTTTCTATTAAGTGCCCTTATAACAAATGTTATTAGTAATGGCTTTTATTTATCTACTATAATTCCCGTATTCTTTATGGCTGTTTTATTATTCATAGCTAGATACATTAATGTCCCTAATAATAAAAAACATGAACAAGAAGCTTAGAAAGAGGAGACACTGTGTACCAATCTTTCAAAGATAACACAATGAAATATATATTGAATTTATACGGAAAACTAAATACTTTTTTTGGTATACAAGGAAGTTATACTGCACAACTTCTCCTATATGGAATGCTATTTCTCATCTTAATCACTTTCTCCTTGTTTTACTAACAAAAAAGGATCTCACATAACATTGAGATCCTTTTTAATTTATATTAATTTTTCATATGTAAAATACTGTTTAGCCACAAGCATATTTTTCATAAATAAAACTAAGATTATATTTTTTCTCTAAACCCATTCTTTGTTCATCGTCACACCAATAGAAAAGAATATCATGAATCGTCGCATAACGCTTATTTTTAAGAAATAGTTTAAAGAATGATGGTAAACAATCATGTAATTGTATAAATATATAATTGCGTAGTATTTCCTCTTTATATTCAATGCCCTTACAAATATACAGTAATTCTTCACAATAATATGCATGCTGTGGAACTTGAATCATTTCGAAAAATGGCACGTATGATAATAACTTTCCGATAAAATGGTTATATCGATCCATTATACCTATTGTCATATGTTCCATCATTTCTTTCATCACATATAAATAATCATCTACATGAGTTGTCTTTAGTGGATCTAATCGATCTGAAATTTGAGAAAGTACAGCTCTTTGACAAGCTAAAACTACTTGACTAGGTCCATAATATGATAGAAAATCTGTACACTTACGATACTTTCGCAACAAGTCATGTCTATATAAATCATACACAAAAGTATTACAATACATCGCTAGACTCATCATATCACTATTCAGCTGCTCTTTTGACTGTCCTTTAGCCCTCTTACACATATAGAAGAATGTAAACTCTAATATTTCTTTTTGAGATAATAGATGTTTACAATTTGTTATACATTTCTCATTAAATTTAACTCTATCCCAAATTTCTACATCCCCATCTGTTAATTCCCCGACACGATATTTAATAACTAAATAGTTTAAAGCAACTGCTTGTGTCAAAAGATCCCATGTTTCATATTCCAATGAAGTTTGGACAAATTCAGCTAGCCCTTGTGTTACCATAAAAGTATTTGCCTCTTCATACCAACCAATCTCTTGACATAAACGAAGAATACGTACTAAGGTTGGAATTTCATCTTTATGAAACTGTGGTAAATTCTTTACTCTATTCATTCCATAAACGATAACTGCTGCTAAATTTTCTTCTTTATAAAATTCTTTTTCTTTCCATGCTAATATAGTTCGCTCTTTTCCTTCACCTTTTGGGTGACAAGGTACAAGTAAAGATAATAATTCAGCAAAATTATTTGGTTCTATATATGTATCTGTAACCAAATTCCAATTTGGATCGCCCTGTACAGCCCTCATATAATTCCCCTTCCCTTTTTATCCCGCTATTTGCCGGGCAGTAAGACGCCCACCTCAAAATCCAGTGAATGCGAGGAAGTTAGGTGGGAAATAAAACTGCCGATAAAAGCCCGATTGGTTCAACGAATAATCATTGGCGGATGGACAAAACCCCCAATAATTAAAGTTTCACTTTATCTACGTAGGAAATATTAATTCATTATTACAACACTAAAAATAAATATTGTTATATTCAAAACCTATCATAATACTTATATCTATCAGTATATCACTTTTTCTCTTATTTAAAATTAGGAATGAAAAATTTAAATAAACTGTCGAAAACCTTAACTATGTACTTATTATATAATGTCTCAGATACATCACGCTAATATATTAGTTTAATCCACATATACTAGAATAATGTATCTGATTTTTATCCATCATTTATCCCACTATTTGCGGACAATAACACTTTCACTAATTAAAGTTTAACTTTATTCCGTACGTTCCGAGATTTCACTTAAAGCGAACCCAGCTTGATCATCTGCCGCTTCTCTTATAGCTAAATCACCTAATGCTAGCATCCCGACAAGTTGACCGCCCTCAACTACTGGCAATCGTCTAATTTGATACTGTGCCATTAATTCTGTAGCTTTTTCAATAGAATCATCTGGAGAAACCGAAACAATGTTTGTCGTCATTACATTTGTAATTTTATTAGACCCAGGATGTTTTTCAGCAATCCCTCGAACAACTAAATCTCGATCAGTAACAAGCCCAACGACTTGTTCATTTTCAAGAACAGGAATCAATCCAACTGATTCTTCCTTCATTTTTACAGCAGCCTCATATACATTATCTAACGGTGTACAATGTACAATATGAGTACTCATAAAGTCTCTAACTTGCGTCATTTTTTATCTCCTCCTTTTAATACATACCATAGTTTTTCCTAAATCCCTTTATTTATTTGAGGAAAATAAGATGATAAAAAAGAGGATTATACACAATAAAAAAGAGCCAGCATATTGCTGACTCTTTCTTTATGACCCGTACGGGATTCGAACCCGTGTTACCGCCGTGAAAGGGCGGTGTCTTAACCACTTGACCAACGGGCCATGGCTCCGCAGGTAGGACTCGAACCTACGACCGATCGGTTAACAGCCGATAGCTCTACCACTGAGCTACTGCGGAATAAATATATGGTGGGCCTAAATGGACTCGAACCATCGACCTCACGCTTATCAGGCGTGCGCTCTAACCAGCTGAGCTATAGGCCCATATACTTTACAGGGGCAGTAGGAATCGAACCCACACTGGAGGTTTTGGAGACCTCAGTTCTACCTTTAAACTATGCCCCTAAATGATGCCGGCTAGAGGACTTGAACCCCCAACCTACTGATTACAAGTCAGTTGCTCTACCAATTGAGCTAAGCCGGCATAAAAAAAATGGTGGCTCGGGACGGAATCGAACCGCCGACACGAGGATTTTCAGTCCTCTGCTCTACCGACTGAGCTACCGAGCCAACATAAATGGCGGTCCCGACCGGGGTCGAACCGGCGATCTCCTGCGTGACAGGCAGGCATGTTAACCACTACACCACGGGACCATTTGGTTGCGGGGACAGGATTTGAACCTGCGACCTTCGGGTTATGAGCCCGACGAGCTACCGTACTGCTCCACCCCGCGACAATATAATATTTTAAAAATGGAGGAGGTAGAGGGATTCGAACCCCCGCGCGACTCTCGCCGCCTGTCGGTTTTCAAGACCGATCCCTTCAGCCGAACTTGGGTATACCTCCATGAAGGAAAATAAATATTTTATTATTATATGTAGCTAAACCATTTCAAAAGAAAATGGAGGAGGTAGAGGGATTCGAACCCCCGCGCGATTCTCACCGCCTGTCGGTTTTCAAGACCGATCCCTTCAGCCGAACTTGGGTATACCTCCGAGACATATAATAAATAAAGTGGAGCCTAGCGGGATCGAACCGCTGACCTCCTGCGTGCAAGGCAGGCGCTCTCCCAGCTGAGCTAAGGCCCCATGTTTTTGGGAAAATCGGGAAGACAGGATTTGAACCTGCGACCCCCTGGTCCCAAACCAGGTGCTCTACCAAGCTGAGCCACTTCCCGTTAATAAAAGCGCGCCCGAGAGGAGTCGAACCCCTAACCTCTTGATCCGTAGTCAAACGCTCTATCCAATTGAGCTACGGGCGCATATGGTGCCGAGGGCGGGGGTCGAACCCGCACGGTGGTCACCCACCGCAGGATTTTAAGTCCTGTGCGTCTGCCTGTTCCGCCACCCCGGCATGTCATATTGAAAATTGGAGCGGAAGACGGGATTCGAACCCGCGACCCCAACCTTGGCAAGGTTGTATTCTACCACTGAACTACTTCCGCAAGACATGTTATGAGATATTTTATTAAAAGTGCGGGTGAAGGGAGTCGAACCCCCACGCCAAAGGCGCTAGATCCTAAGTCTAGTGCGTCTGCCAATTCCGCCACACCCGCATATTTTATTGAAAATGGTGAGCCATGAAGGATTCGAACCTTCGACCCTCTGATTAAAAGTCAGATGCTCTACCAACTGAGCTAATGGCTCTTAATGGCTGGGCTAGCTGGATTCGAACCAGCGCATGACGGAGTCAAAGTCCGTTGCCTTACCGCTTGGCTATAGCCCAATAATTAAGAAATGGTGGAGGGGGGCAGATTCGAACTGCCGAACCCGAAGGAGCGGATTTACAGTCCGCCGCGTTTAGCCACTTCGCTACCCCTCCGACATAAATGGTGGAGGATGACGGGATCGAACCGCCGACCCCCTGCTTGTAAGGCAGGTGCTCTCCCAGCTGAGCTAATCCTCCATTTGCCTGGCAACGTCCTACTCTCACAGGGACAAGGTCCCAACTACCATCGGCGCTAGAGAGCTTAACTTCCGTGTTCGGTATGGGAACGGGTGTGACCTCTCTGCCATCATTACCAGACTGTATTCATTTAAGACAAGAATTATTGTAACTTATTTAACTTTTAAAGTCAACAAGTTTTTTATATTCTTTCAAAACTAGATAACATTGCTTCATATTATATGGTTAAGTCCTCGATCTATTAGTATTCGTCAGCTCCACATGTCACCATGCTTCCACCTCGAACCTATCAACCTGATCATCTTTCAGGGATCTTACTAGCTTACGCTATGGGAAATCTCATCTTGAGGGGGGCTTCATGCTTAGATGCTTTCAGCACTTATCCCTTCCGCACATAGCTACCCAGCTATGCCCTTGGCAGAACAACTGGTACACCAGCGGTGCGTCCATCCCGGTCCTCTCGTACTAAGGACAGCTCCTCTCAAATTTCCTACGCC